>NZ_DS999221.1 GCF_000156335.1 Roseobacter sp. GAI101
TCTCTACAAAATTTACATTTTGTGATAATTTTAGTCGTATAGTTTTTTTGTCTGCCCAGCTAGGTGTTTGATCCCACGGTTTGATGGTGCGATCTTTTCTCAAGCTTGGAGGGAAGCGTTGTGGGACAAGTTTGTCATGGTCAGTGCTTTCAATGAACTTAGCGGGTTGGCCTACTGAGAGCTATTATCGTACTGACAGGCCAGGTGCGCTAGCAGGCACACTGATGCAGTTTTCCAGAACCTTCAGGAAAGCCCACCCATCCTCAGGCAGCGAATTCCCGCGGGTCGCATGCCAGAACTGTACGGCCAAAAACGGTGATTTTCGACAACTTCCGCCAAGTGATGATAGATCAAGGGCTTAGCTCTGCCGAAACCCCTATGCAGAACCTCAGCAGTTTTGGCATGTTTTTGACAGTTCGAGTTGAACCGAATTTGACGTGCAGGCGCTTTCCCATAAACTATGGATTTCTGGACTGGAGGGCAGGGTGCTTGCGCCCGTGCCAAAAGTCGTCCCGAAAAGCTGTTCCACAAACTCAAAGGCGTTTTGCTACACCCTTTTTACCGTGGCGAGACTGACCTTGAACAAGGCTGCGATGTCTTTCAATGCGCGCCCTTCATTCTTCAATCGTAGCACTTCGGCTTTCTGATCTTTTGAAAGGGCAGGGGGCCTGCCGCCAATGCGGCCTTTCTTTCGCGCGGCCTCGAGGCCTTCCATGGTACGTTCGCGAATACGCTCGCGTTCGAACTGGGCGATGGATGCGAAGACGTGGAAAATCAGACGGCCTGCCGGTGTGGTGGTGTCGATATCTTCCGCAAGAGATCTGAAGCCTGCTTCTGCCGCCTCAACTTGGGAGACAATCTCGAGGAGGTCGGTTAGAGAGCGTGCAAGCCGGTCGTACTTGGTCACCAAGACCACGTCACCACGCCGGAGTTGCTCCAGCATTTTGTCGAGCCCTGGGCGTTTTCGCTTCGACCCGCTGATTTTGTCCGCGAAGATGCGCTCAGCTCCGGCTTCTTTCAAAGCGGCAATCTGAGCATCGAGGTGCTGGTCCTCAGTCGAAACACGTCCGTATCCGATAATCATACCGATATGGTATCAAAAACGGTTCAAAACGCAAAAGTTTTTGCACTGGGTTTTTGAGCCTCGAGAACACCAGGAAACGCGCGGGTAGAATGGTTGGCTCAAAAAGGAGCGTTTTTGGAACGGCCCGTAGACGCCCAAAAGTCCACTCAGCAACGTGCTCAGCAGGTAGGCTAAAAACAGTACAAAGATTAGCTTGAGCGGGCCGATACGCTTCGTGGTTGCGGCAAAATAATAGCCCGCTGCAAAGAATACCGCGAGGCTGATGAGATTGGGGAATGTCAGCTTCAGCCCGGTCAGGGCGCGAAACATCACTTCGATAAATTCAATCATCGCCGCTGCCCTCGCTGCTGCGCATGCATTGCTAACCCATCGCAGACCGCCTTGGCCTAGTCGTCCACTCTGTTGG
>NZ_DS999220.1 GCF_000156335.1 Roseobacter sp. GAI101
GAAGCTTTTTCGCGCAACCGACATATCCAAATAAAACTGTAGATCTGGACGTGCAGCATACTGCAAACGGGGAGCAATTCCCCAGCTTTGCGAGTACCAGCTGCCTTGTTCGTTGTATCGCTGCACATCGTAGGTGATCGGAACGGATAGACCTAGCTGATCGCTGAGTTTGAAGCTTGGTCCCGTCGACGCATAGAAACTGGTTGTGTCGTAGGCACTAGCTTCAAAATAGTTGCTGAAGCTGAGGTTAGCGCTGCTGCGCCAAAGTATACCATTATCCAGCTGGACTTGATGGTTGATGCCCGTGCGAATAAAGAAGGCCGTGTCTTGGGTCTCTTGAGCGGCTGAAGACAGGGTGAAGGGCAGACCATATAGAAAAACCGTGTCTGTATCCGGTCCCGCGTTCACGTTGCTGTCTGAGGTAAAGCCTGCCGTGATATACGCACTCCAGTTTTTTTGTGGCCCACGTGGTCCTGCGTTTGGATTGGCTCGGGCCTGATCTACCTGCGCAATAAAGCCGTCGATATTCTGCCGAACCTGCTCAGGTGGGCTCATTGCGCGCACGGCTACAAGCTCCGTACGTGAATCATCGAGCTTACCTTGACGATACAGCACCTCAGCCAGCTCAAGACGGATACGTCCTGCATTTGGTTCACGCTGCAACGCAGACCGGAAATATCCCTCGGACTCAGCGAGCCTACCGGCTTGCTTTGCTGCAATACCCAGCAAGAAAAGCTCCTGCGTGGAAGCCGTGGTAGGGTCATGTGCGGCCTCTAGTAAACCAAGTGCCTGAGCTGGCTGCTCGGCGCTGAGAAGCGCTTGCGCTTGTTGAAGCTGCTCTGGCGTTGCTGCGTGGGTAGGAAGTCCAAGCAGAGTCAGAGCGGCGCACGCCGCGAAGGCGGGAAAAAGACGTTTCATGCTCAACTACCTTAATTACTGTTTCGCACGGAACACGCCGTTGTACGATCCATCATTGACGTTCATCCAGGCGGTGCCGCCCACTTCTTCAGCATCAGGACGTGTGAAAAATCCAGACACCCCAAAGGAACCAACGTTCTGTTCGAAGGTCCCGTTATTTGAGATGGGAACATCAACAAGATCAGCGACGGGAGAAACCGTTCCGCCTGCGTTCGTGCCAGCACCGCCGTGACCAAACTGCATTTGGCCTTGCATCGTGTCCGTAGAAAAATTCGCTGTAAGGTCTATTTGGCCAACAGCATCTTCACGGACGCCACCGGACACATAATCCCCAACAATGTCACCGCTGTATGATGCCGTGCCCGTCTTGTTTTCAATCACAGAAGATGGCGTGCGCATCTCGGCTTCAACGAAGTATCCACCCTCGGAATAGTTCTCAATGGTGTTATCGTTCGCAACCCAATTTCCCCAGCTTGTGTACTGGTAGGGATCAGCTGGGTCGCCAGAATTGAACTTGTTCACCAGGCGGATTTCACCCCCTCCCGCACCTTGGGAGACAGGAACATCCGTGAATGTTGGGTCAGTATCTTCGCCTGACAGATACTCAGCATCAAAAATAGCGCCCGACAACTTCTGCGTGGAGAACCGTCCAACTGGACCATCATTCTGGTTCGGGTCAACATTCTCACCCGCAGCCCAAACCCCAGCGGCAAAGCCTCCGGACAGACCAAAGGCAAATGATCCAGCGGCCTCTGATGCATCAGCGCCATAGAATGTGCCGGAAAAATTCCCACTTCCGGAAGCACCATTTTCGAGTGTCGCGCTGGAGCTGAATCCAAGAGAGCGAGTGAGTCCACCAGCTTGCGTGATCGCAGCTTCGTTCAGTGAGAACGACAGCGTTTCCGAGCGAACGGGGGTATCGATTTCGACCCGCCCTTCGCCAGTCAGTCTGTTGCTTCCAAAGTCGATACTGAGAGCCAGCTCTCCCATGACGCTGTCTTCGTAGACCGTGTTGGAGTCAAAGGTCCCTTGTGCGTAATAGCCCGACAAGCCGCCGTTGAACGTCGCTGTGCCAGTACGCAGAGCAAACTGCTCTGGCGTTGTTGCCACACCATAAATCCACTGAAGCCCATCGGTGCCCGTGCCGTAGTACAGGTGCTCAAAATCGTCCAGCTTTTCGCTACGGGCTTCATCCACGCCCCAAACATTATAGCGTATAGAGCTTCCATCTTCAGAGATGAGAGCCCCACTTTTCCGGATGTTGCCGCTTGTGACTGGCAAGGAAACGGTGCTGACGACTACATTAACAAAATCGCTAGTGGGTTCTTCTGGGTCAACTGGGTCTCGATCACCACCCTGTTCTCCATCGTCTCCACCGCCACCTTCATCTCCACCACCGTCAACGCCCGGTGTACCAGTGTCATCATCTGGGCTCGCAAATTCTGCTACAATAACAGCCTGTTCATTCTGAAGAT
>NZ_DS999219.1 GCF_000156335.1 Roseobacter sp. GAI101
GAGCGGCCTCAGTGCACCCCAAGCGCGGACCATCCGTGCATGTCCGAGTATAGGGAATGTGTCTACTGCTCGGCGCGCAAGAAACTCGATCTTGTCAGGTGATGTGCTATCGTCGTAACCAACTTGTTCGGATGTGGACCCAAGTTGAACTGAACCTTCCTTTGTCTGGCGACATTTATTTGTTGGATAATCTAGGAATGGTTTCATCCGCTCTGTAATAAGGACTTGTCCCCGGGTCGGTTTGATGGCGGCATGGAGCCCCACCTGGGACGCAAGCGCGGCATTGCCGAGACCGGCAGCGAGCACAACTCGGTCGCTTTTCCACGACTGTCCATCTTTTGCAACGATATTAAACGTACCAGTGTCTACGCCCCGATCTATTGTTGCGACGTCAACATTCGATACGCTTTCGATCCCCTTAATTAGCATTGCTGCTTGAAGAGCGCGCATGAGCATCAATGGATTAGCCTGTCCATCGAGCGGGCAGTAGCTACCACCCACCACAGCGGAACCAAGCTCTGGGAAGAACTCTTTCAGTCGCTTCGCATCCATCATTTCGAAAGGGACATCTCCACCAGCGCAGTTAATGCTCTCTAGTTTTTCAGCACGGTCTTGCACTTCTTTGTCGCTAAAACCGAACCAGAACCCTCCGAGTTGCTCTAATCCAGAATCAACGCCAGTAAGATCAAAAAGCTCTTTTTGAAGTTCGGGCCAAAGCTTCAGGCCGCCTTTTGTCCATCGGACGTACTCTGGGTGATTATTTCCTTTTCCATGAAGCCAGATTAGCCCGAAGTTTCCACGCGAAGCTCTGTGGGCGGTATCCCCTTGGTCGAGGACCCGGACGTTTAGGCCTTCCCTTGCCGCACCATATGCAATGGCACTTCCGAGAAGACCACCTCCAATGACCGTCATTTGTTGCTTGTACATTTTTCTGTTCCGCTTAAAATTTTCACAGGGCACGCCAGTTTTGGTCGCTGGTAGCAACTTCTCAATTTCGCCGATCCATTAGAAATGATCGAATAAAAGATTTCCGGTTACTTCTTCCCAACCAGAACTCTCTCGAGGCCGACGATCCGATCAAGTGCAATCATTGCCACCAGTGTACCCATGATCATTACGGTGGAGACGGATGTCGTTACAGGATCCGAAGAGAACGCAATCCGGTGATAAAGTGCCACAGGAAGTGTAGTCGTGCCGGGCGTCGCGACGAAAATCGTCATGGTCACTTCATCAAAGCTCTGAATGAAACACATTACCCAACCACCAGCCACACCAGGCATAATCAGAGGCAAGAGAATTCTTCGAAAGGTTATCCATCGAGTTGCACCAAGCGACCTCGCCGCTTGTTCGGTCTCTCTATCCAAGCCTGTCATCGCAGCAAGTGTCAATCGAAGCGAAAACGGAACAACGATGAGGGCATGGATAAGTACCATTGCTATGAACGATCCCGTCAGACCCATGATCGAGAAAAACCTAAGGAACGCAATTCCGAGAACGACATGTGGTATCATAAGAGGGGACATGAGAAATGCCATCACAGCGTCTCGCCCGCCAAAGGTATAGCGAGAGATGGCAATTGCGGCAGGTATCGCCATTGCGGTTGCTACGGTTGCAGATAGTAGTCCCAAGCTCAATGATAACCAGAAGGCATCAATTAGTTCTGGTGTCTCAAGTATCTTGCGATACCAGCGCAGAGATACGCCATTGAATGGCATAGATACGAAGTCAGTCGCCGAAAACGAAACAAGGACGACCACAACTAGGGGCGAAAGGATGAAAATTGTCAGGAGTGTATGAAACAAAACTGCTCCAAATCCATTTCGGCCGATTGAATTTTTGCTCATGTGAAAACCTGCTTGAATCGGCGTTCGATTAACCGGTTTGATCCGATGACAATCGCCGCTATACCTATTAGGAGAAGCATTGAGATTGCTGCTCCTAAGGGCCAATTGAGTGATGTGAGAAACTCGTCGTAGATTGCCGTAGTCACGACTTTTACGCGCCGACCACCAATGATCGCTGGGGTTGCGAAGGCGGAGGCTGACAGTGTGAAGACGATAAGCCCGCCGGAAAGGATGCCTGGCATCAACTGGGGGAGTGTCACGCGCCGAAAAGTAGTCATCGGTCCCGCTCCAAGTGACCTAGCAGCATTCTCGACCTGTGGGTCCAACTTATGCTGCGCGCTCCAAACGGCAATCACCATGAATGGCAGGAGAACATGAGTCAGTACAATAACGATGCCAGTCATTGAGAATAGGAACTGAACTGGGGCATCAACAACACCCACCCACATTAAGATAGAATTCAATGGACCTTGGCGGCCCAGAAGAATTTGCCATCCGAGCGTTCGTACTACCACGGATATTAATAGTGGTCCAAGGATTACCACGAAGAACAGCCCTTGTAAGGAAGAACGCATTCTTCCAAGAATGATTGTTTCGGGCACCCCAAGCAGGATGCAGATTATGGTTACGCCTAGTGCCATTCCGGCGGTACGTGCAAAAAGTTCGTAAAAATAGACGTCCGTTAGAATTTCGAGATAGTTATTGGGTGTAAAAACGTCCTGTATTCCCTGCATTCCCTCGAAAGCGTTAAATGACAGGATTATCAGTAGTGACAGCGGTACAGCCAAAAGACCGACAAACAACAAAAGGGATGGAAGCGTTAGGAGCCATGGCGAGGTTATGCGTGGAGAGCTTTGATTAGGCATTGCTAGCAGCCTTTTTTCCGACGAGTTGGAGATCATTTTTGGCCCAAAAAACACCCACCTGACCTCCCTCTTCGGGTTGGGCCAGTCCTGTATTCTGCACAGTGACGCGAAGGAGGCCAACCGGTGTGTCTATATCGTAGAACAACACGCCACCGAGAAACAGTTTTGCCTTAATTTGACCGTCAATGCAGCC
>NZ_DS999218.1:0-2859 GCF_000156335.1 Roseobacter sp. GAI101
GCCATGATCTGCGCGTCGCTATATCGTCCATTCTTCATCGTAAATCTCCTCAGTTATCTTGCCGAGAAAATTCTACTTTTGAACACCACTAATTTTAGGGAGGATTACCGTTCAAGCTCGCCTGCTGGGTCAACGGCTTTAGTAGGCTACTGAAAAAGTCCGATGCATCCAGCATTTTCGAAAAAGTGGGTCTAATTTTGCGCCCTCTCGTCGAACTCAGGAGATTTACTTGGCATGAATCGACCAGCTCGACGAAAAGACCTTCCAAAACTATTTTTCAGCAGCGTGTTAGAGGTGAACTATTCGGAACTAATCTAAGAATGTGGCGAGGTCAGTCCCCGAAAGATCTTCGGCGATTTCCTCCGCGATGGCTGGATTCAGCAAGTTTTTCCACCCGTCGTCGCACGCGCGCCGGGCATCTACTCCATAGGGATTGCTCGGATTGTGCCCAGATCCCGCATTGAGAAAATCCCTCGTCTGAGATGACATGTCTAGCCCGCACAGATTGAAGAGTGAGGTAACGGTCGTATCAGAACCCTCCAAGAGATCACTATAACGTATTAGCGTGATCCGGTCGGGATAGACCTTATTTAGGCTCATGAAGATTCGTGTGGCATCCTTCCAGCGGGCATAGCCGTTGAATTCTTCTGGCCGGTCCAAGTTTTTGGATGGAGCCTCTCGCCATTCGTTCTCAATGCTCCAACCCATATCGGCTCTGAACTCGCGGGGAGCACGTAACCATGATGAAATTACGGCTCGCGGATCACGTACGATCAGCACTGCTCTAAGCCGGAGTGCACGTGCCATCAGACGGGGTAGCATATTATGATAGCGGACTTCTTTGTAGACCATATGGGACGGGTTAGACTTGCTGAATCGGGGCAGGCAACCGTTCGCTCGCTTTTCGGCCTGATTGATAAATGAATCGTCGCTTTGCAACAGCTCATCCCAGAGTTGCTCAATTCGCTCAGCATCAGGGTCCTGTCCTAGAAAATCCCTGTAGGCATACGAAAACAAAGGCTGAAACGCGTAATGAACTTGTGGGTGGCTATTGAATATCTCTCCTAGCCAAGTTGTGCCGGATCGAGGCACTCCGTGCAAGGCGATCGGAAGGATAGTGGCTGTCATGGCGCTACATTTCCCTGCTGTGCCATTTCGTATACTACCTCTGGCCGGTTCCACATTAGCGTATCAATCACTGATAAGCTGGGAATAAAATTGCTTCGATTGCCTTGCATATATGTGTCTAGCCGTGGTGTGAGAAATCGCAACTCGATCCCGGATGCCTCAAACGAGGTGGGTTCGTAGAACGCGCGCCCTCCGTCCAGATTGAGATAGCGGCGACCTTCCAGTCTATGCGTCATCGTAATCAACCGCTCTGTTCGACCTTGATTAAAGGTCTCAGGCGAAAAACGGCTTGATCGCTCAAAGTGCGGCGTCAGACCGACATAGCCACAGACCGCACGTATTGATAGACATGCCAAGTCGGCGATGCTGCTGCTCGGAGTGGTTAGTACCTCATTCACCAAAGCGGAAACTTTCTCGATATGTGGCGCACGTGCATAGGTTTCGCGCAAAGAACGAATAAACTTGCCCTGCCACTCGCGCCTAGTGCTTAGAGGTGTGTCTGAGATGCTGCGTGAGGAGGACTGACCCCCTTCTAGTGACACACTGAAACTCTGGACACCGCCGCTGGAAGCTAGCACCTTGTTAGAATTAATCCAGCCTCCCTTGATGAATGAGACATCGTCGTAGAATATAAATGCGTCGGATCTAGCGATAAGCTGGAAGTATCCTAAATAAGGAAATATATAAGGTTGCATAACCGCAACTGTCCGCAGTTGTGTTTTTAGATTTGAATTCATCCTAAAATTGTCCCGTAGGGTAGATAGCATCCTTGAAAATGTCTTGAAAGCTGAGTCCACGCTATAAACAGAACTAGCAACGATAGGTAGGGGGCAATTTTAATTAGCTGTTTGCGCCCTCGTGGATACAGCCACGGCAATGCAGCGTATATCATCAACTGGGGAATGATGAAATAATAGCCGAACCGGTCAGCGATCACCGACGATACTGGCAGTAGCAGACCTAGGCAGATCATGCCCAGTACTAGAAGACTTATAAGTTTATGACTGTGTGGAAGCACGGCTTGCCAATGTCTTGACAGGAAAAACTGGTAGAATAATCCTGTCACCATAAGAAGCCCCACGCGAAAAATTGCGCCGCCCGCATCGGTGTCTGTCGCAATATATCGGGTAGTAGCGATATCAGCAGCTTCTGTGGCCAAAAGTGCAAATACCCCCGGTACCGCCAGTAAAGCGGCTAGTAGCACGTTGCGGAGTGAGTAACGCCCAATAATAAAGGGGCCGAGCAGCGCGAAGATCAAAGCTGAACCGTGGAAGGTCGAAGCTAGCCCCACGAACAGAGCGAAGTGCAGGACCCGCCGGTCGATGAATGCATTGAACGCGAAGCATATCAGACCTATCGCTGCGGCCTGTTTCACAGCCGCCATGGGCATATTCAAAATAAGCACTGGAAAGGCCAAGACCAATACTGCCAGCGGTGCCGGGCTGCGCCGCGCAATGGAGTGCAGTCCGGCGAAGAAGATCGCTGAGGTTATGACGTTGAGCCAGATATAGTCCAACCCCCACAAGTCCATAACCTCCAGCAGCAACCAGTGCGCGGGGTTAGGCTGGGATAAAGCGTCTGCGAAACTAGCAGGCTTCTGCATTTCGAAGTTGATTATGTAGTTTGGCCAATCGCAGCCTACCTCCCAGCGCAGAGCCGAAAACAAGTAAAGCCCCCCCAGCACGAACCAATAAAGCCCGCTAGGCCTGCGCCCGCTGTTGATCAGCCGCA
>NZ_DS999218.1:3277-4983 GCF_000156335.1 Roseobacter sp. GAI101
GTTTGTATATAAAAACTAGCCTGCGCGGCTAGTGGGGCGATGGCCGCACGCGATAGCGGCCCGGTTAACGCCACTGCATCCTCTAACCCGCGCCGAGCAATGTCTGCGCGCAGCGCCCCTTCAAGCCCACCATCAGGGCCGATTATAGTCAGCGTCGCATCAGGGCGCTTCGCATACAGTCCCCGCGAACAGCGCCAGCATTCGAAGTGGGTCCTTTTGTGCGGCGAGCCTGCCCCAAAAATATCAAGTTGGGGGCAGGGTCCGGCTGCGCGCCGCGAATTGGCTCAGGACGGTCAAGTAAATAGCTGATGACTCTTCCGTGTTGGTTAAGGCGGTGGGGTAGGCGCTCCTCCAATGTGGCAGCGCTGTCTGCCCAAATGGCAGTAACCCATCGAGCCGCCATGCGGGTCACAATCCGATCTATTGCGTGGGCATCACGAGCGTTATGCAGGAATAGGACCATGGGCGCACGGCAGCCGCGCAATCGAGCCAAACCACCTACCAGTACCGCGCGCCAAAGAGATAGGATCACCAATGCCGGTTCCGCCCTTGTCAGCCGGCCCGCCGCCGACCAAAGCGCGCGTGGATCAAAGGTCGCCCCGCGACCGGAGCGGTCGCTAACATCCTCGAAGACAAACATGCGTTCCAGCACGAGATCGCCGCGCCAAACGCCTTCAACAGTAGCGGCCGCGCGTTCCACTCCGCCGATTCCGTCATAGGGAATCAGGTGAATGACGCGTCGCACTATTCAGGTTCTCCACGTGCGATAGCTTCATAGCGCCGAGTCGTATTGGCAATTCCAAAGCGTTCCACCGCACGTGATCTGGCGCGTGCGCCATATAATGCTGCTTCCGATGGATCGTCGATCCAGCGTGCTATACGCTGGGCAAGCGCATTGGCATCTCCTGATGTGTAGAGCATTCCATGACCCTCACTGATCATGTTGGATACGCCATTAACGTCGCTGGCCACCACAGGTCTGGCCATGGCCATAGCCTGCATGATAGAATTACTCATAGTCTCTCCAAAAGTCGCATGCACGTAGATGTCCAGTCGGGCAAGCAATGCCCGTACCCCATCGCGATCTAGAAATCCGTGCAGCGTAACGTTCTGGCCGAGCTCTAGGCGGGCAATTGTAGCCTCAATCCGAGAACGAGTGGCCCCGTCGCCAGCGATGTGTAGGTGAAGCTCTTGGTCCGGGCGGGTTCTGATCAGCTGTGCAACCGCCTTGAGTAACGTTTCGTGGTCTTTTTTGTGCTGGAGACGTGAGATCATGCCAAGTTGTACCGTCCCTTTCGGATTTAAGGAGACATTGGATATTTCGTCAGGCGAAAAGAAATCCGTGTCTAATCCATTAGATACGATGCGTACCTTATTTAGACGATGCAATCTGCCGAGCGCTTTTTGTGCGCCCCATGCGGCTTCGGGCGTCAGGTGTACGATGTCATCCAGTGTCATATGCGCAAGAGCCAGCATTCCCCATTCATATCGGCTCTTGAGTTGCACGGGTTCGCTTTCACGCAACATCAGCCTCGGCCGCACTTTCATACCGCAGAGAAGTGCAGCGGCCGGGGGTCGCGGCTAGACCGTTCAGGAAAATCAGGTCTGGGCGCTCACGCAAAAATACCCTGCGTAGGTCTATGTAGAAACGTAAGTGTCCCCTACCAGGCGGCTTACTGACGTGGCTCCAGCCGATCTCCATGGCG
>NZ_DS999217.1:0-1790 GCF_000156335.1 Roseobacter sp. GAI101
AGTCCGAAGAACGCTGCGCATCTGCGCATCGGGAAAGGCGCACAAATCCTCATAGCGCAATCTGATAGTATTGGGCTTGCCACGCAAGAAACGTTCGATAGCAAAATTGCTCTTCTGCCAAGTTACTGCCGTGCGCCAACTTCTGCCATATTTTCGCCGGAAACTGCAATCTACTCCACGCGGGTCTCTGATAAGATGTACGAAAAATGGATCGACGATATTGGCCTCACAGATTTTTCGGATTAGCTTAAAAGAAAGTGACTTGTCGGCAATAATATGATCTTGTGCTTGTTGAGATACAATCGTGGTCCACGTCCGCCAGAGATCCATAGGTGCCTCTTCGACACGTCGGCGATCAAGATCTTTTGCAGCCCAGCCCTGCGTAGCGAGCGCATCCGCTGCGGTACCCCAAAAGTCGCGTGTATCTTCGGATTGACGATCTATAGCTCCGAGCGTCCATAATCGAAGACTTTCTCCCGCTGCGAATATCGCGGGAGAAGCGCCTAACAGCAGATTGAGCAGTGTTCCTCCTGAATGGCCTGTAGTCAGGATAAAAATGTATCGTGGCTTTTCAGGCATAGTGTTCTTCCATCTTGATTTGAGCCGAGCGTAGGGCGAGAAGTTCTGCTTGAATATGGCTTGCATCCAATCCGTACCAACTACGTTCAACGCGTTCCATAATGACATACGCTTTAGTGCGGTTGGCTACAGCGCGGCGCATCCCCTCTATGCGCCGATCAACCAAAGGAACACCGAGATGCTTCTCCAGCCGGGACATCTCTAGTGGGCTTGACATGAAGGCTGCATAATCGAGCAGTAACATGTCAGGTCGTCGGCGAGCCAGCGTTAGAAGGGCATCATTGTACACGCACCAGGCATGCATAGCAGCAGGAATGTACATTGGATCTTGCCTGATCCAGCGCCACCAAGGCCGTCGGGCATAATGACGGAATACTTCGGCGGGATCGCGGAATATTCCGACAAGTTGCGGGGTCCCGATCAGATCTTCCCAATAATCATAGGTAAGCAGTGTGCGAGGGTCCTTGAACCCCCATGCTCCATTCCGGCTGGCTGTCTCCAGGACTGCACGGCCGTGTGCGCGTTGGTCGAGAGTCGTGGTTGCGACGTCCAACGACTGCGTGATGCGGACACTTTCCAAATCTTCGCAACCCAGTAGCGCGATATTGAGGCACCGCGTCGCCTCGCGCTCCATTTTGTTGCCGTCATCGTAACCACCTTCCTGCGTGGTATCAATCATCGCAATACCAGAGGCATGCAGAGTTTCGGAAATTAAAGTTGTTCCGGATTTATGCATACCAAGAACGATGACTGGATTCTTGTGCAGATATGTTGGTGCTGTCTCTGAATGCATTTTCATATCCGATCTGCGGCGTCCATGTTCAACATTGCGCGAAAAATCTTATTTTCGCGCGCCATCTCGTCCCAAGTGCCTAGCCCTGCTACACGCCCCTTATCGAGAACGAGGATTCTGTCGCATTCGCTCAGGGTGCTCATCCGGTGCGCGATGATAAAGAGGGTTTTATCTCCATGCAGACTGGCGATCGCATCCATCACATTACGTTCTGTCATAGTATCAAGTGCGGAAGTCGCTTCGTCCATGACGATGACATCCGCATCACGATAGAGAGCACGGGCGATGCCCATGCGCTGCCTCTGCCCCCCAGACAGGCGTATACCCTTTTCACCGATTTGCGTCTCGTAGCCTCTTTCAAGCTGCTGCATAATGAACTCATCAAGTTCAGCGCGCTGTGCAGCTTTACGTACGCGGG
>NZ_DS999217.1:3872-5060 GCF_000156335.1 Roseobacter sp. GAI101
CCAACCCCTGTATAGCCTTCAAAGCCAACATCAGATGCATGCAAACACCATTCAGAAATGTCACCAAGTACGGTGACAGTAGCCCAGCCTGACAGAGGGTAGACTTTAAATTTCGGAGCTCTGGCGGGCTGGGCGGTCAGAAGTTGGTCAAGGCCTGGTTCAGAAATTGGCATCTCACCGCGGCTTAGAATGGAAATCTTATCAAGATCTTTGTCCAGACAGATAACATTATGCCCAAAATCCGAAAGACACACACTTGAGACTCGCCCGACATGGCCCGTGTCGATAATCGCGATTTTCACTTGCGTTCAACCCTTTTTTATCAAACTAAACTGTGCAGGCCGGTGGATCATGACCCTTGATCTTTTGTGCCAGCCTCAGATTTCAGGGCTGCGATTTCATCTTTCAGCGCATTGTATTCGCGCAGTTTTCGTTGCAGAAAACCTGCTGTCAGAAGCGATTTGCGCCTTATGCCTTTTGGGGTAAGAATATAAGCATACCGCAGCTTATTATCGGCAGCTCGAAAATTACGGATTTTTACTTCACCCTTTTCGACAAGCGCTCGCAGGCAATAATTGACCGCACCAAGACTGATGCCTAGCGCATCTGCCAGTTGACGCTGCGACAGCTCGGGGTTTTGTTCCAGTAGATGCATGACGCGGAAGTGAACGTCATTGGAAGAGTCGCTCAGGACAATGCTCCCATAGCTACCGCATCATAGGCTGCGAAGGCACCCCAAGCGCTTTGATTTAATAAGCGAACATCGTTCATGGTTGAACGCATACCAAACCCAGTCTGAAAGACAAGTCTTGTCTGAGCCAACTTTGCATACTTCACAGAGTTGCATGTTTTTGCCGCAAGTCGCTTGGAAAACACCTCACAAGCCGCTACGAAGAAATTGCGCGCTAAGGTACTTTTCGGCGCATTTGTAATGTTGGCCTACTCAAGCCGCAAAGTTCTGAGACCATAGGCGAGGAGCCGACCGTGATAAGCTCTGCTCAACTGGCACAGTCGCATTCAAGACAAGGTCATTTCTGATGGTTTCTTCCATTCTCTGTGTCTGCACAGGCAATATTTGCCGCTCCCCCGTAGCTGAAGCCGCACTGCGTGCGGCATTGCCGGATGTAGAGGTGACCTCAGCTGGACTTCATGCGCTGGTAGACCGTGATATCAATGCAGACAGCGCTG
>NZ_DS999216.1:0-21413 GCF_000156335.1 Roseobacter sp. GAI101
CATGTGGTGCCGAAGAGAAACGGCAGTGCCCTTGGATATGCGCGTAGAAGGTTGGTGGCGTGACACCGGGGTATAATCATCAGTGCAAGCCATGGTTTTATTGCCGGGGGACCTATCATCGGACTCTTTGCGCTGCGCAAAGTGCTTCTAAAAAGCTAAAGCCTCAGACCAGACTTTAGCTGCATCCGCAAAGCACTCCCAAAAACGACCGTTTGTGCCATAAGCTACGATTGCGCCTAAACCTCTCCCAAAAAAGGGCTGTATTTTATTCAGTTCGAATGGTAATCGTTTCTTCGATCAATTCTCGAACCAGCTATTCTACCGTGTTCCAAAGATCTTCGAGAACGGGATTCACAACCGCGCCGTTCTTCTGCGTATTGTGATCCACATGGGGCACGATGATATGTTCGGCCCTTGGCAGAGCAGCGATGGCTCGTGCGATCCCTTCGGAGCCTGGCGTCTTGCCCGAGGTCATAACCCGGATAGGCCAGCCGCCAGTGCGCAACTGGTTCAATGTTATGTCGGCTTCTGTTGGTGACCGCATGGTCGCAAGCTCGCGGGCAAGGCCCTTTTGCGCTTCAGGCGGCATGTCCGCAGGTGGGCGGATGCCGACATGGGTGAAAAAGCCCCGGATCATCGTACCCGGGTCGGCGGGCGGATTTTCGGCCAGGTCGCGGTTGACCGATGCCATGGCCACGACTTCCGCATCGTCCGGTGCCACAATGAATACCGGCGGCTCGAACAGCGCCAGCGATTTCACTCTCTGCGGATGCCGCGTAGCGATCCAGGTGGCGATAACCGCGCCATAGGAATGGCCGACCAGATGCGTTGGACCGTCTTCCAGCAGTGGGAAGATCAGTTCGGCGTGCTATTAAAAATCCGTCCGTCCTACCTTGGGAGTTTGACCTGACCCTGGACGGTCGGGGAGGACTAGGTGAAATCGCTCCGCGAGAGGTTCTTGTGCCGAAAAGGTCGACGTCCCGCCTCGTGGATCGCCGCCATGGATCATCACGACGCATGGGCCGCAGCCCCATTCGGTGACGTAAAGTTCAATGGAACCGGACATGGCTTTCCTATCACGAATTACGATTATCAGACGGCGCCAGACGCCTTTCCTGGCGTGACGGCGTCCGGGTGTTCGGCTTCATAGTTTGTCACGAAGTCCTTCGGAAGGTCAGGCCCCCAAAGGTAAAGCGAATCTTCCGGATCGTAATCTCCGGCCTCCCATTCGTGGCCGACGGGGATATAGTCGATATCCGCAGAATACTCCGAGAAACTGCCCCACGGGTCTTGGACGTAGTGGAAGTAGTTGGACCCAAGAACGTGCCGCCCCAGGCCCCAGCCCTTCTGATATCCCTTGTTTGCCATCTGCGATGCGCCCATACCGATCTCATTGATGCCACCAACGTCCCAACTGCAATGATGCAGGCCCGGAGCCGAGGATTTCGCGAAGGCGATCAGGTGATGGTCGCTGCCGTGGATGCCGTGCATGAAACAGATGCCGTCGCCGGAACGATCGGAAATCCGCAAGCCCAGAGTGCTTGAGTAGAACGCGATCGCTTCGGGCACCGAAGGTGTGAAGACCAGCACATGCGCCAGCCTGCGCGGCTGCACCTTTGGTGCCTTCGAACGCATGACTGAACCCATCTTGCCGCCCGGCACTGACCCTGTGACAAAGTCCATCTTTTCATCGGGCGAGCTTTTCTCGGCGACCTTGACTTCGATCAGGACGCCAAAAGGGTCGCGGAACCAGCTGCCGTTCGAATCCCAGCCTCGCGGGGCGTCCATCAGTTTGACGCCCGCCTCCTCGATGCGCTTCTTGATCGGCTCGAAATCCTCCTCGAACACCGCGAAGCTGAGGTTGTTCAGCTTTTTCCGCCCACCTTCGGCCAGGCTGACCCAGCGGTGGTCCGATCCGAAGGTGAACAAGCCTAGCCCGTTACCTTCTTCGCGCACGTCCAGCCCGAACGACGTATAAAAATCCTGGGCCACCTTCAGGTCGGGCACAACCATGTTGAAGGTGTCCATCGAATGGATGCCCAATTCTCCGGGGCGTTTTGTAATGCCCACTTTGCCGGTAATCGCGGTCATGTTGCTCTCCTCCCTGTCGGTATCAGGCGTTCTCGGTCGTCTTTGCCGGAACACGGTCTTTGATCGGATTCGACAGCTTGCCCAACTGGTCTATTTCGACCTCGCAGACATCACCGTCCTTCATCCACCGCTGTGGCTTGCGCGCGAGACCCACACCGGAAGGGGTGCCGGTCACGATCACGTCACCGGGTTTCAACGTCATGAATTGTGAGCAGATCGAAACAATCTGTGCGACTGAGAATACCATCTGGTCGATCATTGCTTCCTGCACGACCTTTCCGTTGAGAACCGTCTTCAGCTTGAGACCGAGACAGCCGTCGGGCAGCGCATCGGCGGGGATGAAGTAGGGACCAAACGCGCCAGTATCGTCAAAGTTCTTGCCCGGCGTCCATTGCGGTGCCTTGAACTGGTAATCCCGGATCGAACCATCGTTGAAGATCGAATATCCTGCGACGTATTCAAGCGCCTCTGCCTCGCTGACGTCGCGCGCCTCATGGCCGATGATAGCCACCAACTCACCTTCGTAGTCGAGCTGGTCCGAACAGTCGGGCCGCATGATCGGCGCGCCGTGTCCAATCAACGATGAATTGAATCGCCCGAAGAGTGTCGGGTAGTCCGGCTGCTCGGCAAAACCGCTTTCGGCGGTGTGATCGTGATAGTTCAGTCCGACACAGACAATTTTTTCGGGGTCGGACACGGGCGGCAGGTATGTCACCTGATCTTCATCTACCGGCTGTCCGCCGGCCAATGTCTTGCCCGCGTCCTCCAGCGCCGTGCCGCCTTGTTTTAGCAGATCCAGCAGACTGCCGGGGTATTTTTTGTCGGTCGAAAGCAGACCCCGGAAACCATTGTCGGTTTCAATGGCCAGTCCTTCAGTGCCGTTTTGTGCATAAGCGAGGAATTTCATCGGTATCTCCTGTTCTTCCTGCATCTCAGTGGGTGTCGGCAAGGATGGGCTGTGACGCCGTCTTGCCAGTAATTCTGTCAAACAGCTCGGCCGCATCCACCTTGTCGCCACGCCAGGCTACGAACTGGTCAGGGCGGATCAACGCCAGCGGTGCTTCGTAGAGATCGGCTAGGATTGCATGATCAGGCAGATCGAGCCGTTTCAAATCTAGTCCGCGCGTCTTCGCCTCGGCTTCGATTGCCTCGGCCGTCGAATCCGCACCGCCAAGGTTCAACAGTGTCCAATCGAAGCCGAAGCGATCGAACAGCGACGTTTCTTGATCCAGCCAAACGTGCGGCGCGCGACCGCCCGGTTTTGCGGACGGCACGTAGACTGAGGCCTGATCAGGCGGCGGCAGGCTGTCGTCCTGTGCGATCACCGGGCTGTTATCATAGCGTGCGCCCAATGAAAAACCGGGAATAAAGAACTCTTTCGCACCGTGCTGCGCCAGATAGGCACCGGCGCGGGCGCGGGCGATCTCACCGGCCTCGTCCTCATTCTCAATGGCAGGAGAGGCGCGGTAAAGTCCAACACTGTCCGCGAAGGCAAGTGCGAAGAGGGTGTTGCGTTGTGCGACCGGCCTGCGTTCGGCCTCGTAGCTGTCAAGAAGTGTAGGGCCTGCCTCGCCTTTGATGACAGCAGCAAGTTTCCAGCCGAGGTTCACTGCATCGTCCACGGCGGTATTGTAACCCATGCCTCCGGTGGGTGTGAAAATATGCACAGCATCGCCACCCAGAATCACACGACCACGCTGGAAGCTCTCAGCCACCAGACCACGACCTGCGATCCAGGTCGCGGTGCCCGTAATATCAACCGGAATTTCTTGGCCCACGGCTTGCCAGAACAAGCCCTTGCAATCATCTTCGGTCAAGGTCTGATGGTCTTCACCTTCGCGCAGTTGGGTTTGCAGAACGAACCGTCCCTTGCCGTTCGTCGCGGCCAAAAGTGCGCGACGGCGGCGGTTGAAGGTCCAGTACATCCATGCGCGCGGGGCCGAGACGGCCTCGTAGAAGGACGGGGCGTTCAGGTAGACCGACAACATCCTCCCACCCATGAAGTCGCGGGCCACGCCGCCCGCACCGGTATAGACGATGCCCATCTGCTCGCGGATTTTGGAAAGGGAGCCATCAGCACCAAAGAGGTATTTGGCACGGATTATAAGCGGCGCGCCGGTTTTGACGTGTTCAGAATGCAACGTCACGCCGTCGGCGTCTTCCTCGAAACGGGTTGCACGATGGAAAAACGCGATTTCGACGCCAGCCAGCTTTTGCGCTTCGTCGCAAAGTTTCTGTTCGATCATGCTTTGTGGGATCCGATGCGGAAGTTCGGGGCCGTTCCAGACATCGGCAAGCTCGCGCACGCGCTTGGCTGCATCACCCGAGGTCGGCTGTTTGTGGCGGGCTAGTTCATGTCCGGTGAAGGTAGTGAAATAGGCAACGTCGGTCGGATAATCCGAGGGCAGCCCCATCTTTCGCAGGTCATTGGAAAGGCCAAGGCGACGATAATGTTCCATCGTGCGGGCTTGCGTTGCGTTCGCTTGGGGGGCAATGCCAACGCCAGGCTCAGCATCAACGATCTGGACGGATACTCCGCGACGTCCCAACTCGTTGGCCAGCATAAGGCCGCATGGACCCGCACCCGAGATGGCAACATCGGTTTCAATCATGGACATCAGCGTTCCCTCCCTAGACAAGAGGGTTGTCGCATCATCGGGTGCTTCCCGGTAGATTGAGAAAGTGTTTCGCCGATACCGTTTCGTTATCGCCGAAAAAGCAATGGATCAGCGTGGGCCAGGCAAAGGTGCAGAAGACGCTTTACGCACGAGAGTCACAAAATGCTCTGCCGCAGGTGTCAGGCCAAGCCCTTTGCGGTGAACCAGACAAATCGGAGGGGCCCCAAATCGCTCTTTCAGCGGGAATGGAATCAACAGATCTTTCATCAGAGGACTCTCCACCCATTGGCGCGGCACCATGGCCAGCATGTCCGTGCTCATAAGGAAGGTGAGTATGGAGAGGGCCGACTGACATTTTGCTATCAGGCGCGGCGGCGGCAATCCGTGTTCCGCGAACACCGCAGACAGTTCATCTTTTGCGTCATGAGTGATAGACGTGGTGAGCCAGTCGACGTCATTGAGGTCGGACAGGGACCGGGAAGCGGATCGCGGGTGATCGCGTCTTGCGATGACCAGACGTTCGTTATCAAAGAGTTTGCTCACATCAAGTTCTGGCGTGACGATATCTTCTGAAACCGGACCGATGAAAAAGTCGACCGTTCCGGCCAGCAGTTCGCTTTCCAGCGTCGGCAGAAAACCCTCGATCACGTGTAGTCGGACCCGTGGATAACGACGTATGAAGGGCCGCAGAACACGTTCCAGCACCCCCATATGTCCGGCGATAGACAGTCCGACAACCAAATTTCCCTCGGCTGAGCCTTGAATCTGGCTGACCTCTTCACCGGCGCGGCGCACCTCCTCCAGCACGTTTCTGGCTCGCACCAGAAAAACCATCCCAACGGGGGTTAGTCGGACACCGCGCGCGCCACGGATAAACAACTGCGCGCCCAGACTGTTTTCCAGTTCCTGAATCGAGCGGGTGATCGCTGGCTGGGCAAGCTCAAGTCGTCGTGACGCTGCGCGCAGACTACCTGCTTCCGCTACCGCGACAAAATCCCTGAGCTGATTGAATTTCATGTCCGATCACATTTCGCTATCACTTTGGTGCATTCTGCATCTGATTAGAAGCGCTGTCGAACGTTATCAGGTTCGACAGTAATACGCGGCGTCCGGGAGGAAACGGAGCATGCCGCTTGTATCCACAGGGAGGACCACCATGAGAACCACACTTACAATGCTTGCGGCGACAACCGCGATTGCCCTCGCGGCTCCTGCATTCGCGCAGGATTTCGTGATGAAAATTTCATCACCGGTGCCGCCGACGACGAACGATGTCGTTTATGCGTGGATGACGGCCTTTGAGCAGGGTGTCGAAGAAGCCACGGATGGCGCAATCGACGTGCAGCTTTTCCCGGCCAACCAGCTTGGTCAAATTCCTGCGACGGTCGAAGGCGTGGCCATGGGCACGATCGAAATGACCATTCCGGTTATCGGGTTCCTTGCCGCTCTGGAACCGCGCTTTGCCGCGATGGACGCCGCCGGTCTGTTCGAGAGCGAAGAACACGCCATGAGGACTTTTTCCGATCCGGCGCTGCGGGAACTTCTGGCAACATTCGGTGAGGCCGCGAATGTCGAACCGCTCATGATGATGACGTCAGGCCAGGCGGTGGTGATTGCACAGGAACCCATAGAGCAAGTCGCTGATTTCCAGGGACTCGTGATGCGAACCGGCGGCACCACGCCGCTGCTCAACCGTCCGCTGGAAGCCCTTGGTGTAACGCCGGTTGCCATTCCCCTCGGCGAAGTACTTCCGTCCATGCAGACTGGCCAGATCGACGCATCTTCGGCCAACATGGCTGTTCTCAACGCCTTCCAGTTTCAGGACGTTGCCACCGAGGCGACCTACCTTCCCGGCAACTTCACGATCATCGGTGGTCTCATCTCGAGGGACTTTCTGGCGATGATCGGTCCGGAAAACGAAGCGATTGTTCGGCAGGAAGCGGCTGAAGCCCTGTCCGCCTTCGAAGGTTATGTCCAGAACGGCCCTGCCGCATTGGAAGCCATGTGGGAAGGTAATGGCGGCACGATCCGGCATCTCGCTGAGGATCAGGCTGAGGCCTATTTTTCCACGGTGCGTCCGGTGATCGAAGCTGTCGTTGCGGATGATCCACAGATGGAGGAAGCCTACCGAATCCTCGTCGAAGCGGCAGACCGCAACCGCTGATCTCCAAACCAGGATGCCCGAAACGCGGGCACCCACCTCATAAGGAGATTTCCCATGCTTCGCACACTTGACCGCTTTGTCGGTGCGATATTCGGCCTCCTCGGCCTCGTTCTCATCGCCATGGTCGGCCTGTCCGTTTGGAACGCCTTCAGTCGCTATGTTCTTGGAAATGCCCTTCTGTGGGCCGACGAGGTCGCGACATTCGGCATGATCTATATCGCCTATTTGGGCGCAGTTGCCTGTGTATGGCGCGGTGCAGATATCCGGATGGACATTCTGTTGAACATGCTGCCTGCCCCGCTGCAAAGAATTCTCAAGATCATCCAGCAAATCGTCATCTGTGGTCTTTGTATATGGGTCGGTTGGTTGTCCTGGGTCTATGTTTCCCGCATTGCTCAGGTTGGCATGAAAAGCACGGGTGCCAAGATACCTCTTTGGGCAATCCATGGTACCCTGACGCTGGGTTTTGCACTCTTTGCCGCAATCGCCTTGCTCCGGCTCATCCATCTAATCCTTAGGGGCAATGAAAGCCTCTCGCCCTCAGCTCTCGCTGCGGAGGTGATCCCGGAATGACACTTGCTCTTGGCATTATCCCGGTCCTGCTGCTGCTCTTCGGCTTCCCGATTTTCATCGTGTTGTTGACCGGATCAGTAGGGGCGCTGGCCTTCTACATGAACGTGCCGCTCAATGCCGTTCATCAGAACCTTTTCGGCGCGATCAATGTCTCCGGTTTGCTCGCGGTCCCCTATTTCATCTTCGCTGGCGAAATTATGTCGCGTGGGTCCATCGCGCAACGACTTGTCGATCTTGTCAATGCGCTCACGGGCCGATTGCCTGGCGCTCTGGGCGTGACGACAGTCGGCACGGCGACAGTCTTTGGCGCGATCTCTGGCTCCTCCGCTGCGGCTGTCGCATCGGTCGGCAAGGTAATGCATCCAGCCATGACCGCAGACGGCTATCCCGCGCCTTTTTCAGCCGGGATGATCACATCGGTTGCCGCTATCGGTATCGTCATTCCGCCGTCGATCCCGATGATTGTCTATGGTGCCTCGTCGGAGACTTCGATCCCCCGACTCTTCGCGGCGGGTATCCTACCCGGTCTGCTTCTTGCCGTGCTTCTGGCGATCTTTATCATGGTCCGGGCGCGAACAAACATATTCGGAACGACCCACGCGTTTTCACTTTCCCGGCTCGGACATGCGGCACTACGTTCGTTTTGGGCAGTCGGTACACCGGTGATTGTGCTCGGCGGCATCTATTGGGGGTTCTTTTCCCCGACTGAGGCCGCTGCGGTCGCCTGTGTCTATACACTTATCGTCACAGTGCTGATCTTTCGTGAGCTGTCTCTGCGTGACGTCATGAACTCAGCCATCTCTGCCGTCACCTTCAGCGCTCAAATCCTCGTAATTATTTCTGCTGCCGGGCTCTTCTCGTGGGTTTTGACAGTGAACCAGATTCCGCAGGAAATCGTCGGCTGGATCACCTCGATGGACATCGCTGTTTGGCAGTTCCTGATCGTGATTAACCTCTTGCTGCTGGTTGGTGGTTGTTTCATGGACCCGCTCTCGGCAATCCTGTTGCTGACACCAGTTCTGATACCTGTGGTAAATGCATTGGGGATTGATCCGGTTCATTTTGGCATCATCATGACGCTGAACCTTGCCATCGGTCTGTTCACGCCACCTTTCGGGATCAACATCTTCGTCGCGCAATCGGCGCTCGGCATGAAGACCGCCGACATCTATCGCGGCGTCACGCCCTTCTTCGTCATCTTCCTCATCGCGCTTCTGATCATCACCTTTGTGCCCGCGATTTCGCTCGTGAGCATGGATATGTTCATGTTTTGAACAATACCGCTTCGCCAGGAAACCACCGTTTTTGACCGGAATAGGGAGTTTTCAGACAGCAGCAGCTATTTGTTGCATGTGGCCAAGAATTTCGGTTCTGTCGCAAATATTTCTGGGAGTAGGGTTTATCCCATTGTCCAGACACACTTATCCTGCGAGTGCGGCGAACTGCTGAAATGCGGAGAGCTTCGTCGTCCCAAGCTGGCCCTTGCGGATCATGTGCGCGGTCTCGATACCGGCCAATGTCGCCGTAGCCGCCTCGACGGATTTGAAACCTTTCATCGGGCGGGTGATCTTCTTGATGAACCGATGGTCCTGCTCGATCAGATTGTTCAGGTACTTCACCTGCAACACCTCGATCAGCCAGTACCAGCCGTGCAGAATCAGCTCGATATTCATGTTGTCGAGCCCGGCTTTGTTGGCGCTACTTTTGTCGATCACCACTTTGTCGGGCCAGCCATTGTTAACGATGGTCTGGCGAAAGAAACGCGTCGATGCCACCTCGTCACGGGTCTCGGAGAGCATAAAATCAAGGGTTTGGCCTTGTTTATCGAGCGCCCGGTACAGATACATCCACTGACCCTTAACCTTGATATAGGTCTCGTCCATTCTCCATGACCGGCCAGTCCGGGTCTTACGTTTCTGGGCCTCCGAAGCGATCTGAGAGGCATATTTGACAACCCAGCGGTTCAGCGTGGCATGATCGACATGCACGCCACGATCAGCCAGGATTTCTTCGAGATCGCGGTACGATACGGCGTAGCGCACGTAGAAAAAGACCGCATACAGGATCACGTCGTTCGGATAGTGACTGCCCTTGAAGCTGATCATATTGTCCCGCAGTCTTTCTCAGAGTCGACTGACCGCTTAACGCCTCGCGTCATTGGACGGAAGAGAGCGAAAAGTTTGCGACAGAACCCTTTCCTTGATCTCTGATCTGAGGCAATACACTTCCATGATCCACGGTTTGCGCAAAACGATTCTGGCCTGCAGTACCGCATTCTTGCTGGTGTTGCTTGGTGTCGTTTCTGCACATCACATGGCACCGGACCGCGACGACATCGCCCGAATGGAAGCTGTCATCGCGATGGGTATCCTCGCGGATGACCTATGCGGTCTGGATGCGGACGGTTCTGACCATCGCTGCCCGTTCTGTCACAAGCTTCCCGATGCGCCCCGTGCCACGGCACCGGAACTGGCGCAACCTGTGCGACTGGTTCGCCTACGCGTTGCGCAGCGTAGCCTTGTCGCGGGACCGCAACGCCTGACTGCACCCGTCGGCGTCCGGGCTCCTCCACTTTCTACCTGATCCAGAATCACTTGTGCCGGTGATCCGGCACGCCTTTTTCAATGGGCGCGCACAAGCCGCGTCCGGATCTCTGTGGAGACTTCTATGACATATTCGACGACAACTCTTGCCTCGCTTCTGGCCCTCGGCCTGCTTGCCGGATCGGGCCACGCCCATGCATCCCTTGAACAAAAGGAAGCGGCAGTGGGTGCCACAACCAAGATCACCTTGCGTGTACCCCACGGATGCAAAGGCGAATCCACGCATACCGTCCGCATCGACATCCCAGAAGGTTTCTATGCCGTCAAACCGATGCCGAAACCGGGCTGGACGCTGGAAACCGAAACGGGTGCCTATGCGCAGCCTTATAACAATCACGGCACCGAAATGACCGAAGGGGTCCGCGCGGTCATTTGGTCTGGGGGTGATCTGCCTGACGATCATTACGATGAGTTCACGGTACGCGGGACAGTCGGCCCCCAGCTTGAAGCGGGAGAGACGATGTACTTTCCGGCGCTTCAGACTTGTGCAAACGGAGTGGCGGACTGGACGGACACCAGCGGATCGCATGACGTACCGAACCCCGCGCCGGTTCTTTCACTCGTATCAGCGGCGGGGGATCATGCTCACGGCGGGCACGGAAGTACGCCAATGCCCGAAAAGCCAAAGGTCCTTCTAGGCGATCTGGAACTGACCGCGCCGTTTGTCCGTGCCACCTTGCCGAACCAGCCCGTTGCGGGTGGCTTCCTGACAATCACCAATGGCGGGGACACCGACGACACGCTGATCAGGGCAAGTTCCAACGTGGCAGCCCGGATGGAAGTCCACGAAATGGCGATGCAGGACAGCGTGATGAAGATGCGGGAACTGGAAGATGGTCTGCCGATCCCCGCGGGCGAGACGGTCATGCTGAAACCGGGTGGCTATCACATCATGTTCATGGACCTTGCTGGGCCTCTTAGCGAAGGTGACACAGTGGAAGTGACACTGACCTTCAAAAAGGCAGGTGAGGTAACGTTGACCATGCCCGTCCTTGCGCGGGATGGCGAGGGCCACGACAGCCATCACAAGATGAGCGAGTAAGCGGACCATGACACAGCAACGCAAACTCATTCTGGTTTCTCTCTGGGGAGCTGCCTTGCTGGCGCTGCTGGCCTTCAGCTGGTTTCGGGTGTTCGATCCACAGCTGCAGGAGACAGCTGCCGATCAACTGGGTCAGGGAGACTATCAGCTGGTCACTACCGACAAGGCGGCCTTCAGCAAGGAGACCCTGACCGGAACGCCGTCTGCCGTCTTCTTCGGGTTTACCCATTGCCCGGAGGTTTGCCCAACCACTCTGGGTGATGTCGCCGGGTGGCAGGAGGCGCTGGCGGAAGACGGCGAAACGCTGCGCGTTTTCTTCATCACCGTCGATCCCGAACGTGACACGCCAGAGATGCTGGAAGACTATGTATCCTGGGTGCCGGGCGTCACCGGTGTGTCCGGATCAAAGGCGGAAATTGACAAGGCTATCCAGGCTTTCCGTGTCTACGCGCAGCGGGTGCCGCTCAAGGACGGAGGCTACACGATGGACCACTCGGCCTTCGTTCTGCTCTTTGATGAGCACGGGCGCTTTGATCAGCCGATCGCCTATCAGGAAGGTTTTGACAGTGCGATGGGCAAGATCCGTCGATTGGTCGCTGGCTAGGTCAATCCGGATGCCAACGCGCCGCCCCGAAATGACCGGGGCGGCGCATCTTTCCGTGATAGTCCTATGTCTGCGGGGCCGCAAAGCCCTTGCCGATGATTGGTCCGGTCGGTCTGCCGGTCGGTGACCCACCTGCCGGTTCCAGGGTAACTTCGTACAATTGCTGCGCCATTGGCCCCGGCAAATGGTCAAATGTCAGGCGCGTGGGTGCTGTCCGGTCAAGCACTCCCAGCGATGTCGCACCGATTTCAGGCGTCGGCAGTGTCCAAACCTGCAAGGACCGATCCGGCGGTACGTCTATTTCGGCCACGAAGCGCACGGTTGCGGTATCGTTGCCATAATCCTCGACCACCGCCTGTGGCACGCCCTGATCATCCAGCAGTACGGCGATCACCAGTGGTTCGGGTGAAGGCCGCAGCCAGCCCGCACCGAAGCCAACGGCAATCCCGACCAAGGCCGCGGCGATTAAGCCCGCCCTTCGTCCGGACGGCATCTGCGGGGTGTTGGCGGCCGCGTTGGGCAGGGATTTTCGAGCGGTTGTGATAGGGCTTGGCGCATCAAGCTGCTCCAGTGCGGCGCGGGTGCGGGCGACCATGCCTTCTGGCAGGTCGCGCGGCGCGGCGGACAGATCGAGCGGCAGCAGTCGGTCGCGCAGATCGCCCACATATTGCGCAAGATCTGAATCGCGGGCGAGGATCTCCTCGAATAGTTGCGACTCGTCCTCGGGCAATAGCCCCAGTACGTAATCGGCGGCGAGGTCGTGGATATCGTCGGAAAGACCGGTCATGAGAGACACTCCTTCAAGGCACTCAGCCCTCTGCGGATCAGGGACTTGGCTGTTCCGAGGGGCATGTTCTGGCGCGCTGCAATCTCGCCATGGCTGAAGCCCGCGACATAGGCCAGCAAGATGACCTGGCGGCTTTGTCCATCAAGGCCGCCCATGCAGTCACGCAGCTTGCCCCGACCGGCCAAGATTTCCCAATCCTCTGTCGGCACGATTTCTTGGCGCGCTTCTTGCATCATCGCGAGATCAGCCGGCGCGAGGATGCTAAGACGTTTGCCGTCGCGCAGGATATTGAGGCAGCGATTGCGCAGGATGGCGTAGATCCAGCCGCGTGCCGATCCGCTGCCCGCCCCTTGTGTGCCTGCTTTGCGCCAAACCTGCACCATCGCATCCTGAAGCGCCTCTTCGGCAAGATCCTGACGTCGCAGAATGCGATAGGCGACGCCAAGCAACTGTCGCCCTTCGATGTCGAGGATCGTTGCGATGCCGTGCGCGCGACCGGCGGCGCAGTCCGCGACAGCACGCCGCAGCCGGTCATTGTGGTCCTGTGCGTTGTGTTCGTCGCTCATGCGCGGCTCCTTCATGCGCGGACGTGGTCCTGCCACAATCCAAAAAGCTGCGGCGCTCCCGAGGTGGGCGCTGTTCCCTGTCGTTCTGCACCCCTGATGCATGCTTTTAGCCCCTTTCAAAAGGAAGGACACGGCGTGACGCATGGCGGATGCAATCTTTTTCAATTTTTCTGCATCCAAATCCGGATCGCGCGTGTCCTCGGGGCATGGACGGCGAAAACCGTCGTGCCGCAATGAACCGAAACAAAGGATTTTTCTCATGCTCCGTACTGCTGTTTATGCAACCACTGCCCTTGGCCTTTCCCTGTCCGCCGCCGCCGCCGCGCCGGCTGTCGGTCTCGTCGGGGAAAAAACCCTGGTAATCTTCGACACCGAAACGCTCGAAGTTTCGGGCTCGATGGAGGTTTCCGGCGTCGACAGCCTGCTGGGCATCGATCTGCGCCCGTCCAATGGAACTCTGGTGGGTGTGACGCCCGAAATGGGCATCGTCAGCATCGACACCGCCACCGGTGAAGCGACCGAAATGGCGACAATGGACACCGCACTGCCCGTTGGCGAGATGCCCGTGATCGTGGACTTCAACCCGGCGGCGGACAAGTTGCGTTTCATGACCGGCACGACCAACCACCGCGTCGACGTCGACACCGGTGCCGTGACTGTGGATGGCAGCCTTGATTGGCAGGAAGGTGACATGCATGTGGGAGAAGAGCCTTCGATCGTCGCCGCAGCCTACATCAACAGCTACGGCAAGCCCGAAGCGACCAAGATGTACGACATTGATTCCACAATCGTCGCCGTGATCCAGCAGGTCTCGCCAAACGACGGGACGCTGGGTGCGATTGGCAAGCTCGGGATCGATAGCCCGGCGGACACCTACGCGTTCGACGTGCAGACCAACGACGCGATGGAGAATATGGCGTGGCTGGTGAACGGCAACATGCTCTATTCGGTCGATCTGGAAACCGGCGCGGCCACTGATGCCGGCATGATTAAGGGTGTCGACGGCGACATCCGCGACATCACCATTCTGCCCGCGATGTAATCTGAGAAGCGAACCGTTGCGGCAGGTCCTGCCGCAACGGTCGTCCAGTGATAAGAGCCGAACGCGCCAGTTTGCGTAAGCATCCTGTCCTCACATGCAATGGCAAGAAGGTCGGCTGTTTCTGATCGTTGGTTCCATCTTAGAATTCGCGGGGCGAAGCTGAGATTCATCTTATTTCAGATAGCAGCCATTCTCCCCGCATTGCACTGAAGGTCCGTTCTGGGCCGTTCGCTTTCTTGGGAAACAGCTACCGGAAGGTCGGCGATGAGCTCAAATTGCCTTATGCTGCGTTCAGCAAAAACAGACGAAATGTCCGCAAACCAGACTTCCCCAGCTGTTAAGACAATACTTGTTTACCTCGGAGGGGTATTTGCATTGATGTCATTTCTTGTTTGCACAGCATATTTGAATTCTCGGCATCGTTTCCACTTAAAGGAGTGCGGTTTTGCCGCGCCAACTTGCATCAACTTATCGTCTTTCGTGAAGCGACGGACCGCTGGGTGTCAGTCGCCCAATTCACATTTTAAGAATGTGGCGTCTATCCAAGGAGGATCGAGCAATCACACTCGCGGTCAGCGCCTACTGGGCGGTCCAGCCGCCATCAACAGGAATAGACGTTCCAGTGACATTGTGAGCCTCGCGCGCGCAAAGCCAAAGCGCCAAAGCGCCGATTTCGGAGGGATCGGAGGTGCGGCGCGAAGGTTGCTTTTCGGCGAGAAGGTCGGCGATCCCAGCTGCTCTATCGCCGCCATGGGCGGAGGCGCGAGCCTGAACTTGCGGCTCGATAATTGCGGTTTCGGTCCAGCCCGGGCAGATACAATTGACGGTGATTCCACCCGTTTCACGACTGCCCTGATGGGCATATTCAAGTGCTGCCACCCGTGAGAGGCCCACCAGCCCGAATTTCGATGCCACATAGGGCGCTTTATTCACCGAAGCGACCAGTCCGTGAACCGACGCGATATTGATAACGCGACCGAACCCCCGTTCGGCCATTTGCGGCATCGCAAGACGCATCGTATGAAAGGCCCCAGACAGGTTCACATCCATGACCTGCCCCCCGAGGCTCCCTCATTTATAACGAGAGTTTGCGGGTTTGGGTTTCATATTCTTCGTCGTCAGTTTGAGCAAGCGCGCCGTGCGCGGAGCCCTCAAATTGCTCAAGCGCTCGACGCGCTTCAGCGGGTGTTTGGTTCTCCAATGACGAGTGTGGTCTGACGTTGTTGTAATCGTACCGCCAGAGCGCCAATTTTCTTCGGGCGTCATCTAACGTGTCGAAGATCTCCTCATTCAGCAGTTCGTCTCTAAGGCTGCCATTGAAGCTTTCAATGAAGCCATTCTGCTGCGGTTTACCCGGATCGATGTAATGCCAATCCACGTCGTTATCGCCAGCCCACTTCAGGATCGCGCGACTGGTAAACTCCGTCCCGTTGTCACTGACAATACCAGCAGGCTTTCCGTAGATGCGCACCAGTGCGTCCAATTCACGGGCAACCCGAGCGCCAGAGATGCTGGTATCGGCCATCAGGCAAAGGTTCTCACGGCAGCAGTCGTCATTCACTGCCAGCATGCGGAATTTGCGCCCCTCTCATGCATGTAAACATGCATTGCCGGGCAGTGGACGCGCCAAACGTGTCAGACACAAAATCCAATGACCAACGCTCACCAGGACGCAATGCCACGGGCATCGGTGTCCGCGATCCACGTGCTCGCTTGCGACCTCTTCGCCGTCTGACGCCCAGCTCTTCCTCGGTGTAGATACGATACAGCTTCTTGTGGTTCATAATCATGCCTTTGCGTTCCAACAGAACACCGATCCGACGATAACCGAACCGACGCCGTTTGCTGGCAATCGCCTTCATCTCTTCGCGAACTTCAGGATTGTCCGGCGGTTGATCTCGCCGAACAGTCTTCGGATCGACACCGACCAGCCTGCACGCACGACGTTGCGAGATATCATGATCCCGCATCGCCTTGCGTGCTACAGCCCGTCGCAAATTCGGTGTCGTCAGTTCTTTCCCAGCAAATCTTTCAACACAACATTGTCGAGCATCGTGTCCGCCAGCAGACGCTTCAGCTTGGCGTTCTCCTCCTCCAGCGATTTAAGCCGGTGGGTGTCAGAAACGTTCATGCCGCCGTATTTGGCTTTGAACTTGTAGAACGACGCAGGGCTGAGGCCATGCCTGCGGCACACCTCAGCTGTCGGCATCCCAGCTTCTTGTTCTTTGATCATTCCAATAATCTGGGCTTCAGCGTAACCGGTGCGCGATCCCACTATTTGACGTAATTCCACGGCAGCAGCTCGTTGATCTTGCTTTGTTTGTGGCCAGCGACGATGGCTGTGAGCGTATTGGTCAGATAGGCGTGCGGATCGACATCGTTTAATTTGCAGGTCTCGATCAAGGAAGCGATTACCCCTCAGTTTGCGGCTCCGGCGTCGTGGCCAGCGAAGAGTGCGTTCTTGCGGTTCAGAGCTATGGGACGGATCGTGCGTTCCACTGCGTTGCTGTCCATTTCGATACGGCCGTCAGTCAGAAACAGGCACAGTCCATCCCAGTATTTTGCGATGTATTTGAGCGCTTCACCCAAAGGGGCTTTGGCAGACAGCCGCGCGCGGTTGGTCGTGAGCCACTCCTCAAACGCGGCGATCAACGGTGCTGATCGGTCTTGCCGTGCTGCCAATCGCACCTCGGGTGCCAGGCCTCGGATATCCTTTTCGATCCGGTAGAGCGCAGCGATCTGTTTCAGCCCGTCTTCGGCGATGGGGGCAGTGCCAGATTGTGCAACTTCGTGCAGTTTGCGGCGTGCGTGGGCCCAACAGTAGGCCAGCGCAACCCTATCATCGACACGTTTGAGTAGGCGATTGTATCCCGCATACCCGTCCACTTGGAGTATGCCGGAGAAGCCCTTCAAAATATCATCTGCATATTGGCCGGACCGCCCCGGCGCATAGGTAAAGGCGACGCCCGGCGGGGCCGCTCCACACCATGGCCGATCATCACGCGCAAGGGCCCAGAAGTAACCAGTTTTGGTTTTGCGTTTGCCCGGGTCGAGCACTGGTGCTCTTGTTTCATCCATGAACAGTTTGGTTGAGCGTTTCAGATCAGCCATTAACGCATCGAAGACAGGACGGAGTTCATAGGCTGCCTTGCCGACCCATCCTGCGAGGGTGGAGCGATCCAGATCGATGCCTTGGCGGCTGTAAATCTGTGCTTGGCGATACAACGGCAAGTGATCCGCGTATTTGCTGACAAGAACATGCGCCACCGTTGCCTCTGTCGGCATGCCACCAGGGATAAGCCGGGCGGGTGCGGGTGCCTGAACAACCCCATTGGTGCAGGACCGACATGCATACTTTGGGCGGCGGGTAACGATCACACGGAACTGGGCGGGGACGATGTCCAATCGTTCAGACGTATCCTCACCAATCATATGGCGTTCAGCACCGCAGCCGCAGGTCATGCTATCGGGCGTAATCACTTCTTCAATACGCAGTAAATGTTTGGGGAGTGAGCCACGGTTGGTATTGCGCGGTTTTGTCGGACGCGATGCAGGTGGATCCACCGCGTCATCTTCAGCGTGGACCGCCGCCATCGCCGTTTCGATGTCTTCCAGCGCCAGCTCAAACTGCTCGGGATCGGCCTTCTCGGACCGTGCGCCAAACAGGGCCCGCTTGAAGTCAGCAACCAGTTTCTCCAACTGATCGATACGATCCTGCTTGCGCAGATTGCGGTCCTCTGAGGCGGCAAGCAGCGCCTTGAGGGCCTCAATATCATTAGGGAGATCGGCAGGTTTTGACATGGGGAATGACTACCATTTCCTGCACCTCAGCACCCCTGCAAAAGACGGCCTGATTCACTCTGCCGCAGTCGGCGGACGCACTGACAAAGCCCTAACTTTGCGCCAGTCCAATCCCGAGAACAGCACTTCAAACTGGGCGTGGTTTAGGGCCATCAGGCCACCCTTGATGGCAGGCCAAGTGAAGGTGTGTTCTTCGAGCCGCTTATAAGCCATGACCAACCCGGTGCCGTCCCAATACAGCAGCTTCAGCCGATCTGCGCGTTTCGAGCGGAACACAAATACGATCCCAGTGAAGGGATCCTTGCGCAACTCGTTCTTAACCAGCGCTGCCGGCCCGTCATGACCTTTTCGGAAGTCGACAGGCTTGGTGGCCACAACGATCCGCACTCGGTTCGAAGGGAACATCATGAGGGCGCATTCAAAGCACGGACAATCTCGGCAATGCGCGCTGCTGATGTGTTTGCCACCAATCGCACATGGACGCTGCCACAGATCAGATCCAATGGCGGTGGTGCAGGTTCAGGTGCCGTCTCAACATCGTCGCACACAACCAATGCTGCAAAGCTTGGCCCCTCAGGAACAGCGGGCAGAACCAGCTTGCCCTCCCGCGCCATGCGCCGCCATTCCGACAAATGATTGGCCCGCATGTCATACCGCCGCGCAACTGCGCCCACCGAGGCACCCTCCGCCAGCGTCTCGGCCACAATTTGCGCCTTCACCGCATCCGGCCACCGGCGGTGACCGCGCGGCCCCACAATCATATCAATGTTACTGAGAAACTCCGTTGAGCGCTCCATGGAGAAACTCCCTGATAATCCATCCATTAGGGCTGAATCTCAGATCAGGCGATCACAAGGAAGGTGGCCGCGGCGCATCGCTTACGTAAAGATGAGCCACAAACCCTCCGCTACGCAATCATGCTAAACTGTTCCATGGGCGCTGATGGCGGACACAACAAAACATGGTATGAGTTCCTTGATGACTTCGTGGATGACACCGATCTGGTGACACGCATCAAAGCTAAATCACCGCGGTAGCAATGGGGCGGTTACATTTTTTTCGGGCTCGGCGCTGCCGATGTTCCTCGATAGCAACGGGGCACCGCTCTTTCACCAGAGATGGTGCATCAGCGTAGTCCGTGGCCAGACCTTTGCTGGAGTCAAGGGGTGAAAATCCTTGACGCGACTAAGAATTCTTATTTCCTGATTTTTTAGGGCGGCCTTCGATGGCGAGGAGCTACGTAAGGTAAGAAACACAACACCGGATCGCAGGCTCGAGATGCAGCGTCAACAGGCCCTAATTCAATATGAATGTCTTAGGCCTCCGAAGGCTAAATGCGCGTGAAGCATCATTGGAAGACTGGAGATTTTGCGAACTTCGCATTGGATCATTGACGGTCAGCCATCGCTTCTCAGCACCTATCATACGCCGCTTTTCCACTTCTCTTGCGATGGTTCTTAAAAGAATCCTGAATTTTCTCGACAAAAGGCGTCAGGCTTTCGGAATTAATAGTCACATCCGCTTTCATATGTCTACACCACCAGACTTTCGACTTGAAAGATGGCCGGCCCGCCTCGGATAATGTGAGAACGGCCGACCGAGTCATCACCTCCTAGGCAGAAGCGGAGATGAAAGCTATCGTTTAGTATAATTGTAAAAAAGTTATGTCGTTCTCAATTCATTCACGGCAGCTGTTACAATGATCTCAATTAATACATCAGGAGAGCCCATCTCACACTGAGCAGTAGCGCGGGTCGGTGCGGCTCCAGCAGATGTCCATTCATTCCAAACAGCGTTCATATCGTTAAAATCACGACTCAGGTTCTTCATCCAAATTTGGGCGGTTAATACCCGGGTTTTATCCGTTCCAGCTTTTTCGAGAAAGGATTCAATTTTTTCAAGCGTTTGTTTAGTTTGGCTGGTGATACCGCAATTCCGATCGTTTGCGGTCATCCCTCCTACATAAACTACACCGTTATAAACAACCGCTCGGCTTCGCCTAGTGTCGGTCTCAATTCTCACGATATCATTCATAATTGTCCCTCTTATGTAAGTAGATTTGTAGTCTTGGTTTTTGTTAGCCAAAATCGCCTAGCAATATTGGTTTTACTGGCGATCGAATGCGATAATGACCAACGTCTTCAGGTGTGCGGCCGCTGGCTTCCGCAATGATTTCGGTGACAGTCAAGCTGCACAAACGTCCTTGGCACGGTCCCATCCCACAACGACCGAACGCTTTGGTCTGATTAGGTCCCGTACACCCCATTTTGACATAACCTCTGATCTGACCAGCGGTAACTTCTTCACATCGGCAGACCACAACATCATCATGACACGGAATACGATCCTCATCTTTAGGACGGTAAAGTTTGTCAAGGAAGGGTCTAATATGCTTCGCCTGACGAAGTGCCATCTGAAGAGGAAGTGATCGTTTCTTCAGGTCAGAGATCACATTGAGACTTTGGGCAACTGAAAGCGCGGCAAGCCGACCTTGGATCACTGACCCTTTCGCACCTACAATACCGCCACTATCGCCGGCAACGTAAACAGCAGTGTCAGCCATCCTGCCCCAAGCGTCCACGACAGGGTGCCAGCAGAGTTGCACATTGTCCCAGCGATGGGGAGCATCCGTCGACATGCTTAGTTGAACATTTGGGACAACGCCCTGATGCAAAAGGACAAGGGATGTATCGATACTTTTGAGTTCCCCCTTCTCACGAAATGATATTCCAGTAACCTCGGTTTCACCCAATAGCTCTAAAGCCGAAACTCTTGAATGGACGCGCACACCGTAATGCTTCAATGTGGCAAGCAAACTCAGGCCCTTGAAAAGGTCTCGCCATCCTTTGAACGCGGCAAATGAGTGAGGAATAGCTCTGAGATATCCAATTGTCTCTGTAGTATCGACCAAAGCCTTTATTCTAACGCCTGCCCTCAAATATTGCCATGCCAGTAGATACAAGAGAGGGCCGCATCCGACGAGGACGACTGGTTCTGTTGGCACTGCGCCGGTGCTTTTGAGCAGAATTTGCGCCGCTCCAGCTGTCATAGCCCCTGGCAATGTCCAGCCTCGGATTGGGAACGGCCTTTCCAGCGCACCGCTTGCGAGAAGCACCGAGAACCCTTTGACGCTCGTTGCGGAACCGCCCCTGATATAATCTACTTTCCCGTTCTTGCAAATATTCCAAACTGTAGAGCCACCTAGATACTGTGTTCCACTTTTCCGGAACTCCTCAACGAGGTCGCGGCCTTTTGCATAATCCTTTCCAAGAATTTCCAGCAAGTTTGGTGGTGCATCTTCGCTATTTCGATAGATCTGGCCGCCGAGCGTGAGTTGCTCATCCAGAAGGAGGACCGACAGATTAAGAGCCCTGGCTTCGCAGGCGGCAGCCATTCCGGCCGGTCCAGCGCCAATGATCACAAGGTCTGCGTCAATATCACTCATCATTTTTCTCCTGCAAATGCTTTTAGATCGAGCGCTCCGCTCTGACGTCGGATCTGCATTCCGTCGCAAACCGGGAT
>NZ_DS999216.1:26307-41332 GCF_000156335.1 Roseobacter sp. GAI101
TGGTCCAGTCGGCTCGCTGTTGGTTGATGACGTTCCAGTCAACATTCAGGAGCTTTGCAACTTTTCCTTGCCATAGGGCAGATGCGCCGCAACATCATCGTCGACTTTCGTCATGCTGTTGGTCGGCCCGTAACCGTAGCTGGCAAGCATGACCTGAACTTTGTCAGACACGAGATACTGAAGGAGCGCCTGCGACTGCTCAGGAAGAGAGTTGTCAACGACTGCACATGCCGTGACTGCAAGTGTCGGAGCGCCTTCTTCGGGGTAGACAAATTCGACAGGGACGCCAGACTTCTGCAGGTCAGCCGCGCGGGCGCTACCCCAAACGGCGATATCAATGTCTTTATTTTGAAACATTTGTGCGAGCTGGTCGTTAGACGACGTCCAGCTTAGGACGTTTGGTACGAGTTTTGCTTTGATCGCCTCGAAACCTGGCTGGATATCGGTTTCACTCCCTCCGTTCATTCGGGCGAACATGACCAGAGTATGAAGGCCGTAAGTTCCACCGATAGGTGATGCGGCGAAGCGCTGGACGAACTTCGGATCTGTCAGGTCATTCCAAGATGTTGGTACGTCCCATCCGTTTGCCTCAAATGTTTCGGCATTGTAGGTAATGCCTGTCGCGACGAGACCGATGCCAATCGCTTTGCCGTCGTAAATCTCGGGTTTAGCAAAATCGTGGATGTCAGCATATACTGGAGCATCTTCGACAGGGGCGCAGTATCCAAACTGCACGGCTTGGAACATTGGACCGTCATCCACGATGACGACGTTCATCTCCTGATTGCCTTGCTGGGCTTGAAGTTTAGCTACAGTCTCCGAAGACCGTCCGGCTACATAAGTGATCTTGACGTTATTGGCTTTTTCGAAGGGAGGAAGGACTTGCTCTTCCATGAATGACTGAAATCCGCCCCCATAGCCTGCGACGAACATGGTATCCTGAGCTGAAGCGGCAGATGCTAGAGCAACTGCACCTGAACATAGCGATGTACTGAATTTCATCATAGAATTCTTCCCCTGTTGACTGATCGCCCAACGTATCTGAGCGCATGTAAATCTTGTGCTCCAGCAGATTAGGTCAGTCAAAACAGCAAAGGCAAATATTCATTTGCATAGGGGTCATGCATTTGTGATATACCCCGTAGTCGTGGCAACTCTAAGAACTAGAAAGCTGTCAGGATCAATATTCAGAAAAAGGCAGGCATACTTCCCATGGTTAAGTTAAGTTATTTCGAGGCGTTTCATGCAGTTATGATTTCCGGGTCAATGACAGCTGCAGCGAAAGCACTTCACACGGCACAGCCCAATATCAGCCGGTCAGTATCGGCACTGGAGCGAGCGACGGGCCTCAAATTGTTTGACCGATTGCCAGGTAAGCTTGTGCCGACGTCCGATGCGTTCGCGCTACATGAGGAAGTAAAACGAAGTTTCATTGGTTTGCGTCGGCTGACTGAAGAAGCTAGGCGCATCCATCGTTCGGGCAGTGGGGTCTTGCGCATCGGCGCAATTCAGTCTCACTCGCTGACAATGATTCCCGAAGCCATCCGTATTTTCACGCAATCCTACCCTAAAGTAACCATTTCAATCCAAAGCGCCCACACAGATGTTCTTGCTCGATGGGTAAGGGAGCATTCTTGCGATCTTGCAATCGTATCGCGCAGAAGCGCAAACGACGGCGTGGACGGAGAACTCTTATATTCCTCTAACGCGGTCTGTATACTTCCTGATACACACAAGTTGTGCAACAAGGAAAACCTGACCTTAAGTGATCTTGCCGGAGAGAGATTTATATCCTTTCCGGAAGGTGAACCTCTTCGGTATGAAATGGAGCAAATTTTATTCAACGAAGGTGTTGATGTCAATTTTGTTGTTGAAACGTCCTACAGCGCAATTACCTGTTCGCTTGTTGCAAAAGGTGTGGGGATTGCCATCGTCAACCCTTACATTGCACATACTTGTGGTGAAAGTGGAATAGTAGTTAAACCATTCGATTCTGGCCCAAAACATGAGGCCGTCTTGATTTATCCAAAAGGCAAACCAAGGGGGCGTTTTGTCGAAAGTTTTGTGGCAGTGCTTAAACAGATGGTTTCTGATTTTTAAGATGCTATAGGCTAAATTATACTTTTCAGTTTACTCTGGTTCCAGCCCCTTAGCCGTCTCACACTTGTTCGGCAGATCTGATGACAGAACCCAACAAAAGAGACTAGGATCATAGTTTCAAAGCACTCACACCCGGTTCTGTCGCAAACTTTTCGCTCTCTTCCGTCCAATGACGCGAGGCGTTAAGCGGTCAGTCGACTCTGAGAGAGACTGCGGGACAATATGATCAGCTTCAAGGGCAGTCACTATCCGAACGACGTGATCCTGTATGCGGTCTTTTTCTACGTGCGCTACGCCGTATCGTACCGCGATCTCGAAGAAATCCTGGCTGATCGTGGCGTGCATGTCGATCATGCCACGCTGAACCGCTGGGTTGTCAAATATGCCTCTCAGATCGCTTCGGAGGCCCAGAAACGTAAGACCCGGACTGGCCGGTCATGGAGAATGGACGAGACCTATATCAAGGTTAAGGGTCAGTGGATGTATCTGTACCGGGCGCTCGATAAACAAGGCCAAACCCTTGATTTTATGCTCTCCGAGACCCGTGACGAGGCGGCAGCGACGCGTTTCTTTCGCCAGACCATCGTTAACAATGGCTGGCCCGACAAAGTGGTGATCGACAAAAGTGGCGCCAACAAAGCCGGACTCGACAACAAGAATATCGAGCTGATTCTGCACGGCTGGTACTGGCTGATCGAGGTGTTGCAGGTGAAGTACCTGAACAATCTGATCGAGCAGGACCATCGGTTCATCAAGAAGATCACCCGCCCGATGAAAGGCTTCAAATCCGTCGAGGCGGCTACGGCGACATTGGCCGGTATCGAGACCGCGCACATGATCCGCAAGGGCCAGCTTGGGACGACGAAGCTCTCCGCATTTCAGCAGTTCGCCGCACTCGCAGGATAAGTGTGTCTGGGCAATGGGATAAACCCTACTCCCAGAAATATTTGCGACAGAACCCGGCGTAGCGCACGTAGAAAAAGACCGCATACAGGATCACGTCGTTCGGATAGTGACTGCCCTTGAAGCTGATCATATTGTCCCGCCGTCTTTCTCAGAGTCGACTGACCGCTTAACGCCTCGCGTCATTGGACGGAAGAGAGCGAAAAGTTTGCGACAGAACCCCCCCTATTTTGCCGCCCGCTACATTGGCTATAACGCGTCCAAAGCCGCGCTGAACATGCTGACTGTCCAATTGGCCGAAGAACTGCGCGAGAGCGGGATCAAGGTCAACTCGGTTAGCCCCGGTTTCGTCAAGACGGACCGGACGGGCATGGGCGAGATGACCCCGCAGGAAGGGGCCGTATTGCCGGTGCGCTATGCGCTTGGCGGGGATGACACCGGAAGCTTTGTCGAGCCGGATGGCCTCACACCGTGGTGACGCCTGGCTTGGGTGCGGGGCATTCATTGGCCGGTGGCCTGCCCCCCATCAGTCCGGCGCGACTTTCGGGCAGACCACCGCCCGTGGCACCGATCCGGCGGGCAGCAGGCTCTCCAGCGTGATGGCACCGAAACGTTCGAGAAACAGCGCTTCGGACTGCGCCATCGTGTCCTTCAACGCCGCGTTGACGTTGCGTTCAACCAGGCAATCCGTGTTGTTGGAGCGCATACCGATGGCAAACAAGGCCGGTTGGCCAAGCGCGGTGTAGATGTCCAGAAGGGTGATTTCTGACAAGGGCCGCACCAGTGACCACCCTCCCCCATGTCCACGGCCCGACTGCACATATCCGGCATTCCGCAACCCTGCCATGGTGCGGCGAAAAACCGCCGGATTGGTGCCCATGCTCTTGGCCAGGCGGTCCGAGGTGACAGGCTCATCAACTTGGTTCAGATGCAAGAGCACGTGCAGCACGTCGGACAGGCGGGTGTCCCTGTTCATGGGTGGCCCCCCTTGGCAGTGATCTGCCCCCGGCAGGGCTGGCAAAATCTATGGATTGACAACAACAGACAATTTTGTATCTTCAATTGATACATGATTTACCTTCTCATTTGTATCAGTTGAAGATACGTCACCCGGGGCGCAATGTACACTCTCGACACACAGGCCGCCGGCCAAGCCACCATTCACGACCCGGCACACCGACGCCGCATTCTCGTTGCGGTCTGCATCGCCTTGATGGCGGTGATTGCCACCGTCACTGGGCTCAATGTCGCGCAGCCCCTCCCCCTTGCGCGCGATCTGGATGCGTCGCAGGAGCGGGTACTGTGGATGATCAACATCTACGCGATCACCCTTGCGGCGCTGCTCTTGCCCTTGGGCGCGGTTGTTGACCGTTGGGGACGCAAACCCGTTCTGCTGGCCGGGCTGGTGGTCTTCGGCGCCGCCAATATCGCCTCTGGTCTGGCACCAACCACCGCGTTTATGATCGGCGCGCGCTTTTTCAGCGGGGTCGGCGCGGCCATGATCATGCCAGTGACCCTGTCGGTCATCACCTCCGCCTTCCCGGATGAGCAACGGTCCAAGGCGGTTGGCATCTGGACCGGAGTGGCCGGCGGCGGTGGTCTCCTGGGCATGTTTCTGTCCGCGCTTTTGGTCGATGTCCTGACGTGGCGCTGGCTCTTTGCTCTGCCGGTTCTGCTTGTCGTCGTGGCATATGTGATGTCATCGCGGAATGTCCCGAACTCGCGCGAGGCATCGGAACACCGCTTTGATCTCGGCGGCGCGCTGATTTCTGTCATCGCGGTCATCGGCCTGATCACTTTCCTGCACGAAGGCCCCACCCATGGCTGGACCACGCCCACCACCATCGCGGGCCTGCTTCTGGGTGTCGGAGCGTCCATCGCCTTTGTCGCCTGGGAATTGCGCCAAACCGCGCCCTTGCTGGACATCCGGCTTTTTCGGCAACGGAGCATGTCGAGCGGCTCAGCGGCCCTGCTCACCTGGTTTGGCGCGCAGGCCGGCGTGTTCATCGTGCTCTATCCCTTCTTTCAGTCCGTGCTTGGCTGGTCGGGGTTGCTTGCGACCCTGGGATTGATGCCTATAGCCATTCTGATGATGGGGTTTTCCGGTCTGGCTCCGTTGGTGGCCAAACGTGTCGGGCCGCGCGCTACACTTGCGACTGGCTTTTTTCTGGGCGGCAGCGGGCGATGATTGCACCGTTGGTGTCCGCGTCCGGCGGTTGTCTGTCTGTTCTGCCGGGGATGGTCGTGATGGGCGTTGGCATGGGCCTGTCCATGCCCCCCGTGACAAAGGCCATCACCTCCTCCCTGCCCGCAAACAAACAGGGCGTGGCTTCGGCGTTGAATGACGTCACGCACGAGTTCGGAACAGCACTTGGCGTTGCACTTTTGGAGGCAGTGTTCGGCACCGGCTACAGCGCCGCGATCATGCCGCAACTGGCCGGGGTTCCACCCGAGCTTGCAACGATTGCCGCGCGCGGCATCGCAACCGCGCTAGAACTGGCCAATGAAGGCGGCATTCACGCTGAAATCCTCCGTCAGACCGCCAAAGATGCGTTTGTTTCTGGATGGGTTCAGGCAATGTGGGCTGGCGTCGTCGTCATGGGCCTTCTTTTCGCTTTCGTTGCCATCCGCGGCCCGAAAGCATCAACTTTAACGAAGGAAACACCAAATGAAACATGACACTATCATCGTCGGCGGTGGCTTTGCCGGCTTGGCCGCCGCCACCTATCTCGGACGCGCCCGTCGCCGCGTTCTGGTTCTCGATACCGGGCGCCCGCGCAACCGGTTCTCCGTAGCCTCACATGGGTTTCTCGGCCAGGACGGACGTGGGCCGATGGATATTCTCGGCGATGCCCGCAACCAGCTTGGTTCATATCCCACCGTCGAAATTGCACATGACGAAGCCGTGGCGGCGCAAAGACTGGACGCTGGCTTTAAAGTTGATCTCGCCAACGGCAAACGCATCTCTGCACCAACGCTCATCCTTGCCTTTGGGCTGCAGGACACGCTGCCCGAAATCCCGGGCCTTTCCGACCGATGGGGTAACTCCGTGCTTCACTGCCCCTATTGCCACGGGTTTGAATTCAGCGACCGGCAGCTTGGCGTGCTTTACCGAACCGAGATGTCGATCCATCAGGCGCAACTGATCACCGAATGGGGCCCAACCACGCTGTTTCTGAACGGGCATACCTTGGCCAAAGAGCATCTCGACGCTTTGAACCAACGCCATGTGCGGATCGAAGCCGACATAGTGGCCGCCCTCAACGGGTCCGGCACCGACCTGTCATCGATCGCGCTGGACGGCGGACGGGAAGTTGCGATTGAGGCCCTATACATCGCACCACAATCGTCCCTGTCCAGCCCGCTGGCAAACCAGCTGGGTGCCAATATCACCGAAACGGTGATGGGACCGGTGATCGACACGGATGACACCAAGATGACCTCGGTGCCCGGTCTTTTCGCCGCAGGCGATATCGCCCGCGCGCCGCACAGCGTCAGCTGGGCCGTGGGCGATGGCGTCACCGCTGGAACAGCTGTGCACCGCGCGTTGGTCTTTGGGTGATGGTCATGGATCACTTCTCTGATCCCGCTGCTGTGGAGCGCTATACCACAGCCACACCGCAGCGCGTGCCGGGCTACGCCGACCTACACCGTATGGCGCTGGTCCTGTTGTCCGAAAAAGCACCAAAGAAGGTTCTGTCGCAAACTTTTCGCTCTCTTCCGTCCAATGACGCGAGGCGTTAAGCGGTCAGTCGACTCTGAGAAAGACTGCGGGACAATATGATCAGCTTCAAGGGCAGTCACTATCCGAACGACGTGATCCTGTATGCGGTCTTTTTCTACGTGCGCTACGCCGTATCGTACCGCGATCTCGAAGAAATCCTGGCTGATCGTGGCGTGCATGTCGATCATGCCACGCTGAACCGCTGGGTTGTCAAATATGCCTCTCAGATCGCTTCGGAGGCCCAGAAACGTAAGACCCGGACTGGCCGAGACCTATATCAAGGTTAAGGGTCAGTGGATGTATCTGTACCGGGCGCTCGATAAACAAGGCCAAACCCTTGATTTTATGCTCTCCGAGACCCGTGACGAGGCGGCAGCGACGCGTTTCTTTCGCCAGACCATCGTTAACAATGGCTGGCCCGACAAAGTGGTGATCGACAAAAGTGGCACCAACAAAGCCGGGCTCGACAACATGAATATCGAGCTGATTCTGCACGGCTGGTACTGGCTGATCGAGGTGTTGCAGGTGAAGTACCTGAACAATCTGATCGAGCAGGACCATCGGTTCATCAAGAAGATCACCCGCCCGATGAAAGGCTTCAAATCCGTCGAGGCGGCTACGGCGACATTGGCCGGTATCGAGACCGCGCACATGATCCGCAAGGGCCAGCTTGGGACGACGAAGCTCTCCGCATTTCAGCAGTTCGCCGCACTCGCAGGATAAGTGTGTCTGGACAATGGGATAAACCCTACTCCCAGAAATATTTGCGACAGAACCTATGTCCACTTACCCCGGACCTTTGACCATCTGGAAACTCAAAAGTTTGCGACAGAGCCATCTCAATTAGAGTTGTTCGTTGATACGGAAAATCAACGCGCAATCGCCTTTTACTAAAGGCAGGGATTCGAGCTTGTCGCAACTCCTTCTGACAGCATTCGGATCGACGGGCAGTCTCGGAACGACTACTTTTTCACGCTTCGAATTTGACACCCAGCACTCTGGACCACGCTACCAAAAACGACTGTTTCTGGCCCGCACATTGTGACCACAAGTTTCTGTCCGACGCCAGCCGTTCGTGAAGCGTGCGGCTAAAGTCGGGCTCGAGCCTTAAAACAACAGTGGAGGTGAGTTCCGCTCAGGCGGATACTTATCGCGCCTATACCTACGGGCTTGCAACAGTGGCTGGAGGACAGATGGACGGTAGCCCGCGCGACAATTCGAGCACGGGCTTGGGGTAGGTCGGAAGCGCCGCACTTGGTCGCTTGGAGAATACCTCGTGCCAGGCGAGCAGCCGTGGACAGAAGCTGGGAATCGGCACCGAATATACCTGCTGGGCGAACTGCAAAATCGCCATCAGCGCACAGTCCGCCATGGTGATCTGGGGGCCTGCTGCATAAGGGCCGTCCGTTTCGCCTATCAATCGCTCCATCAACGCCAGCCGGTCATGATATGCATTGGCAGCTGTCGTCGCTGCCTTCAGGTCTTGTGCGCCATTTCGAGTGAAAAGCGGGCTTGCACCTTTTGCCCAGAGGACGAGTTGCGCGCTCAGGTCGTCTGCGACTTCCATCAACTCGCGTGTCCTTGCACGGGCTTCCGGTGTTGGCCCGATCATGTCCAGGGTGGGGAAACGGTCTTCCAGATAGCCAAGAATCGCGGACGAGCTCCTGATCATCTGGCCCGTCCCGATGTCGAGTATCGGCAGAGTGCCCATTGGACTAAGCTCTTTCACTACGGGGTCTGGCCAGACTTTCATGACATCGAAATTGACCGGTTCGACGCTGTCGATCCCCTTCTCCACAAGGTAAATCGCTATGCGGCGCGGGTAGAGAGCCCAGTCGACTTGATACAGCTTCATCTCTTGTTCCTTTTATATCTCGGCCGGGGCCCACAGGGTTCGGCGTAGGTCAATGATCGGATTCCGCTTCGTTTGCCGGATGCCGAGGTAAAAATAAGCCTCCTTAGCCTAATTTATAATTGCGGAAAGACGTATGGTAGCTATACGTAAACCGATGAACTCGGATCCCGACTGGACGCTGTACCGAACCTTTGCTGCCGTGCTCGACAGCGGCTCGCTCTCTGGGGCAGGTCGTCTACTGGGGATGACACAGCCCAGCGTGTCTCGGCATATTGATCTGTTGGAAGCCGCCCTCGGATCAAAGCTGTTCCTGCGCACGCATCGCGGTATGTCCCCGACCGAGGCGGCTGAACGGATACGGCCCCATGTCGACATCCTCACGGCGAGTTCGGCGGCCATCAAGCGGGCAGCATCGCGGACCAGCGAAGTCGCGGGTACAGTTCGGATCAGCGCCACCGAGGTCGTCGGGACCGAGTACCTTCCCCCAATCCTGGCAACCATCCGCCGCGCGCATCCGGCGCTCGAGATCGACTTGAGCCTGTCAAACTTCGTAGAGGATCTTTTGCAGCGACAAGCCGACATCGCGATCCGCATGACGGAGCCGAAGCAGCTGTCACGGTTCTGTCGCAAATATTTCTGGGAGTAGGGTTTATCCCATTGTCCAGACACACTTATCCTGCGAGTGCGGCGAACTGCTGAAATGCGGAGAGCTTCGTCGTCCCAAGCTGGCCCTTGCGGATCATGTGCGCGGTCTCGATACCGGCCAATGTCGCCGTAGCCGCCTCGACGGATTTGAAGCCTTTCATCGGGCGGGTGATCTTCTTGATGAACCGATGGTCCTGCTCGATCAGATTGTTCAGGTACTTCACCTGCAACACCTCGATCAGCCAGTACCAGCCGTGCAGAATCAGCTCGATATTCTTGTTGTCGAGTCCGGCTTTGTTGGCGCCACTTTTGTCGATCACCACTTTGTCGGGCCAGCCATTGTTAACGATGGTCTGGCGAAAGAAACGCGTCGCTGCCGCCTCGTCACGGGTCTCGGAGAGCATAAAATCAAGGGTTTGGCCTTGTTTATCGAGCGCCCGGTACAGATACATCCACTGACCCTTAACCTTGATATAGGTCTCGTCCATTCTCCATGACCGGCCAGTCCGGGTCTTACGTTTCTGGGCCTCCGAAGCGATCTGAGAGGCATATTTGACAACCCAGCGGTTCAGCGTGGCATGATCGACATGCACGCCACGATCAGCCAGGATTTCTTCGAGATCGCGGTACGATACGGCGTAGCGCACGTAGAAAAAGACCGCATACAGGATCACGTCGTTCGGATAGTGACTGCCCTTGAAGCTGATCATATTGTCCCGCAGTCTCTCTCAGAGTCGACTGACCGCTTAACGCCTCGCGTCATTGGACGGAAGAGAGCGAAAAGTTTGCGACAGAACCTATCCCCAAGCCCTCCCATCAAGTGAAAGGGCCAAAGTGGCCGACTTTTAAGCCGCCCGCGACACCACAACGACGCCGCTACCGTGGCCGAGTATTGCTCCGCCGATTACAGCCGTTGCTCAAGAGCAGCCCCAATATTGAACTATCAGGGTTCGAACAGGACCATTTCTTTTTATTATTAAAGTTAAGGTCAACGATATTAACCACGCCACGCTAAGAGACGCCGTTCGATACGGGCGATCGTTGCACTCACGATAACTCCCATCAGAGAAAGTATGGCAACGCCGACAAAGAGCTGTTCGAGGTTATACAAGGAGCCAGCCTGAAGCACGTATGCCCCAATACCATGCTGAGCTCCAAGCATCTCAGCAGCAACCAAAAGGATGATTGCGATTGCAAGGCTGATACGGAGACCTGAGAGAATTCCCGGCATCGCTCCGGGCACGATTATCTTTCTAACGATCGAGAACCAGTCAAGCCCGAAACTCTGAGCCATCCGGACCAACGTCCGATCAACGTTGTCCACCGCGCCGTAGGTTGCAATAACCGTGGGTGTGAAGGTTCCGAAAGCAATAAGCGCGTATTTAGAGCTTTCGCCAATCCCGAACCAAATCACGAAGAGCGGTAGAAGGGCTATTTTTGGAATGGGGAACAAGGCGGCAGTTAACGGCACAAGCGCAGACCGAGCAACCGAGAAGAGCCCGATGATGATCCCACAGGTGACACCTAATGTTACACCGATGCTCGAACCCACGAGAAACCTGGTCACTGAGGGGATCAAGTGTTCCCACAGGCCGCCACTTTTGACGAATTCCCCGAATGTAACCAACACGTCGGAGGGCCGTGGCAGCGTTAAGTTCGAGACGAAACCCGTACGTGTGCCTAATTCGAGGAACAGCAAGAGGACAACGAAGACTAAGAGCCCGACAAAGCGGACGGGTTGCGGTGCGAACCCTCCCCCGCGAAAGGCCACAGGTTTACGGGCGGCGCTCTCGGTGGCCCTCGGATAATTGTCGACGTTGATCTCAACCATTGATCAGTTCCTTGTCTGCGGCGCGCGCTTCCTCGCGCATGGCCTCCCACAGATATTTCTGCTTTTCCTCCAAAACCTGATTTCCCAACCCACGATCTGCCAGCGGCATGTCTATTTCCACGATTTCGCGGATGCGCCCCGGGCGGCGTGATAAAACGACAACGAGATGTCCAAGTCTGACCGCTTCCGCAAGGTTGTGGGTGACGTACACTGCCCCAAAGGGTTCTCGTTGCCAGAGGTCTACTAAATCATCCATGAGAAGTTCCCGGGTCTGGCTGTCCAGTGCAGATAAAGGTTCGTCCATCAACATAACTGCGGGGTTGACTGCAAGAGCTCTGGCTATGGCGACACGCTGCTTCATTCCGCCCGACAATTGACGTGGCAAGGCATTGCGGAAGTCGGAAAGCCGTGTCCGGGCCAGAACGTCACACACGATTTCTTCGACCCGAGCGGTAGGAAGATTGTGCCCCTCCAACACCAGTTTGATGTTGCCCTCGACACTACGCCACGGCAGCAAAGCAAAATCTTGGAACACAAATGTTAACGGATTTAGGCTTCCCTCTGGTAATTCGCCGACCTGCAGGACGGCACCTTCCGTTGGTTTCTCTAGTCCGCCGATCATGCGCAGAAGCGTTGACTTACCGCAGCCGGACGGCCCGACGATGCAGACAATACGTTGCGATGGAACTACGAAACTAATGTTTTTTAATACTTCGGTTTGGCCATAACAGTGTGTCAGGTTTTCAATTGAAAGTTTCAAGGTGAACTCCCTATTCTTTGTTGTCGGCGCGCGCCGACAACAGTCAGAAAATCCCGGATCAGCATTGAGGGACGAAGCTGTCGTCGATAACTGTCTCATAGGTTACGTCTTGGTCGATCAGATTCTCGGATCTGAACCAGTCAAGCTGGTCGCGAAGCGACGCAGCACCAAGGCAAGAACCGCTTGCCAGACGCATCGAACCAGCGATGATGGGCCCGGTGGCTTGTTTTATTGGTTGATCACTGTAGACGTGCTGATGAATGATTTCGACCATCGAATCTCGACCATCGTCACCCAGTGTATTGTCGACAAGCGCGGCGTTGAAGTCGTCGACCCCAAGGTTGAAAGCTGCAAGGAAAGCTTCTACCAGAGCGCGCTCTTCCGAGATGAGCCGTGGTGATGTAAACAGGGTCGTCAGTTGGTAATCTGGCAGGTAATCTGATACCTTCGCGATCTCGTGTGCCGCGCCCGAAGCAGTCAACTGTGAGGCAATGTGCGGAACGATGGCCCAAGCATCGATTTGACCGGACCTGAGCGAGCCGATGATATTGCCTACACTTTGCAACGGCGTATATTGCATATCGATCCCTTCGGTCGCTGCAATTTTGGACCCCATATAATGAAAAGACGACCCTGCCTGGCTGATGCCGAAGCGTTTGCCGTTCAGATCTGCGGGCGTTCTCACGCCGGATTCATAAGCTGCGTTCGAGACAAGTATTTTCTGCCCTGAAGTTCCAGGCTCTTCCTTTGCCGCGCCACCAAAGACCTTCACGGCACCCTTTTGGGCTAACGAGATAAGGCCGCCGGAAACAGCGGTCACTCCGAAATCAACATCGCCTGAGGCAATTGCAATCGCCATTGGTTGAGCGGCATCGAAGAACACAAGGTTAACATCAAGGCCGACGTCTTCGAAATATCCGCGGTAGAGCGCGGTGAAGCTAGCTGCGTGACTGGTAAAGCGAAGGGCTCCGACATTGATCTTTCGGCTCTGCGCGATCGCCGGAGCGGCGAGGCCACTGAGCGAAACTGCACCGAGTAGGGCAAGCGATTGGCGGCGGGTGATTAGTGACATGGTTTCCTCCCTTAAAACGTAAGTACTATTTTGTGCTAATGATCTGTGGAACAACACGGTCGGTGAGCGTGACATAGCCACAGATATCGGTCACCGTGCGAAGCGCGTGTTCATGGCTGGCCGCATCGAATGCGCCAAGCGCATCGGCAACAAAGAACACCTTGAAGTTTCGCATGTAGGCGTCGATGGCCGTGACTGTACACCCATGGTTGGCGTAGTTGCCCGTCAGAACTATCTGAGAGCGATTCAGTCGACGAAGAAGCGCCTCGAGATCGGTCTGGAAAAAGGCTGAATACTTGCGCTTGCGTATGATAAAGTCTTCGGGCTTAGGTGTTAGGCGCGGATGCATCTCGTCATCTTCGCAGCGTGCATCGGTTACGACCCCGATTCCGGGGCCCCAGAGATCCGCTGCTATCCCTCGCTCTGCAACATGCTGGACCGGATCGGCTGCCGCGAAGATCACAGGCATGCCTGCGCGCTCAGCCACCTCCCGGATAGCTTCTATGTTGGTCAGAAGTCCATTGGGTTCTTCGTAGCGGTCTACGTACCATGTTTGCATGTCGTAGATGAGCAGAGCCGCTTGATCCGGATCTACGCTCCACTGGCACCGGTTGAGTTTAAGGAAACTTTCGAAGTCCAGGTCGTAGGGTGCAATTTTGGGAAATTTGTCTTCGGTTCTGCCGGATGTGTTCATTGTGACTTTCCTCGCTTAATTGCGCTGATGTTAGCGAGGATGATCTCAATCAGATATAAAAAGTCTTTTAGAATTCTATAGCCCAACCCTATGGGCTGTGTGGGCGGTCCCTCAGGGCAGCTCGCACACAATCCTCAAACAGATCAATAAACTGTGCTTCACCTCGGAGTGGATTGGAAAGGATCATGACCGGGACGGTAGTTGCCCCTTCAAGGGGCCGAACGACTATACGCTTGAGATCCCCTGCCATGGCCGTGAATTCATCGACGATTGCCACACCAAGGCCTTCACTCACCAGACCAAGGGCGGCATGTGCTGGCTCAATGCGGTATGGCACATCAGGCATGCGGCCATGAGGACGAAAAAAACTCTCCACCAATTTTCCGTGAATGACATTGGGGTCAAATGAAATCAATTTCTCTTCAAATAGATCCTCGGCGCGGATTGTCTTGTTCTTCGTAAGGTGATGGCCATAGGGCATAATGCAAACCAAAGAGCCGTCGAGTATCTTGCGGTTTTCAATCACCGGGTCGGGCATTGGGTAAATCGACAGAACGCAGGAGCCCGGCCCCCGCGCTAAATACTCTGGCACATTGCGTACATAAAGCATGTCGAGGTGGACCTGTATCTGGGGTTGAGATTGTCGCAGCGCCTTGATTACCCGAGGGGCAACGCTGCCGGTCAGGCTCGCTGATGCGCCAAATCGAAAAACCGTGTCGCTCCCATCAACAATGCGCAGAACCTTTCTGCGCATTGTGTCAAGATGATCGGCCAGCCCCTCACTCTCGAACGCAATTTTGCTAGCGACTTGAGAGGGAACAAGTCTGCCGGAAACGGAGGTGAACAAGGTCACACCAAGCATATCTTCCATCCTGCGGATCGCAGTGCTTAGGGTCGGCTGAGAAACAGAAAGCCGTCGGGCCGCAGCACTGAAACTGCCAGCCTCGATCACCGCTCGCAGAAACTCGAACTGGCGAAGACTTATATTATTGACGGCTGTAAAATCCATACTTGCTGCTTGAGGTTGTTATGAAATAGTTGGGTTTTTTTGCGTTTATACCCTTTAAGAGGTTCTGTCGCAAACTTTTCGCTCTCTTCCGTCCAATGACGCGAGGCGTTAAGCGGTCAGTCGACTCTGAGAAAGACTGCGGGACAATATGATCAGCTTCAAGGGTAGTCACTATCCGAACGACGTGATCCTGTATGCGGTCTTTTTCTACGTGCGCTACGCCGTATCGTACCGCGATCTCGAAGAAATCCTGGCTGATCGTGGCGTGCATGTCGATCATGCCACGCTGAACCGCTGGGTTGTCAAATATGCCTCTCAGATCGCTTCGGAGCCCAGAAACGTAAGACCCGGACTGGCCGGTCATGGAGATGGACGAGACCTATATCAGTTAAGGTCAGTGGATGTATCTGTACCGGGCGCTCGATAAACAAG
>NZ_DS999216.1:41736-122812 GCF_000156335.1 Roseobacter sp. GAI101
TGATAAGCGCACGCCGGACACCGCATACTTCACCCAAGCAGAAATACGAAAAGCGGCATGAACATAAACCAGATGCATCTTAGCAGAGCCGCAAAACTGTCCTAAAAAGCAGGACCACTTCAATCCTCACCCGGGAACGCCGCGCGCTGAACAAACTCGATGAAATTCGCGGAAACAGATAAGAAGTGTCAGAATCGGAACACTAGCCGTAAGCTCACCCCGTTTAGGCGATAATTTCAAAAGGCAATTTAAAGACCTTTAGGCGCGTCATCGGGATTGAAATTTCTTTCAAAAATTGTTGGCTGGACCAGAAGTATTAAACAACTTGTCGATGCCGTTCTCATCCCCACTGTTCACGCGGAAAATGGTTACTTAATTAGGGTTTTTTATTACTTTTGACTTTAACAAAATGGTTACCCCTTTTCGGAATTTGGTTACTTTTGTACGGAGTAACGGAGAGAGCTGACGAAAAATGGTTTCCAGCTCAGACTGAAATTCGGTCCGATAACCAGACCTTTCGAAAACCACCGAAAATACGGATCTTTGCCGAGTAACCTGACTGGCCGTTCTGAGATCGCCCGAATGGTTAACGTATTCTTACAAGCAAGCCCCCCAAGCCTCAACGAAAACTGAGCTTAACCACCGGGGGATATTCTGTGTCCAGATTAAATTAAGGACACTCGACATGAAAAACTTTGATCCCTCTAACGCAAATTCTGAACAAATCATCTCTCATTCCAACTATGAAGGCAAAGCAGTTTTCCTCAGAAAACTAATCGTGAAAATGTCGACCGCTACCCACGAGCCGAGCCGACCGCTAGCGCAGACTCTAGCTACACATGCCGTCAAAAATAGATGGGCCGTATTGACGAGAGACCGTCATCACAGCCCACCTCTGCGGTGCCCTCCCGGAGTGGTGTGCCCAAACGTCCTATCCGCAAATCTGAGCGATCTTGCCGCGCAGTTCGGCGAAGTCATCGCCAACTGCAACGCTCAGTTTGCTGCCTATGAGGTCGGCATGCTTTACACCTCTCTTTTACCCAAGTCCGCGAAATCACTAAATGGGATTTTTTATTCTCCGCCTGCGATCTCGGGCATGCTTTTGGCCTTGGCTAACGATGCAAAAGCAGATTGGACCCGTCATCTTTTCCTTGAACCAAGCTGTGGTGGTGGCGTCATACTCACTGCGATTGCAGAACGGATGATTGACGCTATCAAAAGACAGCCCAGCTCCGAGATTCTAGCCCACCTATCAAAAAATCTCGTTGGATATGAAATCGATCCCTTCGGCGCTTGGCTCGCTCAAGTTTCAATTGATTTTTTGGCGCTGCCGTTTTGCACAGATGAAGATAGCAGGTTTCCCGTCATTGTTCGCTGCACTGATACGTTGGCCGTCAACGACAACGAACAGTTTGACTTCGTGATCGGTAATCCTCCTTTCGGCAGGACCAAGCTTACAGACGAACAAAGACGACATTTTGAACGCAGTACCTTCGGACATGCCAACCTTTATGCGCTCTTCTGGGACCAGGCACTTCGCCTCGTTCGCCTGGGAGGAACTATCGTATTTGTTACACCGACAAGTTTTCTCTCTGGACGGTATTCGAGCAAACTCCGCAATCTGCTGTCTGAACATACGGAACCAAAACGCCTGCAATTTTTTCGATCCAGAAGTAGCCTTTTTGAAGGTGTCAGACAGGAAATGGTAATTTCCAGCGTTACTCGCATTGAACCTCGCTCACTGATTACTGTCGAAGAAATATCCGATGGCGCACATGGTGAACTGGAAATCTACCAACTCGGGCAGCATCAAATTACAAGGGTACCAGGTTCACCGTGGCTGCTCCCACGATCCCAGGCAGAAGCAGGCATGGAAAACATTCTGAACGGGTTTGAGTGCCGGTTGGCTGACTTGGGTTACTCCGTTTCAACCGGCCCTCTTATCTGGAACAGGCATAAGGAAAGGCTCAGATCCAATAAAACTGGAACGAGTGTTCCACTGATCTGGTCAGAGGCCATTCGGCCGTTGGGGGTCTTTCAATGGCGCGCGTCGCGGCACCAAGGAAAAATCTGGTTTGAAACTGCAAACGGATCCGAACATCTACTATGTAAAGAGCCGTGCATTTTAGTCCAACGGGCAACCACAAAGGAACAGCCTAGGCGGCTCGTAGCGGCCCTACTCCCAAAAACCTTTCTTGATGAACACGTCTCAGTTGTTGTCGAAAATCACATCAACATCATCCGACCCATTCAAAACAAGCCTCAAGTCAACTTAGCAGTTTTGGCCAGCTATCTGAACAGCGAGACAGCCGACAATGTACTGCGATGCATAGCAGGTAGCACGTCAGTCTCAGCTTCCGATCTACTTACGATGCCCCTGCCCTGCCCAGGAAAAATCGCATGCTATCTGTAGGTCTGAGTCGTAGCCCTGCCCCCGCAGCAACTAATCCAACAACAGGATCAGATATTGCTGTGAAGCTGGGCTTTTCCGTTGGCCAGACTGGCTATTTTCTAAGTGTGGAAACGACTAATGCCGGCAAAAATTTTCAGGCTTTGATGAAGGTTTTGTTACCGGCCAACATTGTCAAAGGGCCTGGCTCGCGAATATCCGGGTTGCTCTTATAAGGACCCCCCGTTCTTCTCGGAGAATGCGATTTTCGCGCCGTAGCCTTTCGTTCTCTTTTTCCAGCCCTTGGTCTCGCTCTGGCTCCTTAGCCGAATCGCGCTGCGCCACTATCCATTTGCCCAGAGTGGACTTACCTATACCAAGATCGTCAGCTACTTGCTGGCGTGATCGACCGCTTGTCAGTGCAATCCGCACCGCTTCCTTCCTAAATTCATCGTTTTGTTGCCGGCCCATGTGTTTTCCCTCTCTCGCTGCCCGTAAATCCGTCTTTTCGGCTGGATAACGCACCAAATTGTCGGAGATCTCCCCTTATGTTGTTCACATCAATCTGAACCACAGATGCCAAGGCGAACACCAAAAGGGATCTCTTGAGACTAATCACCTCGTATTTTTCGAATGTTAAAATTCGTAAGTATCACTTCGATCTCACCCGTCTCTTCCATATGTTCGAAACAAGATCTCAAAAGACTGAAGAGCCGCCCTTTTTGAATTCCGGCGTCTCGAAACAGCACGTTGAACCATTCCTGATCTTCTGGCAGCACTGTTAAGTGCAACTGCCCTTGATATCTTGATTTTCGACGACCATCACGCCTGTTTGTGTTTGAGCCGCTAGAATTCGGCGGAAAGCTATCCGTTTCAGGCGGACTGTCTGCCGGAGCGAGAGCCGCGATGAGTCCATCGCGAACACTCTCTTGAATAAGAACTGCCAGTTCTTTTTCTGAAAAACCATTCCTATCCATACATCTCGTTTTCCGTTTGCCGACCCTACAAGAGAGAACATTCATCCGCTTGAGACAAGTTGGACGAAGCATTCATAGTATACTTCATTATTCACAGTATACTTCATAGTCGCAACCTCTATTTGTCTGCTTTGTCAGCGGATGGTCACTTCAGATTCAGATCCACTAATAAATGCGCTCGCAAAGGTACTTCGCAGACACCGCCACGCGGCCGGCTTGTCTCAAGAGGGCCTCGCGTTTAGAGCCGGCCGGAGCATGCGATATATTTCGCTCCTTGAAAGCTGCCGGCATCAACCAACGCTGGAAACACTAAAGAAGTTATGTGATGCACTTGAGATATCGCTGGGCAGCTTTGTGACCGAGATTGAAGCTGAAGCAAAACGAATCGAACGTCAGTCTCCCAAAAGCAGCTAAGGTCGGCAGTAAGACAACGCGCCATTTCACCCAAAGCTAAAATCAGCTTGACTGGAGCGCCAAGCCCTCATTTATTAGTTCTATGGCCAGCACATACACCGACAGAGCATTCCGAATATCCATCTGACTTTCAGACGGACAGTAGGAGTGCCAGGGGGCAACGGGCCTTATACACGCTTTTTAAGCAGTAGATGACTGCCGGCGCGCGGGTTCGACTCCCGCCACTCCTACCAAGGAAATAGCAAATTTGTAGGAGAGCTATGTGAAAAATCTTGAAACATTTAACTGGAATGATATCAGAACTTCTCTTGAAAGATCGCTTGGCAAAAAAGACATGCAGGGGTGGATTGAGGCCATTGATTTACGCATGCAAAAGATGCGCATTGAGCTTGGAGATTATGAATCCTTACCAAAAATTGCACGAATCGAGCAGGAATCTGGGTTCTTGGGCATCTACACCAAAGGCGCTCAGAGCGCGCGCGCGAGACAAATGCTTGACGACATCGTCCGCGAGGTCGAACGCAGCTGCGAAAGTTGCGGCAATGCAGCCCAAGCCCAAAAGATTGGCTCATATATCCGCACGCTTTGTTGTCATTGCTACAATCGCGTTTTGCGTGATCCACTCAAAGAGAATGACGGCTACGGTACCCGTCTCTATCTAGATATCGCTGAAAGCTATCCTGACCTTGTTTCGGACAACTGCACCTCATTGAGACCCGCTGTCGGCAGAGGATGGCTAAATAGCCTTGATCGATGTCTCCAGGAAATGGAGCGCGCTGTTTTTGAAGCAGACCTTCCGACAGGCACGGTTCAGGTTTCTGACGTCAAAGCAAAATATGGTCGAATTTCAGTCGGTTATCATAGACATCATGAGTGCGTAGATCTTGCTGAAGCTGGACTAGAGCTAGACACATCCAAAACATGCGCAATTTGCGGCCATTTTGGCGACCGACGGCGGGGGAAAGGAGGGGCTTATCCAGCTTGTGATTACTGTTCGTCTCAAAAGTTTGATCTTTCGGGCGGCTCTACTGACGGGCGGGAAGCAAGATATAGCCATCCCGCATCACTAAACAATGTACCAGTGCCCACTGGCCCAGAGTTGATGACGTATCATCTAGGCCCGCTTGTTACGAAGATTGCCGCAGAATTCACTGATTGGCATCCGATTACGATCATCGATCAACTGCTCAGCCATGATCCGGCAGAAAAAGGACGCAATCTGGTCGATCTTGTTCGTGACAAGGATGAAGCGGCTCTCTACCGCGTCCTAGCCGCACTCAGAAGATGAGGTGGTTTATTGTCGGGCAGAGTCTGGCAGCCGGGCCAAAACTGTCTGCCGCGCATCTTAATGCGGATCCTATTAGGACTAATGCGACACGTACCCTGCCAATCATGGATTCAGTCCATCAAGGGGAGCGGGAAGATCCCTGAGAACCAAAGGGAATGAAATGACTCGCGGGTTTTGTCACGTTGAGTCGCGCAATCGTCAAGTTGTGGTGCCGATGGTAGAGCCAGACAAGATGAGCAATGATCTGGGGCGGAAAGCCGTGGCCCCTATAGCTGATTTTCTCTGTTTGTATCGACACCGCCTACTCCCAGATCAACAAACCAGCAACATCAGGCCCGTTAACGTGACAACGCCTTGTAGCGAACAGCTTCAGACGAAATCAGGCGGGTGACGACTGCACATCGACGACAGGCCAACGCAGTCTAGCTGTTCTAGTCATCGATTTCGATCTTGCAATCGATACCCGCAACCAGCGCGCCCCCTAGGTTATCAAGCCTAAGACGAACGCCAAACGTATCGCTTGCGGCGTCAAAAACACGGTCGATTGCGATAACTTCGGCCTCATAGTGCCCGCCGATAGGGGCCGCCGGCTTGACCTTGGCCATTTGGCCCATTTTTACGGTGTTGAACATATCTGTAGGCAGGAAAACCTCAATATGCAGCGGGTCGATACGGGCAATCTGGATGATTGGGGCTTGGGCAAAAACGTATTCGCCGGGGCCAATCATGCGGGTGATCACAATGCCATCGACAGGCGCGTGGATATCACGACGCGCAAGCTGTGCCGCGACGCGCGTTTCGTCCAACGCGGCAAGGCGCTTTTCAAATTCGGCTTGGCGAAGTTCAAGGATAGCCTGCTCGTGTTGACTGACGGCTGAATCGACGACTGCTTGGGGGACCAGTTTCTTCGCACCAAGCTCTTTCGCGCGTTCTGCCTCGGACGCCAGCAAATCAATCCGGCTTTGAGCGATCTCAATCGGGGATGTATCGGTGGCCCGTGCCCGCGCATAATCAAGCGCCACCTGCTCGGCACCGGATTCAAGCTTGGCAACCAATTGCCCTTGAGTGACAAGATCGCCGCGCTGCACGGATATGCTTTCGATGATCCCCGCCTCTGCGCTGCCAATTTCGACCACTAGCGATGGATCCATCAGGCAATCGTATTCACGGGCAAAACCCGCGTTCGCGACCAACGCAAGGGCAATCGCCGAGGTGAGTGTATAGGATTTCATGGTCTTCTCCATCATTCGCCACGTCCACTGAACGCGAGCAATTCATCTAGGCTGTCATCCGCCTTGAGCAGGCTTTTGCGGATGCCGCTGTTGCGTTTTTCGCTGGCCCATTGCGCCAAATTGACCGACGGACGCGCAATGAAACCGGGGACCCACCCCCTGCCCCACGCAGTCATCGCGATCAGCGGGCGCAGCTTGCGACCGTAGAACACGCGCATCAGGTCGTCTTCCAACGAGACAAAGGTGACATGGCTGCCGGGGTCGCCTTGGCGGGCGGCACGACCATAAAGCTGCCGGTCGATCCGCGCAGCGTCGTGGCGCCCAGTCGCGATGACGTGCAATCCGCCTGCAGCGCGCGCGGCATCATCCAAGGCAATATCCGTGCCGCGTCCCGCCATATTCGTGGCGACTGTTATGCGCCCCGACTGGCCCGCTTCTGCAATAATCTCGGATTCCGCTTCATTCTGACGGGCGTTCAACACCCGGTGTTGCAATCCCTTCGCCGTCAAAAGCGCGCTAAGATGTTCAGAGGCGTCGACCGACTGCGTCCCGATGAGGATCGGCCTGCCCTTTTTGTAGCGGCGTACGACCTCGCGCAGGACAGCCTGCCATTTATAGTCAGCCGTGGCATAGCAAAACGCGCCCTTGTCCCACCGTTTGGACCGTTTGTTGGTGGGCACGCGACGGGTGCGCAGACGGTAAACTGCGCTCAGTTCACCCGCGACTTCCTGCGCCGTGCCGGTCATGCCGGACAAACGGATATAGCGCCGGAAGAACTTTTGATAGCTGATCCGGATCAGGGTTTCCTGACGCATCGAGATATCGACACCCTCTTTCACCTCGATCATCTGGTGCAGCCCGCGTTCCCACGACCGGTCCGCCATGATGCGGCCCGTGTATTCGTCTACGATCTGGATGCTTTCATCCTGCACCAGATAATGCTTGTCGCGTTTATAAAGCCATAGCGCAGACAGGGCCTGTCGGCCTAATTCCTCGCGGTGGGTTTCGGTCGCCCAGACCCCGCCAAGCTGCCTGGTCGCACGGCGCAGTTGCGCCTTGCCAAGATCGGTGAACTCAATCCGGAAATCACGTTCGGACAAGCTGAAATCCCGGGGTGTCTGCATGGCGCGGGCGGTGTTGATGGCTTGACGGTAGATCGTTTCCATCTCGGATGTATCGCCCTTCTGGGCGATTATCAGCGGCGTGCGCGCCTCGTCCACCAGCACGGAATCCGCCTCGTCCACGATGGCAAAGCACAGGCCGCGCATCATCACCTGTTCGCGGTGTGACCTCTGGTGCAGCAACCCTTCAAGCGCCATGTGCAGGGGCCGCGTTTCCGCCTCGAGGATCAAACGGTCCTTGAGATAATCAAACGTCAGCTGGTTGTTGGTGCAATAGGTGATGTCGCACGCATAGGCGGCGCGCCGGTCGTCCACCTCCATATCCTCAAGGATGACACCGACGCTGAGCCCCAAGAATTGGAACAGCGGGCCCATCCATTCGGCATCACGACTGGCAAGAAAATCATTCACAGTAACGAGATGCACAGGCACGCCCGACATCGCCATCACAGCCGCAGTAAGGGTCGCCGTCAGCGTCTTGCCCTCTCCGGTCGCCATTTCCGCGATCTGGCCTTGCAGCATGATCAGCCCGCCAACCAGTTGCACATCGAAATGCCGCATTCCCAGAACGCGGCCCGACGCCTCGCGCACCAATGCAAAGGCTTTTGCCGTATTCGCCCGTACCAACCCGTTCAGCCGCAGGTCCTCGGTCAGGGCGATGCGCATTTCCGTCAGTTCTTGGTTGCTGAGGGTCTGGAGTTTTCGCCCTGCCCGCTTGACTCGCATCAGGAACAGCCGCTTTGACACCGGCCTGCGCGCGAACATCTGCTGCAGGCGACCGTACGCGGCGGCCATGATCCTGTCTGGCGTGCTTAGGCGTTCGTCACTGCGTTCGGGATAGAACCCACCCAGCAACCCCGGCCGAAGGATCATCCGCTCAGACATTATAAAGCCTCAGGAACAGTTGCCGCAACGACCTGTAGGCCTGAACTCCCAGCGACGAAGTGCCATGATCGAAACGCACCCTGACCCGGCGCCCCAAAAGGATATCCTCGGACGGCTGCACCATCAGGATCTCAAATTCAAAGAAACGCCCCAGCGTCTGAACCCCGTTCGGATCACTTGGGTCGACCGGCACCTTGCCGCCCCCCGCAGTCCCCAAAGCAGGGGTCGGCAACTGCTGCGTCGCACCGGGCACCTCGCGCAGGATGACCGCCTTGACCGGTTCGGCACCCCATTCAACGGGCATGACGCTGACAGATTGGGTGTCATTGCGCACCAGATCAATCTGGTTTTGGCTCACAACCGTCCGGACCGTCTGCGTGTCCCGCTGCGCCACGACATATCCGATAACGCTGCCCTTGGCGACAAACGTGCCCTCAAGATCTGACGAGTTCGGCAGCACGGCCGTTCCATTTCGCGGTGCGCGAATGTCGAGCGCCCCCAGCTCCTCTATCATGCGGGTACGGTCGTTCAGGACGATATTGATTTCTTCGGCGATCAAAGCAGATTGCACCCTGTCCGTGCGGATCAATGCACTGCGCTGGATCTCAAGACCCGCCAACTGCGTGTCGATCAATTCAAGCCGCGCCCGCATAAATGGATCGTCAAGCTGCATCATCAGATCACCGCTGCGCACTGTTTGGTCCGCCGTGGTCGCAACCTTGGTGACGAAACCGTTGGTCCCTGCCCGTACCTGTGCTTGCTGGCTGGGCCATATCACACCGTCAACGATGCTATAGGATGGAAAAGGCACCAGAAACAGCGCCCCGAGGACAAATGCGATGACGGCAAAGGTAGTGATCAGCGCGCGGGGCCGGTTGGTGCGAAGCTTCGGACTTCCAGACAAGAACTTGATCCCTTTTCCGATGGGCAGCAAAAGCTGCGTGGTCGCAGCCCAGATGGCAAGCAATACCCCGATGATAAAAAAGCGCCCAGCGATATAGGCGATGATCGCGAACATGATGAACATGCGGTAGATGAACGCCGCGATGCCGTAGAAGACGAACCAGATGCGTTCCGACCACAGCGACGTCACCTTGTCGGCTTCGCGCATGCCGTAGATATACCGCTGGATCAGATAGGTCAGATAGTTTGTGGACCGTCCGCTCAGGTTTGGAATCTCGATCCAATCGGCCAGCACGTAATAGCCGTCAAAGCGCAGTAGCGGATTGCCGTTGAACAGCAACGTCGAAATCCCGCCAATCAACATAACGTTGAATGCCACCGCCGTCACAGCGCCGGATTCAGCGTTCAGCCAGACGAACAACGCGATCGACGCGAGCAACAGCTCAATCATGATGCCGATGCCGCCGACCAGCATTCGCTTGTGTTTGTCCCGAAAGGCCGATGCCGCCGATGCGTCAACGTAAGGCACGGGGATCAAGACAAGGAACATGATCCCGATTTCGTGGACCTCTCCTCCGAACTTCTTGACGGCGTATCCGTGGCCCAATTCATGGAACGCCTTCACAACGGGATAGACCAGCCACAGAACGGCCAAGTTGCCGGGGTTCAAAACACGGTCGGTGATGTTCGTGGTCAGCGCACCGATATTCATCGCCGCAAACACGGCAGCCGTCAGCACCAGCAGCAGCCAGATCACGGCAAAGGTCTTGGTCAGAAACGGCCGGACGAACGGCAATGTTGCTGTTAGAAACCAGTCGGGGTCCCAGATTGGGACGCGCACCGCCAAGGGCGACCAGACCTTCTGTTTGATCTCCATCCGCTTGTGCCGCTGGTGGCGGCGGAACAATTCGCGGCTGTCGGGTGACACATCGGCGACCAAGGCGTCTGCGGCATGAAGCTGCCCAAGCAGTCGGATCGCTTCGTCCTGCGTCGGCGCGCGTTCGCCAAGCTGTTCGTTGGCGATATCCCAGACTTCCCCCAACGACCGCGTGCCGTCTAGCATGCCAACCATGCGATATGCCGCAGGGGAAAAACGGTGCGACCGGCCCGTAGCCAGATCCTGCAGGATGAACCAGATGCGACCGCGGTAATCATGGCGATAGATATTCACATGCCTACGCAACCGTGGTTTCAGGTCCTTGACCCGGTACCACGATGGCGAGAATAGCGAGCCAGCCAAAGAACTATGCCCTCCAGGACCAGAAGGTCATACGCACCCACAGCACCAGACGGCGGGTCCAGATCTCGACAAGGCGACGTTCGTCGACCTCAATCTTGGCAACCCCTTCCATACCGGGGCGCAGCGCCTCAATCGGGCCGTCCTCGATCGAGGCTTCGACGTCAAACATATTGGCACCGTTCAGCGGGCTTGAAATCGGCGTTATCCGCTGCACCGCGACGCGGTAAGGCGTATCGGGCAAAGCGCTGAGCACCAAGGGGCCGCTGGCCCCCACCGTCAGATCGTGGATATCGCGTTCGTCCACGCGCAACGTCACACGGTATTCATCCAAGGGGGCCACTTGAAACAGTACATCGCCCCGTTCAAGCGGTGCGCCAAGCGCTTGGCTCAGGTCGCCCGAAACCACCAGACCGGTAAAAGGCGCGCGGATTGTCATGCGTTCAAGCTGCTGATCCAAAAGGCTGATCTGCGCATCCGACTGTTCGATCTGTGACGACAGAATGCGCGCCTGCGTCCGTTCGCGCTGCGCAAGCGCCTGACTATATTCCTGCTGTTGCTTGGTCCGGTCGCCCAGCCATTTCAGCCGCTCAAGACGAATGTCACGGTCTTCCAGCCGCGCCATCACGGCCCCTTTCTGAACCAGATCACCTGCGCGCGCTTCGGACTGGACAAGGTATCCGGCAATCGGCGCGGTTACGACACGCTGGATTTTACCCTGAACAACCGTCGTCGCGGTAACGCGGTAGGTGCCTGTCGCGTAATAACAAAAGGCGACAAAGGCGATCAACGCAATCACGCCCAGCTTCAAAAGCGCATGCCGCGCGCCGAACAGCGCCTTGAAGAAATTCGTGATGGAATCCCATATTTTCGCAGGCAGCCAACGGTCTTCGCGACGTTTAATATCCAGGACGGGGCCGATCAAAACCGCTGCCTGTTCTGCCAGTTGCACACCACCCGCGTCAAAACCGTCAGTCGACTTGCGCTGCAGCAGCATCGCGCCAATCGTCTTGCCCTGTTCGGTCAGGGGCACAGTGCACAGGCCCGTCCCGCCCTCGTGATCCGCCAGCGCCGTATGGGCGCGGCGCACCCGCGCGGGCGACCCTTCAAGAGGAGGATGCGCAATGACGGCTTGTTGGTCCACAGCTTCGTCCATCGCGGCTTCAATCAGCCGCACAAGGGTCGCGCGTTTGCCAAACGTCGCGGAATTCGACAGCGCGCGCATCCGAATATGCCCGCCCCGCATCATGCCAATCGCCACAAGTTCGCAATTCAGCGCACCGGCCAGTTCCGTCGCGACGGCTGTGGCGGCTTCGGAAAAACGGGTGTGATGCAAACTGGTAGCCAACAGTTCGATTACCGTGACAAGGTTGTCATTCCCACTGATCCGCTGACGGCGCACCACCGCTTCGATCCAACCAGATGCCCATTGCAGCTGTGCCACGACCCGGCGCAAATCAGTGTCGCCAGAGTTATCTGACAGCACGGCCAACACGCCACGCAGTTGCCCGCCGATCAAAAGCGGCACGGCGATCGCCGCGTTGTCGTTCTTGCCGGTTTCCACCAGCATGCGTTGGCCTTTCAGGCATCCATCAACGGCGCGCATCAACTCCGGTGCAGGGCTTGCGCCATCGGGCCACATCGCAACGGGTTCAAACTTGGCCTTGCCGGTGCCCGCCATGACGACAAGCCCCTGTTGGATACCAGACGTCTGTTTCGCAAAGGCTTGCAACCACGCCGCAGCAACCTGCGCCATATCGGTCCCGCTGCGCAGTTTTTCAAGCGTTTCGGCGCTTAGAAACGGGTCGTCCGAAGCAGACCCGATGGCTTTGGTAAATTCATTCAAGCCGAAAATCCCTGCGGTAGTTGGCTGCCATTAAGCATGTATACATCAAAACCTTGGGGGAATTGTGGCCAATTCCCCATAAAATCAATTCTTATAATAATATTGGTATCTTAGACGCGTTTATTACGTGATTTCAAGGTGCTGAAATCGAGAGGATAAACGGAGCAAGCGCAAAGCGAAGCGCGCTGGTGCCAGCGACATCAAAGGTCAGGTTAGCGCGTGCAAAGTCATGAGCGAAAGACGTCAGGAACTGTTCCGTCACCATCTTGCGCAGATCCTCGTCCAGATCACCCCCGACATAGGTGTTTGAGCGGCTGGACCAGTTGCAATAATCGCCATACCCACCATAGCCGTAAGGCGAAGGCGTATAACGGCCATAGCGGTCGCCAAAGGCGAACACATCATAAGACTTGCGGTGACCAGAGATGGCATCGTGACCTGCGCCCCCAACCACAATGTTGTTGTATCCAGAGGATGAGAGGTAATCGTCGCCGTCCCCACCAAACAGGATATCCGCACCGCCGTAACTGTAGATGCGGTCATCGCCGTCTTCACCATCCATCAGATCGTTTGCACGCGTGCCGTACATCCGGTCGTCACCGGACCCGCCCATGACGACCTGACTGGCATCATCGCCATAGCGCAGTTCGCGGCTGTCAGAGAAACGGCCCGAGCCTGCATAAAGCCGGTCGTGGCCTACCCCACCGTCAATGAAGTTAGAGCCCGACACGCCATCGATCCAATCATCGCCACCGTTGCCAGACATGCATTGTTCCGCTCGTTACCCTTGATGTATCGTCAAAGGCGATCCAGAGACATCTCGACCCGCCAGCCGTGTTAGCTTGAGGGACAGGTTGATCTTACCGTGATGGCGACCGCCATTGATGATCTGCGACTGCTATCGCGCAGGTTCAGATCAACCGAGCCGATGAAATCGCTGAAATCAAGTGCGTCGCCGGTATCGTTCATCAGGCCCTCAGGTGTCGTGCCGTTGTCGGAGCGCTTGGAGGAGCGCTCGTTCTCGATGAAGTCGCTTTCAAACAGACGGTCAATGCCAAGGCTGCCACCGGCGAAGACGTAGGTATCATCATTGGTACCGCCCCACGCCCAGTCATTGCCACGACCGCCTTCGATCACGTCCTTGCCACCTGCAGCTACGTCCATCAGCTGCAAACCCTGAATGGTGTAGGGGTCAATGCGGTCAAAGACGCTGTTATAGTATTCGCGCTTTCCGTTGTCGCTGAACCCGTCAAGGCCGATGATGTTGCCACGGATGATGATCACTTCGGCGTTGTCGCCAACGATCCGGTCATCGCCGTCCTCGCCCTTGATCGTATCATCACCATCGCCACCGATCAGCACGTCCCCTTCGGCACCACCAAGGATCGTGTCGTTCGCCGTTCCGGGCGCGCCCGTCAGCGCGGCAAAATTGAACACCGTGTTGTCAAAAATCCGCATGAAGCCCTGATCCCCAAGCACGAGGTCGGTATCAAGGTCGCCCTGCTGCACCACATTGGCCTTATCAGCGCCACCGACAATCTGGATGCCTGCAAGGCTCGGCGTGTCGCGGTCATGGAGATACCACTTGCCCTTGTGCTGGTAGCCGCCCGAGTTGATGCGCAGTTCGAACGCGTCACCGCTCACATCGCGGAAGATCACAACATTGGCAGGCAGGCTTGGGTTCATCGGGTCATATTCGATGAATTCACCGGTAAAGTTCGCGCCTGCCGGATCGTTCAAGCTGATCGACTGACCATTGGCCGACACCAGACGATACCCACCATTGCGCGCCGCATCACGGTCTTCTGCATCAATGTAAAGATATACGTCATAGCTGCCGGTTCCGTAGATCGCGGTTAGGCCTGTTACATCGACGCCCAGTTCAGATTTGGACTTGGCATAGATATAGCCGTTGAACAGGCTACCGTTCTGGGTGTCGGCGTTGATCTGATCGTGATCCTCGACATAGACGTCGCGCACATACTTGCTATCCAGATCCTGACCTACAGTGACGCGGATGCCTTCGTTGGTCAGCATGGAATCCACGCGGACGTCATAGCTCTTGGATTTCTTGTACCAGCCCCAACCTATGTCCTTTGCAAAGGTCTTGGTGAAGTTGCCCTGATCCACGAAGTTCGTCCAGGTGCCCGCAGCTACAAAGCCTGCCGGACCGTCAACCCAACCTTCGTCAACCTGCGCACCAAAGTTGAAGCCACGTGCAATCACATCTGTGCCCGACGTCGCATCATCCACACCGTTGTGTTCAAAGATGTCGCCGGTGTTGATGGTGTCATCACCCTGTCCGCCAATCACGCGATCCGTGCCGTTTCCGGTCAGGATCGTGTCATTGTAGTTCGGCGTCGCATCACCATCGCGGCTGACGATCTCGCGCAGTTCGCCAAATTCGACAGGGCCAACTGGACCGGTGCGCAGGAAGGTCAGCATACCGCCGTCGCCCAGAACCGTATCGGCATCAAAGCGGCCCATATCGGCATCACCGGCGCTGTTGATCATGTCGTCACCGGCACCGCCAAGGATGATGTCTTCGCCACCACCGGTAATGATCACGTCATCGCCCCCGATGCTGTCGGCAACAGTCTGGAACTTATCAATCGGATAGGACTGACCAACAATCTGCAGCCCCGAAATGACAGGGTAGCCATAGCGTTGGTTCGACGGGATCGACACTTCGATGGTGATTTCGCCGCCCGACAGACCGGTTGCAGCAACATAGTTGCCCAGACCCGGCGCATTCCGCTCTTGCGAGGTCACGCGGATCAGATCGCCATCAAAGTTGACGCCGTCAGGGTCACTGACGAAATAGCTTTCAGACCCGATGCTGACCTGACGCACAGTGCCGTACTTGCGGCTGGTCTTGCCGTCATCACCATCAAGGTAAACGTAGATGTCGAACGTCTCGTAATGGCGATCCAGACCGCTCAGCGTGATGACCAGTGTGTCGTCGTGACCGGTATAAAGGTATCCCTCGTACAGACGGTCGTCCGCCGAGTTCGGATAGGGGATATCGCTATGGGTATCATCATTGGCGTCGCGGGTGCGGTCTTTGTTGTCACGCACGCTCCAGTCGATGGTGACATCCCGCATGATGGCACCGGTTTCGGCGCGCACCAATTCTGCCGCGTCATCACCAAATATGCCACGATCCTCGCTCAGCTCGTTCCAGCCATCGGCACGCGGTGCCGGCTTGTCAGAGGCCGAGTTGCCCGCACCGGCAACACCGTCCACCGTGGTGTCCGCGCGATAGTGATCATTGCCAAAGTTAAAGCTGATGACGCCGAATTCCTGACCACTTGGATCAGCAGCTGTCGGGCCTTCGAATACACCGGTCTTGTTCAGCGTGATCTTGGCGTTATCGCCAAAGACGACGTCGGTAAAGTTGTCCACGATGCCCGCGTTGATCGCATCATTGCCGTTGCCGCCAAAGATGATGTCGGTCGACAGACCTGTGCTGATCACATCATCGCCGCCAAAGGCCGGGTCAATCGACACGATGTCGCGCAGGAAGGTGTAGGTACCCGTCTCGGGGTTCACAAAGTTGATGTAGCCGTGGTCGCCCAGAACAATGTCATACCCGTCGGTGCCGCTGAAATCGCCGGCAAAGTCTGTGACAATAGTATCATCCCTGGCACCACCAAATACGATGTCGTTGCCCAGACCCGTCGTGATCATGTCATTGCCGCCGATTGCGGGGCTTTGCGTGGTCACACTCAGGATCGCGATGGGCAGATCGCCAAAATTGGTCACGGTGCTGTCAAAGATCGCGGTGCCGTTGTCGCCAAGTACGATGTTATCGCCCTGACCGGCGTCGATTGTGTCATCGCCGTTGCCACCAAAGATCAGGTCGGTGCTGGCACCGGTGGCGATCATGTCGTCATCGCCCAATTCATCCGCAATCGACATCAGCGTGCGCAGCGCCAGACCAAAGCTTGGCACGTTCGTCTCGATCGCACTGGATTTCAGCAGACCGCTATCGCCCAGAACGATGTTCGACCCTTCGGAGGCGTAAATCTCGTCCTGATCAAAGCCGCCCAACACAATATCGTCGCTGCGACCGGTCTTGATCACATCGCGCCCGCCAAAGGCCGTGTTGATGGACGTCACCAAGTCGAGCGTCGCCAGATCACCATCACGGTTCCAGTACGCGGCACCAAAGTCACCGAAGACCAGATTGATCGCGTCAGTTTGCGTCGCAGTCTCACCCACGTTTGCCGTGATGGTGTCATTGGCACCGCCACCAAGGATCAGGTCAGCGCCATAGCCCGTGCGGATCATATCGTTGCCGCCCGTTGTGGGCGATGTGGTCGAAATCTCGACCACCGCGATTTGAAGGTCACCGAAGTTCGGCGCTTCCGTCTCGAAAATCACATAGCCGTTGTCGCCCAGAACGATATTGTTGCCCTGCCCCGCATCGATGTCGTCGCCCGCCTGACCACCCAGAATGATGTCTGTGTCGTCGCCGGTGCGGATCTTGTCGATGCCACCACGGGTATCCTCGATCGTGCGGATTGTCTGCAGTGCCAGACCGAACGCCGGTACATTCGTCGCTTTGGCACCCGACAGGATTTCGCCGCTATCACCGATGATCAGGTTTTGACCCTGGCTTGCGTCGATATCGTCATTCGCGTCGCCACCGATGATGATATCGCTGGCGCGGCCCGTGCGGATGAAGTCGTCGCCACCCACGAAGGTGTCGGTCGAGATCACACGATCCAGCGTCGACAGATCATTTTCGTCGTTCCAGTAAGCGGCACCAAAGTCACCAAGGATAAGGTTCACCGCATCGCTTTGCGCAGCTGTCTCGCCCAGGTTTGCAACGATGTTGTCGTTCCCAAAACCACCAAGGATCAGGTCAGCTCCATAGCCCGTGCGGATGATGTCGTTGCCGCCGGTGGTCGCATCCAATGTCGCGGCATAAACCAGCGCATATCGGAAGGTGCCAAAGTTCGGCGCTTCGGTTGCCAGCTGCACCTCGCCGTTGTCCCCAATGACGATGTTGTCGCCCTGACCCGCATCGATCACGTCACCCGCCTGACCACCGATGATGATGTCCGTGCCGGTGAAGGTGTTGATCGTATCCGCCCCACCCACATCGGTGAAGGTCGAGCTAAACGACGTCGGCGCGCGGGCCACGCCATCGGTCACATCCGTCAGACCGCCGGTGCCAAGACGCAGGCTTACGGCACCGTTCTCATCCATATACTCAAGCACGCCACGGTCGCCGAACACGATATCGTCCACTGTGCCCGTATCAATCTTGTCGTCATCCTGACCACCGAAGATCACCAGCGGGCGGGTCGTATCGGGCGATGTGACGATGTCAGCGTCGCGCACGGCATCATACTGGTCATAGGGACCTTGGGAGTTCAGCACAAAGAAGTCATCGCCGTCGTCCAGCGTGATCTGAACGTTATCATTCCCCAGACCAGTGTTCAGCGAAGTCACCGTTTGCGCGCCTGCTATGGCCCGCAGGTGCGTCGCGTCGATAAAGATCACATCGTCGCCAAAGCCGGTCCAATAGGTCACGCCGCTGAGGAAGTTGCCGTTCGCATCAGCGCTATAGCCGATGGCAGCGGGCGCGATGCCGACGACATAGATGTCGGTTTGATCAATGAAGGTCTCGTCGATGCCGCGCGCAATCGCAGCGGCCTGTGCGGCGACCCGGTTGTCGGTGATCAGCGCGCGCTGCGCGACCGTACCGTCAGCCAGAATGGCGGCTTCGTCAGAGATCATCAGCTGATGACGACCGATGCCCGCATCAATGTTCAACAGCCCGGTGATGTTATTCAGATGGCCGGTCAGGAAACGCGTATCCGTCGTCAGGTCTTCTGCGGCCTCGGAGGAGATATAGATCCGCTCATCCCCCTCACCCAGATGAATGATGGTACGGGCAGTCGTACCCTGGATGTTCAGCACGTCGTCATTGCTGCCCAAGGACAGGTCAAGGAATTCGACGTTGTGATAGCCAATGCCATCATTCTGCAGCGTTGTAGCGATGCTGTTGGTCTGCTGACCGGCGGCCTTCAGCGCGCCTGTTACGGACAGTTCGATCGGCGCACCTGAACGGCTGGTGACGGTCAGAATGCCATTATCGGCGGTCGCAACCAGATGCGGGCCTTGCGCCGCTGCGATCTCGTCAGCCAATTTCTGCGCCACAGTCTGGTCCGTATCGCCCAACGCGGCGGTGTAGCTGAAGACAGACGCCGCAGCGGTCAGACCGGCAATCTGCGTCGGTGTCACCAGATCGGTAACGGTCACAGTCCACCGCTGGCCAACGGTTGGCGCTGCGATTGCGATGTCGGCCTGCGTATAATCGCCACCCAGCCCGCGTGTATTGATGCTGGCGATGCGTGTACCGGACAGTTCGCCTTGCATGGTCAGATAGATGGCATCCCCCAAGCGGTCCACGCCGACGTTGTGCGTGTAGGGCAGGAAGTCGAAGCCGTTGTTCGGGTTCAGGATCGGATCAAGTGCCGCGAGGATCTGCTTTTCGCTCGCGTTCCAGGCAATCGCCTCGGTCGTCCGCAGCGCGACCACACCGTTCACATCCGGCACCATGAAAGTCAGCGTGAAGATCCCGCTGGTCGCGGACAGGCGCAGCACTTCGACATTGTCACGAACGGGCGTGATCATGCCCTTGCGTAGCTCTTCGATTGTGACTGCGGTGGTGGAATCTGCCGCCGCATCCAACCCGGTGGTGTCAACCACGGTCAGGGCATCCACATCAAGACCGCCAGCAAGACCACCAAATTCGATTAGATAGGCGATGCCGTCTTTGGTCTGGACGATCTCGACTGCGACATCATAGCCGGTGATCGCCGCAATCTGCTGGCGCGCACCTTCGGTCGCGGCGGCGATGGTTGCGGCATTGGCTGAATTGTAGACGAAGGCTGTCAGCTCTGCGGTGGCGCTGGTACCGTTAAAGCCCAGTGTAAAGCGACCACCAATTGCGCGGACCGCGATCTGCTGGACTTCGGCAACCGATGGCATGTCCAGACCGGTCAGGCGATCACCGGTCAGGGTCATCACATTTGCATTGGTATCAAGGCTGTCGTTCAGGTTCAGTTTGTCGCCCGCGTCAGCGCCCATATCCAGAACAAGTTGGCCAGTGATCTGGTCAAGGATGCCACGGTCCGACCCGACGTTGACAGTATCATTGCCGGTGCCTGTCGTGATGAAAGTGTGACCATTGGTGGATTTCACGTTGATCACATCATCGCCACGACCCGTGTCGATGCGTGTCTTGCCCTTGTGCGTGCTTTCAACTGTCAGCGTGTCGCCGTTCCGGCCCAGACGAATATCAAGAACTTCGATATCGCTGTAGGCGATGCCGCCCGCGATCCGCTTTCCTGCGATCACAACGTCATCGCCCATCCCAAGACCGCTCAGGCGGCTTGCCGTCAACACGCCCACGTCAGCGGCAGGGCTTTCGCCGTTGAAGATCGTCAGCGTATCAACCTGATCGGCCTCATCGACGCGCAGGTTCGCGTTCACAGGCGCGTAAGAATAGAGGATGTCCTGACCTGTCGTAAAATCATCTGGCAATGCCGCGGCAATCGTCGCGGACGTACCGGACACGACAGGTGTCAGGCTGCCGGGCAACTTGTTGGCCAGCGTCTGCGTGATCGACGCGACATCGGCGGTGGCAACGGCACTCCGGCCGTTTTCGTCAACGCTCAGCGTCCATGTTGACCCGGCGTTCGGATCACGCACGCGGATCGCCGCCATCGTCCAGGTGACGCCAGCCTGCTTATACTGCTCAGCCACAGGTGTGCCGCCGATGATCGCCTTGCCATCCGTCGGTGTCGTCACATCGATATCAAAGCCGCCAGTTGCGTCACCGTCTTCAACAATGCGCAGGCGCGTCTCGCCGACAAGGTTCACAATGGCGCGGGCTTTGAACTGGGTGGTGGCAGCATTGATCGCCTTGGCCAGTTCCAGCGCGATCGTTCCGGCAAAGTTCTGACCAGCGGCGGGCGTATAGCTGACGGTGATCTGACCAGCGGTCGACCCAGGTGTCGGCGACAGCGTAATCGAATATGTGCCGAACGACGACGCAGCGGTCAGATCAACTGTGGCTTCCAGCCAATCGAGCATGCCCAGAACGGCGGCGCTTTGGTCCGGTGTGCCGAACACCTCAGCCGCGCCAATCGCGGTGGCATCAACGCCGTCAACACTCAGGTCAACGGTGAACGGCGTGCCTTCACCGATTTCGGTGCCGCTGGCAAAGGACAGGATGTCCTGCGTGGCGCTAACCACATCAACACGGTCGCCGCTGCCGTTGTCCCCAAAGGTCGCAACGTCATAGATCGTCGCTGTGCCGTTGATGCGTGGATCAAAACCGGGACGCTCGCCGTAAAGCTTGTTCACATGGGTCAGCGCCTGATCGGTGATCGTGGTCACGCTGTCCGTTGTCTCGATGGAGTCGGCTGTCCCGCTTGGCAGCTTGTCGTTGGTCTCGCCCGGACGCAGGATCGGGTTGTTTAGCTCGACTGCTGTGGGCGATTTGCCCCCGATCACGTTGATCGGGCCACGGATGGAATTCACACGCTCGTTAAACGCCGCGAATACCTTCGCATCTCCACCGTCGATGATCTCGTCATCGATCGCCAGAACCGTGATCGTCTGTGCCTTGTCCCAGTTGGTCTTATCAAAGCGGACATACTGGCGCAGCGTCATGGCACCATCGCTGTCCGCAACAGTCGATCCGACCGGAATGATTTCGCCGGAGGCCGACAGGGTGGCGCGCTTGTCCGCGATCACCTGAATACCGACAACCGTGCCGTTGACGGTCACATCATAAATCCGCGCGCCACCGTCTCTGATCCGCTGATCGTCATCGCCTTGGATGTCGCTGGCCAGCTTCGCGGCGAGCGTTGCAAGGCTGTCACCGGCGGCAACGGTCTGGCTGTAAAGCTTGCCTTCAAATGTGACATCCCATGTCTCACCAATCGCTGGAATACCGGCGAATTCGATCTCGAGCACGTTGTCGAAGCTGAAGTCAGGCACAGTGCGCGTGAAGATCGTGCCACGGGTATCCGGCGTGATCATCGTCTCGACAAAGAAGCGTGGCAAGGCTGCCGAATTGGTTGCTGTGATCAGGATCGCGTTCGACGTCGGCACGGCGGTGTAGTTGGTCAGGGCATCGATAGCGTCAATCAGACCGCCGCGGACAGATGCCAGCGTATCACCATCCTGAACCGTGTACGTCGCAGTCACCGCACCAACCTGATAGGTGGCGTCGTCATAAAGCGTGACGGACCAGACCTCGCCCTCGACAACCGCTCCGGTAAAGGACAGTTCAGCGAATGGGGCCGCGACGCGAACTTGAACGCGGTTCGCTTCGCCAAAATTGGCCGCCGCATCAAAGGCCACGTCGCCATTGTAGGTCCGTGTCATCAGCGGTGTCACATCAACCGTCACCCACTTGTCACCGGTCAGCGCGCCGGTCAGCACGATGTCAAAGCTGTCGGTGACGCGGTTATCGGGACCGTTGACGCCGTCGCCGGCAAAACGCTCGGCCACGTCGGTGGAGTTGCCGCTCTCGCTGATCTCGACCGTTGGCGCATCGTCATCCAGCAGTTTCAGATCGAACGCCGCAGGCACGATCTGCTCTTGATTGTCACCAGCAACGTAGTCGTAAGTCTCTAGCACGGCAGCGTCCAAACCTTGCGCAATGTCAGCCGCACTCAGGCGCAGTCCCCATGTCGTGCCTTGGGCAATCACACCGCTGATCGGGCCAAAGCTGACAGCGGCGAAATCCCAATAGGTCACGCTCAGCTTGCGCAGGGCGCTGTTGACAGCACCCGTCTGGCTGGTTTCGGCACCCACCGTTTTCAGACGCACGACTTCCAGACCGAAGGGCGGCACGCCAGCGGCATCTGGGCGCTTGAAGATCACGATGGTGTTGTCGACGAACGCAGGCGGCGCAATGCTGTTGCTGCCCGCCGCAGACAGGCTGGTCACGCCAGTATTCGTGATCGTGACGATCGAGAAGGCATTGCCAGCAGGCCGCGAGATCGAGATCGCCCCGCCCGCAGAAACATTGACCACATACCCTTCGTCCAGCGCGGCAATCTGGTCAGCGATCTTCTGGCCGATCCCCGAGATACCGTTTTTGAGGTCCGCTTCGACAGACGTATAGCTGACCAGTGCGCCATCAAGCAGAATGCTCCAGGTCGCATCAGCAGCGACACCACCGATGATAGACGGTACCAGCGTCGCAGTCCGGTACAGCTCGGACGCGGCATAATCGGTGCCGGCCAGTTGTGCGACCAGGCGGCCCGCAATGCTTTGCAGCGTATCGCCGGTGACGGCGGTGACCGATACAGTCAGGCCGTCGAGAATGAGTTCCCATGTCGACCCGATCACAACACCGCCCGCAGCATTCTGCGTGCCGTCAACGGTCGAGGATGTGAGTGTCACGACAGCAACCTCAAGCGCGCGCTGTCCATTGACCGGCAGTGCCGCCCCAGAGGGTGCGACCGCCGCAAGCTCGAACGCCTCTCCTTCGATCAGTACGCGCATCTGGCTGTTTGCCGCAGCCTCAATATCGAAGCCGTTGTTGTAGAATGGCGTCTGAACCGATGCTTCAAGGCTGAAGCCAGCAGCATCGCTGATCTTCAGCGCGCCACCGATAACGGCAGCGGTCAGCCCGCAGCTTGCGCGCGTCACCGTTGATCTTGTCCCGCAGTGCTTGGGCCACGGCAGCTGTCCGCCGACCCGATGTGCGCGATATCTCGCGTGATCGTGATGTCATGTCTCGATGACGCACCGGTGGTCGTGCCACGGAAGATCTGGATATCTGCGGACTGGTACAACGCCACGGCATCCGGCTCTGGCTGATGTCGGCGTTGATATTGGCCGCAATACCGCGCGCAACATCGCCTGACCCAGACCAAGGAAGGCATCCTGACCAGATGTAATCTCTGGCGTGATGCGGGTATAATGCACGCCCTCGTCCACGCCATCGTTGTTTGCGGCAATCCGCAGCAGCTGCGGCGTATTCCAGTTCGTTCCGTCAAAGCCGACGATAACCGAATTGCCCGATTGCGTGACCGACAGACCGGTGAAGGAGACCGTCGCACCATCACCGACATTGAAGGTCACTGCCACAGGGCCAGTCGGCGCGCGCGACAGGGCGACATAGACGCTGTCGCCATTGGCAGTCAGACGAATGTCTTCGGCAGCAACTTCCTGATCAATCGTATCAACGGTCGATGCATCATCGGTGCGCGAGAAGATCAGAACTTCGGCGCTGTCATTGTCGATCACCTCGACCAGAACATCCGCGACCACCACTCCATCATAGGGTTGGGCGTCGGTGCCTACTGTACCCTCAACCACCGAATGACGCAGGTTCACAACCTGACGCCCCTCGGCCAAAGCATCGTTCACACCCGTCACGGTGACATATTGAATTTCGTCCCAGTTGGTCGCGTCAAACACCAGATCGGTAAAGGTCTCGGACCCGTTGACCATTACGCCCTTGCCGCCAGCCGCTTGCGCGCTTTCGGTGCCGCGTGTCGGCGTGATCGTCACCGTCACCTTGCGATCAGGCGCGCGGGACAGCGCGATGCCATAGGTGTTGTGGATCAGCAGCGGCGATGTCTGCGTATCTTCGAACACCCGCAGGGCGTCATAGTCGTTGAAAATGATTACGCCCGCTTCGTCGTTATCCGCGATATTGGCGACAACATCCTTGGCAAAGATCGCGTTATAGCGGTCGTCGTTGCTGCTGACCGTGGTTTGGATCAGGCCGTTGTGGCCATTCAAGCTGTTGGATACGACCGTGATCGCGCCGCCTTCGGTCACATCGCTCAGATCGGCACCGGCGATGTTGATGTTGTCGCTTCCCAGTCCGCCAACAATCTCTACTTGCACGTTTTCATTGGTGCTTTCGATAAAGAAGGTGTCGTTGCCCTGCAGCGCATCGACGACCAGCTTTTCAAGGCCGACAAAGCTTACGAACAGACCGCCACCAAAGACGCCGTTTTCGGTGATCACATAGTCATCGCCAAACTCGCTGCCCACGATGGTCAGGCTGTCAAAGCCGTCGCCGCCATCAATCCGCACAGGCGCATTGATGTTGTAGGAGACAAAGTCAGCACCCTGCCCGCCGTTGATGTTGGTGTAAGGCGCTGCTGGATCATCGGGATCGACGCGGACAAAGGACCGCACGAGGAAGCTGTCGTCGTCCTCATTCCCGAAGAGGAACAGTTCAGCCTTGTTGGAGTAGACGGTAAAGTTGTCCTGACCCGTGCCACCGTTCAGCGTCGCATTCTTGCTGATCCCGTTGGACAGGAAGCCAAGCGTCACTTGCGTGGTGGTGTATTGGTCGCGACCCTTCAGGCCATTGAACGGGTTCGACGCGTCGCGGGCGGAGTCGAATAGCTGCCCGATCTGGAACGTGTCGTCGCCCGCATCACCGAAGACGTTGAACGTGGCGAGTGTATCGTCGAAGACGAACAGATCATTGCCGTCGCGACCATTGACCTGAATATCGCCCTCAAGCGCGCCATTATACTGCACTTCTTCCAAAATGCCCGCGACCTGATCGTCGTTTTCATCCAGTTGCAAGGCAGCCACCACGCCGATCGCAACCGCAGGATCAGCGTTCGCCCGGAAGAGGAACAGATCGGCGCGGTTTGTGCCGTTGATCTCGGCACGGTCAGCACCTTGACCAGAGATACCGCTGTCCAGCAGGCGGATCAGTGCGGTGCCTTCGCCCGACAGACCGATCTGATAGAAGTCGGAGCCCTGCTCGCCATCAAGGTCAAGCTGGTAGGTTGTTCCCATATCACCACTTTGCAGGCCGTTGGTGAAGGTCTGCTTGCCGTAGCGGTCATAGTTGACGCGCACGATGTCATTGCCCTGACCCAGCTTGATCTCGGTCTGACCACCGAGGCGTTCGATATTCAGGACGTCATTGGCCGCATCATCCGTGGGCGAAACAGGCTCGTCGCCCATGTCGATCTGCGTCAGACCTACGTGAGTGCCATCGATATGCAGTTCGTTGTTGGCGTCGCTTGTCTCAAGTATCAGCGTCTCGAAGCTGGTGTATTTGATGCCGACCGTCATGCCTAGGCCGACAATCTCATCCGCTGTCAGACGGCCACCGCGATCAGGTGTTGTGTCGCCATTGTCGCTGACGCGCAGAACATCGATGCCCTCAGCCGTGCCAACCGCTTCGGAGCCGCCGTCGATGGTCAGTTGGCCGAACAGGATATCGTTGACCGTGTATTCGCTGCCAATGGTGGTCGAAATCGGGTTGCCCACAACCACGCTGTCAACGCCGGTGCCTGTCTGGACAACGGTCGGGCCGTTGATGACGTGGATGTTAACCATATCAACACCGCCCCATGTGCGCAGCGTTGTCTTGTCGGCCAACCCGGTCGAGGTAATGGTCGCAGTGTTCGCACCCTCGCCCAGATCAATCTCGACGATCTCAACGGCGATATAATTGATCGCAACAGTCTTGTTGCCATCAACAAGGTTGAAGCCCGTGACCGACATGAACCCTTCAAGGTTCGCCGGATCAATCAGGCCGATAGACCCGGAGGACGCGTTCGCATCATACCGACCATTGATCAACAGCGTATCGCTGCCACGATCGGTCGGCGCTGTCGCACCCGGCGCAAACACATCAAAGGCATTGATCGTCACGACCGCATCAATCGCGGTCAGCGACCCGCCTGCGTTCCCCACACGGATCGTATCATCCCCAAGGCCCGAGTTGATCTGCAACGGAATATCCGTGCTTTGAACCGTAATCTCATCTGCGCCACCTGCCGTGTTCAGCACAACGTTGTCTGTGCCAGTATGGGTGATCCCAACAGTTGCGGCACCGGTCACGGCCAAAGTGTCATCATTGACGATGATCGCGTCGCTACCGTCGGACCCGTAAAAGCGGACAGTGGATGCGCCCGACCCGGTGTCATTGATGACCACGGTAAAGTTCGAGCCCTTGGGCGCGTTGATATGATACGTCTCGGACGATCCGGTCGACTTGGCATCCAGCGTCGCGGTGCCATCAAAGGCGGCAACCGACACAACACTGCCGTTGACCCGGATGGTACGGTCCAGATCGTTGACAACCATGCGGTTGGCCGCATTCGGACCACCTTTCAAGGTCACATTCTCAAAGATACCGATCAGGTTTTCAAGCGTCGCACCGGTCCAGACATCACTCGACGGACCTGAGACTATGCCGACCACAAAGCGGTCTTCGAACAGACCAAAGTCATAGCCAGTAAAGGTTTCGGACAGCGTATCGCCCGCGTCATTCGTGCCGCTGTCAAGGAAGGTGTCAAAGCCTTCGCCGCCCGTGATCGTGTCATTGTCAGAACCACCGTCGATCACGTCGTCAAACGACGAGCCGGTGATCGTATCGGCACCACCGTCACCGTTCAGCTCAAGCGCCACGGTATTCTGCGTCAGTCTGCTGGCGTCGATGGTATCACCCGATGCGCCTGCATTGATGATCAGCTTGTCGCCAGCGCTGCGGCGGAAATCGTTCAGCACGATCGCAATCGCGGTGTTGGTACCGTTCCACTTTGCATCAACCTTGATGTCGCTGGCATCAACAGTGTCCTGCAGTAGCGTGAACGTATCCACCCCGGCGCTGCCGTTGATGATGACCGTGTCGGCGTTGCTGTCAGACGACCCTTCACGCGACCCCGGACGATCAGCCGGATCATCGCGGAAACCAGGGCCTTCGATGGCCAGATCGTCTTCGATGATCAGGCGGTTCACGTTCTGACCCGAGATATCGTCGATGATGACCGTGTCGTTACCGCCAAGCAGTTGAACCTGAACAGTGCCCGCCCCACCGAGGATATTCACGCCGCGTGTGTTGTCGCCATTGCGGATCTCGACCGACCCTTTGGTGACGCGGGCGGTATCCGCGCGTGCCGAACCGGTAACAAATACAGTGTCCTGCGCGCCGGTCCCGTTGACCGTCAGAATGCCTGCGGCTTCCAGCGTGCGGAAGATCAGGTCGACACCGTTGCCGCCATCAATCGTATCCGACCCTTCGCCGCCATCAATCTCGTCAACACCCGATCCGCCGTTGATGTTGTCATTCCCCGCACCGCCAAACACGATGTCATTGCCCGCACCTGCACGAATTGTCGCGGCACCGGCACCCAACTGCTGGATGAAGTCATCCCCGCCTTTCGCGTCAATCGTGATGGAGTTGGTGCTGCGCGAGATGATGCGATCGCCGAGCAGGCTGGCCGTTTCGCCATCCGCCAGCGGCCGTGTGACGTTGGTGCCGTACACTTCGGACCCGGCAGCCGCAAAGCGCCCGATCGTAATCTGATCACCAAAGTCTGTCGCATTATCGGTCTTGTTGATGATCGCCCGGCCGGAACCTTGGTAATCGACCAGATCAATGCCACTACCGCCGTCAAACAGCAGATCGGCATCCACGCCTTCGCGCACAAGGATGACATCATTGCCTGCGTCGCCATACCCGATGATCCGGTCAACGCCAGTAAAGATCTGTTCACGGCCCGAATAGATCAGTTTGATCGTGCCGGGTGCAATCTGTTCGATGATATAGGTTTCATCCGTTGCCCCGGCACCGATGCCACGGTCACCATTGCTATTGCCCATATTCAGCGTCAGGTCTCCGCCGTTCTGATCCGCCAACTTGATCGGCTCGGGCAGCTCCAGATAGCCAATGGTAAAGTTGAGGTTCAGCTTGATCCGTATGAACAGAACCTTGACGCTGGCATAGGCTTTGACGTTGATCGGCACACGCCCGCCGCGTTCGACATTCTCAATCTTTGCGCCAAAGCCGATGCTGGCACCGCCCCAGTTGATCCCAAGACCGTACAGGCTGACAGACGCGCTGCCCGAGAAGCCGATGGCAAGATTGCTTGGTGTGCCATTTTCCGGGCGGTTCAGATAATCATAGTAAACGTTGAAGCGGAACGACCCTTCCATCCCGAAGGTCCGGCTGCCCAGCAGCACACCACCGGTCAGATCGACGTTAAACGTACCATCGCTGCGGAACACCCCATTCGCAGACATTGTCGCGATACCAAAGAAGTTGATGTTGGCATTGAAAGCAACGGTCCATTCTTCGTTCACCACGACCACACTAAAGCTCGCATTGAACTTGATGGTTTTCAGGAACTCCACACTACCGGTCAGTTTGAGGCTAAAGCTGTCGGCCTTCAGGTCAAAGCTGCCGATGCGGCGGTCCTTACCCGTCGTGTTCAGCGTCAGGCTGCCGCGCGCGCTGATGTCGATGACCCGCGCAACATTGGCGTCAATCGACACGGACAGTCCAAGGGCAATGCCGGTAATCTGGTTGCCGGTGTAGTAAAGCCCCGCAGCACCCGCTGCACGGACATTCAGACCGCCAAGTCCAAACACCACATCAAAGCTGATCTCGGTCCGGTTGCTCAGGATTGCGATGGTGGTCTTGCCACTGGCGGTCGCAAAGTCGGCGAACGTCACGCTGCCGTTGATCTCCAGCTTGACACCGGACTCGACGGTGCGATCCGTACCCTGCACCTGGATGTCCCGCTTCGACGAGAATGTGTTCAGCTCAAAGCTCGCGCGGCCGTTGAAGGTCAGAACATCCGGGATGCCCGCATTGGTGATCTGGATCAGCCCATAGATGATCATCCCGCCGTCAGAGATGACGATCTTGCCAACCAGATCCAGATCTTCAATGACACCAACCAGCTGCGCCTTGACGGCAATCTCTGCGCTGACTTCGGTGCCGTTATTTCTGATCTCGAAGGTGAAGGCACCGCGCAGTTCGACAATCGGATCAATCTTCAGCACCGCTTCGATATAAAGCGACAGACCATTCTTCAGGACGATGACGCCCTTCTTGTTGCCGCTGATATCTGTGATCGGCTGGCCGGTATCTTCATCCAAGACCAGTTCCAGATAATGCGCACTTGTCGGAATTTTGGCGACTTCATCAGCGTTCAGGAAGGTCACAAAGTTTTCGGTGGCCGTGAAGGTGTTGATCTCGAGGCTCAGCGTCGCATTGGCCTCGAGATCGACGCCGGGGACCGCAAGGCCGCTCTCAAGGGTCAACAGCGCGCGACCGACAACACCGCTATTGCCAGCAGGGGAAATTCTGATCTCTAGGTCAAGCAGGCCGCTGACGACGCCGACATATTGGATCGACCCGCTGACGTTGCCGGTCAGACGTGTGCTGTTGACGGTTTCGCCGTCGATCTCGGACTGACCGTTCGCCAGTTGCAACGAACCGGTCAGGGTTACGGCGTTGAACAGCGTCACCGACCCTTCGAGCAGCGCGATGAAGTAGTAATCGGTGGGCCCTGTCGTGCCCGGTGCATTGCCACCGATGACGATCTTGGCAGGGGCATCCGCCGGCAACAGCGGCAGGAAGCTGGTTGGAACGATGAATTCCTGATCAACCCCCGTCGTGTTGAAGATAAGCGAGATGGTGACGTCGAGTACGAACAGATCAGTTGGAATACCGCCGAAATCACCCGTGTCCTGATTGCCGTCTGTGGATTGCGAACCGCCGGTACGCTCCAGCGACAGGCTGCCGGCGATACCGGCACGGCCACCGGCGTCGGCGACCAGATCAACGATGAACAGACCCTGCGCGCGCCCCTCGATCAAGACGGCAGCGCGGGTTCCACCAAAGACTTTCGCACTGGCGGTTGCAAAGATTTCAATCCGCTCGGACGTGATGGACAGGTAGAAGCCACCCTTCAACTCGGCCAGCGGGCTGACGGCGGGGTCTTCGTTTGGCGCGGTCAGGGTGACGCTGCCCTGAATCTTGAAGGCGAACGACCCCGCCAGCAGATTAAATGACTGCTCGTCCGACGACAGGATAAGCTCTGTACCATTTTGATCCGCGAAATACGTCTTGCCCGCGCTGGTGATCCGCCACTGGTTGACGTCACCGGCCAGCTTCTTGGTCATTGCAACGGTCGCGTTCTCGGCTAGCGTCACGTCAATACCCGACGCGGCAAAGGCGGTACGCAGGCCCTGGGTTACGTCACGCTCAGCAAACAGCGGCGGGGTGGTGGACAGTCCAAGACTGCTAATGTTGGACTGACCCGATATCACGACCCCCAGCTGATCGCCCGGAATACCTTCCAGCGCGATTGTCTCGGTCCGGTCCTGATTGGACAAGTTGATCTGCAACACGGCGCTGGCATCGATATGCAGACCTAGCGGGTTCAGCGCGCTAAAGTTGGTTTGAACCGCCGCAACACCCCAGAACTGCGGCACGCCAGTGTTGCCGCCGTCTTCGATTGTGAACGACCCTGCAATCGACCCGACATTGCCCAGCTTGATGATCTTGGCCGTGCCTGAGAATTTCAGGCTAAAGCGGAAGACATCGCCACGATCAGGGTCATTGTAGGTGCCGAAGGTCAGGCGCGCCATGCCACGTTGTTCCAGCAGCGACTCGCCGCCCAAGCCGGGCGCGTCATAGCGGATGCCGCCGGCAATCTCGATATAGAAGATCTTGGAGGTCGTCGCCCCGCCCGGCGCAGGGGTCGCACCATCTGCGACACGGTCGATGATCTTGAAGCTTTCGGTGCTTTGCGCGCCGGTGTTGCCCTCAAGATCGGACCAGCTGCCAGCCGTAAACGTGACGATCACATCGCCCGTCGTGTAAGCGCCGGAAGTGTAATAGCGGAAGGTGTTATTGCCCAGATCTGTGGGCGATCCCTGCAGGACAGCGACAGTCGCACCGGCACCACCAAGGGTAAATTCATTGCCCGTCAGCGTTTGCGTATTAATCGCAAACTCGGGGTTGATCGCGGTATCACCAAGCGTCGCAAATTGGACGTCGATGTAGCCGTTTGTCTGTGCGCTGGTGACGCTCAGCGTCTGGGTCTGCTGGGCCTCGATCGCGGTGCCATCGTATGTCCACGCAGTCGCGGAATAGGTCAGGGTAACAAATTCACCCGCAGCAATCGGATTGGCCGCTATGCCACCGGAAACCGTCAGTTCGATCAGCCCGGGGCGAAGTGGTTCTACATCAGTTGCCCCGGCAGGGGGTGCGCGGGCGTATTGCCCGGTAACGGTAAGTGTTGATCCATCCGCACGCGTGATCGTATAAGCACCGCTGGCAATACCTGCGGCGATGCTGGCGCGATCCAGCAGTTCTGTCGTGCCAAGCTGCAAGCTCAGGTAGAAGGCAGCAGGCGTGGTGCCCTGTTCGATCTGCAGTTCTACGCTGTTCGACGCGGTGGCGGCGTCAACCGTATTGCCGCTTGCGTCAAGCCAGTTGAAGCTGCCGCCGATGAATTCAACCGTCACGTTATTCGCCGTGGCATCACCGCGGAAGCTGCCCAGATACCAGACCCGGAAGATCGCGTCGGTCCCGTCCATCCCCAGATAGATCGGGGCTTGCGACGTGTCAGCGACGATGGTGCCGTTCGTCGCGCTAAAGGTGACTTCGGCATCCAGATCGGTGACTGACGCCTGATCGATCTCAAACGCATAGGACGGCATCGCAAAGCGGACGTCGATATAGCCGCGGTTGTTCAGGTCGTCGAGCCCGATCACACCGCCATCGACAGGGTCAGCGATTGCACCGGACAGTTGTAGTACCTGGAACGTCTCGACCGACGCTTCGCCCGCATTGCTACCCGAACTGTAAGTGCCAGCCTGCACCGCAACGCGGACTTCGCCAGCGCTCAGGTCACTGCCGAGGAAGTAGCGCACGGTTAGGCCATCGCCGATCCGCATCGCACCTGTGATACCGACACTAACTGGGGAGGCTTCTGGACCAATCGTGACGATGATCTCGTCGCCCAATGTGGCAAAGTCGATCACATCCCCGAACGTGGCCGTAAAGCGGACGTCGATCCAGGATGTATCCAGCGTCAGCGGCGCAAAGGAAACCACTCCGGTCGTCGTCACAGCCGCACCATCGTTGCGCAGAACAGTCGCTTCCTCAATGCCATCTTCATTCACGAAGGTCGCAATCCGCTCGATTGTAGTGCCAGTGGTAAAAGTTCCCTTGGTCCAGTAGCGGAAGCGGTAATCCTCGGTGAGTGTATCCGGATCGACAGGCTTGCCTGCAACGTCAACCACGGGATCGGGGTTCAGCCACTCGGGTGCCTGCGTATCGTCGAATGCGATCTGAACGTTCGATCCCACAAACGCAAATTCAGGCGCAAGGTCGATGATCGACCCGATGCGCAGACCTTCGGCAGGGCGTGCAAAGCTCAGGTCGACATAGCCGCGACCGTTGATCGTGCCGATACCAATGGTGCCATCAACGCCGGGGTTCACGATGGTGGCCTGTGCACCCGCAACCTTGAAGTCCAACGTCAACGCACGGTTCTGCGCGCCTGCAACGCCAAAGCTGTTGGCCGCAATATTCAACCCAGCCTTGCCGACCGAGAAACCACCGTTCAGGAACACGCGGGTGATCCCCGCGCCCAGGTCCTTGAGCCCCGTGACAGTAACACCAGCAGCCCCCGCACCGCTGAGGGTAAAGTTGGCAACATTGGCGGTAAAGTCCGGAACGATTTGCCCCGTTGCCGGCGTCACCAGAATATCGACATAGCTGACGTCACCGGTTTCACCGCCGTTCAGCGATGTGACTGTCAAGGCTCGGGCCAGATCGGCCTTGTAGGAAACCTGATCCTGCTTGAACGTCAGACCTACAGCGGCAGTGGTCGCCGCAGGATCGGTCGGCACGATGGCATAGCGGTACTGAACCGCTGTATCCGTGCTCGACCCGTCATCCTGACGCACGGTCGCCGCGTTCCCGGCCAACGCCCCGCCCGAGGTCACGATGAATTCAGGTGCTGCATCCAACAAGGACGCCGGATCAAGACTGTAACCCGTGGGCGGTGCCCCAAAGATGCTGGTAAGCGACAGCGGGTTCGTCGCACCGGCCACCGCATCGACTTCGCCAATTTCAAGAACGCCGTCGTTGACGGTGCCGGTATTGGTGATGTCGGCCGCCGCTTTGACAAAGGACCATGACCCGTTGATCGCAGTGACCGTGACGCTACCAACCGACGCACCGTCCGCAAAATCACCCGTCAGCCAGTAGCGGTAGGTCGGTGTACCTGTGGCCGTGCCGGACATAAGCGTCGGTGCCTGCGCGCTGTCCAACGCGATGGAGCCGATGCCTGTACCCGACAGCGTAAATTCCGCGCCCAGATCCGTGATCGACGCAAGGTCATAGCCCGCAAAACCGGTCGGAACAGCCTGGAAGGTAATGTCGATATAGCTTCGCGCGCCCAGACGGTTGATGTCAATCGACGCACCCTCACCCGGATTAACCAGCGCCGCAGTGGCCCCTTCGACAACCAATTCAATCGCAGGCGTCACGATCGACTGGTTCCCTGCCGCATCGCTGAACGCGTTGTCGACAAAGCTCAGCTCATACACACCCGGCGCATAGACAAAACCACCCTGCGTGATCGTGTACTTGAACTGCGTGATGCCCTCGGATGTCAGGTATTCCTCAAGCGTCACACCCTCGGCCGCGAGATCAGCGGGTACGGTCACGGCAGTGTAGATAACCTTCCCATTGTCAGGGCTGGTCGCATCATCGACAAAGCCTTGGCGCACAGCGACCGGCGCACCAACCGTGACGTTCGAACCATTAAGGGTCAGCGTGAATTCCGCACCCGTGTCGAAGATAGACGCATAATCCAACGCATTCCCCGATGGTGCCCGGAACGAGATGATCAACTCGTTCGATCCCGCATTCAGCGCGTTCACATCGGCGGTGTATCCCGTGTCAGAGGTACCGAAAGGTCCAACCAGTTTGGCTGTCGGGTTCACGATTTTAAAGCTTTGCGTCACCGTCTGGATGCTTGGCGTATTATCGCGCGTCCAGCCACCGGCGTTGAATTCAACCGTATATGTCCCTGTCGCAAGCGCATCGCCCGCGAAGAAAAAGCGGACGATGTCATCGCCAACGATCACACGGGCATTGTTCACCGTCGTCGCGCTAAAGGACTTCAGCGCGACGATGGCGTCGTTTTGATCGCGAACGGTGAACGGTGCCACGTTTTTGTTCACAATGGCACGCAGATCATCCAGCGTCAGGTCAGCACCGATCTCGGGAATAAAGCGGATATCGATCCAAGGACCGGACACCACAGCCGCTGTTCCTGTTTCGGACGATTCTTCATCCGCAACGCCACTATACAGCACCGCGCCGGTCTGCTCGTTTAGATAGCTCCAGCCTTGATTCACGTAAGTATAGCTGATGTCGCCGGTCGCCGTGCCAATCACCCAGAAACGGTAGGTCGTGCCGCCAAGGTGAACAGGGGCCAGCGTATCATCCAGAACAACGCCGCTGCCATCCGCAAGGATCAACTCCGGTGCCAGATCAAGAACACTGCCCGGATCAAGAATAACACCACTTGCAGTGGTCGGAGCAGCATCCAGCGTGACGTCGATATATCCGGCATTGTTAATTGCCGACTGACCCAATTCAGTGCCCGTACCCGGCCCTGCCAGTTCCTGTGTCGGGCTGGCGGCGCGGTCCTGAACGATCGCAATCGCAACATCATCGCCAAGCAGGGTCTGGAAGCCGAAGCGCAAACTGCCCTCGATGGTGATGAGATCAATCTGGTCAGGGATCTTGGCAAGGAACAGGATCGTCGCCTCGCCCGACGCGATCTTGCTTAGGTTTGCATAAAGCCGCGCGGACAGCGACAGGTTGTCAGCCGCAAAGTTCAACTGCCCGATCACAAGAATCTTGCCATCGGTCGAGATCTTGATCGTGACCTGCCCGTTGAAGGTCAATTGGGATGTGTAGATCGAATAGAGCTTTGCACTGCCTGTAATCACCATCGGGGCTTGGAAGGCCGCGGCAAAACCGCTTTGCGACGGGTTCGCCTGCACCAGACGGTATTGCGTCAGCACCTGACCGCGCACCATGTCCAGCCATCCATCAACACTTACGTTCGCTGGCAACTGGAACGCCGGGCCCGTCAATTCGCTAGGTGTGGTGATGTCCGGCAGGCTGGTGAAGAAATCAACGCCGCCGGTGAAGTTGTTGATGGTCAGACCCGAGATCGGCTCAAGCAGGATACCGCCCGGAATTTGTGCCGTCACCAGTACGCCAAGCGGGCCAAGTTCGCTGAGCGCAAAGCGGATGGTAAAGCCCGACAGGCCCGCAACGGAATACCCTGCCTCGACCCCGATAAAGAACACGCGGTCGGCAACAACGGTATCCGTATCAAGCACCCCGATCTCGTTGCCGTTTGCATCAACCTTGATGATCCCGCCGATCAACGTGCCTTCGATCTCGCCGCCAAAGACATTGCCCGAGATGGACACACCAAGGGATTCAATTCCAATGATCGGGTTATCCCCCCCGATCAGCGCGCCCACGTCGATCTGGATACCTCTGACGGTGCCTTCGAACTTCAGGCCGGCATTGCCTTGCAGCCCTGTGATCGTCGCCGACAGGGTCAGAACGAACTTCTCAGGGGCAGCCTGAATGTCAGCCCACTGCACGCCAATCTCGGTGATCCGGATCGGCAGCCATGCTGGCCACTTGAACGTGGCACCCGTGGCCGACCCGACGCCGATAAACACGCCAAATCCACGCTTGGTAACGAACGTCCCATCACCTAGGAACGCAAACTGGCGCGCCTCGCCGACCAGCGTCACAGACCCAACAGTCAGTTCGGCACCGATCGCGGCAAAGCTGATCAGCTCTTCGTCAGCGGCGGCACCGGTATCAAGGTTCAGGTCCTGCCCCGTCAGAACAAGGTTCGGCCCCAGCGTGATGCGGAATGTGTCCATCCGCCAGATAAAGCCGTCGACCACACCATTGGTGAAGGTCAGACCAAGGCGGATCGCCTCTGTATCGGGGGCACCGACCGTATCGGTCAGTTCTGGGCCGGTGCGGTCGCGGATATCTGCGGAAATCGGCTTACCGGGCGCGAACTTTGCCCCGCCAGAGGCAAAGAAGATCGACCCGTTGAAGTTTACGGCCTGACCGAACACGACGCTAAAGTCTGTGACACCGATGCGCAGATCATCAAACTCAAGCAGGCTGCCAAACCGGATCGGGCCAGTCTGGCTGTCGGTGCGTGTGGCCGAGGCCGCCGTCGGGTTGCTGTTCAACCCGCCATAGATCAGCTGCGCCGTCTTCAGGCTGAACCCGTTTTCATAGACAATCAAACCCGGTGTAAGTGCTGTCCCCGTAATCAGCCCCGTCAGCCCAAAGCTTGGGAAGGTGACGCGCACGGTGCCGATCTCGACCAGCTTCTGGCCCGCACCCTCCAGCGTGTTCAGCAGATCCTTTGACGCGTCATAATCGGGATCATAGCCGATCTTGATGTTGACCGCTTCAAAGGTCAGAACCTCTGGCACGGTGCCGATCAAGCTATCCGCCGTCACTTCCCACTTGCCGGTAAAGCCGATGTCAGGCTCGCCACCCGTGACCGCCGCCAGCACATCAATTCCAACGTCGAACTTGACCAGCAGACCGTTGATCACGACGCTTGTGCCACCGGTGTTAGACGGGGTGCCGCCTTGGGGTGGAGTGCTGCCAAAAGCAAGGGCCGCGCGATCGGCACCAATCGCAATCGTCAGGATTAGACGGCCATCCTTGAACGCCAGCTTATCAAGGCCGACCGAAGGAGATTCAATCGTGACCGGACCAATGTTGAACGACAGGCCACTGGTCTGCACTTCAGGAATGTTGGCAACCGTAAAGACCGACGCATATTGCACCCGCAGCGGATCGGCGGCAGTGCCCACGCTTGCGGCGTTGTTGGTGGTGCGGTCCGTCAGTGTCACCCCATCCACGGCACCGAACAGAACGGTTGTCGTCGGCAGACCGGTACGGTCCTGATCGTAAGACCAAGTGCCCGCGATAAAGTCGACCTGTACATCACCGACACTGAACGCCGCGTTCGACAGTGTATTCGCAGCAGCGCCAACCGGGCTGGCCGGCACACCCACGACGGGCGCAGGCGGCTTGGCCGCAATGAAGTAGCGCCATGTCGTCGCCGAAACCTGCGCGACCCCAATGACACCGCCGACATTCGCAGCACCGCCCACGGCCGAGATCCGGATTTCGTTGCCGTCGATGGTCGCAATATTCAGGCGCTGCCCGACAGTCGTACGGAAGGTCACGTCGATAAACCCTGCAGCGTTTAACTGCGTCGCATCCACCGTGGCACCCGAAAACGGCTTGGCCAGCGCGATTGACGCCGCCTGCGCAGCCGCAAGACGGGCCAATTCAAACTCTGCCGCGCCAAAGCCGTTGCCAAGGGCGCGCAGCACGCTAAAGCGTTCGATTTCACGGGCTCCCAGCGAATTGGCGCTGTCTTTCCAGGAATTCGCCAGGAACTCGACCTCATAGGTGATCGGGCTGTTCGTTGGAATGCTGTCCGGCTTGTTCAAAATCTCGTAACGGAAGGTCGGCTTGGCTGTTCCCTCGACCCGCGTGGCCGCACCGGAGACTTCGATATTGAAGGTCGTGCCAGACTGGTTCACCGCACGGATGATGAATTCCTGTTCATCATCCGTGATGGAACTGTCGACGATGCCGTCGGGGTTGCTAGGCGTGCTAAGGTAGTTGTTGTTGTTAAAGATCACGTCGATGTAGTTCAGCTGGTCCAAACGCACGATCTGGTTCTGCAATGGCGCAGCAAGATCGGCGCTTAGCTGCACCAGATCCCGTGGCCGCGAATTGACGACGCCGGTCTGACCGTTGATCGTATAGCTGGTCAAGCGAATATCGGACAGCTGGAAGCCGTTGCCGCCACCAAAGTTGAACCGCGCAGCACCGCCCAGACCGATGGCGCGGTCGGCATCACCCTCCGGGTTGACGGTGATCCGCGTATCGGGGGCAAACACCTCGATCACGCCAAGCGGTGTGCGCGTGAACTGAACGGCATCCGACGTGATTACCACAACATCTTCGGCAGCCGTGGCACCGATCCCAATGGTCAGCTTTTGGTCGCCCGTGCCGCCCATCACCATTTCCATCGTGCCGGAAACGAACTTGACCGCAAGGCTTGGCAGCATATCGTCGGCGTCAAGACGCGGAATATCCAGAACCTGCGTCGTCTCGATCATCTGGCCCGAGTTGTTGATCCACACCTCGACCGAACCCTGAATGCGTAGACCGTCAATGCCCACGACCGACGCGTCCCCTTTGGCATAGATCGCAAAGGTGCGCAGGCCGCTGGTCACAAATTCCAACACGACAAGCTGGGTGTTGGTGATCAGCAGGCCGACATCGTCATCGGTGCTTTCCAGATCGGGACCCTTGTCGCCGAGGAAGATGCTGATGTTGCGCCCCGAAATACCGCTTGAAACACCCGCCGCAACGAAATTCGCATAATCTGCGATGTTCAGCGTGGTCACCGATCCGGTGATGGTCAGGTAAGGGTCATAGCTCAGCGTCACATCGGCAACGCCAAGCTGGATAAAGAACGACTTGGCAGGCGTCGCGGTCTGGGCCGCACTAAAGGTCAAACGATAAACGGCGTCACCGATATCAACGGTCTGATCAATGATGCGCCCCGTTGTGTTGAAGCGCAGGATGCCAGTGCCCTCGGCTGCGAAATCACCCCCACCACCTTGCGCCGTCAGTTCGATCTGGCCGGCAAGGCCGTTTTGCGTAGGATCGGTTTCACCGGCGTAATAGATAATCACACCCTTGGCGTCGGTCAGGCCGTAAACGTCAGGGTCGTCGGGATCAGAATCCGGATCGGTATAGGTGCCGGTCACTTCGCTGAAGACAAAGATCGTGCGCTTTTTGACGTTCGCTGGGTCCGTCACGTCAGAGAAGGTCGAAAGCGAGATCGTACCGCCGAACGCAAGCTCGGGTCGGTCATCCGCTGTGATCGTCCCGGTTGCGTTCCCCAGATCAACCCTCAGGCGCAGATTTTCGCCGGTAATGCGGATGAACTTGCCGCCAGGCAGATCAAGACTGCGTGTCGTTTGCTCGACCCCATTCCCATCAAGATAGGCGGCGACCTTAAACTCTTCGTTCACCGGAACCGTTGCGGTATTCAGCTCAAGCCGGAAATTGGGTGAATCAAATGCGAATGTGTTGCGGCCGTCGGTGAACGATTTGGCGGGCAGCGTCACATCGATATTGGCCGACAGACCCGCAGGCGTGATCAGGATCAGCGCATTACCAGTCACGTCAACGTCGATGGTGCCAAGGCTGGCAGTGACGTCTGTCGCAGAGATTTTTGTGACGATGGACCCGTTGCGCAGCGTGGTCCGCTCGAACGTGACATCAGCCTGAAGGGCGAAATCTGCGCTGGCAACGCTGGTCGGTGTGACACCGCTTGTATTGATCAGCAGCGAAAGCCCCGTCCCGGCGTTGGTGCCGATGGCCTCAAAACCGATAATGGTTTCTCTGAAGCCCTGTTCTTTGAAGACATAAAGGAAATCTGGTTCAACTGTCTCAGGGGTCGTGGCCCCCGGTGACAGGCCGGTAACCTCGGTAAAGTCAAATGCAGCGGGCAGCGCTGTCTGTGGCGTTCCAGCCGGCGCACCGGTACGGCCTTGGTTGACCTTGATCTTGACATTGTTGGACGACAGCGCGACGCCACCGACGCCAACCAGATTGACACCAGCTACTTCCGCATACAGCGCGGTATAGCGGTCGCCATTCAGGCTTGCGATATACTGGCCGGTGACGGCGCTGATCTCGACCTGTGACAGCAGGGCCAGATCGAATGAAATCCCCTGAACCGCAACACCAACAGCACTGCCAGCAGCCGCTGGAACCGAAGACGTGCGGTTCGGGACATCAAGCTCGAAATACGGGCCGCCGACACCGACAAAGGCGTTGATGTTGCTACCGCTGATCTGCATCACCCCAAAGGTCTTGTTGGTCGGGTTTGCCGTCGCCGGAATGACCAAACCTTTATAGAAGGTCACGTTTCCGGACAGGAACACATATTGGTCAATGGTGATCACCGCAAAGCCCGTCACCTCAAGAATTTCCGCAGCCATCGACAGCGTCACGTCATCAGCTGCATCAAGGCCGGTCGGCACGATCAGGTTGTTCGTATCAAAATTGATTGTCCGTCCGACGGATGCCGCGTTGTATTTCACTTCGAAATCATAGGCCGACAAGGTCAGACCATCGATGCCGACCAGTTCCACATCACCGCCAGCGTTCAGCGCGGTATAGGCCCCTGCCGTAGGCAGACCCGCCGCAATCGGCAGACCCGTCGTCGCGTCAACGGATTGCAGCAACGCCAGTGCGACGAACCCATTGGAAATCTTCAGGCCAACCAGATCGGTCTGCGCGTCAAACGCCTGTTCAAGGTCATAGCCCGTTCCGACAAAGATGTTCACATCCCGCGCACCGACCGTCAGCAGCGATACCGTCCGCGCCGCGCCATCCGACAGCACCACATCCAGCAGCGCATCACCCTTGCGGAAGGCGAACTCGCCCGAGATGAAGACGTATTGTTCCACACCCAGCACCAGCGAACCGCGCACTTCGACGACCGTCTCGATCAGGTCGTCAAAGGTGATCCGTGGGTTTTCGCCGACGGTGACGTTCCAGACATCTGCATCGCTGAAATCAAGCGTGCTGTAGGTCGGTAGCGTCTTGTCGATGCCATTCACTGCGACATTCAGCGTCCCGCTCAGCACAAGACCGTCTACACCCAGCAGCGCTGCATCACCGCTCGCCTTGACCGCATACCAAGACCGCAGCGGCGTGGTCGCGGCCGGAACAGTCGGGCTTTCCTTAACCAGCAAAATACCAAGGCTGTTCACATTCAGCGTCACGCCGGTGATATTGCTGGCTGGGTCCACGCCGGTCACGCGACCCGAAACAGGGTCCGTCACATAGTTAGGCACACCCGTACCTGCAAAAACCGCGACGTTGGCAAGGCCAAGGCGCAGGACAGATGTGTTGAAGGATGTTGCATCATCGAGCGTCCGAGCGGCGACGTTCTGCTCGGAAACAAGCGATGCCTCACCGCGGGCGTGAATGAAATCGTCGATGATGATCGTGGCGTCGGCGTAAAGCGCAATACCGTCGCGTGTCACGTCGAGAACAGTATCAGTCTGGGGTGCAACAATTCCGTTGCGATTGGTGGCCGACAGAATATCGTAGGTGCCCGGGTCGATGGCAGTGGTGGTATTCCACTCGGTCGAGCCGAGGTTCACCGCCCGGTTCCAGTCAAGGACCGTTAAGGGGGTCAGGCTGCCTATGATCGCGGCAGAGTTCACTTCAATCGCGCCATTGTTCAGCGTAGCGTCGATCACATCGACCCCTTCAAGGGTCGCCGTGTCAATATTCGCCTTCAGACCGAAATAGCCGCGCGCATCCAGAACAGGGTCGGACGACGTGATGCTTGCAAACACCAGCCCCGCGCTTACCACCGACATACCCGGCCCGTCGCGGATACCGATGGTCAGACCCGGATCCGCTTCGGTCCCTACTACGCCAAGGCTGATGCGGGTTAGCGACGCATTATCCATGTCTGTCGCCAGATCAAAGCTCTGGTCGCTGTTCACGTCAACATCTACGATATCCTGCGCAAAGCTGAACGTTGCCTCAGCCGCGATAAAATCGAACGCGCTGAACGACACAGCCCCCGTGACCTGCGTCGTGTCGGCGGTCTCATTGAACCGCGCGTCCAGCGGTGCACCCCTAGGGCCGTAATTGAACAGCACCCCATCGCCCGACACCTGATCAGGCACCACAACTGTCGTCCAGTCAAAGCCCGGATCGGCCACGTCCAGCGGCACGTGAGTGTAGTAATCCAGCGTCAGACTGTTGATGTTGAAAACAATCCCATCCGGCAGGTTCGTGATCGTCGCATTGCCAAGGCTGCCGGTGATAGCCGTCGCACTCGGGATCGTGGTGACTGTCGCCGTTAGGACAGCGTCAGGCACCGCAGACAGCAGCGCAACCGCAACATTACCACTCCCGACCGAGATACCCACACCACCTGGCTGACCGATAAACAACGGATCCGTCAAGGTCAGTCCAAGCAGCAGCAGATTCGCATCTTCAAGCGCGGCATCTGTATCCAGCTGGGCCTGCACGCCCGAGACTACTTGCAGATCAAACCGCGCACCCAGATCGACAAAGCCGAACGCATCCAGGGTCAGCGTGCCCGCCACTTTCAGATCAGTGCCCGCGTCAAAAACATCCGGCACGGCGCTAAACTGCGATACATTGACCCAATCAAGCTTGGTACCTTCGGTCGCAACACCACCGGGCAGCGCCGTAACAGTCGCTTTGTTAAAGACAACTTCGATATCCGTCACCGCGATCTCAAGACCCTCGGGCAGCCCGCGCGGTGCGACTTGGCTTGCCGTCGCATAAAGTCCGGTCCAGCTGCGCACCGATGTCGCGCCAATGCCAGCCGTCTCGTTCACCACATAAAGGTTCAGCGCGGCATTCGTGACGGCAAAGCCCGTGCCCTGATCGGCCACGCCATTCACAACACCACTCGGCAGATCACCGGCCAGCGTGAATGCCCCACCGTCACCGATGAATAGATAAGCGCTCGACAGGTTGAACTTAACCAGTTGCGCCTCGGCGACTGTAATGCCAGCACCGTCGGTCACATTTGAAACCGTCTGGATCGTGCCCGCAAAGCCCGCTGCGACAATCACGTTGTTCTGAATGTTCAGCTCGATCTGACCGCCAAAGGACAGGTCAAGCGTCTCTTCAATCGTGCCAATGCGCGTGCCGTTGAAATCGTCGATGCCCGTCCAGTCAAGTTTGGTCGACACCATCGCGGCATCCGTCGCAGCGCCGTTGAAGCGGAAGGTGATATTACGCGCAATCGCGATGGCCCCATCGATGCCGCGCAGGTCAGCCTGACCAATCTCGCCCGCTACCGCGAGCCAGCTTAGAGGCGCGGCAGCCGTGGCAGCTTCGCTGATAATCGCAAGCTCAAGGTTGGCATCCTGAACGGCGATCCCTGTGCCGCCCTCTTCCAGACCGGTCGCGCGCAGGGTCAAATCATCATAGATCAACGCGCCCCCTGCCCCTGCAAACAGCGTCGCGCCGCTGATTGAGAATGATAGAACCGACGCATCGGCAACAACGATACCGTTGTTATCATCAATCGTTTTGGTCTGCGCGTTGATGCCGAAGGCACCGAACAGAAGCACGTTATCTTCAATTGCAACTTCGATGGCACCCATAACGCTGAAATCAAGATCGGCGTTGATTCCGTCAACCGCATCCGTGATCGACGTGGTGCCAAAGATCGGCGCGTCAGCCGCGTTCAGCGTGGTCCAGTCCAGCTTGGTCGCCATCGCCGCAGGATCTGTTGTCGAGGCAGAGTTCAGGCGGACTTCGAGGTCATAAGCCTTGAGGTCAATACCGTTGATCCCGCGCACATCCAGCTGCCCTGCCCCGGCTTTCAGCGCGGTCCAGGTCTGTGTCGTGCCCGCAATCGTTGGGTCGGTCTGACCCTGACTGACAGACAGGAAATCAAGCGACAGATCGGCAGCGGTAAACCCTGTGCCGCCTGCACCAATGCCCGCCACGACGCCATCAACGGTGGTAAAGCTGCCGCCAACACCGGCGAACAGATACCCGTTCGAGACGGTAAAGCTGATCACATTGACGTTCTCGGTGGCGGCAACCTCGCCGGGCAATGCATCAAGTGTTTCAAGCGCCACGATATCACCGGTCAACGACCCTGCCAGCAAAACGGTGCCGTCAATCTCGCCCCGGAAGGAACCGCCGAACGAAAAACCAAGCGTGTTGTCAAAGACAGCACCAAGGCTGTCATCGGTCGCACCGATTGCCGCCAGACCAGTGACCGTCGGAAACGCGGTCCCGTCCAGCGTCAGGTCATTCCAGTTCAGCTTGGTCGCCGAAATCTCATCCGCAACGTTTGTGCTGAAATATACGTCTTTGACGCTGGCCACAAAACCGTCCGGCAGACCGACCAGATCGGCCGTGCCCACACGGGCATCAATCGCGGTCCAACTGCGCGCGGCAACGGCGTCTTCGGTGATAAAGCCAAGCTCGACCGAGACACCGGTCGCATCAAAGCCGGTGGCCCCGTCAAGGTCTTCCAGTGCGATCAGACCCGTGATCAGCGACGGGTCAGCTACACCATAGGTAAAGCCACCGCCGACACCCGCAAAGAACGCCGCGTCATCGATCAAGAAAGTAGTTACATTCGCAACAAAGTCCGCGCCAAGCCCGCTGCCAGAAACGGTATAGCTGCCCGTGGCAAGCGAGAAGCCCCCGCCTAGATAGACCAAACCGTGACCGAAATAGATCCGGCCTTCGACCGCGAAATCCGTGCCTGTGCTAAGATCACCAAGCGCAGTCGCGGCGTCGGTGTAATCAATCGTCGACCAATCCAGCTTGGTCACCGGCAGGCCCGCGTCATCAATCGCAGTGTTGTAGCGGACAGTCACATCATTGGCCTGTGCCTCGACATTGCCCAGACCCAGCACCTGCGCCAGACCGAACCCGCCGGTCAGCCCGATATAGGTAACGTCGTCCGTCGTATCGATCACATCGGCACCGGCGTCGATCAACACGCCCAAAGAAAGGTTCGCATTCTCGACATAGACACCGCTGGCATTGCCCCGATTGACCACAAGGTTGCCCTCGGCGTCCTCGCCAAACACCGCGCGACCACCGGCAAAGAACGTCGTCTCGGACAGGGTTAGCAAAATCAGATCACCGTCGATGCCTGACACCGGATCGGTCGGCACATCCAGCGCCACCGCCATCGAGAAGACCGAGGTCAGATAAACCGCATTTGTAACTTCAAGCGTCAGCGTCCCGCCGATCTTGAACTGCTCAAGCCCGTTCAACCCAAGGACAGCATCCGTCAGATCAAGCTGCGGGCCGGTCAGATCGGCGGCAAGGTTCTTCCAGTTCATCACCGTGGGCACCGCACCGGGGTCAGCCACCACATCAACCACCGAGGCAAAGTTGCCCGTCACCAAGAAATCGCGACCGTCGATGGCAAAATCATCCGGACCACCAAGCCCCCGCACGTCGATATTCTCAACTGTTGCGCGGAAGGCCAGCCATGTTTCGAACGCCAGCGCACCATCAATCGTGGCGCTGCCCGCATTCCGCGCAATCAGCGCCAGTTCGAAACCGACACCGGCAGCATAAAACCCTTGGAACGTATCCGACACGCCGGTCGGCCCACCATCAATCAGCGACCGCGTGATCGGTGCCTTCACAAGCTCGTTATTCGCGTCGCGGGTAAAGTCGATGAGACCGGCGGCAAAGAAACCGTCGCTGAGCTTGAAGGTCACGACCGTCGCATCCGTCGCCGCGATTGCACCGTCATCAATCGTCTGCGTCTTGACCGACAGTTCAACCTGCCCCGCGATCAGAACGGTTTCGGCAATCTCGATCTCGACATTCGCCAGCAATTCGATGCCATCAAAGTTTAGATCCAGATAGGACACGCCCGAAGGATCCTTCAGCGCGTCCTGCGTCCAGTCCAGCGCCGTGCTGAAATCCGAAGCAACGTTCAGCTTGATCGACAACTCCCGCGCGATCAGCTTTGTCTCTGCCAGACCAAAGGATTCCGCAGCCGTGGTAAAGTTCACACCACCGTAGATCACGGACACCACCGTGTCGGTCGCTTGCGTCTTGAACAGACCCAGCGAGAAGTTCAGGTCAGTCGCCAACACACCTTTGGCATTGGCCGTTTCAAATTCAAGATCAGCCGGCGCTATCAGAACGCTCGGCAGCTCCATGCCCGTTCCGATAAAGGCCGAAGCATCCGCAAGCTGGAACACCAACAGATCGCCAAAGACAGTATCGCCCGACGGCAGCTCCACATCGGCAGTTGTCTTGGTCAGCGTCAGGCCGCCTGCGAAATAGGCAATGTCAGTATAGGCAAAGACGCCCGGTGCCCGCTCAGACTTCTCTTGGAAGACCAGCGCGGCGGTACCGGTGACGGACGAAAATTCGGCAGTGGCGCTGGCAAAGGCAGGTGCTTCGCGCAGAACAACGGCATCCGTGATATTGCCGGCACCGGTCATTGCCCCCTGAGAGGCGACGTTCAACAACACAGCCGCCTGACCGACCGACCCTTTGATCGCATCCGCATTGATCAGCGTCAGCTGGTCGATGGACGCATCCAGCGATGCCCAGACGTGATAGCCAGACAATGGACCGTCAGTATAGGCCTGACGGTAAAAGCGCAGATCGAAGTCAAAGTTCAGACCCTCAACCCCGGTTGCAGCATTTTCTTCGCCATTTGCCTTGCGCGTGAAATAAGTCTCGCCATCTGAACCAGCAAACAGGGTTGCGGCGGCGACGGTCATCGTCACCACATCAACATTGTTCAACGTGACCTCGGCCCCACCGATCACAAATCCGGTGACAGTCTGGTTCTGGACAAAACTCGACGAAACACTCGCGCCATCCCCAAGGGACAGGGTGACAAAATCGCCGACTGTAATCTCATAGACGTTGGTCGCGTCGGCAGCCGTGCTCTGGTTGCTATCGTCAAACCCGTGGGTCAGCAGACCACCCGTCGCATAGATGATCGCATCGCCCTCGGTCCCGCCCACCAGCTTGCCGATATTCTCGAACCGGGTCACGCCAGTCTCGGACGTCACCGTCCCGGCATTGACGGAAGCAATGTCCCAGACGCTGTCAAAGTTTTCACCTTCGACAACATACAGCCCGGTGTCTGTATCATTCCCACCGCGCAGCAATCCGATGTTGGAATAGGTCAGGGCGTAGTCGGTGGTGGCACCCGTCGCAAAGCTTAGTGTCCCGCGGTTCAGGCCGGTAATCTTGAACGTGCCCTCTTGCGACAGACCGCCAAACAAATCATCCGCCCCGACCAGCGCATCCGTATTCCCAGCCAGACCAATCAGCGTGGTGACTTCGCTGCCCGTTGTGAAAACCTGTTCGGTCAGGGACGCGTCGCTGAATGCCGTGATCCCGCCGCTGGCCGAAACCTGATAGAACAACTGCCCGCTCAGCGACGCTGGAATGACCGAGATGTCATCTGGCAAAAGCAAACGCTCGCCCTCGGCCAGTGCCTCGCCCATCAGAGCCAACCCGCTAGTGTGGTCCAGACCGGCAGCATGGCCAATCTCGTGCAGCATCACCGTCAGCAGATCGACACCTTCAGCGGCACCGTTTCCATCCGCTTCCAGCGCGTATCCATTCAGCGTTGCGTATTCTGTGTTTGTCAGGGGCGACGCATCAACGAACCACCCTGCCCCGGCCGCATCGCCATCAATAGTGATAAGGTTTGCCGTTGCATCATAACTGGCCAAAGTTCCCGCAGCCAAATCGCCAATGACGAAATCAAGGTCCGCTGGCACCGGGCCGTTTGCTCCGGCCCACAACGCAACCGCAGCGTCGAACGTCGCCTGCGCCTCTGTCTTCAGGCTGATGGCGTTTAAGGCACCGCTATTCGTGCCCTCAAGCGTCAGGTCATGGATTTCGGAAACGCTAAAAGCAGATGGCGCATGGGCATCATCTGCTGACTGAACTTCTACCGTAGCATCCTGTTGCGCAGGTGGCCCTGTCGGCGAGATGCTGTCCAGATCAACCGACGTTCCGACCAACGTCGATCCGAACGCATAGTCAGGATCTTCATCCGCGCTGGCATCCAACGGTTCGTGCTGTACGACCTCACGCGCGGCGTTTTCGGTCCAATCTTCGGGCCATTCCATCTCGGCCTCGAGGGGCTCAGCTACCGCGATCTCGGCTGCCTTAGCATCCTGATTTTCGGTCGCATCAATGACCTCTACAATCGCGGCCAGGTTCGACATCGGATCGTCCCAGCCCGCCTTATCCGCGATGCGTGCCATTTCGCCCAGAACGGGGTCCGCAGACAAAAGAATTCGAGGTTCCAGCGCTTCGACCCGGAATGATTCTTCGCGGTTCAGGCTGTCATGTGTCGGGTCGCGCAAGACACCTTCAGCACCGAATCGAGAAGGCTCGGCGCGCGCGCCGTCCTTTCGAAACAATCTTGAAAGCAGTGACCTTACGGACATTTAATGTACCCTGATGGGGATAAACTACATATTTCAGGCACCCCAAAAATGGTGGGTCGGCACAGGTAAAAACGCAAAAAATAGCAAAATTAAGATAATACGTTTTGACCTTAGGCGGAAATCCGCAAGGAAAGCAAACTTTTTAGTGAACGGTGGGAACTCTTTTCAGCACGAACCATTTTGGCTGTAGTTCCATTTGAGGGGGCCACGTGGGTGTATTGGAGAGGCAGAAGAGGTGTCGAACCGTGCAACACTCATCGCCAGAACATATGGACAATACATCCCGAATTTCCCCGTCAGATCATTGCTCTTGATGTATGGCTCGACTTCCGATTCAACTTCAGTTTGCGTGAGTTTGGAGAATTAACGCTAGAACGCGGTGATGACGTTGCGAGCGAGATTATCTAGCGTCGGACGGTCAAGTTTGGCCTCCTAAATGCCCAAGGGCCAACGCCTCTGCAGCCACCCCCACCTCCATTCCGAATACGAGCTTGAATGATGCAAGGCTTGAGATCACAGGATGGTCTACAACGCGTGGTATGGATACAGTCAGCAACCCGCCGTCATTCCATTCTCAACATCCACTCACATTGGTTCGAAGCATTCGAGACGTGGAATCTGCGGCAAATAATGTTTGGTTTAGAAACGGCATCCCGACTTGCAAACCCGGCGAGTTATCGTGAATGCGCACCAATGAGTACTGTGTGTTGACTAGACGGTCCGCGGACCGTTGAAGTCACAAGCCACGACTGCATGTCGTTAATCTGAAATCCCTGAGGTTATCAAGTTCATTCCGTCAGAAAGGCGAGGGCCGGGTTTTCTAGCCTAACGATCATAAGGTCGTATCCTGGTGTCTATAAACCTTTCACGGCTGACCCTCGCTGGGTTTTCACTTTTCACAGCGCGGTCCGCGGACCGCGTCAGCTAGAGCAAGCAAGAACTAATACTCATCAGATCCGGGGCCTAAGATCTTGATGCAGACTTCGGTACTAGCGGTTTTGATGCGGCCATAACTGTTGGACAGTGCGGGGAGTGACTAGGCTGGGGCGCTTATGGGTCCGTGGATCATATCGGGCATCCTGTACGTTACAGTGTAGTTACGCTCACCATGACCAAAGAGAAAAAGACCGCTGAGCGTGAAGGGCAGTAATGGAGAAACGGTAGGCTAGGGGGCTGCCATCAGTCCGGCTTTGATATGTCGCCCGATATGCTGAACCTAAACGCAGGGCATCTAAGTAGATGTCAGCCCATGCCTTAGCACAACAAATGGCACAATAGCTGCCGCTCGAAATGCGTGAGGCTTGGCGTGGACAGAAAATTGCTTATGGCTAATCGTTCTTGACGCCGTTCATAACTCCCACTGTTTTCCGAAGTTCATCTTAGATTTCAAAATATTGTTTCTTCCGAACCCCTTTTGAAATGGTTCGAGACACATTAGGCGACGTGCCTAGCATACTGTCCTGTTCGGCATACGCGTCCCGCTGCAATGGCATCACCTTGGTGATAACTTTCGAGCATCTTAGCCAGATAGGCTTGAGGAGCTTTGATTGTAGCGATCTTCTGAGCAATATAATCCAGTACGAGCAACGCATTTCGCCATCCAATTTCTGTCACAGCATTCAAGACGGATTTTTGTCCAAGTCCCAAAAAAGAAGAAAATTCAACCAGCTTGTCCCATAGGTCCTGCGCAGTCCGAGGACCGTCTGGGTAAAAGCTGCTGATCTGGATACACATTGACCAAGCTCCCCGTAGATCCGAAAGTTTGAGGTCTGCAGTTCTGCTGCCAATTGCCGGTCTTTTTATATATTCTTTTCGTTTAGACTCTATGTGCCGGTCAATATGTCCGGCATCGGCGGCAGATTTGTCCGCCACAGGGCAGGGTACTTTCCCGATGCATCCATCGACGGGCTCCGATGGAATATGCAAGCGGTCTGAATTCTGGGATGGGGCAGGGCAGGGGAGGGTAGGTTGCTCCGCTGTTGCGGATAGAGCTTCTTGTTTTGGCTTGGGGATGATCTGTACTTCAATAGCGTCGACCCGTTTTTCGGCTTCACAGATATCCGAAACACTGATTGTCTTGCGCCGGAACAGATTGCGCAGGAGCAAAGCGAGATCGCTTAGGACGTCAGGCACATATCCTATATGGTCCGTGGACCATCGCTTTAGTTCCGACAAACGTGCGGTGACCCGTGAGATCAGCGCACGCTTGCGCTGCCTGTCTTCTTCAAGCCTTGCCCTGATCTCTCTGAGTTCGTCGATGCGCAGAAAGAGGGGTTCAAGATCGATGCCATAAGCATCAACGATCCGGCCAGACGCGTCTCGCACGGCAAAGCGGCGGCCGTTAGCAGATAGTTTACGGGCCACAAGACCAGTCTCGTCCAGACGGGTTTCTGATCGACGAAACCCGCGCTCCTCCATGCAGTTGGCACGCGGGAGGATGGCCGATACTTGCATGAAAGACATCAGCAGCTGGCCTGACTTTATTGGCCCTTTGGGGAGCACGCTAAGGTGGGCCCCCAGTACAGCGATGTCGCGATCGGATAGGCCAAGCACGGCAGCGGTATCTTTCACCAGCTGGAGCACCTCCCAGCGGTCGATGTGGAATTGGCCTTTTGCAGGGCGTTGACACAAAGGATCCTTGTGCCCCGCCAGCATAACCGAGGGGTTGATATATGTCATACTAAATTTCAGACGGCAAAACTTCCCCGTTCACCGAAAACGATGTTGAAAATGATTCGGAAGGCGAGTATCAAGTAAATGCAACGATACTTGAGAACCCTTCAGAGCTCCGGCTTTGGGGGGTTTTCTTTTGCGCTCCTGTCTGCTCCTTTTTTGCTCGTTGTTGTTGGACCCTATATTGGGCCTTGGGTTGAGCTCAGCTTCACGGACCGCGGACCGCTGCTTAAGTCATTGTTTTTATTCTTTATTAACTTTTTCAATTTCGGCGAACTCTGCGTAGATAACGCACATACGTTCCTCAAGAAATCCCAGAAATGCTTCGCTGTCCTTCGACTGTGCCTTGATCTCAAGTTTTGAGCCGCGCCTCAGGAAAGTTACTTGGCCTGATCCGATCTCTGTCGGACGTGGCTTAGTCGGTTGGGACGGCTTGTCTCTCAATCTTTCGATCAGATCCTTTACCCGGTCTTCGCTGGGCAGCGATGTATCGACCATCGCCGAGATCGCGGCTGGATTCTTGTCTGACTTCGCATCAATCGCAACACGCAGGCTTTCCCAGATGCGCCGACCGATCCCGTGGGCAGGTCCGATCGCTTTGATGACCTCGTAGGGGATCGCCTGATAGATCCGGGCCATGCGTCCTACCAGTGATTTTTCGATCCCCAAGGCTTCCATTATGACGCTGTAGGAGACTTTGGATTCAACCATCTGATGAATAAAATGGGCCCGTTCAATAAAGCTTGTCTCGAGGCGCGAGTTATTCTCGATTCCCTGCGTGACAAGAGCCTCTTCGTCGCTCATCTGAACGACAAAAGCCCTGACAGGTTTACCTAGGCTGCGGCATGCGGCAATCCGGCGGCGGCCGTAAACGACTTCGTAGCGACCTTCGTCTTCTTTGGGACGAACCAAAACTGGAACCTGCTGTCCACGGGTCTGGATGCTGTTGGCAAGATCATGGATGCCGTCCTCGATATTGAGGCGGTCTGCAAAACGACTCTCGTCGATGAGGGCCGTGTCGATGTCCTGCGCAGTCCGGCTTAGCTCCTCCTGCATGCCCATCTGGAAATATCGCACGGTTGGCGCTGTTTTGCGGGCTGCCCCTTGACTGTCATTTGATGTGAGCTGGTCATTGGGTGATGTGGAAGGTTTTGGTTCAGCGTTTTGCTTTTCCTGATCGGCGCTTTTGGCGGCGATGCTCGCCATGGTGCCCCCAAAGAGGTTCTTGCGCGGCGGCATCAGCTGGCCCTCCGCGCGTTATCATCCGAATGGGAGTTTTCCGCAGCGGCCTCGCGCGCTGACCTGTGCCGAGCTGCAAAGCAGAGCTCCTCCAGTTCGTCTACGATAAGCTCCACACTGTCCATCAACCGGTCATAAGATTTGCGGGTGAAGGAGGACGGCTCGAGCTCCATGACGGTGTTATTGGAATTTGACGCGTCACTGATGACAGTGGATTTCAAGAATTCCTGCTTCAGCACCGCACCCGAGAAGATCGTTCGCAAAAACCCGGCCATCTGCACCTGTGGGCTATCTGTGGGTTCGAACCGTGTGATCAGGAACCGGATGAAATCGTAATCCTTCTTGCGCGAACTGCCCTCGACCGCTTTCATGAGATCTCCTGCCATGCCCAGAAACTTGCCCAAGGACATGCTGTCGAGCATAGAGGCGTTGAGCGGGATGATCAGTCCGGTTGACGCAAAAAGCGCAGAGATCACCGAGAAGGAAAGCTGAGGAGGGGTGTCAAAGACCACGACGTCATAGTCGGCCTCAACCGATGCGATCGCCGCTGACATACGGCGGTGGAACGGCTCTCCGCCCATGCCTGTCTTGAAGGAGATGGCCGTCTCGTATTCGAATTCGGTCAGCATCATTTCCGATGCCGCGATATCCACGTTGTGAAAATATGTCTTCTGGATCACATCGCGCATGGATTTCGGACCCGAACCGGTCTCGGGGTCGTTGTAACGTAAGGCCTCGTAGATAGACGGAGATCCATCGATATCTGGCCTGACCTGAAAGATATCGCTCATCGACGCTTGCGGGTCCAAGTCTATGCAAAGAACACGATGGCCCCGCAGGCCAAGAAGCTGTGCAACCAAGATGGCTGAAGATGTCTTGCTGACACCCCCCTTGAGGTTGAATGTGCACAGCACGTTTAGCTTCTGATCGCCCTGTCTGCGGGGGTAAGCCTCAGGCGCTATTTTTCCATCATTGAATAGAAACTGGCGAATATTGTCGATATCTTCGGCTTTGAACATGCGCCGGTTGCCGCCAACCAGCTCGCCGATGGGCATGCGCCCGTCGGCGTTCTTGATGTAATGACGGAATGTGTTCTCGTTCAACTTCAGGAACCGCGCGACTTCGCGTACCGAGAAACGTCGTAGCATCTTTCGCTCTTCAGGTGCCAAAAGGTACGACAAATGTGTGTCCAGAGCCTCGGAAATTTTATCGGAATAGCCTGCCAAAGCTTCCGACCCGTGGACCTGCTCCTGGGATATGTTCCCCATTTCTGCCCTCATTCGTTTTAATTGTTTTTTTTGAGTTACACTGACAAATGACAATAAATCCAGCTTTTTCTGGTGTGGGGGGCAGGGGGTCTTGCAGGCAGGCTTTGTCATTGTGCGGCGAAGCGCCTATTTTCAAGGGCTTCGAGACTGTGGACAAGTGTCACATTTTTCTTGAGTCAGTATATTAAAATACCCCCAATCGATTATAAACACAGATACAAAATCCCCTCAATCATCCTTGTTTTCCTGTTTCCGGCCAGTTCGATCTCCGATTTTGGAAGATTCGAAGGTCTTGGCTGTTGATTGTCACTGAGAACTGACCCTGCACCAGCAGAAATTGTCATCGAGAATTGACCCATGTGCAACCTTGCCCCGACTTGAATCAGCTGGGGGCGCATGGAGTGATAGACAGTAAACATCCGCCGAGGGCCGTCTGGCTGTTTAGCGGGCTGAAAGTTTATGGGGTGTCCTTATGGACGCACACGAAGACACCCGCCTTATTCAAGTTTTGTCGGTCTCTGATACCGGCCGTCGTCGCCGTTGGACGGATGACGAGAAAGCCCGCATCGTTGAGGAAAGTCATTGCGATGGCGTGACATTGGCTGAGATCGCACGGCGCCATGATATTTCGCGATCACAGCTTTACGATTGGCGATATAGGCACAAGAATGGGCTGCTTGCGGCTGGCCCGCAATTTTTGCGCGTCCTTCAGATCGAAGACGGTTCTGGCCGTGATGATGCTCCAGCGCCGCCAGCGCCTGTATGACGATAGACCTTGGCCCTCGGTGTCGCGTGGCGATCCCCTCCGGCTTTGACATGGAGGCTGCTGTGCGTCTGCTTAATGGCCTGATGGTGCGGTCATGATCGCGTTTCCGGCGGGCACGAAGGTGTGGATTGCAGGTGGGGTGACGGATATGCGGCGCGGGATGAACACCTTGGCGTTGTCGGTCCAGCAGGGCCTTGGGCGCGATCCACATGCCGGTGAGACATTCTGCTTTCGTGGGCGTAAAGGCGACTTGGTGAAATTGCTCTGGCATGATGGGGTTGGCATGTCGCTGTATCTGAGACGGCTTGAGGCGGGCAAGTTCATCTGGCCTGTGAGCCAGGACGGGACGGCTGTGGCGATATCATCCGCCCAGCTCGGTTATCGGTATTGCCAAGTTGTCGACAGCAGATTGTGCTTCCCTGTGAAAGGCGTGGATCACGCAGTCATCTCAGCGGTGTAATCGGCCCAGAGGCTGAACGCATCGTTGCGGGCGTGGCGGTATGAGGTTGCTGTGAGTTGATAGCGCCGGGGACGGAAAATGAGGTTGATCTGGTCGTGCGCGGATAGAAACCTCTGTGCCTGCCGGTGAGACTTGAACCGTCCCATTATTTTCTCTCGTTTGCGGGTTGGCCGATGCGAAACTTCTATCGCGTTGTTTAGGCCTTTGTGGGCCCGGTGGTCAGCGTTCGGAGCCTGTGTTTTGACCGGCTTGATATAGCTGCGCAATTTGTCGGTTATGACCACCCTCGGCTCGCCAAACTGTGAAACCAATCTTTGGAAAAAGCGCTTTGCTGCTTTGGCATTCCGACGTGTCTGCACGAGAATATCGAGAACGTCTCCATCTGCGTCGATCGCGCGCCACAGCCAATGCTTCTTGCCCCGGATCGTGATCACGACCTCATCCATGTGCCACTTGTCGTTCGGCCGCGGACGTTCGCGGCGGATGCAATCTGCAAAATGCGACCCAAAGCGATTAACCCACAGTCGGATCGCCTCCCGGCTGACAATCACACCCCGAGCAGCCAATAGGTCTTCAACATCAGCCGTGCTCAGGGCTAACCGGTGATACGCCCAGACAGCGAGCGCGATGATTTCACGTGGGTAGCGGAAGCCCTTCAGGGGCGGCAAATCGATTGGAAGGTTCATGAGGCAGACATACCTCTACCAAACCCTGTCAACAACTTGGCAATACCCTCTGGGCCTATTTAACGGAACTCCGCACCCCTGGGCGGCCGCGCGTGTTTTTAAAACCCGTTCGTGCCCTAGAAGTCAAAGCCCTCACCCAGTATCGACGCCCCACCATTAAAATAATGTGAACTCACTAGGCCTCCAAGGAGGCAAGGCTGCACATTCTTTCAACGGCGGGGCTGGGGGTAACTCTGCGCTTGAAGCGCCACTACCACAGTTTGTTCTGGAACAAACTGTGGTATTACCAGATAAAACTAGAAATCTTCTTGATTTTGTATTTTTCTTCGGACAAAAAGAGAGAATAAATCAAATTTATAATATTCTAGGAGAAAACAAAATGACTAACATTTTTGGAACGCCTACAAAGGGACCAATGAAAACTCGGCTGTTCAAGATCGCTGAGAAGGTTCTGGAGGAGGACGGTTGGCAGATTGAACGGATGGTAGGGACCGGAAAATCGAGCCTTCGCCGGATTACAAAAGGTGGTGAAAGCAAGGTGATTTCAATCCGTACATCTCAAGACACATGGATAGCTTTTCCTCGCGCAGAAGGTGATGACAGTTGGGGGACGCTGGATGACGTTGATGCAGTCGTTCCAGTGTCAGTTGACCACAAGGACGACCCAAAATTCGCTAAGGTTCATCTGATCGACGGTGACGAGATGCGTTCGCGTTTCAACCGGGCTTATGAGGCGCGGAAGGAGGCGGGCTACAGCATTCCAACAGGCCGCGGCGTTTGGGTTTCTCTTTATCAGCAAGAAACAAGAGAACCCGTAACTCTTGTTGGGGCAGGTGCGGGGCTAAAATTTCCACCAATAGCGACCGTCTCGCTCTTGCCTGAAGCGGGGTCCGCAGCCGACGATACAGCTTCCAGTAGTGCCGATAATGCCAGTCCTTTTTTTAAAGGATCCGATGAAGCACCGCTTTCGATTGCAGAAGCGAAACGCCGTCTAGCTGAAACGTTTGGTGTTGATCCCGCCTGCATCAAAATAACTGTAGAGGCTTGATCAAGCAGAGGCGGCGAGCCTGGAAGCTCGGGACGACCGTAGGGGGGGGGACGCCGCCACCTACATCAGACAATATCCTGGGCATGGGAGGCCATAAGCCTACAAGGGGTCTGTTACGGCTCAGTGCAGAAAATCACGCTAAGGATTAGATAAACCTGTAAAAACAAGGCATTGTAAAGGCGCGGAAAACAATAAGATTTGAGGGGCTGGCGCGGTCAGAAAAATCATTCAATTTCAATGCGCTATTTTTTCTAACGTACTATCCTGCACTCTCCGGTATCAGACCCCTTATAGCATGGCTACCGTTGCTAGACATCTCAAAATCTGCTATTTTAATAATTGGATGAATCTATCATCCAAAGATCCGAAATTGCATCGCACCTGGGCATTCCGGTCGGTGTGTGCCTGACGGTATAATCAGGGACAGGCGGTGCTTAATGGACCTGTCGCAACAGCTTGAAATTCGTACAGCCTGAACGTTAACGCGCAACGCGCATCATCAGGTTTTTACAAAGAGTGTGATCGGCGGAGCAATACTCGACCACGGTAGCGGCGGCGTAGTGCGGTCGCGGGCGGCTTAAAAGTCGGCCACTTTGGCCCTTTCATTTGATGGGAGGGTTTGGGGATATTCACTGTGGAATTATATTTGAAGGTGCGTCGCGCCCATTTTCAGGATGGGTTGAGCGGGCGGCAGATAGCTCGGGATTTTGGGATCAGCCGGGACAGTGTTGCGAAGATGTTGGCGCATTCTGAGCCGCCTGGATACCGGCGGACGGCGGCGATTAAACGCCCGAAGTTGGATGCATATATCGATCAGATTGATCGGTGGTTGGCGGAAGACAAGATGCGCCCTCGTAAGCAGCGACACACATCCAAGCGCATTTTTGAACGGCTCCGTGATGAATGCGGCTTCAACGGCGGGTACACCATCGTCAAAGATTATGTGCGCAACAAGAAGCGCGGTTCGCGTGAGATGTTCGTGCCGTTGAGCCATCCGCCCGGACATGCGCAGGCCGACTTTGGCGAAGCGTTGGTTGTGATTGGTGGCATTGAGCAGAAAGCCTATTTCTTCGCGCTGGATCTGCCGCATAGTGATGCCTGTTATGTCCGTGCCTATCCTGCCGCGAACACCGAGGCTTGGTTGGATGGGCATGTTCACGCGTTTGCGTTCTTTGGAGCGGTGCCACAGTCGGTGCTCTACGACAATGACCGTTGCTTGGTTGCAAAGATCATGCCGAATGGCGAACGTCAGAGAACACAGCGGTTCAGCGCGATGCTGTCGCATTACGTGGTCCGAGACCGATACGGTCGCCCCGGAAAGGGGAACGATAAAGGTAAAGTCGAAGGTCTCGTCGGCTATTCTCGTCGTAACTTCATGGTACCAATGCCCCGCTTTGCGAGTTGGGCAGCGTTCAACGATTACCTCGAAGAACAGTGCTGCAAACGGCAAGCAGACATCTTGCGCGGCTATAAGATCAGCATCGGTGAACGATTGCAGGCTGATCTGGCTGCGATGCAGGGCTTGCCAGATGCGCCGTTTGAAGCTTGCGACCTGCGCAGTGGCCAGGTCACATCGACATCCGTGGTGCGCTATCGCGGCAATGATTACTCAGTGCCGGTGGCCTTTGGTCACCGTGAGGTCTGGATAAAGGGATTTGTGGATCGGGTCGTTATTGGCTGCGCTGCTGAGGTGATTGCGCAGCATGTCAGGTCATACGACAAAGACGATATCACCTTTGACCCTGTGCATTATCTACGACTGATTGAGCGTAAGATCATGGCCTTTGATCAGGCAGCTCCGTTGCAAAACTGGAACCTACCTGATGCATTTTCAACGTTGCAACGGTTGTTGGAAGCGCGGCAGGGCAAGGCTGGGAAGCGCGAGTACGTGCAGGTCCTCCGTCTGCTGGAACGCTTTGAGATGGAGGTGCTGCACAATGCAGTCAAAGATGCGCTTCAAATGGGAGCCATCAGCTTTGATGCCATCAAACACCTTGTGCTATGCCGCGTTGAACGCAGCAGCCTCGGTTGGATTTGGATCTCTATCCGTTTCTGCCCAGAACGCATGTCGCGACGACATCAGCCGCATCCTACATGAGCCTGCTGGATGGAGGTGGCGCATGACCGATGCACCAGAACTGCTCTTGGCCAACCATCTCAAAACCCTGCGCTTACCGACCTTCCAGCGTGAACACGACAAGCTCGCGCGCATCTGTGCCGCGCAGGGCGTGGATCATGTCCGTTATTTGGCCCGGCTGACCGAGCTTGAACTGATCGACCGCGAACGCCGCATGGTCGAGCGCAGGATCAAATCGGCCAAGTTCCCAGCCGTCAAAAGCCTGGACAGTTTCGACTTCAAGGCAATCCCGTCGTTGAACAAGATGATGGTCTTGGATCTGGCGCGGTGTGATTGGGTCGAACGGCGGGAGAATGTCATCGCACTTGGCCCATCTGGCACTGGAAAGACCCACATCGCCCTCGGGTTGGGCCTGGCCGCCTGCCAAAAGGGCATGCCTGTCGCTTTTGTCACGGCGGCCTCACTGGTGAACGAGTTGATGGAAGCGCGAGACGAGAAACGGCTGCTGCGATTGCAACGCCAGCTCGCTAAGGTCAGCCTGTTGATCATCGATGAACTGGGTTTTGTGCCGCTCAGTAAAACAGGCGCTGAACTGCTGTTCGAACTGATCTCGCAACGCTACGAGCGTGGATCAACACTCATCACCAGCAACCTGCCGTTCGAAGAGTGGACAGAAACCTTCGGCACAGAACGACTGACCGGCGCATTACTGGATCGGCTGACACACCACGTGAACATTCTGGAAATGAATGGTGAAAGCTACAGGCTCAATCAGAGCAAATCAAAGCGTACCAAAACTTAACACATCATCAGGTTGGCCTGACGGCCAACGCGCCATGGAACGTGCTTGCTACTTAATGGCATCACGCCCCAAGGCGCGTAACCAAGTGGCCGACTTTTGCTCCGCCCCAATGGCAGGTTGTTACGCCGCCGTTGACAGCCTCCATGCTGTTTGACAAACGCCAACTGAGAACTTTACGGCTGAACCAGTCCATGATCGCAACCAGATACAGAAACCCGCGCCGCATAGGGATGTAGGAAATATCAACGCACCAGACCTGATTTGGCCGATCAATCGTCAGCCCCCGGAGCAGGTAGGGGTAAATCTTATGCTGGGGGTGTTTCTTGCTCGTGTTTGGCGTCTGATAAATAGGAACCAATCGCATAAGCCGCATCAGGCGGCGAACACGATGGCGACCGCATTTTTGACCATGACGCTGCATGTGTCGTGCCATTTGCCGAGATCCATACCATGGTGTTTCCAAGAACTGCTTGTCGATCAATTCCATGAACCCCAGGTTCTCAGCACTCTCGCCCTTTGGAGCGTAATACAGATTTGAACGTGCCAGCGACAGCATCTGGCATTGCCGCCGCACGCTGACCTTCGGATGGTTTCTTTCAATGCACATCTGCCTGCGATCCTTGCTCAACGATCCCAGGCGCGTTTCAAAAAATCGCGCTCCACCACCAACTGACCAATCTTGGAATGAAGTTTGTCTATCGCAGCGTCATCGACCTGCGCTGGATCACCGCCTCGTTTAGAAAAACCCGCAGCCATATTCTTAATCGCGGCACGCTTCCAAGTCCCAATCTGCGTCGGATGCACGCCGTATTTTTTCGATAACTCCGCCATTGTCATTTCTTCGCGGATCGCTTCAAGCGCAACCTTGGCCTTGAAATCAGGCGAATGGTTCTTTCGTTTCGTCATTTTGGATCATCTCTTTCACAAGTTGATCCACCTTAACTACTGGTCCGAATTCCCGCGACCACCTCTAGCTTTGAGTCCCACGCACCTTTCGCCCATCCTGGAGAGCTGGCCGACAGGATGTCTTCCATCGCAAAGACGCATTACGGCCATGCCGGACGCGCCTTTGTGACCGAGCTCGTCAAGGATCATGACCGTCTGATCGATCGCGCCCGAGCCCTTCGCGAAGAGATTGTCTCCAACCTCACCGATATCGCTGACGATCCGCAAGTGCGGCGGGTCGCCGAGCGTTTTGCACTGGCCGGTGCGGCGGGCATCCTTGCAGTGGAGCTCGGGGTTCTGCCGATGCAGAGCGGCAGCATTCAAGAAGCGACCGCAACCTGTTTCGATGCCTGGAAGGCTCATCGGGGAGGGACAAAATCTGAGGAGGAACTGAACGCTCTCCGGGACCTCAAGCATTTCTTCGAAGCGCATGGCGCGGCTCGTTTCGAACGTATCGTCCAGAAGGATCCAGACATGGATTGCCAGAAAAGCGATGATTTCGCGGTTCGGGATCGTTGCGGATACCGCGTACAGAATGGCGACGGTTCATGGCTTTACTACGTCCTGCCTGAAGCGTGGAGCCGTGAAGTTTGCGGCGATCATGCGCCGAGCTTTATGGCCAAGATCGCCAACGAGTCAGGGGCATTGTTACCGGGAGATGGCCGGCACCTTCAAAAAAAGGTTAAGTTGCCGGATTACCCCTCCCAGACGAGAGTCTACGCGTTGCATCCTGACCTGATTCCTTGATTGCAATTGCGCCACCCTGAGGACGGGGTGGCGCGTGATCGTTTAATAATGCAATCGAGATTCCAACAATTGTTAAACGATCAGTGAGGGAGAGAAGTAGGCCCCTTTTTTCGGACCGGGATAATTGTCTCGGGTCACGTCCGTCAAGGTGGTGTAATTTGCGAGATGGCCTGAGGGATTCAGTGAGCCGAACGATCGAGGTCTCGGAGAACCGTGAAGGATGAAATTCACTCTTTACAGGAGAGGTATTTCCATCGCATGTTAATAGTGAAATTAATAATTACAGGATTTAGCCATGAGGAAGACCAAGCGAGAATACCTCAAAATGTGCCAGTCAGAAGGCGTAGATTTGCTTCATATAGGACACACCGGCAGTGGCCATATTCGGCTCGAATTCGACGCGGGCTGCGTCATCGCCTCATCCACACCATCTGACTATCGCGCAACCCGCAAGGTCCGCGCCGATATTCGCAACTTTCATCGATAAAGGACGCATCCATGAAAACTGATAGCCTTCCGTCACAGATGTCCGCACACCAACGCCGAGATGCTTGGTATGCTGAAGAAATCCCTCACGCTCGTTACTTGCGTGATTATGACCTCCCACTGAAGGAAGCGCTCTTCCTTTGCCTTAACGAACTCGAAGGGCTTCTGGGGGCAGAAGCGGTCGACACCAAAATCTCCGCCATTGTTCCGGGAAACCAACCAATGGACTGGGATTGGAAAGCACTGCCCTTCGATGGCAATGTGTCGCCGGTCTCAGGTGGGTGGGAATGCACCAAATTTCTTGATGACGCTGGGCTATATGGCCTTTTGGGTGCAGCACCTTCGGCTATTCCATTTAAAACGAGAAAAAGTTGGGTTGCAGCACTCCCCCTAAAACTCGGCGACTGGCGGCGGAACGTGCGATTGGGTAAAGACGCGAACAACATTTTGTTGCTCATTGATTTGGCCCTGTCTCGGCATGCGATGGATACTGGTCTCAGCCTTGCGTCCATTTCCAGCGATGATTTGGAGGAAGAAGGCGAGGTGAGCATACCTGCCCTCGCAGTCTTTGGCGGCGTGTCCGAGGGACGAATCCGCAACCTGTTGACAAGCGGGGAAAGCTGCCTCGTGCGAAAGTCTGGACACTCTGTCACGGCGAGCAGCGCCAAGGAATGGCTTGCGGGCCGTAAGGAGTTTTACCCGTCCATTTGGGATTTGCCCGAAGACGAGAAACCCGAACCACAAGAACTCGATTTTTCAGGCGAAGTTGTTTTCGTTCCGGTGGCTTCCGACGGCGGCACGTTTCACCCGGGGCTCGCGCGCAATGGCAAGTACACAGTCGGAGCAAAGGGGGATGAAGTCCAGTTCGCTCAATTCCAAGATGCACTCAGCGCACTTCATAAGATGTCCACACCCCGCTGGCGCCGCCCGAACATGCAGGGAAACTGGGGAATCGTTTCTGGCAAAGATTGGAAAAGGGTAGAGCGCCATACTCTCGGCACGTCTTTAAATTAGCCACGTCGAACGAAGGAAAGTCAAAATGACCCAGCAATAATGCTCAGAATGCTACGCAACGGTTTATATTGACAGCAAAGGCGATGCAGACGGCGTTAATGCTTGTTGCTTGTGCTCCTGACGTGCCGACACCAAGCACCAAGAGGAAGACGACGACTATTGGGATGATTGATAAAGGGTGTCCATGCCAATGGCTTGTGGGCCGGACAATTCCTGTCCTGATCTGAATTCAGCGTTTTGATGAAAGTGTTTGCCTTTGGTACGGGCGCTTGGTTGGGGCCCAAACCCGACCTTGACTGAGTCAGGCCACGCTGCAGCGCGGCTTCACCGAACCGGCCATTCGTGCATCATGCAGCATTTTCAGGTGGTGAGTGGCGGCAGTGCGGGACGAACCGGACGTCCGCATTCGCTTGTCGAAAGTCCGCTTACATTTTAGATCGGGCAGATGCACGGCATCTTTTCGCCCCTTGCGACGGAATTTCCCATGCGCCAGCAAGAGAAGCTTCCTGCACAGACGTTCATGCTCTACCAAAAGTGACATGACACCTGCACCTTCAAAGATAGTACGCTCGGTGGAGCGAACCTTGCGTATCCTCGAGTTGATGAACCGCGCGCCAGTTGTCCGGGTGCAGTACCTGTCAGAGGAGACGGGTTTACCGGCACCCACCGTCGTGCGTCTGCTCGAAACGCTCATGGTGGCGGGCTATGTGCGCAAGATTGGACGGCAAGCGGGATACTGCGTGACCGAGAAGGTCGCGGCCTTCGGGGCAGGGCATCACGGATTGCCGCAAGTCTTCGAAGTTGCCAGAGCCGCGGCGGAGGACCTGACGCAGCGCACGCGCTGGCCCACAGCGCTGGCAACGCTGGACGTGGACGCGCTGGTGATCCGTTTTTCAACGATCCCGATAAGTCCTTTGTCTCATTACCAATCGACGATTAATCGCCGCATGACCCTGCTCGAATACGCCCACGGGCGTGCCTACCTTGGCTTCTGCCCAGCGGAGGAACGCCAGCATCTGGTGGCGCTGCTGCAAAAGTCGGCGTCCAGCGAGAAAGAAGTCGAGGCCATTTCGCAACGTGCCGCATCGGTTGTTTCGCTGACACGGGCGAGCGGCTTTGGCGAACGAATGGGAAACGTCCAGCCCGAGACCCATTCCATAGCGGTGCCATTGCGCATGGGTGAGAAATTGGTCGGCACACTCGGCATCACCTATTTTGCAAAGTCGCAGGTGGACGTGAACGCTTTGAAGGTTGAGTTGCGCGAGGCGGCTGATGCCTGTGAGGCAGGACGCCTGCCTCAGTCGGACGCGACGTCTTTGGGGTAGACTGTTTTTGTGCGATTGTCGTCCCTGCCAGACGCCACGATGCTCGGTGCGGCGTGGCGCAAGTGCTTGATGTAGGCGCGGGTCGACGCGTCCACAGTGGTATCGTCCAGCTCCCGCACGCCAGTTAGCGCGAAAAACGGGAGGTAGTGCATACCGGTGTGCACGGCCATCAGTTCGAACGGCACAGTGACTTCTTCCAGCGTGCGGCCATAGCGGCCGCCGGGCGCATAGTCGCGGGCGTTCGACCCGGTGGAAAACGCGATGCCAAGAGTCTTTAACCGCAGCGCCCGCCCGCCCGGACCATAGGCCCAGCCGCGCTTCATTATCTCCGTCTGCCAGACCGACAGCAGGGGTGGGCACGAATACCACGTCAGAGGAAACTGCAACACGATGCGGTCGTGATCAGTGATCAACTGCCGCTCTGCCGCGCCGTCGATGATTCCATCGGGATAGCACGCGTAAATATCATGCAGCTTGATGTCGCATGCGGAGTGGATGGCGTCAGCCCATTTTCGGCTGATGCGGCTGCGGGTCATGTCTGGGTGGGCAAGGATGACGAGCGTTCTTGTCATGATGGGTCTCCCTTTCGCCACCGTCATCCCACCCGAGGAGCGTTTGCTCAAATAGTCTGAGCTCTAATTTCGCAGTGTGGAATTTCTGCGCGTTTCACGTGCGCCTTCCGGACAGCAGTGCGAAACAGGCCACAACCACGACATCACGCAGGACCCTTTATGTTTGACGACAGCGACCCGCGCAAAGCACTAACGTCTATGGCAAAAGAACGGAGCTTTTCCGGCCCGTTCTGCCCCCCCGAGGTGGGCCACTTCAGTCAGACGCCCCCACAGGAAACCGGCACTGGTTGGCGCGCGTGGATGATGCGCTGCACCAATCTGGTGGTAAGGCTGGTCGAGGTTGACGGGACTGCGTCCTTCACCCGTAGGGGCCAGATCGATGAATACATGGTCCTGTCTACCGATCCTGCGGTCCGAATTGACATCGAAACCTCTGATGGGGTGGTGACGGATCATCCAGGATATCACCTGTTCATCGTGCCGCCGGGGGACAGCACGATGACCATCCGGGGCAAGGGCCAAGTGAGCTTTCTCTTCACCACGCGCTCTGCCGATCTGGTGGCGCAGTGCAGCAACCCCGAAGTTGTCGTGAACACCAACATCCCGCCGTTCCAGCAATGGCCCGATCCGGTGGGCGGTTTTCGGCTGCGCGCCTATGACCTTGATGTGCCCGAACGGGAGGGCCGCTTTGGCCGGCTTTTCCGGTGTACGACAATGATGGTGAACGTGTTGCCGCGCTTAACTGCGCCGCGTGATGCCTCCAAAGTCTCGCCGCATTACCACGCCAGCTTTGAGCAGATCAGCCTGACGCTGGAGGGGGATTTCGAGCATTTTCTGCGCTGGCCCTGGACCTCGGACATGGGCGAATGGCGCGAGGACATGCACATCCGATGTTCGAGCCCGTCGGTCACCATACTACCGCCGCCCGCGATCCACACGACGCTTTGGGTGTCGCCGCAGACGCAGATCGTTGATATTTTCTCGCCGCCGCGCATGGATTTTTCGATGAAGGACGGTTGGGTGCTGAACGCCGACGATTACCCGGCGGCGCGTCTTGATACCGAATAATCAGTCCGCGATATCGCCGAGCGCGGGCATTGACGCGATAACGATGGTTTCATGGGCAATGGCGGGCAAGGCGGGAAGAGGGCGGTTCGAAAGCGCGCGCGCGACATCGGCGGGCATCCCGAAAGACATCAGGATGTGCGCCGAGACCTCTTCGGGGTAACGCGCCGGTGTGCCGCCCCGCGTAATCGATACCATGGCTGCCGAAACCGTACCCATCAGGATATCGCGCCCGATCTCGGCGGTAGATATGTGGAACAACCCCTCATCCAGACCGCGCCGGATCGTCACCAGCGAATTGTGCCAGACCATCTCGCCAAATGTATGACCTGGTGCGCTTGCGTGGATCATCGCCCAACCCCAGGCCGGATTTTTGGCGGCGGCATGCAGGTAATAGCGGATGGCCACGGCGCTTTGCTCCGCGGCATTCTCGAGCAGGCCGAACATGTGATGCACGGCGCGGTCGAATTCCCCGGTCATTTCTTCAAGCAAGTGATAGCGCAGCTGCTCGAGATCGTCGAAATGGTTGTAGAAGGTGCCGCGCGCGACGCTGGCCGCCTTGCAGATATCCTCGATCCGGACAATGCGCCCGTGCTCGCGTCCAAAGCACTCGAACGCCGCTGTCAGCAGTCTGTTGCGTGACTTTGCCCGCCGGGTTGCGCCGATCTGCGCGCGGCGTTCGCGGTTTGTCGTGCGATAGCCCATGCCGACAATCCTGTCGTCGTTGTGATCGTCTGGCGTGTCAGTCATGCGTCGTCCTGTTTATGTAAGGCATCGATGTTCAGCAGTGATGCCCGGTGTTCATATGCCGACTGCGCGAAGCAGATTCCAGCGCATTCCCCTGATAGACCGCAATTCCACGGAGTGAAATTAGTAAAATGACTATTTGTTCAAATTGAAGAGTGGTCTACAGTTGTTTCACGGCAGCGGGGAGGTTGCCGTTTTAGATCTGGTTCGAAAGAGCCTCAGGGAGGATATCGACTTGAAATCTTATATGGCTACGGGCTGACGCCTGTCGGCGCGATTGCGCCATTCCCTAAATGACACTGCAGATACCGCGATGCTGACGGGCGTTCGCCCGCACAAAGAAGGTGCGTCTGTCTGAATCACACCCATCAAGCGGCGGTGCCACTGCATTCACCGCCCGAACAAACTTTGCTTGAACGAAAGGAAAATATCATGGGGTTCAACCGTCTCGATCACGCCTCGGTCTATGTTGGCGATCTTGGAAAGGCACTCACCTGGTACGAGGACGTCCTTGGCCTGACCGTCCTGTCACGCGACGACAAGTCCGCACATCTGGCATGCCGCGGAAAGGCTGCCGATATCACGCTGGTGAAAGGCACGCAGTCGCTGGATAATTTCTCGTTCGGTGTCGATGACCAGGAGGATCTTGACCGCGTCGAGAGCGTCTTGTCGAAAGAAGGTGTCGCTTCCGAACGGCTGAGGGGCGACAGCCGTCCCGGTGAAGGGGACACGCTGAAGTTGCACCTGCCTTCAGGCCACGAATTGCGTTTGTGCATCGGTGGGGCAGAACGCCGCGCGGGCATTTCCGATTTTGATGCCAAAGGCAGCCACGTTCCTTGCGACATGGACCACATCAACCTGCTGGGCGAAGTCGATCCGGCGGTGATGCGCGATTTCCTGATGATGATCGGATTCAAATCCTCGCTGAATATTTCAGTCGGTGGGCAGCTTGCGGGCGTCTGGCTGCGTGGCTCTGACTATGACCACGACATCGCCTACATGCAGGCCACGCGCCCGGCGGACCGGTTGCACCATGTGGCCTTTGCCGTGGAAGACGGCAACCACTACTTCCGCCTGTCGGATCGTCTGCTTGAAACCGGCCACCGCTGGGAATTCGGACCGGGGCGGCACAACGCGGGCTTGGGCAAGTCGACCGGCTTCGGAACCAACAACTACGCCTACGCCTTCGATCCGTTCGGCAACCGAAACGAGTTCTCATCGGGGATGGAGCAGTTCCCTGCTGATGCGACGCCGCTTGATTGTGACATCGACCCGCCGCAGCTGATCGACGTGATGAACGGTTGGGGCTATGAGATGGCCGAGACCTTCATGACGGTGGGATCGTGAACCTTTCCGCCGCAGAGTTTCTGGAAGTGCAGGACCTTGTCCTGCGCTTCTGGGCGGTGGTCGATGAGGTCGACGATCCCTCTGGCGATTCTCTCTTTACCGAGGACGGCGCGCTGGTGATTGAGAGCTTTCGTGCAAAAGGCACCAAGGAGCTGACCCGCTATTTCACCGCGCGCCGCGACCTGTCGGCCGAGCGACAGCGGACCACGCGTCATTTGTGCAGCAACATTCGGGCACTGCCTGGTGATGGCACCAGTCTTACGGCGACAGTCACCGTGTTTTCCGGCATGGGCGCGCGGCCTATCGCACTTGGGGCACCGACCTCGTTGGCTGATTTCACCTTTGACTGTGTCGCCACGCCAGACGGCTGGAGGTTCCGCGAGGTACGCGGTGCCCTGGTTTTCGCGGGGGCTGATACGCCTGATCTGACCAAGGCCGCCGCCGCAGCAAAAGGAAAGACCGTATGAAAAAGGTTGCACTGATCCACGGCTGGGGTGGTTCGTATAGGGCCACATGGCAGGCAGATGGTTGGGACATCGCCCTGCGCAATGCCGGGTTTGAGCCAATCGGCGTAGACATCCCAGGCCACGGACCTGAGGGCGGATCGCATGAACCTGCCGAATACGCCGACCTTGCCAGCGATGCCGCGGCAAAACTGCCGGGCGGGCTGCACGGGGTCATCGGTTTTTCGCTGGGGACCAAGCTCTTGCTGGAACTGGAAGCCCGCACCCCCGGTGCCTATGGGCGGCTGGTGCTGGGCGGTATTGGGGACAACATCTTTGCCCCGGAAGCTGCTGGCCCCGCAATCGTGGCGGCCTTGCGCGGCGAAGCTGCGGACGCGCCGCCGCAGGTCAAAGCCCTCTTGGCTTATGCGGCAAAAAGCAAAAGCGATCCAGCCTGCCTTGCCGCTGTTCTGGAACGGCCTGCCAATCCGGTCCTGAGCGACGAGCGGCTTGGACATGCAAGGGTCCCGATCCTGATTTTCAACAGTCGCGATGACGCAGTCGCGCAACCCGACCACCGGCTGCGCGCTGCACTGCCTCATGCAGCACACCAACTGATCGACGGCCCCAGCCACGTGGCCCTCACATCCGACGCCCGCTTTCGCGATGCCGCCATCGCATTTCTGGCAAACTGAAACCCAAGGGGAGGAGAAGACCCATGTTTGACGATACCACCACGATGATAGAACGCGTCCGTGCCGTTCTGCCGCAGATCAAGGCCAATGCCGACAAAGCGGACGAGGGCCGCATGGTCCCAAAGGAAAACATCGACCTGCTTAAAGGCACCGGCCTGCACCGGGCGTTTCAGCCCAAGGCCTATGGCGGCCTTGAAATGTCCGTGCCGGATTTCGAGAATTGCATCGCGCTGATCGCCACCGCCTGCGGATCAACGGCCTGGGCGTTCTCGCTGCTGGCCGAACACGCCCACCAGATCGCGCTTTATTCCAAAGAATTGCAGGACGAGATCTGGGGCGATGATCCTGACACGCTCTCTTCGTCTTCCATCGCGCCTTACGGTCAAGCGACCGAGGTCGAGGGCGGAGTGCGGTTTTCTGGGGAATTCGGCTGGTCCTCGGGCTGCGATCACGCGACCTGGGCGATCCTCGGCTTCCTGCGCGACGATGATGAGCTGGGCAAGGTCTACAGCTTTGCCATCGTTCCGCGCGCGGATTACGAGATCAAGGACAACTGGTTCACCGCGGGTATGCGCGGCACCGGGTCAAAAACGCTTGTGGTCAGGGACGCCTTTGTGCCGAATTACCGTATTGAAAGCGTGCCGGCGCTGATGACGCTGACGTCGGCAGGTGGCGACCTTTACCCGGACAGCCAGATTTACCACGTGCCGTTCATCTATGTCTTTGCCAGCTGTTTCTCGTCCGTCTCGCTTGGCATCGCAGAGCGTATGATCGAACTTTATACGGAACGCACCCAGAGCCGCGTGCGGGCCTATACCGGTGCCAAAGTGGGCCAGTCCATTCCTGCCTGCATGCGCTTGGCCGAAAGCACCCAGCAGGTCGCGGCCGGCCGAGCCTTTCTGGAAAAGACCTGGGAAGACATGCGCACCCACGCCGAGACTCGCACCTATCCTGACGAGACCAAGATGGCGTTCTGGCGCACAAATCAAGCCTATGCGGTCAAGATGTTCGTCGCCGCCGTTGACCGCCTTTTCGAGGCTTCGGGCGGGTCGGCCTGGTTCGACGACGCCGAGGCACAGCGCCTGTTCCGCAACAGCCATATGACCGCGGCGCATGCCTATACTGACTATGACATCTGCGCGCAGATCCTCGGGCGCGCGCTGATGGGCCTGGAGCCGGACCCCTCCCTGTTCTGACCCAGCGCCCTCGGTCCGCGTCACCAATTGGGGCGGGCCGCACCCATTCATGAAAAGCCAACCCCCGGAGGTCCGTATGACCACCCCACATTTCCCCGCAGCGGACGGGTTCGATCCGCGCGCCTTTCGTGCAGCACTCGGCTGCTTTGCCACTGGTGTTACCGTTATCACAGCGCAGTCCGATGGTCGGCGCGTCGGCGTCACAGCCAACAGCTTTACTTCCCTGTCGCTGGACCCGCCACTGATCCTGTGGAGCCTTGTAAAAACATCTTCGAGCTATCCGACCTTCAAGGTGGCCAGCCATTTCGCAGTGAATATCCTTGCGCATGACCAGATCGGGTTGTCCAACCAGTTCGCCCGCCGCAGCGATGACAAGTTCGCTGGAATCGATGTGACCGAAGGGCAGGGCGGGTGTCTGCTGCTGCCTAAGACCTGCGCCACGATCCAATGCGCGCGCGAAACCATTCTCGATGGCGGCGACCACTGGATCCTGATTGGCAGGGTTACGGCCTACGACGCGTCCGACAATGCGCCTCTGGTCTATCACCGCGGCGGTTACTCCATGGTACACCCGCACCCCCAAGTGGCCGCAGAATAGGCACCACCTTCACCATCTTCGCAATTGAAAAGGGAGGAAATCTTCATGAAGATTACATACATACTGGGCGCGGCTGCAACGACGCTGACCCTGGCCGCGACGACGGCAGAAGCCATCGACGTCGGGCCGGGGGATTATACGATCCTTCCCGGCGGCACCACGCTGGGCATGCTGTACTGGCAGCAGCTGAGCTCGGATAAGCTGAAGGTTAACGGGCAAGAGGTCCCCGGTTCGGAATTTAACGCCGATATCGCCATCTTGCGCAGCCTGAACTATTTCAACTTGGGCGACATGCCAGCTGCTTTTCACGTGGTGACCCCTTTTGCCAGCATCGACACTGCCAATATCGGCACTGTAGTACAGCAGACATCCGATGGCATCGGCGATACCACGCTGGGCCTGACGGTGTGGCCGGTGCAGCCTGACAACCCTGAAACCGGTACCACGCTGGGCGTTTCGCTGTTCGCGACCTTGCCCTCCGGCGATTATGACCCGGCCCGTTTGGGGATCGGCGAGGGGACCTTTACCATCACGCCGCAGGTCGGCCTGATCCAAGGGCTTGGCGGCGGCTTTTACTTTGATGGCGTGCTGGATGTGGCTTTGCAACGGGACCACGATGAAGGCGGCGTGACATACGAGCGCGACCCTGCGTGGCAGATTCAGGCGATGCTGCGCAAGCAATGGGGTCCTGCGACCTCGCTTGCCATCGGCTATTCCGGCCAGCGCGGCGGTGCGCAAAGCATCGGCGGTATCGAGACGGGTTTGAAAGCGCACCGTGATCAGGTTCGCGTCTACGGCACACATTTCATCACGCCCACCACGCAAATACAGGCAATGTATGGCAAGGATTTCAACGTCGAAGGCGGCTTTGAATACGACAGTGTTTTGCAGCTGCGCCTGGTCAAAGTGTTCTGAACCTCTCTGCGGTCCGGGACGCTGTCCGGGCCGCACCATATCAAAGGACAAACCGTGCCCCGCTTATCGAAAAAGACCATCATCTCTTGCGCCGTGACCGGCTCTATCCACACGCCGTCAATGTCGCCCTATCTGCCGGTGACTGCTGACCAGATCGCTGAAAGCGCCATCGGTGCGGCCGAAGCCGGGGCGGCTGTGCTGCACCTGCACGCACGGCGACCCGAGACTGGCGCTCCCAGCCAGGATCCGGCACACTACGCTGCCTTTCTACCGGGCATCGCGGCGGCGACCGATGCCATCGTCAACATCACCACGGGCGGCGGGCTTGGTATGTCGATGGAGGACCGCATCGCGCCTGCGTTGAAGGCAGCACCCGAACTGGCCTCGCTCAACATGGGGTCGTTCAATTTCAACATCTCGGCGGCGGAAAAAGCCTGCCACGATCCGCAACAATGGGAACTGGACTACCTGCGGGGGACACGCGACCTGATCATGTCCAACACCTTCACCCAGATAGAGACGGTACTGGGCCGACTGTCGGAGACCGGCACCCGCTTTGAATTTGAGTGCTACGATACGGGTCACCTTTACAACCTTGCGCATTTTGCGGACCGGGGCCTGGTCAAGCCGCCGTTCTTTGTCCAGGCGATCTTTGGCGTTGCCGGGGCGCAGGGCACCGACCCCGAGAACCTGATGCACATGCGCGCCACCGCCGACCGGCTTTTTGGGGACGACTACCTGCTGTCCGTGCTGGGGGCAGGGCGGTCGCAGTTCCCGCTGGTCACCATGGGTGCGATCCTTGGCGAGCACGTGCGCGTTGGCCTCGAGGATAACCTTTACATCGCCAAGGGAGAGCTTGCGACGAGTAACGCCCAGATGGTCGCCAAACTGCGCCGCATCCTCGAAGAGCTGGGCCACGAAATCGCCACGCCCGACGAAGCACGAGCGGTCCTTGGCACCAAGGGCAAAGACGAGGTAAGGTTTTGATGCAAGGATTTCGCAAACGCCTTCGTGCGCCGGAGCCGATGCTCGGCACTTTTCTGAAAATCCCGTCGACGCAGCCGGCCGAAATCCTCGGAACGCTTGGATTCGACTTTGTGGTGATTGACGAGGAGCACGCTCCGCTGAACCCCGAAACGACGGATGCTATCCTGCTGGCTTGTCGAGCGCATAGCATGGCTGGACTGGTACGGGTGCGCCAGTACGCCGACATTTTGCGTATGCTCGACAGCGGTGCCGATGGCGTATTGGTACCCCATGTGAGCTCGCCTGACGTCGCACGTAAGATCGTAGCCTTGGCAAGATATGACGGCGGCGCGCGTGGACTGTCTCCAACCACGCGCGCGGGGAATTTCGGCGGCACTCCGGTGGGGGATCACATGAAAGGACAGGACGCGCGCTGTGCCGTGATCGCTATGATTGAGGATAAAGGGGCATTGGACCAGATTGATGAAATCATATGTACCGATGGTCTCGATGCAATTTTCGTCGGCAGGGCCGACCTCGCGGTGAGTATGGGGGTTGGTATGCAGGACGGATCAGTGGATCTGGCCGTCTCGCAAATCCTCGCAGCTTCGTATCGTGCCGGAGTACCAGCCCTCATTCTCGCAGGGAATTCGCTAGAAGTGGCGAGTCTTCGTACGCAGGGCGCAACAGGATTTCTGACAAGCTCCGATCAAGGGTTTTTGCAGACCTGTGCGGCCGCGACGCGCGCAACTTTTCTGAAGTGACTTTTATCTGCATCCAGTCTCACAAAAGAAGCTATCAGACGCCTCAGTCCTGAGAGACCAGCGCGTTGTTTTTTTTGCGGTCCGTGCTGTCGCTTTGCTTAGAGCCGCAGCTTGGTCATTGCACCAAAACAATCTCTTTGAACGCGGGAAGCCAAATCTTGGACGACGTCAGGCGATGCCTCCCGTAGGCCAATATCAGTGCATAAAAGCCGCCCCTCATGTACGGTGCAGCATTTGACACTATGGGCTGATTCTGTGGAAAAACACCGTGTTGCCGGTGCAGAAAGTGGTGCTCCAAACTGGGAGCGAGCACCTTTCTTATCAGGCTTTGCGCGTTTGCTGCGGTGCAGGAAAGATCTTGGCCAGTTTGCGGAGGTTTTGGGCGGTTGCGGCGAGTAGGAATTCGTCATTTGCACCGCATGGTCCACGTAATCGGAGCCTTCCGAGGCCGAGAATGCGTTTGAGGTGTGCGAAGAGCATCTCGACCTTCTTTCGCAACCTCATTGAGATCGCATATTGCTTGGTCTTGGCAATGTCGCGGGCAACCTGGCGGGCATCTTCATGCTCTTCGCGAGTGATCTTGCGGGCATCAGCATTCGGGCAGCATTTCATCTTTGATTGGCAGGCCTGACAGGTATGCTTCAGAGCCTGATACTTGGCGACGCCTTTGCCGGTGGGCCCACGGTTGGGGTCAGAATAGTTTCGGCGGAACTGCTTCAGGGGTTCACCCTCTGGGCAGATGTATTGGTTGTTCTCGGCGTCCCATTCAAAATCTGCGCGAGACCAGGTGCCGTCGGTGCGACCAGCTTTATCCAGGACCGGAATATGGGGATTAATTTTGCGATCTACAAGCCAGCCGAGCATGGGCCCTGATCCATAAGCGCTGTCCGCGATGAGACGTTCGGGTGCCAGATCATGCCGGTCTTTGATCCTATCCAACATGGTGCGCACAGATCGAACTTCCGCCTGCCGGATCGATCTGGTCGCTTCAACGTACACGATGACACTGTGATCGGTATCGATCAGATAATTGGTGGAATAGGCAAAGAACGCAGGGCCTTTACGGGCTGCAGTCCACTGGCTGCTTGGGTCGCAGTGGGACGTGAACTTTGGCTCAACTTCAGATGCAGCACCGAATGCTGCATCGTCCAGGACGTCCAGATACTCTTTGACCGCGCGGGGCGCATCGCTCGGGTCAATTGCCCTGTGATCCCAGTCCTCCTTTGGTGTGGAGTTCTGTTTGTTGGCGTCGGCCTCAATCAGACTGGCGTCCGCTGCGAGGCGCTGGCCAGGTAATCCTCCCTAAAATTAGTGGTGTTCAAAAGTAGAATTTTCTCGGCAAGATAACTGAGGAGATTTACGATGAAGAATGGACGATATAGCGACGCGCGGATCATGGCGATCTTGAAGCAGGCGGAGGGCGGCGTGCCGGTTTCTGAGCTGTGCCGTGAGCATGGCATGAGCAGCGCCAGCTTCTACAAATGGCGGGCCAAGTTTGGCGGGATGGACGCGTCATTGATGTCAGAGATGAAGGACATGGCCGACGAGAACCGTCGCCTGAAGCGCATGTATGCCGAGATGAGCATGCAGAACGATCTGCTGAAGGAAGCTCTTGGAAAAAAGCGCTGAGGCCGTCTCAGCGAAGAGAGATGGCCATGAACGCAGTCGCACAACATGGGGTCAGTATCGCATTGGCTTGCCGCGCGTTTCAGATCAGCGAGACGTGTTTTCGATATAGCCCTGTTCTGAGCGATGAGAATGAAGAGATCGCTGACTGGTTGGAACGCCTGACAGCCAACAAGCGTAGTTGGGGCTTTGGCCTATGCTTCTTATACCTGCGCAACGTGCAGGGTTACGGCTGGAACCACAAACGCGTCTACCGGATCTACTGCGAGTTGGAGCTGAACCTACGGATTAAGCCCAGGAAACGCTTGAAGCGGGACAAACCCGAACCACTGGCCGTGCCTGACAGGCCAAATGAGACGTGGTCGATGGACTTCATGGCAGATCAGCTCGCGGATGGTCGATCAATCCGAACACTGAACGTCCTGGATGACTTCAACCGCGAGGGTCTGTGCATCGAGGTAGACTTTTCGCTGCCAGCGGAGCGCGTTGTGCGCAGCCTGAACCAGATCATTGAATGGCGAGGTCAGCCGCAGACAATTCGTGTCGACAACGGCCCGGAATATGTCAGTGGCAAGCTCATGGAATGGGCTGAGAAACGCAACATCCGGCTTGAATACATCCAGCCGGGCAAACCCCAGCAGAACGCGTATATTGAACGCTACAATCGCACCGTTCGCGGCGAGTGGCTTGGGCAATATATCTTTGAAACGATTGAGGAGGCACAAGACCAGGCGACTGAATGGCTCTGGACTTACAACAATGAGCGACCCAATATGGGTATCGGCGGCATGACACCCGCCATGAAACTGAAAACAGCCGCCTGAATTCTACGGCTGGACCCCATTAAAAATGGGGGGATTACCCAAGGACCGACCCTGCGCTCAGTTCTTCAAGAGATGGATGTTGCGCGAGATGTTTCCCTAGAAATGGTCGCGCTCAACGATTTCTCCTCGAAAGTGCCTGCTGCGGACGCTTTTGAGTATGACTGTTGATTTCCACTCAGAAGTGCCCCGGGTAGCGGCATAATTTCCATTGAGAATTGACCCATGTGACCCTTCCCTCAGCGCCATGCGCAATGGGGGACATTGGAGTGATACACATGGGACTTTTGAACATCATCCGACGTATGGCTTTGCGAGAGAAGCTGCCGATCCGCGAGATTGCGCGGCGAACTGGAATGTCACGCAACACCATCAAGAAGTATTTGAATGCGGGCACGATTGAGCCGCATTTCGCGACGCCTGAGCGGCAGAGCAAGCTGGATCCGTTCGCTGACAAGCTGGCCGGCTGGCTGAAGACAGAGGGGGCCAAGTCTCGAAAGCAGCGGCGCACGCTGAAGCAGATGCATGCCGATCTGGTGGCGCTCGGCTTTGACGGGTCCTACGGCCGCGTCGCCGCGTTTGCACGGAACTGGCGGGCTGATCGGCAGCGGGAGCAGCAAACGACAGGTCGCGGCACCTTCGTGCCCTTGGTCTTCCGTCCGGGGGAAGCATTCCAGTTTGACTGGAGTGAAGATTTTGCCGTTCTGGGCGGTGAGCGCACGAAGCTACAAGTCGCCCACATCAAGCTATCACACAGCCGAGCCTTTCTGGTTCGCGCCTATCTGCTGCAAACGCACGAGATGCTGTTCGATGCCCATTGGCACGGGTTCCGGGTCTTCGGCGGCATCCCGGGGCGCGGCATCTACGACAACATGAAGACGGCGGTTGATCGTGTCGGTCGCGGAAAGGAGCGACAGGTCAACATGCGCTTCCTTGCGATGGCAAACCACTACGTGTTCGAGCCCGAGTTCTGCAATCCAGCTGCTGGCTGGGAGAAGGGGCAAGTCGAGAAGAATGTGCAGGATGCCCGGCACCGGCTGTGGCAACCGATGCCAAGCTTCCCCGATCTTGTTGCGCTGAACGATTGGCTGGAACAGCGATGTGTCGCGTTATGGGGCGAGATCCCGCATGCTACGCTGCTCGGCAGTGTTTCTGACGTCACCGAAACCAAAGTCGCCGTCAAATCACTGAACCGCATGACCGAACTCGGTCATGCGGTCTATGAGCGTCTGATCTGAAACAGTGGGAAAGGGGCCAGCATGCCCTCAAGCTGATCCGTGCAACACGACCTCCTGCCGTTAGCTGTGTGATGAAAGAACGATAGCTTGGGACAATGGGACATATGCCAAAAAGGTTCGTTTTTGGGAGGCTAAAAACCAAAAACCGTTCAGCCGAAATTCTGTAATAAAGGTGGGATCGCAGATCGCGTTGTGGGCTTTTAATCCTCTGGCACCTTACAGCGCCCGAAAAAGCAGTCCGACTGCGAGCATGACAACAATTCCACCGGCCAATATCTCCACCATTGCGGCCAACATTGCAGCACGCGGTGACTTGGCGAACCCGGCCAGTACACCGCCGCGCAACGTACCTGCGCCGAGCCCAACTGCAATAGTGACTGCCGCTGTGCCAAGTGCCATAGCGAAAGCACCGGCAACACCAAGAGCACCTATTCTCATCTGCCAAGTAATGATCAACACGAATAGCGCACCTGTGCAGGGGCGGACGGCAATCCCTGCGATGAGCAACAGAGCCTCCCGCAGTGTTCCAGCTTTTTCGACTTCTGCAATTGTTGGCCCATGAGCATAGCCACAACTAGCACAGGCTGCGACCTCCTGATCATGCGCTGACACGGGTCGCAGGTGACCGAGCCCGCGCCAGACAAGCCAGCCGCCGATCAGCGCAATGGCCGCATAGCTAACAGGGGCCATGATGTCTTCTGTCACACCCACCATCGCCTCCCGCCCAAGGTTCAGCAGGGTTACCCCGGTATAGACCAACGCCACTGCCGTCACCGCTTGTCCAAGCGAAGATGCCAACGCGATAAGCGACAGCCACAACAGCGGCACGCCCCGCGCCATGCCATATCCGCCGATCAACACCTTGCCGTGCCCCGGCCCTGCCGCATGCGCCAGCCCATAGGCGAAACATGCCGAAAGCAGTGCGAAAACCGCACCCGGCTGTTCTGCACGGGCGGCACGCAGAGCACTGGCGATTGCGTTCTGAAATGCCCTTTGTTGGCCTGCGACCCAATAGGCGAGGCGGTCGAAACTGCCGCTCCACCACATCGCCAGCAGCCCGATCAGGACCGCGATGCCTGCCAGCGTCAGGACGCGCCGCATATCACGATCACGCTGCCCGCCATCTGCGCGCCAATATTTGGCAACCCGGCATCCTGTGGATCCGCTTGGGCATCCAGAGTTGCAAGCTGCGCTTGAAGTGCCCTCAAGTCGGTGTCCGGATCAGGGGCTTTCTGCCGCACGTGGCACACGCCACCCCCTGTCACTGCCACGGGGCCAGTCACCTCATAGGCAGAATAATAGGTCGGGTCATAGGCTTTCATGATTAGAGTTTTTCCCGGCACTAGCGGAACTTCGAGAGCCCGAAGGTGCGTTGTTGTGATGCGCCCATCCGCAAAGCTGGCCGTGACTTCTTGCGGTCCTGACAGAGCAACGAGGTTATCGCCTTCTGTCACCACCAGATCGCCATTGAAACTTTCGTCCCATTTCATGTCAAAGCCCGTTAACCTTGTAATCTCCTCCTCGGCCAACACGCCATCGCCATCGCTGTCCAGCGCCATGTCCTCGGTGATTAGCAATGAATAGAAATCATCATACTGCCAGATCACCCGCACATGCGTTATCTGCCCGGTATCGTCGAGGATCAACTCGAATCCAGTATCGATGAAAACATGCGGATGCGCGGCCACTGGCAAAGACGTCAAGCTGGTTAGGATTAGGATCAGAATTGGTCTCATGGCCCTTAAATAGCGGTCGCGGCGTGGTATCGCAATCGCCCGCACGACCCACTGGCACTTGTCGGCCGATCTGGACAGATCGGCTGCACTGCAAGCGATCCTCAATGCCAGTGAATATCATGATCATGAGCCCTCTGGTCCCAGAGGTAGGCTGGTTGCCGTTGAAGGTTACTTTTGCAGTAGGGTTGTGACTGAGACGCTTGTAGAGGGTGCGGCTATGGAAGCCGTTGAGCTGAAGTATGGCAGTTTCCACACTGCACAGGTGTCGGCCTTGCACATCGAATTCAAATTTTTAAGTGCGGTATGTCACTCGGGGAGGTCAGCGTCTGCGAAAAGGTTCGGAAACAAACGCTCGCGATAGTCTAACGGAAAAGCAAGCCGAACTGGGGTTTTGGGAGAAGCAGAAGTCAGGTACCCGGCAGTAGTCAGCTTTTTAAGAGTATTTCGCGATGTCCGCTCTGACGTCTTGAGAACGACCTGTGCGTCGCCGCGGTCGAGCATCCCGTGGCGTAAGACAGCCGATATCAGATCGGGGGCGCGCTTGTCATCGATCGTATCCGCCACAAGGCGGCGGTAACGCCTATCCAATCCGGCAAGATCGAAAAGCTTGGCTGAAAATGTGATCTGATCTAGCGAAACATTCAGGAACCACGCTGAAAACGTTTTAAGTGCCGCTTCTGACAGATTGCCGCGACCGTCGCGGTCCCCGCGTCGAGGGCTATCGGCGAGATCCATCATCCGTTTGTACTCGCCGCGGTCCTGCAGTCCACGTGCAAGTCCACGCGAAATGGACCACAAGCCTTGGCCACCAATGCCTGCATTGAGTGCCATTGCATGGGACATCAGACGGCTGACACGGCCATTGCCGTCAGGGAATGGGTGTATGTAATTAAGGCGATGATGGGCAGATGCGATTGCAATAATGCGGCCGCTCGCTGAGCGCGCTGCAATTTGAAAGCGCTTGTCGAAATGCTCCATGAACGTGGCGACACGGGCAGATGATGGCGGGTTATGCCGTCCGACAGAGACTTCTGAATCGCCTTGCTGGCGCATACGACCCGGAACAATAGGCTCAGACGTGCCGTTTGGATGTTCAATGACACGGAACTCTTCGGGCATCTCATCGTAAAAAGATTGATGAACCCATGTTAAGAATTCAATCGACGTCGGTACGGGCATTGTTCCATTGCGGTGCATTTCATCTATGGCACGCTGAACGATGACATGTGCACGTGCTTCGAGCGCGAGCGGGCGGGTCTCTTCTTCTAACTCTGCCCCGGCGAGCGCTTTCTCGATGTCTCGTGGCCGCGTGTTGTGGCCTTCTATCAGGTTGGAATAATAACAGTTCATAACACGAACCAAGTCTGCCAGTTCAGCTGCACTATCTGGATGCAAGCCTTGTCCAAGCCCACTTGCCTCGCGCTGGATATCAACAGAGAGGTCAGCCAACTCAGCTGGGATGTGTTCCTCGAAGAAACAGGGTTCTATTCTGCCTGGTGTTTCCAGCATTTTTTGCCGATCTTGATTTTTCATAAAGCTGCATGTTTATAGATCTCAATCTATGTTTATGGCAAGCCTTTGCCGATGTTGGCTGCCGATGTTGATTGCCGAATATGCAAGCAGTCCACTGTGTCACAGGCTAACATGCTTTCCATGACGCCTTTCATGTCAGCTGAATAGTTTTGGCAATATAGATGCAACTGATGCCAAGGTGCATATCCTTTGTATTGATGACCGTTTCAGGTTCGTTGGAGGCCATCACACAGACCATCACCGCAACGCGACGCTTGCTTCACCTCAAATCCACCATGCAATCAAACAGGCCAGATTAGCACGTGCCATCTCGCGGCTGCCGACTTTGTTCAGCACTCGTTCGAGTGAATTCCTCAAAGTTGAAGTGCTATTTGGGCAACAACTACCATCGGTTGAAATTTTGAGTGTATGGCCACACTTGAGCCTAATGCGCTTTTCATAGATTCATGAAGTGGGAACGCCCGTAATTGGGGGCCCGCAACAGGGGTATTGCCAAGTTGTTGACAGGGTTTGGTAGAGGTATGTCTGCCTCATGAACCTTCCAATCGATTTGCCGCCCCTGAAGGGCTTCCGCTACCCACGTGAAATCATCGCGCTCGCTGTCTGGGCGTATCACCGGTTAGCCCTGAGCACGGCTGATGTTGAAGACCTATTGGCTGCTCGGGGTGTGATTGTCAGCCGGGAGGCGATCCGACTGTGGGTTAATCGCTTTGGGTCGCATTTTGCAGATTGCATCCGCCGCGAACGTCCGCGGCCGAACGACAAGTGGCACATGGATGAGGTCGTGATCACGATCCGGGGCAAGAAGCATTGGCTGTGGCGCGCGATCGACGCAGATGGAGACGTTCTCGATATTCTCGTGCAGACACGTCGGAATGCCAAAGCAGCAAAGCGCTTTTTCCAAAGATTGGTTTCACAGTTTGGCGAGCCGAGGGTGGTCATAACCGACAAATTGCGCAGCTATATCAAGCCGGTCAAAACACAGGCTCCGAACGCTGACCACCGGGCCCACAAAGGCCTAAACAACGCGATAGAAGTTTCGC
>NZ_DS999216.1:123006-145382 GCF_000156335.1 Roseobacter sp. GAI101
TCCATCAGGTTGCTTTCAAAGACCTCAGCGGGCGTCCGGTAGCCAAGGCACTTGCGCGGCGTTGCGTTGAGGCGGTGGCAAATCGACCTCAAATATCGATTTGTCAGCGCCGTCGGTGCGGTTGATCTTGGCAGGTATCGGCGCAGCCTGTTGTTCGTATTCTCAACACTGCCTTTCTGATAGGGCGCTTGCGGGTCACAGAACCAGGCATCCGCACCGATCCCGGCCTTGAGATGCTTCCATGCCGAAAACTCGGTGCCGCGATCAAAGGTGATAGACTGGCGCGCGTCGGCGGGCAGGGGAGCCAACCCGTTGATCAGGGACTCCATGATCGGTTTGGATTGGCGATCTTCATTACGCATCACGACGGCATAGCGGCTGACGCGCTCGACCAATGACGTCACGTTTACCTTCCCATGCTCCTTGCGGAACATCATCAAGTCGCACTCCCAATGGCCGAATTCCAAGCGTTCTGAGACGCGCTCAGGCCTGTGTGACAGGCTTTGAACGTCGAATATGTGGGTTCTGTTGTGCCTGCGGTAACCACGCGGTCGGCGGCGACGGCGATGCTCAGGGAGATGGCGGTAGAACTGTTCCTCGCGACCGTCTTTGGAATAGGCAAAGCGATAGATCGTCTCGTGGCTCACGCGGATCGGGTGCCGTTCGAGCCGCATCCGGCCGGCGATCTGTTCGGGGGACCAGCCAGCCTTCAGGCGGTCTTCGATCGCGGCTTTCAAATCAGGGTGAATGATCATCTTGCGATGGATCGCGCGGCGCTGCTCATATTTGTCCTGAGCGACGAGCGCGTGATACCCATTTAGCTCAGGGAGTTCGTCGTCCGTGTACCGATTACGCTTAATGTCTCGGTAGATCGTGGACGGGTCGCGACCCAGTCGATCCGCGATCTCTGAAATCGGCATTTTGGCTTCAAGCCACTTTGCAAGCTTGCGACGTTCGTCCAGCTTCAGGTGACAGTAGTGGGTTCCCATTCTTCATCCTCCGTGCAACTCTCTGTTTTGGTAAAGAATTTGCACTTCGTTTGTGAATCCACCCGCGTACATCCAAACATCGCATAATAAGGTTTATGTTAATAATGACTTCGCAATGCGCCCCGCTCGGCTGTTGGCCCATGAGTATCGATAACCGTGAACAGTTTACCGCTTCTAGCTCGAAGTATCGCTCTTTCCTTTATGCAAACGAAGCGCACACCATCACACTCTATCGTCCGGAGACGACGAAGCTCTCGGCCCGATCCTCCAGCGGGCGCTACTCTCGGCGTGCAACCAGCCACCGTGCCCACTGGTACTCATACCACCATACCGAATTGCAGCATCATGGCTAATTCCATTTTATCAGACAGTCTCGGACATCGCTCGCCTGCGACATACTGAATGAAAAAGGTAACCGTCACTTTCGAGACAATCTCGAGAATGAATGTGTGATTTACGTCCAATGCCCTGTTCGGTATTGCCAAGTTGTCGACAGCAGATTGTGCTTCCCTGTGAAAGGCGTGGATCACGCAGTCATCTCAGCGGTGTAATCGGCCCAGAGGCTGAACGCATCGTTGCGGGCGTGGCGGTATGAGGTTGCTGTGAGTTGATAGCGCCGGGGACGGAAAATGAGGTTGATCTGGTCGTGCGCGGATAGAAACCTCTGTGCCTGCCGGTGAGACTTGAACCGTCCCATTATTTTCTCTCGTTTGCGGGTTGGCCGATGCGAAACTTCTATCGCGTTGTTTAGGCCTTTGTGGGCCCGGTGGTCAGCGTTCGGAGCCTGTGTTTTGACCGGCTTGATATAGCTGCGCAATTTGTCGGTTATGACCACCCTCGGCTCGCCAAACTGTGAAACCAATCTTTGGAAAAAGCGCTTTGCTGCTTTGGCATTCCGACGTGTCTGCACGAGAATATCGAGAACGTCTCCATCTGCGTCGATCGCGCGCCACAGCCAATGCTTCTTGCCCCGGATCGTGATCACGACCTCATCCATGTGCCACTTGTCGTTCGGCCGCGGACGTTCGCGGCGGATGCAATCTGCAAAATGCGACCCAAAGCGATTAACCCACAGTCGGATCGCCTCCCGGCTGACAATCACACCCCGAGCAGCCAATAGGTCTTCAACATCAGCCGTGCTCAGGGCTAACCGGTGATACGCCCAGACAGCGAGCGCGATGATTTCACGTGGGTAGCGGAAGCCCTTCAGGGGCGGCAAATCGATTGGAAGGTTCATGAGGCAGACATACCTCTACCAAACCCTGTCAACAACTTGGCAATACCAAATACAGAACCGGTTGGAGTAAAACGAGATATCAAGAACTGCACTTCACCATGAGTTCACAGCGCAAAGTTAGAATGTCTCACATCTGCAAAGTAGAAGTGTCACACTTCCCTGTCGATCAAGCAGGATTGGAGTGTGGCCGTGGGATTGATGATCATGAGCGAGCGCGAACTGAACCGCATTGAAGTACTGAGCCAAGTGACACGCGGCGCGATGACGGCCGTGACAGCTGCGAACGTGCTGGGCCTGAGCCGACGACAGGTCCACAGGTTGCTGAAGGATTTTCAGACTGGAGGTCCTTGTGCCATCCGGCACAAGGCGCGTGGTCGTAAATCCAACAATGGGATTGACCCAGCGGTGCGTGAGTTCGCCGTGACGTTGGTCAGAGAGAAGTATAGCGATTTTGGGCCCACATTCGCTGCCGAGAAGTTAGCAGAAGACCACGATCTGAAGGTCTCGCGCGAGACGCTGCGGAAGTGGATGCAAGACGCCGGAATCTGGTTGTCGCGCAAGCAGCGGCGCACGTTCCACCAGCCGCGGCTCCGCCGGGAATGTCTGGGCGAGTTGATCCAGATCGACGGCTCTGATCATCGCTGGTTCGAAGATCGTGGGCCCGCTTGCACGCTGTTGGTGTTCATCGATGACGCGACCAGCACGCTGATGCAACTGCGGTTTGTGACCTCGGAAAGCACGTTCAGCTATTTCGAGGCACTGGATCTGTACCTTACGGCACACGGCAAACCGGTCGCATTCTATTCCGACAAGCACTCTGTGTTCCGTGTGGCCCAGCAAGGAGCCAAAACGGGTCACGGGATGACCCAATTCGGTCGTGCCATGAATGAATTAAACATTGAGATTCTGTGCGCCAACAGCTCTCAGGCCAAGGGTCGCGTCGAACGGGCCAATCGGACGCTGCAAGACCGGTTGGTCAAGGAGCTCCGGCTGGCCGGGATCTCTGACATGGTGGCTGCCAATGCCTTCCTGCCCGGCTTCATGACGCGGTATAATGCCCGGTTTGCAAAGATTCCGCGCCGTCCTGACAACCTGCACAGGCCCATGAATATCGAACCGGGCCGGTTGCGCGATGTCTTTTGCTTGCGCGACGAACGCTATGTCGGCACGCAGCTGGCGTTCTCCTTTGAGCGGCAGCGGATCATCTTGACGGAGAATGAAATCACGCGTCGCCTCGCGGGCAAATACGTCGACAGCTACGCCTTCCCGGATGGCCGTCTGGAGTTCCGCTGGCAAGGTGTCTCACTGCCCTACTCCGTCTTCGACAAGGACCAGCGCGTCACGCACGCGGCGATCACCGAGAACAAGCATCTCAGCGCGGGGTATTGCCAAGTTGTCGACAGCAGATTGTGCTTCCCTGTGAAAGGCGTGGATCACGCAGTCATCTCAGCGGTGTAATGGGCCCAGAGGCTGAACGCATCGTTGCGGGCGTGGCGGTATGAGGTTGCTGTGAGTTGATAGCGCCGGGGACGGAAAATGAGGTTGATCTGGTCGTGCGCGGGTAGAAACCTCTGTGCCTGCCGGTGAGACTTGAACCGTCCCATTATTTTCTCTCGTTTGCGGGTTGGCCGATGCGAAACTTCTATCGCGTTGTTTAGGCCTTTGTGGGCCCGGTGGTCAGCGTTCGGAGCCTGTGTTTTGACCGGCTTGATATAGCTGCGCAATTTGTCGGTTATGACCACCCTCGGCTCGCCAAACTGTGAAACCAATCTTTGGAAAAAGCGCTTTGCTGCTTTGGCATTCCGACGTGTCTGCACGAGAATATCGAGAACGTCTCCATCTGCGTCGATCGCGCGCCACAGCCAATGCTTCTTGCCCCGGATCGTGATCACGACCTCATCCATGTGCCACTTGTCGTTCGGCCGCGGACGTTCGCGGCGGATGCAATCTGCAAAATGCGACCCAAAGCGATTAACCCACAGTCGGATCGCCTCCCGGCTGACAATCACACCCCGAGCAGCCAATAGGTCTTCAACATCAGCCGTGCTCAGGGCTAACCGGTGATACGCCCAGACAGCGAACGCGATGATTTCACGTGGGTAGCGGAAGCCCTTCAGGGGCGGCAAATCGATTGGAAGGTTCATGAGGCAGACATACCTCTACCAAACCCTGTCAACAACTTGGCAATACCGTATATGGTAGTGCCCCACGTACGGATCTGGCCTCGGGGCGATGGGCAACCTTCGTCCCTACCGGGACCGCCGCAGCGGCCGACATCGGCGACCTGCTACCGTTCAACTTCTCCAAAACCACAGCGGTCTTGTAGCTCCCGATATTCCTTCCGATACGATGCGAAACAGTGGTGCTGCAGCCGTCAATGCGCATCGAAAATCTTGCTTACACTGCATCTATTGCCGGCTTCAATTTAAAGATGTCTCGCTCCTGGTGACGCGAGCCACTTTTTTCTGTAACTGCCTGATCTTCTCGGTCCCATTCCCGCCCTTGGCATTCCATACGGCAAGCATCTTATTTCACCTGTAGAGCGAATGCTGGCTGAGCCCGAGCCGCTGCGAAACTTTCGCAACCGGATAGCTTCACTGGGTGAGTTGACGCACGGCGTCACGCTTGAAATCGTTGGTGAAATTAAATTTGCCCATAGCGCTCTCCTTACCTCAAAATTTGGAAAGAAGGCGTCTACAAGTCTCCGGACTATTCAATTACTTGTTCTCTCATCAAATTTCAGACGCTGGTCATGTATCTGCGCTATGTGGGTCCGTGCCCAATTTGCAAGGAGCCCCAAAGGTTCAGAGAGCGACACTCCTAGTGAGGTGAGGGCATACTCGACCTGAGGCGGGTTCGTCGGGAAAACCGTACGCTCTACCAAGCCGTCACGCTCCAGACCTCTAAGTGTGCGCGTCAGCATTTGCTGAGATATCCCTGTCACGTAGCGCTTGACGTCATTGAACCGCCGCGGTTTATCACGAAGTGACACCACGACCTGAACTGTCCACTTGTCTCCTATGCGCGAGAGAACTTCACCGACAGGGCCACAACTGGGCAGATCTTCCATCGAAGTAGTCAGATTCATATGACTTAATCCTAAAAAAATGCGTCCTTGGCAAGACACTTACAGTCTCATAACTGGATCAGGTCATCAACACAAACCGGGTAGTTATCTCGGCGAGCGAAATAGGAGACCAGAATGAAACTGTATGGAGCGAACGGTGGCTGCAGCCAAGCATCACACATCGCATTGATCGAGTCGGGGCTTCCCTTTACTTTCGTTAGCGTGGATCGCGACAAGAAAACCAGCGACGGAAGGGATTTCAACAGGATAAATCCGAAAGGCTACACGCCGGCGTTGGAGTTGGAAGACGGAACTATTCTGACAGAAAGCCTCGCCATCCTCATGTACATCGCGGAGTACTCGGGAAAGTTGCTTGCCAAGGAGGGGGACGCCCGTTGGCGAACAGTCGAGGCAACGGAGTTTATGACAACGGAACTTCATGCGAACTTTCGACCATTCTTCTCCGCTGGCTCAGGCGAGGATGAAAAGAACAAGGCCAAGGAGATGCTCGCAAGACGGTTCGCCACGCTGGAAAGCCAACTCGGTGAAAATCAATATCTGATCGGTAAGGATCTGACGATCGCGGACGCCTATCTCTTCGTCATGCTTTCTTGGGCAAGGATGATGGGTATAGACGTACCGGAACGGCTCGGCACTTACGCCACAAATTTGCTAAACGTTCCCTCGGTTACGGTCGCCTTGTCTGCGGAAGGTCTTGCGTAACGTGCCGTCGCTGCGCTCTGCAAGATGCCTGCATGCACTGCAAAACGCCTTTTCAGGCTTTCGCGTTAATCGTACCAGACATGTGATGCAGTGAGCATCCTCATTGAGTGACATCAAGTGGGATTAATTCTGGCGGCGGTTCTACTCCGAGATAAATGCAGACGTCAGATGCCTGCCATCTGCGCGACTTTAAGAAACAGAGCCGTTGCCGACCTCACGATATGCGAGAAAGTTCCAGAAGATAGATTGCTGCCACAGCTATTGTAGCCGCAAAGTTAGAATGGGGATTGCCAAGTTGTTGACCGTGGCTTTTAAAGCTCTGGTGATCGGTCGATCACGCCGCCATTTCGGCAGTGTAATCGGCCCAGAGGCTGAACGCGTCGCCGCGAGCGTGGCGGTATGATGTTGCAGTGAGTCTGTGACGGCGGGGACGGAAGATCAGGTTGATCGGGTCGTGTGCGGTCAGAAATCTCTGTGCTTGCCGGTGAGACTTGAACCTGCCGAATAACTTCTCCCGCTCGCGGGTTGGCCGGTGCGATCCTTCGATGGCGTTATTCAATCCCTTGTGGGCGCGGTGGTCAGCGTTCGGTGCCAGCGTTTTGATCGGCTTGATGTAGCTGCGTAATTTATCCGTGATCACGACCCTCGGCGCGCCGAACTGAGTGATCAGCCCTTTGAAAAACCGCTTTGCTGCCTTTCCGCTTCTCCGCGTTTGCACAAGTATATCGAGAACCTCGCCATTCGCGTCAATTGCGCGCCACAGCCAATGGGTAATCCCCCCCGATCTTAGGGGGATGCGGAAGTAGAATTTTCTCGGCAGGATGAACGAGGAGATTCCGATGAAGAAGACACGATTCACAGAAGCCCAGATCATGGCAGTGCTGCGCCAGATGGAGGGCGGAGTGCCCGCTGCCGAGCTGTGCCGCGAACATGGCATGAGCAGTGCGACGCTGTACAAATGGCGTGCGAAGTACGGTGGGATGGATGCGAGCCTGATTTCCGAGATGAAGGCGATGGCCGAGGAGAACCGTCGCCTGAAGCGCATGTATGCAGACGTCAGCATGCAAAATGACCTCCTGAAGGAGGCCCTCGGAAAAAAATGAAGCGGCCAGCTCAACGCCGGGAGTTGGCCGTGAAAGCGGTGGCGATGAAGGGCGTCAGCATCGCGCTGGCATGTCGGGCGTTTGACGTCAGCGAGACCTGCTACCGATACAGCCCGAAGCTGGACGATGAGAACGAGCAGATCTCCGACCTGCTGCTTGGGCTGACGAAGGCGAAGAAGACCTCAGGCTTCGGCCTATGTTTTCTCTACCTGCGCAATGTCCAGGGCCATGGCTGGAACCACAAGCGGGTCTACCGGATCTACCGCGAGCTGGAGCTGAACCTGCGGATCAAGCCGCGCAAACGACTGAAACGGGAGAAGCCGGACGAGTTGGTCGTGCCAGAACAGCCGAACGAAGTCTGGTCCATGGACTTCATGGCAGATCGCCTCGGGGACGGTCGCCAGTTCCGGCTGCTGAATGTCCTGGACGACTTCAACCGTGAGGGCTTGGGCATCGAGGTCGACTTCTCGCTACCCGCGGAACGCGTCGTCAGGGCGCTGAACCAGATCATCGAATGGCGCGGCGCGCCAAAGAGGATCCGGGTCGATAACGGCCCGGAGTACATCAGCGGCACCCTTATGGAATGGGCAGAGCACAAGGGCATCGCCCTGGCCCATATCCAGCCCGGAAAGCCACAGCAGAACGCCTATGTCGAACGCTACAACCGAACGGTCCGGAACGAATGGCTGGACCTTCATATCTTCGGTAGCATCGACGAGGTGCAACAGATTGCCACCGAGTGGCTCTGGTCTTACAACAACGAGCGCCCCAACATGGGTAACGGCGGGATGACCCCCGCCCAGAAACTGAGAATGGCCGCGTAAATTCTACGACCAAGTCCCCGTAAAAACGGGGGGATTACCTCACCGCGTGATGGGGAGTCGGATTTTTTGAGCGGAATAAAAGCTGCATCGGAAACCAGCCCCTCGAGAGCCTCAAGGCCTACATGCGCAGAACCAGAACGGCGGCAGGAAGCACATGCTGCCCGGTCAAACATCCATATGGGAACTTCCAGAAGCCGGTCCGACCGGCGGCCGGTGAAATTGCACCGAAACACTGCATCGCCGGGCTTGTCGATCACAGAATGGACATAGACCGATCTGCCAAACCAGGGATGCCATGGATAAGGAACCTCGCGCCGGTCGGCAACGTGGGTGTTCTGGCGTTCAGTTGTACAATCATCGCCGCCCGCACAAAGCGCTTGGCGGTCGGCCACCGGCAGTGGTCTACTCACTACAAATCGAAGCAACGCAACCCGATCAGCAGGAGCAAATCAGTGCTTAAAAAGCGCCAGATCCTGTCCAAGGAATGGGGAGCACTTCAGCCTGACGCGCCGTGTCACCTGAGAACCGGCGCTTACCAGCTTCAAGGAACTCTTTCGACCAGCTGTAATACAAGCTCTCAGCGTTACCTTCCCGGCGACAAAGCACCGAGATGCTTTCCTCGCCTCGCAGGCGCGCCAATATAAAGCGGACCTTTTCCTCAACTGAATAGGTTTGCCCGGCTTTGCGCCGGATTTTTTTAACCACCTGCTTGACGGCGTCTTTCGATGTTTGCGGTTTCTTCGTCATCTCGATGTCCTAATCGATGAGATGAACCAGAAATCCTCTGTTATTCAATCCTCAAATCCGTCCCAGCGCTGCTGAAGTCAGACACCCGACACGCTCTAGAGTTTCTCTTGCGCCTGATGGCAGCTTCCCGTGCTGCGCAATGCGCGGTGCGCGGCTGCCCAGCACAGCCTCCACATCGTCGGCCCCGCGTCTTTGGTGTCTCCCACAAAAGGCGGTTCGGGGTCATATTCAAGCGTCAGCATTATCTTGCGCGCCCAGTCATCGCCGCGAATACGCGCAGCGATGGTCATGCCGAAATCTAGACCCGCTGTGACGCTCCGCCTGTAATCAGGTTGCCGTCTTCGACAACCCGCGCTTCAATCGGTATCGCCCCAAGCAGCGGCAGGATGTCGTGTACATACCAGTGGGTCGTTGCGCGGCGAGCCTTAAGCAACCCGGCCGCCCCGAGGATCAGCCCCCCCGTACAGACCGATGTGGTGTAGTCGACCTTCCCAGCTATCTCGCGCAGGAACGACAGCATATCGGAATCTTCCATCATCTGCGTGGTGCCAGCAAGACCACCGGGAACGAACAGAACATTTCCGTTACGGGGGCAATCGGCAAACGTATGTGTGGCGGTAATCGGGATGCCCACATCTGTAGCGACGGGCGTGCGATCTTTCCAGATCAGGCGGATCTCGCCCATCGTCAGGTTAAATGCCGTCATTGGTCCTACCAGATCCTGAAGCACCATATTAGGATAGATCACCATATTATAAATAGGCCGTTCGCGTTGCGATATCTGAGCACTGGTTTGAGCCGTTGCCTGCTGTGTTGCAAATATGCCTGCTGCGGTTGCGGCAACAAGAGAAGCGTTGAATTCACGTCTGTTCATACTTTTGTTCCTTAGTTAGATCGATTCCGCTCAGAATGAGAACCCGGCAGAGATTGAAAGGCTGCGCAGTCCCCCCCCCCCCCCCGCGAGATCCCAGTGGCCTCTCCATTTGCGGCGGAGGCCCAATAGTTGCTATCGAGCACGTTTTGCGTTGATCTGAATTCGAGCCGTCGGTCTGCGTCAGATAGCGGATACGTTGATCATCCACCCGCTTTGGCACGTTGTTGATGCTACCGCCCACAGTTTGGCCAGTGGCCACGCCGTTTACAAATGTGTCCGGCCCTTTGTGCAGCTCGACCCGCTCCCCGATCTCGGTCAGCACCCGCAGCTTGGAAAGCACTAGACTTAGCCCATCCAAAGTCATTCTGTAGGTGAAGAAATCAAAGCCACGGATGCGTATCACATCGCGGTAACTTATATTGGGAGAAATTTGCAGTGCCGAAGGGTCAACCAGCACCAAGTCCGCAACGCTGCGCGCCCGACGCGATTGCGCGATCGTACCGGTAAAGGCGGTCACACTGAACGGCACGAAAGCTAGCACAAATGCCAGAACGTTATAAAAGCGAGAGTTGGTCATCATTTTTGTATTCTGCGTTTCTGCGCAGAACACAATGCGACAAAAGTGCGCCGAGAGTTTCTTTGACGCACCCACTTTGTGTGAACTGTTGCGGTGGATGCCCCCACCCAACGGCATCAATTGTGCCAACATGCGATCGCAATGGTTCAATTTGTGAGGCGAACATGTCAGAGGTATCACGGTAGGACACGATCTAGCAACGAATGTGTTTCACATTCACGGCGCAGACGATGCGGGTCGCGCGGTTCTGAACAAGAAGTTGCGGTGTGCACCGGTACTGGAGTTTTTCAGCCAGCTGCCGACTTGCGTGGTCGCAACGGAAGCCGGCGGAAGTTCCCAGGTATGGGGCCGCGAGACCGGCAAGCTGGGCCAGGAGATTCGGCTGATCCCACCGGCCCTCGTCAAGCCTTTTATGAAGCGACAAAGCGCGATGCGGTTGACTCTTAGGCGATTAGTCGGACAGCGGTGCGCCCATCGACGCGTTCAAGACACCACGTTGCGGACAAACTTCAGCCGGACCTGCCCCTGATTGGCATAGGAATAGGGTTGATCGCTGCGATAGGCCGCAAAGCTGCCCACTGGATAGTCTTGAGACTGTCCAGACAGCGTCAGTGTCAGCGTTCCCTCGATCACATAGATCATTTCATGCCAACCAGACTGATCAGGTTCAGCTGGATAGACTTCGCCAGGTGCCAAAGCCCACAACCAGAGCTGAACCTCGCTCGATGCGCGCGCGGACGCGAGCAACATAGACTGGCTTTCCGGGTGCGCGCCGCGCCACATCACCTCATTCACCTCGTTCCGCGACGGCTGGGACGGATCCCGAATCAGATCAGTGAAGGTAAGCCCCAAGGCAGCCGCCAACTTGTCGAGGCTGGATAGGCTGATGTTCGCGTCCCCGGTCTCGACCGCAACGATCATTCGGCGGCTGATGCCAGAAGCCTCGGCCAGAGCGGATTGGCTCAGCCGTGCAGCGAGTCGGTGCACCTTCAGATTCTCTGACACATGCGATAAAATTGCTGGCGCATCTTGACTGCGCAATATATTGCTCATATACTACCTCTAATATAACAAATCTGCGTTACATACCATTCCAACGCAAGCACAGACGCGCTCCCGCGCAGATCAGGTGCATGTAGTAAAGATTGCAGTGCAAGGGGACAGAGTGGCGGATCCACATATCATAACGGACGATCAGATCGTCAACCTGCTCGACACACTCGACATCCGGGGGTGCCTTGAGCGTATGTTCTTATCCCAGGCCTACGGTCGCGCCATGCAGCCCCCGCAAACGATAAGCCTGTTTCCGGACGACGCTGGCGATTTCATCACTTATCTTGGGGTGCTGGCGGACGATGGTGTATTCGGTGCAAAGCTCTCGCCATATATTCCGAGCGGCGGAGACGCTTTGGTAACTGCCTGGACGGTCCTGATGTCCATGAAGACGGGTCAGCCTCTGCTTCTGTGCGATTCAAAGCGCCTGACGACCGAGCGGACCGCCGCCACCACCATCATCGCGGCGGAAAAGTTGGCTCGCCCGGATTCCCGTGTCCTGACTATTGTCGGAACCGGGGCAGTTGGGATGGCCCACCTGCGCTATGCCGCAGGCATCCGTAACTGGAGCGAGTTGCGCCTTGCTTCTCCCAATGCTCTGTCGCGGGAAGATCTGCCGAAAGAGGTCAAGGGCATTCCCGTCCATATCTATGACAACGCCGATCTGGCTTCTGCCGGGGCGGATGTGGTGATGCTCTGCACCTCGTCGGGCGAGCCAGTCATCGACGCGGCGGCGCTGGCCTCGACCACCCTCATTACCTCGATCAGCACCAATGTCTCCAACGCGCACGAGATCGACCCGGCATTGTTGCACGATCTGGATGTCTATTGCGATTATCGCGGCGCAACCCCAACTTCGGCAGGAGAAATGAAACTGGCCGCCGCTGCCGGTTGGGATGCCGCGCAGATCCGCGGCGATCTGCCCGAGTTGATGCGTGGCGAGGCCCCCGCGCCCAGTTGGCAGCGGCCTGCCTTCTTTCGTTCGATAGGCTTGGGACTTGAAGATGTCGCGGCGGCCTATGCCGTCCTCTCTGCACTCCGCAATTGATCCACATCCCAAGGAACATATCATGAAAATTAGCCCCTTCGCTGTCGAAATCTGGATGAACGAATTCGAGACAAAATGTGAGCTGAACCTCGCTGAAACCTGTGTTGAGTCACTGACCGTCGGTCAACTTCTGGACATGGCCGACAAGAAGGACGTCATCCTGTCCGAACTGCTGCCGATGAAGCTCACCTATGGTGCCATCGAAGGCAGCCCGCGCCTGCGCAAGCTGGTCGCCGGACTTTACAAGAATCAGCAGCCGGAAAACGTGACCATCACCCATGGTGCCATCGGGGCAAATGCGTTAGCTCACAAGACCCTAGTCGAGCGCGGCGACCGAGTTATCTCAGTTCTGCCGACCTATCAGCAGCACTATTCGATTCCCGAAAGCATTGGCGCGGACACCCAAGTTCTACGTCTAACAGAAGAGACCAGCTTCCTGCCTGATCTGGCGAAGCTGCAAGAGCTGGCCACACCTGGCACTAAGCTGATCGTCATCAACAACCCTAACAACCCCACCGGCGCGCTGATGGATCGAGCATATCTTAAAAAGATCGTCGAGATCGCGCGCAGCGTCGATGCCTGGATTCTGTGTGACGAGGTCTATCGTGGCACCGATCAAAATGGTGATGGTGAAACTGTATCGCTGGCCGATCTTTACGAAAAGGGTATCAGCACTAGCAGCATGTCGAAATCCTATTCTTTGGCGGGTCTTCGTCTGGGCTGGATCGTCGCGCCTCTCGAACTGATTCAAGCTGTATCAATCCACCGCGATTACAACACGATCAGCGTTGGTATGCTCGACGACCACTTCGCCTGCATCGCGCTGGAAAACCGCGACAAAATCCTGGCGCGCAGCCGGGCGATCACCCGCACCAACTTGGCCATCGTGGCGGAGTGGGTCGAGCAGGAACCGTTGATCTCCTGGATAAAACCGCAATCCGGCACTATCGGTCTGCTTAAATACGACCTGCCGATCACCTCCCGCGAGTTCTGTTTGAACCTGCTGAAGGAAACTGGCGTGATGCTAACTCCTGGCAGCGCGATGAGCATGGAAGGTTATGTACGCATCGGCTTTGCGAACAACGAACACCATCTGCGCGAAGGTCTTGGTCGTATGTCGCGGTTCCTTGCCGCCCAACGCGTCGTGACTGCATGAAAACTCGTAGCGGTCGCGGGTTCGAACGGCTTTGGTTTGTACAACAACATGGAAGATTAGAAAAATGAGAACTTTGATATCCTCGGCGCTGCTTGCTTTGCTTGCCACCACCGCCTCTGCGGAAGACCTTCGGATTGGCACCAGCGCGGATTATCCGCCCTGGGAAGCGGTTGATGCCAACAACGAGATTTTCGGCTTTGATCGTGATATCGGCGACGAAATTTGTAAGCGTATCGCCGCGACCTGTACCTGGCAGAACCAATCCTTTGATGGGCTGTTGCCGGGGCTGCAAGTCGGGCGCTTTGACGTGATTATTTCGGGTATTTCGATCAACGAGGAGCGCTCGAAGAGCGTCGATTTCTCCGCTCCCTATGCAGATGCACCGAACTCATTTATCGTTTTGGCCGACAATCCAGCCGCCGCCGCAAAGTCAAAGGAAGATCTGATAGCCGCGCTGAGTTCGGGGGTGATCGGTGCGCAAGGTGGCACCACACATGAGCAGGTGATCCGCGCCCATTTTGCAAATGCCAATGTGCGGCTCTATGAGCGTCCCGATCAGGTGATGAGTGACATCCTCTCTGGTCGCATCGACGCCGGTGTGATGGAACGCTCTGCCGCTGAACCCTTGATGGATTCCGAGAAGGGCGGCGTGCTTGTCTATGCCGGACCGAAGCTCACCGGCGTGGATTTCGAAGAATTCGGAAAAGGACAGGCCGTTGCGCTGGCAAAGGGTAATACTGTGCTTCAAAACCGGGTGAACGATGCTGTTGCCGAAATGCTCAAGGACGGCACGATCAAGACCATTTCGGAAAAATGGTTCGGCTATGATCAGTCTCCGAAGTGATCTCTGTTGGAGGCAAGCGCTCCAAGGATTGTTCTATGTCTGTAACTGACGAAACTCTGGCTCAGGCACGGCAGATTCTGACCGATCTGGTGGCGATCCCATCGGTCAGCGCCCGTCGGCAATCACTGGACGCTTGCGCGGCACAGGTTGCCAATCTGTTGGAAACGGCCGGTCTGCGCACCGAGGTTCACCCCGGTGCCGTTGGCCCCTTCGTGATAGGTGAAACTGGCGCGGGCGAGTTCACGCTCATCATTTACAATCACTATGATGTCCAACCTGAAGAGCCGGTGGCGGAATGGCTTTCGCCGCCCTTTGCCCTGACCGAACGCGAGGGGCGGCTCTTTGGGCGCGGCGCGGCCGATGACAAAGGTGAATTCGTCAGCCGTCTCGCTGGCTGGAACGCCTTCCGCGCAGAGCAGCCGGGCCTTTTGCCTTTCCGACTGATCTGGATCGTGGATGGTGAAGAAGAGGTCGGCAATCCATCCTTGGCCGATTTCCTGAAAAAGCGCTTCCCCTATTTGCGCGCCGATCTGTGCTGGTGGGAATTCGGAGAGATCGACAGCTCGGGCCGCCCGGTCGTGCTGATGGGTTTCAAAGGCATCCTGGCGGTCGAACTAGCTTGTACGACCGCGCGCGCTGATCTGCATTCCAGCTATGGCGCGATTGCCGATAACCCGCTCTGGCGCTTGAGCGCCGCCATTGCCTCGCTGCGTAATGCCGACGGCCGGGTACTGATTGAGGGTTTCTACGATGAGATCGCACCACCGGATGACCTAACAAAACAGCTGGTCGACAAGCCGCCCTTCACACTTGACAGCATGATGGACGCGACTGGTGTTAAGAACGTTCTGAAGGGCGTGAAGGAAGGCAATTTCTACGAACGCTTGAATCTTGCGCCATGTCTTAACGTAAACGGTTTCCACGGCGGCTATGATGGCGAAGGGGCCAAGTCGGTACTCCCGGCGCAGGGCAGCGCCAAGCTGGATTTCCGCCTGGTGCCTGACCAAGACCCGCGACGTATCGCCGATCTTCTACGTGCACATTTGGATCGTTTGGGATTTGAAGATATCGAATTGACCATTCTGGACGCCGAGGTTGAAGCTGTGCGTAGCCCGAGTGACCATTGGGCGGTTACGCTGGGCTGTGAGCTGCTGGAGCGGCATTTTGGCGTATCGCCAGTGTTGCAACCCAGCTCTCCAGCTTCGGGCCTCGCCCAGCCCTTTGTGCGTGACTTCGGGGCTACACTGTTCGGTGCCGGACTGACCCATCACGGGGCCATGCTGCATTCCCCTAATGAGAACATTATAATTGATCAGTTTGAGCGGATGATCAGGTTCGCGTCCGATTTCTTCGACGCTTTGTCAGCCCAAGCGGTTCAGCGTGCCAATGCCCCACCCTCAGGTTCGAGGTGACGATCACGCGGCCGGGCCAGGACCATAATCCCCACCCCTTAAAGGAAAGTTGTACTTGTTAGATATGATTTGGCCCTACCTGCCGCAGTTTGCTGCGGGCCTAAAGTTGACGCTCCTTGTCTCGCTCGGAAGCTTTTTGATCGCGATGCTGGTCGCCATTCTCGCGGTGCCCCTAATCATGTCGGGGCCAAAGCTAGTGCGAATGTTTCTCGGCGGTTACGTCCAGATCGTGCGTGGGGTACCGGAACTGCTGGTTATCTTCATGGTGTTCTATGGAGGGACCGTAGTTTTAAGCACGATTAGCGGGTCCTACTTTGAGGTTGATGCCCTCAGCGCAGGTATCGCCGCGCTGGCGGCAGTGGCCTTTGCCTATCTGCTAGAGATCCTGCGCGCCGCCCTGATTAGCATTCCAGCCGGACAGCGTGAGGCCGGACAGGTGCTGGGTCTGAAGCGGCACCAGGTATTTTCGCGGATCATTTTTCCGCAAATGCTTATGCGCGCCCTGCCCGGCATCGGAAACCAATGGCTGATCTCGCTGAAGGAAAGTGCGCTGGTCTCTGTGGTCGGACTCGAAGAGCTGATGCGCCACTCGGTCATAGCTGCAGGTGCCACACGTGAACCCATGGTTTTCTATCTACTGGCGGCGCTGATCTACGTCGCAATCACAGGCATCTCTACCTTTTTACTGCGTCAGGCCGAACTGCGCCTGTCGTCAGGTAAACAAAGCTGAGGTCGGAACATGTCCTTTGAAATTTTCCTCACTGCCATTCCAATAGTCCTCAAGGGTCTGTGGCTGACCCTTCTGATCACCTTCTGCGCTTTTCTGCTGGGCCAGATCGTTGCCTTGCCCCTGGCGCTATTGGCACGAGCGCGATCGCGTCTGTTACGCTGGCCGGTCAAGACCTGGATATTCTTCATTCGAGGCAGCCCGCTTCTTGTCCAGCTCTTCATCATCTACTTTGGGATGGGTGAAGTTGATGCGATCCGCAATAGCGTGTTCTGGCCAATCCTTCGCGAGCCCCTCAACTGTGCGATCCTCGCGGTTGGATTGAACTCGGGGGCCTACTCAGCGGAACTCCTGCGGGGCGGACTGCGCCAAATCCCCGTCGGCCAACTTGAGGCGGCGCGGGTTCTTGGCATGAGCGGTTTCCACGCCCTGACCCGCATCACCCTGCCGCAAGTGTACCGCAACGTGCTGCCGGTGACGGGCAACGAGATCATTCTCGTGATGAAAGGCAGCGCGCTGGCCAGTGCGGTGACCGTAATGGAAATGACCGGAGCTGCGCGCGCCTTTGTTTCCAAAACCTATGCGCCGTTCGAGGTCTTTACTGTCGCGGGCATCATCTATCTGGTGATCGGCCTTGCCCTCAGCCAACTCTTTCGTGGCATCGAACGCGCCACAGCCATCCCTAGTTCAGCAACCGAGACTAGCTAATACTTTCAACGGAGATTTTTCGTGCAGAACAACATATACATGATCGACGTGCAGGGACTCGAAAAGTTCTATGGAACAGTCAGAGTTCTCGACAATGTTAACCTGTCAGTCGAGAAGGGGGAAAAGATCGTCCTCTGTGGCCCGTCCGGCTCGGGGAAATCGACACTGATCCGTTGTATCAGCGGTCTGGAGGCGCGCAGCAAAGGCAAGATCCGTGTTGCGGGGCACGACCTCGAAACCGACTGCCGAAATATCGGAGATTACAGGGGCGAGGTTGGCATGGTCTTTCAGCAGTTTAACTTGTTCCCGCATCTGAATGTGCTCCAAAACGTGATGATGGCCCCGCGTTTGGTCCGCAATCAGGAAAAGGCCACAGTGCGGGAACGATCTATGGCATTGCTTGAGCGGGTCCATATCGCCAACCGCGCCGATTATTATCCCGAGCAACTTTCCGGGGGCCAACAGCAGCGCGTCGCGATAGCCCGCGCGCTTTGCATGCAGCCCAAGGTTATGCTGTTTGACGAACCAACTTCAGCGCTAGACCCCGAGATGGTGCAAGAAGTTCTAGATGTGATGATTGCTCTGGCCAAAAGCGGTATGACGATGATCGTCGTCACCCATGAAATGGGATTTGCCCGGACCGTCGCGGATCGCGTCATCTTCATGGACAAAGGCCAGATTGTCGAAGGAGGCACTCCCGACACCTTTTTCGATTACCCTGAGAATGACCGCACCAAGGAATTTTTGCGGAAAATTCAGCATAGCTGACTTCGAAAGGTAGTGTCGCAAAGTTTCCGCTGATCCGAAGGTAGCCCCGCCGTCGGACACACTTATCCAGCGAGTGCGGCAAATTGCGCGAAGCCGGGTTGGAGAGCACCCCAAAGCTTGGGGCTAGGCGGCCATCTTGGTTTTTTCATCTGATTTCATACCCGGATACCATTGCTGGAACTTCGCACGCAGTGTGCCGTCTAGCGTGCGGGTACGGGTTTGCAGCATGAGGTGAGCTCCAGTCTTTGACCAGCGCATTTGCTGGCGTTTGCAGAAGCGTTTTCCCACGACGGTGTTGACGGTGCTTTCCACAAAACCTGTGGACACACGCTCGCCATAGCGCCGCCGCTCTGCGTAGTTGGGGATCATCCAAGCATTGTTGGCAATGTAGGTCTGGAATTCATTAGCAGCTTTTCGCAGGGCCTTGATGCTGGCGTAGTCCGTTTCAATCTCGTCAAGATCCATGACCAGGGCATCGATGGCCACGTGGCCGTCATGCAAGTTTCCATTCCACAGGTGTTCTTTGATCGTAAGCGTCCGGCCTCGCTGCTCTGACGCGTCATAGAGTGTGTTGATAGTGTCCACCATTGATAGTGGACATCTTGAGGACGGATATGGCGGACAAGAAGGGTCAGAAGAAGCGGTTCTGGTCGGACGAGGAGAAGGTGTCGATCTGTGCGCAAACATGCGCGCCGGGGGTATCGGTTGCGCAGGTTGCGCGGCGGTACGCGATGAACACCAACCTGATCCACAAATGGCTGCGTGATCCCAAGTTTGCACCGTGTCCTGAGATCATTGAAGACGAAGTTGCTGAGGCGGCATGTTTTCTTCCTGTGGAGATTGTGGACTGGGCCCAGCACAAAGACACAGCCCCGGCGCCGGACGCCAATCCCGCACACAGCGCGATTGAGATCGACATCGCGGGCGGTCACCGCCTGAGGATCATCGGTGGCTACGACCCCGAAGCACTGGCTCGGCTGATCCGTGGGCTATCAGCATGATCCCTGTCCCCGCGAACACGCGTGTCTGGCTGGCCGCTGGTGTGATCGACATGCGGCGCGGGTTCACGACGCTGGCGGCGCAGGCCGAACAAACGCTGAAGCAGGATCCATTCACCAGGCACCTGTTCGTCTTTCGTGGTCGTCGCGGTGATCTCATCAAAATCATTTGGTGGGCCGGACAAGGTGCCTGCCTGTTCAGCAAGCGCTTGGAGAAGGGTCGGTTCGTGTGGCCATCGGCGAAAGGGGGCAAGATCGCCCTGACCGCTGCCCAATTGGCGATGCTGCTGGAAGGGATCGATTGGCGTGTGCCGCAGCGCAGCTGGACACCGCTCAAGGCGGGATAAAACGGTGATGAACGCTCGCGTGGGATTCCCGCCGCGCCGTTATTTTGCTATCGTTCGACCATGTTGGACGTCGACAAAACTCTTGCACGATCAACTATTTGAAAAAGCCAACGTGGGGTGCCAATTTCCCTGTCCCTTTTGGACGACCCTGTAGGGCGGGATCAGCCAGACCCGTCGTTTGGATCTGATGCCGCCACCGTGCGGGTTCTGTCGCAAACTTTTCGCTCTCTTCCGTCCAATGACGCGAGGCGTTAAGCGGTCAGTCGACTCTGAGAGAGACTGCGGGACAATATGATCAGCTTCAAGGGCAGTCACTATCCGAACGACGTGATCCTGTATGCGGTCTTTTTCTACGTGCGCTACGCCGTATCGTACCGCGATCTCGAAGAAATCCTGGCTGATCGTGGCGTGCATGTCGATCATGCCACGCTGAACCGCTGGGTTGTCAAATATGCCTCTCAGATCGCTTCGGAGGCCCAGAAACGTAAGACCCGGACTGGCCGGTCATGGAGAATGGACGAGACCTATATCAAGGTTAAGGGTCAGTGGATGTATCTGTACCGGGCGCTCGATAAACAAGGCCAAACCCTTGATTTTATGCTCTCCGAGACCCGTGACGAGGCGGCAGCGACGCGTTTCTTTCGCCAGACCATCGTTAACAATGGCTGGCCCGACAAAGTGGTGATCGACAAAAGTGGCGCCAACAAAGCCGGGCTCGACAACATGAATATCGAGCTGATTCTGCACGGCTGGTACTGGCTGATCGAGGTGTTGCAGGTGAAGTACCTGAACAATCTGATCGAGCAGGACCATCGGTTCATCAAGAAGATCACCCGCCCGATGAAAGGTTTCAAATCCGTCGAGGCGGCTACGGCGACATTGGCCGGTATCGAGACCGCGCACATGATCCGCAAGGGCCAGCTTGGGACGACGAAGCTCTCCGTATTTCAGCAGTTCGCCGCACTCGCAGGATAAGTGTGTCTGGACAATGGGATAAACCCTACTCCCAGAAATATTTGCGACAGAACCTATGTCCACTTACCCCGGACCTTTGACCATCTGGAAACTCAAAAGTTTGCGACAGAGCCATCTCAATTAGAGTTGTTCGTTGATACGGAAAATCAACGCGCAATCGCCTTTTACTAAAGGCAGGGATTCGAGCTTGTCGCAACTCCTTCTGACAGCATTCGGATCGACGGGCAGTCTCGGAACGACTACTTTTTCACGCTTCGAATTTGACACCCAGCACTCTGGACCACGCTACCAAAAACGACTGTTTCTGGCCCGCACATTGTGACCACAAGTTTCTGTCCGACGCCAGCCGTTCGTGAAGCGTGCGGCTAAAGTCGGGCTCGAGCCTTAAAACAACAGTGGAGGTGAGTTCCGCTCAGGCGGATACTTATCGCGCCTATACCTACGGGCTTGCAACAGTGGCTGGAGGACAGATGGACGGTAGCCCGCGCGACAATTCGAGCACGGGCTTGGGGTAGGTCGGAAGCGCCGCACTTGGTCGCTTGGAGAATACCTCGTGCCAGGCGAGCAGCCGTGGACAGAAGCTGGGAATCGGCACCGAATATACCTGCTGGGCGAACTGCAAAATCGCCATCAGCGCACAGTCCGCCATGGTGATCTGGGGGCCTGCTGCATAAGGGCCGTCCGTTTCGCCTATCAATCGCTCCATCAACGCCAGCCGGTCATGATATGCATTGGCAGCTGTCGTCGCTGCCTTCAGGTCTTGTGCGCCATTTCGAGTGAAAAGCGGGCTTGCACCTTTTGCCCAGAGGACGAGTTGCGCGCTCAGGTCGTCTGCGACTTCCATCAACTCGCGTGTCCTTGCACGGGCTTCCGGTGTTGGCCCGATCATGTCCAGGGTGGGGAAACGGTCTTCCAGATAGCCAAGAATCGCGGACGAGCTCCTGATCATCTGGCCCGTCCCGATGTCGAGTATCGGCAGAGTGCCCATTGGACTAAGCTCTTTCACTACGGGGTCTGGCCAGACTTTCATGACATCGAAATTGACCGGTTCGACGCTGTCGATCCCCTTCTCCACAAGGTAAATCGCTATGCGGCGCGGGTAGAGAGCCCAGTCGACTTGATACAGCTTCATCTCTTGTTCCTTTTATATCTCGGCCGGGGCCCACAGGGTTCGGCGTAGGTCAATGATCGGATTCCGCTTCGTTTGCCGGATGCCGAGGTAAAAATAAGCCTCCTTAGCCTAATTTATAATTGCGGAAAGACGTATGGTAGCTATACGTAAACCGATGAACTCGGATCCCGACTGGACGCTGTACCGAACCTTTGCTGCCGTGCTCGACAGCGGCTCGCTCTCTGGGGCAGGTCGTCTACTGGGGATGACACAGCCCAGCGTGTCTCGGCATATTGATCTGTTGGAAGCCGCCCTCGGATCAAAGCTGTTCCTGCGCACGCATCGCGGTATGTCCCCGACCGAGGCGGCTGAACGGATACGGCCCCATGTCGACATCCTCACGGCGAGTTCGGCGGCCATCAAGCGGGCAGCATCGCGGACCAGCGAAGTCGCGGGTACAGTTCGGATCAGCGCCACCGAGGTCGTCGGGACCGAGTACCTTCCCCCAATCCTGGCAACCATCCGCCGCGCGCATCCGGCGCTCGAGATCGACTTGAGCCTGTCAAACTTCGTAGAGGATCTTTTGCAGCGACAAGCCGACATCGCGATCCGCATGACGGAGCCGAAGCAGCTGTCACTGGTGACCCAGCGTCTACGGGATCTCGAAGTCGGTCTTTACGCGCACCGTGACTATCTCGCGCGGCGAGGGGTTCCAGTGTCCATGGCAGAGCTGCTGGATCACGATCTCATCGGTTTCGATACCCAGACTGCGGCGGCGCGTGCGCTTGCGCAACGATATCCGGCCCTGAGTCAGGCAGCATTTGCGCTTCGCACCGACAGCAACATCGCCCAGTATGCCGCAATTAAGGCAGGATTTGGCATCGGGCCCTGCCAGGAGCCACTTGCAAGGCGCACCCCCTCCCTTGTGCGGGTGTTGCCTGACATCTCTGCCTCCTCTGGCATTTGGCTTGTCATGCACGAGGATCTGCGGGCAACCGCAGTTTGCCGGGCGGTATTCGACGCGTTGGAACTCGGCCTTCGGAATCTCTGATAATAGGTCTTATGGTGACAGGCACTTGACCTGCAAC
>NZ_DS999215.1:0-38623 GCF_000156335.1 Roseobacter sp. GAI101
GTTTTTGATTGATGAACTTATTAGGTTTGGCGGTGACCTACTCTCCCACGTCTTAAGACGCAGTACCATTGGCGCAGTAGCACTTAACTGCCGAGTTCGGGATGGGATCGGGTGTTTTGCTTACGCTATGACCACCAAACCGAATAAATTCATCAACGTCGCTGTTTTGCGTAGCAAAAAGCGACGGTGGCGAGAGCGTATTGCAGAGCAATGCGCGTAGCCACACGTTTGTTGTTATCGCCATTTCCCTGGCGATAACAACGAAGTCCAAGTCAGTACATTTATGTATGTGTGTATGCTTTTGATAAATCCGTAAAAGTCTTGCTTCTACTGGATCAAATCAAGCCTATCGAGCCATTAGTACCAGTCAACTGAACGTATTACTACGCTTACATCTCTGGCCTATCGACGAGGTGGTCTACCTCGGCTCTCAGGGATACCTTGTTTTGAGGGGGGCTTCCCGCTTAGATGCCTTCAGCGGTTATCCTGTCCGATCATAGCTACCCAGCACTGCTATTGGCATAACAACTGGTCCACCAGTGGATCGTTCACCCCGGTCCTCTCGTACTAGGGGCAACTCCTCTCAAGTATCCTACACCCACGGAAGATAGGGACCGAACTGTCTCACGACGTTCTAAACCCAGCTCACGTACCTCTTTAAACGGCGAACAGCCGTACCCTTGGGACCTGCTCCAGCCCCAGGATGAGATGAGCCGACATCGAGGTGCCAAACACTGCCGTCGATATGGACTCTTGGGCAGTATCAGCCTGTTATCCCCGGCGTACCTTTTATCCGTTGAGCGATGGCCCTCCCACTTGGGACCACCGGATCACTATGGCCGTCTTTCGACTCTGCTCGACTTGTCAGTCTCGCAGTCAGGCTGGCTTCTGCCATTGCACTCAACGAGCGATTTCCGACCGCTCTGAGCCAACCTTCGCGCGCCTCCGTTACGATTTAGGAGGCGACCGCCCCAGTCAAACTACCCACCACACAGGGTCCCGGATCCGGATAACGGACCGCGGTTAGACATCAAGCAGAACAAGGGTGGTATCTCAAGGGAGGCTCCACGCAGACTGGCGTCCACGCTTCAAAGCCCACCACCTATCCTGCACATGTTCGGCCTAATGCCAGTGTGAAGTTGTAGTAAAGGTGCACGGGGTCTTTCCGTCTAACCGCGGGTAACCGGCATCTTGACCGGTAATTCAATTTCGCTGAGTCTATGTTGGAGACAGCGGGGAAGTCGTTACGCCATTCGTGCAGGTCGGAACTTACCCGACAAGGAATTTCGCTACCTTAGGACCGTTATAGTTACGGCCGCCGTTTACCTGGGCTTCAATTCAGAGCTCTCACCCCTCCTTTTAACCTTCAGGCACCGGGCAGGCGTCAGACCCTATACGTCGTCTTACGACTTCGCAGAGCCCTGTGTTTTTAATAAACAGTCGCCACCCCCTGGTTTGTGCCCCCAGCCTCTAGTTGCCTAGAAACCGGGCCTCCTTCTCGCGAACTTACGGAGGTATTTTGCCGAGTTCCTTCAACATAGTTCTCTCAAGCGCCTTGGTATTCTCTACCTATCCACCTGTGTCGGTTTAGGGTACGATCTAGCGATGGAGCTATTTCCAGGGACCTCTAAGCAGCCCATTCAATCCGATAAGGATGAACTACCCTCGAGATCCGTCACTTCCATCTGGCCCAGGAATATTAACCTGGTTCCCATCGACTACGCCTTTCGGCCTCGCCTTAGGGGTCGGCTTACCCTGCTCAGATTAGCTTTAAGCAGGAACCCTTGGATTTTCGGCGAGAGTGTCTCTCACACTCTTTGTCGCTACTCATGTCATCATTCTCACTAGTGATCTCTCCACGGGATCCCTCACAGGCCCGCTTCACAGAAAAGACTTTGTCTTTTATGATCTCTTTATATGCACTACCGCCTTTGGCTACTTGAGTGCGAACACCCAAACAACAAACCTTGGTACTACAAAAGATCAATAAAGACGTAGTCTTATGTCACACTACGCTCTGCTACCATGCAATAAATGCATCCTAAGCTTCGGCTCATGGCTTGAGCCCCGTTACATCTTCGCCGCAAGACAACTTATTTAGACCAGTGAGCTGTTACGCTATCTTTAAAGGATGGCTGCTTCTAAGCCAACCTCCTGGTTGTTTTGGTCGTCTCACCTGCTTTCCCACTTAGCCATGAATTAGGGGCCTTAGCTGTAGGTCAGGGTTGTTTCCCTCTTCACGACGGACGTTAGCATTCGCCGTGTGTCTGCCATCTAGTACTCCTCGGTATTCGGAGTTTGGTTAGGATCAGTAAGCCTGTGGGGCCCCATTACCCATCCAGTGCTCTACCCCCGAGGGTATTCGGATGACGCTCTACCTAAATAGATTTCGCAGAGAACCAGCTATCTCCGAGTTTGATTGGCCTTTCACCCCTAGGCACAGCTCATCCCGATCCTTTTCAACGGATGTGGGTTCGGTCCTCCAGTAAGTGTTACCTTACCTTCAACCTGGCCATGCCTAGATCACTCGGTTTCGGGTCTGATCCCACAAACTCAACGCCCTATTAAGACTCGCTTTCGCTGCGCCTACACCTAACGGCTTAAGCTTGCTTGTGAGACCAAGTCGATGACCCATTATACAAAAGGTACGCTGTCAGATCGTAAAGATCCTCCAACTGATTGTAGGCGTTCGGTTTCAGGTACTGTTTCACTCCCCTCGTCGGGGTGCTTTTCACCTTTCCCTCACGGTACTGGTTCACTATCGGTCAGTAAGGAGTACTTAGCCTTCGAAGGTGGTCCTCCGATCTTCAGACAGAATTTCACGTGTTCCGCCCTACTTAATACGTCCTCTCATGCTTCTTATACGGGACTGTCACCCACTTTGGTTGCGCATTCCAACGCATTCTAACCACAATTGAGGCTCGGCTGGTCCCCGTTCGCTCGCCGCTACTAGGGGAGTATCAATTGATTTCCTTTCCTCCGGGTACTTAGATGTTTCAGTTCCCCGGGTTTGCTTTTATAAACCTATGTATTCAGTCTATAAATACCTGGTTTACCTCATTATTAGCTACCCCGAAGGGTAATAATAACAAAGTATCAGGTGGGTTGCCCCATTCAGAAATCCATGGATCAAAGCTTATTCTCAGCTCCCCATGGCTTATCGCAGAGTATCACGTCTTTCATCGCCTCTTACTGCCAAGGCATTCACCAAACGCCCTTTTCGCGCTTGATTTGATCCAGAAAAAGCAAGACTGATTTAATGTCCTACCGCCTATTCGGCTACTTGAGGACTATTTACACCCTCAACGGCCGGTAGATTGCAGAACGTCAGTCCAGCGCGGAAGACAGAAGCTGGTAAGAAACTGTCTTTCCTTATTCCAGATCAAAAGCATACTTTTTTACCCGCCCAACCTCTAAGGTTGGACAGCGAGACATGCATCTAGCCTACCTTCCGTGCAGGAAGCAGGCGTCATGTCTCTGGTTAGTGTACTTGACTTGGACAACACGTTCTTTTCAATCGCGATACGCCCAGAAGACCGAGGAAACAGTCCGCTAAACGCCGGTCACCGAAGTGACAGCAACTGAGTTTACGACCTTACTCGGTGTAAACAAACAGTGTTGTTATTGTATCTCTCTTTACGATTTCAATCAGGCGCATTCCCTGGGGAATGTCGCCAATGCGTTGCCGCATCGTCCGATTGGACGGGCAAACAGTCGAAACTGCTTGCCGATCTAATCATTCGTGCTGTCCTTATCGCGATCTTGCTGCGCAAGACCCTGTCAGAACTGTGCTTTCCCGTTGGAAAAGCTTGGTGGAGCCTAGGAGGATCGAACTCCTGACCTCCTGAATGCAAATCAGGCGCTCTCCCAGCTGAGCTAAGGCCCCATCATTCCCCGAAGGGATATGGTGGGTCGAGGAGGACTTGAACCTCCGACCTCACGCTTATCAGGCGTGCGCTCTAACCACCTGAGCTACCGACCCATACGAGCGGTAGCTCGTGTTCTTGTTCTGAAGAGATATGAGGACGGCTCGGTTCTGGATACATTGGAAAATGTATCCGAATATGGACAGCTTTGTTTGCTGTCCTGCTAAGTGTTTCATGAGACTTGCGAACAAGTCTGGCTAGAAACATCCTTAGAAAGGAGGTGATCCAGCCGCAGGTTCCCCTACGGCTACCTTGTTACCACTTCACCCCAGTCCCTGATCCTACCGTGGCCGCCTGCCTCCCCGAAGGGTTAGCGCAGCGTCGTCGGGTAGAACCAACTCCCATGGTGTGACGGGCGGTGTGTACAAGGCCCGGGAACGTATTCACCGCGTCATGCTGTTACGCGATTACTAGCGATTCCCACTTCATGGGGTCGAGTTGCAGACCCCAATCCGAACTGAGACAGCTTTTTGGGATTAACCCATTGTCACTGCCATTGTAGCACGTGTGTAGCCCAACCCGTAAGGGCCATGAGGACTTGACGTCATCCACACCTTCCTCCCGCTTATCACGGGCAGTTTCCCTAGAGTGCCCAGCCGAACTGCTGGCAACTAAGGATGTGGGTTGCGCTCGTTGCCGGACTTAACCGAACATCTCACGACACGAGCTGACGACAGCCATGCAGCACCTGTCACTGCGTTACCGAAATAAACACTCGATCTCTCGAGTTAGCACAGGATGTCAAGGGTTGGTAAGGTTCTGCGCGTTGCTTCGAATTAAACCACATGCTCCACCGCTTGTGCGGGCCCCCGTCAATTCCTTTGAGTTTTAATCTTGCGACCGTACTCCCCAGGCGGAATGCTTAATCCGTTAGGTGTGTCACCGAACAGTATACTGCCCGACGACTGGCATTCATCGTTTACGGTGTGGACTACCAGGGTATCTAATCCTGTTTGCTCCCCACACTTTCGTACCTCAGCGTCAGTATCGAGCCAGTGAGCCGCCTTCGCCACTGGTGTTCCTCCAAATATCTACGAATTTCACCTCTACACTTGGAATTCCACTCACCTCTCTCGAACTCAAGACCAGGAGTTTTAGAGGCAGTTCCGAGGTTGAGCCTCGGGATTTCACCCCTAACTTTCTGATCCGCCTACGTACGCTTTACGCCCAGTAATTCCGAACAACGCTAACCCCCTCCGTATTACCGCGGCTGCTGGCACGGAGTTAGCCGGGGTTTCTTTACCAGGTACTGTCATTATCATCCCTGGCGAAAGTGCTTTACGATCCTAAGACCTTCATCACACACGCGGCATGGCTAGATCAGGCTTGCGCCCATTGTCTAAGATTCCCCACTGCTGCCTCCCGTAGGAGTCTGGGCCGTGTCTCAGTCCCAGTGTTGCTGATCATCCTCTAAAACCAGCTATAGATCGTAGACTTGGTAGGCCATTACCCCACCAACTATCTAATCTAACGCGGGCCAATCCTTTCCCGATAAATCTTTCCCCCGAAGGGCTTATACGGTATTACTCTCAGTTTCCCGAGGCTATTCCGTAGAAAAGGGTATGTTCCCACGCGTTACTAACCCGTCCGCCGCTCGGTCCCGAAGGACTGCGCTCGACTTGCATGTGTTAGGCCTGCCGCCAGCGTTCGTTCTGAGCCAGGATCAAACTCTCAAGTTGAAATGATCTTGCGATCATATCCTTGACGTCGAACCTCTGCACATCGACCTGCATCACTTACTGAATGATACAGGCGTTTTTCTCCGTTTGATGTACTAAAGCTACCAAAGTAGCGAGTAGTCCGTCAAACAGTGAAGCTGACACTGGATCATCGCTAACACCTAAGTGCGTCGCTACCAGCGCGATATGTAGAGGTTGATCCATCGAATGAACCAAACCGCCCACATATCTCTTCAGATATCTATCATTTCAAAGAGCGTCGAGACAAAAGAAACCAAGATGCGCCGTAACTTTCAGCGCGCCCCGCCTTAATGCCTCAGAATTTCCCCGCTACGTAAACCTCCGAAACCTCAGCTCCGTCCGTCCCGTCTAGCGCACCGTGTCTGCTTGTCTGCGTCTCCGGTAAGGGGCGTTCTAAGGTTTGTTCCAAATACCCGCAACCCCTTTTTTGGGTTTTTTACAATTCAGTCAAAAAACTGTCACAAACGCCTGTTTTATTGACTTTTTGGCGCGCCATTTCCGGCCGACATCCGACCCATCCTTTGGATTTTTCGCCTTATCCGGATCGCATGCCGCATTTTCCGGCCTCAAAGTGATTCATCTGCGCCGGAATCACCGCAAATCGCAGTCGTGATTCCCGGTTACTGGCGGAATCACCTGTCAGCGGCGTCAAAGAAGATGCAGCTTTACCTGATCGCCGCAGACATCCTGGGCAAGATCGACCACATGTTGGTGGTGGGTCAGATAAATCGCCTGCCCTGTGCGTCCGACGCGCTGCATCAAGGTGCAGGCAGCCCGGGTGCGATCCTCGTCGAAGGTTTCGAAGACGTCATCGCAAAAGAACGGCAGCACTATTCCATTCGTTGCCATCTGGTCGTAAGCGGCGGCCCGCAGAGCGAGGTAGAGTTGAAAGCGCGTGCCCTTGGACATTGCCGACGCTTCCTTGGACACGCCATCGGCAGCCTGGACCGCCATAAGCACATCACCCCCTGCCCCCGGCTGCGTTGTCAGTTTGCTGTAGGCACCGTGGGTCAGATCGCTGAATGCCTTTTCCGTGGCGGATAACATGCCGCTGCGGTGGCTGTCGCGGTAGCGGCGGATCGCCTCTTCGGCCAGATCATGCCCGACGCGCCCCTCTATATAGTGTAACAGCGCAGCCTGCATCTGTTCTTCCAAGGTCCGTTTGGTTTCAGTTAGCAGGGCAATGTCATTATCACCCCCTACTGCACTCAACGCGATCTGGGCGGCCGTGCGGGTTTCGATTGCAAGATCCAGCGCGGGGTCAAGACGGTCAAGGTCTGCGCTCACCTCATCCAAGGTGATCTGGGCCGCGTCCAAGGCGTGATCTTGCAGCAAGTTATGCGCCTCTTCGACGGTCGCCACTGCAAGCGTCGTTATCAAGGATCGCTGAAGGTTTATGATACGGCTGCGCAGGGCAATCGCGTCCTGAGCGATGGCGGTCGCGGCGCGCAACTGCTCAAGACTGTCCGTAGGGATGGCGGCATCGAAAAGACGGGCGAGGCTGTGAACCTGTTCGTCCAATATAGTCAGCGCCTGATCTGCCCCGTCGCGTGCAGTTTCAAGATCGGCCAGGCGATCATCCAGATCTTTGATCTGACGTGCGACCTGATTGGCTTCGGTGACCTGACTTTGCATCCCTGCGTAACGATCCAGCAAAGGGCTGTCAGGTGATCCGGCCCCAAGCGCGTCCAGTTCCGCTTGAAATCTGGTGCTGTCTTGCGTGATCCCGTTGATCTGGCGCTGCAAGCCACGGATACGCACATCGGCTTCGCGCACCGAGCGCAACGCCTGAACACCATCCCATGATGCCACATCGGTTTCCAGATCAGGCAGGTGGTCAGCGACGGCCTTACGCCACGCGGTAAAGGCCCGCTCGGCCTCGGCCTGCGCTGCGTTTTCCAGTTCGGTCCGGCGGGCCGTTTCTGCAGTGGCAGTGCGCAAGGTGCCCTCGGCCAGTCTCAGCGCCTGCTGCTGCGCCTGCGTCTGCGCCAGTTGCGCCTTGGCGATCTTCATCAGGCCGCCAAGGGATGTGCCGTCGATCTTCAAACTTGCAGAAAGATCGTGGCGCAGCGTCTCTCCTTCTTCCATGACGGTCTGCCGCACCTCTTGAAGCAGAACGAAGGCTTGCGCCGCTGCGCCTGCCTCTTCGGCGTCCCGGACCCAGGCAGCAAAATCATCGGCGGATAAGGTGTCGGGCAAACCGGCTTGGCGCAGATGTGCCACAAGGCGCGCTTTCAGATCCTCCATCGCCGTTTGCGCCTGGGTACAGATATCGCGGGCTGTCTCGTGATCTTTGCGGGTTTCCAGTTCAAGCCGTTGCGCCTGCCGCATCTCGGCCAGCTCTTTGTTTTGGCCTGCGCGCAGTTGGGTCTGGCGGTCATCCTCGCGCATTGCGCCTTCGAACCTCTGGGCTGTGGCCGCATCAAGTGTCGCCAAATGCGCCGCCCAAAGCGCATCCCGCGCGGATCGGGTTTGCGCCGCTGCTGCATCGCTGATCAGGTCGGGGGACATCTGAACGATCTCGACGCGCGTTTTTGCAGTATCCCAGCGGGTGGCGGCTGCCGCAGCAGCTTGCTTGGCAGCGCTTAGCGCCAGCGCGGCCTGCGCCAGATCAGCTGCCAGCGTCTGCGCTTGGGACGGCATGATCGCCAGACTTGGGGCGGTGTCAAAAACCACACCCTGACAGGCCAATTTGCGCAAAGATTCGGCACAGCGTTGCCGGGCCGCCGTCAACGCATACTGCGCCTCACTATATCTATGCAAAATATCGTCAGCCTCGGCCTTGAGGATCATGTGTTCCAAGGCCGGGTCGCCCGTTACATCGCCAGCAGCCTCATCCACCAAACGCGTGGCTTCGCGTTGCTTGTCGCGGGCGGTTCCGATTTCGGACTGCGCAGCGGCCAAAGCCTTGTGCGCATCCTGCAAACCATCGCGCGCTTGCTGCAACGCTGCCAGTTCGGGGTCGGTCAGAACAAACCGGCCAAGATCACCCGATACATTCAGCCCGATCATGGTCAGGCGCGCGCGCAGATCAGCGGTTTCCTGCGCCAATGCCGTTTCGCGTTTGGGCAGATCCAACTGCCCCGCCTCGACCTGGCTTTTCAACGTACCAAGCGCGTCGAGCCGCGCAGCAAGCCCCAAGGTCTGCGGATCAGGGTTCAACCCGTCCCGCTGTGCCGTCAGGGTTGCAATGTCCTGAACGGCCTGATCACGCTTGGCGACCAATGCGACCCTGCGCGTAATCAGATCAATCAGTTGGTCAGTTTCGATATCCAGCGTCCGGGGATAATGTGCGATCGGCTCAAGCTGGGCTTCGATGTCGTGCAGCTCAGTGGCCAAGGGATGCGCCTGAACGATATTTTCCAGCCGCCGTTTGCGCAGCAACAGATCCGTCTTCTGCTCTCTCAGTCCCGCTTCGGTCGCATTCGCCTGATCCCGCGCCACCCGCAGCCCGCGATAGGCCTGGGCCGTGACATCATTGTCCTTGATCTGCTTGATCACGTCATCATATTGCCGCTTCAACTCGGCAAAGTCGGACTTGCTGCCCCCCTTGAGGTAGATCTGGCGGTTCGCGGCCTTCACATCATCAAGCACCTGCGACAGATCGCTGATCCCCGCAGCGGCCGAGAACAACAACTTGCCGATGTCACCTTTGCTTTTGGTGATCTCTTCGCCACCCGCCTCGATGGTTTCGTCATCCAGACACAGCAATTGCTGATATTCCTTTTGCGACAGCCCGCGCAGCGCTGCGCCAAGCACTCCATCCGACACGACCTGTCCGCCTGCATCCACCAGATTGGCCGTGCGCTTGGGCAGACGTGACAGCGCATGTTCCACACCGTCAATGTCCAGCACGCCGCTGACCCGCAGATTGGGGCGTTGGTGTTTGAACGCATAGGGTTCGTTTAGTGGAAAACCGTACAGCAGGCGCAAATAGCCTTCCATCAGCGTCGTCTTGCCCGCCTCGTTCCGGCCAAAGACAATATGAAAATCCGATCCCCCCTGCGGCACCGCCCCGAAATCAAGCGCGCGGTCGGTGAAATGGCCGAACGTCTCGAGGTTCAGACGACGCAACCGCATCATGCGCCCTGCCCCCGCATCTTTGCCACCATGGACAAAACCGCATCTTCGGATAGTTGCCGCAGCAACGCATCTTGCGATGCCTCGTCCGGGGCAATTTCGCGGCGTCGTTCCGCGGGCAGCAATGCGAGGATCTGTTCAAGCTCTTTGCCCATCCCCTCGAGGAAACCCGGCTCGGCCGAAATATCGGCCATCAGCTGATGCACTTCGCCGACAGCACTATCTGCGACACCCCTGGACGGCGGCATCAAATCAATTGTCAGTTTCTCAACCCAAAGCCCGCCGATCCCCTCGGCCAGCGCATCAATCTCTTCTCGCCACCTGTCGGCCAACTGCCGTATCTGCCACGCCAAGTCAGTCTGCCCGACCAGCCGCAGCCGCAAAATCGCGGCCCCCTCGCCCGCTTGCGCGCGCAACGCGTCACGCAAGGCGGCGCGGATGGCATCGTCAGTCTCGACCCCGTCAAGATTGCATTCACAGGTGCGGAATTCGACGATGGATGTGGGCACTTCGGTGACCGCAATCTGGCCCGCCTCGATCGTCAGCAGACTGGCGGATTTGGGCCCGGCTTCACCAATGTCGCGGCCTTGGGGCATGCCGGGCATCACGATCCAGGGGTTCTGGCCATGGACCTGTCGTTTATGCACGTGGCCAAGCGCCCAATAGTCAAATCCCGCCCCTGCCAGATCAGCGACCGAACAGGGCGCATAGGGGTCATGTCCTTCGGCCCCGTTCAACGATGTATGCATCATCGCGATGTTCACCGATGACGGTTCTGGCGGCGCGTATTTCGGCAGCAGGCTTTCAGGGGCGACACGGTCGCGAAAACTGACCCCGTGTATATAGACGGGATGATCGCCCAACTGCACCACGCCGCCACGGCCGTCAAAGACATGCACATTCGGTGGCAAGGCAATCTCGCCCGCGATGGGGTTTTCCGCGTCATGGTTGCCTTTGATGTAAAAGACCTTCACGCCCGCTTCCTCAAGCCGCAGCATCTGCGATGCCAGATAGGCAGCTGTCTTGGCGCTGCGTTCCTGTCCGTCGTAAAGATCACCGGCGATCAGAAATGCGTGCACGTCCTCGTCGATGCAAAAATGCACCATATTCTCGAGCGCCTGACGGCTGGCGCTGCGCACTTGCGCGGCCAGACGTTCATCTTTCATCGCAAGGCTCCGCAGCGGAGAGTCCAGATGCAGATCAGCCGTGTGCAGGATGCGAAGGGTCAATCAAAGGTGCCTTTTGTGCAGATCAGACAGCAGTAATGCCTTTGTCACGCAGATCACTTTGGGTTGCAACCGCTGGTACATGGTTTGATCCGGCCCGTTCAAAGGGTAAGACAAGGCAGATCAACCCGGAAAGCACCCCATGAAAACGCCCGATGTTCCCCTGACCCAAGATCTTGTACTGGTGGGCGGCGGCCATTCACATGCGCTGGTGCTGCGCAAATGGGGCATGGATCCGCTGCCCGGTGCCCGGCTGACCGTGATCAACCCTGGCCCGACTGCACCTTATACAGGGATGCTGCCCGGCCATATTGCCGGCCATTATGACCGTGACACGCTCGAGATTGATCTGGTGCGCCTGTGCCGCTTTGCGGGCGCGCGGCTGATCCTGGCCCATGCGACAGATATAGACCGCACCGCCCGGCAGATCATCGTCGAGGGACGCGGTCCGGTCGCCTATGATGTCGCCTCGATCGATATCGGCATCACGGCGCAGATGAACATCCCCGGTTTTGCAGACCATGCCGTCGGGGCCAAACCGCTGGATACCTATGCCCTGCGCTGGCGAGAGTTCATGAGCGCCGTCAAGGAAGGGTCCGTAGCGCCCAAGGTGGCCATCATCGGCGGGGGTGTCGCCGGCTGCGAACTGTCACTGGCCATGGCGCATGCATTGCAGCAGTCGGGCGCTTTGCCTCAGGTGACGGTGATCGAATCCGGGCCGCAAATCTCTGCCGTGGGGGACCGTGCGCAACGTCGTCTTTTGCAGGCAATGGCCGCTGCCGGGATCACCCTGCGCACCGATGCGACGGTCGAAAGGATCGAAGACGGACAGGTGATCCTGAAGGGGCAAGATGCCGTGCAATCCACGTTTACCGTTGGTGCTGCAGGGGCGTTCCCCCATGCTTGGCTGGGCCAAACCGATCTGCCGTTGATCGACGGATTTATCGAAACCACCCCCGATCTCGCTGTCAAAGGCGACGCCAGCTTGTTTGCCGTGGGCGATTGCGCCGCAATGCCCTTTGCGCCGCGCCCCAAAGCGGGCGTGTTCGCCGTGCGCGCCGCCCCCATTCTACATCACAACCTGCGCGCCGCGCTGACGGGCGGGGCGCGCAAACCATTCAAGCCGCAGAAAAACTATCTCAAGCTGATCTCGCTTGGAAAGAAATCCGCAATGGCCGAGAAATTCGGCATTGCCGTTTCCGGCCCCCTGCTGTGGCGTTGGAAAGACCATATCGACCGCGCATTTATGGACAAGCTTGGAACCCTGCCCGCAATGGCTGCCGCAGAGATCCCGGATAATGTCGCCCTTGGCGCGCGCGAAATCATGCAGGAAAAACCCCTGTGTGGCGGCTGCGGGGCCAAGGTGGGCGGCGGCATCCTAAGCGATGCGCTTGCAACCCTTGCACCGGCCAGACACCCCGATGTGGTCACAGGGGCGGGCGATGATGCAGCCGTCCTACGCCAGCCCGGCGGGGGTTTCCAGGTGCTCAGCACCGATCATCTGCGCGCGATGGTCCATGATCCCGTGCAAATGACACGCATCGCTGCCGTACACGCATTGGGCGATATCTGGGCCATGGGCGCACAGCCCCAAGCGGCCCTATCCAGCCTGATCCTGCCGCGCATGTCCCCCGTGCTTCAGGCCCGGACCTTGCGGGAAATCACGGATACCGCACAGGAGGTTTTCACCGCCGCAGGGGCCACTTTGGTCGGGGGCCATACGACGATGGGGGCCGAACTGACCATCGGGTTCACCGTCACCGGCATCCGCGGCACCATGCCGATCACCGTTGCGGGGGCGCAGGCGGATGATGTCCTTTTGCTCACCCGGCCCATCGGGTCCGGCGTGATCATGGCCGCCCATATGGATGGCACGGCCCAGGGGCGCGACGTCGCAAATGCGCTGGACCAGATGCAGCAGCCCCAATCACGGCAGTCCGACATCTTGCGGAATGCACACGCGATGACGGATGTCACCGGCTTTGGTCTGGCGGGGCATATTCAGGCGATCTGCGCGGCCTCTGGCTTGCGGGCAGAAATCACGCAAAGCGCCGTGCCCGTCTATCAGGGTGCGCGCGCGCTGTCGCAAAACGGCACGGCGTCGTCCTTGCTGAGCGCCAACATCGCACATGCACCGACCAGCGGTATCACCGCCCCCCTCCTGCACGACCCCCAAACCGCCGGAGGATTGCTGGCCGCCCTTCCGCAGAGCGCGGCAGACGACGCGATAAGGACGCTGGAAAACGAAAGACTCAGGGGGTGGATCATCGGCAGCCTGCAGGCTGGCCATGGCCCTATCACCGTCAACTGACAGTTTGCGCCAATTGTTGTGCTGTCCGGAGCAGTGTCGCATCCGTTAGATCATCAAGTGAAATCGTCTGAACGGCCTTTTCTGACCGCGCGATCGACTTGGCGTAGCGCGGATCATAATGGTGCGAAATCAGCGCCCCGGCCAGGGCCACCCAATCGCGGTCATCGGCCAACGCGTGCCAAGCGGCAATTGTACTGCCCGCATGGAAAGGGCGCAGCCGGTCAATCTGGCTGTGCAACCGTCCGATATCGTCGGTCAGGTCCTTATAGGCGGTGCTTAGAAACTCTGCGCGTGCGGCGGTTGATGCCGTAATCTCGATCCGCGGGGCGGCGCACATGGCGTGCCAGACGGCCGCGGGAACCATGCGCGCGCCGACCTTGCTGCTTTCCGCCTCGACCCAGGTCATGCGGCTTGGGTTAAGTCTGCCAAATGCCTGGGCCAGCCGCGTGTCGAACATCTTTTGCGCTGGCTGCCCGCCCGGTTGTGACCCGAACAACGATCCCCGGTGATTGGCCAGACCTTCAAGGTCAATGACCTGTTCCCCCACCGCAGCCAAGTGATGCAGCAACCGGGTCTTTGCCGTGCCTGTGCCCCCTTCGATCAAGGTTATCCGGTGCGGCAAAGGCGTTTCATACAAGGCGTCCACGACCAGCCGGCGATAGCTGCGATATCCGCCCTCAAGCAACTGCACCCGCCAGCCGACCTGATCCAGAATCGTCGCAAAGGCCCCCGACCGTTGGCCGCCCCGCCAGCAATATACCAAAGGCTGCCACCCGCCCGTCTTGTCCGCCAGCGGTCCGTTCAAATGCGCTGCCGCATTTTGCGCGACCAATGCGGCCCCGATCTTGCGAGCCTTAAAGCTGCTCTCACGGGTATAGATCGTGCCGACCAACGCACGTTCTTCATCTGACAACACAGGCAGGTTAACGGCCCCGGGGATATGATCCTGCGCAAATTCCGACGGCGACCGCACGTCGATAATCATGTCAGCGGGATTATCGGCGATCTCGGACAAAGCGCTTAGCATTAGAAGTTTCATTGCAGACCTTCAGGCTGGGGCTGGGTCTGTATCTATCCTTTCAGATGCGCGCGTCCAGCACCAACCGCATGGATGCGTCCCCGCATGGACAAAAGCAACGGCCTCAGAAGCAATCGACAGGCCTCTAACTCTTCGGTACTACCGTCTCAATATTTTCATTCGGTTGGGATTTTTTCATGCAGGTTGAACAGACGCCCCTTTCTGGCGTGGTCGTTATTACACCGTCGCGGTTCGGGGATCACCGGGGGTTTTTCTCGGAGAGTTACAGCGCGAAGGCCTTGGCAGAACACGGGATCACCATTCCGTTTGTGCAGGACAATCATTCACTGTCGATGACGCCGGGCACCATTCGGGGGCTGCATTTTCAGGCCCCGCCCCATGCACAGGACAAGCTGGTGCGCTGCGGGCGCGGGGCGCTGTTTGACGTGGCAGTCGATATTCGCAAGGGGTCACCCACCTACGGCCAGTGGTTCGGGGTCGAGCTGAGTTTCGAGAACGGCAAGCAACTTCTGGTGCCAGCGGGCTTTGCCCATGGGTTTGTCACCCGCGCACCCGAAACCGAGATTGTCTATAAATGTTCGGATTATTACGCGCAGGCCACCGAAGGGGCGGTCGCGTGGGACGATCCGGATATCGGGATCGACTGGGATATGGGGGATTTATCGCCGGTTTTGTCAGAAAAGGACGCAAACGCACCCTCTTTGGCGGATCTTAACAGCCCATTCACGTTTGAGGACGCATAAATGAAGCTATTGGTAACGGGCGGTGCAGGGTTTATCGGGTCCGCCGTTGTGCGGCTTGCCGTGGCGCAGGGCCATGGCGTGGTCAATCTGGACGCGCTGACCTATGCGGCCTGCCTTGAGAATGTCGCCAGCGTGGCCGACAGCCCGCTGTATGCGTTTGAACAGGCCGATATTTGCGACCGCGCGGCGCTTGACCGGATTTTTGCCGATCACCAGCCCGACGCTGTGATGCATCTGGCCGCGGAAAGCCATGTGGACCGGTCGATCGACGGCCCCGGCGCGTTTATCCAGACCAATATCACCGGCACCTATACCTTGCTTGAGGCTGCCCGCGCCTATTGGCAGGGGGCTGGCAAGCCGGACCGTTTCCGCTTTCACCATATTTCGACCGACGAGGTCTTCGGTTCGCTCGGCCCCACCGGCCAGTTCACCGAAGACACGCCCTACGACCCGCGCAGCCCCTACTCCGCATCCAAAGCGGCCAGCGATCATCTGGTGCGCGCCTGGGGCGAGACCTATGGCCTGCCGATCATCATGACAAACTGTTCGAACAACTACGGGCCCTTCCACTTCCCCGAAAAACTGGTGCCGGTCGTCATCCTCAAGGCGCTCGCCGGGCAGCCGATCCCGGTTTACGGCGACGGTGCCAATGTGCGCGACTGGCTGTTCGTCGAAGACCACGCCGACGCGCTGCTGACGGTGCTGACCAAAGGCAAACTGGGCCGCAGCTATAACATCGGCGGGGAAAACGAGGTCAGCAATCTGGAGCTGGTCAAGATGATCTGCGCCTTGCTGGATGATCGCCACCCCGAAGGTGCCCCCCATGCCGATCTGATCACCTTTGTCACCGACCGCCCCGGCCACGACCAACGCTATGCGATCGACCCGGCGCGCATCCGCAGCGAGTTGAACTGGAAACCGTCGGTCACGGTCGAGGAAGGGTTGGCGCGGACCGTGGACTGGTATCTTGAGAACGAAGACTGGTGGCGCGCCTTGCAAAACCGCAGCGGCGTCGGCGAACGGTTGGGCAAAGCATGAAGATCCTCGTATTCGGCCATAGCGGCCAGGTCGCCACGGAACTGCGCGCGCTGGATGGCAACGGTATTCGCATCACGGCACTGGATCGCGCCGCGGCCGATCTGACCGACCCGGCCGCCTGCGCTGCCGCGATTGATGCCCACGCGCCTGATGCCGTGATCAACGCCGCCGCTTATACCGCCGTGGACAAGGCCGAAAGCGACCATGCCACCGCTGATCTGATCAATGCACAGGCACCGGCGGCGATGTCGCGTGCCTGTGCAGCGCGTGATATTCCCTTTGTCTCGATCTCGACCGATTATGTATTTTCTGGCGAAGGCAATGCGCCTTGGAAACCTGATGATCCGGCCGACCCCCAAGGCATCTACGGTGGCACCAAACGGGATGGCGAGATCTTGATAGAAGAGATTGGCGGGCGCTATGCCGTGTTGCGCACATCCTGGGCGGTGTCTGCGCATGGCAACAACTTCGTCAAAACCATGCTGCGCCTTGGCGCGGAACGCGAGGCGCTGACCATCGTGGCCGACCAGATCGGCGGGCCCACCGGTGCTGCCGAAATCGCGCAGGCCTGCGTAACCATCGCGCAAACGCTCGTTTCCGAGCCGGAAAAAGCCGGGATCTACCATTTCTCAGGCACACCCGACACCAGCTGGGCCGATTTCGCCCGTGCGATCTTTGATCAGGCGGGCATCACCTGTGCCGTCACAGACATTCCTTCGACCGATTACCCGACGCCTGCCAAACGCCCGCTGAATTCACGGATGAATTGCAGCGCAACGACAGTCGCGTTTGGCATCGCACGCCCCGATTGGCGCGCCAGCCTGAGCCAGATTATTGCCCAACTTGATATTTCCAAGGACTGATTTCCCATGACCCAAACGCGCGAACGCAAAGGTATCATCCTCGCCGGAGGCTCCGGCACGCGGCTTTATCCGATCACCATTTCTGTGTCGAAACAGTTGCTGCCGATCTATGACAAGCCGATGATCTACTACCCGCTGTCCGTACTGATGCTGGGCGGCATCCGCGAGATCGCGGTAATCACCACACCGCAGGACGCCGAACAGTTCAAGCGCGCGCTTGGCGATGGCAGCCAATGGGGCGTGTCCCTGACCTATATCACCCAACCCAGCCCAGACGGTCTGGCGCAGGCCTATCTGCTGGCCGAAGACTTCCTCGACGGTGCGCCCTCGGCCATGGTTCTGGGCGATAACATTTTCTTCGGTCACGGCCTGCCCAAGATTCTGGCCGCAGCCGATGCGCAAGAAACCGGCGGCACCGTCTTTGGCTACCGCGTGTCCGACCCCGAGCGCTATGGCGTGGTGGATTTCGACGAGACCGGCCAAGCCCGCCAGATCATCGAAAAGCCCGCCGTGCCACCGTCGAACTACGCCGTCACGGGCCTGTATTTCCTCGACAACACGGCTTCCGAGCGCGCCAAGACCGTGATGCCGTCCCCGCGCGGAGAACTCGAGATCACCACCCTGCTGGAAACCTACCTGCACGACGGATTGCTCAACGTCCAACGCATGGGCCGCGGCTATGCCTGGCTCGACACCGGCACCCACGGTAGTTTGCTGGACGCTGGCAACTTCGTGCGCACCCTGGAAATCCGCCAGGGCCTGCAAACCGGCAGCCCCGACGAGATCGCGTATAACCAAGGCTGGATCTCACGCGACGCCCTGGAGGAGCGCGCCAAGCTGTTCGCCAAAAACGACTATGGCGTCTATCTTGAGGGGCTGATGAAGTGATGCAGGCTTTCGCCCTCATTTCAATTTGATCCAAGTCAAAGACCCCTTTGCGCAATGCCACCCATAATCGCGGATTATGATCGCAAAGGGGGCAAGCAAACCGTGGATAACAGCAAGCCAGATCAAAGTACCGCTGCGGGTGCGCCCAAGTTCAGACCTGTAAGCGGCGCAGATCTGCTGCGTGCGATGCTTCTTGGATGGGGCGATCTGCGGCGCGCGCCGATCTATGGTGCGGGTTTTGCTGCCGTTTACGTCCTCGCCGCTTGGGCCATGACGTGGATCACCCTTCAGACGGGCACGACATACTGGTTGGTATTGGCAGTCTTCGGTTTTCCACTGATCGGGCCGTTCGTCGCCGTCGGCCTATACGAGGTTTCGCGCAGGCTTCAGGCACGCCAACCGCTTAGCTGGGCCGGCATCCTTGGCGTGGTGCTTTTGCAGCGCAAACGGTCCCTGCCGATGATCGGAGCCATCACAATCGTCATATTCCTGTTCTGGTTCTTCCTTGGCCACATGATATTCGCGCTGTTTCTCGGGCTATCGCCCATGGCCAATATCTCTTCTTCGGCAGAGGTGTTTCTGACGCCCAATGGCCTTGCCATGCTGGCCATGGGCAGCGTCGTCGGTGCCATCTTTGCCCTGATACTCTTTATGATCACCGTTCTGGCGATCCCTATGGTGCTCGACCGGGAGGTCGATTTCGTAACAGCGATGGCAACCAGCTTTTCATATGTGGCGTCCCATTGGGTCGTGATGTTGGGATGGGCCGCATGTATCGCGACGCTGACGTTCCTGTCCCTTTTGCCCGCGTTCCTTGGGCTGTTCATCGTACTGCCCTTACTGGGGCACGCGACATGGCACCTCTATCACTTGCTCGTTGTCGCCGAGGGCTAGACGGACGGTCCCTGCCACTGCTGATCGCGCACTGGCAGCGCTCCAGGCATGTGACAGCAAAAAATCGGAAATGGCGATCCCGGGAGGACTCGAACCCCCAACATCCTGATTAGAAGTCAGGTGCTCTATCCAGTTGAGCTACGGGACCGCTCTGACCGTTCTCATAGCCACTTCGCGCCGAATGATCAAAGCTAAATATCGTCGAATGATCCCGGCTGCAGGTCTTCCCAGAATGCCTTGATCGCCGTGGTGTTCAGCGCAGACATCCAACCGTGGCGTTCGAAATCTGCGCGGGCATCGGCACTGGCAATGATCGACATGAAAAGCCGTCGGTCCGCATCGCGCTGTGTGGGGGTGCGTGCGGCCACCAGGTCGCGCACACGCGCCAAAAGCTTCGCGCGCGGGCTTGATGGGGTCACACCAACGGCTTCGGCTTTGAAGTCATCGCGCAGCGCTGCGGTCAGGTATCCAACCGGGTTCTGAACGCCCTCCTGCCCCGCGACATAGCTGATCTTGTCGCCCACGTGATCTTCGCCATGTTCTGCGATCCATTGCCGCGCAAGACGGTCGCTGACGCCAAGCGCCTGCAACTGGCCATAGACATCCGATTTCCGCACCCCTGCCCCGTCATCCAGATCAAGGATTGCAAGCTGCGGGTTTTCGGCAATCTTGAAACGGATGTCCGTGACGGCCCTGCCCCGTTTCCGGATCTCTGGCGTGATCACGATATTCGAGGTCTTGTTCACCTCGCTTACGGCAGGTTTGATGATCTTGGCATTAAGCTGCTTGTAGACGGAATAATATGCGCTGTCCTCGACGCCCATCAGACGACGAAACAGATCCAGCGACCACCAGCCCGTGCTACCGGTACGCACAAAGCGATAGCAGTTCTCGTACAGCGCCAGTGCATGGCCAGAGGTGAACCGACGCTGGATGTTCAGATTGATCAGCGCGAATACTTTGGGATCGTTCAGTTTAGACGCCAACGCGGGGGAATACGCATATTCACAAACCCCGCCCTTCAGCCGCGCGTAGCTTAGCAAGCTGGACACGCCCCATTCTTGCTGACCCTTTTCATCCAGCATATCCCATTCCGCAACAGTTTCGGCCAACCCACGCAGCGATTGTTTCAGCGTGTCCATATCGTTCGAGTTATAGCCAATCATCAGACACAACGTGCGCGCGTCGATCATGTGGACCTGCTGGCTGGTCAACGTGTCGTAGGCATTCAGCAGCAGGACATTCGAAAGCTTGCGTTGCAGCAGCGTCAGCTTGCCTGACACATGGATTGCCGCAACATGCTTTTTGACCGACCCGCGCCGCAGCGCGCCCGTCAGCCTGTCCTTTGGTATCTCGGTATCCTGCCGCTTCATCACGCTGCCCTTTGGCTGTCGGTTCTAAATCCGATCTGTTGCCTTATGCATATGTAGCGGCAAAGGGCACCCAAGGGCAAGACTGGTATGGGTGCCCTTGCGCAGCAATTATTCAGCAGCGATAATCCTGCCGAGTCGCGCTAAGGGGACCAATCTACGGGATGGCCCATTCAGGAGAGTCAACCACCAGTGCCTAATATGGCAAAAAGAGAGTCTGATTCAGCCGTTCCTGCAAATTGGCCCCTGTCTTACCGAGAATCGGTGCTGTTTCACCCGTATATGGGCACCCTTGGACCTGAATACAGATACCCTTGAGCCTGTATCCGGGCCCCCAAAACCTTATAACCATTTGGTATCATTAATTATTAATGGGGTTAAATCTTATAAAGAGACTAAAGACTCTACACTTATATGCCGTGTGTTTTTCTTGGGAATAGTCAGGAATAAGGGATAAGGCACAATTCAGATTCACAAGGGCCTTATGATGTGCGATAGATTGCAGGATACGCATCCGTTTCGCATACATCCCCGAGGACTCATGTCATCAACTCCCAAAGCCCCAACGCCCTCCTATTTCAACATTGATCCCGAAGCTGCCGCTGCACGCCTGTCTGATCCTATCGACACCGCGCGATTCGCGAAAGCAGCGGCATTTGCCTCGAAGGGGCGCGATGATCTGGCGCGGCGCGGATACGCCCCCGACGGGAAGAAACGGCTGCGCAAGTTTTCGACATGGGAAGTCTGCCGTTATCTTCTGGATGTGGCCCCCGCCCATCTGCGGCGCGTTCTCAAGGGGCACCCCGACTTGCCGCAAGGTAGTGGCGAAGCGGGGTCCAAGTGGTTCACCTTAGAAGAAGTGCTGCAATTGCGGGAACATTTCGCAACCGAAGGGGCGTCGAACAAACAGTATAAATCATGGCGCCCCGAAGGCTTGCCAGCCAAGATCATCTCGGTCGCGAATTTCAAAGGGGGTGTGGGGAAAACATCCACTTGCGCCCATCTGGCGATGTCTGCAGCACTTGATGGATACCGCGTTCTTGTGATCGATCTGGATAGCCAGGGCTCGCTGACCTCGATCATGGGAGGCGCGGTGGCGGATGAATGGTCGACTGCCTTCCCCATGCTGGCCAAGGACTTTGCTCGCCATCTTCAGGGTGAAAATGCAGTCCGCAAGGCCCGTGGTGCACCCGAGCTGCCCCTGGACGAAACGCTGACGGAAAGCTTGGGGGTTTCGCCGCGAAACCTTATCCAAGCAACCCACTGGCCCAATATCGATCTGATCGGGGCGCAATTAAATCTGTACTGGGCTGAATTTCAGGTCCCTGTCTGGCGCATGCAGGTAAGGTCCTGGCCGCTTTGGGATGCGTTGACCAATGCGCTATCGTCCGAAGGTATCCTGGATGATTATGACCTGATCTTCATCGATACGCCCCCTGCCCTTGGCTATCTGACCATCAACGCTTTGGCCGCTGCCGACATCCTGCTGGTGCCACTTGGCGCATCCTTTCTTGAATTCGATTCGACGGGCAGGTTCTTTGATATGCTCTATTCGACATTCGCGAGCATCGAAGAAGGTGAAAACCGGATACGGCGGCAGGACGGTTTGCCCGAGATGAAATTTGAATGGGATGCCGTGCGCGCCTGATCACCCGTTTCGATGCGGGTCAACAGACTGATCTGGCCAACGTCATTCAGGCGTATTTTGGCGACTTCATGACCACCTACCGGCAGGAAGTCACAGCCATGGTCGGTCAAGCTGGCGAACAGGTGAATGGTATCTACGAGGCGGATTACCGGGAATTCAACCGCGACACCTATGTCCGCGGCCGCGAGACGTTTGATCGCACGTGGGCCGAGGTGAAAGAGGTCGTCTTGGGCACATGGTGGCGTGACCTGCAAATGCTGAAACAAGAGGAGAGTGGAAATGGCGAAGCGTAGAAAGCTCGAAGCCCCTTCAGCTGCCGACATGAACAAGTACGAAGAGGAGTTTCGCCGCGAAACCCCTGCCCGTTCAGCCGCGGCCCCGATTGCGCAAGTCGCTGCCGATACCGCTGAGGCCTACGAAAGCGGCACCACAGCCGAGCGCACCGCCCGCGCCCGCGACAGTGCGGAAGCGCAGAAGTTCCGGGAGGCTGACGCAGCCGGTCTGCTGATCTTTGAGCTGCCAATCGACACAATCGAACCCCTGTCCATGCAGCGCGACCGGACCGTCATCGACAAGGACGCGATGGAAGAACTTGAGTTTTCGATCAACGCGAACGGCCTGCGCATGCCGATTGAGGTGTATCAGCTGAAAGGTTCCGCTGCGGGCAAGCAATACGGCTTGCTCTCCGGCTACCGTCGCCTGATCGCGCAACAAAATCTTTATGCGCGGTCTGGCAACGACAAATTCAAGACCATCAAGGCTGTTTTGCGGGACCCCGACCAAATGGGCGGTGCCTTTGTCGCCATGGTCGAAGAGAATGAAATCCGCCAGGACCTAAGCCATTATGAGCGGGGTCGCATCGCTGCCATTGCGGCGCAACAAGGCGCATTTGCCAGCACCGAAGACGCCGTTGCCCAGATGTTCGCCGCGGCATCCAAAGCCAAGCGCAGCAAGATCCGGTCCTTTGCGATGATCTTTGAAGAGCTGGGAGACATGCTCGAATTTCCTGAAGGTATGCGGGAAAAGGACGGATTGCGTCTGGCTGGTGCGCTGCGCAGCGGTGCCGAAGCGCGTCTGCGCGAGGTGCTGGAAACGGGGCAGGGGACCGATGCCAAGGCTGAATGGGCGCTCATAGAGGGCGTACTGGCCGAGCACGCTGACAAGCCTCAAGACCGCAGCAGGGGCGGGCGGCCGAAGGCCCCGCGCGACGATCAATGGGCCGACAACGATACCCTAAACACCACAACCGGCGTGACAATGCGACGTGAAGCCGACAGCGACGGCTTCCTTATCCGGTTTACCGGCAAGGGTCTTTCGGCGCAGATGATCGAGGCGATCATGATCGACATTCGCGATAAGCTGGAAAAGCCCTAGCCGCGCCCTGCGATGTAGCCCAAAGCGACCGCAGCAAGCAGACCGTTGCCGGACAGATACCCGCTGTCGCCGGACCCCGAGACGCCACAGGCAGCCCCGCCAGCGGCATAAAGATTGTCAAAGGTACCTTGGGGGATCCGCCGCACTTTCGCAGTCAAAGGGTCCACTTCAAGGCCCCCTTGGGTGTGAAACAACGCGCCGGTTACCTTTACGGCGCAGAACGGTTCGGACAGATGTGGAGTGGTCCACTTACGGCCAAATTCGTCGACCTCACCCAAGGGGAGGTCTGCAATTGTCTGCGATAGTTCATGGCTTGGCAGCCCTGCCTTTACGGCGAGGTCCTCCAGCGTTTCCGCTGTCATCACGGCACCCTGCTTTTCGGCCTGTTTGAAATCCTCGAACTGGCGCGCAATGCCTGCGATCCGGTGATCGAAAACAACCCACGCGACGCCACCGGGCTGTGCCAATACGGCGCGTGCGGCTTCGGAATACCCTTGGGATTCATTCCAGAACCGATGGCCCTGTGCGTTCACCTGAACGCCGCCTTCGGTGATCGTTGCCCAAGTGATCAGAATGCCATGGGGGTGGGCGACATTGCCGTGCCCTTGGTATGCGCCCAGATGGCGCGTCTTTGCGTCCAGTGCCTCCCCCCAGCTGATCGCCTCGCCCCGGTTTCCGTCATGGCCAAACCAAACGGCGTTATCGATTTCTGCCATGTGTTCGGACACCATCGTGCGATTGCCGCCAAAACCATTGCAGGCCAGTATCAGGCGGCCACAGCCGATAGTTTCGGTACTGCCATCGGGAAGAGTCAATTGCGCCCCGAAAACGCTGTTTTCCCTTGAATAGAGCCTACTTGCCCGCCGGTTGCAGATCAGCGGAATGTCCAAGGCTTCAACCCGCGCACGCAAGGCGTCGATCAATTCCTGACCTGCGCGTGTGGGCAAACCATGCATCCGTCTTCGGCGATGACCCGGATAGTCAAAATCGGTAACCAACGAGAAGGGCAGGCCGTGGGTGTCGGCCAACCACTCGATCACGGGACCGGCTGTGTTGGCCATCGACATCACCAGATCGGGATCGTTTTCGTCATGGGCCTTTGCCTGGATATCCGCCGCGAAACGGGCGGCACTGTCGTCGATGCCAGCGTCCGTCTGAAACCGTGTCCCTGCTGCAGGAACAAGTCCGGCGCTTAACGCCGTTGATCCGCTGGGCACGGGGTCTGCTTCGACCAAAAGCACATCCTGACCGGCCTCATGAGCGGCAAGAGCCGCGACCATCCCGCAGGCACCGGCCCCGATGATCAGGGTTTCGACTTCTAAGTCAAATTCCTCGGGCGGTTGCGCGATATCAGGATTTGCCATCAAAGCGCTTTCCCAGATCAAGCATTTCCGGAGTGCCAATGGCAGCATTCAGACCATCAAAATCGTGCATTCGGTCTGAAAACGGCTTGTTAGAGCCTGCATTTCGCAAACTTGTGTAATAGTCCTGTGCGGTTTTGGCCAATGCACGGACAATTCCGCCAGGAAAGATCACGATGTCGAAACCCATATCTTGCAGCGTGTTCGCAGAGGAAATCGGCGTCGCACCACCTTCGACCATATTGGCCAGTAAGGGAACGCGCCCTTTGAACGTGTCAGCGATCCTGGACAGCTCACCACTGTCACGAGGGGCCTCGACAAACAGCACATCAGCCCCCGCTTCGATATAGCGACCAGCACGGTCAATGGCGGCATCAAACCCTTCGACGGCAATCGCATCTGTGCGGGCAATGATCAGCGTATCATGCCGTCTTGCATCAGCCATCGCAGCAATCTTGCCTGCCATTTCATCGCTTGAAATCAATGACTTATCCGATAGATGCCCGCATTTCTTGGGATATGTCTGGTCTTCGACCTGCAAAGCCGCAGCACCGGCACGCTCATAGCTTTGCATGGTCCTGCGCGCGTTCAGCGCATTGCCGAAACCTGTATCGGCGTCCATGATAACGGGCAGGTCGGTGCGGTCCGCGATCAGCGCCATGGTATCGGCCATCTCGGAGGCCGTGCTAAGCCCGATATCCGGCCTTCCAAGCCGCGTGTAAGCGACGGCGGCACCGGACAGGTAAAGCACCTCGAAACCGGCAGCACCGGCAAGCGCCGCTGTCAGGCCATCATAGACGCCGGGGGCGATCAGAATGTCTGGTTGGGTAAGGCGGGTGCGCAGGCTCATGACGCCCCTCCCAGCAAGGCCGTTGCCGCCGAGCATGTCATGATTTCAGTCACTGATCCTAGGGATTTCAGCGTTGCATCATGCACATCATCCTTGAAGGCGGCGCAGCCATCAGACAGCAAGATGGTGTGAATGTCGCGTAGATGCGCGTCGCGGACCGTGCTTGCGACACCGCCATTCGTCACGATTCCGCCAATGATCAGGGTGTCGATCTTCATGGCGCGCAAAATATACTCCAACCGGGTTTGGTAGAACGCGGAATAAGCGACCTTTTCGACCGTAAAGTCGGCCGGTGCCAGTGTGTCCGTCAACGCGTGCCCAAAGCTACCCGGCGCGAAATCGCCCTTGGTCAGGAAAGGCCGCAGTTTTTTCAGATGTTCCGCAACCAGCGGTTCATCGTCGCGCCCCGGTACAAGGGTGAACTGCGCCGAAATGTAAGTCCCTCCAGCGCGTATTAGAGCCTGTTTCAAAGGTGCAATCCGGTCCGGCAAGGCAAGGATACTATCAGCACCCTGGCCCGCACGCCCGTAAGCACCTTCGGGGTGCAAAAAGTCGTTTTGCAGGTCGATTGTCAGTAATGCGGTCGAAGATGGGGTCATGTCGTGGCCCTTTCGATCAGAGTGTTGCCATAGGCGTCGACTTTGCCGACAAGGCCCGGTTCGATCAAGACGGTGGTGTCTGGTTGTTCAAGGATCGCAGGGCCGGGGATTTCGGCACCAACGGGCAGTTCCAAGCGGTGATAGAGCTTGGTTTCATGCCACGCGCCTGCGAAGTGCACCTCGCGGGTACCTTTGAACGCGGCTTCGACGCTTCCGCCTTGCGGTGCGAGGGTCGCCAGATCAAAGCGTGGACGCCGTCCGGTGATTGCAGTGCGCAGGTTGATGACGCGCCGCGTGCCGTTTTCCAGCAGGCGCCCGTAGGTGGCGCGATACGCGCTGTCGAACGCCGTTGTGATATCATCTTCGGTTGGCGGCGTGACCTTGCCGTCTGTCACCGTCACCGGCAGCGGTACAGAAACCGTATGCGTCTGGCCGAGATAGGCCATGTCGAGCGTAAATTCGGTATCACGCCCGTCAAAATGGGTGCGCGCGGCATCAAGTGTGGCAAGTCCGCTGTCGACATGGGTTTGCATGAATTTCGTCAGCGCTGTAAGGTCGATGCCGGTAAGTGCTGCGTTGATCGTCTGCACGAAATCCTGCCGCATGTCCGCAATCACGCATCCCATCGCAGAGGTCACACCAGGATAGCGTGGAACAATGGAACGGGCCAGGCCGACTTCGTCCATCATGGCACCGGAATGCAATGCACCGCCTCCGCCGAAAGGCATGAAGGCGAACCGTTTAGGGTCGAAACCCCGTTCAATAGAGACTAATCGAAGAGCGCCAGCCATGCGGCTGTTGGCAACGCGCAAGATCGCCTCGGCTGCCTGTAGAGCATCCAGGTTCAAGGGCTTGCCGACATGTTCGAGAATGGCGGCCTTGGCAGCGTCAACATCCAGACGGTCAAGTTTGCCGCCGATGGGGTTGTCGGGGTCAATACGGCCCAGGACCACATTCGCATCTGTCACAGTCGGTCGTGTATTGCCCTGGCCATAGGCGACGGGGCCGGGGGTTGATCCGGCGCTTTCGGGGCCGATGTTCAGCAACCCGCCCTTGTCGACCCATGCGATGGACCCGCCGCCGGCACCGATTGTGGTGATTTCGATCATGGGGGACCGGACCACCATCCCGAAATCGATCGAAGTTTGCGGTGACAGCATCGATTGCCCCTTGGCAATCAGGCTGACGTCAAAAGAGGTGCCGCCCATGTCGCCGGTGATCACATCGGGATATCCTGCGGCCTGAGCGATGTATCCTGCCGCGATCACGCCGGCTGCGGGGCCGGACAGGGCTGTCCGGACAGGCAGTTTTGCTGCCGTATCCACATCCATGACCCCGCCGTTGGATTGCACGATCATGAACTCTCCGGCAAAGCCGCCCTCTTTCAAAGCAGTCTCTAACCGGGCGAGATAACCGGAAACTTCGGGTTGCAGATATGCATTGAGCGCCGTGGTGGAAAAGCGTTCGAATTCGCGGATTTCCGGCAGGATTTCGGACGAGGCGGAAACATGGGCATTTGGCCAGATTTCCCGCACCGCTTCGACTGCAAGGCGTTCATTTTCAGCATTGGCGTAAGAATTCGCAAAGAGAATCGCGACGGCTAGGCAGTCGCGTTCGATAAGCGTTTGGGCCGCGGCGCGCACGGCATCCAGATCCACAGGTGTGCGAATGGTCCCATCGGCCAACGTGCGCTCGGGCACTTCAAGCCGGAGGGCGCGGTCCACAACCGGGGCGAAATTACCGCGCAAACCCCATGTCCGGGGCCGGTCGCGACGGCGCATTTCCAGCACATCGCGCAGGCCCATCGTCGTAATCACGCCGATTTTGGCCCCTTTACGTTCAAGCAGCGCGTTGGTGCCAGCGGTGGTGCCGTGAACAACCACGGACACTGTCGACAGATCATCAACCCGCGCGCTGATACCTGACAGGAACCCTCCTGACTGGTCCGGGCGCGACGTGGGCACTTTGGCGACTTGCGCCGTGCCTGTCGCCTCGTCCAAGACGAAAATATCAGTGAAAGTACCGCCGACGTCGACGCCAATCATCCGGTTTGAACTGGTCATTGCTTCACCTCTTTCCAAGCATCGCCGTATGTTAGGGTCGCATAATCCGGCGTCAGCAGGCCGCCAGCAACGTCGCGGGCAACATCAGACGCAGCGCGGTCCGCCGCGGCCCCGTACCCGCCGCCGCCGGGGGTGTCCAACCGCACGGATTGACCGCGCTTGAGCTTGATCCCGACCATCTTCGAGGCCATCGGCGGGTTCTGCCAGCCATCATCCTGTTCATAGGCAAAGACGTTCATCGCCGCATCGCCACCGCCCGCAGCACCCTTGGGCGCAAAGCGACCGCGTTCACCGAACAGGAATGCGGTCGCAGCTTCCTCAAGGACTTCAATCTCGTAGGTCGCTCCCATGCCTCCGCGGTGCATGCCCGCACCGGCGCTGTCAGGACGCAGGGCCCATTGCTTGAACATCACGGGATACGCGGCCTCTAGAATCTCCATCGGGGGGATGGTGGCGGTTGAAATGGGGGCGTTGCCGTGGTTCAGCCCGTCTGTTTCAATCGATCCGCCATGACCGCCGCCATAAAAGCTGAACATCACCCAAGGTTGCCCGTTCGCACGCTTGCCAGAAATCGACAGCGCGTTAATCGTGCCATAGGCGTTGGCAACGACGCGGTCGGGCGCTGCCTGGGAGGCTGCCGCAAAGATCACGTCGATCATGCGCAATATAGTCTCTGTATAACCGCCAACGGGGGCGGGGAAGGGGGCAGACAGCAGCGACCCCTCGGGGATTTTCACATCAATCGGACGCATGACACCCGCGTTTGCGGGCAAGCTGGGAAAGATGTGTTTGATCGCCACATATGCCGTCGCTACAGCCGTGGGCAGCGCGATATTGACGGGACCAGCGCAGCGGTCGGCCGTGCCTGCAAAGTCCAGCGTCATGGTGTCGCCCTTGATCTCGAGCGCGACTTTGATCTTCAGCGGCTCATCGGTGATCCCGTCGTTATCCAGGAAATCCTCGGCCTCCCAACGGCCATCGGGCAGGTCAGTCAGTTCTGACCGCATCAGAACTTCTGCCCGGTTGCCAAGCGCATCCAATGCGGCGCGCACGGTGTCGGCACCATATTCCGCCAGCAGTTCGTCCAGACGCTTTACCCCAAGGTCCAGGGCTCCCAACTGTCCGTTCAAATCGCCCTGTGCCGATTGCGGCAGGCGCGTGTTGCGCATCAGGATGTCGATGATGTCGGTCTGGATGGCCCCTGCCTTGGCCAGGCGGACGGGTGGCAGCACGAACGCCTCTTGAAAGGCATCTGTCGCAGCGGGGTTGTAGTTGCCGGGCACGGCACCGCCCACATCGTGCCAATGTCCGACGGACGCGAGGTAGCAAAACAGCTTCCCGTCGTGGAAATAGGGTCTGACAAGGCGCATGTCGCTTAGGTGGGTGCCGCCAAGATGGGCGTCGTTGAAGATATAGATATCGCCATCTTCCAGATCACCGTTTTCAGCGGCCTTATCGATGACGGCTTTCACGGCAAAGGACATCACACCGACAAAGATCGGCAAGCCTGATTTCCCCTGCACCAGCGTATCGCCCGACACCGCATGGTACAAACCATGCGAGGCATCATGCGCCTCGGCGATGATGGGGTTGAAGGCGGCGCGAAACAGGGTTGCGTCCATTTCGTCTGCGATTTGTTCCATCCGTCCGGCCAAAACGGCCAGCGTGATCGGGTCAATTGTATCGGTCATTGTTTAGCCTTTGTTTCAGCGATGTCATTCCAGACGTCTTGGCGGGTCAGGTGGCCATCGGTGACCTCGAACCTGTCGATAAAGCGGATTCCGTCAAACGGGGTGCCATCAGGCCATTCGCCCGACAACGTCCCGCGACAGTAGACGACGGTCGCGTCACCCGGTGTTTGTAGCGCCTCGAACCCCTCATAGGTCTTGGTGACGTAAGTATAGCGGTGCTTGGCCCAGTCGATCAGTTGCTGCAACTGCGTCATGGGGCCTGCGCCCGGAAAGGTCATGGTAAAGCCGGCCCCCAGCATATCGCCGGCCTTGTCGATCTCGCGTGCTTCCATCGCGGTCAGATAATCGCGGACCACCGTTACAGGGTCAGGCAGCGCAGGGGCGGGTGTGCGGTGCATGCCGCCGCGCATGTAGCCAGCAGGGGCAAGATCGTGGATCATCACCGTCACGGCTTCGGGCGGGGCGGGGACCACGATGCGCACGGCGTGGGTCAGGGCCTCGCAGAGGCGGGATTTATCGGCGTCACTATACCCTTGCATCACATGAAGTTCGATGACTGGCATGGGGGCTCCTTTTTATAATCTGTATTTTTTGTAATACAGATTAATTCATATGCATAGGTCAAATATTTTGTCTTTTAGAAGATAGATTTCTTGCGTTTGAAAAATCTGCCGCTAGGGTTGGAGTGAATTGAAGGGGCAGAAATGACGCTTGGAACCACATCTTCGAAGGGCAGGGGGCTTCCTGAAGGGGGCAAGGCGCGGCGCGTCTATCTGCACCTGCATGAAGAGATCATGCGCGGTGTTTTCGCCCCCGGTGCGGTGTTGCCGGGCGAGCAAAAGCTGGCCGTAACACTGGATGTATCAAGGGTCACCGTGCGGCGCGCGTTGGATGCGCTTGAGGGCGACGGTCTGATTGACCGGCGCGCCGGGTCCGGCACAACCGTTTGTGCGCCCAGGCCGCATCCATCGATGGCGGCTGATTTCAGCACCTTGATGCCGCAACTGGTCGAGATGGGCGAAAATACCACCGCACGTCTGTTGTCGTTCAGCTATGGCGCGGCACCGGGGGGCGTGGCCAGTGCCTTGGGTCTGGCACCGCAAGATCGTGTTCAGGCGGCTGTGCGCTTGCGCTTGGTAGAGGGCGAACCGTTTTCCCACCTGACCACATGGGTGCCCGAAGAAATCGCGCAAAACTATACCGAGGCCGAGTTGGCCACGACACCGCTGTTTCGCCTGCTCGAGCGGTCGGGCGTCAAGGTCGATGCCGCACAGCAGACCGTCAGCGCCACCCTTGCGTCCCCCGATGTCGCCGAGGTGTTGGGCCTGAGCATTGGTGCACCGTTGCTGTCATTGGACCGCGTCGTGCGCGATGCAAAGGGGCGCGGCGTTGAATACCTGTCTGCCCTCTACCGCCCTGATATGTTCCGCCTTGAAATGTCGTTGAACCATGTCGGCGCAGGCGAGGGGCGGCATTGGGAGCCGGTGATCAACCCTGCACGCAAGAGGGCCGCCGAATGACCGCGCCGCAGACATTATTCGCCAAGCTTTGGGCCGCGCATGAGATCATGCAGCGGGAGGATGGCACGTCGTTGCTGTGGGTTGACCGGCATCTGGTCCATGAAGGATCGCACCACGCTTTTGCCAAGCTCGACAGTCGCGGCATGAAGGTGGCGGCCCCTGACCTGACTTTCGGCGTCGTGGACCACTATGCGCCGACGCGTGCGGGCAATGTTGCCCCCGATATCCGGCGCATGATCGACACGCTGGGGCGGAACGCCAAGGCGCATGACATCCGTCTGTTCGATCTGCGCGACCCAGGGCAGGGGATCGTCCATGTGATCGGGCCAGAACAGGGGCTGACCTTGCCCGGTTTGCTGATCAATTGCGGCGATAGCCATACCTCGACCCATGGTGCGTTCGGTGCCCTTGCCTTTGGTGTCGGTGCGACCGAGGTGGCGCATATTCTGGCGACGCAGGCGATCTGGCAGAAGCGCCCGCAGACCATGCGGATCACCGTGAACGGAAGCCTGGCAGCAGGCGTGTCAGCCAAAGACCTTGCCTTGCACTGGATTGCCCGACTGGGGGCAGATGGCGCACGGGGCCACGCGATTGAATATGCCGGACAGGCGATTGAAGCGCTGAGCATGGAAGGCCGGTTGACGCTGTGCAACCTGAGTATCGAAGGCGGTGCGCGGTTGGGGTTGGTTGCGCCGGATCAGGTGACATTCGACTATCTCGCGGGCAGGAATTTTGCGCCCAAGGGGGCAGATTGGGATCGGGCGGTTGCCGATTGGCAGAACCTCAAGACAGATGAAAACGCCAGTTTCGACCGCGAGGTTACAATCGACGCGGCTGACATCGCGCCCACGGTAACATGGGGCACGTCGCCAGAGGATGCATTGCCGATCACCGGACATGTACCGGACCCCGCAAAGATGTCTGGTGCCAAACAGGAACAGGCCCGCGCGGCATTGGACTATATGGCGCTGGATGCGGGCATGCCATTGCAAGGTGTTGCGGTTGATCAGGTTTTCATCGGGTCCTGCACGAACGGACGTATCGAGGATTTGCGACTGGCCGCAAAGGTCTTGGCAGGCCGCAAGGCCAAGGTGCCGGGGCTGGTGTCGCCCGGATCGGCGTTGGTCAAGAAACAAGCCGAAGCCGAAGGGCTGGCACAGATCTTTACCGACGCGGGTCTAGAATGGGCTGATTCTGGCTGTTCGATGTGCGTTGGCATGAACGGTGACCGGGTAGAGGCGGGCAAACGCTGTGCATCGTCCACAAACCGCAATTTCAAGGGCCGCCAGGGGCGCGGCGCACGCACCCATCTGATGAGCCCCGCAATGGTGGCTGCGGCGGCCGTTTCCGGCCATCTTGCCGATGTGCGCCCCCTGTTGGAGGGACGATCATGAGCGGTTGGACCAGAATAGACGGGCGTGCGGTGGCGTTACCGCAGGCGAATGTGGACACGGATCAACTGATCCCCGCGCGCTTTATGTCGGCCCCGCGCAGCGATGGCTATGGGCCGTTTTTGCTGCATGATGTGCGACAGGATCAGCCCGACCATGTGTTGAACCGCTACAGCAGCGCCGATGTTCTGATCACGCGCCGCAATTTCGGCAGCGGATCCAGTCGCGAGGCTGCGGTCTATGCGCTGGTCGATTTCGGGATCAAGGCAGTGTTCGCCCCCAGCTTTGGCGATATCTTTGCCAGCAATGCCGTCAACAACGGCCTGCTGCCCGCCCGCCTGAACGAAGACCAGATCGAAGCGCTGATTGACGGCATCGGCCAAGGCGATGTCGCGGCGACGGTCGATCTGTCCACGGGGACGGCAGCGATCGGCGGGGTCGACCTGTCCTTTGATCTGGATCCGGTCTGGCAGCAAAAGCTGGTGAACGGATGGGACGATATTGATCTGACGGCCCAGCATAACGACGAGATCAACAAGTTTCGCGCGGCACGGTGTGCGGCGCATCCGTGGGCTTTGCCCGCATCGTAAGACGCTTTCGCGCCCAGCTAGGGCCCGAAAGCAAAAACCAAAAGGGGTGCACAAAGCGCCCCATCAACCGGGAGTACGACAAAATGAAATATACACTATTTGCAGGTATCCTTGCCAGCACAGCGCTGACATCCGCGGCCTTTGCCCAAGACACGATTACAGCCGTTCACGCGTTCCCTGAATCGCTGATCTATACCAAGTCGTTTCTTGAATTCGTCGACAAGGTAAACGCCGCTGGCGAAGGCGTGGTCCAGATCGAAGTACGCGGCGGTCCGGAAGCCATCGGCATGTTCCAGCAGCCTGATGCTGTGCGGTCGGGCGTGGTTGACATGGTCTATACGCCGGGCAGCTTTTACGCAGGTGCCCTGCCGGAAAAAGATGCGTTGGTCACATCCAACATGACCGGAGCCGAGGTTCGCGCCAACGGCGGGATCGAGCTGATCGACCAGATTCACCAAGAGAAAATGGGCGTCAAGTATCTGGGCTGGTTTGACTCCGGTGTCTGCTATAACCTGTGGACCCGTGACGAACCGACGCTGGATGCTGACGGAAATCTGGATGTGTCGGGCCTGAAACTGCGCGGCAACGCGGTCTATAACGCGTTCTTCACCGACTATCTCGGCGCGCAGGTCATCGACTTGCCAACAACCGAAGTCTACTCCGCGCTTGAGCGTGGCATCGTGGACGCGACAGGTTGGACGCAGATCGGCTTGATCGATCTGAAATGGAACGAGTTCCTGAACTACCGGATCGAACCATGCTTTTTCTCGACCGATCTTGGCACAATCGTGAACCTGGAAAAGTGGAATTCCCTGTCTGAAGAATCCCGCAAGATCCTGCAGGATGTCGCCATTGCCCATGAAGCGGAAAGCGCCGCCAAGCTGGGTGCCGTACGCGACGAAGACTTTGCCAAGCTGGAAGAGGCGGGCATGAAAGTCATCACCCTCGAAGGTGATGCAGCTGACGCCTATCTGGCCGCCGCGACACAAAGCACCTGGGACCGCATGAAAGGCCTGATGGCCGAAAGCCCCCAGGGTGACGGCAACTACGACAAGCTGATCGAACTTTTCTACAAGAAGTAAAACCCAACGCGGCGTGCCGGATTTTCGGCGCGCCGTATTTTTTTGAACGAGAGGCAGCATATGGAAACGGTCGGCAAGTTATATCGGGGGTTCCTGTATGCCATGGCTGGAATTGCGGGCGTCATGCTGGTCTGGCTGATGATTTCCGTCATCACGTCGGTGGTGATGCGCAACAGCGGATTACAGCCCTTTGCATGGCTGTTCACCTCGTCCGAATATGCGATCCTTTACATGACCATGCTGGGTGCACCGTGGCTGGTGCGCGAAAAGGGGCATGTTCATATCGAACTGGTGACGGCGGCATTGCCAACGCCCGTGCGCCGGGTCGTCAGCCGTCTGGTGGCGGCGCTTTGCGTGCTGGTGTCGCTGATCCTCGCGTGGAAAGGGGCGGAACTGTTCCTTGGCAATATCGCGCGCAACGATCTGGATGTGCGCGCCTATTACTTTCCGAAATGGATACTGACCATCGCCTTTCCGGTCAGCTTTGGTCTGATGGCAATTGAATTTTCCCGTTTTGTGTTCGGCGACGACCTGATGCACTCCGGCGAAGCAGGGATACACGAATAATGGAATGGTTTGAATCGCTCGCCCTGTTGCTGGGGTCGATCCTTGTTTTGATGGCGATCGGCATGCCTGTGGCGTTGGCCTTTCTGGCGGCTAATATCGTGGGCGCATGGTTTTTCATGGGCGGTGCCAAGGGTATCACCCTGCTGCTGAACAACGGCTTTGGCGGGCTGACGAATTTTGCGCTGGTCCCGATCCCTCTGTTCTTGCTTATGGGCGAGATTTTTTTTCACACCGGCCTTGGCGCACGGATGTTCAACGCGATTGACCGGCTGTTGGGCAAATTGCCGGGGCGCCTGTCCTATGTCACTGTCTTAGGCGGCACGGCGTTTTCGACATTGTCGGGGTCATCGATGGGCTCGACCGCGTTGCTCGGCAGCTTGATGGTCCCCGAGATGACAACGCGTGGCTACAAGAAGCACATGTCCATCGGTCCGATCCTTGGCACGGGTGGTCTGGCGATTATCATCCCGCCGTCGGCCTTGGCCGTACTGCTGGCGACTCTTGCGCGGATTGATGTGGGTGCGCTGCTGATCGCGGGGATCATCCCCGGCCTGATCCTCGCCAGTCTCTATATCGCGACGATCTATATCCAGACCAAGATCGACCCGTCCGCGGCACCGGCTTATGACGTCGAAACGCTCAGCTGGGGCCAGAAGATGGGGCTGCTGTTCGGGGACGTAATGCCCATGTTGTCGGTCATGGTGCTGATCGTGATCGGCATGGTCGGCGGTTTGATCACCCCGTCCGAAGCGGCGGCATTCGGTGCGCTTGGGGTCTTGATCTTGGCGGTCTTGTTCCGCTGTCTGACGTGGGAAGCGATGAAGAAATCCGTGATCGGTGCGATGCGCGTGACACTGATGGCTTATCTGATCGTGTTCGGGTCCGCGACGTTCAGCCAGTTGCTGGCATTCTCGGGGGCGTCATCGGGGTTGATCCGCTGGGCGACATCCTTTGATCTGGCACCGGTCGCGATGCTTTTGGTAATGTTCGGCGTGTTGCTGTTGCTGGGCATGTTCATGGAGCAAATCTCGATGATGCTGCTGACCGTGCCGATCTTCTTTCCCTTGGCGGCAAGCCTTGGGTTTGATCCGATCTGGTTCGGGTTGATCATCCTGCTGGCGCTGGAAATCAGCTTTACCACGCCGCCGTTCGGATTGCTATTATTCGTGATGAAGGGGGTCGCCCCCAAAGATACCACCATGCGCGAAATATACATGTCGGCCTTCCCGTATATGGGCTGTTCGATGCTGCTGGTGGCGCTGCTGATCCTGTTCCCGCAACTCGCGCTATGGCTGCCGGGCATGTAGGGCGACAAGCGGTTCAGGTCAAAAGCTGCCTGGATAAAGTTGCGATTCTGATGCCGGGTCCGAGGTACGCGGCCCGGCTTTGGATCACCCCAGAGTCAGCGTTTTTTCGCGCAGCCAGCGCATGAACCCCATCGGATCACCGGCCCAGGCATCCATTTCCTTTGCCGAAATTGGATCGCCGATGATCGGCCTTTGGATTTTGTCCAGCGCATGGCGCACTTCGTATAGCAGCAGGCCTTGGCGCAGTGTCGGCGACAGACGGCTTGCGATCTGATAGGCACGGCTGTTCTGACCGGTAAAGCGCAGCGGCACGACCGCCGCACCGGACCGTTGAATCATCTTCGCGGTAAAAGCGCTCCATTCTCTTTCAATCGCAGGCCCCATCATCCGGTCGGCAGAGGCGACTACGCCAGAAGGAAACAGGGCAATCACCCCACCATCCGCCAGATGCCGCATCGCAACGCGTCGCATCTCGATGTTTTTGCGCAAGGCGTCGGGATCGTGGGCGAAGGGCACCGGAATCATGAACGCGTCGATTTCTGTGATACCGGTCAACAGCGAACGGGTGAGGATCTTATAGTCGGTCCGGACACGGCCGATAAGTTCGCCCATGACCATACCGTCGACAAGGCCATGCGGATGGTTCGCCGTGATCACCAGTGGTCCGGTGCGTGGAATCTTTGCGATTTGTTCTTCGGGGGTCTGAACATCGATGCCCATGACGTCCAGGGCCTGCTGCCAGAACGGCTGGCCATGTGGCACGCCCATGGCCTCGAACCGTCTGATCCGGCGCAGCAATTCAGGCTTGGCAGTCAGAAACTCCATCACCTGAATGATTTTCTGCTGGACCGGGTCCGTAAACGTTGTCGCGTAAGACAAGCGTTGGGGCTCATAGGGCTTCTCGCTCAGCGACGTGCCATCGCCTTGACCGGGGGCAGAAATATTTGCGCCGGTCGATTGCTCTGCCAAGGAGGATGGCCTTCTGCTAGGTCGTTTCTGTGTCACAACTGGTGTCCCTTTAGGGGTCGAGGCCCGATTATTTGCCGGACGCATTTGGCCGAAGGATATATTACAGAGCACGCTGCCCGACGCGCAACCCGAGAGGCCATTGACCCCAGAGAATAATCGACAGCCCCCGGATGAAACGCACCCTGGATAATCAGACCAGCACCGAACTCACTTGCCACAGCGGGGATCCGCACGCCAGCTTTACCCGTCACGATGGTTCTGTCGCAAACTTTTATGACGATTGAGCACGGCCGTTCTCTGGACACACTTATCCTGCGAGCGCCTCGAACTGCTGGATGGCGGATAGTTCTTTCCCGGCGAGTTGACCTTTTCGGATCATGTGCGCGGTTTCGATCCCGGCAAGGGTCGCTTGCGCAGACGCAAAGGATTTGAAGCCCTTCATCTGCCGAGTGATCCGCTTGATGAACCAATGGTCCTGTTCGATAATGTTGTTCAGATATTTGACCTGTAGAACTTCAATAAGCCAGCACCAGCCGCTTAGCAGGAGCAGCAGGTTCATGTTTTCCACCCTCGCAGCATTGGCACCGCTCTTATCGATGACGACCCGATCCGGCCAGCCATTGTTGCGGATGGTGCGCGCGAAAAACCGGGTGGCTGCTGCTTCATCGCGTGTTTCCGACAACATGAAATCAAGCGTATTTCCGATCTTGTCGACCGCCCGATACAGGTAGCACCAGCGGCCCTTCACCTTGATATAGGTCTCATCCATCCGCCAGGAACGCGCGGGCTGCGCTTTTCGCTTCTGTGCCTCGGACGCGATCTGTTCAGCGTATTTCTCGACCCACCGGTTCAACGTAGCATGGTCGACCTCTACTCCACGCTCAGCCATGATCTCTTCAAGATCACGATACGACACCGCAAAACGGACATAGAACCAGACCGCATACAAGATCACATCTTTCGGAAACTGGCTTCCCTTGAAATCGACCATCACAACCTCCGCCGATCGTCATCCAGCCTCAAAGGTAAAGCGACCGCAAAAATCACTCAAGTCACGAAAACTTTGCGACAGAACCCGCGGCTTGCGCGTGAAGGGGGCGGGCCTGAAACTTGCCTGGATGAGGCGGGATGTTTCCTGACTATCGTTTGCTGTAGCCACATGGGCCGTGCCGACGATTGCTTTGAACTGCGTACCTTGCGTGCCTTTCGCGACGGCTGGCTTGCATCGCACCCCGAGGGCCACGGGAAGATTGCAGAATACTATCGCATCGCCCCAGCCCTCGCACGCGCGATCGAGAGCGACTACGCCCTGCTCGACCATCTCTATTGGGGAACAATTCTTCCGTGCGTGGCGGCGATCAGGCTAGGTGCGAACGGACTGGCGTTTCGTCTTTATGTCCGGATGGTGCGACGCCTGCGCAATGATTATCCGCAGGCGGTCTAACCCAGCAGTTCCCCGCCAGTCTTCGGCTTTTTCGGTGGTTGTGGAAAACGCGTTGTGGAGCCCCCCAAAAGAACGCCGGCCGGAGCGGC
>NZ_DS999215.1:38889-72401 GCF_000156335.1 Roseobacter sp. GAI101
ATGCCCGGCAGCAGATCGGTACGAAAAGTGATGGATCAAGCTGTAATAAGGACACATTCGGATGCGTCTAAAATTTTCTGAAAAAGAACTGAGGAAGCCTTTGCGGTCGCTGGGAAACGAGGTTAGTCAGCACGTGCGGGATGGAGCAGCCCGGTAGCTCGTCAGGCTCATAACCTGAAGGTCGTAGGTTCAAATCCTACTCCCGCAACCAATACCCTGATTTATTATCAGTGCATTAGCGCCCCTTGGGGCGCTTTTTGCGCTTTCGAGGTGATGTTTGGTGCCACGGTTTGGATGTACGCCAGCGCGAACTGCACGAATCAAGTGGTGCTGGTCCAGCTGCGCTCAAAAATATTCGAATGAACTCAAAAATAAGGGCGGGAAGAATGCGTAAGTGGGCTGACCCTGCACTTTGGTCGAGCTTCCGATAGGAACGCAGCATAGCTGTGAACATGGGAGCCGGACTATGGAATACTTCGTTGGATTGGGACGCGTTCCGAATTGAAGGCGATCCGTGCAACACGGCCTATCCAACCTTTGCGAAACAACCTTACAAAGCCCCTATGTGTGTTCTAGCTTTGGTCCAACCGTAATTGCATTGCGGAAGCGATAAGTCCGCCGCACAGGAGAACGGACTTTGCCAATGCGCTCTCATCAAAGTCGAAATGCGGGGTGTGATGGTCGTCTGCCAGATCGGCACCCAGAACAAATATTCCAGCAGTTCCGCCCCGCTGGGTCACCTGGTGAGCAAGCGTTGCAGCGTCCTCGCTCGCGCCAAAAAAGAAGTCTGGCAAGATGTTCGCGAACGCACCTGTTGCCGTGTTCACGCCTTCGGCCCATTCCGCAATCGACGCGGGGTTTGAATGCCCGGCGGCACCCCCACCAGGTGACAGAACGCATTCAACCCCATGAGCCTGCGCCGTTGCCTGGATAAACGCGCAGCAGCGGGCCTCTAATGCTTCGAGATCTTCAGTTTCCTGCGCCCGCATTTCGAACGTGAACCTTGCTTCTTCCGGAACGATGTTCACGGCTGTTCCCGCTTGCATCAACCCCACATTCACGCGAATGCCCGGCTTGCTGGATTGCGCCAATGTGTGCAGTCCCAGTACCGCCTGACACGCTGCAACCAGTGCACTACGTCCGCCTTCAGGCGTCTTTCCGGCATGCGTCGCGCGACCTTTCAAAAGCACATCATAGCGGGCGTTGGCCAGAATCCCGTGGACCGCAAATGCGGCGTTGTCCGATGGCACGCCGAGCCCCAGATGGATCGCAAAGAAGAGATCGACATCATCCATCCATCCCGCTTCCGCAACAGCCCTGCCACCCCGCCCGCCTTCTTCTGCGGGTTGAAACAGGAGTTTCAATCGTCCGATACCTGTCGTGAGATAGGGGTGTAACAACCGTGCAGTCGCCAAGCCAATGGCGGCATGTCCGTCATGGCCGCATGCGTGCATGACACCCTTGTTTTTTGAAGCAAAGCCTTGGGCTGCAGGCGCATGATTGCCCCCGGCTTCTGTAATCGGCAACGCGTCAATATCCACCCGCATACAGACAGTCGGGCCGGGTCGCCCGGTATCAAAAAGCGCGATACAGCCTGTCTCGCCTTCACCGGGGATTGGCTCGGCGCTCATCCCAAGTCGATCGACATCACCCAAGAAAGCGGGGCCCGAGGCGACCTCATATCCCGCTTCAGTAAGATCGGAAACAATGGCTGCTGTTGTCTCCACCTCCTGCCAGCCAAGCTCCGGGAAGGCGTGGAAGGTGCGCCGCTGCTCAATCAGTTTATCGTTCTGCGCGGCTGATGCTTGTCTCAGTCTGCTGACGATTTCTGGATGAAGGTTCAGTGGTTTCTGCATGAGGAGACGCTAGTGCCGCGTCAGTTCCGTATCAACAGATATGTTGGCACCGTAATAAGTGCACGGGGCTTCGGTGATGTCTGATGGGCAGGCCCAGGTTGAACGGGGTCGGTTAACTGCCGACTGCCTCAGGCCTTGCAACCCAGCACAATCAGGTGATCAGGATTCTCAATCTTCCTTCTCTGCTTCCATTGGGAAGACCGCAGGCGATGCCGCTGAGGATGGCGCGAAATGCACTTTACTCGTACGGCGCACGCCGGTGTCGATGATCAGCCGGAAGACTGCGAATATCCCGAGTGCGAACAGCACCAGACCTATGAACAGGAACAAGCCCCCAGCTTTGCCGCCCCCCATAAAGAATGACGCCGTGAGCGGCCCGATAGTGGCCCCGATGCTAAACGCCAGCAACAGTCCACCGCTGGTCTCGACCATGCGTGAATTGGGGACGTTGTCGTTGGCATGGGAAATGCACAGCGCATAGATCGGGATCATCAGTGCCCCGTGCACCACGGCCAAGGCAAGCGTCGGTGAGCCCCTTGGCACAAGATCAAATCCGATCACCAAGCCCGACACGACGGTCCCGAAAGACACCGCCGCAATGACGATGCGTCTGTCGATCTTGTCGGAGACCCAGCCAAGAGGCCATTGCGACAGCGTGCCGCCGAACACAAACGCGGCCATCAACAGCGCGATATCGGCGGTGATCATGCCGCGCCCTTGGGCAAAAACCGGACCCAGCGACCAGAACGCGCCCTCGGCCATGCCCGCCAACAGGCATCCCACGATCCCCGCAGGTGATACGCGATACAGCTTTCGCAAATTCAACCGTGCGGAGGGGATCGGCGTCGGTGTCGGGGTGGACGTCAAGCTCAGGGGGACAATTGACAGACAGATTAGGATCGCCACGACTAAAAACAGCATTGGCCCCTTTGTGTCGGACGAATTGACCAGCAACTGTCCTGCCATCGTCACGATATTCGAGACGATAATATAGGCCGATAAAACCCGTCCGCGGTTTGCATTTGAGGAGGTGTCGTTCAGCCAACTTTCCACGACCACATAAAGCACCGCAAGGCATACTCCACTGATCATGCGCATGACGCCCCAGAACAGCGGATCTACAAACAGCGGGAACGCCAGCAGCGTTGCCGTCAGCAGGGCGGTTAATCCGGCAAAGGCACGCACATGCCCCACGGTCATGATCAGACGCGGCCCGACAAAACAGCCAATGGTGAAGCCGCCGAAATAGGCGGTGCCCAAGACGCCGATCAAAGTGGTCGAATAGCCCTCTTGCCCGGCACGGATGGGTAAGAGAGTTTGGAATAACCCGTTGCCTGCGAACAGCAGCGCTGCGCAGATCAGGATCGTAACGATTGCCACAAAGGACGAGGTTTGGCGGATCTCGGTCACCGCTGATAGATGCCCGCAAACTGAACCTCGCGCAAGGCGGCGAACAGTTCTACCGCTGATGCTTGCGCTGCAAGCGTCTTGTTCTGGCCCTAAAACATGGATCTGGTGCCTAGTCGCGCAAGTTGGTGCTGCTTCGTTAGATCAGCCATTCTTCCATTGCACAGCATTTTCGAACGGAAAAGGCCGGGTGAACAAGCAACTTTTTCATCAGACTGTGCGCCATTTGAAAATGTCAAAAAAATGACATGATATAATGTATAATGATAGAAAATATGGGGGCTGGTGAAATGAGTGAGGATAGGTTCTTCACCTACAGATTGTTAGATCAACTTTTTCCTAAGTCGTTCAAGCTTAAGGTGTTCTTTGTCGCATTCATTTCTACGCATATTCCATTAATAGCTCTCGCGGTCTACATTTTTCTCAACTCGGCAAGCGAACATAGCATGCTCTTGCCATTGATGCTTGTGGTAGCGTCAACGGTGATTGCTTCGATCGTTTCAATACAGCTTTTGCGTCATCTGCTCGGGCCATTATTCGCATGTGTGCGGGTGATAAAGGATGCGCAAGAGAATAACGTTTATCACGCTTTACCAGAGGAGTATAAAGACGAACTTGGTTACCTTATGGAACAACTCAATAAATTCATGAACCTGCATCGAAATCTACAGGTCGCATTGGAAAAAGCGGATACCGCAAACCGGGAAAAAGACAATTTCGTATCTGTAATAAACCACGAACTGCGCACGCCCCTGACCTCTTTGAATGGTGCCATTGCGCTAGCCTTAAACGACCAGATTGGAGCGGATGGCGATCGGGTCCGCTCCCTGCTTGAGATTGCGGAGCGAAGCAGCAGTCGGTTATCCAAGTTGGTTGACAATATTCTTCTAGCCCAAAAGATAGATATCGACGCCTTGGAGCTGGATGAAACGGTTATTGATATAGGTAGGGTATTGAAGGACAGTTTTGAGGAAAACAAAACATTTTCTTCGAAATGCCACCTTGAGGTTTTCGACGACAGTTTAAAAAACCCACCTTTTATCATTGGTGATGAATTTGCTGTACGGCAGATTATCGATAATATGGTATCTAACGCAATAAAGTTTTCAGAGAAGGGCGATACGGTCAGAGGCAAAATCAGTGAGGACCATGGAAAGGTCAGGGTCTCTATCATAGATAGCGGTGAGGGAATTCCCGACGGTATGGAGGGCGCGGTATTCGGTCGGTTCGAGCAAGTTAAGAATAAGAAACAAGGATCAACCCAAGGAACTGGCCTGGGCCTACATATTTCCAGAAAGTTAGCCGGCAAGATGTCGGGCAATCTGTCATATAAAAGTGAACTAGGGGTTGGTACAGAATTCTATCTGGAATTTGAAAAGGCTGATGCTCAATGATAACGGAGTATCTGCTCGCCTTGCAGAAGATGATCTAAAACAACGGGGGCGGTCAACGTCGCTGCCAAAAACCGGTTAGACGTTCCCAGAGAACATGCGGCAATTGGCATATTCGAGTTCTATTCGCGCCGCCCAGCCTGACAACGACTACCTACCGACCGACACGCCTGATACCAGCGACCCAGCAACAACTCGACCTTTGAAAGTATCAGACAATCATCTTTTTCCAGAAGGTCCAACGAACACCTTCATACGACCAGTGTCCTCCATATGGTGCTCTATGTGTCCGGCCAACGCTGTCCCGTTCCCAAATCCATACTGGGAAACGGAAACGCAGACCAGACAGCCATCAGGAAGATGATAGCGGGCCTTCGTGGACAATGCGGCGGAATACCGGCTTGGGCCCAAAACTACTTGATGCTGCATGTGCGATGGCCATCGTGTACTGCCAAAAGAAGGTGCGGGCTTTCAGCTCTGCCTCGTGGCTTTCCAGCTCAGGAAAGCTACCGTCAAAGCGACAGCTAACGTCACGAGCGGTGCTAGGCATGAGTGAGTTCGCCGTGCAGCAAAACCGTTCCCGCGGCGCTGGCCATAACGAGGCTGGCCAGTGCCGCGCCCCAAGGCCGTGTAGGGCACCTTGCAATCAGTGCCGCCGCTGAAAGTTCCACTGCGCCGGTGATATAGTGGAACCAGTCCGGATAGCCCCAGCGTAGATAATCGGCTCTGATTGCTTCAGAGGCGAAGATGTTGCCTAAGCCCCCGACTACAAAAAACGCTGCAAGCAGCCAAGCGAGGGTGGATTTCCAAGAAAAGTTACTCAGCATGCGGGGTGCCTCCGGGTAAAATGCCATGAAGGAAAATCAGGACCGTTTCGCGCGAGATACGTTCGCGTTCGGCGGTGGAAAGCGGACCGTCATGCTGTCCCGACAACGCACGCAATTGCGGTCCTGCAGTTAGCAAAAATATAAATTGGTCGGCGAAAGTGGATGCAGAGACGTTTTCCCGGAACAGAAGGTTATGCGTGCGTAGCCAGTCCGCCAAAATTTCGACGCTGACCTCGTGCCCCGACCGTAAGATCGCCTGCGACAGTTCGGGGAAGCGCTGCCCTTCGGCAATCATCAGCCGGTGGAGAGCCAATGTCCGGGGTTGCAGCACGATTTCAAGAATCTTCTCACCGAATTGAACAAGAGATCCGTCAAGGTCGCGTCCCTCAATTTCCATCTCGCGCAAAGGCTGCGCTTGTTCGTTGCAAAGCTTCGTCACGACGTCGATGAACAGGCCTTCCTTGCCGCCGAAGCGGTCATAAACATTGCGCCTTGAGCCGCCTACACGGTTAAGGATGGCGTCAACAGATACGCCTTCATAGCCTCGTTCCAAAAAGAGTTCGGTAGCCGTATCTGTCAGCGCCTTTATGCGCTTGGCTCCATGAGCAGTTCTGTGCGTCGCCGGTTTCATGTGTATTATGCTTCCTAAGAATCATACGGTACAGTACCATACCATTGTTGGCGGAGGCTGCCAGAGAAAACGGATCAAAGTGCCCGCCAATGACCCGTGTCAGTTAGGCTGCACTCTAGAGTGCTCTATTGCAGGACCACCTCTATCAAGCCGCCTTTTCAAGCGCCGGAGACGTATCTTTCGGAAGCGACAACGTAAACGTGCTGCCAAGGCCTACCTCGCTCTTCACGCTAATTGTTCCTCCTTCAAGGCGGGCGAGTTCTTTCGCGATGGATAGGCCCAGTCCGGTTCCGGCTGCACTGCGGGTACCCGAGAGGTCTGCCTGATGAAACGCTTCGAAGATTTTCTCGAGTTCACGAGGCTCAATGCCCGGTCCGGTATCACTAATGTTGATATGAACCTCTTCCTCAGATTCAATAACGACGACAGACACCTTACCTGCATCTGTGAACTTGATGGCATTCCCGATCAGATTGATTAGAATTTGCCGTGTGCGTGTGACATCAGCCAGCATGAGGCAGGAGACGATCGTCGTTTCCAGATCCAGGTCTTTTTGTTCGGTAAGAACTCGCATTTGTTCTATGACCGGTTCGAGGACCTTTCGTACGTCACAAATTTCAGGATCCACCTCAAGCCGCCCTGTTTCAATCTTGGCGTAGTCGAGCAACTGATTCACGAGAAATAAAAGGTGCTCGCCTGATCTCTCGATTTTTTCCATTCCCGTGCCGAATAACTGGAACAGCTCGTTGATGTCTTGCTTGAGAGGTATCGCACTGAGCGGTTGACGCTGAAGCAAATCGTCCAGTCGTTGGCCTGCGGGCATCTTTCGCAGATTTTTCCCTAGCCGGGCATAACCAAGGATGACCGTCAACGGCGTCCTCAACTCGTGGCTCACGATGCTCATGAAGTTCATCTTTGCACGGTCCGCGGCTTCGGCTGCCTCTTTTGCCTGCTTTAGCGAGACGACATCCAGACGTGCCTGCGCTTCACTGGCCTGTAACTGGATCGAGACACGTAAGAGGTGTCGAACGACCCAGAACCACATCGCGCCGCTCACCAGACCTACGGCTGCCAGCACCGGCAGTATCTTCAGGAACAGATCGGTGCCGGGCTGCTCGGGCTTCCAGACGAGCCAGGAGAGCGGGTCGCCCGACGGTCCGGGGACCGCAATGCCTGCCAAGGGACCGCTGGGCCTGTCCGCTGTGAAGGTTGCGCTTTCCAGCTCAACTGGCAGGCCGATTTCCTTGGCAAGAACAGCGTCGACATAGCGTATTGCGACGTGCAGAAATTCCGCTCCGGGTTCCTGCACCACTTCGCCAGTTTCAGAGATGATCGGCACGACGCTGACAATGGCCACCTCGTTCTCAAACCTCAATGGTGTCACGACCGCGACTTCGGCAAGTTCCTCATAGGGGTTGCTTTGACCTGCGCTGACATCCGCCATGGTCTCGCGAAGTTGCGCGACTAATGGTGCAATGGTCTTGGCTCGAATGGAATAGCTGTCAGTGTGCCTGATTTCACCCCGGACCGAAGCGAAGACGGGCTCGCCAGAGGGCGCAAGGACATAGTCTTCGTTGTGACCGAAGTATTGCTGCATCCAGATGCCAAGGTTTTCGTCCATCCACTTATCGTTACCGGCAATGACATTCTGGACTGCATCATCCCAGACGGTCGCACTGCGCTGCTGCTTAGGGAGGACGGCGATGGCCGATTCAAGGCTGCGCGCGGCAAAACGCTCCTGCCGGCCAGACGCGGCCTCGTCGGTGATTTTGATCGCTCTGTGGCCGACAAAGATGAGGCTAAGGATACTCAAGCCGAACACAAAGATAAGGGAGCTGACGATCTGTAATGAAAGCGTGTAACGACTGCTGGCCATGTCTAAACTCGCCTCTACCTGCGTAATTCATTTTTGAGTCTGTGCCAAAACCGTTACTGGCAACGCTAATTTTGGCATAGCTCATGTGCCAGTAGTCTTGGTACCGATGGATTGTGGCGAACAAATGGCATCGCAAATTCGCTGGGCCGGCTGCGTTTCAACTGAGTTTGATAAAATGTGTTACCCGTCGTGCCTCTGCCATGTCTGCGTGCTTGGTGGATGCAGCCCGTCAGGTTCGCTCCAATAGGGGTCCCGTTCCGGCGGGAGCGATCCGGAGTTTTAGGACGCAGGCGATGAGCTTCCTCACCGCGCGTTATCTGTCCAAGCGGGCCTGCAGGTCACATGCGTAGTTTTCCAATTTAAATTGACCCACGTTTCCAGTTGGCGCTGATCCCTTTGGCGGAGAAATCTGATTTGATTGGAAAAAGCCTGCGTCCATGACTGAACGCGTCGCTTATCCACTGAGGCCGTATAAACTTTCCACCGCCTTGCAATCCGAAAAATCTGCCCAGCTGGAGCAGAGTGCGCGGACCCCGTCAAAGCTGTTGCCGCTCTCGTGTTGTGTGTGGGGCCAATCGCTCCCCCAGACCACGCGATTGTCATCCAGCAAAGACATGAGTTCTTTCGCATGCGGATGGACATCAAACGGCACCCGATAGTGAGCGGCAAACTTGAAGTACAGCGCGCTGCGGTCGGCCAGCCCTTCGACTGCGCGGATCATCGGATCGTTCTTCGGCTGTGGCTCGGAGGGCAAGCCGAAATGATCGATAACCACAGTGACGCCCTGATCAGTCAGCGCAGGCAGCAGCGGCGCAAGGCGCGGACCTTCGAGATGGACTTCGAGGTGCAAGCCATTGTCGCGGAGTCTTGCCAGAAAGCCTTGAGTGCGATTTGCGCTGAGGTCAGGAACCGCGGCACCCCGCACCAGATTCCAGCGGACACCACGTATGCCTGCCCGAATTAACTGCTTCAGCTCGGCATCCTCGACGTCAAGCGGCACCACGCCGACCCCCGCGAAGCGACGGGTGTCCAGTCGGGACAGGGCATCGCACATTTGCGAATTGTCGGCTCCGAGAAAACTGACCTGAACAATTACTCCGCCGCGCAACCCATGAGCCGCCTGGTGAGCCAACCAATCGGCAAGCGGCGCGGGAGACTCTGGAACATAGCGGGCACCGTCAACGGGATTTACCGTTTCATAGACATGCGCGTGACAGTCGAAATTGATCATCTGGTCTCCTCTTCAAATCATATATATGACTAGTTGACTGGATGGGTCAACTTGCTTTATGGGTCATCTTGGGAGGACAAAATGAACAATCTTTACGCGACAGCTGATTCCAGACTGCCAGCTTATGTCCGCCTGCGGGACACGCTGACAGCACGCATTGGTGCCGGGGACTGGACCGCGGATCAGCCGATCCCGTCCGAGGCGCGCCTTGCCGCTGAGTTTGACGTGTCAGTCGGGACGGTACGCAAAGCCGTTGACGGTCTTGTCGGGGAGGGCCTTCTGGAGCGGAGGCAGGGGTCCGGGACATATGTGCGCGCGCCCTCGTTCAACGCGACGCTGTTCAGATTCTTCGCCATCCGCGAGCCAGACGGCGCGCGGCCTTCCATCCCATCCAGCAATATGGTGCTGCGCAGCCTTTCCACGGCCCCCAAAGAGGCGGCGCAGGCACTGGGGACAGAAAACACGATCAAGATCGTCCGCTTGCGCAGCCTGTCAGACCAGCCGGTCCTGTCCGAAGAGATCTACATTCCGGCATCCAGGTTCGCGGGTTTCGAACAACTGCCCGAAGCGGCTTTTGGCCCGCTGCTGTATCCCCTCTACTTCGAACGGTTCGGTGTCTTGGTAAAACGCGCCATCGACGAAGTGTCCTTTGGGCGGGCGTCAGAGGTCATAGCCAAACGGCTTCGTATCAATATCGACGATCCGCTCGCGGTGATCCGCAGAACCGCCTTCGACATCGAAGGCAAAGCGATCGAATGGCGCATCGCAAGCGGCAGCGCGGCTGGTTTCCGGTATCGCAGCGAAATCAATTAGTGAACCAAACCAAAGGGAGAGAGACTATGACACTTAAGGCAACTTTCATCGGCTTGACGGCCGCAACGGCACTGGCGGCACCCGTCCTTGCAGAATACCCCGAGCGCACCATCGAGCTGACCATTCCGGCAGGAGCGGGCGGCGGTACTGACACAAGCGCGCGCAAACTGGCAATTCTGCTTGAGGAAAAGCTGGGCACGTCGATTGCCATTCTAAATGTCGGCGGTGGCGGCGGTTCGGTCGGTGCATCGCAGTTCATGCAGGCCAAGCCGGACGGCTATTCGCTGTTTGCCACATGGAACAGCCCGTTGACCACCGTGCCACAGGTGCAGGACGTGGCCTATTCGCTCGCCAGTTTCACCCCAATCGCGTCGACGTCGGAAACCGCTTATACGCTTTGCGTGAAAACCGATTTCCCAGCGACCACCGGCGCAGAATTTCTGGACGAACTCGCAGCCAACCCCGGCAAATACACCTATGGCAACGACGGGATCGGCGGCACGATGCAGCTGGCAGCCGAGCGTATTTTTCAGGCCAAAGAGATTAACGCCATCGCCATTCCCTTCGGCGGCGCAGGCGAAACATTGCAGAACTTTCTCGGGGGCCACGTCGATATCTATGGTGGGTCTATTTCGACCGTCCTTCCTTATGTCGAAAGCGGCGAGGCCAAATGCCCGATTGTGACGTCGGCAGCAGACGTTCCGGCACTTGAAGGCGCATCTGGCCTGGAAGCTCTTGGACTGGCCGACAAGGAAACCTTGCTCTGGCGCGCGATCCTTGGCCCGAAAGATATGGATCCGGCTGTTGTCGAGAAGTTGGCGAATGTAATTGAGGAAGCTGTCAACGACCCCAGCTATGTCGAGTTCCTTGCGACAAAGGGCGAAGTTCCGAATGTCGTGAAGGGTGAGGCTCTCGGCGCGCGGCTGCAGTCGGAATACGATGCTCTCGCCGAAGTGTCGAAGGCATTGGGCCTGTAATCGATGGAGAAGCGTCAGGATATCGTGCTTGGGCTGATCTTTGTCGGCATCGGCATTTTCGCGGCCTGGACGGCCACGAATTACAAAGGGGCAAGTGGCACTTATCCGATGGTGCTTGGCCTTGTCCTGACGCTTCTCGGTGCGACAGTCGCCATCAAGGCGCTGCGGAAGCCGATCAATCAGCCACGCACCTTGATCGACGCGCCTGCGAAGCTGGTCATCGCCATGCTGGTTGCGACCATCTATGTGGCGTTGGTCATTCCCTTGGGCTTTTACACCGCTTCCTTCCTGCTGGTGCTCGCCATGCCGCTGGCGCTTGGGTTTCGGCGCGTGGCCTATGCGATGACTGTGGCGGTTGTGTTCATGTCGCTCGTGTACCTGGTCTTTTCGGTCCTGCTTGAAAAACCTTTGCCGCGCGAATTGATTCTTTCGGTTATTTCCGTGGGGGGCTGACATGGAATTTTACACCAATGCACTTTCCCACGTTCTGACCTTCGGCCCGCTTACCGCCATGATCGGGGCGACGCTGTTGGGCGTCTTCATCGGTGCGTTGCCCGGTCTGAACCCGGTCATGGCCATCGCGCTGCTTTTACCGCTGACTTATTCGATGGACCCATTGGTGGCCTTGGCAATGGTCGCAGGCATTTACAACGGGTCTATGTATGGCGGCGCAATCCCCGCTATTTTGTTGCGCATTCCTGGAACACCGGCGTCTATCGCCACTACTTTTGATGGCTTTCCCATGGCCGACCGTGGCGAGGCCGCAAAAGCCTTGAAGATCGCCTGCTGGTCTTCTGCCATCGGCGGCATTGCAAGTGCCATCGCCTTGATGACCATGGGTCCGATGCTGGCGCGGGTGACGCTGTTTTTTGGCCCTGCCGAGTATTTCTGGATCGCTATTTTCGGTATGGCTTCGGTGGCAGTGATGGTCGGCTCCGATCCGGTCAAAGGGATGATGGCAGCTGTGCTTGGCCTTTTGATCGGGACGATGGGCATCGACAATCTCTCGGGACAGGCGCGGTTCACGTTTGGGCAAACATGGCTTTTGGGCGGTCTTGATCTGATCGTCGTGCTTGTCGGTCTGTACGCGCTGCCCCCCGTTCTGCAACTGGCCGAGAAATGTGATCTCAAGGGGCTTTCGGCAGCGCAGTTGAAATTGGCCGACGCGCCTTTCGAGGAAGGTGAGATCCGTGGATTGATCCCGACTTGGCTGCGCGCCTCCGGCATCGGTATCGGAGTTGGCATCTTGCCCGGTGCGGGCGGAAATATCGCGGCCTTCCTTAGCTATAACGCGGCAAAGAACGCCTCGGACGATCCGTCGAGCTTTGGCAAAGGCAACCCTCAAGGCGTTGCTGCCGCCGAATGCGGCAACAATGCCGACAACGCGGCGTCGATGATTCCTGCGCTGGCTTTGGGCATCCCTGGTAACGTTGTCGCGGCGCTGGTCCTCAGTGCGCTGACGATCCACGGCCTGCAACCCGGCCCGCAACTATTCCACCAGAACCCAACCCTTGTTGGGGGGTTCATGATGGAAATGTTGATTACCTCGGTTCTGATCTTTGCCCTTGGCGGTGCTGTTGCGACCCGCGTCTTCGCACAATTTCAGCGCCTGCCGGGTGTCCTCTTGGTGCCAACAATCCTGATCCTGATGTGCGTCGGAGTTTACGTCATCAACGGTCGGCCTGTTGATCTATGGGTGATGCTTATTGCCGGCTTTGCGGGCTATTTTCTGGAAAAGGTCAATTTCCCGCTGGCCCCTGTTATTCTTGGGATGATCCTGGGGCCCATGGCCGAGCAAAGTGTCCGCCGTGCCCTGCTTATCAGCCGTGGTGACCCAACCGATCTCGTGACGCGGCCGATCTCGGCTGTTCTGGCGGTCGTTACGGTTCTTGTGATCATCTGGCCACTCGTCAAAATGATGCGCCGCCGCCGCAGAGCGAATTGAGCCGTTTTGATTCACCCGCTCACTTTGTGATGGGTTCGCCTGAGAGCAGTCCAGCGCCACCTGATACATGAACGGCCACTCCGCGCCGGTCCTGACAAGGCACGTTTTGGAGCGCAGTCGAACGCGCTAGTGCCGTCCATGGTCGGTCTGATATTTCACGAGGGGTGGATTCCGGACCGAAACGGTCATTCAGCAGGGTTCCAATTTGTGGCGGCAACACATGCCGTGTCCGACCCACGTGGCGACAGGACAAAGTTTTTTGTGACTTTTCTCTGCACCAGACTATTTCACCAATCAGGGTATTTTAAAAAACGCAGCGAGGGTTTGATGACAACTTTTACCGTGAATGGCGAGACGCGGACTGTAGATGTGCCGGGCGACACCCCTTTGCTGTGGGTCCTGCGGGATGAGCTGAAGCTCACCGGGACGAAGTTTGGGTGTGGTGTGGCCCAATGCGGCGCTTGCACCGTTATGCTGGACGGGATGACCCGCCGATCATGCGTCACGCCAGTGTCAACACTGGAAGGGGCCGACATTCGCACCATCGAAGGGCTCGACACGCCAGAGGCAGAGGCGGTGCAGGCCGCCTGGACCGCAATTGACGTGCCCCAATGCGGCTGGTGTCAGTCAGGCCAGGTCGTCAGCGCGGCAGCACTGCTATACGAAATTCCAAACCCTACGGATGAGGAGATTGACCAGGCAATGGCCGGCAACATCTGTCGCTGTGCAAGCTACGTGCGCATTCGCCAGGCAATCAAAGACGCCGCCAAGACGTTGGAGGGTTAAGACATGACCATCACACAGAGCCGCCGCAATTTCCTCGCGTCTTCGCTTGGCCTTGTCATTGCCGTATCGCTGCCGATGCGCGGTCGTGCGCAATCAGGTGCCGCTTTGGCCTTTCAACCTGACGGATCCACGCCGACCTTCGCCCCGAACGCATTTATCAGGGTGGCAGAGGACGACACCGTTACCGTCATAATTAAACACATCGAATTCGGGCAAGGCCCGTTTACCGGCCTGTCAACGCTGGTGGCCGAGGAGATGGATGCGGATTGGGGCCAGATGCGGGCCGAATCCGCGCCCGCTGATGACGAGAAGTACAAGAACCTTTTGTTCGGCCTGCAAGGGACCGGCGGATCCACCGCAATGGCCAATAGCTATACCCAGATGCGCAAAGCCGGTGCCGCCGCCCGCGCGATGCTGGTCCAGGCCGCCGCCGAAGAATGGGGCGTTGATGCGTCAACCATCAGCATCGCCAAAGGTGTGCTGACATCAGGCAGCAACACATCGACCTTTGGACCGCTGGCCGCCAAGGCCGCACTGCTGACCCCGCCTGAAGACCCCGCCGTCAAAGACCCCAAGGACTTTGTGCTGATCGGCAAGGATCGCCCCAAGCTGGACAGCAAAGCCAAGTCCAACGGCACCGCGGTGTTCACGATGGATATGGACCTGCAGGACATGGAATATGTCGTTATCCGCCATGCACCCATGCTGGGCGGTACTGTTGCCAGCTTTGACGATACAGAAGCGATGAAGGTCACTGGCGTCACCGCTGTTCGCCAGATTCCGCAGGGGATCGCGGTCTACGCGACCTCGACCTATGCAGCGCTCTCTGGACGCAACGCCTTGACGGTCGAATGGGACGACAGCGCAGCCGAAACGCGTACCTCCGCCCAGATAATGGATGATTTCGCCAAGCTGGCAACATCCGGTGAAATGAAAAACGCCGAGGAAAACGGCGACATTGACGCAACCTTGTCGGAGGCGGCACAGGTAATCGAGATGGAGTTCCGCTTTCCCTACCTTGCGCACGCCCCGATGGAGCCGCTGGACGCCGTCATTCAAGTAAAGGACGGCAGTGCCGAAACCTGGGGCGGCTTTCAGTTCCCTGGCTTTGACAAGCAGGCCGTTGCAGGCAACCTTGGATTGCCTGTTGAGAATGTAAAACTGAACGTCATGTTGGCGGGCGGTTCCTTTGGACGTCGCGCCCAGCCGTCTGCCCAGATCGGTAATGAAATCGGTGCTATTGCCAAAGCGGCGGGACGCGACGGTGCGTGGAAGTTGATCTGGACCCGCGAAGACGATCTGGCGGGTGGTTATTACCGACCGATGACTGTCCACAAGATGCGCGGCGCACTGGATGCTGACGGTAACATTCTGGGCTGGCACGACATTGTGGTGAACCAATCCATCATGGCTGGCGGGCCGATGGAGCAGATGATGCAGGACGGTAAGGACCCCACGTCCTACGAAGGCGCGACAAAGATGCCTTACGATCTGGCCAACCTGCGCGTTGACTGGGTCCGCGCCGAAAGTGTCGTACCGGTTTTGTGGTGGCGCTCTGTTGGACACACACACACCGGTTATGCGACCGAAGTGTTCCTGGATCAGCTGCTGGAAGCAGGCGGCAAAGACCCGGTGCAGGGCCGTCTGGACCTGCTGAAGGATGACATGGGCCGCGACCGCGCCGTGCTGGAACGGGTGGCCAAGATGGCCGGATGGGATGGCACCAAAGTCAAAGGTGACAAAGGCTATGGCGTTGCCCTGCACGAGTCGTTCGGCACCTATGTCGCCCAGGTCGCTGAGGTCGAAGATCGCAACGGATTTCCACATGTGACGAAGGTCTGGTGCGCTGTCGATTGCGGTGTTGCCGTGAACCCCAATGTGATCCGTGCGCAAATCGAAGGCGGCATCGGTTATGGTCTGGGTTCTGTGTTGTTCAACGCCGTGACCCTTGGCGAGGGCGGCGTCGTGCAGGAACAGAACTTTGACACCTACCGGATGATCCGCATCAACGAGATGCCAGCGGTCGAGGTCGAGATCATAGAAAGCACGATGGACCCAACTGGTATTGGTGAACCGGGCACGCCCCCTGTCGGCCCAGCCGTCGCTAACGCTTGGCGCGCGCTGACCGGCACGAACGTGACAACCCTTCCTTTCATGACCCCGGCCGGAGCGTAATCAATGAAAACTCTTTCTATTTTGTCCATTGCTGCACTTCTGTCAGCGGGCGTGGTTCAGGCCGAAACTGTGAACGGTTTGCGAACTGTCGACGAATTTGACAGCATTGCTGACGACGCCAAACGGTCCGTCGCGCTTTTTGAGGAAATGTTCGTTGTCATCGAAAGCCCGCGGTGCCTGAACTGCCACCCCGTAAACAATGTCCCGCTGCAAGGTGACATGATGCAACCGCACCAGCCACCCGTCGTGCGCGGCGTTGGCGATTTCGGTGCAACGGGTATGCGCTGTTCGACCTGCCACGGGTCGGAAAACGTGTCTTTCACCACCGGACAGGGCTCGATTCCTGGACACGAGCCATGGCAGCTTGCGCCGATCGAAATGGGATGGGTCGGCTTGACCGCGGCGCAGGTTTGCGAGCAGCTAAAAGACCCGGAGCGCAATGGCGACCGGACACTCGCTGAGCTGCATGAGCACAACGCAGAGGACGGTCTGGTCGGTTGGGGATGGGAACCGGGCGAAGGCCGAACACCCGCGCCCGGCTCACAGGAGATTTTTGGCCAGTTGACACAGGCTTGGATCGAAACCGGCGCTGCCTGCCCCCAAATGTGACCTTTGAGCTGGATACCGTTCGCTACGAGATCGGGACTGAGTGTCGTTCATCGGGCTAGAGTTTGCGGCCTATGGGACCCATTCGATGCGACGCACGAAGGTCACCCAAATCTTTGGTAGGACGGGCAACCTAGGTGCTCCTTCAACGGCTCGCTCGGGGCGGGGCGAGTGTGAGCGAACTGGCCGAGCCGCATGACATGGCGCTGCCTTCATTCATGGAATATCTGAAGAAGCTCGAAGCTGCCAAGCTTGTAACGACGAAGAAGGACGGACGCGAATATGCGCTCTCGCACCCGATGCCTTCCAGCCCGCAAAGGACTGGCTGACCGAACAGAGTTCCATCTGGGAAGGACGGCTCGGCCGCTTCGACGATTACATTGAGAGCCTCATGAAGGAACGCAAAAATGAAACTCGATCCGGAAACTGACCTTACATTCACGCGCACAATCAATGCGCCCCGTGCATTGCTTTGGGAGTGCTGGACAACGCCGAAGCACATCAAAAACTTTTTCGTGCCGAAACCTCATGATGTCGATGCCTGTGAAATCGACCTGCGGGTGGGCGGCAAGTTCAACACCACGATGAACGTCGATGGCATAAAGATGGCAAACGAGGGCGTTTATCTTGAGGTTGTCGATGAAGAGCGTCTGGTCTTCACCGACACCTATAGCGAAGGGTGGAAGCCCGCTGCCGATCCCTTCATGACGGCCATCATTGAGTTCGCCGACGATGGGAACGGCGGAACAATCTACACCGCAACTGCACGGCACCGGTCACCGCAAGCCCGTCAGAGCCACGAAGACATGGGGTTCTATGATGGATGGGGCACGGTCGCGACTCAACTTGAGGAATATGCCCGGTCGCTTAAGTGAACTAAGGCGGGCAGTGCACCAATGGCCCCATTGACCGCGAAAGTCAGCTTTGCCGATTGTTCGTATTTGATCGTGCTCACTATGATGCCATCGAGGGGCCACATCAATGCAGAATAGCTCTATAGAAATTGGTGATTTCGACGTCACCGAAGCAGATCTTCTCGGAGGTATATTCTTTGATGCTGTGCGGGAAGGAGCGGCTGAATTCTATGATTTAGAGCAGCGTCGGGCTTGGGCTTCTAAGCAGCCTTCAGGGCAAAACTGGGCATCGCGGCTGGCTGGTCAGAAAACCGTAGTGGCGCGTAAGGCAGGCCTGCCTGTTGGCTTTATGACCTTTGATGGTGATGGTTACATAGACCTTGCTTTCGTCGCGCCAGGGCACCAACGGCAGGGCATAGGTAGAGCTCTTTACGCTCGGATTGAGTCAGCGGCACGTGACGCTAATATTGAACGCCTTCATTCTAAAGCAAGCTATCTGGTTCGAGGTCTTTTTGAGCAGCAGGGTTGGGAAGTTGTCCGCAAGCAGCGGGTCGAGAGATCTGGCGTTACGTTGACCAACTTCCTGATGGAGAAGCGCCTGGATAATCCAGTTCGGCCCACCGACATTGCTGCTAATTCAAAGCAAAGCTGAAGGCCTGGCCCGGGAAAGGAAGTTCCGCCTGGTCCAGCACGCCGACGTTTCAGCCTACCAAAATGTTGCGACATACACGAATGGCCGAAGTTACGGGCCGCACCGCAGCAGTCGAATTAGTGGGGCAACGGCGGGTTGGGGTCGTTAACATTTGCTGAACCTTATTGTCATTGCAGACAGCCTGCATCTAGGACCAGTTCCGCCATTACGTTGATAAGAAATATCCGAGAACACGAGGTTGCGGAGTTTCCAAAGTGCACTGTAAGTCATTCATATTTTGTAGTCGCTGTGGTGCTCAGTTTCCAACCTAAGTCATTCGATCAGCCAGATTGGCACTGAACAGCTGGGTTCATCAATTCTCTAAAAAGCCATTGATTTCACCAAGCTATTTGGTGAAATTCGGACGCTTTTGAACACAATTTACCGTCGGATTGTCCAATGTGACTGGCAGCCGGACCACGATGACGCGGGTTTGCGGCCCGATGCAACCGGCTCCGCTCGTTTCCGCGAACGCGGTCAATGCTCGGAGAGATTAAAGCTTGATCGGCAAGCAGATTCAGGCGACCTTGCCAACATTATAACGGTCACTTGAGAAGATATCCGCTGAATTACCGACAAGGCCCCGAATGTGCGGCTAGTTTCTGCGGCTCAAATTTTATGAGTTTTCTGGATCCGAGATGGCGAAAGATATCTAATTTAACAGAAGGAGTATTTACATGCAAAAGCCAAAGGACATCAACCCTGGCTGGTGGAAAAAGAATAAGCCAAAGAGTCTCCCCAAAGCGCCAGTGGATGCACTAATCGTCAAATATGCGAAAAGTAGCAAAAAAGACAAAATGGGCAAAATCGAAAGCCTTGTAACCAAAGAAACTGATCTATCGAAATTGAATAAAGATCCGGTTTTTACTGAGGGCAAAGTGTTGCTCGCTGAACTCAAGAGATTTCGCAATATCGTAATGAAGGAAAAACATAGGGAATTCCTGGATTCCATTGATATTATGATCGACATCCTTCGATTGGATATAAAAGAGATTGATGCTTTTGCTCAGAAAAAATTTGATGACCATAAGGAAGCGAAAATCAAAGAAAAGGGTGCGAAGAATAAGAAAGATCGTGCAAAAATTGATGAAGAAATTTTGAAATCTAGAAAGGAGTACGCTAAATTTAATGCGGATAATATACATGCGCATGTCAAGAAGCTGGATAAAGAGGATAAAACCTTAAAAGATCAAGTAACGCGCGAGCTCTCGAAATTGAGTAGATCTGTTGGTAAAGCGAAACAGGAAGATGAATTCAAACGGGCCTTTGGTCAATATCGCTGGCTCCTTTCGTGGATCAAGGCCCGGATCTCAAGTATGAAAAAGGAGGTTGCCGATCTTTCCAAGATCATGGAGAAAGCCGGCGGCAGCGATGCAGATGTGAAAAAATATTTCGAGCAGGCCTTTGATCGCAATATTCTTTCGCACACATTGAAATCCTGGGATGTATATAAGAAGCAGTGTCAGGATGCGGATAAGGCTGCTGTAAAACAGGTCGTAGCGAAGTTGGGCAAGAAAGAAGGCATCGCCTGCTATAACGCGGCTGAATCCTTAGAGCTGCCTATAAAAAAACCAGACGCCGAAGGCACAGTAAAGTTGAAAATCAAGAAGTTGAAATAGTAGCCTTTAGACTTTCGTTACACCATCAGTTTTTAAACCAACATCCAAGTCATTGAAAATTCATTTTCGGGAAGGTGTTCAGCGTCCTGCGCGGACTTGGATACATTGATTTGTAAACAGAACAAGATGGTGGCTGCGAGGGCGATTGCAGGCATAAATACCTTAAGGCATCTGTCATATCGACTGGCGATCCGTCGCCAGTCTTTCAAGCTTCCGAACCTGATCTCGATCCAGCATCGTCGTTCAAGCGGCGCTTGTCATATTTGACGGGCTTTTCACGTAATCTCAGCCCCGACATCCGGTGCCAGATCACTATTTTGTCTGGGCAGGGTCAGAATGATGTACGCCACCCGACCACCAGCCCTGTGGACCCGCTGCTGACATCATAAAACCCATAGCCATCTGACCGGTGATGCAGTCTGAAATACAGGTTCGATTCGACTTCGCGCAGGGCAAATTCGATCTCGGCCATCCAGTAGACCAAATTGCGCTGCGACGCGCCTTTTCTATCCAATTCGACCCGCGGAATTTTCGTTGCGTGGGACAGGCCAAGGCCAATGGCCAAGCTCTGTAGCTGTTTCGGAACAGGGTGATCTGGCGTGTAGCGCAGTATGAGTGGCAGGTTGACTTCGAAATGGTCCTGCCGACCGAAATGCCCCACGGTCTGCAGTTCAAAGCCATAGCTGAACCGGCTCGTGCCGATTTGGCGATCCCAGCCCAGTCCAAGACCTGCAAGGTTGGAGTCTGCAAGTTTGAGTTGGCCAGGGGTGAGGGTTTCATGCCATCTGTTTTCCGTCATGACACCAAGAAACCCAATATAATACCAACCGCTATCAGCCTTGGTTGGGCCGACCGAAAGTAAGTAGACTAAGGCAAAAAGAACGGCCCGACCCCTTGAGTGCAACATCCTGGAACTTTCATCTTGCTGGTTTCTAAAAGTGTTCTTGTTTGGCAGCCTAACCGGGAGGTCGTCGGGCAAAATGACAAATCGCATATCTAACGGCTATTGAGGCGAAATGAGCCGATACTCCCCAAATAGAGTGTCCTTCCGCTCATAGAGCCATTGTTTTTCTGCGCTCCGGTCCAGCCTCTTGGACCCGTGGTACCGCCGTTCGGGCATCTGACGCGTGAGCAGGGCAGGATCCCCGGTCTTGGTGGCGAGGTCACATGCCGTGCCCTCCAGCTGTGCCGGATGAGAAGCGGTGCCATCTGCCAACATCCGGTGGAACGAGACGCCAAGTTTGCGGGCGACAGCAAGGACAGCACGACGGCGGCCTTTGTTGTTTTCCTGCCCCTGCTGTGCGGTACCTTTTCTTAAAAAGGCAAACCAATGAAACCCTTTATTCTTACTGGTGATGGGACGACCGGTCCTGTTTGGCTCAGAAACTTCGTAAATCAGCTGGAAATGTTTCGCTCACCCGCAAATGTCAGCTTCACTTCTGCAGTTCTCTCCAATCAAATGGCTGATAGGACGCTTCGTTGAACCATTGTCAAAGTACCAGCGCTTCTATCGACGGACACAACCTGTTGCCTTGGTCACGAAGATCTCACCCTCCTGCTTGTCGGCCGCGCCCCAGCAGCACGACCGAAGCGATGGCTGCTGTCATGAATATGACGGAAGTAGCGCTTCGAAATAGGAACCAAGGATCGCCACCGGACGCGGCAAAGGCTTCATGGGCCGTCTGTTCAAGCGGCCCGGCTAAGATGAAGGCGATCACGAACGGCAGAACGGGTATGTCGCTGCGGCGGAACAGATACCCGAGGACGCCGAAGGCGAAAATAACCCATAGGGCGAACAGGCTCGTTTCCTGCACGTAAATCGCCGTCAGGGTCAAAAGCAGGACAACCGGCAGCAGGATCGGGCTCGGTACGCGGGCGAGGACACCCATCGATCGCATGAAACGGCCACCGATGGTCCAGTTCAGTAGGTTGCCGATGGACATAAGGGTGAAGATACCGAATGCGGTCACCAGTTCCGGATTGATGTCGGGTGAGGTGAAATTGAAAACGGCGGGGCCGGGGTTGAAGCCGCCAATGCTGTCGGCGGCGAGGATCAAGAACACCGCTGCCGCATTGCCCGGAATGCCAAGGGACAGGACGGGAATGAGGTTCGCCCCCGATACGGCCGAATTTGCTGCTTCGGTGGCGGCGATGCCCTCCGGCGCGCCATAGCCAAAGCGCGGCTCCTCGTTGCCGTGCGTCTTCTCGTGGCGGTGCCTCCCAACGGTGTAGCTAAGCGTGGCCGCGAGCGTGGAGCCGACGCCGGGCAGCGCTCCGATGATCGTGCCAATGACGGCGGAGCGTGCAACGTGCGGTGCGATGCGCCGTATGTCGCCTTTTTCAAGGTCATCTATCAGCCCGACGGGCGGCGGTGCGGCAGCTTTCGCTTTCCGCACCGCATTTCGTATCGTGTCCTCGAAGCTCTTGAAGATCTCGCCCAGGATCAGGACGCCCAGGATCGCTGCGACCAGCGGAAAGCCGTTCGAAAGTCCTTCCACGCCAGCGGTCAGGCGGGGTGTCAGGGATTGGCCGGTGCCAACGAATGCCGCGAGCAGACCCAGTCCGACTGACAGAAGCCCCCGACCAACGGACCCGCCCATGACGGCGGCGATGAAGGAAATGGACAGGATCAACAGCGCGGTCTTCTCTGGCTGGTCGAGATAGGCCTCGACGAAGACGGCCAGAAACGGGGCGCAGATGAACAGAACGAGATCGGAGAATGTATCGCCCGTCACCGAGGACAGCTGCGCGATTTTCAGCGCCCGACGCGGCTGGCCGTTCTGGGCCATAGGATGACCGTCCAGCGTCGTCATCAACGCATCGGGCGTACCGGGCATGTTGAAGAGGATCGCGGGCACCGCGCCGCCGACTGTCGCCCCCTTCATGATCCCGATGAGAAAGCCAAAGACCGGAAGCAGGGCGTCGGGAGTAAATCCAAAGATCGAGATCAGGATCGGCAGGGAAATGGCCATCGCCATTGGCCCGGCAAGCCCCGGCGTCGCACCAACCGCGATGCCGGTCAGCAGGCCGCCCAGCACCATGGCCGGCGACGCCGGAATGCCGTAGCCCAGTATCGAGAACAGTTCAGGGCCCTGAAAGACAGCCAGCACGCCAAGCCATATATAGTTCAGAACTTCGATCATACGTCACCGTTAGGGGGCAGGAGAAGGTCTGGGAACGGAAGATCGAACACGACGATCAGCCCTGCAACAGCGAGCAGTCCGATCCACAGGGCCCGCCAGGTGAAACGTCTTTACATCAGGGACATCATGGTTGTGACAAGGAACGTTCCTCCGATGACGAAGCCGGTGTATTTCCATGGCACGGTGTCGCGCAGATCACGGTAGCTCTGTTCGGTCAGCTCGAAGGCCTTTGCCACCAGCACGACAAAGGGTCCGGACCAGCGCATCAAGACGATGGAGAGCAGAAAAATTCCGATGAAGATCGTCAGGAACCTGATATTCGTGCGGTTGATATGAGAGGCGGGGAGGTCGCCCCCTTTCTCAAGCGCGATCAGGATACCCGCCAGGCCGATCAGGCCGAATGCGAACATGGGTGCCATTGCGTCACCGATCGACAGGCGACCGCGCTGCCGAAGGATCATCCCGGTTGCAGTGTCATTCGGGACCCAGACGAAAATCGCCAGTAATGCCAGAATGATGACGCAGCCGCCCAGAATACGATTTGCCCTGTCGCCTAGCATAGCCAAACCTCCTCCAAGCGGCTGCGGTGGGGTGCTTAACCCTTGCTGGCTTCGTCCAGAAGGTTGGTGGCGTCCTCGAGCAGTCCTTTCATCTTGGCGTCCAGCGCCTCGCCAGTGATTACGTCGGCCCCGTCGAAGCCGTTGGTCACGAGGGTATGCGCTTCGGTCGCGGGATCGTTGAGGACCTCCTCTATGGCCGCCCTAAGGGATGATCGGGCCGCCGGGTCCATTTTTGCGGGCGCGATGAACATGAAGTAACCGTCAAGGTAGAAGGTGCTGCCCAGATCGGTAATCATGGGGGCATCCGGTGAATCCTTTAGAGCCGCCGGGATCCCGCTGGCGATGTTGACCATCTCGCCCTGCTTTACCGGCTTGGATTGTGCTCCGGCAACCCAACCGATGTCGAGGTCACCGCCGCGCAGGCCGTTCATGACACCGGCCCCGCCCTTGACCGGAACGATGTTAAGTTTGATCCCTGCCGACTTGCCGAACAGGTAGGCCACATCTGCCTGACGGTCCGACGCCACGCCAAAGCGGATCGGATTGCCTGCCTTTGCGGCGGCGTCAACTTTGTCCCAGCTGTCAAACGCACCGTCCGCCATCGCCACGAGGCCAAATTCAAAGCTCGCGGTTGTCGCCAAAGGCGTGAACTTGTCGAGTTGGATATCATCGGCTCCCGCTGCGAGAGCGCTGTAGGTCAGCGTTTCAGAAACGACCATGCCGATCGCCGTGCCGTCGGCAGGTGCTTTCGCCAGTTCGGCCGCGAGGCTCAGGCCGCTGTTACCCGTCAACTGTTGGGGCAGGACCTTCCAGCCGTATCGCTCCTCGATGCCCTGCGCGATAAGCCGCGCCTGCGTATCGGCACCACCGCCGGCAGCGAAACCAATATACATTGTGATGGGCCCCGGTGGCGTCCAGTCGGCTGCTGATGAAACTGCTGGTGTGCAAACTGCGGCGATTGCAATGGCAATCGGCTTGAAAAGTTCTTTCATCGTTTCCTCCCTGATGAAGTGATCTGAGCCTTGCCGCAAAAGGTGGACATATCAACGAAAAGGTTGACATCTCCACCTTTGTCCGTTGAAGCTGACTGCGGGAGGACTGACGCATGAGAGACGACGCGGAAAAGGAAATTGCGGAAGGGGCTGGGTTCGACCTTTCGCTTCTGCTGCCGTTCCAGATCACAAAGCTCAGCAACAGGCTTGCCGCTCAGGCGCGGGCGATCTTGGCACGGCATGACAACCTGTCGCTCCCTCAGTGGCGGATCATCCGGGTGATCGCGATGGGATTGTCGAACCGGTCAACGGAAATCCGCAAGAGTACTGGTATCGACAAGAGCCAGTTCAGCAAGACTGTGAATGCTCTTGTCGAAGAAGGTTACGTCGTAACGGTGCCGTGCCAGGAAGATCATCGCCAGATCGAGCTTATTCTGACGGGAAAGGCCATCGCCGCCTATGAGCTCCTCGCACCCGAATTTGCGGCAAGACAGCAGCACTTGCTGGTGGCGCTGACCCCCGCACAACGCGAGATGATCTTTCCCGCCATTCACGCGCTGGCGCGCGCAGCTGAGACGATCGACTTTATCGACACACCCACATCAGAGGACTGAACCCTGTGGCAAATTCGAAGAACCTGCTTGTCATTCTGTCGGACGAACACCAGGCGCTGTCGTGTGTCGGGCACCCGCTTGTAAAGACGCCGAACCTCGACAAGCTGGCGGCGCGCGGCATCCGGTTCAGCAACGCCTACACCCCGTCGCCCATATGCGTGCCCGCACGGGCGGCCTTTGCATCGGGGAGATATGTCCACGATATCCGGCTTTGGGACAACGCGATGCCCTACACAGGCAAGCCCCGGGGCTGGGGCCATGCGCTGCAGGACAAGGGCATCCGCGTGGAATCCATCGGTAAGCTGCATTACCGCGACGCCGAGGATCCCGCAGGTTTCGATGTCGAACACATTCCCATGCAGGTCGCGGGCGGCCACGGCATGGTCTGGGGCTCCATCCGGCGCGAGGACGAACGTGTCCGCAAGGAGGGCCGGATGCTCGGGCCTTACATCGGCCCGGGCGACGGCAACTATACCCGTTACGATACCGCCGTGGTATCGCGGGCGACCGAGTGGTTCGCAAACGCCGCCAAACGACCCGAGGAGCCGTGGTGCCTTTATGTCGGGCTGGTCGCTCCCCATTTTCCGCTGGTCGTGCCGCAAAAATATCTCGACCTCTATCCGATTGAGGACCTGCCGCCATTCAAGCTTCATACGATGGACGGTTTTGTGAACCACCCATGGGTGCAGAAACAGAATACTGCGCTGGCGGGCGACGAGGGGTTCACGGACGATGCCGAGCGCAGGCTCGCCGCAGCCTGCTACTTTGCGCTGTGTACTTTCCTTGACGACAATATTGGCAAGCTGATGGCGTCCCTCGAAGAGAATGGCCTTCTCGACGAAACGATGGTGATCTACTCTTCCGACCATGGCGATAATGTCTGTGCCCGAGGGCTGTGGGGCAAATCGAACATGTACGAGGAATCAGCGGCCGTGCCGCTGATCGTCGCGGCACCGGGTGCCGAACCGGCAACCTGTGCTACGCCCGTCACTCTGCTGGACGTGTCGCAGATCATCATTGACCATTTCGGAGCCTCGCTGGAAGGAACGCGACCGGGCCGGTCGCTCTACGATATCGCCGCAGAACCGGAAGACACGGATCGCGTGATCTTTAGCGAATACCACGCTGTCGGCGCAGTCTCTGCCGCGTACATGCTGCGCAAGGTGGATTGGAAGCTCATCCACTACCACTACTTCGCCCCTGAACTGTTCAATCTGGCTGAAGATCCGGAAGAAACGACAAACCGTGCCAAGGATCCGCACGCAGCCTCTGCTCTGGCAGAACTCGAAGCCGAGCTCCGCAAAATATGCGACCCCGCAGAGATGAACGACCTCGCCTTTGCCGATCAGGATGCGCTGATCGAAGGTTACGGGGGACGTGAAGCGGCCATGAACATAGGCGCGCCTGCCGCGACGCCGCCGCCGGAAACCTGAAGACAGCGCGACGCACCAACCGATCCGTACCAACTATTCCCCGGCCATCAACGAACTGAGTGATCTGATGGGTGACCGCCTGTCGACCGGGCCGTCCATCCTGAACGAGCATGGCCGCGACATTCGGCCTCGGGTCTTGCAAGATGGCACCAGAAAGAAAACCTGAACGAAAGTGGCTCGACTTTTCTGTCCATGCGAATGTTGATCAACCTAGAATCCGGATCAACCCTGCCGTCTGGACCGCAAGACACGATCAGCTCGCGCGGCGGATGCCCAGACACCGGCACAGCGCACCCAAAAAGATTGATCGGTGACCTAAACAGCGGCAACATGCAGACGAAAGCATTCTACTTGGGGAATGTCGGATGAAAGACGGATGGGGGACGGTTTATGGCGCTTGAAAAGTTAAACGACCAGCAGATTAATTTCCTAAACAACTTTGTGATGAAAATTCGCAGCGCAGAAGTCGGTGAGATCGCAGGTGAAGCAGCCTGGCTTAAGCTACAGGCGGCATTGGAGCCGGATGTGACAGCCGCGCTGAAGGCTGACCATGCGGAAGCGACAAAAATTCGAGGGGCCTGGGGGATGGCGCTGGACAAGGCCGAAGCCGGCGACTTTGCAGGCGCGACGACCATCGCCAAGCGGATCGAGGCATTGCTGGGCAAAGAAGCGGCACCCTCGGATATTCCAACGAATGTCGTGGCATTCCAGAAGTCCCGCATCATGTGGATTTCGGCCAAAAGAGATATGCAAAACGGCCTGTCCAGTTTCCGCAAAGCTGTGGCGGATCAAGCGAGTGATGACGAAGACCTGAAGGACATCGTAAAGGCGGCTGATACGCTGGTGGCTGAATTCGATGCGTTCGACACCCATCTCGAAGACCAGCTGGATCAGATCACTCAAACGCCTGAAGGACCGGAACGCACCAAGCTGAAGTCGGCCGCAAAGGCAGCATTGAGCGACTACATGGCGACGCTCAATAATCCGTTTTTTTCGGTGATCGATAACAATCCGTTCGTGTCCGTCAATGTTGCGGCCCGCGGCCGGCAATCCTTGTCCGTTATTAGCGCTGCACTTTTATAAGGAAATTTATATATGGCTTTGAAAGACGATCAGAGAAATTGGTTGAACGCGGCGTTAAATGGCAAAGGCCGTATCAAGTCTGCCAGTATCAAAAAGCAGTTTGAAAACTACCAGCGTCGACGCCAAAAAGTGGCGGACGTCTTTGATAAAATGCCCCACACCAATTCGAATTTTTTTGTGATTGAAGGATCGCTTAAAGAGGCAGACGAGTTGGCAAAAGCGGGTGATTTCAAGGGGGCGTATAAATACCTCGACAAGATCAAGGCGTTGGCCAATGCAACGGATGCAGGCACAAGTGGTAAAATTCTCGAGAATGAAATTCGTCAAGCCGTTGAATTGATAGAAAAAACATTTTCCGCACAGGTGTCGGATTTTGACAGTGGGTTCACCGGAATGGACGACGCCAAGAACCGCCTTGACGAAATCACCCCATGTAGTGACAAAGCTGACCTCAAACAGGCTCTTGAGCACCGCAAGGCGATCCTTGACATGGAGCCGGATTACCATGCTCGGCTTGATGAGCTTGAACTGGAACTTGGTCCGAAGGCTGTGCGCCTCTGCCAGCGCAATATTAGCGGTCAGATGTCGCGCATCCGGAAAGAGTTTCAGCGATTGCAAGATGCGGGTCAGGGGGCAATTGTTGGGCCGTACGCTCGACGAGTCGACGCATTGGAGGGTCGGTTGGCTGCGCAATCAGGCAGGTATTCCAACACGAGGTCACTGACGGCGTACCTACAGACGGCGCGTGCTGATGCAGAGCGTATTTTGATTGTTAAGAAATCCGTCGATAGCTTTCCTATGGAAGACCACACGCAAGATGAAAAGATCGATGCGCTGCAGGGCGGATTGAAGCCTGTGCCCGCTGCTGATGTACTCAAGCAGTTGATGCGCGAGGAACAGCGGATCAAGGAAATGCGCGCGCAATATCTGGAGGAAAAGCGTCGTGATGAATTGGCTCTGGCTCAAACCGGTATCGACGATATTGAGGTCACACCACCACCGCCGGAGTTCGAGCCCGGGGATCTTTTGGACGATCTGACTATTGACCTCAACGGCAAGCCAAATGAGGCAGAGTGCGCGCGTGTCGCAAAGGACGCTGGCGAGAAAATGTCGGCAATTCTCAAAAGTCCGGATACCCCACAGTCGGTGCTGTTGGATCTGATGACCAAGACCAAAGATCAATTGGTGCGGAGTATGCTAGCGTCGGCGTTTCCGGGGCTAGAGTTGTCGGATGTTTCTGCTGAGCAGCAAAACATGTTTTCCGGAATGGCAGATGAAATGATTGCCAAGATCAATGCGGATGCCCCAAACAAGGTCGACGCAGATGGCCAGACCGTCATGCTGGGCGGGGTCAAATACGAAAAGGTCAAGACACTGAAATCAGGCGGTTTGGGTACCGCGAACCTGTTCTTAAATCCTGACACCGGCAAGAAAATGGTGATGAAGACGCCGAATAGCGGCAACGAGGAAGCCTATGAGGATCTTCTCAAGGAAATGAAGATCATGAACCGGGCTCAGGAAGGGGCTCAAAACAGCCCCAATAAGGGTGCGATACCAGAACTTTACGGCGCAGCGCGTGGCGAAGACGGTTCGATGCACATGCTGATGGAATTCATTGACGGTGGGGACATGTCCGAAGTCAGTGGAACGGTAAATGCATTGGCATCCTCTGGATTGCTGCCTCCCGCTGCATGTGTGGCAATGCAGAGCGATATGGTCGGCAAGGCTGCGACCGCTTTGGGGGAATTGCAGCGTCAGGGCCTTATTCACCGCGACATCAAGGGTCTGAACATCATGATGACCAAGGAGGGCGAAGTCAAAATCATCGACTATGGAGAGTCAGCGTTTCTGAAAGAGGATGGCGAGGTCGATCATGAAAACTTGGGTAACTTTACGCCCGGGTACATCGCCCCCGAAGAGTTCGGGGCAGGGGCTTCCAAAACCCTCGACAACTATGCGATCGGGTCCATGCTGCTTCAAATGGTTGGGCAGAGCACACCAGTTCATGGGAACGAAATGGCTTTGGAATCAGGTGCCCTCGGACGCTTGATACAGGGATTGCATGATGATCCGGACAAGCGTGTGTCGCTCGAAGGATTGGCGCAAAGTGCCTTTATGACCGCCACCGACAAGGACTATGGCGAGGAAGCCATGAACGAAATGCGCAGCGCCGCAACCGAGTTTGCGCAAGACACCAGATCGATCAAATCAGACAAGACAATTGATGATCTCGAAAAGGGCATGGGTGGTGTTTTGACCGCGTCAGGCAAGCCTTTTGTCGTTGTGCAATTTGGGGATGAAATGGCGAAAGGCAAGAAACTGGGGCTTGATGATGTGCAGGAAGCAATGGGCGTTTTTGACAACCAAATCACTGAAATCATGCGCGAACTACAGTCAAACTCCAAGCGACTAAGCGAAGAGGAACTCGCCGCCATACCTGCAACCGAACAAGCAGAGGCAGAACGCCTTGCGAAAGAAAAGTGGCTGGTGACCAACCGGAAAAAGGTCGAAGAGCTGAACAAGGCCCGCGCCTTTCTGCAATGTCAGGTTATTGATGAAATGCTTGATAATGCGTTGACGCAAGGTGACCTTGCCTTTGAGGAAGCCCTCAAAAGCCCACTGACATCCGTGATTTGCAGCATCAACGGCGAGGTTAAAAGCATGACTTTGGCCGAAGCTGTCAAGGAACAGGAGCCCTTCATCAAACAGGTAGAAGAGCTACGGTCCCAAATCATAAAATGGTTGGAAACGGCCGATGGCACTAATGAGGAGATTCAGGCGGAGCTGGACGAACGCAATAGGGTGCTGCTGGAACGCAATGCAGAGGTCGAGAGGCTTGAACGACAGATCATTGATGCTGCCGGGTCAGATTGCAAATTGCGGTTTAGCAAGGCGAAGTTGGACAAAGCCACTATTCCCTTTGGACCGCCCGCCAAACGACGCACCCAGCAGGAAATGGAAGCGGATGCGTTCAAAGAACTTCAGGCGCGCTGGAAAAACGCTGAGGTCAACGAAGAGGTGAAAGAAAAGGTCGCGAGCTGAACGGAAGCTGGCCGTTTCGCGGTCGCTGCGCCTTTTGATCGACGGCACCGGCATCAAAGCCGTCGGTGAAGGCGAATGGAATGCGCAAATGCCGCGACGCGAAAGCCGGACGGAAGGCCCATGCTGTCATTCCGGTTGTGTCGCAAACTTTTCGAGCTTTTTCTCTGTCTAACGATGTGGCAGCAGTTTGTCTTTGAAGGCCACAGGCGCAGGGAGCAGAACAATGATTGATTTTAAAGGCGCGCATTATCCGAAATCTGTGATCCTGTACGCAGTCTATTTCTATGTTCGGTTTGCGGTATCGTATCGGGGTAATCCTCCCTAAAATTAGTGGTGTTCAAAAGTAGAATTTTCTCGGCAAGATAACTGAGGAGATTTACGATGAAGAATGGACGATATAGCGACGCGCAGATCATGGCGATCTTGAAGCAGGCGGAGGGCGGCGTGCCAGTTTCTGAGCTGTGCCGTGAGCATGGCATGAGCAGCGCCAGCTTCTACAAATGGCGGGCCAAGTTTGGCGGGATGGACGCGTCATTGATGTCAGAGATGAAGGACATGGCCGACGAGAACCGTCGCCTGAAGCGCATGTATGCCGAGATGAGCATGCAGAACGATCTGCTGAAGGAAGCTCTTGGAAAAAAGCGCTGAGGCCGTCTCAGCGAAGAGAGATGGCCATGAACGCAGTCGCACAACATGGGGTCAGTATCGCATTGGCTTGCCGCGCGTTTCAGATCAGCGAGACGTGCTTTCGATATAGCCCTGTTCTGAGCGATGAGAATGAAGAGATCGCTGACTGGTTGGAACGCCTGACAGCCAACAAGCGTAGTTGGGGCTTTGGCCTATGCTTCTTATACCTGCGCAACGTGCAGGGTTACGGCTGGAACCACAAACGCGTCTACCGGATCTACTGCGAGTTGGAGCTGAACCTACGGATTAAGCCCAGGAAACGCTTGAAGCGGGACAAACCCGAACCACTGGCCGTGCCTGACAGGCCAAATGAGACGTGGTCGATGGACTTCATGGCAGATCAGCTCGCGGATGGTCGATCAATCCGAACACTGAACGTCCTGGATGACTTCAACCGCGAGGGTCTGTGCATCGAGGTAGACTTTTCGCTGCCAGCGGAGCGCGTTGTGCGCAGCCTGAACCAGATCATTGAATGGCGAGGTCAGCCGCAGACAATTCGTGTCGACAACGGCCCGGAATATGTCAGTGGCAAGCTCATGGAATGGGCTGAGAAACGCAACATCCGGCTTGAATACATCCAGCCGGGCAAACCCCAGCAAAACGCGTATATTGAACGCTACAATCGCACCGTTCGCGGCGAGTGGCTTGGGCAATATATCTTTGAAACGATTGAGGAGGCACAAGACCAGGCGACTGAATGGCTCTGGACTTACAACAATGAGCGACCCAATATGGGTATCGGCGGCATGACACCCGCCATGAAACTGAAAACAGCCGCCTGAATTGTACGGCTGGACCCCATTAAAAATGGGGAGATTACCCCCCGACCAGGCGGCGGGCATCGCAGGAAGTGATCCCGTTCTGTGCCTTCGACCCGGCGATCCGCGAGATCATTTACATGAAAAACGCAATTGAGTGTTTAAACCGTGGGGTCCGCAAATCAATCAAGACCCGCGGCTCATTCCCGACCGAAGAGGCTGTCACTAGACTGATCTATCTGGCAATCCGCAACTTCGAGAAAGAGGGCTGGAATGTCCAAGAATGGTTTGTCGCCCGCAATCAATTCGCTATCATGTTCGACGAACGCTTCAATTCCTGACCATATCTGAAAACCGCATTGCCCAGCTCAGATACCCAGACTTCAGCAGACTCCCGCATTATACTCGCCAAATCCCAATGAAAGCGTGCATCTCAGCCCCAAAAAAATTTGGCGGTAGTCACAGATCGTTGCTCTCTGCACATCCATGATACAGCCTCTGGCTGCCGAGTTGGCCAGCAGGAACAGCTTCATTGCAATGCAAAAAATTGAAAGTGGATGTTTGCTTTCGATTGTTTCAATACCGGCCGGTGTTTATGATGTCAAAACTTGATGGAAATTACCCACAAGGTTCTTTTACAAAAAGGCCACTTTTATGCCACTCGCCAGAATAAACCATCGCCTACTACACTTCGTTCATGTCCCAAAGACGGGTGGGGCGAGTATAACAGACTACATGAGAAAAAAAGGAAAGGTGGCGCTATATTCGAGAGAAGAGTTGCCATGGGCACAGTCAACACCCCAGCACCTAGAATATGAAATTAGCAGGATGCTAATACCTCAGGGATTTGCCGACGCATCTTTCTCCATAGTTCGTGATCCGCTAGAGAGGTTGCTAAGTGAATTTCGATATCGAGCTACAAGACTTGGCAGCAAGTATCCACTCCCAAAAAAACTGACAGCCAATGACGAAATTAAGGTAGAACTCGACTGGAATAAAGAATTTGAAGGTACGTTTGACGATTGGGTTGCCTTAGTTTTTGATATGTGCGCAGAATCTCCCAATGCATGCGACAATCACATAAGGCCGCAGATTGATTTCATTGGACCGGACATGAAAGTATTTCTATTCGAGCGAGGTCTGCAAAAAGTATACAAGTGGATTGACCAAATCACTGCGACACCAGCAGTCCTAACACCGTTAGATCGGAACGAGAGTGGAAAAATTGATATTGAGGTATCCAACGCGACAAGAGTTAAGATCAAGGATTTTTATGAAAGAGATTACGATCTACTAAAAAAACTTAAAGATATGACCGGTGACTTTCAGGATATAGATAGAAATAGCCTGACGCCAAGTGTAGATATTTTAAATGACTGGCATTATGAAAAAAGCTAGTTTTATTTTATCATCTAGCTTCATTTCTTTTGAGCTAAATCATAGTGATAGCTGAAAATCTAACCCAACCGGTCTTCGGTGTTTTCGGACAAAGGCAGAGTAAACCAAAAGGTAGCG
>NZ_DS999215.1:72421-75823 GCF_000156335.1 Roseobacter sp. GAI101
ACACCTTGGTCAGTCACTTCGACCCTTACGTCCGGGCCAAATAGGCATGTACTAACTATTACGGTACTACCGGAAGGGCTAAATTTGGCAGCATTTGAAAGTAGATTGGTTATGACCTGTGAAATCCGTGCCATGTCAGCGCTCACGAGCGTTGGGGGTGCTGATTTTTTGAAAGATATCTTTATATCTTTCTCGGCAGTATACCCCTCGCACTCTTCAATTGTCGAGGAAATAATCGTCTCTAGATTCAAATATTCCATTTTGAGATTCGCCTTGCCTTCACTTAATGACTGCGCATCCAATATATCGTTGACCAATGAGAGCAATCTTTCTGAATTTCGGTGGGCGATCTTAATCAACTTCATTCTGGCCTCTCCCAATTCTTCGCCATACTTTGCGTCAAAAATTCGGATCCCGCCAAGGATTGAGGTAAGTGGTGTGCGTAGCTCGTGACTAACAACACTCATAAAAGTTTCTTTCATTCTTGCTGATGCTTCGACTTCTGCAACGAGTTGCTGCAGTTCAATCGATTTTCTTTTGTTTAACCTAACGTCTGCAACAAGCATTACTACAACGGTACTCGCGAGCACCAAGATGACTACTCCTAAATAAGCAATCGCACGAGACAGGGAAACGAGGCCATTTCGAAAATCCGACATCAAGCGAGACTTTGCTTGTGCCATCGACAAAGAAAGCTCCTTGAAGGTGAGGTTATAAGGAGTAGTCTCTAACAATATTCTTTTAGCAATATTCTGCTTGGCTATTCCTAGAGGCTCTGATCCTGAAAGCGATTGAACTAGTGGATCGATCTCTTGAAGTACATGTTCAAATTCAACAAGACCGGTGCTGTCAGCTTCAGCTTCTTTAATTACCTCGGCCATCTTTCCTTTCTGCATCATATTGAGCCTGCTCCACAGGATATCAAACCGAAGGGAAACGTCCCTAGCCGTCCTTGAACCGATTGCATACTCTGCTAGCTCTGCGTTGAAATTGAGAAGCTCAAACTGCAATCTTGACGCGATCCAGAGTGGATCACTTTGTTCAGCAGTTCTGATTTGATATACTCGGTCTCTTAGAGTCCAGATTACGCCACACCCGAGAACTACAGCACCAAAACACAAAATAGAAATAACAATTGTTAAAGTCTTCCCGGATTTAATCATTCGACAGTAAGGCTCGTAAGTTGCCAAATTATCCGGCTGTTATAGCGATCATCGCGGAGCTCTTCATGATCATCCATGGGATAGATTAGCCAGATCGGTCCTTTGTCGCGAATTGACATCTTTTGTCCATTACTGAAGAGAGCTAGAATAACATTATATTGGAATGCGTCGGAGGCAGGTATCTTTACCGAAAAATCATTGATCGCCCGTAGCGTCAAAACATCCTCCGGACCGATGTTGTAGCTTAAAAGCAAGTCTCTCAATAATGGGCCAGAGAACTCAACTTTCTCGTCGACATAGTCGTTTTTTGTAATCACTTTTACCTGTGGCATTGCGAGCAAGTCATCGAAAGTCAGCGCCTCGGAAATCTCATCAACAGTCACTGTCAGCAAGTCCTCTGCGTAACTTGCATTGGGTAGTGCAAGGACAAGGATTGCCATAATTTTACGGGCCGTACGAAGAATTCTATCTCTCATGTTCTACCTTTCAAGGTTACCTAACATAGGTAACAAACCACTATGGTAATAGTATGGCCAATTCCACCTTAAGTGGAACAATTATTGGCGTCTTACTCGGAGATGTATGGCCGATAAATTTGAATGTTGGCCTTGTTGCATGGAGCATGATGAGGTCGGAACGCGCCCTACCCGAAACAGATTTCAGGCGGTGCGTTCGAAATTGGGTCGGCCAAGTTCGGTCATCCGGTTAAGAATCCGGACGCCAATCCTGGCTTCTGTTTTCTGGTTTTCGAACGAGCGCGCCTTTAGCTTGAGCCCGATGACGGTCTTCCAACGACCCATGAGGGTTTCACCCCGGCTCCGCTGATTATAGCCAGATGCCTTCTGCCATGCCATCCGACCGCGCGCTCGTATATCGGCAATATGGCGATCACGAATGCTCGGGTTCTGGGCAGCGTCGGGGCTCAGGACCGCGTTCTTGGGTGGTGGGATCGTGACGTCGATCGCCGACCCGAAGCGTGCGGTAAGAACAGCATATGTTGGTTCTCCATCGTAAGCGCCGTCTGCCAGAAACAGGTCAACTGGGCCGGTTTGACATTCTTAGAGGTAGCTTTGGCAGACACGCTCAGCCCGTTGCCTCTGCGCGATAAAGTGGAAAAGTCAGGCACTGCAACCTCAACCCCCAACAACTCAGCAATGGAGCGCATCAAACCTTGGGTCTGCCGCAGTGGCTGCTTGAACACCATGCCCAGCGTCAGGCAAAGCTCAATCGCCAAATCCGAATAGACAGGCTGACCGCCAGGCGTCGTTCGCGGTGGTGCCGCCCACAAAGCAAGTGCGTCATCGCCGATCCAGACCGACAGATCACAGCGTCGCCGCAGGCTTTCGTTGTACTCGGCCCAGTTGGTCACGCAATGCTTTTGCTTCGGAATCTTGTCGCGACGACCGGCGTTGAACTTGTGTGGCATCTACAGCATCCTGAAGGGAACAAACCGCCTCAGTATCGAACCAAGCGCGATCCATGCAACAAGGCCCGCTCTCAGAGGGTTGACGTCCAAGCGTGTCCGTGGGCGTTTATTTCCTCATAACGCCCATCAGGTAAAGTTCAGGAGTACGATTTCGTCCACGTGAAGATCACCCAAGTGACTATTGGTGCCCCTCGGGCTCATTAACTGACCGTTAACCTGAACTTTCAATCTCTGTCTTAGAATGGAGATTAATAATGAACGACGAACTCGAAAATAAAAAACACCCCTTCGGTTTGTTAGAACTCGAAGGCGCACGGTTGATTTTGTCCGGTTTCCGGCGCGATACTTACGCAGGCGTGCTCAGGCTGATCGACCGCCCCGCAGAAGACAAGTATATCTGCGACCTTTTGCTTGATGGTTTCGGCCGCAAGGTCCAGGTTAATATCTCAGGCCTTTCTTGTGGTTCCAATAGGCAGGCGGGTAAGTCGCGTATCGCTGCTATTTATGGACTTCCGTTTCTTCTAACCCCCCCCAAGGCAGAGTTGACTGCGCTCGATTACACTGGCGGGATAGCCCAGCAATTTGCCGCTAGTTTTGATCTTCACGCAGCGGTCTTTCACATTAATGTGCTGTCCTATGTTCGGCCAACTGGTGGCCAGGATTGGGTCTGTGTCCTAGACATATCTCGTGCGGAGGGCTGCTGATATGCTGATCTGCAACGATAGCCTCCGCATCTGGCCAGCCGTTTATCGGATAGAGATCAGTTTCGATATTGCCGGGTCTTTTTTCAATGATGGCAACCATGTTCACCCT
>NZ_DS999215.1:75843-176597 GCF_000156335.1 Roseobacter sp. GAI101
ATGTTACTCACTTTGGGTTGTGGAAGGACGCTAGATCTCCCCTGGGGGTGCCGTCATGAGCATAACGTTGCCCTCTGAACGCAAGCCTGACGGCTTTCAAAACCCATCGCCTTCAATGGATAAGATACCCTCGGAGAGCCATCGGTTTGACGCCCTGTTCTCCGACAGCTTGATTGCCTACAATCACGCGAAAGAAGCGAACTTGCTTTATTCCGCGGAAGAGTTAATCGCTTCAGGCACCTGGCAAAAATATGAACAGCGGGCCGCTGCCCTCGCTCGCTCCCACCAAAGGAACGATCCGTTCGCGGCCTTTCTGTCGCATGATCGCTTCAACACCTGGTCGAACGCTAACACAAGGCAGTCGGCGAGATCAGCGCTCGTGCGCATAGCCAGCCAAAAAGTCAGGGAAAGCGTGCCTGCCTATTGGCGAGAACTGTTTTCGATAACGTTGCCGGCCGCAGAGCGAACCAAAATCATCAAAGCGCTTAATGGAGCCGTCGATGCGGAAGCCATGGAGCGGATGCGTTCTGCGCGCCAGCCTCTTAATAGGGAGGAATGGGAATGTCTGACGAGGGCAATAGCCTTTCTGGTCGCTGTGCCCCCGGATCCGATGCATTGCGCTGTGCGCAAGAGCCTGCCTAAAGATGAGGGTAAGCCGAAAAAGCAGGTATCTTCCGCAATCATAGCCCTGCGGGCCCTCGGAAGACATGAGCGCGGAAAGCAGAAAAAGAGCCCAGATTACGAGTGGCGAAATCAATTCTGGAAGACGGGGCAGACAGATGCGTGTTTAAGCACGCGGCATCGCATAATCATCGCAACCCTGATGTTGATTGGATGCCGGCCTGTCGAATTTTCTGCGAGGCTGGGAGTCACCGTGGACATAGCGACAGAGGAGGGGATTCTTGTCCTGACATTTACAGTAAAGGGTGCAAAAACAGCTTTGGAGCGCGCTCCCGAAGTCTCTGGCAAGGGGCAAGGCACCCGAACGATAAGGCTGGTCTGCAAAACAGAAGAAGCCTGCTGGCTGCATGACTATATTTCGCGGTCTGGTACCCCCCGCTTAGAAATCAAGGAAGCGACAAATCCACGGTCCCCTTCCGGGATGTGGCTTTCCCGCGCGGAACAAGAGCGCCGTTTGACCGTCAGTATTGACAAATACATCAAAAGGGTAGGGAAGCGCGCCTTCCCCAAGCAAACGAATAGCGTAACACCCTATCTATTCCGCCACGCGCTCGCTGCCGATATGCAAGCAGATGAGAGCTTTTCCGATGAAGCTATTACTGCCACGCTCGGTCACCAGAGCACCCGCACAGCGCGACGATATGGAGGATCAAACCGAGGCCGCAGAACGGTCTCGGTCAGAAGCGAACAAATTATTCAGGTTGACGCAAGCAGTCCTATTCGTGGTCGCCAACGAGACTGCATTTATGATGCTAGGTGTTCAGTCCCGCCATTTGGTGGATCGGATTTAGGATGAATCGATCTGGCTCGGATGCCCAGATTTTGGAGATGTATTCCTAGGGTGTGAGGCCGCTGAGTGTCTTGAGCCATCGCGCGTACCTTGTGCTTGCTATGGGAAAGACCACTTTTTGACGGCAGAGTGTTGATTGACATATCAGCCCTGGCCCTTGAGGAAGTCCAACAACCACATGAACAGATCATTTTCGTCGGTTGGATAAGTACCATCCGTTTGGGTTTCGATATGCGCGGTTGCACCATCTAGTGTGTTCATTTGCGCCTGCAAGACGGCACGCTTTAAGTAAAGTTGCTAGCGTTGAGTTCAATTTTCAATAGAGACGATCCCCCTCGACTCCTGCGGGCACCGCGATGCCTAAACCTTGATGAATTTTGGGAGGGCCAAGCTTTTTTCGTCTCAAACATTTCTTCAAGGGTCTCAGCACGCAACGTTGCAGCAACCAACGCCTGCTTGGCATCATCTGCACTCCGATTTGCTATTTCGATGCTGCGATGTAGGCTATGGATCGCCACCCTGCGCTTTTCGCTCTCAACCTCGAGTTCCGCGATCCGTGCATACGCCTGGGTCAACAGTGTCTCGAGAGCAGCCAGGAGAGTTCTATCGACGGCATTAGCAGCTCCGATTCCAAGTGATTGGGCCTGCCTCCAGATTTGCCCCGCGGCACGCATGCTTGCTGCGATAACAGGCGACGGTACCATAGCGAGTTCCTCACGCTCCGCTCGCCAAGCTGACATCACTGCCGTAATCGTCGACATGGAACCACGTGCTAGGCGACTGCGAACTTTCCTGACCGTTGGGACCGTACCGGTCTCCTTGAGCAAATCATCAACCACTGAGGCGATGTCTTCAGCCGTTAGCTTCACGGTTAGCTCCCTTCACAAAGACATTTACGTCCTTACGGATTGCTACAAAGCCATGCGGATTGAGGCCCGGAAAATATTGCACAGGAACCATATCGTTCAACTTCAAGGGGCTCAAAAAGCTCTCATATTGCTTGCAAGCAATATGAGAAGGGGGGTGTTCAACATTAGATTTTTAACAGACTTAGCTGGCACCTTAGCTCAGAGGCAAAACTTCGCTGAAATACATCAAATATGGTAGGAGGCCCGGGAGTCGAACCCGGTCGTGAACACTTATCTGGTGCCTAAGGGGATATAAGACCCTCCCGCATACCGATGCTGCCTCCCCATGAAATCTAGGGGTTATCTTGGGCTCAAGATATTCGGCAGGTGTGATGTAGTCGGGTGATCATGCAGCAATGATGGGGCCATTCGCAAAGTTAAGTCAACGGTCAAGCTTAACCACCGGCGTCAAACTGCCAGAGTAGGATTTAACTCTTGCTGTCTTCGATCGCTGCCATCGTATTTCTAAGGGCGGATATTCTTCAGCCATAACACCCGAATCCGGGTCAAAGCTTTCTTTTGTGGGCATGGGCCATTCAATAGTGAAATAATTTTACTGTTCCTGGCGGAGCGATGTAAGTTGGCTGCATGACCTGAGTGCTACGAAATCGAACATTTTTCAGACTGCCCTTGGACCAAGTCAGGAACCGCACTACGAGATTGTAGTGCGGTTCCTGACGGGCGCTGACACACTAAATGAGTGCTCAGCGATTTGCCAAATGCCGCGTAATCTCGATAGTGGAAACGTAAGTTTGCTGAAATTTGCCATAGCCAAACTCAATCCAATTGTTAAATTCACGGTATGAAATCTCTATCAACTGGTAGCTCTTCTTCAAGAGCTTGAATGGCAGGTCTAGATACTTCGATAGGAGGATCCATTTATGGAACGACATGAGGTGCTCGCCCTCGCAGAGCAGGTTTTGAAGAACAAGGCGCGGGCGGAGTATTGGCTTTTTCAGCCGTCGCCGTTCCTGAATATGCAGCCTCCCATCCAGATGCTCGATACCCAGACCGGCAGAGATCGGGTCGAGCAGCTATTGCTGAGTGCTGAAGCGGGGTTTGCGGTATAGTAAGACTACCTCTGGCAAGCAGAGAGCGGTACTTAGGGCACTGCCACGGCTGTGTCCTCGGTGGGAGTTTTCAGACGATCGGTTTGGCGTGTCACTGAGGCCGTTCTGGAAGAGGTGTCAGACTGGCAGAACCGTGCCTTGGAGCGGATGTATCAAATCGTTTTCCTTGATGCGCTTCGGGTCAAAATCCGCGACGTGGAAAGCCGTCAGGTCAAAAATAAGGCTTTTCATGTGGCCTTGGGCGTCACTCCAAAAGGCGAACGAGAGGTTCTGTGCCTTTGGATTGCCAACAACGAAGGGGCCAAATTCTGACTGTCAGTGATCAACAACCAGCTTAACCGTGGCGTCGAAGACATCCTCATTGCCCTCGTGGACGGCCTCAATGACTTCCCTGACGCCATCAATGCGGCCTTCCCTGAGGCGACCCTCCAAATATACATCGTGCATTTCGTGCGCCATTCCCTGAACTTCTGTGGATGGAAGAATCGCAAGAACGTCGCCAGAGATCTCAAGCGCGTTTACCAGGCAATCGATGATGTTGCCGCAGACAAAGCCCTCGCTGATTTCGAGGCCGAATGGGGGCAGAAATACCCCTCAATCGCAGCCTGATGGCGGCGCGCATGGCAAGAGGTCAACCCGTTCGTTGCCTTCCCGCCAGCCGTATGCAAAATCATCTACACCACGAATTCGATCGAGAGCCTGAACAGGGTCATCAGGAAAAACACAAAAACACGCGGCAGCGTTTCAACGATGACGCAGCAACAAGGCAGATCTACTTGGCGATCGGCAGCTTCGAGAAGGCGGCGCTCTGTCAGGGAATGGAGTGCTGCCCGAAATCAGTTCGCTATCATATACCCAGAACGGTTCAACAGATGATCCGTCTCAACCGCATGGGCTGAGCCCCATACACAGAGTTTCAGATGCTCCCGCGGGGGCCAGTGCCAAGCCAGCATTCCTAGGGCCACTCTCAAAGTTTACACGGGCAACTCAAAATAGAAACAATCGCATAATTTGGCTCGCAACCCGAGCGATCTTAAGATAATTTGGCAATATGTCATGTAGTTAATACATACCCCGCCGGCTTCCCCATCAAGCTAATGTCATTTTCCATCCGTAGTGTATTCCCAAGTCTCTTTTAGTGGAGCCTTGTAATAGACATACGCTCGCTCTTCTGTGACATGGCCCAACTGTTCTTGTCAACGGCGGCGTAACAACCTGCCATTGGGGCGGAGCAAAAGTCGGCCACTTGGTTACGCGCCTTGGGGCGTGATGCCATTAAGTAGCAAGCACGTTCCATGGCGCGTTGGCCGTCAGGCCAACCTGATGATGTGTTAAGTTTTGGTACGCTTTGATTTGCTCTGATTGAGCCTGTAGCTTTCACCATTCATTTCCAGAATGTTCACGTGGTGTGTCAGCCGATCCAGTAATGCGCCGGTCAGTCGTTCTGTGCCGAAGGTTTCTGTCCACTCTTCGAACGGCAGGTTGCTGGTGATGAGTGTTGATCCACGCTCGTAGCGTTGCGAGATCAGTTCGAACAGCAGTTCAGCGCCTGTTTTACTGAGCGGCACAAAACCCAGTTCATCGATGATCAACAGGCTGACCTTAGCGAGCTGGCGTTGCAATCGCAGCAGCCGTTTCTCGTCTCGCGCTTCCATCAACTCGTTCACCAGTGAGGCCGCCGTGACAAAAGCGACAGGCATGCCCTTTTGGCAGGCGGCCAGGCCCAACCCGAGGGCGATGTGGGTCTTTCCAGTGCCAGATGGGCCAAGTGCGATGACATTCTCCCGCCGTTCGACCCAATCACACCGCGCCAGATCCAAGACCATCATCTGTCAACGACGGGATTGCCTTGAAGTCGAAACTGTCCAGGCTTTTGACGGCTGGGAACTTGGCCGATTTGATCTGCGCTCGACCATGCGGCGTTCGCGGTCGATCAGTTCAAGCTCGGTCAGCCGGGCCAAATAACGGACATGATCCACGCCCTGCGCGGCACAGATGCGCGCGAGCTTGTCGTGTTCACGCTGGAAGGTCGGTAAGCGCAGGGTTTTGAGATGGTTGGCCAAGAGCAGTTCTGGTGCATCGGTCATGCGCCACCTCCATCCAGCAGGCTCATGTAGGATGCGGCTGATGTCGTCGCGACATGCGTTCTGGGCAGAAACGGATAGAGATCCAAATCCAACCGAGGCTGCCTGCGTTCAACGCGGCATAGCACAAGGTGTTTGATGGCATCAAAGCTGATGGCTCCCATTTGAAGCGCATCTTTGACTGCATTGTGCAGCACCTCCATCTCAAAGCGTTCCAGCAGACGGAGGACCTGCACGTACTCGCGCTTCCCAGCCTTGCCCTGCCGCGCTTCCAACAACCGTTGCAACGTTGAAAATGCATCAGGTAGGTTCCAGTTTTGCAACGGAGCTGCCTGATCAAAGGCCATGATCTTACGCTCAATCAGTCGTAGATAATGCACAGGGTCAAAGGTGATATCGTCTTTGTCGTATGACCTGACATGCTGCGCAATCACCTCAGCAGCGCAGCCAATAACGACCCGATCCACAAATCCCTTTATCCAGACCTCACGGTGACCAAAGGCCACCGGCACTGAGTAATCATTGCCGCGATAGCGCACCACGGATGTCGATGTGACCTGGCCACTGCGCAGGTCGCAAGCTTCAAACGGCGCATCTGGCAAGCCCTGCATCGCAGCCAGATCAGCCTGCAATCGTTCACCGATGCTGATCTTATAGCCGCGCAAGATGTCTGCTTGCCGTTTGCAGCACTGTTCTTCGAGGTAATCGTTGAACGCTGCCCAACTCGCAAAGCGGGGCATTGGTACCATGAAGTTACGACGAGAATAGCCGACGAGACCTTCGACTTTACCTTTATCGTTCCCCTTTCCGGGGCGACCGTATCGGTCTCGGACCACGTAATGCGACAGCATCGCGCTGAACCGCTGTGTTCTCTGACGTTCGCCATTCGGCATGATCTTTGCAACCAAGCAACGGTCATTGTCGTAGAGCACCGACTGTGGCACCGCTCCAAAGAACGCAAACGCGTGAACATGCCCATCCAACCAAGCCTCGGTGTTCGCGGCAGGATAGGCACGGACATAACAGGCATCACTATGCGGCAGATCCAGCGCGAAGAAATAGGCTTTCTGCTCAATGCCACCAATCACAACCAACGCTTCGCCAAAGTCGGCCTGCGCATGTCCGGGCGGATGGCTCAACGGCACGAACATCTCACGCGAACCGCGCTTCTTGTTGCGCACATAATCTTTGACGATGGTGTACCCGCCGTTGAAGCCGCATTCATCACGGAGCCGTTCAAAAATGCGCTTGGATGTGTGTCGCTGCTTACGAGGGCGCATCTTGTCTTCCGCCAACCACCGATCAATCTGATCGATATATGCATCCAACTTCGGGCGTTTAATCGCCGCCGTCCGCCGGTATCCAGGCGGCTCAGAATGCGCCAACATCTTCGCAACACTGTCCCGGCTGATCCCAAAATCCCGAGCTATCTGCCGCCCGCTCAACCCATCCTGAAAATGGGCGCGACGCACCTTCAAATATAATTCCACAGTGAATATCCCCAAACCCTCCCATCAAATGAAAGGGCCAAAGTGGCCGACTTTTAAGCCGCCCGCGACCGCACTACGCCGCCGCTACCGTGGTCGAGTATTGCTCCGCCGATCACAGTTCTAACATGTATGCAAAAACGCGAGGTGCATTAGCTTCCTCCAAATTCAATATCACCTCCACCTCGCGTCGCCCACGTCTAGTAAGTTGCGTAGCCCGCCCGAGGTTCGCCGGATCTGAAGAGCGATGCAATACGATCAGGCGCTTGCGCAACGCGATCGCTCCCTGTCGTTTCGACAGATAACCGAACCAAATTAAGTGGAAGGGAAGAAGAACCCTCGGGCGAGTGTTCTGTCGAGTCAGCGAAAGTATCAGATCAGTCATGAATCACTCCTTTTTTGGGAGTGACTCATGACTCAGTTAAGGGTGCCTGTCGAGTAGATTCGGAGTAAACTAATTGGCAGGTGCAGTTCATACTGAAGCATACCGATTTCTCCGGAGGGAACTGGTACGACTGAGACGTTCAGCTGGGTTCTCGCAGGCCGCGCTTGCTAAAGAGCTTGGCAAACCCCCGTCCTATGTCGCCAAATACGAACTTGGCGAGCGGCGGCTCGATGCTGTCGAGCTTTGCATCATCCTAAAAGCTCTAAGCACTGAACCGGAAGTATTTTTCGGAAAGCTTTTTAGTCTTTCGCCCGGTAAGCTTTGATATTGCGCGACGCAATGCTTTCAATTTCAGCTTCTACAGTCACTAGCTGAATTAGGCTCATCACTCCTTGCTTTCCAGCAAGATAGAGGATTTGTCGCAACCCAGTTTAGAATGGGCCTTAGCGTGTGAACTCATGGTGAAGTGCAGTTCTTGATATCTCGTTTTACTCCAACCGGTTCTGTATTTCCATCAGGTTGCTTTCAAAGACCTCAGCGGGCGTCCGGTAGCCAAGGCACTTGCGCGGCGTTGCGTTGAGGCGGTGGCAAATCGACCTCAAATATCGATTTGTCAGCGCCGTCGGTGCGGTTGATCTTGGCAGGTATCGGCGCAGCCTGTTGTTCGTATTCTCAACACTGCCTTTCTGATAGGGCGCTTGCGGGTCACAGAACCAGGCATCCGCACCGATCCCGGCCTTGAGATGCTTCCATGCCGAAAACTCGGTGCCGCGATCAAAGGTGATAGACTGGCGCGCGTCGGCGGGCAGGGGAGCCAACCCGTTGATCAGGGACTCCATGATCGGTTTGGATTGGCGATCTTCATTACGCATCACGACGGCATAGCGGCTGACGCGCTCGACCAATGACGTCACGTTTACCTTCCCATGCTCCTTGCGGAACATCATCAAGTCGCACTCCCAATGGCCGAATTCCAAGCGTTCTGAGACGCGCTCAGGCCTGTGTGACAGGCTTTGAACGTCGAATATGTGGGTTCTGTTGTGCCTGCGGTAACCACGCGGTCGGCGGCGACGGCGATGCTCAGGGAGATGGCGGTAGAACTGTTCCTCGCGACCGTCTTTGGAATAGGCAAAGCGATAGATCGTCTCGTGGCTCACGCGGATCGGGTGCCGTTCGAGCCGCATCCGGCCGGCGATCTGTTCGGGGGACCAGCCAGCCTTCAGGCGGTCTTCGATCGCGGCTTTCAAATCAGGGTGAATGATCATCTTGCGATGGATCGCGCGGCGCTGCTCATATTTGTCCTGAGCGACGAGCGCGTGATACCCATTTAGCTCAGGGAGTTCGTCGTCCGTGTACCGATTACGCTTAATGTCTCGGTAGATCGTGGACGGGTCGCGACCCAGTCGATCCGCGATCTCTGAAATCGGCATTTTGGCTTCAAGCCACTTTGCAAGCTTGCGACGTTCGTCCAGCTTCAGGTGACAGTAGTGGGTTCCCATTCTTCATCCTCCGTGCAACTCTCTGTTTTAGTAAAGAATTTGCACTTCGTTTGTGAATCCACCGCGTACACACGAAAAAACCCATAAACTAAATTATGTAAAATATAGCACGGCTTGTCTCACATTACTCAATCGCCGGCTGCGCAGCGTTTGCATAATTGTGTGTACAGGACCGCCTCAAGCCGTTCTTTCGAAATTTGGTCCCCGCATTTCTTGCAGATACCGTAGCTGCCGTTTTCGATCCTTGTTATTGCACGATTGAGCAGCATGATCTCCTTTTGCGCAGCAAGCCCGAGACTTTCCAGGACCTCATCATCCTCAAGGTCGATTGACTGATCATCCAGATCTGCGGTCTTGGGTTCGCCCAGTTCATGGTCAAGTTCGTGAACACGTTCATCCAACTCTTGCAAACGTGCGGTGATCAAATTTCCGAAGTGGGTCAGGTCAGGCATATCTTGTCCTCGATCAGGGTGTGACATTTTTGGTAGAGGCCGCCCAGTCATGGAAACTGATCAAAGGCTACAAGGCGGCTTCAGGTCGGTCGGTTATTCCGCAGCGCGCGCGCTGCCTGAACGCGATGCTTTCCAATCCGACAGGGCCCGTGTCGCCAGCATTCCCGCGATCAGCGCGATCACAAAAGCGATGACGTCCGAATTCAAAGTTCCTAGTGCCGGTAATGCCCCGCCAGGACAGAAGCCGGCAATGCCCCAACCCACGCCAAAGATACCGGCCCCGGTGATCAACCGGGCATCTAGCCTGCGGTTCTTCGGGATATCGAAGGTCGGCTCGAACACGGGCGCGGTCCGGCGCAAGACAAGACGGTAGCCGATGAAGGTGACGAGCACGGCACCCCCCATCACAAAGGCCAAGCTGGGGTCCCATGTTCCCGCGACATCGAAAAAGTTTATCACCTTTGCGGGGTTCGCCATGCCGGACAGGGAAATACCCGTCCCGAACAGAACGCCGACAAGGAATGTCAAAAGGCTGCGCATGTTTCAGGCTCCCAGAATATGACGGATGACGTAGACGGTCAGGCCGGTTGTCAGCATGAATGTCCCCGTTGCGGCAAATGATCTGGGCGACAGGCGCGCAAGCCCGCAGACCCCGTGGCCGGATGTACACCCGCTGCCCAAGGTGACGCCTATGCCTACCAGAACCCCACCTACCGCCAAAACCGGCGTCGAGGCCGTTACGTTGATCGCAGGCAGCTGGCCTGCGATGACGAAATAGACCCAAGGACCGGCGAACATTCCTGCGAGCATCATCACCCGCCATGTCCAATCATACCTGCTGGCTGGCAAAAGCACGCCGGCCAGGATGCCGGTTGCCCCCAGAATACGCCCGCGCAACAGCATCAGGCATACCGCCGCAAGGCCGATCAACACGCCTCCTGCCAGCGATTCAATTGGTGTAAATGCGGTTTCCATCAGGTGATCCTGCACGTGGACAGACCGACGAGCCTGTACAGGGGGCAAAACCGGAAAAGCGCGGTGGCGATAAGGATCACGCCCAGCGTCATGCTGCCATAGGCATAGTAGGCATTGGACCAGATGGCGGGCATGTTCAAAAGCGGCGCGATGATCAGAACGATGCCCAGAATGGCCCGTATGATGCGGTCCGCAGTTCCAACGTTGGCACTCATGATAGTCTCCTTTTCGGGTAGAGTTCAGGTTGATTGCGCCGGGCACGCCAGCCTGTCGGGGGCAATGTGACGTCGTCCGCTACTCAGGGTGATTGCGCCAATCGCCGGATCGCCGGACCATTGCGCAAGTCGATTTCGCCACGGCTCATGCTTACCCAGCCCCGCCGTTCGAACTCCTTGAGCTGTCGCGCTACCACTTCGCGTGCCGTCCCCAATTCGGTGGCAAGCTGTTGGTGTGTGAGGTGCAGAACGGATTTGGTGCCCTGAAGTTCGAGAAGTTTTTGGGCCACGCGAATGTCCATCCGTTTGAAGGCAATTTCTTCGATCACCTGAAACAGGTCCGTGATCCGCTTTGAATATGCCTCGAACACGAAGGCGCGAAACTCCTTCGAGACTGACATCAGCTTGTCAAAAACTTCGCGCGGTATCAGGATCGCTTCGACAAAGGTTTCCGCAATGCCTTCAGCGGTGTAATTTTCAAACGCCAGCAAGCACGCCGTCGTCAACACGCAGCTTTCGCCTGCGTGGACGCGGTAGAGCACAATCTCTCGGCCATCTGCGGACCGCTGTTGCACGCGCACGGTCCCCGACACGAGCAACAGAAGATCTTTCGCCGGATTTCCGGGGCCGAAAATCACGGTTCCCTGTTTCAGGGGTACAAATCGCGCGTGTCGGTCCAGCAACGCCGTCGCCGTTCCGGGCAGCCCTGCAAGCCCCGCAAATTTGTCGCGCCACATTGGTTTAATCAGCATGTTACCTGTCCTGTTTTTATTGACATTAATCCAATGACGGGGGTGCCTCTTGATATTTGTCAAAGCTCGGGAACCGGTTTCCTGAAGGATCTGACCGCGTGGTGCGGGACAGCGCGCCGGTCGCTGCAACCCCCGTGCGAAAAGAATTGAGATTGATCAATGGTGCCCTTCGCGGCCCCTTCTAGGATGGTTCGCAGCAGGAGAGAGCCGTGGCAGATATCATCTTCAGAACGCAAGGCGTGACCAAGATCTATGACACGGGCGGGGTAAAGGTATACGCATTGGACGGCGTTGATCTGGAGCTTTACAAAAGCGAATTGACCGTGCTGCTGGGCCCCTCGGGCAGCGGGAAATCGACGCTTTTGAACATCCTTGGCGGGCTGGATCATGCCACGGGCGGCCGCGTCTGGTTTGATCAGACCGAACTGACGAACATGTCCGATCGCGAGCTTACCAGATACCGGCGCGATCACGTCGGGTTCGTGTTCCAGTTCTACAATCTCGTGCCCAGCCTGACGGCGCGTGAAAACGTGCAACTTGTCACCGACGTGGCCCCTGACCCGATGCCGGCTGACGAAGCATTGGGGCTGGTCGGGCTGGGCAAGCGGATGGATCACTTTCCGTCCGAAATGTCGGGCGGGGAACAGCAGCGGGTTGCCATCGCGCGGGCCATCGCGAAACGCCCGCAGATCCTGTTATGCGATGAACCCACGGGGGCCTTGGACAGCGCCACGGGGGTGCAGGTCCTTGAGGTTCTGCGCGACATCAACGACCGCTTTGGCACCACGACCGTGGTCATCACCCATAATGCCGAAATTCAGCGCATGGCCCATCGGGTGATCTTCTTCCAAGACGGTAAAATCAGCGAAACGCGGGTCAATGAAACGCGGCTCGCCCCGTCCGAGATCGTGTGGTAGCCACCATGCACGCTCTGGACATCAAACTGCTGCGCGACTTCAAGCGGCTTTGGATACAGGCCCTCGCGATTGCGATGGTGCTGGCGTGTGGGGTGGCGATCCTTTTGACATCTGTCGGGATGTACAAGGCGTTGTCCGAGACCCGCATCGCCTATTACGAACGCAACCGCTTTGCCGATGTCTTTGCCCATGCCACGCGCGCACCTTTGTCTCTGCTGGCGGAAATTGCCAACATCGACGGGGTGATGAACGTCGAGGCGCGGATCACGGGCGGCGCAACCCTGGACATTCCCGGTCGGGTCAGAACCGCGGTGGGGCAAATTCTGTCATACCCCGAAGACGCTGATCCTGTGTTGAACCTGCCCTTTCTGGTGACGGGCCGTTTCCCCAACGCATTAAGCACCACCGAAGTCACCGTGAACGCCCCCTTTGCCCGCGCCAACGGTTTCGAGCTTGGAGACAGCTTCAGCGCCAACCTGCGCGGGCAAAAGCGTGACCTGACGATTGTCGGCACCGCCCTGTCGCCCGAGTTTGTTTATACCATCGGCCCCGGTGCGCTGATGCCCGACAACACGGCCTTTGGCATCATCTGGATGCCGGAACGCGCGGCGGCAGCGGCGTTTGACATGACGGGTGCGTTCAATGATGTGTCGATCGCCTTGGCAGCGGGCACGACGACAGCGCCCGTGATTGACGCGGTCGATACGCTGCTGGAACCGTTCGGGGGCTTGGGGGCCTATGACCGCACGACCCAGCAATCCGATGCGTTTCTGGATGCGGAAATCAACCAGCTGAAAGGTATGGCGGCCATCCTGCCGCCGATCTTTTTCGTGATATCTGGGTTTCTGGTCAGCATGGTGATGAGCCGGATCATCACGCTGGAACGCAGCGAGATCGGGTTGCTCAAGGCCATCGGATATTCGAACATCGAGATCTGCTTGCATTATCTCATGCTGGCCGCCCTGATCGCGGTGGTCGGCGTGCTGGTGGGCTGGGCGGCTGGAACGGCGTTGGCGCGGACAACCGCGTGGCAATACGCACAGTTCTTCGATTTTCCTTTCGTGATCTTCCGCGTGTCCTATTGGGTTTATGCCGCGTCGGGGCTGGCGGCGTTGCTGACCACCAGTCTGGGGGCCATGCAAGCTGCCCTCAGGGCGGCAAGGCTGGCCCCCGCGATTGCGATGCAGCCCCCTGCCCCACCCCGCTTCAAGCGGTCCTTCGTCGACGATGTCATGACGCACCTGCGTCTGGCGCAGTCTACCGTCATGATCCTGCGGTCGCTCTTGCGCTGGCCGCTGCGCAGTTTTCTGACCTCGCTGGGTCTCGCGCTGGCTGTTGCATCGGTGATTGCGGCCACGTTCATCAATGATGCGCTGGACGAGATTGTCGATCTGGCATTCTACCAAACCAACCGCCAGGACGCGATGTTGCTGTTTGCCGACGAGATTCCCGAAGCCGCCCTGGAAGACGTCCGCCATCTGCCGGGCGTGTTGCAGGCCGAGAGCCAGCAGTTTCATGCGGCCATTCTGCGCCACGGTCATCTTGCCAAACGCGTGGCAGTCGAAGCGCATCGCCCCGGTAACGACCTGAGCCGCGTTCTGGATGCTAAAGGCAAGCCACTGGAGGTCCCCCCCGGCGGTATCGTGCTGTCAGAGCGGCTTGCCGAGTATCTTGAGGTGCAACCCGGTCAAAGCATTGATGTCGAATTCCTGAGTGGCCGGCGCGAGACATTCAGCGTCAATGTCACGGCGCTGGTGGAGCTGCATTTCGGGCTGGGGGCCTATGTTGATTTCGCATATCTGAACGCGCTGTTTCGCCAGGCACCGCGGGTTTCAACGGTCAACATCACGCTGGACACGGCGCAGACAGACGCCCTGCATGCCGCGATCAAGAACACACCGCGCATCACCGGCATCATAGAAATGAACGAAAACCGCCGATCGTTTCAGGATACGATCGAAAAGAATATCCTAGTAATGAACGCGATCTACATCGTCGTGGCGGTGCTGATCACCATCGGTGTCGCCTATAACGCCGCACGTATCCAGTTGTCCGAACGCGCGCGCGAATTGGCGAGCCTGCGTATCCTCGGTTATGGGCGGGGTGAAATATCCTATATTCTGGTTGGTGAAATGATGCTGATCGCGCTCGTGGCGCAGCCCTTCGGTTGGCTGATCGGTGCAGGGATCGCCCGTATGATGACGAACGCCTTCACCAGTGATCTCTATGCGATCCCGCTTGTTCTGAAACCGCCGAGATTCACATTTGCCAGTCTTGTCGTGTTAAGCGCGGCACTTGCATCCGTGATGATCGTCCGGCGTCGCCTGGACCGGCTTGATCTGGTTGCGGTCATGAAAACGAGGGAGTGAACACATGCCCTATTCGACCCGCACGCTTGTCCTGATCGGCATTGGCACTGCGCTGGTGGCCGGTCTGTCCTATGTCAGCTTTCGCACCGATCCGGTTGCGGTCGATCTGGCCACGGTCAGCCGAGGCCCTCTCGAGGTTACAATCAATGCCGACGGGCAGACGCAGGTCCGTGACCTGTTCGAGGTCGCATCACCAATCGCCGGGACTGCGTTGCGGTCCCCTGTCGACGAGGGGGATGTGGTCCGCAAGGGCGAGACGGTCGTCGCGATCGTCCGCCCGTCTTCCGCAGGTTTGCTGGACGCACGCGCCCAGCTTCAGGCCGAAGCTGCCCTGCAAGAGGCGACAGCCGCACGCCATGTGGCGCAGGCGGATCTTAAACAGGCCCAAGAGACACAACGCTTTGCCCAGGCGCAGTATGAACGGACACAGGCGCTGGTCACACGCGGTTTCGCATCCATCACCCGGCTGGAGAATGATACACAGGCGCTGGCGGTCGCTAATGCCACGGTCGAAGCGGCCCAGGCGCGGATTGATATGGCGGATGGCGCGATTGAACGCGCGCGGGCCAGCCTGCTGCCCCCCAACCCCCAGGATACGCCCCCGGAAAGCTGCTGCGTCATGATAACTTCGCCCACGGACGGGGTTGTCCTGTCGGTGGCCGCCATCAGTGAACGGCCCGTGTCCATTGGCACCCCGTTGGTCGGCATCGGCGATCCGGCTCGGCTGGAACTGGTGGCGGACATACTGTCGAATGACGCGGTGCGGCTCAAGCCCGGTGCGCTGGCCTATGTGGAACGCTGGGGCGGCGACGAGGTGCTGCAGGCAAGGCTTGAACGGATCGACCCCAAGGCGCGGACGAAAGTCTCGGCCCTCGGGATCGAAGAGCAGCGCGTTGACGCCTATTTCGATCTGGTCAGCCCATCCGGTTCCCGCCCCGAACTGGGGGACGGGTTTTCGGTCTTTCTGCGGATCGTGGAATGGCGTGCAGATGATGTGTTGCAGATCCCGCTTAGCGCCGCCTTCAGGGATGACATGGGTTGGGCCGTTTTTGTGGCGCTGGATGGGGTCGCGGAAAAGCGTCCCGTGACGTTGGGCCGCCGCAACGACCGGAGGGTCGAGGTCATAGAAGGGCTGGAGCAGGGAGAGCATGTCGTCACCCACCCCAGCGATGCGATTGCCGCCGGTGTCGCGCTGGTAGAAAGATCGGAGTTGTAGGCGCTGGTTTCGGCGCAGGGGGTGCCCCGCCCCGCCCCGCCCCGGCACGGCCCCCATGGCTGCGGTCAGCTGCGGTCTTCGCCGTCCGGTAACTTCAGGGCTTTTGTGCCCATCTCGACCAGCTTGCTGGTCTCGGCTTGGTATTGGTCAATCGCTCTTTGCAAGTACTGGCCACGGATATGCTGAAGGTTCGCCACGTTCTTGCAGTGCAGAAGCTCGTGCTGAACCTTGACGTCTTCCTTGATGCGTTCAGCCACGAAATCGGCCATTTCCGCGCTCATGTCGCTGAGCGCTTCCACCCATGCGGTGCCCATGCCCATCATACTGCCAAATCCGGCCTTCTGAATCTGCGTCATCGCGCTGAAAGGATCGGTTGCTGAAGAGGTCTTGGGGGTTTGGGTCTGAGGTTTGTCGACCATCTCGGGTCCTCCGGTTGATGAAGTTACGGGTGCACGCTAGGCTGGAATGCCGCGGAGGCCTTGATATTGCTCAATCGTTGCCAAGCCCCGAGGGTCGAAAAGAAGATATTGGCGGCGACGGTTGTCCTGCGACGCACAAGACCATCGCGGCGGCCATTCACCGCACATAATAATACGCGGCGATGCTGGCCAGAAACGTCAACATCACAAGGATTGAATCAAGCCCGATTGACCCGATCCACGGCTTGCGCCGTACGATCAACCCGACCAGATAGATCGACGTCACGGTCAGCCCAAAGGCCAGCGAAAGGCTGACCATCGGCGAGGTGTTTTGCAGGATCGGCCCCGAGCGGAACAGGATATCGGCTGGAAATACCAGCACCAGCATGATCAGGTTGCTGCCGAATATATTCGAGATCGCCATGGTATAGGCCCCGATGCGCACGGCGGCGATGCTGGTGCTCAGCTCTGGCAATGACGTGGCACCTGCCAGCAATGTCACACCGATGAACCCGGTACCAAGCCCTGATTGATCCGCAATGCGGTCGGCAAACACGACAAGCAGCAGACCAAAGACCAGAATGGCGATGCAGGCGAACACGGCCTGCCAGATCAGATTTACATTCCCCGCCTGCCCCAGCCCGGTCGGCGCAGGAAAGACCAGCGGTTCGGGGTCCGGCAGATCGACGGGCACCCAGTCACTGCTGGCATCATAGCGGCGCAACAGCCAGATCGCACCGCCATAGATCACCGCGATGCAAAGGCTGCCAAGGCCCACGCCGGCAAACACGAAGGTCTCTCCCAGATTGGTGATGATCAGGGTCACGGACAACAGCAGGACCAGCAATGTCGCCTCAAGCGCGTGGTTGGCCTTGCGGGGATAGTTGGTGATCGGCCCGTGGGCCCAGAAATCTGCCATCGCCAGAATGGCCGTCTGCAAGGCGATGCCGCCGAACAGGTTGTTCAGCACCAGATTGCGCGATTGCTGGGCTGCCGCGCTAAGGGTCGTCGCAACCTCTGGCAGTGACGTCGCCAATGACAAAAGCAGCAGACCTACAAGCGATTTGCCCAGCTTGAACCGGTCCGCCAGGGCATCTGCCAGATAGGCCAGCCGCGCCCCTGCAACCCAGACGCACGCGGCGCTAAAGGTGAAGAAGGCCAGACTTTGAAGCAGGGATGTGGCGGGGATATGCATCGATGCGCTTTAGCAAACCGCGCCTTGGTCTTTCTTGACATGGCTCAATCCCGGCGGGCACGGGACCGATTGGCGATTACAGTCTTGGCCAAGCGGCTTGAGCGATATCAATCAGGGGCGCGGCAATCGCAGTAGGTTGAGCGCAGAAAGCGGAGCCGATTATGTTCTCAAATGCCGTAAAACTCTTTTCTCTCGGTGGTATCGAAATCAAGGTCGACCCCAGCTGGGTGATCATTGCCTCGTTGATAACGTGGAGCCTGTCGCGCCAGTATTTCCCCGAAGTCCTGCCCGAGGCGTCAAACCGAACATATCTGGCAATGGGATTGCTGGGGATGTTGGGCCTGTTCTCATCGCTATTATTGCATGAATTGGCGCATTCCGTCGTGGCAATACGTCTGGGGGTACCGATCAAAAGCATCACGTTGTTCATCTTCGGCGGCATGGCCGAACTCGGGAAGGAACCGACATCGGCGCGGGATGAATTCTGGATTGCGCTGGCGGGACCCGTCATGTCTTTTTGTCTGGCAACCGGATTTTGGACATTCGCCCAAGGGGTCTGGCTGGCCGCCGGACCTTTCGCGCTTGTCGAAGTGCTGTTTTATCTGGCGCTGATCAATCTGCTGCTTGCTCTTTTCAATCTGGTGCCCGCGTTTCCGCTGGATGGCGGGCGGGTGTTGCGGGCGTATCTGTGGCACCGCAGCGGGGATGTGCTGGCGGCGACCCAGACCGCCGCGCGATCCGGTACGTTCTTCGGGTATCTTCTGATGGGGCTCGGGGTGTTGGCGCTTTTTCAGGGGGCGTTCGTCGCGGGCCTGTGGCAGCTGATGATCGGCGGGTTCGTCCTGATGGCGGCGCGGGCCAGCTATGTCTCGCAACTGGCCCGCACCGTCTTTGAGGACAAGCCGGTAAGCGCGCTGATGTCGCGTCATCCGATCACCGTGGGCCCCAATATGACCCTGTTGGAACTGGCCAATCAGGTCATGCTGCGCCACGGTGTCAGCTTCGTGCCCGTGGTCGAGGGCAACGTTCTGCTGGGGCATGTGGATCAATCCGTCCTTGAAGGGATCGAGCATCAGAACTGGGGTAATACGCGGGTTGGCGATGTCTTTTTCGGCCTTGACGAAAGCGTGATGATTGCGCCGGAATTGCCGATCCCGGACCTTCTCAAGCTGATCGCGGCGACGGGGCACCGCAAGTTCATGGTCGTGCTGGACCACCATCTGCTTGGCGTGATCACGCTGGCGGATCTGACGCGGTTTCTGGACTACAGCGCTGTTGCCGAGCCTCGGCAACGGCATGTTTAGGGGGATGGAAAGGCCGGGCACATTACGGAAACGGGACGTCGATTTGGTCAAGTGCTTGATCAAGCGCGCCATTTTGCAAGCGGCTGGTGGGCGCGCGCCAGTTCTTGATGAAGTAACGCTCTTATGACTTGCCTTCTCTGCAAACCGACCTAATATTCAACTATAACGTGTCGGCTTAAACCAGCCCCGCCTTCTACAAAAGGGTCATTTCAGACTTGCACCTGTCGCGCAGCATTTGGCAGGGTTGGCAAAAGGGATTTAACGCATGGGTAATGCCAAGGAAGACAGCGCGGTTTTACAAGCGATCCTTGAAGCTGCTGTGGATGCCATCATCGTGTCGGATCAGGACGGAACAATCCTGCGTGCCAATCCGGCAGCGGCGAGGTTGTTCAGGTATGACGTTGCCGAAATGGTCGGGAAAAGCGTGAACATGCTGATGCCCCGCGCGATGGCCGACATTCATGACGGCTTCATGTCGCATCATCTTGAGACAGGTGAAAAGCGGATCATAGGGATCGGCCGCGATGTCGAGGGCAAGCGCAAGGATTGCTCTGTGTTTCCGCTCCATCTTTCCGTCGGCCACTCAAAGATTGCCGGAAAGCGCATATTCATCGGGATTCTGCATGATCTCACCCACCGCAAAGCGACCGAAGACGCGCTTGCCCGGTCGCGGCGGTTGGATGCGATCGGTCAGATGACCGGCGGGATTGCACATGATTTCAATAATCTGCTGACGGTGATCGTCGGCAATCTGGAATTGCTTGAAATGCGCGGGGCCAATCCGCAGCAACTCGCCTTGATCAGGGACGCGCTTGAATCGGCCGAACTGGGGGCGGATTTAACGTCCCGCTTGATGATCTTTGCGCGGAAAAGCCATCTTAAACCCGAACGATCCGATCTGCGGCAGGTCTGCTCGGACACGCTGGCGCTGCTGGAGCGGACGGTGGGGGCGACCTTTGATATCAAAATCGACTTTGCCGAAAATCTGGACACGGTGATGATTGACCCCGTTCAGTTGAAGTCCGCTGTGATGAATCTTGCGCTGAATGCGCGTGATGCGATGGGGACCAGTGGCGAATTGCTGGTTTCGCTTCAGAATGTGACCATCGACGATACCTTTATGGCCGAGGAAACTGACATGGAGGCGGGCGATTACGTGCGCCTGTCCGTCAGCGACAACGGTGCCGGAATGAGCCTTGAGGCGCAGCGCCGCGCATTCGAACCATTCTTCACGACGAAGTCGGACAGCGGTGGAACGGGGCTGGGACTGGCGATGGTGTACGGCTTCGTGCGTCAGTCGGGGGGGCATGTCAGACTGTACAGTGAACTGGGTCTTGGCACCAGTTTCGGCCTTTATTTCCCGGCACTGGCGCAAGCGGGTGGATATCAGGCGGGGGATGCCCGTAGCAATGCCGTAGTACCGCCAGCCCGCGGAAACGGGGAAACAATTCTGGTGGTCGAAGACAACCCCAAGGTGCGCAAACTGTCGATTGAACGCGTCCGCGACCTCGGGTTTCTGGCTCTCGAGGCGCAAAGCGGCGATCAGGCATATCAGATCCTCAAAGACGGTGCGCATGTCGATCTTGTGTTCTCGGATCTGGTCATGCCAGGCACGTTGAACGGCTATGACCTTGCTGCCAAGATCTCGCTGGAATTCCCACAGCTCAAGGTGCTGTTGACCTCTGGTTACGCCAGCGATGTCATCAAAACGAGTCTGGCCCGTGAACGGCCCTATGACGTCTTGCACAAGCCTTATCGTCAGTCCGAATTGGCGCAGAAGCTCAAAGTGCTTTTTAGCGATTGCTCTGCCGCCTGAATCACCTTGACCTCGCAGGCAAACGAATAGCCGACGCCGCGTACCGTCTTGATCAATTTCGGGTCTGACGGGTCACGCTCGATTTTCTTGCGCAGACGGGCGATCTGGTTGTCGATGGCACGGTCCATAGGGTTCCACTCCAGACCTCCCGTCAGGTCCATCAGTTGATCGCGGGACAGGACGCGCTTGGGTCTGTTGAGAAACACATCAAGCAGTTTGAAATCGCCACTGGTCAGGCTACACTCGGCACCGTTGCGGTCTATCAATTTCATCTGGTCCGGAATAGCGATCATGCCATCAAAGGAAAAATAGACGCTGTCAGAGGAATCATCCTGGCTGACGGCCTCCGTCCCGGCGGGTTCCTTCGTACTCTCATACTTCGCTGCGCTTCGGCGCAGGACGCTTCTGATCCGGGCAAGAACCTCTCGGACATGAAAGGGTTTGGTGATGTAATCATCCGCCCCGACTTCAAGCCCGACAACACGGTCGATCACATCCTCCTTTCCGGTCACCATGATGATGGGAAGATGTGATGTCTTCCTGATTTTCCGCGCCAGATCGACGCCGCTTTCGGACCCCAGATTCAAATCCAGGGTGATTAGCATGATGTCCGAGCTTGCAATCGCCGCCATGACGTCGCTTGCATTTTCCGCTTCCAGTACACCAAAACCGTCACCCTCCAGCACGTTGCGCAGCAGGTTTCTGATTTTAGGATCGTCATCGACAACAAGAATTTTCTGGTTAGTCATATGGCCTCCATCTACCCCTGAAGGGGCTGGTCGAAGAAGTTGATTAAATATAAATTGTGTCTTGGAAATTGAGAAGCATTGTTACAAATTAATACAAATACCCATACCGTAAGATTAATCCGAATTACATTCACCAATCAAGGTGACCTCAAATCAAATAGGAGGTTCACCATATGTATGTCACGATTCCCAATGAACACGGTACCCCTTGTGCATTTACTCCGCTTGTTTCCACCCTTCCCCAAACCGCAGAAACCCGCCTGAAAACCGGTGCTTATCTGTACTATGAAGGCGACGAGGTTGAGTGGCTTTATCAAGTGAACAGCGGTGTTTTGCGGCTGACGCGCCTGCTTTCCGATGGTCGTCGTCAAGTCATTGCTTTCGGCTATCCTGGTGATATCGTTGGGTTTCCTTCTGCAAATATACATCATACCGACTGCGAAGCATTGACCGATGTGCGCCTGCAACCTTTCCGGCGTTCCGCCCTCGAGAGTGGTGAGGGCGACCCCCAGTTGCATACTGCCCTTTTGCAGGCTGCATTGCGCGAAATCAGCGGGATGCAGGATCACTTCATGATGCTTGGCCGGAAGTCGGCGAGTGAAAAGTTGGCCTCTTTTTTATGTGTACTGGCCGAAAGGGTAGGAATAGACTTAGGTGCATATCGAAGTGTAACGCTCCCGATGAGCCGATCCGACATCGCCGACTTTCTGGGTTTGACGACTGAAACCGTTAGCCGGACCTTTACCCAGTTGCGCAAAAGCAAGATCATCGCGATCGACAACATCTACACCATTATCATCCAGCGCCCGACTGCCTTGCTTGAATTGTCGATGGGCGATTGTGACTGACCCTTGAATGCAGCATCTGCTGTTTGGTCCGGACGCCACGGGAAAAGGCTTCCCCGTGGCGTCTGCCTTTGTACTGCGGGGTCTGGAGACTAGGGGGCGGCCCAAAGATCACGGATCGGCTCGGACAACGTGGCGCGAAGGTCTTCGACCTCTCCCCTGCTGAGGCGGTTGTTCAGCAGATCAAACACGCATTTGATGTCTTCACGGCCCCGGTATTCTTCCGCATCGCCCATCTGGGCCGCGATGAAGGCGCTGAAATCGTTGACATGGCGTTCCTTGATCGGCGTGTGCTTGGGCATCCAGCCTTCAAAGAAGAACCCGCGTATCAGCAGGGGCAGTTGCGCGGACATCTGGGCCACTTCGTTCACCACCAGATGATCCCGCACGTGGCGCAAGGTAACCCGCAACAGGCGCAACACACTGCGTTTCGACGACCAGTCAAGGCGCTCGGCCAGTTCGTTGATCCACTCGTGGGTCAGATGGACGCTGTTGTCGATCACTTCCAAACCTTGGGCTGTCATGGGCATTCTCCTGTGTAAGGTCATTCTTCGAGGGGTTTGAGGTCAACATCCAAGGCGACGTCGGGATTGCCGAGCAATGATTGAAAGACGGAGCGCGTCATCGCGCCGATGCCAAGCAGGACCAGCGTGAAATTCGCGACCCAGCCGACGAAGGGGATGAAATTGAGCAGGGCGACAAAGATGATCGCAGCCGCGAACACCAGCAGGCGCGCGACATTGCTTGGCTCGTCCGAACCACCCAGGGCCGACCACAGCCGCATCGAGACACTGTAGGCACCTAACGCATAGCCAAGAGTCCAGAGCACCACGATGGCCAACAAAACCACCGGCACGAAGGGAAGACCGACAATCGTCATCGCGGTGATCGGAACCATGCCGAACAACACCGACAGGCCGATCACACCAAGCAGAAGGCTCTGGCCGGGGGCCTCAGCAATGCTGCGGCGCATTTTCGCCAGACGTTTGGGCATGAACCCCAGCATCAGGGCCCCCAGCACCAGAAAGAACAAAAGCGCGATGGCAAACCCGAACAGGATGGACATGAAGGTCGGGAAAGCGGGCATATCCTTGCCCATGTCTTGCCATTCCTCCCAGACACGTCCGCCTGCAATCTTTTCAAAGACCACACGGTCGGCGGGGGCGACGCGGTCGGGAACGGGAATTTTTCCCTCTGTACTATAGGTCAGCGTGCCACTGACGACAGCATCGGGCCCGAAGGTCAGCGTTTGCGCAAGAATACGGGCATCGCCGCCAATTGCAGCATTCAGGATCACATCGCGTCCGATCACCGACAGCGCCCCCTGAACCGGGCCCTCGATCGTCACGGTATTGCCCAGCAGGCGCGCATTGCCCTGGGTCAGAGAGCTGCTTTCGGTACGCAGGGACAGCCCCGCGGCCGTCATGTCCTCTGCGACGGCACTGCGGACCACCAATGTGCCGCCCATCGCATAAAGGTCTTCGACCACGTCCGTATTGACCGATATGTCCAGCCCGGCGATGTGCAGATCGCCCTGCGTGGCACCGTCTACGTTGACCGAACGGGCCGCCATAAAGGTATCACCGACAGTATCCACCGATTGGCTAAGCTGTGATCCGGCGAAAAACGTATCGTCACCGTTACGGGCAGAAACTGTGTCGGCCAAGGAGGCCGTTGACATGCCCAAAGCGGCAAGGACGGCCAATGCGTGTGTGAAAGTGAACATAAAAAGTTCCTCGACCGAATTTGGGATTCTTTCTTGGAGTAGCGGAAAACGCGAACGACCGATTGACTGGGATCAATCGGATATCTGCACGTCTTGCTAGAGATAATGGGATGCTGAACCTGTCGGAGAAAAGGAATGACCGCATGGGACCGAAGACGATACTGGTCTGCCTGACCACCCCCGAAAACACCGAAACGCTGTTGAAAGTCGCGGTTCCCCTTGCACGCAAACACGGTGCCCATCTGATCGGGCTGCACACGGTCGAGGCATTGCTGGTCTATCCGGGCATTGCCATGCACATCCCCGAACCTGCCTTTGCCACGTTCAATGCCAGCCAGAAGCAGGAGTCCGAGGCGATCAAGGAGGTCTTTACCAAACATACGAAGATCGAGGATTTCGTCAGCGAATTCCGGTTGATCCGCGCCGAGGCTGTGTCTGCCGTGGAACGGATGGTCGAATGCGCGCGGGCGGCGGACCTTGTGATCATGTCGCACGAAGACAAGGAGCATGACCGGTATGACCAGCGGCACGCGCAGGTTCAGGTGATCCGTGAAAGCGGGCGCCCCGTTGTCGTGGTCCCGCTGAATTATGACGGCCCCGAGATCGGCACGAACCTGTTGCTGGGCTGGAGCGACACCAGAGAAGCGGCACGCGCCGCCCATGATATGGTGGGGCTTGCCGATGAAGGCGCAACCCTCACGGTGTTGCGTGTCGTCAAGGCCCAGCAAGATGCGTTGAAAGACGGCGATGCGATTGACATGGTCGAGATGTTTGCACGGCATGGCCTGAAGCCGACGCTGGAGTACCGCGAACCGATGGGGACCAGCATCGCGGAGGTGTTGAACAAGGCGGCTTTCGAATTGGGGGCGGACCTGATTGCAACCGGTGCCTTTGGCCACTCGCGCACCTATGATTTCGTCCTTGGCGCTACCACACATGCGCTGCTGCGGGACCAGAAGGTGCCGATCCTTTTCAGCAAATAACAGCAGGCGCAGCACGTCCGGTTATGACCCATCTCAATCCGTGCACCCTGTGCGACGCTATGATCCGAAGACTTCGCCACCCTTTCGAAAGGAATGATCGATGGCCCCTGTCACTGGTTTTCACGGCCCTTCGTCCTTTGGCGCGACCATTTTTGACAGGGCATTCCTGTCGCGGGTGTGCATGGCGCTGTTCTGCGCGGTCATGATGCCATGACCGGCGGGCTTGGTGTATATTCAGAGATCGGCAAACTGCGGACGGTCATGGTGTCCCGCCCCGGTCTGGCGCATGAACGCCTGACCCCTGGTAATTGCGATGCACTGCTGTTTGACAACGTCTTCTGGGTTGATGAGGCCCGCAGGGACCATTTCGAGTTTTGCGAAAGGATGCGGGACCGGGGTGTCGAGGTCTTGGAACAGCATGATCTTCTGACGGACATCCTGGGACAGCCCGACGCCCGCCAATGGCTGTTGGACCGCAAGATCACCGAAGACCACATCGGCGTCGGCATGATGGACGAATTGCGCAGCTGGCTGAATGAATTGCCTCCCGCCCCCGTGACGCGGTTTTTGACGGGGGGGATCACGGTCAGCGATCTGCCATTCAAGCCGCACGGCATGTTCGGCAGGTTTCTCGGCCCTGACGGCTTTGTCCTGCCGCCTCTGCCCAATCTGCTGTTTGCCCGCGACAGCAGCAGCTGGATCTTTGGCGGGGTCACGCTGAACCCCATGCACTGGCCCGCACGCCAGCAAGAGACGTTGATCGCCGCCGCGATCTATCGGTTTCACCCGCGCTTTACAGGCGTGGCAAAGGTCTTGTGGGGTGATCCAGACCTTGATTTCGGCCCCGCCACGCTTGAAGGCGGAGACGTGATGCCGCTCGGCAAAGGTTGCGTTCTCATCGGGGTTGGCCAAAGGACGACGCCACAAGCAGCCGGGCAATTGGCGGTATCGCTTTTTGAACAGGGGGTCGCAGAACGCGTGATTGCCTGCCAGATTCCGGAGTCTCGTGCGGCGATGCATCTTGATACCGTGTTTTCGTTCTGCGACCGCGATCTTGTGACCAGCTTTACGCAGGTTGCGGACAAGATCAGGTGTTATTCGCTTTACCCAGATGACAAACACGTCCTGCGGGTGGTCAAGGACCCCGGCCATATCTTTGACGTGGTGCAACAGGCGCTGTCCATCCCGGCCTTGCGCATCATCGGTACCGGCGGTGATCACTTTGAACAGGAACGCGAACAATGGGACAACGGCAACAATGTTGTCGCCCTAGAGCCGGGCGTGGTGCTGGCCTATGACCGCAACGTTCACACCAACACGCAGCTACGGAAGGCGGGGATCGAAGTCATCACCACACGCGGTGCGGAACTAAGCCGGGGACACGGGGGTGGTCATTGCATGACCTGTCCCGTCTCACGCGATCCTGTGGCGTAGCACCATGGCACGCGATGCCGGGTCCTGGTCTTGCTTTGGCCTTTACGGCGCTAAACCACTGCCGCCCGATCATACGATCGGCAAGACCGGATTGGTCACAACATGGGGGACTTGAATGCGTATTGTCGTTTCCCTGGGCGGAAATGTCCTGTCAAAGCGGGGTGAGGCCCTGACGGCCGCGATCCAGCGGGCCAGCATCCGCGTCGCGGCCCAATCCCTTGCCGGCCTGCTGGATGCGGGCCACGAGGTCGTCATCACCCACGGCAATGGACCGCAGATCGGTTATCTGTCGTTGCAGGGCGGGTCCTTTCCGCTTGACGTGCTTGGGGCTGAAACCGACGGCATGATCGGCTATGTGCTGCAACAGGAACTGGACAACGCCTATGCCCCGGCTGCCAACTATGCGACTCTTCTGACCCAGATCGAGGTTGACCCGAAAGACCCTGCGTTTCAGGCCCCGACCAAGTTCATCGGCCCGATTTATACCGAAAAGGACGCAGCAAGACTAAGCGCGCAACGCGGTTGGACCATAGGGCAGGACGAGGGGCATTTTCGCCGCACGGTGCCATCACCACGACCCAAGCGGATCCTTGAACTTGATGTCATCCGCATGCTGCTGCGGCAAAAGGTGGTTGTCATCTGTGCAGGCGGGGGCGGCATTCCCGTTGTCCAGAAGCCTGACGGCACGCTGATTGGAATCGAAGCCGTCATCGACAAGGATCACGCCAGCGGGCTTCTGGCCCGTGCCCTGCATGCGGATGCCTTTTTGATGCTGACCGACGTAGAGGGCGTGTTTAGCGATTGGGGCATGCCCGATCAGGCCGTGATCAACCGCGCCACCCCGGACGGGCTTGCCGATATGTCGTTCCCTGCCGGTTCCATGGGCCCCAAGGTCGAGGCCGCGTGCGACTTTGTCCGTGCCACGGGCGGCTTTGCGGCAATCGGACGGCTTTCGGATTGTTCTACGCTGGTCGCGGGGTCGACGGGCACGCGGATCAGCTTGGCTACGACGGTGCCCTAGCACGAAGGTGCCTCGTTCCCTACCCTGTCAAACAGGCTCGTGCTGGGCCAGACGGCGCATGATGGTATCGCGTTCCTCAAGCAGGGCCAGCACCAGCGCGACGCCTGCCGTGTTGATCCCAAGATCACGGTTCAAGCGCCGGGCTTTCTTGGCCCGCACGATGTTCGTGCCGACAAAGCGCCAGTTGCCGCTGGTGCTGCCCACGGGTTCAAGCACGCCATGCTCTACCAGATCGACGACCCAGGTTTCGTCAGCATGGCAAAAACGGCACAGATCCTGCAATGACAACGCCTCAACCGTATCGCTTCGCAATGTGGTCTTTTTCATCTTTCGGTTCCTCCAAAATGGGCGCGCGGATCACACAACCCACAGGGCGCTGCGTTCCGCCGCGAAGAACAGCAGGCGCGCTGACGTCCTCTGTGAACACCATCTGCCAACTGTCCGTTCATCCGGTTTCGCCCCACCGTGTCACGAAATTCAGGCCCGTATTTGATCTGGATCATTTGGAATGCGAGCGGGCTGTGCCAGTTTGCACAATACCGCCTGCGCTGATTGGCCGGTGCCACTTTGGAATGGAGAACAACATGAAACGCCGGACAATCCTGTATGTGATGACTGCTGACACCCCGGACAGCCAGATCAGCGATGCTGCCGAAGCAGCAGCGGCGGATGACAACCGCCTGCTTTGCCTGATACTGGGGGCAGCGCCCGTCTTGCCGGTGTATGCCTACGGCGTGGCCCCTTACGGCGGCATGAACATCCCCGACAACTGGCCCGAAATGGTCGCCGAGGCAAAGCAGGCCCAACAAGACCGGGTTCAGGAGGTCGAAGCGTTGCTGGCCCGAAGCAACACCTCGGGCGATGTCCAGTCAGCCTTGTGCGTGTCCGTTGATTTCAAACACCACGTCTCGCAGGTGGCGCGGGTAGCCGACGAGGCGTATTTTGCCGACAACCTGTCTGATACGCCCGAAATCCTGCGCGAATCCGCTGCCGGAATCCTGTTCCATTCGCCCATCGGATTTCGACTGAACGGGTCGCCCTCCCATAGCGCCAAACAGATCTTCGTGGCATGGGACAGCAGCAATGCGGCCGCGGCGTCCGTACATGCCGCCCTGCCCTTGTTGAAGGAAGCCCAGGAGGTCGTGATCGGCTGCATTGATCCGGTCATGACCGCCGAACGGGATGGCCAGGACCCCGGTACGGATGTTGCCGCATGGCTTAGTCACCACGGTTGCAAGGTCACGGTCTCGCAATTTCCCAGCGGCGGTCTGGACGTGGGGCAATGCATTCAGGACCGCGCCAAGGAGGTTGGGGCTGACCTTGTGGTCATGGGGGCCTACGGTCATGCGAGGATGATCCAAACCGTTCTAGGGGGCACCACACGATCAATGATCGAACAAAAGGCACTCCCCGTCTTTCTGGCGCATTAACAAAGGCTTGAAGTCAGGAAAGGTGCGCCGGGCAAAGACTGATGCCTGGCGTACCTGTTGCAATCCTCATGACAGTATGGGGGATACCCGCGGGATCAACCCGTTGGCTTACCGCGATCTGTCGCCTGTCGCACGACATCTTTGACGTCATATCCCGCGTTCCTGGTGGCACTCAGTATCTCGGACAGCGGCATGTCCTGCGCCTTGGCCAAAGACCACAACGCAGCCGACCGCATGCCCGTTCGGCAATAAGCCAGAATGGGCTTTGGCAGTATATTCAGTGCATTGCTGAATTCCGCCACTGACTCGTCATTGAAAATTCCGCCGGAAACGGGAATGTGGCGCATCTCGATCCCCTGTTTCTGCGCTTTGTTCGACAGGTCCTGAAATCTGGGCTGGCCTGCGTCTTCGCCGTCGGGACGGTTGCAGATGATGGATCGAATGCCCTTGTCCCGCAGCAATGCAAAATCAGCCTCCGTGATCTGCGGCGCGATATAGAACTGGTCTGAAATTTCTTTGATATCCATAAATATCTCACTTTCTTAGGACGACTGATACCAGCGGTCAGATCGCGTTGATCGGAACCTTGAGCATCAGCCTACTGCTTTTGGTCTTGGGCAAGGCACCGGCGCGCATGTTCACCTGAAGGGACGGCAGGATCAGCTTGGGAACGTCCAGCGTCGCGTCCCGTGCCTCGCGGAATTTTATGTAGTCCGCGCGGGTCTTGCCCTTGCCGACATGGATGTTGTTTGCCTTTTCTTCCGCCACAGTGGTTTCCCACATGAAATCGCGGTCATCGGGGGCATAGTCATGGCACATGAACAGGCGCATGTCGTCCGGCAGCGCCAGCACCCTCTGAATGGAATCGTACAGTTGCCCCGCGTCACCACCGGGAAAATCGGCGCGCGCAGACCCGCCATCGGGCATGAATAATGTGTCACCGACAAAGGCGGCATCACCGATCACATGCACCATGCAGGCCGGTGTGTGACCCGGTGTGTGGATCGCAAACGCGGACAAGCCGCCGATTTCATAGATATCACCATCCTTGAACAAGCGGTCGAACTGGGAGCCGTCGCGCTGGAAATCGGTGCCTTCGTCGAAGACCTTGCCAAAGGTGTCCTGCACGACGGTAATCTGGTCCCCGATCCCGATCTTGCCGCCCAGTTTGGATTGAATATAGGGGGCCGCAGACAGATGGTCCGCATGCACATGCGTTTCGATCAACCACTCAAGCTTTAGCTTGTTTTTCTCGATATAGGCGATGATTTCGTCAGCGTGTTCATATGAAATCCGGCCGGCGGGATAATTGATGTCCATCACGGAATCAATCACGGCACATGAGGTCGATCCAGGGTCCATCACGATATGACTGATCGTGAAGGTCTGGGGATCGAAGAAGGATTCAATCTCGGGGTGGACATGCATGTTCGTCGGATGGTCTGACATCGTTTTCTCCATTCCGGGCTTTGGTCAAAAGCGAGAGCCGCCGAATGCGGACTTGGGTGACCAGATCACACTGGGTTGAAATGCCCCGCCTCGGGTTGAGATTTATCAATGGCGCAGCAGTGAGATGAAGGATGCGACAGCGGTTATTCCAGATAGGAAATGTCGGTCACATCCGCGATGAAGAACGGAAAATACCTGTCAGTACCAAAGAAGTTTCCCGCTTCGACATGGGTCGGAACCCGGTACCCCTGAAAGCTTTGAAATTTTGACAGAAACCCGCCAAACGGCTGTTCCTGATACTGTTTCTCTGGATTCGCGTTGCTCCAACGCGGGAAAGTCACACTTAGGGGCTGACCATCCGTATCGACCGTGACGTCAACGCTTTGCGTCATGGTACCGTGGCGGACAGTTACCTTTGCCACATCCGGCCCGACTGGCTGCCACGTCACACCCCGCCCCGGCAATACCGCAGCAGGGGTCCAGAAAACAGCTTCTGCCACCATGCGTCCGAAAGCGGCGCGGGCGTGATCCTTGTCCCCTCCGGCGCGGGCGACGGGGACGATGCCCCCCATCCAGAACCGGGTCCACGCGGTGCTGTCAGACCCCGACATGGGCAACAAACCCGACTGCGTGCGCATTTTCCACACAAAGCCATGCGGCGACGCCAAGACCTGCCGCGCGCGCATTTCAAGATAGTCCGGCCGATCCTTGTCGCCCAGACTGAACAGACCGGTCATCGACAGGTCGGCAACTGTCAAAAGCGGCGTTCCCTTTGCAATGGCGAACCGGAAATACCGCTGCGCGGGCTCCGGCAAATCTGCAACCATCGCGGGGTCAAACCGTCTGGGGGCCTGTGGCTGCAAGGCCAACAGGCGGACCATCTCCGTACGGTCCGCATCGTGATCACGCGAACGCCACCCCGCCAATATGGCAAAGACAACCGCAAGCGACGCACCAAACAACGCCATTTTCATGGGGCAGGCCCTGCCTGAACCAAACCGCCGTTCATCAACTTGCTAGACTGGAAAATTGCCGTTTTCAAAAGGGTCATACATCGGGTCCTCCGGATGATTGGAGGGCTCTGGAACTTCCGGCGACGCGGGGTCCGTCGCGGGGTCCATTGGCTGTGGATCCTCTGGCAGTCCCGGTTCCTTTTCGGGATCGACGGGCATGGGGGCTTCCTTGGGGGGATCTTTTGGCGTTTCTTCGGGCGGGTCGTCAGATGTGGGCCGTGGCGTTGACTGGGTCATGTCGCGTCCTTTCCGTGGGTCGCCACATGACTACCGCACGGCGCGGGTTGCCGAATTGATCAGCATCAATGACGCTTGCCTTTCGCAGGCAGAAACGGCGGAAGGATAAGAAATCTTTTCAAAGATGTTGGCGCACGAATGCTTCGATATCCGCCGCAGGGCGGGCACCGGACAGCCGCGCGATTTCCTTGCCCTTGGCATAGAGGATCAACAGCGGAATGCCCCTGATCTGCAACCGTTGGGAAACAGCCTGAAACTGCTGCGTGTCGATCTTGGCAAAACGGGCCTTGGACCGCAACGCTTTGGCCGCCGTCGCGAATTCGGGGGCCATCGTCCGGCACGGGCCGCACCAGGGGGCCCAGTAATCAATGATCAACGGCAGGTCGTCCGTCACCGTGGCTTTGTCATGCTGACGTTCCCCGATTGCAGCGACATCGCCAGTGACCAGCAGGGCACCGCATTTCGCGCATTTCGGACTGGCGTCAAGCTTGGCAGCGGGAAAACGGTTCGCCTGCCCGCAGGACAGACAGCTTAGTTTGAGAGTCTCCTTCATCGTCTGCATTCCTTTCCGCCATTGAGCTGTGTCTGTGATCTGGCCGCCTAAAGCCTCGTCCATCCCGCGTTTGTTACGGCAGGATCGCCGTGTCCATTTGACGACGATCAATCCGCCCCCGGAAACAGGAACAATGCGAATTGATACGTGTCAATCAGGCAGGTCCGGAAATCTGTGAGAGTAATGACAGACAAGTGGCAGATATCAGGAGTTTTCTCATGCACCTCGTCCTTTCACGGCCTGATTTTCCACGGCTTCAATCGGCGTGAATGGAAATTGATGTGGTCGGCAAAGCACGCAAAAAGTCAGCCCTCCCCGCTGGGTTATCGTTCAAGCGTCTGCGCGCGGAATGTGACCCCGAAACGCTTGGGTTCGACACCACCGCATCGCTGAAGCCGGCACGCGGGTTGACCGGACAGGATCGTGCGATTGATGCGATCAAATTATCCGCCAATATCGACCACAAGGATTTCAATCTATACGTTTTGGGCCGCGAGGGCACCGGGCGGCATACTGCGGTTGCCAGACTGCTGTCGGATGCCGCCGCAACGCGCCCGCTTCCGTGCGACTGGGTCTACGTCAACAATTTTGATGCACCACACAAACCCCACGCGATGAAACTCACACCCGGCACCGCAGCCGAGTTGAAACTGGCGATGCAGAGCCTGGTTGATGATCTGGCCAATGACATACCCGCCCTGTTTGAATCCGAGGACTATCAAACGCAGCGCCGCGCCATCGAGGAGGAGTTCGGCCAAAAGCACGAAGAACCCATCGCAGAATTCTCTGAACGCGCACACGCGCAGAACGTTGCATTGTTGCGGACCCCGATGGGGTTCATGTTGTCGGCGATTGTGGACGGTAAACCCATCAAGCCGGAGGTGTACGAGGCGTTGCCCACAGAGCAACGCAAGGCAATCGACACTAAGATCGAGGAATTGCAAAAGCAACTGGCAGATATCCTCAAGCATGGCCCGCAACTGGAAAAGGAACACCGGCACCGGATCGAAGAGTTGCATGCCGCGATGGCCGAGCAGATCGTTTCGATCCGGATGAAAGAGGTCGAAACCCAGTTCGCGCAGGCCGACAACGTCTTGGCCTATCTGGAAAATGTGCGTGTGGACATGATTTCCAACGCCGAACTGTTCCTGATGTCGGTGACCAGACCCAATGGGGGGCCGTTCCCCGAAGTCATCCATAAGTACCATCAGGACCCGCGTTTTGACCGATACGCAGTTAATATCATGGTCTCGCACGACGAAGCCCCGCCCGCCGCACCGATTGTGACCGAGGAAATGCCATCACTTGGTCATCTGACAGGCCGGATCGAATACGTCTCCGAGATGGGTACCCTGTCGACCAATTTCACGCTGATCAAACCCGGTGCGCTGCACCGCGCGAATGGCGGCTATCTGGTACTGGATGCCAACCGCATCCTGTCCGAACCCTACGCGTGGGATACGCTCAAGCGATGTCTGCAAAGCCAGTCCATCTCCATCACCTCGCTAGCCGAACGCCTGAGCCTGTCGTCAACGGTGACGCTTGAACCCGACCCCATCCCGCTGGATATCCGGATCATTCTGGTCGGTGGCAGGCGGCTTCACATGTTGCTGCTGCATCTCGATCCGGAATTCGGCAAGTTGTTCAAGCTTGAGGCTGATTTCGAAGATGATCTGCCGCGCACGGCCAAAAACACCCGCGCACTGGCACGGATTGTGGCCGGATATGCGAGCAGGGAAAACCTCAAGCCGCTGACAGCCGCCGCCGTTGCCGCCTTGCTGGATCACGCTGTCCGGCTTGCCGGCGACAGCACGAAACTGACGCTTGAGCTTTCCAAGTTGACGGATGTCATGCGAGAGGCTGATTTTTACGCCACGGGCCACAAGCAAGATCTGATTTCCGACGATGATATCGACCATGCGATCAAGCAATCCGTGCTGCGGGGATCGCGCATCAAGGAACGGATGCAAGAGGCCGTGACGCGCAAAACCATCCTGATCGACGTGAAAGGACAGTCGGTCGGCCAGATAAACGGCCTGTCCGTTGTCGGGATCGGCAAGAACCCCTTTGGGCGGCCATCGCGCATCACGGCCCGCGTGCGCATGGGCAGCGGCAGGCTGGTCGATATCGAACGCGAGGTCGAACTCGGCGGTCCGCTGCACTCCAAGGGCGTGCTTATTCTGGGCAGCTATCTCGCCTCGCATTATGCGCTGGATGTCCCGATGTCGTTGCATGCAAGTCTGGTGTTCGAACAAAGCTATGGCGGCATAGACGGGGATAGCGCGTCGTCAGCCGAACTTTATGCCCTGCTTTCGGCATTGTCCGGCGTGTCGATCCGCCAGGGCTTTGCCGTGACGGGGTCGGTGAACCAGAACGGTGATGTGCAAGCCATCGGCGGCGTCAATGAAAAGATCGAGGGGTTTTTCGACATCTGCATGGCGCAAGGCCTGACCGGCGATCAGGGCGTTCTTATCCCGGCGTCGAATGTCGATCATCTCATGCTGCGCCGCGACGTCGTCGAGGCAGCCAAATCAGAGGATTTCCGTGTCATACCCGTCAAAACGATTGATCAGGGGATAGAAATTTTGACAGGGACGCCTGCGGGCAAACGTGGCCGTCGCGGGAAGTTTCCGGAAGACAGCATCAACGGCAAAGTCGAAGCACAATTACATGCCTTTGCGGAAACCCGCCGCCAGTTCGGTGCCAAAGACGATGGCGGCGCAGATGCGGGGCCGGATATGGATGCCGACATCGGCACAGACTTGGGGGCGGGCCGATGAACACGGTGCGCCGTCCCGGCCTGCGGATTCTCGTGGGTGCAGGGTCATATGCAGATGCCGCAGCAGGGTTGCGGATCATCGAACATTTGCCAAGCACCTTCTTTGCTGGCCTTGGCGGCATCCTCGTCGAAGAGGTCGACATTTTCGCGACATGTCAGATCCCAGACCAACGCATCGTTCTGCTTAGCGGCAAGACGGCATTGGCCCCAAGCCATGCGCAACTGCACACTCTCTTGAGGGCCGATGCACGTGCGTTCCGACGTATTCTGGCGCGGGCAGCCGGTCCGAGCGGAGCGCAATGGGCCTTCATGCAAGACAAGGGGGAACTTGTCAGGACCGCGCTGCGCGCCGCAGCAGGATGGGATGTTCTTGTGCTGGGGTATCGCCAAATTCACAAGATTCCGGGCAAGATCATTCTCTTGCAAAACTCCGGCACCCCAAGTGCCGAAATGGAAGAAGCATCCAGTCGCCTTTCACACCAACTGTCGGCGCAGCGATTTGTATTTTCAGTTCGGGAGAACGGTGATGATGGTCTCGACGCGCCGCCTTCAACAGCCTTTCAATTCAAGACCCTAGATGACGCCCTCGCCGCTCTTGGGCGTCAGAATGCACAGGCCGTGCTGATGGACTTTGCGCGGGGTCCTATTCGGGATCAGACCGATCTGTTGCGTCTTCTTGAAGCGGCGCGATGTCCGGTGGTCGTGTTTAGTGCGTCAAACAACCCTTCTCTGCTTGAGCACAACACGCATATTCCCCCCGCCCCTGCCAAACCAGAGCGCGATGATGACGGCTGACCCCGACCCAGGCCCGCCATCGCAGACCACGCCCCCCACCACACTGCGGCGCGCCATTACGCTGCCGCTTTTGGTGTTTTACGGATTGGGGGTCACGATCGGGGCGGGCATCTATGTGCTTGTCGGCGCGACGGCAGTGCAGGCCGGGATCCATGCGCCGGTGTCCTTTCTTGTCGCCGCTTTCGTCATGCTGTTCAGCGCCAGCAGTTTTAGCGAACTTTCAGGCCGTTTCCCCCAAAGCGCAGGCGAAGCCGCCTATGTCGAAGCGGCCTTCAGGTTGCCGTCCCTGACAGTGCTGACAGGGGCCTTGTTGCTTGTCGCCGGGACCATTTCCGCATCGGCGATTGCGGTTGGCTGTGCGGGCTATGTCGCGTTGCTTGTGCCGCTGCCCCTTTGGTTGATCATCACGCTGACTGTTCTGTTTTCCGGGCTGGTCGCCGCGTGGGGTGTCGTTGAATCGGTAAAATTTGCCGCAGTCCTGACCATCGTCGAAGTGCTGGGACTGGTCGTCGTCGTGATCGCTGGCATATGGCACCAACCGGAGATCATCCTTGCCCTGCCGTCCGTTTTACCCGACCCGTCGGACACGCCCGCGCTGGCTTCAATCGGCATGGCCAGCCTGCTCGCCTTCTTTGCCTTCATCGGGTTCGATGGTATGGTCAACATCGTCGAAGAAACCGAAAATCCCGCCCGCAACATGCCGTTGGGCATCTTCATCACCTTGATGATCACAACGCTGCTTTACTTTTCGGTGGCGGCCATTGCCGTGTTGCTTCTGCCTCTCGAAGACTTGGGCCGTTCGGCCGCGCCTATCAGCCTGCTGTTCGAAAGCCTTACCGGGATGTCGCCGATCGCGATTACGCTTGTCGCGATTGCGGCGACGCTGAACGGGGTCATCATTCAGGCCATCTTATCGGCACGCATCATCTATGGCATGGCCAAGGTAGGCCGTCTGCCCAAGGGGCTGGCCCAGCTGAATGCCCGCACACGCACGCCCTTGCTGGCGACCGCGCTGGTGACCGGCTGCACCCTGGTCTTTGCGGTGTTCTTCCCCATCGGCATTCTGGCTGAACGCACATCGCAGGTCGTGCTTGTGGTCTTTATCCTGATCAACCTGTCGCTCTTGCGGATCAAATGGCGCGGCGATCCGGCACCTGACGGGATATTCATCGTGCCGGCTATTGTACCCGTGATCGGCCTTGTCACCTGCATCGCCATGCTTGTCGGGCCGGTCCTTATCGGCTGAAACACGCGGATTGCGCCGCGCGGGCGACAATCAGCGTGCATCTGACGAAATCTTGGAAAGGCCTGTCAGTCCAGTATCTCGCGCAACTTTCGTGCCAATTCCCGCAAGCCGTAGGGCTTCCGAAGAACGCGGTAGCCGGAGTCGTTGGTGTTCCTGTTTGGCTCGACCCCTTTTGCATAGCCCGTCGCCAACAGGATCTTGACCCCTGGACGCAAAGCCAGTGCTTTCTTGGCGACATCGAAACCCGTCATCCCGCCCGGCATCAGGACGTCAGACAAGACCAGGTCTATATCGTCGCGCTTCTTCAATATCTCCATCGCTGCAGGGCCGTCTTGCGCGGCAACAACTTTGTACTGCAATTCCTCAAGGCGGGTCACTGTCAGGCGCCGCACCTTTTCATCATCCTCAACCACCAGAATCGTTTCTGTCCCGGTTTCCGAACCTTGCTCCAAAGGTTGAGCCTCGACAGTGGCCGCGCGCCCCTCGGCGACGGGCAGGAACAGCTTTATGGTCGCGCCCTCTCCGATCTTGCTGTGGATCGCGACGTGCCCGCCTGACTGCTTGGCAAAGCCGTACACCATGCTTAGCCCCAGACCGGACCCGGCACCGGGCCCCTTGGTGGTGAAAAACGGTTCGAACACCCGCGATTGGGTTTCCGGTGTCATGCCGACGCCCGTATCCGTCACGGACAGGCATACGTAATCGCCGGGCGTGACGTCGACCTGCGTCGCGGCATAGGCAGCATCCAGCGTCACATTGCTGGTTTCGATGATAAGCGTCCCGCCATCGGGCATCGCGTCGCGCGCATTTATCGCCAAGTTCAGGATGACGCTTTCGATCTGTCCGGGATCTGCCACTGTCGCGGCCAGATCGTCAGCAAGCCGCGTTTCAATGGCAATCTGTTCGTTCAGCGTCCGTGTCAGGATCGGAAGCATCGTTTTGACCAATTTATTCAACGCGACATTTTCCGGCGCAAGGGACTGCCTTTTCGCGAAGGACAACAGCTGGCTGGTCAGTGCGGCACCCAGGTTGGACGCCTCCAGCGCTTCCTTGATCAGCCCATGCAACTTCTTTTCGTCGGTGCGCATCTCGAGAAGCTCAAGATTGCCGATAACCACCGTCAGAAGATTGTTGAAGTCATGCGCCAAACCGCCCGTCAGTTGGCCGACGGCCTCCATCTTCTGGGCGCGGTGCAATTCGGCCTGCCGCTCCTTCTCGGTGGTCAGGTCCTGCATGATGCCCAGAAAGTGCCGCACACCGTCCAGCTTCAATTCTGACACCGTCAGCCGGATCGGGACACGGGACCCGTCCTTGCGTCCGCCGAACATTTCGCGACCGACACCGATGATCTTTTTCTCTCCCGTCTTGAGGTAGTGCTCAAGATAGCTGTCATGCTTGCTGCGGTCCGGTTCGGACATCAATATGTTGACGTTCTTGCCGATCACCTCGTCGGCGCTGAACCCGAATATGGTCTCAGCCCCGGGGCTGAAACTGCCGATGATGCCCTCTTCGTCTATCGTCACGATCGCTTCCGGTGCCGCCTCGAGAATGGCGCTCAGCCGGGCTTCGCGGTCCAGAATGGCACGCTGCGCCTTCTTTTGTTCGGTCACATCCTCGACTGCCAGCAGGATGGATTCTTCGTCTTTTGGCCGCCCTTCGATCCTGCGGGCATTCAAAAGCATTTCGCGATGTCCCAACTCGCCGGCATCCAGGCTTATATCAAAGGCCTCGACCGTGACCTTCTCGGGCAGGACGGTTTCCAGCAATTCGCGCAGCCGCGGGACAAGCCATTGCTTGTTCTGGATCGCGAACAGATCCTTTCCGATGATGTCGGCCCCTTCGGTTGCGAACATGCGATTGAAGGACAGGCTCGCCGATAGGATCTTGAAATTGCCGTCAAGCACAAGCATCGGTTCACGCACGGTGCTGATGATGCTTTCTGCAAACTCGCGGGCGGCGGCGGTTTCACGTTGCAGCACCTTGAGGTCGGACACTTCGGAGAAGGTCACCGCGACCCCGTCGATCTTGCCGCTTTGCGTGCGGTAGGGAAGGATGCGGCGGACGAACCAGCGTCCGTCGTTGCTTTCGACCTCGCACTCGGAGGTGACCAGCGTGTCAAGGACCTTTTCGGCATCCTTGAGAAGTTCCGGATCCTTGACCTTGCCGGTGATGTCGCTGAACGGGCGCCCGATGTCCTTGGTGATCAGGTTGAACAGATCGCGCACGGCCGGCGTAAACCGCATGATCTTGAAATCCGTATCCAGAAACAGCGTAGCGATCCCCGAACTTGACAGCAGGTTGTTCAGGTCGTCGGACATGCGGCGTTCGTCGTCGATCTTCTGCTGCAGCTGCGTGTTAAGCGTCGTCAGCTCTTCGTTGAGCGATTGAAGCTCTTCCTTGGATGTCTCAAGCTCTTCGTTCGTCGATTGGAACTCCTCGTTCATCGACATGGCTTCTTCGTTGACGGCCTTCAACTCTTCGGTTGACCGTTCATAGTCACGTATCGTCGTGCGCAGATCGGCGCGTGTGGTCTCAAGCTCCTGTTCAAGCTGGCGGTTGACCTCTGCGTTGGGTTCTTCCGATGCCAGCACAGCTTCCTTGGCGGGCTGGTCCGCGAAAGTGACCAGAAACAGCTTGGCTTCGCCATACGCAACAGGGTGCACATGGATCGTGACCCCTACCCTTTTGTTGCCACGCGTGATCGTGGCGCGTTCCACGGCATCGGCATCTTCTGCCCGCGCCTTGCGTATGGCGCTGCTCAGGCGTGCGCGCAGTCCCTGACGTGCCATGGCCAAAAGGTCACGGCTTGTTTCGCCCGAAGGCACCCTGAGGTAATCATCGGTGGGCCCTTCGAGGTAAAGCGCCTCTGACTGGGTGTTGATCAGAACAGCGGCAGGGGCATAGTGTTCGACAAGCAGGCTTTGGCTAAGCTCAGCCAGTTTGTTGCTGGTGGCCGGAAAATGGCCCCGCGTCGGGATGGTCGCCGGGTTTGCAAAGGGGCGTTGCACGATCGGAAAATCGAACGCACGGCTGCGCGTGTGCGGCACACGCTTGTAAAGGCGGTATTTTTTCGACACCGGCTCAAACAGGGCTTCGTAATTGCCTGTCGTCTCGGACATTCCCAAAAACAAAATGCCGCTTTCATTGAGCGCAAAGTGGAACAGCTGCATGACCCGTTCCTGCGCATCAGGCGTCAGGTAAATCATTAAATTGCGGCACGAGATCATGTCGATCTTCGAGAAAGGCGCATCCGACAGGACGTTCTGATTGGCAAAGACCACCGCGTCACGCAGTTCCGGTGTCACGCGGTAGCTGTGATCTTCAGCAAGAAAAAAGCGTTTCAGCCTGCTTTCAGAGACATCTTCGGCGATCGATTCAGGGTAGACGCCATTGCGCGCGATCGCCAAGGCGCGTTCATCGACGTCCGAGGCGAAGACCTGCAATTTCACGTTCTTGCGCAGGGTCGATATCTTTTCGATGATGACCATCGCCAGCGAATAGGCTTCTTCGCCAGTGGCACATCCCGGTACCCAGATCCGGACGGGATGTCCCGCATCGTGGGATTTGACCAGTCCGTCGATCACGTTCTTTTCAAGAAATTCGAAAGCTTCCGCATCCCGGAAAAACGACGTGACGCTGATCAGAAGATCTGTGCAGAGGTTCTGCGCCTCTTCGTCCGAGTCCTTCAGGAGCGCGAGGTAATCGCCCGAATTCTCCATGTGGCGCAACGCCATCCGCCGTTCGATCCGGCGCAGCAACGTGCCATCTTTGTAAAGGTTGAAGTCGATTGGCGAATGGGCTTTCAAGACTTCGATGATCTGTTCGAGAGAGTCCTTCGCATTTTCGCCAAGAACCTTTTTCACTTTACTATTCTTGACGAAGGGATGGCGGACGTAATCCGCAATAATGTCGGGCATCTTGGCAACTTCGACAACATGATCCGCCGCCCCGGTCGCAATCGCGCTGCGCGGCATACCGTCATGCTGTGCTTCAATGGGGTCTTGTACCAAGACGATGCCGTTTTTTTCCTTGATCTCGCGGATGGCGGCAGACCCGTCACTGCCGGTTCCCGACATGATCACAGCGATTGCGTTCTGACCCAGATCCTTGGCCAATGACCGCAGAAACATGTCAATCGGCAGGCGCGTCCCGCGCCGGTCCGTCGGCTTGGAAAGGTGCAGGACACCGTCCCTGATTTCCAGATAGTAGTTTGGGGGGATCACATACACATGATCCGCCTGCACGACGCTATTATCCTCGGCCAGCACCACTGGCATATCCGTATGTGTGGCCAGAATATCTGCCATCAGGCTTTTGTGATCCGGGTCCACATGGTGAACCATGACAAAGGCCGTTCCTGTGTCAGACGGTGTCGCGTCCAGAAAATCACTATAGGCCAGAAGGCCCCCGGCAGAGGCACCCAGCCCGACGACAGGGATGGCACCCTTTGCCGCTACCTTGGCCTTGGCACCCGCTGACTGGGTTGGCTTGGGCTTGCGCTTTGCCGTTGCTTTTGTTGTTTTTCGCGCCATGTCGTCTCAGGTTCCTGCCAAAAAGGCTCGTATTGCAGTTCTAATGTAAGACGTCCACGTCATCTGGGTCTCCCGATCTTTAAAGAAGACTGCTTTGGTGCAAAAAAGTAAAGGAATACCGAAGGATATCTAGCAATAGGTATCAATTTGGCCACGGGTCCGCCGGGCTGCGTCCAGGGTGAAAACATCGCCTTTCAGCGCGGCATGACAGCGGCCAGCAGGACAAGGGCTATGCCGGAAGATAACAGGTCAATTCCCAATAGAATACCCAGCAAGACAGTCGATGCCTCGGGTAGAATCGCAAAGATCAAAGCGGCCAACCCGACGCTGATCAGACCCGACACCAAAACCCAGCCCGCCCCCTTAGTCCCGCGCATGTCGAAAGCGAACGCGCTTTGGGAAAGACCGGTCAGCAACAGGATCGCCGCAATCAGGAACGTCAGCGTCACCAGCCCTGCTGACGGAAAAAACAAAAGATACAGTCCGGCGCACAGCGGGAACATCCCCGCCACCAGCATCCAGACAAAGACCCGCGTTCCCTGAAAGGACAATGCCATGAGCACGGCAAGAAGGCCGCCGAACGTCAGCACAGCCCCGATCAGAAAATCCACCGCATAGGAACTGACGACCGGCATGATGATGGCAAGGATGCCAAGCACGATCATCAAGACGCCGGTTCCCGACAATCGCCGTCGCCAGTGCTGGATGGCGACAACGACGGGTCTGTGCGGGGTTGCGGGATATTGGCGGTCCATTTGGTGTGCCCTTGCTCTCTCTTGAAGTGGTTGATTGCCAGTCTGTGCTATGATGGTCAGATTTGGGCTGTCATCGCGGCCTGAAAACGCCGTGCCTGCGTTCCCTTTCGCGAAGTCCTTTCGGCCCAAGCTTCGACGGTGCCACGCATCATTCGCTCCAGGCGTGGACATGTACGTCGTGTCCCGAGTGTGCTTTCATGATCTTGACCGCAAGGTCTTCCCGTTCCTTGTCACGGGTGCGGACCCACATCAGAATGCCGCCGTGCCGGATCTGGTTTTCGTAATATTCCCTGTGATGCTGCCCGGCCCGTCTGGCAAGCAGGGTCCCGATGACGGCGGCGGGGCTTCCTCCGATGGCGATGGCGGCGATCGACGCGGCCAGGGTGCTTGCTGGCGTCAGCAGCGCCGTCATGGCAATCGCGGACCCCACGAAAAAGAAACCGCCGGCAATGGCCCCTTCAAGCTCTCCGATGGCCTCCTCCGAGACAAAATTCGCACGTGGGGCCTTCGGGTCATCCTCAAGCTCGGTGGCGCGCCAATACGCCCGCCCAAGCTTTTCCTGCAACGCTTCCTGGCTTCCCAAAAGACTGATGTCCGAATGGTGAAACCCGACTGCGCGCAGATCATAGAATGCGGCCTGCTGGGCTTCGAACGTGTCAAACACGCCGACAGCTTCGGGAATGTTGATGTAGGTCGTCTTGTGCTCTTTCGGTTTTGTCTCAAGGTCGGCCATTCCGGTCTCCGGCGTGTGCGCAATGGGTGTCGCCGTTAACTATGCGTCCCATGGGGATCACCGGATTGAGATGTATCAAGAGGGGCGGCGCAAATTTGCCCGATCATCAATGATAGGATGATCTGGTCGCGTGGCGCAGGTCTGGTCATCTGACGTATGATATAATTGCAAACGTCTGCCGCCGCGCTAAAAAGGGGCATGTTGGAACACGGTCACAATATCTACCTCATTGTCGCAGCGCTGGCGATCGCGGTGATGTCGGGATTCACGGGCCTGTCCCTGACGCAAGGCGCATCGGCGATGGGGGTGGCGCGCCGCAAGCTGGTCGTGTCCATGTCCGCCATCGCATTGGGAAGCGGCATCTGGTCGATGCATTTCGTCGCCATGCTTGGAATGACCTTGCCTGTCGCATTCCACTACGACGCGTTGGTCACGATGATCTCGGCATTGGTGGCCATCCTGCTGACCGGCATCGCGCTGCTTCTGGTGCATTTCGGCGCACGGACCGGGGTGCGGATCACCTTGGCCGGTATCTGTGTGGGGGCCGGTATTCTGGCGATGCACTATATCGGCATGTCGGGCATTCAGGAGGTAAAGCCCGTCTATTATTCGGCCTTTGGCGTCGGTGTAGCGATTGTCGCGTCTGTCCTGCTTTGCGTTGTGTCGTTCTGGATCAGCTACGGCCACCGCGAAAGCCGCAATATCCTGACCGGCACGTTGGTGTTCGGGATCAGCGTCGTCGCCGTTCACTTCATCGCGATGGCAAGTACGCATTTCGTCAAGATCGACGGTGCCCAGTCAACCGGCTTGTGGATGAGCAACGAAGTGCTGGCCTTCGGCGTAACCCTGTCGTCCTTCGTGATTTCCGGGGCCTTTCTGCTTGTCGGGGTGACCTTTGCAGCCGGGTTGGGCAAACCGCAGGATGATACCCGGATGCGCCAACCTGTTGCAGAAGACCCTGGTGCCAGCGCCCCTGCCCTGTCCCAGCCGCAGATCATCAGAATACCCTATGAAAGCGACGGGCAGGCCCATTTCGTGCAAAGTGAAGATGTCGCCGCGGTTCAGGCCGAGGGGCGGTATACCTATCTTTATCACCCGTCGGGTCGGTTGTTCTGCCCCTGGTCCATTTCCACGATGGAAGCCAAGCTTGCCGACACCCGGTTTGTGAAAGTCCACCGCAGTTATCTGGTCAACACCAACCACGTCACCAGCTTTCAGCGCAAGAAAGACAACGGGGTGTGCTTCTTTGAGCAGGCACCGCATCTTGATCACGTCACCGTCAGCCGGTCCTACCTGAAACAGGTGCGTGAACGCCTCGGCGTCTGACGAACCCGCGAAACAGGACCAGCAGATTGCTGCGGATGCATACGCACCTCGTGCGCATAATTCGCATTTCGTGCACCGGGCATCGCGCCTGAAACCTTAGTCATAGCACCATTTGCGACCTGTCCTTTTCAATACCGCCAAGTACCGGCGTCAGGGAGGACAACGTATGATACCAGCAGCATTTGAATACCATCGACCCTCGGATATCGCAGGCGCGTTATCCGTGTTGGCCGAACATGGAGACGAGGCGCGCGTGCTTGCAGGGGGGCACAGCCTGATCCCGATGATGAAGTTGCGCATGGCCGATGTCCCGCATCTGATCGACTTGCAGGATATCGCAGACCTCAAGGGGATCACGATTGACGGCGACACGGTAACCCTTGGCGCGATGACAACGCAGCACGAACTGATCGCCGACGAGGCGCTGTTTGCGGCCTGCCCGATCATCCGAGAAGCGGCGCTTCAGATCGCAGATCCGCAGGTCCGTTACATGGGCACAATCGGCGGCAACGTGGCGAATGGAGACCCCGGAAATGACATGCCCGGTTTGATGCAATGTCTTGATGCACGCTTTACCCTTGTCGGTGCGGACGGAACGCGGTCTGTCGCAGCGCGCGATTTCTATGAATCCGCCTACATGACCGAACGGGACGACGAGGAAATTCTGACGCAGATCACGTTTTCCGCCACCGGCGCAGGCTATGCCTACGAAAAGCAAAAGCGCAAGATCGGGGACTATGCCACCGCCGCCTGTGCCGCGCTGATCACCAAGGATGGCGACAAGGTTGCAACCGCGGCCATCGCGATGACGAACCTGAGCGATATCCCGGTCCTGTCAGAAGCTGCCGCCGCCGCATTGGTCGGCACATCCTGTGACGCAGACGCCGTGAAAGCCGCCGTTGCAGCCGCGCTCGAAGATATCGACCCGACCGAAGACAATCGTGGACCCGTGGCATTCAAGATGCATGTCGCCGGGATCATCATTTCACGCGCGATCACGCGCGCTTGGTCAGGGGCATAAGAGAGAACATCATGACAAAACAAATGATTACGATGACGGTGAACGGCGAGAAGAAAGAAGTCCTGGCCGAACCGCGCGAACTGCTGATCTATGTCCTGCGTGAAAAAATGGGCATGACAGGCCCGCATGTCGGCTGCGAGACGTCCCATTGCGGGGCCTGCACCGTCGAGATTGACGGGAAGTCCGTGAAATCCTGCACCATGTTCGCAGCGCAAGCGCAAGGTGCCGAGATCACGACGATCGAAGGGCTTGGCAGCCCGGATAGCCTGCATGTCTTGCAGGAGAGTTTCAAAGAACATCATGGCTTGCAGTGCGGCTATTGCACGCCGGGCATGATCACGCGCGCCCACCGGTTGCTGCAGGCAAATCCGAACCCTACCGAAGAAGAGGTCCGGTTTGGGATCGCGGGCAACATCTGCCGCTGCACCGGCTACCAGAATATCGTGAAATCCATTTTGTCGGCTGCTGCTGAACTGAATGCAGCCAAGGAGGCGGCACAATGAAGGACGAAGTCACACGCGAGGAACGCGTAACGAACCTCAAGGGGCTGGGCTGTTCACGCAAACGGGTCGAAGACGCACGTTTCACCCAAGGCAAAGGCAACTACGTCGACGATATCAACCTGCCCGGCATGTTGACCGGCGATTTCGTCCGCTCGCCCTACGCCCATGCCCGCATCAAGTCGATCAACACCGATGCCGCGATGGCCTTGGACGGCGTTATCGCGGTCCTGACCGCCAAAGATCTTGAACCGCTTGGGCTGCACTGGATGCCGACGCTGGCGGGCGACAAGCAGATGGTACTGGCTGACGGCAAGGTTCTGTTTCAAGGTCAGGAAGTCGCCTTTGTCGTCGCCAAGGACCGCTATATCGCCTCTGATGCGGTTGAACTGGTCGAGGTGGATTACGAAGAACTGCCGGTCATCGTGGACCCGTTCAAATCGATGCAGTCAGACGTTGTATTGCGCGAGGATCTGGACCCCAAGGCACCCGGTGCGCACGGCCCTCGCAAGCATCACAACCATATCTTTACCTGGGAAGTGGGCGACGAGGACGGCACGAACGCCGTCATAGATGACGCTGATATCGTGGCCGAAGAATCCATGTATTATCACCGCACCCACCCCTGCCCGCTTGAACCTTGCGGGGCTGTGGCAAGCATGGACAAGGTCAACGGCAAGCTGACGCTTTGGGGCACATTCCAGGCACCGCATGTGGTGCGGACTGTTGCGTCGCTGCTGTCAGGGATCGAAGAACATAACATCCGCGTGGTGTCCCCCGATATCGGGGGCGGTTTCGGCAACAAGGTTGGCGTCTACCCCGGCTATGTCTGTTCAATCGTTGCGTCCATCGTCACCGGCGTGCCCGTGAAATGGGTCGAGGACCGGATGGAAAACCTGATGTCCACCGCCTTTGCGCGGGACTACTGGATGAAGGGTAAAATCTCGGCCACCAAAGAAGGCAAGATCACCGGGCTGCATTGCCATGTGACCGCCGATCACGGTGCCTTTGACGCCTGCGCGGACCCGACGAAATTTCCCGCGGGCTTCATGAACATCTGTACCGGTTCCTATGACATCCCGATCGCCTATCTGGGCGTTGACGGGGTCTATACCAACAAGGCGCCCGGTGGCGTGTCCTATCGCTGTTCGTTCCGCGTGACCGAGGCGGTGTACTTTATCGAACGGATGATCGAGGTTCTGGCGATCGAGATGAACATGGATGCGGCAGAACTGCGGCGGATCAACTTTATCAAGAAAGAGCAATTTCCCTACAACTCGGCGCTTGGCTGGGAGTACGACAGCGGCGACTATCACACCGCTTGGGACAAGGCGCTGAAGGCGGTCGATTACGAAGGGTTGCGCAAGGAGCAAGCCGAACGGGTCGCCGCGTTCAAGGCAGGCGAAACCCGCAGCATCATGGGGATCGGCCTTAGCTTTTTCACCGAGATCGTGGGGGCCGGACCGGTCAAGAACTGCGATATCCTTGGCATGGGCATGTTCGACAGTTGTGAAATCCGCATACACCCCACGGGGTCTGCGGTGGCACGGCTGGGGACGATCAGCCAAGGTCAGGGGCATGCGACAACATTCGCGCAAATCCTCGCCTCCGAGATCGGCATTTCAGCCGACAGCATCACCATCGAGGAAGGCGATACAGATACGGCCCCTTACGGGCTGGGCACCTACGGGTCGCGGTCTACGCCGGTGGCGGGCGCCGCTGCGGCGATGGTGGGGCGCAAGATCCGTGCCAAGGCGCAAATGATCGCGGCCTATCTTCTGGAAGTGCACGATGACGATGTCGAATTCGACGTGGACCGTTTCGTGGTCAAAGGCGCGCCCGAGCGTTTCAAGACCATGAGCGAAATTGCCTATGCTGCCTATAATCAGGCCATTCCCGGCCTCGAGCCGGGGCTTGAAGCGGTCAGCTATTACGATCCGCCCAACATGACCTATCCCTTTGGGGCCTATGTCTGCGTCATGGATATCGACGTGGACACCGGTGTGCCGACCATCAACCGCTTTTGCGCACTGGACGATTGCGGCACGCGGATCAACCCGATGGTGATCGAAGGTCAGGTTCACGGTGGACTGACCGAAGCCCTAGCTGTCGCGTTGGGCCAGGAGATTGCCTATGACGACATGGGGAATTGCAAGACCGGCACGCTGATGGACTTTTTCCTGCCGACCGCATGGGAGGTGCCGAATTACGAGACCGATTTTACCGTCACCCCGTCACCGCATCATCCGATCGGGGCCAAGGGCGTCGGTGAAAGCCCGCATGTGGGGGGCGTGCCGTGTTTCTCGAACGCGGTGCAGGAAGCGTTCCGTCCGTTTGGCAACCGTCACACAAATATGCCCCATGATCATTGGCGTATCTGGAAGACGGCAAACGATCTTGGCATGCACGACTGAAGAAAGGGCGGGGCATTCCTGCATGCCCCGCACATTACCATGACATCTTGGAAAACCCTTCAGGCAGCGCTGGCTGGCACCGGATATATCGCATCCGATGATCTGGCGACTGCATTGCACATCGCGATCACCCTTGGCCGGCCCCTTCTTTTGGAGGGCGCGGCCGGCGTGGGAAAAACCGAAATCGCGCGCGCCCTTGCGACCGTGAAAGAGACGCAGTTGATCCGGCTGCAATGCTACGAAGGTCTGGATGCGTCGCAAGCCATTTACGAATGGAATTACCAGCGGCAACTGCTGTCGATCCGCGCGGCCTCCGAAGCAGGTGAAACGGGTGCAGCTGTCGAAGCCCGGATATTCTCCGAAGACTACCTGCTTGAGCGCCCGCTGCTGAAAGCCATCCGCCAAGAGACGCCCCCCGTTCTGCTGATCGACGAAATCGATCGCGGGGACGAGGAATTCGAGGCCTATCTGCTTGAGGTTCTGTCGGAATTCCAGATCACCATTCCCGAACTGGGCACAATCACCGCAAAGACGCGCCCCTTGGTAATCCTTACGGCCAATGGCACACGCGACCTGTCAGACGCGCTGCGCAGGCGCTGCATCTATGCGCATGTCGATTACCCTGATCGCCAGACAGAGCTGGCAATTCTGGCGTCCCGATCCCCGACCACAGAAGCGCATCTGGCCCGGCAAATTGTCGGGTTTGTCCAGAAACTGCGCGAAGAAGAGCTGGAGAAGGTACCGGGCGTCGCCGAGATGCTTGATTTTGCAGCCGCCCTTGCCGGGTTGGGGATCAAGGATCTTACCGCTGATCCGGATGTTCTTCTGGCGTGCCTTGCGACCCTGCTGAAAACGCAGTCAGACCGGGCCGCCGTCCCGATCGAAGTCGCGGCGCGCATCGCAGGGAAAGCAGCATGAGCAAGGTGACGCGTTTTGCAGCAGCCGACCCCGGTCCGGCAGCACGGGTATCGGGCTTCATGGCGCATCTGCGTGAACATGGCTTCCGTCTTGGTGTGGCCGAAACCGAAACCGCCTTGCAGGCGCTGTCCTGCGTGAACCCTATCGTGCCATCCGACGCGCGACTGGCGCTCAAATCCGTCTGCGCGGGGTCTGTTGAAGACATTGCGCAATTTGATCTGCTGTTTGATGCCTTCTGGATGGCCGAGGGGCGGGTATGTCAAAAGGTCGTGCCGACGGACCACGTCAAACCGATCGAAAACACCAAAAGTTCGCGTACGGATACTACTCAAGCCACGCAGGACACAGGAGCTGTCCACGCGCCGGAGGACGGGGCGGAAGGCAGTGAAAGCCATTCAGAAGGGACAGGCAAACTGGTCGCGTCCAAAGTCACCAATCTGATGAAGAAAGACCTGCGCGAACTGGTATCCGCAGAAGATATCCGCGCGGCGGAACTGGTCGCGATCCGGCTGGGAAAGGCGCTGAAAGACCGCAGATCACGCAGACGCAAGGCCGCGAAAAGGGGCGCGTCAATTGACCTGCGCCGGACCATGCGCCAAAGCCTCGCGTCGGGGGGCGAACCCTTGCGCCTTGCCAGACGGACGCGCCCCGACCGGCCTTTGAAAATTGTCACTCTGTGCGATGTCTCCGGGTCGATGATGGACTATGCGCGACCGTTCCTTGCCTTCCTTGCGGGCCTGATGCGCGCAGATAGTGCCAGCGACGCGTATTTGTTTCATACCCGGTTGGTGCGGATTACAAATGCCCTGCGCGACGATGATCCGCTGCGGGCGTTGAACCGGATTACACTGTTGGCTGATGGCTTTGGCGGCGGGTCCAAAATCGGCGCAAATCTTCAGCAATTTGCCGACAGCTATGCGCGTCATTTCGTGGATGGTCGCAGCGTCGTGATCATCCTTTCGGATGGCTATGACAGCGAAAGCCCCGAGGTGCTGGGAACCGCCTTGGCCAAGCTGAAGCGGCGCGACTGCAAGATCATCTGGCTCAACCCGCTGAAAGGCTGGAAAGGCTACGAACCTGTTGCCAGGGGCATGGCTGCTGCCTTGCCACATCTTGATGCCTTTGCCGCCGCGACAACGCTGAACGATCTGGCGGCCCTCGAACACACGCTGGCGCGGTTATGACGCTGTCGCACTCTGAACACTCCCGGCTCGAGGCCGAAATGAAAGCGCTCAAGGCCAAGGGTGTGCCCTTTGCCATGGCCACCGTGGTGCGGACAGTAAATGCGACCTCGGCAAAGCCCGGGGGCAAGGCGCTGTTGGATCTTGAGGGTAAAATCCTGATGGGGTGGGTCGGCGGCGGCTGTGCGCGCGGCGCGGTTGGCAAGGCCGCGCGTGAGGCGATCAGGACAGGCGAACCTCAATTCATCTCGCTGCGGCCTCAGGAATTGCTGGAGACCGAAGGCGTGGTCGCAGGAGACATCCGCGACGGTGTGCGTTTCTCGCGCAACGGCTGCCCGTCACAAGGAACGATGGACGTGTTTGTTGAACCGGTCCTGCCGCTGCCCGAACTGGTGATATGTGGCACGGGGCTGGTGGCGTTAGCCCTCGCGGAACTGGGTGCACGCTTCGATTTCAAGGTGTCGGTCCACGCTGCAGAAGACGTTGAAACCGACGCGGATGCCCTGCGGGGATTTGATTTTGAGACCCGTGATTATGTCGTGGTTGCGACCCAGGGCCAAGGGGACAAAGACGCATTGCGCGCCGCCGTCAGTGGCGATTGTCGCTATCTGAGCTTTGTCGGGAGCATCAAAAAGTTCGACACCATCGCGGCCAAGCTGATTGCGGAAAACCCTGAGCTTGAACGCCCCCTCGCACAGGTGAAGGCCCCCGCCGGTCTGGATATCAACGCGATTACCCCCGATGAAATCGCAATGTCGATCCTGGCTGAAATCACCCAACTTCGGCGCGCGAACCTGACGCACAGGGCCGCACACGAGGGTGAAAACCGGACAACCGCGACACAAGGTTCACACCAATGACCCGCATCACGACACTCATGCGGACCCTCCGCAATCGCATCTTTCCCCCGATGACCAAAGCGCAGGCCGAGCTTTTGGCCACGATCAAATACCCTTGCTGTTGAGAATAGGAATGACCAATGGAACTTAAAGACGAGATCATCATCAATGCACCCCGCGCCGTCGTCTATGCAGCGCTGAATGACCCTGAAATCCTGAGGGAATGCATTCCCGGCTGCGAAGAGTTGATCAAACATTCCGATACGGAGCTGGAAGCCAAGGTCGTGCTCAAGATCGGCCCGGTGAAAGCCAGATTCAGCGGCGACGTCACGTTAAGCCCGGACGCCCCACCGGAGCGGTTTTCGCTGACTGGCACAGGCAACGGCGGCGCTGCGGGCTTTGCGAAAGGCGGGGCCGAAGTAGAGCTTGAGGAGCATCCGGAAGGGACCTTGTTGCGCTACAACGCTTCTGCAGACATCGGCGGCAAACTTGCCCAGTTGGGCAGCAGATTGATCCAGAGCACAGCCAAGAAACTGGCGGCAAAATTCTTCAAGAAGTTTGCAGAAACTGTCAGCGAACACGAAGTCAGCTGACGGCAAGGTCGCCTTCGCCGGTCAATGAAGTTCAGCGGCGCGCCTTGATCGCAGCGATCAAGGCGGCGTCACGTTCCCGTTCGAGGGTTGGGATATCACGGCCGGCCGCCTCTGCTGCGACGCCTTCCACAAGGGCCTCGCGCACCTCGGCAGTAAGGCTGGGTGACCCCAATGACGCCCACCGGCGTTCCTGGCTTGGCCCAAGATGCGCCAGATAACCCGCCATCCCCCCTTCGCCGCCGCCCAGATGATAGGCCATGTGTGCACCGATCGCTGACCAGCGCAGGCCGGGACCGTTTACAAGGGCTGCGTCGACCGCGGCCACATCGGCGATGCCTTCGGCCACCATGTGCACCGCCTCGCGCCAAAGTGCAGAGGACAGGCGGTTGGCAATGTGACCCGTCGCGTCCTTGTTCATCCGCACCGGGACACGGCCCGCAGCGCGGTAAATCGCCTCTGCCCGGTCAAGCCGGTCCATGTCTTGCCCGTAGGTTTCAACCAGCGGCACCAGATGCGGCGGGTTGAACGGATGCGCTGTGATCATGCAGGCGGGGTTCGCCAGGCCCGGTGCCAATTCGGACCAGGTAAGGGCAGAGGTTGAGGAGGCAAGAATCGCGTCGGCGCGCATCAGTGGTTCGACTTGTCGATACAGATCATGTTTGAGAGCCAGATTTTCGGGTGCATTTTCCTGCACCAGATCGGCCCCCGCGACGACAGTTTCCAGATCATCCGAGACTGTCACGTTGCCCAATGGACCGGCATCTGGCGCGATATCAAGGAGTTGTGCCAGAGGACCTGCCATCCGATCGGGAAGCTTCACCAATGCCTCTGGCGTTGGATCCCAAACGCGGACAACCGCGCCATGATGTGCAAATAACGCAGCCCAACACGCCCCGATCAGGCCCGCGCCCAGAATAGCGATTTGATTTTGTTCAAGCCCTTGGGTCATGACGTCCTCCCTGTTTTGTGGGCGGACAGTCGCATTGGCCGGGCAGCTTGGCAACTTGTGACCGTATCGCCTGGAGGGGATGTATCAATTGGCGCGATTTTTTTGACCGCGCAAAGATGTCTCAAAGGGTACCGACGCCTCCTCTCGCGTGTGGCGGATGGAGGGGCGGCCGTGCGCCGTTCGGCTTGATCGGGGTCGGTCCGGTAGTCCTGACCATGGGGGCCACGTTCGCGCCACCCAATACGGCCTCTTTTGTATCAAACCGGACCATGCGCCCGTTTTCCAGGATCATGATCTTGTTCATTGCCGAAATCGCACTGGGTCGATGGGCCATGACGATAACTGTCGACCCCGCCGTGCGAAGTTTCATAATGGCGGCATCCAGTGCATCATCGCCGTCACCGTCAAGATGGGCGTTCGGTTCGTCGAGGACCAACAGTTTGGGGCAAAACAACACGGCACGCGCCAAACCAATGCGTTGCACCTGCCCCCCTGACAACGGCGTACCGGACGCGCCACCGACCTGGCTGGCGTAGCCATCTGGCAAAGCGTTTATCAGGTCATGGACGCCCGCCAGCTGTGCTGCTGCAATCACGTCCGCGTCGGATGCAGCAGGGTCGAACCGCGCGATATTCTGACTGATGCTGCCGGGCAAAAGATCAATGCGTTGGGGCAGATACCCGATGGCGCGGCCTAGAATACCATCTTGCCATTTGGTCAGGGAAGCCCCGTCAAGCTGAACCTCGCCTTGATCGGGTTGCCACGCCCCGACCAAGACCCGCGCCAACATCGACTTGCCCGCCGCAGATTTTCCGATGACACCCAGACCATCGCCGGGGGCCAAGTCGAATGAAATTGATTGCAGCAGTGCTTTGCGCATCTGGGTCCCGCGTTGCGGTGAAAACTTGGACAAGGATTTGACCGCAATGCGACCCGTTGGTTCGGGAAATTCCACCAACTGAGGATCGGCACCGATCTGGGCGAAGAAATCGCGCAAAATTCTATTGGCAGCCACAGCGGTGCCGATGGCACGCCACTGACCGATCACCTGATCGATCGGCGCAAGCGCACGGCTGGACAGGACAGAAGACGCGATGATCATGCCCGCTGAAATCTGGTTTTGCATGACCAGTACCGCACCAACGGACAGAATTGCCGACTGGAGCAAAAGGCGGAATGTCTTGCTGAAAGCGGATATCACCTCGGATGGGTTGCTCGCGTTCTGATGCAACGCCAGCCGTGTTTCGTGCATGGTTTTCCAATGGTTCCCCAAGTTGTCATGCATGTGCATCGCGGTCAGCACCTCGGCACTTTGGCGGCTATGCCGGGAGAATTCCTGCAATGTGTTGTTCTGGATGGCGGCCTGTTCTTGCCATTTGCGTGTCAAAACCCGCCCCAAAATTGCGGCGATCCCCGCCACGCACGCGCCCGCCAACACCATCATGCCAAGCCACGGATGAACCAGAAAAAGCGCCGCGAGAAATATCGGGACAAAGGGCAGGTCGAACAGACTGACAGCTGTCGGGCCGGATAAAAACTGTCGTAACATGCTGAGCTGCCGTAGCGGTTCCGGGCTGGCTGACTGCGGGGGCAGGCCGGACTGAACCCAGGATTTATAGCTGGGCTTGCCAAGGGCTACATCAAGGCGGATCGCGATACGCGACAAAAGCCGCTGCCGCAGAAAATCAAACAGACCCAAAAAGAGATAGAGAATAACGACGATTGTAAAAAGGCCAGCCAAGGTCACCATCGAGCCACTGGAAAGCACGCGGTCATAGACCTGCAACATGTAAACTGATCCGGTCAACATCAGGACATTGACCAGCCCGCTCAGGATGAAAACCATGGCAAAGCCTGTCCGCTGATCCTTCAGCGCATCAAGGTATGTATTAGACAGGACATGATCGGCCATGCTGACGCGGCTCCGTTTATGGGCATCACCAGTACGAAACTGCATACTGAATTTGCATCAGGGTAGCGTCGAATTCTTTCCAATCGTCACCTCTCTCGGGATAATCACAGGGTTTGTACCTAAAGTTTTGCATATTCCCGGAAGGCATTTGCGTGCGGCACTGGCTTGGCAGGGACCGAAAGCGTCAAAATCCTTCAATTTATAGGTAAGAACCACACACCTGCCCGGTTTCGGCCCAGAGAACCGAACAGTCACAGGTCAGACCGACCGCAGCGATATCAATACTGCGAAGACGGGAATGACCCATGGGCGTAACCATATCGGTGACAAGCCGCGACGACCTTTATGACACCCTAAACCAGGTGCGTGGAGGCGAGACTATCTTGCTGGTGCCTGGACACTACGGTGCCTTGACGATGAACGGTAAGACCGGGTTTCCCAACCGCTTCGATCCGCCTTTGACCCTCACCTCGGCCAACCCCGACGATCCCGCGATTTTTGACTGGATGGATATCCATGGCGGGCAAAATATCACCTTGGACAGTGTAAGGTTCGACTATGCATATCAGGCCGGTCAACCGGATCACATCCGCCCGTTCGAGATCAACGACAGTCGCGGTATCGAAATCAGAAATTCCGTCTTTTCCGGCGATCGGGTGCTGGAAGGTGTCGCATCGGACGACGGTTTCGGCCACGGCTACGGGCTTTCTGTGCGCGACAGCCGGCAGGTTACCATCGAAGCAAATGATTTCCATCATTGGGGGCGCGGCGCGATTTTCAGCCAGTCGCACGGGGTCATCGTTCGGGCCAATGACATTCATCATGTCCGCAGTGACGGGTTGAACTTTGCCGAAGTGACCGGCGTTCTGATCGAAGAAAATCACCTGCATGATTTCAGCGCCGCTTATGGATCGCAGGACCATCGGGACATGATACAGTTCTGGACCAACGGCACGGACAGTCCCAGTGCCGAGATTTTGATCAGGCACAACCGGCTGGACATGGGCCAAGGGTCCTTTACCCAGTCGATATTCATGCGCAACGAAGCCGTGGATTCCCAAGATGCGACCGATGCGATGTATTATCGAAATGTCACGATAGAAGAGAACAGCATTTATAACGGACACTTGCATGGCATCACGGTGGGTGAAACCGATGGGCTGACCGTAGGGCGCAACAGTTTGATCGCCGTTCCCGATCCGCAGAATGAGGGGCAGAATAAAACCGCGCTTTGGGTGCCTGCGATCACTGTCGCATCAGCGTCCAGAAACGTTTCGATCAAGGGTAACTTGACCAACCAGATCAACGGGGAAAACGGGCAGACCGATTGGCAGGTGCAGGACAACACGATGATCCAGAACCTGGTCCCCACGATGCCCGGTCATTACGACGATCTGTTTGCAAGCTCCTCGATGGACAGAGGGTCGAACGGGCATCACTTTATTCCCCTCGCCGGTACACTGGTGGATAGGGGGACGACAGAAATGAATTCGGGGTTTGCATTTGGTGAAATCGGCCCGCTGTTTCAGGTCGGGCAAGGGGAGAGCCTGAATACAAAGGTTTTCGATGCCAGTCTGACCGCGCAGATGTTGCACGATGCCGGGGTCGGTGATGCGATTTACACGTGGCATTTTTCAGACGGCACCACGGCACAAGGCCTGCGCGCCATTCGTCCTTTTGCCCAGGCCGGTTCGCATGAGGTCACCCTAAGCGTCATGCACCCCAGTGGTTTAACCTACGTCGCGCAAACCATCGTTGAGATACGGGGTGGCAAGCTGCTTTCGTTTGACAGCGGTGACGAGGGCGATTTTTTTGCGCATGGCTTCGGGCGATCGCATGGTTTGGACGTGATGGATGCGGTGCAAGACGATGGCTTGGTCCTGACAGGACACAACGCGGTCGCAACGGTAGACCGTGCCGCACTTGAGGGGTTGCGCGGCAGTGATGCGATGGCGTTGAACTTCAGCGTCCAAGGCACAGGCGCGGGCGATCTGTTTCGCGCGCACATGGTGTTTCAGGCCGTAGTGACCATCGGCGGGGCCATCCGGTTTCAGCTATATGATCAGGCGGGGAATAGTGCAGTTGTGACCTCGCGCGGGGTATGGGTAAATGACGATCTGCCCCACGATGTATCGGTCACGCTGAAGGATGGTATTCTTGACCTGAATATTGACGGCGTTCAAACTGCAATTGCGCGGTTTCCGGGCACATTGCCTGTGTCCGAAGGATGGGATTTGATCTTTGGCAATCCGTGGGGGCAGAGGGGAAATTTTGACGGTGCAATCGTCGCGTTTGACTTGGCCGCAGGGCCGGAATTGCCCCCCCTTGATCCGCTTCAGTTGGAGTTTTTGTCCCGTCAGGTCGATTTGCAACCTTCTGTAATCCCTGCAACCGAGGGGCTGGAATGGGGCAAAGGCATTGAATTCAACTACGGGGCTGGCGAGGTTCCGGATGGATCTGCTGAAGGTGACGCGCGTATGCCGGCACCTGACACCCTCGGGTTTTGAGGGTTGCGTCGCAATCGAGAAACCTTGAGAAAACAGGAGGCGGCACGTCACTGCGGGTCCATGGACCAGCGCTACGTCTGACAGTCATCTCTTGCGCGGCCTCTGCCGTGACCAGCCACATGCCGGCCCCAAAAAAGAAGAAGACCAGCGCATATACAGCCCCCCAGATATGCACCGTCGTGAGCGTGAAGGTCAGCCCTAGAAAGCAGAACATCCATGCCCGGCGCAGGTGCCACAGACCTGCATCCCCGTCCAACGACCGCCGCCCGATCCGCCAAAGCGCCAACAGATAGCCGACAGCGAGAAACGCAAACCCTGGAATGCCGTAACGCATTGTGATCAGCAGCCAGAAATTATCCACGCTGGGCGTATGCATCCAGACCGGTCGCACCCAATCACGCAGGCCCAGACCGAAAACCGGATTGGCCCAGACATTGACCATGCCCCATTCAAAAATGGTCGACCGCCAGTATGCGCTATGGGCGGAAAATGTCGCATAGCTCATGAACACTTGCAGCGGGGCGCGGTTGGAAATCATGTCGACGACACCATAGCCGACAGCAAACAGCGCCAAGAGGATCACCCATCGTTTCGTATTCGCCTGAAAGAGCGCGGCCCAGCTGATCAGCCCCAATTGCAGGGCAATCGCCAGAATTGCACCGCTTGACAGGGCCAGTAGTCCGCTAAGGCAAATCAACGCCGTGATGACGGCCCGCAGGCGCAAACCGTAGCGGTCTTTCAGCCCGACAAAGCAAAGGGCTGTGGCCAGCGAACATAACAAGCCCCAATGGATCGGATGCTCAAACGACATCTGTACCCGCTCCAGCCCCAGACGCCGGTCAATCGCCAGATCAATCGGGGTCGCAACCCCAGGCAATTTTTCGAATAGATCAAGAAGCAAGGCCTTGCCGGTCCACGCCTCGACCAAAGCGAGGGGAAAGCAAAGGATCACAAGGGCAGTAAGTGTCTGGATCAACGCGACAAAGCTTTGCCTGTCGCGGATATACGCGCGACCCAGCAAATAGCCACCTAAAAATTCCACCCCGGTGGCACCAGCGTTCTGGATCACCTGCGCCGGATTGTTGACTACCAAGGCAGCGATGATCCAGCAGAAATGCAGCACAAAGAACACATCGGTCGCCAGCAGCCTGCCATATTTTCCACGGATCAAGTTAACGCCAAGCGGCACAATCATCGCGATCAGCAGCAGACGCGTCGCCGTCAGATAAAGCGGCCCAAGCTGGAACCCAACGGGCAAAATGACAGCCACGAGATAGACCAGCACCGGCAGCGCCAAAGGCAGGCGCGGCTTGAGCAGCACAGGACTGTGCCTGTGTATCTTGGCAAAGGTGCTTGGTTCGGCAAGGCTCAAGATATACGGCCCTTGGATGACTGAGAGGGGTCAGAATTCAGGGTTGATGTCACCCCGCCACCAAACCGGCGCAGCCTTAATATTTCGTGAAAATTAACCAGGCTCACGGTGAATCATGCCTGAACGCAACGTGCGCAGTGCAGTGCTATATGCTGATCCACAAGAGATTTGGAACGAAAAGGGTCGGGCAATGCAAATGATGATCGGCGTAGGGATTGAACTGGGGCAGATTGCGAAAGGGGTGCAAAATACGCCGCCGGTCGTGCCTACTTCGCCGGTCTCCTATGTGGCAGACGATGGCTGGCAGGCGACCCATCCAGCGCCAAACGCATTTGATCCGGCCACATCCGACCCCGTGATCGTAACCCGCCAGGGCTTTGACGCGGGCGGCACCCCTATCACCGTCACGGATACGCTGGCGCTGACCACGCGCATCCGCCTGCCCTATCCGGACCAAGCCAGCTTGTCCGCCAATCAGATCGCCTTGTCCGACTTTGTCTATGCCGGCGACACGATTGAGGGCACGACAAACGCCAGCACTGTGCCTTACCCCAAACCGATCGCGATGTGGCTGAACCACGACCGCGAGCGCGCAACATCCGCTAACCATACGCTGCGTCTGGCAGTTGCCCATGCCCATGCGCGCGGTGGTCGTCCTGTTGCCGCAGTCAAGTTCATCCTGAGCGATGGGACGAACGAAGTTTCCCAGATCGTGTCAGCCATGAGCAGCATCAGCTACGCAGCCTCGGGGCTGACTGTTCCGCATTTCGCCGCCGATATGGACCTTTCAACATTGGACCAGGGGGCGCTCCTGACGGTGGACGCTGTGATCTACCCTTGGGTCGGTGCGGCATTTAGCATCTCGGTCGACGCGGACAGCTATCCGTCACCCAACCTGACAACCCTGCGCCTGCTTAATGACCGGACCGGGGAATATGGCACGGGCTTTGCCTATGTCGATGTTGCGACGGGCAGCGACGGGACCGGCGCGGTTTCAGCCGACGCGCCGACCGCTGCGACAACGCCCTTTGCCACCATCGCCGCCGCCGTCACCGCGATACGAGCGTTCAATGCAGCCGCATATGGCCGCAGCGATGACAGCGGCGGCGGTATCGTTCGGCTGACTGAAGGCGTGCACAATCACAGTGCTTTCAAAACGCAAGGCAGTGCCGTCGACATCCCCTTGGTCATCGAGGCTGCGGACCCGCTGAGACAATCCACCACTGTGCTGACCGATGCAGGTACCAGCACGTTCAACGGCATTCCCGCATGGCTGAAGCTGCGCAATATCACCTTGCGCAAAACCGGCTCAAGCGTCGTGTTTCTGGACAGTGGTGCCAATTCGGCAGACAGCCTACTGGTCACTGAAGGCTGCACTTGGGACGCAAATGCGACGAATTATTATGGTGCCTGGGTGTATCGCGTGGGCCGGATGATCCAGATTAATTGTGCGATCGGGGCCGGGGGCGATCCGCAGCAGGGCAACTTCTTTTCGACCGAAGCCATCATGGTCACCGCCATTGGCTGTGAACGCTGCGCGGGCACGATCACTTATCAGGCGGCGGGCTGTTCGGACCTGCCCGAATTCAATCTGCGTGATCCTTTGGGCAGCCGCCCGGCGATGGCGGGGGTGTTTCTGGGATGGAACGTCTTTTCCAACGGGACGACGTCAAACCCGATCGTCAGCGCCAGTGCCCCGATCGGTCCTCGCGGCATCGCCTTTGTCGGTAATATCGTCGAAAGCTGGGGCGCGACGACGAACGCAGCCATCCGCCTGAACGCCGACAGCGATACCAACCCCGCGCAGAATGTCGTGGTGCAGCACAATACCGTCATCGGAGAGCGCGCAAATATGCTTTATCTGGACGATACGGTGAATGTCGCAAAGACCGCCCATGCGCGCTTTAATCTTTTTCACCGCTTCAATGTCAAAAGCGATGTCTTTGCCAGCCAATCCGCGAATACCGGCAACTGGTCAGTCCGTTTCAAGGTGGGCTGGTCGCATAATGCCACCTTTGCGGGGGCCAACAACACCAGTGAATTCAGCGCGCTGTCCTGGCTGGGGGACATCCCCGCAGAAGGAGAAATCACCGGGTTTGATCCCCTTTGGCAAGATGACCGGTCCCATAGCGGGACCGATACCGGGGGCGGCAATTACACCCCCCTGCCCGGCTCTCCCGTACCCAAGGTCCCGTTGGGGCAGGCCGCCTATGCGACCGATCTGTTCGGCAACGCGATCACGGCGGGGCAATCCTATATCGGGGCGGTCACCACTGTCGGCTAAGCCGGTGCCGCCTGCCCGATCCCGCCCGCGCGAGAACAAGTGCGGGCCTCTCGACCCAGTGCCATGAAGCAACGGCGCAGATAAGCGTCATCGGCAGGGCCTGCGCTATGTTCAGCGCAGGCCCCATCGGCCCCCACAACCAGATCGCCAGCCCCTGCAGCGGGAAGGCGTAAATATAGATGCCATAGGAATAATCCCCAAGCCGATTGAACCGCCGCACGATGCCACGCGGCACGTGTCCCAGCCAGAATGCGCCATAGCTTAGCGCCAAAACCAACGTCGGATAGGCAAGCGCTGTTTCATGCGCAACAATCGCCGCGACAATCATCCCCACACATATCGGCAAAGACAAGACGACGCGGTCGCGCCAGACCCAGAACGCGACACCCACCACGAACGGAAGCGACAGATTGCGCATATGTGCGATGCTTGGATGAAGCTCGACCTTTGCCAGAAGTGGCGCGCACCAGACCAGCGTATAGATCACAAAGACAGCAAACATCGCGCGGCGGCGTATCAAAAGGCCAAGGACGCCCACGGCAAAGACCATGCCATAGCAGAGAACTTCGTAGACCAGCGTCCAGATGGACCCTTCGACGGTTGGGTAGGGAAATGTGTCGAACACGCCAGGCAGGCTGTATTGCAGGTTGACCAAGCCAAGATTTCGCAGAACGAACGCGCCCGTTTCAGGGTAAATCAGATAGGCAGCCACGCCCAGATCACTGACAACCGGTCCCATGACGAATGCCACAAAAATCAGGGAGACTGCCAGGCCGGGAAACAGCCGTGCCGCGCGCGCCATGGTGAAACGCAGTGCAGATTTCGACCGTTCGTAACTGCCGGCGATGAAAAACCCCGACAGCGCGAAGAAAATATAGACCGCAAGACTGCCAAGCGAATGGCCCATGCCAGCCTTCAAAGGCTCGATCGTTCCGGCCCCGCCGGTAATCGGCCACGCATGGGACACCAGGACCGCGATGGCCGCCAGAAACCGGATCAGGTTGAAGTTGTTGTCCTGCCCCTGCGCGACGTCGCCCAGAACGATGCGCGCGTTCAGCATTTTCCTTGCGCTCATCCTTCCTCCAGATGCCCGACGGCAGTTCTTTTGCGCAGATAGATATGGAAATCCGGCATCGCGAACCCCACCGCTGCCAACAGTGCCACCAGAGCTACGCCGACCTGCCAGTCGGTACCCTGCCCCGCCGTCAAACATGCCAGGGTGATCAGCACAGCGGCCACGCAAAGCGGTGCCAGCAAGGGGCGTAGCGCAACGCCTTGACGCGTCAGTACAAGCATCAACCCGATGATAAAGCCCGCTGCCTCGCCCAGCATGCCGATCCGGATCACGGTCATCACATCGCCGCCGCGCGCCACCACCAGCCACGCGACCGGCAACAAGGACACCCGCACGACATTCGCCAGCATCTCGTTTCTGGTCTGCGCAGCGGCAAGGGCGACGACCGCGCACCCCCCTTCAAAGACGCGAAATGCCTGAAGCGCCGCAAGCCACGTCAACAAAGGAATAGCGGCGGCATATTTGTCACCCAAAACCGATTGCAAGAATGGCCCTCCCGTCAGCGCTACCCCGACAACCATCACACAGCCCAATAAGATATGGCATTGCATGGTCGCCGTGGCGAGCGGCGCATAGCCGGCCCTGCCCCGCCAGGCCGAAAGCTGGGGCAGAAAAAAGCTGGTCGTTGTGCGGGAAATCACCAAAGCGGGCGTCAGGGTCAGCGACAACGCCATGGAAAACAGCGCCAGCACCTCAAGGCCCAAGGTGCGTCCGATGATGGCGCGTTCCCCGTTGAACACCAGAAACATCAACGCGCCGCTGATCATGATCGGCCAGCCAAACCGCAGACTGCGCAAGATCACCGCCCCGTCGAAACGCAGCAGATACCGCCGCCGCGCAAACAGGTGCGACACCAGCACGCCCAGCCCCATTTGAACCAGAATGGCAAACAGCAGCACGCGGTAATCGCCGAACAGATGACACAATGGGACCACCGCCATCAGCGATCCGACTGGCGGCAGAACGGCGACCATGACGCTGGGTCCGTACTGCATGCGGCGGCTGAGGCGGTGCAGGTCGAAATGGGTGAAACCTGACACGAAGGGCACCAGCGCAATCAGTTGAAACGCCCACAACGCCTGCGGGATGTCAAAAAACCACGCCATCGGCCCCGCCAGCGCAAACAGCAGCAGCGCATTGACCGCGCCACGCAGCACCGAAAACCCCTGAAGCGCGCCTTGAAAAGTGGGCTCATTGCCATCTTCGGTCTGGATCATCTGCTGTTGAAACCCAAGCGCCGATATCATCTCAATCATCGCCAAGGCCAGCAAAAACGTCGAGGCAATGCCGAAATCCTCGAGACTGATCAGACGCGACACCAGCAGGGTGCGCAGCATCATCAGCGCGGCGCTTGCCAGATTGCCCGACAGGATCACCCCGATGGAGCGGGTCACCGCCCTATCCCTGCTTGACCGAGCGGATATAGAACTGGATCGTCAGAAAGTCGTGGAACAGACCCAGCGTGAGCGTGTTGAACAACGTCTTCCTGGGTCCCTCAAAGAACTTTTGGAACACATCGACTTGCAAACTTCCACGTGACATCAGTGCCTTGGCCGTTCCGCCCACGAACCAGCGCAGATGCGTCCTGTCAAGAATGCCCCGCTCCACCAGTTCAAAACGCCCTTGGAACAGGAGCGGCCCCAGCAGCCTGTAGTTACGCACATTGGGGATGCTGGCAACGATCACGCCTCCGGGTACCAGCATATCAGACAGCCGGCCCACCACGGTCCAAGGGTCGCTAAGATGCTCAAGCACATCAAGGCACAAAATCACATCGAACGGCCCGCAATCGCGCGCAACCTGTTCCAGCAAGGATGGGTCCTCAAGGTCACCGCCAAAGGCGCGGTCAATCTGGGGCAGGCACGCGGTGCCGACCAGATCTACAACCGTCGCCCGCACGGCTTTGCCGGTGCTTTTCAGATAGGCTGAACTTGCCCCGATACCGCCCCCCACATCGAGCACGTTATTTTCCCCTTCAGGCACCAGTTTCAGCACCTCTGTGCGGACCAGCGCGTGATAGTCTTCACGCACCGCAAGGGGGATTTCCAATGCAGGGGTATCAATGCGCATCCGACGGATTCCAACGTTGTAAAAGGTGATCGGGGTCCATCCCCGCCAGCAACTGCGCCATACGCACCGCGCGGTACATCCGGATCCTGCAAAGCGCGCCAAACGCCAGCAAGCGGTTGCGCAGCCCGTTGATCCGTTCGGAGCTGGCAATGCGCGGCACTTCGGCAAGGGGCGACGGGATCAATGCTGCCGCTTTCAGCGCCCATTTCACGCGTCCCCATTTGCTGCGATGGGCGATCTGGTCATGCGCCAGTTGCCGATCCCATTTGGCCTGCAACGCGGCAAAAGACCTGCGCGCCGGATGAAATACAACCAGATCAGGCACATATTTAATGACATATCCAAGCCCACTGGCCCGTTGGCCCCAATCACGATCCTCGGCCACATGCAGCCCGCGGAATACGCCAACGGCGTCAAACACAGCACGGCGCACCACCATATTGCCGGTTCCGGTAAAACCTTCGCGGGCGATGTAACGGTCCATCCGGTAGGCGAAAACGCTTTCATATGCCTCAAGCGCGGTCAGCCGTGCGGGATTGTCAGGGGCAATCCGAACGTTTCCGCCGATAATCTGCGCCTTGTCATTCCGCATCTGGCGTTCTGCCACCCACAGCCAATCGGGATCGGCGATGCAATCCGCGTCGATAAAGGCCAGCACATCGCCCCGCGCTCGTGCAACACCAAGGTTGCGCGCCAGCCCCGGACCCGCAAGCGGCTGGTGCAGCAAGATCGCTGATCCGTTTGCGGCACAGATGCTTTCCGGCAGCCGTGCAGACCCGTTATCGACGACAATCACCTCGTCCGGAGGCCTGCGCCCGGCGCGCAGCGAGGCCAGACAGCGGCGCAACTGGTCGGGCTGGTTCAAATGTGGGATCACCACGGAAATGCGTAGGGGCACAGGGGGCTGAATGTTCATGAACCCTTAAAATGCCAATTAGGTAAATTTTTTCCTAATTTTACCGCTTCAATCCGGTGAACCCTGCTCTATTCACGAAACCCACGCCGCAGATGTGTGGTGATGGGCTCCGTCAAGTAGCTTAGCACCGTGCGTTCCTGGGTTTCCAAGAATGCCTCAACCGGCATACCGGGCAAAAGATGCGCGGTTTCGGGAAGACGGGACAGTTCCTTTTGCGGCACCTCAAGAGAGACGCGGTAGAACGACTGGCCCGACTGGCGATCGTCGACCGCCTCGGGGGAAATCGCGCGCACATGGCCGACAAGTTTCGGGGTCGTCTGCTGATCAAACGCGCTGAATACGACTTGGGCGCGCTGGTTTGGCCGCACCCGGTCGATGGACTGGGGGGGCACCCGCACCTCGAACTCATACCCGGCGTTCTGCGGTACGATGTCCAGCAAGGTGCCGCCCGGCGCGATGACCCCACCAAGGGTCGTCACTTGCAACTCGTGGACCACCCCATCAGACGGCGCGCGAATATCCGTACGCTCAAGCTGGGCCTGTCGCGTTACAATAGACAGCGCCAGTTCTTCGATCTCGAGGGTCACATCACGCAGATCGGTTACCACCTGTTCCTGAAAGCGCCGTTCCTCCTGAAGCGAATCGCGTGTGATTTCGCGCGCCCGGTTTCCAAGTGCTGCCAGTTCGGCCTGCCGCCCGGCAAGTTCCCCCCGCAGGGCCGCGTGGGCGCGTTAGGTGTCGGACAGTTGCTGCCGTCGGGCCAGCCCCTTGCCCTCCAGCGACCTAAGGCTTTCAAGGTCAAGCGCGAGGTAGATTAACTGCTGTTCTATCGCGTTGATCTGGTCGGAGACGCCGCGCTGCTGCGTCTTGATATCCTCCACGCTGCCAGCAGCTTGAGCGCGTCCACCACGGCGCATTTCAGCACGGGCGGCAAAGATTGCACGCTGGCCTGCTTCGGCCTTGGTCATGTCAAGATTCAGCGTGCGGATGGTGCCTGACAGATCGGCATACTCAAACGCCAGTGTCGCGTCCCCTGCCCTTTCAGCCTCAAGCCGGGCACGCAGGGCAAGCGCCGCAGCAAGACGGCTGCGCGCCATATCAAGGTTGATTTGCAGCAGCGTCGGGTCCAGCCGCGCCAGAATTTGCCCCGCCTGCACCGCATCCCCGTTCGCGACCGCAAGATCCGCGATCACCCCGCCGTCCAGGCTTTGTACCGTTTTCGGCTTTCCGGCGACGTCAATCTGGCCGTGTGCGGCAACGGCACCGCTGATCCGCGTCGTCGCGGCCCACCCGCCAAGCACGGCGACAAGGATCGCCGCCCCCAGACCACCAGCCAGAAAAAGACGGCCAAGATCGGTCTGAGGGCGCAGGGGAACATTGGCAGTCATAGTCGTTTCCTTTACTCAACCAGGGCCCTCAAACAAAGAAAACCCTTACAAATGAGCATCGTCAGAGAGATGTGGCAGCTTAAAGGCAGCAACGGGTCAAATACGTGCCGCGCGTGGGCGGTACAGGGATCGCCGAACGCAGTGCCTTTGAGTAAATCAGAAGGGATTTTAGAGGGAAAATGGCCGTGTCGTCTGCGTATTTAGTATATTATTACTGTTCAATATCAGTGGCTTGCTAGATTTTCGGCAGCCTCGCATGCTTTTTATTGATGTACGATCGTCCCCCTGAAATTCTGACTATTAATTCTGTCTTGGGCAGCAGGAAACCTGTCGCCATAATCCGGCGAATTTTAGCAAAATTAAGGCAACAGGCCCTTTGCCACCGTCCAATCACAAGTTTGATTTCGCGCATGGGTTGCGTTAATATTGTCTTGAAATAAAGCTGCCTGTTCACCTTGCTTGAACACTCAAAGCCCAAAGGGACAACCACACATGCTCGTCATCTGTTTGATTGCCGGTCTCTTGACGGGCCTTGCCAGCGCCCTTGTTGCGTTCATTGCAGGCTATGGGGTCGCAGGTGTCGTCGGTTTTTATACCCTCGGCGGTGCCTTGGGGCTTTGCATCTGTGCCGGCGCGTCTGTCGCACTGCGCCGCAGCAATCGCGACCCATCGCACGCACCACAAAACCGCACCAGACAAAGAGCTCAAGAAAACGACCACTAGCTCTGGTTGGGTACAACGCAATCAACGCAGAAAAACCGTCTAGTCCTTTTGGTCCAGTGTCGCCAGATTTTTCGTTGAATGGCATCAGAGTGTTGCAGCTTGAATCCGCCCCGTATCACCCCTCTGCATCTGCGCAGGTTAAAGTGACAAAACCCTGATAAGGGGTGGCAGGCCGCTAGTTATATCAAGATTGAAAAAGCCGGCCACGCGAATGGCCGGCCCCAATCCCCCGCGCGCGGGGTTACTTTTGCAGTTCCGTCCAGATCGCGGTGTAGTATTCCAGCGACTTGGCCGAACAGGTTGGCAAGAACTCACCCGCCTCTGCCAATTCTGGCGGGATATTGACCATGGGCGACGTCTTCATCACTTCGTCCATGAATTCCTCGGAACCTTCGATGCCGTTGGCATAGCGTGCGTAGCCCGAAATCAGCGCGGCGTTTTCCGGCACCATGATGAAATCGATGAACTTGTACGCTTCGTCCACGTTCTGTGCATCCGACAGCAGCGCGACGGAGTCCATGAACAGCGGGTAGCCTTCCTTGGGATAACCGAACTGCACCTTGTCGTTCTTGAGGTTGGCGCGGAACACCGCCCCGTTCCAGTAGACCGAAGCCATGGTATCATTGGCCGCCAGCTTTTCGGTCATGCCGTAGTCCATCGACTGCCAGTTCGGCTTGGCTGCGATCAGCGCATCGCGCGCCGCCTTCAGCTCCTCCGGATTCTCCGAGCACGGCTCGCCGCCAACATACCATAGCGCGAGCGACATAATGTCATTCATCTCGGGCGTGACGTTGACCTTGCCCTTCAACTCTTCGGGCGTGTCGAGGAAGATCGCACTGGTGTTGATGTCGCCGGAATAGGCGTCGGAATTGACCGCGATGCCAGTCGCGCCGATCTGCCACGGAACTGAGAACTTGCGGCCAGGATCGAAGGGAACATCGACCCACTGTTTGGCGATATTGCCGTGGTTGGGCAGCTTGGACATGTCCAGCTCGGCGATCAGGCCCTTCTCGCGCCAGATCGGGATGTAGTTGGCCGACGGCACCACAAGGTCGTAGCCGTGGCCGCCCGCTTCGACCTTGGCCAATGCGGTATCGTTGGAATCGTAATCCGTGACCGTGACCTTGATACCGGTCTCTTCCTCGAACTTGGTCAGCAGTTCGGGCGATGTATAGTCACCCCAGTTGAACAGCTGCAATTCGCCCTCGGCCTGCGCCGCGCCGGTCCAGAGAATGGCCACGGTTGTCAGTAATTTCTTCATGGTTTTACTCCTTGTTGGTTTCTTGTCGTTGTCAGGTTCGTTTGCGTGTCAGCAGGAAGAACGCGGTTAGCAGGACCACGGTCAACAGCAACAGCAGGGTCGAGATCGCGTTGACCTCGGCACTGACCGATCGCCGGATCTGCGCGAGCATATATGTGGGCAGCGTATCCTGCCCTGCGGATTTTACAAACAATGTGATGACCACATCGTCGAGTGATGTGACGAAGGCGAGCATCAGCCCCGCGATGGCACCCGGCATTACCAGCGGCAGCGTTACGTACCGAAACGTTTGCCACGGCGTCGCGTAGAGGTCGGAAGCCGCGGTTTCCAGCGACAAGTCCATGCCCTCAAGACGCGCACGGATCGGGAGGTAGGCGAAAGGCGTGCAAAAGGCCGCGTGGGCCAGGATCAGGTAGCCCAGTCCCTGATAGCCCGTTGCGACCTTGATCGAGGAAAAGAACACCAGCAGTGCAACGCCGGTGACGATTTCCGGCACCATCAGCGGCTGATTGATCATCAGATAGACAAAGCTTTGTCCCTTGCTTGATTGCCGCCGCGTCGTGCCGAGCGCCGCCATCGTGGCGACTGTGGTGGCAATCAGCGACGCTGCCGTAGCGATCGTGAGCGAGCGGAAGGTGACCTCCTTGACCTTCTCGTTCTGCCAGGCCTCGGGGTACCAGCGAAACGAAAATCCCTCCCAGACTGCAACGCTGTCACCGGAGTTGAACGAAAATATCACGAGCATCGCGATTGGCAGGTAGAGCATGACAAATACGGTCACGGCAATCGCCGCAAAACCCGGTAGACGCGATATCGAGAAGGTACGATCAGCCATTTGATTTGTCCTGACTGCCGGTGGCGAAGCGGATGTAGACAATCAGTGCCACGCTGACGACCACCAGCAGCACGACCGACAGCGCTGCCCCGAGGGGCCAGTTGCGCCCCTGCCCAAACTGCAATTCGATAAAGTTCCCGATCATCATGTTGCGCCCGCCGCCCAGGATGCGCGGCGTGACATAGGCTCCGAGCGCAGGAATGAACACGAGGATGGAGCCCGAGATGATCCCGGGCTTGACCACCGGCACGATGACATGGCGCAGCAACTGCCAGCGGCTGGCATAGAGATCGTAGCCGGCCTGAAGCAGGCGCATGTCAAACCGGTCAATGGCGGCAAATAGCGGCAGCACCATCAGCGGCAGGTAGACATAGGTCATGCCAATGAAAACAGCGAAATCGGTATAGAGCATGACGATAGGCGTCTTGATCGCCCCGGTCCAAAGCAGGAAGGTGTTCAGGAACCCTTCGTTGCGAATGATCTGGTTGATTGCGAATGTCCTGATCAGAAGGTTGGTCCAGAACGGAATGGTGATCAGGAACAGCAACGCCGTGCGCATGCCTGGATTACGGGTGGCGATAAACCACGCCGTCGGAAAGCCAACAATAAAGGCAAACACCGTCGTCAGCAGGGCCAACTTGAACGACCGCCAGAAGATCGTCAGATGTGCATCCGCAAACCCCAGCGTGCCATCGAAGATATCGCGGGTCATTATGACATTGAACCACGCCTTGAAGGACAGCACCCACTCCACGTTGCCATACTGCCCCGCCTCGAGGAACGAATAGAGCAACATGATCAACAGTGGCCCGGACGCCCCGACTGCCAGCAATACCAGCGCAGGTGCCGACAGCAGCCACCCGCGCCGGACCTCGGTCCGCGCCTTTGGGTCTACGGGGTCAATCACACGGCCTCCGGCAGCACGATCAACGCACCGGGCTCGAACTTTAACGCGATCTCGGCACCGGGGTGCAGTCCAACGTTGCCCGAGACCGGGCTTTGCAAGCGGATCGTGATCTCGGTCCCGTCCGCCAGTGCCACGACGCAATGGGTATCGGTACCGAAATAGACCGTATCGCGTACCGTGGCTGGGATGCCATCGGCGGTGTTATCTGAAATGCGGATCTGTTCGGGGCGGATCGCCGCCGTCACATGACCATTGGCCTGGGGGGTGTGCCCCGTCTCTACCGGCATGCGCGGACCCGCGTCGAGAACCAGCGTCCCGCCGTCCAGCGTGCCGGACAAGAAATTCGACTCTCCGATGAACGATGCAACAAAACGGTTGGCAGGGCGCGTATAGATGGTGCGGGGATCGCCCACTTGGAGCAGTTCGCCCGCCTGCATCACACCGATCCGGTCAGACATGGTCAGCGCCTCTTCCTGATCGTGGGTGACAAATATGAAGGTGATCCCGGTTTCGACCTGCAAGCGCTTGAGTTCGATCTGCATTTCCTTGCGCAATTTGAGGTCTAGCGCAGAGAGAGGTTCATCCAGCAGCAGCACCTTGGGTCCCGGGGCCAGCGCCCGAGCCAGGGCCACGCGCTGCTGTTGCCCGCCGGACAATTGTCCCGGCTTGCGATCCGCCATTTGTTCCAGCCGCACCAGCGCCAGCATCCGCTGCACGGTATCTGACACTTCCGCCTTTGATCGGCCCAGCATCTTGAGGCCGAAGCCAATGTTTTCAGCCACGCTGAGGTGGGGAAAAAGCGCATATGACTGGAACACCGTATTCACGGGGCGGATGTTCGGCGGGTCATAGGTGATGTCCATACCGTCCAGCAGGATCTGGCCGCGGGTCGGGCTTTCGAAGCCCGCTATCAGCTTGAGCAGCGTCGTCTTGCCACAACCAGACGGCCCCAGCAGCGTAAAGAACTCCCCGTTGCGTATCAACAGCGAGACACCGCCAAGCGCTGTGACCGTGCCCTCCCCTTGACCGTAGACCTTATGCACTTCGCGCGCCTGGACGGCGATTTTTTCGTTCACGACTGACCTCCGGATTATCAACCAACAGAGCCAAGTCTCCATCCGATTGCAAGGGGTTAATGTGCTGAAGCGGTAGCCCTTCCTAAAACCAAGGAGATTCGGAAGGGGCTTGTTGCACGGAAGCTGAATTGGTTGGCACCTGCCCTGCCCGTGACGGATTTCAGGCGGTGCGTTCAAAATCAAATCTTCCATCGCCCCGTCCGTGTTTCGCTGCGGCTCCGCTTATCGTGGGCCGATGCCCCCTTTGGGAAGCCAGCCAACCAAGCGACCGTATCTGCAATCGCGACCGCTCGAGCTTCGTAAGAACCTCAATGCTGGATTACCATACTGACCGCGCGCGCACCGCTGGCGGTGAACCATTTCGCGCTCTGCCAGAACCACCCTCCCAACTTAAGTTGATGGTCTTCGACAAACCCCGAACGTTTCACGGCCAAAATTGAAAGAACCAAGAAGGCCGATTTCATTGCGCGACGTGCCTATCCTAACTCGGACGCAGAAAAGGCGGTTTCGACGGCATCTAAAAACAGCTGCGCCTCGTTCAGGTCCAACACGAGTGGTGGTCGGATCTTGAGGATATTCGCACCTGGACCTGTCGCGCTGATAAGAACGCTGTTTTCGCGCAAATGATTGACAATGAAACTTGCGCGCCCGGCGTCCGGGATGTTTTCTTGGCGTTCGCTCACGCATTCGACTGCCAGAAAGAGCCCTGCGCCGCGCACATCACCGATGGCCGCGTGGCGTGACGCAGTGTCTTTTAAACCGTCTTTAAGAAAGGCACCGGTGCTCAATGCGTTGGCCTGCAGTGCTTCATCCTCGATCACGTCCAGAACCGCCATTCCCGCGGCGGCGGCAACCGGGTTGCCACCGAACGTGTTGAAATAACGCGCGTTGTTCCCAAAGTCTTTGACAAGCTCAGGGCGCATCGCAACGCCCGACAGCGGAAAACCGTTGCCCATCGGCTTGCCCATGGTGACCATATCAGGCACGAGCCCGTGCCTTTGGAATCCCCAAAAGGCATCGCCCGTACGCGCAAAGCCGGGCTGCACTTCGTCAGCGATAAAGATACCGCCTTCGGCGTGGATAAGATCAACGGCTTGGCGCAGGAAACCTGCCGGGTCGGGATAAAGCCCGTCGCTTGAAAAGATAGTGTCGACGATGAGCGCAGCCGGTTCGATCCCGTCTGCACGCATTTCTGCAATCGCTTTGCCCAAATCGGCCGCAAGCTTAACTCCTTGGTCTTCGGGTGACATCCGAAGCGTGTCGGGGCCATCAATCAGCCGAATGCGCTTCCCGCGCGGTGTGAATGCGCCCAGAGAGGGCGAAAGTTCTGCCACCGCTTCGGTCAGACCGTGATACGCAAGCCGCGTGACGATAACGCCCTGCCGCTTTGTGTAGCTGCGCGCGATCCTCAGGGCGATGTCGTTCGCCTCTGACCCGGTGCAGGTGAACATGACATGCCCCAAGGCATCGGGCATCGTCGCAAGGAGCCGTTCGGCATAGGCGACCACACCCTCATGCAGATAGCGGGTATGGGTGTTCAACACGCCAAGCTGTTCCGAGATGGCCTGCACGACCCGAGGATGGCAATGCCCGACAGATGCCACGTTGTTGTAGGCATCGAGATATTTTTTGCCTCTCTTGTCCCACAGCCAAACACCTTCGCCCCGCACGATATGCAACGGTTTCTCGTAAAAAAGCCGATAGGCCGGACCAAGCGCTTGGGCGCGGCGTTCGATCAGCGCCTTGTCGTCAGGGTCCAGGTCGCCCGCATTGGCGTTATCATATGCGTTGATCATGGTCATGGGTGCTCACCTCGTTCCTGCAGCGGCGTGCAAGGCTTTGATCGCGGTTGCGTCGCCAAGCTGCTCAAGCACATCCAAGCCGCGCAGCGAGGTTGCCGTGTTGCGTAAAATATATGTAGCGTTGTCAGGGTAACGCCGCGCTCGCGACGCTCCGATGGCCAGAGTGGTGGCATGACGCAGCCGAATGAGCGCTGGTAAAAGATCAACCTCTTCGCGCTCAAGCGGCAGCCTGCTGACATAGCCGGCGACCATCTTGCACATCTCGCGCAACGGGTTTGGTCCCTCGCCTATTTGATAGGAACAGGCAACCGCGAGGTCACAGACAATCGGCGTATGCACCATATCGCCAAAGTCGATCAGCCCGATTGGATGCGTGGCCATGGGGGCATTCACCAAGACATTGTGAGGGTTGAAATCATTATGCACCACCTGCGCACGCAGATGTGGCAAGCGCGGTGCTATCTTTGCGTCAAATGAAACAAGAATTTTGGTCAGTCGACTGCGCAGATCTGTGTCTTGCACCTCTCTTACCAAGGGGCGCAATTTGCCGGCCTGTTTAATGTCCCATTGCAAGACATGGCCCGCGGCGGGGTGAAAAAAGCCCCGCAGTCCTAGCGTAACGCGCGCCAGGAAATCGCCAAGTGCATAATGCAGGCCGGGGCTGGCTGTTGAACCGCTCAGGATGGTGCCGCCTAGGTATGTCAACAACCTCACGACATGGGTCTGTCCATCAGCGGCTGTGACAGTCTCACTCGCATTGCCATTGAGGCTGACACAGACCCGCTGAACAGGCAGGGTCGGATCAGCGGAGGCCAAATGCATCAGTGCGGCGGTTTGCATGTCCGTGACGGCGCGGTCCTCGACAGCATTGCTAATTTTCAACAGGGTTTCTTCACCCGTTGGAAGAACGATGAGAAAATTAGCATCCTTTTCCGCCGACAGCGGCGTGATCTTTCCCGACACACCGTAAAGCCGCAAAGCGACATCTGCTGCCATCGCTTGATCAAAAGCAGGTGGATCATGGGCCAGAAGATCTGTTTTATTTGGGGCACATTCCGCCAGAACCCCGACAAGAAACGGGGGTAAACCGCCCAAAGTCACTGCTTTGGTTTTGTTCATTGTCCGATTTCCTCGGTACCGCACCATTCAGCGATGAACAGCGCCATGGCTTGCGTTATCTTTTTGACAGAGGTGATGCTGACGGATTCATTAATCCCGTGAATGTTACGCGATTTCGGACCGTAGCACAGCGCCGGTATCTGATTGTACAAGGCGTAAACGCGAGTATCGAGATATCCAGCCGTCATGAATGATTGTAGCGGTTCGCCAAGGGCGGTTTCATGGGAGCGTTCCAAAACCGCCTCCGCTTCGCTGCCCGGTTCCAGCACATAGCCCTCGGCGTAAAAGCCATTAAACACGATCTGCGGCGGATTGTTGGACAAGAAACCATCAGTCTGGGCAAAGGCTTTGACCCGTTCGGTAATCTCGCGTGCGGCATCTTCTGCGCTACGTCCGGGATAGATCGAAACGCGGCAATCGATATTGCACCATGATGGCACGGAGGAGGCCCAGTCGCCGCCTTCAATCTTGCCAATGTTGAGGTTTATGGGGTGCGCTTCGTCTTCGAAATGCGGGTGATTGCCCTTTGCGGCGTTCCAGTCTTCTTCCATCTCGCGCAGCGCTGTGATGACACGGGTTGCCGCGTCGATTGCGTTGGCACCTTCCCCCATCTCGCGCACATGGACGGGCACGCCACGGACCTGAACCTGAAACCAGATCACGCCGGTATTGGCGCGCACCAGCATTTCTTCTTCAGGCTCCGGGATGAAAACGGCATCGGCGGTGTAGCCCTGCAAAAAGGATTGTAGCGCGCCGTTGCCGGTCGATTCCTCTTCGACAACAGATTGAACATATACCGTCGCGGCAGGTTGAAGCCCAATGCGGCGCAGCGCATCCAGCGCAAATATATTCGCCGCAGCGCCTGCCTTCATGTCGCCTGCACCGCGCCCGTACATCCAATCGCCGTCGATCTTGCCAGAGAAGGGCGGATCGTTCCACATGTCATGCAACCCCTCTGGCACCACATCAAGATGGGACTGCAAAATCAGCGAACGGCCAACTTCTTTTCGCGGGCGGTGTATGCCCACGACAATGGGTGCGTCCGAATGGTCCTCGGTGTACTTTGAGCCACCGGGGTGGGCCTCAATCGCGGCGCGGTCCATCTTGAACCGGTCCATTGCATAGCCGCGCGTTTGCAGCGTCCGGAACAACAGGTCCTGGATGGCGTGTTCATGCCCCCGCAAAGACGGAATTTGCACCAGTTCTTGCGTAAAGAAGATCTGGTCAGGGAATCCGTCGTCGACAGCCTGAAGGATCTGGTCTTTGAGATCTGAATTTAATGCCACGTCATTTCCTTTCCGGGGGTCAGAGCGCCGCTTCGATGAGGTAGGGGCCGGGTTCTTTCGCCGCATTTTCGATCGCACGCATCAGGTCGGTGACATCTTCGACCCGTTGGCCCGGTACGCCCATGCCCTTGGCCAGCGCCACGAAATCAAGGTTTGGGCGGTCAAGATTGAGCATGCTCAGCGCGTCAGGTCCGGGCTGCGCGCCGACATTGTGCAATTCGCCTTTGAGGATTTCGTAAGACCGGTTCGCAAGAATGATCGTCGTCACATTCGCGTTCTCGCGCGCCTGCGTCCAAAGCGCTTGGATAGTGTACATCGCAGAGCCATCCGCCTGCAGTGTAATGACAGGACGGTCCGGACAAGCGATCGCAGCGCCCGCTGAGAGAGGGATGCCAATGCCGATCGAACCTCCTGTCAGGGCCAGCCAGCTGTTTGGCGCGGCGGTATCGCCTGCCTCGGAAATGGCCCCGCCGGAAGAGACGGCCTCGTCCACGATGATCGCGTTGTCCGGCAATACGTGGGCCAGAGCGGCAGCGATATTCTTCAACGTGATTGCACCGGCCTGGGGAACAGGAAGCGCCGGTTTATCGAATGGTTTGCCGGGTTTTGCACCGATGCGGTCGGCCAGCGCGGCCAGTGCTTTGGGGCCATCACCATCGACATCGGCGAGTGTGACGATATTGCACCCGACTGGCAGCAGCAGGCTTGGCTTGCCCGGATAGGCGAAGAATGCCACGGGCGGTGCTGTCTCAATGAGAATAGCGCGCGTATAGGGCGCGAGACATTCAAGTGCCGCGTTGATCGGATAGGGTATCTTGTTCACTGCGATGCGGCCGCGCCCGCGTTCCATCCGGCGGTTCGACGTCGGCGCGACAATATCCGCCCCCGTTTTTTCAGCGATGCTCTGCAATAAGGCCAAGGCCTCGGTATCCTCTAGAACAGAGTTGCCCGCGATGATCACAGTTTTCTCACCGCTTTCCAGCGTGCGGATTGCGGCGTTTAATGCGTGGTCATCCAAGGGGACCGGGCCCTTTGGTGCGATAACCTCGGCCAGTTTGCCGCCTGCGTCCCAACCGATATCTGCCGGGGCAACGAGCGTGGCAATGCGCCCCGGTTGCCCCTTGGCCACGGCCAACGCCGTCATTGCATTGGCCGCAAAGCTGCCTGCATCGCGACCAGAGCGCACCCAATCGCTGAAAGGCGCGCATGCGCCAGAAACATCTGCAGATAAAGGCGCGTCATATTTTTGGTGGCGCAGGGCGTGATCCCCCACGAGGTTCAGCATCGGCACCCGTGCTTTGCGTGCATTGTGCAAGTTCGCGGCAGCATTTGCAAAACCGGGCGCGAGGTGCAGCAGAGTCACCGCAGGCTTGCCAGCCATCCGGGCATATCCATCGGCTGCGCCGCTGACCGTGCCTTCGGACAAACCCAGCACACAACGCATCAGCTTGGTACGGTCCAGCGCATCCACGAATTGCATTTCAGAGGTACCCGGATTGGCAAAGCAAACGTCGACGCCGCCTGCATGCAGGCTGCGTACAACGCTTTCGGCACCGTTCATGTCCTTGGGCGCTGTGCTCATTGTGTGGCCTCACGGAATGTCGTGAGAAAGGATTTCGCATTGTCTGCCAGTGACGGCCCAAGATAGCCGCCCTCCTGCACAAGCGCGGTTGGGATGTTCAAGGCTGCAAGGCGGTCCGCCATTTTGCCAAAGCCTTCGGGATACACGGCAACCGCCGCAAGGGGATCGTCGACAGCCATGTCGAACCCCAGCGAGATCACGAGCGCCTCTGCTCCAAAATCACGGATCGCCTTGATGCCCTTGTCCAAAGCGGCCAGCACATCGTCCTGACTGGCCCCTTGCTCAAGCAGAATGTTCAGCGACTTGCCTTCGCCTTCACCTTCCCCGGTTTCATCTGCATGTCCAAGATAGAATGTGGGGTAAGTCGCAGGGTCGGGATGCAGCGAGCAAAAGAAAATGTCACCGCGCTCGTACAGAATATCGAGCGAGCCGTTCCCAGTATGAACGTCCACGTCGATCAAGGCGACTTTCTTGAATTTCTTCGTCAGATGATGCGCCGCAATAGAGGCGTTGTTGAAAAAGCAAAACCCGTTGGCGCAGTCGCGCATCGCGTGGTGCCCCGGTGGACGACACAGCGCATAAGCCGCACGCTCGCCAGCCAGAATGGCCTCGGCGGCCTCAATCGCGGTTTGGGCCGACCAGTAAACGGCCTCCCATGTGCCCTCGGTCAAAGGCGTTGACGTGTCAGTCATCCACCAGCCCAACTGGCCGTGGATGTCCTTTGGCTCTTTGCCGCGTCGCACACCGGGATGCATCGTCGGGATTGCCAGTGCCTCCGGTCCAGCGCTGGCGACAAAACGGCTATGTGCGGTTGGCAGGAAATCAACGTAATCGGGGTTGTGCACGGCTTTGATCGGCTCCAGCCCGTGATCTTGAGGTTTCGAAATCTCGAACCCCTCGCCGATCAACATGTCGCGCAGGATTTCTGCCCGCTGAGGCTGTTCTTGATGTGGCATCGCGGCCCCGCGACGGAAGTATAGAGCCGGAGCGTGGCGCAACTGGCGTTCGTCGAAAAAGACTTTCATCGCTTTCCCTTTGGTCTGATGCTGGTGTGACCGAGCATTGCAGTATTAATTTGCGGGTTCAATAAAAATGATGCATCATGCATCAAGTTGAAGTCTCGAATGTGACCAAGAAGGACGCGGATGCGATGGATCAGATCAGTCAGGTTTCGCTAGGTGACGCTATTTACGAGCGGGTTTGCCGGGACTTGGTTGGCGGCAAGCTGCGCCCGAATGAAAAAGTGACAATCAGGGGATTGGCCGCCGCTTTGGGCACAAGTTCGACCCCCGTCCGGGATGCCGTGCAACGCCTTTTGCGAGACGAAGCGCTGGTACAGCGCAGTGTGCGCGACGTGCGGGTGCCAGTCCTTACATCGGCGAAATACCTGGAGATTGCGAGCATTCGCCGTGAGCTGGAAGGCTTTGCCGCAGGGCGCGCGGCTGAGTTGGCGGGGCCAAAAGATATTCAAAGGTTGAAGCGGATTGTCGACAAGAACGAGGCCGCCGCGAGCGCCGGACGCTGGCCGCAAGCTGTTCAGTATAATCAGCAGTTTCACTTTGCCTTGGCCGAAATTGCCGACATGCCCACTCTGCTCGGTATTCTTGGCGGCTTGTGGCTGCGCATGGGCCCGTTGATCGCGGGATATTACGGTCACGAAAAAATTCCGCTCGTCCAGCACCACCAAGCGATCATTGCCGCTTGTGAAAACCGCGATTCGGTGGCCGCTGCCGCCGAAATGCGCGCCGATATAGATGACTCAAAGGAGGGAATTATCAGATACATTGAATCATTCGCTGAAAAAGAATGAGCTACAAAGTGACCTGCAATGCGCGCTGCCTTGCAGCAGCCAAAGGCGGAAATCGACGGCAAGTCGAAAGCGCTTTTGCGACACAATAACCGACAGGAAACAATGGGGAACATGAATGCTTAGACCTATGAAATTGACTGCCGCCATTTTGGCGCTGGCGCTTGCCAGCCCACTGGCCGCGCAGGACGGAGAACCGCAATCAGGCGGCACCCTTAACGTCGTTATCCAACCTGAACCGCCCAGCCTTATGCTGGGCCTCGTCCAAAACGGGCCCACACAGATGGTCGGCGGGGATATCTATGAAAGCCTCTTGCGGTACGACTTTGACCTGAAACCTGAGGGCCAACTCGCTGAATCCTGGGAGATCTCCGAGGACGGCAAGACCTACACCTTCAAACTGCGTGAAGGTGTTGTATTCCATGACGGGACCCCTTTCACGTCTGCAGATGTCGCGTTTTCGATGGACAAATTCCTGCGTGAAACCCACTCGCGTATGCGGACCTATTTGGAGCATGTCGAAAGCATCGAGACGCCTGACGAGTTTACCGTTGTCTTCAACCTGAAGCAGCCTTTCGGCCCCTTCATCGGCATTTTTGAGGCCGGGACAGCACCGATGATTCCGAAACATATCTATGAAGGAACCGATTTCGCCACCAATGAGGCGAACAATACACCCATCGGGACTGGCCCCTTCAAGTTCGACAAGTGGGAAAAAGGCAGCTTTATCCACCTTGTGAAGAACGAAGATTATTACATGGAAGGCAAGCCTTACGTAGACGAGGTTTACTATCACGTGATCCCGGATGCCGCCTCGCGTGCGGTTGCCTATGAGACGGGCAAGGTTGACGTGCTGCCCGGCGGGTCTGTCGAAAACTTCGACGTGTCGCGCATTCAGGCGATGGAAAATACCTGCATCACCGACAAGGGTTGGGAATACTTCGGACCGTTGTCCTGGATGTGGGTTAACAACGACAACAAGCCGCTGGACGATGTGAACGTGCGCCGCGCCATTATGCATGGTATCGACCGCGAGTTCGCAAAAGACGCGCTTTGGAACGGTTTGGGTAAAATCTCGACCGGTCCGTTGTCCTCCTCCACCCGCTTCTGGGATGGTGACACGCCCGATATCTCCTATGACCCTGAAAAGGCAAAAGCATTGCTGGAAGACAGCAGCTATAGCGGTGAAACCATCCGCATCCTTGGCTTGCCCTATGGAGAGACATGGCAGCGTTGGGCCGAAGCGGTCAAACAGAACCTGACCGAGATTGGCATGACAACCGAGATCGTCCCTTCGGACGTGGCTGGCTGGAACCAGAAGGTATCTGACCGCGACTTCGATCTCGCCTTTACCTATCTGTACCAGTACGGCGACCCCGCACTTGGTGTGTCCCGCAGCTACAAGGGCGACAACGCGGCACCGGGTTCGCCCTGGAACAACGTCGCAAACTATCAAAACCCCGAAACGGATAAGATGTTCGATGAGGCGGCGCTGATGGCCAACCCCGAAGACCGCAAGGCAGCCTACAAGAAGATCCAGGATCAGATTGTTTCGGACGTGCCGAACATCTGGTTGCTGGAGTTGGGTTTCCCGACGATCTATCGCTGCGACATCAAGAACCCCGTCAACACGGCCTTTGGTGTGAACGATGGCTTCCGTGACGTGTGGATCGACAAGAAGTAAGGGCAAAAATGTCCAAAAGCCCGGGCTGCCAGATTGGCCCGGGCTCTCTTAAAACAAGAACAGGGCGGATAGCGTGATACAATTTATATTGGGCAGGCTGGTCAAGGCGGTGTTCATCCTCCTGGCAATCCTCGTCTTTAATTTTCTGCTGATCCATGCTGCACCGGGCGATCCCGCAGCCGTCATGGCTGGAGAAGCAGGTGCCGCGGATGAGAAATTCCTTTCAGATTTGCGTGCCCACTTCGGGCTTGATCAGCCGCTTTATGTGCAACTTTGGCTCTACATCAAGGGTGCTGTCCAACTCGACCTTGGCTATTCTTTCCGTCAACAAATGTCCGTGGCCGAAATGATCGGAGACCGCCTGCCTGCGACGCTTTTGCTGACCGGAGTGGCATTTGTCTTATCCCTGGTGTTGGGTGTGACCGCCGGAGTGGCAGCCTCGGCCCGTCAGGGCAGCTGGGGTGATACGATCATCTCGACCTTCGCACTCCTGTTTTACGCGACACCGCTGTTTTGGGTCGCGCTGATGGCGACTTTGGTCTTTTCCGTTTGGCTAGAGTGGTTGCCGGGCTTCGGCTATTCGACAATCGGCGCGGGCTACACAGGCATGACTCATGTGCTCGACGTCGCCAAGCACCTTGTGCTTCCGGCCACGACCCTCGGACTATTCTTCATGGCGATCTATATGCGTATGACCCGCGCATCGATGCTCGAAGTCTCCCGGCTCGACTTTGTAAAAACCGCGCGCGCCAAAGGGCTGACGCGTGGCGTTATCCAGCGTCGGCATATCCTGCGCAACGCGCTGCTGCCGGTGATCACCCTGGCCGGCCTTCAGGCAGGGCAAGTTTTTGGCGGGGCGATCCTGACCGAGACTGTATTTGCCTGGCCGGGCATCGGGCGGCTGATGTTCGAAGCGATCAACCAGCGGGATTACAACGTGATCTTGGGCGTATTTTACATCTCAGCGGCGATGGTGCTGCTGTTCAACCTGATCACGGATGTTGTCTATGTCATTGTTGATCCGCGGATAAGGCTGACAACATGAGGAATTTTTGGAAGCGTTTCAGTTACAACCGCGGCGCCGTGATCGGCTTGGTCATTTTGACCCTTGTCATCGCAACAGCCATTCTGGCCCCCATTCTTTTCCCACAGAGCCCGTGGAAAATGGTGCAGCGCCCCTTCCTGCCACCCTTTACGCAAGATGGTCTAATGCTCGGCACCGATGCGTTAGGGCGCAATGTTCTTGCAGGACTGGCGCATGGGGCCTATGTCAGCCTGCTTGTCGGCCTGGTTTCCACGATTGTCGCCCTTGCAATCGGCGTGCCGGTCGGCGCGATGGCGGGGTATTTCGCGGGGCGCACGGATGATGCGCTGATGCGCTTCACCGAGTTCTTCCAGACGATCCCCAGCTTTGCCCTCGCCATCGTGCTCTTGGCGATCTTTCAGCCAAGCCTGACCTTCGTCATCATTGCGATCTCTATCGTGTCGTGGCCCCCTGTGGCGCGGCTGGTTCGGGGTGAGGTTCTGTCTTTGCGCACGCGCGAATTTGTTGAGGCTGCAACCCTGTCCGGCCTTGGAAATCTGCAGATCATCACACGTCACATCCTCCCCAATGCCTTGCCACCGATTATCGTGCTTGCCTCGCTCATGGTGGCACAGGCAATTTTGCTGGAAAGCTCGCTTTCCTTCCTTGGCTTGGGGGATCCCAACATCATGTCTTGGGGTTATATGATCGGTGCCGCCCGCACAGTGATACGCACAGCCTGGTGGCTATCGTTCCTGCCGGGCATGGCGATCCTTTTGACCGTCCTGGCGCTGAACCTGATTGGCGAGGGCCTGAACGATGCGCTCAATCCGCGTTTGATGAGGAAATCCGAATGACCCTGCTGAGTATCCGCGATCTATCCATCGCCTTACCTGTTGGTGCGGACCGGCTTTATGCGGCCCAAAATATCAGCTTTGATCTCGCACCGGGCGAAATCCTCTGCATTGTGGGGGAAAGTGGATCAGGCAAATCCATGTCCGCCAACGCCGTGATGGGGCTGCTGCCGCAGGGTGTCTTACCCGATAGCGGCAGCATAACCTTCAACGGCCAATCGATCCTGGGGCTCTCGGAGAAAGAGATGCTCAAGTTCCGCGGCAGCCGCATTTCGATGATCTTCCAAGAACCCTTGAGCGCCCTGAACCCGCTCATGCGGGTTGGAGCACAGATCGCGGAGGTATTCGAAGCCCATGGCGCGCTTACGGGGGCAGAGCGGCGTGCCCGCGCGCTGAAGCTTTTGAACGAAGTTGGCATCCCCGATCCAGAGGCCGCGATCCGGGCCTATCCTTTCCAGCTGTCGGGCGGTCAGCGCCAACGCGTGATGATCGCAATGGCGCTCGCGCTGGAGCCTGACATCCTGATTGCGGATGAGCCAACAACGGCACTGGATGTCACGACACAAGCGCAGATACTCAAGTTGATTGAAGATCTGCGTCGGGCCCGTGGCATGGCGGTGATTTTCATCACCCATGATTTCGGCGTGGTGGCTGACATCGCTGATCGGGTAATCGTGATGAAAAAAGGTGAAATAGTCGAAAGCGGCACCGCGCAGGACGTTTTGCTAAGACCACAGCACCCCTATACCCGCGCGCTAATTGACGCGATCCCCCGGCTAACCGGCCCCAATGAGGTGCAACAGGCAGAACGTACCCCGATATTAACTGTGGAAGACTTGCAAAAAACCTTCTCAACCGGATCAGGCCGGTTGTTTGGAAAACGCCGGGTGGTAAAGGCCGTTCAGGACGTAAGTTTTGAGCTTTATGCAGGAGAAACCATTGGCATTGTTGGAGAATCCGGGTCGGGTAAATCCACTGTGGGGCGTTGCATTGTGCGGCTGTTGGACCCGGACGGGGGGCGCGTCTTGATGGATGGCGTCGATATCGCCGGCATGTTCGGGTCAGAACTGCACAACCAGCGCCGCAAACTACAGATGGTCTTCCAAGACCCGTTTTCATCGCTGAACCCCCGCGCGCGTGTCTCGCGCATATTGACCGAAGGGCTGATGGCCTACGGTACCTCCAAAAGCGATGCGCAGGCCAAGGCGCATGAACTGTTGGAAATGGTCGGACTGGATGCATCCGCGATGAAGCGGTTCCCGCATGAGTTTTCCGGAGGTCAGCGCCAACGTATCGGGATCGCGCGTGCATTGGCGTTGGACCCGTCCATCATCATCGCCGACGAAGCCGTGTCGGCGCTTGATGTGTCAATCCAAGCCCAAGTGCTGGACCTTCTGGCCGAACTAAAGACACGCCTGCATCTTTCCATGCTTTTTATCACGCATGACCTTCGCGTCGCCGCACGTATCTGCGATCGGATTATCGTCATGCAAAAGGGTCGTATCGTCGAGGCCGGTCCAGTGGGCAAGGTCTTACATGACCCCGACACCCCCTATACCCGCAGCCTACTGGACGCGATCCCGGGCCAGGAATACGAGCGTGCACTGGCTGAAATAGACTAGCGCCGCCAGCCGCGACATACACACTGCTCATCAGCACAAGGCCGGAACATGGATCAACAGATGGATAATGCAGCGCAGGCCGGCAAAACGCTTCTCCTCACGGGGGCAAGCCGCGGGATCGGTCATGCAACGGCGAAGAAATTCGCCGACAAAGGGTGGCGGGTGATTGGCTGCTCAAGGCAGGCTTTCTCGCCGGAATGTCCGTGGCCCGGCGGGGCGCGCGACCATGTGCAAGTGGATTTGAGTGACCCCAACATGACGATGGAAGCGGTAAGTCGCGTCAAGACGTTGCTTGGAGGCAGCCCGCTTCATGCCCTGGTCAACAACGCCGGTGTCTCGCCCAAAGCTGAAAACGGTGAGCGGCTGAGCACGCTTGATACCGACCTGCGTGTCTGGGGAGAGGTGTTTCACGTCAATTTCTTTGCCTCTGTCGTCTTGGCGCGCGGGCTACAGCATGAATTGTCTTTGGGGCGCGGGTCTGTGGTCAATGTGACATCCATCGCAGGGTCTCGGGTGCACCCTTTTGCCGGGGCTGCCTATGCTACCTCAAAGGCGGCATTGGCGGCACTTACCCGCGAAATGGCCCATGATTTTGGTCCGCTCGGCGTCAGGGTCAATGCCGTGGCCCCCGGCGAGGTGGAAACCGATATTCTCAGCGAAGGCACCGACAAGATTGTCGCCGAAGTCCCAATGCGCCGCCTTGGTCAGCCGGCGGAAGTCGCCAATGCGATCTATTTTCTGTGCTCTGATGAAAGTTCCTACGTCTCGGGGACCGAAATCGAAGTGAACGGCGGCCAGCACGTTTAGCGCCAAACCCATTGATGTACTGGGATAGAGCAGCTTCAACTTGGCGTCTGATTTGCAAGCGGTCGCACCCGCCCCGCAGGACTATGCAAAGTATGATCCCGGAATGGATTAGGCAGGCGTCAATTGTAGACGATGTGAACCTGATTGCCTCCCGCCGCTCTCAACTCATCGCCAAGTCTTATCGCAACACCTGCAACGATGCCTTTAGGCTGTGGCGCAACGAGACCGTTGAAATAGCGGCCTGAACACTGACGTGAGCCAAATCGCGGACAGCGACATGCAACTCGGCACTATCGAAGCAGCCATGTTGATGAAACCTTGGCAGAGTATCCCCCCTTCTTAGCATCCATCGCTAGACAAGCCAGTAGATATAGCCCGCATAGGCCCCAAGTGACAAAAGCCCGACGCCCCGGCTTATTCTTTGCGTGGCCCCCACAACAGCGATCAAACCCAAAGTCGCTGCACCCATCACCCAAATGCCAAACTGCGCGATCTGCGGTGGAACGGCGATCGGTTTGACAACGGCCGTGACGCCCAAGATTCCCAGAATGTTATAAATGTTCGATCCCACGACGTTGCCGAACGCGATACCCTGTTCGCGCCGCAGGGCCGCCATGACGGAGGTCACAAGTTCCGGCAAGGATGTGCCGACCGCAACGATGGTCAATCCCACGACCGTTTCACTGATCCCCCAAAGGCCAGCCAACACGACAGCGGCATCGACGGCCAGACGCGCCCCCAGGATCGTGATACCGATACCGCCGACAGCCAGCGCGAATGCCATCCGGTTCGATCCCGGCAAGGCATCGATATGCGACACGCCGTCAATCTCCGCCGCTCGGGCAGTATTCTCCCGATCGCTCAGATACGCGACACCAAGATAGACAAACAAACCCGCCAGGAAAATGGCGCCCAACGACCGGTCAAGCGCGCCATAGAGCACGACACCCGCACAAAGGGCCGTCGCAGCGGCAAGGGCAATGCCATCCCGCAAGAACCCTTTTCGGGCCAGAGACATCGGCGTGATCATGGCGGCAACACCAAGGATCAACAGGATGTTGGCCGTGTTGGACCCGACGACGTTGCCCACCGCGATACCGGGGTATCCATCGAAAGCCGCCTGAAGGCTGGTCACAAGTTCGGGCGTCGACGTTCCAAAGCCCACCAGTGTCAGTCCGATCAACAAGGGCGACACCTTCAGGCGGGCCGCCAGTGACACGGCACCGCGCACCAGCGCCTCTCCGCCTGCGACAAGCAAAACAAAACCAAGGGCAAGTTGTAGGTAAATCATATCTGTTTCCAAGTGGCCGTCAGGTCGGCAAGTGCATGGGAATACGCGCTCCATCGGCCTGCTTGCGTGCAGGTGTATGTTGCGATTGACGGTTTCAAGGGGATGCCTTGACCCCTAAAAAAATCGTGACGCCTTGCGACGATCCGCATCCTTGCGACATGGCGGGACGCAGAGCGGGCCACGATCTGTCAAAAGCGACATCGCGTCGCTGGCAGTCCTGCACGGCAGATGCCGTTGGGTGATACTGCCGTAACAGCCCGAAAGACCAAGATGCACGAACGCCGAATTCCAGAGTGGTTGCGCCACGCACCAGCGCCCAGTGTTCAAGGCTTTGCGCTGCTGGCCGGGGCAGAGGCCGTGGCCCGCGGTATGCTGATCTCTGTGTTTCCGCTGGCAATGTATCTGGCCCTGAAAGACGCCGCCGTGGTGTCCGCAATCTATTTTGCCATCGGTCTGGCATCGCTTGCGGCGGGGCTGATGGTGCCCTTCGTGTCGCGCTACATTTCCAGACGCTGGGTGTATGTCTGCGGCGCATCTATGTTCGTAACCGGATCCTTGCTGGCGACCCTGGGCACCCCGGGTACAATCGTCACCGGCCTGTTGCTGACCACGATCGCCACGGTGACCACCTTTGTCTGCTTCAATGCTTACGTGCTTGATTACATCGCCAAGATCGAACTGGGGCGCTGCGAAACGTCACGCATGTTCTACAGTGCACTGGGATGGACAGCGGGGCCGGTCGCTGGGGTTGTCCTGTACAAATGGTGGCCCCCGGCCCCGTTTCTTGTGGCCGCATTGGCAACGACCGTGATGATCGCGATTTTCCTAGTGATGCGGCTTGGCAATGGCCGGCTGATCACCAAAAGCCGTGCCACACCGACAAATCCGCTGGCGTTTCTACCTCGGTTTGCGGCACAGCCCCGGCTGGTGGCGGGGTGGTTGTTCGCCGTGATCCGATCCTGCGGATGGTGGGTTTACGTCGTATATCTACCGATCTTTGCAATCGAATCCGGGCTTGGCGATCAAGTCGGCGGCATCGCGCTTTCGACGTCCAACGCGGCGCTTTTCGTGACGCCGCTCATGCTCAGATGGATGCAGCGACGATCGATCCGGCACGCCGTCCGGACGGGGTTCATCGCGTCTGGTCTGCTCTTTGGCCTTGCCGCAGTCGTGTCAGGTCTGCCGTGGGTGTCCGTGCTGGGGCTGATGGTGGCATCGTTCTTTCTGATCCTGCTGGACGTATCGGCAGGCCTGCCGTTCCTTCTCGCCGTCAAACCCTCTGAACGGACAGAGATGTCGGCTGTCTATGCCAGCTATCGCGACGTATCCGGGATCGCGACGCCGGGGGTCGCATGGGTTGTTCTGCTGATGTTTCCGCTGGCCGGTGTGTTCGCTGCGGCATCGGCGGGTTTGCTGGGCGCGTGGCTGTTGTCGAACGGGTTGCACGCCAGGCTGGGCCAATCGGGCAGCGGGCGTTACGCACCGCCTGCGCCCCCTGCCCGACCAGTCTTGGCACCCGCCGCCCCCTAGGGTCGGCACTTCAGTTCAGCAGTATCGCTCAGGCCCCAGCCACTGCACCGCATTATAGCGATCGCCATGCGCCCAACCGACAGGCAGAATTTCTTCGATCCGGGCAATATCCTCCGCGCTCAGCTTGATCTGGGTGCCGCGCAGCAGCTCAGCCAGATGCGCTTCGTTCTTAGTGCCGGGAATGGGCAAGACGTTCTTGCCCTGTGCCATCACCCACGCAACGGCCAGCGCCGCAGTCGGCTCGCCCATCTCCGCCGCCAGCGCGCGCAGCTTGTCGGTCTGGGCGATATTTGCGGCATAGTTCGGTGCCATGAAGCGCGGATTGTTCTTGGTGAACGCCATGCCCTGCCCCCGATCATAGCTGAAAGGCGCATCGGTCAGGAACGCCCGCCCCACGGGCGAGAACGCGACAAGGGTCGTCCCCAATTCGGCGCAGGTCTGGAGCAATCCCAGTTCGGGGGCCCGCGTGGCCAAGGAATATTCAGACTGAACCGCCGCAATCGGGCATTCCAAAGATGCCCGGCGCAATGTGGTTGGCGCGATTTCTGACAACCCGACCGCGCGCGTCTTGCCACTGTCGATCAGCCGTTTGAGGGTCCCTGCAACATCTTCGGGGCTGTGCGCCCGGTCGTACCGATGAACATAAAACAGATCGACGTGATCAACGCCCAACCGTTTCAGGCTGGCATCCAACGACTCTTGCAGGTGCTTGGGGTCATTGTTGAATGGCCGGTCCGGATTGCCTGTGATCCCGGCCTTCGTGGCCAGCACCATCTGTTCCCGTGCGCCACGAGTGTTGGCAAACCAGCTTCCGATGATCTCTTCCGACTTGCCCCCGCCATACACATTCGCCGTGTCGATATGCGTGACACCCGCGGCCCTGCAGGCATCAAGAACGGCATGGCTTTCGCCAACGGTCGCGTCGCCATAGATCCCCGCAAAGGACATCGCCCCTATGCCAAATTGCGAAACTTCGGGGCCATCAGCCCCAAGACGTGTCATTTTCATATTCGTTCATCCCAAACAGTTCGTCAGCAAGCCCCGGGTCCTGCCAGACCACCGACCCCTGTGCCAACGCCAACAGAACAGGCAAAGCCCACAGGCGCAAGGCCATAGCCCTGAAGGTTGGGACCGTCGCAAACCACCTGCAGGAACTTCTTATTGTTTGTTCACTGGCATCGACCCCAAAGAAAAAGGGCGCAGCCATCGCTACGCCCAATCTCAAAATTTTTGACGAGGGGGTCAGTTCTGAAAGCCCCTTCGCGAGCAACAATCTGAAGTTACTTTGGACGTTTGTCACCAGAGCCGCAGAGGCTTCAGTTCGTCTCACCCAATATCACTTCAATCCTAGAAGATCATCAAGTTCAGCCTTTGCTTCGACTGACAGATCAGTGGCACCGGGCAGCGCATCAAAGCTATCTTCTGCGATGACCTGTGCCTCGGCCACCTCTTCTTCAGCAGCTTCCACCTCGGCGCGGGCTTCTGTCACGGCCGCAGCGGTTCCTTCAACGGTTGCCTCTGCTGCTTCCACCTCGTTGGTTGCATCGGTGACATCCTGCTCCGCCGCAGCGATGTCCTCTTCTGTTGCGCCGGCAGTTGCCTCTACTTCGGCCAGTGCTTGCTCGGCCTCGCTCAACGTTGTTTCGGCATCGGCAAGATCACTGATCGCCTGTGCCTCCGCCGCCAGCACCGCATCGACACCCAAAAGTGCTTCTGCCAGCGCTTCTTCACTCAACGATACTGCGATCGAAGATTCCCGGTAAGTATTCAGCATTCCAGGCATGCTGTTTGGAGCAGCGTTTTGCAGGCCGTTCAGGCTTGCATGTGCGGCGTTCAACCCCTTGAGAGCGGATGCCAGCGACCCTTGGCTGGATTTCGATGGGCCAGGGCGCGAATAGGGGCGTGATGACGTGGTGGTCGCTGTTTGGGAACGGCTCTTTGCTGCACCGCCATTGACCGAGGTCGACCGGCCTTTTGCAGCCACAGTTTCGGATTTCGCGTTGGCCTTGCCTGCGCCGCCGCCGCCAGACCGTGCCGCACTGCTGTGGCCTGAGCCAGCGCCATCGGAACCACGACCGGCACTTTGGCCAGATCCTTCGCCGCCGCCGTTTCCACCACCATTGCCACCACCGTTGCCACCACCGTTTCCGCCACCGTTGCCACCACCGTTTCCGCCGCCTTCACCTTTGGCAAAAGCAGAACCCGCAGTAATTGCGTTCAAACCTAACCCCAGTGTTCCCGACAACATCAGAGTGACACCAACGGCACGTAAGATATTCAGTTCTTTCACAATAAACCTCCCTGTTTCAATTCATCCGATAGCGGACAATCCATATGGGTAGAGTGCAGATGTCCGACCAGCGCTCCAGCTAAATCCCGTATGGCTGCAAACTTGGGCGATTTTATGCTGCACAGGCTTTTTTTCGGCGAAACTGCGCGCAGCTCTGCCGTATTGCCCCGATAATTCGCTTTTTGTTGAGCAAGAGTTCCAATGATCCCTCTGACGCGCAGACTGTCCACGTTGATGTGCTATGCAGCTTGGAACACATTTTCAGGCGTTGCCAATTTGATCGCCGAGCGGGGCGTGGCAATCAGGCCCTTGGTTGAACCACTGTTCTTGAGGGCTCTGACTCTTTCCGTACCTTGGCTGACTTACAACAAAACGCGCAAGGATAAGAGGACGTAGAACCTAGATCACAAACGCGTAGATCAATACCCACACCGACAACGCGACACCACAGATCAACGTATATGCACCGTTCCACAGCAGTCCCACACGAAGCGCACTGATCCCAGCGAATGAGCCAATAAGAAGCGTGGTTGCCGTAAAAGGCGAACTTGCGCCGCTCAGCGCCCACCCGGCCGTCAGTGCAACCACAAGCGCCGTGGGTTGCACACCCAGACTGGCCGCGTCAGGTATCAAAGGTGCGATCAGCGTAACGGCAAGGATCGGGTTCATGCCAATCTGACCCGCCAGCGGGATAATCCAAACAAAGGCAACCAAGATGATCCAAGGGGGCACCGTTGAAAGATCCAACCCTGCTTTGAGCATCAAGGGCCCCAACAACTGCGAACCAACAGTGCCAATATAACCCGCCATCATCAGCAAAATCAGCTCACCACGATATCCGGGCAGTTCCACGAGAACATAGCTTTTGATTTGGGCACCAGTGCTGGCAAACGGGGCATCAGACCAGTGCTGGATCAGCATCCAGGCCAAGGCGATAGCGGGTACCAAAACGGCCACCAAACCAACAATCCGCGCATCCGAAACTTCGTGCAAACTGACAACACCGACCACCAGAACCGTCAAAAGCGCGAGCAACGGTAACATCGTGGACCAGGTTCCGGTCGGCTCTGTTCGGACCGGCGTTACCGTCAAATGCGGTTTGAATACAGTATCCAGACCCCAGCCGATGCCAGCCAGAATGAATGCCGTCATGAGCCCCGGGACCAAGACCTGCGTCCATGTGGTATTCGGAATGACGCTTATGGAAATTGCCATCGCAAACGAAAGCGGCGACCACGGTAAAGACGAGACAAAGCCGCGTTGGATGGCCAGTAACATGCGCCTGATACGGTGTCCGCGAATTTCGGCATCGGGTTCCGTTTTCGCATTGGTCATCGCCAGCGTACCCAGAAGTTGAATGGAACCATAGTTCAGCAACAAGGCGAATGCTTGCCCGCCAAGCGTCAGAGCGGCATAGCGACGACCCGGCTTTTGCTCGGCCAGAAAGGTTCCTGCGCGTTGAATAGCAGGAGACGTCTGGGCCACAGTTCTGAGCGTCGACAGCGCCGAAAAGAACGCTCCGATGAATGCCGCCGTACTCAAACCCTTTATGACAATATCAAGCCAGTCACGGTTGTTGACCGCCAGCGCAACACTTAAAATCAGCCCCACCAGAACGAAAGCCTTGCGCGACAATCGCACCTGAGATGTCAGGATCGCAACCAGGCTCAGAACGAGAACCGGTTTGAGAGGTTCACTCCACTTGGCCACGCCCCATTCATTGCAGATCACAAGCACCGTCATCGCGCAAAGAAGAAGCCCCGAAGCTTTGTCGGCAAATGCGCGTAGTTTCATAATCGTCTCTATTGCTCGATCAAGGTCTTCCGAACGGCTACCGGTTCAGGGCAAGTTAAGAATTCACACGGATGATCTTAGACCAGTGTCTGACGCAAGTGCCAATATCCGATTGAAGGATGATCCCAGACACGTTTCGTGACGCTGCTTTTTCTTGCACTCAACTAATAGGCTGCTTTTGTCGGTACGTTTCAATAGAACCTGGAAACACTGCGCGGGATTGGCTGACGCGCGATACGCCTGCCAAGTGCTGTCAAAGCCTGAGTGGAACCGGGCAGGCACCGGACTTCAATTTTTCTACACCGTTACATTTCTGAAGATACAAATTATTATTTGTCTCTAACTCGGCAGATGCCAGACTATTCATGTCTGCTTTCGAATGTCGAAGGCACAAAATTCGTTGGACGATCTGCGGACCTAACCCATGGCGACTGGTGGCTGACTGACCACATCGACCATTGTCCGAAGCCGAACGAAGACTTCGTCAACACGGGCGGCAAACGGGGTTTCATCCTGGTCAATCGATCGGATGATCCCGCCGATGGCCATCACGACAGCACTGGCAAGCATTTCCATGACAACGGGGTCGGTATCGGGTGACCGCCGGGCGAAAAATCCGGAAAGTTCGGCGAGCAACAGGCGCATCGACGCGTCATGGGCTGCGCGAAGGACCGGATGCATTTCAATCAGGTTGCGCAATGTCCGAATGATTTCTCTGTCTTCTTCCAACTGGCCAAGATGGGCGATCACCAGTGCCTCAAGATCCTCAAGGAATGTCCCTGACCCGTTCACAAAATCAGCCACCACGTCGTCGGGGAAAGGCGGCGGACGCGCGATTATCGCGGCTTCTTTGTTCGGAAAATAGTTGAAAAAGGTCCGCTGGCTGACGCCGCTGCGTGCACTGATCGCTTCCGTCGTGACATTTTCAAAGCCTTCCTCAAAGCAAAGTTCTATTGCCGCGAGCCTTATTTCACGACTGGTTTGCTGCTTGCGACGTTCCCTGAGGGTGGTGGTCATGAAGGATTCTCCCGATATTGTGGTGCATCCTATGTCATGTTTGCACCGTAGGCAAGTTCTGCGTATCAGGAACGAAACTACATGAGTCGTCCCCCGGTGGCGTGTCATTTCGGCAAGGAAATTTTTACGATGATCAAATCAACGATGGTCGCCAACGCCCTTCGAACTGCAGCCCTGTGGGGCGCATTCATTTTTGGGATAGGGGCTGCATCTGCGCAGGGGATGCCGGCGTGATGTCTGGGCCGGTGAACGTCGGCGTGATCACCGCCGAAACCCAAAACGTGCCTTTCACCGTCACCTTACCCGCCCGCGCGGTGGCCTTTCAGGACGCGAAGATCCGGCCCACAGTGGAAGGTATCGTTGAAAGCGTTGACTACGAACCGGGCGCGCGGGTGTCTGCGGGCGATCTGATGTTCACCTTGCGCAAAGACAGATACGCAGCAGCAGCGGCAGCAGCACGGGCCGAAACCGCAGGCGCACAAGGTGCTGTCGATTCCGCACAAAAAACCGTTGATCGCTACCGCGAGCTGGTGGGATCAGGCGTCACCCAGGCCGATCTTGATCCAGCCGAAGCGGCGCTATTGCAGGCAAAGGCCACGCTCAGTTCTGCCAATTCCGCCGTTACGGTTGCTGACCTTGACCTTACAGGCACCGAAATTTGCAGCCCGATTGATGGCATTTCATCGGTTGCCGCGATTTCGGTCGGGGCGGTGGTCACGGCCAACCAGACCGACGCCTTGGCCACGGTCACGCGCTTGGACCCGATCTATATCGACATGACGGAATCAAGCGCACGGATGCTGCGCGTGCGCGCACAGGAAAACGCAGGTGCCGCGTCAGAGCTGGACCGTGTGCAGGCGCAGGCCCTGCTGGAAGAAGCCCGCGCCTCGCTTCCCGCGCTTGAGACCGGATTTGAAAACGCGGTCTATGGCATTGCAACCTTGCTGGCCGAACCTGCCGGACCGCTGATGGCTGATCTGCGCAAGGGTGCCCCGCAACCCTATCCCAAGGGCGGCAGCGCCGCAGGCGTGCCTGCTGATCTGTTCCGCAACCGGTCGGATGTGCGCGCCTCTGAACGCAAATTGGCGGCGGCTGTCGCAAATGTCGGCATCGCCGAGGCCGATCTATATCCTTCGGTTTCACTGACCGGCACCGTGACTGCCGCGGGCAACGGATCATGGGGTTTCGGCCCCTCCCTGTCGCTGCCGGTTGCCTCCCAAAGCCGTCTGCGCGCCAGCCGCGCCCAAGCCATCAGCCAGGCAAAGCAAGCAGAGCTGGACTGGCGCGCGCAAATCCTGAATGCTGTCGAAGACACACAATCCGCGCAAAGCGCCTATCGGCGCAACCAACGCGCGCTTGCCACCTTCCGGTCGACGTCTGCGTCTTATGCCCGCGCACTTGAGCTTTCGCGCGCGACCTATTCGGCCGGGACAACAGACCTTCTCAATCTGTTGGATGCCGAAATGTCTAGGTCAACCGTTCGACTGTCTGTCGCCGGTGACGCGCAAAATCTGACAAACAGCTGGATAAACCTTCAGGTTTCAACGGGCCGGGGATGGGCAGCCACCCCGTAGTGTCCCCGCGCACCCGTCGCCAATTGTCTTTGATTGCTGGGCCAGGGCCGTCTTTTGACGACACCCACCAAAGGGTAAACAGGCTATGTATGTTCGGGAGGGAACATAGACCTATCTGAACGCGACATAACGCCAGGGGCCTGCATGACTACGTGGCAGGATTTATCGGCTCTGTCGCAACGCTTTAGCTGGGCTGAAGAACGGTCCTCCTTGAACATTATATGCTGCGTGCACGGCGGGTTATTGGAATGAGAACAGGCCATTGGCGTCGAATTGACGCTTTCGGATCATGTGGGTGTCCTCGATCCTGGCGATGGTTGCGGCAGCAGAATGGAAAGCCTTGAAGCCGAGCTTGGGACGGATGATCCGTTTGATATACCGGTGGTCACATCCGCTCACCCCGGTCGCGGAAATCCCCTGCAGTCTTGCAGACCCGGTCGGAACCCCAAAAGTTTGCGACAAGGCCAGCAGAGGTGCCTGCCAAGTCGATAGCCATGATTCAGGCTGAAGCCTCGGCACGCAGTGCAGTCGCCCGAGGGATGGGCAGAAGAAAGACTTCTAATTAAATATCAATACTTTAAAGGCAGCTTTATAATTGCAATTATGTCAAAAATTATCATGGCTGGATTGACGTGAGCTGTCTAAAATCCCTGTATACGCAAGTCGATCGCGGTTGTGACCTTCTCAAACTCTTCAGCGAGTTTTCCAACGGAAGTCTTAAGAATGTCGGTGGGTATCGCCGCCATAAACTGCGTTACCATAACGACTGGCTCATCATTGAATTCGAAAATTGGGTTGAGCGTCGTTGCCGGGTTTGGTGCGATTGATGACGGCAGCAAAGGCACAACAACGCGTGTGTTCAGATCACACAACAGATCCGTTTGAACGTCCAGAAGGTAGCCGTTTCCAGAGGGGTTGGAAAGTCATGAGTCCACCTACTTACGAGAAAGTAAACCCCAGAGAAATGCGCGTTATTCATGTGCATCATTTATGCGTACGGACTTTGTTGCACTGACCTGTAACGGTCCCAGGGATGATTTTTTCAGTCGTCATTTCGAGCGCAAAAACCGTGTCACAGGTCGAAGGCATCTGACCTTGCGTGGCGATATGGGACGGTGGAGAGGCGGTAGCAGCGGGGTCTGAACATTGCGTTGATTTGATCGTGGGACGCGAGGAACCTTTGTGGCTGTCGGATCAATTTGAACATGACAAAACGCTAGACGTGCCAAAGTCCGGCAGCATATCAGCAATACCGTTCGCAGCGCTCGCAGCCTAACCCTGTCCTAAACCCCACCTTCTTAACCCAGCCAGAAATTTGCGACACTGCCTCCGACGGCGTTGCCCGTTCAAACGCGCCGTTTGACGTCCCTCTCGCGTAGGGCGCGTTCAAAGGCTTTGTCGATCCTTGCAACATGGGCCCACTTAGGCGAGGCCTTTTCATCAGCCACCGATGAACAGTTTTAGGTTTGAAAATGCTTTGTGTTTCCATGGCATGGACATTCGGTTTGCCTCCAGATTATGTCTTCAAACAAGTGGTCGGGTTTTCTGCCGGTTCGCTTAAACGAGTCTAATCGATATCGGGAGGATACATTATGGATCGTCGTTCTTTTATTCGAAATGCGGGTGTAGTTGGTGTTGGCGCTGCGGCGAGCACTCTAGCTGCTCCGGCTGTTGCCCAAGGTAATATCACTTGGCGTATGGTCACAACGTGGCCGAAAAACTTCCCGGGTCTGGGTGTTGGCGCGCAGCGTCTGGCGGACCGCGTTACGGCTGCTTCGGGCGGGCGCCTGACGGTTCAGGTCTATTCCGCTGGCGAGCTTGTGCCGCCGCTTCAGTCTCTGGATGCTGTGATTGACGGCAGCGCCGAGATGAGCCACGGCGCTGCCTACTACTGGCAAAACAAGTCGCCTGCGCTGTCCTTTTTTACGGGTGTACCCTACGGCATGACCACGCCCGAGCTGACGGCTTGGGTCCGGTTCCTCGGCGGTCAGGAAATCTGGGATGAAATCTATGACCAGTTCGGCGTCCAAGGCTTTTTGTCGGGCAACACAGGCACACAAGCCGGTGGTTGGTTCCGCAATGAACTGAAAAGCGTTGAAGATGTAAAAGGCATCCGGTTCCGGACACCTGGCCTTGGCGGTCGCGTTTGGGAGAAACTGGGCGCAACAGTCACCAACATGGCAGCGGGCGAGATTTTCCAAGCGCTGCAATCAGGTACGCTTGACGCTGCCGAATTTGTTGGCCCCTACAACGACCTCGCGCTTGGCTTCCACCAAGTGGCCAAGAACTACTATATGCCATCCTTTGTTGAGCCTGGCCTTGCAACCGAACTGGTTGTTGACAAGAAGAAGTATCAGGAACTGCCCGATGATCTTCAGGCAATCATCCGCGACGTCTGCCAAGCCGAATATGATCAGGTATCGGCCGACTTCTACGCCAATGATCCACGTGCGTTGAGAACACTGGTGAACGATCACGGTGTGATTGTACGCGACTTCCCCGAAGACATCATGGAAGCCGGTGCCAAGGCATCCGTGGAAGTGATTGAAGAGCTTCGCGCGAGCGATGATCCTTTGGTCAAGAAGACGACCGAGAGCTTTATCGAGGCGCTGAACCTCGTGCGGACGCGGACAGAAGGCATCGACGCGCCGTTTACCGTGGCACGCGAAAAGTACCTCAAGTACTGATCTTGATCACCTTGAAACGCAAAAGGCCCGGTTAAAACACCGGGCCTTTTTTCTTTTCCTCATAAACAATTAGTTAGCGATCAGCCGCGGCAACCACGTCACGATACCGGGGAAGGCAAAAAGGATCGCAAGTGCTACGATCTGCAAGCCGACAAAAGGCAGGATACCCTTGTAAATCGCACTTGTCGGCAAGCTGGCCGGGGCCACGCCCCGCAAATAGAACAGCGCAAAGCCGAATGGTGGGGTCAGGAACGACGTTTGCAAGTTGACGCCGACGAGAACGCCAAGCCAGACCGGATCAACATCCAGTGCCAACAACACCGGTGCGGTGATCGGGATCACGATGAAGATGATCTCGAACGTATCAAGGATAAATCCCAAGAAGAACATGATCAGCATAACAACTACGACAGCCGCCATCGTGCCGCCCGGCAGATTGCTTAGGAATTCATGTACCAAATTGTCGCCGCCCATCATTCGAAAGACGACCGAAAAGACAGAAGCCCCCAGTAGAATGACAAAAACCATACTGGTGATCGTGGCTGTCGCGATAACCGTCTCATTCAGGATCTTGAAGGACAGACGCCAGCGCAGTGTCGCAAGGATCATTGCTCCAACGGCCCCCACCGACGCCGCCTCTGTCGGCGTTGCGATGCCGCCAAGTATCGAGCCGAGGACAGCCAGAACGAGCAAAAGCGGTGGGACCAGCGCGACGAATACTTCACGCAGCAGTTCGCTTTTTTCATCCGCGGGCACAGGCGTTGCGGGGCAGGATTCAGGGTCGGTGATTGCTTTAAAAACAACCCAGGACAAGTAAAGCGAGACCAGCAATATACCAGGCAGCAAAGCTCCGGCGAACAGGTCGCCCACCGATACAGGCACCGGCGCAAAGTTGCCTTTTGCCATCTGCACTTGGCTGTTGATGCCAGACAGCATGTCACCCATGAAGATCAGAACGGTTGAAGGCGGTATGATCTGGCCCAGTGTACCACTTGCGCAGATTACACCCGTGGCGAGTTTGGGGTCGTACCCCGCCCGCAACATCGCAGGCAGCGAGATCAAGCCCATGGTGACGACCGTCGCACCGACCACCCCGGTCGACGCCGCCAGCATGGCACCCACCAGAACAACTGAAATACCAAGGCCGCCGCGCAGGTTACCGAACAGTTTGCCCATCGTTAGCAAAAGCTGCTCGGCGATCTGGCTGCGTTCCAGCATCACACCCATGAAGATAAACAGCGGTACCGCGACCAAAACCTCGTTCGTCATGAATCCGATATATCGGTTGGGCAGAGAGCCAAAATTCGAAGGATCGAAGACGTCAAGCGCCAGACCAACCGCACCAAACAACAAGGAAACGCCAGCCAGCGAAAAGGCCACCGGAAACCCTAAAAGCAAGAAGCCAATGACGCCAAAAAACATCAACGCGGCAAGGATTTCGCCTATCAATACAGGATCCATCAGACGGCCCCTTTGGGTTGATCAGAGGTGACCATGTCTTCACCGTACTGGATCCGCTTCGGGACCAGCTGTTGATTGCCTGTTATGACCAGAATTGACCGGATGATCATTGCCAAACCCTGAAGCGCGATCAGAAATGCAAAGGCCACGATAAAGGACTTCAGAATGAAAAGACCCGGCATACCGCCCACATTCGCCGACGCCTCTGTATAGGTCCAAGACCGCAACACGAATGGCATCGAATATGTGTAAACCACCCAAGTAAACGGCAGTAAAAACAGGAAAACGCCCAAAAGATCTGTGATTGCGCGTGTACGCATTTTTGCCGGACGATAAAATATATCCACTCGAACGTGATCATCACGCATCAACGCAAAGCCGGCAACAGCTGTAAACATCGCTCCGTTCAGCCAGATATAAAGATCCTGCATCCAAACATAGCTGACAGCAAAGACATAACGTTGGACCACCACAGTAAAGCATACGGCGACAATCCCGAGAGATAGCCAGGAAAATGTTCGACCAATGACATTGTTGACTGCACAGATCACTGTGGCAATCTTGGCAAGAAAATGCATTTCAACCTCTCGTTTGGTGTTTCCACGGTGCCTCAATCAAAGCGCGGCACCGGAAAGTCAAGAATTAGAACTCATTAGAACTCATATGAATGATCCCTTTTTGAACATTCGTTCAGGTTCTGTCGCAAAGTCTTAGCTGGGGTGAAGAACGAGCTGGGTCGCTATGGGGCCGAAAGCTGAAATCGAACGCTTTGAACGTGTCTTCGGTGTTGAAAAGCCGGAAGCTCAAGAGGTCTTGGTGTAAGGACAACAAAAAAGCAGGGCCGGTGATTGAACACCGGCCCTGCAAACCTTTGGGACACTTAACCTAGTGTCCGGTTAGAATATTAACTTAGCCGCGGTCGTCGACAACCAAGGTAAGACCGCCCATGCCGTTTGTGCGGACAGCGACAACTTGCTCGGGGGTAAAGCCTTCGGCTTCGACTTGAGCCTTCAGGTCGGCGTTAGCTTCAATGGCTGCACGCATATCAGCCACAGACTCTTCTTGTGCTTCCAGCGCTCCATCAAGTGCCGCTGCATTTTCGGAAGTATTGCCTTTGAGCTCTGTCACCGTCACTGTTTGCAGCTCGCTGTTGGCGTTGAAATCAGTGATTTCTGCTTCAACATCGGCGCTCGTAGACGAATTCGAGCGCAGCTCGGAAATCAGTTGGCCGTAGTTTTCTTTGGCCAATTCAGTGGTTTTCTTTTCGACTTTGTTGGCTTTGTCCATAGACTTCGACGTTGATGCCGCGCCCGTCACATCAGCGCCAGCAGTCGCGCTTACGCCCGAATCCGCGGCAGCACTTGCTCCAGCGGCAGCGCCAACACCTACATCGGTGCCTGCGAAGGCTGCTGTGGAAATACCTGTGGCCATAAGACCGGCGATCAGTGTTTTTGTTGTAAGTTTCATCTGAGTTCTCCTTAGATTTACTGCAAGACACGTTCTGTGCATCCTGGAAATCAAACCCCGAAAATTCAGATACGTTCCAACCAAAATCCGGGCATGGCAGGAACTTGCCGCGCTCTGGATCAAACAGGCGAAAACTTGCAGACCTTTGATAGTCGGGAGATAGTTCTAGTGGAACAGTAGGCCATCTACGAGCTGTTCTTCGTGCGGCATCAACTTGAACAGACCCTTTGCTGCAGCCTTGGTTAGCGGTCCAGTTTCACCTGCTACGCTGCACCCAGCATCATCACATTGGCAGGAATGGTCACCTTAATTTGGCCTGTCCGTCGTCTCAAGCAGCGATTTTGTCGCTCGACACCGTCGTTTCACCCATCAAATCATCAATGAACAGGCTCAAAAGCTCCGTATGTCCAGTGACGCCCGCTTTGCGGTAGATGGCATTTGTCTGCGCCTTGATGGTCCCGTCAGAGGTGCCGCGCAGTCGGGCGATGCTCTTGGCCCGCATGCCCTTGATCATAAACACGGCGACATCTCGTTCGGCGACGGTAAGGTGCCACTTGTCGAAATATTCGTTCAAAAGGTCAGAAAAATCAGTCGAAATATGCCGTAGCTTTTCTTCGGCTCGATCTGCGCGTCTGATGCTCATGCGGATGGCAACCCATCCCATGACAACACCCAGCACCAGTCCGATCGCTTGCGGAATAAACTGGTTCTCGAAAAATTCGGGGGTCAAGACGCCAAGCCTCAGATCGAACAGCGTGATCGCTACTCCCGCAACGAAAAACAATGTCGCGTTGAACTGGAGCGCCGCGATGATCCAAAGGGTGATTTTCTTATTTTTGGTCATGGTCCGCCTCGCTCGTTACCCACCCGAGGTAAGGTCAGCCAGACGCGGGGCAAGTCATGTCCGCTATGCGGTGTGATCAGACTTGGTATTTGGCACCCGCCCGCGAGGGGCAGGTGCAGGTTTTCAGACCGGGCCTATCAGCGTGTGAATTTACGGTCGTCGAGGTCTTCCTTTTGCGTCGGATAGACGGTCACTTCCGCATCGGTAAAGTCTTCTGCGCGGGCTTGGCCATCCGTAAAGATCTCCAGGTGCTCTTCAGCAGCTTTTTGCGGCGCGTTTCTGGTCGAATAGGATACGTCGGACGTCACTTTGGACGTGTACCCGATCTGAT
>NZ_DS999215.1:176938-199888 GCF_000156335.1 Roseobacter sp. GAI101
CCTTCGATCCCTTGTGCCAATGCGCCAGTGCCTGCAAGGGCGAGAATAAGTGCGGGTGCTGCAAGTTTCAGTTTCATGTCGTAGTTCCTTTCATATGTCCCGAGGTTGATCGTGTTGATGGTCCCTTGTTCGGGTTTCCATCGTCGGGATGATCTGGATAAAGGAACGGTCCGGCCCAAGAGCCATCAGCAAATCGTTTAAATCGTCACTTCTAAACTGCCTGTAGAATACCCTAAACGGAAGTTTAGAGGCGGTTCGGCCTGCTTGATGGGGAGCGGCGGCACTTTGGCTCGTATGCGTAAACTAAAATACAGATTTTTTATTCCGCTGCGGTTGGCGCGCAATGTCCGGCCGTCGCCCCCGGTGCGACAAGGTGGAGAAACTGGGCACCGCGATTTCAACCCCCAGCAGCTTGGCAATCGACCACATCAAGCCGCGTCTTTTGAGCGCCTCTCTTGCATACAGGCATGCACTGCCGGGCAAGTGGATAACGGATCCTGCTATATCTCGAGCGATCTGGCTTATGAATTGATTTCGATACAAGCAGGGTTCAGAATCGTAACAGACGCTCAATAGCGCTCGACACCTTCGATGGCCGCAAATAAGAAAAAGTTGACAAAAAAGTAAATTAAAAGAAATTCAACGAATTTACTTCCAATTAATTGATAAGTAACAATAAACATTTGCGCTCAAATGCTGATCCTACCCCTCTGAGCGGTATGCAGAGCCGCTTGCGCCCCCTCAGCACCTTGAAAATTTCCGATCTTTGCGCCAGATGGTTGGCACACGGGCCCCAGCCAGCCTGCCGTGCAGTGCTGCCCGCGAGGTCACCCTCATCTGATTTTTGGTAAAGGACACCATCATGAAATGGGTCGTGAGCGGCGTTTGCACGCTTTTTTTCGGAGTTTCATCAGCTCTTTCCGCGCAGGAAACGGACCTTGATGGCAAGATCGCCGTCGAGTTGAATGCGGTGCAGACAAGCGACGCGTCCTGCACGCTGACCTTTCTTGTCACCAACGGACTGGGCGCGCAGGTGGACAGGGTGGTTTGCTGAACGTCATTCTGGCAGAGGGTCTGAATCTCGGGTTGAGCAAGATGGCCGGGGCCAGCAGCACGCATAGTTTTACCCAACTGGCGCGACTTTCGAACTGGCATGTGGAAAGCGAGGCCATCAACCGGGCATTGGCCACCGTGATCGAAGCGCAAGCACAGTTACCGATGGCAAAGTACTGGGGTGCCGGTGAAACTTCTTCCAGTGACGGGCAATTCTTTCCCACTACGCGGCAGGGTGAAGCAATGAATCTGATCAACGCAAAATACGGCAACGAGCCAGGCCTGAAAGCCTATACCCACGTGTCAGATCAGTACGGTCCCTTCGCCACCCAGGTCATTCCCGCCACGGTGAACGAAGCTCCGTACATTCTGGATGGGTTGCAGATGAACCCGACCGGAAAGCGGATCAAGGAACAATATGCCGATACCGGTGGCTTCACCGATCTTGTGTTCGCCGCCACGTCGCTGCTTGGCTATCTGTTCATCCCGCGCATCAGGGATCTGCCGTCCAAACGGCTGCATGTCTTTGATCGCCGCAGTGTACCGGTTGAACTGAGGGGCTTGGTGGGCGACAAAATCCGGGAAAATACCATCATCGCCAACTGGCCAGATGTGCTGCGCGGCATCGCAACGATGCTTTCAGGTAGAATGCAGCCCAGTCAGCTCATGAAGAAACTAGCGGCGCGGCCGAGACAACACGACTTGGCTATTGCCCTTCGCCAAATCGGACGGGTTGAACGGACGCTCTTCATCATCGAGTGGGCGCTCGACACGGATATGCAGCGCCGTGCCAACATTGGTCTCAACAAAGGTGAGACGCACCATGCTCTGAAAAGCGCCCTACGGATCGGTCGACAAGGCGAAATCCGCGATCGCAACACGGAAGGCCACCACTTCCGGATCGCTGGGCTCAACCTGCTCACCGCCATCATCATCTTCTGGAATACAAAACAGCTTGGCGTAGCTTTCGCGCAGCGCAAAAAGGCCAAGTTGGACACGCCAGGATACCTCCTCGCGCACATCTCGCCTCTCGGCTGGGCACACATCATCCTCACCGGCGAGTATCGATGGCGACCGGCGAACGCTTAAAACCTTACCGCCCTATTCTGCACCGAGCCGGAGTCGACCCCCACTGCCAAACTGATGCAACAGATCAATGAAGCAATTGCGGTTTACGGCAGCCGCGATGCAATTCCGGAAGATGTGCATGTTCTTATGATGTTGAATGAGAGCCTGATTTACACTGAGAACGCTGACGGTTCAGTCGATGCGCGCGTCAAAGTGGATTGTCTTACCAGCGGAACCAAGTGTGAGCTTGCCGTTACCGACCTTGCAAAACTGTTGGACAATCCAGACGCTAAACAGGTTCTCTATAACTACATCGAAAGTGATATCAGACTTCTGTCACAAGGGTGTTGTCACGTTAAGTCGCGCATTCGGCAAGTCGTGGTACCGATGGTATCTCAAGCGACATTCGCCGCGGATTTCCATGCCTCGAAGGCTTCGAGCCGATGGTAGCGGATGGAAAGGGCGGAGCGGCGGCGGGCTGGGACGGAGAAACGATTGTGGGTTGCGGAATGCATGGAGACGAAAAGCTGCAATCCACCCGGCGACCGGAAGCCCTGCATCGCGCGCTCTCGTTTTCGGAAAGGCAAATGGCTATTCTCTGCGCGGTTGTTGAGGCCCTTGTGGGACCAATGATCAAGGCTGGGCGCGACCTCACGCTTAGCAGCACCATAGGATCGCAGTTTGTCGGTGATGATCCTTTTGGGTACTAAGCTCCAACGTTTCATTAGCTTGATCAAAATCCGCTTTGCGGCGCGCTTGTCTCGCTTCGATTGCAGGATTTCCTCAAGAACAGCGCCGTGTTGGTCGACGGCACGCTGGAGCCAGTATGACCGGCCAGCGATCTTCACGACGACTTCGTCCAGATGCCAGATATCACCAGGGCGAGGCTGCCGCCGCCGCAGAACGTGGGTGATCAAAGGGCCGAACTTAACGGTCCAGCGCCGGATCGTCTCATACGAAATGTCCACGCCACGTTCCAGCATCAGCTCCTCGACCTCGCGTAGGCTCAAGTTGAACCGGGCATAGAGCCGGACAACATGAGCAATGGTCTGGGGTGGAAAGCGGTGGCGCTTATAGCTGATTTTCACTGTTTGCATCGACACCGCCTATCCCCAGGTCAATAAACCAGCAACCTCAGGCCCGTTAATGTGACAACGCCGGTTCAAAGGCCCGGTTCTAGCCTAAAGCAAAGCGGATCGGCCGCTTCGCGAGTAAATGAAAATAACCTGACAATGCCAAAGCAGGCCATCAGGCGCGAGAGCTATGGTGCGGGAGCATAACGGCCACCCCGTCCGACACCTCAATCACATGATCGGCCATCGTCAGGATCGTCGGCGAATGGCTGACGCAAACCACCAGCTTTGTTCGGGCGATGCGCCGCAAATTCGTCAGGATTTTAGCTTCAAGGTCGCTTTCAACCGCCGACATCCCCTCATCGACGATAAGGATCGCCGATGATCGCAGCAGGGCACGCGCAAGGCATAGTCTTTGTCGCTCCCCGCCCGACAGCCTGTTGCCACCATCGCGAATGGGCTGGGATAATCCGTTGGGCAGCGACATCACAAAGTCGTCGGCGTGAACGACCTTCAGAGCTTCCCACAGGTCCGCATCATCACGTTTCAGATTGGGCCAGCACAAATTTTCCCGAATGCTTCCATGAAAAAGGAAAGCTTCCTGCGGCGCGAACGAGATCCGAAGTTGCCATTCGAAAAGGGTTTCCAGTGTCAGGGTAAGATTTCCAGCGCGAACCTCTCCGCTTGTGGCAACGTAAAGCCCGGCAAGCAATTCGGCAAAGGTTGATTTCCCCGCCCCCGAAGCACCGCGCAGGTGAACCAGACCGGTTGCAGGCAGGCAAATATCATCAATCTTCAGTAAATCATGACGCGCCCCCTGTTCCTCGATCGTAACAACAACGCCTTTCAGAGTGACTTCCGCAGGCTCTGGCACGTCCTGTTTTTTCTGGTCTGATCGCGCTTGCGGACCTGCCTGGCTTTGCTGTTCGATCAGCTGGCGGTCCGTCAGGGCGGTCGAAAAAGCAGGCATCGCAAACACAAGGGATTGAAAACTGCTGAGCGACAAGAGCAGGCTGGGAGCCAGCCGAACGATGATGACCCCCAGAACCAGCAATTCTGCCCCAGCAATACCGAGAAGTTGAAATCCGACCAGCATCAAGAGGAGTCCAGCCAAGGCACCGGATAATTCGATCCCGTGGCGAAATTTGCTCTGCCGCACATCGAAAGAGGTTTTCAGATTCCGCGTCTGTGTGATGAAACTTTCGAATTCGCCAATAAAGACATCTTCTGCGCCAAACACCTTCGAGGTCTTCAGGCCGTCAAGGAAATTGGTGGTCACAAACATGGACTTTCTGTTTTTGCGCGTCAGCGACTTGCCCATGCCGCCGCTTCCCAGAGACCAGAAATGACCCAGCACGACCGCAGCACTGCTGAGGCCCAGCAGGATCAGGCCGATCATCGGGTTGATCAGAAAACCCGCGATCAGATAGGCCCCCGACAAGGTGATGGTGATAAACAATTTTGACAGGAACTGTATCGCGACGGATATGCGCGAAATTTCGGTCGTAAGCGCGTTCATCAGGTCCGACTTGCGCATGCGCCGGATGACCGGCCAGGGCGCATAGGCCAGGCTGGCAAACATCTGAAGCCGCAGATAATCGACATAACCGTTCGTCAGCACGGCAAGCCGGCGGTCCCGTGAAATCAGGAACAGGGCACGCACCCCCATCCAAGCCAAAAAGATCAGCGCCAGCGCCAATAGTTGATGCGCGGTGTCAGTCAGGCCTACATAGGCCAAGGCGTCCAATACGGAACCGGACACGCCCTGTACCTGCCCGTTGGCAGAGAACAACAAATTTCCAAGTGGCAAGAGGAGCGCGAGCCCGAACCCTTCGACAAAGCTTGCTACAGTGACGACGCCGACCATCAGCCACAGGTCGCGGCCGGAAAAATCACGCAGCGACTTCAGCAACCGCACCCAGTCGGCGATGGACGTGCCCTTCTTGCCGGAAAGGCGAGAGTGTTCTTCCATGGCAACGTCCTTTTCGATCAAGGTCCTGGCGGCGTATCACGGCAAGAGAACCACGTTGCCGATCACTATGGATAGTACGGATCGCTTAGGCTTGTTGCGCACAAGCGGCCCCAACGCAAATTGGAAAATGCAAATGTGGCACAGATGTCAACCGTTTGTGTCGCGGCGATCCCCGTTCAAGGTGTTTTGGATTGCCTCGCCTGACAGTTAGCGGCACCTTCATACCATGATGAAGCGACTGACCTCTTATTTTTGGCGTACCCGACCGATCAGGGCGGTAGAGCCGATCTATCGCCCTGCCCCAACAACTGCGTTTTTTGCCGGTCAGACTGCCGTGATCGCTGGCGGCGCAGGCAAGATCGGGGCCGCGATCACGCGCGAGTTGCTTGGGCAAGACAGCGACGTCATTGTCATTGATCGCTGTGCCGATGCCTTGTGGAGTCTGGCTGACGCAGAGGCCAACCCGCGCCTGAGGACCATTCAGCTTGATCTGACCGATGCAGAAGGGGTCCGGAAACTTGACCTGCAAGCCTGCGATATTCTTGTGCTTGCGGCAGGGGTTCAGTTTGAAACTGATCTGTTCTGCGATACCGACAAGCAGTGGAGCGATTCTTTCCAGACAAACATATTAGCTCCGGCCCGCCTGACCCGCACCCTGATCCCGCATCTGAAAAAGAACGGCGGGTCGATCATAATGGTAACCTCCATTCACGCAATGCTGCCTTCTCGCTGGGCGAACTATGGGGCTGCCAAGGCGGCGCAGGCGGCGATGGTACGTGAATGGGCCGTTGATCTCGCCCCCCATGATATCCGGGTGAATGCGATTGCACCGGGGTGGGTGCATCCCGACGATCAAGTTTCCAAGTTGTCCCTGCTGCATGGCCGACCGGTGCCGCCTGAATATATCGGACGCGCGGTTACATTCCTCGCAAGCGAGTATTTTTCGCGCTTCACCACGGGCAGCGTGCTGACCGTCGATGCGGGAGCGTCGCTCTATGGTGGCAGGGTGCCGTTTGACCGCCCCGCCAGAAATGAGACTTAATGCTGCGCTATGGTCTGATTGGCGCGGGAAATGTCGGGCGTGTGCACCTGCGTTGGGCCGCCCGGCACCCCAATGTTCAGGTCTGCGCGGTTGCTGATCCAGAATTGGCGCGTGGCAAGGCGCTGGCTGACAACTGCGGTGCACGCCTTTATGCCGATCACAGGCAGATGCTGGCAGACGAGACCCTTGATTTCGTGTCGATCGCCCTGCCCCATGATCTGCTGGCCAGCATCGGCACCGAATGCCTGCTGGCGGGTTGCCATCTGCTTGTTGAAAAGCCCTTGGCGCGCCATATCGGCGAGGCGGGTCAGTTGCTTGAAAAAGCGCGCAACCTGAATTTGCAGGTCGGCACATTCTTTCAGTATCGAAATTTTGCAACGCCGAAACTAATCCAGTCCATCATAGAGTCCGGACAGATCGGCACGATACGTCAGATCATCTGGACCTGGCATGAATTGCGACCGCAGAGCTATTTCGCCAATGTGCCTTGGCGGAAAAGCTGGGCCGGTGCGGGCGGCGGGTTGTTGATGAACCAACTGAGCCACGACATCGACCTGCTGCGATGCTTTGCGGGCGAGGTTGAAAGCGTCCAAGCCAGCCTTGCCACGCAAGCCCACGACATCCCTCTGGAAGATAGCGTATCCGCAACGATACGCTTCAAGCCCGGTGCCATCGCAACGATCAGCGCATCAATCAACCAAAGCCGCGCCCTGACCTATCGCGCAATCATGGGCACAAAGGGGTTGATCGTCTTGCCGAATGCTATGAACCTAGCCGACAATCCGGACGACATTGTCAAACTTGGTATCTATGCGGACGCGGTGGACACGGCGATCTGCACCTATTCGGACGACCATCAGCAATCCGAAATCACCTGGTCTGTCCTACGCAGCAAGCGACCTGAAATGCGACGGAAGATTCCGCTCTGGCTGAAACGTCCGCTGCGACGGATGGCCGATGTGCTCTATCCGCAGCGGAATGATTGGAAGCCGGGCCGAAAACCCATGACCGGGCATGGTCGCATCCTGTGGGACTTTGTCGATGCGATACAGGCGGGTCAGCCGCTTGCGGACAGCATTTCATCTGAAAATGCCTATCGCACGCTTGAACTGGTGAATGCGATGATCGTCTCGGGCTTCGAAAAGCGCGAAGTGGCTCTGCCACTGGACGCCAAAGCTTATGCCGCGCATTTTGATCGCCTGGTGCGTGGTGAGATCAAGTTGAACGGGTCTTCACATGCGACTGATTGACAAGGCAAGGCACAGGCTGGCGCGCTGGCGACGCGCCCCGTTGCATCCCAAGCGCCTTGTCGCCAATGCCGACGCGTTCTGGGACATCTTGGAAAAGGATGCTGCAATAGAACGTCTGACCACAGGTTTCGAGTTCACCGAAGGGCCCGTCTGGCTGCCGTCGCGCGCAGCGCTTGTGTTCAGCGATATCCCCCAGAACACGATCCATGAATGGCGAAATGGCCGTGTGCGCAAAATCCGCAAGCCCAGCTGTCATGCCAACGGCAACACTCTGGATCAGGCGGGGCGTCTGTTGACCTGCGAGCATAGCAGCAGGCGCGTGACGCGCACGGAGCTTGACGGGACAATTTCAATCCTCGCCGACAGATGGCAGGGCCGGCGTCTGAACAGCCCTAACGATCTGATCGTAAAGCGTGATGGCAGCGTCTATTTCACGGATCCCCCCTTTGGCATCAAGCCAGATCAGCAGGAAACCGGATTCTCGGGGATATTTCGCATCGCCTCTGACGGGACGCTATCGCTGCTTGATACCTCCATGCCCGGCCCGAATGGACTCGCGTTTTCGGACGACGAAAGCCGGCTGTTTGTCGACGATTCGATCATCAAAGAGTTGCGCGTCTTTGATGTCCGCGCGGACGGCACCCTGAAGAACGGGCGTTGCGTCTGTGATATGGACAACGGCAAGCGCGGCAATCCGGACGGCATGAAATTTGATACAAAAGGCAATCTTTTTGTTACCGGCCCGGGTGGGGTCTGGGTCTTTGCCCCCGACATGACCCATCTGGGAACAATCGAATTGCCCGAACTGCCGGCAAATTGCGCCTGGGGAGAAGATGGCAAATCCCTGTTCGTCACCGCCCGGCGCTCTCTCTACCGGGTCCGCTGCCTGACGGGCGGCCGGCTGCTGAGGGGCTGATACCGATGGCCAAACCGGATTTTCTTGTCATTGGGGCGCAAAAGGCTGGTACGACGTGGCTGTATCGCAACTTGCAGAACCACCCCGAGGTGTGGCTGCCACCGATCAAGGAAATTCACTATTTTGATCGCCGGATGCAGCCCCTCATTCTAGACGCGCTTGGACATAGACGCCAAAGAAGCATGCTTTGGCGCTGGCTTCGGCCCGGCCTTCAAAATGTCGCGCGCGATCCTCAAAGTCTGAAATGGCATGCCCGTTTTTTTCTGCAACCGCGCTCCGATACCTGGTATCAATCCTGCTTTGCGGGCCTTGACGGAATGCTGAACGGTGACATCACCCCTGCATATGCCCGGCTTGGAGATCAATCCGTTAAAAATGTGGCGCGACTACTGCCGCAGGCGAAAGTGATCTATATTCTGAGGGACCCCGTTGAACGTCTGTGGTCGCAGGCTGCGATGTATTTCAGCCGCTACGGCTACGCCTCTCTCGAAGATCAAAGCGACGCGGAAATAGAACGATTCCTTGCCTGGGATCTGGCCCGCGCAAATGGGACCTACATCGCCAACATTGACCGCTGGCGTGCCCACTTCCCCCCGCAGCAGGTCCACATCGCATTTTTCGACCAACTAGTGTCGGACCCGCAGGCCTTCCTGACGGAGATGTGTGGCTTCTTGGGAGTTTCCCCGCCCGAACCCGACAAGAGCCTGACACAAAAGATCCACGCGCGAAGCTATCATGCTATCCCCGACCACCATCAGGCGAAATTATCCAGCGAATATTTGCCGGAACTTCGCGCCCTTGACCGACGCTTTGGGAATGCGCACACTGGGTCATGGTTGAAACGCGCGCAACTGTCGGTTGGATAAATCATCAGATCGCCTTGCTGCAGAGCGTTTTATTCGTGATTTCAAATCCATGGAGAAAGACAAGGCGTGACTTGAGTTCACGGGTGAACTACATTTTCACTAAATCAGACCTATGGGATACCGGACTTGGGCCGCCCCTCTTTTGCTATGGACGCCGATGAATTCAACATCTCACCTGCCGAAACTTCGCGACTTCTTTGCCTCTCTTCCCGCGTCCCAAAGCGCGGCTGACACGCTTGAGCATGACACGCCCCTGATTTCGCATGGTGTTCTTGATTCCCTGAATCTATTCATGCTGATCACCTTTATCGAAGACGACCTTGGCATCATCATTGACCCGGACGATGTCACGCCGGAAAATTTCGCGTCAATGGATGCAATAGCCGGCCTTCTTAAAACCAGTGCAAGGGTGACACCAACATGATTCCTGAACGCGCAGATTTTGCCGTAATCGGCACGGGCCCCAGCGGCTGCATGTCCGCAGGCCTGCTGGCCAAGGCCGGTTTTGACGTTGTGATGCTGGAGCGTGATGTGCACCCTCGCAACACGGTCGGCGAAAACATGATACCGGATTTCTGGAAATTCACCGACATGATCGGTGCAAGCGAAGACATCAAGAAAGCAGGGTTTGTCACAAAGAGGGGGGGCCGGGTCCATTGGGACGGTCAGGTCGAACGCCTGGCTTTCCGGGACTTTGGTTATGAACGTCCTGGTCTGCACGTCGATCGCGATGAATTTGACAGCATCCTTGTCCGGCATGCACAGCGCCTTGGCGCGCGGTTGTTCGAAAATGTCACGGTCCGCAAGGTGGATTTCGGCGAAGAACGGCAGTCCGTCAGATACGATACTGCCGATGGGCCGGGCCAGATTTCAGTACGCTATGTGATCGACGCCAGTGGTCAGGGCGGATTGCTTGCAAGGCAACTGGGCACGCGGGTCACGAACCCCGACTTCCGGTTCATGGCGTTTTGGGGGTATTTCGAAAACTCGCGATATTATGACTATGATGGCGTTTCGTATCCGCATTCCATGATCCAGGATGTGCCTTGCGTCACGACGCAGGTCTCGCTGACCGAAGGCGACCACATCGGCTGGGCCTGGCATATTCCATTAAGGAAATCGACAAGCGTCGGCTGCGTCCTGCTGCGTGAAACCGTAGTCAAGCTCAAGCAAAACTTTGACAACTGGGAAGACCGTTTCGAACATCTTGTCGGAAATGAGCCCGTGTTGCAGCACCTGCTTGAGAATGCCACGCTGATCGACAGGAAATTCCACTTCATCAACAACTTCTCAGGTCATTCGGCACAAATCGCCGGTCCGGGGTTCTTTCAGGTTGGCGATGCCGCCGGGTTTTTTGATCCGATTTTCTCAATCGGTGTAACGCTTGGCCTCTATTCCGGCAGTCTGGCCGCGTGGTTTGCTGCTGAATGTGTCCGAAAGCCTCAGAACGTAGCGCGTTACCAGACCTACTTTAACCGGCAGATGTTGGGGCGCATTGAACTGGCGCGGGGCATCGCCCTACCCCATTACGCAAGTTCCCCCTTGCAGGAGGACAGGGCATCACAGACCCTGAGATTTACCAGCGACAATGGCATGGACCTGCTGAAGAGCGCAGCGAAAATGCCCAAACGCGCGTCGAACCTGGATCGCTTGTTAATCTGAACCGGGAAACCACGAACAATGCCTTGGCATGGACGGATTTTGGGCTGTTGCCAAAACGCAAATACACCCCGTTCTCACTGGTCTGCCTTGCTTGACGCGCCAAACACTTCGACGCTCCATTGGACACGATCATTGCTCGGCAGAAACCTCGTTCCTGGTCAGCGTCTTTGCGGTCAGTCCTAGCAACGAAAACCAATCGCCGTAACACTTCAGGGGAATGGCCGCTGTGAAATCATACAGATACTTGATACCAATCATGAGCAGCGTCCGGCGGTTGGGATTCTTCGGCTTTTTCGTCGTGGGTGCTCTGAGTTTTGGCCTAAGGCTTTCCCCGACAGGTTGGATCCGCCCATATCAAATTGCCTTTCGCGGCTTTCGATGGACGCTGGAAAGACGTCTTGGTCAAATCTGGTTGCGGTGGCGACACCCGGAGTTTCAGTCGTTTCTTTCAGAAATCAGTTATTCAGGAACCGACGTGCCACGCCGGTTTGCTCTGTACTACCTCGGACACTGTCTGGAACAAGGCGCAAAGACGCCGCTTTTTCAAACTTTCCTCCAAAGATCATTTACCGCGCATTCTTCGGACCTGATAAAATGCGAATTTCCGATCAGGAACGAAGCAGTTGTTTGTGTTTATGCCCACCAATCCATCACGAAATTGTCCCTTTCCAGATTCACAGAGGAAGCCGATATACTCTTTATCGGGCGTAGTTTGAAGCAGGACGGTAAAAAGGTCCTGGATCCCGACGTCCGCGCGTCAATCATGACAAGGCAGTTGCTCGAGGCCCGCCGACGATTGTCCAAGAACATGCCTGTCGGTATCCTTCCTGATGGTCAACAGGGCACACGGTACCTCACCGCGTCCTTCTTTGGAAAACTTCGGCCTTTCAAGCCGGGGCTTGGCACTCTTGCAACAGCGACCAATGCGCCTGTCGTACCGATTTGGAATACGCTATCGCAAGATGGCATAATTTACATCAACAAGGGAAAAGTCTTTGCCTCCGCCACAAACGGAGATCCGGAACAGCGTGCCATGCAGTACCTGACACAATATTCTACCGTGTTGGAGCACATATATGAAAAGCATCCCGAAACCGTGCAGCGCAAATCGATCAGACAATTCCTCGAATTGGATTTCCTTTCCCAAACGGATAACCGGAAGCGTAGCGAAGGCTGATCGGATCTATTTATTCAGGCGATAACCATATTCGCCCAAGTCTATTCCTGTCAGCGCCATCGTTTTATGATTGCTTTCAACATAGTAATCGTGAATCATTTCTTCGATCACCTGCTGGTACTGTTTCTTGACAGACTTGTTCCATCGATCAGGAAGCCGGCGACTGAAACTTTTCAGTCGGTGTTTTATGACGTTATTCGTCCATCTTGATGAATAAAATATCGGTCGCCTTGTCAGGCCGGGCCTTGAAGGGGCTACAAAAAAATTAAACCAACGTTTCAAAACTATACCGCAAAATGGAATTGACGGGTTAAGCCTGCTGCCCAAAGCCACCTCGGTGGTGTCCAGTGAAGTTTTGGGCAAGCCACAAAACTGCAAGATTCGGTCGATATATTCGATCGGATCGACAGCCAGCATTTCAAAGGGCAGCACCAAAACTTTATCGGTGCCGAACGCATCCTGATAGCCCTTGATAAGGTGGTGATATGCAAAATGCGAACGGTGGAACCGAAGAAATCCATTGGTTTCGTTTGTCAAAAACTGGGCAAGCGTATCTCTGCCGCCGTGACGCACAAACTGATTATAGGAGGATAAAAGAATCGAATTCTGCTCTCGGATGACAATCAACACCCGCGCGGACGGGGCAGCCGCTTTGAGCCTCTGGGCCGTTCGCAAACTTTCAATACCACCCGAAAAGAGTTGACCTGACAAACTCTCATTGGTGTACACCGGATATCGACCTGCGCTGGCAATCTCCGAGCAAGCTGCCTTGAAACACTGTGCGACGCCGGGCTGATCGAATAAATCGATGTGTTGAAAGCATATTTCTTTCTTCAAGAACCTATCGTCATCCGAAATCGTCCCAAAGGCGAACCTTCCCCCATCAAAGACACGGTTCTGCAAATAGGTTGACCCGGTCTTGTGATAACCGATGTGTAAAAGCATATCTTGATCCAAGTTAAGGCCTTTCCAAAAACGCGATGGGTTCGTGATTACACCATATCAGTCGTTTGTCAGCCACTCACGAATGGTCATTGTATCGCGAACGTTGCTCCGGCCTTCCCTGCTTGCCAGAAATACTTTCGCAAACTTTATCCTGTCGCCGAGGAATGAGATCCAAAGACGCAGAAAGCTCCACTCCTCGCCACCCTCAAGGTCGAACTTCCTGCGGCGGCTTAGCAATTCTTCCCTCTTCGGAAACAGCCTTTTCAGCAAGGGCCAGAAAGACTGCATCCCTTTTCGCTGCATGACTTTTCCCAGGTCGATAACGTTTTCTTCCCAACCGCTTTTGGTTCTGCGTTGCAGAACAAGCCGCGTTGCCGCTTTTTCCAACGACGGTGATACCTGCTCGGAGGGAATTTCAATGCCCAGCATATGAAACGTCAGGGCACTGCCTCGGGCCATTCCGAACCTGCATGCCTGTTCGTGAAATGCCTGCGGGTCCACCATGCCGCTTTCGATCAGGCGCTGGATATCCACCAGAAAAAGCGGTCCGTTCTGAAAGCAGTCCTCGTAAATGGCATGGGACAGAAGATGCAATGCCATGGCCATCGGGGTGGGACAGGGCAACGCGCTGCCGGAAATGGAAAAGGTCGCGCGTCCAGCCCACAATCCGGCGGCAAAGTTTTCCAATTCGGGTGACGCGTGATCTGCAGCTTGGGGAAACAAGCGGGAATGTAATTCCACAGCGATGATCCGGTTTGGCGACCATATCGGTGACAGATGCTTGAAGGTATCTGCGTCAACGTCCACTTCGGTGCCTGCAAATTCGGGAATTTTCCCGCCCCCAAGCGCCATGATACAGTCGCGCGCCTCAAAGAGGTTGTCCCTGGGTACCAGGATGTCGATGTCCCGGACAGGTCTTTGGCTGGGGCCCTCATAGAACCCAAAGGCCAGCGGCACCCCTTTGAGAAAGAGATGCGGGATATTTCTTTCGGCAAACCCCCGGTGGATGATCTGACATTCGCCCCCCATCAGCAACTGCCGCGTTCCCCATTGCCGGGCCGATACGATAAGGTCCTGCGTCACATCCTTAGGCAGTTGCAGCGCAGAGCTGTTCTGGATCGTGTTGAGCAAAAATGGCAGGGCACGTTGCTCACGCAGGCGGCGGGTGATCGCATCCCATGTCTGCGGAGTCAGCGCATCAATCTGACGTTGTTCAACCGATCCCGGTCGGAGCAGAAAATCCAGCACAAGGTCGAACGGAAGATCATCCGGTACGTGATGGCTCATGCCGGAATTCCTTCCAGAAGGGCGCGCGCTGCAAGTCGGTCAATCTTGCCGGTGGCGGTCCGGGGCAGCCCCGTAGAATTTTGCAGGATTTCGGAGGGCACCATGTAAGTCGGCAGGAAGTCGCGGCAGTGGGTTATCAATTCGGTGTCAGTTACCGCGCCCCCCAGAACGACAATCGCCGCAAGACGGTGGCCGATATCGGGGTCTGGGCGTCCCAGAACGATGGCTTCTTCCACTGAGGGGTGCCGCAAAAGCACGCTTTCGATTTCGCCGGGCTCGATCCGAACACCGCGGCTTTTGATCATGTCGTCCAGTCGCCCGAGGAAATGATAGACACCGTTGTCGTCGCGGCGGACCCTGTCACCCGTACGATAGGCCAACGCGCTCTCTGTCCTCGCAAGATGGACAAGCCGGGCCTGTGTAAGGTCCGGCAGGTTGCAATATCCCTGCATCAGCGAAGGCCCTGATACAAGCAATTCGCCGGTGGCGGCACCAGTGGCAACGGTGCCGTCTTCCGCAATGATCTCAAAGATGTTTCCGGCGCAGGGCCTGCCAATAGGGATCGCGTCGCCCTCAAGCCGGTCTATTTCAAAATGCGAAACGACATTTGTCTCCGTCGGGCCGTAAAGGTTGTGAAAACGCGCGTCGGGAACTGCCTGCATTAGCGTTTCGAGCTGTGCTACCGGGAACGGCTCCCCCGCGAAAAGGACATGTCGAAGCGAAGCCATCGAGTGTTTGTCGAGCCTGCCATGTGATGCCAGCCTGGCCAGGACGGCCGGCACGGAATACCATATCGTGATCGCATGCTCTTGTATGTAGCGACTGAGCGAGGTCGGAAATATCATGCGCGCGGATGAGATCATGTGCACACAGGCCCCGGTATGCACCGCTGCAAAAATATCGAGGACCGACAAATCAAATGAAAGCGGTGCCAGACTGGCAAGCCTGTCTTCCGGTCCGATGCCGAAACGGGTGCTGGCCCAATCCACAAAATTCAGCGCGGCATCGTGTGTAACCATCACCCCTTTCGGCACCCCGGTGGATCCCGAGGTATAAAACACATAGGCCAGACGGCCCGGTTCTGCTCCGGGGCGTTCCAAGCGACCAACCAGCGCTTTTAGCATCGCCATATCAACCGCGACAGGAACTGCCCCCGCAACGCTTGCATCCCCCAGACGATCAAACCCGTCGTGGTCCGTCAACAGCACCTTCATGTTGCAATCCCCGGCGACAAAACCGACGCGGTTTGGCGGAGCGAGTTCCGAGATCGGCACATAGGCCGCACCAACCTTGAGGATGGCGAAAATGGCAATCACGGCGCAAAGCGATTTTGGCATCCACAGCCCCACACGGTCGCCGGCTTGGACGCCAAGATCGCACAACCCTTGCGCAAGACGGTCGCTCAGATCGTTAAGATGCGCATAATCAAGGGCTTGCCCCTCGTAGAAAACCGCCTGATTGTCTGGAAAAGCCTGCGCCGTGTTCTTCAGCAAATGCGCCAAGGTCGTCACGATATCACCCTCAGCATCTTTGCTATTGTACGGCGTTGGATATCACTGGTGCCAGAATAGATCTGACCGCCGAGAGCGTCGCGCAATTCACGCTCGATACCTGTCGCACTCAAATAGCCCTTGGCGGCGAAGATTGCCAAGGCGTCCTGGCAATTTGCCACCCATGCGTCTGAAATCGTCAGCTTGGCCATTGATGCTTCCAGCGTGATAGACCCGCCCGAACCTTTACGCGCCGCCGCATCCCGCAACACAAGACGTGCAAGGGACGTGCGCCGATACATTTCGGCCAGACGCCCATAGACCGATTCAAATTCGGCAATCGGCTGATCGAACTGCTTGCGGTTTTGCGCATAGTGCCTTGTTGCCTCGAAAACCCGCTCCATGGAACCGATCGCCGGGGCGAGTATGAAAGCCCGCTCCATCTCCATAACCTTCAGGAACAGCGACAGCCCCGCGCCTTCGGCACCAATCCGTGCAGATTTGGGGACAAGGCAACCGTCAAGTTCGACGTCGCCCATTGACGCCGTGCGCAATCCCATCTTGGATACCGGTGCAGGTGTCGTCAGACCCGGCGTGCCACGCTCGAGGCAAAAGGCGCTGAGCCCGAAAGCCAAGTTTCCCGGCCTTGTCTCGGCCAAGACCACCAAAACGTCGGCAACGGGCGCGTTGGTGACATAGCACTTTCGCCCCTCAAGCCGATAGCCGCCATCGACCGCGACAGCAGTGGTCAAGATTGCAGCAAGATCAGACCCTGCCTCCGGCTCACTGACCGCCAAGGCACCGATTTTTCGACCTGTGGCAAGATCGCGAATGATGTCGACGTTCCGGGCACGATCACCTGCCAACAACAGCGTAAGGCATCCCCAGAGATGCGCACCCAGCGAGACACCAAGGCCATTATCGGCGCAGCCCCGACCAAAGGCTTCCATCGCGATTACTGCCGACAGCGGATCAAGCCCACTGCCACCCAACATCGTGGGTACAGTCAGACCGCAAAGCCCCAATGCACCGCACTTGTCCCATGCGCTTTTGTCGAATTCTTCTTGACCGTCATGCTGTTCAAGACCGTTCGGCAAGATCTGCGCAGAACCTTCAAGAATACGGCTGTACAGAGCGGTATGTTCATCTGACAAGTGCTGCATCATCTAACCTTGCATGCCGTTGCGGATGTTCCAGAAAATCGATTGCGCTTGTTGTGCCACCCCGTTGGTGGGTGCCTGACCTGAATATTGCCCTAGCATCCCCTGTGCTTCAGTCGAAAGCTCAAGTCCAAGCGTGTTTTCAAGAAACCCAGCAAGATCGTATAGGGCTTTCTGCTTTCCCTCGGCACGGGCGCGATCAAAAATCGGATGCCACGAAATCTGTTCGCCAGAGTATTTCACAAGACACCCTATATCCAGGACACGCAATAATGGCTGGGGGCGGGCCGCAAGAAAGCTGCACCAGAATTGCCGCGTGGGATCAAGAACAGGTATCGCAAAGGTATTCGTGTTGCACGTTCCGCCGGGGGTCCTTGGCCCGGCCAAACCTCTTACGCGCAATATGGCCTGATCCGTCACGCGCCACCCATTGCACGGTGTTGAAGCGAACGGACCGGAGCCAAGCAGGCTGTCCAGTTCCGGGCGATCAGCGGGCGCGCAATACAGGGTTGCTTCAAAGATCGGGCGCATTCCGGGATTGGGATAACGGACAAGAGCCAGCGCAAAATCGTCGCCCAGACAACAATCGACCCCAGAATCCGCGATCTTGCCAAGCAGCGGGGCCATCTTTTCCCGTAGCACATTGGCATGGAGCCAAGATTTGTTGAACGCACCTCTCATACGCCTCAAGACAGCAGTCGACGGCTGATCAGCGACGCCATGAAAGGCTGCCGGAACCAGCAACGAGCCTGTCGTCATCCTGTCGAAGTCCGCCGTGGATTGCCATTCGGTCCAGGCATTCTGCTTGATCGCATCGGTGCCGAACGCAATCTGCATCAGACGGATATATTCCGCAGGGAGATCTTCGATCCGCAAGGGCGGCTGAAATATCTGGCGCATGGTCACATCAACTCAGGAAAGGTTAATGCAACCTTATCCATCAGTTGATCGTAATTGGTCAACACGTCCTGCACCCTTTGCGGGGTGGTTCGATGGGTTTCCGCGCGTACCTCGGCCAAGTCGACATTGAGGTATCGAAAGATCCTGTTGGCCGTCGGTTGGTGCGACGTTTCCTGCTCTAAATCCTCCTCATAAATCAAGGAAAGATGCGGCAAATCGGCAAGAACCTCGGCTTCACAAGCAGCATGGTATTGTCTGCGCCGTATCCGTTCGATGACCTGATCGATGTTGATCTCGACCATAGGCTGAGGTGCCGATATCGCTTTATGGGCGACCCACTGGCCACGCTGCACCGCAAGGATCGCAGAGATGCTTTGTCGAATGACATCTTGCCGCCGTAGATGCAGAATATGCCATCCTTGGTCAGACAACCCTTTGATAAACCCTTTTGCGTCAATCCTTTGGGTCGTCAGCAACTGATTGATCTGGATATGGCAGCCATACAACGCCGGCTGCGCCGCTCTGGCCTTGGACAGAACATATCGCGACGGCCAAAGAACGGGCTGTTGCAGTATTTCCTTGCCGAAATGCAGTTCCGGATGCTGGTTCAAAAGCGAATGCAACAGCCATGTCCCCGTGCGGCCCTGCGCAAAAATCACACAACCCGGTCGCACCGGAGCCCGCAAGTTGCAAAGGTATGCCGGTGCTTCATCGACGGTAAAGCGTAGCAAGCGGTCCTTGCTTGATCGTGTCTTGCGAACCAGGCGCATCAAGGGTGCAGGTCTGGTCATGGTTTGTTGCGACGTGCCAGATTGCGCCTGATGACTTGCAGATATTCCTGCATCATTCCGTTTTCTCGGCTGAGGTTGCCGGCATGGATGCGCCGTCTGGCCAGAAGTCGCGGCAGCAGCGTTTCCGTTTGGCCGCATGCCCGGGCGCGGGCCACCCAGTCGATAAATTCGCCACCTTTCAGTTTTTCGTCAAACGGCCCCACCGTTTTGAAAAGATCAGACCGGCAGACAAACGTCGTTGGCAGGTAACCGGCCTTCGGGTCTGACACATCCACGGCAGTGCTGCGCATCTCGGAGGGGCAGTCATCGCTGAAAAATTTCTCTATCATGCAAAATGCCATTTCGCTTTGTCTCAGCGCCACAAGCTGATGTTCAAGCTTTTCTGGCAACCAAAGGTCGTCGGCATCCAGAAAGGCGAGAACCCCCCCCTGCGCTTGGGCAACCCCGCGGTTGCGGGCATTTGCCGGACCGCGGTTGTCTTGCGACACCAGCCGCACACGGTCTTTGTATCCACGCGCAATATCCACACTTTCGTCGGCAGAGCCATCATCGATCACCAAAATCTCGTCTGGCTGGCGTGTTTGCCGCAGTACGCTTTCGATGGCCTGGGCCAGATAGGCCGCCCCATTGAATACCGGAATGATCACGCTGAGATGCATCACCCGGCCCTCGGGCCTGCCAGACGGCCATACAAATGCTCGTAGGCATCGACCATCTGCGTGCTGGTAAAGCGACTGCGCACCAATTTCGATGCTTGCCGCCCCATTTCCCGGGCTTTTTCACGGTCAGTGAGTACGCGCGAAATCGCATCCGCCAAGGTCTGCGGCGTCAGATTGGACACCAGCAAACCAGATCGTTCGTGTTCGACGATCTCTGGCAGACCAGAAACACGGGACCCGACGATAGGACGCCCGTATCCCGCAGCCTCGAGCGCGACCATGGGCAGGTTTTCCATCGCCTCGGAGGGTATCGCAACCAGTGTCGCCTTCCGCATCAGCGCCCCGCGCTCAGCGGCATCCACCCAGCCGGTAAAGCGCGTACGTTCTGCGATCCCCCGGTCCCGCGCAAGCGCCTCAAGACGTTGCCGCTCTGGCCCGTCTCCGGCTAGGCACAGGCGCACCACGCCATTTGTCGCCATCACCTGTGCCGCCGCATCTATCAACCGATCCACCCGCTTCCATTCGACCATCCGTCCGATCCAAAGGATCGTCGGCGGTTCGAACGGCAGTGCAGGCATTTGTGCCGGCAATTCTTCAGCGGGTATTCCGTTGTACACGACACTCGAATGTTCGAAAATTTCAGGGGCGTGGGCCAAAGTCCAATCCAACATATGGCGCGACACCGAAGCCACCCAATCTGCCTTGCGCACCGTATCAAGGTAGAGCGAACGGTTCGGGGTGCTCTCGGTTGCGACTGAATGCACGGTCACCAGCGTCGGCACGCCAGCACCTTCGTTCGTGTCCCAGTGAAACATGCTTGACGGACCGCTGAACTGGATATGCACGACATCAGGATCAAACGCCTGCTTGATCCCGCGCAACCCCGCTCGAGCTTGCAGGATTCCCCTCAGATCGCGATGTGCAAGCGATGTCAGCATCGGGAGACGGAACAATGGCATGCCCTGCCACGTATCGGTTTCACGCAGCGGCACATCGGATTGAGAGGTAACGATCTGCACTTCGTGACCGTTCTGTGCCAAAGCGGACAGAAGATGGGCGCTCATGGTCTCGATACCACCGACAAAAGGTACAAACCTTTCCAGCATGTATAGAATTTTCACGTTCGCGCCCCTACCCCACATGCCGAAAGTCGGAAAAAAGGGGGGAAATAACAATGCCTTTCTCGCGGCGACGCAAAATCGACTTGTGCAGCATCAAAAGATGAAAACGTTTTTTCTTTGCGAAGTTGCGGGTCAGATTGCTGTCATGCCTTCTATGCTCCAGTACGACATCATCATGGATCCTGATGGCCAGGTCGGCCTCACGGGCGCGCATATACCAGTCCATGTCGTCAGAATACTCAAGCTCGGGGTCCAGATGGCCGATTTGGTTGAATGCACTTTTGCGAAACAGGGCACAGTTCAAGCTGGGCAGAATGAACGCCTCCGAATGCGGGTCGTTCATGATCCGGGTATGGCCTATCACGACATCCTCAGTATCAAGCAGGGGCCCTTGGATCGCCAGCTTACCCGGGCACCAGGTATCATCGGCGTCAAGAAAGGCAATCGCATTGCCACACGCCATGGACAAACCGAGGTTACGGGCATGCTGCGGGCCGCGGTTCTCCTGATGGACATATCGAACCCGGCCGGGAAACTGCCGGACAACAGAGGCGGTATCGTCAGTCGAGCCATCGTCGACCACGATGATTTCCTTGATTGGCCAGTCCTGCCGCGTAATACTATGAAGCGCCTCGACGATAAAGGCTTCACCGCAATAGACGGGCATGATGACACTGACGCGCCAGTCCGTCATGGCGCATCTGCAATCAACTTCCGGAACGTACAGGCAACATCCTGCGGGCGCGACCCCGGTTCGAGCCGATAGGCCGGAACGGACTCGACGGCCCGCTTCATCTTGTGCAACGCGTCCTGCGCCATACCGGAAAGCTGGAGGATCGTGCTGGGAGCCAGCGCCATCAGCGCCTCTTTTGCAGATGCCGGTGCAAGCGACATCCTCCCCCCAGCAACACGCCTTGGTAGAATTATCGCCTTGAGCGCGGCCTCGGACTGTGTCGGAACGCCCGGATGCAGCATGAGAAGGAATTTCTCGTCGGCTTGGCGGCGATCGGCGTTGACGACAAATGGCTCCAGATGACGTAGCATCCCCAGACTGTGATCTGTCAGTTTGGCACTGCTGAACAGACTGTGCACACGGGGCAACGCCCCCTCCTCGAAGCCGGTCATCAGGCAGTAATCCTCTCCCAAGAGCCGCAGGTTGGCTGAAACACAGGCAAGCGCAGTGGTGGTCTTGCCCACCCCGCCCCTGCCGACCAGAACCACAGACCCTGCGTCGGTTCCCACCGCCGCCGCATGAATCAGGATACCACCACGCCAGGTGAACCATGCCTGCAAAATCTCACGCAGCGGGGCCGCGTCTTCGTAGGCCGGCAGCTTGCGGCTGTCCGAAATCCACCAATATGCCCGCCGTTCCCGACGCGAAACAATTGACAGAATGCCACAATACAAATCGTAGGCGACGCAATAATCGCTGGAATTCGCGCCCGTGACCTCGCGCCGGGATGAAAACCGGTCAAGCGTCCAGGGCATCGTGGGGGCACCGATCCCAGTGCTGGCACCATCCCATATGCTGATCCTCAGGTCCGCCTCACCGTCATTGGTTTGCGGGTCAACCAGTCGGTGCGACAGGGCCGGAAGGATACGATCCACCAGCGCAAGACCTGCGAATTCCAGACGAAGCCGCTGCCCTGCCAAGCAAATATCATGCTCGACAGCCCCAACCCGGTTGATGGCTTTTTGAAATCGCCCCCCGACGTGGCCAAATAGGGTTGCAGTTTCTTCAGCCGGGTCGTGCATTGGGCCAGCCACTATCGTCCACATCATGGATTGGGTCGATTGTCAGCAGGTCCTGCAAATCATTGTAGGACGTTATTGCGGGCACCTGCCAGCTCTTCAAGGGGCTGTCCAACCGCGCCGGCAGTTCCGAGGCCATATCGCCCTCGACAGCAAGGATCAGCCCGTCCGTCTCGAGCGCAAGCACAAAGGTCCGGACATCATCTGACATGCCGGGCTGCGCCGAATAATGATCTTCCAGCAGGCGACAGAAATCGCTTATCCGGCCGCCAATGGCCAACATTTCCCAGATGTCCGTCGCCGCACCATAAAGGTTGTAGTAAGTGCCCGACTTCACGTTCAACAAAATCGTTTCACCTTCAATGGTGTCGTGTATCAAACCGTCTGGAACGACACGATATATAGGGTCTTGCATTCTGTCTTCTCCGTTCAAACAGGGCATAGCACTCTCTGAAGGACATTCACTTGTCATCGGCCAGCCAAATTCTCATACCAGTCATTTGTATAACGATTTGGGAAAAGTTCGCAAAGCCGATTTGTCGATGGCTCAAGCTCTTTGGCAAGCGCTGCGCGGACGCCGGGGGGCATTGCGGGATAGGCGGCACTTGCCAACGCCGCAGGCGGCCCTTCGCCAACAACCTGGCTATACGCCCCGAGGTTGAGCCAGCGGCAAAGGTCATCCAAAAACCCGACTGCGTCATCCTGCAACTGGTCGTAAAAGCCTATATAGAGACGGTCTTTTGGGAAGACCTCCAGCAATCGCTCT
>NZ_DS999215.1:199980-259980 GCF_000156335.1 Roseobacter sp. GAI101
ACGTCGCGCCAGACCCGACCAGCTTCGCGCCAAGGGCTCGCGCAGCACGTAAACCAGCTTGAGATCAGGGAACCCGTCGCGCATTGCGCGCAGTTGCGCATTGGTCATCCCGCTATAGGCATGGCAGATTTCACCGGACATCCTACCCGGCGGTGGGCGCATCAAGGATGCGTACCATCCATCGTTGCGAGGCATACAATAATAGCGGGCGAACCAAGTCAAATTGGACAGGGTCACCTGCCGTCGTCGCAGCAACCTATGCATCTTGCGCAATTCCAGAATGTCCCGATTATGCGCAAGGGTTGCCATCAGTGACTTGTCGCTTGTCCTGACAAAATACCGCGTCGCCTTGAGAGGCGGCAGCCATATCTGGGGATGACGACGCAACGCATGGTACAGCCATGTCGTGCCACATCGTTGTTCGCCAATACACAAGAACGCAGGATTTTGAGGCATAGTAAACGTCGGCATGCGATGACAAATCTCTTATGATGCCATGGAAGATCAGTACGACATGTGATCTAGGCTTGCAACGATAACAATATATGCAGACAATTATGCAGGGTACCCTGCCCTGTTTCGGTCCTTAAAAAATGGCTTCATCCGTTCTCATCGTCGACCGTGTACCGCATCCTGTTTTCAACGGGGTCACCCGCTATATGGAAGAAACTGCGGCGCGCGCGGCGCTGGCGACAGACGATCTCGAGATCGCCGTTCTGTCGTGGGGGCTGCGCATGCGGCCCGATCTATGGAAACGCCTGAGCAACACGCGGCGCGCCCTTCCGGCGCGACTGGTTCAGTTTAATCGCCAGTACCTCTACCCGATGGCAGAACGCCGGTGCCACGCTGACCTTTTGCATTTTCCGGCCCATGACGTCCCCTTGGAATGGCTCGGCACTAGGCGAAAGTGCCTATTTTCGGTGCATGGTGCCGCCGCACAAGCTGCCCCGCAGTGGGACACCGACCCGAACCGGGCTGCAAGACTGCGCAGTTCGATTGCCCAAGCCAACGCAGACCACCATTTCTTTGTAACCTTTTCGCAATTCGCGAAAAATGAAATCATCGAACATTATCAAATTGCACCAGAAAGAATTGCAGTCATTCCACATGGTGTGGATCACCAGCAGTTCCGTATCATTGACGCCGCACAGGTTACAGAATTTCGCAGGATCAAAGGGCTGGCAAAGCCCTATCTTCTATATGTCGGGCCCTGTGCGCCGCGCAAGAATGTCATGCGCATGATCGAAGCCTTCGCGAGCATGAAACGGCGCGGAGTTCTTACACATGATTTTGTCATAGCAGGGCGCAAACATCCAAATGAAAAAGACGTGGCGCACTTGGTCGAACGTGCAGGCATATCACAAAATGTCCGTTTCCTTGGCCCGCTTCCGAATGAACAACTTCCATTGCTCTATAACGGAGCCAGCGCGTTTGCGTTCGTTTCGCTTTATGAGGGTTTTGGATTGCCCGTGCTCGAAGCCATGTCCTGCGGCACACCCGTCCTGACCAGTGCAAACTCGGCAACCAGGGAAATCGCGAAAGACGCAAGTTTGCTGGTTGCCGATCCGACAGACGTCGACGAAATCGCAGCCGGAATGGCCAGATTGCTTGAATACAGCGCAGAAAAGCTGAGTGAAATTTGCGACGCCGGGATACGACACGCCGCACAATTCACTTGGGAGGCTTCGGCCCAGAGACACTGCACGCTCTACAAACGCCTCGTTGATGATGCGTCCACGCTGCAATCGGCTATCGCAACCAGAGGCTCAAGCACTGAAGGCTCCGGATAAAACTTTGCGACGAATGCGACAGTCAGCGCTTCCTGGAAACCTTGAGTGAAAAAGCGCAGCGCTTGCACCGGCATTGCCAACTTGAAGTGATCAGGCGGTGTCAGTCCGCAAAGGCGATTTTCTCAGGCAGGCATTTCGATCGCATAACCGTGCCACAGGTCGAAGGGTAATCCCCCCATTTTTAATGGGGCGCAGCCGTAGAATTCACGCGGCTGTTTTCAGTTTCATTGCGGGTGTCATACCGCCGATCCCCATGTTGGGTCGCCTCAATCCCCTCCCCAGATACTGCTGCAGCGATCATCGCCGTTGCTGAAGCGCTGCAACCCGACTTGGCACAGGACTTCCAAATCGATGGGCTGCGCCTGCGCCTTGAGATGGAGCACTCTTTTTGGCGGCTCAGATGCGACAGGCACCTGGGACTGGAAGCTGGCCTATGAGGCTTGCGAGGTGGCGCTTGTCCTCTTTTTGCGGAAATTCGGTCGCGCGCTGTTGGTCCTGGCTGGATCGCCTACAGCCTTGCTGCCGATCCTTGCCAAAGTATCAAACCTGTTGCCAAATCATACCCGGCGGTCGGAAGAGATGGATCGCTTCCAGCAATCTAGCACCCCGCTGCCCATGGGGTTCGCGGCACTTACGGCCGCGCAGATATCCGCGCGCGATCTGGTCTTGGAGCCTTCAGCCGGGACTGGACTTCTAGCCATCTTGGCCACGATCGCGGGCGGCAGCCTCGCGCTCAACGAACTTGCCGAGACCCGCGCCGATCTGCTGCGCCTTCTGTTTCCGGAATCCCCTGTCACCTGCTTTGTCGCCGCTCAGATCGACGATTACCTCGACGCGCACCTCCGCCCGAGTGTGATCCTGATGAATCCGCCGTTTTCCGCTCTGGTGTCTGACGTCAGCGCCCTTGGGACAGATTTGAGGATTTGAATAAGGGAGGATTTCTGGTTCATCTTATCGATTAGGAGATCAAGATGACGAAGAAGCCCCAGACGTCGAAAGACGCCGCCGACAAGGTGGTTAAGAACATCCGCCGCAAGACCCGGCAAACCTATTCAGCTGAAGAGAAAATCCGCATTGTATTGGCAGGCTTGCGTGGTGAGGAAAGCATCTCGGTGCTATGCCGCCGGGAGGGTATTGCTGAGGGCCTGTATTACAGCTGGTCGAAGGAATTTCTCGAAGCTGGCAAGCGCCGGTTATCAGGCGATACGGCGCGGCAGGCCACATCGCCTGAGGTAAAGGATTTGCGTTCTGAGGCCTTGGCACTGAAAGAGTGCGTCGCTGATCTGACCCTTGAAAACCGTCTGCTCAAAAAAAGCATGACAGGGGCTGGGGAGTTCGAGGAATGAGATACTCTGCGTCCGAGAAACTGGAGATCATCCGCACCGTGGAGGGATCGCATCTGCCGGTTAAGCAGACCCTCGACATGCTGGGCATCCCGCGCACGACATTCTATCGACCTCTCTCACACATGCTACGCATGTGCTGCCGGTCAGCGGGATATGATCTCTATGTCGATGGCGGCCTGGATGGGCTGGCTGATAGGTCCCCACGCCTAGGATCGGTCTGGAACCGCATCCCGGATGCCCGCCGTGATGACCTGATTGAGTTTGCGCTGGAACATGAGGCCCTGACCACACGGGAACTTGCCGTCAAATACACCGATGAGAAGCGGTATTTTGTCTCTGAATCATCGGCTTACCGTATTTTGAAAGCGGCTGATCTAATCACCGCACCGGACTACGTGGTGATCAAGGCCGCTGATGAGTTCAAAGACAAAACGGCGGCAATCAACGAGATGCTCCTCTCAGGCATGTAAACATGCCCTGGCGGGCGAGGGGTAGACCGACTTCACCTACTTCAAGATCATTGGCTGGGGTTGGTATTATCTCAGCACGATCTTGGACGATTACAGCCGCTACATCATCGCCTGGAAGCTCTGCACCACTATGCGGGCCGAAGATGTGACAGACACGATTGAACTGGCTCTGACAGTATCAGGCTGCGACCAGGCGGTTGTGCGGCACAAGCCACGTCTGCTCAGCGACAACGGCTCATGCTACATCTCAGGCGATCTGGCCAAGTGGTTGGAGGATCAGAAAATGACGCATGTCCGCGGCGCGCCATTCCACCCGCAGACCCAAGGCAAGATCGAACGCTGGCACCAGACCATGAAGAACCGCGTGCTGTTGGAAAACTACTATCTGCCCGGCGATCTCGAACGCCAAATCGGGGCCTTCGTCGATTACTACAACAACCAACGCTACCACGAGAGCCTGAACAACGTCACACCGGCCGACGTCTACTTCGGGCGAGACAAATCCATTCTGAGAGAAAGGGCAAAGATCAAGAAACAGACAATCCGACAACGCCGCTTGCAACATCAAAAACAAGCAGCATAATCAATCATACAAACGAGCCAGAGCCTCCAATGCTCAAGCCGCTCTGATGTCCCATTTTATATGACGACGGACAGTCCCAGAGATGCAAAACCCGAGATCAAAATGCCAAGCTATCACCGGCAAAGCCTCAGATGACACCGAGCACAGATTAGATGATGAATCGCCGCACTGTAATTCGCTCCATGATGCTCTCCATGGTTTCGACGGCTCCATCACTGTCTGGATACGCTCTGGCAGATGAACTGGTGGCTGGTCCGCCCGAATGGTCTGATTGGAAATCAAGGTTTCTGTCCCAAGACGGTCGGGTGATCGATGATGAAAACGGCAAGATCAGTCATTCCGAAGGTCAGGCCTTTGGCGCGTTTCTGGCGCAGGCTTATGGTGACCGCGCTGCTTTTGAATGCATCGAAAACTGGACGAAGGCCAACCTCTTGGTGCGGCAGGACCATTTGATGGCCTGGCGTTGGCGAGAAAGTGAAGCAGTTGGCGGCGACGACTGGCATTCTGCGACTGATGGAGATCTTTTCAGAGCCTGGGCCTTGCTGCGTGCTAGGCGGGACTTTGGCTGGATTGGGAGCGATGAGAGCGCCGAGAATATTGTTCGCGACATTGCTGCCCTGTGTCTGCGACCGGATCCGCGCGCGCCACACTTCCTGCTGCTGACCCCGGGCGCAGAAGCGCGCGCCAATCCTGACCGTGTGTTATTCAATCCCTCCTACGTGATGCCACGCGCTTTGCGCGCGTTGGGTGCCGCGTTTGATGAACCCCGTCTGATTGCGGCAGCAGATCATGGCGAATCCGTGCTGGCCGAACTTGCCGCACTTGGACCTGTGCCCGACTGGGTGGATGTGACCAGCGACGGTTTTGCGCCGCCGCAGGAGCATGACGTTCGTTCCGGATATGACGCATTGCGTGTCCCGCTGTATCTGGTTTGGTCGGGAAACCAGAGCCATCCGGCCGTAGAACGTGCACGGCAGACTTTTGAATTGTCGGGCATCGCCGGTCATTTGGCAGTTGTTGTCGCTGCCAATGAAGATGTGCTGGCGCAGAGCAATTCACCGGGCTATCAGGCAATCGCAGCCTTGGCGTCCTGCGCGGCGGATCAAGATCGGGATGATGCTGTTCATCTCCAGACGTACTATCCGGCAACGGTCGAGCTACTTGCACGAATTGCAGGCAAAGAAGCCACACCTTGCAACTTGCCTTAGACCAAACCAGAGGGCGCTCGCCAGGGTAGTATCGCTAAGATAGGAAAACGGGTATGTAGTCGGGTGAGTACATCACCTTAAGGCTGTGTCGAAAGGACCCAAATGAAGTATTCTCGTCTCCTCCTCGGTACACTTGTGATCGTGTTTGCGCTCTGGATCATCGTGGCAGAGCAAATGTCCGGAACCAGTGCCAATGCGTTTGTCAACGCACGGCTTGTGACCGTCCGCAGCGACGTGGCGGGACAAATCGCCATTCCATCGCGCGCCCTCGGTGCCCGGGTCGGTAAAGGCGAGGTTGTCGCCTCGATGACCGACCCGCTGGTTGACACGATCCGTCTGAATGACCTGCTGATGGAACAGGCGTTCCTCGTCTCTGAACGCGCGCGCCTAGAGGGGTATCAAGAGGCGACTGAAGCGATCCTTGAACTTCTGGAGAAGCGCTCCGAGGTCTACTCCGTTCATCGGATCGAAGAGTTGAAGATACGGCTTGATCATGCGCGCCAGAGGCTGGCACTGATAGAGGGCCAGGCGGATCAAGAGAGCGATCTGAATGAAGCGCTGGATGCCGTTGGGGCGGTCACGGACGCGCTGCCCGGCGAAACGCGGTTTCCGGCGCTGGCACGTGATCATGCCCGCGAACGTGTGGAGGTTCTTGAAGTGGCCCTGCGCGCGGCAGAAGACGGTGTGTTCCTTGGGGATGGTTACAACGACGCCCCGAATGCGCAGCAGCGCGCCGTGGAATTGCGCAGCGAGGTTGCAGCCACCGCAGCTGCCATGGCGGACGTAGAAGGCCGCCAAGAGGCCGTTGCGGCACGCGTCGCACTGGAGCGGCAACGGGTCAATGGGCTTACCGGAGGGGATCTTGCGTCACCCGTCGATGGAATGCTCTGGGAGGTGCTTGCGGCTGATGGTGAGCATCTTGAACGCGGAGATCCGGTGCTGAAACTGGTCGATTGCGGGTCGGTAATTGTCAGCCTTTCGGTCAGCGAACGCCTATATAATTCATTGGAATTGGGCCAGGCGGCCGAGTTTCGCCCGCTGGGCGAAACCCGCGTTTTCAACGCCACTGTGTCGCGACTGGCCGGGGCGGGAGCGGCAACGATCTATCGCAACCTTGCCGTTGCACCCGGCCAGAAGCATCTCGAACGATACGACGTTACGTTGCAGGTGAGCGGGCTAACCGACGTGCCCGGGCTATCATGCGGTATCGGTCGCACCGGTCGGGTATTCTTTGAACGGCGCCCGCTTGACTGGCTGCGCCGAGTGTTCTGAACACATGCCCTATCCCCACCTGAGCGAAGTCCAGTCGAGCTTCATCCTCGTGATGTTGTTGTCCGGGCTGGGGCTTGTGCTACCGTATGTCCTGAACCGCGAAAAGACACTTCATCGCGCACTTTTGCTGATGGCGGCAGGGCTTTTGGCGGCCAGATATGCCTTTTGGCGCATAACAGAGACGGTGGCACCGTTCGGTTTCACCCTCGACATGCTGGCAAGCTGGTCTCTTCTGGCATTGGAAATGCTGGCACTTGTCGGATCAGCGAGTGCGTTCGTGATCATGTCCCGGGTCAAGTTCCGGAGCGAGGAAGCGACAAAATACGCCGGATGGTGGGGGTCGAAGAACCCGAGGGTTGCCATTCTGATCGCTACCTACAACGAGACCCTTGATGTGCTGGAACGCACGATCATCGGTGCCAAGTCGCTTCGGTACGAAAACAAGGAGGTCGTCATCCTTGATGACGGCCGTCGTGATTGGCTGCGCGATTATTGTGCGAAGCAGGGCGTCCGATATGTGCGGCGCCCGGACAACAAGGGCTCCAAGGCAGGAAACATCAACTACACGCTGGGCCTGCTTGCCAGCGAATTTGTTCCGCCTGACTTCATTGCCGTGCTGGATGCGGATTTCGTGCCTCACCGAGGATTCATCTCGCGGTCAATGGCGCTTTTCCATGATCCCAAGGTGGGTCTGGTCCAGACACCGCAGCACTTTTTCAACGCCGATCCGATCCAGCACAATCTGGGGCTGAGCCGGTCCTACCCGGACGAACAGCGGTTCTTTTTCGATCACATGCAGCCGGCGCGCGACGGGTGGGGGATCGCGTTCTGTTGCGGCACGTCGTCCATGGTGCGCTGGTCGGCGGTGCAGGATGTCGGCGGCTTCCCGACCGAGAGCATCACCGAAGACTTCATGCTGACCCTGACGTTGCAGAATTCGGGCTGGAAAACAGTCTATCTGGATGAACCGCTGACCGAGGGGCTCGCGCCGGAGGGGCTAAAGGAATACGTGACCCAGCGGGCGCGCTGGTGTCTTGGCCTCATGCAGATCGCACGGTCTAAACTGGGTCCCTTGAGCCACAACAAGCTGCGGCTTCGTGATCGCTGGAGTGTACTGGATTCGATTTTCTACTGGATGACGACTTTTCCATTCCGTCTGGCCGCGATTGTCTATCCGCTGCTTTACTGGTTCGGCAACATTACCGTCGTCGATGCCCGCCTGCCGGATGTGATCAGCTATTTCGGCGCATATTACATCTGGATTCTGGTCGTCCTGAATATCCTGAGCCGCGGCATGGTCGTTCCCATCCTCAACGATGTCAGCCAGCTGATCGGTGCGATCCCGATCACCCGCGCGGCTGTCGTTGGCCTGATCAAACCCAAGGGACATCCGTTCAGCGTGACGGCCAAAGGCGGGGACCGCACCAAGATCCTGGTTCAGTGGCGCATGATGGCCCCATTTGCGGTATTGCTTTGCCTAACGTTGCTGGGGTTGGTGATCGGAATATTTTCCGACCGCTTTGCCTTTAGCGACGCCGGAGACGGAAAATGGGTGGTGCTTTTCTGGACCATCTACAACCTCTTTGTCCTGAGCGTCACGATCATTGCCTGTATTGAGCTGCCGCGCCAGGAACGGCATATCGCGGACGAACCCGAGCGTGCCACCTTCACGACGTCAGATCGCAGCCGGGATTTGTGGATCACCTCGCTCAAGTCTGATTCGGTGCGTATACGCGGTATCCCCTATCCCGAAGGCATGAAGGGCAGTCTGCGGATCAAGGATATCGGCGACGTGGACGCCTATGTGATCGCACAGCTTCCTGATGGGGCGCGTCTGAAACTTCTGCCGACGGACGATCAACGCGAAGCGCTGTTGCTGCGTCTTTACGCAGAAGACAACATGCCGGGGGTCGCGCGGGTGCGCACCTCTGCGATGCTGTCGGACATCGCCCGGCGTCTGTCGTTCAATTCGAAGTCGTCGTGATTCAGTCGTTCTGCGACGACTGGAGGCGGGCCAGCGCGGACGACAACTGCGCGGTCTCGCGCGTTCGATTGATGTCGGGTGGATAGATATCCTCACCATCCGCAATCCCCTCGGCCGCATTTCCAAGCAGTTCGATCGGGCGAATGAACGCCAGGACAAAGACCGCCGTAATCATTGCAATGACGCACGCCAAGCCAATCAACGCGAAAATTCCCGCGCTGCGCAGCGAGTCGACGCCAATATTGAATTTATCGCCGTCCAGCCGTCCGATCAGCCGCCATCCAAAATTCGGGAGATCTTGATAAACGACCTGGGGCACGAGTGAGGAAAAGTAGCTTTTGCCATCCGGCCAGACTTCCCGCGTCGCAGCTTCGGCACCAGACCGTGCTGTAAGCAAAATCCGGGTCTCGTCGGGCGCGGGCTGCGTGCCGTTCGTCGCAAGAATGACCTCGCCATCAACGCCAGACAGATAAAGCGTGAGCCCCATCATTTCAGCTTGGTCTTTCAGAAAGCTTTGAGCCCACGCGAAATTGACGTGCATGCCGACCACGCCAATGACCTGTCCATTTCCATTGCTGACAGGCAAAGCCAAATCGATAAAGCGCAATCCGGCAGGTTCGTCGGACGCCAGGATTTTTGACAAAAGGACGGCTTTCTGGACATTTCCTGCATATGGTGCCCTTAGGCCGTTGCGAAACCATGGCCGCTCACTCACATCTTCATTCACCAGAAGGTCATCAGATGCTTGCAGGACCTTGCCACTTAAATCGGCAAACCCGATCCAGCTGATCCGGGCTGCATCGCCGCGCAACCCATCCATCAGGTCGGTCGTGCTTTGAGCCGGTTTTCCTGGAATTTCATCAGCCAGGAATCTCAGGTCTGTCCAGTCGTTGTGCAGGGCACGTGCGAAATTCTCGCCGGCCGCATTTGTTCTCACTCTCACCGCAGCGTCCAGTGCGTCGTCCAGAATATGCGATGACGTTGAATAGGCAAACACCGCCGTCAGCAGGCCCACTGCGACCATACCTACCAATACGAACGCGTAAACCGCACGCGACAACGTGAGATTCGGGTATTTGGACAGGCGATCCGGCAAGGTCACTCCTTTCAGAAGGTATTGATCGATACCCCGGCAAAGATTTCGTCCGCCTTGAGCCTGTAGCCGAGCCGCAAGCTGACCGGGCTGTCAGACAGCCGTTTTGCCAAAGCGATGGAGGTTTCCGCGTAGTTGTCGCTTTCCCCATGTGACAGCTCGACCGACAGGCCGAACCGTGCGTTTGTGCCCTGCGCCAGCACAAACCAGGCGCTTTCGTTCGTATCGAAGTCTGCCAGCAGAAACAGGCTGCCAAAGTCGGTCGGAATATACCGCTCGGCGACGAGGTTTAGTCCGAGGTCAACAGTGTCTTCAGCATCATCAGCAACGACAAGGCCGACAGACGGGCCAACTTTGACTGTCGCGACGTCCTGACCGAACGGCAGCTTATAAGTTGCGCTGACCCTATAGGCACGCCCACCATCATAATCGACCGCGCCCGCACCAAACGTCAAAGGTCCGCGCGCAATGCTCATCGTTGCGTTCGAGGTTGTCTGCGATAGGTCGAACTGAAGAAATGCGCCGTCCGCCCGTGCGGTCTGGCCCACCCAAATCGCGGAGCCGCAAAGCAGGCCAGCAGCGAGCAGACGCAATCCGCGCATGTCGAGAGCGGAACTTGTTTTCACAGGATACACCGTATTCACGCCCAACCTCGCAACGTCGTGGTCCCCTAAACGTCTACAGGGCATAGGTCTCGGGTGCAATCATGACATACGCATTTCGTCTGGCCGTGGATTTCAAGATGCATGACGCGTGAACATCGACACTCGGGGCAAACTTTCCCGGCTGACGGTTGCACCGCGTTCAGCCAGCAGATCCTTGACGTCCACTGTGTCGAGCGAGACGCGATGATAGGCACATATGGCATAGGCCACGGCTTCACGGGGGAAACGATCACCCTTAAGGCGCGACATCGCAGCTGGTATCCTCATGACAAAACGCTAGACGTACCAAGGTGCGGCAGCACGTTGGCAATGCCGCGTTCTGCCATATCAATGTTACGCAGGTATGGCAGAAGGTCAGCAATGCGAGGGGACACCAATGTTTGAACGTTACGCGATATTCTACACCCCGACCGGACCGCTCGCCGCTTTGGGTGCGCAGTGGCTGGGTTGGGATAACGCAAATGGTGTCGCGGTCGCTCATTTGGAAATTGCCGGCCTTGATGTTGAAAAACTTACCGCGATGCCGCGCAAATATGGGCTGCACGGCACCTTGAAGGCCCCTTTCCGACTGGCAGCAACGGTCTCTCAGACAGATCTGGAACAGGCCGCAGCAGATTTCGCAGCGCGACATGGCGGTGTTGAACTTCAAAACCTTGAACTTCGCCACGACAACGGTTTCATAGCCCTTCGGCCCCAGGATAACCCTGCCGCCTTGCAGGATTTTGCAGCCGCGACCGTCAAAGCGTTTGATCCGCTTCGCGCCCCGCTAAGCGATGCTGACATTGCCCGCCGCCGAAAGGCGCGGTTGACCACCCGCCAGGATCAACAGATGCTGAAGTGGGGCTATCCCTTTATATTTGATGATTTCCATTTTCACCTGACGCTGACCGGGGGCCTGCCGAAGACAGACGCAGCTACAGTTATCGCTGCGCTGCAACCGCATGTGGACGCCTTGGTGCCCAAACCTTTCTTCATCGATGCCATCACACTGATGGGGCAAGATGAAACAGGCATGTTTCACCAGATCAATCGCTACCGCCTGTCCGGTTGACCACGGCGCGGCGCACACGGGCATACAAGCTGAAAACTTGGAACAGGTATCAAACGTGTTCTTTTTAGCGGGTACTTCCGTTATAGGGGCTTAATCATAGGTGTCATATCCGTAGCCGTCCCCAATGTGCCGACATTTATTGAACACCACGCCCATCACATTTGTCTGTGCCGCCAATTCGCGCTCGCAAAGATCGATTTCTTTCACGCTGGTCATTTCGGCACCCGCCACCAGCAAAACGCAATCGACATGACTTGCAAATGACATCATATCATGGGTAAGCAAAATCGGCGGCGTGTCAAAGATCATCACGTCTGGCGCTAAGCCATCCTCGATCGCGGCAAGGGCACGCGGCAAATATCGACCCCCGAAAACTTCACCCGCGTCCAACGCCGGATCCTTGCTTGCAGATATCGCTAGGGTCGATCCGATGCGTCGCGCGCGTGCTGCAAAGTCATGATCCCCGCGCAGACACCCACCCAGATCCATGTCATCCGCGATCCCCAGCATCCTTGCCAGCGATGGCCGCCGCAGATCGCAATCTAGCAGCACGCTACGCAACTCGGCCTGGCGGCGCAGACTAAGGGCCAAATTCACCGCAACAGTGCTTTTCCCGCAGCCCGCCGTAGGGGATGTGATCGCCAGTCTGCGCCACCCGTTTCGCCGCATCTGCTGTAAAACTCTGGTGCGCATCATATCAAAATGGTGCGCTTCCCCGGCCGAGAGGTGACCCACTATCCGGCTTTTTGCCAGTGTGGTCGCATCCAGATCGGTCGCAGGCAAATTGCGCCAGGCATCTGCCACCGTATTGATTTCCTGCATGGTTGGTGCGCCTTTATGCCCGGCCTCTGGGACCATGTGCACACTGTTTTGATGTCTTTCCAATTGGGCTGTTACTACCATTTTGTGCCTTCTTTCCCGCCCGTTGCATCCAACCCGATCAACGTCCCGAATGACATCGATTTTAGCTTTTCTGCCGCCTGTGTTTGGACCACCCAGAACGCAAACGGCACCGCAACCACAACAACCGCCATAGCCCCGACCAGATAGACCCTGTGGCGCAGAATTTCCGCGCGGGTCTTCAGGTAAGGCAGTGTTGCAAAAGGCGTGATGCCCAAAGCAGCCGTCAGATCCTCGGGCCGGCGCATTGCGCGGTTCATGCTCTCCAGCAAAAGGATCACACCAAGGCCCAAGGCTGCACCCACCAAAACTCCCGCGGCGATAAAATTACGACGGTTGGGCGCGACAGGTTCAAGGGGCACGGTAACCCCTTCGAACACCGTCAGTTTTTGCCCTTGGCGCAATGCCTCGATCATATCGCCGGTTTCGGCGCGGGCCATGTTGGCGACTGTTTGATCGTATTGCACCCGTGTGTTGGCCTGCGCGCGCCTGAGGTTACCAAGTGTAATTGCGTTGGCCGTGGTCGCTTCGATTGATCTTGAAAGATCTGCCAAACCGTCCACGATCCCATCTTTTTGCGCCGTTAGAAACGCAAGCTCCCGCGCCATCTCGAGCTGTTGCAAGGCGAAATCGGTCAAAGGTTCCAGCGCTTCCGAAGCAGCGCCATCTTGCCCTTCATCTGACCATATGCGTGCGCGCAATGCAGCGGCACGCGCTGCCAGAATGCGCAGCTTTGGATTTTCCGGCGACAAGAGCGTGGATTGCGATGCCAGTTCTTCCTCCAGCTGGTCCAACTGCTGTTGTTTTGGCGTTTGAAAGGGACCCGATCCGGCAGCGGTTTGCAGTTCTTGCCTGCGTTGCAATCTGGCGCGGCGCTCCTGCAAGGCACCAATCTGGCGCTCCATCTGCAAAAGCCTTTCCTGACCCGTCGTTTGCTGACTGCGACGAAAATCCAGACTGTCAGGAAGCGCGTTCTTATTCTGCTCCGTGAAATTCAAGATAAGCGCATCCTGCGCGTCCAATTCGGCCCCCAACCGCGCAACCTTGCGGGTGAAAAAGTCCAAGGTTTTCCCGGCACTTTTGGTTCGCATGTCGACATCTTCACGCAAGATCAGATCGACGATTTCAGTTGTGACCTTTCCGGCAAGATCGGGGGACTGCGCCTTGAAACCGACCGTCGCAAGGGTCGGCGAGTCGCGCCCACCTTCGATCGTCATGATGATCCGCTCACGCATGTCATCAACGATATCCTGGGGATCAGACGGCGTCAGACCCGCTGTGGGGGGATAAACCTGCATCCTTGCCGCCAGATCAAGCAATGTATCGCGCCTTAGAATACGTTGCCGGATCAATTCCAACTGCTCTGCGCCCTGGGTCCGGACCGTGGAAGCCGCCAATTCGTCGGAAATCTGCTCTGCCTCCATCAACAGGCGTGCATGACCCGCATAAATCGGCGGCGCAAAAAGGATCGCTGCAAGACTGCCGACACCACCGAGGGTCAGGAACTGCGCAAACCAATGAATGCGCCGCAAGAAACGTTGAAGATAGAATCTGATATCCATCCTCAAAAAACCCCTTTGCCAAAGCGGGAAAGGTATCGCGTTAAGACATTGTCAGGCGTGGCGACACGGATCATGGCGGGACCTTCATTTTGGTTAACGCATGTGCAAAGGCGGAGAGTTTCCAGGACGAAACTGCGGATAGGGTTCAATGCCCTATCTGTGCGTACTGTCCTTAACCGAGTGTTAATTTAGAAACAGGTCTTGCTGAAACGCGCTAAAATCCGGCCAATCGTTTCCATTTCACCAGGGTTTTACAGGAATTTCGAATGAATGCAGCCGCGGGGATGATCCTTTAACCCCTTGGTAACCCTATCGCTCTAGCACTTAGGCATTGGTTAATCCGACAGTTCTGCGAAAGAGAAATGGCATCTGATGAGTTTTCATTATTTCGATCCGCCCTCGACCGACCGGACGGTTTCACGTGCCGTAACCACTGTGGCCCCCTCTGCCACGACACCGCCGCAATCCTTGGCCAGAACGCCCTACCGAAATGGGGGAAAAAGACTTCTGGACCTTGCCTTGTGTATCTTGTCCCTGCCCTTCGTCGTCCCGCTGGTGGCCGTCCTCGCTCTGGTTGTCACGCTGACCGGTCACAGCCCCTTCTATGCACAAAACCGCGTGGGCCAGCCCGGGCGGATCTTCAAGATGTGGAAATTGAGGTCGATGATCCATAACAGCGATCTGCTACTCAAGGCGCATCTGGATGAAAATCCTTCTGCGCGGGCCGAATGGCAGCGCGCGCAAAAGCTGAAAAGCGACCCGCGCATCACCGCTTTCGGGTTACTGCTGCGCCGCACCTCACTGGACGAACTGCCGCAGATCTGGAACGTCCTGCGCGGAGAGATGAGCCTGGTCGGACCCCGCCCGATGCTGATCAGCCAGGAACCGCTGTACCCCGGCCGGGATTATTACGACATGAGGCCCGGGCTCAGCGGCAACTGGCAGGTGTCGGCGCGCAACGCCTCCTCGTTCAAGGATCGCGCGCTGTACGATGCGGCCTATAACGAAAAAATGTCCTTCGCCGAAGACCTGCGAATCCTGAAAGACACCTTTGGCGTGGTCCTGCGCGCAAAAGGTCAGTGATCCGGCCGGCGCTTTGGAAACCATTGATGCAAAACCGCACGGTCAGACTGCCGACCTGACTGTCATCATCATCAGCTATAATACTAGACGGATGACCCTGAGGGCGATCGAGACGCTTTTTGCCAACACCCATGACACCCGATTTGACTGTGCTGTTCTCGACAATGCCTCGACTGACGGATCAGCACGGGCCATCGCCGCAGCGTTCCCGCAGATCAAACTGATCGCGTCGGGTGAAAATCTGGGCTTTGCCCGCGCGAATAACCATGTCGCGGCGCAATGTACCTCGCCCTATATCCTGCTGCTCAACCCTGACACTGAAACCCAGGCTGGGGCTGTTGACGCGCTGATGCGCTTTGCCGAGGCCCAGCCGCAGGCCGGCATCTGGGGCGGGCGCACTGTTTTTGCCGACGGGTCGCTGAACATCGCGTCCTGCTGGGCGGCACCGTCCCTGCGCAGTCTGTTCTTCCGCACCTTCGGGCTTAGCACACTTTTCCCACGCTCGGCCTTCATCAATGCTGAAACCTATGGCAGTTGGCCCCGCGACACCGCGCGCCAGGTCGATATCGTGGTCGGATGTTTCTTGCTGATCCGACGCAATCTTTGGGAAACGCTCAACGGCTTTCGACCAGAATATTACATGTATGGCGAAGATGCGGACCTGTGCCTTCGGGCCCGCAGTTTGGGATATCGCCCGATGATCACCCCTGACGCACAGATTGTGCATCATGTCGGGGCGTCTACACCGCGGAATGTGGAAAAAGCCCTGCTTGTCATGAAGGCCCGCGCGTCCCTGATTCAGGATCACTGGCCGCGCTGGAAAATTGGCTTTGGGATTTCCCTGATGTGGCTCTGGTCTGCGCTGCGCTTCGGAGCCACCCGGCCTTTTGCGGCATCATCCCATCCGCGGCTGCGCGCCAGCGCCGACAGATGGCAGACGATATGGACCAGACGACGCGCATGGCTGTCGGGCTATGATCAGGCGTAGTTCTGGATCCACCGCTTTGCCACGACAATCGGGGAAAGCCGGTCCACATCGTCCAGTTGCGCTGCCCCCATCCGCCCCAGATAGGAAGACGTGACGGAGAACGTCGAATGGCGCGAGTAGATCAGGTGATCGCAGCGCGCCAACTGCCACATATCGATCAAGGCGTTCTCTGCCTCATGCAGTTTTTCGATCTCCGATGTGGGCCAATGCAGCCGGCCGCCATCAGGTGCCAAGTATTTGGGGATATGGTGGATATTGGCAAATTCCGCCTGCATCTGCGCCTGCACCTGCGCGCTGTCCGTCGCCAGAAAGATCGGCGCGCCGGGCATCAGGCGCAAGCGCTTGTGCAAACTGGCCCGCACCCGGTGCAGCGGAATTTTCCGGTCTGTGTAACGGATGTGCACCCCGATGCTGGGTGTGCCCAACTTTGCGCTTAGCCCGTCAACGGCTGACAGAACGCGGTCATTGGGCGTAAAATATCGTTGAAGATACTCCGACATCACATCGGCTTCGCTTTTTCCGGAAAACCGTGGATCGCGGTGCAGATGCCCGGCCAACCTGCCAAACTTTGGCAGATAGGACCAGAAAACAGCAATGTCTTCGGGGGCGTCGAGCCGCGTCAGATCCGTGCACAACCGTCGATAGCCTGTCGGTTTTGAATGGCTGTCGGGCAGAAACCTGTCAATCATCTGCTGCGGGGTACGCCCCAAATGCCCCGTCCAGATCGCCGGTGACACCGGCACGCGCACGCCATCAAACGCGGCGCACTCCCGGGCAATCGGGGACTTGAACAACAGCGGATAGGCATTTTCACCGATCGGTGCATAGCTTCCATCGCGCCAGTCGATCACCGGATCGCGCCCGGTCAGGTCCGCATATACAAGCCCGCAAACAGCCGACAGAATCCGATTACCCAAGCCTCCCTTCCCTTTGATCAAAAGCACGCGGGAAGACATGTCGGGATACAGCCCTTGAGGATAGGAAATACTATGTATCTACAAGATCATGGACACAGATTAACAATCCATTAACCCTTGTCCCCGCAAAGTGGGTTTCAGAAAAATGATACTTCTGAAGGGAAAAGCATGCTTTGTCTGTCCGCCCGTGTGCCTGCGCATCTGCTTGTTCTGGCCGCGTTGATCATGGGGCTGCTGCTGGGCGCTCAGGGTGCTTTGGCACAACCCTACAAAATCAAACCCGGTGACGTGCTGCGGATCGAAGTATTGGAAGACCCCGCGCTGAACAGGTCTGTCCTTGTCACGCCGGACGGGCGCATATCGGTGCCGATCGCGGGAACGGTTCGCGCCTCTGGCAAAGCGGTCGAATCGGTGCAAAGCAACCTGACCGACCGCCTTGCCAGCGGTTTTGCCAATCCGCCCAACGTGTTCGTTTCCGTCGAACGGCTTGCTACGCCCAAACCCTATGTCCCGCGCCAGCCCCAAACTCCACAGACAATCTCGGTCTTCGTGGTGGGCGAAGCCGCCAAACCCGGCATGCTGACCGTGCCACCGCGGACAACCGTGCTGCAAGCTTTCGCTATGATGGGTGGCTTCACAAAATTCGCCGCTCAAAAGCGCATCCAACTGCGCAGAACCGACAAGCAAAGCGGTCTTGAGACAACCAGAGCCTTGAATTACCCGAGTATAGAGGCAGGCGCGGCCCAGGGGCGCACCCTGCTGATGGACGGGGATGTGATCCTTGTCCCACAACGCCGCCTTTTCGAGTAACCCGCGCTTTGGCGCAGTGCTAAGGGGTATGGTGTGATGGGCGGTCTGGCCAAAGGCGTTTGCGTGGTGATTGCCCTGGGTGCTCCTCTGGCGGCGCGGGCTCGATCTTATGACACGGGTGGCATTCAGCTGACATTTGGCACCCGCGTCGGCCTGCAGACCCGAAGCAACGCGACCCTTGACCCCGTCGCCCCCCGGACGGACCGGTACTGTCACGGGCGATTTGTCGATGGGCCTGCTGACCGAAACCCGCAGCCAGCGTTTAGCCTTTGATGTCGGCCTGAAGCTGCGCAATGCTGATGGGCCTGCCGGGGCGACCCCGTCCAGCGGTTTTGTCGATCCCTTTCTCGCTGTCCAACACGCGCGCGAAGCGGCCAGTGCGCGGCTGTCATTCGCGGCGGCATACCGTGAAACTGATCTGTCACAGAATGCCGATCTGGTCGGCCTCGCTGGCGATATCACCGACGCGACCGGCTCCGCCACACGCCGCTATGCGAATGTAGAAATGGGGCTGGAACGGGGCCTTGATACCCCTGTCAGCTACGGCATTCTGGCCCGTGTGGAAAACACCACCTACCATGACGGTGTCGCAACCGGGGTCGGGGGTGGCACGCTTAATGACACAAAACGCCATATGATCGCAGCATCATTGCACATGGACCTTAATCCCGCTGTTTGGCTGAGCAATACGCTAAGTTACAGATTATTCAGTGAAAGCGGGATTTCCGGCCGTCGCAAGACCGTGGATTTGGCCAGCGCTTTGCAACTACAACGCCCCTTGGGAGACCTGGATTTCACGCTGGGCTATACCGACACGCCCGAAGGCTACCGCCTGCGTGCGAGGATGAACCGTCAATACGAAACGACCGCAGGGCAGCTTCAGGCCGGGCTTGGTGTGGCCCGCGGTGTGACCGGTGACGCGTATGTTACCGGTAGCCTCCAGTTTCGGCAGAGCGTCCCCACCGGCAGGATCGAGGCGCGGATTTCCCGTGCACTGGCCAGCAGCGACCAGACCGACAGGGAAAGGCTGAATACAAGCCTGAATGTCCGATATCGCGTGCAAATTTCTGAACTTTCCGCCCTGATCCTAAGGGCCGATTGGGGTCGATCAAAGGACACGGCTAGCGGGCTGCGCACCACAAACAGCGCTGTCGGCATCACCTATGCCCGCGATTTGACGCGCACCCTGACATTAGAGGTTGGTCTGCGCCACCGTCGGCAACGCGATGATGTCACGGGCGCTGCCCGGTCGAACGAACTGTTTATCGGGCTCGGGCGCGTTTTCTTGACGCGCTACTGACAGTGTCTTTTTGCTTGGCAAATATGCGGGCATAAGCCGCCAGCAACTGCGGTTCTGAATGCGCCCAGGACAGATCATCAAGCACACGTTTGCGCCCTGCCCTGCCCATCTGCTGCCGCATCGCGTAATCGCCAATCAACATATTGATCTGACGCGCAAAATCTTGCGGGTCATTATTCTGAGCGTAAACGGCGGCGCTGCCAGCCGACACCCGCCCTTCCGTCAGGTCGAATTGAACGACAGGCTTTTCAAGGGTCATATATTCCATCACCTTGTTCATGGTCGAGATATCGTTCATCGGGTTCTTCGGATCGGGGGCCAGACCAATATCAATGGTATTCATCGCCGCCAAAAGATCGTCGTCGTAAAGCGCACCGGTAAACGTGAAATACGTCTCCAGACCCAAATCTGCGACGTGTTGGATCACCTCGTCGCGGGTGGGGCCGAAACCGATGATCACGAAATGCACGTCCCGGCGACCTAGCTGCCGTATCAGGTGATCGGCGGCGGCGACCAACAGGTCCATGCCTTCTTGCTGGCCTATCACACCAACATATCCCATTACGGTCGCAGCCCCCTTGCGATAGCTTTGGTCACCCGAAGCAGGCAGAAATCGTTCGGTATTTGGGGCCGATCTGACGACGAACACATCCCTCGGCTGCATCTTTCCCCGCCGGATCGCAATGTCGCGAAAGCTGCCATTCGTCGCGATCGACACCGAGGCGGTGGCAAAGCTTAACCGTTCCCAGACCCGCATCACCCCGTAAAGCAAGCCGCGTTTGCCGAATTTCGCCTCGAACAGTTCCGGGCAAACGTCATGGTGGTCGAACATGTAGCGCACGCCGCGCGGACGGTACCACAAGGCGAGCAAAAAGATCAGATCGGGCGGATTGCATCCCTGTATCACTTGAAACGGGTGTCTTTGCCAAATCTTGCGGGCGAGCCTGAACCAATGACGCATTGCCGACCCGTATTCGCGGGCATAGGCCAACGCGCCGGAATGCGCCTCTGGCGGGGCGGGGTGGCGGTAGATGTTGACCCCTTCGATAACCTCGAACGCAGCGTCCCAGCCCCGCCCCATGGGCGAGATGACCGACACCTCATAGCCTTCGCGCACCAGTGTCGTCGCCTCCAGCCAGACGCGGCGGTCTAGGGGCACCGGGAGGTTTTCAACGACGATCAGAATGTGGCGGTCGGAGGCTGTCGGCATGTCACACTTTGCGTCGAGGAAAGGGCTATGCTTTTACCTTTGGCCAAGAGGTATGAATTTTCCGTAAAACCGTTTTAAATTGACCGTATCTAGACCTTAGTCACGACTTGCGACACGTCGCCGTCCACTGCTTGTACGGTCATCAGCGCCCACCCTAACAGTTGGGTTTGGACATAGGCCCCAGATTATTCTCCCTCCCCTTTTTTTGGAGTGCTCATTCATCTGAGTAATCACAATCATTGCTGTTCGGTGTCACCCGGCGACTTCAACGGCTTAGGTTGAAAGCTGAAGAGAAGATCCTCATCCCATTTTCGGACATTCATTTGCGCCGCTGTGAAAGACCGGAAAGGGGCCAGTCTGCCAGGCTTTTTGCAACGCTATGAAAAGCTGCTCTCCGCCCAACACAGAAACTTTGATGGATATCAAAACTCTATATTGACACGAAATGTCGATTCACCCCAAAATGTAGGTGCTTTGGTTCCTGCGATGCGAGTCGCAGGCTAAGAGGGAAGCCGGTGAGATACCGGCGCTGCCCCCGCAACTGTAAGCGGCAAGTGTTGGCCTTTTACCCACTGATGCATCTGCATCGGGAAGGATGGCAACGCATTAGAGCCGTGAGCCAGGAGACCTGCCCGAGCACGATACGACAACCGCGAGCGGAGGGCTTGGGGACGTGTTTATGGATACAGTCCGGATGGGACAGTACCCTGCGCGCCCCTGTTCCTTTGTAAGAAAAATCAAAGGATATGGGCATGACCATCATTGTTTATTCAAAACCTTCTTGCGTGCAATGCACGGCCACCACCCGCGCGCTGGATATGCGTGGTCTGGACTACCGCGTTATCGACCTGACGCAAGATGCCGCCGCGATGAATGACGTGACCGAATTGGGCTACCGTCAGGTTCCGGTCGTTGTGGCGGGTGACGCGCATTGGGCCGGATTTCGCCCCGATATGATCGGCCAGTTGGCATAAATGGAAAAGGGCGGGCTGGTCTATTATTCGTCTGCGACGGGCAATACCGCGCGGCTGGTTGCAGCCTTGGGGGGCAATGCAATGCGCATTCCGATCCGTCCGTCCGATCCGATGCCATTGCCTGCCGGTCCCTTTGTGCTGATCTGTCCGACATTTGCCGATGGTGCAGGGCGCGGGGCTGTCCCCAAACAGGTGATCGGGTTTTTAAATGCCCCCGCCAATCGCGCCTTGCTGCGCGGTGTGATCGGCGCGGGGAACCGCAACTTTGGGGCCACATTCGCCCTTGCTGGCGATGTGATCGCCCAGAAATGCAACGTGCCCGTGCTCACCCGGTTCGAGCTGGCAGGAACAGACATGGATATCGCCCGCATCCGCGACGGGCTGGACAAATTTTGGAGAACGCAATGCTTGATGACGGTATAGATGCAGGAATGGACTATCATGCGCTGAATGCGATGTTGAACCTGTATGACTCTCAGGGTCATATCCGGTTTGACGCCGACCGCATGGCAGCGCGTCAATATTTCCTTCAGCATGTGAACCAGAACACCGTTTTCTTCCATTCGCTGGACGAAAAACTCAGTTATCTGGTCGACGAAGGATATTACGAAGCGGCGGTCCTTGACGGATACCCGCGCGCCTTCCTTCACCTGATCTGGGAGGCCGCATTTGCGCAAAAGTTCCGTTTTCCAACGTTTCTGGGCGCGTTTAAATATTACACCTCCTACACGCTGAAAACCCGAGACGGGAACCGGTTTCTGGAACGCTACGAGGACCGCGTGGTCATGACCGCGCTAACGCTGGCTCGTGGCGATCAGGTGCAGGCGATGGCGTTCATGCATGAAATCCTGTCTGGCCGTTTCCAACCCGCCACGCCCACGTTCCTTAATGCCGGAAAACAAAGCCGCGGAGAGCTGATATCCTGCTTCTTACTGCGGCTCGAAGACAACATGGAAAGCATCGGGCGCGGTATCAATTCAGCCCTGCAACTGAGCAAGCGTGGCGGCGGCGTCGCCTTGATGTTGACCAACATTCGTGAACAAGGCGCGCCAATCAAGGGGATCGAAAACCAGTCATCCGGTGTCATCCCCGTGATGAAGCTGCTTGAGGATTCTTTCTCCTACGCCAACCAACTGGGCGCGCGGCAAGGTGCAGGCGCGGTATATCTGAACGCACACCACCCTGATATCTTGCGCTTTCTTGATACCAAGCGCGAAAATGCGGATGAAAAAATCCGTATCAAAACGCTCAGCCTTGGCGTGGTGATCCCGGACATCACCTTTGAGCTGGCCAAGAAAAACGAGGATATGTACCTGTTCTCGCCGCATGATGTTGAACGTGTCTATGGCCTGCCGTTTTCGGATATTTCAGTAACCGAAAAATACGCCGAGATGGTCGACAACAAAACGCATCCGCAAAAAGAAGATAAACGCGCGGGAATTCTTTCAGACCCTCGCTGAAATCCCAGTTCGAGAGCGGCTATCCCTACATCATGTTCGAAGACACGGTGAATAGCGCCAACCCGATCAACGGGCGCATCGCGATGTCGAACCTGTGCTCGGAAATCCTGCAAGTGAACGAGGCCAGCACGTTTCACGATGATCTGGGATATGACCACCTTGGCACGGATATCTCTTGCAACTTGGGGTCGCTTAACATCGCCAAAACGATGGACGGACCCGATTTTGGCGCGACGGTCGAAACCTCCATTCGGGTGCTGACGGCTGTGTCTGAAATGTCGTCGATCAATTCGGTGCCATCCGTGCGGCGCGGCAATGACGAAAGCCATGCGATCGGGCTGGGACAGATGAACCTGCACGGCTATCTGGCGCGCGAACGCATCCACTATGGCAGCGCCGAGGGGGTCGAATTTACGTCCGTCTATTTCGCCGCTGTCACCTATCACGCTATTCGCGCGTCGAACCTTCTGGCACAGGAAAAGGACGAAACCTTCAAAGACTTCGCAACCTCCACCTATGCCAGCGGTGCGTTCTTTGAAACCTATACCACCCGCGACTGGCTGCCAGAAAGTGACGCGGTAAAGGCGCTGTTTGACGGCAAAGATCTGCCCACCCGTGAGGATTGGGCCAAGCTGCGCGATCTGGTCATGGAACACGGGCTGTATAATCGCAACTTGCAGGCAGTGCCGCCCACAGGCTCCATCAGCTACATCAACAACTCAACGTCTTCGATCCATCCCATCGTCAGCAAGATCGAAATTCGCAAAGAGGGCAAGATCGGGCGCGTCTATTACCCTGCCCCTTTCATGAATAACGACAACCTCGAATTCTACCGCGATGCCTACGAGATCGGGCCCGAAGCGATCATCGACACCTATGCCGCTGCAACCACCCACGTGGATCAGGGCCTGTCGCTGACCCTGTTCTTCCCCGCCGATGCCTCGACCCGCGACATCAACCGCGCCCAAATCTATGCGTGGAAGAAGGGCATCAAAACCATCTACTACATCCGCCTGCGCCAAACCGCCCTTGAGGGGACGGAAGTCGACGGCTGCGTTTCCTGCACATTGTGAGGCCCGATATGAAAGACCTTGACCACGCCCCCGCCGTACCCCGCGCCGTCAACTGGAACCGCATCCAGGACGACAAAGACCTTGAGGTCTGGAACCGTCTGACCGTCAATTTCTGGCTGCCCGAAAAGGTGCCGCTTTCCAACGATGTGCAAAGCTGGGCCACATTGAAACCGGACGAGCGCACGCTGACGATCCGGGTTCTGACGGGGCTGACGCTGCTTGATACGATCCAGAACACCGTTGGCGCGCCGTCGCTGATGCCCGATGCACAGACCCCGCACGAGGAAGCCGTGCTGACCAACATCGCGTTCATGGAAGCCGTGCATGCGCGGTCCTATTCGTCGATCTTTTCGACGCTGTGTTCCACAAAGGAAGTCGATGATGCCTTTCGTTGGTCAGAGGACAACCCGCATCTTCAAGCAAAATCCCGTTTGATTTTGCAAGAATACAACGCCACAGCCGACCCGCTGAAGCGCAAGATCGCATCGGTGTTTCTGGAGAGTTTCCTGTTCTATTCGGGCTTCTATCTGCCGATGTATTGGTCCAGTCGTGCCAAGCTGACCAACACGGCCGATCTGATCCGCCTTATCATCCGTGACGAGGCGATCCATGGCTATTACATCGGTTACAAGTTCCAACGCGCCACCGAACAATTGCCACAGGCCGACCGCGACGCTCTCAAGGATTTCGCATTTTCGTTGATGTTCGACCTCTACGAGATCGAGGCGCATTATACTGCCGAATTATATGACGATCTGGGCCTGACCGAGGACGTGAAAGCGTTTCTGCACTATAACGCGAACAAAGCGCTGCAAAACCTGGGGTATGAGGCGCTGTTTCCCGCGCAAGTCTGCGAGGTGAACCCCGCGATCCTTGCTGCTTTGTCTCCCGACAGTGAAAACCACGACTTCTTTTCAGGTAGCGGTTCATCTTATGTCATCGGCAAGGCGGTAGCGACAGAAGACGAAGACTGGGATTTCTGACACCAAAATATGCGTCCGGATCATTCAATGGCTGAGCGTTCGATGATCGGGTCGCGGCCCGTCACGTGTCTTCGACGGTCGTGGCGGCTGGTTCCCGTCGCTTTGGGTTGATGCATATCATCGCACGTATTGCGCCAGAATCTAAGGTTGAGCGTGGAAAGCCCCTGGATTCGGGGTGCTGCTGTACAGGATGGGAGAGCATTGCGATGCCGCTTAAGTCATTCATGCGTTGGCTGACGTTTGTGTTTGCGATGACGGTACTCTCCATTCCGGCGCAGGCCGAGACCTATGTTGGCACCAATATCGACAGCCGCGTATTGCTGGGCCTGAAGGTAAATCCAGACGGCATACAGGGGTTGATGCCTGAAGGCTGGGCTTCTATTCCTTTCCCTGACGGGCCGTTGAAGGGGGCGAACCTGCTCTTTGCGCTGATTGATGGTGTGCTGGAGATGGAAGCGGATGGTAAGCCGCTCGACCCTGCCAGCCGCCGCGCCGCTGTGTTGGTGGGCCTCGGCAAGAATGATGACGCCGTACGCATGTTTGTCCTTCGAATTATGACAACTGTCCCTGACCGCAACCCTTACGGTGTGGCCACCGCTGCCGAAATAGCGCGCACCAAGTCGCTGAGTGGCCCGGCCAATGGCGGTCGGACGAGTTTCGACGAGTGGCGGATCATGCCTGCCGGCGGTGGCGAACTCGTTTTTACGCTAAATTACACGACAGGCAAACGCGGCTGGAGCCAAGGCGAAGTTGCCCCTCACTCGGCCGCCAACCCGGATTTCTCTCGCATCTATCGCTATGATCAGATGGTCGATCTGGTCGTCAGCAAAACACTTGGCAAGCCGTCCAGCGGCGAGTTCAGTCTGACCGGCACGGTAGCGGAATTGGACACCGTCTTGGACGGCTCGCAGGAGACAATCGCGGTCATGGATGTGCCGGTCTACGTGAGGAAAGTGTTTCTTCCGTAGTTCGTTCTGTGTTCCCGGATGGATCGCTGTTGGTAAAGGCCCCCAAGGGTGGCCAAGCGCAGGAAGCGGGCTCTGCAAAGTGATAGGCACCAAGTTCGGTTGCCGGATGTGACCGGAGCAAGACTAATGTTCAGCGATAAGGTGGCAAGCTGTGACGCGCCCGTCAAACCGGCCATTCTCTCCAGATGCGACGGTCTGAAAGCGGCGAATTCACACTTGGCGTACATCTTGGAACTGCAGCGCGGTTTGTGGCAGCATCCTGGAATGATCGAATTCCGCACTCTCCCCATTCACCATCCCAACCTTGGAGATATGCGCGAAAGCACGGGTCAATCGGTCTGACCAAACAATGCCCCTTTGCGATCACACGGCTCACGGCGACTTCGGATTTCCGATGTCACTCTACTCCGGTACAAACAACCGGATTTGCGCGCCCCAAACAGTCTAACCTGCACTGAAGGCCGACCGAAGTCGCCATTTTCGACTGCCACTGACCGTTAAGACAAGGTCAATTAAGGCTCCATTGCCAAACTGACAGTTCTGTACTGGTCAAATTTGACTCAGAGTTTGGTCAACTTTGATGTTATGCTTTTGATGTCAGCAGTCGCTGCGTTGAAACGCGCATTTTCAAATAGACAAAAGAGGCCCCAAAAAATCAGCCCCAACAGGGCATTCATTTCAAACCGGGAGGAACGATATGAACCTTAGACCTGACCCCACATTCCATGCATCGCCAAAATTGGCCATGCAAGCACCTGTTGAAAACTACGCTTTTACCGTAATGCTCAGCCCTGATGGTTCACAATCTGATGGCATCGCCGTCATTGACCTCAAGCCTGGTTCAGACACCTACGGCCAGATCGTGCATCAGGTGATCGTTCCAAACAAAGGCGACGAATTTCATCACTTCGGCTGGAACGCCTGTTCATCTTCTCTCTCACCGCTGTCGGGCCACGCCTTCCTTGAGCGACGCTACTTGATCGTGCCGGGTATCCGTTCCTCGCGGATCTACGTAATCGACGTAAAAGACCCGCTAAAAGCTCGTATTCACAAGACGATCGAGCCTGAGGAACTGTTCGCCAAGACCGGCTATTCCCGACCCCATACGATCCATTGCGGGCCTGAAGGCATCTATGTCTCGTGCCTTGGTGGTAGCGGTAAGGATGGTACTGACGGCCCTCCGGGTATTTTTATCATGGACTGTGAAACCTTCGAGATCATCGGCCAGTACGAGATGGATCGCGGCAAGCAGGACAAGCACTACGATTTCTGGTGGAACCTGCCGCAGGACTACATGGTCAGTTCCGAATGGGGGCTGCCACCACAGTTTGAAAATGGTCTCGTCCCAGAGGATCTGCTGTCCAATAAATACGGCCACTCCATCCATTTCTGGAACCTGCGCGCGCGCAAGAATATTCAAACGATTGATTTCGGCGCGAACTATCAGATGGCCCTGGAAATTCGACCTGCGCATGATCCCACAAAGTCTTATGGGTTCTGCGGCGTAGTGGTTGATACCACAAACCTGCAAGGCGCGATCTTTACGTGGTGGCGCGATGACGAGGGGGTTTGGCAGTCCAAGAAAACCATCACCATTGATCCGCGTCCTGAAGATCCTGCAAACCTGCCGCCTTTACTGCAAGGGTTTAAAGCCGTGCCCCCTCTGGTCACGGACATCGACCTAAGCCTGGATGACAAATACCTATATGTGGCGTGCTGGGGGTTGGGCGAGATGCACCAATACGATGTTACCGACCCGATGAACCCAGTGTTGACGGGAAAGGTAGAATTGGGCGGCATCGCCAAGGGCGAAAAGCATACCAACGGCAAGCCCTTTGCATATGGACCGCAGATGGTTGAAATCAGTCGTGACGGAAAGCGAGTATACTGGACCAACTCGCTGTATTCCACATGGGACGACCAGTTCTATCCGAATGACGAAGGTGGGCAGATGGTGATGGCCGATGTGGGAGAGAACGGGGGGCTGACGCTCAACAAAGATTTCTACATTGAGTTTCCGAAAGGCCTTCGCTCACACCAGATCCGACTTGAAGGCGGGGACTGCTCTACCGACAGCTTTTGCTATCCGTCCGTCTGAATGATTGAAGATCTAACCTCTGTGACGGCCCTTTGGGGGGCCGTCATTTTTTCTGGCCTCTATCATGGCATTAACCCCGGCATGGGCTGGCCACTTGCCGTCTCGGCAGCACTGATGGCTCGAGATCACACGGCAATGCCAAGGGCATTGGCCATGCTTGCCCTCGGACATTTTCTTGCGATGATCGGCATCTTACTTCCGTTCTCCATGATGATCGTGCTGGTCGAATGGCAGGCTGAAATTCGCATCGTCGCAGGTTTTTTGGTCATCGGAATGGGGCTCTATCTGCTGATCAATCGCCGACACCCGAGGTTTTTGGCGCGGGTGCATCCCGCGCGACTGGCGCTTTGGTCATTCCTCGCTGCAATGGCACATGGCGCAGGGCTCATGTTACTCCCTATCTATCTGGGGATTTGCACCCTTGGCGGGGATGAAACGGGCCACCTTGCCGCGCAAAACCTGATGAACAACAGTGTGACCACGGCCTTTGCAGTTGCCGGTGTGCATACTTTGTCCATGACCATCGTCGGAGGGTTGATCGCCACCGCGATCTACTTTTGGCTGGGCCTTAAATTTGTTTCTCGAACATGGTTCAATCTTGATATCGTCTGGGCGTTGAGCTTGGTTCTGGTCGGCGCGTTCGGCGTTTATTCAGCTCACATGGGTCATTGATTAGGATTTTCAGGGCGTTATCCTGTTTCAAATGAAACCTTTGCGCAAAATGCGGCAAATGACCCGTTTTGCGCCTCAACGACTGCCTTGCGTGTGGCCATTCATGATGGCTGGAAGGAAGCTGGTTAGATCGTTATGCGGTTCAATCACGTTCAATTCGCATGTCTCGATCATCACCGCGCATGTGCCCGGCAGTGCGCCAGTTGGATGGGGCGCGGTTGTACAAGTGCTCGGATCATGCCTGCCTCGCAGGCCCCTTTTCAGTCGCATGACTGATACATAACGACCTGTCGCAGCCTTAGACAAACGGTCTAAGCGCGCGGATGTTGAATAAAATTGGTGCCATGCATATATTTAAAAGGCAACTTTCGAGGTCTTTTGCTTAGGAGGATGCAATGGATCTATTCTACATCTTCTTGGTGCTGCTCGTCATTACCCGTGCCTTCGGCGAATTGATGGAGCGCCTCAAACTGCCTTCATTGGTCGGCGAGTTGATCGCAGGGATCACCCTTGGCGCTGTCCTGACCGGTTTTCCGGAATCGTTTCCAACCCTTTCAGATATTTCCGACAATGTCGTTTTTGCGGCGATCACTGATCTGGGCATGTTTTTCCTCATGTTATATGCCGGGATCGAACTGAACCCCCGCAAGATAGTTGCGCGCGCGAAAGCTTCCTTTTTCATCGCCATGGGCGGCATGCTCCTCCCGATTGGACTGGGCATACTGCTCGGACTTGCGTTCATACCGGAGTCGCCCCTGCGATTTGCGCAATGCCTTTTCCTTGGCACGGCCCTCGCCATTACGGCGGTTCCAGCAACGGTGCGCATTCTGACCGATCTGGGCCAGCTTGACACGCCTATCGGCGAGACGGTTGTATCTGCGGCGGTATTTGACGATGTGCTCAGCCTTATCCTTCTGGCATGGCTCACCGGTGTTCTTGATGCGGGTAGCATGGCGGACATGGGCGATCTGGCGGTTTTGTCCGGAAACATATTGGTTTTCTTCCTCGTAACCGCCTTCATCGGCTTGGTCGTCTTTCCCTGGGGCGGTCGTCTGCTGATACACTTCAAAGTTCATGAGATCGAGATGAGCGCGATGCTCATCGGAGCCTTTGCTTTTGCGGTTCTGGCCGAGATTTTACACCTTCATTTCATCGTGGGTGCCTTCGTTGCCGGGCTATTCTTTGACCGCAATACTATTGACGAGGAAAGTTATGAGCGGCTGGAGCAGACTGTATCGGCCATCACCTTTGGCTTTCTCGGTCCCATATTTTTTTCGTCCATTGGACTGGAGATTGATTTTTCATCAGTTTTTGATGCCCCTTTATTCCTTGCCTTGCTGATCCTGTGTGCATTCCTGGGCAAAATCGTCGGCGCAGGGCTTGCGGCCCGTGCTTCCGGGTTTTCAAACAAGGATTCAGGATCTATCGGCATCGCGATGAGCCCGCGCGGTGCCGTTGAACTGGTTATCGCAGGGATTGCCCTGAAGGCCGGGCTTTTTGCGACCGGTGGTGGCGTCGTGCCGAACCTGTTTTCGTCCGTCGTTGTCATGGCAGTCGTTACCACGCTGGTCAGTCCAATCCTGTTGTCGCGGATGTTCCGATCTAGGCCGGATTGAACAAATACCGACGATCGGGTCTGAAGGTGTTGTCACGATAACCTCCCCGCGATTTTTCGCGCCGCAGTTCGGTCTTAGCTGATAGCGATGCAGACTCTCACGATCAGCTACAAACGTCATCATCAGCCCGTCAATCATGCATGGAACCCACTTCGTGAGATACCAAGCGGATCACACATATAACTTACTGCTCAAACTCCCGGCGTCTTTGGCTTCTTGACCATCTCGATGTCCTGCTCGCCAAGCTGAACCAGTAATCCTTCCTTCGTTCAAACCCCTATTTCTCTCCGATGCAGCCCAAGAACATCTGGTAGGTCCTTCTATGTCAGCAACCGCGCACGACCGTTTTCCATCGTGTCCTGTCCTTTGCGATTGCTCTTTATGGCCTCATCAGTTTTAAGTTCGCGATAGTTTGCTAGCACTTTTTCTCTTTCCTCGACGCGGGTGGTACCTTGCGCCAAACTGTGAAACCTATCGATGCCGCACCACAGAATGAATGACCCGATGGTTTCTGGGCAGCCTATTCTTCAGACCTCGATGATCGAAGATGCCATTTTGTCGACGGTTTCCTACAGCGATTGCTTTCGGTTTGCGATCTCTCTGCAAGAAATGCACAGGTTCCTGCACGGCTATGCTTGTACGATACAAGAGCTACAAGATGCGCTGAAGCAGACACAGCTTTGCCAAGGTCGATTGGAAACAGACGGTACGTATTACTGGCTTAAGGGGTGCCGTGAAAACCTGACAAATCGCCGGAATAGTGAAGCGCGGCTTCAATCCAGATTGAAGCAAGCGCGAGGTGTCGCAAGAGTTTTGAGCAATATGCCGCATGTCCGCATGGTCGGTTTAAGCGGTGCGCTTGCAGCACGGAACAGTACGCCAGGCGACGATCTGGATTTCTTTTGCATCACCGAACAAGGCAAGATGTGGCGGGCGCGCGCCTGGGTGGTCTGCGTTCGGGTCCTAGACAGCAAAACCGCGAAACTGGGCGTTTGCCCCAATTACTTTGTGTCGACAAAGGCTTTGCATATGGAAAAGCACACGCTCTATATCGCGAACGAACTTGCACTGATGGTGCCGCTTTACGGAGAAGACGTTTACCGTGAGTTGCGTGCGCAAAACCTCTGGACAGATCGTTTTTTGCCAAATGCCACGGATGTTCCCGAAATGACCCGTCATCTTGGCGTTCGTCCGAACCGCTGGGTCAAGACAGGTCTCGAGATCCTGATGAACTCACCGATAGGTACCTGGTTTGAGAGGTATGAAAGCAAGCGAAAGATCCGCCGTCTGAATGCGCCCGGCTTTCATGAGACACCGCATAGTCCCTTCACACTTGAACGTACCGGACAAAGGATATTCACAGGTGATACCATCGAGAAAGCATGGCGCAGCCGCGTTGACACGTTGATCAACGGAGGCGAAAACTGATCAACCCAAGACCGTTTTCCAATGATGAGCTGAAACTTCGAATGACCCAGAATGTGTCCTTGAATCAGTACCCCAACCGAATGCTCCAGATTCTTGTGCGTGGTTTTTGGCGGCTGTACCGTCCCTTTTTGCTGCCGCGCGTCCGCAGGCCGGTCGTTGAAAAGGTAGACGGATTTAGCTTTGTGGTTATTCCGACCGTTTTCAACCCGGTCGTTTTTCGAGCAGGTGTCATGCTGGGGCGCGCTGCGGGCCGTATAACTTTAGAGGCGGACGAAAGAGACAAAACCATGTTGGACATGGGCTGCGGAACCGGGATCGTCGGTGCATTTGCTGCCCGCAACGGGTTTCGAGTCACCTCTGTGGACATCAATCCGGATGCGGTCAGGGTCGCAAAGGCAAATGCCCTGCTGAACGATCAGACCGACAGGATCACCGTGCTGGAGGGAGATCTATTTGCCCCCGTCACTTCGCAAAGTTTTGATCTTGTGTGCTTTGGCCCACCCTATTTCAAAGGCCCGCCAAAAGGCGACCCCCTTAGCCAGGCATTCTGGAGCGAAGGCCTTATCGAACGCTTCTGCCATGCCCTACACAACCACCTGAACCCAAACGGGCGCGCCTTGGTGCATCTTTCTACAGACGGGGACAATGAAGGGTTTTTGCAATTCGCCCACGACGCAGGTTTTGACATCTCGGTCTTTGCGCGCAAAAACTATCTGAACGAAATCATGAGCGTTTACGAACTGCGCTTGCCGCGCGCAACAGTGGCATAACTTCTTGCAGGAGCCTCAGTGAAAACTCTTATCGGCCAAGCCTACCATCTGTATCTGGACCCAAAGAACTGGTCCAATATGGAGCTGTTCCCGCCTTTGGGCAGCCTTTATGCAGCGGCCGTTCTGCGCGAAGCCGGGCACGAAGTACATTTCTCGGACTCAATGATCGCCGAGAGCACGGATGTCTGGGCTGCAGCCCTCGATGCCGAAAGACCGCAGCTTGCGGTTATGTACGAAGATAATTTCAACTACCTGACCAAGATGTGTCTGCTGAACATGCGCGACGCAGCCCAGGTGATGATCGCAGCGGCCAAGAAAACTGGTGCGCTGGTCATCGTCGCGGGGTCTGACGCGTCGGATGTCCCAGAGACCTATCTGGATTTCGGTGCCGATGTTGTGATCAATGGCGAAGGTGAGATTACCCTCGAGCAACTGGTGGCAGCCTTGGAACAAGGTGGCTTGCAAAACATCCAGCATATTGAAGGCATTACCTTTTTCGGCTCAGATGGGGCGGTCATAAAAACGCCTAAGCGGCGCAGCCTGCGCGACATTGACAGTTTACCCATGCCCGCTTGGGACCTGATCGACCTGTCACGCTACCGCGAGAAATGGAAAGCACATCATGGTCGGTTCGAGCTGAACATCGCCACATCTCGGGGCTGTCCGTTTCATTGCAACTGGTGCGCAAAGCCGATTTGGGGCCGGGCCTATAACGCCCGCAGTCCTGAGAAAATCGCCGATGAATTCGCGATATTGGCAAAACAGGGCAACCCTGACCGCATCTGGGTGATGGATGATATCTTCGCGATGAAGCCAGGTTGGGCGCGCTCTTTTGCCAACGCGTTGAAAGACCGCAACGTGCAGCTTCCTTTCAAATGCCTCAGCCGTGCAGACCTGCTGCTGCGCAAGGGAGAAGTTGAAGCCCTGGCAGATGCAGGATGCCAGGAGCTTTGGATCGGGGCCGAGTCCGGGAGCCAGAAGATCTTGGACGCGATGGAAAAAGGCACCTCGTTGCAGCAAATTGACGATGCCACTCGCCTGTTAAAACAGCATGGCATTCGGGTCGGTTTTTTTCTGCAATACGGCTATCCAGGAGAAACCTGGGCGGATATCAAACAAACCTTCGGGCTTTTGCGGCGCAACTTGCCCGACGTGATCGGTATTTCTGTGTCCTACCCTTTGCCCGGCACCCCGTTCCATGATCGTGTTCTGGACCAACTGGGCAGCAAGAAAAACTGGCAGCATGCCGACGATCTGGATCTGATGTATCGCGGGCCGTTCAAGACGTCATTCTACCGCGTTCTGCACCGCTTTACCCATCGCCTTGCCCGCTATCAACGCGGCACCGCAACGCCGATCCAGCGCGATACGGCAGGAAAATCAAACCATTAGCAACGATGCGCGAAGCCGCAGGAACCCTGCGCGCGTTCGTCTATATGGTGCCGCTGTGGGCGCAATTGCATGTCTTGCGCGTGACATCGCGGCCGGGCGTCACACCGATTGATCCCAAACTGAGCCGCGCGGCGGCCGGGCTTGGTGCTGTTGATTTGACCGAAGGGAAATGACTTTGGACATCTTGCTGTGCCATAGTTATTTTCTCGATCAGGACCCGATTGAAAAGCGCGTGATGAAACCCTACCCACCGCTGGGTTTGCTGTATCTGTCGTCTTATCTAAAGGCCGAAGGGTTTGCTGTCGGGCTGCATGATACCACCTTCAGCACCTATCAGTCCGTCGCAGACGACATCCAACGACACAGCCCCTTCGCAGTGGGGATATATACCAATCTGATGACCCGCCGTCATGTGTTGGCCATCATGGAAATGGCAAAAGCCCAAGGGTGCCATGTCATTCTAGGCGGCCCCGAAGCGGCAAATTATGCCCAAGAATATCTCGACCATGGTGCCGATGTCATCGTTGCCGGTGAAGGCGAGCAAACGCTTGTTGAATTGATCCCGCATCTGAAAAAGAACGGGCTAAAGAATTTAGGCAAGATCAATGGTTTGATCTTTCGCGCAGCCGATGGGGCGATCGAACGCACTGCACCGCGATTTTTGCACCGCCAGATTGATGACTACCCGTTTCCCGACCGCGCCGCGATTGACCTGAACCACTACATGGATATCTGGCAAACGCACCACGGGGTCAGATCGGTGTCGCTGATCACGGCACGCGGGTGTCCCTATGCCTGCCAGTGGTGCAGCCATTCGGTCTTTGGCAAAAGCTACCGCCACCGCACGCCTGAGAATGTCATTGCCGAGCTGCTGGAAATTCGCGACGTCTACCAGCCTGATCAGGTCTGGTATGCCGACGACGTATTCACCATGAATTTCCGCTGGCTCGACCGTTTTGCCGACCTTCTGGAACAAAACAATCTGCACTACCCTTTCGAAGCCATATCAAGAGAGGATCGCCTGACTGAAGATGTCATCAAAACCCTCAAGCGGATGGGGTGCTACCGCGTGTGGATTGGCGCGGAAAGCGGATCCCAACGCATATTGGATGCGATGGAGCGGCGTACGAATGCAAAACGCATGCGGGAAATGATTACCTTGTTGCAAAATCATGGCATCCGCGCAGGCACCTTCATCATGGTTGGATATGAGGGCGAAACATTTGACGACATAGCGGCGACGGTCCAGCATCTGAAGGCCGCCCTACCGGACGATGTGCTATCGACGCTGTCTTATCCGATCAAGGGAACGCCTTACCACGATCAAGTCGCGGACCGGCTTGTCATGCAGGGTGATTGGGCGACCACAACCGAACGCGATGCCAAGATAAAGGGGCGCCATTCCCGTCTTTATTATAATTCGATCGAGGCGTGGATACAGGCAGAAGTCCAATTGACCCGTGTCCGCAAAACCGGCGTCGCGGGGTTGGCGAAACTGCCCAAACTGGTGCTTCAGACCTACCGCCACAGGCTGAACATCTGGCGCAGGCGTCACGAGGTCGAAGCATGAGAAAAGCAGCTTTTGACGAGGTTGCTCCCGACTATGATGACCGCTTTTCAAACCAACCCATCACGCAGCATCTGCGCCATCACCTCCATGCAAAGGCTACAGCCTATTTGCCCCCGCAGGCGCGTATTCTTGAGGTTGGCTGCGGCACCGGCGTCGATGCTGCACATTTTGCAGCGCAGGGCCATTTTGTGATGGCCACCGACCCGTCAAGCGAGATGCTGCAGGTCGCGCGAAACCGCCGCGCGCCAGATCACGGGCGATTCGAAATCTGGAATGCCGATGCGCCGCCCCCGCAGGTTTTGGCCCGCTACAGTCCCTATGACATGGTCTTTTCAAACTTTGGCGCGGTGAATTGCATTTCTGATCTGGGGGCCTTCGCCAACCGGATTGCGCCGCTTATGCGTCCGAATGCGGTTGTGTTCATCGTGGTTATCAACCGCTGGTGCCTATCTGAACTTATCCTGAACCTTGCTTTGATGAACCGGAAGAACCTGACACGCCGCTGGCGCAAACACACCACCGCCACCTTGGAAGATGGCACCAAGCTCGCGCTTCATTTGCCGTCGGTCAACGACCTGACGTCGGCATTTTCACCCCACTTCAAATTGCAAAAGACCGCCCCCATCGGTGTCTTCGTGCCCCCCAGCGAGCTTTACCAGAGCTATCAGAAACGTCCGAAACTGCTGCGTATGGCCTATTGGCTGGATCAGAGGCTCGGTCCTGTCTGGCCCTTCTCAAAACTGGGCGATCACAGCCTGTTTGTGTTTCAACGGACCGACACGCGCCCGGCGGCAACCTGATCGTAAAGCGCCAAGAATGCGTCCCGAGCCTTGTCCAACGTCGCATTTTCCATGACCCAAGCGCGTTGATCTTCGGCTTCGCCCGCCCAATCAACGCGCTTTTTGAGGGTCGTTTTCAACAAGTTCTGCATTGCTTCAACGCTCCCCGGTTCGCATCGCCAGTCTTGCGCCACCATCTGAGGCAGAATTCCCACCGAAGTCCCGATCACCGGCGTACCGCAGGCCGCAGCTTCCATCGCAGCGAAACACTGGCTTTCGAACCAACTGCCTTGCACGACCAGATCCGCCCCGCGATACCATTGTGGCATTTCCCAATGGGGTTGCGCCTCGTGAAGCGTGATGGGCAGGGTGCCAATCTGCTGGGTCAACGCATTGCGTGCCCCGCGCGTATTGGCATCTGGCCCGACCAGATGCCAATGCACCCCGTCCAACAGCGCCGGGGATTGTTCAACCACCCCCCGCAACGCGGCAAGCATAATATCAAGCCCTTTGACGGGGGTCAGCGACGCAGCTTTCAAGATACGTGTTTCGCCTTTTAGGGCTACCGCCGGACCTGTCGGTGAAAACCGCGCTGCATCCAAACCTAAGGGGATGGTTTGCGGTGATGGGCCATCGTGGCTGCCAATCCGCTTGGCCAAACTGTCCGATCCGCAGGTCACTGCGCGCGACTGCCGCAGGACCCGCGAAAGCCGCGCTTTGTTCAACGCGCCTTTGTATGCGCCATAGCCAATCTGGTCGATGAAAACGGCTTCGCCAGCATACATCGTTGTAATCAAGGGCAATCCCAGCCGCTTTGCCGCACGCGCAGCGACTTGCCCCGGTGTGTCCGCCGAAATCGCATGCACCAGATCATAAGGGGTTTTCTGATGCTCAGAGATTAGCCTGTTTTCGACCGTGCCCAAGCCCACGCGTTTGCGTAACCGTCCGTATCGCGCAAGCCCGAAGGACAAGACCCGCGCCCCGAAGATATGATAGTCTCGCGTTTCAAACGGGTAATACATCGCATAAATATCAACATCTACGGTTCCCGAAATGGACCGGATCAAATCGATCAAAGGGGGCAACGACAAGTCGTTATTGCTTTGAGCAAACCCTTTGGTGACAACCGCGATGCGCATTCAAACCCTCTTTGAGTTGGATAAGGTGCCAAGTGCTGACATCATCGCCCCCGCCATCACGTCGTAGCTGAGATATTTATCAAAGTAGCTTCGCTGGCGCAAACGCGTGGCTTGAGACACATACCGTTTCAGCGGGGCCATCCGTTCAGCGATCTCCGCAGCGTTGGCAGTCTGCGAGAAAAGCACGCCGTTCAACTCCTGATCCTGTTCTGCAATGAGCTGGATCGAAGGAAGTGCCGTACAGGCACACATCGCGCCGCATGCAAGCGACTCTCCTAGTGAAATCGGTCCGGTTTCATAGGTGCTGGTCAAGAAGTAAATATCGGCGCTGTTATAGACAGCCACCATTTCGTCATGCGGCACTGATCCGCAAATTGTGACAGCGCTGGACAACTTCGGCGAATTGGCAATCCGGTTTTTGACCTCCGGCAGCAGCGTGTCGAACCGGAAAAACAGATAAAGCTGCGCGTCAGGCCACTGTTCCAAAAGATGCTCGAAGCTATCAAGCATCAGGATCGGGCGTTTTCTGTGTTGCAGGTTTGATGTCGAAACCACGACGGGATTGCCCGTCATACCGGTCTTCTGCCGCGCCAGTTCTTGTGAGCTTAACGCGAAAGAGGTCGAAATCTCTGGAAGACCCTCAAAACGCTGCTGCGCGTTGAATAAACCGCTGCCGCGCCACATCTCTTTACGCTCCAGTGAGGGGGTGAAGAACACATCGCTCCACCGAAGCGCATTTTTCTGACGTATCCGCCGGACGGGGTGACGCGATGGGACGCCTCCGTGGTCGGAACAGCTGACCAGACATCCCGCATTCTTGGCCCAACGGGTCACGGGCTGATGCGCCACCCATTCCGAAATACCGAAAACATGAAGGACCTCAGGCGGGTTGGCCGCAAAATATTTAATCAGTGCATCGCAGTTCGGGGTCCCTGTCGCCTCTAGGCCCAAGAGCCGGGTCATCAACCCGTTCGAACGGTTGCGTCCGGCCTGAACAAGCGGGAAGCCACAAACATCGACGCCCGCGATTTCTTGGCGTTGGTGCACATCAAAGGCCTGATAAAGCGTGACCTGATACCCCAAATCGACCAAAGCCCTGGCAAGACAGTGCGCGTGAAAATAAGCCTTGGTGGTGGCTTGCAGATCATCTCCGGGGCGCGCCAAGTGCATATTGACCAGCGCGACCCTCGCTCCCTGCTTGATCGACATCAAAAGCCTGCGGTCTCGGGACGTTGATAAGGAATCAATTTGTTCAGCAGACGCAGCTCGTAGGGCCCGTAGTGGAAATTTGTGGCAAACCGCCAACGCCCCGCCGTGCGCAGGATTGTTCGTTTCATCGGGCTTAGGTTTTCATCCGTGACCGTCGGGAATGTGCTGTCGATCACCAATCGGAAGTTACGCAGCTTGCGACGTATCTTTTCGGTGATCCAAGGCAGCTCTCCGTCGCGGCGCTGACAAATGCGCTGCCAGTGTTCTGATGACCATTCCTCAATCTCGGTCGGGAATACAAAACCTGCGTCTTCAGCGCTTTGCAGCATTTCACCTTCTTGCGGGACAGGCGTGTAGGAATACAGAATGATTTCCGAGCCCGGATTCATCACCTTGATCTTCTTGATGAATTCTAGCGTCTCGTCCATGTCCGTGACCGGGTCCGGAGGGTTGCCGATAATAAATGAAAACTCGGGCACAATGTCGAATTTTCGCATCGTTTCAGCAAGTTGCAATATGCCGTTGACAGTTTGTTTGCCCCCCTTGTTCATCTTTTTCAAGGTTGCGTCAGATCCGGTTTCGGCCCCGATATAGACCATCTTCAGCCCGCTTGCCGCCATCGAAGCCCACGTTTCTTCGGAATATTTCAGCAAGGTATCGCCGCGCCCGTAAGCCCACCATTTGATCTTGTGATGCGCGATTTGATCGCAAAAAGACTTTGTGCGCGCCTCGCCCAGAAAGAAATTGTTGTCGTGGAATTCAATGGCATTCGCGCCATACTCTTCAACCAGTCGCGCAACCCCGCGCGCACCAAGATCAGGCGTTTCAGCCGACGTTTTGCCATTCACCATGCTGACAACGCCACAAAAGCCGCATTTGAACGGACAGCCAAGGCTGATGTGATGCCCGATCGTGCGCGACCCCAAGAACGTGGGCCGCATGTAAAACTCCATATCAAGAGCTTTGTAAGGGAATTCCGGCAGGGAGTTGATGTCCACAAGCTTGGACATCCTGTTTTGAATGATCTCGCCTTGTGGGTCGCGGTAGATCAGGTTGGGATAGGAAAGATCAGGCGTGCCATCCAGAACGCTTTGCAAAAACGTGCCCAGATCGCCGTTCACATATCCCTTGAGCCCGTAATCCACGGCGGGGCAGCTCATCGCGGCGCGGGGGTACATCGTGGGGAAATATCCGCCCCAGACCACAACCAGATCAGGAAAGCGACGCTTGAGCGCAAGGGTGATTTCAAATGAACTGGCAGTTTGCGGACCGGGCATGACCGTCAGGGCAAGGATACGCGCATCGGTTTGCACAACCTTATCGCTCAAGGTTTCGATGGGATCGGCCAGATGATTGGCGTCAACGATCTCGTAGGGCAATTTCCCTTCGAATGTTGCGGCGACGGCCAGCAATGACATGGGCAAGATAGGTTTGGCACCACTATGGCTTTTGCCGTTAACAAGCAGGATCAATGTACGTTCCGATCATCTTCTATTTGTCTTGATCCCCTCAGCGTCACAGCTTCAGCACTCTGGTCTCGTGTGACCTTATTTCAGTCAGGGACGTCGAGGAAATATGAAAGACCCTATCCATGAGATGTGTATCGAACAACCGATGCGTTACATAAATGAAGGCCATGTTTGGGTCCGCTTTGCGCAAGTTGGCAAGCAAGGGAACAAGATTGTCTTGGCTGATGGCGTTCAGCCCTTCGTCGCAAATAATCAGGCGGGGCCGCCGCAACAGGGCTTGGGCCAAACTGATCCGTTGACGTTCTCCGCCCGACAACCGACAGCCCCGGTCACCGACCATTGTCTCTAGCCCCTGGGGCAAGGCAGCGACAAATTCCATCGCACCGCTAAGCCGCAGGGCATCATCAATTTCAGCGTCGGTCGCATCGTCCTGAACCCATAGCAGGTTTTGCCGGATCGTCGTATTCGCCAAGAAAGTCTGCTGCGGGATATAAGAAATCTGATTAAGGTAACCGCGCCCGGCGACAGGGGTGATGGTGTTTTCAAAATGGTTAATCTCTCCGGATTGAGGGTGATAGAGCCCCAAAGCAAGGTCGATCAACGTCGTTTTACCAGCGCCTGAAGATCCAGTGATGGCGACAAAATCACCGAACTTCACGTCCAGATTGACGTCTCGCAATAATGGTACTTCTGGATCAAAGGCGAAGGCAACATCTTTGAAACGCATCAAACAGTCAGGATGAGAGGAGCCCTCCTGAAGGTTTTGACAGCGTGTTGCAGGCAATTTGCCATCCCGAGCCTCAGCGCAATCACGGCCAAAGGCGCGCAAGGTGTCAAAGGCCGGCAACAAGTTCTCGATCGATTGAACATTCTGGTTGAACCGCTGAAGGATCGGCGTCAGCCGCGCGAGCATGAGAAGGATCAGCAACAAGAGTTCCGGCGGGGTCTGGGTCAAAAACGTGCCGACGAGCAAGAGTAGACCGGTCACCCCCGCCATCACCCCTTGAAGAAGTACACCCGTCGAAAGCTGACGGTGCTTGAAATCAAAGCTGTTGTGCTGCGACGCCTCGACAGCTTTTTCAAAAAAGAAAACATATCGGGCTTCAAGCTGCTGCGCTTTGGCCGTTTTGAGGTTCTGCAGGAATTCACTTGTAATCTTATGCAAGGCCTGGCCGGTTTCCGTCACGCCACGCCCTAAATCCCGGGCTTTGCGCATGATAGGGCGGAGCCATAGAAACAGGACCCCAATCGCTAGGGTAATTAGGACTGCAAGCACAGGCGACAGATAAACAAGGATCGCGCCGTAGCAGACCAGCAAGGTCACATCGACAAGCGCAATGCTCATCAGGGTAACGGCGGACTTCACTCTGACGATTTCGGTGATCAGGATGTTTTCGACATAGGCTTGCTTCAGTCCCGCCATGAACGACCAGCGGACCTGCGCTAGATTGCCCAACAGATCGACCCGCAACAGATCAGAAAAGTAGGTAGACAGCTTAAAGGCCGCGTCATCCCGATTTTTTGAAACAATTGCCCGCAAGATAATCATGACCACGAAAATCAAGCAAAATAGAACAAGAACCCATGGGGATGTCTGCCCTGTCCCCACCCACTGATCCAGCACGCTCGGCGGACGGTCGGCTACACTTTGCCCCCCGATCATTACGGCGAAAAAAGGAATGAACAAGGCAATGCCAGCCCCTTCCAACGCGGCAGCAAGCAGGTAGAGACAAAACAACTGGATAGATTTACGCGGAGAATAGACAACGACCGCTTTGACAAGGTCAAAGAATACGCCCTTCACTGGCAAAGCTCTTGAGCGGTCGGTTTGGTCTGTGCGGGGCATCGGGTGATGTCGGTGTAAAAACCTGACATATCTGCTGCGATATCTTTCCACCGAAAACTTCTGAGCATCCAGTCCTGCCCCCGCTGCCCCATAGCTTCAAGCGTTGAATCCGGCAGGCTCGTCGCATGAAGCAATGCGCGCGCCAAGATCTCTGGGGTATTGTCGGTCCACCATCCGGCGCTCTGGTCGATCAGCCCCGACCACGGCGTACCGGTTGCAGCGATCACAGGGGTCCCGACGCTCAACGCCTCTGCCGCCGTTAATCCAAAGTTTTCGTTCTTTGAAGGCAGCATGAAAAGCTTGCTGTCGGCCATCACCGCATCGCGTTCAGCGTGAAAAAGCGGGCCGCCAAAGGAGATCTGGCCAGTGGTACAAGTCGCTGCAAGCGCCTTAAGCTGGTTGATGTAGCCATTACGGTCAGGGCCGCGCAATTCAAGCGTCCAGTCGGGGCGATGGTGCGCCATATGCTTCCAAGCCGAAATCAGGTTCTCTAGACCCTTCTTCGGATCAAGCCGGCACAAAGCCAGCACCCTTTTTTTGCGCGCCGTCATAGGTCTAATGGTATTGGCATCAGCATCGACCCCGTTGCGGATGACCTGAACATGCGCTTTTGGCGCAATGCTCAACACTTCTTGTGCTTCTTCGTCACAGGTGACGTGAAAGCCGTCCGCGGCCATAAGACATTTGTGTTGGTAAAACGCCATGGCAAGGCGCTTTTTGTGTGTTGATTGCTTGAGTGCCTCAGTAGAAAGCGCTCCATGAGGCGAGATGATCAGGGACGCACCGGTGGCGCGTTTGACCTGCATGCCGGCTATGCTGGAAAACGTCCAAATGCCGTGGACGTGAATGACATCTGGTTTGAACTGCGCCAGTCGGGCGCAGATCTGGTTGGAAAATCCAAAGGTTTTGACAATTCGCTCCGAAAACGTCTGAACCTTCGCGCCGCGCCACCAATCCGGCAGCTCCTTTGGTGAGCCATTGGATATAACCCCGAAAACGCAGATTTCGTGGCCAAGTGCAGCAAGCTCTCTGGACAAGCTTTCGACAACCACCCGGACGCCGGACGCTTGGGTAAACGGTTCTGCAGTTACAAACGCGATGCGCAGCGTCATATCGTGGTCTCGGGTGACGTGATTTTGGCCTGAGGCAACAGAACGCCCGGCGAAATATAACCCGTCGCGCTCTCGCGTTGTTCGCGGATCACATCTGAAAGGAACTGCCGGTTCTTGGCGTTCAAGTCTTCGTTGCGATATATGCCCTGGGTCAGTTGATAGGGTTTGTAGGGTAGATATTTGTCCAAAATACGCTCGATAAAGAAACGGGTACTGAACCAGTATTCGATCTTTCTTCCGACCTTCCGTGCAAATGCTTTCCGCTTGTCCTGATAGGATAGACTCGAAAACTTAGACCGGTCAAATTTCTCTTTTTCGATAAGAATTTCCGATTTTTCCGGATCGAGGTCATCCAAAATCCGTTCCAAAGGCATCCTGTTGAACGAACTGAGCCCGAACACCCGGGCGATCTTTTCCTTCAACAAAACCAGCTGCACCCCTCGGGCAGAATAAGCGACGTTCTCGCGCTTGGCTGTCGTAATTCGTGTCCGCAGCGTGGCTGTCTGGGCATCGCTCAGCGCGAAAATGTCTTGGAACACCTCGCCCTCAGACAGCGTTTCCAAGGGCAGTAAATATACTTTTTCGAAGCGGGTAGCATACAGCGCATAAAGTCTCTGCAAGTCAAAATCATCGACGGAAAAATGCGCAAGAAGCCCTGACGCGCGAAAGGCTTTGAACCGAACGAACGCGTCTTTCTTTAAAAAGAAGTATTCCGGAGACTTCTGCATGCCTTGTTTGAACATTTCGAGAAACAAGCTTTTCATGAGCGCTTCACCGTCGCGGATCGACAAGATAATGGTCGCGTCCTTGCCAAAAATTTCCAGGTTCCGGTCCGCAAACGCCTCCCATTCATCTGGCTGAAAGCCTACCAAGGCTTCGTTGCTGACCAAAAGCGGACCTTTGCGCAATTCAGCTTTGACCTTCGCCAGTTGGATCCCGGTTTCATCCGGCAAAAAATGTATCCGTCCCAACAGTTTTTGCAGAGATTCAGGGTTGAATGTGATGTTCTTCATCACCGAGATTTCCGGAAAGACATGCCGTTGCAACGTCGTGCTGCCGGTCTTGGGAAGTCCTACATGGATGATAAGATTGTCTTTTTGCGCCTTGCTCATTACGTGCCACTGTCAAGCATTCAAAATTAAATCGCGGATACCAGATCGCGAAATATTGTTATGTGCCGCAGAAGGCACATTCACAATGGTGTTTGGCTGTCGTTCAATCTTTTACAACCCATTAACCTCAAAAGCACGACTTTTCAGGAGTCGAATAGAGCGCTTTTGCCAAGTGAAAACGAGTTAGTCCTGAAGCGAGTAAACTCTTTTTCTGTCCCTTAAATTTGGGCTTGGCGAAAATATTTAACCAATGGAAGAGTATCACATCCGTCCAGTGTCGAACCCTTCCTGATGTGCGCGGATAAATTTTGCAATCAGGTCGGGACGTCGCAACTGGTCTCTGAGGCACGCAGGAACGCACTGCTCGAAATCTATGCCATGTACGACGGGCGCGTCCGGAACGGATCACACCTTCGCTGAGGGCCTTACTTCGGGTGGCTTTATCGCATTAGCAGAGATCTTCAGAGAGGATGTTATAGACACATTGCCAATGGCAAGACCCCGTCACGACGGCGTTCAATTTGGGCTGACGCCACTTTGCTCGCACAAACGGTATCCGCTGGGGCGCGCGATAACGTCCAGATGAAGGTGGTCGTCGTGTGAGGCGTTGGAGCCTGGCCCCAAAACTGTAGAAAAATCCAGACATGCCGATCCGCGTACCGCGTCCTGAAATGCTTCGGCCATGGACCCTTCAGCCTCGCGGGGCTCTATTGCAATGCGCGAACCGTCTTTGAACTGAAAACCCATGACGTCGAATGCATTTCCGAAAGCATGTTCCGACAGCTTTGCATCCGGCAGGTTATTGCGTCGGCGGCAGATATAGCCGGACCCGTTTTCGATGCTGGTCATAGCGCCCCGTTCAGATAAACGTTCGCTTGCCGGCAGCACGAAATCCTTCATCCACGTCGCAACTGCTTGCGCCGTTTCGCAGCGGAGCATTGCCGGTGGTTGGATCGCCACGCCGGGGCCGACTTCGCTGACCATCAACGGGCGCAATATGCCGCAATCCGCATCGTCTTCGGAAATCAGCGGCTCGGCCTCGCTATAGACCACGCCCATTTGGTCCAGGCGCATCAGGCATGCTTTGTAGTCGGCGTCGGTTTCGCGCAACTGGTCCCGCATGCCGGTCTTTTCAGCGTCATCCTCCGTCTCGATGACAGATTTAGGATCGGCCTTCTTCTCCGGGGGAATGACAACATTGCCCGCATCAGTGATGCTGACGCGGTTCTGGTTCAACCGGGGCTTTGGTGACATCTCTGGTGCAAGGTCCTGTGCGATGGCGGGAAACGCCATCGCCATCACCAAAGTTAGGAAGGCAGTGCGTGTCATTCGACAAAGTCCACGACAACCCCCTTGCTGACCATGTGTGCCAGTTCCTTGACGTCCCAGTTTGTGAAGCGGACGCATCCGTGGCTTGAAGCACTGAAAAGCTTTGCTGGCGCGCTCGTGCCATGCAGACCGTATGTAGGTTTGGACAGATCAATCCAGACTGACCCGACAGGCCCATTCGGCCCAGGTGGCAGCGTGAGTTCTTCTTTGACGCCATCCGCTTCGAAATTGACAGAAGGCCGGTAGCTATAGGTGGGGTCGATCGCAACAGCGGTGACCTCCAGACTGCCTTCGGGGGATGGTGTTTCCTTGGACCCGATGGCGACCGGATAGTTCGTGAGCATATTGCCTTCTGCGTCAAACACGACCGCGCGCTGCTCCGATTTACGGATCTCGATACGGGCTCCCGCCCCTTCCAGGTCCGGTCCAGTGTCCGTGACGGTGATCGTATCCCCTTCGGCGAATGCGGCATCGGGGTTGAGAAGTTTCAGAAAATCTTCGTCCATGTGAAACCGCTCGGCCAACGCCTCGGTCACGCGGGTAAAACCGAGCATTTCCATCTTGGCCTTTTCTGCGACGTTGTCGGGAATCTCAGCTGACAGATTGCTTAGATCCTCTTGGGTCAGGGTGTAGCTCTGCAATATGGCGCCACCGTTGCTACCCCCCAGTGCGGCCCAGACCTCGGGGTCAAGAACGCCATCGACTTCTAAGCCTTCGCGCGCCTCGAACCCGCGCAGGGCGCTTTCGCTCATTCCGCCGGAATATCCGTCGATCACACCGGGCGAAATGCCGGCCTGATCCAGCAACACCTGAAGCTTGACGGTAATGGCAGACTGTCCGTTGGGGATGGCCCCATCTGTATATTGTGCCGTGTTGATGTCGTCAGCCGTCATGGCCAAAGCAGGGGCGGCCAGCATGATCGCAAGACCGGAGATAAGGGTACGCATTTTACAAAACTCTTTCATTAACTCGTTCACAACGTTTGGTACCCCCAAAGGGTTCACCATATTCTTACTAGCCTGACTGAAGGAAACAGAGTTTCCTAAACCTCTGGCAAGTCCGGCAGTATCTTATCAAGGGTCGCGGGATAATCGCGCACACGCACACCGGTCGCGTTGAAGATCGCGTTTGTAATTGCCGCACCTGCACCGGAAATGCCAAGTTCCCCAACACCTTTGGACTGGATCGGATTGGCCCATTCGTCCCGTTCTTCCAGGAAGACGACGTCCAACTGCGGCACGTCCAAATTCACAGGCACATGATATTCGGCAAGGTTGTGGTTAACGATATGTCCGTCGCGGTGGTCATGTACCAGCTCTTCGGTCAGCGCGGCACCGATGCCAAAGATCATCCCGCCAAAGCATTGTGACCGGGCGGTTTGTTCATTCAGGATACGTCCCGCCGAGAACACGCCAAGCATCCGCCGCACACGGGTTTCGCCTGTGATGCTGTTCACGGCCACTTCGGCGAAATGCGCGCCAAAACCGGCTTGCTCTACCGCATTGCTCGTTTCTCCGGGTTCGATGTGCCCTGTGGCGGTGATGTCGTTGGTCAACGTATCGGACAGGTCGCGCTGGACGTTTCCGGTCGTGATGATGCCGTCTTTCAGGGTGATGTCGGCGGCGTCTGCATCAACTAGATCGGCAATGTCATTGCGCAAACTTTGGCACGCCAGAAACACCGCAGACCCGGCAGAACTTGCCCCCCACGACCCACCGGAACCGGCGGCCGGGGGCAGATCGGTATCGCCAAGTCTCACTGTGACGCTCTCAAGGGGCAGGCCCAACATCTCGGCCGCGATCTGCGCGAGGATGGTATAGGTACCGGTACCAATGTCTGTCATATCGGTTTCAACCGTCGCCGTCGCATCAGCATGCAGGATAACGCGGGCTTTGGACTCAGACAGGATGTTGCCCCGTGCCGCAGATGCCACGCCCATGCCGATCAACCACTCGCCCTCCCGGACTTGGCCCGGTGTGGCCCTGCGTATTGACCAGCCGAAGTGTTCAGCCCCTTCGGTCAGGCAATCCGCAAAGCGGCGCGATGAAAACACCTTGTCGCTTTCAGGGTGCTTTTCGGGGATGTTGCGCAGGCGCAATGCGACCGGGTCGATCCCGGCCTTGTGCGCCAGTTCATCCATCGCGTTTTCCAGCGCCAACATGCCCACGGCCTCACCCGGGGCGCGCATGGACCCCGCACAAGTGCGATGCACCCGCGCGATGCGGTGTGCATAGGCGCGGTTTTTGCCTGCATAAAGAAAATGCGTGGCCAATGCGACAGGTTCGCTGAACGATTCACCGGGCAGGTTTGACACTGTCGCATCGTGACCGATAGCCGTCAGGTTGCCGTCAGCATCCGCCGCAAGCCTTAACCGCTGATGGGTGGAACTGCGCCGCATCGTGGTCTCGAAAACCTGCGGGCGGGTCATGACGACACGCACGGGGCGGTCCAGTTCCTTGGCGGCGATAGCGGCGGCTACCGCTTCGGAGGACAAGCCCAGTTTCGCGCCAAAACCACCCCCGACATAGGGGGCCAGCAATCTGACATTCGCGGGATCAATGCCCAAGGCATCCGCTAATTCGTTCCGGTTGTATTTGAGCATCTGATAGGACCCGTGCAGCGTCAGCATGTCGCCTTCCCAGCTTGCGATTGACGCATGCGGTTCCATTGCGGCGCTGCTCTGGGACGGGGTGGTATAGGTGGCATCGATGCTCACATGTGCATCGGCCATGGCGGTCTGTACATCGCCGTGTTCAATTTGCTTGGCGTCGGGAAGGTCGAACTGCGCCGCGCCATCAAGGGGGTCGGTAACAGCCTTTTCGGCATCATAGGTGATGGCAATATTTTGGGCGGCATGTCGCGCTTGTTCAAAGGTTTCGGCCACCACCAATGCGATGGGCTGACCGAAATACGCGACATCGCGCGCGCCTTGTATCGGCGCTTCGTTCGCGGTGCCCTGCGCGGGGTTGCGCAAAAGCCGTTCGTCCGTGATCAGGGACAAGACACCCGGCATGGCACGTACTGCCGCTTCATCAATCTTTGCGACACGGCCCTTTGTGATCGTGGCACGTACGAACACGCCGACGGCTTCGGTACCGTCACCGATTTCAGCGGCATAAGCGGCCTGCCCGGTAACTTTCAGCGGGCCATCGACACGCAATGCACCTTTGCCAAGAACGCCTTGCGCCATGCCGGATAGGACATCGGTCTGCTTTTCGTCCATTTTGTGATGCGCGTTCATTGGCTGGTCTCCGTAACGGTCCGCAACACAGCCTTGAGCGTGCGACGTGAAAGGGGAATTTTGAAATCGTTTGCGCCGAAGCCTTGTGCCTCCGCCAACAGAATGTCGGCAGCTTGATCGAAAAGCGCCTCTGACGGGGCCTGACCGGTCAAGGCAGCCTCGACCTGCTGATTGCGCCATGGTTTGGGTGCCAGTCCGCCAAACGCCAACGAGATTTGCGCAATTTTTCCAGCGTCCATCTGCGCAACCGCCGCAACCGACACCAGCGCAAACGCATAGGAAGACCGGTCGCGTACCTTGCGGTAGACGTGCAGGCCCGCCTTTGGCTGTGGCAATAGAACAGCAGTGATCAGATCACCTCGCTGCAATACGGTTTCCACATCCGGTGTGCTGCCCGGCAGGCAATACAGGTCATCAAGCGCGATCTTGCGCGTGTCGCCAGTTGTGTTTTCGACCTCAACCACCGCATCAAGCGCCATCATGGCAACTGCCATGTCGGACGGATGCGTGGCGATGCAGTGTTCACTGGTGCCCAGAATAGCGAGGATACGATTAAAGCCGTCGCGGGCATGACATCCACTGCCCGGTTCCCGTTTGTTGCACGGCATCGCAGTGTCATAAAAATAGGCGCAGCGCGTCCGCTGAAGCAGGTTGCCGCCCGTCGTCGCCTTGTTGCGCAACTGGCCCGATGCTCCGGCAAGAAGGGCGCGGGACAACACCTCATAGTCGCGACGCACTGTTTCATGCGCGGCAAGATCGCTGTTGGTGACCAATGCGCCAATCCGCAACCCGCCGTCCTGCGTCGGTGTAATCTGATGAAGGTCCAGCCTGTTGATATCGACCAGCACATCGGGTGACATCACCTCGAGCTTCATCAGGTCAATCAGGTTCGTACCCCCTGCAATGATTGCGGAACCATGGACCGACGCCGCCCTGGTTGCATCAGAGGTTGACGTGGCACGGCTGTAATCGAATTGCTTCATTGGCCCGTCTCCCCGGCCGCTTCGCGGATCGCATTCACGATCCCGGTATAGGCCGAACAGCGGCAAAGGTTTCCGCTCATCCGCTCCGAAATCTCTTCGTTCGACAGGGCACCCTTACCATCCAAAGACGACGATACGTTCGAAGGCCACCCGGCCTTGGCCTCTTTCAGCATTGCTGTCGCCGAACATATCTGCCCGGCAGTGCAATAGCCGCATTGAAACCCGTCATGTTTGATGAACGCTTTTTGCATCGCCGACAGGTCGTCCGGCGTGCCCAACCCTTCGATCGTGGTGATATCGTCGCCGTCGTGCATGCAAGCCAGCGTCAGGCATGCATTGATCCGCCGATCGTTGACCAATATCGTGCAGGCCCCGCACTGTCCGTGGTCGCAGCCTTTTTTTGTCCCCGTCAGATCAAGGTGGTGGCGCAGCAGGTCCAGCAAGGTCGTGCGATGGTCGACATCGACGACATGCGTTTCACCGTTGATCGTGAGAGAGGTGCTACGGGTCATGTTTTTTCTTTCTTATTACGGGCATCGCGCGAAGGTCAGCCATTAGCTGATCGAGCATAGACCAACGTACGGTCGGCGTTATTGTTCCCTAGTTTGCGCGCGCTTCAAGCAGTGCCGCGGTTCTCTGGACACTACAGCGCTGTCGCTGGCACGCCGTTGGCCAGACAAAAAGCGCTTTCGCGCACCCTGACCTGTTGCATAAATGCAAGGTCCGGGCCGGAATGCACCTTGGCCATGCTGCGTTCGGGAACCTTATCCCGACACGTTATATTAGGTTTGGGTATCCGAGGTCTGCCATAGGAATATCAATGCCGTCTTACGCCACAGTGCTTCGTTCATTCCTTTTGTGCACATTGATGATTTGTGCGGCCGCTGCCGTCGCCGAAGAAAACGTCTACCAGATAGATGCGTTGAACGTCGGGTTGGGCGCACCTCCTGACCAACTTGATCGCAGCTCCCCCCATGCCACGATGGAAGCGTTGCTTGATCTCGCGGATGCAAAGGATTTCACCACCGCGGCACATCTGCTTAATCTGGCGACCGTCCCGAGCACGCAGCAGGCAGCGGCAGGACCGCAGCTTGCCGAACAGCTTTATGCCTTGGTGGACCGCAAGGTTGTCATCAGCTGGGGCGATCTTCTGGACCGGCCAGATGCGTTGGACGCAACCGCCACGACGAAAAGCGCGGTCGCCGGGCAGACCAGACGCTCCATCCTGCTTTGGGTGCTGGAAATCGACAACCGGCCCTATCCTATTTATCTGGACCGCGTTCAGGTTAAGGACCAAGCCCCGGTGTGGGTGTTTTCCCAGCGGTCCGTGGCCAACATAACCAAGCTATACGACACCTATGGTCCGTCAAAGATGGAACGAAAGCTGCCGGACTGGGCCCGTCAGAACGGATTCTGGAACCTCATGTGGTGGGAGGTCATCGGCCTTCCGGTCATGTTCCTGCTTTCTATCATCGGCGGGGTCACGACCCACAAGGCCCTGACCCGCGCCGCAGCGACCGCCAAACGGGATTTTTCCAAAAAGATCATCGAAGCATCGCGTCTGCCGATCGTGACCTTTGTGATGACATTGATCATATCCATCATCAGCGGGATATTCGTGTTCTCAGGCCCGATTTCCGCCCTTATTCCACCGACGATTGCCTTGGGCTATGTGATTGCGGCGCTCGTCTTTGTGGTGAATGTCGTCGACCGGATCATCGACCGGATCATCGAATTTGACAATGACGATCTGCAGCAGATCAACGACGACCACCGCCGCGAAACCGCCACGAAAGTATCGCTGGTGCGGCGTATGCTGATCGTCGTGATCGTCCTGCTTGGCTTTGGCATCGTTCTGGCCGAAGCGGACGTGTTCCGCACCTTCGGCTTCTCCTTGTTGGCGTCGGCAGGTGCCGTGATGCTGGTTCTGGGCTTTGCCGCGCGCGAGGTCCTGTCCAACATCATGTCGTCAATGCAGATCGCCCTGAACCAGTCGGCGCGGATCGGCGACAACGTCGTGTACAAAGGGCACATCTGCTCTGTCGAGCGGATCAACTTTACCTACGTCCTGTTGCGGGTCTGGACAGGCGTGAGGTTGGTTGTGCCGGTTACGGAATTCGTATCCGAGACTTTCGAGAACTGGACGATCAGGGACCCCCACATGAAACGGCTGGTCGAAATCCACGTCGCGCACGATGCTGAAGTTGAGGAATTAAGAGACGTATTCTTTAAGGTTATCGACGAGGTCGAACATGAAGACCTCGGCGATCGCGACGAACATGAGGTCAGGGTGACGGGTCAGGATGTCTTTGGTCAAATCGTGACCTTCTGCGTGACCTGCAACAACCCGAACACATCGTGGGAAGTGTCCTGCGAGGTGCGAGAGCGGCTGATCAAACGCATGCAGGATATGGAGAGCGCGGGCACCCGCGTATTTCCCGAAGTGAATCCGGCAGAGGGCGCATGACCCTAAGGGACCTGTAAATCGAGGGCTTTAGAAGGCTGAATGATAAAGCCAACCAGGCCATTTGGCTTCGCCCTCAAGCCGGGCTGCCAGTCCGGCAGGTCGTTTGAAAACGGTGCAGACCATCTGGTGGGTATCAGGAATAGCGACATCCTGTGTGCGCGTCTGAAACAGCAGCTTACCTTCCAACGATCGTCAGATTTCCATTTCAAGCAGGACCGAGGCCAGACATTTCCCATGTGCATCCAGGGCAAGCGATCGTGTGACCCCCCCGGTCAGCGCGCCTTTGAGGACAAAGTTCATCGCCTGAAGCTGCGGCAGCAGATACCGCGTGACGTCCCCTGCAACGTCAGGACCAAAATGCGCCGCGACCTTTTCCTCGGTCACGTCCCGCAGGATCCGCGCCCAATCTTTGGGATCAAAGGCGATGATAGAGATGTTGGAGGTGTCCCCCTTGTCCCCGGTGCGGCCATGGGCAATCTCATGCAACTGCATCTTGAGTCTCCAGCATTTCAAAGCTTGTCTGCACATCTTTTGAAGGCATCAATGTCGATGCAATCGCAATGATTTCCCTGACGCTTCGGGTCACGCCGCCGCCGCCAGCCGGACCGCAAAGATAAAGGCCTTCAACCTCGTCGACCACCTGATTGGCGATTTCCGATGTGCGACACCGCGCGGCAAAACGCATCCTGACCTCGTGCGGCTGTGCCATGTTTTCAGCGGTTACAGCACGGGGGACGGAATCATAACCGATCAGATCGTACCGGCTTTCGGTCAGTGCGATGCCAGCGTCCGCGAGCCGTTGCAGGACCAGGTCGGCCGCAAGTTTTGCCCGCGCGATGTTGTTCGCGCCGGCATATGTGATTTGACCATCAGCTTTCCAACCGTCTCGGTAGCCGACCGATATCTTGAAATACCCCGTAGCAGCCCGCCCGTCCGCGCCGGAAACCGCCACGCGATCGGGTCCGATCTGTTCAATGCTGACCCGTGAAAAGTCGGCGACCACATCTGGTTGAATGTAATTCTCCGGATCGTGGATTTCATAAAGCAGTTGTTCCGTGCAGGTTGCGCGCGTCACGCATCCACCGGTTCCCGCGACTTTGGTTATGACCGCATTGCCATCCTCTGCTACCTCGGCCAGCGGAAAGCCGATGCGGGCAAGGTCTGGCACATCCTTGACGCCGGGGTCCGCAAAGTAGCCGCCTGTAACCTGCGCGGAACATTCCAGAAGATGGCCGACAAGGGTGCCGCGGCCCAGCCGGGTCCAGTCGTCCATCGGCCACCCGAAATGGTGCACAAGCGGGGCAAGAAACAGTGCCGGATCGGACGCGCGACCACAGATCACCACATCCGCGCCCGCATCAAGCGCTGCAACGATCGGCGCGATGCCGATATAGGCGTTGGCCGAAATCAGACGATCCCCCATCGACGACGCAGTGGCTCCGGTTTCATCCAGCTTGAAAGGGCCGACAACATTCAGGACGTCGTCCCCCGTCACGGCGGCGATCTTGAGGTGGTGCAGGCCAAGATCCTGTGCGACCTTCCGGACCAGTCGCGCCGCTGCCAGCGGATTTGCGGCCCCCATATTCGACACGATCCGCGTGCCGTTGCGGGCGGAGATCGGCAGCACAGCGCGCATCCGCCGTTCAAGCATCGGGTCAAAACCCGCAGCCGGATCTTTCAACCGTGCCTGTTGGGCAAGGGCGATGGTACGTTCGGCAAGGCATTCGAACACGAGGAAATCAAGGTTTCCCTTCTCGGCCAGTTCGACTGCGGGTGCGATGCGATCCCCCGAAAATCCCGCACCGGCCCCTATTCTCAGCACGCTCATGTCACGACCCTTCTGCTCTGAGACCCGATCTTGAACGCACAGGCCAAAGCCGCGAGCGCGATGAAAGGCGTTACCGGATGTGGCCAGATTGCAATCGCGATGACCCCAACCAGTATGCCGATGTCCAGCCCGCGCGATGCGGTCAGCCGCATTCCCGCCAGCAACGCAGGGATCGCGATGACCAGGACAAGACCGGCCACGATCGCTTCGACGGCATCGAACCAGCTGCCCTGCAACATCATGCCGGGATAGAGAAGGAACAAGAACGGCACCACATAAGTCACGGCACCCAGGCGCACGGCCTCTCCTGCGGCGGGAAGCCAGTTGGTTCCGGCGATACCCGCACCGACAAAGACCGCGACGCAGACCGGCGGTGTAATGACCGAGATGGTGGCGAAGTAGAACACAAACAGATGCGCGGCCAATGGATCAACCCCGACCGCTGTCATCGCAGGCGCAAGCACAGCCGCAACAAGGACGTAGGCCGCCGTCGTCGGCAGGCCCATGCCCATGATCAGGCAGACCCCCGCGACGATCACGGCGACCAAGGGCACTGAATCCCCAGCCATGGTAACGATAAGCGACGACAGCGTGACCCCGATGCCCGTCAGGTTGATCATCGAGACCAGCACCTGAGCACCAGCGAGCAGCACGCCGATGATCACCATTCCCTTGCCTGCGTCCTCAAGCCCTTCGACGATCATATGCGCCATTTCTTTGAACGACAGACGTCCGGCCTGCGTGGCGACAAAGGCCACCAGCAATCCGACGACGCCGTAGAACGCCGCAGTTGAAATTGACCGGCCCAGCCAGATCCCGATGCCCAGCCCGCCCAATGCGGCAAGGATCGGCAGCACCCGGCGCGGTGCGATGATGACGGCCCAGTCGGGCAGATCCTCGTCCGGCACCACCGCCAGATTGCGGCGCAGGGCAACGAAATGCACGGTCATGAAGACCGACAGGTAAAACAGCACGGCGGGAATGATCGCGCCCAGAATGATGGTGACGTAAGGAATGCCCAGAATTTCTGCCATCACAAAGGCCGCGGCCCCCATGATCGGCGGCGCGATCTGTCCGCCCGTCGATGCCACGGCCTCCACCGCCGCAGCGAAGGGACGCGGATATCCCAGCCGGATCATCATGGGGATGGTGAAATTCCCTGTGGTCGCCACGTTGGCCACAGCCGACCCCGAGATCATCCCGAAAAGGCCGCTGGCAATCGTCGCGATCTTGGCGGCTCCGCCGGGCTGGCGACCGCCCAACCGCATCGCCAGATCCATGAACGCCTGCCCGCCCCCCGTATGAAGCAACAGTGCGCCGAACAGCACAAACGCTGCGATGACCGTGGCGGCCACACCTGTCAGCATCCCCCAGATGCCAAGGTCGCCCAGAAATATCGTTTCGGTCACGAAGGCGCTGTCAAATCCACGGTGGTGCAGCGGCCCGGGCAGCAGGTTGCCAAACAGGGCGTAGCCGACCCCGATCAAAACCAGCACGGGAAAGATCAGCCCGACGGTCCGCCGCCCCAGTTCAAGCACCGCAAGAACAAGCCCGGCAGTCAGCGCCTTGTCCAGCGACGTGGCCCAAGGCAACGTCGTCATGATTTCATCGTAGTTCCAGATCACATACCCGCAGGCGCAGATCACGATCACAGTAAGGGCCAGATCGACCACCAGCCCGACCGGGTGCCAGGATTTCCCGGCACCCAGAGGATAAAGCGCAAAGCCAAGGGTTGCGACCAGCGCCAGAAAGATTGCTCTCTGGATCAGACCCTCGAAGGGGCCTGTCGCTGCCGTGTAAAAGACAAAGGCCCCAACGAGGATCGCCAGCCCTTTTTGCATACGCTCCAGTGTCATCTGCCTAGTCTCTTGCTGGCATCAGCTTGGCGGGCAGTTCGATGCCCTGCTCTTCAAACCAGCGCGCAGCACCCGGGTGCAGCGGGACCGTGCCGAACTGTACCGTCATGTCGGCGATGCTTGCGCCTTTCAGGCTGGCCATCGCATTGGCCTGCGCTGTCTTGTCCGCCATGATCGCGCTGACAATCTTGTACGCTGTCTCGTCATCCATAGACGCAGGAGCCGCGACACCGACGCCAAAGCTCCATGTCGTATAGGCCGGAATACCGTCCGCGGCACCCTCGGGGATGTCGACAACCGAGATGTCGGGCATGTCGGCGCGCAGTTTGTCGGCTTGTGCGCTGCTCAGGCCCAAAATCGCGATATCGGTTGCTGTGGCAACATCCATGGTCGATCCGTCCAGCTTGTTGCCAGACCCCGATTTGACATAACCTGCGACGCGGTTGTCCTTGATCGAATTGACGATGTCCGTCGTTGAGCCGCGCACAAAATCTGCGGTCAGGCCCAAGGTCTCGAAGACGGCTTCAGTGGTGGATTCAGTTGCGGACCCCTTAATGCCGGGGTTGAATTTGACATCCGCCAGCCCTTCCAGGCTATCGACGCCTGCATCTGTACGCACCACGACGTTTTGAGGAGCGCCGGTGTAAACCCACAGCAAACGCAAATCCTGCGCATTCCCTTCGAATTCCTTTGTACCGGCATTGGCGTGCTGGACTACATTTGTCGTTACAAGGCCCAGATCGATCTGACCGCGCTCCATCCGGCGGATGTTGTCCATTGTGGCTCCGGTTTCGACCACAGTGGTATTCACGCCCTCTGCATTTTCGTTGATCAGCTGGCCGACGGCGACGAAGTATCCGTAGTGGCTGGACGATGCGGATGTCGATCCGATCAGCAAATCCTGCGCCTGAGCGGTCACGGCTGAGCCCGCAAGAATGGTTGCGCTGATGAGCGTACGCATAGTGTGTTTCATGGTATCCTCCCAATGATGTGGACGGATCAGGTCACCTCTGCGGGCAGCGCGATCCGGTCTCGGATACGATTATGACAAATGCACTCTATTGCAAGAAGTGAAGTATTCGACATAATTGATGCATGAAACGCAGCAATCCAACCCTTCTCGATTTCCAGGCCGTTCTGATCCTGTCACAAGAAAGATCTTTCCGCGCGGCGGCAGATCAGCTTGGTCTGTCTCCCTCTGCGTTGTCGCGACAGATCACCTCTCTCGAGGCGCGCCTTGGCAGCCGCCTGTTCGACAGAGATACCCGAAGTGTCGAAATTACAGTTGCGGGCAGTGCTTTTGCCCAGATCGCCGAACGGATCATCAACACTGCCGAAGACGGGTTGGCAGAATTCGGGAGCTATCAGTCTGCGCAGCGCGGACGGTTGACCATCGCAGGGCTGCCCTCCATCACCGCGAGCCTGCTGCCACAGATCCTGCGTAACTTTACTGCGGATCACCCGGAAATCGATCTCAAGATCATTGATGCGCTTTCGGGCAGCGTTCTGGATGCCGTCGATTCCGGTCAAGCTGACATCGGTTTTACGGCAGGTACCGTGACCGCGCGTTCAAGGCTTGCCTTCGAACCGTTGATGGAAGATGAATTTGTCGCGCTCGGCATGCCGGACGGGCCATTGGCAGAAGATCGCGCCTATGGCTGGGAGGAACTGGTCGCGATGCCGTTTATCGTCATGGAAACCGGTACCAGCGTCAGAGAGCTTATCGACGGAACATGTCAGCGTTTCGGCCACAGCCTAAGCCCCCGCTTTGAAGTCGCGCATCTTGCAACGGCCGGGGCTTTGGTGTCCGCCGGGCTTGGTATCACGGTTCTCCCAAGGCTCACGCTGGCGATCCTGCGATCCGAGACATTTGTCATTCGCGATATTTCTGATTTCGGCACGCGCAGGCGCATCGGCCTTGTCAGGCGATCGGGCCGGACGCTATCACCGACAGCCACAGCCTTTCTGAAGTATGTCCGCGTTTCATCGCGACATTAAGGTCGCGGCAGCAGAGCTTTTCAAACCAGTCTTTCAAATATTTTACCCGCCGAATAAAGCATCCTCTATCGGCCGGGATTGGAGCCTATCTGAACGTCATATTCTACGTTGAAACTCAGGATTACGATCCTTCGAATACTTAAGCGGATTGTACAATTCGTACTATCACCACTCAGCACTTGGTCGGAAAGACTACGTAGCCTTGTCCCAACCCCTTTTGTCTTGTTTTTTTGTCTTCGCATATTTCAACTGGATGCAAGACATTATTCTTGATTGTGTTTTTCAATCAGTGTTTTGTTTGTTTGGATTTGTCTTTGATTTCATCGTAGAGAGATACGTTTTTGATTGATGAACTTATTAGGTTTGGCGGTGACCTACTCTCCCACGTCTTAAGACGCAGTACCATTGGCGCAGTAGCACTTAACTGCCGAGTTCGGGATGGGATCGGGTGTTTTGCTTACGCTATGACCACCAAACCGAATAAATTCATCAACGTCGCTGTTTTGCGTAGCAAAAAGCGACGGTGGCGAGAGCGTATTGCAGAGCAATGCGCGTAGCCACACGTTTGTTGTTATCGCCATTTCCCTGGCGATAACAACGAAGTCCAAGTCAGTACATTTATGTATGTGTGTATGCTTTTGATAAATCCGTAAAAGTCTTGCTTCTACTGGATCAAATCAAGCCTATCGAGCCATTAGTACCAGTCAACTGAACGTATTACTACGCTTACATCTCTGGCCTATCGACGAGGTGGTCTACCTCGGCTCTCAGGGATACCTTGTTTTGAGGGGGGCTTCCCGCTTAGATGCCTTCAGCGGTTATCCTGTCCGATCATAGCTACCCAGCACTGCTATTGGCATAACAACTGGTCCACCAGTGGATCGTTCACCCCGGTCCTCTCGTACTAGGGGCAACTCCTCTCAAGTATCCTACACCCACGGAAGATAGGGACCGAACTGTCTCACGACGTTCTAAACCCAGCTCACGTACCTCTTTAAACGGCGAACAGCCGTACCCTTGGGACCTGCTCCAGCCCCAGGATGAGATGAGCCGACATCGAGGTGCCAAACACTGCCGTCGATATGGACTCTTGGGCAGTATCAGCCTGTTATCCCCGGCGTACCTTTTATCCGTTGAGCGATGGCCCTCCCACTTGGGACCACCGGATCACTATGGCCGTCTTTCGACTCTGCTCGACTTGTCAGTCTCGCAGTCAGGCTGGCTTCTGCCATTGCACTCAACGAGCGATTTCCGACCGCTCTGAGCCAACCTTCGCGCGCCTCCGTTACGATTTAGGAGGCGACCGCCCCAGTCAAACTACCCACCACACAGGGTCCCGGATCCGGATAACGGACCGCGGTTAGACATCAAGCAGAACAAGGGTGGTATCTCAAGGGAGGCTCCACGCAGACTGGCGTCCACGCTTCAAAGCCCACCACCTATCCTGCACATGTTCGGCCTAATGCCAGTGTGAAGTTGTAGTAAAGGTGCACGGGGTCTTTCCGTCTAACCGCGGGTAACCGGCATCTTGACCGGTAATCAATTTCGCTGAGTCTATGTTGGAGACAGCGGGGAAGTCGTTACGCCATTCGTGCAGGTCGGAACTTACCCGACAAGGAATTTCGCTACCTTAGGACCGTTATAGTTACGGCCGCCGTTTACCTGGGCTTCAATTCAGAGCTCTCACCCCTCCTTTTAACCTTCAGGCACCGGGCAGGCGTCAGACCCTATACGTCGTCTTACGACTTCGCAGAGCCCTGTGTTTTTAATAAACAGTCGCCACCCCCTGGTTTGTGCCCCCAGCCTCTAGTTGCCTAGAAACCGGGCCTCCTTCTCGCGAACTTACGGAGGTATTTTGCCGAGTTCCTTCAACATAGTTCTCTCAAGCGCCTTGGTATTCTCTACCTATCCACCTGTGTCGGTTTAGGGTACGATCTAGCGATGGAGCTATTTCCAGGGACCTCTAAGCAGCCCATTCAATCCGATAAGGATGAACTACCCTCGAGATCCGTCACTTCCATCTGGCCCAGGAATATTAACCTGGTTCCCATCGACTACGCCTTTCGGCCTCGCCTTAGGGGTCGGCTTACCCTGCTCAGATTAGCTTTAAGCAGGAACCCTTGGATTTTCGGCGAGAGTGTCTCTCACACTCTTTGTCGCTACTCATGTCATCATTCTCACTAGTGATCTCTCCACGGGATCCCTCACAGGCCCGCTTCACAGAAAAGACTTTGTCTTTTATGATCTCTTTATATGCACTACCGCCTTTGGCTACTTGAGTGCGAACACCCAAACAACAAACCTTGGTACTACAAAAGATCAATAAAGACGTAGTCTTATGTCACACTACGCTCTGCTACCATGCAATAAATGCATCCTAAGCTTCGGCTCATGGC
>NZ_DS999214.1:0-15676 GCF_000156335.1 Roseobacter sp. GAI101
CCCTATGATACCTGACGCTGCCCATTGATCGGGCACCATGGCAACGGTTATGTTGCGGGGTCCGATCACCGCAAAGACGGATGCACAATTGGGTTTTAGACAAGGTTAGAGACTTTTCATGACGTTAAAAAATCCCGAAACGCTTTTGCGCTCTCTGTTTGACCGTGCGGTCGAAGTGGCCGATCCGATGCAAAGCCTCGCGCGGTTTCTTCCCCCGAAACCCGCCGGTCGGGTTGTGGTTGTAGGGGCCGGCAAAGCCAGCGCGCGGATGGCCGAAGCGGTGGAGGCCGAGTGGGGACCATGCGAGGGGCTGGTCATCACCCGTTACGGCTATGCGCGCCCCTGTCAGGGGATCGAGATTGTCGAGGCCGCGCATCCTGTGCCTGACGCAGCGGGGCAGGACGCGACACTGCGGATGTTGGCCTTGCTTCAGGGGTTTGAGGACGGTGACTTTGTGCTGGCCCTGATTTCTGGCGGTGCGTCCGCGTTGCTGGTGGCCCCGTTGGGTGACATTACCCTCGCGGAAAAACAGGCGGTGAACGCGGCGCTTTTGGCTTCCGGCGCGCCAATCCAGCAGATGAACGTTATTCGCAAGCATCTTAGCCGGGTCAAGGGCGGACAGCTTGCTGCAGCCGCCTATCCTGCGCAGATGCTGGCGCTGATGATCTCGGACGTGCCGGGGGATGACATGGCGATGATCGGGTCAGGGCCGACCGTTGGCGACGTCACCACAACAGCGGACGCCTGTGCTATTCTTGAGCGTTGGCAGATCACGCCACCTGCGTCGGTTGCAGCGGCCCTTGCGAAAGGGTCGCAGGTGATCGCGCCCGAGGATCAGCGCCTGACACAGGTCAAAAACCAGATTTACGCCGCCCCCGCACAATCTCTTGATGCGGCAGAAGCGCTTGCGGTCGCGGAGGGTCTGACCGTGATCCGCCTTGGCAATGACGTGGAAGGCGAGGCGCGCCATGTCGCCCAGGAACACGCGGCGCTTGCGTTGGCAGTGCAGGCGGAACTTGGCCCAAATGATCCGCCCGTTGTCCTGCTGTCGGGCGGAGAGTTGACGGTCACCCGGCGTGGCGACGGCATCGGTGGGCCCAACGCCGAATATTGCCTTGCCTTGGCTCTGGCGTTGGACCGTGCCCCACAGATCTGGGCGCTGGCCTGCGACACGGATGGCGTTGACGGCGCTGCAGAAGTGGCGGGGGCGATCGTGACCCCGGACACCTTGCAGCGCGCCGAACTGGCAGGCACCGACCCGGTGCGGGCCTTGGCCGAAAACGATGCGCACGGGTTTTTTGGCCGGATTGACAGTCAGGTGGTCACAGGACCGACGTTGACGAATGTGAACGATTTTCGCGCCATCATCGTCCAGCCTAAAACCTCAATGACTTGAGAGTGCGCCAAGCGTCGCGATCGCGGCCGAATTTTTCAAGACTGCGATTGCCGTCGTTTTAGACGCGCACCAACTGCGGATGCTGTTCAATCAACGCGCCGCAGCTTTGCACGAAATGATCCATGTACAAGACCAGTTCGCCCGGACAAAGCGCCAGATCGGCGTCGGGCCCCTTGAGGTGGTCGTCTATCTTCAAGCCGCAGGCGCGGGCCGTGGCCCCCAGATCATCAAAGCTGATGGATCCTGCTGTCGCTGCAATCTGATGCAGAATGCCGCGCGCCTGCGTCAGGCTTTCGTTGATGTCTTCAACCGTATCACCTTCCCAAGCGCCCAAGGCGAGGTTGGCAATCGTGGCCTGACGGTCTTTGAGCATGTCCAGAAAACGGGTCTGAATGCGGTCAACACCGGGAAGGCCTTGTGTTTCGTGTATCATACGTCTGTTCCCCCAATTGAAACCGCGCCTTGCGTTCTAACGTTTTGATCGTGATCGGTACCTTCGCGTCTTTTCACGTCAAACCCCTGCTCTTGAACAATAAGACCTGTTTGCCACCATGGCTGAGGACTGTTTTACCCCGTAAGATGGCGGAAATTGGGCGCGGGTCCGAGAAGTTTATGGCAAATTAACCAATGCGATGATTGACCAAGGGTCATGAAAGCGAGGGGAGCAGGGGCATGACTGAGATTTTTGGAAAGACGCCGGACGGCGAAGATGTGATGCGGTGCCAAATCCGCAACGGCGGTTCCGTCGCGTCGATCCTTACATGGGGCGCGACCCTTCAGGACTTTCGGATCGACGGTGTAGATCACGCGGTGGTTCTGGGGGGGAATGACATGGCTGCCTATCTGGGGCCGATGCGCTATTTCGGCGCGGTTGTCGGCCCTGTCGCCAACAGGATCGCGGGCGGCCAGATGGAGGTCAAAGGCCAGCATTTCGATTTGGACAAAAACGAAGCGGGGCGCACGACCCTGCACAGCGGGCTTGCGGGGTTCAGCGATCGCAATTGGTCGTTTGATATGATCGGTCCTGCCGAGTGCCGCCTGATGCTAAGCCACCCTGACGGCTTGGGTGGGTTTCCGGGCAACATCTCGGTCGGCGTTACCTACCGTCTGGATAAAGCGGGTGCGTTGGACATCGAAATCACGGGGATGACCGACGCGCCAACTTATTTCAGCCCCGCATTCCACGGCTACTGGAATTTGTCCGGCGCACGGGACTTGTCCGACCATCTGCTGACTGTTCCCGCGCCGACCTATCTGCCTGTCGATGAGGACCAGATCCCTCTGGGCAGACCTGCGCCGGTCGATGACGGTCCCTTTGATTACCGCACGGCGCGCCCGGTTGGCGCGGTTCTGGATCACAACTTTTGCCTGCCTTTTGTCAGGGGGCAGATGCAGGACGCCTGCAAGCTTGACGCTGCCGGGCTGTCGCTTGCGGTGTCTACAAACCAGCGTGGTGTGCAGATTTACAACGGGCTTTACATTGAAACCGGCGTGACGCGCGGGCATGGGGGGGCTGCCTATGGTTCCTGCGCGGGGCTGGCGATTGAGCCGCAATTTTGGCCAGACACACCACACCAGCCGGGCTATCCGTCCAGTCTGATTGTGCCGGGGCAGGTGTCAAAACATCGGTCCCGCTTTGAGTTTTCAAAAAAGTATTGAGTTTGACAATTGACAGTCGGGGTGTGCGGTATATCTCTGTCCTTAGATAATAAGGTAGGCATATTAAATAGTGGTCCCCCCAATGCGCGACAAAATCAACCCCGACAGCTTTGGTTTTCTTATCAACGACATCGCCCGGCTTAGCCGCGCGGTCTTTGAGGCCGAGATCGAAGCCGCACATCTGTCCGTCACCGCAGCAGAAGCGCGGGTCATGGCCCATATGGCGCGCTGCGGCGCGACGCGGCAACATCTGCTGGCCGAACGGCTTGGCATGACCCCGATGAGCCTGACCGGTTTTCTGGACCGGCTAGAGGCGGCAGGCCTGATCGTGCGCACCGCCGACCTGAGGGATCGGCGGGCCAAGATCGTGACGCTGACGCCGAAGGCCTCAGATGTTCTGGCGCAGATCGCACAGGCCGGTGCGCGGGCAGAGCAGACGTTATCCGACGGCATATCGCCCGACGATTGGGAAAATTTCCACCGCATCGCATTGCAGTTGCGCTGCAACCTGTCGGCCCCCCGTGTCCAGACAGCCAAGGCGGAGGACGCCGCATGACCGCCCCGTTGATGAGCGAACGCAGGACCAGCATCATCGGAGCGATGCTGGTGGCAATCGGCCCGATTTCGATGGCGCTGTTTACACCTGCGATGACCGAATTGGTCCGGGCCTTCGGGTCCACCGAAGCCGTTATCAAGCTGACCCTGACATTGTATTTCGGCGGGTTCGCGTGTGCGCAGTTGATCGCGGGACCACTGTCAGATGCATTGGGGCGCCGTCCCATCACCATCATCTTCATGGGGCTTTATTGCGCTGCAAGCATCGTCGCGGTCATCGCCCCTTCGGTCGAAGTGCTGTTGGGCGCGCGGTTTCTACAGGGCGTCGGTGCCTCTGCCGGGATCGCCATATCGCGCGCACTTGTGCGGGATTTGTTCACTGATGACCGGTCCTCACGGATCATGAACCTGATCGGTATCATCCTTGCCCTGGGGCCCGCTTTGGCACCGACGATCGGCGGGCTGATGTTACCCCTGTTCGGCTGGCGGTCTTTGTTCGTCTTGATGGCCGTGCTTGGCCTTGTGATCATCGCGGTCACGATATTCGCGATGAAGGAAACCGTGGTGGCGGACAAATCGCGGCTTAATCTTCCGGCATTGGGGCGCACCTACAAGATGCTGCTGACGCACAAGCACTTCCTGTCGGCGTCTTTGGTGATTGGCGGGGCCTTGGGCGCGCTGTACGCGCAGGCCACGTTTTTGCCGTTTATCCTGATGGATAATGTCGGGCTAAGCTCGGCAGAATTCGGGGTGTCGATGCTGGCGCAATCGGGCAGCTTTTTCGTGGCGTCGTTGCTGTGCCGCAGCCTGATGGAGAAATATGGGGCGGATCGTCTGGTCGGCCCGGGTCTTGGCTTTATCGCCGCGGGAAGCCTTGGCACCATGACCTTGCTGTTCTGGCCGCCCAGCTTCCTGCATGTGATGATTCCGGTCGCAATCTATTCCTTTGGCATCGCCTTTGTGATGCCCGCCATGTCGACGGCGGCCCTGGCCCCCTTTGGCAAGGCAGCAGGGGCGGCGGCATCCATGATGGGCTTTATCCAGATGGGATCCGGCCTGTTGATGGGGTCGATCGGGGCGTTGATGGGAAATGCGGTGATCGCAATGGGCGTCCTTATTCCGATCATGGGGGCAACGGCCTGCGTCGCCTTTATCCTCTTTCGCAAGATCAGCCCGGTCGTCCCGGTCCAGTCCCCATCGGCGGTCCCGATGGCGGGCCCGATGGTCGGACAGACCACGCGTCTTACGGCACCTGAAAAATGATTTGAACGCGTCGCAGCGCGCTTTGAGCAACGATGAAAGGCCATCCGCACATCACGGATGGCCTTTTGGGGTTGCTGCCGGATCAGTCCTTGAAAACAGCCAGCCCCAGCCATTCGGCAATCAGGGCAGGGGTCTCTTCGCCCTCAATCTCGATCGTCAGCAGGTTTTCACGCAGCATGTCGGTCGCATTGCGGGCCGTGACCTTTTGCAAGGTAAACCGGCCGCGCAGCCGCGACCCGGCTTTGACCGGTTTGAGAAACCGCAGCTTGTTCATGCCGTAGTTGATGCCCATCACCTGTCCGGGCATCATGCTAAAGCAGTCATAGGCAAAGCGGCTGGCCAGCGACAGGGTCAGAAACCCGTGGGCGATGGTGCCACCAAACGGCGTTTCCGCTGCGGCGCGTTCGGGATCTATGTGGATCCATTGCAAATCGTGGGTCGTCTTGGCGAATTGATCGATCATTTCCTGATCAACGGTGATCCAGTTCGAAACGCCGACTTCGGTCCCGATCAGGGTTTCACTATGCGCAACCGCGTCTTTGAGTGCAGACATCCTTGGCCCTCCTATGCCGGATCAGCGGCAACACGCACCATGCGCTTGCCTTTGTTATCGCCAGCAAGCAGCCCGATCAGCGCTTGCGGTGCATTTTCAAGACCTTCAACGATGTCTTCGGTCACCTTGATCTGACCGTTGGCGACCCATGTCTGCAGCGCGCGCAGTGCCTTGGCGTCGTTATGCGCCCAGTCCATGACGATGAAGCCTTCCATGCGCAGACGCTTTACCACCACAAGGCCGGGCAGGTTGCGCGGGCCGGAGGGGGTTTCGGTGTCATACTGGCTGATCGCGCCGCAGCAGACGATGCGGCCCTTTTCGTTCATGCTGAACAATGCGGCTTCCAGCACGGCACCGCCAACATTGTCGAAATACACATCGACGCCGTCCGGGCAGGCCGCCCGCAACGCTTTGGACATGCCCGGCGCGCGGTAATCGATGCAGTCGTCAAAGCCCATCTCCTCTTTGACCCATTTGCACTTCTCTGCGCCGCCGGCGATGCCCACGACGCGACAGCCAAGCGCCTTGGCGATCTGCCCGACATAGCCGCCGACAGATCCTGCCGCCGCCGATACCAGCACGGTTTCCCCCGCAATCGGCTGTCCCACGGAAATCAGTCCGTGAAAGGCTGTCTTGCCCGCGATGCCATAGACGGACATCAGGTTGGAAAGTTCCGGCACCTTTGGCAGCTTTTCGCATTTGCATGCGTCAGCCACGACGTAGTCCGACCATGTTGCCTCGGCCGCGACGATGTCGCCAACGGCCAGACGGTCTGACTTGCTCTCGGTCACTTCGCAGATGGCATAGGTGGGCATGGCGTCGCCCGCATTGACCGCCGCGCGATAGGTCGCCCCTTTCATCCATGACCGGTTGGCCGCGTCGATGGACATCAAGATCACCTTGAGCAGCACCTGACCGTCGCCAGCCGTCGGCATGTCTGTCGTGGTTTCCTTGAAATGCGCGGGCGTCAACGCGTCGGTCGGCAGCTCGGCAATCGTAATCTGTCGGTTTGTCATCGTCCTATCCTTTCAGGCTCAATCGACGTCGAGAACGACTTTGCCCAGAACCTTGCGATCCTGCATCAGGTTCAACGCATCGGCGGCCTTTTCCAATGGGAAGCGGGCGGAAATGCGCGGTTTGATCTGGCCTTCGGCGTACATGCGGAACAGATCTGCCATATTTTCCGCATGGATTTCCGGTTCGCGCACCGTGTGAGCCCCCCAGAAGACGCCGACGATCTGACAGCCTTTCAGCAGCGTCAGGTTCAGCGGAATCTTCGGGATACCGGCGGGGAAACCCACGACCAGATAGCGGCCTTTCCACGCCAGGGCGCGCACGGCGGGCTCTGCATAGGCCCCCCCGACCGCGTCATAAACCACATCGACACCGTCACCGCCCGCAAGTCTCTTGATCTCGTTCGAGAACTCTTTTTGCGTGGCGCGGTCGTCCATGTCGCGGCTGTAGACAATCGTTTCATCCGCGCCCAGATCACGGCAGAACTGTGCCTTTTCCTCGGACGATACGGCGGCGATGACACGTGCGCCCGTGGCCTTGCCAAGTTCGATCGCAGCGGCCCCGACACCGCCTGCGGCCCCAAGGATCAGCAGGGATTCGCCCGGCTGGATTTCGGCCCGGTTTTTCAGTGCGTGATGCGACGTGCCGTAGGTCAGAACCAAACATGACGCTTCGTCATATGGCATTGCATCGGGTATTTTCATGACCCGATCGGCACCGATGCACATCTCGGTCGCGAAGCCGCCAAAGCCGGTCATCGCCAGCACACGGTCGCCGACAGCCACGTTCGTGACCCCTTCACCAAGCGCTTCGACATCGCCTGCAACTTCGCCGCCGGGGGCAAACGGGCGCGTCGGTTTCATCTGGTAAAGGTCCTGAATGATCAACGTATCAGGGAAATTCAAGCCAGCGGCGCGCACCCGGATGCGGACCTCGCCTTTTTTCGGTTCGGGTTGGGGAAGCTCGGTCAGCTCCAGGGTTTCGGGGCCGCCTGGCGCGGTGCTTAGCATGGCTTTCATATCGTGTTTCCTCCTTAAGAATTTGCAAAGCAATAGGCGCGTTCAGAAACTGTCTTGTCAATCGAATTTCGAAATGCAATTTTGCAGTGCGGAATTGTTAACCGCAAAACGAGGGGGGAGAAGACGATGCAGTCCAATCAGGAACTGGAGGGTTTCCGTATTGAACTGCGCGATTGGCTCGAGGCAAATTGCCCGGCCGAAATGCGCGGTGGCGAAGCCAGTGAAGCATCCATCTGTTGGGGTGGCAAGAATTTCGAGTTCGAATCAGACGCGCAGCGCGACTGGATGGAACGCGCCGCATCCAAGGGGTACACAGTGCCCACATGGCCGGTTGAATATGGCGGTGCCGGGCTGACGCGTCCGCAGGAAAAGATTTTCAAAGAGGAAATGAACCGTATCGGTGCCCGCAGTCCTTTGGACAGCTTTGGCATCTGGATGCTTGGGCCAGCCTTGTTGCATTTCGGATCCCACGAACAAAAACTGCATTACCTGCCCCCCATCGCACGCGGTGAAATCCGTTGGTGCCAAGGCTATTCCGAGCCGGGTGCAGGATCGGATCTGGCCAGCGTCCAGACCCGCGGCGAAGACAAGGGCGACCACTGGCTGGTGAACGGTCAGAAAATCTGGACCTCTTACGCCGACAAGGCCGACTGGATTTTCGCGCTGATCCGCACGGATCGCGAAGCACCCAAGCACAAGGGTATTTCGTTTCTGTTGATCAACATGGAAGACGCAGGCGTCGAGACGCGCCCGATCAAGCTGATTTCAGGCGCTTCGGTCTTCTGCGAGACATTCTTTACCGATGTGAAGGTTCCGAAAGATCAGATCGTCGGCACCGAGAATCGGGGTTGGGACGTGGCGAAATACCTGCTGACCCACGAACGCGAGATGATTTCCGGCGGCGGTCAGGGGCTGTCCGGCGGGCGTGCTTTGGGGGCCGTCTTGAACGAATCCCTTGGCGAAGGTCAGGAAATGGAGACCACCCTGCGCGCCGACGCGATGCGCTGCGAGGTGGACGCGCTGGCGATTGGGCTGACTTTGGAGCGTTACAAGGATCAGGCCGAAGCGGGAACCGGTGCGGGCGATGCGTCCGCGATGCTCAAATACATGGGCACCGAGCTGAACAAACAGCGCCATGAACTGTTGATGGCTGCGGGCGGTTCCGATGCGTTGGAATGGGACGGGCCTTTGGGCAACCGGCCAGCGGATTGGCTGCGTACCAAAGCGAATTCAATCGAAGGCGGCACATCCGAGGTGATGCTGAGCATCGTGTCGCGCCGTGTACTTGGGCTGGGGGCGTAAACCATGGCAAATCTGGTAATGACCGAAGACGAAACCATGCTGGCAGACGCTGCACGGGGTTTTCTGGATAAATCGGCCCCCGTCAAAGCGTTCCGCGATCTGCGCGATGCGGGTAAAACCCACGACGCGAAGATGTGGAAGGAAATGGCTGAAATGGGCTGGGCCGGCGTGTTGGTGCCTGAATCCGCTGGCGGGTCCGATATGGGGCATGCGGCGGCGGGCGTGCTGGCGCATGAGATGGGCAAGACCTTGGTCGTCAGCCCGTTTTTGTCGACCGCTGTGATTGCCGCGACTGCGCTGCGCAACGTTAGCGATGCGCGGGCTGAGAAGGCTTTGGCCGCGATTGCGACGGGTGACGTGACCTATGCGCTTGCCGTTGACGAGACGCCCAAGTTCAACCCCGAAGCCGCGTCGATGGTGGCCACGCGCGAGGGCAACGGTTTCCGGTTGTCGGGTAAGAAGACGTTCGTCGTAGACGGGGCGCTGGCAGATCGTTTGTTGGTGCTGGCCAAGACCGATGAGGGTTTGACCCTGTTCGATATCCCCGCCGACCGTGCTGGCATCAATCGCACCGCGCAAAACATGATCGATGCACGGGATTCCGCGCGGATCGATTTCGACAATGTCGAAGCCACCGGCGATGATGTTCTGGGCCAGGTCGATAGCGCGATGAGCATTCTCAAGCCTGCGCTCGAAGCGGGACAAGCCGCGCTTGCCGCTGAGATGGCAGGGCTGTCTGCCGGGGCTTTCGGGATGACTGTTGCTTACCTCAAAGAGCGCAAGCAGTTCGGCACCGTGATCGGCAACTTCCAGGCTCTGCAGCACCGCGCCGCCCACCTGTGGTGCGATATCGAAGTGACAGCATCGGCGATCCTGAATGCAGGTCGCATGCTGGACGAAGACCCGGATAACGCGACCATGGCCGTATCGCTGGCCAAGGCACGCGCGACGTCGACGGCGCAGCTGGCGGTTCAGGAAGGTGTCCAGATGCATGGCGGGATCGGCATGACCGACGCTTATGATATCGGATTTTACATGAAGCGCGCCCGCGTGGGTGCTGAATGGCTGGGCGATTATGGCTATCACGCTGCTCAAGTCGCCAAGCACAGAGGATTTTGATCGTGGATATTCAAACACTTTTCGGGCTTGAAGGCAAAACTGCCCTTGTCACCGGCGGGGCCACTGGCATCGGGCGCATGGCTGCCGAAGCTTTGGTGCGGGCCGGTGCGACTGTCCTGATCGCCAGCCGCAAGGGGGATGCTTGCGAAGCCGTCGCCAAAGAGCTGAACGCGATGGGAGCCAGCGGCAAGGCCATCGGTTTTGCAGGCGATGTCGGCACCGAGCCGGGTGTTGATGCGATGGTCGAAGCTGTGAAGGCGCATACCGATCGCCTTGATATCCTGATGAACAACGCGGGTATTACATGGGGTGCGCCTTTGGGCGATTTCCCGTTCAAGGCATGGGAAAAGGTGATGGCGGTGAATGTCGCGGGTCTGTTCGATCTGACACAAAAACTGCTGCCCATGCTCAAGAAACACGCGACAATCGAAGACCCTGCACGTGTTGTGAATGTCGGGTCGGTCATGGGCGAACGCGAGATGGGCGATGGGGCCTACAGCTATTCCGCATCCAAGGCCGCCGTGATCCACCTGAGCAAGATTTTGGCCAAGGAACTGGCCGGCGATGCGATCACCGTGAACGCATTGGCACCGGGGCCGTTCGTGTCGCGCATGACCGCCTTTGCCACCCATGACGAAGGCATGCGCAGCAAGGTCGGCCAAGATGTGCCGCTGCGTCGCGTGGGTACGGATACTGACATCGCGGGCTGCATGCTGTTTCTATGTGGCACAGGCGGATCTTATGTCACCGGCGCTGTCATCCCGGTGAGCGGCGGCATCAATGTGATGAGCGGTCCGAACATCTTTGAACAAGCACTGCATTAAGGGGCTATGATGGACATCCGATTTGATAACCGCGTGGCGATTGTTACGGGCGCTGGTACCGGTCTTGGCCGCAGCCACGCCTTGGGGCTGGCCGCGCGGGGCGCAAAAGTCATGGTCAATGACCTTGGTGTAACAACGGACGGGAAAGGCGCGTCATCGGCCGCCGCCGAAGCCGTTGCGCAGGAAATCCGCGACGCGGGTGGCGAGGCGATGGCCCACGGTTGCGATGTGTCGGACGAGGCTGGCGTCGCCGATATGGTCGCAAAGGTCATGGAGGCATGGGGCCGCATTGATATCGTCGTGAACAACGCCGGTATATTGCGCGACAAGACATTCTCCAAGATGGAGATGTCTGATTTCCGCAAGGTCGTCGATGTGCACCTGATCGGGTCTGCCAATGTCACCCACGCGTGCTGGCCGATCATGCGTCAGCAGAAATATGGCCGGGTCGTGCTGACGTCGTCAGCGTCGGGCCTCTATGGCAACTTTGGGCAATCCAACTATGGTGCGGCCAAAGCGGCGATGATGGGGCTGATGAACGTGCTGCATCTGGAAGGTGCGCGCGACAACATTCGCGTGAACACGCTGGCCCCTACGGCCGCGACACGGATGACCGCTGATCTGCTGCCCGAACAGGCGCAGGCGCTGCTTGCGCCCGAAACCATCACCCCCGGTCTGCTATATCTGGTCAGCGAAGATGGCCCAAGCCGGGTGATCTTGGGTGCGGGTGCGGGCAGCTTTGCCCAAACACGTGTCTATGAAACCGAAGGTGTGACCTTGACCGGCGATGACAACACCCCCGAAGGTGTCGCCGCTGCCTTCGACAAAATTACCGATGCGGATGGCCAGCAAGAGCTGACCGATGCTTTCAGCCAAACGAAAAAATACGCTCTCAATGCAGCCAAGGCCCAGGGTCTTGATCTGGATTGGAGCTAACAGACCAAACTTTAAAGGGAGATCACCATGCGTGACGCAGTAATCGTATCAACGGCCCGGACCCCGATCGGCAAAGCCTATCGCGGTGCGTTCAACAACACGACACCTCAGGAACTGGCAGGTCATGCCATTGCACACGCGGTCAAACGCGCAGGCGTCGACCCGTCCGAGATTCAGGATTGCATCATCGGTGCCGCGCTTCAGCAGGGCGCTTCCGCAGGGAACATCGCGCGTCAGGCCGCCATCCGTGCCGGTCTGCCCGTGACCGTTGCTGGCATGTCGCTCGACCGTCAGTGCGCCTCTGGCATGATGGCGATCGCGACGGCGGCCAAGCAGGTCATCACCGATGGCATGGATGTTGTCATTGGCGGCGGTGTCGAAAGCATCTCGATGGTGCAAACACCTGAAATGCGCGTAAAGGCGGATTCCTGGATTAAGGAACACAAGCCCGAGCTGTACATGACCATGCTGGAGACAGCCGAGACCGTGGCCGAACGTTACAACGTCAGCCGCGAGCGTCAGGACGAATATGCGGCACGGTCGCAGGAACTGACCCATCTGGCCCAACAAGCCGGTAAGTTCGACGATGAAATCGTGCCTTTGACCTCGAAAATGCTGGTCCAGAACAAAGAGACCAAAGAGATTTCCGAACACGAAGTCACGCTGGAAAAAGACGAGGGCAACCGCCCCGGCACGACCGCTGAAAGCCTTGCTGGTCTCAAGCCTGTGCATTCCGACGGTATCCACATCAAAGAAGGCAAATTCATCACGGCCGGTAACGCCTCGCAGCTGAGCGATGGCGCATCGGCAACTGTGATCATGGAAGCGAAAAAGGCCGAGAAAATGGGCCTTCAGCCCTTGGGCCGCTACGTGGGTGTGATGGCCGCAGGGTGCGAGCCGGATGAAATGGGCATCGGTCCGATCTATGCCGTGCCACCGCTGTTGAAGGCACACGGCTTGAAGATCGAAGACATCGGTCTTTGGGAATTGAACGAGGCGTTTGCAGTTCAGGTTATCCAGTCGCGTGACGTATTGGGCATCCCTGACGAACTGCTGAACGTGAACGGCGGCGCGATTTCCATCGGTCACCCCTACGGCATGTCGGGCGCACGCATGGTCGGCCACGCGCTGATCGAAGGCAAGCGTCGCGGTGCCAAATACGTTGTCTGCACCATGTGTGTCGGCGGCGGCATGGGTGCTGCTGGCCTGTTCGAGGTTCTGTAAACAACTATGGGAGAGCTTTTGGTCATCCGCCATGGACAGGCGTCATTCGGGGCTGACAACTATGACAAGTTGTCGGATCTCGGGCACCGGCAATCTGAGGCGGTTGGTCAGGCCCTTCGTGACATGGGATGGGTGCCGGACCGACGGGTCACCGGCACCCTGACCCGCCAAAAAGAAACGCTTGCCTCGATGGGTTTCGAGGCGGACGAAGAACATGCAGGGTTCAACGAATACGATTTTCAGGACCTGCTGAATGCCCGTTACAAGGGCGACGTGCCTGAACTGGTCAAAGGCGACCGCAAAGTCCATTTCCGGACCCTGCGCGAGACAGTCTTTCAATGGCAGGCCGATGAAATCGACGGCCCTGCCGAAAGCTGGGACACCTTTACAGCTCGCGTCGAAGCGGCCCGTCTTGCGGCCTGTGCGACCGGGGCTGAACGCGTGTTGGCCGTCAGTTCTGGCGGAGTGATCGGACAATTGACGGCGGCATCGCTCGGTGCGCCGGACAAGATGATGATGACCCTGAACTTGCAGATCAAGAACACTTCGATTACCAAATTCGTCTTCACCAACTCCGCGTTTTTTCTGCATGAATTCAACGCGACACCACATATGATGTCAGGCAAAGCCGCCGACATGCTGACCTACAGTTAAGGAATGAAACCATGAGTACCGATACGCAAACACTCGATATTCCGACGGTCAGCGCTTATCTGGAAAAGCACTTGGAAGGGTTCGAAGGCCCGCTTGACGTGAGCAAATTCCAGGCTGGCCAGTCGAACCCGACCTTCCTTCTCAAGACTCCAAGCCGCAACTATGTGTTGCGCCGCAAACCGCCGGGGGTTCTGTTGAAGTCCGCCCATGCGGTTGATCGTGAATTCCGCGTCCAAAAGGCGTTACAGGATACCGATGTTCCCGTCTCCAAGATGCATTTGCTGTGCGAAGACGATGATGTGATCGGATCGGCGTTCTACATCATGGACCACATCAACGGGCGCAACTTCATGGACCCGCGCATGCCGGACGAAACCAACGAAACGCGTGCGGGGATCATGGACGAAATGAACCGCGTGCTGGCGGCGCTGCATGACGTGGATATCGATGCCGTCGGGCTGTCGGATTATGGCCCACCCGGCAATTACTATGAGCGTCAGGTCGGTCGCTGGACCAAACAGTACCGCGCATCGGAAACCGAAAATCTGCCTGATATGAACCTGCTGATCGAACGTCTTACGGCAAGTATTCCGGCGGACGACGGCCAGCGCACACTGGTGCATGGCGACTACCGGATCGACAACATGATGTTCGAAAAGGATGGTACAAAATGTCTGGCGGTGCTGGATTGGGAATTGTCTACGATCGGACACCCCTACGCTGATCTTGCCGCCGTGATCATGCAATGGCAGATGCCGGCGGGCACCGAAGGGCGTGGTTTCGGAGGTGCGGATCGCAAGGCGCTTGGTGTGCCCACGGATGAAGAGTTTATCGCCAAATATTGCGAGCGTCGTGGATTGGACGGGATCGATAACTTTGGGTTCTATCTGGCGTTCTGCTTTTTCCGCATGGCCGGCATCATCCAGGGGGTGCTGAAACGTGCGCTGGATGGCAACGCGTCAAATCCGGAACGCGCTATGAAGGTGGGGGCCTATGTGCCGGTTTTCGCGGCCAACGGTTTGAAGGCATTGGACAGCAAGTAAATGGCACAGAACGAGTTCGCGAATGACCCGGCAGAGGCAAAGGATAGAAACTTTGTGACGGCGTTGGCGCGCGGGCTTGACGTGCTGCGCTGTTATCAGGTGAATGAAACCGCGCTGACCAACACTGATTTTTCGGAACGCACGGGTCTGCCGAAAGCCACGGTTTCCCGGCTGACCCATACGCTGTGCGAACTGGATTATCTTGTGGCCGATCCCCGCACCGGGACCTACCGTCTGGGCGCGGGCGTGTTGCAGCTGGGCTTTGGCGTGCTGACCAGCATGGACATCGGCGATCGGGCAAAAGACGAAATGACCGCCCTGCGCGACGGCCCTAATTCCTATATCACCGTTGCGATTGGCGAACAGTACCGGCTTGATGCCGTGTACATCTGTACCAAACGGTCTCGCGAGGATGTCGCGTTGCAAATGCGGGTGGGGTCGCGCCTGCCGCTGTTTGACTCCGCGATAGGGCGGGCCATCCTGGTCGGTTCGGATGACGTGATACGTGACCGCGCCTTTGCGCTTGCCGCCGACGTCGATGCGCAGACCAAGGCGCGGGCCCATGCAAGCTATGAGGCTGCGGTCGAGGAATATGCCGAAAAAGGCTTTTGTTCGAGCTATGGCGATTGGCGGGCTGATGTGAACGGCATTGCCGTGCCGATTTTTTCGCCGAACGGGTCAATCGTCTATGGGTTGAACATTGGCGGGCCGTCGTTCCATGTGAAGAAAAAGCAGCTTGAAACGGTTTATGCCAAACGCCTGATCAAAGCCGCCGAGGCGATCAGCATTCGTATCTGACACTGCCTGGCAAAGGCGCTAACCCCCTCAGAATCAATTCACAAATCGCCAGATGGTCTTCCCTCTACCCCGTCTGGCGCGTTGCATGTCCCGCTAATTTTGGCGGGGCGTGGGTGCGTGATCGTAGTGCAGAAATATATCGGAAAAAACATCACGTCATGCGTAAAAATTTTTACGAGGACGATTTCCGGACAAATGTCAGGAAGCTGTCTATTTTGAAGGCGACGCGTTCGAATTTCTCTGATTGATAAAGTTTATACGAAACAAGATGTTATGGAGCTTTGTGCGGAATTTCCGGGCATTCTGAAGTCTTCCGC
>NZ_DS999214.1:15844-53164 GCF_000156335.1 Roseobacter sp. GAI101
CTGCCTTTGCCGAAAATATCAAAATTGCATTTATCGATCCGCTGTCCGGCCCGTTCGCAAGCACCGGCACGAATGGTCTGCACCAGTTCGAATTTGCTGCCCAGTACATGATCAATGACAAGGGCGGTATTCTGGACGGCGACATGTTCGAAGTCATCGGTTTCGACAACAAGACAAGCCCGAAGGAATCGCTCATCCAGCTTCAGGTCGCCATCGACCAAGGCGTCCGCTACATCGTTCAGGGTAACTCCTCGGGCGTTGCGAACGCGCTGACCGAAGCCATTGAAAAGCACAACAAGCGCAACCCCGACAGCCGTGTTCTGTTTCTGAACTACGCCGCTGTCGACCCTGCGCTGACAAATGAAAAATGTAACTTCTGGCACTTCCGTTTTGATGCCAACGCCGACATCAAGATGGACGCGCTGACAGACGTGATCGCCAAAGATGAAAACATCAAGAAAGTTTACCTGATCGGTCAGGACTATTCGTTCGGTAAGGCCGTTGCGGCTGCTGCGGAAAGCATGCTGGGTGAAAAGCGTCCCGACATTGAAATCGTCGGCAACGAACTGCACCCAATCGGCAAGGTGAAAGACTTCACGCCCTACGCGCGCAAGGTCATCTCCTCTGAAGCGGATGCCGTCATCACAGGCAACTGGGGTGCCGACATGCTGGGTCTTGGCAAGTCGATCATCGAGAACGGCTTTGAAGGTCCGATCTATACCTACTATGCAGCAGGTTCCGGTATCACGGCTGCCTTCGGTGAAAGCGGCAAGGGTCGCATTCGCTTGATCTCCCAAGGTGGGATCAACCCGATTGCATCCGAAGAAGCACGGACACTCTACAATGCGTTCAAGGAAAAATATCCTGAAGGCAACATCGACCAAAGCCGGATCTTCAACACCATCGGCATGCTGGCAGAAGCAATGAAGGAAGCGGGCACCGCTGACGATGTCGTTGCTGTTGCAAGCAAGCTGGAAGGCATGAAGTACCAAAGCATGTGGGGCGGTGAACTGTACATGCGTCCACAGGATCACCAGTTGATTCAGGACATGAACATCGGTGTCCACACAGACGAAAACGTTGAATTCGATTACGACAACTCCGGTTTCGGCGTCGTGACAGAATCCACTGTCGTCAACGCATCGATGGACAGCCCGACAACATGCGAGATGAAGCGCCCTTAACCCCTTGCGCCTCACGGCCCGTTCGAGCGTTCGGACGGGCCATTTCTTTCTGAATTCACCACTCACTGGAGGGGCCTCATGGACCTCATTCTCGTCAATCTGATCGACGGGCTGGTTACCGGACTGCTATTGTTTATGTTGTCCGCCGGTCTGACCCTAATTTTCTCGATGATGGGTGTTTTGAACTTTGCCCACGCCAGCTTTTACATGCTTGGCGCTTATTTTGCCTATCAGATCAGCGTTGCCTTGGGCTTTTGGATGGGCCTGTTGATTGCGCCGCTGCTTGTCGGTGTGTTGGGGGCAGGTGTCGAACGCTACGGCCTGCGCCGTGTCCACCAGTACGGTCACGTGCCTGAACTGATCTTTACCTTTGGTCTGGCGCTGTTGATCGAAGAAATGGTCCAATTCGTCTGGGGCAAGAACCAGATGCCCTATTCCGTGCCAGAGGTGCTGAATTTTACCGCCTTTGCGATCTCGGGCAATTCGATCCCCGCGTACAAGATTTTCATGATCTTCATCTCGATCGGCATCTTCATCGGTCTGCTTTATATCCTGACCAAGACGCGCGTCGGAATGATCATTCAGGCCGCCCTTAGCTATCCCCGCACGGTCGAGGCCTTGGGCCATAACGTGCCGTTGATCTTCATGGGTGTCTTTGGCGTCGGTACCGCGCTTGCCGGATTGGCGGGCGTTATCGCCGGCCCTGTCCTTGGCACCTTTCCGGGCATGGCCTTTGTGCTTGGGTCTATCGTGTTCGTCACGATCGTGATCGGCGGGCTCGGGTCGCTTTGGGGGGCGCTGGTCGCGTCCTTGCTGATCGGCTGGATCACCACTTTCGCCAAATCCTATAACATCGAGATGGAAAGCCTTCTGAACGCCATCGGGATCTCGACCCCTGAGAACCTGAGCGACAGCGTCTTCCGCGATTTTTGGAGCCTTACGAGCCCGCAGATCGCTGACATCTTGCCCTACATCCTGATGGTGCTGATCCTCATCTTCCGCCCGGCAGGTCTTTTCGGAAAGCGCAGCTCATGACTGATCAAATCACAACCGACCCGACCAAGGCTCTTGAGCGCATGCGTGCCGGTTCCATGACCCTGACGCTGGCACCCTGGCTGATCGCAATTGTCGTCCTGGTGTTCCTGCCGATGGTGTTTACCAATAACTCGGCGCTGACGATCATGAACCAGATGTCGATCACCATCGTGTTCGCGCTGGCCTACAATATGCTGCTGGGACAGGGGGGCATGTTGTCCTTCGGGCACGCGGTCTATGCCGGTGTGGGCGGGTTTGCCTGCATGCACATCATGAACATGTCGGACTTCTTTGAAACCATCCCCCTCGTAATCCTGCCGATCTTCGGCGGCTTGTTCGGCATGGGACTCGCGATGATCGTCGGGTCATTCTCGACCCGGTCGGCGGGGACGGTGTTTGCCATGATCTCGCTGGGTGTCGGTGAATTGATCGCTGCCTGTTCGGTTATCATCGTGGCCTTTTTCGGCGGCGAAGAGGGCATCAGCGGTGACCGTACCTATGCGAACCCGTTTTTTGGCATCGAATTCCTGCAGCAGATCGAAGTCTACTACCTGACCATCGCGTGGCTCGTGATTTCCGCCGCCCTGATGTATCTTTGGAGCCGCACACCGGTAGGCCGTATGGCAAACGCCGTGCGCGACAACCCGGAACGCGCTGAATTCCTTGGCTATTCTTCTCGTTGGGTCAGATACTACAGCTTTGTAGCGTCGGGCTTTTTCTGCGGCATCGCGGGGGGACTTTTCGCGATCAACTACGAAATCCTGACCGAAGAGAACCTGAACACCACATCCTCTGGCGTGATCCTTCTGGTCACTTTCCTGGGTGGCGTCGGTTTCTTCTTCGGGCCCATTATCGGTGCGATTGCCTTTACGTTGCTGCAAACGGTTCTTAGCCTTTCGACGGAACTTTGGGCGTTCTATGCAGGGGTCCTGTTCGTCGCGACCGTTATGTTCTTTCCGGGTGGACTGGCGGGGCTGTTGATGATGCATGTGCCGGTGTTCAAACTAGGCAAGGCGCATAGATTGGTCATGCCATACCTCAAGACACTCTTGCCCGGCGCGATAGGGCTGCTTGGTCTTGCCGCCTTGGTCGAAATGACGTTCCACTTCCGCCACGCGGCTCCGGGAGACGAGGAAATGACGATCTTCTGGACCACGTTCAACAGCCATGACGTCCTACCGTGGGTAATCGCACTGGCGATCACCGTGATTGGCCTTGGCATCACCAAAGCCACCGCACCCGCCTTGAAAGAGGCATGGAACGAAGCAAACACAGCAGGAGGCGCATCATGAGCACACCAGCCCTTGAACTGACTGGCCTCAAGAAAAGTTTTGGCAAGGCCGAGATCATCCGCGGCATTGACCTGAGCATCGGCAAGGCCGAACGCCACGCGATCATCGGCCCGAACGGGGCCGGTAAATCGACACTGTTCAACCTGATCACCGCACGGTTTGCACCGACGTCAGGCACGGTCAAACTGCATGGCGAAAATCTGGCGGGCCTCGAACCGTTCCAGATCAACCGCAAAGGTCTCAGCCGGTCTTTCCAGATCACGAATATCTTTCCGGCGATGACCGTGTTTGAAAACGTCCGCTGCGCGTTGCTGTGGGCCCAGGGCTATAAATACAGCTTCTGGCATCTGGTGAACCAAAAGCGTGATCTGACCGAAGGGGCCGAAGCGATTTTGGACCAGATCAACCTGCTGGAACGGCGCAATCTGCCGGCTGGAACATTGTCCTATGCTGAACAGCGCGCGCTTGAAATCGGGATCACCATTGCCGGTGGTGCAGATGTCATCATGCTTGATGAACCGACAGCGGGCATGAGCAATACGGAAACCGACTATATCACCGACCTGATCCTCAAGGTGACGGCCGGGAAAACGCTGATCATGGTTGAACATGACATGGGCGTGGTCTTTGGTCTGGCCGACCGCATTTCGGTGCTGGTCTATGGCGAAATCATTGCCACAGGAAAACCCGCTGACGTGCGCGCCGACGCACGCGTTCAAGAAGCCTATCTGGGCGCCGCATTGGAGGCAGAACACTAATGATGCTCGAAGTCACCGATATGCATGCCTATTATGGCAAATCCCACATCCTTCAGGGTGTGAACCTGAACGTGAAGGAAGGCGAAATCGTCGCGCTTCTGGGGCGCAACGGGGTGGGCCGGTCCACGACCTGCAAGGCCATCATGGGCGAAGTTGAACCTCATGGTTCGGTCAAGTTTCAGGGGCAGGAGATCGCCGGTAAGAAGGCGTTTCAAATTGCCAACCTCGGCATCGGCTATGTGCCCGAAAACCGGGATATCTTTCCGGGTTTGACCACGCGCCAGAACCTGACGCTGGGTTTGAAGCCCGGCCAGAAGGACGGTGCGGGCCGCTGGTCTATGCAAGCCATGTTCGAGATGTTCGAAAACCTTGATCGGCGCGCGGACGTCGAAGCGTCGGTCCTGTCGGGTGGTGAACAGCAGATGCTGACCATGTGCCGCACGCTGATGGGTGACCCTGATCTGGTGATGATCGACGAACCGACCGAAGGGCTTTCCCCGCAGATGGTTCAAAAAGTCGCCGAGGTGCTGAAAGAAATCGCGAACCGCGGCATTTCGACATTGCTGGTCGAGCAAAAGCTGTCCATCGCGATGGATATTGCGGATCGTGTCTATGTCATGGGCCACGGTCAGGTGGTGTTCGAAGGTACGCCAGCCGACCTGAAGGCCCGCGACGATGTGCGCAAGGAATGGCTCGAAGTCTGATCTGCGTTTCGATCTGATGGTAATGTAAAACGTCGCTTCTGGCGGCCTCATCCTCCTGAGGCGCTGATGCGTCTTAGGAGGATTTTTATGGGTTTTGACAGTAATCGGCTGGGCCGTATCGGCGACTGGATGCAAAGCTATGTCGATCGCAACCGCTTTGCCGGATGCTCGGTATTGGTGACGCAAGCGGGCAAAGAGGTTTATTTCAACGCCACCGGCACACGGGATGTCGAGACAGGCAAGCCCTTTGAACGCGACACCATCGCGCGGATCTATTCGATGACCAAACCGATCACGTCGGTCGCGATCATGATGCTGGCCGAACGGGGGCTGTTCCACCTTGATGCACCTGTCTCGGATTTCATTCCCGCCTTTGCCAGGATGGAATGTCTGATCCCCGGTGCCACCAGCATTGACCAGACCGAACCCTGCGAGACGCCGACGTTGCACCACTTGCTGACCCACACATCGGGCCTAAGCTATCCGTTCAACCCCGGTGTCCTTGCGAAAGCGATGGAGGAGCATGACATCCTGTTCCGCGCCGACCAAGGATCGCTGGAGGCAATGACGGACCGTGTCGCGGCTTTGCCGCTTGCGTTTCATCCCGGCAGTCGTTGGGAATATTCAGTCAGCATCGACGTGTTGGGCCGCGTGGTCGAGATCGTGTCGGGCAAGACGCTTGAGCAGTTCTTTATCGACGAAATCCTTGGCCCCTTGGGCATGGACGAAACGCGGTTTTCTGTCCCGCAAGGTGCGCAGGATCGCTTTGCCGCGCTTTACACTCCGCTTGCGGGCAGTGCCTATGCGCTGAACGAAGCAAAGCCGGCTGAACCGACGCTGCGCTGCGTGGATCGCCCGGAGAAATCGCCTTTCCTGAACGCCGAAATGCATTCGGGTGGGGGCGGTCTGGTCGGTACCATTGATGATTACCTCAAGTTCACCGAGATGCTGCGTACGGGAGGGGCTGGCTTGCTTTCTCCTAAAACGCTAAGCTTCATGATGCGCAACCATCTGCCCGGTGACATCGCGTCGATGGGTCCGGCCAGCTTTGCGGAACAACCGATGGAGGGGATGGGCTTTGGCCTTGGCGGGGCTGTCGTCCTGAATGCCGGTCGCGTGCGCGTGCCGTCAAGCACCGGCGATTTCAGCTGGGGGGGCATGGCCTCGACCTTCTTCTGGGTCGATCCTGTGCTGGATCTCTCCGTCGTATTCTTTACACAACTTGCTCCGTCCAGTTCTTATCCGGCGCGGCCGCAACTCAAGGCGCTTATCCACGGAGCGATGACATGAACGAAATTCTCTGGAGCCCGACGCCCGATCGTTATGATGCCTCGACGATGGCCGCGTTCGAGCGTTTCCTGAAGGAAAAGCGCAACCTGACCTTCGCGGATTACAACGCCATGTGGCGCTGGAGCGTCGATGATCTGGATGGCTTTTGGGGCGCGATCTGGGAATTCTTCGACGTGAAGGCCAGCGCGCCCTACATCAAAGTCATGGCGAACCGTCAGATGCCGGGCGCGGAATGGTGCCCCGGTGCGATGTTGAATTTCACCGACCAGATCATGAAGCACGTTGACAGCCAAGCCAACGGGGACGCGCTGATCGTGCAGTCCGAAACCTTTGGCCGCAAGGTACTGTCGTGGTCGGACCTGCGTGCGCAAGTGGCCAGCGTTGCCGCACGTCTGCGCGGTATGGGCGTGGAAAAAGGTGACCGTGTCGTTGCGGTTCTGCCCAATACCGAAACCGCGATGATCGCTTTTCTGGCGACCGCGAGCATCGGCGCGATCTGGTCGCTCTGCGCGCCTGATATGGGGCATGTCGCAATCCTTGACCGGTTCAAGCAGATCGCCCCCAAAGTGCTGATCACCCAAGACGGGTATGTTCACGCGGGCAAAACCATCGACCGTCGCGAGATTTTGGCGGGGATCGAAGCAGAGCTGCCAAGCCTAATTCAATGTATCACGGTGCCTTTTGTCGGTGACCTGCCCGCGGGGCACATCGCATGGGATGATCTGCTGCATGACAAGGTCGAATATACCTCGACCCAGGTGCCCTTCGATCATCCGCTTTGGATCGTTTATTCGTCTGGTACCACCGGCAACCCCAAGCCCATCGTGCATGGCCATGGCGGCATCATTCTGGAATCGGCCAAGCAATCGCTGCACCATGATTTCAAACGCGGCGGGCGCTATTGCTGGTTGACCTCTTCAGGCTGGATCATGTGGAATTCGCAGTTCACGGCCCTTGGTCAAGGTACCACTGTCGCGATGTTCGACGGTGCACCGAACCATCCTGACATGGGTGTGATCTGGCGGTTCGTTGGAGACGAAAAGCTGGATTTCTTTGGGGCGGGGGCCGCGTTTTTCAGCGGCTGCATGAAGGCAGGGATCAAACCGCGCGAAGACGTTGACCTTGGTGCCCTGAAATCGCTGGGCTCCACAGGTTCGCCGCTTAGCTCGGACGCCTATGACTGGATTTACAAGGACGTCAAAGCCGATGTCTGGCTTGCTCCGATTTCAGGCGGCACTGATCTGGCTGGGGCTTTCGTGTTGGGGCACCCCGGCATGCCGGTGCGCGCAGGTGAAATGCAGTGCCGCGCGCTTGGGAATGCCGTGCGCGCCTTTGACGAAGACGGCAATGAATTGACCGGCGTCGTCGGCGAACTGGTGTGCACCGAACCGCTTCCGTCCATGCCGCTGTTCTTTTGGGGCGATGACGATGGCAGCCGCCTGCACGACAGCTATTTCGACACCTATCCCGGTGTCTGGCGTCACGGCGACTGGATCGAGATCAACGAAGACGGCGGATCGGTGATCTATGGCCGGTCGGACGCCACGATCAACCGAAAGGGCCTGCGCCTTGGCAGTGCCGAAATCTACCAGGCCGTGGAAGGCATTGACGATGTGATGGACAGCCTTGTCGTCGATCTTGAATTCCTCGGCCGGGAAAGTTTCATGCCGTTGTTCGTCGTTCCGGCCAAGGGCGTGGCGGTTGATGATGCGCTGAAGGACAAGATCAACGCAGCGATCCGCAAGAACGTGTCGGCGCGCTTTATCCCGAACGAGATCATCGAGGTCGCCGAAATACCGCGCACCCTTTCGGGCAAAAAGCTTGAGGTTCCGGTGAAAAAGCTGTTGCTTGGCCAGGATCCCGTCAAGGTCGTGAACCGCGATTCAATGGCCAACCCGGACAGCTTTGATTTCTATATCGCCTATGCCGCAAAACGGGCGACCCAAAAGGACTAACCCATGACAGACGCCGCCCACCAATTGCTTGAACTGCTGGATATCGAACAGCTCGAGGTCGATCTGTTTCGGGGCATCGGGTCGGGCGGCGAAACCACGACGCGTATTTTTGGCGGCCATGTCATCGCGCAGGCGCTGATGGCCGCCTATCGCACCGTGCCCGACCGGATGTGCCATTCGCTGCACGCCTATTTTATCCGCCCCGGTGATCCGTCCATTCCGGTGATCTATCAGGTCGACCGTGCGCGGGACGGTGGCAGCTTTACCACCCGTCGCGTTGTTGCAATCCAGCACGGCAAGCAAATCTTCAACCTGTCCGCCTCGTTCCACGTAGAGGAAGAGGGCTGGGATTATCAGCACGCGATGCCAGACGTGAAAGGCCCCGAACATTGGCTGGACCGCCCCGATCTGCGCGAACCCTACATCGAGAAGATCCCCGCCAAGCACCGCGATGATTTCCTGCGGGAACGCCCCATCGAGATACGCGAGGTTGAACCCCGTGATCTGTTCGATCCCGAAAAGACGACCGACAAGAACTACCTTTGGTTCCGGATGGAGGCGGCCAAGGGGCAATCCCCGATCATGCAGCAATGTTTGCTTGCCTATGCATCGGATATGAATCTGCTGGGGTCTTCGCTCCGGCCCCACGGGCTGACGTGGTTTCAGGGCAAGGTCATGACAGCCAGCCTTGATCACGCCATGTGGTTCCACGCGCCTATCGATTTTTCCGACTGGCATCTTTACGAACTTGACGCGCCGTTCACGGGTGGTGCGCGCGGCTTTAACCGTGGGCTGATCTATAACCAGAACGGACAGCTTGCCGCCAGCACTGCCCAAGAAGGCCTTATGCGTCCTTACAAGAAGAAAGAAAGCTGATGACCCAGACCGGTGGCCGCTATCCGGGGTGGCACCCGGGCATTGAACTGCGCGATGATTGGCTGGGGTTGGTGGATGAACCCATCATCGATCCTGACCGCGAGATCGTCGATCCGCATCACCATCTGTGGCGGCACGGCACCGATGAAAATCCCGCAGTTTACGAGATGGACGCCCTGTGGCGGGATACCGCATCGGGCCATAACGTCGTCCAGACGATGTATATTGAATGCCGGTCCTACTGGGATCTGGAAGCGCCGGCACATCTGCAATCGGTGGCTGAGACACGCGAAGTCACGCGGATGGCTGCGACCGCAGGCGAAGGGCAAGCCAAGATTGCCGGCATCATCGGGCAGACCGAACTGGTGCTGGACCCTGCCTTGCTGCACGAAGCGCTGGATGCGCACGAGGAAGCAGGCCAAGGCTTGTTCAAGGGTATTCGCAATTCCGGCGCGCGTGATCCCGAACCCGCCAGCCTTGCCATACCGGGGCGCGGGGTGCCGAACCAATATGGCGATCCCGACTTCAGACGCGGTGCGGCGATCTTGGGTGAACGGGGTCTGACGCTGGACAGTTGGCATTACCACCATCAGCATCAGGAATTTCTTGATCTGGCCCGCGCCGTGCCCGGCACGACGTTGATCCTGGACCACTTTGGCACCCCGCTGGGTGTCGGCCGGTTCGAAGGCAAGCGTGACGAGATTTTCAAGGTGTGGAAAGAGCACATGGCCGAACTGGCCGAATGTGCGAACGTGATGGCAAAACTCGGTGGTCTTTGTATGCCGGACAACGGGTTCGGGTATATGCACCGCGATACTCCGCCGTCCTCGGACGAGATTGTCGAGGTGCAGGGCAAATGGTACGCGCATATGTTGGAGGTGTTCGGGCCAAGCCGTTGCATGTTCGAAAGCAACTTTCCCGTGGACCGCACCGCTGTCAGCTATCCGGTGATCTGGAATGCGTTCAAGAAAATGTCGGCCGATCTGACGGAAGGCGAAAAGACAGCGGTGTTTTCGGATACAGCGCGGCGTGTCTATAATCTGCCGCCCGCGTGACGCGGACGGCAGTGGTTCAGGTTAAGCAAATTTGAAAAAGCACAGCTTGTTGCCGTCGTGGTCGCGTACATAGGCACCATAGAAACGGTCTGGCACCCGCTGGCCGGGAGGGCCGTCGCAGGTCGCCCCCAGTTCAATCGCGCGGGCATAGATATCGTCCACCTCTGGCTTCGTCTCTGCCGTGAAGGCGACCATCACACCGTTGCCGGGGGTGGGGGCCTCTTTGTTGTAGGGCTCGCAAACCGCAATCATCGGTGTGCCGCGGCCCGTGCCGATCATGGCGATGCGCCCTGCATCCACCAGCACCTTGGCCCCCTTGCTTTCGAACAGATCGCAATAAAACTTTTTAGCGCGTTCCATGTCGGCAGTGCCGACTGTTGTGTACCCGATCATGAGGGGGCCTTCTTTGGATTGCGGACATCCCCGTATTGGCGGTTCAGCTTGCGCATGCCACCAATCCAGCGGTCATAATTGTCGGTCTTCTTGCGCATGTACTCCAACACCTGCGGGTGCGGAAGCACAAGAAACGTCTCGTTCCGGATCGTTTCGACGCAGGCCTCTGCCACCGGTTCAGGTTCTAACATGCCATCCAAAGCCGCAACCGATTCCTCGTGACCACGTGTCATTTCGCTGCGCACCGCTTGTGGGCACAGCACCGAAACCTTGATCCCGTCATCACCATGGGTCATCGCCAGCCATTCGGCCAAGGCAACCGCCGCGTGCTTGGTCACGCCGTAAGGGGCGCAGCCGACCTGGTTCAGCAAGCCTGCCGCCGACGCGGTGTTCAGCAGGTAGCCGCCCCCGCGTTCGGTCATGCGGGGTACCAGATGGCGTGCGGCCCATACATGGGACATCACGTTGATGTCCCAGATGCGCTGCCAGTCATCGTTGGACACATCCATACCCCCCGCTGTCAGAATGCCCGCGTTCGAGCAGAACAGATCGATCGGGCCGATATCAGTCTCGACCGCTTCGATCATGTCGGCGATCTCTTGTTCGACACCGACGTTGACCCCGAACGCCACGCCGCCGATGCCATCGGCAACCTCTTGCGCGCCGTCCTTGTTCAGATCGACACACACGACCCGCTTCGCACCCTCAGCCGCGAAACGAATGGCCATCGCCTTGCCGATGCCGCTTGCGGCACCGGTCACGACGATAATCTTGTCTTTCAGTTCCATATCAGCCCCTCACGTCCACATGTTCGATCCGCCACAAACGGTCAGCGCCTGACCGGTCATGTAGCGGCTCGCATCCGAGGCCAGAAATACGGCAAGCCCCGCAAAATCCTCGGGCTCGCCCAAGCGGCGCAGCGGGATGTCGTTTTTGATACGCTCTTCGACTTCGGGATTGTCCCATAGTTCGCGGGCGAATTCGGTGCGCACAAGTCCGGGGCAGATCGCGTTGAAGCGGATGCCCTTGGGGCCGAATTCCGCCGCAAGGTTGCGCACCAGCCCGATCAGCGCCAGCTTGGACATCCCATAGGTGCCCAGCATGACCGACGGTTTGAACGCCCCGATAGACGAAGTGAACGCCATCGAACCTGCACCCTTTTCGATCATGTCAGGGGCGACCATCTGCGCCAGCCACAGGTTGGACTGCACGTTGGCGTTCATGGTTTTCTGATAGGCATCATCCGGGATTTCCGACGTTGGCCCGTAATAGGGGTTCACGCCGGCATTGCCGATCACGATGTCGATCTTGCCCGCAACCTTATGCGTTTCGTCGACCAGCGCCTGAAGCTGTTCCTTATAGCCCACATTGCAGGCCACGCCGAATGCTTTGCCTTTACCAAGCGCGTTGATTTCCGCTGCGGCGGCGTCAAGCTGATCCTGCTTGCGCGCCGAAATCACGACAGTCGCACCATGTTCGGCAAGGGCCTTGGCCATCGCCAAGCCCATGCCTTTGGAGGCACCGGTCAACAGTGCCACCTTTCCGGCCAGATCAAACAGGGTCATACGCCCCCCCGCGACCTGCCTGTCGCGATTTCTTCGCGGGCGCGGGATGTGCGCAGGTTGGATTCCTGGTAATCCTTTACTTCCGCACGGGCAATCACGTGGTGGTGGACTTCATCGGGGCCATCCGCATAGCGCAACGTGCGCTGCGATGTGTACATGTTGGACAGCGGCGACCATTGCGAAATGCCCGTCGCGCCGTGGACCTGCATGGCCTGGTCGATGATGTTGCAGACTTTTTCCGGGACCATCGCCTTGATCATGCTGACCCAGATGCGCGCCTCTTTGTTGCCCAACACGTCCATCGCCTTGGCCGCCTTGAGAACCATCAAACGCATGGCTTCGATTTCGATCTTCGCGCGGGAGATTGTCTCCATGTTCTTGCCAAGGTCGATGATCTTTTTGCCGAAGGCTTCACGGCTCAGGCCGCGTTCGATCATCAGATCCAACGCCTTTTCTGCCGCACCGATCGACCGCATGCAGTGGTGGATACGGCCAGGTCCAAGACGCACTTGAGAAATTTCAAAACCCTTGCCTTCGCCCCACAGCATGTTCGCTTCGGGCACGCGGACGTTGGTAAATTTGATGTGCATGTGGCCATGTGGCGCGTCGTCGTGACCGAAAACATGCATCGGGCCGATGATCTCGACGCCGGGGGTGTCGATGGGCACAAGGATTTGCGACTGCTGGCGGAAAGGTTCGGCGTTTGGCGAGGTTTTAACCATGGTGATCATGATCTTGCAGCGCGGATCGCCGGCACCGGAGATATAGTACTTCTCGCCGTTGATGACCCATTCGCCGTTTTCGAGCACGGCAGAGGTCGAGATGTTCTTGGCGTCCGAGGAAGCCATGTCGGGTTCGGTCATCGCAAAGGCCGACCGGATTTCACCCGCCAAAAGCGGTTTCAGCCACGTGTCTTTCTGTTCTTGCGTGCCGATGCGCTCCAACACTTCCATGTTGCCGGTGTCCGGTGCCGAACAGTTCAGCGATTCAGACGCAAGCGGGCTTTTGCCAAGCTCGGCCGCGATATAGGCATAGTCGAGGTTCGACAGACCTTCACCGGTTTCGGCATTGGGCAAAAAGAAGTTCCACAGACCGTTTTCACGCGCCTTTTTCTTGGCGGTTTCCAGCAGTTCAAGCTGGCCCGGTGCATGGGACCAACGATCGGCGCGGCCTTCGCCCAAGGCATAATATTCATCTGTGATCGGATCGACGTTTTCGCGGATATGTTTGATCACGGCGGCCAAAAGCGGCTTGGCTTTTTCAGACATTTCCAGATTGTTCATTCCGGCCATTGCTTCGTTATGTGACATTCAGTGCCTCCAGGCTGTTAAATTCGGATATTATTTGTTGACCCAATTGGGTTTGCGTTTCTCGACGAAGGCTTGAACGCCCTCTTTGAAATCTTCGGTTTGCGATAGATCACCTTGGACGACACGGCTGTACTCGAGGCTTTCGGGCAGACCCTCGGCCACGTTCATGCTGTTCAGGATCCGCTTGGTCGCTTTGACCGACGAGGGCGAGACGGAACACAGCTGTTCCGCCAATTCCATCGCACGTGGCATCAGCTGGTCGGCGGGCAGCACCTCGTTGCAGGAGCCCAGTTTCAACGCTTCAGCGGCATCAATTGTGCGGCCCGTCAGCATCAGTTCCTGCGCAGCAAGGCGCCCGATGTAGCGCGACAGACGCTGTACACCCGAGGCAGAGGCGAAAAAGCCGACCTTGACTTCGGGGAGGGCGAATTTCGCGTGCTCGGATGCAAGGATGATGTCGCAGGACAACGCGGTTTCAAACCCGCCCCCCATGGCAAACCCGTTCACTGCGGCGATGATCGGCTTTTCCAGATCAAAGCGCGATGACAACCCCGCAAACCCTGTCGCGGCCAGTGTTTTCTTGGACCCGCCGGACGCTGTCGCCTTGAGGTCGTTGCCCGCGGTGAACGCCTTGTCGCCCGCACCGGTCAGCACCGCGACCCACAGGTCCTGGTCTGCGGCGAAGTCATCCCAGCAATCGCTCATCTCCTGGTGCATTTCGGCATGAACGGCGTTGTAGACTTCGGGCCGGTTCATGGTGACGATCAGGATATGACCCTTTTTTTCGGTCTTGATGAATTCATAGCTCATGTTTTCAGCCCTCCGGTATCAATCTCGGTGAATTTGCCGCCGTTTTTCGCCAGATCACGCAGCAGTTGCGCGGGGGCGAATTCGGGATCTTCGGTGCCCAAACGCTCCATCACGTCCAGCACGGCCTGCGCGCCGACCATATCGCCATAGAACATCGGGCCGCCCTTGTCGGCGGGCCAGCCATAGCCGTTCAGCCAGACCACATCGATGTCGGACGGGCGCTGTGCCTTGTTTTCCTCAAGGATTTTGACCGCTTCGTTGATCATCGGATAGATGCAGGTTTCGATGATCTCGTCGGGCGACATCGTAGAGGCTTCGGCACCGGTGATGTCCTTGATCACACCTGCCACCACATCCGACGGGATCGGGCGGCGGGCTTCGTCATAGTCGTAGAACCCGGCTTTGGTCTTTTGGCCGCGACGGTCCATTTCGCACAAGGCATCACGGATCGGGTTTTCGGTCTTGGCCCCTTTGGACCAGCCAATATCCAGACCGGCAAGGTCGGACATCTGGAACGGGCCCATTTTGAAGCCAAAAGCGTTCAAAGCGGCATCCACATCCCAAGGCATCAGCCCTTGTTGCAGCAGCTTGTTTGCCTGTTTCTGGCGCGCAAAAAGAATACGGTTGCCGACGAAACCGGGGCAGACGCCGACAAGTACGGCGATCTTGTTGATCTTTTGCGCAAGGTCCATCGAGGTCGCGACGACGTCATCGGCGGTATGCTTGGCCCGCACGATTTCGAGCAGTTTCATCACGTTTGCGGGTGAAAAGAAGTGCAGGCCGATCACGTCCTCGGGCCGCTTGGTCATTGCTGCGATTTCGTCGATGTTCAGCGCGGATGTGTTGGTCGCCAGAATGGCCCCGGGCTTCATAACACGGTCAAGTTCGGTGAAAATCTTGCGCTTCAGTTCCATGTTTTCGAACACGGCTTCGATCACCAGATCGCAATCGGCAAGGGCAGCGATTTCTAGCTGGCCGTTGAAACGGTCCATCCGTGCCTCGACCTCGTCTTGCGGGAAACGCCCCTTGTCGCTGCTGCGCTGATAGTTGCCGCGCACGACCTTGAGGCCGCGATCCAGCGCTTCTTGGGTGGTTTCAACGATGGTCACCGGAATGCCCGCGGTGGCAAAGTTCATCGCGATGCCGCCGCCCATGGTCCCTGCGCCGATGATGCCGACCGATTTGATCTCGCGCAGTTTGGTATCGGCTGGCAGGTCGGGAACCTCCCAGGCTGCCTTTCCGGCTGCACCGATATAGGCACCGATTTCTTCGTCTGAGGGGTGGTTCATCTGTCTTCCTTTCAGCAAAGGCCCGGAGGCCTATAGGTTCAGACACGCGGCGCGGATCGCACGGCGGTCAATCTTGTCAGTGGCACCACGGGTCAAAGGCCCGTCCTGGCACCACAATTGTTGCGGCATTTTGAATTTTGCGAGGCGGCCGTCCAGATGCGCCGCCATGTCTTCGGGGCTCAGCTTCTTGCCATCGCGGGTCTGGATCATCGCGCCAACAATCTCTCCCAGCCGTTCATCGGGGACGGAAAAGGCGCAAGCTTCGATTACGTCGGGGTGCGTGTGCAAGGCCCCTTCAACATCCAGACAGGCGATGTTTTCACCGCCCCGGATGATGATGTTTTTCTTGCGGTCCAGAATGGTGATGAATCCTTCGGCGTCGATTACGCCCAAATCACCGGTGCGCAGCCAGCCGTCTTGCATGGTCTCGGCGGTCGCCTCGGGTTTGTTGAGGTAACAGCGCATGTTGGCAGGGCTTTTCACGGTGATTTCGCCCAACTCGCCAACGGGTACATCATTGCCGTTGTCATCCAGAAACCGCACATCCTGCAACGGCGGGTGCAGTTTCCCGGCCGCATTCGGGCGCTTGTTGTATTCTTCGCCGACCATCCCGATGCCAAGCGCATTGGTCTCGGTCATGCCCCAGCCGGTCGCGATTTCAGCGGCAGGGAACTGCCCTTGCAACTGCGCGACCTGGGCCGCGGGGCGCTTTGCCCCGCCTGCACCAAGCCATGCGAGCGTGGGCAGCGTTTCACCCATCCTCTTTGCGGCTTCCAAAAGATCGGCGGATTGCGTCGGGACCCCCAGAAACCGCGTGACCTTTTCACGGTTGATCACCCGCACGGCTTCCTCGGCATCCCACTTATGGAGCAGCGATATTTTGGCCCCCGCAGGCAGGCTAAGCAGAAACAGCGGATGGGTCGCCGTGACGTGAAACAGCGGCGTCACGATCAACCCCGAAGGGCGCGGTGCCTCGGGGTCGCCGGGTTGCGGCGGATTGACCAAGGGGGCGGCGACAGCCTGGATAAGCCAGCTGAACACGGCACTGACGGCACTGCGGTGGGTCTGCACGACGCCCTTGGGCTTGCCCGTGCTGCCCGAGGAATACATGACGGCGAAGTCATCATCCGTGTCGAGCGCGATCCCCTCAACAGGCGTGTCCGGCATGTCCGCCTTCAAGGCGTCCAGCCCAAGGTCGACCATGCCTTCACCGTCGCGCACGCCGACGATGCGCAGCCCCAGCCTATCGACAAGCGGCAGCATCCGGTCAACGCGCGGCCCATCGGCAAAGATCGTCTTGGCACCGCTGTCTTGCAGCGCATAATCAAGTTCTTCGGTGGTCCACCATCCGTTGATGAACACAGTCACCGCACCGACAGATGCGATGGCCAAGGTCAGCATCATCAATTCGGGATAGTTGCGCATGGCGATGGCAACGCGGTCGCCTTTGCCGATGCCAAGCCCGTCACGAAGGGCATGTGAAATGCGATGCACCTCGGCGCAGAATTCATCATAGGTCCAGCGTTCATCGCGGTAGACCAGAAATTCAGCGGCACCGTTGCCTTGCTGTTCGCGGCTCGCCAACATCAAAGCGCCGACCGTGCCGGGAATGTTCTTGAACGTCCGATAGGTGACGCCGCGAATTTCGGCCTCTGCCACCTCGAACGTCGGATTGGTCAGCGTCGTGTGGTGAATAGCCTCTTCCAGGGTCATCGCAGTCACGTGCGCATACCTGACATGGGCTGCAATTCCGATACCTCGGCCATATGTTTCCTCCCTTGGTGAGCCTTGGTCGGACACTCCTCCACGATTGTCCGCGACTCTTACGGCCCAGCCTAAGCGTTAAATTTCGCGCTGCCAATACCGCAGATCGGAACATTGTTCCGCAAGCTGACATTTGACAGGTTTTCACGGGGCGACAGGGGCCTTTTCGGAAAATTGACCATGATTACCCACAGAATGAAAGATATAGTTTCGTCACCCTCGGGATATTCATGCAAGCGTCAGTCAATCGCGAACAGCGACATCTGCACCAGCCCGTTCAGACGGGCGCCATGGCCGACGAAAAGCGTGTGGTTCACCCAGGCATAGCGGTCGTCGCCAGTTTCAAGCCGCGCATGGGTGCGCATGTAATAGGCGTCGTGGGGTACTTCTTCGCCGCGCACCAACGCATCCAGCACCTCGGCGGGGCCGTGGCGATAGCCGTAGTTCTGGATCTCGATCGTGGCCCCGTCATTGGTTTCAATGGCGTAGCGGGTATCAAGTTCGGTCAGTCCGCTGGCAAATTGCGTCTGCCAGTCGGCCCCGACGTTCAAAATCTTGCCGTTGATCGCAGGCCCCTGCGCCGTGCCCCCGACAATGGGAATGATCCGCCGGATCCCTGCGCGGCCTGTGTTCATATGCCGGATCGGGTCCAAAGTGACTGTCAAATCTGTGACATGGCGCAGGGCGGGGGGCGGCAAAATTGACATGAGGCTTTCCTGGTTGGCTGTTTGCCTTTGATACTGCGTCAATCAAAGCACGGGGCGCAAGGCCGTGCATTTTGCTTGCCAAAAGGATTGGATGCCCCATAATGTTCGGTAACAGAACAAAGCCAAGACTGGGATGAGACCGGCATGACCAAGCAACGAACACCTGCGACCCCGACGCTGCACAGCGATGATCTGTCCTTGGCGATCCGCAAAAGCAATCTGCCTGATTTCACCGGTTACCTGATCAAGCGCAGCTGGGTCACCATCCAGCGTGACCTGCGCGAATTGCTCTTGGGCTTTAATCTGAGCCAACGTAGCATGTCGGTGCTGTCGGTCGTCAGCGCGAACCCCGACATCAACCAAAGCGACGTCGCCGCTGCCCTGTCGATTGAACGGTCGGGCATGGTGGTGATCGTGGACGAACTTGAGGATCTGGACCTGATCCGCCGTGAACGCGCTTTGACGGACCGGCGCGCTTATGCCTTGCGCACGACCCTCAAGGGGGAACACCTGCATGACAAGGTCAGCGCTGCGATCGTCGCCCATGAAAACCGCATTTTTGCCAATCTAAGCGCCGCAGAACGCGAGAGCCTGCACGTGATCTTGTCAAAGCTCGTCGGGAATTGAGCGAGATGAGCGCCGCCGGTCCAGCGCTTTGGCAGCCCGAGTTCGATATCGAACACCGTCCAGACGGCACCATCATCATGGCGCAAAAGGGGGCGGTTGAAGTCCTGGCGACAAGCATCCCGGAAAGGTTGGTCCATTGGGCCAAGACGACGCCGGACCGGATCTATCTGGGCCAGCGTGACAGCTCGGGCGGCTGGCGCACCATGACATATGCACAAGTCTTGGCACAGGTCCGGCAGATCGGGGCAGGGTTACTGTCCTTGGGGATGGGACCGGACAAACCGTTATTGGTTCTGTCTGGCAATGACATCGAACATGCGCTGATCGGTCTGGCCGCGCAATATGTCGGCGTGCCTTATGCGCCGCTGTCCACCGCCTATTCGCTGGTGTCTGACGATCATGGCAAGCTGCGCGATATCGCCGCGCTGTTGAAACCCGGCGCGGTTTTTGTGGCCGACGGTGCCGCCTTCGGCAAAGCGATTGCAGCGATTGCGACACCTGATCTGGCCGTGATCGCGACGCAAAATCCGGGCGAGGGGCAGGTAGGATTTGAGAGCCTATGCAGTGGATTGGGCTCGGAAATAGCCGACGCAGCCTTTGCCAATCTGGTGCCTGAGACTGTCGCGAAATACCTGTTCACTTCAGGTTCAACCGGATCGCCCAAGGCGGTCATCAACACGCAGCATATGCTGACCAGCAATCAGGACATGATCGCCGACTGCTTTCGTTTTCTGGCGGATCATCCCCCGATCGTATGTGAATGGGCTCCGTGGAACCATACTGCCGGTGGCAACAAGACTTTCAACATGGTGCTGTATAACGGCGGCACCTTTTACATCGACGAGGGCAAGCCGACCGCTGCGGGCTTTGCCACGTCGCTGCGCAATCTGGCCGATGTCCGCCCCACCTGGCATTTCAATGTGCCGTTGGGATACGAAATGCTGGCGCGCGCCTTTGAAGCGGATGCCGATCTGGCCAAGACGTTTTTCAGCCGAATGGACATGATGATGTATGCAGGTGCCGGGATGGCGCAGCACACATGGAACCAGCTCAAGGCGCTTTCCAAGCAGGCCACGGGGCGCGAGGTGCTTTTGGTCACCGCGCTTGGGGCGACCGAAACGGGGCCCTTTGCGCTGATGGGCACGGATCACCAGCCTAAATCCGGCAATGTCGGCGTGCCTGCATGCGGCGTAACGCTGAAACTTGTGCCCAACGAAGGCAAGCTTGAGGCGCGCCTGAAAAGTCCCTCGATCACGCCCGGCTATTTCGGGGCCGCGCAAGCGACAGCCGATGCGCTGGACGATGAAGGGTTCTATATCCTTGGCGATGCTCTGCGTCCCGCTGACCCTGATGATCTGACCAAGGGGTTCTTTTTCGATGGGCGCACGGCAGAGAACTTCAAGCTGCGCACAGGGACATGGGTGGCCGTCGGCGCATTGCGGGCCAAGCTGGTCGATCACTTCAACGGATTGCTGCGGGACGCGGTGATCGTCGGCGAGGATCAGCCATTTCTGGGCGCAATTGTCTTGGCCGACGTGGAGGAACTGCAAAAGATGGCACCGGGGGATAGTTTGGCCGTACTGATGCAGGACCCCGAGATTCAGGCCGCTTTGCAGGCCCGCCTGAACAGCCTTGCAGCGACCGCCACGGGGTCAGCAACTAAAATCAAACGGATGTTGGTGATGATGGACGCGCCCAGCCTGGATAAGGGCGAAGTGACCGACAAAGGGTCAATCAACCAGCGCGCCGTCATGCGCAACCGGCCTGAATTGCTGCAAGCGATATATGACGGCGGGGACGGGGTGTTCGAGGCGACCTGAAACAGGCCGCCTCGACAATTCTTTACATGTCGGACTTGGATTTGATCAGCGCCTTGGCCTGGTCGATCAGGGCCTGACCGTCAAAGCCTTTACCTTCGGCTTCGGCCACCCAACGCTGGATCACGGGCTGCGCTGCCTCTTTGAAACGGGCGACTTCGGTGGCGTCCAGTTCAATGATGTTGTTGCCGTTCTTGACCGCAATTTCGCGGCCGGGGGCATCATAATCAAACATCACCTGCGCCGCGAATTCGCTGAGCGCCGCACCGGATTCCTGATCGATTGCTGCTTTCTGCTCATCCGTCAGGGATTCGTATTTATCCTTGTTCATGACCAAAACGATTGTCGCGGTATAAAGCGCCTCTGGTCCGGTGAACTCGGTGTGGTTGCTTACCAGTTCGGCCAGACGGATCGACGGGGTGACTTCCCATGGGATCACGGTTCCTTCGACCACGCCTTTGGACAGCGCTTCGGGGATGCCGGGCAGGGGAAGACCGACGGGGGTCGCGCCCAGTTCGGACAGCATGTCGTTGATCACCCGTGTCGGGCCGCGCAGTTTCTTGCCCGCAAGGTCTTCAAGCTTGGTGACAGGTTCCTTGGTGTGGATCACACCGGGGCCATGCACCCATGCGCCCAGAACCTTGAGGTCTTTGTATTCACCAGCCTGCAAGTCATCCTCTACCAGCTGCCAAAACGCTTTCGATGTGGCAACCGGATCAGTCATCATGAAGGGCAGTTCGAACACTTCGGTCTTGGGATAGCGGCCGGGCGTGTAGCCAACGACGGTCATCGACATATCCACCACGCCGTCAATGGCCTGGTCGATCAGTTCCGGTGGACGGCCACCAAGCGCCATGCCATCGAAATGTTCGATCTTGAGGCTTCCGTTCGACGCCGCTTCGACCCGTTCGGCCCATGGCTTGAGGATGTGCTTTGGCACAGTGGCAACAGGTGGCAAGAACTGGTGCAGGCGCAGTGTCGTTGTTTCAGCCGATGCCGTCGTACCTGCAAACATCCCGCTTGCGACAACACCCGCCGCCACCGCTTTTATCAAAGAACGTCTATTCATCGTTTCCTCCCAGAGTTGATGATGCAGCTTTGTGCTGCTTGTATGATACCGCAGGTTGCGCGGCATCTTGGTAATTTACTAGCGAAATTTTGGTGCGCGCTTTTCAAGAAACGCGCGCAGGCCTTCGTCGGCATCCGGACCCGACTGCGACACGGCAGCGCTCAGGCTTTCGACATAAAGACCATCGGCCTTGGACATGTCTTCAATCCGGCTGATCGAGTTGATCATCATGTAATTCGACATCGGCGCGTTGCGCGCGATCTTGCCCGCCAGATCCATTGCCATCGCCAGCGATTCCCCTTCGCCCACGGCATAATGTGCCAAGCCAAGCTGCACGCCTTCTTCGGCGTTGAACTTGCGGCCTGTCAGCATCATTTCGGTCATCCGGTCGGCCCCAAGGATACGGCCCACACGCACAGTTGCACCACCGCCGACAAAGATGCCGCGCCGCCCTTCGGGGAGCTGAAAGATCGTGGACGGCTCGGCAATCCGCACATGGGTCGACGTCGCCAGTTCAAGCCCGCCACCGATCGCCGCGCCAAAGATCGCGGATACCACCGGCAAACCGCCGAACTGGATCATATCCATCACACCATGCCAGTTGCGCGAATGGTACAGTGTTTCCTCGGTCGAGCGTTTGACATGTTCGCTCAGGTCCAGACCGGAACAGTAGTGCCCGGCAGTTCCCGTCAGCACGACAGCGCGGGCTTCCTTGGGCGGGTCCATGAAGAACGCCTTGAGCGCGCCAAGCAGTCCGTCGCTCATCGCGTTGCGTTTGTCGGGGCGGGTCATGGTGAGAACCGCAATATCCCCTTGCAGGTCAATGTTCAAAACATCCGGGTTGGCAACGGCTGAGGTCATGACGGCAAAATCCTTGAAGGTGCAATTTAGATGAATAGAACAATTGTTCTATTGAATAGCAATATGATTTGTTCCAGACTTGCGCAAACTTTGCCCACGGGAGAGGCTGCAATGATCGACTTTGATAAAATTCGCGCCATTGATTTTCACACTCATGCCGAAGAACCCTGCGGATGCCATTCGGATGACGGATATGATGATCTGCAATCAACGATGGCCAGCTATTTCGGTGCGCCGTGGAAGCATCCCCCGACGATTCAAGAAACAGCTGCGCATTACCGCGAACAGAATATTGCAGCCGTGATCTTTCCCGTCGATGCAGAGCGCGAGACCGGATACCGCCGCTATAAGAACGAAGAAGTCGCTGCCATCGCCGCAGAGAATGACGATGTGCTGATCCCGTTTGCGTCGATTGATCCGTGGAAGGGCAAGATGGGTGTGCGCGAGGCGCGGCGTCTGATCAAGGATTTCGGCATCAAGGGGTTCAAGTTCCACCCCACGATGCAGGGGTTTTACCCCAATGACCGCATCGCCTATCCGCTTTACGAAGCCATTGAAGAAGAAGGCGGGATCGCCTTGTTCCACACCGGTCAAACCGGTGTCGGGTCCGGCATGCCCGGCGGCAATGGCATGCGTCTGAAATATTCAAATCCGATGTATATGGACGATGTCGCTGTCGACTTCCCCGACCTGAAAATCATCCTCGCGCACCCCAGCTTTCCCTGGCAGGAAGAAGCGCTTTCGGTCGCACAGCACAAGCCGAACGTCTATATCGACCTGTCCGGCTGGTCCCCGAAATACTTCCCTGAAATTCTTGTGCGCTATGCCAATTCGATCCTGAAGAAAAAGATGCTGTTCGGGTCGGACTGGCCGATGATCACTCCCGAACGCTGGTTGGCCGATTTCGAGAAGATCGCGATCAAGGACGACGTCCGGCCGCTGATCCTCAAGGAAAACGCGATGCGGTTGCTTGGGGCAAGCTAGGGGCGCTTACGCCCCTACAATTCCCTTCACCAACTCGGGCAGGCGTGTGGCCGGTGGCGTATTCCGGCTGCGCTGGCTGCGCACGACACCGTCGATCACAGTCATGCCGACACCCGGCAGGTTGCCCAGTTGCACCGATTCCAGCAGGTTCTTGCCCGGCGCGTGCTGTGCTTGATCCATGATCACAAAGTCGGCGCATTTCCCGGCTTCGATCAATCCGGTGTCCAGCTTGCGCTGCCGCGCGGTGTTGCCGGTGGCAAAGCAAAAGGCAACCTCGGCGGAGATATCGCCCAGCGATGACAGCAGCGCCACCATCCGCATGATGCCGAGCGGTTGCACCCCGGAGCCTGCAGGCCCGTCCGTCCCCAAGATCAGCTGGTCCAGCTTGCCCAGTTCACGCGCGGTGTTCAGCGTCAGCAAAGCGGCGCGTTCATTGCCGTTATGCACGATCTCGAGCGCGGCTTTACAGCCCTCGCAGATGCAGATGATCTGGTCGTCGGGCAGGGCGGTGTGCCCGCCGTTAATGTGGCCGACCACGTCGGTGCCGGTTTCCAGCACCATGTCCGCGTCGATCAAGCCCGATCCGGGGATCGACGGACCGCCGGTGTGGATCGTGCTTTGCATGCCGTATTTGCGCGCCCAGCCGACCATCTCGTTCGCAGTTTTGCCGTCTTTCACCGTGCCAAGGCCGACCTCGCCGATCAGCGTGACACCAGCTTCGCCCATCTGGCGGAAATGATGTTCTTCCAGCCCTTGTTGCAGCAGGGGTGCCCCCGCATGCACCTTGACCCCGGAAGGGCGGAAGTTTTCGTACCAGCGCTGTGCGGCAATCGCCATCGCGACGGTGCCAACCGGATCGTTGGGGCGCCCGGGCATGTGCACCTCGCCCGCCGAAATCAGCGTCGTCACACCGCCATGCAGGGTCGAATCGATCCAGCCCAATTGCTGCTGGCGCGGGGTATAGTCGCCAACCACCGGATGCACGTGACTGTCGATCAGACCGGGGGCGAGGGTCGCGCCATGGGCATCGATCAGCGTGGTCGCACCCTCGCAGTCCATGTCCTTTTCCTTGCCCCATTCTGTGATCTTGCCGTCAATCGCGATCAGGCAATCACCGTCGAAAATGGGCTCTTCCATCTTGCCAGACAGGATCATGCCAATGTTGCGGATCACAAGCTTTGCGGGGGTGTCTGACATGTCGTTGCCTTTCAAGCATCTTGGTTTCATTTGAACGCTAACAGAAAAATCAAACCAAGCAAGATGAAATGCTTGACAGTATTTCGTTTGTGTACAAACAATATGTCAAGCAGCGAAAAAGGAATGATCCATGGACAGCGCAGAAACACTCGACACCCCCTTTCCAATCCCCGCGGGCGTGTTCGCGCAGACCGTGACGCAGGTGCAGCATTACACGGACAGCCTGTTCCGGTTTCGCATCACGCGACCTCACAGCTTTCGCTTTCGGTCCGGTGAATTCGTAATGATCGGCCTGCCGAACGCTGAAAAGCCCGTGTTCAGGGCCTATTCCATCGCTTCGCCCTCTTGGGACGAAGAGGTCGAGTTCTATTCGATCAAGGTTCCAGATGGTCCCCTGACCAGCCACCTGCAAAAGCTTCAGGTCGGAGATACAGTGCTGATGCGGCGCAAGCCGACAGGGACATTGGTCAATGACGCCTTGCTGCCCGGCAAACGGTTGTGGATGTTCGCCACAGGCACGGGGGTCGCCCCCTTTGCGTCAATCATCCGCGACCCGGAAACATACGACAAATTCGATGACCTGATCCTGTGCCATACCTGCCGCACCGCAGGGGAGCTGACGTATTCACGCGCGCTTGTCGAAAGCCTGAAGGCGGACCCGTTAATCGGAGAATTTGCACAGCGGCTGACCCTGTACGATACCCTGACCCGCGAAGACTGGCCGCGCATGGGGCGGCAGACTGATCTGATGGCCTCGGGCAAGATCTTTGACGATCTGGGTGTGCCCCCGATCAACCCCGAAACCGATCGGGGCATGATCTGCGGGTCGATGGAGATGCTGGCCGATACGAAACTGGCGCTCGAAGGCTTTGGTCTTGAGGAGGGGGCCAACAACCGCCCCGCCACTTTTGTGGTCGAAAAGGCTTTTGTCGGCTAGCGGCTGCGCGAATTGATTTGACAGAATCCGCGCCATCGAATTTCTATTAGCATACCAACAAGTTCTCACCCGGACAGGAGCACGCATTCCATGAGCTACATCACCGCCACCACGCTTGAGGATGCGTTGTACGCTCTGGCTGCCGGACCCGCGTCCGTTATTGCAGGCGGGACCGATTGGTTTCCTGCCCAGGGGGATCACCATTTTGACGGCACGTTGATCGACATATCGCGGCTGGCAGAGCTGCGCGGCGTGTCAAGAACCGACAAGGGGTGGCGGATCGGTGCCGCAACAACCTGGACAGACATCATCAAGGCCGATCTGCCAGCCGCGTTTGACGGGCTAAAGCTGGCTGCCCGCGAGGTCGGGTCGGTGCAGATCCAGAACACCGGCACGATCGCTGGCAACCTGTGCAATGCGTCACCCGCCGCCGACGGGGTGCCGCCGCTTCTGACCCTAAATGCGACGGTTGAGTTGTCTTCGACAGACGGCACGCGCCAGATGCCGATTTCTGCGTTTCTCCAAGGGGTCCGCAAGACCGACCGCGCGGCGCATGAAATCCTGACTGCGATCCACATTCCCGACCTGCCAGCGGAGAGCAAAGGCAGCTTTGTCAAACTGGGTGCGCGGAAATATCTGGTGATCTCGATTTGTATGGTGGCGGTGCTGGTTACGATCGAGGCCGGTTTGGTCTCTGACATTCGGATCGGCATCGGTGCCGCATCGCCGGTCGCACAGCGGATGACCGCCCTCGAGGACGCCTTGCGCGGCCTGCCCGTGACCGATCTGCCCGATGTCGTGACCGATGATCTGATCCTTGGTCTGACCCCCATTTCGGACGTACGCGCCAGCGCCGATTACCGTCAGACAGCCGCATCGCATGTGATCCGCCGCGCAATCGCCCAAGCCTTGGAAGGAGCCGCCTGATGGACAAATCCGCCGCCACTGCCATCACTTCGTTTACCCTGAACGGTACGATTGTGCAGGTCGATCCTGCACCGGGCGAACGTCTGTCCCATTCTCTGCGGGAAAGGCTGGACCGCAAGGACGTCAAGATCGGCTGCAATGCGGGCGATTGCGGGGCCTGTACCGTACTGGTCGATGGTGCGCCTGTTTGCGCCTGCCTGATGGCCACACAACAGGCGACGGGTCGCAAGGTTGAAACACTGGCCGGACTGGTCAAGGCTGACCCGGACGCGCAGGCGCTCATGGAAAGCTTTCAGCACCATCAGGCGGCCCAATGCGGGATTTGCACGCCGGGGATGATGGTATCTGCCGTTGCCCTGCTGCGCGCAGAGCCACAGCCCACCGATGCGCAGGTTCAAGATGCGCTTGGCGGCGTTTTGTGCCGCTGCACGGGCTATCGCAAGATCATTGACGCTGTCGTTGGTGCCCATGCCGCCGATCAAATGGTCAAGGCCCCGACCGAACTCGGCCATAGCGCGCGCCGGTTCGACGGGCTGCCCAAGGTGGACGGCTCAGAAAAATTCGGAGATGATGTCGCCCCCGCCGGTGCGCTGGTTGCCCGCGTGATCCGGTCGCCCTATCCCTCGGCCAGCTTTACCTTTGGCGATATTGCCGCGTGGCAGGCTCAACATCCTGGGATAGAGACTGTATTGACCGCAAAAGACGTCCCCGGACTGAATGCTTTCGGCGTCATTCCGGGGTTTATTGATCAACCGGTCTTCGCCGTCAGTCATATCCGTTTCCGAGGCGAGGCCGTTGCCTGCGTTGTCGGGGACGCCGACGTCATGGCCGCGCTGGACCTTGGCAGTTTTCCCGTCGAATGGACCTCGCAAATCACGCTGTCCGACATTGACGATGCTATCACGCACGACGCGCCGCTGCTGTTTGACGACCGCAAGGGCAACATCATGTGCGGTGGTTTTGTGAAATGCGGCGATGCCGACGCAGCGCTTGATGCGGCTGATGCGATGGTCGAGGCGACGTATAAAACAAGCTTTGTCGAACACGGCTATATCGAACCGGAGGCGGGCTTTGCCGAGATGGTCGGGGGCCGCCTGCATGTCCACGCCTGTACGCAGGCCCCCGGAATGGATCGCGAAACGCTGGCCTCCGTGCTGAACATGCCGATGGCGGATATCCGTATCGTCCCGACAGCAGTCGGTGGCGGGTTCGGGTCGAAAATCGACGTGTCCTTGCAACCCTTCATCGCGCTGGCCACCCTGAAAACCGGCAAACCCGTCCGCATGACCTATGCCCGCAACGAGACGATGCAATCTACGACCAAACGCCACCCCGCACAGATCAGCATCAGGATCGGTGCCAAATCCGACGGCACGTTGTCCGGGCTCAGCTTTGACGGTGATTTCAACACCGGGGCCTATGCAAGTTGGGGCCCTACGGTGGCGAACCGCGTGCCGGTGCATGCCTCTGGTCCGTATCGTATCCCCGATTACCGCGCGCGCAGCCGTGCCGTGCATACCCATTGCCCGCCCGCCGGTGCCTTTCGCGGTTTCGGCGTACCCCAATCAGCGATCGCACAGGAAACCGCCTTTGATCTGCTGGCCGAAAAGCTGGGAATGGATCCGCTTGCGTTTCGCCTGAAAAATGCGCTGACCGACGGGGTGCCCACCGTCTGCGGTCAGGTGTTTGACCAAGGCGTCGGCATCAAAGCCTGCCTTGAGGCGCTTCAACCCGCATGGGAAGCCGCCAAAACCGACTGCGCCGCATTCAATACAACCAGCAGGACCCACAAACGCGGTGTCGGCATTGCCAGCGCTTGGTACGGCTGTGGAAACACGTCGCTGCCAAACCCGTCGACCATCAAGGCGGGCTTGCGCGCGGATGGGACCGTCGTTCTGCATCAAGGTGCCATGGACATCGGACAAGGCTCTAACACAGTCATTCCGCAGATATTCGCCAAGGCGCTTGGCGTGTCCATCGACGGGCTGATCTTGCTGGGTGCCGACACCGACATCACGCCGGATGCTGGCAAAACATCCGCCTCGCGCCAGACCTTCGTGTCAGGCAATGCCGCCCTGAAAGCGGGCGAGACCCTGCGCAGCGAAATTTTGCGGCAAGCGAATGCCGGGCCCGACGCGAGGATCACGTTGGAAAGCGGGCAGGTGATCGTGACCGAAGCAGGCCGCACGCAAGCCCTTGATCTGTCGCGGCTTGATGCGAACACCGAAGGCTATGTGCTGATGGCGCAGGAAACCTATGACCCGCCAATCAAACCGCTGGATGAAAACGGGCAGGGCATCCCCTATGCGCAATTCGGCTATGCCGCGCATCTTGTGGTGGTTGAGGTCGACATCGCCCTTGGGCTGTGCAAACCCCTGCGCTTTGTCGCTGCACATGATGTGGGCCGCGCGATCAACCCGCTGCTGGTCGAAGGCCAGGTGCAGGGCGGCATCGCCCAAGGCTTGGGCATGGCCTTGATGGAGGAATATATCCCCGGTCGCACCGAGAACCTGCATGACTATCTGATCCCCACGATTGGCGATATTCCCCCGATCGAGACCCTGATCCTTGAGGTGGCGGATGCCCACGGCCCCTACGGTGCCAAGGGCCTTGGCGAACATGTCCTGATCCCAACGGCCCCTGCGATCTTTAACGCGATCTATCACGCAACCGGCGCAAAGGTCACCCATGCGCCTGCAACCCCCACGCGCCTGCGCGCAGCCCTGAAGGAGGCCGGACATGCTTGATGATCTGCGCGACCCAAAGCCCGAAAAAATCCGCTGCGATGCATGCCCCGTGATGTGTTTCATCGCCGATGGCAAATCCGGTGCCTGTGACCGCTATGCCAACCACGCGGGCGAATTGGTCCGGCTTGATCCGCTGACGGTGATCCAGTCCGGTGCCAAGGCCGTGGCGTTTCTGGACCAGGGTAACAATGCTCAGGATTGGGACGGAGACGTCATTCAAGGCGGGCGTGATTTTGTGACCGCCGTTGGGGCGGGCACGACCTATCCCGACTACAAACCGGCACCGTTCATTGTCAGCCAAGAGGTCGAGGGCGTCGACATGGTCACCGTCGTGACCGAGGGCATATTCTCGTACTGCGGGGTCAAGGTAAAGATCGACACCGACCGCCACATCGGGGACGAGCGCGCGGTCGTGCGGGTGGATGGTGAAGCAATCGGCCATGTGATGACCTCTGAATACGGCTCCAAGATGCTGTCCCTGGGCGGTGTCGAACACCTGACGGGCGGGTCCAAAAAGGAAGGCCGTGTGACCTGCGATGCGCTGCTGCGTCTGTGCAATCGCGAGGCGGTCGAAATGATGATCGACGGTGGCGTGACGATGGTCGTCGAGGCGGGCAAAGCCCCCATCATCAATGGCACCCCCGAAAAGCTGATGCGCGTCGGCTGTGGCTCCGCGACCATCGGGATGTTTGCAAAACAGTGGCACGGCCATGTGGACGAAGTCGTTGTCGTTGACGATCACATCACCGGCGTCCTCAGCGAACACGAGGCGGGCAAGGGGCTGGACATGACCCCGTCCGGTATCCGCATCAACGGGCGCCGTTCGACCCCAGGACGATATTTCCAGGTGGCAGACCCCGGCACCGGGTGGGGTGGCACCGATGTCGAAGACCCACTCACTATTTTACGCCCCGCCGACCCCAAGCGCGCCTGGCCCGGGCTGCGGTTGTTGATGATCTCGACCACCGGCGAACAATGGGCGTATTTCATCCTTGATGACGATCTTGAACCGCAGCCCGCCGACATCACGCCGGAACTGCTGGTCGTCGCCGAACGGATCGCGGAGAATTGCGAACCGTCGTTGTGTTCGGTGCTGTTCATGGGCGGTGCGGGCGGCAGCTTGCGCGCGGGGGTCACAGAGAATCCGGTGCGCCTGACAAGGTCGGTCAAGGAATCCCTGACCCATGTGTCTTGCGGCGGGGCAGAAGCCTATGTCTGGCCCGGTGGTGGCATCACGGTGATGGTGGATGTGATGGACATGCCGACGAATTCCTTCGGCTATGTGCCGACGCCTGCGCTTGTCGCGCCGATTGAATTCACCCTGCGGCGCGAAGACTACGGCACGCTTGGCGGGCACATGGAACATATCCAGCCGGTTGCAGAGGTTGTCACCCAGGACGTACGCCGTGTGGCGCAACTGGCCTTGCAATCCGACCCGAACGACCGAGAAAACTACGGCTGGTCAAAGAGAGATAAATGAACGCCCAAGCGGCCCTTTTGTCCGGCGACAGGCTGCACCTGTCGCACGGGCCGATTGACCTGATCATCGGGGCAAACGGCGCGCGCGATGCGGCTTTTCGGGCGGCATATCACAGGTTCGAAACTGTTTTGACCGAGTTGATGGCCGAATTGCCGTTGCTGCGCCAGCCTGTTGGTACCAAACCGCGGGGCAAAATCGCACGCCGGATGTACCGCGCAGCCCTGCCACATGCCGACGGGCTGACCACGCCGATGATCTGCGTCGCGGGTGCCGTTGCCGAAGAGGTTCTGGCAGCCATGGTCGATGCCACGGATCTGACCCGTGCCTATGTGAACAATGGCGGCGACATCGCGCTTCATCTGACCAATGAGGCGGCGTTCAAAATCGCCGTTGCCGCGCCGGACGGGCACAGCCTTGGTACTGTCGAAATCACCAGCGCCGACCCCATCCGTGGAATCGCCACCAGTGGCCAGCGTGGCCGCAGCCAAAGCCTTGGGATTGCCGATGCGGTGACGGTCTTGGCGCGCACTGCTTCCATGGCCGATGCGGCGGCAACCAATCTGGGCAATGCTGTCAATCTGTCCGATCACCCCGCCATCAAACGTGCCCCTGCCAACAGCCTGCGGGACGATAGCGATCTGGGTACAGCCCCGGTTGTCATCCATGTCGGCACCTTGTCCCAAACAGATGTTGCGCAGGCGCTTCAACACGGTGAAACTGCCGCCAATGCACTGCGCGATGCCGCCCTGATCGACGGGGCCGCGCTGTTTTTACAGGGGCAAAGCCGAACGCTTGGACTGCCCGAAGAAATGAAACACATACAGAAAGACCCCTACCCATGCCTGACGTCATAATCCGCAAGATGGTCACCAGTATCGAGGAGATCTTTCACGAAGGCGGCCCCCGTGCCAACACGCCGTTGAAACGCGGATATGTGATGGCCGTGATCGAAAACCCCTATGCAGGGTCTTATGTCGAAGACATCCAGCCCTTCATGGAAGACCTCAAACCGTTGGGCCTGACAATGGCACAAAAGCTGCTTGCCGCACTCGAGGTCGAGGCAGAGCAGATCGAAGGCTACGGCAAAGGGTCTATCGTCGGCGTAGGCGGAGAGTTGGAGCATGGTGCGCTTTGGCATGCGCCGGGCGGCTATGCGATGCGCGATGTGTTGGGCGGGGCCAAGGCAATCGTCCCCTCAAGCAAGAAGGTCGGCACCGCCGGTGTGCGCCTTGATGTGCCGGTCACGCATGCCAACGCGTCCTATGTGCGCAGCCATTTCGATTCGATCGAAGTCGGTCTGAACGACAGCCCCCGCGCAAATGAAATGGCGGTGATCCTCGTCATGACCACAGGGTCGCGGATCCACAACCGGGCAGGGGGCCTGGATGCCAAGGATATCAAAGGGGAGGATGGCCTGAGATGAGCGCCGATATTCGCAAGATTGCAGTCTGGATCGAAGAAACCCACCGCGAAATGGGTCAAGCCATTTCGCCCGCCACGCGCAAGGCAGTTGCCGTTGCAGTGATCAAAAACCCTTTTGCAGGGTCTTATACCGAGGATCTGACGCCCCTGATGGACATCGGCGCAGAACTGGGGGGACTGCTGGGCGATAAATGCGTAGCTGCCCTTGGGATCACACCCGCGCAGGCGGAAAGCTATGGCAAGGCCGCCATGGTCGGCGAGGGCGGAGAACTGGAACATGCCGCCGCCATTCTGCACCCCAAGCTGGGCGCGCCGTTGCGGGTTGCCGTCGAAAAGGGGGCCGCATTGGTGCCGTCATCGAAAAAGATGGGCGGGCCCGGGCAGGTGCTGGACGTGCCGCTGGGCCACAAGGATGCCGCCTATGTGCGCAGCCATTTCGACGGGATCGAGGTCAGCCTGAACGACGCACCCCGCGCCGGTGAGATTCTGGTCGCCGTCGCCGTCACCGACAGCGGGCGGCCCTTGCCACGGGTCGGCGGACTGACCCACGCGGAAGCGATCGGCAAAGATGGCCTGCGTTAGGCCCTAAAGTTTATCAAGCAACGTCAGCAGCCGGTCAACCTCGCGGGGGGTCAGGTTGCTGACAGTCTCGGCGGAAATGGCATGGGCGACTGTGATGGCCTCGGCCGAGAACTCCTTGCCCGTTTCCGTCAGCGAAATTTCGAGGCGCCGCATGTCGGTCGCTGATGGGGTACTTTGCACCAGACCCTTCTTGCGCAATCTGTCCACCACGCCCTTTGTCGTCGCCGCGTCCATGCCGACCAGACGACCAAGCTGGTTCTGGCTGATACAGACTTCGTCGCGCAGCTTGGCCAGCACGGCGAATTGCGTCGGCGTGATGTCAGGCATCCTCTTGTTGAAGATCTCAAGGTGGCGCTGGTTCGCAAGGCGCAGCTTGAAACCGACCTGGTCTTCCAGCTGATAGGGTGGTGCCGCGCGGCGCGGTGAATTTGCCGTTTCGGCCAAAGTGATGTCCAGTATCTTGGTGCTTCTGCGTATTTCTTATGCATTATCATCCCATGGATTTTATCTGGGGTCTACATGATATCAGATCAAAAATATTGTTTGACAGCTAACAAGTTTTTGGTCCTTCATGTGAGGTGTAAACACAAGGAGTAATGCTTTGTCCTTTGTCAGAAACGCATGGTACGTCGCAGGGTGGTCAACGGACTTTGGCGACGACCTGGTGCCTTTAACCCTGCTTGCCCAGAATATCGTGGTGTTCCGGTGCAGCGATGGTCAGCTTGCTGCCTTGGAGGATCGCTGCCCGCACCGGTTGCTGCCCTTGTCCAAGGGTAAGCGCATCGGTGATACCATTCAATGCGGCTATCACGGCATGACCTTTGACGCGGGCGGGCAATGTGTGCGCGTGCCGGGCCAGTCGAACCTGCCCACCAGCGCCTATGTCGACAGTTTCCCGGTGCTTGAGCGTCATGGAATTGTCTTCATCTGGATGGGGGACGCCGAAAAGGCCGACACCGCTTTGGCTTTTGACATGCCCGAACTGTCGGAGGATGGCTGGCACCTGCACCACGGCGACAAGCTGCACATCAAGGCGAATTATCTGAATGTCGCGGAAAACTTGGTTGATCCTGCGCATGTCAGTTTTGTGCATCCAACCACGCTGGGCAATGCTGCGTCTGAAAACGTGCCGGTGCATGTGAAAACAGCGGACGAAGCCATCGTCGCATGGCGCTGGATCAGGGATGCTGAACCGATCGGCTTTTTCAAGCAATTTGGCGGCTTCGACGGCAATGTCGACCGCTGGCATTATTACTACCTTCACCTGCCTTCCACGGCGGTGATCGATTTCAGATCAGCCGATGCTGCGCTTGAACTTCCCGAAGAAGAACGCAACAAAGGTGTGCGTATCTTTGCGCTGCATTTCGTCACGCCTGTGACCGAGGATTATACGATCGACCACTGGATGCATCTGCGGAACACGGCCCTTGGCGATGATGCCGCATCTGAACAGATGGACGCGATGTTCCGCGTCGCCTTTGCCGAGGACAAGTCGATACTTGAAGCGATCCACGAGGAAGAACAGCGGCCGCAAAAACGCAAGCCGATCCGCATTGCCATCGACAAGGGGCCCAATGTCTACCGCAAGCGCATCCGCGACCGGATTGAGGCCGAAGCGACCGATGATCTGGGCGAACCCGTGTCACCGGTCTTTGTCCAGCACGACTGACCATAAATAACGCCGCAAAAGACGGCACCTACAACAGAGAGGACACCAAAATGAACAGAAACACATTCCTGAAAACCCTAGCAGGGGCCGCCGCCCTAAGCATGACGGGCCTTGCCGCGTTTGCCCAATCGGGCGAGCCGATCAAGGTTGGCGAGATCAACCACTACAAACGCATGGCCGCCTTTGCAGAGCCTTACAAGAAGGGCATCGAACTCCGGCTGGAAGAGATCAACGGCGCTGGCGGTGTGTTGGGCCGTCCGCTTGAGTTCGTATTCCGCGACGACCAGGGCGACCCCGGCGAGGCGATCAAAATTGCCGAAGAACTGATGACCAGCGAAGGCACTGTGATGCTGACCGGTACGATCCTGTCGAACGTGGGTTTGGCAATCTCGTCCGTCGCGGCGGAAAAGGAGTGGGTTTATCTGGCCTCTGAACCACTTGCTGATGCGTTGACGTGGTCGCAGGGCAATCCGTGGACGTTCCGTCTGCGCACCTCGACCTATATGCAAGCCGCAATGCTGGCTGAACAGGCGGCCAAAACTGACGCGATGAAATACGCCACCATCGCGCCCAACTATGCCTATGGCAAAGACGCGGTTGCCGCGTTCAAGGAAGTGCTGACCCAGCTGAAGCCGGGCGTTGAATTCGTCGGCGAACAGTGGCCCGCCCTGTTCAAGATCGACGCCGGTGCCGAGGTGCAGGCGCTGGAACGGTCCAAACCCGACGCGATCTATAACGTGACATTCGGCCCGGATCTGGCCAAATTTGTCCGCGAAGGGAACACACGCGGTCTGTTTGATGGTCGCACGGTTTACGGCCTGCTGTCAGGCGAACCGGAATACCTTGAACCGCTGGCAGATGAAGCGCCTGAGGGTTGGATCGTGACGGGCTATCCTTGGTATGACTTCACCGAAGCGGATGGCGACAACAAGGTGTTCGTCGATGCCTATCAGGCACGCTTCAATGAAACGCCGAAACTGGGGTCTCTTGTGGGCTATATGACGGCTGAAACAGTTGCCGCAGCGATCCACAAAGCGGGATCTACCGAAAGCGATGCAATCCGCATGGCGTTCGAAGGGCTGGACGTGACCACACCCGTGGGCGATATCACCTTCCGCGAAATCGATAACCAAGCAACCTTGGGTGCCTTTGTCGGTACGACCGCACTCAGGGACGGTGCAGGCGTGATGACCGATTGGACGTACATGGATGGTGCCAACTATCTGCCATCCGACGAAGAAGTCTCGAAACTGCGCCCGGCTGACTAAACAGCGGTGCCGCTCCGGAAGGGTCGCCTTCCGGAGCATCGTCTTTTCCCAAAATTTATGAGGTTGGCTGATGGGCCTTTTTATCGCACAGATTCTGACTGGGCTTGCCAATGCTGGTGCGCTTTTCATGGTCGCGTCTGGCTTGTCGCTGATCTTTGGTGTGACCCGTATCGTAAACTTTGCCCACGGGTCTTTTTATATGCTGGGGGCCTATGTCGGCTATTCCCTGATGCAGGTTCTCCCCGGTGTTGTCGGATTTTGGGGCGCTATTTTGCTTGCGGGTCTGATTGTCGGCCTGATTGGTGTCATCGTCGAAGTCTGCGTGCTGCGCCCTGTCTATAGCGCGCCTGAACTGTTCCAACTGGTCGCAACCTTCGGGGTGATCTTGGTGATCCAAGACCTTGCCCTGATGATCTGGGGACCCCAAGATTTGCTGGGGCCGCGTGCCCCGGGCCTCAAGGGGGTGATCCGGATTATGGGCGAACCGGTGCCACAATATGACATCGCGCTGATCATCATTACGCCATTCGTCGCCCTTGCGCTTTGGTATCTGATCACCCGCACCCGTGTCGGCGTTCTGGTCCGTGCGGCGACGCAGGACCGCGAAATGGTCAGCGCACTTGGCGTCAATCAGGCATGGCTGTTCACCGGCGTCTTCTTTCTGGGTTGTGCCTTGGCGGGTCTTGGCGGTGCGCTGCAACTGCCCAAGGGCGGTGCCGATCTGCTGATGGATTTCACCATTCTGGGCGCTGTCTTTGTTGTCGTTGTCATTGGCGGCATGGGGTCATTGCCGGGTGCCTATCTGGCTGCGGTCATCATTTCCGTACTTAACGTGTTTGGCGTCACCTATGCGCCGCAATCCACACTTGTTCTGATGTTCCTTGTGATGATCGTCGTGCTTATGTTCCGCCCCTTTGGCCTGCTGGGCAAAGAGGAAATCGCAGGCGAACATGGCCAAGTCGGTGAACCCGAACGCCCCATCAAGCCCGCAGGTCAACGTGTCCGTTTGCTGGTGGCGTTTGGTTTGGTGATCCTCGGGTTGCTGCCGCTTTATGGCAGTAATTTCTCGGTCGTGCTGGTCACCGATATCATGATTTTCTGTCTGTTCGCCGCATCCCTGCATTTCATGCTGGGCCAAGGTGGTCTGGTCAGCTTTGGGCACGCTGCATTCTTTGGCGGCGGTGCCTATGCGGCCGCATTGTTCGTCACTTATGCCGATACTCCGATGGAACTGGCACTGATCCTCGCACCGCTTTGCGCCGGGCTAGCGGCGATCGTCATCGGCTGGGTCTGCCTGCGATCAACCGGGGTCTACTTCGCCATGCTGACGCTGGCCTTTGGCCAACTTCTCTGGAGCCTTGCGTTCCAGTGGGGGGACGTCACCGGCGGCGATGACGGGCTGGTTAACATCTGGCCCTCTGCCTGGGCATCGGACAACAGCGTCTATTACTACATCGCGTTCATCCTTTGTGTCGGTGGCATTCTGCTGCTGCGCCAAGCGGCCCATGCGCCCTTTGGCTATGCCATGCGCGCGGCCCGCGACAGCGCTCGCCAAGCCGAGGCGATGGGGATCAACACCAAGCATATCCAGTGGGTTGCCTTTACCTTTGCGGGGACGATGGCCGGGCTTGCGGGCGGGTTGTTCGTCTTTTCCAAGGGCAGTATTTTCCCGAACGAACTTGAAACCGCCCGCAGTTTCGACGCGTTGATCGTCGTGTTCCTGGGTGGGGTCAAAACCCTGTCGGG
>NZ_DS999214.1:53184-148824 GCF_000156335.1 Roseobacter sp. GAI101
GCCCGATCCTATCCGTTCGCAACCTGTCGCGTAATTTCGGAGCGATCAAAGCCGTCGACAACGTCAGCTTTGATCTGGCCAAAGGCGAATTGCTGGCGCTTATCGGTCCCAATGGTGCCGGCAAAAGCACCTGTTTCAACATGTTGATGGGCCAGCTCAAGCCATCGTCGGGGACCGTCCAGCTGATGGGCAAGAACATCGCCGGGATGCAGCCGCGCAAAATCTGGCGCATGGGTGTCGGGCGCACTTTTCAGATTACCGCGACATACGCGTCGATGACGGTGGTCGAAAATGTGCAGATGGCGTTGATCTCGCACCACCGCAGACTTTATTCCCTGACGACATTCGCCCATAAACTTTACCGCGAAGAGGCGCTCGCGTTGCTTGATACGGTCGGCATGGTCGATCAGGCCGAACGCCACTGTGCCGTGCTGGCCTACGGCGACCTTAAACGGTTGGAACTGGCCGTCGCATTGGCGCACGATCCGATCCTGCTGCTGATGGATGAACCCACCGCCGGCATGGCCCCGCGCGAACGCATCGCCTTGATGCAACTGACAGCGGATATTCTGGACGCCAAAGGCATCAGCGTTTTGTTTACCGAACATGACATGGACGTGGTTTTCGCCCACTCCCACCGGATCATGGTGCTGAACAGGGGCCAGCTGATCGCCGATGGCACGGTCGAGGAAATCCGCAACAATGCGCAGGTTCAAGAAGTTTATCTGGGTGGCGGCACCTTGTTCAAAGCCGAGGAGGATGCTCATGCTTGAGGTCAAAGGCGTCAATTCATTCTATGGCAAGGCGCATGTTCTGAACGACCTGAATTTCAGCGTCGAGGCCGGTACCGTCGTTGCCCTTTTGGGCCGCAACGGGGCGGGCAAGACCACGACGATGAAGTCCATCATGCAACTGGTGCGCCCCCGCAGCGGGTCCGTCATCTACAAGGGGCAGGACATCACCGGCTGGCCCAGCCACAAGGTCGCGCGGGCCGGTTTGGGCTATGTCCCCGAAGAACGCCGGATCTTCACCCAACTGACCGTGCTGGAAAACCTCGAGGTTGGCCGACAGCCGCCCCGTGAAGGCTGCACGACCTGGACCGACGACATGGTGTTCGACCTGTTCCCCAACCTCGCCGAGCGGCGCAGCAACCGCGGCAAGGCGCTTTCGGGCGGCGAACAGCAGATGCTGACAATCGCGCGCACGTTGATGGGAAATCCTGCGTTTATCCTGCTTGATGAACCTTCGGAAGGGATCGCGCCCGTGATCGTCGAACAAATGGCCCGCGTGATCTTGCAGCTTAAGGACGAAGGGCTGACGGTTCTTTTGTCAGAACAAAACCTGCACTTTGCCCAAGCCGTCGCCGACGGTGTGGTCATCATCGAGCACGGCACGCAGAAGTTCGTAGGCACTTTGGCGGAACTTCAGGCGAACCCAGAAATTCGCGACCAATATCTGTCGGTGTGACCACCGGCCGATACTACCGGAATTTCTGTCTGTGGGGTTCTTTCGACGAGGCTAGCTGCTGACCCGCTATACCCGTTTTCGGTGTTCAGGGCAGCACGCACCATATGTGAACTCATGGTGAAGTGCAGTTCTTGATATCTCGTTTTACTCCAACCGGTTCTGTATTTCCATCAGGTTGCTTTCAAAGACCTCAGCGGGCGTCCGGTAGCCAAGGCACTTGCGCGGCGTTGCGTTGAGGCGGTGGCAAATCGACCTCAAATATCGATTTGTCAGCGCCGTCGGTGCGGTTGATCTTGGCAGGTATCGGCGCAGCCTGTTGTTCGTATTCTCAACACTGCCTTTCTGATAGGGCGCTTGCGGGTCACAGAACCAGGCATCCGCACCGATCCCGGCCTTGAGATGCTTCCATGCCGAAAACTCGGTGCCGCGATCAAAGGTGATAGACTGGCGCGCGTCGGCGGGCAGGGGAGCCAACCCGTTGATCAGGGACTCCATGATCGGTTTGGATTGGCGATCTTCATTACGCATCACGACGGCATAGCGGCTGACGCGCTCGACCAATGACGTCACGTTTACCTTCCCATGCTCCTTGCGGAACATCATCAAGTCGCACTCCCAATGGCCGAATTCCAAGCGTTCTGAGACGCGCTCAGGCCTGTGTGACAGGCTTTGAACGTCGAATATGTGGGTTCTGTTGTGCCTGCGGTAACCACGCGGTCGGCGGCGACGGCGATGCTCAGGGAGATGGCGGTAGAACTGTTCCTCGCGACCGTCTTTGGAATAGGCAAAGCGATAGATCGTCTCGTGGCTCACGCGGATCGGGTGCCGTTCGAGCCGCATCCGGCCGGCGATCTGTTCGGGGGACCAGCCAGCCTTCAGGCGGTCTTCGATCGCGGCTTTCAAATCAGGGTGAATGATCATCTTGCGATGGATCGCGCGGCGCTGCTCATATTTGTCCTGAGCGACGAGCGCGTGATACCCATTTAGCTCAGGGAGTTCGTCGTCCGTGTACCGATTACGCTTAATGTCTCGGTAGATCGTGGACGGGTCGCGACCCAGTCGATCCGCGATCTCTGAAATCGGCATTTTGGCTTCAAGCCACTTTGCAAGCTTGCGACGTTCGTCCAGCTTCAGGTGACAGTAGTGGGTTCCCATTCTTCATCCTCCGTGCAACTCTCTGTTTTAGTAAAGAATTTGCACTTCGTTTGTGAATCCACCCATACGATACCATGCGACCTCATAATAGGTATTATGTAATAATCAGTAGCGCGCACATCAGGAACTTCCCGCGTTCCAATGATGACAAGCTCGCCACCGCAGATCAAAAAGTTCTCAACCTGCAAACTTGTTCGTTAAATAATTCAGGTAGGGTTCGGGATCATTTGCGGTCATTCCCAGTTGGGTCAGCAGTTGAGAACGGCTGCGTGATCGACCGTGTTTCCAGATCGCTCCGCCAAGCGCTTCTCTTAGCGGGGCCGTATCGCCTCGGTTAAGTGCGTCGCGGATGTCAGGTGCGTGTTTGTCGTAATGCGCCATAAGCTGCGCCGCTGTCGCATTTCCGATCGTATAGGTTGGGAAGGAACCGATATATCCAGAGGACCAATGTACGTCCTGAAGGCATCCTTGCGCATCTCCCGAGACTTCGACACCCAGTTCGTCCCGCATTGCTTCACGCCATGCTTGTGGCAAATCCGCGACCGCAAGGGATCCGTCCATCATTGCCATCTCCAACCGGACGCGCAACATGATGTGCAGGTCATAAGTCAACTCATCAGCCTCTACGCGGATTGGGCTGGGCTCTACTCTGTTGATCGCCGCGATAAATTCATTTTCACTTACGTCTGCCAGCTGTTCGGGGAATGTCCCGCGCAAACGCGAAAAATGTGTTTGCCAGAAGGCAGGACTGCGACCGACATGGTTCTCCAGAAGGCGTGACTGGCTTTCGTGCATGCCAAAGCTGGTACCGCCCACTGCATATAGCCCGATCATGTCCGTTGCGAAAACGCCCCGCGTGTGGACCGGATCAATACCCTGCTCATAAAGCGCATGACCAACTTCGTGGATGCTCCCGAATATCGACATCGGAAGATAATTGGGGTTCCAGCGGGACGTAATGCGCACATCATTTCGCGTAAAGCTGACTTCAAAAGGATGCACCGCAGTGTCCAGCCGTCCCCGATCAAAGTCATACCCCAGAGCCTTGGCTGTCTCTGCCGCAAACCGCTGCTGCAACGCGGGCGGATAATCACGGTAGAGGAAATCAGTGCGCGGCACCGGCCGGCCACGCGCAACATCCAATACGGGCAAAATACCTGCACGAAGCGTGTCAAAAAATGCGGCGATGCTGCCGGCCGTTTCCCCCGGTTCGTAAATCTGGACCATCGGATCATAGGGATGCGCATCGTACCCCAGTGCCTCGGCACTTTCCCGGGCAAGGGTCACGACCTTCTCGAGGTGCGGACGAAAAGCCCCAAAGTCCGACGCTGCACGGGCTTTGCTCCAGGCAGCGCCTGCAATGGTTGCATGTTCCGCCTGCGCGCGCAGCAATTCAGCGGGCAGCCGCTTGTGATGATTGATTGCCTTTTGCACCGTTGCAGCGGCGTCGGCGTCCCCTGCGCCATCTACAGCGTCTTGCATCGCGGGATCCAGCAGCATTTCCCGCGCAATTCCCATCAAGGTGGCAATCTGGTGTCCGCGCGTTTCGGCACCGTCCGCCGGCATCTGCGTGCGCGCGTCCCAATTGAGTGTGTTTACAGCGCAAAGCACATCGTTGAGCCGCCCAACGCGGGCATTGAGATCAGTGTTCATGCCGTCACCTTCGTCTGCGCGCCTACGCCGCCGTCGTTCAGATGGCAGGCCACAGTGCGACCCGCGCCGGCATCCGTCAGGCGCGGTGCCTCGACACTGCACCGCGGTCCGGCAAGCGGGCAGCGCGGATGAAAGGCACAGCCCGACGGTGGATTGATCGGTGACGGGATTTCGCCCTTTATCGCCTCAAAGCGGCGCTTGCCCGTGCCCACCGTTGGCACCGATGCAAAAAGTGCCGCTGTATAAGGGTGCTTTGGATCGGCATACAAAGCGTCCGCCGGGGCCAGTTCGACCAATCGACCCAGATACATGATCGCGACCCGGTCGCAGACATGGCGGACCACGGACAGATCATGGCTGATGAACAAAGCCGTCAGGCCAAGTCACGGCGCAGATCCATGAACAGTTCAGCACCTGCGCTGAATGGACACATCCAAAGACGCGACTGCTTCATCAAGCACAGACTTCGTGTTCCATAGCAGCGCACGCGCAATGGCCACACGCTGGCGCTGACCGCCCGAGAACTGGTGCAGAAAGCGGTCGGCATATGCGCCTCAAGCCTACTTTTCGAGCAATTCACGGATCCGTACTGCACGTCACGCGCGGGTATTATCTTATGAAAGCGCGGCCCCTCGGCCAATGTTTCGCCCACTTTCATCCGGGGGTTAAGCGAGGCGAAGGGATCCTGGTGGATCATCTGGACCTGTGTCGTAAGCTTGTCGACATTCCCGCCACGTTCATCTGCAACCGGCTTGCCATTAAGCGTCACGCCACCGTCACTTGGGCCGTAAATCCCTGCTACGACACGCCCCAAAGTTGACTTTCCGCAGCCGGATTCACCAACCACACCAAGTACCTCACCTTTCGCCACTTCCAACGATACATCCGACAAGGCGTGCACCGTCACCGGTTTGCCGCCGCCCGTGATTTTGCCGACCAGACGCTCCGCCAATCCCGGCATGCGGGTAAATCGCTTGGAGACGTTTTCAATTTTCAGAATGGGATCGGTCATGTTCGCTCCAGAGGGTGGTGGCACAGGACGGTCTGGTCGTCCTTCGTATCGGCAGGCGGGACGGTCGTGCAGATATCCGTGGCACGTGGGCAACGGGGCCGGAACGGGCAGCCCTGCGGCAGCCGGGAAAGTTGCGGCGTCGAACCCGGAATTTGTGGCAGATGCGTGCCCGGTTCGTGCAGCGCCGGGATCGAATCCAGCAATCCTTTGGTATAGGGGTGCCGTGGATGTTCGATTACCTGTTGCGCTGTGCCACGCTCTACAATCTGGCCCGCGTACATCACGCATATGTCGTCCGCCAGACTTGAGACGACCCCCAGATCATGGGTGATCCAGACGATCGCGGCATCGGTCCGGTCAGCCAGATCGCGCACCTCGGCCAGGATCTGACCCTGGATCGAAACATCGAGCGCTGTTGTCGCCTCATCCGCGATGATGACGGCAGGGTTGTGCAAAAGCGCCATCGCAATCGCAACACGCTGGCGCATGCCGCCCGACAACTGGTGCGGATAGGCTAGCAATCGTTCGGCCGGGGATGGAATGCCAACGGTATCAAGCGCCTTGCGCGCTTCTTCCCAGGCCGCGGATTTGGACATCTTTCGATGGACCCGCACGGCCATCGCCATTTGATCCCCGACCCGCAAGACAGGATTAAGCGTCATCATCGGGTCCTGAAACACCATGGCGACCTTATTTCCGCGCATCTTGCGCATATCGTCCGGGGACAGCGTGCGCATATCGATGCCGTCAATCAGTACCTTTCCGGAAGATACTTCACCCGGTGTGTCGATCAGGCCCATGATCGAAAAGCCTGTGACGCTTTTGCCCGATCCGCTTTCCCCGACCAAGCCAAGTATTCGCCCCTTCCCGACGGAGAAACTGACGTTGTTCACAGCGGTCACGGCATCGCCACGGGTTGCGAAACGGGTCGTCAGACCCTGGACATCAAGTGCGGCAGTCATCGGCTGTTCCTTGGGTCAATAACAGTGCGAACCTGATCGCCCACAAGATTGATTGCGACGACCGTGATCATGAGAAAAATACCCGGGTAAATGGACAACCAGTAGCGTCCGGCGTGGATGTATTTGAAACCGTTCGAGATTAACGATCCCAACGAGGGTTCGGTCAACGGCAGCCCCACTCCGAGGAATGACAGCGTCGCCTCGAGGGAAATGGCGCTTGCAACCTGCACTGTCGCCACGACAATCAGCGGCGGCAGGACATTGGGCAACAGGTGCTTGAACATGATGCGCCATGTCGGCAGCGGGGTGGACCGCGCGGCTTCGATGTAATCCTTGCGACGCTCGACAGAGGCGGCACCATGCGTGGTGCGCGCGAAATAGGCGTATTGCGCGACAACCAGCGCGAAAATAATTTGCGCAACGCCCTGCCCCAGCATCGCGACCATCACAAGGGCCAGCAGAATTGCCGGCATGGACAGCTGCAAATCGACAATACGCATCAACAAGGCCTCGATGCGGCCCCCAAAGTAAGCGGCGGTCAGGCCGACGGTGATCCCGACGGCAAGCGCCAGAACACCAGCGGAAATTCCGATCATGAAGCTTGTGCGCAACCCGTAAAGGATCGCAGAAAGCATATCGCGCCCCGCATTGTCTGTTCCCAGCAGATGAGGATAGCCGCCCGACCCGACAGTACCGGGGCGCAGGAACGCATCCAGCCAGTCGAGATTTGCCAGATCATAAGGGTCTTGGGGCACCAGATACGGCGCACCGAATGACCCGACCAGCAAGGCCACAATCACGATCAGCGCCCCGATGGCGACCCAGGACTGGCGGTAATCGGACCAGAAGTTGCGCAGGCGCATGCTGCGTGTTTCGGCGGGTGGCGCTGAGGGAACTGCGAGGATTCCGCTGCCGGATGTTGCGGGATCGGGCATCAAGAGCCTCCTTTCAGGCGGACGCGCGGGTCCAGCCGGGCATAGATCAGATCAACGATCAGGTTGATCAGCACGAACAGAATGACCACCATCACGAGGTAGGACACCATCACCGGCCGGTCGAGTTGCAGGATGCTGTCAATGATCAGCTTACCCACGCCGGGCCAGTTGAACACCGTCTCGGTCACCACGGCAAAGGCCAGGGTCGAACCAAGCTCGAGCCCGAACACGGTGATGACCGGAATGGAGATATTGCGCAGAATGTGGCTGAACACGATTTGGCGGTCGGGCAACCCTTGGGCACGGGCAAAGCGAACATATTCCGCGCCCATCGCTTCGACCATGCCTGCGCGGGTCAGGCGGATCAGCAAGCCCATCTTGAACAGCGACAGGTTGATCGCGGGCATGATGACGTGGGACCAGCCGTTCGATGTGGCCAGTGACGTCTTGAACCACAGAAACTCGGCGACCTCGCCCCGACCGCCAGAGGGCAGCCAGCCCAATTCAACGGCAAAGGCCATGATCAACAGCATGCCGATCCAGAACGTAGGCACGGAAAAGCCCAGAACCGACAGTGCCATGATCACCTTGGCCCCGATGCTGTCGGGACGGTACCCGGCATAAAGGCCCGCCGGGATCCCGATGCACGCTGCCAGTGTGACAGACACCAGCACCAGTTCCAGCGTTGCGGGAAGGCGCGAAAACACCAGCGATGTGACCGAGATGTTATAGACCATCGACCGACCCAGATCGCCGTGAAGCACGTTGCCGACAAAGGTAAAGTATTGCCGCCACAGGGGTTGGTCGAAACCGTATTGGCGGATCAGGTTATCGCGAATTTCCTGTGTCGCACCGGGATCGATCATCACATCAATCGGGTTGCCGATCGCATAGACGCCGACAAACACGATGACCGACATCGCAAAAACAACAACGACTGCCTGGGATAGCCGTCCGACAAGATAACCAAACATCTCAACCTCGCGTTTTGCCCTTTTCGCAGGGGCATGGCTGGAACAGCCTGTCATCAGAAAAAAGCGGCGCGCAAATAGTGGATTGCGCGCCGCCGGTCAGGAAGCGTTTACGGGTTACTCTGGCGTGATCGCGTAAGCACGGGTTTCCTGGTCGACGCGTGGCAACATGTCCAGCGTGTCGGCCTTGGCTGCCCAGACTGTCTGCAAGATAACAGTCGGGATCAGTGCGCGATCTTCCATTACGATGTAGGATGCTTCTTCATAGAGCTTCTTGCGTGCTTCGGGGTCAAGCGTCTGGCTGCCTTCGCCGAAACCTTGTCGAATTCAGGGTTGGAATAACCGGAACGGTTGAAGTTTCCAAAACCCTTCTCCGCATCCTTGGTGTGGGTAAGCGCGCCGTAGGTATACGCGGCCTCGCCCGTCAGGGTCCCCCATGCGGACATGGTCATGGTGTATTCTTCACGCGCGGCGGCAGGGAAGTAGACCGTGCCGTTCAACGCCTGCGCATTCACTTTCAGCCCCAGACGCGACCACATTTGCGCGAGTGCCTCACAGACGACGGCATCGCCCGGAACGCGGTTGTTCGTGCAGGTAAAGTCAATCTCGAAGCCATCGGGATACCCGGCTTCGGTCAACAACGCCTTGGCTTGTTCGATGTCGTATTCACGTGCATCCAGCTTGTCGGTGTATCCGAAAAAGCCTTCGGGCATCAGCTGGTTCGCGGGCTTACCAAGGCCTTCCAGGACGACGTTAACCAGAACCTCGCGGTTGATCGCAAGATCCAGCGCCTTGCGCACCCGCAGATCCTGTAGGGGGTTGCCGTCTACCTCGACGCCATTGACCTTGATCGGCTGAGGCTCCTCATCCTTAACGGATGGGGCGATGTTCAGGATGTAGATGGAATCCGAAACGAAGGTCTCAAGCGAACTATCATTCTTCATCGACAGATAATCGGTGGCTGGTACATAGTTGATCATATCAACCTGACCCGACTTCAGCGCCGCGACACGCGCCGCATCGTCCGCGATTTCACGGCGTGTGACATTTTCCCAGGCCGGCGCACCGTCCCAGTAGTCTGCATTCCGCTTCAGCACCAGATCGCCCTTGGGCTGCCAGCTGACAAAGGAATATGGACCAGTGCCGATCGCCTTTTCGCCCGAGTTGAATTCTTCGTTGCGCGCTTCCATGCCCGTTTCAGTTGGCACGACAAACAAACGGGTAAAATCATTCGGCAAAGACGGTGCCATGCCTTTTGTGGTCACGCGCAAAGTCATCGGGTCCACGACCTCAACGCTCTCGACGTATTTGGTATACAGCGTCATCGGCATCGGGCCGGTCACTTCCGGAATGCGCTCGATCGAGAATTTCACATCCTCCGCATCAAAATCGCTGCCATCGTGGAATTTGACGCCTTCGCGCATCTTGAATTCCCAGGTCGTGTCGTCGATCGCTTCCCAGCTGACCGCAAGCCCGGGCTTGAGCTGCAGCTTGTCATCTACGTCAACGAGAGTGTCGAAAACATGACGCAATGCTTCGGCTTGGCTGCCCAAGGTGGACCAGTGCGGATCAATGGAATCGGGCCCTGCCCGCAGACCGATCATCAAGTCTTGCGCCATCACTGCCGGCGCAGCCGCAAGCAGCGCCAACGATGCGATGCTGGACAATAGTGTAGTTTTCAACATTTCACTCTCGCTTTGTTATTGATGTGTATAACACTAGGCGCTCAAATTTTTTCTCGTCAAGAAAATATGACGATATTTCATAATAAATTTGCATATGCATGCGATATGCGCGATATTATTGCAAGAAATACGGTGGATTTTTGCCGCACAATCGAAATCGTTACAGTTAAGTGATACATCATGACACCCAAAGCGGCCGATGGATTATCCCCTGCCCTACAGCGACTCGCTGATGCTATAGATCCGGAAGCATCCGTGCCGATGTCAGTGCAGCTTCGCGGGGCATTGGAATACGGGATAGCGACAGGTGACATTGCGGCGAATACGCGTTTGCCCTCCGTGCGCCGGCTGGCGGCGGCGCTCAAGCTGTCTCCTGTCACGGTCAGCAACGTCTATGCCGGACTTCAAGAAAACGGCTATGTCGAAGGCCGTATCGGTTCGGGAACTTTCGTCGCCGACCGCGCGCCCCCGTCGGCATCCCGTGTCCAGCGCTTATCCAACTTTGAACGACAGATCGCAGAGTTGATTCAGACAGGGCGCGAATTGGGGTTCTCCCGCAAGGACATCGCCTTTCGGGTCTCGATGGCAACTCCGGCCCCGATGGTATCCATGAACATCCTGATGTTGGGCACGTTCCGCGATGCGACGACGGCTTATGCTGACGATCTGCGCCCATACCTGTGCGCCACCGACAGCCTGAGTGTGGCAAGCATTGCAGACATCACAAGCGGTGACGCACCGTCGGTGGATATCGTGGTTTGTCCGCATACCTTGACCGCCGAAGCGCAGCGCCTGTTTCCAGAACTGCCGGTTTTCGGTCTCACTCTGATCCCGAACGAGCAGACGCGCATCGCCCTCGCCGGGATCCCTCCGGAAGCCAGGGTTGCCCTTGTTTCATACTTTGACGACTTCTTGCCGACGCTGAAAGGCGGCGTGGACCGGTTCGCGCCGCATCTGGGACGGGTCACCGCCATGCCCCGCGGCTTCGACGGACTCGAAAAGATACTGAATGACGTTGATGTGCTGATCTTTTCTACCGGCGCAGAATACTTGCGCGACACGCTGCGCCCCGACCAAATCGCCATTGAATACCGCCACACACCGGACAGTCATGCAGTGCGTTCAACGCTGTTGCCCGCGATCGAAACTGCAAGAACCGACATCTCCAGAAAGGACACGCAAGATGAAAATCAGTGAAAGCAATTGGTTTGAAATCGAAGAATATCTCAAGACCGATGATCGGTGTGTGTTGCCCCTAGGCAGCACCGAGCAGCACGCGCATCTGAGCCTGTCAGTGGACACGATCCTGTCAGGAAAAATAGCTGCAGATGCGGCTGCACCGTTGGGCATTCCGGTTTTCCCTGCTGTTCCCTATGGTCTTACCCCATATTTCATGGGCTTCCCTGGCACGGTGTCTTTACGCTTGCGGACCTATGCCGCTCTTGTTCGCGATATTCTGGACAGCCTGTATGATACGGGTTTCCGGCGGATTCTTATCGTCAATGGCCACGGCGGCAACAGCCCGGTGCAACCCGTCTGTGCAGAATGGATGCAGGACCGCGACGGCGCACGATGCCGCTTTCATGACTGGTGGCGCGCGCCCCAGACCTGGGCAGCGGTTCAGGATGTCGACCCGATTGCATCACATGCGTCATGGATGGAGAACTTTCCATGGACGCGCCTTGATGGCCGCCCCGTTCCACCAGAACAAAAGCCCTACGTCGATTTTGACCGGCTGCGTGACCGCAACGCACAAGGTGTGCGAGAGCTGATCGGAGACGGCAATTACGGTGGTCACTATCAGAAACCTGACGCGGACATGCTTCGCATATGGGAAATAGCCGTTGGCGAAACCCGCGCGCTACTCGAAGGGGATTGGGCATGAGCGAAGATGCGATCCTGATCTGGGGCGCGGGCGCAATCGGCGGGATACTTGGTGCCTATTTTGCGCGGGCGGGTCACCCGGTGCATATGGTCGACATCGTCGAGGACCACGTGACCGCGATGCGCGACGGCGGCCTGCGTATCGAAGGACCGGTTGAGGAATTCACCCAAGTGCTGCCTGCCGACACGCCTGACACCTTAAGCGGAAAATTCCGCCGCGTCATTCTTGCCGTGAAAGCACACCATACAGATGCCGCATTGACGATGCTCTTGCCGCATCTTGCCGAGGACGGCTATGTCGTGTCCGCCCAGAACGGGTTGAACGAACGTCTGATATCGGCAAAAATCGGTGCCGATCGCACGCTGGGCTGTTTCGTCAATTTCGGGGCAGATTGGCTTGAACCCGGTCGCATCCTTTACGGCAATCGCGCTGCGGTTGCTTTGGGCGAACTGGACGGCACAGACAGTACCCGCCTGCGCGAGATGCACGCATTGTTCAGCCTGGTCGAACCCAATGCCGTGGCAACGGACAACATTTGGGGCTACCTCTGGGGCAAAATGGGATACGGCTCCCTGCTTTTTGGCACAGCGCTCACGCCGGCCTCAATGTCTGACGCAATGGACCCCGCCGCGACCCGCCCCGTTTTTGCGAAACTCGGTGCCGAAGTGATGCAATTGGCCGCTGCGGAGGGTGTAAGTCCCTTGGGGTTCAACGGCTTTGATCCGGATGCTTTCCTCGCGGGCGACGCTGTTGGCATTGCCGCGGCGATTGATGCGATGGTTGCGCATAACCGCAAGACGGCCAAGACCCATTCCGGCATCTACCGCGACCTTGCCATTCGCAAGCGCAAAACAGAGGTTGATCCGCAGATCGGGTTGCTTGTCGAGATTGGAAGAAGCCATGGGATAGCAACGCCCGCCCTTGCCATGCTGTGTGACCTTATTCATGACATCGAAGACGGAAAACGCGAGCAGTCCACCGACCTTCTTGATCTGATGGTGCCGGTATGCAGCTAGATTTACGCGACAAGGTGTTTGCCGTGACAGGTGCTGCACAAGGGATCGGGGCCGCAATCGTGCAAGGTCTGGTCGAGGCGGGCGCAACTGTTGCCGCCTTGGATATCGACGCCAAGAGGATGGAGCATCTGGCAGCGCTGCCCCGCGTAACCTGCCATTCGGGCGATCTTGGCAGCCAGGACGATGCGCACGCTCTGTGTAAAGACGTGATCGCACAGCACGGAAAAATTGACGGCCTCGTGACGGCTGCAGGTGGTGTGCGGGGGCAAGTCGGTCGTGCAATAGAAGAGATCTCTTCTGACGACTGGCATGCGATATTTGCTGCAAATGTCGACGCTGCGATGTGGTGCGCCCAAGCGTTTGCGCCCGATATGAAGAAACGCGGTCACGGCCGGATCGTGACGATTTCTTCAGGGGCCGGCCTAAAGGCAAGCCTGACAGGAATTCAGGCGTATGCCTCTGCAAAACATGCGCTGATCGGGCTGACCAAACAACTGGCGCTGGAGCTTGGACCGGCAGGCATCACGGTAAATTCTGTCGCCCCCGGCTTTATCCTGTCCAACCCCGCAACCGAAAGGCAATGGGACGCGTTCGGCCCGGTACGGCAAAAGGAAATCATCGGAAATATTCACATGCGCCGTCTGGGACGGGCGCAGGACATTGCTGATGCGGTCACGTTTTTATGCTCGGAAAAGGCAGGCTGGATCACCGGTCAAACTTTGCAGGTCGATGGAGGACACGCATGACAGACCCACATACATGGGACGAACCCACATGGCGCAGCAAGGTTGAGGCGGTCCGCGCCGGCCGCAACCTGCTGCCCGCCACATGGCCCAACGGCGCGCGCTGCGCTGTCGCGCTATCTTTCGACAGCGACCACGAGACCAATGAACTGCGCGACGGCGGAAACTCTGTGGCCCGCCTAAGCTGGGGAGAATACGGCACCCGCCGCGGCATCCCGCGCATTCGCAAGGTGTTGGATAAATTCGATGCCAAAGCCAGCTTTTTCGTGCCAGCGGTGTCTGCGCTTTTGCATCCCGAAGAACAGCGCAGCCTTGCCGAGGATGGTCATGAAATCGGCCTGCACGGCTGGATACACGAGCTGAACACGGGGCTGGATCACACAACAGAGCGTGATTTGATGCTGCGTGCCGCCGATACACTCGAAAAGATCAGCGGCACGCGCCCTGTGGGCATGCGGACGCCTTCATGGGATTACAGCCCCAATACCCTTGGTATCGCCCGCGAGATGGGACTGCTCTATGACAGTTCCTTGTTTTCGGATGATGATCCTTACGAGATCGTTCAAAATGGCGACCCGACGGGTATGGTTGAACTTCCGGTCGAATGGATCCGTGACGATGCGGTGTATTTCATGATGAACCGCTTCGGGGCCCAGCGGCCCTATACGCCGCCTGCAGATGTGCTGGATATCTTTACCCGCGAATTCGAAGGCGCATATGCCGAAGGCGGTTTGTTTTTGCTCACGATGCACCCGCATGTCACGGGCTACCGCAGCCGCATCTTCATTCTCGAAGAATTGCTGGAGCGGATCACCGACAAAGGCGATTGCTGGATCGCGACCCACGCCGAAATAGCGCAGTACTGCGCAGACCAAGCAGGAATAGCATCAAAATGACCGATACACATAAATTTTCCCTCGCCGTACACGGCGGTGCCGGCACCATCCTCAAGGCGAACCTGACACCGGAACTTGAAGCCGCTTACCACGCAGGCCTGCGGGCTGCGCTGGATGCTGGATACAAGGTGCTAGCGGCAGGGGGGGCTGCTCTTGATGCGGTTACGGCCGCTGTTTGCGCGCTCGAAGACGAGCCGCTTTTCAATGCCGGTCGCGGCGCGGTTTATACCTCGGACGGGGTTCAGGAGATGGACGCCGCCGTCATGGACGGCGCTACGCGTAACGCAGGTGCAGTGGGCGGAATCTTTGGCCCGCGCAACCCGATCCGCGCCGCCCGCGCCGTTATGGAGAACACGGACCATGTCATGTTGATCGGTCCGAATGCGTTGAACGTGGCGCGCGACGCGGGGCTGGACTTTGCCGAGGCTGAATACTTCTTTACCCAAGCCCGCTGGGACGCGCTGCAATCCACGTTGAAAATGCGCAAGGACGGTGTCGAAGACGACGACCCCGCGCGGCGCCACGGGACGGTGGGCGCTGTCGCCTGCGATGCGCAAGGCAACGTCGCGGCGGCCACATCAACGGGCGGGATGACCGCAAAAGCACCCGGTCGGATTGGCGACACCCCCATCATCGGTGCCGGGACCTTTGCCGACAATGAAACCTGTGCGGTCTCCGGCACGGGGCATGGTGAGGTCTTTATTCGCTACACCGCCGCCGCCGAAATCGCTGCGCGCATGCGCCATGCGGGGCAATCCCTGGAAGAGGCGGCGACACATGTCGTCATGCATGATCTGGCGAACAACGACGGTTCCGGTGGCCTCATCGCGGTAGATGCTCTTGGCAACATAACGATGCCGTTCAACTGCGAAGGCATGTACCGCGGGATGGTCACACAAGAGGGCTTGTTCGACACATTTATCTATCGCTGACGCCCGAAAAATCTTGCGCAGACAGGTCAAGTGTTTCTGCGTATCTTGACCGGCGTGCACCCTGGCCAAGATATGTCTAGCTTGTCTGCATTCCGCCTTTCATGCGTCCGATTTGCATGAAAGGCGGCTGCTAGTTTCTTTCCGGCTTATGGAAACGCCTATCCATAAAAAATGCGCACGCCAGACAGGTTCATCAGCAGGCAGGGCAACTGAGGCGCGTGACTGATCGTCTTACATTACCCGCGTGAGACCATCAGCTCGCGCCTTACCGCCCGGCACGCCGCAGCTTGACGCGGTCCTGCATTTTATACATGGCCATGAACAAGGGCATGAACCAAGGCTTACCATTATAGAACGGGACGGCGGCTGGCGCTCGAAGATCAAACGCCGATGGCTCCTCGTTCGTGTTGCCCAGCAGTTTTTGCGCTGCCTTTCGGCCGATCCAGGGTGCCCAGACAACGCCTGAACCACAAAAACCTGTCGCGTAAATCATGCCATTACGCTCGAAAATGCGTGGGATCATATCGCGGTGCATACCCACGTTCCCAAACCAGGTGTGTGTGATTGCCTTGTCGCCAAGCTCGGGAAATATCGAGAGCAGATTTTCCCGCAGATGTGCGACGGGTTTCGTTGGATTATCCAGGTTGGTTCCATCGCGCCCACCGAACAGAATCCGCTTTCCGTCTGGCGAGGGGCGGAAATAGAACCCGAGGGTGCGTGTATCGCTCATCATCATCTGTCGGGGCATCAGTTGCGCCATAAGATCGGGGCTAAGCTCTTCTGTCGCGATGATACGGCTGCGCACCGGTACGATGCGCCGACGCAACCACGGATCAACGCCGTCTGTGTACCCGTTGGTGCAGATCATCACGCGGCCTGCCACAATCTGTCCAGCAGCCGTCGTGACAACGAACTTGTCGTCGTCAGGTTTGATGTTCTCCACCGGGGTATCCGCATGAACGGTGACGCCTGCGGCCTGAGCCACACGCAGCATTTCGGCGATGAACTTGGCCGGGTGCAGCCCGCCGATATCCATACGGACAGTGCCCCCCCGAAAAAAATCAGACCCGATGAAACTGCGCTGATCGCTTTGCGGGACGGCATAGGATTCGATTCCCAGCGTGCGGTGCAGTTTTTCCGCACTACGGGCAATGCGCTCGTAGTCATTCGACCCCATCGCGCCGCTGAACCGTCCAACAGGCTTGAAATCGCAATCAATACCTTCTTCTTCGATCAGTCGGTAAAGATGCTCGCGGGCCTTTTTACCCTCGGCCTCGATCGCGGTCGCACGGTCTTCTCCGAATTTGCGCACCAACGTTGCATGGTCAATCCGGATGTTGCCGCTTGTGATGCCGCCATTACGCGACGACGCGCCTTCACCGGGATGTTGACGGTCGAATATGGCAACAGACCGCCCCGCCCGCGCCAGCGTAATGCCCGCGCTGAGACCTGCGTATCCCGCGCCGACGATGGCCACGTCGACCGTCTTTTCCAACGGCTTGACGGGAAGCGGCTGGACCGGAGCGGCCTCCCACCAATAGGGGGTAGTCTTAAGGGGGGCGTTGGCGGAAGACATTGGGAAGACCTTTGTTGTGAGTGGATAAAACTGGCACTGTTTGTTCAGTTACAGGTGCCGGTCGAATTGTACGGCACCGATGACCCAGAGAATTCGCGCGGGGCGGTCGCCATCATTCCGAAATGCATGCGGCTGCGCGCTGTCAAAGACAAAGCTGTCCCCTTCTTCAAGGTGCGCTTCGCGGTTATCCACGCTCAGCATCAGCTCTCCTTCAAGGACCAGGCCACCCTTCTCTGCGGGATAGCTAAGCGTCGTGTTGCCCGAAGTGCCACCTGGTTCGATGGTCAGGATCATGATCTGAAGGTTGTGATTACCCCCCGAGGTCAGGAGTTCCTTGTGCAACGATCCCAAATCGATACGGGGCCGTTTTGCCGCGCGGCGCAGGAACGGGGGGTCGCCATCGGCATCACTGTCAGCCGTAGTGCCGGAATCGTCCCCGAACATCACCTGCATCGGGACATTCAAGGCACGGCGGATGGCGGTCAGCACCCGCATTGACGGATTTGCAAGGTCGCGTTCGATCTGGCTTATGGTTCCGACGGACACCCCAGACTTCTCCGACAATTCCCGAAGCGAGATGCCTTGATTCTGGCGCATCTGCCGAAACGTTTCGCCGATTGCGCCGGGCGTATCCTCTGGGGTGGGTTTATCTGGGTCTGACATGGGCAGCCTCATGAAATAGCCTCGCGGGCACGGCAGATGTGACCGCTTATCGTTTAATAATGAAACACAAATTTGCCAAATTCAAGAAATCTTAGCAATTTGAGTAAATTTTCTTGTCATCATCGGCAAGTTATTTCAATATATTGCTAAACGCGTTCATTATTGAACCAATTTCTGTTCTGCCGATTTCAAAGCTGAACTCGCGCCAAGGGGGACGACGTGCAGGTGACACCGCGCTCTGAAAGTGAAATTCAAGTCGAAGAAACGATCCTGTCGGTTCGAAATCTGACGGTCGATCTTCCTCGCGGCATGGAGCGCAAACACGCGGTCAAGGACGTCTCTTTTGATCTGCCGCGCGGCAAGATTTTGTGTGTGATCGGCGAATCCGGATCGGGCAAATCCGTTACAGCCAATACGGTCATGGGGTTGTTGCCACCGGCGATCACGGTATCTGCCGGTCAAATCATTTTCCGGGGCGAGGATCTTTTGAAAGCCAGCAAGCAGGACTTGCGCAAGCTCAGGGGGCGGGTGGTGTCGATGATCTTTCAGGACCCCCTGTCGGCCCTGAACCCGCTGATGACCGTGGGAGATCAAGTGATCGAGGTGATGGCATCGCATGACGAAGGCACGCCGGCCTCACGCGCCGCCCGCGCGGTCGAACTGCTTGACGAAGTCGGCCTGCCAGAACCGCAAGAGATGATGCACCAATATCCGTTCCGGTTGTCCGGCGGCCAGCGCCAGCGTGTGATGATCGCAATGGCGCTGGCGCTGGAACCGGACATTCTGATTGCGGACGAACCGACGACCGCGCTTGATGTGACGACACAGGCGCAGATCCTGGACCTGATCCGCGACATACAGGTTCGCAAAGGAATGAGTGTGATGTTCATCACCCATGACTTCGGGGTCGTCAGCGAAATTGCCGACGAAGTTATCGTCATGGAAAAGGGTCTGATCGTTGAGCAAGCCAGTGCGGAGCAGGTCTTCAGCGCGCCCAAGCATCCTTACACGAAACGTCTGATCGCTGCGGTTCCCGGCCTCAAGGAAGATGACAGCGATGCCCACAAATCCCTGCCCGCGGCAGAGTTGGACGATATCGTCCTGTCGGTAGAGGGCCTGAACAAGACATATCGCAGCGGCGGTGGCTGGTTTAGCAAGGAACGTACCGTGGCAGCGGTGCAGAACGCGAGTTTTGTGCTGCGGCGGGGGAAAACCTTGGGCGTTGTTGGCGAAAGCGGGTCGGGCAAAACCTCGCTGGGGCGGCTTGTGATCAAGTTGATGGAAAGCGACAGCGGCAAGATGCTGTATCGCGGGACAGACATCGCCCCGCTGAAAGAAAGCGAATTTCGCCCCCTGCGCCCCAAAATCCAGATGATCTTTCAAGATCCGTTTGCGTCTTTGAACCCGCGGTCGACCATCGGCCACATCCTGACCGTCGGCCCCATTGCGCAAGGTATGAAACGCGAGGTTGCGCGCAGCAAAGCCCTGAGCATCCTTGAGCAGGTCGGGTTGGACGGCGGCACTTTCGGGCGGTATCCCCACGAATTTTCCGGCGGGCAGCGCCAGCGTATCGGAATTGCCCGCGCCTTGATGTTCGACCCTGATGTTCTGGTCGCGGATGAAGCGGTTTCGGCGCTTGATGTCTCAATTCAAGCGCAAATTCTGGAACTGCTTCAAGACATACAAGAGCAGACCCATGTGGCCCTGTTTTTCATCACCCATGATCTGCGTGTCGCCAGCCAAGTCTGTGATGAAATCCTGGTAATGCACAAAGGCAGGATCGTGGAGGCAGGCCCACCGTCACAAATTTTTCACGCCCCTCAAAATGCCTATACCCGCCAGCTTGTGTCGGCCATTCCCGGCGCAGAGCGTACCCCTCAAGCAACATGAATTGAAACAAAACTGGAGAAAATCAGCATGAATTTCACGAAACCCAGCCGACGCGATACGTTGAGAATGATGGGCCTTGCCGGGGCCGCAGGTGTTCTGGCACCCAATCTGTTGGTCAGCCCCGCGCTTGCCAATCCCCCCAGCACACCGACAGGGCAGATCGTGGTTGGGGTCAGCCAGGAACCGACCGTGTTCAACCCGCTGATGCCACGCATCGAAGTGGACGATGGCGTTCAGTTGTCCCTGTTTGACGCTCTGGTCCGCATCAGCCCTGACGGTGAATTCGTTCCTGCACTGGCGTCCGAAGTGCCCACAATCGACAATGGGGGCCTGTCCGAAGATGGCCTGACCTGGACGTTCAAGCTGCGCGATGACGTAAAGTGGCATGATGGCGAACCCTTCACCGCCGAAGATGTCAAATTCACGCTCGAACTGATCGTCGACCCAAACTTTCAAAGCTGGCGGACTACAGGACATTCTCTGATCCGCGACATCGAAGTCGTTTCCCCGACCGAAATCAAGTGGCGCATGGAGGAACCTTTCGCCCCCTATATGTCCATCTTGGTCGAAACCATGATGGTACCCAAGCATATTCTGGGACCATTGGAAGACCGCAACACGGCACCTTTCAATCAGGCACCTGTAGGGACCGGCGCGTTCAAGTGGGGCAGCCGTAAAGCTGGTGACAACCTCGAACTGGTTGCAAACGAAGAATACTTTGGCGAAGGCCCGTATATTGAACGGCTGATCTACAAATACATTCCTGACCTGACCGTTCTATACACCCAGTTCAAAAGCGGTGACATCGACATCATCAGCAACCAGTATATCTCGCCCGACAACTATGCCGAAGCGAAGGCCCTGACCGGCAAGGTTGTTGAAGTTGTGCCGTCGTCCACAGTTGAATCAGTATTTCTGAACATGGAAAAACCGCAGTTCCAGGATCCGGCGGTGCGCGAAGCCATTTATTCCGCAATCGATAAACAAACCATTATCGACGCGCTTTACTATGGCCTTCCCACCCCTGCGGAAAGCTATCTTCCGCAGCAGTCCTTCTATTACAATCCTGACCTGCCCAAGCACGCGTTCGACATCGAAAAGGCCAACACCCTTCTTGATGATGCAGGTTGGGTGCCGGGCGATGACGGTGTCCGCGCAAAGGATGGCGTGCGGTTGTCCTTCAGCAACTCCACCACGTCGGGAAACCACCTGCGCGAACAAACCCAGCAATTCATGCAGCAGACGCTCGGCCAGATCGGGATCGAGATGACGATCGAAAACCTGCCGCCCGCTGTCATGTGGGGTGAATACTGGTCCATGTCCAAGTTCGATTCCGTGATTGTCGGCATCGTATTCACGACAGGCGCGGATGCCGATGTCACGGTACGCTTCTCTTCGGACGCCATTCCGGCGCAAGGGGGACGCGGATCCAACACAGGGCAGTACAAAAACACCCAAGTGGACAAGCTTTTGCAAGAGGCGGGCCAAATCTTCGACCAGCAAAAGCGCAAGGACATCTATCGGGAGGTCCAAGAGATTGTCCGGGGCGACCTTCCGCTGTTGCCCTTGTTCCAATACGCGACCGTCCGCGGTCACAAGGAAGGTATCAAGGGCATTGAACCCAACATCAATACCCGCATCGATACCTGGAATGCCTCGCAGTATTACTGGGACAAATGATCGACATGCCGGGCGCAGAACACCGCGCCCGGCAGACCTTGCTACGGACCGCAGACGCGATTGACGGGAATAAAGATGGCCGGATTCTTACTTAGACGCCTCGGGCAAAGCATCGCCTTGCTGATCATCGTATCGATGATCGGTTTTGGCATATTGCATCTGACACCCGGTGGGCCTTTGTCGCAATATGCGTTGACGCCCGGGATGACCCAGGAAACCATGGACAGGATTGCCGAACAGATGGGGCTGAACCGGCCTTTGCCGATACAGTATCTTGACTGGGCCTGGCGCTTGCTTCAGGGCGACTGGGGCGTTTCCTACAGGGATCAGCAACCGGTTCTGTCTGTCATCGGCAGGCATATGTTCGCGACCTTCCTGCTGATGGCCAGTTCGACCGTGATCGCGATCGCCGTCGGGACATGGATCGGCATCAAGGGGGCGACCCATCGATATTCGCTTTTTGATTATACTGCCACGGTCGGCGCAATGGTGGCGCTTTCGATCCCAACGTTTTGGTTCGGCCTTGTCGGGATCTATATCTTTTCGCTCGAACTTGGCTGGCTGCCCGCCGGGAACATGTACACGATCGGCGACGGATCCGTGCTTGATTACCTGCATCACCTGATCTTGCCCAGCCTGGTTCTGGCCTTGGTCAACATAGCGATCTGGAGCCGCTACATGCGGACCGCGACGCTGGATGTCATCAACCAGGATTTTGTCAAAACTGCCCGCGCCAAGGGTGTAAGCGAGCGTCGCATCCTGATGAAGCATGTTGTGGGCAACGCCCTTTTGCCAATGATCACACTGGCTGGCATGCAACTGCCAAATCTGTTGAGCGGCGCGCTGATCACCGAAACAGTTTTCACCTGGCCCGGCATGGGGCGCCTGTTCCTGGATAGCCTTGGCTACAACGACTACCCCGTGGTGATGGGTCTATTGATGTTCTCGGCCATTCTGGTGCTGCTGGGGAACCTGATTGCGGACCTTGTCGCCGCCGCAATTGACCCCCGCATCCGCCTCGCCTAAGCCATGATACGCTGAAGGAAATGACCATATGACAGCTGCCTTGATCCAACAGAATTCCCACCACTGGTGGAACAGCCGCGGCATGAAGCGGTTTGCGCGCCACCGGCTGGCAATGATGGGCGTGTTCATGCTGCTTTTGCTGACGTCGGCCTGTATTTTCGGGCCCTATCTTTTGCGCTACGATAGCCTCTACATCGACCTACCCGCCCGGTTCTCGGCACCGTTCACGGGAGACCATTACCTTGGAACCGATCCGCTGGGACGCGACATTGCAGCCCGGTTGCTTATGGCCGGACGGATCTCGCTGTTGGTCGGTTTCTTTGCCATGGTGCTGTCGACAGCAATCGGAACGGTGATCGGGGTCGTCGCGGGGTATTACGGGGGTACCGTCAATTCACTTTTGATGCGTTTCGTCGATGCATTTCTCGCGTTTCCGTCCATCTTTCTGCTGCTGGCACTGGCGGCCTTCATCAATCCCAGCCCCGTGATGATCACGATCATCATCGCCGTCACCAGCTGGATGGAGATTGCACGCATCGTTGAAGCAGAAGTGAAGTCGCTGCGTGAACGCGATTTCGTTCTGGCGGGTCGCATGTTGGGCCTGAGCAACGTGCATATCATGTTCCGCGAACTGCTGCCCAACCTGATCGGCCCGATCATCGTCGCCGCGACCCTTACCGTCGCACGCGCCATCCTGCTCGAAGCTTACATCAGCTTCCTCGGATACGGCATCCAGCCGCCCTTGCCCAGTTGGGGCAATATGCTGAACGGTGCCCAGCAGTATCTGGCCACGGCCCCCTGGCTTGCCATCGTGCCGGGCATTGCCATCACCATGGCGGTAACCAGTTTCAATTTCATTGGTGACGGGTTGCGCGACGCCCTGGATGCACGCACGGACCCTGCTTGATGCCGCGCCAATCCCCAAGGGAGACTGCATGACTTTTCTTGCCAACATGGATCGCTCGCGTGCTGTCGCCGTCCGTGATCGTTTTGCTGAACTGCTTCCCGATCTTGATGTGGTCATCATGGGCGAAGAATTCGATCAGGCCGCCGTGCGCTATATGCTGACCTGGAATGTGCCGGAAGATATCAATGAAGGGTGGCCAGCGCTCGAGGTTATCTTCTCGCTTGGGGCGGGCGCGGACCAGTTTGATATGGCAAGCTTGCCGGAAGCCGTCCCGGTGGTGCGCCTTGTCGCCGAGGATCACGCTGCGATGATGCAAGAGTACGTTACCATGGCGGTTCTGGCGCTGCACCGGGATCTTCCCGGCTACATCGACCAGCAAAAGCGACAGGTCTGGAAACGCGTATCTGTCCCACCGCCCGCAGCCAAAAGGCGCGTGGGCGTTATGGGGCTGGGACATCTGGGGCGCAAGTCGCTCGATGCTCTTGCTCCGTTCGGCTTTTCCCTTTCAGGATGGGCACGTAGCCCCCACGAGATAGAGGGCGTCAGCACATTTCATGGCAGCGAAGGCCTTGGCCCCTTTCTTGCCCAGACCGATATTCTGGTTTGTCTCTTACCCCTGACCAACGCGACAAGGAATATCCTGAACAAGGAACTGTTCGACCAGTTGCCCGCCTCCGCTGCTCTTGTCCACGCTGGAAGAGGACAACAGCTGGACCATGACGCGTTGATCGCAGCACTTGAAACCGGACAGCTGCGGGGTGCCGTTATTGATGTGACCGACCCGGAGCCGCTTGGCAGCGAAAACCCGTTTTGGAGCGACCCTCGGATTATTCTAACGCCGCACATTGCCTGCATCACGCGGATAGAGGAATGCATTCCCGCCTTGTGCCAGAATATCCAAAGGCACCGCCGAGGTGAGCCCCTGAGTGATGTGGTTGATAAACTGCTTGGGTATTAGGATCCGCACTAGAACAACAGAAAAGTCATAAAAACCAGTTCGCCGCTGTTGCGCGCAAGATCACCGCCCAAGCGAAAGCCGGGCGGGACCGACGCAGGGCAAAACCTCGTTTCACAGACCAGCATAATTGCGACGTTTTTTCGTCGTTCTGTGTTTCAGAAAGAACTGAACCATCGCCCGCGAGGCGTCCGGGCCTTTCGGGTCGGTATAGCTTCCGTCGGCGTGGCCACCAGACCAGGCGTGGCCGGCCCCGTGGACAGTCCACTGCTCTACATAGGGGCGTCCTTTCCCGACCTGATGCACCGTCCGCATGTATTCTCGGCCACGAAGAGTGCGCCCGCACTTCTCAGACCTGTCCAGACGGTCAAAAGGCTCCAGCGCGCGAATGGCGATAAAGCGGCCGTTGCGCGGGTTGACCACCCTATCTGAACTGCCGTGGAATATAATCGTCGGGACCTTCACGGTATGACGCTGGCCGGGAACACCGCTTTGCATCGCTTTGGGCACTGACGCTGCATCATGGGCAGCGCCAACTGCAAGGCCGGAATGGGCACCTGCTGCCGCAAATATATCCGGATATTCAGTTGCCAAAATCAACCCTGCCGCCGCCCCCGCAGACAAACCCGCAACATAAACTTTAGCGGGGTCGATGCCTTGGCTGCCGATGATATGCCGTGTCATACCGGCAAGGAGGGCCGGCTCTCCAGCGCCCCGCGTCTGATCACCCCGTCTATACCAATTCCAACAGCGATAGTTATGCGCTTCGCGCGCCTGTCCCGGATAAAGAACCAGGAACCCGAATTCTTCTGCCAGCGCATTCATGCCTGTCCCACGGGCAAAATCTACTGGCGATTGCCCGCACCCATGGAGCATCACGATAAGAGGTCGCAAATCCGGTCCCGCCTGAACGCCAGCCGGCACATAAAGCTTATAGGATCGGGTGCCAAATTCGCTCTTGAATGTTTCGTTCCTGAATGTCGCGCCGCGTGGAACACTTAGCTTTGACTGCGCGGTCGTCGGAATTCTCGACTTGGAGGCGGTCTTACCCACGCTGCTTTTTCCCGAGACCTTGCGCGCGGCACCCTTGGCTTCCGGCGTTTTCCTCGCCCTAGCCTTGGCCGGTTCAAGCATCGCCCCCCACGCATCGGTCATTGCCGACACAGTGGCCCGCCGGATTTTTTTCGTTGCCTTCGATCGGGCGCGCTTGAACGGATCAAACATCTTTCCTCCAACTCGTTGGGGACTTCGGTGTGCAGAAAATATATCGAATTAGGGAAAGTGCCTGACGCAAGCTTGGTCTGACAGACGCCCCAAGAGTATAGCAGAACCTATGAACCTTGGGTGTTTGCTTCAACCCTTGGCACCCGTTTGCATTACAGCCATGCACAAAACGCCGTCGAGGCTGCGGAGCAGCAGCGGTTTCGCTAATGAAAACGGAACTCTGTCGGCTTTCGCAAGTTGATCCCCCACACCAGTCAATCAGTATTGGAGATCAAAATGGCGAACGAAGACCAAGTAAGAGGCAAAGCAAGAGACATCGGCGGAAAAGTCAAAGAGGAAGTCGGCGACGCAGTCGGTAACGACAAGATGAAGCGCGACGGTCAAGCTGATCAGGTCGAAGGCAAGGCCCAGAAAAAAGTCGGCGACGCAAAGGATCAGGTGTCGGAATAGGACCATTCGCTGTGTCGGTTGATCCCGGCAAAGATGTTCATTTCCACAGAAGATTAGCTATTAGGGAGCACTTTATGACTAAGCCTGACCAAGACGAGCAAAAAACGCAGCCACCGAAGAAACCCGATGAAAAGTTACACCGGCCGGCAGAAACGCTGGGTGAAGCGCCCGCGGGCGGTCCCAACGCCACAGAACGTTCCCGGTTGGCGGATTGATCATGGCGGAAAGCCCTAATCCCGCACCTACCGAAGTTCCGGCGCGCGAACCTAGAGAGGCTCCGGCCCCTACCCCGGATGAAACCCCCGCGACCACACCGGTCGAAAATCCGGTTCGTGAACCGAATGAAACACCACCGGGGGGACCAACGGAAATCCCCTCGACCTGAGAATCCGCAAGTTTCTAAACAGTTGTGGATTGCCTGACAGCAGCCTGAAGGGTCGGTCGTCCCGCAGCACGTGGCGGGAAACCGGCAAAGCGGGTCCTTTATACCAACGACATAACCAGTGAAAATGGAGTACCAAGATGACAATGAACACACTCAAAGACGTTTACCTCGACCAGTTGCAAGACCTTTGGAGCGCTAACAAACAGTCGCTTGAGGTCGTGAACGAACTGGGTCGCGCGGCATCCGACAAGGCGCTTTCAGAAGCGCTTATTGCAGGAGCAAACGGCATCAGCGAAGGCATGGAGAAAGTAGCCGAGCTATGCGCAAAGCATGACATCAAGCCGAATGGCGAGCACTGCAAGGGCATGGAAGGCCTTGTTAAAGAAGCCAAAGCCCACGTGCTGGACGCAGAATTTGGTGACGACGATGTTCGCGATGCAATGATCATCACGCAGTATCAACGCATGGTGCATTATGCGCTGGCGGGCTACGGATGCGTTGTGGCTTTCGCCAACCGTCTGGAAGAAGACGGGGACGGTGCCATTCTTCAGAAATGTCTAGACGACACCTATGACGGTGACCGTCGCATGACTGATATCGCATCAAACGGCATCAACGCTGCGGCAGTCTGACCGCAAAGATAACTTCAAAAACATCGGGCTGTCCCGCGCTGATTTCAGTGCGGGACAGTTTTCTCTTTGAAGGTAGAAATCCAACCCTGGCGCGCACTGACGACCGCGCATGGCAGTCCGGAAGCTATTGAATTGTCTAGTTTATACCGGGTTCAGGCATCCATGAATGCCTGAACTATGAGAGGATTAAGGCCGCTCAGTTATTCTTGTCAGGCTGTGACATCTGCGATGGCCTTGAAGCGCTTCACGAAATGTTTGCTGTAACCACCTTAAAACATTAAGGATTAAGACACCGCGACCCGCCGCACGGGCAGTCTGGACGTCAAGGCTGCTTTGGCCGCGCACATCCGAAATGCCAATACCCCCTTTTCCATTCACCTAGATATCTAACGACGTCACCCATTTTCATCCGCTAGCCTTTAGGTCTCCGGCTTCATGGCGCTTTTCACACCCCGCCCATAGCTTGCCATGAACACTGCCACCGCACTTTCGGCAGTGGCGCGGATCACCTCAGCTGTCGGGGGTGTTGGCGTCTTGCCGAACAAGCGCCGCCGCCAAAGCCCTGCCGAGGATAATTCGACCAGTTGATATGCCGCCAACGACGGGTCGGGGATGGATAACCTGCCCTCTGCGATCTCTCGCTCCAAGGTTTCAAGCAGAACAGCATGCCCGCGCTGTGCCCCCCCGTCGTAAAAGCTCGCGCCAAGGTCGGGCCGACGCTCTGCCATGCTGATGACAATCCGCTGCGCCTGAACCACCGGTTCCGAACAAACGATCTCCGCAAGCGCAACGGCAAAGTCCGTCAAACGCGCAGTCAGGCTACCCGGTCCACGCAAGGTCTGCTGCAAACCCTCAAACAGGCGTTCGCGCTCACCCTCTACCAGATGCGCGAACAGATCTTCTTTGTCCGAAAAATAGACATAAAGCGTGCTTTTGGACACGCCCGCCGCCCGGCAAATATCATTCACGCTTGCTGCATCAAAGCCCGACTGCAGGAAGACCTTTGCTGCGCCTTCCAGAATGGCAGCCCTTTTATCGGGGTTCTCGCCTGCTGCGTGGCGGGGGATACGGGTTCGGTGTTTTACAACTTTTGTCATGAGACCGATATAATCGAACCGTTCGGTTTAATAAAGCCTTGCCAATCGGCCCCGGCATCACTAAGTCGATTATCGAACCGATTGGTTCGATTTATTGAAACTGCAGCCCGTGTATCCAAAAAAGGACGAAATCCATGTCACGCCACGACCGCACCATGGCCGACACGACCCAGACGGTTGCCGATACCCCGCGGGAAGCAGACAAAGTTACCCCAGGAAAAAATCGCCGCAAGCGGGCAATTCTTGGCACCGTGGCGCTTTGCGCGCTGGTGGGCGCTGGAGTTCTCGCGCGGGACTATTGGACCGTCGGTCGCTTTATGATCGATACAAACGATGCCTATGTGACGGCCAATGTCACGCTGATCAGCAGCCGTGTGCAAGGCTATGTCGCCGACATGCCGGTGGCAGAAAACGCAGACGTCAAAGCTGGCGATGTGCTGGTGCGTCTCGATGACGGCGACTACCGGATCGCACTGGAAACGGCGCAAAGCCGCGTCGCGACGGCCGCCGACACCTTGGCGCGGATTGACGCCCAGATCGCCGCGGCCCAAGCGGGCGTTGCGCAAGCGCAGGCCATGGAGCAGATGGCGCAGGCCCATTTGAACGCAGCGCAAACCACGGCTGACCGGACCCAAAAGCTTGCCAGCAGCAAGGTCGCCGCGCAGGCGCAGGTCGACACCGCCATCGAGGACTTGCAAACCACCCAAGCCAGTGTTGCCAGCGCCAAGGCTGCCGTGCTGAATGCGCAGGCCCAAGTTGGCGTGCTGCGCGCGCAATACGCCGAAGCGAAAGGCGCACAACGTGAATTGGAACTGGCGGCCGATCAGGCACAACGCGATCTTGATCTGACAGTCTTGCGCGCCCCTGCCGATGGCACCTTGGCAAACCTGACACTCGAGGTCGGAGATCTGGTCAACCCCGGCACGCGTCTTGCAGCGCTTGTGCCGCTGAACGGTCTCTATGTCGAAGCCAATTTCAAGGAAACCCAGATGGACGGTGTCGCAGTCGGTGCCGAAGTGCACATGAGCTTTGACGCCGCCCCCGGCCAGGATTTCGAGGGCGAAGTCGCGTCGGTGTCCCCCGCGACCGGTTCGATTTTCTCATTGCTGCCGGCAGACAATGCCACCGGCAACTTTACCAAGGTCGTGCAGCGCGTGCCTGTGCGCATCGCGATCCCGCAAGACGCGCTTGACGCCGGATTTCTCCGCGCGGGCCTATCGGTGACGGTCGAGGTGGACAGCCGGACCGGCGGCACCCTTGCAACCACGGCTGCCGTTAAGCACACTGACGCCACCGGAACAGCGATCGAATAACACCATGTCCGATACCGCCCTTCCAGCACCCGGTCGGGGCGTTCCGATCAAGGCCATACCAAAACCCGAAACCGACGAGTTTGCGCTGACGCCACGCCGTATTGCCGCTTTCATGATCATGGTCTTCGGCATGTTCATGGCCATCCTCGACATTCAGATCGTCTCAGCCTCGCTGCCTGATATTCAGGCGGGCCTTGGGGCCAGCACGGACGAGATCAGCTGGGTCCAGACGTCCTATCTGATTGCAGAAGTCATCATGATCCCGCTGTCGGGATTTCTGGCACGAGTCATGTCGACGCGAATATTGTTCGCCGTGGCGGCCGCGGGTTTCACCGGGGCCAGCTTCATGTGCGCCACCTCGGGATCGATCAACGAGATGATACTTTGGCGGGCGCTTCAGGGGTTTCTTGGAGGGGGGATGATCCCGTCGGTGTTCGCCGCTGCCTTCACGATCTTTCCCCCGTCCAAGCGCAACATCGTTTCGCCGATCATCGGCTTGATTGCCACACTGGCCCCGACCGTGGGACCGACGATTGGCGGTTATCTGTCGGCAACGATGTCATGGCACTGGCTGTTTCTGGTGAACGTCATTCCCGGGATCGGCGTCGCCATCGGCGCGTGGGTGCTGATCGACTTCGACCGCCCGAACTGGAAGCTGTTCAACAAGTTCGACTGGTGGGGTCTTGCCGCGCTTGCCGCCTTTCTGGGCGGGCTGGAATATGTGCTCGAGGAAGGTCCGGCCAATGACTGGCTGGACGATGAGGCCGTCGCGATATTGGCCGTTTTCATGGTTGTCGGCGGCATCGTCACCTTTTGGCGCGCTTTCACCCGAGAAGAACCCATCGTGGATTTTTCAGCCTTTCGCAATACCAACTTTGCCGTGGGATCGCTGTTCAGTTTCACAATGGGGATCGGGCTTTATGGCCTGACATATCTTTATCCGCTCTATCTGACGTCGATCCGCGGATATGACAGCCTGATGATCGGGCAGACCGTTTTTGTATCCGGCCTTGCCATGTTTTTCAGCGCCCCCCTTGCAGGCATCCTGTCGTCAAAGATCGATCTGCGGCTGATGTTACTGATCGGCTTTCTGGGTTTTGCTACATCGACGTGGATGTTGACCGGCATGACCCCGGATTGGGATTTCAATGAACTGTTCTGGCCGCAAGTTCTGCGCGGCATGTCACTGATGCTGTGCATGGTGCCCATCAACAACCTCGCGCTTGGGACCTTGCCGCGTGACAAGATGAAGGGGGCGTCGGGCCTTTACAACCTCATGCGCAACTTGGGCGGCGCGGTCGGTCTGGCGGTGATCAACACTTTGCTTAGCGATCGCCGGGCCTTGCATTACGAGCGGCTGTCCGAGGCATTGAACTGGGCAAATGACGCAGCGGTCGAACAGTTGAATGCGATGGCCGCAAATCTGACGGCACGCGGGCTGGACGGCGAAACAGGCGCGCTGATGCAGATGGCAGGCCGGTTGCGCGGGCAAGCGGCGGTAATGTCCTTTATCGACGTCTTCGTGTTGATCACCCTGCTTTTTGCGGGTCTCGCATTCTGTGCCGTCCTGATGAAGACCCCGCCAAAGGGGGCGGCCGTCAGCGCCCATTAAACAAGGTTCGGGCAACACCCCCGGACGTCTGTTATGCGCCCTTAACCAACATATCGTCATGCAGCGGCACAGCCTGCCGTTCGATCATGCGGTGGACCTGCGGTGCACCTTCGCCCCGGTGCAACCGTCTAAGATGATCGGCAAGGTCCGCGTCGGCATGGGTCCGGCGTTCGTTATGTCGGACGTATTCGCCCCAGGTCGGCACATGATAGCTTTCGCTCCAATGCTCGGGGTGATGCAGGTCGCGCAACAAGGCCCACTGCTGTGCGCCGTCGCGGATGCGAACCCTGCGGCGCTGGCTCATCGCCGCGAGGAATTCGGGAATGTCTTCCTGCGCGATTTCGTAATCGACCATGACCATGACAGGACCGCTGCGATAGTTCAGATCAAACCGCGTCGGCGGCTCTTTGAAGCGGTTCAGCGGATCAAGGTTCAGCCCGTTGAACTCCGGCAACGGCAACCGCAGACCGATCAAGGCACCCAGCACCAGCAAGACTGCCGCACTTAGCAATGCGGTTTCAGCGCCTGCCCTTTCAGCAAGGGCACCCCAGATCAGGCTGCCTGCGGCCATGCCGCCGAACGTCCCCGTCTGGTACAGGGCCAGAACGCGCCCGACGACCCAACGCGGCGTGGAAAGCTGGATGGTGACGTTGAACATCGACAGGGCCAGTACCCAGCACCCGCCGGTGATCATTAGAGCGGCCCCGGACAGAAAGGCATTCGTGCTGAACGCAAGGGCACCACAACTGACCGCAAAGCCCACAAACGCCCCGCTTGCGATGATCTCATTGCTGAACCGCGCCCGTAAACGGGCATTCAGCAATGCCCCGAACACGGCACCCAGGCCGAAACACCCCAGCATCACGCCATAGACAAAGGCCGAAGCATCCAGCGTTTCGCGCACGATCACTGGCAGCAGCGCCAAAAGCACAATTGCGGACAGACCAAACCAGAACCCGCGCAAAATCACCCGCAGCAGGTTCGGCGACATAGCTACATAGCGCAGCCCGGCGGAAAATGCGCTCCCCATCGGCTCGCGTGGAAGATGCGATTCACGCGGCGGTGATTTCCAGCGCAGCAACGCCAGGATGATCGCGATATAGCTTAGCGCATTGACCGCAAAAGCCGCCGCGACACCTGCAAGTGCCACAATCGCACCGCCCGCTGCCGGGCCAACGCTGCGCATCAGGTTGAAGCCCATGCTGTTCAGTGACACGGCCGAGGGCAACTCCTCTCTCGAGACGATATCGCCCATCGTCGCCTGCCAGGACGGGTTGTGCAGCGCGGTGCCACAGCCAATCAAGAAGGTGAAGGCCAGCAGTGACCACGGCGAAAGCCACCCCTCAAACGCCATGAACGTCAGGCTGATGGAGACGACAAACATAAAGGCCTGCGCAATCAACATCACCCGTCTGCGATCGAAGTTATCGGCAAACACCCCCGCCAGAAGCGAAAAGATCATGATGGGCAACGCGACCGAACCCTGAACAAGTGCGACCATGTGCTGGGAATCCGACAGCGAAGTCATCAGCCAAGCCGCACCGACAGCCTGCACCAGTCCGCCAAAGTTGGACGCCAACGCCGCAATCCAGAGCGACCGAAAGGTCTGGTTGCGAAATAACACCAATGGCGAGACGCGATCCGGCACGCAATTTGCCCCCTGTTTGCTTCTGTCCCTTGGTAAAGCGACTTGAGGAGGACTGTCGAGCGGAAGTGGCGATTGAACGACAAACCTTGTCCCGCGGCATGCTCGTTTAGCGGACGACCGGGCGCATGTTGCCCAAAAACAGACTATGTATATCCAAAAGTGTATTATACCCTTACCCGAAGTGATTACCAAGCCGGGGGTCTGCATGAAAACGTGGCAGGATTTATCGCCGGAACAGCAGCATTTTTTAAAAAGTTTCCTCAAGACCAGTGTTCGCGACCTGTTCCGGGACAAGTATAAGACTGAAACCAACAAAGGCATTATCGACGCCTTTGGCAGGTTCGCAGACCTTGATGCACTTTTTGATGAACGCGCGGCACTGGTGCCTGACGATTATCCGGAAAAGGCCAACGTCGTTGCACAGGCAGAAACAGCCCGCGCGCGCAATCAGGCAGGGGCGTTTGACGATGCAACGCAACGCATGGCCCCTGCTATTCAGGCGATGGAACGGTTGCGTGCCGATTTGACTGCTGCCGCCGATCTGCTGCGCGCCGAAGTCGGACCTGTCGCTGGTGTGGGATTTGCCGAAGCATCGATCACCGCGATAGATCAGGCACGTCAGGTCGTGTTGCGCCCGCTAGCAGACCCGCTTCCGACCAAGGCACAGATGGACGAAGCCCAAGCCACCCTCGCGACATTCGAGCAGGCTGTCAACGCCGCCTACGTCGAAGCCGGTGCGCTGCCTGCGGCCCTCGCGGCCATGGAAAAGGCAAAGGGAATGGCGACAGCGCGGCTGGCTGAAGTCGCAGCAATGGACAACACCGCGTTTGCGTCGACGCCCCAATCAGGCCCCCTTGCTGCGGCGGTTCAAAAAGCAAAAGACTTGCAAACCGCTATTACGGCCGTTGATCAGAATGACGCTGTTGCCCTTCGCACGCTTGCCGGGCACTGACGGCATGGCTGACGTTGGACGAAGCCACATCACTGGTCGACGACGCGACGACGGTCATCATCGCAAAGATTCAGGCGATCTATGACGCTGCCAAGGAAGACATAGAAGACGCCCTGGACATCGACATGACCTCTTATGACGGCCAACCCGAAACGCCGCAGTTGTTGTCGACGCAAGCAAAGATCAGTACGGACAAACAGTTGGTCCTTTCGACCCTGGCCACACGCGATCCGGTCGAGATTCTGAAGCTTGAGCCACTGATCGAAACGACCCATTCGAACATCATTACACTCTACGATCTTACGATCGATATTGATGTACGGATTCAAAAGGAAACGTATAAAACTCTTGGCGCATCGGATGCCCACGCCGATGGCATCGTGGCACTGCTCGATGCGAATGACGACGCGGGCGAAGCCGTGATCGCAATCCTGGAGCGCAATAAAGCGGTCCTCAAGGGGCAAGAGGCCACACGAACCTATATTGAGGACAAGGGAAAGGAAGCAAAGCAACTGGCCGCCGAACTGGCTGCTATAAATGCCGAATGGACGCCCTTGAACGACGATTTCAAAGAAAAACTTGCCGATTACAATGAGAAAAAGAAGGCTTTTGCCGAGGAGAAAGAACGCGTGACCCTGCTTGGTGGCGATGCCACCGACGAAGACCGCGCCGCCGTCAAAGCCGCCCGCCTTGCGGAACAGGCGGCATTCCAGGTCGGTTTGCTTGCTCAAACCGCCAAAGACGAAAAGGAGACCGAATACCACGAGAAGAAGGCAGAGGTGGACATTTCTGAAAAGGAACTGAAAGCCGCGAAAGGCCAGCGTGCCATGCTTGATGCGATCACGTTCGGCCCGCTATCCCCCCTTGCTGCGCATCCGATCCCGGATGAAATGTTGGAGGATGTGGTCAAACTTTTCGGCAGCAACCCTGATATTGCCATTCAGACCTGTGCCTTGGCACCTGATGCCAAGGACCAAAAGGCGCTGGCGCAGACGGCTCTGTTGATGGCCGCGCAATGCGAGGCGAATTTCCTCTGGCAACCGCCTGCCGGCAGCGATGGTGTCGTGCCCCCTGAGAAGACAATGGGACAAGAGAACGCCGCAAACTACGCAAAACATGCGTTGAAGCAGGCCGCATTTTTCGGGGCCGAGTTCGCAGCCGAAGCAGAGGTGGCCGTGGCAAACGGTGTCCCGCACAAGCAAGATGCCAAGATGCGTGCCCTGACCGATTATTCGATGAAAAACGTCGCTGCCTCGCGGGCGATCGGTGCCGCCGAAACCGTGATTCAGCGCACCCCCGCCTCCGGTGGAGTGCCCGCAGGCATCAAGCTTGACCTAAACAGCGCTGCGTTCAACACAATGCTGATCGAACAGCGTCACGGCTTTGACTCCGCGTTCAGGGCCACGGTGACGTTAACCGAACAGATGGGAAATCTGCAAAATTTCTTTGGCGACGCGACCAAAGGCGACACCCGTCGCGCCGAGGCGGAAGCCATTTTGAATTCGGTCACGACCGTGCCGGCCTCGCCTGCTGCGCGGTCTCTGCTAAGCACGCAAATGGGCATTCCCGCAGAAGATTTCGACGACCCGTTGAAGGCCGATGAGGTCAAGGAGAAAATTCAGGTCGGCATCCTCAAGGCAGTGACGACGCCCATCGCCCAAGGTGATGTGGGATCGTGTTTCGCCACAGCACCACTGCGCAAATTGCAAAACGACGACCCCGTGGCGCTGATGGAGATGTACCGCGACATCGCCACGACAGGTGTGTTCAATCCCAAGCATGGCCGCCCTGTCCCCGCTGTCACCAACCTGCCGCCGGGCGACGAACCCCTGGCGCGCAGCCTGGAATATTCCATCGCCACGGCAGCGGCCCGTCTGCAAAACAGCCGTGAACGCAGGCACATGAACGCGACGATGTTCGGGGCCTACGATCCATCCGAACCATCCCTGGGCGGGCTCAAGAACGAAGTGGACACCGATGCGTGGCGGAAACTTGAACCCAAGCTGCAGCAAGCCGTGATCGGGGGATATACTTTCGTTTATGATCCCACCCGCAATGCTGGTGCGGTAAGCGCGGATGGATCGTCGTCCAAGGGCGTTTACAAGATGGTCACGGTCGACACCAAAGAAGAAGTGCTGTCGCAAGCCGACTTTGTTAAATTTATCAAACGCAAGGCATTGGAAGCCGTTGCCGCCGCAGGGCTTGGCGACGCCGATCGCGACAAGCTCACGGCCTATATCGACGAATCTGCGTTTATCAACGGGATCGACAAGCTGGCCGGCAGCGACAAGCCTTGGGAAATGCAGTTTGGCGGATGGGGCGATTCCGCGGGCGCAGTCTTGTTGCCACAGGACGACGGCAGCAAGCGCCCTGAAAACCTGCGCGGGCATGATGTGGTCAGCGAAGACGGAAGCGACAGCACTGGCGAGCGCGCGGTCAAGGTTCTCAAGGCCATCGCGGGGATGGGAGGCGGTGACATGACGATGGTGTCAACTGGGGGAATCCACGCCTTCAACGCCGTGGCCCCCGAGGGGGAATTTGCAAAACTCAACGATCCGCCGGGATTTGATGCAAATGTCCAGGCCAAGCTGGTTGATCCGGGCCTCAAGATCGCGACGGACAAGCTGCCCAAGGACCGTGCGGCCTATCTTTACGGTAAGCGGATCGATGCCGTGCTGCCTTGGGCGGCAGACGACGCCGAGGTAGACCTGATCAAGGCCGCACTCGCCACGCCCCCCGATACCGACATGACCCCGGCCAAGCTTGAGGCCTATATCAGCAGCAAACTCGAGCCCTGGAAAACCGCGACCGTCAACCGCAAGTCAAATGAATGGACCGCCAAGCAGAACCCCCTGCCCGCCCCTGGCGAGATCAGACAGAAAAAGGCCGATCTGCTGGCTGCCGAAAACGAGCGACAGAAAAAGGCCGTGACCACGATGATGGCAGCTGAAATGGGTGTCCCCACATTCGTGATCGCCGATTCAAATTGGGGCAGCGAAGCGGACAAGGCCATGTTCGTCATTGCGCCTGACCCGCTGACCGGCGAACCACGCATGTGGGTCAAATGGGTCGTCAGCGGTACAATGTCGCCGATGGAAGACAAATGGCTCAATACGAACTGGGTCAAAGACCAATGATATATTAAGACGAACGACACCAAGGAAAGGTGACCTAGACCATGGACCTACCGCAGATTGACCTGATGATAAATGCAACGGGCATGCCGATGGTGCGCGTCGCCTACGAAGCTGAATATACTGAAATCGGCCCGCTGATCGCTGCCGTGCCAGCGCTGGTCCAGCCCGATCATGCGCAAGATGCGGCTTTGGCCGTGAACCACCTGAGCGAGGGTTTCGAGTATGGCGTGATCCTTGACCCCCAGTCGTTCCGCGCCGAATACATGGCGCAGTATGATGCGGAAGAAGGGGCCAACTGGCAGCAGGGCCAGCCCCGTCTGCGGGATTTTGGCATGCCTGACCTGTCGCTGCTGGCCCCGCCTTCGATTGATGACGGAACCTTGGTTTTCTTTGCCGACGACAAATATCTGGGGCTGGCCTACCACGTTACCATGTCGCTGTCGGACCCGTCACCGGATTACCAACCGCTGCCCGTCGCCCCGTAACACGAGCAACAGACAGCTTCTTGGCTCAATCGCTTAAGCAGCGGTCCGCAACGCTTCGTCCACTTTGCCAAGCGACGTGATAGCCGCCCCCCGGACGTTGACGGGTTTGAACCCGTTCTTCCCGTCCACCGTCTGAAAGAACGGCGTGTCCAGCTCACTCTGGAATTCGCTCAACACTTTGCGGGCGTTTTCTTTCAGCAGTTCACGCTTTTGCCCGTCTGGTTCCTGCACCAGCGCTTCAAGGGCGTCCTCAAGACGGGAGTCGAGCGTGTCGAGATAGGTGAACAGCGTTTTGGTATCAGTGGCAATGGTCGGGAACTCTTCGCCCTGACACACGGCCAGGATCGAATCCTGTAGCTTTATCAGTTCCGAGTTGAGCGAAATGCGGGTTTTGGACCAATCCAAGCGGGCGCGTACATAGGGCACGACGCCAGCGGGAATATCCTTTTCCGCTGCGGTCTGTTCGGCGGCATGCGCATCGGCGATCAACTTTTTCAGACCCGGTACCGCCTTCATGGCACCGGCAAAATCATCCGCCTCACCTTTTTCCGTGAAATAGGCCAGAACCGCACGCATTTTGCCCACGTCCCCCATCCCGCGCTGCAACAGATCAAGAATGGCTGGCTCAAGGTCTGCGCGAGCTTCACGCCAGCCAGCGCCGGGGTCTGCCGCGTTGTCGTCTGCGTTTTCCGGCGGATTCTGATCCGTCGACGGCGCAGCAGCAGCCTGTTCGGCCAAGCGTGCAATCGCATCGCCCAATGCCTTGGCCGTGCCGGTCGCCTTTTTTGCGTCGCCCGATGCAATCTGATCATCCAGCATGCCATGCACCGCGCGCAAGCGTGACGCACCATCGACCTCGCCCAAGGCATCAATGCGCTTTGACAGGACGGCCGACACCTCGGCAAGACGCTTGAGGGCCGGGTCTTCGGTTTTTGCCGACGCATCTGCTGCGGTGCCTTGACCTGAAAGTTTTGCAATCGCCCGCTCAAGCTTGGTCAGCATATCGTCGGCCTTGGGCAAATCACCGCCCTGAAGCGCGCCCACCGCCGTTTTGAACCCGGCAACCAACGGGGCCTGCGCATCTGGTTTCACGCCCTTGATTGCGCCCTGAACCTGCAACGCGCGCGCCTTGAGCTTCTTGAGCAACTCCGCATCGTCACTAGCAGCGTCAGGCGCATTCTTTGCCGCATCTTCGTTTTCAGCCGCTTCGCTGACGTCATCGTTTCCATCACCCTCATCATCCGCGACATCATCCAGCAATCCGTCATCGGGCATGTCTTCGATATCTTCTTCCAGAACATTGCCGCTGGAATCCAGGACCAGCACGTTCATCGGAATTTTTTCAAACTTCAGGAATTTCTTGAGCTTTTTGGCCATCTGCGGCAACTCGCGCTCACAGGTCAATTCGATGACGCGGCCTTTGACCTTGGCGGTACCGTACCCCAGCTTGGTGCCCGTGCTTTCACCGCGGGCAACGCGACCGATGACTTCGGGCTTTTTCTTGCGATCCAAAACGAACACGTCTTCTTTGGGATCATTGCCCGGACAATAGGCAAAACTCAAATCACGCTTCTTGGCCATGGCCATCATCTTCTTAAGCTGATCACCCCGTAATGCGATATCGCCCATGAAACTATTCCTTTTCGCTTCGTTGTCTGCCCCATCAATTTGAGCATGCGCTGACAATCAGCCTACACCAAAACAGCAATCTGACAATTCCCAAAGCCGCTGACCGTGGCCGATATCTTTGGGGCTTTGGCCTACATCTTGCTGGGCCCCCTCTTTCTACAAGAAAAACCCGGGGTCTGGTTTCCTGCCCCCAAACCACCTAAATGACAGTCAGTAAACAAGGAGACGTTGCATGCAGAAAGTGGCCTTGCCCGAACGCCCGACCTGGCGGGAGCACGCGCAGGACGTCGGCTTTACCTTCGCCGATATGCACGGTGCCCCCTATTGGGATGAGACGTCGGCCTACGCCTTCTCGCTCGAGCAGATCGAAAACGACATCGAAGATCCCGCGACCGAACTGCATGCCATGTGTCGCGAGGCAGTCGTCCATATTCTGCAAAGCGAGGACCTGCTGGACCGTCTCGCGATCCCGGAGGCGCATCGTGATCTTATCGCCGAAAGCTGGCATCGGGGCGATCCGGAAATCTACGGGCGTTTCGATTTCGCCTATAGCGGCAATGGCCCCGCCAAACTGCTGGAATACAACGCAGATACGCCAACTTCGCTTTATGAAAGTGCGGCCTTTCAGTGGCAATGGCTCGAAGATCAGCTTGCCGCTGGCGTGTTGCCAGAGGGTACGGATCAGTTCAACGGCATTCACGAGGCTTTGGTCGCACGGTTCGGCGCGGTGTTCGAGCCAGGGAGCGACCTGCATTTCACCGCCGTCAGCGGCAACCCCGAGGATTACGGCACCGTAGAAGCGATGGGCTGGGCCGCCCGCGAGGCTGGGTTGGGCGCACATTATTGCGATCTGGAAAAGATCGCGATCAGTGACGAAGGGCAGTTTCTGGACGATGAGGATCGCATCATGGGGGTCCTGTTCAAGCTTTACCCTTGGGAGAACTTGTTGCGCGACGACTATGCAAATCACATCGCCGGGTCCCGCTGCCTGTTTCTGGAACCGGCATGGAAGGCGCTCTTGTCCAACAAGGGCCTTTTGCCGGTGCTATGGCAGATGTTCGAAGGCCATCCAAATCTTCTGCCCGCTTTTTTTGAACAGGACGTTACTGACGCGATCATCAGACGTGGGCCCGCGGCCCCCAAAGTGGCCGAGGCTTTCGATCGCGCCGAGGCGCAAATGATCGCCGGCCATGTCACCAAGCCGATCTTGTCCCGTGAGGGCGCGTCGGTTTCAATCACCAAAGCCGGACAGATCATCGAACAGTTACAGAATGCCGCTTATGCCGAACACCCCCGCATCATTCAGGCCTATGAACCCCTACCCCAACACGATGGGTTTCGCCCGATAATCGGCGCATGGGTGATCGGCGAAGCCTGCGCAGGCATCGGTATTCGCGAGGATCAGTCGCGCATCACGCAGGATCTATCGCGGTTCAAACCACATTACATCATTGCCTGATGTGCCCAATAAAGCCAATATCTTACCGAAAGACAGGATTGTCATGACCAAACGTTCCAGCCGCGTCGCGATCACCATTCTCGGAGCCACAGCCTTTGCTCTTGCAGGTTGCCGCGAAGAACAGGTGGACGCCAAGGCGTTCCCCGATTTGCAGACCTGCACCGCCGAAGCGACCCAAGGCGGCATGTTCACCGCCCAAGATTGCGAGAGCGCCGTCAACGCAGCAGAGACCCTTCATGTCGAAGCAGCCCCGCGTTATGACAGTCTCGAGGTATGCGAAGAACAGCACGGTGCGGATGCCTGCAGCACGGAAGCCTCGGCAACCCAAGGCGGATCAGGCAGCATCTTCATGCCGCTGCTGGCTGGATATCTTATCGGTAATATGATGGGTGGACGTGCCGGCATGTCGGCAGGGCAACCCATGTATAAAACTTCGGGCGGGAAATATACCAATGCCGCACGCACCAGCACCTTTTCCACCAACAGCGGAGCAGCAAAGCTCAACACGTCGCAATTTACCCGTCCCGCCACGACTGCAGGCAAAACACCTATGACCCGCGCTACCGCCAGCTCTCGCGGTGGTTTCGGCAAAAGCTTTGGCGGGCGCACGGGTTTTGGTGGCTGATATGATTGCGCGGACTTTTTGTTCAGATCGGTGCGCCCTACTCAACGGACCAATATAGAATACTGGCGTCGCGCAAACGGCCCTATTACGGTCATTGTCTTTAGATTTATGGATGTATGAAATTTGATCCGAAGGGATCAAAAAATAATTTCATCTTCCTCACTATTTTGTTTTGCTGCTTCAACGCCCGCTAACGCAGTTTTAACTCTATCCAGCTTTGTGAAACTTAGGGCTGGCTCGATATTGACCATATCTTTTTCAATCTTGCTGTTGCTCAGATGATTGAGGAATACTTTCAGGTCAGCGAGTGTCTGAACAAGTAGGTCTATATCTTGCAACGCAAGTCGGGAGCTTACTCTCCTGTCACCTTCATGCAAAAAATAATCGCCAACAGTCTCCTCAATACTCCGACCCAATTCTTCAATCCGGCCCAGTTCACCTTCGACCCTCTTTATCACTGAAGACAATGAAACAAGTGCGCCGCTCATAAGGGACCTGTCACTGTTTCAAGGCATTTTTTTAACTTTTGGGTGTCGAAGGGTTTTGAAAGAAAGTTGTTCAGACCCAGTTTTTGTGCCCGTCCCAGTATCTCTTGATTCATTGAACCACTTACCAAAATAAAACCCACATTCGCTGTAGCTTTTTGCATACGCAGATTGCCGAGCAAATCAAGGCCAGTCATACCCGGCATGTGATGATCCGAAATTACGATATGAAAGCCCTCTCGGCTAACACGTTGGAACGCGACGTCACCAGACACGCAGAAATCAACGTTCCGCATACCAATGTCTTCCAATGAGTTACAAAGCAAGCCCCTGCTAACGCTCGTATCGTCGACAACCAATATTTTAAGTGTATTGCGAAGTGACATTTTGCTTCTCCATAATTGATGTGGAATTCAAGCTAATCGCTTGCGGACGTCGGAAGGCTGTCGGTCCGAACAATTCGAGACGATTAGATAGGCTTGGTCCAATACGTTCGGAGTGGCCGATAAATAAAAAACCGTCTGGGTGAAGAACCTTTTCAAGACCCGCCCAGATTCGCATTTGAGTTGCTTCATCCATATAGATTGTCACATTTCTGCAAAATATCACATCAAATGGACCTGAAACGGGCCAAGGATCCATAAAATTCAGGTACCGAAATGAAATCAGATCCCGGGCTTGCGGACGAATTTTTAGAATCTCGCCTGACTGTTCCTTCTCAAAAATGAACTCAGCATAACCGGGCGGAACGTCTTCAAGCGCAGAGAGGCGATATTCTCCTGCATTAGCCTCTTCAAGTATGTCACTATCGATATCTGTCGCTAAAATACGTAGATCATAGTCCGCCGCATTTGGCAGGCACTTTAGAATGACCGATGCGATACTATAAACTTCTTCCCCACTTGAGCATGCAGCAGACCAAATACGAACCCGCTCTCCATTTCTAGCCTTCTCGATAAGGTGAGGCATAATTTGGTTTTCGAGTAGGTCAAAATGCCCACGCTCACGGAAAAACCTGGTCGTATTCGTCGTCAATGCGTTTATCATCTGCTCCAGTTCGGGTGCACCATTCGGACTAAGTACATGCTGCAGATATTCTTCAAAAGTTGTGAAGCTCAGGGGCTTAAGAAATTTCGAAAGGCGCGATACAACTAATCTTTCCGCACCTTCATAGAGACAGATGCCCGTCTTGTCTTTTAGGATGGAGGAAATATTGTCGAATGCATCTTGTGATATGTCGATGGCTAATAACTCAGATTGAAAGCCTTGCGATGGAATACTCATGCTTCAACCGGCTCTGCCGCCATCGCTGCAGCCAATTCACTAATATCGAGGACACGTAGCGTCCTATCGCCAGATGCAATGATACCTTGAACAAAACCATTTTCGTCAAGACCGCCGACTTTTGGCATTGGTTGTATTTCCTCTGGCGAAATACCGACAATGTCAGAGACTGCAGTCACAAGAAATCCCACAGTTTGGTTCCCAATATGTGCAATGATAATTACATCGCGCTTGCTAGGCTTGCATGCCCCCAGCCCAAGCCTAGCTGACAGGTCAACAATAGGGACCACAGCGCCTCTTAAGTTCATCACCCCCAACACATCTGCTGGTGAGTGAGGGAGCATGGTTACTTTTGTCCAGCCTCGGATTTCGCGAACAAGCATGATATCCATACAAAAGTCCTGCTGTCCGATTGAGAAGGTGATAAGTTCTCGTTTACTGCCCTTTTCAGGCGATGTTTCGGTTTTCATGCGGAAACTCTTACTGGTTTGGGGGACACCGAAGCGGCCACGGGGATTTCATTGGTGATTTCATCAAGGTCAACGATCAAAGCAATCTGACCGTCGCCCAAGATCGTTGCTGCTGCTACATACGGCACATGACCATAGTTCGATTCCAAGCTCTTGATGACAACTTGTCGTTGATCAAGAATGTGATCAACAGCCAAGGCAAACTGATCCCCTTTGTCGTCTTCCACGATCAACAGAATGCCGTCTTGCCCAAGCTTGCGCTCTGGTTCAAATCCAAAAATCGTGCCCAGATCGATGATCGGCAACATCAAATCACGGACTGAAATCATGCGCGCCTCTGGACCTATCAGGTGCACTTTTGAGGCTTCTGGCCGTATTGTCTCGGTAATAGCAGAGATGGGGACAACCATCGTTTGATTGGCAACGTTAACGACCATGCCATCAAGGACTGCAAGTGTAAGTGGTAAACTGATAGAGATCGTCGTGCCTTGGCCAGGCGTCGAGATAATCGAAACTCGCCCCCCAAGACGACGAATTTCACTGTTCACGACATCCATTCCCACCCCCCGACCAGATAGGTTCGTTATCGCACTGGCGGTTGAGAAACCAGGTAAGAACAAAAGGCGGTCAATTTCCGCGTCACCCAGCTTCGCAGTCTCGGACACAAGACCTTTTTCAATAGCTGATGAAAGAACTTTTTCGCGATTAACGCCACCACCATCATCATTAACTTCGATTACGACACGACCAGATCTGTGTGCCGCCGATAGTTTGACCGAACCATTTGGCACCTTACCAACCTCTATCCTGCGGTCAGTATGCTCTAGTCCATGGTCAATTGCATTTCGCAAGATATGGGTTAAAGGGTCAACAAGTCTTTCGATGACTGTCCGGTCAACTTCTGTATCCTCACCTTCAGTGATAAAGCGCACTTCCTTGCCCGCTATTTGCGCTGTTTCACGGACAATTCGCCCCATTCGTTGAAAAAGAGGTTTAACTGATTGCGCCCGAATTCCCATCACACGCTCTTGAATTGTGCGCGTAAGTGTCTTGAAGTCGTCAAGTGTGGTTGCCAACTGGCGACTAACAGATAATTCTGATTCAGTAATAGATTGCGTCATTACGGCCTGCGTAATAACCAGTTCACCAACCATGTTAATGAGCTCGTCCACCAACTCTAGATCAACCCGAACAGTCGCTTTCTGAGCAGACTTTGCTTTCTCGGGGCTAGTCTCTTTTTCTTCTGCGTTGGCTAAACCACCGGCATTGATTTCCAATTGCGATAAAGCTGGAGCTGGCCTTTCAGAGCTTTCGAAAATCGGTTTCTCCGTCTTCAAAATCTCTATCTGGATTTCTGCAAGGTCATGAGCAAACTCAAACACTTCATAGACTTCACTTTCCAAGCAGCCTGAGGACAGCAAAATATGCCACGATATATCGGGGTCATTGACGTCCCATGCAGCAGCACCGCCAAGACTGAAGCTGATATCCACGGAGCCAAGGGTCTCAAGCTCACGAAAAAGTTGAACTGGCTCGTGCCCATTGGAATACAGCGCTTTTGTAGGTTTGAATTTAATACTGTAATTTCCATGTTCAGTGTCAGAAAGATCAGCTCCATCCGCAGCGAACGATAAAGCAACTGGTACAAATTCGGCGATACAGTCGTCGCCAAATTCTACTTCCCCAATTTGATGTGAATCACTAGATAGTGCCGTAATCTCAGAAATGTCATTTGCAAGTTCGCTGACATCCGGCACGCTACCTGCCTCGCCTAAAGCGATAAAATCAGTTAGTCGGTCAGCACCTCGATAAAACACCGGAATAATTTCCCGGCTCATTGTAAGTTTACCGCTCCGCAGTTCGTCCAATATAGTTTCAAATGCGTGTGCATATTGAGTTATAGCGTCCAGCGAAAATGACGCTGCGCCGCCTTTGATAGAATGGACCGCGCGGAACATCCGATTGATTGTCTCGGGGTCCGGTTCATGATCCGGCTGAAGCAACTCTAGTTCGCTCAGTCCGTCGGTTAGCTCCTCCAACTGCTCTTCGCATTCTTGGAAGAATATCTGTCTTAATTCGTTTAGACTAGCCATTGCGTCAAACCCTCGCCACCCGGCGTATCGCCGAAATTAACTTGATGTCGTTGAATGGCTTCACAATCCATCCAGTTGCGCCAATACTTCTCGCGCGACTTTTCAAAGCATCACTACTCTCGGTGCTTAATACTAAAATCGGCACCGAGGCCGCAAATTCAGATTGCCTAACCTGTTCGATCAGTCCGAAACCATCCATCACTGGCATGTTGATATCTGTAATGATCACATCGGGGTTTGCTGCTTCCAGTTTTTCAATCCCATCTGCGCCATCTTCCGCAGTCGTCACCAAGAACCCTGCCTCTTCTAAGGCAGCTCGTAAAAGATTTCTCATTGTACGTGAATCATCAATGGCAAGAACGCTAAGGCTCATGACTTCGTTCCCTCTTCAAGAAGTGCTTCTTTCATCGCAAGGATCTGCAAATCCTGTGCCAACTCTGACGATGCATCGATTGTCAGAGTGCCTCCGGCTGCTTCCGTATTTTGCTTGAACCGCAGTAATAATTCTGCCGCTCGAGCACCGATCGCCCGCACTTCTCGGCCATCAAGATGGATGTGAGTGCCCTCAATTGCCTGCAGTTGATTGGTTAAATTTGGGACCGCAGACGAAAGCAGCTTTTCTGCAAGTATAAGCGAACTCATCATAGCCTTAATCCTCAAAGAATTGAATATCGTCTGTCGCAGGACTGACGGTTTTAATCGGTTGAACTTCTGGTTCGATATCATCAACGAGTCGCTGACTTGCACGTCCTGTTGACGGCACAAAGCGAAGTAGACGTGCCTGGGTTCCGCCCAAGCTCATCGCTCGAATAGGTAAACCTTCACATTCGAGAAAGGAGATCGCAAAGTCGCAGTTTTTTTTCCCAATATGCCCCATAATTCCGGACATTGTCGCGCCTCCAAACAGCTTCGCCTCTATCCTTGACTTATTCGCGCCAAGCTTAAGCAAGCCGTTAATAAGGACCTCCATCGCATAAAATCCGTAGCGCTCGGATTGCGCCATCTGATCGGGACCACCAGCAAGCAGGAAATGGTTCATCCCTCCGACACGGGCAACAGGGTCAAACAGGCAAGTTGCAACACATGACCCCAAAAGGGTCTTGATAACTTCATCCGGAGACTCGCTCACATGGAATCCCCCTTGAGCAACATGAACTTCTGTCATTGAGGCATCCGATGTTCTTGCTTCAAACATAGTCCGGTCCATTTTTGTTCTTTTCAAATTCAATCTCTAAAAACACTTTCAGAAATCCGTCCATGTGCCTGCAGCGGCTCTAATTTCCCCATCTTTGCGTTGTTCTCTCGGATTGTCAGAGACACCGTTCTGGTTGTCGCTCGATACGCCCTTTGGGGTGATTTTTCTTGACGAGATTGAGACTACTTTTTCCGAGATCTGGAAGTGCCCGATGGTTTCGACAAGCGACATCGCAACACTGTTCAGCGCGTCACTCGCTGCTGTCGTTTCCTCCAAGCGCGCCGCGTTCTGTTGAGTGGATCTATCAAGCTGTGTTACAGAAGAGTTAATTTCTTCAAGGGTCAGTGACTGCTGTTGTGCTGAAACAGCGATTTCAGAAACCTGCCCAGATATGTCATTCACAGATGAAGCAATACGGTGCAGGGAATTGCCGGTTTCGCCGACCAGATCGACGCCGATCTTCACTTGGGCAACGGATCTAGCGATCAAATCGTTGATTTCACGTGCTGCTTCGGAAGATCTCTGGGCCAGGGCGCGGACTTCTGATGCGACGACCGCAAAACCACGGCCAGCGTCCCCCGCCCTGGCGGCTTCCACGCCGGCGTTTAAAGCAAGTAAATTGGTTTGGAAGGCGATATCATCAATCACCTTAATGATTGAGGCCATCTTTTCAGATGATGTTGAAATTTCATCCATGGCAGAAACCGTTTTTAGAACGACGACACCGCTCTCCTCTGCATTCGCTTTTGCTTCGGTTACGATAACATTTGCTTTCTGCGCTCCTTCTGCCGTTCCCCGAACTGCACCTGTCAGGTCATCAAGCGCTGCAGCGGCCTGCTCTAGAGTTGCAGCGGTACCTTCCGTACGTCGAGAGAGAACCTCCGCAGTGCCGCTGATATCTTGGGATTCATTCCGAATAGTTTCCGCTCGATCAGCGATAGCACCAAGGGCTTGGCACAACTTCGTGACAGCTTCATTATAGTCCTCTCGCAATTCCTCGTACCGCTGGGCAAAGGGTTCCGGCAACGTCGCCCGCAGGTCACCGCCACTTAACCGCTTCAGTCCGACACGCAGCGAATCCACAACCAAGGAACGTTCCTGGTCAAGCTGCTTGCGTTCGACGCGGGCGGCTTCTGAAGATCTGACCGCCTCTGTCACGTCGCGGCCAAGCAGGAAAAGCCGATAAGGTTTCCCATCGACATCCGCCACAGAAGTGACGCTGCCTTCGACAATTACATCTGTGCCATTGGCCCCTGAAAATATCATCTTGCCAACGAATGATCCATTTTCTTTCACTTGGGCAAAGATCGTTTCCGCATCTTTCGTGATCAAAGTGGTTAGACCCGCGCTGCCCGATTGAGTGTGACTGGTAGCGATTAGGCTTCGGAATAAATCATTTTCTTCACATAATTGTCCGCTCGGTAAGAAATCTGCTCGAAGTTGCGATGCATTTATCTCACGGATTAGCGCTGAATTTTTCCACTCTTCCGTAACATCTTGCCACTCAAGTACTGCACCAATGTGCCGCTCATTTTCGTCGCGGATCGATTTGATCTTCAGGGAAATGCGCACGTCTTGCATTGAAATGGTGGTGGAAATCGCCTTTTCACTCAATGCACTCACGCGCTTGGCAAGTTCAGGGTTTTTCGGGTGAAAATAATCTAACGGCTTACCCACCAATTTTCCTGCCTCAAAGCCTGGGAAACGACGCTCAAAGTGCTCAATATGCTTTTGGCACAGCGCTTCGAATGCAGGGTTAATGGCAAATATCTGTCCGGTCTCGTCTGCCAGGACCAATGCTGCAGACGAGCTTCCGAACGCCTCACTTTTGAACCGCGCATCGCGGGCGGCCGCTGACCCCGCTACGAGGCTGTCACGAAGATGCTCGACTTCTCGTCCCAGTATACCGAATTCGTCGCCGCGTTTGGTATTCTCCACAGGAACCGAAAACTCCTCCAATCGAAGGTTTCCGATTGTACGATTCAACGATGCCAAGGGTTTGAGTACAAGGCTGCGAAATGCAAACAATGTGACGAGAAGAGCAGTGATCCCTACAAAAGCTGCCAATGAAAGGGCACTTATTCGACGCGTTTCCAAAAACGCCTCGAGCGGCTCTATTGACCAGCGTGTGACAAGGACCCCGACAAAACGGTCCCCCGCCGCATAAAGCGGGTACGCTGTTATACGCTCTTGGTCGAAAAACACAGGGTCGCTTGCGGAAAGGGCAGTGCGCCCCAGATCCGGCAGCGTTTCATCAACTTGAGGTCCTTTTTCGACAAGGACCTCGCCTTTGGCGTTCAGTACGGCAACTCCGGTGAACTGCCCGTCCGACCCTTCAATGTAATTGTCGATCAAATTCTCGACTACACCGATCTGGCCAAAGTTGACTGGTGCTGGCAACAGACCTGCCATGAGACGGGCATCCGATTTGGAACGATCAAAAACAACCTTTTCGGCCAACTCATGTGTGGTCTGGTTTTCCTGCACAAGCATGGCACCAACGACCGTAGAAATAGCAAGCAGGACCGCTAAGACAAACTTGGTCGCGACCGAGTTAAGAGAATTTGTTTGATCTGACGTGGACACGAAAGTGGTCTCCTAGTTGGGTCAATCAGCAGAATGCGCTGGCGGCGATGCGGTTGATCAAAGCACTGCTGAGCCGATTTCGAAAAGCCGCGGTCATTGGTGCCGGAATTGAATATTGAGACCTACATGATTGGGCAGCTAAACCAGTTTCAGAGCGCTCATAAGCACTTGAAGCGCTGCCCAAGCCATCATCGAAGCGCTCCCTCTCATGCCGTAGCGGAGTGGTTTTGCCGAAATGCTGCCCATCGTCGGGACCGTCGGAGACGAGTGGAGTACCCTCGAAAAGATCATCCAGACCAGCAGAAAGACCATCAACTGCTGGTTCTGCTGTGTGCTGTTGAATGATCAATGTCATGGATCCAGATTCCTTGTTCGTTTCTTTGGATAGAAGGCCGATTTGACCTTTGTCCGGGAAACTACTTTTGAATCCGTTAATCGATGCTTTTCATTTAACTCAATTTACCAAACTCATGCCTGACCGACCGGAGGGTTTCCAAAATCACAGGCAATGTCAGATGTCAGAAATTCTAGCGATTTCCAAAGACGCGGCAGGTCAAACTTCCGGAAATATTCGATCACGCTATTGAAAGCATTGCAGGCTAGAAGAGGCATCTGAATCATTCACTAGCCCACTGTTTCAAATGGCCTTTTTCGACAACGACCGCGTAAATATTTTTGTAAGTTTCGCAACAGCCAAGTGATTGGCACCTCGCCAAACCTGCTAGAATTTCGCCCGTATCACGACTAGTTGGACGTCCTCACCGCGGCGATGATGAAACAGACCAGCGACTTTAGCTTAAAATTTATTGCAGATTTCCAACGAATTTTAAATTGAGCCTCATTTTCACAGCGACACCTTGAACCCCCGCCCCAACGGCACCTTATCCCACATGCCTGACCGGACAATAAAACCTTTCGAAGTTCAACGGCGTGACACCCTGCACCTTGCTATCATCGGTGCGGGTTGAGAACCCCCGCAAACAGCTGTGTAATCTGGTCGTGTGCCGTGAGTGGTAACACCTGCGCGACATATTGGTCAGGCCGTACAATCACCAGACATCCCTGATCGCGATCAATGCCGCGCATTTCGAAAATGTCGGCGCGGGGGTCGGCGCTAAAGACTTTTTCGTAATCGCGCAGACCATAGCGGCCTTTCTTGGGCAGTAAAAGCGATGGCAATTTACCGACGTCGACCGTGCGGTGGCCCTGTTGGAATACAGCCCTCAGATCGATCACTGAATCGATATCCGCACCCTCAGGCGTGACTTGAGTAATCGGGGACCCAGCCCCCCCCAGATAGTCACAAAGCGCGCTCACATCGCCGTCTTGGCCCGCAAATGCCAGTATCCGCCAGCGACCATCAGCCTTAAGCGTATGCCCCAGATGCAGCGGCTTGGCGTCCGCGACACGGATGACGGGGGCAGAATGAAACCGCATCCCGATGACAAACCCTTTTGCCAGATGCTGGTGCGCCCCCTCCGCCACCACAAGAGATGGCGCATAATGAACGGACGTGCCTGCGGTGAAGCGACCCTGCTTTTGAAAATAGCGCTGGAATTCTTTGGGGTCGACGGTGTCTTCCCCCACCTTGTCGCCGGTTTGGGGTCGCGCGCTGAACATCTTGGCAAAGGCGCGGTCGAACTCGATCAACTCTTGTGCGATCGCTTGCCGCTCGGTTGAATAGCTGTGCAAGATCGCGGGCGCGCTTTGTCCCCGCAGCACGGCTGCCAGCTTCCAGCCCAGATTGAACGCATCGCCCATCGACACATTCATGCCCTGCCCCGCCTTGGGGCTGTGGGTATGACCCGCGTCCCCGGCGATGAACACGCGCGGATCAGCGCCGTCTTGCGCATCGTCGAACCGGTCGCACAGGCGCTGCCCGATCTCGTAAACCGACCACCAGACGACCTCTTTCACATCTAGCGAATAAGGGGGCATGATCCGCCCCGCCGCCGCGATCAGTTGATCCTGGGTGATATTCTTATGCGAAACGCGTTCATCCGGGTTCAGCTTGTCCAGTTCTATATAGAGCCGCACAAGATATCCCCCCTCGCGCGGGATGATTAGCACAGACCCTTCATTAGCGGAATGGATCACGGATTTCAGGCGAACGTCCGGAAAGTCCGTTTCCATCAGTACATCCATGACGCCCCACGCCTGATTGGCAGCGTCGCCGACCAGTTCGCGCCCGATGGCCCGCCGCACGCCGCTGCGGGCACCATCACAGCCGACGACATAGCGCGCCTGAATGGCTTCGGTCCGGACAGGCATACCATCGGGTGAATGGGACACCGTTACCGTCAGCGGATACTCGGCGCTGTCATCACGGGCCAGGCTGACAAACTGGCGATCGTAATGCGGCTCAAGGCGGCGCGGCCCGTTGCGCATCACATCAAGGTAGAAATCATGTACGCGCGCTTGGCTCAGGATCACATGAGGCATCTCGGACAGACCTTCTTCGGTATCCTCGATCCGGCCACTGCGCGCGATATGGGCAGGCTGATCGGCGTCCGGTTTCCAAAACGTCGTCTCGTTCACCCAATAGGATTCGCGCAGCACCCTTTCGGAAAAGCCGAATGCTTCGAACATCTCGACCGACCGACAGGCAATCCCGTCTGCCTGCCCCATCTGAAGCGGTCCTGATTTCTGATCGATGATGCACGTCGAAATATCCCCGAATGCTGCCAGTTGCGCGGCAAGCGTCAGGCCTGCGGGGCCGCAACCGACGATCAGGACATCCACCTTGCCTGGCGGTTCGTCGCTATGGGGTGTCCCTGACGGGGCTGAAATATCGGGGCTGCCAGATTTGAAACCGTTCAAGTGATACTGCATCTGATCGCCCTTCGTTTTAATAAGTGCACTTATCGTATTTAGAGCGCTTCCCTCTGACCTGTCAATATGATATGTATACTTATTAAAAGAGGCGTGAGATGACACTAGATACGATGCCGGGTCACCTGATCCGACGGTTGCACCAGATTTCAAACTCTGTCTTTGCAGAACGGATGAAGGCTGCGGGGATTGATATGACCTCTGTCCAGTTTGCAGCCCTGGCGATCTTGGACGAAAACCCCGGGATTGATCAGGCGACCTTGGCCCAGGAAATCGCCTATGACCGCGCGACCATCGGCGGCGTTGTAGACCGGCTGGAACGGAAGGGCTGGGTCCGAAGGGAAGTTAACCAGGACGACCGACGCGCGCGTCAGGTCACCCTGACCGGGGAAGGTGCCGCGATGCTGGCAGTCGTGGCCCCTGTCGTAGCCGCACTTCAAACCGATATTCTTGCGCAACTGACTGCGGCCGAGCGGGCCGCGTTCGTCGCGCTGGCCAGTAAAGCCGTCGCACAATGAAGTAATTTGCCAGGTTTGACCCAAAGCGATGATCTGCTAACACATCTCAACTTTGAACAACTGACGGTGCGCATCATGTCCCAACCTCATGTCTTGATTGCCGGTGGTGGCATTGGTGGTCTGGCCCTTGCCCTGACCCTTGACCAGATCGGCGTACGCAGCACCGTGTTCGAATCCGTGCGCGACCTGAAACCCCTTGGGGTCGGCATCAATATCCAGCCCAACGCAATCCGCGAACTGTTCGACCTTGGCATCACAGCCGATGATCTGGATGCGGTCGGGTTGCCTGCGCGGGAATGGGCCTTGGTCGGGCAACAGGGCCAGGAGATTTACGCAGAACCCCGTGGCACCGATGCTGGCTACAATTGGCCGCAATACGCAGCGCATCGCGGCAAATTGCACATGATGCTGCATGACAAGCTGATAGAACGTGCCGGGCCAGCGGCCGTGCAGTTGGGCGCTAAGGTTACCGGGTATACCAAAAACGGTGGTGGCAGTGTCAGCGCGGTTGTCAGCCGGGCCGATGGGTCCGAAAGCACTGAAACCGGCACGCTGCTAGTGGGCGCTGACGGCATTCATTCGGCGATCCGTGCCCAGATGCATCCTGATCAGCCGCCAATCCATTGGGGTGGGGCGCTGATGTGGCGGGGTACGACCCGCGCAAAGCCGATCCGTACCGGATCATCCTTCATCGGCCTTGGGACCCATCGCCAGCGCATGGTCATCTATCCGATTTCCCAACCCGACGCTGACGGCTTTGCCGACATCAACTGGATCGCCGAAGTCACATTTGATGAAACTGAAGAGCGTAAAAGCGGTTGGTACAAGCCTGCGAAAGTATCGGATTTCATCCATCATTTCGAGGGCTGGACCTATGATTGGCTGGACGTCCCTGCCCTTTTGAACGGTGCGGAAGTTGCCTACGAGAACCCGATGATCGACCGCGATCCGGTGCCAACGTGGGTGGATGGGCCCGTAGCCTTGATGGGTGACGCAGCCCACGCGATGTATCCGACCGGGTCCAATGGGGCCAGCCAAGCGATCATCGATGCGCGTACCATCGGTGCCATGATGCTGGACCATGGCGTGACCGTCGAAGCGCTGAAGGCCTATGACGATGCGCTGTGCGCGCCTGTGTCCGAACTTGTGTTGCGCAACCGTGGCGCGGGTCCGTTCGGCTTGCTGAGCATGGTAAACGACATCTGCGGCGGGACCTTTGACAACATTGACGACGTCATACCCGCTGCAGAACGCGACGCCTTCATGGCCCGCTACAAAGCCGCCGCCGGTTTCGCGATAGAGAAACTGAACGCCGCCTCGCCAACTATTGCGCCGGGTTCCAAAATCTCGGGCTAAAAGCCTGCCCCTCTAATTTGGGCAACTTCAGTGGTGTTTCAAATGTAAGCCAAAAGGTATGGCCCACTAAGTATTTGAAAATACATATTTATCTTAATCTTCAGATGAACATTTTTTCTGATACCCCACTGTTATCAAACGAGTTGCGAGATAAAACCGCTCCTCCAATGCTTCATTGGCCAATATACGCAACTGCCCAGCGGGATGTTCAGCCCCCCGATCGCCCACATTTTATGGCGACAGCAGCCGCGCCCCGGCGATGTCTGTCATCTGGGCGACGTGGTTTTGAAGGTCGCGGGCCGGTCATGCTGGCTTTGCCATGCTATCGACCAGCATGGCACTGTTCTTGAGAGAATTCTTCAATCGAGCCGAGACAAGCGCGCCGCCAAACGTGCGATGGTGCCCGGCATTGATCATTGGTCACACAAGAGCCTCAACGCTCGAGCAGTGAACATCCACCTGCCGTTCCAAAGACGAGAGTGGGTGATGCAAGGTTTCAGATCGCCGGGCGTATTACCGCGCTTCGTCCCCATGCAGGTCGCAACCCGTAAATCCCCTTCCGTACCATCTCGCTCACGTCGGCTAGATGGCAGTCGAGCCATGGAAAGATGCAGCAAACGTCGGTTGATCTGAGAGCCTTCATCCCTGCACAAGCCAAGCAAAGTTAACGTGACAAAGTTATTTCCAGAGCCTGGTCAAGCAAAGCCAACGCGGAAGTTCGCGATGAATCCAGCCCTAAAATTGCCGCATTGCTAAATAATGGTTTAGATGTGGTTAAGTTTTTTAGTGGAAAAAAGGCAGGTCAAGCACTCTCATACAGGACAAAAAGATGGACTATTCAGTGAATTATCAAAGCTATGGTGGTGCCTTGCTCATCACGCAGCTTTTCTCATCAAGCCAAACTATTCTGTTGGGTAGCTTCGGCCCAATGAACAGCTCTCGGACATTAACCCATGACGCGAGTGTCCTTTACGTCGGTGAAGAGGCCGTCATTGACGGGGTGACCTACAAAATGCTGGGTTCTGGCACCGCGCAGCCGGGCATCGATGTCCTAGGCACCACCGTCCCGACGGGAGAGGCAGTAGACTTGCTGGTCCTTGAAGACACAGACACAGGCGAGATCATTTTTGTCTACCCGGAGGAAGAGCCGAGCGCTTTGGCAATGGTCGCGCTAGTCGTCGATGTCAGTGCTGTTGGCTATGACTTTGGAACCCTTAATCCCATCTGTTTCTTGAAGGGCACACATATCTTGACCCCGCATGGATGGCAGACCGTAGAGCTTTTGCGGTGCGGAGATTTGGTGACCGATGTCAAAGGCACCGTTCACCCCATCATCTGGATCGGCTCCTCCAAGATATCCGCGGATCGTGCAAATCAAATGAAAAAGGCACCGATCCGCATTGCGAAGGATGCGTTTGGGAAAGGCTGTCCGGTGGACGACGTTTTCTTGTCACAGCAACACCGGATTGTTCTACGTGAGACCGGTGACGGAACCACCGAAATCGCACCCGTCAAAGCTTTCGTGGATGGCGTGCGTATTCAACACACCGTCGCCAGAAAAGAGATTGAATACTTCCACGTTTTTACCAAAGAGCATGCTTTGATCAACGCTGGCGGGCTTCCTGCAGAGACATTGTTGCTGGCACCGATGAGTATGCGCAGCCTTGGTTCGGATAAATCACAATCGATTTTCGAAAGGCTTCGCGCGACCCAACCGACCATGAAGCGTTGTCAGGCTTTGTCGATGCGACCTGTCGGACACCTGCTCACCGTCAGGCAGGCCCGGGAAGTCTTGGCCAAACAGCGCGGTCATCAAAGCCAAACGCCGTTTAGGTTGCCTGGCCTTAGACCCGCCAGATTGATCTGAAGCTTTAACAAGGGGATCGGATCTAATGTCTGTGACTGCCGCTTAAATCCCACGCCCCAATCTATTGGACCTCCCTCTTTGAGGTGATGCGGCCGTCAGTAAGGAAGAATGCTTCGCCGGCAGAGATGCTTGTCGCCGCTCACCTTGCCACCCCCGAAAAGATGCGTACCTGCGCCGTTACGGTGGCAAACAGACTGGGTGGCGTCGACCTCGTCGTGCACATTCTCAGGGGGCCTCCCCGGTATTGCGCGGCTTCTAGCCACTTCCGGATTGGGACCGGCACAAGGAACTGGACAGAGGCCGGCGCATCAGCCGCCTTGGCGCACCAGATCGCCGGAAAGGCCAAGATACGATGCAAAGTGCATGCCCCGGTAGCAGAAACGCTATCAGGGCATGTATGATTTTCAGGACGATCTAGATCGTTGCCTCGAACAGTTTGCGGAGGTTTTCGGTGGTCAACGTGACCGGATTTCCCCCACAGGACGGATCCTCCAGCGCCATTGCAACCAGACCATCCAGACGGTCGGCGGTCACGCCCATCTGCGACAACTTGCGTGGAATATCGAAGCTGTCATTGAAGTCCTGCACAAAACTGCGGAAGCCATCATAGCCGCCCTCGATGCCCAGATAGCCCGCCGCGCGGTCGAACCGCGCGCGGATCATGGGTTCGTTCAGGTCCAGCACGGCGGGCATGCACACCGCGTTCGTGGTCCCGTGATGCGTGTTGAAGACGGCACCGACGGGGTGGCTCATCGCGTGGATCGCGCCAAGACCTTTCTGAAACGCCGTGGCCCCCATCGCGGCCGCCGACATCATCTGCGCGCGTGCTTCGATATCGCTTCCGTCGGCATAGGCGCGGGGCAGATAATCGACGACCAGACGCATGCCTTCCAGCGCGATGCCCTGCGACATCGGGTGGTAATGCGGGCTGCTGAACGCCTCGACGCAATGCGCAAAGGCATCAAGGCCGGTGCCTGCCGTGATGTGTTTCGGCATCCCGACCGTCAGTTCAGGGTCGCAGATCACGACCGTTGGCAGAACCTTTGGGTGAAAGATGATCTTTTTGACGTGGGTTTGCGAGTTCGTCAGGACCGACGCGCGGCCCACTTCGGACCCGGTGCCTGCGGTCGTCGGCACCGCGATGATCGGCGCGATGGCATCCGCATCGGCGCGGGTCCACCAGTCGTCGACATCCTCGTAATCCCACACGGGGCGCGTCTGGCCCGCCATGAAGGCGACCATCTTGCCCAGATCTAGGCCGGACCCGCCGCCAAAGGCGATCACGCCGTCATGGCCGCCCGCGCGGTAGACCTCCAGGCCCGCCGCGAGGTTGATCTCGGTCGGGTTTGCATCCACGTCCGAGAACATGGCGCGGCCAAGGCCTGCGGCCTCCATCAGGTCCAGCGTGCGGGTCGTGATCGCCATCGGGGCCAGCCCCTTGTCTGTGACCAGCAGCGGTTTCTTGATGCCTGCGGCCGCGCAGGCCTCGGCGATTTCAGCGATACGGCCCGCGCCAAAGCGGATCGCCGTGGGGTAGGACCAGTTGTTTTTCAACGCCATTGGGGTCATGCCTTTTTCAGATGGTAGGATTTGGGACGCGTCAGCGCCTGGTAGCCAAGCACGGACAGGCCGGCACCTGAGCCGGTGTCCTTGCAGCCCGTCCAGCACAGTGCGGGATCAAGGTAATCACAGCGGTTCATGAACACCGTACCAGTTTCCAGCTGCGCGCCGATAGCATCGGCGGCGTCAACGTCTTTGGTAAAGATTGCAGCCGTCAGGCCGAACTGACAGTCGTTCATCAGCGCGATTGCCTCGGCGTCGTCCTTGACCGGCATGATGCCGACTACGGGGCCAAAGCTTTCGTCGCGCATGACGCGCATTTCGTGGCTGACATTCGTGAGGATTTGCGGCGTCAGATAGGCACCGCCATCATCCGCAGCAAAGGGGTCAATCAGAGCGGTGGCACCATCGGCCACGGCTTCGGCGATCTGCGCGCGCACTTCTTGTGCAAAGCGCACATTGGCCATCGGCCCGATGGTGGTGTCAGCCTCCAACGGGTTGCCCAGGGTCAACGCCTTCACCCAGGCCACGGCCTTTTCGACGAAGGCATCATAAAGGCTTTCGTGCACATAGATCCGTTCGATCCCGCAGCAGCATTGTCCGGCATTGAACATCGCACCGTCCATCAATCCGTCAACCGCCGCATCCAGATCGGCATCGGCGCGCACATATCCGGGGTCCTTGCCGCCCAATTCCGTCGCGACGGGGGTGAAAGTGCCCGCAGCGGCGATCTCCATCGCCTTGCCCCCGCCGACCGAGCCGGTGAAGTTCACAAAGCCGAAGTGGCGCTCGGCGATCAGGGCCGATGTGGTGTTGTGATCCAGGAATACGTTCTGGAACACGTCCTGCGGAATGCCCGCGGCATGAAACGCCTCGGCCAGTCGTTCGCCCACCTGCAAGGTCTGTGTTGCATGTTTCAGCACCACCGTATTGCCTGCGATCAGCGCCGGGGCGACCGTGTTGATCGCCGTCATGTAAGGATAGTTCCACGGGGCCACGACCAGCACGACGCCCCGCGCTTCGCGGGTGATCTTGCGGATCGCCTTGGCGCTGTCTTCGATGATCATGGGCGCAAGGGCGTCTTCGGCAATGTCGGCCATGTAACTGGCGCGTTCGTTAAAGCCACTGAATTCGCCGCCATAACGGACAGGACGCCCCATCTGATGGGCCAGTTCAACCGCCATGCGGTCCGTGGTTTTGCCCACCTCGGCCACGGCGGCGCGCACCAAGGCGATCCGCTCGGCCAAGGGGCGTGCTGCCCATGCCGCCTGCGCCGATGCGGCCTGCGCGCACACCGCGCGGGCATCATCCAGGGATAGCACCGATCGTTCCAGATAAACCGATCCATCAATCGGCGAGATGCATTTCAGGGTATTGGACATATATTATACTCGCTCAAATCCGCGGTTGATTTCCCAGTCGGTGACGACCTTGTCAAATTCTTCCTGCTCCCACTCCGCGGCGCGGGTATAGTGGTCGACGACACCGTCCCCGAAGGCCTCGCGCAGCATGGTAGAGTTGCGCAGGGTCTCGGTCGCAGCCCGCAACGAACGGGGAATTTCGGTCACATCGGCGTCTTCGTAAACGTCGCCCTTGGTCGGCTCCTGAAGCTCCAGCTTTTCCTCGATCCCTTTCAGACCCGCCGCCAGCAAGGCCGCCTGCGCCAGATACGGGTTCAGGTCGGAACCGCCAATGCGGCATTCGACGCGGATGCCCTTCGTCCCCTCACCACACAGCCGGAAGCCCGCGGTGCGATTGTCTACTGACCAGACGGTCTTGGTCGGTGCAAAGGTGCCCTTGGCGAACCGTTTGTAGCTGTTGATGTAAGGGGCCAGAAAATACGTAAAATCAGGTGCATACGCGATCAATCCAGCCATGAAATGCCGCATCAGATCGGACATCCCCAGCTTGGCGTCATTATCATAGAACAACGGCACGCCGTCTTTCCACAGTGACAGATGCACATGGCTGGAGGACCCGACCTTATCCGCCGCCCATTTCGGCAGGAAGGACGCTGAAAACCCCTGCTGGAAGGCGATTTCCTTGACCGCCTGCTTGGAAATTGTGTGATGATCGGCGCAGGCCAGCGAGTCGGCATAGCGAATGTTCAGTTCCTGCTGTCCGACTTCGGCCTCGCCCTTGGTGCACTCGATCGGGATGCCCGCGTCCACCAGATGGTTGCGCAAAGGCTGCAGGAACGATTCCTCCTTGGTGGTCTGGAACAGGCAGTAATCCTCGTTGTGCCCGTTAAGCGGGACGAGGTTGGCGTATTTCTCTTTCTGCAAGCTGCGATAGTCGCCCTCGAACAGAAAAAACTCAAGTTCGGTCGCCATCATGGCATCGAACCCAAGCGCATCCAGCCGCGCGATCTGCTTTTGCAGCATGGCCCGCGGCGCATGGGGAACCGGCGCGTGGGTTGCGTGGTCCAGCACATCGCCCAGCACAAGGACCGTCTTTTCCAGCCATGGTACATGGCGCAGGGTCGACAGGTCAGGCTGCAGGACATAGTCGCCATAGCCGGTCTGCCAACTGGTCGCGGCAAAGCCTTCGGGCGTGGACATAACGAGATCGGTGGCCAGCAGGTAATTGCAGCAATGGGTTTCCGTATGGGAATGGTCGATGAAATTGCTCACGTGAAACCGCTTGCCCATCAGACGCCCCTGCATGTCCACAAGCGCCACCAACACCGTGTCAACGGCACCCGTCTCCGCCAACTCCCGGAGCCTGTCGAATGATAGATTGCCCATCTGAAAACGTCCCTTCATTAGATGAGGGGCGACATCGCGCGCCGCCCCGATTGGTAGAGGTATAGAAGCGATCAGCCGAACGTATAGGGTGGGCCGGCTTTCGAGATGACGTTGTTGTAGTCACGGAAGATCTGGACGATCTTCGCGGCTGTCTCGCCTTCCTGCGCCATTTCATCCCAGAATTTCACGGCCGCCTCTTCGACGGTTTTCCATTCTTCCTGCGGGATCGACGTCAGTTCCAGCTTTTCGCCGGACGCGCGCAACCGCGCCTCGCCGCCCCAGTACCATTGATTGCGGTAGGTATGGCTCGCCTCGATTGCTGAATTGACGATCTGCTTGAGATGGTCCGGCAGGTCTGCCCAACGCTCTGCGTTCACGAAGAACGACCCGATCCAGGCACCCGAGATGTTGTTGGTGCAGAAGTAGTTGGTCACGTCAGCCCACCCAACGGTGTAGTCTTCGGTGATGCCGGACCATGCCATGCCGTCAAGCTCGCCGGTTTGCACGGCAACCTCGGCGTCCTCGTAAGGGATGTTCACCGGCACAACGCCGAACTGCGACAGGAAACGACCCGCCGTCGGGAAGGTATAAAGCTTGAGGCCGTCCATATCGGACAGGGACGTGATCGGCTTTACGGTGTTGAAGTTGCACGGATCCTGACCCGCAGCGGACAGCCAATGCACGCCGACCTTGGCATATTCGTCGCGCCAGATATCTGCCAGACCGTATTGGTTGAACAGGACCGGCACGTCCAACGCGTGCTTTGTCGCAAGCGGGAAATACCCGCCGAAGGACCGCACAGGGGTCGGTGACGCCATTGAATCGTCGTCCGAGTGCACACCGTCGATGGTGCCGCGCTGCAGGGCCTGGAACAGCTCTCCGGTGGGAACGATCTGGTCGGCGTAGAACAGCTCGATCTCAAGCTCGCCTTGGGCGGCGGCGTTGATCGCATCAATCGCTGGCTTGGTCACTTCTTCGCCCAGTGCGGAACCGGCATAGGTCTGGAAACGCCAGCGGATCGGTTCCTGCGCGTGCAGGATCGACGGTGCGGCAAGGGTCGCCGGGCCCGCGATTGCGGCCCCTTTTAGAAACTTACGTCTGGTCGTCATGTCAATTCTCCTTGTCGGGGTTGGGATGAATGGGCCGGTTTGCCCGACCACTTGGTTGTTGATCTGTTATTTTCCGTAAACGTAATTTGGCAACCAAAGCGCGATCTGCGGAAAGATCATGACAACGGCCAGCGCCAGCGCCATCACCCCCACGAACGGCACGATCGAACGATAGATATCCTTGATCGTGATCTCGGGCGGGGCCATGGCGCGCATCAAGAACAGGTTATAGCCAAAGGGCGGAGTCATATAGGCAATCTGGCAGGTGATCGTATAGAGCACGCCGTACCACACCAGATCAAAGCCAAGCGCACCGACCAAGGGCACGTAAAGCGGGGCGACGATGACCAGCATCGCCGTGTCGTCCAGAAACGTACCCATGATGAGAAATGACAGTTGCATCAGGATCAGAATGACCCACGGGTTCAGACCCCATTGTTCGGTAAAGAGGTTCTCGATTGCCTTTACGGCCCCCAGCCCGTCGAACACCGCGCCGAAAGCGAGCGCCGCAAGAATGATCCACATGAACATGCAGGTGATGGCAAGCGTCTGGCGGACCGAAGTTTCAAACACCTGTCGCGTCATGCGTCCCTTGAGGACCGCGGCCAGAAACGCCGCAATCGCACCAATCGCAGAGCTTTCGACAAGTGACGTCCAGCCGTTCACAAACGGGATCATCATCACGGCAAAGATCACCACGGGCAGCAGCCCGGCACGCAGCAGCCGCAGTTTTTCACGCATCCCGACGTCGCGTTCCTCTGCCGAAAGCGCCGGGCCCAAGTCGGGGTTCAACCGGCAACGGATGGCGATATAGATGATGAACATTGCCGCCATCATCAGGCCCGGAATGGCTCCGGCCAGCCACAACTGCCCGACCGGCTGGCGCGCGATCATCGCATAAAGCACCAGCACCACCGACGGCGGCACGAGGATGCCCAGACTGGACCCCGCCTGAATGACGCCGGTCACCATAAGCTTGTCATAATTCCGCTTGAGCAATTCCGGCAAGGCAATCGTCGCACCAATCGCCATCCCCGCCACGGAAAGCCCGTTCATCGCAGAAATCAATACCATCAGGCCGATCGTCCCGATCGCAAGCCCCCCTTGTATACCCCCCATCCATACGTGGAACATCTTGTATAGATCGTCAGCGATTTTGCTTTCCGACAGTACGTATCCCATGAAGATGAACATCGGCAGCGTCAGCAAGGGGTACCACCGCATCAACCCGATGGCTGCAGAAAAACCGATGTCATAGCCACCCCGATCCCCCCACAGCAACAGGGCGGCGACAACCGCGATAAAGCCGATGGCACCGAACACCCGCTGCCCCGTCAGAAGCAGCAGCATCATGGTCGAAAACATCAGTATGGCGATCAATTCATAGGGCATCGCGTGTGTCCTCGTTTGACTTGAGGAAAAGGATGTCCTTGAAAAACTCGGACAGGGCTTGCAGCAACATCAGGAAGATGCCGATGCACATGGTCACCTTGACCGGCCACATATAGGGCCGCCAGGCTGTCGGGCTGCGCTCCCATCCATATTTAAAGGAATACATCGTGGATTCGATACCGCCCCAAAGCAGAACGCCAAGATAGAAGAACAGGAAGAGGACCGTGATGCAGTCGGTCCACGCTTTCTTGCGCGGGCTCAATTCCGCATAGAACAGATCCATGCGTACATTCGCCCCCATTTGCAGCGCGTAGGGACCGCCAAGGATATAATAGCCCACCATCACGAACTGCGCCATTTCCAACGTCCAGATCTGCGGCGATGCAAATGTCTTGTTGTAGGAAGACCAGAGCAGGATCCCCATCAGTACGAAAATGCCGTACATCATGATCCGGCCCAAACCGTAGTTGAAGCCATCAACGATGGCGATATACTTGCGCATGGCTTTCATTGAGCGGCCTCGTTGCGGACTGTTGGACACACGGCGATCAAGGAACGACCTAAGTGCCGCGCCATCTTCTGTGCCTTTACAGGCGTATCGATCAGATCATTGCGTATCTCGATCATAACCGCCGGTAACCCCTGCGATTCACCATGTTTTTCAAGTGTGTAGGTTACGCCATCTGTCGGTGCATAGGGTTCGTTCAACGCAGATTTGAAAGACCCGTCCGTCTGCTCTTGCGCGACGAGCGCCTGCGCCGTGGCTGCATCGCTGTGACACAGAAACCCAAGATCGACATCGCGCGTGACACCGTTGAACACGGGCGTAAAGCTGTGCACCGTAACCAGTATCGGCGAATTTCTTGTATCCAGCAGGCTGGCAACCGCATCGTGAAACGGCGTGTGGACGCGATCAAAACGCGCCTGCTTTTCAGCGACACTCAGGCCCACATTGCCGGGAACATCGTGAACCTCACTGCGCGTCGGGATGCAATCAGGGGCCGCCAAAGGCCTGTTGCAATCGTAAACCAGCCGCGAAATCCCGCCCGCGATCAGCGGGGCATCCAAAATCCTGGAAAGTCCGACCGCCACATCAAGCGCACCGATATCCCACGCGGCATGTGATCTGCGCGCAGCGGCGTCCAATCCCAGATCGTTCAAGTCAGCCGGAATGTGATCGGACGCGTGTTCGCACACCAACAACCAAGGCCCCTGCCCATTCGCGTTAGTTACCGTTGCCGCTGTCCACTCGCTATCTGTCACTGGCTGGTGTGCTCCTGAATTTATGGCACCATCACTACAGAATTTTCTAGCATGTCAAGATTTTTTCTGTAACCTTTACTTCAAAGCGCGCAACTCTGTACCGAAAGGAACAATTCTTGCACAAAAACGCATTGGTCCGTGATTTGCTGAAAGAAAAGCAGTCTGAATTGACCGCGGCTGAGCGTAAGTTATCCGCCGTGCTGCTGGACGATTCATTGTTGTCAGGGCTGCAATCGATCACGCGCCTGGCCGAATTGGCCGAAGTGTCATCGCCCACGATCATCCGGTTGGCGCGCAAGCTGGGGTTCGAAGGTTTCTCTGACATGCAAGGGGCGATCCGGAACGAAATCGGTGCCCGGATGAAGCAACCATTGGCAAAACTTGATGCACAGGCACCAACCGACAGTCGCGGGCACATTGTCTCGCGGTTCATCGAGGCCGTATCCGGCAACATCAACCGCACCCTGGAGCGCTTGGATCTGGCCGAGTTCGACCAGGTTGCGGCCCTCTTGTCAGACCCGTCGCGTCGGCTGTACCTTCTGGGCGGGCGCATCACGCGGTCCAATGCCCACTATTTTTTCAACCATTTGCAGATCATCCGCCCGCAGGTCACGCTGCTTGATTCCTCGCCCAGCGTCTGGCCGCAATCGCTTTTGGACATGGACGCCGACGCGGTGTTGATCGTCTTTGATATCCGCCGCTACGAAAAAGAACTTGAGAAGTTGGCCAATCTGGCTGTGGCGCAAGGTGCCAGCATCGTCCTGTTCACGGATGCCTGGGGGTCGCCCATCGAAAACTACGCGCGCTTTTGCTTTCGCGCCATGGTCGAGGTTCCCTCCAGCTGGGATTCGACGCTGGCCATCAACTTTCTGATCGAAGCGCTGGTGGCCGAAGTGCAATCCCGCAGTTCGGTCCAAAGTGCGGATCGCATCGCCGCGCTCGAGCAAATGATCGGCGAGTCACGTATTTTCAGAAGTAATTGATTGGATTGTACAACCAGAATTGCGTGAAACACCCCTCCGGTTGCTTCCTCAGGGCGTTTCACCAAACCGATTTCGACTTCAGGCCAACGCTACATAAGGGACGTGACACGCTGCCCGACATGTCGCATTCCAATCTCGATCCTTGATCCGGGTCGATGGGTCAAAAGCTCGTCGGCGATGTCTTCGACCATACGGTAAACCCTGCTGTCGCGATCGTCGCTTTCCTTGTCATGTGAAGGTGATCCAAGGCCGCAAGGATGAAACTGAATGAGGATGCAAATCCGGGTGATGGCCTTTGCGTGGTTCAGGGCCGAGCAAAACGCGTCGAAGACGGCATCGGATTGGGGTACCTTTCCCACCAGTGGACAAGTGTCAGGGTCTAGGGCAACGATTTCAAAGCACAACCGGTCGGTAAATGGATCGTATACCCTAATATCTATTCCACCTATTTCCCCCTGATCGGCAACCTCGAGTCGTACCCTGCGGCCAACATCGCGACCAAATGGCGCTTGACGGACTTCGTAATGTTGGATGACGTTTCGCACGGTGACGAATCCCTAAAACCAGTTGAACGGCATGGGGGTAAATGTGACCGACAGCAGCGAAAACGGATTGACGCAGGTCAACCCTCAGGGAAGGCCTTGCAGATTGCTGGGCGGCATAGTGCGAAGGGGCAAACCACCCTTCGCCATGACATCAAAACGGATGACCACTGCCTACAAAGCGTCTTCGTGCAGCGCCACCAATCGCCGCATCGCCATGGCGAGCATATCATCGGCGGCACCTTGCGTGTCACCAATGGCCATCAGATTGACCGACACGCCACGTGTGCTCTCGGACGGGGAGATGATCACGACGCCTGCTTCCTTCTGGCCTTGCTGGACCAGAAGATCGGCCAGATGCCGCCTGAGGTGTTCGGTGGTCAGCACGCCCCCTTTCAGGGTTTCTTGAACAATCGCGATTGCGTGCATGTCAGGCAGATGCTGCGCGGCGGCCAACATGGGGATCGACACACCGCCCCAGCGGCCATTGCATTCGATCCAATGGATCGTGTCCGGTCCCGTCGACGTTTCACAGATCACCGCGTCCAGGCTGCAAAGGCCGAAATAGCCAAGCTGTTGCAGAACGCCTGTTATGCGCCCCGCCTCGGCACTGAGACGGTCCAGCAGTGGCACCGGCAAGGTCGATCGTCCGGCACCGACAAAGGCACCGGCGGCCCCTCGTACCCGCTGTTCGAAAATGCCTTTGACTTGCGGCGGGCCGTCGGATTTCTGCGGTATCCATAGTTGGACCGACGGGCTGTGGCTGACCTTGTCATCCCAGACCCCGACAAGGATCGGATACCGGTCCTGCCACCCCTTCGCGCGCAGACGGTCCAACAGGTAGTGCCGTGTATCGACGGGGGACATCTTGCGAACAAGCGCCCCTTCCAGCCGGACGTTGCCGACCGATCCGGCGCTGTCGGGCACCTTCACGATCACCTGCTCGGCGGTATGGCCGATTGTGCGGGCCAGACCCGTGACGGCTGCCGGGCCATAGGCCGCCCGCGTCCGGGGCGTTGCCCCGGTGCCGATGGTCTTGTGCGCAAGCTGGGTGAACCACAGCTTGTCATTGGCCCGCAGCGTGGCGCGCGGCGACGGACCGCAAACGTGAATGCGCGTTTCCGACATCTCGCCAATGGCCTGCGCAAGCCGCCAAACGGTGTCCGTGGTCAAATAGGCCTTGAGCGTGAGGCCCCCGTTTTTTCGCGCCGTTCGCACCAGCAAGGTAAGCTGTGGGGGCGACAGGCGAACTTGCGCCGCGACGGGGCGGTGCGGATTCTGGTCAACCTGAACAAAGGTTACATCCGTCAGGCCAAGGCAGTCGGCAAGGTAGGATTCAAACCCTGGCTCGCGATGGCGCACAAGCACGGTGTCCCCGTTCTGTGCCAGCAGCGCCATGCGGTGATCCAGCCGGGCAGCGGACGCGGAGCGGAGCAGGCTGATCTCGGACTGGTCGCCGATCAATACGGATGGTCCCGGCCCGCAGCCCTGCGTCACAAACGGCCCGAACGCCAGCGATGCCAGAAAGGCGGGTTCGTCGCGCAGATAGTCCCGTGCGATCATGGTGCAGTCAGCGGGGATGGTGTGCGGATGATCTGCCATATCGCAAATTAGACCGGACCCGCCTGCCCCTTTTGATCTAGATCAGCCGGTCTTGCGGCGGATTGCTAAGATGCATCCGTCATCGAAAGGAAATACCAATGTGCCGTCTTTACGCGATGCATGCGAACGAGCCTACGAGAGTGGAATGCGGGCTTGTCAAAGCCCAGAATGCCCTGATGGCGCAAAGTCAGGCCGATCTGCAAGGCTATGCGCATGGACACGGGTGGGGCGTTGCTGATTATTCCGATGGTCTGCCCATGGTCGAAAAGCAGGTTTGGGCCGCCTATCACGGAGAGCATTTTTCAAGGAAAGCCGCACGGGTCTATACCACGACCGCCGTGGCCCATGTGCGCCGTGCGACCGTGGGCGACACCAACCTCGAAAACACACACCCCTTTGTTCACGGCAAATGGATTTTCGCCCATAACGGCACGGTCCCCAACTTTGACGCGGTGCGCATGAAGATGCTGGATCATATCGATCCGCTGCACCGGTCCGAGATCGCAGGGACCACCGACAGCGAACATATATTCCGTTACCTGCTGAGCCTGTTTTTGGTTCATCCCGAGCGTGGCCTGATGGCGACCGTCCGCGAAGGATTGGAACAGGTTCTAAGGTGGTCCGCCGAAATCGACCCCAAGGCGCGCGTCGGGCTGAACATCATCTTCACCGACGGCGAACAGATGGTCGGGTCGCGCTACAACCGCTCCATGCACTATCTTTTCCGCGATCATGCCTATCATTGCCCGATTTGCGACAGATCACATGTGCATCACAGTCCCAAGATTGATTACCAAGCGATCGAAATCGCATCCGAGCCCGTCACCTTTGTAGACCAGTGGTACGAAGTGCCGAACAAGACCGTGTTCAAGGTCGCCGAGGATTACCGTCTGGACATGGAGCCGCTGGGGCATCGGTTTTCCAACTGACGGCACAAGAAAATGCCCGGCGCAGGGGCAAAACGGCAAGCGATTTGACTTTGCTCAATTTGCGGGACGCGGGCGTTGCTAAACGGAACTGGACCCAACAAGCCGCAAGGAGAATGCAAATGTCCTATCTAGATTATCTGCCGACAAGCTGGAGCAAGAGCAGGAAGGCCGACGAAAATCCATTGATCACCCTTCGCAATGAAGTGGACAGTCTGTTTGACGATTTCGGCACCGGCTTTTTCGGCAGCCGCAACGAAGTCAGCGTGCGGTCGAACGTCAGCGAAACGGACAAGGAATTCAGCGTCACGGCGGAACTGCCGGGCCTGACCGATGCCGATGTCGACGTTTCGGTGACAGGTGACCGGATCACCATCAAGGGCGAGAAGAAGTCCGAAAAGGACGAACGGGGCCAGGAGGAAGGCCGCGAATTCCACCGCATCGAACGCACGTCGGGATCGTTCCAGCGGATCATGACGATGCCCTTCAAAATCGACGCCGACAAAGTCGAGGCCGTCGTCAAGGACGGGGTTCTGACGGTCACGATCCCCAAGCCCCCCGAGGCCGTCGAGAATGTCAAAAAGATTAAGGTGGCACACGCGAAATAGAATGATGGCGGTTCTGCATCTGCCAGCAGAACCGCCCTTTTTCCCAAGGGTTTCCCAGCGGCGGGACGGGGCATCATGATCGGTAAAATTCTTCTTGCCTATGACGGATCGAACAGTGCGACACGGGCGATGGACGTCGCGGCCGAACTGTCCTCAAAGCTCAGGGCCGATCTTTATATCGTTCATGTCTTGATGCACGGACGGCTCGCCCGGGAATTCAAGCGTCTGGCCGAGGTTGAAAACCTGGTCACGCAGAGCGAAAAACCGCAACCGCCGCGTGTCGCCGTCGCAAGCGGACGGTCCTATGATCTGTTGGGGCACAGCACACCCGACGGTCATTCCGCCAGCGTCATCTCGGCCATGGGTGACAGGCTTGTTTCCTATGCCAAGGACCGCAGTAAGAAATCAGGTGCGATCGTGGTCCAGACATTGGTGCGGGCCGGCGACGATGCGGACAAGATTCTGGAGGCTGCAGATGATCTGGATGTCGATATGATCGTCGTCGGGTCGCGCGGATTGGGCCGGGTCAAGGGCGCGATCTTGGGTAGCGTTTCACAAAAACTGCTGCACCACGCCAACCAAACTGTCGTCACCGTCAAATAGCCACATCAAGGCCAGGGGCGCTTTGGGCCCCCAAGGTCATTGTGTCGTCCACCCCCCATTCAACGAATGCCCCAGAGATGACAAAGCTTGGAAATGCACGTCTTGGGCATGTTGAAATACCGTGCAATCTCCCCATCCGTCAGCCCCAGGTCAACAAATGCCTCAAGGCTTTTCTTTGGTTTGGGGCCAAGCGTGGCGACGTGCTGGCGCAAGTATTGGGCGCGGCATTCACCTCTTGGCCCCTTTGAGTGGCGTGGAACCACCCCCCCCGATTTTATTTTTTGCAGATTGGCACGCCTCTGATGGTCCATCCCCAGCCTCCCGAGCGCGAAAATTTCTCCAGTACCCTCAGGATCGCAATTGGGAGTGATTTGATGATTGATCGATATCAATGACTGCGGCGTGCCGGATTCAAACTGGCAAACGTTTGCCGTCCGAAAACGCCGATCCCGTTGATTTGCCTCAATTGTGCCTGGCCCGTTTGGACTACCCTGAACTGACGCTATCAGGAGCAGAACGATGAAGCCCATCAAGACGATGATCGTGATCGCTAATTCCGGCACGGCGCGGTTTCTTATCAATACGGGACGGGGCAAGGGCCTGCTCCCTATCGGGGGCAAGACCCTATATGCAGAGCCGCCGACGATGTACGCGGATCGGGCCGGTATGGTCCACAGCAGGGTTGGTCCGGGCGTGTCAGCGGTCGAGCAAACAAACCCCAAATCGTTTGCCGAAGCCGAGTTCGCGAACAAAATCAGTGAGTTTCTGGAATCCGCGTTTGAAAAAGGAGAATTCAAACGACTCGTGGTCGCTGCGGGACCCCATATGCTGGGCCAGATACGCGACGCGCTTTCTGACAAGGTGTCAAAGGTGGTCTGGGCCGAAGTGGACAAGGATCTGACACATCTGCCGGTTGAGGATTTGCCAGAGCATCTGGATCATGTGCTGCCAGTCTAGGGCTGGCATTCAGCCGCATCGGTCCCGCTTGTGGTTTCCATCGTGAACCAACGCTCCGATGAACGCAGTTTTTCCGGTCATTCAGCGTCCGCGCATGGATCGAGGATAAGGCAGGAAAAGATGTGCGATGGACGCGGTGACCTCCTCCAGATCGCAAATTTGATCGAGCACAAGTATAATCGATCACAAGCCGCCACCGTTCAGGAAACAAGCAAATCATGGCTTTTCCTGACCCGCGACCACGTTTTCAAACTCAAGAAAAAGGTCCGCGACGATCTGCAGGATTTGACATCGCTGCGGGCGCGTCTTGACAATAGCCTGACGGAAAACGACCTGAACCGCCGCCTTGCACCGCGGGTCTATCTTGGGATCATTCCTGTCGTCGAACGCAGCGACGGGCGTCTTAACATCGGGGGCGCGGGCGAGATAATCGACTGGCTGGTGAAGATGCATCGTTTGCCAGCCGACCGGATGCTTGATGTCATCCTGGAAACCCACCCAACAAACCCACAAAAATCCCGGACACATATCGAGGCCCTCAGCCGGACACTCGTTGAATTTTACCGATCAGCTCCGGTCTCTTTGCTGAACGCCGGGGAACTGGCGACAAACATGCGCGAACAGCAGCAGTTAAACCGTGAGTGCCTGCTGAATGCCATGTTCGCCCAGCATCATGCCAGATTTCAGGCCACCTTCGATGCTCTGGACCGTGCTGCGACAAAACATTTCCCGTCGTTTGAATCCCGCGTGAAAGCAGGTTGGATACGGGAATGCCACGGCGATCTGCGCCCCGAACATATCTGTCTGGTTGATCCGCCGGTTGTTTTCGACTGTCTGGAATTCAACAGAAACCTGCGTCTGGTCGATCCCTTCAGCGAGGTCATGTTCCTTGGGCTGGAAGCCGCGATACTGGGGGCCACCTGGATCAAGCCGTTTCTGATTGACCGCTTGTTAAAAGGTCTTGGCACAGGCCCCGACCCGGACCTGTTGCAGCTTTACGAAGCTTTGCATGCGCTGTTGCGGACCCGGCTTTGTCTGGCGCACCTATTGGTACCGACCCCCCGAAAACCCGAAAAATGGGTGCCCTTGGGCTTGCGCTATTTCGAGGTGGCAGAACGCCTGCTGTGCGGCCCTACCGGCCTTGGCAGCTAGAACGACAGCGCGCGCAAGGCATCCGCAAATTGATCTGCCGTCCCCACGACCTCAAGCCGTTGGGTGTCGCGGCCGTCGGGCAGACGGAAGGGGGGAATGCTGTCGCTGACAAAGACCTTTTCAAACGAACTACCCGTGAACAGGGCCTTGGCCCCCGGTGTGAAAAGCCCATGCGCGGCAAGTGCAAATGCGTTGACGGCCCCGTTTGCCTTGCAGGCCATCGCAGCAGCAGTCATCGTGCCCCCAGATGCGATCATGTCGTCCACGATCAGAACCGACGCGCCGTCGAATGTGCCGACGATGTCACCGCTGGTCATGACCCCGCTGCTGCGCCGCTTGTCCATGAAGCCGAAACCGACAGGCTGCCCCAACCGGGCCTGCAATGCTTCCCTGAACAATTGCGCGCGTTTCACGCCGCCCGGATCAGGCGACATCACTACAAGGGGTACATCATCGACGCGTCTTGCGATCACATCCTGAAAAATATCGCCGAGTTCCAGATGATATGTGCGCAGGCGAAAGGCGTTTTGAAGTGCCACCAGATTATGCGTTTCGAGGGTAATCAAATCGTCGCACGAGACCGCCTCGAATAATTGTGCGACATAGCGCGTCATGACAGGGTCCTGCGCCTTGGTCCTGCGATCCTTGCGCGCGTAACACAGATACGGCACCAGGGCGGTCACCCGCGCCGCGCCATGGTCGCGCATCGTCGCGATCAGGAACAACAGACGGGACAGCTTGTCATGAACCGAAAGGTCGGGGCCGTCATAGAGGCTTTGAATGATGCAGACATGGTCGCCCTGAACACGGCAAAGCGGGCGTATCTTGAATTCTCCATCCTCGAAATCCCGATGCTCCAGATCCGACAGGTCCTGCCCCATGGCCGCGGCAATCCGGTCCCCGTGATCCCTGGTTTCGTTCAAGGCAAACAGAAGCACGATCTGTCCCTCCTGTCGGCCTTGCAATAAGCGCGGCGGCCAGCTGCAAGGGCGTGAGTCTTTTGTAGTATCACATCACCCTTCGACATTCCTGCCCCACCACTGCGTCGCCGTCACGCTGCGTCTGGCGCGCAGGCTCAGGCCGATAAGCAGGATGAAAATCGAAAACAGACACCAGATTGCGGGCATTTCGTTTGGGTTATCTGTCATCGCAGAAGCAAGGACCGGTCCTGCCAGCGCATGCATCAGGACAAAGCGCCATGCCCCATATAAAAGCGGCATCACGAACACCGCAATCATATAGGTTGGGAAGCCCATGTATATGCCTGCCGCCTTCTCCAGCGGGACCAGCAAACCGTTGTAAGGGATGTCCCAGGCAATGTGCCAGTTTCCCGAAACCGTGCACAGATTGCTTGCGCACAGCGCGCTACCCGGCAGACATGGCCCTGCAAATTCCCACGGCACCAGTTGGGCAATCATCACGGCCGCAGACATGGCACAGACCGCATAAACCCATCCTTTTGCCCGCCGTTTCACGGCTTGCGGCACCAGTTCCATGGCGAATGCGTTGATCAGGAACGGTTGAAAGACGATGTGCAGGTAGGACGCCATTGTGACGGCCCGATTTTCGGTTGTGCCGCACTGATCGATAAAAGCATAGCCCGCGACCTGTAGCATCTCCATCACCGAAAAGTATCCCAATGTCAGCCAGATCGCGGCGGGGTCCTGCCGCCTGTATGAGATCACCGCCGCGGCGACACCGATACCTGTCATCGCGACCGACGCTTGCGAACTCCAACACATGCAGGACACTCCTTTGCATGTACCCTAGCAAGGGCGGGCACCGGCGGTATTGATCCACGTCAAGAACAGAGCGCCACGCGTTTGCGCCATGTCAATCGGGGCGAATTGCCGTCGTCTATCCTGCCCTGAATGGCGTTGGCCACAGGTGGAGAAAGAAGGCATGAAAAGATCGATCGCGAAGGATGAAAATGACAAGATAGCAAAGATTCTGGACGAGGTGGCCGATCTTCTGGAACGTCAGAATGCGAGCAATTTTCACATCACCGCCTACCGCGAGGCCGCCGCCTATGTCGCCCGCTCTGCCCCCCCTCTCAGGGACATTCATCGCAGTTCCGGTTTGCAGGGCCTGCAAGACCTGCCGACTTTCAGTTTCTCGATTGCGCAAGCGGTCGCGAAAATTCTGGAAACCCGGATCACGGTCGATACGGGCAAGAATCCTTGGACCTTTGAGGCTAGAAAGCCCTTTTTGGATCGGGCGAAAAACCGCCCCCAACTTCGCCCGTCGCACAGGCGCTAGGTCGCTCTGCCAGCGGTCAATGCTTTGGTGCGGGGCCCGTACGCTGATCGATCCAATCAAGCCTCGTCCTGAAGCGCCCGTCTGATGCGCCGCAAGAGCTTGCCTCGCGCCTTGTCATCCGCAGCCTCTTCGAATTTGTCGCGCAACTCGAACACTAGTTCGGTCAGATCGTTGTGCCAGTCAGGCCCGACCAATGCAGCGGGCGGCAGGCGCTTTTGTACCGCAGGCTCGAGGATCGGCGCAGCCTTGACGCCAAGGGTAATGACATCGTCAAGGTCGGGGATCAGGATGTCCTGATCATTGAACCCTTTTCCGATCAGCGCGGATTTCAGCGCCCGCAATTGTGGTTCTTCGCCATGGGTCAGCACAAGCGCCTGCTTGATCGGGCGGCGTTCCATGATCCAGTCGGTCAGCTCGGACCCGTCTGCATGTCCCGAATAGGTGTCGATCGTGCGAATGCGCGCTTTGACGCGAATTTCCTGCCCGTGAATCTTCACGGATTTCGCGCCTTCGAGCAAGATGCGTCCAAGGGTGCCGATGGCCTGGTATCCGACGAAAAGCACCGTTGCTTTGTCTTGCCAGAGCCACTTTTTAAGGTGATGCCGGATGCGCCCGGCCTCGCACATGCCGCTTGCCGCGAGGATGATCGCACCGCCGCTGATTTTCGCGATCTGTTTGCTTTGCTCGACCGTTTCGGTCGGGTGAATGGCCGGATTGTTGATGAAACGCGGCACCGGCCCGAGGTCTTCAAGGTCACCCGCGTGCCTCTGAAAGACCTTGGTCACGCGAATGGCCAGCGGAGAATCCAGAAAGACAGGCACCTTGGGGATTTCGCCCGCCTCCTGTAGCGCCAGCAGATCGGTGATCAGTTCCTGGGTGCGTTCGACCGCGAAAACCGGGATCAGCAGCATGCCGTCATGCTTCAACGCGCCCAGAACCTCCTGCCGCAAGGCGTCCTGCCGTGCGGCAGGCGTGATGTCGGCACGTTCGCGGCCCCCATAGGTTGCCTCTGATATCACGTAGTCAAAATCCGACGGGGCTTCGGGGTCGGGATGAAAAAGCTTGTTATCGGGCCCGATGTCACCCGAAAAAAGAAGGCGGACAGGGCCGCTGTTTTCCTGATCTATCTCGACTTCGATCGAGGCAGAGCCAAGGATATGCCCCGCGTTCCAGTACCGCGCACGCACGCCTTTACCGACGGATGTCCAAATCTGATACGCGATGGTCTTGAACAGCCCAAGGCAATCTTCTGCATCTTGTCGGGTGTAGATAGGTTGAACTTCCGGCTTGCCATGCCGCAGGTTGCGGAGATTGAGTTGCTCGACCTCCATCTCCTGAATGTACCCGCTGTCTGGCAGCATGAACGTCAAAAGATCCCTTGTGCCTTCGGTCGTATAGATCGGCCCCTTGAATCCGGAGATGGCCAGTTTCGGCAGCAGCCCGGAATGATCGATATGGGCATGGGTCTGAAGCACAAAATCAATTTTGGCAGGGTCGAACGGAAAGGGCCGGTAATTAAGTTCTTTCAGGGTCTTGGGCCCCTGGAACAAGCCGCAATCCACCAGAAAATTGCATTGATCCGTCTGGAACCAATAGCACGACCCCGTCACCGTCCGCGCCGCGCCGCAAAATCTGAGTGTCGTATGTGGCATCCTGGTCTCTCCCCGAGGGCCTGCTGATCCTGTCGTTATGTGCCCGTCGGAAAGAGATCAGATTGCTCCGTTAAGAATGTGTAGCCCGCCCAAGCCCTTTGCCGATTGATCCGCATCAATACCTTCCACAGCCTAAGGCATAGGCTGGGGCCCATTGCCGTCAGCATCTTATGGTGAAATCCGATGATCCCCAATGTCACCTCCCCTTGGTCCATCACTGCCGGTGACTTTCCTGAAAAAGGGTCGTTGCACGACAAAATCCTGTTCCTGCTGGGCTACGCGATCCTGGCACCCTCGGGGCACAATTCGCAGCCATGGCTTTTTCGGGTGTCAGACAGCTATCTGGACGTGATCGCCGACCGGACACGCGCCCTGCCCGTGGTTGACCCGCAGGATCGGGCGCTTGAAATCAGTTGCGGTGCCGCCATCGGCCTGCTTGAGGTTGCGACACGGCGCTTTGGCTTGAAAACAGATCTTGAAATCACCCCCAACGCGGATGATCCCGACCTTTTGGCCCGCATCAGGTTCGCGTCCGGGTCACAGCCCTCAACAGAGGAAATCGCACTTTTTGACGCCATCCCGAACCGTCATACCAATCGTACGGCGTTTTCGATGGACACCCTGCCAGCAACTTTCACCAAAGGCTGCACCGATATCGCACTTGAAACAGGCATCGAGATCAGGGTGCTGGCCGAGATCGAGGACCGTGTCGAGCTTGCCATTCTGGTGGCCGAAGGGGATCGCCGCCAGTTCGACGACCCCTGCTTTCGTCGCGAGCTTGCCGCATGGATCCACTCAAAACGCCTGGGCAGCCGCGATGGCATGTCCGGCGCATGTCTGGGGATGCCGGATCTGCTGGCGGGGGTCGACCGCCTTGTGATCCGCACATTTGACATGGGCGACGGCATCGCCGCGGCTGACGAGGCGAAAATCCTTTCCGGAACCCCGGCACTGCTGGTTTTCGGCAGCGCCGATACGACACCGGGCTGGGTCAACACAGGGCGTGCTCTTGGCCGGGTGACGCTTTTGGCAACGTCGTTGGGCTTGGCGACATCATATCTGAACCAGCCCGTCGAAGTTGATGCGTTACGGCCTGACGTCAAGTTCGTGGCAGGGCTCGACAGCCAGCCACAAATCCTGTTGCGCGTCGGCAGATCGCAAGCCACGCTTGCACCGACAGCCCGCCGCGATGTGTCAGAGGTTATCGTGCAAGGCGGCTGACCCGTGCCATCGTCGATCTTTGACGGCAGGACATCACAACATGACACAGGTCAATCCGCCACGCTGCCAAGTCGGCTAGAAAGTCGGCGCACGGACCGCCGTTCCCCGCCGCTGCACCGCACCGAAGGAGCCCGACACTTGGACAATTCCGTATCAAAACGCGCGCAATCCGGCACTGCGCTGGTGCCCAAATGGATGCCCGCGGTTGTCGACATCGCCCCGCGGCACAAGCATCAGAACATGGACCGCGCCATTCGCGCAGCCGTGGCCCGGGTGACGGGAGGCATATCCCCCCATTCCGTACAGGCCGCCTGGAGCGATTGGGCATTGCATCTGAGCCGCTCGCCCGGACGGCAGCTGGAACTTGCCGAGCGGGCGCAGATCAACATTTTCAAGACAATGACATATTCCGCACGCGCATTGGCGGGCGAAGACACAACCGCACCCTTCACGCCCAAGGATTATGACCATCGGTTCGTGGACCCGTCCTGGGGCAAGGCCCCGTTCAACATCTGGCAACAAAGCTTTCTGGCCGTGCAGGACTGGTGGGACGAGGCAACGGATAACATGCGGGGCCTTCACAAGCAGGATGCCGAACGGACCCGGTTCCAGATCCGCCAGCTGCTTGATCTGGTTGCCCCCTCCAACCTGCCGTGGATGAACCCCGAAATCATTGCCGAGACGGTAAGAACGAGCGGCAAGAACCTTGTCGACGGGGCATCGCATTTTACCCAGGATATGATCCAGACGATGACGCAGACCCACAAGCCCGCGCCGGAGGGATACAAGATCGGCACCGATCTGGCCTGCACACCGGGCGAAGTGGTGTTTCGCAATGATCTGTTCGAACTGATCCAATACACGCCCCAGACCGATCAGGTGCAGGCCGAACCCGTATTGTTCATTCCGGCATGGATCATGAAATACTACATCCTCGATCTTTCCCCCGATAACTCGATGATCAACTATCTTGTGCAGCAAGGTTTTACAGTCTTCATGATATCGTGGTGCAACCCGACGGCGGACCAATCGTACCTGTCGCTTGAAGATTACAGGCAAAGCGGTGTGCTGGCCGCGCTCGACGCCATCAACGCGATCATCCCCGACCGGAAGATACACGCCAACGGTTATTGCCTTGGAGGAACCTTGCTGGCCATCACGGCCGCGACGATGTCGCGGGACGGCGATGACAGGCTTGCGTCAATCACCCTAATGGCCGCGCAGGTGGATTTTGCCGAAGCCGGCGAATTGCTCTTGTTCGTCGATGAAAGCCAGGTCGCTTTCGTCGAGGACATGATGTGGGATCAAGGCTATCTGGACCGCCCCCAGATGGCCCGGACATTTTCGGCGATCCGCGCCGAGGACCTGATCTATAGCCGCGCCGTGAAAAGGTATTTTCTGGGGAAAGAGGATCTGCCCACAGATATCGGCGTCTGGAACGGCGACACGACGCGGATGCCCGCGCGCATGCATTCGGAATATCTGCGCGGTCTGTTTCTGGAAAACCGCCTGACGGCCGGGCGCTTCGCCGTCGAAGGACGGGTCATCGCGCTGAAAGACATCTCGGACCCGATGTTCGTCGTGGCAACCGAAACCGATCATATCGCGCCTTGGCGATCGGTCTACAAAACCAAGCTTTTCACGGATTGCGACCTGACCTTTGTCCTGACGAAGGGCGGCCACAATGGCGGCATCCTCAGCGAACCCGGCCATCCCAACCGCCACTACAGGATCGGACACCGTGCCGCCGAAGCGTTCTATGTCGGGCCTGACCACTGGCTTGCCGGTCAAACGACGGTTCCGGGGTCGTGGTGGCCTGACTATGCAAACTGGTTGCGTGACAACAGCAGTGATCAGGAAACGCCGCCAAAGATGGGCAACCCGTCGCTGGGGTATCCGCCACTTTGCGCAGCCCCCGGAACCTATGTGCATCAGGTATAGCGGTGCCCGCGTGTCCCATGCAGGACCACAGCGCGCGTCGAAATCCCCGCATCAATTGATCCGTATCAATACGGCATCGCTTTCATGCGCAAGAATTGGCCAAACAGGCGGCGTCATCGCGGTTGCCCTTCAGAGTCTATTATTCTTGGGACGGACAATCAGACGCCGCACCGCACGATTTTACGCGTTCCGTTAAAAGGCCGTCATCAACACGGGCACCAGCAACTGACATTTCACCCCTCGTAAGGAGCAAGGCAATGATCGACAAAATCCTCCTGGCCGTTGACGGATCTTTAAATGCGGTGCGCGCCACCGACCTCGCGGCCGAACTGGCAGCCAAACTGAACGCCGATCTGTCCATCGTGCATGTCCTGATGCACGGTCGGCCATCGGCGGAGCTTGTGCACATGGCTGAGGTCGAACACCTGGTCGAGGAAGCCCATGCCGTCGTATCGCCGGGCATCGCCTATGTGACAGGAAGCCATCCCGAAGTGTTGGGGGCCAGCGCCACAGACCCGAGATACGCAAGGGTCATCGCGGCTCTCGGAGATCAGCTTGTCACCAGAGCGAAGGCGCGCTGCGCGGATCAAGGTGTCAAAAAGATCGAAACGGACGTGCGGGCGGGGGACTACGCCGAAGAGATTCTGGATGCCGCCAAGGACTTCAAAGCCGACATGGTCGTGATCGGGTCGCGCGGGCTTGGACTTCTCAAAAGCACCGTCTTGGGAAGCGTGTCGCAAAAGGTGCTGCATCACGCGGAATGCAGCGTCGTCACCGTCAGGTAAATGCCGCCTTTTTCACGATCCGGAGCGCCGCTGAAGGGTCCCGCAGACCCTGTTCCAGAAAGCCGGTTTGACCTGCGTGAATTTCGCACCGCGATTGACAAAACTCAATCTTCGGTGGCCGCAGACGGCATAGATTTGACCCCATGGAACAACTTGATCTCACATTCACTGATCGCGCTGACGCAGGTCGGCAATTGGCAGAAATCCTTGATGCGATGGACCTGGATCACCCGCTGATTTACGCCCTGCCCCGCGGCGGCGTGCCTGTCGGCGTCGAGATCGCGAAATGGCTTCATGCGCCGCTTGATCTGATACTGGTACGCAAGATCGGCGCACCGCGAAACCCCGAGGTCGCCCTTGGCGCAATCGTCGAAGGTGCAAGCCAGGAAATCGTCATCAATGAAAGCGTAAAACGCCTGTCCGGTGCCAGCGAAGCCTATCTTACGGAGTCCGTCGCCCAGCAGAGGGCCGAGCTGGACCGGCGCAAGAAAAGGTATCTGGGAGACCGGCCACGACTGGACCCGAAGGGGCGCACCATCGTTGTCGTCGATGACGGTCTGGCCACAGGGGCGACAATGAAAGCTGCTTTGATCGGGCTGAAGCGCAGCAAACCGTCGCGGATCGTCGTGGCACTTCCGGTCGCCCCAAGAGAGGCATTGGATGAGATTTCAGCGCAGGCAGATGACATCATCTGCTTGCATCCCGCCACGGTGTTTCAGGGCGTGGGCGGCTTTTACCGCGATTTCCACCAACTCACCGACGAAGAAACCGTGGCCCTGCTGGCGCAGGTTTCGAATAACCCGCATAACCCCGCGCAGACTGAAAAGACGCAGACGCACAAGCGGCAGGTGTCCATTCCGCCCCTCGGGCTGCCCGGCGATCTGACCGTGCCGTCCAACCCGCGCGGCATCGTCCTGTTTGCCCATGGCAGCGGGTCCAGCCGGCTAAGCCCGCGCAACAGATACGTGGCCGAAAAGTTGAATGAAAAAGGGTTCGCCACCATCCTGTTCGATTTGCTGACACCGCAAGAAGAACAGGACCGGCGCAACGTTTTCGATATTCCCCTGCTGGCGGATCGGGTCGTCGAAGCGTCAATCTGGATCACCTCCGAACCCGACCTCGAGGATTTGCCGCTTGGCCTTTTCGGGGCAAGTACGGGCGGTGGTGCGGCCCTTGTCGCAGCGGCCGAGCTAAAGGATCGTGTGGGTGCGGTGGTGTCGCGCGGCGGTCGGCCGGACCTGGCCATGGACTTCCTGGCGCAGGTCATCAGCCCGACACTGCTGATTGTCGGCAGTCTGGACCGTGACGTCATAAAGCTGAACCAACAGGCCCTGGCGGCATTGACCTGCACGAAAAGGCTCGAGATCGTGCCGGGGGCGGGTCATTTGTTCGAAGAGGCCGGCACATTGGACCTTGCCGTCGGTCATGCCGCTGAATGGTTCAAGACCCATCTGGCGACAAATCCCGCGAAACGACCGATGCCGCCCCCGCCGCCAAAACCCGACGCTGCGCCTGCCATCCTTTCGTCCGCCGCCGAAGCCCTGCCGCCGATCAACGACCCTGAATTTGCCAAGGCATTTGACCGTTTCGGATCCAAGCGCGTTGTGCTTCTGGGCGAAGCATCGCATGGCACATCGGAATTTTACCGCGCGCGCGCCGCCATTACACGGCGGCTGATCGAAGAGCACGGATTTTCAATCGTCGCCGTAGAAGCCGACTGGCCTGACGCTGCGGTGGTGAACCGCTACATCCGCCACAAAAGCGCCGAGTCCATGAAAAACGGCGCATTCGCACGCTTTCCCACGTGGATGTGGCGCAACATCGAATTCGACGCCTTCACACGCTATCTGCATCAGCATAACGGCACCAAGGACGCCAAGGACCAGGTCGCGTTCTACGGGCTGGACCTTTACAATATGAACGCATCGATGGCGCAGGTCCTCGCCTACCTTGACCGCGTCGACGAAGGGGCTGCCGAAATTGCCCGTTCACGCTATTCGTGTCTGTCGGCCTGGTCGCATAACCCAGCGGCATATGGCCGGGCGGCGCTGACCCCTGGGTTTTCCATGTGCGAAAAACCCGTCACGCAAATTCTGGTCGATCTGTTCAAGAAGCAACTGGATTACAGCGCAAAAGACGGTGACCAGTTCTTTGACGCGACGCAGAACGCACGGCTGGTTGCCAATGCCGAACGGTATTACCGCGCGATGTATTACGGATCGCAAGTATCATGGAACCTGCGCGACCAGCATATGTTCCAAACGCTGCGCCATATTCTGAGCCATTCCGGAGCGGATAAAAAAGTCGTGGTCTGGGCGCATAATTCCCACATCGGCGATGCACGTCACACGGATATGGGCCGCAGCCGTGGCGAGTTGAACATCGGTCAGCTGTGCCGTCAGGAATACGGCGACTCTGCCGCCCTGATCGGTTTCGGGACGGCCTCAGGCACGGTTGCCGCAGCGTCCGAATGGGACGCCCCGATGGAGATCAAGACCATACGCCCGCCGCGCGCCGACAGCTACGAGGCACTGTGCCATGACGTCGATCTTGAGCGCTTCTTGTGGGATTTCAAAAAAGACCGGTCCGGCGCGTTTTACCGGCTTCTCAGTACCCCGAGACTGGAACGCTACATCGGCGTGATCTACCGCCCCGATACCGAACGGGCGAGCCACTACAGCCCCGCGACACTGCCCGATCAATATGACGCCTTCGTCTGGTTTGACAAAACGCAGGCCATCAGTCCGCTGCCCACCCTGACGAATGCGACAGAAGACGAGACATATCCCTTTGGCCTGTGACACAGCCCTGTTCCCGCGCCGCAACACACTGAAAATAAAGGAGTACCGACATGCTACAGACCCGTTTCGCCCCGATGACCATCATCGACCCCTTCTTGGACATGCGCCGGATGCCAAGCATCATGAGCCGGTTTTTCGACGATGTCCGCGCCCCCGGTCAATCCGCGATCTACCCGCCCGTAAACTTCTGGGCCAGTCAGGACAGCATCGTGATGACCACAGAACTGCCGGGCCTGACCGAGCAGGACATCGAACTGACGGTCAAGGACGCAATGCTGTCCATCCGCGGCACCTATCCCGAAGCCGAAAGCGGCGACGACATCGTCTGGCACCGTAACGAACGTCTGGAAGGATCGTTCATGCGGTCGGTCAAGCTCCCGTTCCGTGTCAATCCCGACAAGGTCGATGCGCGGTTTGAAAACGGTGTTCTGACAGTCGAAATGCAGCGCCCCGAAGATGACAAACCCAAACGCATCGCCATCAAGGCCAGCTGAACCCCGAAAGCAAAGGAAACCACCATGGCACAGGAAATTACCACCCAGGACACGCAGGATCTGGCCGCGCCGAACGGCGAGACAAAGCGCCGGGCTGTCACCTTCATGCCAGCGGTCGATATCTTCGAGCGCGGCGAAACCACGGTAATTGTGGCGGATATGCCCGGTGTGGCACCGGATGATGTCGACGTGACGCTGGACCGTCAGATTCTGACATTGCGCGGCAAGGTCAAACCCCATGCGCCGGAAGGATATAGCCGCCTGGCATCAGAATACCGCGTTGGCGATTACGTCCGCGTCTTCACGCTTTCGGATGAAATCGACCAGAACAAGATCAACGCCGAACTCAAGAACGGGGTGTTGCGGCTTGAATTGCCGCGCTCGGCAGAAACCCAGCCCAAGAAGATTTCAGTAAAGGCGGCGTGACCCGCCCTTGCAAATTTTCAACCAGATGACGGAGGACCAAGACATGCATATCAGCGATCTAATCCCATGGGGTCGGGACAAGCAAAAGACCCCCTCAGCGGAAACCGGCACCGCGTCAAACCCGCTTGTGGCGCTGCAACGCGACATCAACCATGTGTTCGAGGACTTCTGGCACAAGATGGAAAGTGGCTGGACCGGCGACGGCGAAGGGGAGGGCATGTTCGGCCCCCGCACGGATGTCACCGAAACAGACGAAAGCGTAGACGTCTCCATGGAACTGCCCGGTATGACGGAACAGGATATCGATATTTCCCTGTCCAACGATACGATGACCATCCGTGGCGAAAAGAACATCGAACACGAAGAGGACCGCAAAGGCGTTTACATGTGCGAACGGTCCTATGGATCATTCTACCGCATGATCCCGCTGCCTGCGGGGATCGACGCGGACAAGGCCGACGCGACGTTCAAGAACGGTGTGCTGACCGTGAGCCTGCCCAAGACGCCGCAGGCGCAGGCCAAGGTCAAACGCGTTCCCGTCAAGGCCGCATGACCCATCCGGGGCTGGCACTGCCGGCCCCTTTCCCCTGATCTCAAGGAGAAATGCAATGCCTGTTCTGGTTTCCCGGCTGACCCCCATCATGCTGGCACCTATCATGCTGGCCCCGGTCGCGCTGGCCCCCCTCGCGCTGGCATTGTGCATTTTCACCTTCGGTAGTGCCGCGCCAGCGGTATCGCAAACGGCGGATCGCCCGCTTTATCTGAACGAACAAGGGCTGCCGACGCTGGCCCCTTTGCTGGCCGAAGTGACACCGGCGGTCGTCAACATTTCCGTTGAAAGCCACCAGATGGCAGACTTGAACCCCCTCTTCAACGATCCCTTCTTCAGACGTTTCTTCGACTTGCAGCCGATGCCGCAGCAGCCGCAGATGCGCCGGCAAATGAGCGCGGGCTCCGGCGTGATCTTTGATGCCGACGAAGGCTATGTGCTGACCAACCACCATGTCGTGGAAAACGGTGACCGCATCATCGTGACCCTTAAGGACAGGCGGCAGGTCGATGCAGAGCTGATCGGCAGTGATCCCGGCACTGATATCGCCTTGCTCAAGATCGAGGCGGAAGGGTTGACGGCACTTGATCTGGGCGACAGCGACCAGCTGCAAGTGGGCGATTATGTGCTGGCCATCGGAAACCCGTTTGGCCTTGGGCAGACTGTGACATCCGGCATTGTCAGCGCCTTGGGGCGCAGCGGGCTTAACATCGAAGGCTACGAAGACTTCATCCAGACCGACGCTTCGATCAATCCGGGCAATTCGGGCGGGGCGCTGGTGACCCTCGACGGGCGGCTGGTCGGCCTCAACACCGCAATCATCGCACCATCGGGCGGCAATGTCGGGATCGGCTTCGCGGTGCCTGCCAACATGGTCGACGCGGTCGTCAGCCAGTTGATCGAATTCGGCGAGGTCCAGCGTGGACAGCTTGGGGTGACGATCCAGGATTTCACACCCGATCTGGCCGAAGCCTTGGGCGTCGACTCCGGAGTCGGTGCCGTGATCACCCAGGTCGAACCGGACAGCCCGGCAGAAGCCGCAGGATTGCTGCCGGGTGATCTGATCGTTTCTGTCGACAGCCGTCCCGTTGCCGGGTCGGCGGACCTGCGCAGCCAGATCGGATTGAAACGTCTTGGCCGGAAGATCAAGCTTGGCATCATCCGCGACGGCGAGGCGCTGACCGTGGAGGCAACCCTGCGCAAGGGGCCCCAGCTTGAGACGTCCGGCAGCGATCAGGGGCTTGGCTGGCTGTCAGGCGCAGAACTGCGCGATCTGCAAGAAGGTGACCCGCTTTACGGCGATGTTTCAGGGGTCGTTGTGGCGCAGGTCGATATTGATAGCCGCGCCGCGCGCTCTGGGTTGGAAGCGGGCGATGTCATTCTGGCCGTCAACCGTGTCCCGGTCGCCTCCGTTGAGGACGTGCGCGAGCAACTTGCGTCTGTCGACCAAGCGCTTGCATTGACCATCCAACGCGGCTCCAGCCGCATGTTTCTCCTGATCCGCTGATCGTCCAAACCCACGAAAGGAAATGACCATGGAAAAGAACAAAGACAAAACCGACCCAACCACAGATGCCCCGGCATCGGACAACGCCAACGAAGCCGCGCCGAACCTGGATGCCGAACTCGAAGTGCTGACCGACAAGTTCAAGCGTGCGCTTGCCGAAGCCGAAAACGCCCGCAAGCGCGCAGACGCGGCCCGTCTGGACGGACGCGAGCATGGCGTGGCGCTCGCCGTCGAAGCCCTTGCGCCCGCGTTTGACGATGCGTGTCTGGCGATCAAGGCGGCACAGGCCAGCCCCGATGCAGGCAACCCGCAGATGAAAGCATATCTGGAAGGTCTGAACACCATCAAATCCGCCTTCGAAACGGGACTGAAAGCGCTTGGTGTGACCGAGATTGCGCCCAACAAGACGCCATTTGACCCGGCATTGCATGAGGCCGTGCAAATAGAGGAATCCGATAAAGCCAAGGCCGGAGAGGTTCTCTTGTTGCATCGCCCCGGATTTGCCTTGGGCAAGCGGTTGATCCGACCGGCCCATGTGACCGTCAGCGCCAGTCCGGGACAGCCGGCGAAGGACTGAGCGGCGGATGTCTGACAGCTATGGCCGTGCCCTGATGCGACACGGCCGCCAGACCATTCACCCTAATCATGGCCCAAGATCTTAGGAGTGACCGATGCAGGATGTCAAAAACCCGTTGCCAGATATCCCGAAGGGGCCTGACCCGGTCAAACCAGAAGCGCGTGTCGTGATGACACAAGGAGATGGACGCGCAGAAACGCAAAAAGAAGTCATCGATTTCCTGTCTTCTGCCGAGGGGCATCCCGGTGGCGGCCCTGTCGACGTGGTGCAGACCCATGGTGCGCTGGTTTTCCTGTCAGGGGAGATCGCTCTCAAGATCAAGCGCGCCGTGCGCTATGACTACATGGACCTGTCCACGCTTGAGCGGCGCGAAAAGATGATCCGGCGGGAACTGGCCTTGAACCAACCTGTCGCCCCCGAGATTTACGAAACCGTGATACCGGTCACGCGCGAGGCCAACGGAGGTCTTGCGCTGGATGGCAGCGGCACGCCCGTCGAATGGGTCCTGCGCATGTGGCGGTTTCCGGCGGCCGATGAACTGTCGGTGATTGCGCAGGAAGGGCGGCTGGATGACGCGCTTGCCCGCGACCTTGGCCAAGCCGTCTTTGACTATCACGAAAGGACGCCGACCCGCTCCGCCGATGGCGCGACGCTGATGACCGATATCCTGAACGAACTGGACCGCGAGTTTTCCCAACTGCACGATCAGCTGGACGCAGCGCAGATCGCCCGGTTTCAGGCAAAAAGCCGCGCCGCCTTGAATGGCCTTGCCCCGCAGCTTAGCGAACGCGGTGCGGCAGGTCATATCCGCCGATGCCATGGCGATCTGCATCTGCACAACCTTGTGATGCTGAACGGCAGGCCGGTCCCCTTCGACGCGCTGGAATTCGATGAGGTGTTGGGAACCTGCGATGTCCTCTACGATCTGGCGTTTCTGATCATGGACTTGCACCATCGCGGCCTAGGTCGTGCTGCAAATATCGTACTGGGGTCTTATCTGCTGGCCGCCTTGGGGGGCGAGGATGACGGGTTGGCAGCAATGCCTCTGTTCTTCGGGGTCCGCGCCGCGATCCGCGCAATGGTACTGGCCCAGACCGCCCACGCAACAGGCACCCCGATGGATGACGGCGCATCACTGTATCTGAACGAGGCGCTCATGGCATTGTCTTCGCCTGACCCTGCGCTTGTTCTGATCGGTGGCCTTTCGGGAACCGGCAAGACAACCGTGGCGCAAGACTTGGCCCCCCACATCGGGGCGGTCCCCGGTTCCATTCATTTGCGCAGCGATACCGAACGCAAGGCCCTGCGCGGGATTGACCCCGCGACCCATCTTGCGGCGTCGGCCTATACGCCCGAAGCGCGCACCGCCATCTATGACAGGATCTTCAAGCGCGCGGGTGACATCCTGAAAACCGGCCACTCAGTGCTGATCGACGCCACGTTTCTGAACCCCGCCGACAGGCAAAGCGCATCAGCAGTGGCGCTGGACGCGGGCGTTCCCCTGCATCGGTTTTGGCTGGATGCGCCTTTGGACATTCTGGTCAACCGCGTCACAGCCCGGCACGGCGATGCGTCCGACGCGGATGCGAAGGTGGTGCGGATACAACATGCCAACGCCGTGCTGCCCAGTGACTGGCAGAGGGTTTCCGCAGCTGGATCAGTTGCAGATACGGTAGCCCAGATCAAAGACGTGCTGAAAACGGTCAACACATATCAGCCCTGATGTTTCTTATGACCGCCAACCGGGACGTCCGCCCGACATTGATCACGATCAATGATCCTCATCAGCGCATGCGTTAAGCTGACGCGACAGTTCGAAGGGAGGAGTCCATGGCCGTCCAGAAAGCACCGGAGGATATTTTGTCCGAAAACCGCTTTGTCGCCGACAAGCTGGATGATGTGGCACGCCTTCTGGAACAGCAGGATGCGTCGCCTTTCCGCGTACGGGCCTACCGCAATGCAGCAAGTTACCTGCGCGGCTTGGCGCATCCTGTCAGGCTGGATTATCAGCGTGCGGGCAGACGCGGGCTGGATGATCTGCCGACAATCGGACAGTCCATAGCGGCCACGATCGCCGAAATTCTTGATACGGGTGCCTCAAGCCTTCTGGACAGACTGCGGGGGACAACGGACCCTGAACAGGTGCTTCAGACCGTGCCGATGATCGGCCCGGAACTGGCCCGCCGGATCCATGACGATCTGGATATCGACACATTGGAGGCGCTTGAAACCGCAGTCTATGACGGGCGATTGGCCAGCATCAAGGGGATCGGACCACGCCGTGTCGAAAGCCTGCGCCATTCGCTGAGCGACATGCTGGCCCGCAGACGTCCCCGACGGGTGCCCCGGAACCGACAGCAACCGTCGATCGCAGACATTCTTGCAGTTGACCAAAGCTACCGTGAAAATGTCGACACCCTGCCGCAGATCAGGCCGCGCAGGTTCAATCTGTCCGGTGAAGCCCGTCTGCCGATCCTGCATGCCGAACGGGACGGATGGCAATTTACCGCGCTCTATTCCAACAGCCCGGCAGCGCATCGTTTCGGCCGCAACCGCGACTGGGTGGTGATCTATTTCGAACGCGCGGACCAGCCCGAGGGACAAGTAACGGTCGTGACCGAACACGGCGGCCCCCAGGACGGTCAACGTGTCATCCGCGGGCAGGAAAAGGCGTGCGCGGCCTATTACCAGACGCTGGAGGCGAAGCAGCTGCAACCCCATTGACCCACGGCATGGGTGCCCCAAAACACGGAGGACGGGGATTTGACCAAACAAAGAAGGTGGATCATCGTGGCCTTGGCGCTTGCAGCTTTGCTGGCCTTTTGCGCCTTTCCGGCAACGACATCGACTGATGTTTTCAAAACGCAACTGGACAGAATAGGTGTCTCGTATCAGGTACCACGCGAAGGCAAGGCGATCCTGGTGAATATCCCGGCCTTCGAACTTATCGCCTTTGATCGGGGCGTTCCCGTTTTGCGCAGCCGTATCATCGTGGGCACCCCGTGGCACCGAACGCCGCGCCTGACGACCTATGTTTCAGCTGTGCGGTTCCGCCCGACGTGGCGGCCGACGCCGTCCATGATTGCCAGCGGCGAATACGCAGATCGGGTCTGGCCGCCGGGTCGAAACAACCCACTTGGTCTTGTTGCCATCCGGCTGCAGCCGGGGCTACTGGTCTACTTGCACGACACCAATCATAGGGAAAAGTTCGATCAGGAATATCGCGCGCTATCGCATGGGTGCGTGCGCGTGCAGCAGTGGGACCGGCTGGTCGCATTCGTCCTCGGGATTGATCTGGCCGAGGTGCACCGTCTGGCCAATGGCCGCGAGACATTTGACGTCCCTGCCCCGCCGATACCCGTCACGCTGGGCTACTTCACACGGTTTCCGAATGCCGCAGGGCAGATCGTCGACCACCCCGACATCTACCGTCTGGGGCAGGCATGAAACATCGTTATACCCGATACAGCAACACTGAACGTCAACGGGGTGGTGGATTGACACGCCGCCCTGCGTCTTGCAGGTGCGCGACCCCGACCATGTAGTTCTCGTTATAGACTTTGGCGCATTTCGGGCAGGTCGTGTAGAAAAAGAAGACGTCCCTCGCGGTCTTTCCCATCGCCTTTGCGGCAATGCGCATATCGTGGTCAAAATATCTGGCATGGCGGTACGGGCCTTCGAACACGCGGGTATAGAAATCACCCGAGAGCGTTGTCATTTCTTCGCCCGGAACATCCTTTTGCACGGCAAAGAAATGTTCCCCTTCCCAGGCCGAGATGTCGTGGCTCAGCACGATTTCAGCGGCTGGGTCAGCGGCATCGGCGTCTTCGATATGGCCCTGCACGCGGGTGAAAACCACCCCCATGTTCCACGGTATATGCATGGCACTGCGCGTCGTGGCGCGCACGAATTTCTTGTCCACGAAATGCAGGTGCTGGTTGTCCCATCCGACAGGGTTGAAACGCGGGCAACACCCTGTGGGGTTTTCACTGACGTCATATGGCGGAAATGAATTGGTGCGCATTTCAGGCTCCTTCCCGTTCGGATCATCGGTTCGCCTCAGGATATGCCCGGTCAGGCTTGTGGCTTTGACCTCTGTCAATCAAGCGTTGTGGCCTGTGGAGGGATCGACGGGACCGTCATTCGTGGCGTAGACGGGATATCGCCTTGGTGATCTGCCCAAGACACAGCGGCATCAGGCTCATTCCTGCGACCAGTATCCATGCGTCGGGGGACAGTATCTGAAGATCAAGCGGTGCTGCGGCCACGGGCAGGAACACCGCCAGAAACAGCAAGCCGCTGCTGATGGCCAATGCGATCCAGATAAATCTGTTGCGGGTGATTTCGTTGACGATCAGTCCGGACCGCGGATCACGCATATTGAAAACATGCCAAAGCTGGGCGAAGGCCAAGGTAAAAAACGACACGGTCACGGCCTCTTGCGAGGTCAAATCCAGATATTCCTGTGCCAGGCCGAACGCGCCAAGCGTCGCACTGGAGATGATCAAACTGTGCAGCACGATCGCCACCCAAAGGGGCCGGGTCACAATGGGTTTGGCCGGATCGCGCGGCGGGCGGTCCAATATCTCCTCGCTCCCCTCGCCGACACCCAGTGCGAAGGCCGGGAACACATCCGTCACCAGATTGAGAAACAGGATCTGGAGCGGCATGAGCGGCAAGGGCAGACCCACCAGAATTGCCGTCCCGACGACGAGAACCTCGCTGAGGTTGCACGAGAGGAGATAGGTGACGAACTTCTGGATGTTGCGAAAGATCACCCTGCCCTCGCGGATGGCCGCAACAATCGAACTGAACGCATCGTCACGGAGCACCATCGCCGCCGCCTCGCGGGCGACCTGCGTACCGCGCAACCCCATCGCGACGCCGATATCAGCCTGTTTCAACGCGGGGGCGTCATTCACCCCGTCGCCGGTCATGGCAACGATTTCGCCGTTTCTTTGAAAGGCGGCAACCAGCTCAAGCTTTTGTGCGGGACTGACGCGGGCAAAGACATCGGCATGGTACACCTCTTGCAACTCATCGGCGGTCATATCGTCCATCGGCCGCAGGGTGCGGCCTTCCAGTATGATCGGGCCGTTATCCGTCAGGCCCACGGATCTGGCGATGTTCCTGGCCGTCACGGCATGATCCCCGGTCAACATGATGACCCGGATGCCCGCCGACCGGCATTGCGCAATCGCGTGCTGCACATCGTCCCGCGGCGGATCATGAAGGCCAAGAAGGCCCAGAAAGGTCAGACCCGAATATCTGGCATCGTTTGGAGATTTCAGACAGCGCGACGCGACGGCCAGGACGCGCATGCCACGGGCCGCCATCATGTCGGTGCGGGATTTCCAGAAGGCACGTGTTTCGGGTGATAGGCCAGCGTGCGACCCGTCCGGCTGGATGCTTGCACTGCACGCGCCAAGCACCTCTTCAGGCGCGCCCTTCACCCACATGACATAGGCGTCATCGAAAAGGTGAACCGTGCCCATAAGTTTCGCCGTTGAATCAAAGGCAATTTCACGAACGCGCGGAAAGCGTTGCTCCATCGCCTGCTTGTCCATCCCCTCTGCTTTGCCAGCGGCAAGCAAGGCCTGCTCAAGCGGATCGCCAATGTGATTGTCGTCATCGACGCTCAATTCCGCATTGTTGCACAGCAGGCTGGCGGTCAGCACCTTGCCCAGACAGGCCGCGCCGCCGTTCGCTCCGTCGGGTGTCGCTGCATCAAACCGGTGCGTTTCGGGCGACGCTTCAAGGACGACATCGCCACAGTCGATTTCCTGAAGTTGCATGCTGTTTTCAGTCAGCGTTCCGGTTTTGTCGGTAAAGATAACCGTCGTCGCGCCAAGGGTTTCCACTGCCGACAGCCGCTCGACCAGCGCATTATGCCTTGCCATGCGCCACATTCCGCGCGCCAGGGCCATGGTCGCGACAACGGGCAGCCCTTCGGGGATCGCCGCCACGGCAAGCGCGATCGAGGCCTTGATGATAAGCAAGTCGTCTCCACCTTGCAGAACGCCCAGCGTCCCAAGGATCGCGACAATCAAAAGTGTCAGCTTGATCAACTGGCCGCTCAGTTTGTGAAGCTGGCTTTCGAGGGGGGAATGTTCGGGTGCCGCATCTTCGACAAGTTTCGAAATCAGCCCCAGTTCCGTGTCCAAGCCTGTGGCCACCACAACACCCGTCGCGCTGCCGCGTGTGATGGCGGTGCCCTTGAATGCCATGCATGCCCTGTCCCCGATCGCACTGTCCGCGCAGACGGCAGCGGTGACCTTGTCGACTGCCACAGATTCCCCCGTGAGCGTTGATTCATCCGCCGACAGGTTTGAACTGGCTGCCAACCGGACGTCCGCAGTGACGATATCGCCACCTTCCAGAAGGACGATGTCACCGGGCACCAGTTCTTCTGCGGGCACCAAGAGCATCCGGCGGTTCCGGCGCACCCGTGTCGTCAGGTTGCCAAGTTGCCGCAAGGCCTCCATCGACCGGGCCGCACGCAATTCCGTGACAAAGCCGATCGCGCCGTTGATCAGCAGGACCAGCCCGATGGCGATGCCCTCTTTCCATTCCCAAAAGAAAAAAGCGACGGCCGCCGCGGCAATCAACAGCAATACGACAGGGCTTTCAAATTGGTGCCAAAGCAGACGTGCCACGCGGGCCGGTCGACGTCTGGCAAGGCGATTGGGGCCGAACTTGCGCAGTCTTGCCTTGGCCTCCTCCGTCGACAAACCATCCTCAAGGCTCGTATCGAACGCCGCCACAACGTCCTGCGGGCTGGCAGCGTGCGGCACATTTTCAGACGCAGAAAGAGCAGAAGGTGGAGCGGGAGTTAGGTTCATTCGATATCCTTGTCGGGACAAGATCAGCGACCGGCGGCGCGTATCCTTGGATGTCATGATGGCTAAAAACCGGATTGATACGGATCAATGGATAGACACTGATCCTGTGGGATCATGATGCCCAATGTCCTTCAATCGGAGCTTCTCCATGTCCCGCACCCTTCAGTTGGTCACCGCGGCCGCCCTGTGCCTGTCCTCCGCCTGCACGGCAACAGATTACGGCCCGAAAGAAACAACTGGCGGCCTCACCGGCGCTGTTCTTGGCGGGTTGCTGGGCGCGCAATTCGGACGCGGCGACGGCAGACTTGTGACAACCGGGGCCGGTGTCCTGATCGGGGCGCTGATCGGAAGCGAGATCGGGCGGTCGATGGACGATACCGACCGGCTGCGTGCGAATGATGCGATCCGGCAGGCCTATACCGCCCCGGTTGGCGAGACCGTCCGCTGGAACAACACACGGTCGGGAAACTACGGAACGGTCACCGTCTTGCGCGATGGTGTCGCGTCCTCCGGCAGATATTGTCGCGAATACAGACAGACCATCACCATCGACGGGCGGCGTGCCGTGGGAACCGGGGTCGCTTGCCGGAACCGCAATGGCACATGGCAGATCGTCAGCTGATCAGGGCCTTGCGGACTGTCGCCGTTTTCACCGGCGTTAAGTTCTGAACCAACGGGCGATGCACCCTTTATGACCAAGAAACAAGGGCGACGCGGCGTGCTGCCGTACTGTTTCCATGTCCTTTCGCGACCACCAAAAAAACCGGTCCTGACGCGCCCTGAATCCGTTGATGAATGTCAATCGCCGCTCATGATTTCATGCGAATTTAGCGCCATCAACAACCTCAATCAGGAGAATCACAATGCGTACTGATGAACAGATCAGAGACGATATCATGGCAGAAATTGACTTTGATCCCAAGGTCGAGGCCACTGATATCGGAGTGACCGTCAAGGACGGTGCCGTTACCCTTCACGGAACCGTTCACAGCTATTTTGAAGAACTGGCCGTGATCAAGGCCGCAAAACGCGTCAAGGGCGTGCATGCCGTGGTGGAAGAGATCAAGATCAAATACCCCTCGGATACGCAGGTTGATGATCAGGATATCGCCGAACGGATCGCCCATCTTTGCGAGTGGAACACGACATTTCGCAAATATGACATCAAGGCCGAGGTGAAGAATGGCCGCGTGACACTTACGGGTAATGTGGACTGGCAATACCAGCGTGCCGATGTGCGCGACTACGTGGCACGTCTGCGCGGCGTGACCGGCGTGACGAATTCGATCACCATCCGGCCCCATGCCTCGCAACTGGATGTGAAACGCAAGATTTCTGAGGCCCTGCACCGCAGCGCTACTTTGGAATCCTCGAAGATCAACGTTGATGTTGCCGATGGTCAGGTCACCCTGAAAGGCCATGTCAAAGCCTGGTACGAGCGTAAACTGGCCGAAGATGCGGCCTGGTCCGCTCCTGGCGTCACAAGAGTGGTAGATCAGATCCAAATTTCCTGATCGGATCTGTTTGACTATCCTGCAGGGGTCTGACCGTTGTGCGCATGCGGTCCGGCCCCTGTTTCTGTTCGCGCCCCGTGTGCATGTTCAGCACCCGGCGCGTATCCTTGTTTCGGTCTCTACGTCCCTCGGATCAAGGACGGGTGGCGGGCAAGCCTGCGTTGTTCAACGTGTCCGTAAGCTCTTGCAGGCCGGCGCGGGTACGCGGCCCCATATCAACTGGTTCGGTTTCATCCAGCGCCCATGCAAGGGGGTCTTCCTCGGTCATGGTACCGACAAAGACAGTCTGACCGTCCCTGGTGCGAAACAGGCTGTCCCAGATGCGTAGATGCAGGCGCTCGTCCTCTGCAGGGTCAACCGCATGGGCATAGCCAATCGTCATAAGCCGGCTGTCCCAAAAGGTGGGGATCACAAGAGGCTGTGGCAGGGGACGCCCGGTCCAGTCGTCGAAGAAAGCGCGCGCCAGCATGCCCAGCGTCGGATTGGGGGCCGGTTGCCATCCCAGTTTCTGCACCGTGTCGGTCAGGGCGGACGCATCCTGCGCCGTGAGGATCAGATTGACCCGTTGCCGGGGGGCACCTGACAGCACTTCTGTCATCTCGGGCAATCCGGCGCTGTCCAACACCTTCAGCGGTTCGGCCGTGATTTGGGTCATACGCGCTGTCGTTTCGCCCAGCGGGTTCGACGTCGTCGAGGCGAGGTACCCTGAGGTAAATGCACCCACCGAAAAGCAGGCCACTGCCAGGCCGCGGCGCAATGGTGTCGTGTTCCTTTTGGGTGCCGCGCGCCGCCATTCGCAAAGTGCGATCCCAAGTATCAGCCAGATGCCCCCGACAAGATAGCCGTTCAGGACGTCGGACAGGTAATGTTCAACCAGATAGACACGGCTGAACCCGATCAGAAAGGCGACAGCCACCGCAGCGAAAGCGGCAATGTCCGCGCGCAGGACCCTGAGTTGCCAGGCCAAATAGAACAACATGCCCCAGACCGCGACGGATGCGGCGGCATGCCCGCTGGGAAAGCTGCCGGAGGTTTCGACGAAATATCCAAGGGTGGACCGGGGACGGGAGAAAAAGCTTTTGAGCAGCGTCACGGTGATCTGGTTGCCTACCGCAGTAATCCACAAACCGCCCAGCAGGTCGTACCGCCGCAAGATCAGCAGCATCACCGTGGCACCGCCCAGCAACGGCAGAATGCCATGACGACCGCCGATATCGGTGATCCAGGCCAGAACGGCGATCAGACGCTCGTCGCGCATGGCAAAAAGCAGGTTCGCCAGATGGGTATCAGACGCAACATTCCCCTGCGCCCCCATGAAATGGTATACGGACTCTGCATAGGCCACTCCAACGTAGACCAGCAACGCCCCCAGCATAGTCGCTGTCAGTCCCAGAAACTGATCCGTCCCGAACCGCGCGGCGAAGAAGCCTACCAACCGTGGGTGACGGTCGGCTAACCTGCGCACCAAGGGCGTCTGCAAGAACCCTTTACCTACAGATTTGGCAATGTCGAACAGTGTCGGGGCCAGCATGCTGACGCGGTACCAAATCAAAAGCAAAACGCCGAAGGCGACCAGGACGACCAACGCAAAGACGAATAAATGCGGTGCTGCAGCCGCCATCGTTCCCAAAGCGATGCCGCAGACATATCCCAACGCCAGCAAGATCACAGCGTAGACCGCGGCGCTGGCAGCGTTGAGGGCGATGAACTTGCCAAGCCCCATACCGCCCATGGCTGCCGAAAACGGCACGAAGCCGGAAAGCGGGCCAAAGAAACGCCCCAGAAGCACTGCAAAACCGCCGTAGCGCTGTAAAAGGCGGTCAGCGGCCACCGCATGACGCGACCCGCCAAACCGCAGCCCCCCTGTCGCCCCCTGCTGCGACAACCGGCCCAGATAAAAGCTGATGCCGCTGCCGACAAACGTTCCGACAGCCACAAACCAGACCAGATCGGAAAAGTCGGCGACGCCAAGCTGGGCCAATATGCCCGCCGTCAAAACCGCCACCGCACCCGGCACCAGAACGCCGGTCAGCACCACGGCCTCAAGCATCGCGAAAAGCGCAAAGACCCAATACAGACCAGAGCCGAAAGCATCGAGGGACGGTAGTATTTGGTCGAGGGTATCTGGCATGTAGAACCTGTTCTGACGCATTTGACGTGAAGTCACGGTTTGCTGGGGCTAAGCCAACATCATGCAGGCCTGGACCAACAATCACTAGGCTGAAATGTTCCAGTTCCTGCTGCCAAAGGTGGAAATGCGCGCGCCGTTTCAAACGCAACCTTT
>NZ_DS999214.1:148882-306904 GCF_000156335.1 Roseobacter sp. GAI101
CCCGTCTTTCGAGATGACACTGCCGTCTGCATCGACTTTAAGTCCGCCGTAGGTGAATGTAATGCCCCCTGTGACGGGATAGGCACGGTATGGCCCTAGGTCGATTTTCTGTGCCCAGTTCGATTTGGGGGGCATCAGACCAACGGTTGCCTTGTGGTCCAGAACCGTCGGATCAAACGCAACATCCACATCAACGGCGTCATTATAGGCTGCCAGCGTCGCTGTTGCTGCCGACTGATCAACACCCGTCATCTGAGGCACGAGTTCCTCCAATGTGTCCGCTTCGACGAAATGGGCGTCGTGAAAGCGGTATTCGGCATAGAGCAGATCGAACACCTTGCTGTCGAACACCTGCCACGCGAACTGACCGGGCTGCTCGAGGATCGCGGCCCCGTATTGGGCATAGGTGTAGTTGCGGAAATTTGCCCCCTCATCGACAAAGCGATGCCCCTCGGCATTCAGCATCACACCAAGGAAATAGGAAATCTTGCGATAGTTCTTGCGCTCGCCGGGGGGCAGATCAAGGCCGCCGAAATCCGCCATATGCAGGTCCATCGGGGTGGCATGGCAACCCGCATAAAGGCCGTATTCCTGGGCACCGGCGGCAATCGCCATGGTCAGTCCGTCGCCAGTGTTATGCGGGGTGCCACGCACTTTGGCGGCTTTCCAGTTGGGGCCCATGTGTTTGATGCGCAACTCTTCGTTCGCCTCAAATCCGCCGGAGGCAAGGATGACCGCATCGGCCCGCAGCTCCTCATCGCCCACGCGGACGCCGGCGACACGGTCGCCCTCCATGATCAGGCCGGTCACGGCGCTGTTGTAGCGCACGGTTCCGCCCAAGCGCTCCACCGCGGCAAGTTCCATGTCAAAAAGGCCGACCCCTTCATTCTCGGCGGCCAGCGTCAGCCCGCCCCAAAAGACGTGCCGCCCGTCTTTCTCAAAGCTTTGACGGCTGTAGATCGGTTCAAATTTCACGTCATGCGAGGCCAGCCAGCGCATCGTCTCGCCCGATGTCGTAATCAGTGCATCCTGTTCATCCGACAGCGGACGCCCGTCGTTGAAACCCAAAAGGTCGCTGCCGAACTTGGCGACATCGTAGCTGCCGAAATCGGTATTTTCCAAGCGTGGATCATCGGGGTTGCGCAGAAGCGGCATCAGATCTTCGGCACCGTCGTAGGCAAAGCGCATGGCCCCAGCGGTGTATTTCGTATTGCCCCCTGCCAAAGCTTCGTCTGCCTTTTCCAGCAACGTCACCTGCGCACCCTTTTCCAGCGCTGCGATCGCAGCACAAAGGGCTGCGTTGCCTGTTCCGACGACTAAAACTGATTTTGACATTGGCTTTTCCTTTGAATGGTGACATTGTATCCAAGCGGATACAATTTGGACCTCCCTAAAATGCCCGACCACGAATTGCAAGACATGTCTCAGGGTGAAGTCGCCTATCACCGCCTGCACGAAGCCATCAGAACCGGGCAATTCCGTCCCGGCGACCGCCTGCGCGAAGTCGATGTGGCAAGCAAACTGTCCTTGTCCCGCACGCCGGTCCGCGAAGCGCTGCGCAAGCTTGAGAGCGACGGCATCGTCGAGCATCGCGCCCGTCTGGGGGCGGTGATCCGCACGTTATCGACGCCCGAAGTGGTCGAACTGTACGAGATGCGTCTGGTGCTGGAACGCACGGCTGCCGAAATGGCCGCAAAACACGCCAGCACCGCTGAAATCGATGTGATGGAAGACCTCAATGCCCAGATTGAAGCTGCTGGTCATGACTCACTGCGCGCTGCAGCGCTTAATCAGGATTTTCACCGCTGCATCTATCTGGCGACCCGCAACCGTTTCCTGGTGGATTCGGCCCGGGCGCTGAACAACGCCTTGATGTTGCTTGGCCCAACCACGCTGGATGACGAGGTGCGGATCAAGACCGTCAGCAGCCAGCATGCGCAGATCATCGCGGCGATACGTGCCGGCGACCAGAAAGCCGCAGGCGAAGCTGCCGATGCGCATTTGCAGACATCCCTGCGCCACAGGCTCAAGGTGATGCGCTGATGAAAGCCCAGATTTATGCCTTTGCCGTGGCAGGGTTCGGTGTTCTTGCCTTCAAACTTCTGCACCTGCCCCTGCCCTGGCTGCTGGGGCCCATCTTTGCCTGCCTGATTGCGGCGCTTGCGGGGCTGCCCATGCGCGGGATCAAGCTGGTCAACGAAGCGATGCGTACCATTCTTGGCGTCGCCGTGGGTGCGACATTTACAACGACCTTGCTTGTTTCAATGGGGGGGATGTGGCCGACCCTGCTGATGATCCCCGTCATGACCAGCTGTATCGGCCTGTTGGGCGTTGTCTATTTTCAGCGGCTTTGGGGGTTCGATTTTGCCACCAGTTACTATGCCTCTATGCCCGGCGGCCTGCAGGACATGCTGGTGTTCGGAGAGGAAGCGGGCGGCGATGTCCGGACCTTGTCGCTCATCCATGCGACGCGGGTCATGGTGATCGTCGTCGCCCTGCCCTTCTTGCTCTCGTGGATATGGAATGCCGATCTGACCAACCCACCGGGCGCACCGGCAGCGACGATCGGGGCCTCGCAGCTAGGTCTGATGGTATTTTGCGGGCTTGCCGGATGGCAGATCGCCAAACGCGCGGGCATGTTCGGCGCAACCATCCTTGGGCCGCTCCTGCTGGCTGCGGCGCTGGCGTTGGCAGGTATCTTGCAACACCGCCCCCCTGCGGAGGCAATATGGGCCGCGCAGTTCTTCATCGGCATGAGCGTGGGTTGCAAATACGCCGGGGTCACCATGGCCGAAGTACGCAAGACCGTCACGGCAGGGCTGGGCTTTTGCGTCATCCTGCTGATGCTCACCGTGGTCTTTGCAGAGACGATCCACCTTGCCGGGTTCGCCCCGCCAATGGAGACCATCCTTGCCTTTGCGCCGGGCGGCCAGGCCGAACTGACCGTTCTGGCCTTGATCGTGGGGGCGGATATGGCTTTCGTGGTGGCACATCACGTGCTGCGCATATTTGTGGTAATCTTGGGCGCACCGCTTTTTGCGCGCCTCCTTACGGCCAAAGTGCCAAATACAGGGGACTGAACATGCTGGAAGACTTGAAATCCTTGGCGCGCGATGGCGTCTTGCGGGTGGCCATCAACACCGGCAATCGTGCGTTGGTACAGCAAAGCGCCAATGGCCTTACGGGCGTCAGCCCCGCCCTCGCCCAACGGCTGGCAGATGAAATTGGTGCCCGGATGGAGCCGATCGTTTACAGCGGTGCAGGCAAGGTTTTTGACGATGCAGACCACGACAGATGGGATATCGGCTTTCTCGCGATTGACCCCATGCGCGCCCAAAAGATCGCGTTCACCCAGCCCTATATCGTGATTGAGGCGACCTACGCAGTCCGCGCCGCAGCGAAATTCGAAAGCGTGGAAGACGTAGACAAGACCGGCGTGCGGGTTCTGACCTCTACCGGTTCGGCCTATGACATGCATCTGACCAAGACACTGCGCCACGCCACGCTGGAACGTTGCGGCACGCCGCCCGAAAGCTTTGCCGAATTTCAGGCCGGCCGTTGTGACGTGGTGGCAGGGGTGCGTGCCTCGCTTGAAGGGGCCTTCGCACAGTCGCCTGACATACGCATTTTACCCGATGTCCTGACGTCGGTCCGGCAAGCAATGGTCTTGCCCCGGCACGACGACCCCAGAATCACCGCGCTGGATGATTTCGTGGCGCGCGCGATAAACGAAGGCTTCGTCGCGGCAGCGCAGCAGGACTATGGATAGACCTCGGGATTGATCATATGGATCGGTGCGCCTGAGGCATATGCGTTGATCTGATCGAAGATATCCGAGAATTGGAGGTCAAATTCGTCTTCCGTGACAAAGCCGATATGCGGGGTCGCCAGCACATTGGGGTGGGTCAGCAGGATGTGCGAAGTGTCCGTCAAAGGCTCGTGGTCAAACACATCGACCGCCGCATGCAGGCTCCCGCGCGCGACTTCGGCCTCAAGCGCGTCTGTCTCAACCAAGCCCGAGCGTGACGTATTCACGAACAACGCCCCAGGCTGCATCTGCGCCAGATCTGCCGCGGTGATCAGCCCGCGCGTCTCCGGCTTCATCCGGACATGCACGCTGACGATATCCGAACCCGCGAAAAACGCCTCGCGCGATGGGGCAACCGTTTCACCTGCCGCCTGCGCACGGGCGCGCCCCGCCTCGGACCCCCACCATTGCACCTTCAGCCCCAGAGCCTTGGCATATTCGGCAACAGCGCCTGCAATGCGCCCATAGCCATAAAGCCCAAGCGTTCTGCCGCGCAGCGTGCGGCCGACGCCCGCCTGCCACTGGCCCGCCTTGATCGACGCCACCTGCTGCGGGATCTGGCGAAAGCTGGCCAATATCAACGCCAGTGTATGTTCGGCCGCTGCATAGGACGGAGTATCCGACTGCATGTTCGAGCTGAGCAGCACATTATGCGCGGTACAGGCCGCAACATCGACATGAGGATAAACGCTGCGTTGTGAAATCAGCTTGAGGTTCGGCAAACGCGACAGCAGGTCCTCTCCGACCATCGTGCGTTCACGAAACAGCACCAACGCCTCTGCCTTTTGCACGCGCGCGGCCAGCTTTGCCGGATCGGGTTCGTGGTCCGTCCAGACGGTGACATCGTGACCGGCCAGTTTGTCAAAACACGGCAAGGCCCGAAGGGTATCGAACCAATCGTCGAGAATATGAACTTTCATAGGCGGTCGTAACGTCCCTTTATCAATCGGATCAAAACCCGGACCAAACCGATGCAGGGATAAACACCTCTCCTGCGGCAAGCTTTCGTGCAGTGCGCACCAGACCAGCTGATTTGATCTGAAAACCGTCTTCAGTTTGCGCGTAATCCACCAGCACGTCGATGGTACCGGAGGCATGTTCCAACGTGACATTCGCCGGCACTGCGGCCGGTTTCGCCGCCAGACCATCAGCCACGGTTCCCGGCGTCAGCACACAGGATGCAAGGCACTGTGCGCCTGTGACGGCCATGGTGGGATGGGTCTGCCATGGCATGAAATAGCGCGTGGCGATTGTGCCGCCTTGGGTCGCGGGGGCCAGCAGGCCGAATTTCGGCGTCACGGACTTGGACACATCGCCCATCCCCATCAGCGCCCCAGCCTTGAGGCGCAGCGCTTCCATGCGGGCAAAGAAATCGCGGTTTTCATCCAGTTCGGCGGCTGTTTCATAACCCGTCAGGCCAAAGCTGCTGGCCTTTGCGATGACCATCGGCATGGCCACGTCCATGCAGGTGACCTCGATCCCGTCGATGACATCAACCAGATTTCCGGTCGGCAGGAACGCACCGGTGACGCCCCCCACAGTTTCCATGAATTGCAGGGCCACGGGGGCGGAAGTGCCGGGCACTCCGTCGATCTGCGCGTCACCTTCATAGCTCACGACGCGTTCTGGCGTCTGCACGATGGCCGTGACGCGGGCTTCGGTATTGACCGCACGGATGTTCACCTGCGTTTCGCCGTCCTGGGCCGGGACCAGACCCATTTCGATGGCAGCAGGGCCGACGCCCGATAGGATGTTGCCACAGGTGGGTTTGAAATCGACCAGGCGGTCCTCGACGCTGACCTGGGCAAAGAAGTAGTCCACATCGGCCCAATCATCCTCTGATCTGGACAGCATCGCGACCTTGGTCGTCACCGCTGCACCGCCGCCGATGCCGTCGATGTTTAGCGGATGACCGGAGCCAACCATGGCGATCAGCACTTTTGCCAAGACGTCTAGGTCCCCGGGCAGGTCGGCGCGGTTAAGGTAAGGACCGCGAGACGTCCCGCCGCGCATGAAGAGATATGGAATTGCTGTCTGGGTCATGTGAAAGGCCATGGTAAAGTGAAAAATTCTTGCAAAAGCCCTGGCGGGAAATCGCGGTTAAGCATCCATGCCATGCCGCAGATGAAAGCGATACCAGCGGCGGTGTACCCTGCCGCGAATATCAGGCTCATCCGTGCGCGGATGACCATGAAGCTGAACAGGAAGATCGCCAGCGCAAGGATGAAGCCCAGCAAGGATGTCAACAACAGCAAGGCTGCAAACCAGCCCAGTGTCGACCAAAGTCCATGAGTTGCACTGGCATCTTCTCCGTCCATTTCACGGTCGGCAAAGATCGTATCGTTTTCGGGCTTTAGCATCATCTGCAAGATCAGGAAAGCACATCCCACCAGACAAACGCTTGAAACGAAGATCGGGAAGGTCCGGTCGCGGCTGTAGCTGGGGATAGCACTTGCATCAAGCAGGGCGTAAACGATGAAAGCGGTGACCAGCAGCATGAATACGAGTGGCGCGCGCTTTGATCCGGCCTGCACGTCGCCTTCGGCCATCATGTGTTTCGCCTGCCGCAACCCCAGCACGACTGAAATCACTGTGATGATCAGCAAGATGATGACAATCGGCGAAAAGATGTAATCGATCCCGTCGCCAAAGCTTTTGCGGAACTGCGATTGCGCAATCTGGACCGCCTGGTTGGCATAGGTTTCTGCCGGAGTCGACAGCACGAAACCGATCAGGAAAGCCGGACGCGACCAGTCAAAGCGGCGCATCAGGATGCCCAGAAATCCGATCGCGAACAGGGCCACCAGATCCATCAGGTTCTGACCCGACTGGAAGGCGGCAAAGCTGATGATCATGAACAGGAACGGTGCCAGAAGCACGAAGCGGATCGTTGTCAGTTTGGCGATCCCGCCGGAGGCGGCAATGCAGATGACCGTACCCACCACATTGGCCAGGGCCAGCAACCACACGATCGCATAGGTGATATCAAGGTTGTTCTTCAACATAGCCGGTCCGACTTCGATCTGGCCCGAGCCAAGCAACGCAATCGCCCCGATGAAGATCGCCATCGACCCCGATCCGGGAATGCCGAACAGCAGCGTCGGCACCAGTCCGCCGCCCTCCTTGGCGTTGTTCGAGCTTTCCGGCCCGATTACGCCGCGCACTTCACCTTTGCCAAAGTTTGATTTGTCTTTCGTGGTTTGCACCGCATGGCCATAGGCGATCCAGTCGACGACAGACCCGCCAAGGCCCGGAATAACACCGACGATCACCCCGATGATGGAACAGCGCACCGACAGCCAGATGTTGGCGAACCAGTCGCGCACGCCGTCGATCCAGCCGCCCCCGATCTGGGGTTCCTGACTGATGGCGCGGTCCTGGCGCAGCAGGGAAATGATTTCGGGGATGGCAAAGATGCCAAGGCCCACGATGACCAGTTTCAGACCATCGGTCAGATAGGGGTAGTCATACGACGACATGCGCAAATCGCCTGACGATGCCCCCTCTCCGATGGTGCCGATTAGCATGCCAAGGCCTGCCGCAACGATCCCCTTGATTGCGACGCGACCCGCGAGAATACCGACCATGGACAAGCCGAAAATGGTGATCATCAACAATTCCGGCGTGCGGAATTCCAGCACGATCGGTCGCGCGATCAGGATGAAGATGGTCAGAAAGCTGGCACCGACCAACCCGCCGAACAAGGACGAGGCGAAGGCGGCAGAAAGCGCGCGCGCGGCCATTCCGTTCTTGGCCATCGGAAAGCCGTCGAGCACCGTAGCCTGGCTGGCCGATGAGCCCGGTATCCCCATCAGGACCGACGCAAAAGTGTCAGACGTTGGCACCACCGCGACCATACCGATCATCAAGGCCAGCCCCAGGATCGGGTCCATCCCGAACATGAACGGCAGCAGCAACGACAGTCCTGCGATGCCGCCCAGACCGGGGAACACGCCGATGCAAAGGCCCATAAGGACACCCATCACCAGATATCCCAAAACGACAGGTTGCAGTATCAGCGCCCACGCGTCGCCGAATGCAGGCAGCGCCTCCATGATGACTTCCATGAAATGATCCTCCCACTTTCCTTGGGAAAACGCCCCGCCACGGCTGGCGGGGCGTTCAAAAAGGAAAGCTTAGTTCAGCGAAACGCCGTATTTTTCCTGCAGCCAGTTCACGATGAACGCCTTGGCTTCGGGGCTGACCTTGGTACCGCTGTCCATGGTCGTCTTGGCCGCTTTGCCGGTCATCTGCGGATATTTACCCAGACGCTTGCCCGAGATTTCGGCAAAATCGGCACGTGCCTTTACGGCTTCGAATGCCGCCGTATAGGTCGCGATGGCATCGGCCGGCGCACCTTGTGGCAGAAATACCATCTTTTGGGCGGGGAAACCGGCGATAAAGAAGGCTTTCCATGCATCCCATTTCTCGCCCGAGGTTTCGCAACCTTCCGTGGCTTCGCAGACTTCCTTGAACGTCGGAATGTCAGGGAAGGTCGGATCACGCACGATATCACCCGCGTCGTTCAAGGACCCCCAGGTCATCATCGGCACGGCCGTGCCTGCCTCGACCAGCGGCGTTACACCGGACAGGTAGGAGGACGAGGTTTGGTAATCAATGTTCGCTTCGCCGCGTTCAAACATCAGACGGCCGTCACCGCGCCCCTTGATGCCCATCACGCTTTCGACGTTCAGGCCCAGCATTTCCCATGCCAAAGTCGGGACCAGATCAAGACGGGTCGCACCTTGGTTGCCATAGATGAAATCCGTGTCCCGCAGGCCGGCGGCATTCATGCCATCCATCTTTGCAGCAAGCTCTGGCGGCAGATAGGCAACGCCACCTGTGCCCGAGGCCAGCACGACATTCCAGTCGGAGTATTCGAATTTCACGCGCGGATCACCCAGAAGGTACGGGAATTGCGTGGACCCGGACGACCCGAAGATCAGCGTGCCGTCTTCGTATGTCTGCTCCTGAAAATAGTTGGCCCCTTTGGTCGATCCGGCACCTGGCATGAATTTCACGACGACTGTGGGCTGGCCCGGCAGGGCCTCGGACAGCAGGGGTGCGTAGAAATTGGCCCATTTTGCCGATCCGCCTGTTTCGGAGAAGGGGATGATCCATTCGACGGTCTTTCCCGCCAGATCGATCCCGTGGCTCTCGGCATTTGCCTGAAGCCCGAATGTTGCAGCGGCCGCGGCCACAAGGCCCATGGCCACGCGGCGCGTGGTTTTGATAGTAGACATATAGTCCTCCCGGTTTTTACAACCCCCTCTCCCAAAGGGGCCAAAATAGAATCATGCAGGGGCGTCCGACCCCAGTTGATCTCCCCCATCTGACCTGCGAACCTTGCATCAGACTTGCATGGACGGAATAAACTTGAATGCGGATCACTTTGGTCGAAGATAATCAGAGCCTAGCCAAAGGCATCACCTACCGGCTTGAGGACGCAGGCCATGCTGTCGATACGCTGCATAACGGCGACGCGGCACAGGATTACCTGAAAGATGACGGTGCCGACCTCGTGATCCTCGACATCAACTTGCCGGGGACGGACGGGCTTACGCTTCTGGCACAGATGCGCAAACGCAATGATGCGCGCCCGGTCATTCTGCTGACGGCACGGGCGGATACCGATGACTGTGTTGCGGGTCTGGATGCGGGGGCGGATGACTACCTGATCAAACCCTTCGAGATGGCCGAGCTCGAGGCGCGGGTGCGCGCGTTGCTGCGCAGGCGGGCCATTCCGCAGCAGCAATTGCGCGCCGTCGGTGCCTTGCACTTCGATCCGGTTGCGCGACAATTGTTCGACCAGCAGACCGAGCTTGATCTGCCGCGGCGTGAAATGTCCGTATTTGAATGTCTCTTGGCCGCAGACGGGCGCCTTGTGTCGAAAAGTGCCGTGCTGGACCATGTCTACGGGATCGGGGCCGATATCGAGGAAACCGTGGTCGAGGTCTATATTTCGCGCCTGCGCGGCAGGCTGAAGCCGCATGGGATCGTGATCCAGACACGCCGCGGCCTTGGCTATCAGATGTCTGCCAAGGCAGACCCATGAAACCGAATTCGCTGCGGGCGCGATTGATCCTGATCATTTTGCCGCCGCTTCTGGTAATCTCCCTCGTGGCTGCAATCTGGCAATTCCACAATACCACCATCCGCGCCGAAAGCATCTTTGATCGCGGGTTGCTGTCGGCTGCGCTTGCCATATCGCGGGACGTGGCGGTGTCCGATGGCGACGCGATCAGCCCGTCGACCCGACGGCTTTTGAACGATACCTCGGGCGGGGCCATATTCTATCACGTCTATGCCCCTGACGGCGTATTCGTCACTGGCTATTCCACACCACCGATGATGCCGCCGTCAGCGCCCAAGGAAATTACCGATCCCTACTATTACAATGGCAGCTATCAGGGGGAAAACGTCCGCGTCCTGCGCTTTCAGGACGGTACAGTCGTCAGCGGTGTGGCGGGCGTGTTCAACATCACCGTCTGGCAGAATGCGGATGTGCGCAACAGCTTCGTGCGCGATGTGCTGTCGCGCTCCTTCGCCGTGATCGCTCTTTTGGTGACAAGCGTCGCGGTGGTGGTCTGGTTTGGCGTCGGGCTGGGCCTGCGCCCGCTGCTTGACCTTGAACAAGCCATCGCCAAGCGCACGCCCAGCGAACTTGAACCGATCCGCCGCCCCGTCCCCGCCGAAGCGCAAGGTCTGGTCACGACCCTGAACGCACTGCTCCACCGCGTCTCGCGCCGGATCAGCTCAAAGGACGAATTCATTTCAAACGCCGCCCATCAGCTTAGGAACCCCGTCGCCGGTGTTCTGGCCCTTGCCGAGGCGGTTCAGAACGCGCCGAACGCCAAAGCCGTGAAAGAACGCAGTGCAGAACTGGTTCAAGCCGCAAGAGACGCCAGTGATCTTACGAACAAGCTGCTGTCGTTCGAGCGGGCAAGCGGAACGGATATCCTGCGCGCCGGTTTGCCTGTCGATCTCAAGGCGTTCATCCGCAATGTCGGGACGGCGTTCAATCAGCAATTCCCCGATCACGAGGTGCGACTGACTTATGTCCTGCCCTCTGCCGATGTCACCGTTCAGGGCGACGAAGTGATGCTGCACGAAGCTGTCCTTAACCTGCTGACCAATTCCATCATCCATGGCGGCGCGCAGGTGTCGTGCATCACACTGGACCTGTCAGTGGATCAATCCAACGCGATTATTCTGGTCACCGATGACGGCGTAGGTATTCCCGCGGACAAGCACATCCAGGCCCTGAGCCGGTTCAGCCAGGCCGGAGGGGGACCCGGCAGCGGGCTGGGACTGCCCATTGCGGCACGCGTGCTTGGCAACCACGATGGCAGCCTCGAGATACTGGACAACCCATCGGGCATGTCGATCAAACTGACCTTGCCGCTGGCAGAAGATAGCGCGATTTAACGGCTGTTGTCGCTTGTGGAGAGTGCTGATTTGCGCGATCCTGACGGCATGCCAGTGACCCTTTCAGATTTCGAAATCGACGCCGCCGGTCGGTTGTCCGCAGATCTTCTTGCCTACCTTGAGGGCGGTGCGGAGGCCGGGCAGAGCGTGACCGAAAACCGCGCTGCGTTTGGTCGGATCGGGTTGTTGCCAAAACTTCTGTCGCCGTGTGCCGGCGGACATACCCGGACAACCATATTGGGAAAACAGGCCCCGCATCCCATCATGGTCGCACCCATGGCGTTCCAGAATCTTTTCCACCCGCAGGGCGAAAGTGCAACGGCGATGGCCGCTGCGGCCCAGGACGCGACGATGGTGCTAAGCTGTCAAACCAGCACCCCGCCAGAGGACATTGCCACCATCCCGGGCCGTCGCTGGTTTCAGCTTTATATGCAAGCCGATCACGAGGCGACGATGGCGCTGGTGACCCGTGCCGTTGACTGTGGTGCCGACGCTCTGGTCGTCACGCTTGATGCGCCGATCAATGGGTTGCGCGACCGCGAGGTTGCTGCCGGGTTCACCCTGCCCGATGATGTCCGTCCCGTGATGCTGGATGTTCTGCCGCAACCGCCGCGCCCGCACCTGCGCGACGGGCAAAGCGTGGTTTTCGACGGGATGATGGTGTTTGCCCCGACCGCCGATGATCTGGCACGGCTGATTGCCGACAGCCCGGTTCCGGTGATCGTAAAGGGATGCCTGCGCCCTGCGGATGCAACGCGCCTGATCGACCTGGGCGCGCAGGGCATCATCGTCTCGAACCACGGGGGCCGCGTGCTGGATACCGTGCCTGCGCCAATCACCCAACTGGCGGCAGTGGTGGATGCCGTGGCAGGTGCTGTGCCGGTCTATGTCGATGGCGGCATCCGGCGGGGCAGCGATGTGTTCAAAGCGCTCGCCCTGGGGGCCCAAGCGGTTCTGGTCGGACGCCCCGTCATGCACGGGTTGATCGTCGATGGGCCGCGCGGGGCCAGCCAGGTGCTTCGCCGCCTGCGCGACGAGCTTGAGGTGACGATGGCCCTGTGCGGCTGTGCGACCGTTGCCGATATCACGCCGGATCTTCTGACGGGATTCAGCGGAACCGGTAGCTGATCGGGATGGCGAGGTTGAAAGGTCCCGCCCCCATTGCAGCCGGGGGCGCTGGCAGCGTTTTCTGCCGGTCGAAAATATCAAGCGCGGCTTTGTCGAGAACCGGCCAGCCGGAGGATTTCGACACCTCGCGCGCTTTGATCTGACCATAGTGATCCACGGTAAAAGCAACCGTCGTGGTGCCTTCGGCGCGGGCTTCGCGCGCGCGGCGCGGATAATCCTTGCCAGCGTTCAGGGCCAGAACCAATGACTTTTGCCAATCGGTAATCTCAGCCCGTTCTGCATCGGTCAGCCCCTGTTTCTTGGCCGCAGTCTGGGATTTCTCATCCTGACCTGCGCTGGCCTCGGGCGCGGCGGCAGTGCTTTGCGGGGCGTTTTCGGTTTGGGTCTCTTCCTGGATTTCGCTCGGAACTTCGGTGGCGTCCTTTTCGGTTTCGACCTCTTGGTCGGGGTTGGCGATTTTGAATTGCAACTCGGGATCATCCGGCGCGCGCGGCACCTGCGCCAAAATCGGATCGTTCGACGCCTTCGCCTCTTCGCGCTCGGCGGGGCTGTCCAATGTGGCCTTGCTGTCCTCGGCGGGGGCCCCGTCGGGCAGGTTGGTTTCCGGTGCGGCGATGATCATTTCGACTTCGGCCAGATCAATCAGTTCGCGCCCTTGAATGCCGGTCTCCTTTGGCGGCTCAAGCGCGGCAGCCTGGGTCAGCCACAAGGCGACCAAGGCTCCATGCACGCCGATGCTGAGGCCAGCACCAAGGTACAGACCCATGCCGGAAGAAGGCGCGTAGGCAAAGCTCATTCAGAGGCACCCTTGGCAGGCGTTTCAGCCAGAGGTGCCGCAGGTGACGGGCTGCCCTCATCCTCGAGGCCGACCAATCCAATCTTGAGATAGCCTTCACTGCGCATCCTGTTCATCACGGCCATCACTTCGCCATAAGGAACCGAGCGGTCGGCGTTGATGTAGATACGCGTATCTAAATTCAACTTGGTCAACATACCCAACTGCATGTTCAGGTCCTCCAGCGACACGTCCCCTTCTCCCACGCTCAGGCTAAGGTCCTGATGTATCGTCACGAATACGGGCTCCTCGGGGCGCGGTGCGGGGGTGCCCGTAGCGACGGGAAGTTCTACGTTCACATCGACCGTGGACAGCGGGGCTGCGACCATGAAGATGATCAGCAGCACCAGCATCACGTCGATGAACGGGGTGATGTTGATATCGGCATTGGGGGCAAGGTCGTCGCCACCGTCTGAAAGTCGTACAGCCATCAGATCACTCCGCCGCAAGACGCGAAAGGCTGGCCGGAACAGGTACCGCAGTATCCGCACGATCCAGATCGCGCGACAGACAGCGTTCGACCAATGCCGCGACATCACCGATCCGGGCGCGGTAGCCGGACACGATGCGGGTGACGTGGTTGTACAGCAGCACTGCCGGAATCGCGGCGACCAGACCGATGGCCGTGGCCAGCAGCGCCTCGGCGATACCGGGGGCCACAACGGACAGGCTGGTACTGCCACTTTCCGCGATGCCGATAAAGCTGTTCATGATGCCCCAGACCGTGCCGAACAATCCGATAAACGGTGCCGTGGATCCGATGGACCCAAGCACCATCGCACCCGATTGCATGGACCGCGCAGCTCCTGTTTCGATCCGCGAAAGCTCTGACGCGACCCGTTCCTTGATGCCAGCCTTGTTCATTCCGCCGGATCGCGCGACTTCGGCCTGCGCTGCCTGCACCATGACGCGCACCGGTCCCGCATAGATCGCCGCATCTGTGCCTTCCAGCGCGCCCTGTTTCGCCAACCGTTTGTAAGAGCGGCGCAGCCGGCCGTTCGCCCATTTGACCTGCAACAGCTTGCCCGCCCAGACAGTCCAGCCCAGGACCGATGCGATCGCCAGACCGAACATCACGGCTTTGACCACGATATCGGCCCCCATGAACATGGCCAGCGGCGAATGGCCACCACTTTGCGCCGCGACGCGCATCGGCTCTGCCAGCGCGGGCCCGAACCACTGTTCAGCCGCATTGATCAGGGCGACATTGACCGACGCCGTGTCCGCTGATGCAATTTCCGGGGCCGCGACAAGGGCCGCTGTGACAAGGATGGTTTGGTATTTCATTTTACGTCTCTGCCCATTGCCGGATGAGGTTGTGATAGATGCCCGTCAATCGAACGGCCGTGGGGGCGTTGAGCCCCTCGGCCGCGGACAAGTCCTGAATGGATTGATCAAGGTCGAACAGGATCTCGCGCTGGCCCCCGTCGCGGATCATTGACTGGACCCAGAAAAACGACGCCACCCGCGCGCCACGTGTCACCGGCGTGACCTGATGCAACGACGTAGAGGGATAGAGCACACAGTGCCCCGCAGGCAGCTTGACCGATTGGGTGCCGTAATTATCCTCGATCACCAACTCGCCGCCGTCATAGTCTTCGGGGTCGTTCAGAAACAGCGTGCAGGACAGATCGGTGCGCAGCCGCTGGCCTGTCTGCGGATTGACGCGGATCGCATTGTCGACATGCACGCCGAAAGTTTCGGTGGTCTCGTAACGGTTGAACATCGGTGGCAGCACATGCAGCGGCAGTGCGGCAGACACCCAGGTCGGGTTGGACATCAACCGCTGCAACACCAGCGTTTGCAGATCGGGCAGGACGGGGCTGTCCAGGGGGATCTGCTGGTTCCGCTTGGTTTGCGCGGATTGGGTGCCCGCGGTCGCGCGACCGTCAGCCCACGCAGCATCGCCAAGCACAGCCATGATCCTGGAGACCTCGTCAGGGGACAGTATATTTTCGACGCAGACCAACATGGCTGTATCCTTTCGGGAGAAGGTGTCAGGCGGCACCATCGGCCGCCTGACCTGGAGGTTTAGAACTTCATGCTGACAGAGATCGACGCAGACCGGCCCGGCGCGACATACACAAAGGGCGTGCCCGACCGGTACAGCGCATCATAGTAGGTTTCGTCCAGCACGTTATCGATGCGCAAGCTGACCGAGGCGTCATCCGTGATGTGGTAATCGGCCATCAGATCAAAGCGCCAGTAGCTTGGCAATTCGTTGCTGTTGGTCGCGGCGAATGTCCCGCCCCTGACTTTGCCACGCCACGTCGCCTGCCCGCCAAAGCTCCACTTGTCGTTATAGTCGTATCGGGCAAGCAGGTTGAACTGCTCGTGGGCGATGTTGGCAAATTCGGCACCGACATTGCTGGCGACGCTGCTTTTCAAAATCTCGCTGTCCATCCACGTGGCCCCCCCGAACACGCTCAGCTTGTCCGTCACGTTACCACCAAAGCCCAGTTCGATCCCCCGGACGCGGTATTCGCCCGTATCCGTGGTCACGACCGGCTGGCCGCGCCCGCCCGAACTTTCGCGGGCCTTGTCTTTCTGGGTCTGGAAGACGGCGGCCGTCGCCATCAGGTCGCCGAACTGCCACTTGGTGCCAAGTTCGATCGCGGTGTTCTCTTCGGGTGACAGGATGGCATTCGCGGTATCCAGCCCGTTGTAGCTGCCGCCACCGGCGTCCAGTTCATCCCCGACAGGGTTGCTGGATGTGGCATAGGACAGATAGACCGTGCCGTTGTCGCGCGGCTTCCAGACGATGCCCGCATTCCAGTTGAACATCACATCATCACGGGTCAGCGTGGTCGACCCTGCGGCTGTGCCGGTGCGGCTGATGCTATAATCATCCACCCGCGCCCCAAGGTTCAGCTGCCATTGCGGATTGAAGGTGATCGTGTCATTCAAGTACAGCGATTTGGTCGTGACCTTGGTCAGGGTGGCGTCCGGATTCAGAACCGGTACCGCCGTCGAACAGCCGCTGGTGTCAGGATTGTAGATCGAGATCGAACACCCCTCAAGACGATCCGTTGCCGTGCCCCCGCCCACTTCCGAAGACAGACCGACATAGCCTTGCTGGCTGATCTCTTCGCGGGACAGGGCAAAACCGGCCACGACTTCATGGCGCGCAGTGCCCGTGTCAAAGCCGAAGGACAGCTCGCTTGTGTTGGCGATGACATCATTCACCTGATAGCGGCTTTTGGGCGACGCTGTCAGCGTCCAGTTCTTCGGGTCGGGATCGGTTGTGTCGGGGCGTTCAGGGGCGGACACGATATAGTCATTCTCGGTTTTGCTGATCCGCGTCCTGTTGGTAAAGGTCATGCCGGGCGCAATTCCATAGGTCGCCCCGACGGTGGCGACGCTTTGGGTGGCGTCCTGAAAATCGCGATCGGTATCGCCATAGAATGTCGACCGATCCAGCGTGAGACGGCCTGCACCCGGTTCAGTGAACGGCACGTTGTTGGTGCCGTCCCATGGCACACCCCAATCGGGCATCTGCTTCATCCGCAGCTGATAGGCTTCGATGTCAAAGGTCAGCTTGTCTGTCGCCTTGTATTCGGCGGCAAGGGACAGGCCCAGACGGTCGTCCTTGCTGTCGTCGCGCCCCGCCACACCGCTGACCTGGGCAACAGAACCGATGCGCGTCTTGAAGCGGTCATTCCAGACCTTGTTCCAGTCCAGCTCCTGACGGGCCAGATCGGCAGTGCCAAAGGTCGTCGTGCTTTTGACGAAATCGGTATCTTGCGCCTGTTTCGTCACCAGATTGACCGCGCCGCCCGCGGTAGAGCGCCCGCCGATCGACCCGGACGGGCCTTTGGTAATCTCCACCTGCTCGGCCATGAAGGTTTCGCGTACGGCCACGCCAGAGTCGCGCATGCCATCAATGAAAACGTCGTTCGATGACCGGAAACCGCGGATGAAAAGCACGTCGCCGAATGCGTTGCCGCCTTCGCCGGTGCCCAACGTGATACCGGGGGTGGTGCGGGCCAGTTCGCGCACGGACGTCGCGTTCTTGTCGCGCAGCACGTCTTGCGTCACGGCGGTCACGGTGCGCGGCGTATCGACCAAGGGTTGCGTCAAAAGCGAATTGCCTGACCGAACCGCCTGATAGCCCGCATCGGGGTTGGCGAAGGGGGAGAGACCGTTTTCACCCGCAACCGGCCCTGCAGGGGCGCTTGGCGTAACGGGGGCTGGCGCGGCGACGGGCGTTGGGGCCGGCGCTGTGCGCACCGCTGGCTTGGCAGCGGTACGTTTCTTGGACGGTGTTGGCTTGGGCTGCACGGCGGCGGGTTCGGATGTTTCCACCTCGATCCCCGGCAGCAAAAGCGGTTCGGTCGTGGACTGCGGATAAAGTGCTACAGGCGACGTCGCACCAAGTGCGGCGGCCGTGATCAGGTTGATCTTGCGACTTGTGGAATGGCTCCGCAGAGACTGTGGGAATTTCGTTTGTGTCATTTGGCCCTCGTAAATGCCCATTTCGGGCTGTTGTTCGGGGGCTGGTCGCAAAGCGGTTGGCTACCTTGTTTGAGAGTGAGCTACCAAAGTTGACTAAAAGGATCAAGTATAGAAAAACCCTTGATTAGCGAAAGGTTGCAGGGGTGCCACGCAGCCCCGAAGGCCACTTAAGCGTCGGTCAAAGGGAGAATCATACGGGGTCGGCATCTTCGGCGCGAGGCCGTCAGGCGACCTGCCGGATCGAATAGTCCGGCGTTCCCGCCCAGACCAAATCCCAAGAAGCGCCCGGTCGGACATTCTGAACCGCCTGCGGTTCGAAACACACAAGGCAGTTGCCTTCGGGCGCGCGGACGGACGGATAGATCAGACCACGCGATCCCGTCCGGCGCAGACTTTGGGCAAGGGCTTGCCCCTCGGGATAGCCGACAGCAGGATCCGGATGCAGCGCCGCGTGCCCTTTATCATCGGTGATATCGTTGAAGCTACCGATGAAATCCGCATGCAGTTCAACGTAGCGGGCATGGTCCTGAAACAGCCCGGTGTATTCCAACTCTCGTGTGCGATGAAACGCGACCTCAGCGACAGACACCATGGCGTCCCAGGCGCAATACCACGCGCCGCGATCCGCCCCATTGAACCGGTTCCCGCCAGCACGCGTATAGGTAAAGGCGGCGTTCACATGGGTTTCGCCATACACGCGCAGATCGGCCATGCGGCGATGCCAGGCAAGCTCACGTGGGTCAAGATGCAGGCTTTTGCCGCGCTCTGCGTTCAAGCGCGCGCTTGTCATGCCTTCGATTTCGGCAAGAAGCTGCGCTTCCTCGTCCGTCTCGACCAATCCGCGCAGGACGGGTGATTTATGGTAGGTCGCAGGCACAAGTCGAACAAGACTTCTGTCCGAAATCTCGGTCGTCTTCACGCGCCGCCTCGCAATGCATCCAGATAGGTCCGAATGTTCAGGATCTGCGGCAGGCCACCATCAATCGCGGAGTCAACGGGACGTCCCCCGCCAAAAAGCGGCCCAGTGTTCGCGCGGGTCGGCCATGTTCTCGCAAGAGGCTCTGAGAAATAGAGTTCGAGTGATTTGTAAATGCCGACAAGTGCCGAGAGGCGCAGAAGCTGGTCCTTGGTCAAGTCGCCGGTAAAGCCTGGCTTTCTTGCGCGCTTCCAGGTGCTGGCCGACATATCTGCAAGGCTGGCAGCCTCGTTCAAGGACAACCCCCAAGTCTCGGCGATCCGGGCATAGGCTTTCAGCGCGACCGCATTGATGTCAGCGGGTTTACGGGTGTTAGCGACAATTTGCATAGGGCTTCTCCTGATCTACTAATTAGTCCATATGGACCAAAAGTAAAGATCAAATGAGCGCCCAAACCACAAGGATGCTCTCATCCCCGGTTTCGCTATACTGTGCCGGTCATGGTTCGCTTCGACCTGAAACCGCGACCGATTAAAGGCACCATCCCGAACATTCGTCCCATCAGCCTTGTCTAATCCGCTGATGTCAGCTGTTGAGCAGATCAATCACGGCGTCTGCACCGGCAGGGCTTGAAATTGCCAATGCCATTGGCGCTGTCCCTCCAAAGTCCTGATGCGGCTTTTCAAGAAATCGCATCACCAGTGCGCCGTTGCCATTGTGAACCCTGTCTGCAACCACATAAGCGCGGGCAAAATCATAAAGTATCTGACTGTTGACGACGCTGATGGCACGCTTTTCACTTTTCGCGCGGCGATAGGCTCTGTCCGGAATGATATTCATGGCAGGTGTCGAAGCCAGAACATCCAAAATCTTTTCTACGGATTTCACCGGAAGACCCTTTGCCACTTCGGAATTCAAAGAATCTATATCGTTGATTTCTTCAGGAAGCCCCAAGAGTTCCGAAACCCGGTCGATCTCTGTCGCGCGTGTGAGTTTGCCATTCATCGTCAATCTCCCTTTGCGAGAACAACTGACAGCTATGTCGCTGGATCACAACCGGATGACTGTGTTTAGATGCGCCCGCCCCGCCTTGTTGCGCGCTGTGGACATGTGCGCACAAAATCAAGGCGGTAAAGCGCGTTGAGACGGCTATTCTGCGGACTTGGTCGCTGCGGCACTGCGGACCCGGCGGGACCCTTCGCGCGGCTGAAGCGCGTCAAGAGCATCGGCGTTGTCCCGTCCCCAATCATAGACCAAATCCACGAGCCCGACGAACCGCAGACCCAGCGGCGTGAGTGCATAGGTCACCGCCGGCGGGACAGTGCTGTCGACCCGACGGTCGATCAAGCCGCCGGTTTCCATGTCACGCAAGGTCTGGACGAACATCTTTTTCGACAGCCCCGGCAGGCTGCGATGCAACGCACCGCTGCGCGCAGCACCCGCATGACGGGCCTGCAGGGTATGCAGGATCATGCTGGTCCACTTCGTCGCAAAAATCTCCATCACGCGGCGCGGCGCGCAATCTTCGCGCCAGTCATCGTCTTGCAAGATGGTCTCCTTTAGGTGACTACGTTCCGTTTTGGTGCCGTCTAGCAAACGCAGACATCGGTGGCTAGGTGCCTTCCACACCGTGTAACCACAGGAGAAAACATATGACCAAGGCAGCACTCGTCGTCGGCGCGACCGGCATCCAGGGCAGCGCGATCGCGGACAAACTGGTCTCGCACGGCTGCACCGTTCTCGGCCTGGCACGCACACCACAGGACCACGACGGCGTCACACCCGTCGCTGCCGATCTGCTGGACCCGAAGGCACTGGCACAGGCCCTAAAGGGGCACGCGCCGACCCACGTCTTTCTCACGACGTGGCTGCGTCAGGATACTGAGGCCGAAAATATCCGCGTGAACGATACCATGGTCCGCAATCTGCTGGACGCCGTCCGCGAGGCGGGCAGCGTGGAACACGTGGCCCTCGTGACGGGGCTCAAACACTACCTCGGGCCATTCGAGGCCTATGGCAAAGGGACCCTGCCAAAGACGCCGTTCCGCGAGGACCAAGGGCGGCTGGACGTTGCGAACTTTTATTATGCGCAAGAGGACGAGGTATTTGCAGCCGCTGAGCGCGACGGTTTCGGCTACAGCATCCATCGCCCGCATACCGTGATCGGCAAGGCCGTCGGGAACGCGATGAACATGGGCACGACGCTGGCCGTCTATGCCGAACTGTGCAAGGCGACCGGGCGGCCCTTCCGGTTTCCGGGCTCACAGGTGCAGTGGGAGTCGCTGACCGACATGACCGATGCGCGCCAACTGGCGGATCAGGTGATCTGGGCGTCCACAACGCCAGCCGCGCGCAACGAAGATTTCAACATCGTCAATGGCGATGTCTTCCGCTGGAACTGGATGTGGCACCGGATCGGTGACTACTTTGGCGTCGAGGTAGAGGATTTTGATGGTGTGGAGCGTCCCTTGGTAGAGCAGATGCAGGACGATGCCCCCGTCTGGGCCGAGATCGCGAAACAACACGGGCTGGCGAAAAGCGATCTGTCGCGGCTTGCCTCTGCCTGGCACACGGACGCCGATCTGGGCCGCCCGATCGAGGTCGTGACCGACATGAGCAAAAGCCGCGCATTGGGGTTCACCGGATATGTTGCCACGGACAGCGCGTTCTTTGATCTGTTCGACCGCTTGCGCGCCGACAACATCATTCCCAAACCGTGATCTTCTGGCCGCGGCGCTTGTGAAAGAGCCGATGCTTGCGCACTTTAAAAATGCTGGGGAAGTTTGGAAAAAATTTTGGTCACACGATCCGACCAGCGCCCACCCTAAGCCCACCCTAAGCCCACCGCGTGTGCAGAATCGCGACCCCGATCACAAGCCCGTAGGCCATCATCGCAATCCCGATTGCCGCGAACACCCCGTTCACCCCCATCGAAGTCGTAGAAGTGAGGATCAACCCGCCGCCAACGGCCAGACCAATGCGAAACAGACTACCAATCAGGGGCCAAAGCATCTTTGCGGCCCCTTGGGATGCGAAATACAGCGCAAGGCCAAGGCCGAAGAAGGCATAAAAAGGTGCAACGATCCGGAAATAAGCCCGTCCCGCTTCCAATGTCGCTGTGTCGGAGGGGTTTAGGAACATGCCCAGCCACAGGTCGGGAAACACCGACAGGATCAATCCGATACAGCCGATGATCGCGGCACCCGTCAATGATCCCGTCCACGCGATCCGAAGTGCACGATCTTTCTGGCCTGCACCGACATTCACACCGACCATGGCAGTCATGGCGGCACCAATCCCGAAGATGACCGGGATCATCAGGAATTCGAGCCGCGCGCCAAGGCCATACCCTGCCAGCGCTGCTTCGCCGTATTGCCCGACCATGCCGACCATCATCACGATCGTCAGAACCGTCAGCAGCGTGTTGACCGACGCGATGGCTCCGACGTGCATGATGTCGCGGAACATGCCAAGATCAACCCGGGCAAACGCGCCTTTGAAGGCAAGCCCGGTCCTGCCAGTTGCGATGTAGCTGACAGCGATCAGGGCACCAAGGCCGTAAGCAAGGATCAGCCCCAAGGGCAAGCCCGCGATCCCGAGCGCCGGAAGCGGCCCCCACCCCAGGGCAAAGCCACCCGACAGCGGGATCGAGACGATAGAAACCAGCAAAAGCAGGAGCGACGGCATCCGCATATCACCTGTCCCGCGAATGACGCTTAACGAGGAATGGCATAGCCAGATGGTGAAACACCCGGGAAAGAAGACGATTGAATAGGTCACAGCGGCGTCTACCGCAGCCTCTCCGCCACCCAGCGTACTAAAAATTGCCCGTCCGAAAAGCGCCATCGTGACAGCCATTAAAAGCGCGAAACATGCCACGATGATCCACGCCGTAAAGGTGAGCGTGGCGGCCCGTGCGGGGTTCGATGCACCAAGCGCCCGCGCGACGGCAGCTGAAATCGCGCCACCCATCGCGCCTGCCGCCAGCATCTGGGTCAGCATCATGAGCGGAAAGACCAGCGCCAGACCCGCCAGCACCGTGACACCCAAAAGGCTGGCGAAATAGGCTTCGGCAATGCTTTGGGCCGCCTGCACCAGCATGGCCAAAACGTTGGGCGCAGCCAGCTTTGCCAGCGTCGGCCCGATCGGGGCTGTCAGCAGAACCTTGGTGCGTGTGGCGCGGGCAGAGGATGCGGCGTCAACGGGAGCAGCGATATTCAGGGGGGGCGCAACAGTCATTTTCTTACGCCTTCTTCTGTTTCAGCGGGAATATCAGACAGGTGGTGGACCCGTGCGCGTAAAGCTTGCCATCCTCCAGCCCGACAACCCGCGCTTCGGACGTCGCCATCTGCCGCCCGCGATGAACGATCGTTGCCTCTGCCCGCAAACGACCCGTCGTCGGCAGGATCGCACGGGTGTAATTCACCTTCAGCTCTGCCGTCGTGAAACCAATACCAGCGTCAAGTGTTGTATGGACGCAGACACCCAGCACAGTGTCCAGAAGCGTCGCTGCAAATCCCCCATGCAGCGTGCCCATCGGATTTAGCAAGAAATCGGCAGGATCCGCCTCGAACGCTGCTTTGCCGTAATCAAGATCCATCGGGTCGGAGATGCCCATTGTCACGATCATTGACGGCTGGGCCGTTACCGCCCCCGAGTTTAGCGCACGCATGTAATCAAGCCCAGACAGGCGCATCGCCGCCTCTGCATCCAGGGGTTCGGTCACATAGGCATAGCTGCGGGTTTTCCGCGTGTTAATCGTGGTCACGTCATCTTGTCCCTGCTTGATTGGACGGTCGCACTGCCCCTCAGGTGCAGTAGGTTCTTTTTAGGAACTCTTTATGGGTAAGTTCCCTTTTCGAACCTGTCAATCGCTGATATAAGACCGATATGAAATGGAATGATCTGAACACCGAATCCTGCCCCGTCGCACGCGGCCTGTCCGTGATTGGAGATCGTTGGACCATGCTTGTGATCCGCGAATGCTTTCTGGGCATCCGGCGATTTGATCAGATGCAGGAACGTCTGGGCATCACCCGCCATGTCCTTGCTGACCGGCTGCGCAAGCTGGAAGCGGATGGCGTGCTGAAACGTGTGGCCTATCAGGAACGTCCTCTGCGCCACGAGTACCTGCTGACCGACAGTGGCAAGGCGCTTTATCCCATATTGGTCACGATGATCGAGTGGGCCAATGCCCATGTCCCGGCCGAGAACGGGTCGTCGGTGACGTTGATATCCCGGGAAACGAACGACCCCATTGAACCAAAGCTGGTTGATGCGCGGACGGGCAATGAGATCACGCACAGAACTGTCATTGCCAAGACGGCTGGTTGATTGGTTTCAATGCCAGGTGTGCGGGCAGGTGCCTGAGCTTACCCTATGATTTGGGCACCTCAGACAAACCACGAGGCATGCTAAAAGGCGCGACAGCCCTACGGCCGCCGCGCGGTGGAAATGCATTACTCTAGATATTTGCCAATGTCCGGGGCGCGGAGCGGACGCGCAATGCTGTTCACGCGCGCCTCGGGCAATCCGACGTATCTGGCAATCTCTCCATCTGACAGGCCAAGGGCGATAAAGCACTGCAAGACCGTGACGGGGTCGGGGCCAAACGCATCATGGATTTCGACATCAAAGCTGCGTGCCGGCAGGCGGCTGACGGATGCACAGTCATAACCCGAATGCTTCGGCGTTATCCGGTGCCTGTAGCCTACGTTACCTGTTGATTGCGTCTCCATGTCTGTGTTGAATTTATGCATGCTTTTGATCCTCCCCCAGAGTTTGAAAATGCTGAATTCGCAATCAGAATTCAGGAAAAATTCGAGACCTCCTTGCGCTAGATCAATCGGGTTACGAAACTCTGTCCAACCAAGGGAAAACAGCGGAAAAATGCCGAATGGGCCACCGCCCTGGACGCATGATACCCCAACCACGCAAACTCCGAAGTCGTGCAGAGAATAAAATCTCCGACATAACAGCCTGCAACCTACCCAAGGCCACATTGACTTTGATCAATTGGCATCCCGATTGCTTGCGTTAGCAAAAAGGGACCCCGGTGAAGGATAATGCTGTGCTTCAACACCTACTTGTCAGAAACCTGAGGATCCTTCTTCGCGAAGGGAACATCACGCTGCATTTGCCGGACCGGAAAACCGTTCGCATTGGCGATGGCAGTGGCCGCCCCGTTACCGTCCGGCTGACGCATCCTGGCATCATTTCGCATTTGGTCTGGAACCCCGAACTTGCCCTTGGCGAAGGCTATATGAACGGCGATATCAAGATTGACGGCGATGATCTGCATGGTCTCCTCGAAATTGCGGTCCGCAATTTTGACGCGCAGGCATCCTCATCTTGGATCCGCGTTGTCAGAGCCATTCGAATGCTGCGACGGCGATTTGACCAGAACAATTTCGCATCGGTCTCCAAACGGAATGTCGCGCATCATTATGATCTGTCCAGCGCGCTTTACGATCTTTTTCTGGATCAGGACCGGCAATATTCCTGCGCCTATTTCAAACACCCCGATGACTCGCTGGATCAGGCGCAAGCACAAAAGAAGGCACATATCGCGGGCAAGCTGCTTTTGGAGCCAGGAATGCGGGTTCTCGATATCGGCTGCGGCTGGGGGGGCATGGCGCTTGGCCTCGCGCGTGACTACGGGGTCAATGTTCTGGGCGTGACACTGTCAAAGGAACAGCACCGCATCGCGACAGAGCGCGCCCATGCGGAGGGGCTTGCGGATCGCGTCATCTTTCAGTTGCGCGACTACCGTCATGTCAGCGGCCCGTTCGACCGGATTGTGTCAGTCGGCATGTTCGAACATGTCGGCCTTCCGCATTATGGCACCTACTTTGAAACTGTGCGGAACCTGCTGTCGCCTGATGGGGTCGCGCTGATCCACACCATCGGGCGAAGTGCCCCGCCCGACGCGACAAACCCCTGGATTTCTCGGTACATCTTTCCGGGCGGATATATTCCGGCCATGTCCGAAGTGTTGGCCCCCATCGAGAACGCAAACCTTTGGCTGGATGATGTCGAATGCTGGCGACAGCATTATGCGACAACGCTTCGCCATTGGTACGACAGATTTCAGGCGAACAGCAAAAAGGCAGCCAGCATTTATGATGAAAGGTTTGTTCGCATGTGGCGGTTCTATCTTGCCGCTTCCGAACAGACTTTCCGGTACGGACGCCAAACCGTCTTTCAGTTCCAGCTATCGCGCCGTCAGGATGCCGTCCCCCTGACCCGCGATTATCTGTATCCTTCGACGCAACCGCCCCAACTTGCTCAGGCCGCCGAATAGCTTGGCCGGATCGGGCACTGTTCTTTTGCGGCCAACGCACTTCTAAGGGCAAACGCTATCCCCCTGCCGCGCAATAACCGGCCATTGCCCATTTTTCAAAGCGGCAGTTCGCATGGAAAACCGATATGCTACAGCTTGCCTTCGGCAACCCATTTCTCGACAAGATTGCGGCTTACCTCGAAATGCATGCTGTCTTCGCGGGAAAAACCTGCGCCCCAATACCAGCCTTCCGTGCGGAAGAAATCGGCCAGAATGGTCAGGCCCAACTGTGTTCGGCCATCCCCCAGCTGGTCAAGCTTTCCGTCAATATTCAGATCAAGCGACAAACCGAATGCGTGGGTCGACGTACGGCCGGGGGCACCCCGAATATGCCTGACACAAAGCGCGCCGGCCGTGTTGATCCGGGCGTAAAGATCGGGGTCGGTTGCTTCGATCTTGGCAAAGACGGTGCGAAGGGATTCAATTGCTGGTGTCAGCATACGCACCCGCACGGGACCCACCTGTTCCGTCTGAAGCTTGGACGCCAGCCGCTTGTTCGTCATCCCCTGGCAGTCCGACGTCAGCACATCACGAGGCTTGCCAAAGACCCCCTCGAGATAGGAAGGAGACGCGATCTGCAAACCGGCGTTCAATTCCCGGCGGCCAGCGATCAAAACCACTTGGGCATAGGCGTCAATGATGTCATTGCCACCGTCGTTCTGAAATTCGCCCCGTTCCTGAGACATAGGTTCAGTGCTGATCGGCGCACGGGAAGAGGATGCGACCCGCCCAAGTTCCTTTTCAAGGTTCTGAACGGCTTCTGTCAACGCGTCGATCTGTGACCGCAGAACTTCGATTTCGATCCGGGCACCGCTGTCGATGGCGGACGCGGAAAATTCCGCATCACCGTCCGCTTCGTATCTGATTTCCTGCGGCGGGCGCAGCTGGAAATAAATCAGCACGCCCAATCCGATAAAGATCAGCGCCATAGCACCAAGGATGATTGGGATAATGCGTTTTTCCATAAATGCCGGCCTATGAAATCTTGATGTGAAACCGAGGGGGACCACCAAAGCCCGTCACGCCCTGCGACCCGTGGAGTTAAAACTGTGGTCTTAAATAATGTCGATTACGATGATCGAGATGTTATCGGCCCCTCCCCCATCCAGTGCCAATTGCTGCAACCGCTCTGCTATCGTCTCGATCGGCTCCTGAGACAAATACCGTGTCAGAATATCAAATGTAGCATATTTCGTCAGCCCGTCCGAACATAATAAAAAGCGGTCACCGGAAAAAACCTGACCGCGTATTTTTTCAAGTTCCAGTTTATCCCCGACACCGACGGCATGGGTAATCGCATTGGATTGCGGATGGTGTTCGGCTTCGTCCCACGTCATCTGGCCTGCCAGAACAAAGTCGGCCACCACCGAATGATCGGTCGTCAGCATGTCCAGCACGCCGTTCTGAAGACGGTACAAACGGCTATCGCCCGCCCAGAATGTAGCAAAATGCCCCTCGGCGATGGCGAATGTGACAACTGTCGACCCCATCGTAACCCCGCCACGCGACGCGGCCTCGCTCAGGATCAATTCGTGGGATCGGGCCAGCGTATCCCGCAGGGCATTCAGCAAGCCAACAGGCGGCAACGTTGGATCGATCATGGCGACACTGTCCACGACCGCCTGAGAGGCAAAATCGCCCCCGGCGTGCCCCCCCATGCCGTCAGCCACCACCCAGATCTGCTGATCAGGCAAGGCGAGGATGCTGTCTTCGTTTACCTTACGCTTCAAACCCAAATGGGTCGTCGCGGAATATCGGACTTGGGTCATATGAGTGCGGCCATATCTTCGTTGCCCCAAACGGGGGAGTGCAAATCGAACAGAGCGCGCATCTCGCGCCCCTCGGGCAGCCCACGCGTGAGCATCAGGCGATTGTCTTGATCCATGGCGGTCGACCAGATGACGTCAGTGCCACCGACCCTTGCTGCCAACGCCTGCCCTGCCAGGACATGTTCGATCGGGAACAATCCGGCATAGGGCAGGCCCGCCGGTTCCGAAGAGATTGCCGGCATCGGATTAACAAGCGCAAGCGCGCTTGTCAGCATGTCCCGTGTGCTGTGGTCATCAAGCATGTCGAGCGCAATTTGTTCCAACTGCTCGAACACCGCCGTGTTCGCGAAATGGCACAGGGCAATATTCGCAACCTCGACCGGCGCGGCTATCGTCAAGGGATATTGCCGCCCGACCCGGTCTACCGACGCCATTACAATCCCGATCATGCCGGATGATCCAGAAACACCGCGGGGCAAAGTGAACCGCCATATCGGCGCAGATAGATATGCGTCGTCCCAGCTCTCCTGCAGGGCTTCGCGCGACCCAAGCATGCCCGCCTGCATCCATTCATCCCAAGGCTGCACAAATCCTGCAGTGACATTAAGCCGAAGAAAATCCCCCAATGCAGGGATTTTACCGAAGGCACCGAACTGGCCGGCCATCAAAACGACTTGGGGCAGCTGAACTTGCTCAGCGCGGTCAGGGCAAACGGGTTCAAGACGGAACCTGACTGCAATTGAAAGATTGCGATCCGCCCGCCCACGTTAAAGATGACGCGGTTGCGATCGGACACGTTCGTCCGGCGCACCTCTGCGGCGCTGAGCAGCCGGAACCATGCCCACGGACCATCCCGCGTGATCGCGTTTGACGTGCTGTTGATGACAGGCTGCAAGATGATGCGCGCGGACCCGACTGCACCGGGCCATGTGATGGCCGACGGTTTGGGCGCTACAGAATGGGCAAACTCCACCTCTTGACCGTCAATGTCCAAGACCAGTTGCTGGGCTTTGGGATCAAGCGCCTCTGGCGTGATCTGGAATTTCACGGCTGGCGTTTCCCCACCCGAAAAGAACGCGTCACGGATTTCGGCGGCATATTGCAGCTGTTGCAGAACCGCAGGGCTGATGCCAAGATCGGTGTCATTGACCCGCTTCCATGCCCAGGGGCGTGCCCGCGTATCAACATAGTCCCGCAGGTTTTCGTTGAAAAAGCCGTCAATCATGCCGTTCGGCGCAAACAGGCGGGCAAAGTCGCCCATTGCCACATCTGCCTTGGCCCCCCCAGAAAACGGATACCGGTTATCCAGCGCCTGCGTACAAAACGGCAGCACTTGTGACTGCCATTTGGCATTTATCGATGCGCGCGTCCCGTCAGCCGTGATGCCGGACGATCCAGATGAAATCTGTGTCGACCACCGCTGGATCGGCCCCGGAAGGCGGTTTGCCAGTTCCTGGAACCGCACGATCGCGGTCGTGTCACCGGACCCTGCCCCGACCCCGCCAGCAAAGCTGAGTTTGTTCAGCTCCTGATAGACCTGGGTCAGGCGGCTCATCAACTCTGCAAGCTGCGAGGGCTGGTTGTCGATTTCCGCGACAAGCTCGTGCAGCCAGGCAAAACGCTCTTCGACAAAGGAACCCGGCTCTTTCGGCGCGGGGCCCTGGTCGGTCGTGACACCACTGCTGAGCGCACTGATGAACAGCTGGCTCCGGCTCGACAACGAGGACTGAAGTTCAAGCGCGCCGACACTTGCAGCCCCTTCGGCAAGGCCCGAACCGTCCAATCCGCCACGGTCTTCCGTCAGCTTCGTCTCATCCGAGACCGCGTTCAGAATATTCACCAAGGGGGACGTTGGGCCAGAGAGTACATTCGTCACTTCGACCGCGTGGCTCAGGCTTTCCATGGGGATGATGTCGATGTCGCCAAGGATTTGATCATAGCGCGAGATATAGTCGGTGTAATAAAGGTCCAGCACATCCCGGCTCATCGCGACCAATGCAGTTTCAGATTGCTCTGCTTCACCGCGTTCGCCCAAAACCCAGCTTTCGCGTTGAATACGCGTTGCGACGCCAAGCGCCTCGTCCAGGAACACGGTGTTGAAGCCGTCATAGGTGAAAATGCCTTCGACGCCTTCGTTCAGCGGCTTGCCCGAGGACCGTACAATCACGCGCCCGATTGCAGGGCCGCCAATGTCCGTCAAACGCCATTGCGGCAAATCCTTGGCGCGGGGCGAGTTGATGATCCCGTTGTAGACCCGTTGGGCCAGAGGCATTTCGGACAGCAAACCCTGGATCTGTTCGACCAGCGGACCATTCAGAGCGATTTCGTCAATCGGCGCATCCAGCAATGCATCCAAATGGCGCGTCAGGTCCGCGCGCAATTCATCACGACCACTGCCCTGAAAGGCGACAGACCAATCAAGCGCCATCCATTCCTTGATCAGGTCCTGGTTCATCGGTCCCTGCTGACCCAGAATAAGATAGATCTTGAGGCTCTCATACAGGAAGTCGGGGTTGTTCATGTTGGCCTGCATCTGCTCTTCAAGGCGCAAGAGCATGCGGGGCAGGAAATGTTCGTTCAGCGCCGCACGGTAGGATTGGCTGGCCTGGTTTCCAAGCACCTTGCCTTGATACAGGCCCCACGTCAGCGCGCCCTTCGGACGGGGATCACCTGCCGCGGGATTACCGGGCATGGCACGCAAGATGTTCAAGGCAGGCACGATACCGGGCAGATCGCTATCGGCAATCGGGCTACCGGGAATTTGGGCGGCCGCGGTGCGGTACTGGTCAATGCTTTCGGACGCCTGCTGCAACAGCTCGGCATTCCCCAGATAGCTGCGGGCCCACAGCCCCGTCATGGCGATACCGGCCACAAGGGCGGCTGCAATGGCGACGCGTTTTGTCCAACGATAGCGGCGTTCGACCTTGTCATCGGCGCTGACAAGGCCCGCTTCGGGGAACATGACCTTTTCGAACAGGCGCGTCAGAAAGAACGATCTGCCGGTCCCGCGCCCGGAACCGATGGCCTGACGGCCGATTCCGAAGGTACGTGCCATGCCCATCATCAGACGGTCGATCGGCGTGCCTTCCTGGGTGCCGGACGTGAAATAAACGCCCCTCAGCAGGTGGCGTTTTTCAAACCGGTTGTCCTGGAACACCTCGGTCAGAAACGTATTTGCGGTGGTGCGGACGGATGCCACCTGCGACGGAAAGCTCGCGATCAGTGAACGGCGCTGGTGATCGGTTTCCTGCTGCATCCGTTCAAGAGATTGCGCGTTGATCTGCCCCAGCAAGAGGTTGAATTCTTCGTCAAAGGCAGCAATCGGAGACACTTCGGCCTTGGTCTTTTTCAACAGCGGAAGAGTAAAGCCCCAAACCTGTTCGCGTTCTTCCTTGCCCAGATGGTCGAAAAATTCGGAAAAGCCCGCTATCAGATCGGACTTGGTGAACAGCACATAAACCGGAAAGCGCACGCCCAGCTTTTCGCGCAATTCATGCAGCCGGCGGCGGATCGCAGCGGCGTGCCCCTTTTGCGTGGCTTCATCCTGCAACGACAGGTCCGACAGGGATACAGCAAGGATGGCCCCGTTGATCGGCTGCCGCTTGCGGTGCTTTTTCAGAAGCCGCAGGAACCCCTGCCACCCTGCATTGTCCTCCGCCTCTGCGCTGTCCTGGGTGGTATAACGTCCGGCGGTGTCGATCAAAACCGCGTCGTTGGTAAACCACCAGTCGCAATTTCGGGTCCCACCGACGCCGCCGATGCTGGCCTTGCCGACGCTATCGGCAAGGGGAAAGTTCAGCCCGGAATTGACAATCGCCGTCGTCTTGCCGGCACCGGGGGGTCCGATCATCACGTACCAGGGCAGTTCATAAAGCGATTTTTTACCCAGCTTTGATTTCCGCAAGGCCCCAAGCGCCTCTTTCAGCTTGCCCTTCAGCTCCAGCAACTCGGCTTTGACCAGTTCGTCCTCTTCACTGTCGGCATCATCATCATCCAGCGACTCGACGATGTCCTCTTCCATCTGCTTTTCGCGTTTCGTCCGGCGCATGATGATCAGCAAGATTGCCGTCAGGGCCAGCAACACGATAATGCCGATCGTGATCAGACGTGCGACGGGGCTGTCCCACGGGTGGAGGTCGCCAAAACCAAGAAGCGGTCCCAGAAACCAGATCATCAGCGAGAACGCGAAGGCGACCAGGATCGTTATGACAATGCCGGAACGGATTTTGCGAAGGGTGTGCAGAATCATGTTGTATCTTTCCTCACCAGAACGATTTCGATTCGACGGTTTTTGGCGCGACCTTCGCGGGTGCTATTATCAGCGATCGGCTGTTTCTCTGCGCGGCCCTCGGCCTCAAGGCGGTCAGACTTGGCAAGTTTGCCCTCGAGCGTGCGCATCACGGCTTCGGCCCGCGCAAGTGAGAGACGTTCATTCGATGGAAAGCGCGATGACTTTATCGGAATGTTGTCCGAATGACCGACCACGATGACGGGGCCCTCGGTTTCATCAAGCGCTTGCGCGACCTTGCGCAAGGGTTCTTCGAACGCCGGTTGCAGGCGGTCCGAACCAGAGCCGAACATATTCGAGCCTGCCAGTCGGACGGTGATCGTCTGTTGATCCTGGAACACTTCGACGATTCCGTCCGAAATCTCTTTCTGTAGAAAACCCTTTACCCGGTTTAGCTGAACATCGGGCGGCGGAGGTGGGGGCGGCGGCGGGGGCGCACGACGCATCAATTCCGCGACCTGCCCTGAATCAAGGACTGACATCTGCCCCATGACACGATCCGTGGACCTGTTCAGCACCCAACTGAAAGTCAGGAAAATCGCGGTCAGTAAAATGGCGACGCTGGCAGTCGTGATCCAAAGTGGGCGCCAGATTGAAAGAACCTTATGCGGTTGCTCTACACCTTCCCAATGCGGCGACATGTCCTTTTCAACAGGTCCACGTTGCGCGCGGATGATGCGCGATAGCCCCGCGCGGATTTGCAGATGCTTGTCCGAGCCGCCCTGTTCGACCCGCAAGCGACCCTCAAAGCCGAGCGACAGGCACATGTAAAGGAATTCAAGCAGGTCAATATTGTTACTTGGTTCTTTTTCCAGCCGTGCAAGCAGGTCGAAAAACCGGTCACCCCCGACAGTTTCTTTGTGGAACGTGCCAACCATGGATTGCTGCGCCCAGATCGACTGCCCCCCCCACGGTGTGTTCAGCACCACATCATCCAAGGTCGCACAGATGGCATAGCGGGCGATCTTGATGTCCTGTGCGTCAATTCCGATCTTGAGCGCACGATTTTCGAATTCCCGCACCTCTGCAACAACGGACCGCCGCAGCTTTTCCGGATCCATGTGCTGTGCGCGATTACGGATACGCGACACCAGGGAAAACAACGTGGCCGCCGCCGCGTTGATCTTGTTCATGCCGGTCATACCCTGTTCGACACTGGGTTCCGTGGCGCTTTCGCGTGACGCGCTGGAACCGGTCGGGATACCCATCGGTGCCGCAGCGTCAGGCTGACGCTGCTGTTGCGGGGCCGCTTGGGGTTGGGAAAAGGGTTGCGGAGACGTAGGGACGGCCCGTCGCCCACCGGGATTTGGACGGATAATCGTCCGGTCAGCATCGTCCGGTTCGGCGAATGGATCTTTATCAGACATGCGTTTCGTCCTCTAATATCTAGGGCCTCAAGGAGGGCCCTAACCCTGTCGAATGGCCCAAAGCTCCATCTTCAGGCCCGGAAATTCGCCTGAAACGTGAACTGCGATGCCGCCGGATGTCGACATCTTACCCCAATGGGCACTGTCCCCGTCCAGTTCAAAATACACCACACCCGCGTGATAGGGAATTTGGCGCGGGGCAACCGGCAAAGGTCGCAGCGGGATGCCGGGCAAAGCAGAGTTGACCAACTGCCTGATCTCTTCGACCGGACCGATCTTGGCCTGGTTCTGGAAATGACGCCGCACGTTTTCCGCAGGAATGTCCGCCTGCACGGCAAGCACGAAACCAGCGGTCGACAACAGCTTGCGATCGGCGATGATGCCGACGCTGATGCCGTATTTGCGCGGATCCAGCGGGATCGATACCGCCGTCTGTTCCAGCACTGAAGACAAGTACTGGCGCAGCACCTTTATCACCGGGTTGAATGTGACGGTCAGATTGTCATGGGCATAGGGCGGAAATTCGGGCGCGGCTTTGTCAGCGGCCATGAACGTGGCCAATTCACCCGCAAGGCACAGGCAGACGCGATAAAATTCCTGAGGATGCACATTTTCGATCTGCGAAAGATGCTTTACCAATGGCTGCATCCGGTTAACGCACATCAGCAACAGGAAATCCGAAATCTCGGCGACGCCCTTGGTGCTGCCCCCTTCGGACAGACGCCCGGAAAGCGCGGTTTTCCGGTGGCCCAGCAAGCCGTCCAGCTCGCGCATGAAATCCTTCAAGGGGCCGGCGGCATTGCAGTCCAGGCAAGACGCCATAAAGGACTTGTCTAGCAAGACCTCTTTGTCAGGTTTGACTTCGATAATTCTGGCGATCGGAATGCACAGGCGATCAGCAAGGTCATCAACCGCAAGCGCGAACTGCAAACGCAGTTTTCCGACACCCATGGTAACCGCTTTCTTGCCTGTGGAGGTGACATCGGTCACCTCAATCTCACCGGGGCGAAGCCGCGCGGCAGAAAGCTCTGCGCCGGTCATGTCGACCTCAAGCGCGCCTTGCCGGCGCTGAGGTACGGTCAGGTAGATGATGCAGTCCTTGACCCCTTCGGGCACGTCAAGCGCGGGGGGATGGTCTTCGGAACTGGGCACCCGGAAAACGGTACCGTCATGGGTCAGCCCGGCGCAGGATTTGATCGCGAACTGGCCGAATTTCAGCACTTCTTCGTCGATCTCAAGCGCGTTTACCCCCCAGATGTAGGGGCCGATACGGCGTGCCAGACCGGCAACAAGGCTTTCGGTGTACCTGTCCGCCTGTTGAAAGTGATGGGGCTGAAGAAACAGTCCTTCATTCCAGAGAACCTTGCTATCCCAAGACATTATGTGCCCCCCATTCGTGGTTCATCATTTCAATTTGTCCAATTGGTCCTGGTAAGCGCGTGCAAATTCCTTGGCAAACAACTCTTGGAAATCATTCTCGGCCTGGTCAGAAATTTCCGAATACATGGTTTCATAGATTTCCCAATACCGGGCTTTTCGGCTTTTCAGCATACCGCTTAGGTTGCTTTCATTGTTTATCTTGGTCTCTAGGACCGCCGGATCCAGTTTTTTCAGGATGCCCTTCAAGGCCGCTTCCATGCCGGTGATCACGGCCACCTCATGGGCTTTGATATCCTTCAAGGCTTCTGTGGTCGCATCGATCGCATCCAGATATCCTTGGGCCTTGGGGCGGACCATCGCTTCGATCGCCTGTTCAGGGCTGATCGAGAATTTGAGCGGATTGTTCCCACCGATCTGGATCATCGTACGTTCGATCCGAAATTCGGATTTGAACGACGTGCGCGTCATCAGGATTTCACGCATGCCCTCGATCATGACACGCAACACCTTGCCCATCCGCACCATGGTGGCAGGCAATTCGGCGTCAGGCACCTCGACATCGTCGGCCCCCAGGGCTGCAAGGAAACCCCGCGCCGGCGCGACACCCACAACGCCGCTTGCCACTGCAACGGGCGCTTTGGCCTGAACCGCTGGCTGCACGGGTGCAGGGGCCGGCTGCAAGGTTGGTTCGTCCGGGATCCGCGTTGCAGGGGTGGGCGATGCAAACGGATTGCCGGTGCTGCCACCGGAATCCGCGCGCGGTTCCGGCGCGATGGGCGACAGGAAGTCATCATCCCAGTCGTCCGGAATAGCCGATCCGCCGGAAGACGGCCGCGCAGCACTGAAGTAGTCTTGGGATGCTGCGTTGTGCGCGCCCATGCTGGCCCCCTGCCCGGCATAGGGATCAGCCGCGGGCCCAAGCAAATCGTCATCGTCGCCGAGCGGCGGCAGCAGGCCATCGTCATCGGGTTCGTCCCTGTTCACGACGGCCGGGCCTTTGGGGGCGACTTCACGCCCGCCCAGCAGGTCGTCAAGGAAATCACCCCCGTCACCCGGAGCGTTCATCAAATCAAAATCGCTCGGCGCGCCGGACGCCATTCCATGCGACACCTGCACATCTTCGACAGGGGCCGCGATCATGTCATCTTGGGAATTCGAGGCGATATTGACCAAAATTTCGTATGGCCCGACCGAAAGGATATCCCCGTCGTTCAAGGGGGTTGGCGTGCTTCCCAAGGCCAGCTTGCCATAGTTCAGAAACGTGCCGTTCGTCGAAAAGTCGACGACGATGACATTGCCGTTATGGTCCTCGATGGCGCAGTGCCTTTTGGACAATTCTCGGTTGGGATCAGGCAGAACCAGATCATTTTCGTTGCCCCGCCCGATCGTCAGGCTGGGACCTTGCATGTTGATTGGATCACCATTGCCGGGGATACTGCCCGTCGACTGAAACCTTAGTGTTACCGCCATCTGTAATTAGCCACCCGTCAATACCGTCGGTGCACCCGCAACGATTGCACCCCCCAACGAGCACATGTCACCAATGCGCGCCGCAGGCAACTTCTGGATCAACACCGTCGCCGAACCTTTGGCGATGGGGTGTGGCGGAAAATTCGCAGCAGGCGGCGCAATCAGCCCAAGGCATAAATCTGTGACCCGGGCCGCCGGCATCTTGCAAACCAATACTGTAACGCAACAAGGCGGCATGATCGGCAAAGGGGATCCAAACGTGCAGGGTCCGGTGTGCATGTCCGCAACGCGTGCCTGAGGTGTTCCCATTATGCATCTCCTTTTTCGGGGGCCGTGCTGCGCAACTCTACCTTGCCATTGCCGCCGCGCGCAATATCGAGAGCCCGGTCAATGATAAGATTGAAACGCGTTTCAGGGTCGGGCCCCAGTTTCAATGTCTTGAGGTTGATGCCGAATGCACATGCGGCGACCACGCCGATCGGGGCGGGATGGTCTTTCATCTCGCCCGGTCCCATGTTGCCCGGCGCATAAAACGCGGCCGTTGCACAAGGGGCGGCTTTGTCCCCTGACGATTCCGTTTCAAGCACCGTCTGCAAGCGCATGCGGATGTCGTCGGTTGGCTCAAACACCCATGCCTCGGCGGTGGTCAGACAGGGGCTTTTCCCGTCTGGCCCGACCAGTTCGCGACCGGCAATGCAGGCCCACCAGACGCATTCACGCGGGGGCAATGACACGGACAACAGGCGGATCATGTCCACATGCTCCCCCATCTTTTCCAACTCGGCCAAAACCACCGGCACGGATGCGCTGGCAGGGGTCGAAAGCTCTGCTGTCAGCTTTGCATTCGCAGCCGCCAACAGCCGTGCCGCAGGCTGTTCCGGTATTTTCTTAAGATTGGAAAATCGTTCTGACATGTGCCCGCTCAATTGATCATGACCACGCCACCTTCCAGAGTCAGCATCCCGCTCCCTGAAACAGTGGTCGCAGGAGAAGACATTTCGGCGGTTGCCTTACCTTCGACGGTGACCATGGTCCCGGAAATCTCGATCCCTGATTGGCTGATGGTAATGGAATTGCCCCCGACCGTAAGAGATATCTTTGTCGCGGCTGTGATAATGACGGAACCTGCTGAAGTATCAAGGGTATAGTCCCCCATGGACACCGTTACGTCCTCGTTGCCCTTCGATACTTCCCGGGTAACATTCCCGGTGCTGATCGTCTGGGTATAGTTTCCCGTCTTGATCGTCGTGGCAGTGTCGCCGGTGATCGTCTCGGTCGACTTGCCTTCGATCGTTTCCGTGTGATCGGTCTTGATAAAGATGCTCTGATTGCCCGTCTCGACCTTAAAGATATGATCGCCGGTCTTTATGGTCTCGGTCTTGGTGTGATAAATCGTCTGCGTCAGATCACCAGGATCCATCTTATCAAGGCCGATTTTAATTTCGGCATTGTTTTCGATCGTTTGAAAGTAATCTTTCTCCGAATGAAGCCGGATGAATTCAGCGTCCTTTTTGTCTTCGAAAACCAGCTCGTTATAGTTCTGCTCCCCGCCCGTCTTGGAGGAACGCGTCTTGATCCCCGTTTGGGTCATGTTCGCAGGCAGACCATAGGGTGGCATTGTATCGCCATTGTACAACATGCCGGTGCAGATCGGCCGGTCAGGGTCACCTTCTTCGAACTGGATGGCGACTTCCTGGCCGATACGCGGAATTGAAATCATACCCCAGGCTTTGCCGGTCCAGGGCATGACACACCGCACCCAACATGTGCTAAGTTCATTTTTCTTGCCGACGCGGTCCCAATAGAACTGCACTTTGATGCGCCCGTATTTATCGGTGTGGATCTCTTCGCCCGACGGACCGGTGACGATAGCAGTTTGCAGCCCCAAAAGTTTCGGCCATGGCGTCACTTGCGGTGCGCGAAACGGTTCGGTCTTGGGGATGACATCAAACACAACACGATAGGTGTCCTTGTTGTCCTCATCCACCGGGATCGTGCTGTCGAAAAGCGGCTTCTTGCTTTCCTGATCTTCGTAATCCGTTTCAATCTGCAAATGATGCACGGCGCGCGTAAGCAGATATTCCATGTTGTTATGTTTGCGCGGATGTTCTTTCAGCTTGAATGTCTGGCCGACGCCAATCGTACGGACGTTGCCGGCACCGCGTGACACCCTATGCTTTACCGCCTCCGCTTCCATTCTAACCTTGGTCAGATGGTCCCCGGTCCCTGCGATCCGGCTGTGACCGGGATACCGGTAGTGTTCATATGATTTGTGGCTATGATCCCCTTTGGCGATGGCCTTGGCAGTCTTCTGATCGGCCTTGGGGTTTTCAAAGTCATAGTCGTTCAGCGTTATCTTACCGGTTGTCACACCGGTGGCTTCGCTCCAGTCAAAGATATGATCGTCTCTGCGACGGTATTTCGCTTCCTTGAAATGAAAGTCGATTTCCGATTTCCCGGGGGTCGCCTTGTGCGCGCTGATACTGTCGGCCAAAACCATCTTGAGCGTTTTGCCGTCCTGCACGAAATAGTAATAAATGCCTTCTTCTTCCATCAACCGGCAAATGAAGTCAAAGTCGGTTTCAGCGTATTGCACGCAATAGACACGTTTCTCGTATTTGGCGGTCGTCTTCTTTTCCACCATCGTCCAAAAGCCGTAGTCTCCCAGAACTTGCTGAATGATATCCAGGACCGTCTTGTCCTGAAAAATCCGGTTTTCCTGACGCCGTGTCAGAAACCAAAGCCAAGGGCGTGTTTCAGCAACGAAATGGGACAGCCCCTGATAAAGACCGACATATTCAACCGACGTGCACGTTCCCGTGAAAAAACGGTCTTTCTCGTCGGCGTCCTTGATACCAACGCAGATCGTCTTTCCAAGAATATCCTGAAGATCAAGCGCATCGTTGGAGGACAAGAACTCGATTGTTGTTTCCGTCAGAAAGCTAAGCCCCTCAACGACCCGAGCATTCTTTAGGTTCACCGGCTTGGAGGCGTAATCGCCCTCCATCCACACGGCCCTGTTCAATAGATCAATCGACATGTCGGCACTCCTTGCCTAGCACTTCGCAGCTACGCGTCCGTCTCAAGCAGACACTTTTCGTTGCGAAGGCGTTCAATGATTTCGGGGTGTATCGCCCAGCAACTTGAAACTGAAAAACCGTCGCCAATAATACGTCTGGCATCAAATAATGAATCAAAACTGACACACAGAACGGGTTTTGGAAAAACCCCGTCTGCGAGAAGCAGTTGGTTTAAATGGTCGTCACCTTTATACATGTAATATTTCTTTTTTTCGATAGCCAGCAAGATAATCTCCGGCTCGTCGTCGCGCTCCGGTTCTGGCGTATTGATTGTCCCGTCCATCTATAATCCCTCCAGCAATGCAGCAAGATCGGCGTCCATGTCACCGCCGTCGTCATCGGTATCGTCGGCATCGAACCCGGCCAACAGATCATCAAGCGATGTATCGTCGTCGCCATCATCTGCTTGAACGCCGTCAGTTTCAGTGTCGGAAAGCAAATCGTCAAGAGATGTGTCATCCGCACCCGAGCCATCCTTGTCTTGTGCGACGGGGATATTCGCCTCGAGTTTGATGGTGCCCGCGCCTGGACGCGGCGATTGTGCCGGAACTTCGGCCTCCCAGGGGCCGGCGATGATGTCTCCGGCCAGCGACCGGAACGACCCGAGCCTGATCTCGTTTCGGCCTTTGACCCAAACCACCGGCATATACCCCCGGCCCAATGTCATCTGAGCAGCGTCGCTTGTCAGGTTGCGTTCGGTACAGGGCAGCGCGACCTGATCGCCATCCCGGTCCGTGACATAGTGGAACGGCAAATCGCCAAGCGACATCAACGAGCCGAGGTTCATCGCCTTGCCGTCTTTCTTGTGGGTTCCAGCCAACAGGATCGCGACAAGAACGACAGGGTTGGCCCAAAGCATGCCTTTCAGGCCTTCCTTCGACGTAAACTCTTCAAAGGAAAAAGGATAAATCGGTTCGGACTTTGCCCCATAGGGCAGGCGCAACAGGAAACGTGGCGACGAAAGCGCGATATATGCGGCTTCCGGCAGCCCCCGCAACGTATCCCAGGCTTCTGCAACCAACGGGTGCCGGTCCTCTTTTGCAGTCTCAAGATAGGTCGGTGTGATGGCTGAAAAGAACGGCGCATCGACATGCGCACCGATCTGACCGATCCGCGCCAGCAGTTCTGCGTGGGGTGGCGTTTCCTCGAATGTGTACAGGCCAAACAGCGCGGAAAATCCGCCTGCGCCTTCTTCGGGGTCCACCACGTCCGTGACCAGTTTGAACAGCCCGGATTTGGAAAGATCTTCCTGCGCGGCCAAGTCAGCCGCCAGTTCTTCCGCAGAGACATCGTAGAGGACGATCTCCAGCGTGCTGTCGGTCTCGATGCGGCGTGCAAGCATGTCCAACGACCGCCATTGCGCCTCGATCGCTTGAAAGTCCGGATGGTGCAGCACCAATCGCATGGCCGAACTCAATGCCTCGTCGACGGCCTTTGTCATCTCGGCAGCGCCCGCATCCGGGGCCTTGACGATGTGAGGCCCCACAACCTGCGCAATCAGATCATCGGCAGGGCCTGACGGCGTGAGTGATCCCCCCGTGTCCCCGATCAAAGCCTGGAAATCGCTTAGCTTGAGGTTCACAGGGACAGACGTACTTGCCGACCGTTTCGGCAGCTTGATCGGTGTGGCGTGGTTTTCAGACCACGTTTTCAGTTGCGAGATCGTGCGATCGGCCATGGACCCCACGCCAAGTTGCTTGCGCAGTCCTGAAATCTCATCGAAGATGCCGACGTTGTCGTAAATCTCGTCCGGGTGCAGATCGTCAAGCTCTTTCAACTTGACCGCCACCCCGCTGCCGTCCTTGCCGATCTTGAGGTCAAGGGTCGTGCCGAAGCCTTCGATAATCTCGTCAATTGTATCGATATCCAGCGCAATGGGCGGACGGGCAGCCAACGCGTCCCCCGTCTCCATCAGTCCTTTTGCCGCACGACCGGTGAAATCACCGAAAACGGCCATGCGGAATTTCTTGCGGTTCAGGTCTGCCCGCTCAGGCCGCGGAGCCGTGATCACGCCGAAAGGCGATTGCTTTGCTACGCGTGGTGCCGCATTTTTTCCGGCAGTATCATCGGCAACGGCCGCGGAAGGCGCGCCAAGATCGGTCAGCATATCATCCAGGTCATCGCCACCTGCATCTGCCGGTTCATCCAGCCCGCCCAAAAGAGCATCCAGATCGTCGGTTTCTTCGGTTGGCGTTTCATCGCCAATCCCTGCCAGAAGGTCATCCAGATCGTCAGCCCCTTCGGGTTCTTCCGGGGTGTCGATATCCCCCAATAGATCATCAAGGGACGTATCCTCGCTAGCGTCCTCGCTGGTGTCGATCCCACCAAGGATATCGTCAAGATCGTCGGTTGCTTCCGCTTCCTCAGCCACATCCAAATCACCTAGGATATCATCAAGGGACGTATCCTCACTGGCGTCCTCTGTCGTGTCGAGGTCGCCAAGGATATCGTCAAGATCATCGGTGGCTCCCGCTTCCTCGGCCACGTCCAGATCGCCGAGGATATCATCGAGGGATGTATCCTCACTGGCGTCCTCGGTCGCGTCTAGGCCGCCAAGGATGTCGTCAAGATCGTCGGTTGCACCCGTTTCCTCGGCCAAATCCAGATCACCGAGGATATCATCAAGGGATGTATCTTCGCTGGCGTCCTCGGTCGCGTCGAGACCGCCAAGGATGTCGTCAAGATCATCGCTATGCGTGTCTTCTGACGGGGGCGCATCAAGTCCGGACAGGACGTCATCCAGATCGGTCTCCTGCTTGGGCTCCGGAGTTGGAGTTTCCAGACCGCCGAGGATATCGGACAAGCCATCATCCTCCGCTGCCGTTTCTACTTCTGCGATATCACCAAGAATATCATCCGTGTTTTCTTCAGCGGCTGGCGCTGGCGTGGGTGCATCCAGATTGGCAAGGATATCATCCGCAGTCTCACCCTCGATCACGGCATCAATATGGGCGTCGGCCATGCCACCCAGAACGTCGTCAAAATCATTCGTCGATTCCGCGGTCGGCTCGGGTGCATCCAACCCGGCAAGAATATCATCGGCTGACGTGTCTGGGGGCGCATCCGCACTGTCGGGTGCCGAGATGTCACCTAGAATATCGTCCAGAGCCTCGGCATTCTCGTCTTCGTCTGAGGCTGCGGTATCAATGCCCGCAAGGATGTCATCGGTGAGGCCACCACCAGCGCTTTCATCGATTGCGACCGCTTCGATCCCTGCCAGGACGTCGGCCACATCATCTGCCTCCTGTTCCTCGGGGGCATCCAGGCTGGCCAAAATATCATCGGTGTCGTTAGCAGCGACGGTATCTTCCTGACGGTCAAGACTGGCAAGAATATCCGACGTGCGATCCTGAGGTGCGACGTCAGGCATGGGCGTATCAGCCAACCCGGCCAGAACATCCCCTGTCGTATCCGTCTCTTGCAGGGGGGTGACGGGGGCGATGCCACTCAGGACGTCGTCAGCGGTATCTTCCGGTGCGGTGTCCTCGGGTGCCTCGTTCAGGGACCCCAGAATATCTGCGACGTCGTCTTGCGCGGGGGCATCTTCGACCTGGTGGATACCGGCAAGAATGTCACCGGAGGTGTCTTCCGGTGCCACGTCCTGGATACGTTCCAATCCGGACAAGACGGCTTCGGCTTCGTTCGGCGCGGGGGTATCGGTAGCCTCAGTCCGGGAAATTCCCGACAGGACAGTGTCAGCCGTATCTGTTTCAACTTGCTCGACGACATGTACCGCCCGCAAGGCTTCAAGAGCCGACGCCTGATCATCAACTGCGTGGGTTTCGGGTGGCGGCTGCAAGCTGCCCAAAACGTCGGACACGGATGTATCTTCGGCCCGTTCAACAGGTGCTTGCGCAGCCAAAGATGCGAGCGTGGCATCGGTCGTGTCTTCTTTTGGCGTTTCCGCTGGCAGCGCTGCGCGCAAGCTATCCAAGGCGGCGTCGACATCCGCCGACGCTTCCTTTGATCCGGTGACCGCAGCCAGCAGTGCAGGCTCGGAGAGCAGTTTTTCAATCAGCGTCTCGGCACCGGATTTCCCGTCCATATAGGTGGTCAGATCAGACAACCTCCGCCTCGCCTCCAGAAGGGGGCGCAAGGCGTCAACCTTTTCGGCAATGGCTTCGGGCGTAAAATCCTCCATCTTGGTAAAGGTCAGGTCGACGGCAAGGTTGCCTTCGCCCGTCAGCGTATTCGCAACGGAAAACTGCGCTTTGGGTGCAATGGCAGCCATCCGGTCGTTGAAATTATCGACATCAATTTCCAGAAACTTCCGGTCCGCCACGGGTGGCGTCGCGGACTTGCCCGACAGATCGGACACGACCCCCATGACGAACGGCAATTGCACCTTCTTTTCAGCACCGTAAAGTTCAACATCATATTCGATCTGAACCCGCGGCGCGCGATTTCTGGCGATGAATTTTTGACTGCTACTCACGATTTACCCTCACGTTCGGCACGCAACTCGTCGCGAAGGGCGCGGATCTCTTCGTGAAGGGAAAGCACCTGAGTTGAAACCTCATCTGTTTCTTCGCGCACCAACTCGCGCAACTTTTCGAACTCGGCTTCCGTTTCGTCCTCCACGGCGGATTGCATCGTGTTAACCAGCAAACCGATGAAAAGGTTGAGCACCGAAAACGAGGTGATGACAATGAACGGTACAAAAAAGACCCATGCCGTCGGATAGACTTCCATGACGGGTCGCACGATCCCCATGGACCAGGATTCAAGGGTCATGATCTGGAACAGCGAATAGAGTGACCGCCCAAGCGTGCCGAACCATTCGTCGAACATCACGCCGTACATGATTGTCGCCATCACGCCAAAGACGTAAAACACGATCGAGATCATGACGATGACGGCACCCATACCCGGCAATGCGTCCAATAGCGCCTGAACGACGGCACGCATCTGCGGGATAACGGACAGCAGGCGCAGCGCGCGGATCACGCGCAGGCCACGCAGCGCCGACAGCCCCGCCGTCTGCGGCAGCAAGCCGACACCGACAACAAGCAGGTCGAATATATTCCACGAATTGCGGAAGAAGCTTAGCCGATAGGCGTATAGCTTTAGGACCAGTTCGATGACAAAAATGCTCAAGACGACCTTGTCGATCGAGACAAGAAGATCGCCGATATGGGCCTGCGCCCATTTTGACGTGCCCACGCCAAGCGTGATGGCGTTGAAAATGATCAGCGCCAGAATGCCCAGATGAACGCGCGGCTGTTCCAGGAACTGGCGCAGCCGTTCCCGATGCCCTGTCGCTTCATCAGATGCACTTAAGTCTTTCGTGGTGTCCGTCATATATTCTCCGTCAAGTGTGCCGGGGGCCTACTTGAGATCTTTTTCGACTTTCTTGAATTCAACCTGGAGGCTTTTCATTGCCTTGACGGCACTGTCGGCCGTGCCCTGAAGGGTGCTCATCGCTCCAAACTTCTTGGCGTAGGCCTTTGCGTCGCCGACTTCCATCTGACCCTTTTTCAGGTCCTTGGCATATGCATCCAACTCTTTTTCCAGGGTATCCATATCATTGGACAGCTTTTCCAAGGGGCCGTGCACTTTCTTGTCCCGGATCTTGCCACTGAATGCGTCCAATGACCCGATGTCGTTGCCTTTAAGCTTCTTGCCGGAATTCAACAAAAACTTGGCCACAGAGTCAGCTTTCTTGCCCTCTCTCTCAAGGTTCTTGATTGCCTTTTCGATCTCAGCTTGCGCGGCAGAAAATTGTTTCCCGATCTTGGTCTTGTCCCCTTTTTCCAAGGCCTTCACGCAGCCATCGGCAGTACCCATGGCAATCGCTATGAAATCCTTGAACACCGACCCGATGTCGAGAGAGTTGATTTCCGACATCGCCTTCTTGCCGACTGCCAGACCAGCCTTGGCTTCGCCTTTACCCGAACTCAGTTCCTCCAAGGCGTCCGAACATTTTTCCGAAATTTCGGAGTTCGCATTCTTCAGCGCTTGTTCCAGCGCCGTGATGATCTTGTTGTGTTCCTTCGGCGACTTGGCTTTTTCACTGTCCTTCATGATGGCCCCGGCACGCACCGCCAGCAGCTTCAGTTCCGGTCGCACCAGCCCGGCCATCGCAGATTTCAACTTGGGCTCGGTCCACTTTTTGGGGTTAAGCTCCAGGCTTTCCTCGTAGACGATCTTCTTGCCGAATATCTTCTTGGCCTTTGGTTCGGACTCCAGCCATTTTATGACGTCTTTCTTCATCTCTACATAAGGGCTGATTTCCAACTTGGCCTTCATCTTCTTATTTCCGTCGGCAACCATATTCGTCCTCCAATCTTATTTTTCAAAAGCTGTTCCAGGACAGATTCACGTCTGCATCCCAAGCCTAGAGTTCAATCAGTCCCTGCGGCAAAACAAACTTTGCAGGCACCCCCTGTGTCGTCATCTCTGGGTGACACGACCGGGCACTGGGGTTTCGTAAATTTTCAACACAAATTTCTTGTCTTCGTTCTGCATATTCCCAACGGGTCTATGGTTTCGATAGTAGGTTTCGCGGTCTGCATCTGTCAATAAATGCTACGCCAGTCTTAACAATGCTTCCTAATTTCATACTGCTTTGTGCGTCATCGTCAGCGTTCCAATCCGGCATTAATGTGCCTCACGCTGTTATTCCTTTAGCAGCGGCGCACAGGCAAAATGAACCTGTGCGCCCTTCGTCGAAACGCGCTCCTTTCAGCACGCCGCAGTCCTGCGTTTATTCATACCGCAGCCTTCGACTTCATTCGAAACGATAGGTGAATTCGTGATCCGTGGCATCGATGGCGACTTTCTCGATCGTGCCGCCTTCCATCATTCGGCGCAGGAACTCGGCCGAGATGTCGGGAAGCATCGTGTTGGTCACGATCGCGTCGATCATGCGGCCACCGCTTTCCAGTTCCTGGCAGCGGTTCACGATCTCTTCCACGACAGCATCCGAGTATTCGAACGGGACGCCATGGGCCGCTTCCACCCGCTTTTTGATGCGGTTAAGTTGCAGCACCGTGATCTTGCCGATCATATCAGGGCTAAGAGGGTAATAGGGGATCGCAACCAGACGCCCCAGCAACGCGGGCGGGAACACCTTGAGCAAGGGATCGCGCAGCGCCTTGGCCATGCCTTCGGGGTCGGGCAACAGTTCCGGGTCCGCGCACATGTCCATGATCAGATCAGTACCCGCGTTCGACGTCAGCAGGATCAAGGTGTTCTTGAAGTCGATGACGCGGCCCTCGCCGTCCTCCATCACGCCCTTGTCGAAGACCTGAAAAAAGATCTCGTGCACATCGGGGTGGGCTTTTTCGACCTCGTCCAACAGAACGACAGAATAGGGTTTGCGCCGCACTGCTTCGGTCAGAACACCCCCTTCGCCGTAGCCGACATAGCCCGGAGGCGCGCCTTTCAACGAGGATACGGTATGGGCCTCTTGATACTCGGACATGTTGATCGTGATGACGTTCTGTTCGCCCCCGTACAGCACTTCGGCCAAGGCTAGCGCCGTTTCGGTCTTACCGACGCCGGACGTCCCCGCCAGCATGAACACACCGATAGGTTTGGACGGATTGTCCAGACCGGCGCGGCTGGTCTGGATGCGTTTGGCGATCATCTTCATCGCGTGGTCCTGACCGATGACGCGCTTGGCCAGATGCTCCTCAAGGTTCAGAACAGTCTCAAGCTCATCTTTCAACATCCGGCCAACGGGAATGCCCGTCCAATCACCAACGACGGACGCAACGGCCTGATGGTCAACAATGGGCATGATCAACGGGCTATCACCCTGCTGTGCTTCCAACGCGGCGTTCTTGGCCTTTAGTTCGGCCATGACAGTTTCCCGCTCTTCATCGCTCAACCCTGCTTCGATGCCTTCTTGCTGCGCGACTTCATTCGCTGCGGCACCTTCGGGCGTATGGGTCTGCTCTAGCGGCTGCCCACCGGCACGCAGCTTGGCGCGCAGGTCGATGATTTCGCCAACGAGGGTCTTTTCAATCTCCCAATTGGCTTTCAAACCGACAAGGCGTTCCTTCTCGGCGGCCATCGCTTCCTGGACATTGGCACGGCGTTCCCCCACGTCATAGCCTGCGGTTTCGTCCCGCCCGATAATCTCAAGCTCGGTTGCGAGCGATTCAATGCGGCGTTGGCTGTCGTCCACCTGCGCTGGCACTGCGTGCTGGCTGACGGCAACGCGGGCACAGGCGGTATCAAGCAGGCTGACTGACTTGTCCGGCAACTGCCGCGCAGGGATGTAACGCGCCGACAGCGTGACCGCCGCTTCGATACCTTCATCAAGAACTTGCACCTTATGGTGTTTTTCCAGCATCGACGCGATGCCGCGCATCATCAGGACAGCCTTGGGAATATCAGGCTCTTCGACATGAACCACTTGGAAACGCCGGGTCAAGGCGGGGTCCTTTTCGATGTATTTCTTGTATTCGGCCCAAGTGGTGGCCCCGATCGTACGCAGCGTCCCGCGTGCAAGGGCGGGTTTGAGCAGGTTTGCCGCGTCACCCGTGCCTGCGGCCCCCCCTGCCCCGACAAGCGTATGGGTTTCGTCCACGAACATGACGATGGGCGTGGTCGATCCCTGAACCTCGTCAATGACCTGACGCAGGCGGTTTTCAAATTCGCCTTTCATCGACGCGCCCGCCTGCAACAATCCGACATCCAGCACCAGCAGGCGCACATCGCGCAGCGCAGGCGGCACGTCGCCGCGCGCGATGCGCAGGGCGAAACCTTCGACCACGGCGGTCTTGCCGACACCTGCCTCTCCGGTCAGGATGGGGTTGTTTTGGCGACGTCGCATCAGAACATCCACGATCTGGCGGATTTCTTCGTCACGGCCAACAATCGGGTCAATCTCTCCGTTGCGGGCCTGTTCGGTCAGGTCGGTGCAGAACTGATCCAACGCCTCTTGTTTGCCCATCTGCGACGGCGACATGGCACCGCTCGCCTCGCCTGGCTCGGCACCGCCACCGGTGACAGACCCGTCCTGCGGGCGCATCGCATCTTCGGGCGATCCATCCGTGATGGCATGGAAATCATCTGCAAGCGCGTCCGCCTTGATCCCTGCCAAGGTCGGCGAGATCGTCATCAGAATGTTCTTGAGGTTCGGGGTCTCCAACATGCCCAGGATCAAATGGCCCGTGCGCACCTGGTTTGACGAATACAACAGCGACCCCCAGACCCAAGCCCGCTCCATCACATCCTCAAGATGGCTGGAAAGGTCACTGACCGACGACGCCCCGCGCGGCAGCTTGTCCAGCGCCGAGGTCATCTCGGTCGCGATCTTGCCCGCGTCCAGATTGAAATGTTGGACGATGCGGTGGATATCGCTGTCTTGATTATTAAGGATTTGATGCATCCAGTGGACAACTTCGACATAGGGGTTACCGCGCATCTTGCAGAACACGGTGGCCCCTTCGATTGCTTTGAACCCAAGGCTGTTGAGTTTCCCGAACAGTGCGACACGGCTAATTTCTGTCATTGTATATGTCCCTTCAAATTATTGGTGCGGCATGGCTCTGAAAATTGGGTTCCAGAAAGAGATCATCCGCGTCTTTTGTTATTTTTTTGTCGCCGATCCAGCCGGTTTGCCCCAGCCTTACGGTTTCTCCCAGTTTCGCTTTCGGTATGTCTTGGGCGCGCAGCACCAGATTGACGTCCCAATCCAGCGCATCCCCGACATAGTTGCGCACAATCGCCCGCAGCCGTCCAAGCGAACTGCCCCCCGGCAAGAGCCGCTGGTAATCCTCATAACTCAGGGGTCCGATGCGCAACCGGAATTTGGCGGACCGCGTCCACACGCGATCCCCGATCGACGCGGTGCGCCCCAACTGTGCAGGGGCTCCCATCTGCCAGCGGTCCCCTTTTTCAAGCTCTAGCCAACAGCCCACGAATTCCTGCACCTCGACACGAGCCCCGAAGAACGCTTGCAGGATAGATTGCAGACCGCTGGCGTTTTTCGGGCCTTGGGCAAGCAAACCGGCAAAGTGACGTTTTGCCAGATCGGGCAATTCGTCTTTGTTGCGCAGATGCGCACCGTGATAGCCGGCAATCGCGGCGACCTTGTTCTGGAGTTCGTCGTTGTCGGAACGATCGAAACTTGCCACCGGCTGACCAGACCGCCAGGCACGGTAGAACAAGGTGGTCATCCGGTGCGTCAACATATCTGCAAAGCGCACCAATGTCGGGTCGCGGTGGTTGCGCATCCGCTCGCGGGCGTATTCCGTCAAGTGCAGCGGCAAAGGCCCATTCGGGCCGAACAGACCGAAAAAGCGATTGGTCAAGCGCCCGGGTTTGCCATTCTTTGGCGACGTAAATTCAGCCAATGTCGAGGGCGGGAATTTCAGCTCGGCTTCCTGGCCGTGACGGATGGCATCTTCGCGGGGGCGACGTGCATCACCGATACGCGGTGCATCGGGAAACGCAGCTTCGAGCACGCGGAAAGCGTGAAAGATATGATATTGCTCCGGAGCGTCCGCCAACCTCTCAAGGGGGGTTAGAGGATCCTCCCCAGACCGGTTTCCGGACGCCATCGGGTAATTTCTCCGCGTTGTTGGGTGGCAAGCACCGTTTCAGTAAAACTGTTGATGGAAACATATTTTCGAAAAAATCGTTCTAATACGGCACCAAGCGCATAGGCGCTGGTCCCTTCAAAAAAGCTTTCGTCAAAGGTAATCGAAATCTCGAGCCCACGCACCGCGGTCGACAACACCTCGTCTGCCATGCGCCGGACGATGGGCCGCGTGTGTACAGTGTTAAGCCCCTCAAGCTGCTTCGCGAGGACCTTGTTTCCCGAAGGCGTATAGATACCGATAAGTTCGCGCAAAGCAGCGGCGCTGTCTTTCGCGTTATTGTCCGCAATACTCAGGTAATTCAGGCTGAGATGGGAAATCAGCCGCCAGGCCGTGTCGCCTTGGGCCAAAGTCTGACGCGGGCGTGTCGGACCAACGGGCGTCTTGATATGGGCCACCGGACCCCCGACAGGCAGGTGAAAGACGTCGTTGCCACCGGTGGGCAGCAAAAGGGGAAGGTCGCGATTTGTGACCATCGCCTGTATCGCCAACTGGTCAAGGTTGGGATCATAGGGGGCCTGATTTGAATCGACCAGCGACAGATGAATTTCCGACCCCAGATAGGACGTGCGAACCCCCTTGAGCCGCTCTTTCTCGGACCGCTGACGCATCTTGCGGGTTTGCGTATAGTAGGCGGCATGCGTGTCCCCCGCAGCGGTCAGATCCGTCGCAGAATAAAACGGTCTGAATGGCACATCCTTTTCGCCATCCGCAGAAACCCCAGTGACGCTCTCCAACGCATAGATTTCATAGTCGAGCGGTGCGGTGCGGTCCGCGACGACATGGTGGTCAACCTTCGAGTTGGTCACATGAACCCGGTCGCAGCGTTTGTGGAACAGGTTGATTGCAGGCACCGCGTTCAACGTAAAGGCCTGTGGCGTCACGCCGGGTGCCACATCAGGATCCCCGCCGCTGAGCAGGATGTAGATATCGACATCAGACCCCTTGCAGCGCGACAGCGCCATCGACAGCCCCTTGAGCTCCACAAAGTGGAACCTTTCGGGCATCGCAAAGTATTCCTGAAGCAACCTGTAGCCATCAAAGCTGCGCTGTGGCGTCGGCAAAAGCGCCTCTTCAGGCTCGTAGCCCCTTGGGATGACACCGCTGTTGGGCAGTTCTGATATCCAGTCGGCCCGCCGGTCCGTCGACCGCCCCACAAGGCCGGTGACCTGGGTGCTCAACAATTCATGCAAGGCCCAGTTCTTGCCCTCCTGACCGTTCAGGAACAACACGAGACTGTCCATGGACAGTTCGGAAATCGGCAACCCGCCGTGCCGGTTCAACCGCAACCGGATGCCGGCGCGTGCCTCGGTGTCACGCGATACACCAGCAGCGACCAGCTCTCCTCGACCATCGATATATTCGGCTTCGGTGATCGTGATCGGCCACAGGTTTACGTCAGCCGCAGTCCGGAAAACGCAGGCCGTGTTATCGTCTTCGCCCAAGGCGCTGCGCAATTCGGAATGACGCGGGATGGTATATCCGTCCGCAAGCGCCGCGTTCTGCATGTCAGGTTCAAAGCTCGCGATCATCATGGACGGCGACGGGCACAGATAGTGGGGATAGACAATTTCCAGCAGATGCGACGTTAGGGCCGGATACTGCAATTCCAGCTCAAGCTGGACACGGGCAGACAGAAAAGCGACGCCTTCAAGCAATCGCTCAACATAGGGGTCGACGACTTCGACGCCGTCCATGCCCAATCGCGCGGCGATCTTGGGGTAGGCCTGCGCAAACTCGGCCCCCATGTCGCGCATGTATGCCAATTCGCCTTCGTAGTGTTTTAAGATCCGGGTATCCATGAATGTCTAGGAAACTCTTTCCAGCTGAAGCTCGCCCGTGGTCACATCCACCTGGGTCCGCAAGTATAATTCAATCGGCATCGGCTGCGCCCACATATCCGCCCGAATATCAAAGGAAACGACCGATCGCCGTTCGTCCTGGCCCGTGCGCAATTCCACATCTAATGATCCGGGGTGAATGCGCGGCTCGAAAACCTGAACGGCACTGCGTATCGACTTCCGGATCATTTCCGCCCTTTCGGCTGTCGAATAATCGCCTGAAACGCTTTGAACGCCATAGTTCAACGTCGATGCCGCAATATTTGGATAAAGGTCGGCATCGATCTGTGAATTGCCATTTTCAGTGTTCAACAGCCACGACAGATCGCGCTGGATGATGTCGCGCAACTGGCGCAGGTCAATCACGCGGGTCTCGCGACGTTCCTTCAAATCTGATGGCTCATGATCCGTCAGCCTGTCCAGAAGAGAGGGCTGCAAGCGCTCGGCAATCATCTTATCGGACATGATCAGGCCCCGTCGGCATCGGACGCTCGGGTATCGGCGGTGTCGAACTCGAGCAGACGGACATCCATCAAAGCGGTATCGCCCAGATCGGTCGTGAACAAACGTTGGCCGATCCCGGCAAATGTATCGGCCCCCAGATCTTCCCACTGGGTGGCACGGGCCAGTTTTTCGGCATTCCCACCGCGCTCAAGCGTCCCGGCATAGCGTGTGGGGATCAACCCGACGACCTCGCCGCCATTCGCTGTCGTCAAGGTACACGGCGTCCAGACGGCATCCCGAAGATCGGCGGGCGCGTCAAATTCAATCCGGGCGATCGCAGTAAACGGCATCCAGTAGTATTTGCCATTCACAACGATTTCCAAAAGTGGGCCAAGCCGCATGTCGGCATCGGCAATCCATTCGAAGGCTGCGCCGTCGATCTTGCCTGACGTTGCAGGTGCAGCCTCAAAGGCAAGATCCCGCGTCTTTGCAGCCTCGTCATGACGTCCTGCGGCATTCGATTTGAGGGCTTCCAGGATCAACGCAATCCACTCTTGCGGTTCGCCAAAAATCAGAGGGTCTTTTTCGCCGGCGAATACTTTCTCGCGGTAGACTTCGCAGATAATCCCTTCGCGATAGGTCTGCGCCATCGGTGTCGCCAGCGCATCCAGTTCAGCGGATAATTTCAGCTGTGCAATCGCACGTTTCCAATCGCCGCGGACGCATAGCAACTGGAACAGAAAAATGCGCAGCGCAGGGTTCGCAGAGGATTTGCGCACGTCGTCCTGAAGAGCGGCCAATGCCCCATCCAGATCACCGGCTTTCAAAAGGTCATCAGCTTGCACGGTCAATCTCCTGTTTGGGCATAGGGCAAGCCTGAACAAGCCCCTTAAGAGGCTTGTTCAGATTTCATGGCATCAAAGATGACAGTATCAGACAGCCAGGTTGGCTTTGTTGAGAACGCGGCTCCATTCGCCGGTCTTTGGCGTACCGTCTTTGCCCTGCTTGTCCTGCGGTGTGTAGGTGACTTTCATCGCACCATACTGAAGAACAACTGTTTCTTCGCAGATGTCATCGCCGTCAGAACCCGACCAGCTGATGTCCTGGATCATCACCAGCTTGAATTCCCATTTCAGGAATGTCTTACCGGACACACCGGCAGCACCACCCGAGCGGCGCAGTTCGACGACCATATCATCAAAGTGTGCACCCTCGCACAACTTGGAGAACATCGCGCAAGAAGCCGTGTCTGTCTTCTTGGTGATGGTGAATTCCTTGAACGTTGCCTTACCGGCACCACCGCCAGAGGTCATGGACCCGATATTGATGTTGTTTTCAGCACCAATTTCGAAGCTGATGATTTCGAAGGCTTTTTCCTTCTTCATCGCGTCGTCCTGGGTTTCCCCTACAACGTCTGAACCTTTAAAGTATGCAAATGCGTCAAATGCCATGGTAAATTCCTTTCATGGAGTTAAGTGACTGGATTTTCGTCTAAAATTCGGGGGTTCTACCCCTTCTCGCTAGGCAACTTGGAAGTGAGCCGCAAGGATACGGACAGACCTTCCAACTGGTAATGTGGTTTCAGGAAAAACTTTGAACTATAATAACCTGGGTTGCCTTCGACCTCTTCGACCACCACTTCGGCAGCAGCGAGAGGCTGTCGCGCCTTCACTTCTTCCGGTGAGGTTGCAGAGTTGAAGTCAACATATTGATTGACCCATTCCTGTAGCCACGACTGCATGTCATCGCGCGACTTGTAAGAACCGACCTTGTCGCGAACGATACATTTCAGATAATGCGCAAAGCGGCAGGTGGCGAACAGATACGGCAGACGTGCCGCAAGGTTCGCGTTTGCTGTCGCATCCGGATCATCGTATTCCGCAGGCTTGTGCAGCGATTGCGCCCCGATAAATGCCGCAATGTCCGAGTTCTTGCGGTGAATCAACGGCATCATGCCGTTCTTGGCCAGCTCGGATTCACGGCGATCCGAAATCGCGATTTCGGTCGGGCATTTCTGATCCACGCCCCCGTCGTCACTGGGGAACGTGTGTGTCGGCAGGCCTTCGACCGCACCACCACTTTCGATCCCGCGGATACGCGAACACCAGCCATATTCCTTGAACGAACGGTTGATGTTAACGGCCATGCCGTAGGCGGCGTTGACCCAGCCATACTTGCTGTGATCCGTCCCGTCGGTATCCTCTTCAAAGGCGAAACCTTCGACCGGATCGGTCTTTGACCCATAGGGCAAACGGCCCAGGAAGCGGGGCATCGCCAGACCGACATATTTGGAATCCTCGCTTTCACGCAGCGACCGCCACGATGCATATTCCGGGGTCTGGAAAATCTTCGTCAGGTCACGCGGGTTGGCAAGCTCAGACCAGCTGTCCATCTGGAACAGCGTCGGATTTGCACCTGTGATCAAAGGCGCGTGGGCGGCGGCGGCAATCTTGGCCATCTCGCCCAAAAGCTCGACATCGGGCGGGCTGTGGTCAAAGTGATAATCCGCGACCAAGGTGCCATAAGGCTCCCCGCCGAACTGGCCGAATTCCTCTTCGTAGACCTTCTTGAAGATCGGCGATTGATCCCAGGCAGTTCCCTTATACTTGCGCAGCGTCTTGTGCATGTCCTTTTTGGAGATGTTCATGACGCGGATCTTGAGCATCTCGTCCGTCTCGGAGTTGTTCACGAGATAGTGGAGACCGCGCCACGCCGATTCCAGTTGCTGGAATTCTTCGTGGTGCAGGATCAAATTCACCTGCTCCGTCAGCTTCTTATCAATCGCAGCAACGATGCTTTCGATGGTCCGCAATGCATCGTCACTGACCAGCGCGGTGTTTGCCAAGGCCTGCTCGGCAAGGGTCTTTACCGCCTGTTCGACTGCAGTCTTTGCCTGGTCCGACTTGGGGCGGAATTCCTTCTTGAGCAGGTTCTCAAAATCTGAGGAACCGAACGCCGTTGCTCCTGCGCCAGAGGCGACTTCTGTTTCTGATTCGGCCATCTCTTACTCCTGGTTTTCGCTGTCAGCTTTTGGTGCCGGCTGGGCAGCGAGCGTCTTTAGTAGGGTCGGGTCCTGCGTGATCTTCGCAATCAGCTCTTCTGCGCCGGTCTTGCCGTCCATATAGGTCATCAGGTTGCTCAGCTGCGTGCGCGCATCCAGCAGTTCCTTCAACGGTTCGACCTTGTTCGCAATCGCCGCCGGGCTGAAATCATCCATCGACTGGAACGTGATATCGACCGCCATGTTGCCTTCGCCGGTCAGTGTGTTCGGCACGGTGAACGCCGTCCGCGGTGCCATAGACTTCATCCGGTCGCTAAAGTTATCGACGTCGATTTCGAGAAATTTTCGATCCGCAACGGCAGGCTGTGCGACTTCGGATTTTCCGGCCAGGTCGGACATGACACCCATGACAAACGGCAGCTGAACCTTCTTTTCCGCACCGTACAATTCTACATCATATTCGATTTGGACACGTGGCGCGCGGTTACGCGCAATGAATTTCTGTGAACTCCCGGCCATCAGTCTGGTCTCCTGTTAAATTAATATATTTTCCAATGATCTCGAAATGCGAGTCAAAGCTAAATCAGTCGTCGTCGTCTTCCAAACCACCAATGAGGTTTACGTTTTCTATGCCACTCGGGGCCATGTTCCTCACGATGGTCAAAAAATCTGCGTTTACAAGCTTTTTCGCCCGCAAAAGCAACAAAGGTAAGGGGCTAGAGGGCTCACATCGTTCATAATATCCGATGATCCGGTCCAGCGCATTTTGCACGTCAGTCGGAGAGTTGATCCCCCCGCCACCGCCAGCCACAGGCCCACCGCCGACACGCGCACCGGCCCCTTGATTGCTGTCGGCTTCTGCTTCCTCGGCCACTTCGACTTCACCGCCTAATGCTGCGGAAAGCTTGCTGTTCGCCTGCCTGAGGAATTTCAAAAGCGGGTCCAGATCGGGCCCTGAACCGGGCGTCTTTTCGGCGAACACCGCGTCGATCGCCGTTATATCGGCCAGGGCCTGCGCCGCTGCAGCCGCGATTTCGCGCAGCTCGTCCTCGTTGGTGTCTTGAAATGCCGCTGAAACCTGGCCCGCATCCGGCACGACATCCATGTCGGACGTGGGCGTTATCTCACCCTCGGCAACCGCAATGTCGCGCAGGGAAAGTGCGCCGAACGTTCTGCTTTTTGTCAGCGGCGCACGCCGCACGCCGCGCAGGATCCGGTTGTCGTCGGTCAGCGCAAGAACCGCGTTGATCCGCATCGTGGGGTCATCGTCGTCATCGGCATCAAGCTGCGGATGGCAAGTGTCCCAATACCGCTCCAGACAGCCCGCGATATACGAGGTCGCCTTGGCGAAACCGACATACCCGTTAAGGCGCAACTGCGCCTCAGCCAGGAAAACTCCGGCGCGCAAATCATGGCTCCGTTCCAGAATGTTCAAGGCTTTTACGGACACGTCCTTGTAGTCCGGGTCCTCGGCCGCGAGAATTTCATCGCCAACCTGGCGTTCCTCTCCCGGCTGGGCAACAATCTCAAGCTCCGTAAACTCGGGATCATACTCCAGATCTTCACCGCTGGGCTCATCTTCCCCGCGACTCTGAAGGAGCATTTCGATGTCCATAATTTTCCCCCGACGCGCAATCTTCTGAAAGTGGCAACCACTTTACGTTGCGTGATCTTATCACAAGAATTGCGTTTGGCTATAGAAAGAAGGTAAACGAATTGATCGGATTTTAAGTGAAAGTGTGGAGGCACAAGGACTTGAGCTCGAGTTCGGCCTTGGATCCAGACGAACGCGCCAGCCGATGCGATCATAAAACCAAACTGACCCGCATTACATGCGAAGGTTGAGCACTGCATCAACAGGCTGATCGCGACCAAACGGCCACCAAGCACGGTCGCAGACGCCGCGCCAGATGCTGCCATGCAGCGTAAAAACCCAGTTAAATCAGCCTGTCGAAGCAACAGTAATAGATTGACCTGTGGCAGCACTCATCGCACTATATTTCACAAGATTATGGTGCAACTCATATGACGGCCTAAATGGACGATCTGAATTCTGAAAAAACATTGCCTCCGGCGCGCGCGATACGCTTTGACCGTTTGACCGATTTGTTCGGCCAAGTCCCTCAATGCGGTGAACTTCTGCATCGCAGCCCGGACGATGAAGACGGCTACCGCAGCTTTCTTGAACTGCTGCGCGCGTCGCAAACCCCCGAAGATGCAGTGACCTTTACCGCGTTTGCGCTACAACCCAAAGCTGCGGTTCAATGGGGGCTGGATTCAGTCCTCTCTGTCCAGGGCGAACTGTCCGCAGAAGATACGGAGATCGTTAATCTGGTCGAGGAGTGGCTGAGGACACAAAGCACCGACGCCCGTTGGAAAGCGTTTGAGAGGGCCCTGTTCGCGCCCCGGAAAACAGCCATCGTTTACTTGGGTCTTGCGGTTGGATGGTCGGGCGGGCCGTTGGCACCCAATGACCTTGTGACGGTGCCGGCATGGCGGACACCACGGGCAATCAGCGCCGGGGTCTTACGTGCGATCGGGCTGGTCGGTACAGAGAACCGGCAAGACAGTCTTGATCAGGTTCTGGACAAGGCCGCTGGACTTTTCCGGGTCCATTGATTTAGCGGAGCGACCAACCCACTTAACCGGCAAAGGGCAGTCGTTTGATATGGACTCACTGACACTTACGATCGAAAGTCACGCGGATGAGGATCTGGAAACGGAAGCCACATTCAACAGCACTGGCACGTCCATAAAGGTTGGGCGGCGGGCGGAAAACGATTGGATCCTGCCGGATCAGACGCGGCATATTTCCGGCACGCATTTCGACGTTCTTTGGGAGGACGGCAGGTATATTCTGCATGACCTGTCGACCAACGGCACGTTCCTCAACGGCTCCAAGCAGCGGATCGAGGGGCCGCACCCCTTAACCGATGGCGACCGGATTCACGTGGGTCTTTACGTGATCCACGCCCGTCTGCGGCCGATCGTTGACCCTGTCACGCAAGCGGAAGAGTCCGTTGACGAGGCCACACAGCCCCCCCGGTCTCGACCTCAAAGCGCATCGAACGCGGCCCAAGGCAGTCGCGCCGTCCAAGCCCCACCCGGCGCGGCCTTTTTGACCAAGGACGCAAAATCACACGTCCAGTCTCCCGGCCATGGTCATTTCACGGCAGGTCAGGCGGCCCAAACGCCCGATTTTGCGCGGTTCCAATCGGGCGTTCCAGATCAAACGGGTGTGTCTGCCCCACCGGCCGCTGTAGCCAAGGCCCCCGACGATGCACTGTCTGACCCCTTTGCGGACATCCTTGGTGCCGCGATTTCAGATGAAATTGATCCGCTTGAAAATCAGTCCGCAACGCCCCCTTCAAAGGTCATGCCCGAGGACCCCGAAAAGCCGCAGCAGGATGCCGCGGAATTCTTGATACCGGATGATGATTTCACACGCGATCTGCCAAAACCAAGCTTTGATCTGGAATCAAAGCCCCCTGCCTTCTCTGATCGGGCAGAATTTTCATCCGAATTGTCCCAAGCCCCCCGCGGGATGGGTGAAACATTCGGGGCAGCGGATGACGCGTCCCCCTTCTCGGAGGGTGATCTGCCCCCGAAGCAACCGCGCATTGATCCTGTAGACGTACCTGCGTCTCCTCCTCCGGCACCGAGGGAAATTGATGCTGCACCGGCCGTTGACCAGACTGCCGCGCAGCGCCCGGTACCCGCGTCAGCCGGCGATGACTTCCTAAGGGGGTTTCTTGAAGGTGCAGGCATCGAGGGCACCGAAAATCTTGAGATTCCGCTGCATGAACTGGGCCGCATCCTTGGGGCATGCGCCCGCCTCGGGACCCGCGAAATGATGCAGATGCTGCAAGACCGGTCTGCGGTAAAACTGTTTGTCGCCCAAGAAGACCGAACCATGCGGATTTCAAACGGCAATAACCCGATGAAATTCATGCTTGATCCCGAAGAGGCGTTCGAGGCGCTTTTTGTTGTACCCCGCAGCGGGTATCAGACAGGTGCGGACGGATTTGAAAATGCCCTCACCGATATCCGCAAACATCAGGCTGCGATGATGGCCGCGGTTCAACCCGCGATGGCTGATATCCTGACCGGACTGGCCCCGACCGACATCGAAAGCGCGACAGGAAGTTCGGGTGGTGGCGTGCTTGGCAGCGGGGCGCGCAAATGCTGGGAAGAATATAACAAGCGGTGGAAAACCCGCGCCAATCAAGGCGAGAACGGCATGCTGGACGCGTTCATCGATGCCTTCGCAAAACGCTATTCCGAGGCGCTTGAGAACCTCTAGACAAAGGAACGGGCGCAGCTTTCGCCACGCCCGTTCGTTTCTCTCTTTCAGCAGACCGCTTTAGAACTGAAGCCTAAGCTGACCGGTCAATGCATAGCTGTCGATATCTTTGCCCACACGGGCATCGACCCGAATGGCAGCGTTCAACTGGCGTGCCCCTCCTGCGTCATTGGGGCTCAGCAACCGGACATAGTTGAGACCGGCACTCACCTCACCATAGGACCCCACATTCGAGATTTTGAGGTCCCGCGTCGTGCCTGTCGGTGAGGTAAAGACAGCTTCGCGATCGGACCCGAAGTCGTTGTACAGAGTCGCTGTCCCGAAATAGCTCAGGATACTGACTTCATCATCAAGCAATTTGGACTTGGCCAGTGTGCCACTGATGAAACCGATGCGGCTCTTGCTATTTTTCAGCGTCAATGTGCCGTCGGTGCCAAGGTCGATCGTATCAGTCTCGTTGTTGGTAAAGGCAAAGCCCGCCGACGAGACAAAGCTTAGCCCCGGGACATCCCCGACCGGCCAGGAATATCCGACCGCGCCCGAAAGCGTCTGACCGCGGTTGTCATATTTCTCGTCCGTCAGGTCAAAACCACGGTTCGCGACCACTTCGAAGTTGGTCGAACTGAACCTGGTCGCCTCGTAGCGATATTGCAGGTCACCAAAGAACCGTCCGCGCGCGGCGGTCATGTAGACACCTGCGTACCGCTGCAGAATGTCGGTTTCCGTGAAGCTCAGCAATTGGGTCGTTGCGGCACCGGTGTTCGGATCGATAGCAAAAACATTGTTGCTTGTGCTGCCTTGGTTCACACCCAAAAGGCCACCGAACGCCAGATCCCATCCGTCATAATGACCGTCAAAGCAGGCGAAATCGCCCCCCAGCTGTAGACCGCTGTAGTTCAGGGACACCGGCGATGTACCGCTTTGGCCCGTGGTCTGATCCGAGAAGGACCCGTCCACATCGGCGCTACCGCCCGTCATCCGCGCCCAAGTCCCTGCCCCGCAAGGATCGACGGATTTATCGCCGGCAAAGTCGCTCACGAACGGGCTGGTAGGCCGGTTGATCACCGCGTCCACAAGCGTCTGGGTCAACCCGACAGTCGCAGCAAGGTTCGTGATCCCGGTGTTGATCCGGCTTTGCAACAGCACCGATCCCGCCCCGTTGTCCTGAACGAAATATTCAAATGCCGCCGTATCGGGAAGGCCTGTGATGCTGCTGAAACTCAGCGTGTTGGTTGTTCCGTAGGTGAAGATGTCGATGTCCGAAATATCGCCTTCGGTGCCGACATTGGTAAAGGCCAATATGATGTTGCCGGAAAGCGCGCCACCAACCGCAATCGTATCAGACTGCGTCGATCCGTCACTCAGGTCCACATCCAGCTGAACCACCCCGTTCAGATCAGCATCGCCATTGATGGTAAGCAAACTGGTCGGGTCGCCGTTCTGCATGTTGAGGGTACCGGATGCCGCAGACAGATTACCGGTAATCACGCCCGTCGTGCCCGTGGCATTCAAGGTCCCCGTGTTGGTGAAGTTGCCAGTGACGGTTGACCCGATGTTGAAGGTCGCGTTGTTGGTCACATTCCCGATGGTCCCACCGCTCAGGCTGAAGGACCCGCCGTCAATCGTGGTCGGCCCAGTGATCGTCCCGCCGGTCATAAAGCTGTCACCGCTGTTTCCGGCAAAGCTGGTTGTCGTACCGCCGTTAAGGTTAACGGTCCCGCCGTCATTCGCGATCCCGCCGTTGGCCGCACCCGCCGTCTGCGTGAATGTCCCCGTTCCCGAGGTGCTGGTCTGTCCGGTCAGCGTCGCACCCGCGTTCGTCACCGTGCCGTCGGCCACCGTGGTGGTGCCCGCGACCGTGCCGCCATTCAGCAGCGTTTCACCGCTCGTGTTCGTCAGGCTGGCCACGTTGCCCGCAGTGACCGTGATCTCGGTCGCGCCGCCGGTGGTACCCTGGTTCACCAGCCCCGCCACGTCGCCCGCGGTCAGCGTCAGCGTCCCGTCGGTCAGCGTCGTTGTGCCCGCCAGTTCAACCGCCCCGCCCGTCGTGCCGTTTACCACGACCGACCCGCCCGCGATTGTCGTCGTGCCGGTCACCTGCCCGTCGGTCACCGTGCTGGTGCCCGCCGTCGCCGTGTTCTCAAGGCTCGCCGCCGTGCCACCGTCGAGGTTCACCGTCCCGCCGCTGTTCTGCACCGCGCCCGAGGTCCCCGCCGTCTGCGTGAATGTCCCCGTCCCCGAGGTGCTGGTCTGTCCGGTCAGCGTCGCACCCGCGTTCGTCACCGTGCCGTCGGCCACCGTGGTGGTGCCCGCGACCGTGCCGCCATTCAGCAGCGTTTCACCGCTCGTGTTCGTCAGGCTGGCCACGTTGCCCGCAGTGACCGTGATCTCGGTCGCGCCGCCGGTGGTACCCTGGTTCACCAGCCCCGCCACGTCGCCCGCGGTCAGCGTCAGCGTCCCGTCGGTCAGCGTCGTTGTGCCCGCCAGTTCAACCGCCCCGCCCGTCGTGCCGTTTACCACGACCGACCCGCCCGCGATTGTCGTCGTGCCGGTCACCTGCCCGTCGGTCACCGTGCTGGTGCCCGCCGTCGCCGTGTTCTCAAGGCTCGCCGCCGTGCCACCGTCGAGGTTCACCGTCCCGCCGCTGTTCTGCACCGCGCCCGAGGTCCCCGCCGTCTGCGTGAATGTCCCCGTCCCCGAGGTGCTGGTCTGTCCGGTCAGCGTCGCACCCGCGTTCGTCACCGTGCCGTCGGCCACCGTGGTGGTGCCTGTGATAGAACCCCCATTCAGATCAGCCGTGCCACCGTTATTCTCAAGGCTGCCCACGCTACCACCATCCAGATCGAAATCGGCGCTGTTGATCACCGCACCGTTGATGACGCCCGTGGTAAGCACGCCGGCATCATCGTTGACGATCAACTGCGCGCCATTCTGGTTGGTCACCGACGTGACCGTTAGCGTCCCGTCAACGGTTATGATGGCACCGGCACCATCACTGACAATCGTATCCCCCGTCGCGTCCATCGTCGCGCCATTGTCAACGTTGATCGTGCCGCCTGCATTGTTCTGGATGGCACCGCCAGCCGAATTCACCGTCGTTGTGCCGGCGTTGAAGTTCAAAGCGCCTTCATTGGTGATGACCCCGGTTTGAACGTCGAAAGTCTTGGCACCCGCATCGTTGAAGTTCACGATACCTGTCGACAGGTTGTTGTAATTGCCGGTCGTTTCAACCAACGAGCCGCCGCCAAAAACGTTGACGATACCCGAGTTATTGGTGGTGTTCCCCGTCCCCGTCAGCGTCGAATTGGCGTTGACGTTGATCGTCGCACCATCTTGGTTGGTGATCGCAGAGGCGCTTAGGCTGGCACCCGCGCCCCCCGCACCGATCTCTGACAGACCATCGTTCGTGAAGGTCCCGATATTCGTCAAGGCATCGCCGTCATCGATATCGACTGTACCGGTGATATCGGCTCCATCAAGATCACCACTGCCTGCAACCGCGCCGTCGAACGTGACGTCGCCCGTGACCGTGTTACCGGCACCGATTGTGATGTTGTTCGCCTGAATGGTTACCGCACCAGTGCCGGCGTTGACCGCGCCGGTGTTTTCAAAGGTGTCCCCGAAACTAAGCGTGGACGTGCTATTACCGGTGTTCGTGATACCGTTGACGTTGGTATAAGACAGCGCAATTGTCGTGGTATTGCCGTTGGCGTTGATGATGCCGTCAGCGGTCAGCCCGCCGCTCAATTGACCACCGCCCGCATTGACGGTGCCGGTGTTGGTCACAAGACCGGAAATCGTGCCCCCCGAAATGTCGACCGTACCACCGTTCGACACGGTTGCGACAGAGCCGCTGTTCAGGTCAAGCACCCCGGTCGCATCGACGGTGGTATTCCCGCTCATCGTTCCGCCAGCGACAGTTACCGTGCCTGTCGTCACCGTGGTGGTGCCCGCGACCGTGCCGCCGTTCAGCAAAGTCTCGCCCGATGTGTTCGTCAGGCTGGCCACATTGCCAGCCGTCACCGTGATATCCGTGGTGCCGTCCGTTGCCGCGCTGTTGACGAGTGCATCGATATCGCCCTTGGTCAGCGTAAACGTGCCTGCGTTGACTGTCGTGGTACCCCCAAGTTCGCGGCTGCCATTCGTAGTGCCATTCACGATAAGCGCGCCACCGTCGACGGTCGTCGCGCCCGTTACCTGGCCGGCAGTGATGGTGGTACTGGACGCTGCATTGGTAGTGTTGGTCAAAGCGGCGATCAGGCCGCCATCTATTGTGACGATCCCACCGTCGTTGGTTAAAGAGCCGGATAAAGTGCCACCATTAATGTCGATCGTGCCGAAGGTGACGGAATCGTTCTTCGCCGTGATGGCACCCGAAAGGGCACCGCTGTCAATTGTCAGCGTTCCGTCCAAAACATCGACGTTCCCGCCTGCTCCGCCGTTCAACTTCAGCTCGCCCGCCCCGATCTTGCTTACGCTGGTGGCGACGTTTGCGGTTATCGTGCCGACCAGACCGCTATCGACGGAAACGTCGCCGGCAATCGTCAATTTTTCCGCACCGCCGGAATCTGCAACCGTTATGCCATCCGCCGCAAAGGTCAGGTCATTCACCGAGATGTCGGTCGCCAAATTCAGGGTATAGCCGCCCGGTGCAGGTAATGTGGCGTCGTCGCCATCAGCAAAGTCAACGCTCGTCCCCGTGGCATCCAACCAGTTAAGAGCGCCGCCGCCAACTTCCCATGTTCCATTTCCGCCGATTGCCGGCGCGGTGTCATCTGATGCGCGGCCGATGTTCCATTCAAGAGAAGATTGCGCCATCGCGGTCGACGCCGACAATGTCAGCAGAAAAGTCGTGCTCAAGGCAATCGCGCGCGCGCCGCGCAGATAGAAACGACCTTCAAAAGAAATCATTGGAACCATCCCCGGGAAATATTTTTTAAAATTTTCTTACTCAAACACGGAAAATTTTGTCGATCAATTGTTATGCAAACAAAATGACCTAGAAATTTTTAGGGCTGTGGCCTTTCTGCCCTTCATCATTCGAGGTTTCAGACGGCTCCGCACCCTATGGTGCAAGCCTCCGAAAACGGCGTCAGGCTTCGGTTTCTTGATCTGCGCCGAAATGTGTCCTGAACCACGCGGGCAGCGACACCCGATACTTGAAGACCCTGGATCTGCTTCTCAGGACGTTTTCTTTTTCGTCTCTCATTGGATCCGACACGATGGCGACGTGTGCCTCGTCCCGTGCCTGCACCCATGCCCGGTCTTTATACAGCGCCAGATTTGCGTAAAACCGCGCGGCATCCTTTTCGGGGTCCTTCCATGCCGCACCGGGCAGGCCTTTGCCTTCGGCATTTCCGACCTCGGTCCTGTGGCGGTTCGCGATCTCTAGCGCATCCAGATTGGCATATTTCAGGTGCATCAGATACACGCCCTTTGGCAGCTCGAACGGGGCCGATGCCAGCTTGCGGGTTCCCACCCAGATGCCGTGGCGCCACAACGCCGTGCCGCGTCTGGTCGCCCATGCCTTGCTGTAATGCCCGGAAAACACCGCCTTGGACCTGTGTCCCAACGCCATCTCTCCGGCTTTCAACACCTTGTCGTCGATCACTTCGGCAACATTCAACCCCAGGGCAAAAAGTGCCGTCGACGATGCCGCCTCGAAGACTTCTTTGATCGAGGGGTAGATCGCTGGATCGAAACAGATCAATTCATCCGCGTCGGTACGGATCACCCAATCGTAAGAAAGGCCCAACCCGTCGGCAAAGCTGTTCAACATCTGGCCCCGCCGGCGGTCGAACCCGTCAAAAATATCGCGGGGGATCGTGATCACGCTGGCCAGCGGGCAGATTTCCGCAATCTTCGCGTCATGGCCATGGGCGACGACATATAGATTGTCAGGGCCCAGCAACCGTCCGTAATGGGTGTACCACTGCGATAGCGCCCAGTAGTCTTTGTAAACCATTGTGATTGCGCATATCTTCATGCGGTCATTTATGCTGCTTCGCCAAAATTAGACAAGACGTTTTGCCGGTATACTCCAGTAAATCCTGCCTTTCGATAACGCGCTACGCCTCGAATTCCACCCGCGCAACCGGCCCCAGTTCCGTTTCGACAGCAGTGACAAGCGGGCGCATCAGATGGGTTTCGATGTACCGCTGGGCGAACTTGCTTGGGGCGCGCAGTTGCAGAATACCCTTTTCAAAGCCGATGTATTTCAATTGCGAAAACCAAGCATTGAACTGGTCCGCGTTTTCCTTGGCAAGCCGGGCCATCGCGCGTTGCCAGGTGCCGGGCGCGCTTGAGGCCGCATCGCCGCCCGCTTCGGCCGGTTTCGCATAATCACTCAGCTGTACAACCTTCACAGGGCTTTCGCCTTGATAGCGCCCCTTCATCCGAAGATCGAAATCAGGCCCTACAAGCGACCAGCAATGCTCTGACAGTCTGGCAATTTCAGCATAGTTCAACTGATAGGCTGCCACCCTGCCCCGCACGCCGCCGCGTTTGCAAATCAGGATCTTGCCGTCGATCAGCCGCTTGATCTCGCGTTTGACCGTCCGCTCGTTCACCGACCACATCCGCGCCAGATCACGCTGGCCCACGGTCAGTTCATCGGCGCGCCAGTTGTACCGCGCTGTCACCGCCGCGATCAGCCGCATCAGCGTCGTCTGCAAAGTGGGAGATCCGTTCAGACCTGCGACGCTGAGCGCGGTCAGCAGGTCGTATTTTATCACGCTGGCTTCTGGCCCAGTCAGCCGCATTGGATTCATTGGTTTCTGTCCGCCCGATTGATCGTATATTGCCTCACGGATCAGCCTCTTGTGGGCCGATTCCGTTTATGTGTTTTAGAAAGCGCTAAATCCCGTCTTCTGTCAACCCATTGGGAAAAGCGGGATTTACCTGAACCTCTTCTAAAATCTGAATAGATTAAGGTTAATAGGTTAAGGGGGACAGTTAGATGTCACCCTATAGGGGGGCTGCTGTCACCGAAACCCCTTAAAACCCAGACCATCTGTCACCAAAACAGCCCTTATCGCGAAAAGCCCTTTGATTTACGCGCAAAGGCCGCTGACCGTCTCTTTGGGGAATCCAAAATTTAGGTTTTGCCAAATTCCCGAAATCCCGTTATTGGGAATGCGAGGATAAAAAACGCGAGTAGATAGATGAGAGACCATAACGACCTGCTTACCATGAACGAGCGCAGCTTGGAACAACAGGCCGCCGTGCGGCGCGCGACGTTCTCGCCGGGCGAAATCAAGGCGCTGCGCCCGTTCTCGATCTGGGAGATCAGCCAGTTCATGTTCGATGTCCCGGCCGACACCTTGCGCAAGAAACTGGCCGATGATTCCACCCTGCCCCAAGGTCTGACCGAAGAAGACGGACGTCAGCGGTGGTTCAGTCTGGAGGAGATCAACGAGTTGCGGCGACGTGCCCGGTTTCGCGGCCGCAAGTTGCTGCCCGAGCGGCCAAGGGGGCGCGCGATGCGTGTCGCCGTTTCCAACTTCAAGGGCGGTGTCGGCAAGACGGTCGTGGCCCAGCATCTGGCCCATGCCGCCGCACTTGATGGCTACCGTGTGCTGTGTATCGACTTTGACCCGCAGGCGACCCTGACCCATTCGATGGGCCTGACCGAGGTCAAGGAAGGCAATACCGTCTGGGGCATCATGTGCCGTGATCTGTGTCGCGAGGCCAACCGGATCATGGAAAGCTACGATGACCCGGATGATTGCCCCTACCCTTCCGCGGACGAACTGCCCGAAGACGTGCAATCCATCGGTGCGCAGCGGTTTCAGGATTTCATCCAGCAGACCTGCTGGCCGACGATCGATATCATCCCGTCCTGTTCCAATGCGGCCTTCGTCGAATTTGCTTCTGCGCAGTATCGGTCCTTGCACAAGGCCTGGAGCTTTTTTGGTTGCGTCGCACGGTACCTGGATGAATTGCCGGACGATCAATACGACATCATCATCTTCGACTGTCCGCCCGCCATTGGCTACCAGTCCTTGAACGCAGCTTTCGCGGCAGACATTCTTTATATCCCCTCGGGTCCCGGCTATTGGGAATATGACAGCACGACCAGCTATCTGGGCCAGTTGGGCGATGCGATGGCCGATATCTCCGAAGGGTTTTCCGCACTGGCAGCGGACGCCGGGATCACGCTTCCGAAACAGTTTTCAGACATCCGTTTGCTGATGACCCGCTTTGAATCCACCAACCCGCTGCACAGTGCCATGATGGATGCGTTCAAGAACGTGTTTGGTGCCGACGTCTGCGCCCACCCGATCGAGATGACGCGCGCGGTTGAACAATCGGGCCGGTTCCAGATGTCGGTTTACGAACAGGACTATCGCCAGATGACCCGCGAAACGTGGAAACGGGCGCGGCAAAGTTTTGACCGGGCCTATGACGAATTTATCGAAACCGTCCTCGCGGCATGGAAAGAGAACGGTGCCAAGAAGGAGGCGGCAGAATGAGCAGCAAGAACAAATTCGGATTTGCGCCCGTCGATGCGACAGCACCCGTGAAACGCCGGACCCGCGAACCGGGGCCGATGGGCGCTGCGGTGCGTGATGTGGCCGAAAACCTGCAAGAGGCGACAGAAGCCAAGATCGAACAGCGCCGCCAGAACGCCAGTGACGCCAAAACCTTCCGCGAGGCAGAGGCCCAAGGGCGTGTGCTGTATCAGATCGCCCTTGCCGAAATCTTTACCGATGATCTGCCGCGCGACCGCCTCGCGCTTGAAGAGGTCGCACAGTCGGACGAGATGGAGGAGCTCAAGGCGTCAATCCGTGCGCGCGGTCAACGCGAACCCGTCGAAGTCTATGTCGGACCAAGCGGGCGGTATCAGCTGAAGAAGGGCTGGCGCCGGTTCACCGCGCTTTCGCAGCTTTTCACCGAGACGAAAGACGACCGCTTTGGCACGATCACTGCCCGGATCGAGGCGGGCGGCGAAGATCGCATGTCGCGCTATGTCGACATGGTCGAAGAAAACGTGGTGCGCGAAGATCTGACCTTTGCCGAGATGGCGCAGGTTGCGATCACGGCGGCACAGGACGAAAGCGTTGATGAAATCGATCCGGCGGAATTGGTCAGCAGGCTGTACAGCGCGTTGCACAAGACCAAGAGGTCCTACATCAAAAGCTTCGTATTCTTGCTGAGCGCGCTTGGCGAGAGCGTCCAGTTCCCCAAGGCGATCCCCCGCAATCTGGGTGTCGATGTCGCGCGTGCCTTGCGCGCGCCGGAGCAAGCGCAAGAATTGCGTGCGAAGCTTGACGCGTGCAGCACGGCGGAAGAGCAGAACGAAGCGCTGAAGTCGTTCATCGACGTGACGCAAAAGCAGGGCAGGGCACCTGCAGCAAGGTCGGAGCCGAAGCAGAAGTTCGAGTTCTTCGTTGGCAAGACGAAGGTTACCGCGCGTCAGGGTGAATGCCGGTTGGTGAGCGAGTATGACTTTGCCACGATGCCGAAGAAGCAGCTTGAAGACGCGGTGCGCGCTTTCGAAGAAGTACTGAATGGCGGCCCGCGCATTCGGTAACCCGGCGGTTACCCATGGGTAACACTGCATCAGGTGTTACCCATGGGTAACCGGGTAATCCAGCGCTGCGGCGGTCTGCAAACATACAAAACCTGCCAAGCTGCGGCTTTTGGGGTTGCGAAAATTCGTAGCATCACTGTTAAAGCCTGAAGCGTGCTGCTTAAGCTGTTTTGCGCCCTAAAAACCAACCAACCTATTGAAATAAATGAATATTTGGCGAAATTGGGCTCGTGGTGAGCGTATTCGCCCCGCAAACGGCGTCATCCCCTTGAAAGGCCGCCAACCCGGTGTATTTCAACCACGGTAAGGGGGGTAAAACTTTGTTCATTTGCGCGCGCCGCGCCTTTGTATTGACAGTGGCGATGGAACGTCGGCAATGGCGCAACTTGACGGAAACAAAGCGAACCCCCAAAGTAACGCTCAAAGAGCAGCAATTGGTAGCCCCGAAGCGATTTTCGGAATCTGCGAGCGGGGTGTAAAAACCGAAATTAGGTGAGAGAATTACAATGTTGGCGCATCCGCACAAAAGGCCGGTTCTTCGGGTGCATCCAACGCAGCACGCCGGGCGGTCGAAATGACGTCCGACAAAGAAAATCCTGACAAGGGCAGCCGGCCGGCCGCAGGGCAGGTGCCGTCAGGCCAGACCGCAAGCAGCCAGCGTCCGCGCCCAACGTCGAAAACCAAGACATCATTGGGCGACGATGAACGCACGATTGTCGGGCCGCGCCCTGTATCGCCTGCAAAGCCTGCCTCCCGGAAACTGACGCTGTCCGACGTCCTTGGGCGTCAGGCGCGCAGCGGGGGGAGCGCATCCAACCCGATGATCGCCGCCGCGAACGGGGTGCTCGAGCTTTTGGGTCTGTTGCGCACGGGGCTGGTCGAGATGGACGCGCTGAGGTTGCAACGCCATCTTCATGCCGCGCTGACCCAATTTGAAGCAGATGCGCGGGATGCCGGGCTTTCGGACGCGGATATAAACGATGCCCGCTATGCGCTTGCAGCCACCTGCGACGACATTGCGCAGAACCTTCCGGGCGCGAACCAGGTCTATTGGAAGCGCCACAGCCTGACGGCCCATTTCTTTGCGGACCCGAATCCGGGCGTCGGGTTTTTCATTCGTCTGCACCGGATGTCCGGCAATCCGTCCCGGCACGCCATGACCCTTGAGCTGATGTTCGTATGCCTTGGATTGGGCTTCGAGGGGCAATACCGCAGCGCACGCGACGGGCAGGTTGCCTTGTCGAACCTGAGGACGGACCTGTATCACCGGATCCGCAGCGTCGTGCCGCGGGCCTATCCCGACATGTCCTGCAACTGGGCCCCCGTCGTGCTGAACGGTGCGCGGCGGCATCATCGTGTTCCGTTGTGGATCATCACCGGCATCGGGGCGTCGATGGTGGTGGTGCTTTACGGCGTGCTGGCCTGGACGTTGACAAAGGAAGCGCAAGCCGCGCAATCGGCAATCATCGCCCTGCATGACCCGACCGACCCCATTGCGATTGAACGGGTTGCCCTTCCCGATGTGCCGGTCGAACCGCAGGTGACCGTATATGAAGCGCCCAAGACCGGACAGGTTGATCGGGTCCGCGACCAGTTGGCAGACGAGATCGCAGCCGGTCTGACCACTGTCAGCGAAGAGGGCGACTTTATCGCTGTGCGTTTGGGGGAGGCCTTGCAGTTTGGCGAGGGGGCCGCTGTTCTTGCCAGCGAAAGCCCGATCATCGCGCGTATCGCCACAGTGCTTGAGAATGAACCCGGTTCGATCATTGTCGAGGGGCACAGTGACAACATCCCGCTAAGCGGACGGGGCCGGTACAAGACCAACGAAGAGCTGTCGGCCGCCCGCGCAGCCGCTGTGTCCGATGTGCTTGCGCAATACATGTCCGATCCTGACCGCATGACGGTCGAGGGGGCAGGGGCGTCAAAGCCTCTGGTCCGGGCCGATACCCCCGAGGCGCGATCCCGGAACCGCCGCGTCGATATTCTTTTGCTCAAGGAGCAGCGGTTGTGAGGACCTTGACCAAAGCCGTGTCGACCTCTGTGTACCTTCTGGGTGCGGCAGCACTTTGTGCCGCGATCTGGTTCGGCCTGCCGATCCTTGGCGTCGACATGCTGGCCATGCCAGAACTGCGCGCCGGGCTGATCGGGGCGGTCTTGCTGGTCCTGCTGGTGGCCATGGTGCTGCGCCGCCGCAAGCGCAAGCGGGCGGCACGGTCACTTGAACAAAGCCTTGTCGCCAGCCAGGTCGGCGACGGCGAAGTGCTGGCGGAACGCATGCAGGATGCTTTGGCCCAGCTGAAGAAATCAGGCGGGGCGACCGCGCTCTATGATTTGCCGTGGTATGTCATGATCGGCCCACCGGGGGCCGGCAAGACAACGGCGCTGGTGCATTCAGGTCTCGATTTCCCCGGCACCGATCCACGATCCGTCGCGGGGTTCGGCGGCACGCGGAATTGCGATTTCTGGTTCGCAAAGGACGCCGTTCTGGTTGATACCGCAGGGCGCTATACGACGCAGGACAGCGACGCGCAGGCGGACCGCGCCAGCTGGGGGGCGTTCCTGGGGCAGCTCAAGGCCGCGCGGTCGGACCAGCCGATCAATGGCATCATCCTTGCCTTTTCGTGCACGGACCTGATGACCGCAGAAGAGGCCGAGCTGAACGCCCATGCCGACACCATCCGCGCCCGTCTTGCTGAGGTTCATGAAACCTTGCGCACCCATGTGCCGGTCTACGTCATTTTCACCAAGGCAGATATCATCGCCGGTTTCCGTCAGTACTTTGGCGGGTTTGAGGAAGCCCGCCGCCGGGGTGTCTGGGGCGTCACGTTCCAGACCCGCAGCCGCAAGGAACAGACGTGGCAAACCGTGCCGGATGAATACGCCCGTCTGATGACCCGTCTGTCGGACGAGGTCAGCGACCGGATGGCCGAAGAACTGGACAGTGCCACGCGGATCGCGATTTACGGGTTCCCGAACCAGATGGAGATGCTTGAGCCCAAAATCACCGGCTTTCTGCGCGGTGTGTTCGAAGGGGCGTCGCAGACCAAGGCGATCTTGCGCGGGTTCTACTTTACATCCGGTACCCAGGAAGGAACGCCGATCGATCAGGTCCTGGGGTCGATCGCGGCCAATGGGGCAGGGGGGATGCAACCTGCCTTCATGTCCGGTCGTGGGCGCAGTTTCTTTTTGCACGACCTGTTGAAAAAGGTCATTTTCGCCGAACGTGACTGGGTCGGCTATGACCGCAGGCGGATGGTGCGCCGCACCATTTTCAGGGGGCTTGCCAAGACGGCCATCGCGACGGCCTGTATCGCGGCGGCGGGCGCTTTCGGCTACAGCTTCTGGAACAACGCGTCCCTTGTCCGCGAGGCGAACGCGCAGACCCAGGCCTATGCGCAGCGCGCCGATCTGCTGTTGAACAACCGCTATATCGAAAACGCGGCGACGCGTCCTTTGTTGCCAGCCCTTGCCGCTGTCCGTGCCATTCCCGCCGGCTATGCCGACCCAAGGCCGCAGACCGCGCTGGAACAGTTTGGCCTGTCGCGGCGCGATGTCCTGCGCGGTGCCGCAGTCGAGGCGTATTCGGACAGTCTTGAGCGATTGTTGCGGCCGCGCATGATGCTGCTGGCCGAACGGCGCTTGGCGGATGCCTTGATCAGGGAAGATCACGCCGAAGCCTACCGCGCGCTCAAGGTGTATATCCTGCTGGCCAAGGAACAGAACGGCCGTGACGATGATCTGGCGATCCAAAGCTATTTCGCGCAGGCATGGACCGAAGAATATCAGGTCTCTGGGTCGGACAAGGATTACCGCGCGATCAATGCGCATCTGGCGGCAATGCTGGCCCTGGACGACCGTGTTTCGCCCCCGATCAAGCCGAACAAGGCCCTGGTGGACCGCGCGCGCGAGGAACTGTTCGATCTGCCGCTGGCTGTACAGGTTTTGACCGTCGCCCGCAGCGAGGCCGCAGTGTTGCCGCAATGGCATCTGGCCGATGTGCTGGCCGAGGCGGACAGGCTGCGCCTGACGGATGGCCGCGCTGCCAAGACGCTTGTGTTGCCCGGGCTTTTTACCTTTGACGGGTATTGGGATACCTTTCAGAAAGCACTTTCCAGGGCGCAGGAAACTGTTGACGCCGAAGCGTGGGTATTGGCCAAGGCAATTACAGCCGCGTCCGAGCGTGCGCGCCTGACCGAAGACGTGCATACGCTATACGCCCAGCAATTTGCCGCAGAATGGAACGGGATGCTGGGCCTTGTGGCAGGCAATAGCGACGTGACCATGCTGGCCGCCTTGGCCGATGTGATCGCGACCCAAGCACAGGTGGCGCGTTTTCTGGATCCTGACCCCGATACGGGCCAAGAGTCCGATGCCCTGCGGACTGTCAAGGGCATGTGGCCGCAGCTGAGTTCGATTGATCTTCGGCGGCGGGCAGAGGAGATCGCGCAAGGTTTCAAACCCTGGCTTGGGCTGGTGCAGGGTACCATGGGCGCGCGGCCGGTCGATACGGTCATCAAGGATCTGACCGCCCTGTCGACCGATCCCGAAAGATTGCAAGAGGTGGCCACCCGCGTCGCGGCATTGCCGCCGCTGGTGGGGCGCATGGCGGGCTATGCGGGGCTGGCGGGCGCAGAGACCGTTTTGACGCGTGATGTTACCGACGTGTGCCACGAGAAGATTGCGCCGTTTTACCCGTTCGGGGGCGAAACGGCAAAGCCGCTGCCTGTTGCCGATTTCGGCGCTTTCTTTGGCTATGGCGGGCAGGTTGACCGTTTCTGGCAGACATATGGGGGGAAAGGCAGTGTCGTGCTGCCGGTCTCTGAATCGGTGCAGGCGGAATTCGGCAAGCTGGATGCGTTGCGCGCCGGTCTTTTCGAGGCGGGATCAAGCGTGCCCAAGATGGCGCTGAACCTGCGTCTGGGGGGCGTGACCAAAGGCGTTACGTCCGTGGACGTCGATCTGGGCAATGGCGTGCAGCGCCTTGTGTCGGGCGGACCCGGCATCGTCATCGACTGGCCTGCGAACATCAATGGCATGGTCTGGACGGTGAACGGCGATCTGGACGACGTCGGGACGCTGACGCTTGATGCTGGTCCCTGGTCGGTGATCGACCTGATACGGCGTGGCGGGGATGTGCAGACCGAAGGGGCCAACGTGGACATGACCCACCGTGCAGGGTGGCACGCGTTCCGGATATCCCTTGGCGTTGAAGGCGGGACGAAGATGCCGTTCCTTGATCCGATCTGGCAGGATTTCACCTGTCCCGACCGGTTGGAGTGACCGGCAACCGGCCTAGCCACAGGGGGGGCCAGGGGCAGGGTGGTTGACCGCATCAGGATCGCGGGCGGAAAGAGGGTATCGCGATGCCCCTTTCGATGCCAAAGTGACATGATCTGATTGCGCGTGGGTCAGGTGACGGACGAAATGCCTTGAGGAGGGCCGGCAGAAATGAACGCAAAGATGGTGGCGTCGGTCGATGGCATGATGGCCTTTGAAACCAGCACGCGCACGGACGTCGGTCGTGTCCGCAAGTTGAACGAAGACAGCTTGCTGGCCTTGCCTGAATCCGGACTGTGGGTGGTTGCAGACGGGATGGGCGGACATACGGCGGGCGATTTCGCAAGCCAGACGATCGTGGCCCAGATGAAGACGATCGGCCTGCCGACAGGGGCCATGGATTTGCGGGCCCGGTTCATGGACCGGCTGACAAAGGCCAATGCCCGTATCCATGCCCATGCTGCCGAAATTGGTCAGAAGACGATCGGGGCCACCGTCGTGGGGCTGTTGATCCAGCAGGATCATTTCGCCTGCATCTGGTCGGGTGACAGCCGCATCTACCGGATGCGGGGCCGCAAGCTGACCCGCGTCACCCGCGACCACACCGAGGTGCAGGCGCTTTTGGATGCCGGTTCCATCACCGCCGAACAGGCAGAGGCATGGCCCCGCAAAAACGTGATTACCCGCGCGATTGGCGTGACGGACCTGCCCGAATGTGACATGGTCGAAGGGAAGCTGGCTGATGGTGACGTTTTTCTTTTGTGTTCCGACGGTTTGACTGAATATTTTGACGACTCCGAATTGGCAGATGTATTATACGAAGGTGTGGATTTCCCGCTTGAGGGGATGTGCGCCCATTTGGTTGGCACCGCGCTTGCGCGGGGGGGGAAAGACAATGTTTCCGTTGTCATGGTCCGCTGCCAACAGCTGGATTTACCGGGATTTGCCGTTGATGGCGATTATCCCGAGCTTAGAGGATTGCAATGAGCGACGAGAAAAAGACGTCTGACAAGACACCGGACACGGGTGCAGACGACGATGACAAGACAATCCTGTTCAGTCCTCAGCCTGCCGCACCTGCGCCCGCGCCAGACGTGCCCGAGGACGATGACGACCGCACCATCGTCGTGCGCGATACGCCAAGCGCGCCTGCACCTGTCGCCGAAGACGACGCCGGCGCTAGCGTTGAAGAGATGCCCCAAAGCGAAGTTCAGACCGTTCCGGTCGAACCTGCGGCCCCCGAGCCGGCCAGCGCGGCCCCGGTAACGGAAACGCCGTCCGTTGTGGCCCCGAATGCAGGGATCGTCAGCTCTCCGATCACCTCGCTTGAACCGGGGATGGTCATCAACAACATGTACCGGGTCGAAGAAAGTCTGGACCAGGGCGGCATGGGCCGGGTGTTTCGCGGCGAGGAGATCGGCACCGGTGAATCCGTAGCGATCAAGGTCATTCTGCCCGAGATGGCAGAGGACACCAAGGTTGCCGACATGTTCCGCCGCGAGGCGCGCGTCTTGCGCCAGCTGCACCATGACGCGATCGTCCGCTATTTTGCCTATGTGCCGCCGGATGAGAACCTGAGCTTTCACGCGCTGGTCATGGGGTTCATTCAAGGCACCAAACTGTCGGACACGCTGAAAGAAGGTGGCCCGCTGAAGCGGAGCGATGTCATCAAGCTGACCATGCGGTTGGCCGACGGGCTGGAACGGGCGCATAGCATCGGCGTGGTGCACCGCGATCTGTCGCCGGATAACGTGATGCTGCAAGACGGCGATATCGGCAAGGCGGTGTTGATCGACTTCGGAATCTCGCGGTCGTCGACCGTCAAGGACGTCACCATCGGCAACGAATTTGCGGGCAAGCTGAAATATGTATCGCCCGAACAGCTGGGATCGTTCGGGGGACAGGCCGAGGGCCCCAGCGATGTCTATTCGCTGGGTCTGCTGATGATCGCGATGCTGATGGGCAAGCCCTACAACATGGGTGGCAACTTTGCCGAAGCGGTGCAGCTGCGGATGAGCGTGCCTGACATCAGCATGGTGCCCGAGGAATTCCAGCCGATGCTGCACGCGATGTTGCAGCCCGACCCCAAGCTGCGCATGTCCGGCATGACCGAGGTCAAGGATGAGCTGCGCGCCATGATGGACGGAGAGGGCATGACGACGCGGTCGCGTTTGACGATGCCCGTAACGGAGACGGCGCAGGACCGGTCCGTGCCCGGTTTGCAAGCGGTGCCATTCGCGTCGACCAGCACCGGGGGGCAGACCAGTTCACCGCGCACCATGGCACCCACGCGTTTGCCTGATCTTCCGGCAAAGTCCAGTCGCGGGCTTGTCGCGACACTGATGGTCGCCGGGTTGGCGGCAGTTGGCGGGGCTGCGGTGTTTTTCGCCGGTGATTTCATGGCCGGTGGCAGCACTGATGGCGGCAGCACAGCGTCTGATCCAGTCGCCGCCGGGCTTGAGCGTACGGTGGGCAGCCGCGCCACGTTTCTGGCGGAAACCGTGCCGCAGGACTGCGCCTATGCCGCGCGCCGGACACACGGGGATGTGGCGGGTCTGATCGAAGGGTTTGCCCAGAACCTGACGCCCTTGCAGGGCATTGGCGACGCGTATGGGGCCGCATTTGGCAGTACGCCCGATGTCGTGCCGCGCAATGTGACGGCACCGCAATGTGCCGTGCTTGATTTTGCACGCAGCCTTCAGGGCACCAACGGCGGCGGGGTCGAACTTTCCCTGACGCAAAGCACGCTTTCGCGGTCCGAAGGGGTGCAAGGCACCTTGCATGGCAGTGCGGGACGGCAAAACTGGCTGGCGCTTGTTGATCCGAACGGGCAGGTCTTTTCCCTGATGCGGCAGTTCGATGACGCCATCGGGGACGAGCGGCGGTTTGCATTCCGGCTGCCCTCGGCGGCACCGGGTATCTATATGCTGGTGGCCACGGCGTCAGACAGCCCGTTGGTACGCGCTGGTGCCATGCGGGACGGAACGCAAGCCTCTGACATCCTGCCGTTGATGACCCGCGAGCTTGCAACCGACGGGCAGGGGGCGGCGGATGTCGCCTTTCTCGAGCTGACGCGATAAGGATAAATGCGCCTCGTGCGGGGCGCATCCCTGTGTTTACGGCAGCGGAATGGGCTGAAAACCAGCGTCCCGATAAGCGCCTGATCAGCGCCCGATCAACGGACGTCGAAGGTCGCGACCCCGAATACCATGTTGCGCAGGGTATCACCGGGGATTGGCGCGAAGACGGTTTGCGAAACATTCCCGATGCGGGCTTCGATATCCAGGGGAGCGGCCTGCGTCCCCAAGGCGAGCAGGATTTGACGGGTGGCACGCACTGGCCCCGACCGTGCGACGGGGGCGGCAAATACCGGTACATCATCTTCAAGACGAACGAAGGGTGTCATGTCCTGCACGACGCCATTGTCATCAATCAGCAACAGCGTCACGAACAGCCCGCCCGCGCCGATAACACGGCCGTTCAGCGTGTCCCCGCTTGCGAGAGACGTGCTTTCCAGGGCCAGGCCGATGCGGCTGGCAGGATAACTTTCGGCCTGACGCAGAATATCAAGCGTGGCGCATTGGCGGGGGTCGATCTCTTCTCGGGTTTGCACTGGCTCGAAGCCGAGGTTTGCCGTCACGCGTTCTGCCAGATCATCCAGAACGTCCAGATCTGTCCCGATCAGAGAGATGCCAGCGCCTGGATTTCCACTTGCCCGTCGCGGCAGGATCAGCGTGCATTGGGTTTGCGGCAATGCGCGGATGCGACGCAGCAACTGACCGATGGCGATATCCGAGGCTGTCGGATTGGGCAACGCGCGCGGTGCCGGGGGAGGGGAGGCTGCCGGTGTTTCGTCCGCTTCTGGTGCGGTCGCTTCTGGCTCGGTTGTTTCCGGCGGGGTGGCTTCGGGTTCGGGCAGCACAACGGGTTCCGGCGCGGCGACGGCTGGCGTGTCGAGCGGAATTTCCGGCACCGGTTCAGGCGTCAAAAGAGCGAGAACATCAGGCTCGGGCGAGGCTTCGGGGGTTAGCAGCAGGGCGCTGTCCTGCTCCGGCCCGACATCGGCAACAAGGCCGCCACGGCTTTCGGCCAAGGGGTTCAACACCGTGTCGTCAATCGGGCTGATCCCCTCGATCGCGAGCAGCGACGGTGTTTCGGGTTCGGGTTCAGCGACTGTCGGAAGGGGCAGGGGGGCTGGTTCCGGCTCTGGCACAGGTGCAATCACCGTTTCTTCCGGCTGCAATGCTGCGACCTCTTGCGGGGCGGGCTCTGGTTCGATCGGCCGCTGTTCGACCACCTCCGGCTCCACTGGTTCGGGTTCAGCCGCCTCGGGTTCTATGGCTTCCGGTTCGGTGACATCCGGTTCCGTCAGCGCAAGATCATCCGGCTGGGTGACGTCTTGCTCTGGCGCAAGGGCAGTGTCATCGGGCGCGAGCGCTTCCTGATCCGGGTCCAGTGCCGTCAGGCTGTCAGGCAGTTCTGCTTCGGTCCGGGTATCCGGTTCCAGCGGGATCGCATCCGGCGGGATCAGCATGCTTTCGTCGATCACATCGGTTTCGCCCACGATCTCGGCATCCAGAATTTCCAGACTGACGGCAAACTCGGGCTCGGGCCGTTCGGATTCCACCGGATCAGGCAGAAACGCGACCGCCCCCGACAGCATGAAAAAGGCAATGACCCCGGCATGAGTGGCCGCCGATGCGGTCATCGAACCGTACCATGCCAGCCCTTTTGCGTCAGCGTGCGGTAGAAAGCTCATTCCTCATCGCCCCCCGCATTGAGGTGGAGGGTGACAAGCCGGACTTCGACCGCGATCAGGGCTTCTTCGTCAAGGATGGTCAAGAGGTTCGCTGCCGTCATTTCCCGGTCGGTCAGGACATGCACCGTGGGGCTGTCGATCAGGGCGTCGGCCAAGGCCCCTTTTTCAATGACCTCACCGTCAAGCAACATTGCGCCGTCGGCCTGGATGATCAGCAGGGGATCGGGCAACAGGTCAAGCGGCAGGCGGGTGGTTTCCGGCAAGCTTACCTCGACTGTTCTCGAGCTCATCAGCGAACCGGTGGTGATGAAGAAAAAGATGAGCAGAAGCACGATGTTGATGATCGCCAGCGAGCTGTCGAATTGCGCACCCTTGCGGCGTTGAGGAAGGCGCGACTGCATATCAGGCCCCTTCGCGGGTGATTTGGACACCGGCGACATTGGCACCTTCAAGCGCCTCCAGCGCTTGGGCAACGTCCTGGACGCGCGCGGTATCGCCGACGATCAGAACGACCTGGCCAGGGGTGTCCTGGCTGCCGATGGCGTCAGCCAAGGACCCGAGTTGCGTGATGTCGTAATCCTGTCCTGCCGTGCGGACCGACCCGTTGCTGATCGTCCAAAGCGTGACATCCACAGTGTCGGAACGCGGCGGCGGCGCTGGCTTCGTCTCGTCTATGCCGGCACCGGCGGTCTGGTCATCGTTCGGGTCAGGGGCTGCGGCGGACGCGGTTTTCAGCGTGATCAGCGAATAGGGCGTCAGGCTTGTCGACAGCATGAAGAAGATCAACAGCTGAAACATGGCATCCGCCAATGGGGTCAAAACAAATCGGTAGCTGCGTTTGCGTTCCGGCAGCGGGACTTTTTTAGAGGCCATGCGATGCGGCCCCGATTATTTCGCCGCGTTCGGATCAACCCGCCCGTGGATCGCGGCAGACATGAGGGCCTCGATCATGTTGCGTTCGCGGTCGATCCGCCCTTCGAGCCATGTGGCAAGAAAGAAGGCGAAAAGCGCGAGCACGAGACCGGCGGCAGTGGTGGTCAAGGCGACGTAGATACCGCCCGCGAGGGTCGTCGGGTCAACGGCACCTTCGGTAACGGCCAGCACCGAAAACGCATCGATCATGCCGACGACGGTGCCAAGCAGGCCCAACATCGGGGCTGCCTGCACGACCATGTCCAGGGCACGCATCCGTTCGCTCATCGTGGCAAGTTCGATCATCGCGGTTTGGCGGCTCAGTTCCTCAGCATAGCTGACGTCGGTGGGACGCGCCTGAATGCCCGAAAATACGGCCTGAAGGATGCGGGACAGAACCGATTTGCGTTTGCCCGCTTCGCTGATTGCGTCATCGACGCGGCCGTTCAGCCAGTCATCAAGGATCTTTTCCGCCTGATTGCGTTTCCCCACGCCCATCCGTGCGAATTGGCCGGTCTTGTACAGGCCGATGCCCAAGGCAACGAGCGACAGCAAGCCAAGAAGCCCGTAGACAGTAAGGGTAGCGAGGTCAAAAATGGTCATGACAGTTCCTGTTTGGAGCTTGGATTACAGGCCAAAGGCAATATCGGTGCGCGATGTCACGATCAACTTGGACAGACATACATCGCTCTCGTCAGAGCCACCATCGGCGATGATGCAACTGGCCACGTCATTTACGATGATTTCGGACAAGTCTGCGCAATTTGAGGGAAGGTTGTATTGAACCACCCGCCGCTTGCCCGCGCTAAGCGATCCCAAGGGCAAGGCGAGAAGGTTGCGAAACACACCGTCTGCGCCGAAAACGGCAAGCCGCCAGGTGACTTCTTCAAAGTCCTGATCCAGACCGTTTTCACCGAAGAAAACGACCTGGCAAACACCTTCCGAAGACTGGATGGTACGGTTCAATTCCAATGATATACTGGGTTCGGCGTTCTGTGCAAAGGCCATTGACGCCGAAAGAAAAAGTGAAGCGGCCGCGGTTGATGTGAATTTCCCCATGCACCCTCGCAAATGTATGTTTTAAATTTATCTATACATTAGCGGTATTGGTCTTGGGCCTGTCAACTGTGAATTCAATAAAACCCCCGACGACTGCGCGACGGAGGAACCGCTTAGCGGTAAACGCCAACCACGTATTTAGGGGCGTTTTTCGGAACGAATTCTTCAAAATCGTTGAAGGCCTGAGGTCCGGATGCAGCAACGGTTGACGCGCTTGCTGCCTGTGGTTTGGCCTGCCGGATGAATTTCGGTGCGCTCTCCTGCTTGACGAAGCTCTTTTTCGGGGCGGCCAAGGGGGCGATCGTTTCTGCATCCACCGCTGGACCGGTAAGGGCGGCGAGCGTGGGTTGTTCAGTTTGCGAGCTCAAGTCTGGCGTCTTGAACACTGCAGGGCGTGTCGGTGCCGCAAGGACCGATGCCGACATCGAAGCATTGATGGCCGGAACATAATTCGGAATGACAAAGCCGGAGGATCCATCGTTGATGATTTCAGGCTGCTCGAGCGATGCGGATTGTACCGATGTCGAGAAGTCATGGTAGGCAGAAAGGCCAAGGCCTGCACCGCCGGAAAAAGCGACGAGCGATAATGAGAGCGCAAATGTACTTTTCATAGAATCAGCCTACCTTGCTTTGATCCTTATATACATAGCATGAAGTTTGACTAATTTCACCTCAACAAGCGAAAAACTGCCGCATCCTGCAGATTTTAAGCAACACTGACGCTGATTTTGTGCCGTTTCCCGCGCCGGTGACCAATTATGGTAGGTGTGAGCGGCTTAAATATAAAAGGAATTTTAGCGGTCCACCCTCTAGGATGCCTTTGTCGAAGATGAATTGCTTGCGGCACGTCTGTCCCAGCGGGTAGAGTTTCGTCAAGCGACGTTATTTACCGGGACGTTAATTGATGAGCGGGTTTCGCAAAAGCTTTTTGTTCGGACTGATCCTTGGCCCTTTGGGGGCAATCGGGGCGTCTGCGCAAGGGCTCGATATCCAGCCGATCGGGATTGAACTGGCCGAAGAGGGGGATCAACTGATCCTTGCGGCGATGCCGGTCGCGGGGCAAGCGCCCGTTTTCAACAGCGTCCTGATTGAATCCGCGACCGTGACGCGGGCGGCCGTGCGCCAGACCGGAACCTTGCCGAAACCGTCGATCATTCTGGGGCTGATCGCGCCGGGCCAGGAAAAAACCTTCGGCGTCGAAAGGCTTTTGCCTGCAACGGTCGAGCAGATCATTTTCGCATTGGACGATCTGGCTGCGCGCGAGGCATTGCGCGCAGACAACCCAGATCTTTTCCGCCGGCTTGTCGAAGAAGGTCATATCGATCCCGATCCCGACCAGTTGAACCGCGTGCTGCAAACCGAACTGAAGCGGATGAATTGCTATCGTGCGGGTGTCGATGGCGCGTGGGGCCGGGGGTCGCGCGGGTCAGTGGACGAATATTTCAGTCAACTTGCCTCTGTGGAATGGGATGATCCCGCGCCGACAAACAGCCTGTTCCGGTCGATCATCCTGAATGGCGACGTCGCCTGCCCAACGCCCGCTGCGGCGGCAGTGGCTCCAAGGGCCACGTCATCTGCACCGAAACGGGCCACGACCACCCGCCGCACCACCACGACAAACCGCGCACCGGCGACACCAAAGGCGGCACCGGCCGCCAAGCCCAAGATGTCGATCGGGGCACAGGGCGTGTTCCGGTAGGGGCTAACGCTTCTTTCGTTACACAGGCAAATTTGTCGTGAATCCGGACGGACGTCGGATTGCGCCGCATAAAAAGGCAATCCAGTGATGCTTGTCATGCCAGCTTCAAGAAGTTGATCGGGACAGGATTGACATCTGGGCGGCACAAAATATGTAACCGATGTAATAAGCCTAACTTAGTAAATTGCATTGCACCGATGAACTTCATGATCAACTTGGACCGCTCCGGAATTCTGATGAAAGCCGGGCCAGATACGGTAATGAGCCGTTCATGATGTTTTGCAGCGCTGCCGTAATTAATACGCCCTTCCAGTTTGTCATCCATATCGCCTGACGGGACCTTCAAACCATGCATTCGATTTACCCCACCCGGCGTCTGCCGTTTCTTTGCCTTATGCTTGCCTGTCTTGCCTTTCCGGCGGCGGCCCAACAGCAAGGGCGTCCACCGCCAGCCGTCACTGTGGCGACGCTCCAGCCTCAGGACGTGACCCTGACGACAACCCTGCCGGGCCGGGTCGTGGCATCCGCCATGGCAGAGGTGCGCCCGCAGGTTGCGGGCATCGTCATCGAACGGTTGTTTCAGGAGGGCGGGTCCGTAAAGGCGGGCGATGTGCTTTATAAGATCGACCCGGCCAGCTACGAGGCCGCTGTGGCACAGGCAGATGCGGCGGTGGCGCAAGCGCAGGCGCAGCTGGACGCCGCCCAGAAAGAGGAAGCGCGGCAGCAGGAGCTTGCCTCGCGGAATGTTGCCAGCACGGCATCGCTTGATACTGCCATTGCAGGACGGGACGCGGCACTGGCCAGTCTTCAGGCCGCGCAGGCGCAGCGAAACGCCGCCCAGATCGAACTGGACCGAACCGAAATCACGGCGCGTCTGTCGGGTGAGATTGGTCGTTCCTTGGCCAGTCAGGGTGCTTTGGTGACCGCAAGCCAGGCCAGCCCGATGGCGGTGATCCGCAACATCGACACCGTTTACGTGGACGTGACGCAATCGGCCGCCGAAATCATTGAGTGGCGGCGCGGCAACATGGGCGAACGGATTGGCGACACCATGCAGCGGGTCACTTTGACGCTTGCCGACGGCAGCCTCTACGACCAGACCGGCACCCTTACTGCGGCAGAACCCGACGTGAACGAACAGACCGGCGTCGTGGTGCTGCGGATGTCGTTCGACAATCCCGGCAAGCTGCTGCTTCCCGGAATGTACGTGCAGGTCGAAATGCCGACCCGCACCGCGCAGGATGTGTTTGTCATTCCTCAGGAAGCGGTAAGCCGGAACCGGCGTGGACAGCCCATCGCGATGGTCGTGGGCGCGGAAAACGTGGTCGAGGCGCGGCCGCTGACAGTCCTGCAGGATATGGGCAGCGACTGGGTGGTCAGCGAAGGGCTGAACCCCGGCGACCGGATCGTGACCGTGGGCCTGCAAAAGGCCAGCCCCGGCGCGACGGTAACGCCCGAAGAACAGGTTGCCGCAACAACGACTGACGGAAATGCCGCAGTCGCCGATGCGTCGGCAGAACCTGCGGCGACAGAGCCGTCCGACACAAAAACCGAATAATTCAGAACCGGAATATCCATGGCCCGCTTTTTCATCGACCGCCCGATTTTTGCCTGGGTCATCGCGATCTTCATCATGGGCGTCGGGGTGCTTTCCATCCTGTCGCTTCCCGTCGCGCAATACCCGCAGATCGCGCCGCCGACCGTTTCGGTCAGCGCCGTCTATCCTGGGGCCTCAGCCGATACGGTTGCAAATACCGTCACGCAGGTGATCGAACAGCAGATGACGGGGCTGGACGGGTTGCGCTATATCTCGTCCAGTTCGACGTCGTCGGGCAGCGCCAGCGTGACCCTGACATTCGAGACCGGGACCGACCCCGACATTGCCCAAGTGCAGGTGCAGAACAAGTTGGCGCAGGCGACCGCTTTGCTGCCCGAAACCGTGCAGCGGCAGGGCGTAACGGTTCAAAAATCGTCTGCCGGCTTCTTGATGGTGATCTCGCTTATCTCCGAGGATGGTAAGCTGGATGCAACCGACCTTGGCGATTACCTGTCCACCAACCTTGTTAATGAACTCAGCCGGGTCGAAGGTGTCGGCAGCGTGCGGGTCTTTGGTGCGCAATACGCCATGCGCATCTGGCTGGACCCGGCCAAGCTGGCGGCGTTCGAACTGACCCCGTCGGATGTGGTTGCGGCCGTATCCGCAGAGAACGCGCAGATATCGGCCGGGGCCTTCGGGTCGCGCCCCTCGGTCGAGGGTCAGCAGCTTTCGGCGACGATCACGGCGCAATCCTTGCTGCGCACACCCGAGGACTTCCGCCAGATCGTTCTGCGCGCTGAAACCGACGGCGGGCTGGTGCTGGTCAATGATGTGGCCCGGGTCGAGATTGGCGCGGAAAGCTATGCCACCGTATCGCGTTTCAACCGCAACCCGTCGACGGGTATGGCGATCAGTCTGGCACCCGGTGCCAACGCGCTGGATACCGCAAGTGCGGTAGAGAGCCGGATGGAGGAACTGGCACAGTTCTTCCCCGAAGGCGTGACCTATGTCGTGCCATTCGACACGACGCCCTTTGTCACGATCTCGATCGAAGAGGTGATCAAGACCCTGATCGAGGCGATCATTCTTGTATTCCTTGTGATGTATTTGTTCCTCCAGAACTTCCGCGCAACCTTGATCCCGACACTGGCGGTCCCCGTCGTGTTGCTGGGCACCTTCGGCGTGATGGCCGTATTGGGGTTTTCGATCAATACGCTGACGATGCTGGCGATGGTGCTGGCGATCGGCCTGCTTGTGGATGATGCGATTGTCGTTGTCGAAAACGTCGAGCGGATCATGGAGCAGGAGGGCCTTGGCCCGGTCGAGGCGACGCGCAAGTCGATGGACCAGATCACCGGCGCGCTGGTGGGTATTGCCGTCGTGCTGTCCGCCGTGTTTGTTCCGGTCGCGTTCTTTCCCGGCTCTACGGGTGTGATCTACAAGCAGTTTGCGGTTACGATCATCTCGGCGATGACGCTGTCGGTGGTGGTGGCGCTGACGCTGACCCCCGCGCTCTGCGCGACAATGCTCAAGGCGAAGAAACACGAGCAAAAGCGCGGGCCGTTCAAGTGGTTCAACACCGGGTTTGACAAGCTGCGCGGCGGTTATGCCGGCCTTGTCGGCGGGATCGTGCGGCATCCGTTCATCAGCGGTATCTTCTATCTGGCAATCATCGCCGCGATGGGCGCGCTGTTCCTGCGCACACCACAAGGCTTCCTGCCGGACGAGGATCAGGGCATTCTCTTTACGCTGGTTCAGACCCCGACGGGGGCCACCGCCGAACGTACGCTGGATGTGATCAAGCAGGTCGAGGATTACTATCTGGATCAGGAAGGCGACATGGTCCAATCGGTCTTTGGCGTTGTCGGCTTCAGCTTTGCGGGGCAGGGGCAGAACCTTGGTCTGGTCTTTGTCCGTCTCAAGGATTGGGAAGAACGCACCACCCCGAACCTCAGCGCGAAGGCGCTGGCGGGGCGGGCATTCGGGGCCTTCAGCCAGATCAAGGATGCGCAGGTGTTCCCGGTCGTGCCGCCGTCTGTCATCGAACTGGGCAACGTGTCCGGATTTGATTTCTACCTTCAGGCGCGGGGCGGGCAGACCCACGAACAGCTTCTGGATGCGCGCAACCAACTGCTTGGCGCTGCGGCCCAAAGTCCGCTGATCGCCTCGCTTCGCCCAAGTGGGCTGGAAGATGCTGCACAATTCAAACTTGATATCGACTGGCGGCGCGCCGGTGCGATGGGGGTGACGGCCACCGATGTCGGCAACCTGCTGACCATCGCCTGGGCAGGCCGCTACGTGAATGACTTCATCGACGAGGGCCGGATCAAGCGCGTCTACGTTCAGGGAGAGGCCGACGCCCGCGCGTTGCCGTCAGACCTGCAAAAGTGGCGCGTGCGCAATGCAAGCGGTGGCATGGTGCCGTTCTCGAATTTCACCGAGGCGAACTGGACCTTCGGACCCCAAGGCGTGAACCGCTACAACGGTGTCCCGGCGATGCAGATGCAGGGTTCCTCTGCACCAGGGACGAGCACCGGCGAGGGGCTTGCCGAAATGGTACGGCTTGCCAAAGAGCTGCCGCCGGGCTTTGTGATCGCGCCCACGGGGTTGTCGCTTGAGGAACAGGAATCCGGCAATCAGGCCCCGTTGCTCTATGCGCTGTCTTTGGCCGCCATCTTCCTGTCCCTTGCGGCGCTGTACGAAAGCTGGTCGATCCCCTTTGCGGTCATGCTTGCCATGCCGATCGGTGTTCTGGGGGCGTTGACCGGGGCCTATCTGGGCGGGTTTGAAAATGGCGTCTTCTTTCAGGTCGGCCTGCTGACGGTGATCGGCCTGACCGGCAAGAACGCGATCCTGATCGTGGAATTTGCACGTGACCGGCATGCAGAGGGCGAGAGCATGGTCAATGCGGCCCTTGATGCCGCACGTCAGCGGTTCCGACCGATCATCATGACCTCGATGGCATTCTCGCTGGGGGTCTTGCCGCTGCTGCTGAGCAGTGGTGCAGGGTCGGGCGGTCGGACGGCCATCGGCAGCGGCGTGCTGTCGGGCACCATCGCGGCGACCGTGCTTGGCGTGTTGTTCGTGCCGTTCTTCTTTGTGATGATCGCCCGTCTGACCGGCGGCAAAGCCTCGCAGAAGGGTGACGTTTCGGCGAGCGAGAAGGCTTAGACGCTTTCGAAGGCGGAGAAACCGGATAGCAGTTTATAGCGTGTCCATTCTCCGCCGCTAGGCGACCAAGTTTGCCCGCAGATCTTGCGCGATACGGTTGAAAATCACTGTCCCGGAATGACGATCGTGTGGACTGCTTTCCAACTGAGCCAGACTTTTTGCCCCAAGGCCACCTCGGGAATGTCCAGATCGCGACCGATCACCTTGTAGGTGTTGCCGTCACCTTCTGCGATACATGTGGACATGGCACCCGCAAACATCCGTTGAACAAGTGTCGCGTTTACCTTCGATATTCCGTCCTGAATAGGCTCGAACGTTGAAATGCTGATGCTTTCAGGGCGCACTGCAAGGGCGCTGGCGGTATCGGACCCCGGCGGGACAAGGATGCCGCCGGCCTGCGGACGTTCCAGACGCTGCCCTTGGCCACGGCCTGCGATGATATTGGCGTCGCCCAAAAACTCTGCGGTGAACACGTCTACCGGATTATTGTAGACGTCGCGCGGCGGTCCGGACTGGATCATCCGACCCTCGCGCAAGATCCCGATCTTGTCTGACAACGTCAGCGCCTCTTCCTGATCATGCGTGACGAAGATTGTCGTGATCCCGATCTCGCGCTGGATGCGCTTGAGTTCGATCTGCATGTCGACCCGCAAGGATTTGTCCAGCGCAGACAGGGGTTCATCCAGAAGCAGCACACGCGGACGGGTGACGATCGCACGGGCCAAAGCCACCCGTTGCCGTTGCCCGCCGGACAGCTGATGTGGTTTGCGATCCCCCAGATGGCCCAGCTGAACCAGATCAAGCGCCTCGCCGATGCGCCGCCGCTCTTCGCTGGCACCGACTTTGCGGACCCGCAGGCCAAACCCGACATTGTCGGCAACGGTCATATTCGGAAACAGCGCGTAGTTTTGAAACATCAAGCCAATTTCGCGCTTTTCGACAGGAATATCGTCGACAACCTGCTGGCCGATGCGGATGGTGCCGCCATCCGTGAACAAAAAGCCCGCAATCGTTCTGAGCAGGGTTGTCTTGCAGCTTCCCGAAGGGCCGAGCAGCGCAAAGAACCCGCCATCTGGAAACTCCATGGACACATCGGACAAGGCCGTGAATTTGCCGAAGCGCTTTGTGACGTTATGAACGGAAACTTCAGCCATTAGCGTTCTCCTCCGAAGTTTGAAAAGCGTGCCGCAATCAGCATGACGACCATCGAAACGGTTATGATAATGGTCGAGATTGCGTTGATTTCGGGCGTGAAACCCTTGCGGATTGACGTGTATATCAGGACCGGCAAAGTGCTGTCGCCCGGTTCAGACAGAAAATAAGAGACCACGAACTGGTCAAAACTGACGGCAAAGGCAAAGAGCGCACCGGCGATGATGCCCGGCGCAATCCATGGCATTGTGACGCGGCGTGTGACGGTCCAGCCGCTTGCTCCCATGGACCGTGCGGCCTCTTCGAGGGTGTGGTCAAATGTGGCCAGACGCGCGCTGACCACCACAATCACATACGGGATCGCAAGGGCGACATGACCGATGATGACAGACGGGGTGCCGCGCCCCAGACCGATGCCATAGAAGAAGATCAGCATGGCCGTGCCGGTGATGAGCCATGGAATTGCAATGGGCGGGAACAGCATGACCTGAAGGAAACGCTTGCCGCGAAATTCAAAACGGAACAATGCGACGGAAGCGGCCGTTCCCAGAACCGTGGCGATCACGGTCGTGACCAGTGCGATCAGGATCGACCGTGTTGCGGCGTCCAGAATTTCAGCGTTTCCGGCCAGCTTTTCATACCATTTCAATGAAAATTCGAACGGCAGTTGATAATATTGCGAGGCGTTGAAGGACATGAACGCCATCACCAGAATTGGCGCATAAAGAAAGACAAGGATGCAGAACAGCCAGATTTTCCCAAGCCGGGCCAGCAATAGACCACTCATGTTTGGGCCCTCCGCAAGATGGGACTGGAAAGGGCGAGGATAACGAGAACCACCGCCAACAGAATAAAGGAAAGCGCTGCACCAAGCGGCCAGTTGAAGACGGCGACAAACTGGTCTTCGATCACGGTGCCGAAATAGGTGCCGACACGCCCGCCCAGAATACGCGGCTCCATGAAAGAGCCGACGACAGGCACAAAGATCAGGACCGCGCCGGCCAGCAGGCCCGGCAGGGACAGCGGCAAGATGATGCGCCACAGGATCGTGTGCTTGCCAGCCCCCATGGACCGGGCCGCATCAATCAGATTGTCGTCAATCGCCTGCAACGCCAGATAGGACGTCAGGATGACGTAGGGCAGATAGGAATGGACAAGCCCGATCACGATGGCAGGCGTCGAGAACATCAGGTTCACATCTACCTCGAACGGTAAAATGGCATTCAGGCCGATTTCCAGCACGCCATTGCCGCGCAGGACGATCGCCCAGGAGAAAATGCGCACCAGGGAATTTGACCAGAACGGCAGGATGACAAGAAGAAACAGGGCTTCGCGGGCGCGGCCCTGGATCACTTTGGCCAGCACATAGGCACAGGGAAACCCGACAAGCACGGCAAACCCCGTCACGATCAAACCCAGCTTTATCGATTTCCAAAGCAGTTTTGCGTAGGTCGTCGTCTGAAAGAAGGCTTGGTAGTTCTCGGTCGTCAGATGCCATTCTGTCTGTCCGAACGGGACATCAGACAGAAAGCTGAAGTAAAGCATGGCTGACAGGGGCAGGAAGATTGCCACCGTCAGCCAAAGATAGGCCGGGGAAAGCAGGCTGATGATCTTAGATCGCTGTTGATTGGCGAGTGTCGTCGACATCAGAGCATTCCCTGTTCGCTGGTTACTGTGCGGCTTTCAGTTCTTGCCAAAGGGCAAGATAGGCCTCGCGGTTTTCGTCGGACACTGGGCGCTGGAACTGGACGCGCGCCACGACTTCGGGATCACTTAGAATGCGCTTGTTGAATGCGTCATCGGGCAAGGCTGCGGCAGCCTTGGCATTTGCCGAAGCCGGGGCACCGTCTGCGGCCCATTTCACATAGAAGGCGGGGTCGATTATCCAGTTGATGAACGCGTGGGCCGCGTCCTGTTTGGTGGAAGAAACTGGAATGGACAGGCCGTCAAGCCAGCCAATGGCACCTTCGGAGGGGACGACGAATTCAACCGGCAGGCCCGCTGACATCGAACGGCTGGCCGATCCCGACCAGATTGTTGCGACCTCAAGATCGCCAGCGGCCATGAACTGGTTCCAGTCGTTTTCAGACCCCCAGTAGGTTTTGATCTGCGGCATCAGCGCCGTAAGTTTGCTTTTGACCGCGTCCATATCCGCGATGTCATTGATGTCCTGATCGGTGGCGATCGCGGCGAACTGGACGGCTTCCAGCGCGTCGTCGCGGATTGACACCTTGCCTGCATGGGCGCTGTCCCAGAAGACCTCGATCGAGGTCGGCGCTTCTTCGAAGGCCTGAGTGTTCTCCTTGTGGATATTGATCGGCCTTTTCGGCGCATTATAAGTTGGATCGTTGGCGGGCTGCTGCGATCTGTTCTGCTGTCGGTGCGGATGCAGGGCCTTTGACGGTCGTGGAAAGCGCCGCGGCGACATTGGCAAAGGACGCGGCACTGCTTGGATCCCCGGTCTGGGAGAGATGAGCGATAAAGCTGCCGATATGGGCGTCACCGGCCCCGTTGGTATCAATGGCCTGCACGTTGAAGGGTGGGATTTCGACGCAGGTTTCTGCGGTGCAAAGGACACATCCCGCCGCGCCGTTCCGAACGATAGCCCCGCCAGCGCGGTTCGCGGCAAGCGCCTTGGCCGCTGCGGTCGGGTCGGAACAGCCTGTCAGAATGGTTGCTTCATGCAGGTTTGCGCTGACCCATTCGGCACGCGCCAGCGCAGCCTGCACAACGTCCTGTGCCAAAGCCGCGACAATCGGGGCCGGGTCAAAAACCAGACGCAAGGGGCCGGTATCCTTGCGCAACTAGTCCGACAATGCGCCCCGTGAATTGGGATAGTGCAGGGCATAGCCCGACAGCAGGGCCCACTCGAAATCAGCGAAGTTTATGTCGGACAGATCCTTTTGCGTAACATGACCTTCGGCACCATCGCTGGCGATAAAGGTGCGTTCACCGTCCTGATCGATCAAAACGGTGCAGCATACCTGATCCCGCGCCGTGTCGTGTCGTGCGGGCGCAAGACGTCGATCTGTTCGGCCGCAAGTCCTTCAAGCGCGACGTTCGCAAAAGGCCCGGTCCTGATCGACCCGCCATAGCTGACGGACATGCCCGCGCGTTTCGCGGCGACCATCGCGTTGAAGCCGCCACCGGGGGGCAATTTGAAACCCGCTGACAATCGCTTCCTTGCCCGCAGCGGGGACTTGCTTAACATCGTAAAGCAAATCGGCGACGATGCCGGACATTTGCAGCAGACGACCGTTCATATGGCAACACCATCGGCGACAGGTGTACTGCTGCCCACGCGGTGGCGCAGCGCAAGCAGATTGGTGGCAATCTGTTCGATGGCCAGCGGGTTGGCCCGGCGCACCTGCTCGACCTTTTCAACCGGGAAGCCGGAACAGCCGATGCAGGCCCCGGCCATGGCCCCGGAAATCGCGCCGATCGTATCTGTATCATCGCCAATATTAGCGGCGATCACCGCGGCCTTCCACGGGTCACCGCCCGCCAGCAAGACAACGCCAAATGCCGCCGGAACCGATTCATGGGACGCGACCGAGGTCTCTATCTTGTCCGCAAACTCCTGTACCGAAACCCCGCTGCCGGCGAGGGCGATGGCCTTCGTTATTTTCTGTGCCATGTCGCTGTGGCCTTCGGGGTAGCCCCGCTGTTGCCCAAGCTTTGCGGCATCAATCGCCAGGGGGAGCGACGACCGAAAATCGGCACCTGCGATGCCTGAACTGACGACTGCCGCCACGGCACAGGCCGCCGCAATCGCTTCACCCGTGTTATGTGTCAGGCGGCACGCACGCTCCACCTGGTCGATCAGACTGGTCATCGGGGTCAGATGTGTGGAAATGCCGACCGGCGTGATCCGCATCGCGGCACCGTTGGTCGTCCCGTTGCGCCCCGTATGTGCCGGATCGGTGCCTGCCAACATGGCTTCCAAGGCGGCCTTGGTCGAGGGGCCAAGCAGATCGCGCAGGCCGCGGTCCCTGACATCGGCTTCCCATGCGATCAAATCCTGCGCCCACAGGGTTTCATCAAGCAGGCCGTCGCCCTGTATCAGCCGCGCGGCCAATAATAACGTCTGTTCGGTGTCATCGGTGACCTTTGCGGCGGCCAGCCCATGAGACACGGGATGATCGTCGATCGGGGGCATGAAATCGGTGATCTGGCCGTAGTGACGCATGATGTCCCCCCGAGAGAGGGTTTGCGAGGGCATGCCTAGCGCGTCGCCGACGGCCATCCCGATCAGGGCAGCGCAAGCGCGGTCAAATTCAGAACCTTGGTGTGTCACGCCGTCAAAACTCCATGTGCAATCCGAAGAGGTCGGGATCCAGGATGCTCTCGACACATTCGATGATGGTCCTGTCCGTCTGGCGGGTCAGCCTGCGCAACCGCAGCATCGCATCACCGGCATTGCGCCCCATTACGGTGGCATCTTCGGACGAAAGTGCGGGGATCACCCCAGCCCATTCCGCTCCACTTGCGATCGACAGCCCATGGTTCAGCAACGTCGTATTCAGCGACCCGTCGACTAGCCCCGTTTGCAGAACATCCTCAAGCGTATCGCGCCAAGGCACTCTGCTGCGCTCAAGCGAGACGCCCTTGCCGGTGGTTTCCAAAAACCGCAGGCGGTCAACGATGAGGCAATCGACACCAAGCGCAACTTCGGTTCCGGGCAGATCCATGCCGCCGCGTTCAAGGCGCAACACACGGGTAGAGAGCTGCACATCAGAAGAGGAGAGCGCCAAGGTCCACCCCGCCTGATCATCAATCGTCTTGCCGCCGAATGTCACGAACGACCCGATCCCGCTTTTGGTGGTGATCATGCCCTTGCTCGACAACAGCTCAAGGCTTTTGCGGACGGTGCTGCGGCTTACCGAGAACCGTTTGACCAAATCATTTTCGCTTGCCAGCGCGTCGCCACGATTAAGCACGCCTGACCGGATTTCGCTTTCCAGCGTGTGCGCGATGCGCACGGATTTCGTTGCACCGATCAATGCGTGTCTTGTTTCGTCATGTTTAATCCTGTCCATACCTGTATGCTTTGCTTGTAAATCGCGCTGTGTCAATATCGAATTTGTGCAGGCATTCAGATAAGGGCGGCGGTCGGGTTACGCTGGGCAGCTCTTTGCGCAAGTTCTCCGGCGACAGGCATCAAAGCTGAGAAGCAATCAGAAGGAGAGACCCGAACGTTTTATGTGGTCGCGGCGTCGCTCCGAGATGGTCCGTTAACTGGCCTACAGCACCGCCTGTTCACTCAAGCCGGCAAAGTTCCGCCGTTGCATCGGTCGTGCTGGGGAACCTTGTCGGTAACATCTGCGTTAAGTGATCAGGACATCGGGCCCTTTGTGGGCCTCCCTGATGTTTCCCTGAAGATGTTCGTGTTTTAAGTGCCCTATTACAGGAGAGCCCCCAATGCCTACGAAAAGTATTCTGCTTGTCACCGCCCTGTCGATCACGGCGATATACCCCGCCAACGCAGCGACCCAGATGACACCTGTCTGGTCATCCCTGGCCGACACGCATGTCGACGTCAGTGATTTTGCTATCAATGATTTCGATGCAAACATCGTGCACGTCAAGAACGACAAGGACAAAGGCGGCGGCCACAAGAATGCTGGCAAGGGCACCGAAAAGAAAAAGGGCCACGGCAAGCCGAACGACAAGAAGGTCGGTAAAAAGGCCGAGGGAAACCCTGGAAAGGGCAACAAGCCCGCCAAGGCCAATGATCACAAAGGCAACGACCACAAGGTGGTCAAGAATAACGGCAAAGCCGATCACAAGAACGAAAAGCACGACAAAAGGGTCAAGCGGTCGCAAGAAGACCGCGTTATCGCGTCGCAGCAACTGCTTGAGGTCCAGCCGCCCCAGGGTCGCGACATGGTAACTCTGCTGTCGGCTGTGCCTTTGGCGCTGCTGGGGCAGGATGTAATTTTCCAGGACATCGACGATGACCGTCTTCTGACCTATCGCAACTGCCCTCCCGGCCTTGCGAAAAAAGATCCCCCCTGCGTGCCCCCCGGTCTTGCGAAAGACGGTGTGACTTATGATCAATGGGTATCCTATGACGATGACGAGCTGGAGCGTGTCTATGTCGACCGTCGAGACCATTATCTGCGGACCCAGAACATCGAAGTGCGAAATATTGATGAAATCGATGACTCCGGTCTTTTGCTGAACTCCGATCAGGTTGCCCGGCTCTACGATCTTGCGCCCGCCCCACGCGGCAGCCGCTATGCGCTGATCGATGGCATGCCGGTGCTTCTTGAAGATCGCAACTATACCGCACTTGCCCGGATCAATGACATGGCCCGCGTGCCAATTCTGGACAACGGCGTGCAGGTGGCACCGACCGCAGCGCTGACGCAGGCCGAACTGATGCAAGCGTATCGCCTTCCGCCGCTTGACCCAGGCTACAGCTATACCGTCATGAACGGAGAGGTTCTGGCGCTGGAGAATGATGCATTCGAAACACTTCAACTGATCCGCATCGCACGGGCCGTATTCTGATCGCGATAGGTTGAGTTTGATAAACATCTTGAGGAGCTGGATGCACGTCCGGCCCCTCGACTTATGACGCATCGGCAGCGCGTTCTGGCATGCCGCCCAGAACATGCACGTAGCAGATCCGCGCCTGGCGGGGCTTGCTATCGGGTGAGGGTTCATTTTGTACAGTGTCTCACTGCGAGCCCTTAAATAAAAAAAAGACCTTGGATGCCGGGCCATGACTGCATAGCTTCTGGGATGACGACACAGGCCGGACCTTGGAACAGACTGCCCGCTGACCGATATTCTTGGTTGGCGTTGCGGTGACCTAAATCGCCCCCTGAACGCGGTCCGGAGTTGCGTCCCCTGAAAGGACATCACAATGACCGATACGCATTCCGAACATCCTGCAACATCGCCGACGGCGTCAAAGATCACTCGTGATCCGGTCTGCGGAATGACTGTCGACCCGAAGGCGGGCAAGCCGACGGCAGAGCATGACGGCCACACCTATCATTTCTGTTCGGACGGTTGCCGGAAAAAATTTGTATCAAATCCCGACACCTATCTGACCGCCAAGGATCCTGTCTGTGGCATGACCGTAGATCGCGCCACGGCGGCGCATATGTCAAAGCACGAGGGGCAGCGTTTCTATTTCTGCTCCTCCGGATGCCAGTCCAAGTTCGACACCGAGTCCGAGAAATACCTTGGCGACCAGCCCGCGCCGGAACCGATGCCCGAGGGCACGCAATATACCTGCCCGATGCACCCTGAAATCATCCAGGACCATCCGGGCGACTGCCCTAAATGCGGTATGGCGCTCGAGCCGATGACGCCGTCGGCAGACGCAGGGCCCAACCCCGAATTTGTGGATTTCAAACGCCGTCTCTGGATCACCGCGCCTCTTGCTTTCATGGTGTTTGCGCTAGAGATGGGCAGCCATGTGGGCATCCCGTTTGCGGACTGGATCGGCCACACCGCGTTTGGCTGGGTGCAATTCGTGCTGGCAACGCCGGTGGTCCTGATCTGCTGGCCGTTCTTCAAGCGCGGCTGGTCCTCTGTGGTGAACCGCAGCCCCAACATGTGGACGCTGATCGCGCTTGGCACCGGGGCGGCCTATCTGTTTTCGGTCATATCGCTGATCGCGCCGCAGTTGTTTCCCGATAGCATGCGCGACGATATGGGCATGGCCCCGGTCTATTTCGAAGCCGCCGCCGTGATCCTTGTGCTGGTATTGATGGGGCAGGTCATGGAACTGGCAGCCCGCGAACGCACGGGCGACGCGATCCGCGCGCTGATGGACCTTGCCCCCAAGACGGCGCGCAGGGTCAGCGCGGATGGCACGGAAAGGGACGTGCCGCTTGAGGATCTGCGCACAGACGACGTGCTGCGGGTCCGCCCCGGTGAAAGCGTGCCGGTGGACGGTGTCGTGACCGAGGGGCGGTCGTCTGTCGATGAAAGCATGATCTCAGGCGAACCGGTGCCGGTGGAAAAGGTCGAAGGAGAGCCGGTCACGGGTGGAACGATTAACAAGACCGGCAGCTTTCTGATGAAGGCGCAGAATGTCGGTGCCGACACCACGTTGAACCGGATTGTCGAGATGGTCGCCAAGGCGCAGCGGTCCCGCGCGCCTATTCAGGCGATGGCAGACAGGGTCGCCGTTTATTTCGTGCCCGCCGTCGTAGGTGTGTCACTGCTTTCCTTTGCCGCATGGGCAATCTTCGGCCCGACGCCTGCGCTGTCCTATGCCTTTGTCGCGGCGGTTTCCGTCCTGATCATCGCGTGCCCCTGTGCGCTTGGCCTTGCCACGCCGATGTCGATCATGGTCGCCACAGGGCGCGGCGCGGGGGCAGGGGTTCTGATCCGCGATGCGGAGGCGTTGGAGCGTTTTGCAAAGATTGACGTGCTGATCGTCGACAAGACAGGCACCCTGACCGAAGGCAAGCCTGCCCTGACGGATGCAGAACCTGCTGACGGGATGGATGAAACCACGCTTTTGTCGCTTGCTGCGGCTTTGGAGCGTGGATCAGAGCACCCGCTGGCCGAGGCCATCGTCGCCGGAGCGCAGGAGCGCGGCGCGCCGAAGCAGGACAGTTCCGATTTCGAGGCCATCACCGGAAAAGGCGTCACCGGCGTTGTCGATGGACGCAAGGTTGCCCTTGGCAACGCTGCGCTGATGCAGGATCTTGGCATTGATACGGGGGCATTTGCCGACCGTGCCAAAGCGCTTCAGTCAGAGGGCAAAACTGCGATGTTCGTTGCCGGTGACGGAAAACCGGCAGGCCTGATCGGGGTGGCGGACCGGATCAAGGACACCACACCGGACGCCATTCGCGCCCTGCATGACCTTGGAATGCGGATCATCATGGCGACGGGCGATGCAAAAGCCACCGCCGAGGCTGTTGGCAAGACGCTCAAGATCGACGAAATCCACGCCGAGGTCAGCCCCGAGGATAAAAACGCGTTGGTCCGGAAACTGAAAGGCGAGGGGATGTCGGTGGCCATGGCGGGGGACGGCGTGAACGACGCGCCCGCCTTGGCCGAGGCGGATGTCGGCATTGCCATGGGCACCGGCGCGGATGTCGCCGTTGAAAGCGCGGGCATCACGCTGGTGAAAGGGGATCTGGGCGGGATCGTCCGTGCGCGGCGGCTGGCCGAAGCGACCATGCGCAACATCCGCCAGAACCTGTTTTTCGCCTTCGTCTACAACACTGCGGGCGTTCCGCTGGCTGCAGGGATTCTGTACCCCTTCTTCGGTATTCTGCTGTCGCCCGTCGTGGCCGCCGCGGCGATGAGCCTGTCGTCGGTGTCCGTGATCACCAATGCGCTTCGCTTGCGCAGTGAAAAGCTGTAGCTGGGATTTGCAATGCCACACGGTTGCCTGCGGCAGTCAGGACTTGATAACCCCTTGGTGATTTTGCCTTGGATCTGTTATCGGGTATGAACCTGGGACATGTGGTATCATAAGGTGAACATGCGCAAAATATTCCTCATTCTGACGCTGGGCTTTTTCGCGGTCGCGATCTTGCTTGGGCAGAATGCGGGTCATGACATGCAGCATGGTCATCCCTGTTCGGGATGTGTCGATAGCGCCGATGTGGCAGGTGATATGTCGCTGCCAATGTGTTCGCATGGTGCACTTTGCGTGGTTGCCGCGATGCCAGACGGCTTTACTGGCCTTGGCCACTCGGTCCGACGACCGATGCAATATCCTTGGCCCGTCGCCAGCTTTTCTGATCCTGTAACAGTGACCTTCGACCTTCCGCCGCCGCGCGCCTGAACGGGTCTCAAGATATCCACCGGCGGATCGCTTCCGCCAGAACGACCACGCGCGGCCCCGGTGCCGTGCGCCCTTCAGGAATTCGAAATGAACAAAATCGCTATCGTTGCCGCCGCTGCCATCCTCGCAGGCGGAGCATATTACGTCACGCAGCTGCAAACGTCCGACACTGCTGCATCTGAACCAAAGCAGGGTGACCCGATCGTCTCGGTCGCCTTGCCCGAGACGCTTTCAGCGGAGGCGACGATGGGCAAGCGCGCCTTTGACGCCACCTGTGCCGACTGTCACGGGACAAATGCTGCTGGCAAGGCGGGCTTTGGCCCACCGCTTGTCCACAAGATTTATGAGCCATCCCATCACGGCGACATGGCCTTTGTGCTGGCCGTCCAGCAAGGGGCCAGAGCGCATCACTGGACCTTTGGCGATATGCCTGCGCAATCCGGCCTGACGCAGGCGGATGTGAAGGCCATCACCGCCTATGTCCGTACGCTGCAGCGCGCCAACGGGATCAACTGAGATGGCCGGTATTCCCCTGTCGCGCCGCGGCTTTTGCGCGGGCCTTGCTGCGGGTGCCATCCTTGGCAGACCTGCGTTCGCCGCCGCACCGACCCCGCTTACCGCACGTCCGGCGACCGTTCAGCTTGCCCCTGAAGGCTATGCCGCGACCAAGGTCTGGAGCTATGACGGCACCGTTCCAGGCACCACCTTGCGCGCGAAACAGGGCGGGCGGCTGACACGGCGGCTGGTCAACGAACTTCCGGTACCGACCTCTGTGCACTGGCATGGCATCCGGATCGACAATGCCATGGACGGCGTTGCCGGGCTGACGCAAGAACCGGTTCCCGCTGGCGGCAGTTTTGACTATGACTTCGTTCTGCCCGATGCAGGCACCTACTGGTACCACGCTCACACCAATTCGATGGAGCAGGTGGCCCGCGGGCTGTCCGGACCGTTGATCATCGAAGAAGCCGACGCCTATGACGTGGACCGCGACGAGGTGCTGATGCTGGACGACTGGCTTCTTGATCCTGAGACCGGCGCGTTCCGGGGCGGCGACCACCCCGTGACCCTCAGCCACGCAGGGCGTACCGGTAATCTGGTCGGGACGAACGGACAATTTGCTTTCAGCCTTCCTGCCAAGCGCCATGAACGTCTGCGCCTGCGTCTGATCAACGCCGCCAATGCGCGTATCTTCGTCTTGCGCCTGGCGGGGCTTGAGGGGTGGACCGTCGCAGTTGACGGGATGCCGTTGCCAGAACCCGAACCCCTCTCTGACGAACTGGTCCTGGCCCCTGCGCAGCGCATTGATCTGGTGGTCGATGTGACCGCCGAGGAAGGGGAAACCGCCGGTCTTTTGCGGCGGGACACGGACGGCACATGGCAGCCGCAGGCGATGGTTCCGGTCACCGGCCAAGCCTCGATCGCGCGGCGCGGTGTTCCGGCTGCCTTGCCGCCCAACCCCAAGATGGAGGTTAGCGGCCTGAAAGACGCGCGGCGCTTGACGATGGCACTGGAAGGGGGCGCGATGAGCGGTCTGGAAAGCGCCCGTTACAAGGGACGCGAACTTGGGTTCAGGGGCTTGATGCAGGAAGGGCAGTTCTGGGCGCTTGCCGGTCAAGCCGGTATGGCCGACGTCCCCTTTGCCCGCCTGTCGCGGGGCGAGACGGTGCGACTGGGTTTGACCAACCAGACAATGTTTCCGCACGCCATGCATTTGCACGGGATGCATTTTCGCACGGTTGGTGCGGACGGTACCCTAGGCCCGATGCGCGACACGGTCCTTACGTTCCCGAACGAGACGGTCGAGATTGCCTTTGTCGCGGATAACCCCGGCAAATGGCTTTTGCATTGCCACATGCTGGGCCATGCGGCATCGGGTATGACAACATGGATCGAGGTTGCGTGATGATACGTCAGAAAACGATACACAGATTTGCGGTGCTGCAGGGGCGGTGCGACGATGGTTGTCATGCAAGGCCCAAGCCACGCGAATGCCACGAGGGGTCGATCCTGCGCAGGGTCATTTTCGCGACCCTGCTGGCGCTTGCGCCGATTGCGACACAAGCGGATCATGCATTTCAGGGGCGTGATCTGGACCGGGGGGCACAGCTCTATGCCGGGAATTGCGCGGCGTGCCACGGTGCAAACCTTGAAGGTCAGCCCGACTGGCGGTCGCCCGGCCCTGATGGGGTCCTGCCCGCGCCACCGCATGATGCATCCGGCCACACCTGGCACCACGACACACCGCTGTTGCTGGAATATACGCGGCTGGGTGGACAGGCCGCCTTGAATGCGCGCGGTGTCACGGGATTTAACAGCGGCATGCCCGCATTCGGCGACATTCTTTCTGACGCGGAAATCATGGATATCCTTGCCTACATCCGGTCGACCTGGCCCGAACAGGCCCGCCAAGTTCAAGCAGAACGGACCCACGCGCTACCCGCGGAGTGATGAGCGCTCCGGCTGTCTTTTCTATCCTCCTGTCGGTCGCGCGCAATGGATCCTGCTGACAGGGGATTACTTGAGCAGGTATTTGATCAAGGCGGCAATCGCCAAGGCAACCAGCACAATCAGCAGGATCGCCCAGATCTAGCCAAACCCCATCCCATAACCCATACCGTAACCGTCCATCGTCATTCTCCTTGTTCCAATGGGGCGGGCGCGTCTGGCGGCCCCGTGCCCCCGCCCCGAACACCCTGACCCGAGGTGTATTGTCTCAACCGGGCTTAAGCGGTGACAGTCAAAAGCATCCACATTCTCGCCGCGAAATGCCCCGGAAGATTACAGTAAAGAATATAGGTGCCGGGCCGCAGCGTCAGGGTCAGCGCACCTGCTTGTCCGGGGTTCAGCTCGGCCACTTCGCCAAGATGCCCGGCCGCATCTTCGTCGATCCTTTGCGCGTCACGGATATACGGCAGCGGCGTCGAAAGGCTGCGCATCGGAGTGACCACCATCTCGTGGATCATGTCCGCAGAGTTATTGGTAACACGAAAGGTCACGACGCCCGTTGGGACCTGCGTCCGATTGACCGTGATCCCCATCATCACCATAGGCATATCCGCACCCATCAGGCCCATGTGCTGCTGGCCGTACATCATGGGCGTGTGACCCCTGTCCCAAAGCGATACGTGGACCACTGTTTCGGCAGCCCCGGCGGGCAAGGCGAAAAATCCGGCCATGACGCACCCCGAAAGAGCGAGCGCCATTCGTCTGGCAAAGGTCATCTTCCAGCTCCTTCTGGTGATTGGCATGGTGGTGACGGTATGACCCTAGGCCAGTCATTGCCGCGGGGATTGACATGGATCATCCTGTTCACAGCCGCGGGTGGTGGCGCTGTGATGGATGGACGTCAGTGCCCATCCGACCGAATAGATAACCTCTTGCAGCGCGGATCGTGGTTTAAGCCGGGAAAACGCGCCTATCCGGAACGGTCTGGCGATACTTCCCTGAAGGTGCAGCCTCGGGATGTGGTCTGATAGTCCTGAAACTGTACTGTTCGATTGGCCGATAGGTTCAGTGCACCAGTTTCCTCTGCGCGCTGAACGGGCTGAGGCCAAGCCAGGTTTGCATCGTGCGCGCAATCGCGGGATCGCCGTCAAGCTGGATCTTGTCTCCGGCATCGAAAACCCGCGTCAGCCCCATCCAGATCGAAGTCATTGTCCGCAGGTCGGTCGTTACCCACAGATCGACGTCATAGCCCGGATCGGAGGAACACAGATCAACTGCGGCATGGGGATCGACGACCAGCCACCAGTGCCGGCGCGCTTCCGCAAGCTCGGGATATCTGAACTTCACAACCGTCCGCTGCGGCGGCAGCGGGACCGGATCAAGGTTGCGGCGCATGTCCCACATCAGCAGCGACGGATCGAGGTTCTTCAGCGTCGCCTGCGTTTCGATCCACTTTTGCCCCCAGATGCCAAATGCTTCGACGACCGACTTAAGGTCACGGCCTGCTTCCGTCAGGCGGTATTCATGTACGTTCGGTTCGTTCGCGACGGGGGTGCGCGTGACGATCCCGGCGACTTCCAGTTCATTAAGCCGCTGTGACAACAGGCTTGGGGACATGCGCGGAACGCCCCGTCTGAGATCGTTGAACCGGGTCGAACCCGCCACCATTTCGCGCACCAGAACCATGGTCCAGCGCGTGCAGAGCGTTTCGGCTGCCATCGCCACAGGGCAGAATTGTCCGTAACTTCCAAGTGTCATAGCGATTCTCCCTGATGGCAAATTTGGTTTTGCAAATATTCATCATACCACGTTTCGCCCCAATCCGGCAGGAAAAGGCCGGTTCAGTTTCAGGACTAGTGCGGCTGCCGCCAGGGGCGCAGCCTAAACGCAGGATCAAACTTTTTTGGGAGAGCTTGCCATGACGGAAACATTCAAAGCACTGAACGGTGGGACCACCGACGTTACAAAGGCGAAACTGGCGGACTTCAACGCGTCGCTCAGCGGTGACCTGATCGGCAAGGGGGACGGCGGTTACGATGATGCCCGCAGCTTGTGGAACGGCATGATCGACCGGTATCCCAGTCAGATCGTTCGCGCGCGGAACACGAATGACATTCGGCTGGCGGTGGACTTTGCGCGCGAGAATGGCCTTTTGCTGGCGGTCAAAAGCGGCGGCCACCAGATTGCAGGTCACGCGGTTGCCGACGACGCGCTTTTGCTAGACCTTTCGCAGATGCGGGCGGTCGATGTCGATCTCGACAAGGCGACCGCAATCGTGCAGCCCGGCTGCCTTCTGTCCGACGTGGATCAAGCTACACAGGTTCACGGCCTTGCCGTGCCGCTTGGCATCAACTCGACCACGGGCGTTTCTGGGCTGACCTTGGGGGGCGGGTTTGGCTGGATCACGGGCAAGCATGGCTTGACGATCGACAATCTGCTGTCGGCGGACGTGGTCTGTGCCGATGGTGTCGTGCGCGTCGCGAGCGAGATGGAGAACAGCGATCTGTTCTGGGCCATTCGCGGTGGCGGCGGTAACTTTGGCGTCGTCTCCTCTTTTGAATTTGCGCTGCACCCGATCGGGCCAGAGGTGCTTTCGGGTCTGATTGTGCACCCCTTGGCGGATGCGCGCGCCCTGCTGCAAAGCTATCGTGACATCTGTGCCCGCGCGCCCGATGCGCTGACCGTCTGGGCGGTCATGCGGCAGGCACCGCCGCTGCCATTTCTCCCCGAAGAGTGGCATGGCAAGGAAGTGCTGATCTTTGCTGCGTGCTATGCGGGCGATATGAAGGAAGGCGAGAAAGCGCTGGAAGAGTTGCGCGATCTGGGACATCCGATTGCAGACGTGATCGGTCCTAACCCTTATGCGGGCTGGCAACAGGCCTTTGATCCGCTTTTGACGCCCGGCGCGCGCAACTATTGGAAAAGCAATGATTTTCTGGAGCTTTCAGACGAGGTTATTGATATCTCCCTTGCGGCGGTTGCGGCCCTGCCGGACCCGCAGTCGGAAATCTTTATCGCCCATCTTGGGGGGGGCATGGCCCGCGTTGACGCCGCGGCCACACCGTTCCCGCAACGGAACCGGCACTTCGTGATGAACGTCCACACGCGGTGGTCGGATCCTGCGCTGGACAAGACGTGCATCGATTGGGCGCGCGATCTTTCCGATCGGACAGAACCCAAATCCGCAGGCAGCGTCTATGTCAATTTCATGCCGTCTGACGATGGCCGGATGGCCGAGGCCTATGGCCCCAACATTGAAAAACTGCGTCGGATCAAGGCAACCTATGATCCCAACAACCAGTTCCGTCTGAATCACAACCTATAATGACGCGGACGCCTGGCACGGTACATTGTGGTCTTTGTGTCAGGCAATCTGTTGTGTTTTTGGGTGCGGTGATCGGCTTTGGAAGTGGAAAAGAAGCTTGGGGGCCTTGGGGCTGTTGAAGCGGTAGCGGTTGGAATTTATGGTTATTCCCTGCTGCATCAAGCTTCTCTTGCCTATGGCGAAGCGTTCTTTCCAGTGGATTCCTTGCTGCGACCGAAGTCATGCGGGTATCACGCGAAGAGATTGTCGAGCCCTGCGCCGCAGTCATCAAGGCTGCCGGTTTGGATGCGGCGTAAGCCATCGCCAATGAGACGGAATTCGGCCTTTCGTCCGACATCTGCACGTCATCTCTCCTGCACATACGCACCCGATAGACAAGTAGAGCTTGTCTATGGCCTGCTTTTCTTGATTTCGCAGATATGCGAACACAGGCACTGTAAGCATAAACGGGCGTGATCGGTTGATCGGCGTCACATTCAAGCAAGGATAAACGATAATGGCGCGACACGGTGGTCAACTTCTGGTCGAAAGTCTTGTGGCACTTGGCGCAAAGAAAAGTTTCGGTGTTCCGGGTGAAAGCTATCTGGCGGTGCTTGATGCGCTGCATGACACCAAGGGCAAGCTGGATTTTGTCCTGTGCCGCAATGAAGGCGGTGCCGCGTTCATGGCTGCGGCCTATGGCAAGCTGACCGGCATTCCCGGCATCTGCCTCGTGACACGCGGACCCGGGGTTACCAACGCGTCGATCGGCATTCACACCGCGATGCAAGACAGCTGCCCCATGCTGGTTTTCGTGGGCCAGGTCGGTACCGACATGAGGGGCCGCGAGGCGTTTCAGGAAATCGACTATCGCGCGATGTTCGGATCGGTGGCGAAATGGGCCGTCGAAATCGACGACGTTGACCGCATCCCTGAAATTCTGGCAAGGGCCTGGAAGACGGCGACGACAGGCCGCCCTGGTCCCGTGGTCATCGCACTGCCCGAAGACATGCTGACCAGCGCCACGGACGTGGCCCCGCTGCGCGGACCTGCTGCGTACCCCGAGCCTGAGCCCGCAGCACAGGCGCTGGCACAGGCCCGCGAGATGCTTGCAGGAGCCGCACGGCCATTGATCATCTATGGCGGGTGCAACTGGACGGCCCAAGGCAGCGCCGCGCTGCAATCCTTTGCCGAAGCCTCTGATATTCCTGTCGTCTCGGTATTCCGCTATCAGGATCAATACGACAACTTCTCGCCGACATTCTGTGGCGAGGCTGGGGTCGGCATGGTGGCGTCGGTCAAGAAACTGATCGTCGAGGCCGATGTTATCCTGGCCGTCAACAACCGCTTTGGCGAGAACTCGACTGATGGCTACACGCTGCTGGATGTGCCGCTGCCGAAACAGCGCCTGATCCACGTGCACGGGTCCGATCTGGAACTAGGCAAGGTTTATCAGCCCGAACTGGGCATTCAGGCGGGGCCGAACGCATTTGCCAAGGCATTGGCGGCGGCACCTGTGTCGGGCGATTGGGCCGCTTGGCGGGCAGAAGGGCGCGCGGCGTTCGAGGCCGGTTTCGATCTGGGCGATCTGCCATCACCCGTTGACATGGGCAAGGTCACCGCGCACCTGCGCGATATCCTGCCCGACGACGTAATCCTGACCAACGGGGCCGGAAACTTTACGGTCTGGCCCAACAAGTTCTTCAAATTCGGCCCCGATGCGCGGCTGCTGGCTCCGCAATCTGGCGCGATGGGGTACGGCGTGCCTGCGGCGGTGGCGGCCAAACTCGCCCATCCTGACCGGGCTGTCGTCTGTTTCGCGGGGGATGGCGATTTCCAGATGAATTGTCAGGAACTGGCCACCGCGGCACAGGCAGGCGCACAGCCGATCATTCTGATCCTGAACAACGGCATCTACGGTACAATCCGTGCCCACCAAGAACGTCACTATCCGGCCCGCGTGTCCGGGACCGAGATGGTAAACCCCGATTTCGTGGCGCTGGCCAAGGCCTATGGCTTTCATGCCGAACATGTCGCGACAACGGACGCATTCGCAGCCGCCTTTGACCGCGCGCTGGCTTCGAACACCGGTGCTGTGCTTGATCTTGATATCTCGCCCGAGGCGCTGACCCCGCGGGTCACGTTGTCCCAGATGCGCGACGCCGCGCTGAAAGCAAAGGAAAACGCATGACGCAGGCACAGGAAATCCGCCTTGGTGCGGATATTGGCGGCACCTTTACCGACATCGCGCTGGACGTGGGGGGCGTCATGCATTCGTCCAAAGTGCTGACCAACTATAAGGCCCCCGAACAGGCCATTCTTGACGGCATTGCCATCGTGACCGAACAGGCGGGCATCGCGCTGTCGGACATCGACATCATCATTCACGGCACCACCCTTGCGACCAATGCGCTGATTGAGCGGCGCGGCGCACGGACCGCCCTGGTGACGACGGAAGGTTTCCGGGATGTGATCGAAATGCGGTCGGAAAACCGCTTTGCCCAATATGACCTGAACATCCAGTTGCCCCCGCCGCTGATCCCGCGCGAGGACCGGTTTCCCGTCAAGGGCCGGATCGGCGCGCAAGGTCAAGAGCTTCAACCGCTGGATGAAGCGGCGCTTGAAGCGCTCGCCGACACGCTCAAGGCCGAAGGCTTTGCCGCCGTGGCGATCGGGTTCATCCATTCCTATCTGAACGGCACGCACGAGGAACGCGCGCGCGAGATTCTGGCGGCAAAACTTGACGTGCCGATCTCGATCTCGTCCGAAGTATCCCCGCAGATGCGCGAGTTCGAGCGGTTCAACACCGTCTGCGCCAACGCCTATGTGCGCCCGCAGATGGAAAGCTATCTGGCACGGCTGCAAACACGCGTCAAAGAGATGGGGGCGACCTGTCCGGTATTCATGATCCACTCGGGGGGCGGGTTGATCTCGGTCGAAACGGCGTCGGCCTTTCCGGTGCGTCTGATTGAATCCGGTCCTGCCGGGGGGGCGATCTTTGCCGCAGATGTGGCGCAGCGCTTCGGGCTGGAAAACGTCGTCAGCTTTGACATGGGTGGCACCACTGCCAAGATCTGCCTGATCGAGGATTTCCAGCCCCAGACGGCCCGGACCTTTGAAGTTGCGCGCACCTACCGTTTTGCCAAAGGATCGGGCATGCCGATTTCCATTCCTGTGATCGAAATGATCGAGATCGGGGCAGGGGGCGGGTCCATCGCCTGGGTCGACGCCATGGGACGCATCCAGACCGGGCCGGAATCTGCCGGGTCGGAACCGGGACCCGCCTGTTATGGGCGCGGGGGTGCGCGCCCCGCGATCACCGACGCCGATCTGGTTCTGGGCAAGATCGATCCCGACAACTTTGCCGGCGGCAAGATCAAGCTGTCGGTCGATGCCGCCCGCGCTGCCATCGGCCGCGAAGTGGGTGACAAGCTTCAGATTGACCCGCAGGCGGCAGCCTTTGGCATCGCCGAGGTGGTTGACGAGAACATGGCCAATGCGGCCCGCGTGCACGCGGTCGAAAACGGCAAGAACATCGGTGACAACGTGATGATCGCCTTTGGGGGGGCCGCCCCGCTGCACGCTGCGCGGTTGTGCGAAAAGCTGTCGATCGACATGTGTCTGATCCCGCAAGGGGCGGGCGTCGGGTCTGCCATCGGCTTTCTCAAGGCACCGTTCGGCTACGAGGCGCTTGCCTCGCAGATCGCACGCCTGAGCGAATTTGATCCGGACGCGACCAACGCGATGCTGGCAGGGTTGAAGACCACCGCGGAAAGCTTTGTGCGCGCCGGTACCGCCGGCGAGATTGTGCGCGAGATCACGGCCTTTATGCGCTACGCGGGGCAGGGCTGGGAAATTCCGGTCACCATGCCGGACCGCGCCTTTACCGCAGATGACAAGGCCATGATCGAAGAGACGTTCCGCGCCCGCTATGCGCAGTTCTTTGGCCGTGCGGTCGAAGGCCCCGAGATTGAGTTCGTCACTTGGTCCGTCAAGGCGCACGACATTCGTCCCGCACCTGCGCCGGTAACCCTGACCGATGATGGTGCGGTGGCGGGTGCTGCCCTGACCCGCGCCGTGTTCGACCCCGCCACCGGCGCAGAGTTGACCACAACGATCGTTGAACGTGACAGCCTGCAAAGCGGCGCGCGTGTCACCGGCCCGGCCGTCATCGTCGAGAGTGAAACCTCGACTGTCGTCACCTCGCCCTTTGATGCCGTGATCCAGCCCGACGGCACGATTCTGTTGATCCGGAAAGGACACTGATATGTCTCAAGTCGATGAAATTCGCATGCAGGTGATGTGGAACCGCCTGATCTCCGTGGTCGAGGAACAGGCAATGACGCTATTGCGCACCGCCTTTTCCACCAGTGTACGCGAGGCAGGCGACCTGTCGGCCGGTGTGTACAATGCCAAAGGCGCAATGCTGGCGCAGGCGGTGACCGGCACGCCGGGTCATGTGAACACGATGGCCGAAGCGGTCGGCAACTTTCTGGCAGCGATTCCGCGTCAGAACATGTTTCCCGGTGACACCTACGTTACCAACGACCCGTGGTTGGGCACGGGCCACCTGCATGACATCACCATGGTCACGCCCGTATTCAACGGCGAAGAGCTGATCGGCTTTTTTGCCTGCACGGCCCATGTGGTTGACGTGGGCGGGCGCGGGTTTGGTGCCGATGGCAAATCAGTCTACGAAGAAGGCATCCAGATCCCGATCATGAAGTTCGCCGAACGCGGCGTGGTGAACGAGGTGCTGGTCAGCCTTCTGCGGGCCAACGTGCGCGAGGCAAATCAGGTGGTCGGTGACCTCTATTCACTGGCGGCCTGCAACGACGTGGGTCTTAAACGCCTTTTGGAGATGCTTGACGAAATCGGTCTGCCGAACCTCGACAAGCTGGGTGATTTCATCCTGTCGCGGACCCACGCGGCGGTGATGGAGCGTATTGCGGCGCTGCCCAAAGGCGCATGGTCGAATGAATTGCTGACCGATGGCTATGACGAGCCCGTCAATCTGGTTGCCAAGGTGACAATCGAAGAGTCCCGCGTTCATGTGGATTTCGACGGCTCTTCGGCGATCAGCCGCTGGGGCATCAACTGTCCGATGATCTACGCCAAAGCCTATGCCTGCTATGCGATCAAATGCGTGGTGGCCCCCGACATTCCGAACAATGCAGCTTCGTTGGCGGCATTCGAGGTGACATCCCCCGTCAACATCGTGAATGCCGAACGGCCTGCACCGGTCAGCTTGCGCCATGTCATCGGGCATATGGTGCCCGACGTGGTCTTGGGTGCGTTGGCTCAGGCCCTGCCGGGGCAAATCCAGGCCGAAGGGGCCGGGGCGCTGTGGAACATCCATATCTCCGCTCGGCCTGCTGCGGGTCATGAGGGACGGCGGTCCGAAGTGCTGATGTTCAACTCGGGCGGCATGGGCGCGCGGCCCACGCTGGACGGTCTTAGCGCGACCGCCTTCCCGTCGGGGGTGCACACCATGCCGATCGAGGCGACGGAACATGCCGGCCCGGTCGTGATCTGGCGCAAGGAACTGCGTCCGGATTCCGGCGGTGACGGTACATTCAGGGGCGGTCTGGGCCAGCGCATCGAAATCGCACCCGCCGACGGGCACGAGTTCGAATTTTCGGCGATGTTCGACCGCGTCGGCACCGCGCCTTTGGGGCGTGAGGGCGGGTTGCCGGGGGCCACGGGCAGCGTGGCGCTGGATGACGGCACAAAACTGCGGCCCAAGGGCTGGCAGTTCGTCCCGGCGGGCAAACGCCTTGTCCTGAACGCGCCGGGGGGCGGCGGCTATGGTGATCCGGCCAATCGGACCGCCGAAAGCCGCGCGGAAGATCTGCGCAAGGGCTATGTCACGGAGCCAGGCAAATGACTCATATCGCAAACCGGCTTTCAGTCGTGAAGCCATCGGCTTCCATGGCCGTCAGCCAGGCCGCGAAGGACCTTGCGGCGACGGGCGTGGATGTCTGTAATCTGGGATTGGGAGAACCCGATTTCCCGACGCCCGCCCACATCACCGAAGCCGCCTTTGCTGCCGCCCGGTCCGAACGCATGCTGTACACAGCGGCGGTCGGCACGGCCGATTGCCGCAAATCCGTGGCGGACAAGTTCCAGCGGGAAAACGGGCTGGACTACGGGATAGACGAGATTGCGGTGGCCAACGGGGCCAAGCAGATCATCTTCAACGCGCTGATGGCCACGGTGGAAGATGGGGATGAACTGATCTTGCCCGCACCCTATTTCGTGTCCTATCCCGAAATGGCCAAGCTGTTCGGCGGTGTTCCCGTGACGCCTGCCTGCCCGGCCGAAAACGGTTTCCGCCTGACGCCAGAGGTGCTGGAGGCCGCAATCACCGACAAGACCCGCTGGCTGTTCCTCAACATGCCGGGCAACCCGTCGGGGGCGGTCTATTCGCGCGCGCAGCTCGAAGCGCTTGGCGCAGTGCTTGAAAAGCATCCGCAGGTGATGATCCTGTCCGATGAAATCTACGAGCACATTGTTTTCGACGGACGGTCCTTTGTGTCGTTCGGCGCGGCATGTCCGCAGTTGCGCGACCGGACGCTGATCGTCAACGGCGTGTCGAAAGCCTATGCAATGACTGGCTGGCGCGTTGGGTACGCCGCAGGGCCAAAAGATTTGATCAAGGCGATGGCCACGATCCAGAGCCAGTCCTGCACGTCGGTCTGCACCCCCGCGCAGATCGCGACGCAGGCGGCGCTTGACGGTCCGCAGGACGAAGTGCTGCGTTTTCGCGCCGCGTTCGAGCGCCGCAGGGATCTGGTCGTTGCCGGCATTCAGGGGATCGAAGGACTGACGCTCGATCCGCCCGAGGGTGCCTTTTACGCCTATATCGGGTGCGCGGCCCTGATCGGGGCGACCACAGGACAGGGCGAGGTTCTGAAAGACGACATCGCCGTCACGCAATATCTGCTGAACGAAGGCCGGGTGGCCGCCGTGCCGGGCACCGCCTACGGGCTGTCGCCGTTCTTTCGTATTTCGACGGCCACATCCGAAGCAGAACTGACAAAGGCTGTTACCCGCATTGCGGACGCGGTGGGCAAACTGAGTTTCTGAGGCACCTCATGACCAAACCTTTCAAAAAGATACTGATCACCGGGGCGGCGGGACGTCTGGGAACGGAACTGCGGCATGGGCTTGCACCACTTGCCGAAACTCTTCGTCTTTCTGACCGCGTGGCCTGCGAAAACCTGTCCAGCCATGAAGAAATGGTGGTTTGCGATCTGTCCGACGAAAAGGCCACCATGGCGCTTCTGGAGGGCTGCGATGCGGTCGTGCACATGGGCGGCGCGCCACTTGAACGACCCTGGCAGGAAATCCTTGATAGCAACATTCGCGGTTCCTACCACATTTTTGAAGGGGCACGGAAACACGGCGTCAAGCGCGTCATCTATGCGTCTTCGGTTCATGCCATCGGCTATCACAAGATTGACGATGGCATCAAAGGCGATGCAACAGGGCGGCCTGACAGCCTGTATGGCGTGTCCAAATGCTTTGTCGAAGCCCTTGCCAGCCTTTACTATGACAAATTCGGGATCGAGAGCAGCTGCGTGCGCATATTCTCGTCCTTCCCGGAACCTGCGGACCGGCGCATGCTGTGGTCCTGGCTTAGCTTTGGCGACTGCATCCGGATGATCAGCGCCTGTCTGACCGCCCCGCATCTGGGGGCCACCGTGATGGCAGGGATGTCGGACAATACCGTCAAGCCAGTCGACACCTCGAGCGCTGGCCATGTCGGCTATGTGCCACAGGACAGCGCCGAGAGTTTTCGCGCTTCTGTCGAGGCAAAAACAGAACCCGCGGACCCCAATGCAGCATCGACGCGCTGCATCGGCGGTTGGTTCGTCGACCTTGGTCATCAAGACGATGCGGCCGCGGCGTGAAGCGATCATATGACGTCGTGATCATAGGGGGTGCCGTCATCGGATCGGCCGTCGCCTATTACCTGACCGCGAACCCTGATTTTACAGGCTCCGTTCTGGTGGTCGAGCGTGACCCGACCTATGGACAGGCTTCCACGGCGCTGTCAGCTTCTTCGATCCGGACACAGTTTTCCAATCCGATCAACGTGAAAATCAGCCAATACGGTTCTGAAGTGATCCGAAATTTCGGCGAAATGATGGAAGTCGATGGCGACAAGCCTGACCTTAACTTTCACTCTGGCGGCTATCTGTTTCTGGCCCGCACAGACGAGCAGGTCCAGATTCTGCGCGAAAACCATGCAGCACAGAAATCTTGCAACGCGGATGTGGTCTTGTGGGACCGCGACCAGTTGGCTGACGCTTTCCCGCACATCCGGGTGGATGACATCGCCCTGGCGTCCTACGGCCAATCCGGCGAAGGCTGGTTCAACAACACCGGCCTGATGATGGGGTTCAAGACCAAGGCCCGCGCGCAAGGGGCCGAATTCGTGACGGACGAGGTGATCGAGATCGCACGCGAAGGCGACCGCGTCACATCGGTCTTGCTTAAATCCGGTGCCACCATCCAGACGGGCACTGTGGTCAATGCCTCGGGCCCCCGTGCGGCGCGGACGGCCCGGATGGCGGGGCTGGATATCCCGGTGGAGCCGCGCAAGCGGACGCTTTTCGTATTCGACTGCGCAAAGACGCCCGAAGGCACTGCGCGCGTCAACGCCGGGCGGCTGCCGTTGATGATCGACCCGTCAGGCGTTTTCTGCCGCCCCGAAGGGAAATATTTCCTGACGGCTTGGGCCCCTGCGCACGATCCTTGCGTCGACTGGGATGATTTCGATCCGCGCTATGAGGAATTCGAAGACGAGATCTGGCCCGCCCTTGCCGAACGGTCGCAATCATTCGAGGCGATCAAGGTGATCAACCAGTGGGCTGGCCACTATGCCTTCAACACGCTGGATCACAATATGGTTGTCGGTCGGCATCCCGAGGTGGAAAACTTCATTTTCGCCAACGGATTTTCCGGCCACGGCCTGCAGCAGGCACCCGCCACGGGGCGCGGTGTTTCCGAGTTGATCATTCACGGGGAATTTCGCACGCTCGACATGACACAACTGGGCTACGAACGCATCGTCGAGAACCGTCCATTCCTGGAAAGAGCCGTGATCTGACGCTGCTGCTCGCGTCAACACTGCGGCAAGCAAAGGCTACATATGTCGGACCAGACCTTTCGACTGCCCCCCCTGAACGCGCTGCGGGTGTTCTGGGCGGTGATGCGCAAGGGCAGCTTTCGCAGCGCGGCCGATGATCTGTTGGTGACACCTCAGGCAGTGAGCCAGCAGATCAAATTGCTGGAGGATATTCTTGGGGTGCACCTGTTTGAACGCAAGGGCCGTGTGGTCGAGCCGACCGAACAGGCGATAGTCCTGTCGCATTTCGTCGAGGCCGGCTTTGACGAATTCAAGGAAGGCGTGAGGCGTGTCACCAAGGCCACCGGCCGAAACCGCATCAACATCAACATCAGCCCCTATTTCGCCACCCGCTATCTGATGCAGGGCCTTGTGCGCCTGCGTGAACGCATGCCGGGCGTCGATCTGCGCATGACGACGATGGTCGAGACGCCCGACTTTGCGCGTGACGAGGTGGACGTTTCGATCCAGTGGGGCTTTGGCGGCTGGAAAGATTACGACACGGCGTTGCTGGTGCGCGATCCCAAGATCATCTGCTGCACCCCCGAAATCGCCGAAAAGCTTCGGTCCCCGCAAGATTTGATCAAGCAGACGTTGCTGCACCCCGTGCTGTCACGTGATCTCTGGCTCCGTGTCTTGCGGCATCTGAAGCTGGAGGGTGTCGAAGCAGCCAGCGTGATAGAATTCCATGACGCCGCCACGATGCGCCGTGCGGCCATTTCCGGCATTGGCGTCGGTCTGATCTCTCGGATTGATGCCATTCAGGATATTCGGGATGGCAATCTGGTTGCCCCATTCGGGATAGATGCGTTAACAGATCTGCCCAGCGAAGACGTGCCGGGCTTTTTCCTCATCGTGCCTCGGTCTCACAAACGTGTCAAAATGATCGCCACATTTTGCGAGTGGATCATCACGGAAGATTGGGACGCCCTGCTTGACGCGTCGTGAGCGCGGTCTCGCAAAGCAAATCCTGTTGATATTCTATCGAGCTTGATTTGGGTCGCTGCCCGACTGCCCACAGTGGCTCCGGGCAGATTGAGAGCGCGACCAAATACGCCCCCTCCGGTTTCGCCGCGTCCCTGCGTCAGGACCTTCCCGGCAGCGGTCTGCGCGCGACCCATTCCGACCCGCGCGCATCTGCAGCGTTCAAACGCGCTACTGTGTCTTCAGCTGGTTCAACCTCTGCCGCGGTACGGTGGCACGCCCTGGTCGGGTATCCAGACGTTTTCAGGCGTCGCACCGGTCTGCCAGAAGACGTCGATCGGAATGCCGCCACGTGGATACCAATAGCCGCCGATCCGCAGCCACTGCGGGTCAAGAAAATCGACCAGACGCCGCGCAATCGAGATTGTGCAGTCTTCGTGAAACGCACCGTGATTGCGAAACGCACCAAGAAACAGCTTGAGCGATTTCGACTCAACCAGCCATTCACCGGGCACATAGTCGATCACGAGATGCGCAAAATCGGGCTGGCCCGTCATCGGACACAGCGATGTGAATTCGGGTGCCGTGAAACGCACGCAAAAGGCAATGTCCGCCTGCGGGTTTTTCACCCGTTCAAGCGTTGCCTGTTCAGGCGAGGCGGGCAATTCGGTCTGGCCGCCCAATTGCGTCAGATCACTATAGATCGTTTCCATGATTACTCCTTTTTACGGGTCAGACCCCGCGTTTATTGCCCCAAAGAAGGACGTGAAGTTGCGGCAGCACGCGAGGTGCAAACCAACCATCGTTCATTGTCTTGTCCACCAGCCAAAGCAGACGATCCGACAGCCGTTGCGGGTCGACCGGTACATCGGGATCAACCTCGGGGTTGCCCGGTTGAAGGTAAAGCGGCAGTGCGGGGTATCTGTCTGCCGCTGCACGCGCCCAGTCGTAATCGGCATCATCGAAAATGACGATCTTCATGACGATGTTTGCTGTTGCCTTGGCCCCTTTCGCTGCCGACAGGCAGGCGTCGAAGGCATCCCAGTCAACAACTTCGCCACTGGACGGCGGTTTGGGACTGAGGACCAAAGTATCGAGGTCCGCAAACCACGGCTTTGCGATCGAGCCTTGGGTTTCACAGGCGAACCGATAGCCTTGCGCCTGACCGCGTGCGATCAGCGCGGTGAAATCCTGAATGGCGGGATTGCCGCCGGACAGGGACACCGTCAGCGGTCGCCCCTTGGACAGACGCACCACATCGGCCCATACTGCTTCGGTTGTCATCGGTGCCCAAGTGTGGCGAAAGGCGGAATCCACCGCATGAAGACTGTCGCACCAACTGCACCGGTAGTCGCAGCCACCGGTCCGCACGAAAACCGTGGGTTCCCCGATCAGCGCCCCTTCGCCCTGAATGGTGGGGCCGAATATTTCAGCGATCCGCAACTGGGTCATGGCCGGTATTCCGCCCATGTCTTGGGTGTCTCGCTGACCTTGACGGCAGTCGTCTCGGGCCACAGCGCAACGCACCAGTCATAGAAGTGCCGTGCCATGTTTTCACCGGTCGATGCCACGTCCATCACATCGTTCAAATGGCGATGGTCGAAGGTATCGTCGATATAGGTCTTGAGCGGTTTCAATTCGCCGTAATCGCGCACGAACCCGTCGGCATTCAAGTCTGCTGCGGCCAGTTCAACCACGACGATGTAATTGTGCCCGTGCAGCCGCGCGCATTGATGCCCGTCAGGCAAATGCGACAGTTGGTGCGACGCTGAAAAGTGAAATTCCTTTGTGATCCGGTACATCAGCCATGGTCCTTTCTGGCGATGGCCTCGGCCCAGAAATCGGGGTCCTCATAGGTCGTGGGGTCGGTGACGCCTGCCAGATGAAACGCCTCGCGACGCTCCACGCAGGTACCGCAGCGGCCACAATGATGGGTCCCCCCTTTGTAGCACGACCATGTCTGTGCGAATGGCGTGTCGCAGCGTGCGCCTTCGGTCACGATATCGGCTTTGGTCCGGTTCACGAAGGGCGTATAGAGCGACACATCAGCATAGCCCTCAAGTGCTGCCTTTTGCATGGCTTCAAAGGCCTGTGTGAAGGCCGGGCGACAGTCGGGATAGATGAAATGGTCGCCGCCATGCACCGCCGTGGCGACCGCCTGATCGCCGCGCGCTGCCGCGACGCCGAATGCCACGGTCAGCATGATCGCGTTGCGGTTCGGCACGACGGTGATGCGCATGCTTTCTTCGGCATAGTGGCCATCAGGCACATCAATGTCATCCGTCAGGGCGGATCCGGTCAGCGCCGCCCCGATGGCGCGCAGATCGATGATGTCATGCGGCACCTCAAGACGCGCGGCGCACAGGGCCGCATAGTCAAGTTCCTTGCGATGCCGTTGGCCGTAGTCGAAAGAAACAAGGCGGGTCAGTTCATGTTCCTGCGCCACCATATGCGCAAGCGATACAGAATCCAAACCGCCGGAGCAGATTACGATAGTCTTCATTTTTTTACCCTTGTTTTGGTGCCCGGGTAGGCTGCGACCGGGAAACCGGTACATAGCGAAGGTTTTCTTTGATGCCAAGAGGGGGGCGCGCATGAAACAACCACGCATGGGCATTGGGTCGGGTGGGCCGTGCAGACGCTACGCTGTGGATGGTTCACTGAACCATCAGATGGTCTGATACGGCACGCTCTTTACCTGCGCCCCAGGCTGTCAGCCGCTTTGGTGATGGCCAGATGCAAAAGCAAGGTCATGACGACCAGGGCCAAGAGACTTGCGAACATCAGATCCGTCTTGGCGCGGCCATTGGCCAACAGCATCAAGTACCCCAAACCCTTGGATGCGCCGACCCATTCACCGATCACCGCGCCAATTGGCGCATAGACAGCGGCGAGCCTGAGCCCGGTGCCCAGCGACGGCAAGGCATGGGGGATCTTGATCCGGCGCATGATCTGCCCCTTGGTGCCGCCCATTGTTCTGGCCATGTCCAGAATATCCGCAGGTACCCGCGTCAGCCCGTCGTAGAACGCCGAGGTCACGGGAAAATAGATAATCAAAACCGCCATCACGACCTTGGACGCGACGCCATAGCCCAACCAAAGCGTCAAGATCGGGGCCAATGCAAAGACCGGCACCGCCTGGGTAAAGATCAGCAGGGGCATGACCACGCGGTGAAGTCGTGCCGAGCCTGCCAATGGGACTGCCGTGATCGCCCCCAGCACAGTGCCGATCATCAGCCCCAGGATCACTTCGGTCGCGGTCACCAGCGCGTTTTCAGCGATCAGCGCGCGGTTGGCGATCGCGGCCTGTGCGACCCGCAGGGGAGAGGGCAGGATAAACGCGGGCACGCCGGTGATCCACACCACGCCTTGCCAAAGCAAAAGCGCAAATGCGGTTGCCCCCACTGCGTAGCGCAACTGGATCACGGGCTTTGCCTCAGACGCGCCAGCAATCCGGCCTGACAAGATATCGTCGCGACCGCGTATTGATCGCGGATAGGCATTTCGGGCGGGGTTGGCCATTTTTCGGCAGCATCAGGGGTCAGTACAATGATCTGATGCCCAAGCCGGACAGCCTCTGCGGGGTCGTGGGTGACCAAAAGCACGGTCTTGTCTGCCAGCACCTCGGCGGCAAGTTCCTGCATGTCGGCGCGCAAGCTTGCGTCCAGTGCACCGAAGGGCTCGTCCAGCAATGCGACGGGCCGATCCTCCATCAAGGTGCGCGCGAGGGCTGTCCGCTGCCGCATCCCCCCCGACAGGGCGCTTGGTTTCTTATGCAGGTGCGCAGAAAGCCCGACACGGTCCAGCAAACCTTGCGCCTTTTGGATATCGGGCGCTTGGCCCCGCAGGCGGGCACCCAGCACCGTGTTTTCCAGAACGCTAAGCCAGGGCAGCAGCAAATCGGACTGCGCCATGAAACTGACGCGCTCGGCCAAGTCGGCACCGTCAGATGCGGTAATCTGCCCGTCGAACTCTCCGGTACAGGGCAGGCCCGCGCACAACCGGACCAACGTCGACTTACCCACGCCAGAGCGTCCCAGGACGCAGGTCCATTGCCCCGCAGGCAAGGTCACATCGATTGGCCCGAACAACTGCTGACCCTCAATGTGGTAGGTGCCGCGTAGACGGATCGTCGGGGCCGGTGTCATGCCCCGCGCAGCCCCATGTCCCAAAACGCAACCTCAAGTCGGGTGGCGGTGGTAAAGCGCCCCTGCAATTGCGCCCACCGCGCGGCGTTCGACGGGTCAGCCCCCAGTCGGCGCGTGACGGCTGCGTCGATCATCTGTCCGACGGACACCATGACCGTCTGATATCCGTCATCTGCATAGGTATCGATCCAGGGCCGATAGGGCGTTTCGGAGGCGGCGGACCCCGCCAACCGCAGGCCGATTTCGCCGTAGCCGAAACAACATGGTGCAAGGGCTGCCATCAGATCCAGGAAATCGCCTTGCAGTCCCGCATCCATCACATATCGCGTGTAGGCCAGATTTTCGAACGCCTCGCTGGCGGTAAACAGGGTTGCTTCGTCGATCCCTTCGGCAGCGCAGGTTTCGACGTGCAGCGCCATTTCATGATTGACCAACGCGTCGACGGTCCCCGCGCAGATCTTCATTTCATCCAGCGTTTCGGCCTTGACCACGCCCAATGACCAGGCCCGCGCGAAATGCACCAGAAAAACGTAGTCCTGGACAAGGTAATGCACGAAGGATTTGCGCGGCAATGTTCCATCCCGCAGACCCTCGACAAAAGCGTGACGGGTATAGGCATGCCACGGGTCGGCGCACCCCGCGCGCCATAGCGCGAATGTCGTGCCGTAGGGTGATCCGGTCATCGGGCGGTCACGTCAATGGCGATGTCGCTGACCGGATTGACTACGGGGATCAACCCCGCATCGTAAAGGAAAGCCTCGAACGTTGCATAGCGACCGGCGTCCATTGCGGTGGGGCGCAGCGCAAAACGGGGCTGTGTATCGGCCCAGGCGCGCCTGTTCAGGTCATCATTCAGTTCCGGTGCGGTATTTGCAAACATCTCCCAACTTTCGGCGGGGTGGTTGATGATGAATTGGGTGGCCTTTTCCGTGGCGGCAAGGAAACGCCGGATCTTGTCGACGTTCATGGTGTTTTTGTTGGCGACGTAAATCAGCTCATCATAGGGCGGCAGGCCTTCTTCTTCGACGTAGAAACAACGGCCGGGCACGCCTTCGATATCCATCTGGTTCAGCTCGAAATTCCGGAACGCGCCAATGACGGCATCGACCTGGCCCGACATCAGGGCAGGCGACAGGGACCAGTTCACATTGATCAGCTCGACATCATCCAGCGCCAATCCATGGGTCTTGAGCATTTGCCCAAGCACTGCCTCTTCGACGCCGCCCACGGAATAACCGACCTTGCGCCCTTTCAGGTCGGCGGGCGTCTTGATCGGGCCATCTGCCAGAACCAAAAGGCAGTTAAGGGGTGTTGCGACCAAAGTCCCGACGCGCTGCAGTGGCAGTCCTTCGTGAATTTGAAGATGCAATTGCGGCTGGTAGGAAAGCGCCAGATCGGCCTGACCTGCCGCCACCATCTTGGGCGGGGCCGAGGGATCAGCCGGGGCGATCACCGTAACCGCAAGGTTCTGGTCGGCAAAGTAGCCCTTTTCCTGTGCGATGATGACGGGGCCGTGGTCGGGGTTGACGAACCAGTCCAGCAGCAAGGTGACTTGATCCTGCGCCCAAAGTGGGGCCGCAAAAAGCGATAGGATCGTGGCAAAGACAACGGGTTTCATAAGGCGTTCACTTTCTATTGGCATAGAGGGCGGCAAAGTGGTGGGTCGGACCATGGCCGGAACCGACGGATAAGGCGTCGGCATTGGCAATCGCCTTGGCGACATAGGACTTGGCCACAGCGACGGCCCGGGCCGGGGCCAGACCGTGGGCCAGCCCGGCGGCCACAGCGGATGACAATGTGCAGCCGGTGCCGTGGGTGTTCGCGGTCGGGGTGCGTTCAGCTTCGAACCATGTGGTGCCGTGCGGCGTGACCAGACAATCGGGGCTGTCGGGTCCGTTCAGATGGCCACCTTTCATCAGCACCGCCTGCGGACCAAGGGCACAAAGTGCGCGACCCTGCGCGACCATCTCGGCCCGCGTCGTGGCGGTGCGCGTGCCAAGCAGATGCGCCGCCTCGGGCAAGTTCGGGGTCAGCAGCGTGGCCAGTGGTAAAAGGGCATCGCGCAGGGTCATCATGGCGTCTGGTTGCAGCAGGTCGGCACCACCCTTGGCGATCATCACCGGATCAAGCACGACCGGGATGCCGCCATGTTCTTGCAGCGATTGTGCGACAGCCGCTGCAATTTCCGCGTTCGCGATCATGCCGATCTTGACGGCATCCACGCGGATATCGGCAAAGACCGCGTCAATCTGGCTTTGCACAAAATCGGGTGGCACCAGATGAACGCCAGTGACGCCCTGCGTGTTCTGCGCAGTCAATGCGGTGATCACCGCCATGGCAAAGGCCCCGTTCGCGGAAATCGCCTTGATATCGGCCTGAATGCCCGCGCCGCCGGACGGATCAGAGCCTGCAATGCTCAGCACGTTCGGGATCATGTGGGAACCTGTGTTTTCGTGCTGCCGAACGCCAGTGCTGCCGCGCACGGATCAGGCTGCCCGCAGATGGCTGACACGACGGCCATGCCATCCGCACCGCTGGCCTGTACATCGCGCAGATGTGCCGATTTCAATCCACCGATGGCAACAGTGGGCAACCGGGTCAGCGCCACCAAATCAGCCAGACCTTCAAAACCGACAGGCTTGGCATGGTCCGTTTTTGTTGCCGTTCCAAACACCGGGCCGAGCCCGAGGTAGTCCACAATCAAGGGGTCCGCCGCCCGCACGGTTTGGGGCGTTTCACACGACAGCCCAAGGATCTTGTCCGGCCCGAGTAATGCGCGCGCCCGTTCCGGCGACATGTCGCCCTGTCCTATATGCGCGCCATCCACATCCGCTGCAACCGCTGCGGCCACGTCATCGTTGATGACCAGCGGCACGCCACTGCCCTCCAATGCGTGTCTGAGCCTGATCGCTAGTGCACGTCGTTCGGCGGTGGTCGCGGTCTTGTCGCGCAGTTGCACCATGGTGACGCCGCCTGCCACGGCGCGGCGCACAGTCTCGACAACGCCCAGCCTTGCGCAGAGGTCGGCATCTGTTACCAGATAGAGGCGAAGCTGCGCCTTCAGATCCCGCATCACGCGATGACCTGTGCCAAATCCTCGGGCTGGGTCGCAGCAAGCGCGTCTAGAAAATGCATCTGAAAGCTGCCCGGACCTTTCGCCAGTCCATCAGCCGCACCTCCCGCCACCTTGAAATGCGCAAGACATGCCAAGGCGGCGTCAAATGCGGGCCCTGTTGCAGCGTAGGCCCCCATCAACGCGCTCTGCGCACACCCCAAGGCGGTCACCTGCGGCATCAAAGATGATCCCCCGGTGATGCGGGCCTCTTGCGTGCCATCGGTCACGTAATCCACGGGTCCGGTGATCGCGACAACGCTGCCGAACCGTGCAGCCAGCGCCCTTGCGGCCCCCTGCGCGGCCTCGACGCTGTCACCGCTATCAGCCCCTTTACCTGCGCCGGCCTCGCCCGCGAGGGCCAATATTTCCGAAGCATTCCCGCGCAGGATCGTCGGGCGCAGGGCCAGCAATTCCTGTGCCGCCTCTTTGCGGTAACCCGAAATGAAATGCGCAACCGGGTCCAGTACCCAAGGAATATCATGCGCCTGCGCGGCCTTGGCCGCCGCCGCCATGCTGGCCAGCCAAGGTGCAGAAAGCGTCCCGATGTTCAGGGTCAGCGCGCTGCAAATTGGCGTGAAATCATCGACCTCTTCCAAGGCATGTACCATCGCGGGCGAAGCCCCCGCCGCAAGAACGACATTCGCCGCGATATTCATCGCCACATAGTTCGTCATGCAGTGCACAAGCGGCTTTTGGTCACGCAGTTCAATCAGCAGATCCGAGGGGGCCATTCTGTCTCCTTTTTCGGGCGAAAAAAGAGACAACGCATGTGCAAATACAAGACATACGACCTCCCTCCGCCAGCATTATCTGGTTCAGGTTCAAAGGGTACATCTCAGCTTTTCAGCGCCCCTGGTAAGGTGATGGCTAGTCGCTTCGGATCGCCGCGTCAAATGTAATGATGTCGGGGAACAGAGTTTTGGGCGAGCCACGTGTGACTGGTGTCGACGGTAGTGCTTGGAAAATAGGTCAGGTTGAACTGTGTTTCAGGCGCTATTCACGGGTGGTCGCGCGGTATCACCACAGTTTGCCTGGATCCTTTTGCCTGATGGTGACACCCAATAATTCCGCTCTCATCTGCCGGAATTAACATCAGTGAAAGGTGTGCGCTTTAATGAACTTTCATTCGGCTCTGCAAATCGGGTGGTTTGCAGACCTCCTTTTAACCTGAAAGTGGCTCCGGTGAACACGAAAAGAGCATCCAACCTTGGCAGCATTGCGGTAAAATTCAGCGCGATGTTGATCGTCATGGCGTCCTTGACCGGCTTCGCAATATGGGTCGGAAAATCCGTATTTCAGGATTTTTCGCAGTCCCTCAGAACATTTGAGACAGAGTTCGTGCCAAATCTGAAGCAAAGTTCGACACTGATCGAAACTGCAGGTGCGTTGGGTGAAAGTCTGTCTTCGATCCTGGTCGCAGAAAGTGCCGATGAAATGTCGTCAAAGGCAACCGATGCAGACCGGCTGTTAGACGCGTTACGTGACGCAGCCTCCGGCTTGAATGGTGATGATGAACGATTGCTTCTCGAAGCAATCGCCTCTGCATCTGCCAGTATAGGATTGCTAGTCGAGACGCGGGCGCAAGAAATCAACTACGATGAATTGACGTTGTCGGGTTCTGATGTCCTGAACGCAGCGGCGGTGACGGCACATCTGGCGCTTACGGAACGTGGCCGGTCAATGTTGCAGCAGGTCACCATGTCGCCAGCCGACACCACCGTTCAATCCATTGCCCCGAAACTTGAAGAAGTGAACAATATCACGGACCTTGATGGTGCAATCGGCGGATTGCTCTCTGTTATTCTGACTGGCAGTTCCGCGGATGACAAAGCGGGTCTTCAATCTGCAATCGTTTCCTCGCGGAACTGGTCAACCAGATTGAATCGTTTTAGAAAATTGGTTTTGGATTCCACCGTGTCGCGTCAGTTCAAACCATGATTGAACAGGCCGATCCATCGACCGGTGTTCTTGCCGCGCGCCAGATCGTGATCGAGGCGCGCGAAGTTGCCGGGACTGCGGCTAAGGCCGCTGCTGACGAAGTGGCGTTGATCACCGAAGCCGCCCGCGGTCTCGGGCGAAGATCCGTTTCCGCGATCGACGGGGCAAGCGGCCGTCTGGACCAGTCCGCAACTGAGGGGAACGCACGAATGACGACAATTGCCGTGATCAGTGCACCGCTCGCCATTATGTCGATTTTGGGGGCATTTCTTTTGGTCGTGCGTCCCTTGATCGCCGTCACCAAGGTGACAGAGCGCCTGGCGGATGGGGATATGGCACCGGTCACGGGTTTCGAAAGGACAGGGGGCGAAATCGGACGAATGGCGCAAGCCCTGAGCGTATTCAGAGACGGCATGATCTCTCAAAGACGCCTCGAAGAAGAAGACCGTGCCCGCGAAAGCGCTGCAAAGGAGAAAGCCGCGCGCCAAGAGCACGAGGCGCGCATGCGGGATGAAACCGAACGCGACCGCATCGCTGAAATCGAGGCACGAGAGCGGGACCGCGAAGCGAAGGTAACGAAGGAACGTGCGCTGCTTCAGGCACAGGCTGAGGCAGAAAGAAAAGCGCGGTCAGATGAACAAGCGCTGGTTGTCGAGACGTTGGGGAAATCTTTGAAACGTCTGTCTGACGGCGATCTGACCAGCGACATCGAAGCCGCTTTTCCGATCGAATATGAAAAAATCAGACATGATTTCAACGCTGCGGTCCGGGCGCTACGCGAAACCATCGGTGCGGTGACACTGAACGCAGTCTCCATTCGGAATGAGACTTCGTATATCAGCAGTGCCGCAGATGATTTGGCGCGGCGCACCGAGAAGCAGGCGGCGACGCTTGAACAGACCGCCGCCGCAATGGATGAGCTGAACAGTTCGGTGCGATCAGCGGCGGAGGGCGCAACCCAGGCCAGCGAGATGTCCAAACAGGCCAAGCGCAATGCGGAAGACGGGGGCGAAGTTGCCCGTTCTGCGGCCCGTGCGATGGACGGAATAAAGACGTCCTCACAGGAAATTTCTAAAATCACATCGGTGATCGAGAATATCGCGTTTCAAACCAATCTGCTTGCCCTGAATGCAGGGGTGGAAGCCGCCAGAGCTGGTGAAGCAGGGCGCGGATTTGCCGTGGTCGCCACCGAAGTGCGGGCCTTGGCGCAACGGTCTTCGGAAGCCGCCGGGGAAATTAATGCGCTGATCCAAAGGTCTGGTGATCAGGTTCAACAAGGTGTGGATCTTGTGGACAAGACTGGAAGCTCGTTGTCTTTGATCGTCGAGGCAGTTTCGGAAATATCACAGCGGATCGCCGCCATTGCCGTTTCTTCAAAAGAGCAGGCTACGGGGATCAGCGAAATCAATACGGCTGTGAACCAGCTTGATCAAGTGACGCAACAAAACGCAGCGATGTTCGAAGAAACCACGGCAGCAAGCCATTCTTTGAGATCTGAAGCCGATGCATTGGCCGCAGCTGTGTCAAAGTTTCGATCAGGTACGGCGACCGGAGACCCAGCAAAAAACCAAGTTTCCAATTCCCGACACGTAACGGCCAGAAGAAAAGCCTAAAGCCAGGACCAACAAGTAGAAAATGGCAAAGGGAAATACTCAGGGGTTTTGATCTTGAGGGGCAGGCCGCTACCGTCAATCTGCTGGACCATCCGGCTGCGCGCCTTTCGTTACGCTTTTACCGTCCGTTCGCCCTTTGTGGTCTTGCCCGACCAAAGCGAAGACCAATGGGCGGGCGACGGGATCACAGGCGCGCTTTGACGCCGCGCGATTAGAGGACGGCCTTGATCAAAGGCTTTGCCGCAGCGGTCAATATCTGGGCGGCATCCCTCATCTGGACTGATGGCACCTTTTAGAAGATCAGTTCCTTCCAGCGATGGCAGGCGACATTATGCTCGACCCCTGCGCTTTCTAAAACTGGTTCTTCAACACGGCAGCGATCCATCGCGTGGGGACAACGGGTTTGGAATTTACATCCAGGTGGCGGGTTGGTGGGCGAAGGGATTTCCCCCTCAAGCTTTTGCGCCTTGCCCCGGTCATCAGGGTCCAATGACGGGATCGCGGACAGCAAGGCCTTGGTATAAGGATGGCGCGGACCAGAGAATAAAGTGCGCGTGGGCGCGGTTTCAACGAGGCGTCCCAGATACATGACGGCCACATGATCGCAGACGTGCGCGACCACGCTCAGATCGTGGCTGATGAAGAGAAACGTCAGCCCCATATCGTGCTGTATCGCCTTCAGAAGATTCAGCACGTCCGCCTGAATGGACACGTCCAGCGCTGCGACGCTTTCATCTGCCACGATGAATTTCGGCCCCGATACCAAGGCCCGCGCGATGGATATGCGCTGCCGCTGGCCGCCTGAAAAAGCGTGCGGAAACCGGCGCAGGTGTTCCACGTTCAGCCGGCATTTCGCGGCAATTTCGCGCACGCGTTCATCGGTATCGGCGCGTGATCTGGTCAGGCCCATCACCTCGAGCGGCTCGGCGACGATGTCGCGCACCGTCATGCGCGGGCTCAATGCGGCATAGGGGTCTTGAAAGATCAACTGGGCGCGTTTGCGGTAATCCTTCAGCTCTTTTTTCCCGAGGTTCTTAAGAGAATAGGCAACTTCACCATCATCAAAATGCACGTCCCCTTTGCTGATTGGCGCGGCACGCAGCATAGCGCGGCCAAGGGTGGTTTTGCCGGAACCGGATTCTCCGACAAGGCCAAAGAAGCTGCCGGGCGCGATTTCAAGGCTGACGTCATTTACTGCCCGCACAAATGGCGCGGGGCCGATCAAACTGCCGCGCAACGGGTAGTGGACCGACAGGTTCTTTGCGGTGATCAAAGGGGATCGGCTCATTCGCTGTCCCCCGCTGGATCATAGATGTGGCATGCGGCGGCGTGGTCGGCGTCTACCTTCAAAAAGGCGGGGACTTGCGCCGCGCAACGTGGGCCGATCACCTCTTGGCAGCGCGTGTGATAGACGCATCCCGATGGGCGTTCCAAAGGCGAGGGGATGTCACCGGGGATTGGCGTCAGCGGAGCGCCAATATCATCCAGCGTCGGCAAGGCGGCCAGCAATCCACGGGTATAAGGATGCGCGGGCCGGCGGATCACGTCGCGCACGGTACCCTGTTCAACCAGACGCCCCAGATACATCACCGCGACCTTATCCGCCGTCTGCGCGATCACGCCCAGATCATGGGTGATAAAGATAATGCCCATGCCGAATTCCGACACGAGGTCTTTCATCAGATCAATGACCTGCGCCTGAATGGTCACATCCAGCGCGGTTGTCGGTTCGTCTGCAATCAGCAGCTTGGGCTTGGTCGACAGCGCCATGGCAATCATCGCGCGCTGGCGCATGCCGCCGGACAGTTCAAACGCATATTGACCAAAGCGCGTGCGGGGGTCCGAAATGCCGACGCGGTCCAGCATTTCGATCGATACCTCCTTGGCCTGAGGTTTGGAATAATTGGTGTGGATCAACAACTGCTCTACCATCTGGTCCCCGATAGAGATCGCGGGCGCGAAGCTGGCCATCGGTTCCTGAAAAATCAACGAAATCGACCCGCCGCGCACGATCTTCATCTCGCGGTCGGTTTGCAGGGACATGACGTCGACGGGACCCTCATCAAGATGTAGCGTGATCCTGGTATCTGGCCCGTAGACAGCATTCCGCGGGTTCAGTTTCATCAACGACTTGGCCGTCACGGATTTGCCCGACCCGCTTTCACCGACAAGGCCCATGACCTCGCCTGCTTCGAGGCTGAAGGACACGTTGTCGACAGCGGTGATGCGGCCTTCGTCGGTGTCAAATTGCAGCGTCAGGTTTTCAACGTCGATCAGTCGGCTCATTTCTTGGTGTCTCCATAGGGATCGGCCGCATCGCGCAGCCCGTCGCCGACAAACACGAAGGCCATGACAAGCACGATGAAGAAGATCACCGGAATGAAATACCATTGATAATTGAGCAAAACATCCGCGCTGGTCACGTTTTGCAGCATGACCCCCAGCGAATTCACAGGGTCTTTCAGGCCCAGCCCGATAAAGCTAAGCGCGGTTTCGGACAGCACCATATACGGAAAGGAGATCACCAGATCGACGATGATGTAGCTGGTGAAACTGGGCAGCAGATGCTTGCGAATGATATGCCCGCTTGAGGCCCCGCAAAGCTGGGCGGCCAGCACGTATTCCTGGTTCCGTTCTGTCAAAAGGTGCGTCCTCACCCGTCGCGCAAGCGTGGGCCATCCGATGAAACCCAAGATGATCGAGATGAAGAAAAACCTTTCCTCCGCGCTCCAGGTGTCCGGGATGAAGGCGGCCAGCGCCATGAAAAGCGGGATGGCGGGGATGGTGCGAACGGCATCGGTCACCATCTGGATGAAACTATCGACCCAGCCGCCATAGAACCCCGATATGCCGCCAATGATCAGCGCCAGCACGAAAGACAAAAACACCCCGATGGTACCCACGGCAAGCGACGTGTTGATCGCGTGGAAGGTGCGCGAAAAAATATCCTTGCCTGTGGAATCGGTCCCGAACAGGTGGATATAGCCGTCTTCGATTCCGAAAAGATGGGTGTTGAACGTCATCCCGAGGTACTTGTATTTTGCCCCTTCGAAAAAGAACTGAACATAAAGCCGCTTGTCGGTGTTGACGGTCGTGACCCATCTGAAATTGGTCTTGGCTGATCGTTCACGCTCAAGCGCATAGATGAAGGGCCGCAGGGAACAGCCGTTGTCATCGCAGAATTTCGGGATCGTGGGGGCACCGTTCAAGTAATCCTTGTCGCGCCCGGCAATGGTGGGGTCATAGGGCGTCAAGAACGACGCAAAGATTCCGGACAGGATCAGGATCACCAATACCCATGCGCCGACCATCGCCGCTTTTTGTTTTTTGAAACGGGTCCAGATCAGCTGGCCCTGGGAGGCGGTGAAATAGGCGTCCTTGGCCGTTTGGTCGACAGATGCGTCGTAAATATTGGTTTCAGTCATCTCTATTACCCCAATATGCTGCGACGAATGCGCGGATCGACCAGCGCCAGCGCGATATCCGTGATAAAGTTGATCGCCACGATGCTGCCCGTCAGGAAAAAGATGATCGCCCCTGCAAGCTGTTGATCGTTCGACCGTGCGAGTGCTTCGATCAACAGCGATCCGGCTTCGGTCAAGGTCAGGATCAGGGCAACGATGGGCAATTCGTTGAAGATGCGGTTCAAGTCAAAGCCGAGCGAATTGATGATCGGACTAAGCGCATGACGGGCAGGATACCGCATCAGCAGCCGTCGCCCCGACACCCCGCGGGCGGCGGCGGCGGTCACGTAAAGCTTGCTGATTTCGTCGGACATCAGGGCGCGCACGGTCTGGATAGCAAAGGCGGTCGCCGACCAGCCAAGGATGAAAACAGGCAGCCAGACATGCCCAAGAAAGTCTTTGATCTTGGCCCAGTCCCATGCGGCATCCCGAAACTCGGGCGAGAATAACCCCGTTAAACTGTTTCCGAACATAACCGTGGAAAACAGCATGATCATCAGCGCCAGCAGAAAGTTCGGCAGGGCCAGCCCCAGATAACTGACCAGACGCAGACTGTTGTTCAGGAAAGGGTTGCGCGATGTGGCGGCGATGATGCCAACCGGTATGGCGATGAGATACGCCAGAAACAGCGACCCAAGGCAGATGCCGATGCTCAGCCAGACTTTCTGGCCCAGCAATTGGTTGATGTTCAGGCGCAGGATGCAGCTGTCGCCGAATTCGCCCTGAAAGGCGTTGAATATCCAGTTTGTCCAACGCTCAAGATAGGGTCGGTCCAGCCCCAGACGAACGCGTTCGGCCTCGATATCGGCGATGGATATCTGGGCACCCTGGCTGTTCTTGAAGGCAAGATAGCGTTCGGCGCAGTCCCCCGGCACCAATTCCATCAGCGAGAATACGATAAAGGACACAAGACACAGCGTGAAAAGGGCAAGCGCGGCGCGGATCAACGCGAACCGAAGAAACTGTACCATCAGATGATTGCCCCGTCGAAGAATGCGACCCGTTTGGGTTCGCTTTTATGTCGTGAGTTACGGGCCACGCGAGCGGCCCGCAACAAAGGTTGGGTCAGGGTTTATTCTTCAAGAAACCACTGCGACGGACGGTAGGGGTACGTCCGGTAATAGGCATAAGATGCCGTCTTGAACGGTGTGACGTTTTTCAACGCCGCCGAATAGTAGAGCGGCTTTTGTTCTTTCACCGTACCGATGAACAGCAGGTTGCCCGTCATGTTTTCGACGAGCTTCAGACCCAAAGCGTCGGATTCAGGGGTACCCACCTGCGTGGCCTGAAACGCTTTTACGTCCTCCATCATCTGTTTGGCATAGGCGGGCGGTTCGACCCCGGCAGCGCCGTCGGATTGCACATATTCACCCCAAAGCATCGCGGTGCGCATGTTGAAGTAGTTGTCATACGGCGGGATGAAGATTTCCGCGTTGCCCAGAACAACGGCCAACGGCACGCTTTTTTCGAACATTGTCACATCCAGCTGGTTTGACGACTGGGACGACCGGTATTCGTCGGTCGTGACTTCTTTCACCGTGTTGTTGATGCCCACGTCGCGCCAGCTTTGCCCGACAAGTTCGACGATCTTGATCGAAATGCCTTGCGTGGCAACCTGCAGGTTCAGCGTCAGCGGATCACCGTTGGGCAATTCGCGCATGCCGTCGCCGTCGGTATCCACAACGCCGATTTCATCCAGCAATGACTTGGCCATTTCAGGATCAAACTGGGCGTAATGCTGTTCCCATTCCGGGGTGACGAACGAAGGTGTCGGCGAAAAGCCGATATATTGCTGGGGGCTGCCCAGACCGAACATCGCGACTTCGTTGATCTCGTCACGGTTCATCGCGACAGACATTGCCTGGCGGAACTTCAGATCACCAAAGACTTTGCGCTTTTCAAGATCTTCGGATGTGACGTTGAACGCGAAGGTCGGCATCGTGATGTCAGGTTTCAGATCGACGACGAAGCCGCCTTTTTCCTGGCTTTCCATCAGCAGCGGCACATAGTCGATCTGCAAGGCCTGCGCCTTGTAATCAACTTCGCCGTTGACCAGTTTCAGCAACCGCACTTCGCTTTCACCCACAAAGATCTCGTCCATCTCGTTGATGTAGGGCAGTTGGTTTCCGGCCGTGTCGACCATGTAGTAATAGGGGTTGGCGACGAACTGGCGGCCTTCGGTGGTTTCGGAGATGACGATGTGGCTTTCAAGGGTCGGTGCCGCATCAAGGGGCAGGTTCGCGACCTTGTCCGGATGGGCCAACATGGGCGTCGGCGTGTCCATCCAGTCAGAGCTGCCGTAATAGGCCTTGATCAGGTCATAGCCGTTTTCGAACCCCAGCGACTGCGCCAGCGTATCCGCATCGGGGTTGATCGCAGGGTGATACTGGCCAAGGAAATGCTTGGGCTGGAAGCCTTGGGCATAGTGGTTGGCGAAATGCGCAAGAAAGCCAGGCTTGGGCGACGGCATGTTGAACCGCACGGTCTGCGCATCAATCACATCGACGGTCATCGGTTCGCCACCGGCCAGGACATAATCCTTGGGGCTTTCGATCACATTGGGGTCAAGGGCAAGGTTCTCGTACCAGAATTCGACATCCTCGGCACCGAAGGGCTGGCCGTCTGACCATTTATGACCCTCGCGCAGCACGAATGTCAGTTGCGTGTAATCGTCATTCCACCACCAGCTTTTTGCGACATTTGGCACAATTGTGGTTAGATCATCGGCATAGCGTACAAGGTTGACGTGGCGCACGGACATAAAGTCGGATGTGCCGGCCTCGGTTGCGTTGGACAGCGCGTTGAAGGTGCCGCCATAGCTGCCGATCTTGTCATAGGGGGCAACGACCAGCGGTTCGGTGGGCATACGGTCTGCCAATGCGGGCATGTCGGGGTTGCCGCGAATACGCCCGTTCAGTGCAGCGATTTCCGGGTTCTCGGACATCTCGAGGGTGCAGTTGGCGAGGGTTTGAAATTCCGACAATTCATATTGCTGCGGGAACGCCCCGGCATCCAGGCCCATCGGATCCGCGATGGTAACGGCCGGACACGCGGCCATCGTGGCCCCTGACATGGCCATCAGCGCCGCACTGGATAAAAGTATTTTTTTCATAAGGTGCTTCCTTGTTGGGTTTTCACCGCGTACCGGCAATTATTTTTTGGGCTTGATGCCATCGTTGGTTTTTTAAAAAGACTACCCGCAAATCCGAAGTTGGCGAGAAGCGTCAACAGTTTTACGGCATCTCAAAAGTGAGATGCCTGCTTTTTATGCATGCTGGCGGGAATGGTTTCGAAGAGACGTTGAACAAAGTGATGGCCAAGGCGTGACCTTGGGCCGAAATGTGATTTGGCAGGATCAAAACACGGACCGGCAGCGTAAAGGCCGCGCTGACCGCAGAAAATCTTGTCCCCAAGGGGTGCCTGGCAGTTGCTTTATCATGGATAATTTCCCCGCAGATGAAGAAACTTAGGAATAAAGTTTTCAACAAGTCAACAAATTCTGTTTTCTTGCAGTACCGGTCCCGTTGATGCGAACCGACGCAAGCCCGCCCCAGATCGGTGTCAGACGCCGTGCCAAAGGATATAAATCGTGAGTTTCAAAGTTCTCTCTGCCGAGATTATCCACGAGACAAATACCTTCAATATCCACCCGACGACGCTGAAAAGCTTTGAGGGCCGTTTCTTGTTGGATGGGGCGCGGGCGATTGCAGAGCGCGGCGATCAAAACACGGAACTTGCCGGATTGCTTGACGTCGGCCGTGACCACGGTTGGGATATCACGCACACCATCAGCGCAGCCGCGGGTCCCGGCGGGGTCGTGACGCGCGATGCCTTTGATGCACTGGTGGCCCCCCTGATCACTGCAGCCAATGGAACCTGGGACGGCGTATTCCTCATGCTCCACGGTGCCATGGTTACTGATCTCCACGAAGATGGCGAAGCCGAGATTTTGCGCCGTGTCCGTGCCGTTGTTGGCCCGGACATACCCGTTGCCGTCACGCTTGACCCCCATGCAAACGTCACCAAAGCCATGTGCGGTCTGGCGCAGATCCTAGTTTCCTACACGACCTATCCTCATGTCGATATCCGCGCCACAGGTCGCCGCACGGCTGAAATTCTGCACCGCGCCATGTCCGGTGACATCCGGCCCGTGACCCTGCGTGCCCGCCGGCCCATGCTGGAGGAGGCCAATGGCGGCAGGACCGACCAAGGCCCGATGATTGAACGCCATGCGCTTGCCCGTGCGTTCGAGGCCCGCAAGGGGGTCTATGCGATCAGCATCAATGGGGGCTTTCCCTGCGCCGACATTGCCGATGTGGGTCCGACTGTTCTGGTCACATGCGATGGCGATACGGGGCCGCATCGCCAGATTGCGGAAACGCTTGCCGATGATATCTGGGAACGGCGCAATGACGCCCTGAACAGCTATCTCAGCAGTGCACAGGCTGCCGGGATCGCAAAGACCTGGATGCCCTGCGCGGGGCCTTTGGTCATTGCGGACTATGCCGACAATCCGGGGGCGGGTGCCTATGGGGATGGTACCAATCTGTTGGCGGCGTTGCTTGACGCCGGGGTTCGGAACGCTTGCTTTGGGCCGATGGTGGACCCTGACGCCGCTGCTTTCCTGAATACGCAAGACATCGGGGCCAACGTGAGCCTTAAGATTGGCGGCACCACCGCGCCGGACATCGGTGGCGGCCCTTTGCGCGTCACGGGTACAGTCAAATGGAAAGGTGATGGCTACGTCATTGGCAGCGGACCCATGATGCGCGGACTTACGCGGGATTTCGGCGCGACAGTTGTTCTTGATGTTGCCGGGATCGAGATATTGATCGTGACCCTGCCACACCAGATGCTGGACCTGAGACAGTTCGAAACTTTCGGGATTGACCCCGCCCTGAAAACCGTTGTCGCGTTGAAATCAATGCAGCATTTTCGCGCTGCCTTCACTCCCATCGCCGGGCGCATTATCGTCTGTGACAGCGGGGCGCTGTGTACACTCAACTATGGATCGCTGGGATACAAGAACGTCCGCCGCCCTGTGTTTCCTTTGGACTGAACCGTGTCTACGGCATTTCGTGGCGCTGTTTCAGGCGGGGACCCTCGTTCGTGATCGAATACAGCGACAGCGTGTGGTCCATATTCTTCATCCGGTGCCGCAGCATCAATCGGGTCAGCCTGTTCAGATCGGCTTGATACTCCGGCTGGCTGGCGACATTGACGGCTTCGCCCGCCGCGTCATGGTCATAAAGGATCGGGGGCAGATCGGCGGCAAATTCCACCAGCGTGAACCGCGCTTCGCGCAGGACCGAAAGCGATGAATCGCTGGGGCCTGTGCCAAGGGCCTGTTCCCAGACCGTCGGGGCCTCGGGTTCGGAAAAGTCGAATTCCGAGAAGGTGTATGTGCGCCAGTCCTGCGGCACCTCGCCTTGCAGCAAAGGCAGCAGCGATCTGCCGTCCATTGAATTGGGGATGTCCTGACCGACCCAATCCAAGATCGTCGGGGTTATATCGATCGTCTCGACGGGTTCCGTCACGACGCTGCCCGCGCGGACCCCGTTGCCCGGTTGGCGGATGATCAGCGGCGTATGATAGGCGGCATCATGGACCGTGAACTTGCCCCAACTGTGCCGGTCGCCCAACATTTCGCCATGATCCGCCGTTACCACAATCAAGGTGTCCTCATATTGGCCCGTCTTCTTTAAAAAGTCGATCACGCGGCCAATATGCAGATCAACTTCGGTGATCAGGCCGAAATAGAGCGCGCGCAGGGTCTGGGTGTTTTCATCCGTGGCCGTTAGATCGGGAAAGCCAACAACATTCCCTGCCAGGGTTTTATTGGCCAAGGCAGCCCCGAAAAATGGATGGTTTGCGACCTCGTCCGCGGGATCATCAAGGCGGGTGGGCATCGGTATCTGCGCGGGATCATACATGTTGTTGTACGGGGCAGGTGCCACCAATGGCGGATGCGGCCGAATGTAGGTCAGATGCGCGAACCAGTCCGTTGCCTTGTAGGACGGCATCGTCGCCAAGAACCGGTCTGTCAGAAACGCGGTGTCGCTGTCTTTGGCACGGTAAAGCGCGGGATCATTGATTTTTGGGGCATCGCCCGTGGGGGACACGGGGTGATATACGCTTGAATAGCTGTCGAAATCATATCCTTGTTCGATTAGATGTGATCGCCACGGATAAGACATCTCGAACCGCATTTCGACGACTTCCTGAAAGCCGTTCATATGGTGTTCATAAGTCCGCAGCGCAGGGTCATTTTCATGAAAGGCCCGCGGGTCCTGCGATGTGTCGGTATAGCCGAACAACATCGGCGTATAACCCGACTTGCGCATTTCCGTTGCGATATTGGCGGTATCATGGCGCAGCGGCGTGCCATTGCGCACGGACCGGTGGTTCATCGAATATTGCCCAGTCAGCAGCGACGCGCGGGACGGGCCGCAGGGGTTCACCACTGAATAGTGTCGCTGAAAGGTCACCGCATCTGCCATCAACGCGCGTAGATTGGGCAGGTCTATGTGCTGGGCCAGATCACCGAAAACGCAATCAGCCCGCAGCTGATCCGTCACGATAAACAGAACGTTCTGGGGGCTGCCCATAGCGAGAATCCTTTTCAGACGACTTCAGACGACGGGTTCGAATAACGCTTATAAAGCGCCCGGTGAAAAGGGACTTGTGACTCCCAAAGCGCATTTCCTGTGTATTGATACACATGTGGCCCCAAATATGCTTGCAATTTCGGTCAGATGTGTGGATCTTTGTGGAAACCTGTGGATAATTGACCCTGCCGTCATGGATAAAGCAACAAAACATTCCCACCGCGAGCGGGAGCTTCTAGACGCGCTTCACCGTCTGGGCGGGTCCGCGCGCAGTGCTGAACTCGCGAAAACGCTTGATGTGTCGGAGGAAACCGTGCGCCGGACGATCAAGGCGCTGTCGAAATCCGGCGTCTTGGAAAGGATGTATGGCGGTGCCTATTTGACCGGCCCGCGCGATGCCCCCAGTTTCGTCCGCCGCATTGCCAGGCATTCAAAGGAAAAACGCGCCATCGCGACAACGGTTGCCCAACAGGTGCGCGACGGTATGAGCCTGTTTCTTGATGTGGGGTCCACAACCGCCTTTGTCGCTGAGAAACTGCGGGATCGCTGTCGTCTGACGGTTGCGACGAATTCCATTGGCGTCGCACAGGTTCTGGCCAATCATAACGGCAACCATGTTCATTTGCTGGGCGGCGAAATGCAGACCGACGAACGCGGCACATTCGGTTTCGTGACGGAACAGCATTGTCGCAGATATGCCTTTGACCTTGCGATCCTCAGCACCGATGCTTTGCAGGCGCAGCACGGTTTCCTGAACCTCAACGCGGCAGAGGCGAATTTGGCAGGCGTTGTTGCAGACTGTGCGGGACAGGTGCTGGTGGCGCTGGATCATCATAAATTCAACCAGACCGCCCCCCATTCTGGCCTGAACCCGCGCGCCGTGAATATGGTCGTGACAGACCAACAGCCCGACCCGGAATTGACGCAGGCAATTGCGAACTGGGGCATCGAAATCTGCCTCGCGACCGGAGGCGACGATGCAGCCAATGACTAACGCCGACCACGCGGTCACGATCGCGCAATTCGCAGCCAAGGCCGCCATGGGGTATTTCCGGGGGCCTTTGGGTACACAGTTCAAGGATGATGCAAGCCCGGTCACCCAAGCGGACAGGGGCGTTGAAACGCTGGTGAGAGACTATTTGGCGCGGCATTTTCCGGATGACGGCATCTTTGGCGAAGAACACGGGATCGAAGGTGCTGACAAAGAATGGATGTGGATCATCGACCCCATAGATGGCACGCGGTCGTTTCTCTCGGGCCATCCCCTTTTCGGGTTTTTGCTGGCACATCTTAGGGATGGCATGCCGCAAATCGGGCTAATCGGTATGCCTGCGCTGGACGAGGTGTTTCTGGGCATCAAAGGCCAAGGGGCAACGCTGAATGGCACTGCGATCCACTGCTCGGCCCGGACTGACCTTGATCAGGCGATCTTGTTCATTAACGAAGGCGAAAAGATCTATGCAGAGCACCCAGAGATTTTTGCCGCGCTCGTGCAGGCCGGCCAGACCCGCCGGTTTTCCTATGATTGCTATCCGCATGCGTTGCTGGCGGCGGGGCATGTGGATGCGGTCGTGGACTTCGACCTGCAGCCCTATGATTACCTGCCGCTGATGGTCGTGATCGAAGAGGCTGGCGGCATCATCACCGACTGGGCGGGGCAGCCCCTGACACTGAAATCGGACGGGCGTGTTCTGTCTGCCGCAACGCCGGAAATACACGCCGGGCTTTTGGCGATGGTGGGGCGCTAGACGTGGTCATCATCAATTTTCTTGTCAGCATCGCAGGTGCCACCATGTTGCTGCTGTTCGCCGTGGGCCTTGTGCGTACAGGAATTGAACGCAGTTACGGGGCCTCTTTCCAGCGGGTGATGACGGGCCAGCGCGGTCCTTTGCGCTCAGGTCTGGTGGGCATGGTTCTGGCGCTTGTGCTACAAAGCTCGGCCGCGGTTGCCGTTTTGACGGCGGGTTTTGCAGCCAGTGGATTGCTGGCCTTTGGCACGGGGCTGGCGATTGTTCTGGGCGGTGATCTGGGGTCGGCGTTGATCGTACAGGTGCTTTCTGCCGATCTGACATGGCTTATACCGGTCCTGCTGGCCGTTGGGGGCTGGCTGTACCTAAAGACGGATTCGAAGAAACTGCGTCAGGCGGGGCGCATCGCCATGGGCATCGCCCTGATCCTGATTTCGCTGCAGTTCCTGCGCGACGCGATGGAGCCGATCCGCGACAGCGCCTTTTTGCCGGCGGTGTCCGATTACCTTGCGCGCGACTATATCACCGCCTTTCTGGTGGGGGGGGCGCTGGCGTTTCTGATGCACAGTTCGGTGGCCGCAATCTTGATGTGCGTCACGCTGGTTCAGGTCGGCGCGATCCCCTTTGCTGCGGGCCTGTCGCTGGTGTTCGGGGCCAACCTGGGCAGCGCTTTCATTCCTGTCTGGCTGACACGCGGCATGGATCTGCCTGCGCGGCGGATCGTCTTTGCCAACCTGATGGTGCGCGGAATGTGGGCCGTGATCTGTCTGTTTGCGGTCAATCTTGCCTTGGACCCGACGGTGATCGGGGCGGAGATCGGCAGCCAGGTGTTGGTGATTGCGCATGTGTCCTTCAACGCGTCTGTCCTGCTGTTGGTCTTGCCATTTTGCACATGGTTGCAGGCCCCGTTTGAACGGATATGGCCGGACCCTGCAAAAGACGGTTCCTTTCTGATCCCGTCCCGCCCGGAAACCGCGCTTGATCCGATGAACGTCGGGTCGCCGACCCAAGCCGTGGCTTCTTTGAAACGTGAATTATTGCGCATGACCGAACTGGTCGAAACGATGTTCCGCCCCGTCATGGATTTGTACCGCTCGGGCGAAAGGTCGCATATCAAGGCGGTGCAATCTGTTGACCACGAGGTGAACGCCTGCCTCACCCGCATCCGTGCTTTTACGGCGGGCCTGTCGGTCAAGATGATGGACCCCGAAAACGGCCGCGTGGCCCGCGAAATGCTGGAATATGCCGTGCGTCTTGAAACGGCGGGCGATGTTGTCGCCGAACGGTTGATGGGGCTGGCCGGAAAACTGGGCAAAACGGGCGGCGCGTTTTCCGATGAAGGGTGGTCTGAGTTGCAGCACATGCACGAGAACATCCTCGCCAATATAAAGTTGGCGTCGAATGTTCTGATCTCGGACGATCTGGAAAGTGCGCGCTTGTTGAACATGGAAAAGACCGAAATCAAACGCGCCGAGCGTGACAGCCGCAAGAAGCACTTTAAACGGTTGCAATCCGGCGACCCGCAAAGCTTTGCCACCAGTGACATCCATCTGGAAACCCTGCGCGCCTTTCGCGATTTCAACAGCAATATCGCTGCGGTTGCGACCCCGATCCTTTATGCGAAAGGGCAGCTTCTCGAGACGCGGCTGATCGAGGAAATGCCCGACCGGCAGACCGACTCATAAACCTCAAACGAGGCATTTCGCCATGTCCTTGACGATCATTGCCATCATCCTGTCCGCAGCCCTGCTGCACGCGGTGTGGAATGCCATCGTCAAGTCAGCCGTTGACCGGACGACGACGCTGGGGCTGGTTGCCTTCGGTCATGTCCTTCCCGGTGCCGTCATGGTCGCGGTCCTGCCGCTGCCAAGCGCGGAAAGCTTTGTCTACATCGCGCTGTCGACTGTGGTTCATTTCGGCTATTTCTATTTGCTGGGTCGTGCGTACCAACATGGCGATCTTAGCGTCGTATATCCCATTGCCCGCGGCATCGTGCCCGCGCTGGTGTCGCTATGGGCATGGCTGCTGTTGGGCGAGGTCCTGCCCCCGCCGGTCTGGATCGGCATCGGGCTGATCGTCGCGGGCATCTTGCTGAGCAGTTGGACGTCGCTGCGCACCGGCGTTGGCAAATCGGCCTTGGTCCTGTCGTTGGCCACCGGCTTTTGCATATCGATTTATTCCTTGGTCGACGGGATTGGCGTGCGCCTGTCGGGCAATACCCTAAGCTATTGGGCCTGGGGCGCGTTTTTGCACCTGTTCATCGCAGGTTTCGCCGGATGGCTGCGCCGCAGGACATTGGTTCAGTTGCCAGTCCGCATCTGGGTTACCGGGATTGCGGGCGGGATGGTGTCGATGACGGCCTATGGCCTTGTGCTTTATGCCAAGAATTTCGCCCCCTTGGGGGCCGTTTCAGCGCTGCGCGAGACATCCGTCATCTTCGCGACGCTGATCGGTTTTTTTGTCCTCAAGGAAGGAAACTGGCAGCGGCGGTTGGGGGCCGCCGTGTTGATGACATTCGGGATAGCCGTGATCGGGCGGTACGCCTGACCGGCAAAGGGACTTGGGGCAATCCAATTCGGAGCACCGGAAACAGAACGCACATGAAGGCTCCCTAGGGGACGCGCGCCCAGAATGATGACTTGTGCCGATGCACCTCGCGCAGACGGGCGACATAGGCGTCATGAGACAGAAACTTGCCGTAATCCGCAATCTCGGCATCTGCCGCTGCGCAGTCCATCAAATGATCCGCTGCGTGCCCATAGCGGGTTGAACGGCCGTCCCAAAGCGCGTGATCAATCATCGCCCGCCAGACCAGAACCGCAGCAAAGGGATGCCTGTTGCGCAATGCCTCGGCAGCCGGGGTCAAAATCTGGTACAGGTCGCCGTCAAGTTCTGACGCCCGGTCTTGGATCAGGCGTGCGGCGGAAGGCAGGTCAGGCCAATCCAGAAAGAACCGCAGCGCCACTGTCATGTCCGGAAATTGCGCGGCATGGGCCTTGGCGGCATCTTCGAATTCGATATCATCGAAATCAGGCAGGACCTTCAGGTAGTCCCGCAGGCTATGCACATCCAGCGTTTCGCAGAACACCTCCCACCGGTGGCTTTGCGCCTCGGCCACCCGGTCCAGCGCCAGCAGATTGGCGATATAGGCGGCATCCCAGTCCGCATCCCGGCCCACCGGATCGGCACCTGCCAGGACATCAAGCGCGTCTTGAGGGCGCGCGGCACCGGCCAACAGCCCTGCAACCTTTGCCGCGATACGCGGGCGGGTCAAATCCTGGGCGGAATACTGTGCGATATAGGCGTCGATATCACCTTGGGCGGCTGCGATTTCCTGCAGGCACATTTTGACCAGTCGCGTCTTCTGATCCGCTGCGAAATTCCCGCCTGAACTGCGCAAGTCACGCAAGAACTGAAGCGCCGCGTGATCCCTGACCTCTTTCACCGGCGCGCCTTTGTGCAACATCACCAGGGTCTTGAGCTGTTCAAGCCCCGCATCGCCCAAAGCAGGGGCCAAGAGCCCGATGATCCCGTCAAATTCGCCATACCGGTTGTCGCGCACGGCATCCCAGACGCGCATCGCCAGCGCCTGCGGGTCAAGCCCGGCCCTTTGCGCGATATCTACAAATCCACTCAGGGCAGTGCGAAAAACATCGCCGACATCGCCCCTGCTGTCATCGACACGCTCGTAGACGGACGGGGCAATCTCGATGAACTGCCACAACAACTCGAATGCTTCGGCGGGGGCTTCGGGGGCAATCTTCTCGGTGATCATTTCGGCTTGGGTGGTCAGGTCCTTGATCAGGGCCTTGCGCTTGCGCCACCCCACAAAGCTTGTGGATCTGCGGATCGACACCAGACGCTTGCGGACATCGCGCGCCAGCTCTTCCGGGCCAAGGTTATGGCTCAGCTCAAGCCGCAGGCGGCGTTTGATATCGGCGCTGCCGGTGCTGACCTCGATGAGCAGAGCGGCAAGCCGGTGTGCGCCCAAGGCGGCCAAATTGGCCTGGTTCAGGGTTTTCTTTGACATGGTTCATGTTTCGCACCTGACTTGGTCAAAGAAAAGGCCGCTGATGATGAATAGGGCCTGCGCCCAGCAGATGTGGAATGGGAAAGTCTCTAATCCATTGGTGCGGATTCTCGCTAAGATCCTGCGCCACAATGTTTTTGTTTCTTGCCGCAATCCTACCGCATTCGACCAATAATTGAGGTTAACGAAAGCTGAACGCGGGAATCGCTCAAGCTTTCCAAAGGACAAAACGGGCACGAGACCGACGCGTCTGGAAGGTAACTGTTGAGGACGCGCAGATGACGAGTTTCAGGGTATTTCAGCGAATGGCTGCGCCAGATCGCTATGTGAAGACCTCTGGGAAGGGGCATTCAAATGGCTGATCGCTATTCCGTATTCTACCTTGGAAATGTCGATTCAATCGACCCGACCGAAGGCAATTCCGTCACCGAAAACGCGGCTTCGCTGCAATCCCAAAGCTTTGGGTCCTCGGGTGATCCGCTTTATGATAACGTGCAAACGCTGTCGCCGGGATCGACGGGCTATGGCAACAGTTCGGCTGATGCCTACAATTCAAACAACAGCGCAAACGGGGGCCCTGATACCTTCAGGATCAACGATGGCGCAGATCAGACCTTTGATGCGATCGCGACCTACAATGCGACGATCACCTACGCCAACGGAATGCCACCGCAAACCGTCGTGGCGATCGTGTTTCAGGACACAAATGGCAACCTCTACCTCGCGCCGGCGTCTTCGAGCAATCCCTCGACCTCTTACCAGGCCGCGCTTGAAGCAGGTCCAATCCAGTCGATAACCTTCGGGGCACCGGTCTCAACCAACAGCAACATGAGCGGCAGCAGGGTCGCTGCGGAATATGTGCAGCCTGATGGTTGGTTTGACGGATCTGCCGGGGCGGATGCCTTGAACAGTGGCGATTTTGACAGCGAAGCGGATCAGATCGACGCCTCTGCCAATGCGATTGACGGCGGGGCGGGCAACGATACGATCAATGCCGGTGGCGGGGCCGACACGGTGTTTGGTGGCGCGGGCGATGACGTCCTGAATGGTGGTGCCGGTGCCGATTTGTTGCGCGGGGATTCATCGATCGGGGCGGAAACCAGCTTTTCCTGGGCAAGCCAAGGCATCGGTGATGGCAGCAGCGTAACGGGCGGCCTGACGGGAACGACCGCGTCTGGCGACATTCGCGTTGCGATGACCGTCGCGCAAGAAGCCAACTTCCAGTCTGCGACCATGGAAACGACGGACCAGTTGTACGATTACAACGGTCTGAATGACAGATCGTCCATTTCAGTTTTCGGCGGCGCACCGGGTGCCGACCCCAACACGGCCACGATCTCGATCAACTTTACCGCGCTGAACGCGAATGTGTCGAACGAAGTCAGCAAGGTCACCTTTGGGATCTTCGACATCGACCAGGCCAACGGTTTCAACGACGAAATCTTTGTCCGTGCCTATGATGCCAACAACAACCGGGTGGCCGTCAATCTGACAGCCGGAAATTCGACGACCCTAAGCGTGGATGACGCAACCGGACGCGCGTATTCCACAGGTGCAGGTGTCGGCAACACGGATTCGATGACCGGCTTTGTCAAAGTCGAAATCGCCGGTCCCGTCGCCCGGATCGAGATCGACTACAACAACCCCAATCCCGGTGACACGACACATGCGATGCGCATCGGCGACCTTGCGCTTTCCCCGATCACCACGACCGGCGCGGGCAATGATACGATATCGGGCGGGGCCGGCAACGACACGATCTTTGGCGAAGCCGGCAACGATTCCCTTTCAGGGGGGGCGGATAACGACAGCATCAGTGGCGGGGCTGGAAACGATACGATCCTCGGCGGCACCGGCAACGACACCATGTCCGGCGGTGACGGTGCTGATCTGTTTGTCGCACAGGATGGTTTCGGGACTGATATCGTTATCGGTGGCGAGGGTGGCACGGACAACGACACGCTGGATTTCAGCGCGCTGACCGGTGCCGTTTCGGTAAACTACACGGGTGCCGAGGCAGGGACCGTCACCAGCGGTGCCAACAGCGTCAGTTTTTCTCAGGTCGAAAACCTGTTTCTCAGCAATTTCAACGATATTGTTGATGCCACCCGATATGCTGTCTCGCTTGATACCGGGGGGGGCGCTGACACGATTTCGGTCGGGTCGGGCACCTATGACATCAATGCGGGCGACGGGGATGACCGGATCATCCGCACAGAGGTTACCAATTCAACCGAAGCCGCGTCGGTCATTGACGGGGGCGCAGGCACCGACACCTATGTGGCAGGCGGCGCTCTTGGCATCAACACGATCAACCTTGCCGCGAACCAGCTTGAATTTCAGGGGGCCAGCCGCGGCAGTCTGCTGAATTTCGAAAACGTCGAGCTCGACAATATCGACGCCACCGTTGTGGGCAACGATGGCGCGAACGTCATCACCGCGACGGGCGATTTTGCGAACCTGCTGTCGGGTGGCGGCGGCGATGACCTCATCAGCGCGGGCGGTGGAGATGATACGGTCGATGGCGGCACGGGGAATGACACGCTTGATGGCGGGCTTGGCAATGACCGACTGACCGGCGGTGCAGGCGATGACGTTTTCATCTATTCAGGCGGCAACGATGTCATTACCGATTTCAACACGGGCAACACCGGCACGCTGGATGACGGTGACGCGACGAACAATGATTTCATCGACCTCAGCGACTACTACGGCAATATCTTTGATCTCAAGGCCGACTTGTCGGACAACGGCATATTGGATCAGTCCAACTTTGCCACCGTCGACTACACTGGTAAAACGCTCTTCTCTGGCGGATCGCTTGAATTCCTGGGGGCGGGCCCGTCAAGCTTTACGGCAGAGAACACCGGCGTCGTCTGTTTTGGCAAGGGCACTGCCATTCGCACGCCAAGCGGCGATGTTCTGGTTGAAGACCTGAAGGTTGGCGATCTTGTCACGACGTTGGACAACGGGCCGCAGCGCATCCGCTGGATCAACAGCCGCAGCTATGGGCCCTCTCAGATGGCGGCTGCAACACACATCCATCCGGTCTTGATCAAGCGCGGGCTTTTCGGTGCCGGGCGTGATTTGTGGGTATCCCAACAGCACGGCATCCTGCTTGGTCGTGCGGGCGACCAGTTTGCGCGCGCCAAGCATCTGGCCGAAAGCACAGAGGGCGTTCGTATCGCGCGTGGCAAAAAATCAGTGACCTACATTCACCTGATGTTCGACGCGCATCAGGTTATCTTTGCCGAGAATGTCCCATCCGAAAGCTTCTACCCGGGTCCGATGGCCTTGAAGGCCATGACGGCGCAAGACCGCTTTAACTTTTCCTATGTCATGCCAGCGTTTGGCCTGGGTGCCGTTGAACCCGGCACTGTGGTCAAAGCGTATGGGACGACGGCACGCCCCTTCATCACGCGCAAGAATTTATTGAAGATTGCCGGACCCAACGCGGACGCGCGGGCAAAGCTGGACTGGTCCAAGATGAAAACGCCGTCACCCGCAACACTTCTGGAAAGCGCGAAGCTGGCGCAAACGCAGGCCGGGCAAAAAAACACATGTCGCCGCAGATTTGGGCAACAGGCGATTGCCTGCTAAAGAATGTCGCTTTCTCTGTTGTAACTCCGGGGGTGAGTTGCAAAAAATAACATATGAATTCTGTGCCCCCGCTTTCGCTTTTGGTTTTTTCCGATCTGGACGGCACGTTGATCGACCATCAAACCTATAGTGCTGATGCCGCATCGCCTGCACTCGATGCGCTTGAATCCTGCGGTGCTGGTCTGGTCATGGCCAGCAGCAAGACTGGGCCCGAGATTGCGCGCATCAGGGACGCGCTTGGCTGGTCGGACTGGCCTGCAATCGTTGAAAACGGCGCAGGGGTGTTACCCCCGCGGGACATGGGGCAGGGGGATACAGCGCAATATGATCTGTTGCGCGGCCATCTGGACACGGTTCCGCAGCCTTTACGCATTCTGTTTCGCGGCTTTGGTGACATGACCGAGACCGAAGTGTCCGAGGCGACAGGGCTGTCCATCGACGCTGCCGCCCTTGCCAAAAGCCGTGCCTTTTCCGAACCCGGTCTGTGGCTGGGGACGGATGCGCAGCGGGCTGCGTTTCTGGACCATCTTGACGGGCGGGGCGTAACTGCGCGCGAGGGGGGGCGTTTCCTGACGTTATCCTTTGGCCGGACCAAGGCCGACAGAATGGCTGCGCTGATCGAACATTACCGGCCCGATCACACGATCGCCTTGGGCGATGCGCCCAACGACATTGAGATGCTGGAAGCCGCCGATACCGGCGTGATCGTTGCCAATCCGCACCGCGCGCCTTTGCCATTGCTGCAAGGCGAAGCGACGGGCCGCATACAGCGCACCGCCCTTGCCGGGCCGCAAGGCTGGAACCAGGCGATCCTGGCGCTACTTGATACCTTGAAGCTGAGTTAGGAACGATTGCATGTCAGACTTTCATCAAAACGGTAACATCGCGACGCTGCACAACCTGCGGACCCGGTCGTTGGATGAAATGACGTACGAGCTTGAGACCTTTGCACAGAACCGGAAAATGGCGTTGATCCTGCCGTGCCTGTATTCAGAGCTTGAAACAGACGCGATGCCCAAAATTCTGGCCGAACTGTCCAAGGTGACCTATCTGCACCGCATCATCATCGGTCTCGACCGTGCCGACGAGGCGCAGTTTCGCCACGCCAAAGAGTTTTTCAAAGGGCTGAACCAGAAGCATATCGTGATCTGGAATGACAGCCCCAGAATGCTGGAACTTGGCGCGCGGCTGGATGCGTTGGGCCTTGCCCCGTCCGAACAAGGCAAGGGCAAGAACGTCTGGACGGCTTTGGGCTATCTCATGTCCTGTCAGGACAGCGCGGTGATGGCCCTGCATGATTGCGATATCGTGACCTATACCAATGAACTGCTGGCACGGCTGATCTATCCTGTGGCCAACCCCAACTTTCCCTATCAGGTGGCCAAAGGCTATTACGCCCGCGTCGGCAGCGACAAGTTGAACGGACGGGTCACGCGGCTTTTGGTCAGCCCGCTGTTGATTGCCTTGAAAAAGGTCGTCGGCGACCGCGATTATATCGAATATCTCCGCAGTTTCCGGTATCCGCTGTCAGGCGAATTTGCCATGCGCACCGGCATTCTGCCCGATCTGCGCATCCCGTCCGATTGGGGGCTTGAGATCGGCGTGTTGTCCGAAGCCTGGCGCAATCTGGCCCCCAAGGCCGTTTGCCAGGTCGAGATTTGCGACAACTACGACCACAAGCACCAGGATCTGTCACCCGAGGACGCCACTGCGGGCCTCAGCCGTATGTCGACCGACATCTGCAAGGCGATCTTTCGCAAGCTGGCCGCAGACGGCACGATCTTTACCAACAACATCTTCCGCACGCTCAAGGCTACCTATTATCGGACGGCGCTGGATCTGCTTGAGGCGTATCATGCCGATGCCATCATGAACGGGCTGACCATTGACCGCCACAAGGAAGAGCAGGCGATTGAACTATTTGCCGAGAACATCATGCGCGCGGGGAATTTCTTTATCGAAAACCCCCACGAAACACCGTTTATCCCGACATGGAACCGCGTTCACGCGGCTGATCCGGATTTCCTGGCAGACCTGCACGCCGCCGCCGCCGCAGACGAGGCCGAATTCGTCTAGGCGCGGTTGGTGATCCACCGGCACTGGTAGGGCGCAAGGGTGATTGCCGGGGCATCGTGGGTGATCGCCTCGCTTGACAGCAGATCAACCCAGTTTTCATCCTCGATCATGTTGATCGACGTCGTCGGCACGGTGATCGCCTGATCGCTGACATTGTGCAGGGCAAAGATCGACTGACGCCGGTCAAGACTTTGGCGCCAAACGCCAAACACGCGCGGATCTTCAAGGCTTACGGTGAATTGTGTCGCGTTGGGATGAAACGCCATCTGCGCCCCGCGCAGCTTCAGCCGTCCCGTCAACGCCCCAAGCGCGCGCGCTTGATCGGTTTGCGGATCGGCCAGCAGGGCCTGCAACGCCGGATAATCCCAGCGGTGCCGGTTGATCGCGCGGTTCATCCCGCGATGATCGACCTGCGCGTGATCATTGGGCGTTGCAAGCAGTGAATGGATGTAAAAGGCCGGGATACCCTCAAGCGACATGACGATGGTTTGCGAACAGATGAAACGGTCGAAATGATGGCTGTCCTTGCCCTTGAAGGTGCCTCCCATCGCCTCGAAAAATGTGATGTTCAGTTCGTAAGGGGACTGCCCGCCGTCGGGCAAGGCGCGCATCGACACCAGCCCGCCAAGGTCACGGACCGTGTCGATGACCTTTTCCTTTTCGACGTCGGGCAATACCCCCTCGGCGGGGCGCATCCCGATCCCGTCATGGCTGGCGGTAAAGTTCAGATAGGCACAGCCCATCGGCGCAGGCGGCATCGTGCGCTGCCATTTGTGCAAATATGTAGCCGAACCCGACATCATCGCGTGCAGGATCAGCGGGGGCAGCGGGAAGTTGTAGATCGCATGTGCCTCGTCCCCCTTGCCGAAATAGCTCAGGTTTTCGGCTTTGGGCACGTTGGTTTCGGTCAGCAGAATGATCTTTTCGGCCGCGTAGTCACAAAGCAACCGCATCAGCCGGATCACCGCATGGGTCTGGGGCAGATGGATCGACGGGCTGCCCACCACCTTCCACAAGAACGCCACGGCATCGAGCCGGATGATCTGCACGCCGTTGTCCACGTGTAACCGGATGATGCGCAGGAATTCCAACAAGACCTCGGGATTGCGGAAGTCCAGATCGATCTGGTCGTGGCTGAATGTACACCAGACGTGGCGGGGTCCATTCGACGTCTCGACCTCTTGCAACAAGGGTGTCGTGCGGGGGCGCACCACCATGCTCAGGTCATCGTCGGGCGAGGCTTCGAAGAAGAACTTGTCATAAGGCGCTTGGCCCTGGCGGTAGGCGTTGAACCAGTTTCCCTGGCTCGACACGTGGTTGAGCACCAGATCGGACATCAGCGTGAAATCGCCCGCGATCCGGTTGATATCGGGCCAATCCCCAAGTTGCGGGTTCACAGCCCGGAAATCGGACACTGCAAAGCCGTCGTCGGAAGTATAGGGAAAGAACGGCAGGATATGGACCGAGTTGATCGCGCCCCTGAGATAACGCAGCAAGAAATCATGCAGCAAATCCAGAGGCTTGAATGCCCCGTCAATGATTGAATTGCCGTAGGTGATCACCAACGCGTCCCGCTGCGACCAAAGCGTATTTCCCGGCACGCGCCCCCGCTTGCGCCGCGGCATTTCATCCGGCCAAAACGCGTCGATGATGTGGCTTGCCAGAATATCCGGGTCCAGTTCCGGATAGATCTCTTGCACAAGCTGCGCGATCTTGACGCTGATCGAAGGGGATTTTTCTGCCATGGAAGCACTGCCTGTATTAATTGAAAGCAGATTGAACCAATCAAACTAAAAAGCAAAGGTCTGCAAGGGCATCACCTACCAGGTGACCCATGACAAGGCGACACGAGTGCCTAAGGTTTATGCGAATTATACTGCCTTACTAACAATTACAGATGTTACGTTTTCGTAGTCGCAAAGCGATAAGGTCGCCCCCTGTGCCATTCAGGAATGTCACTCTTTTCTTCAGATGCGCAACGGGAGATTGCGCATGGGATGGGTGATGATACGCGAGCGCGGGTAAAAACGCATAGAGGTGCTGGCGCAGATTGATGACGGACGGTTGAGCGTCCAAAATGGCGCGGACGTGTTGAACGGCATTGCCGGATGTTTGTGATCGATTGCGACAGGCTCAATTTTCAGTAATCAGGCCGTTATTTTGGTGGCATAGCCGGCCGGCAGGTAGACGCGTTGTTTCTTGAATGACGGTATCGGAAGGTTTCGTCCGCCGCATTGCCGATGCTATTGCAGCAAGCTTTTCGCCATCATCATATGTACCCCTTTTTCACGGTTCACCGTCTGCGTGATGCGCAGGTCACCGGCAAGGCTGCAGAGCATATAGGCGTCCTCGCGGCTGATCCCTGCCCGCTCGGAGACAAGTTCGATCATGTCGCGCAGGGCCATCTCGACGCAGCGATCAAGGTCCGGTGCCATCCCCATGGTGATATAGTGGGTCGGTGTTTCTGCCTGCGGATAGGTAAGATCGCGATCCTTCAGAACCGTCAAACGGAAGTGCCCGCGCAGGGCTGTTTCGATGGCCGTGACGCAGACCTCTCCATCGCCTTGCGCACCGTGACCGTCGCCGCACGAAAACAGCGCCCCCTCGGCAAAGACCGGCAGATAGAGGGTGGTGCCTTTGACCAGCTCCTTGTTGTCGATGTTACCACCGTGCACCCGCGGCTCGATCGTGGAGATGCGCCCCCAGTCAGCAGGCGGTGCCACCCCCATCACGCCAAAAAACGGTGCCAGATCCAGTTCGAGACCCCAAGGCATCTTGGCGACACCCCTCTCGGCATCAAGCGGGATGTTGGTGTGATGCAAGCGGGGGAAATCCAGAGGCAATGTGCCTGCCAGAGGACGGATGAAGTTGAAGCCCCAATCCTGCCGGAGTGAAACGTCCAGTATGTCGATTTGCAGTACATCTCCTGGCAGGGCTCCCGTAACCGCAACCGGTCCGGTCAGGATATGACCCGGAACAGCTGGAACACCCGCCGCATGTATCTCCAACAATTCGGGCGGCACGTGGAAGCTGGCAGGCGGAAGGCTCATCGGCCCTCCAGAGATGGTGTCGATGATCACTTCGTCGCCGCTGTTGATCGTCATCGCAGGGGCAAGGCTGGCATCAAAAAAGCCCCAATGACAGGTTTTCACAGAAGCCTTGAGAATTTCGGGCGTCATCATTCTTTCCTTCGGTGCCGTCATGTTAACGTGCCTGAGGTTGCTGGGTCATTGAACAGGCCTTGGGCGGTGTCGGTGCAGATACAGAAAATCAGCTCCAAAAGCCATCAGTTTCCGCCTCGGGTCGTCGCCCATGTTGTCTGGCGCGGCGTTCTGTTTGAATTGAGCCAGCGCGATATTCTGCACAAAGCCGGGATTTAGATTGAATTCCAGCCAACGCCGCGCAACATTCGCGTCAAACAGCTTAATCTACGAATTCGGGAGAAGAGAAATGGAACTTCAGGGACACGCGGCGATCGTGACGGGGGGCGCATCGGGCCTTGGTGGGGCGACGGCGGAAATGCTGGCAAAAGCAGGTGCCAAGGTTGCGATCTTCGACATGAACGACGAAATGGGGCAGGCAAAGGCCAACGAAATCGGCGGTACGTTCTTCAAGGTAAACGTGACCGATGAGGACGCGGTCGCAAGCGCGATTGCAGACGCCGAGGGGGTGCATGGCAAGGCGCGGATCCTTGTGAACTGCGCGGGCATCGGGCCGCCAGCCAAGGTTGTCAGCCGGGAAGGCGATGCGCTGCCGCTGTCCGATTTTTCCAATGTCATCAATGTTAACCTTCTGGGGTCCTTCAACGTCCTGTCGAAGTTCGCAGCCGCCTTGCACAAGGCAGACCCCGTTGGTGAAGAACGCGGTGTGATCATTAACACTGCGTCTGTCGCTGCATTTGACGGTCAGATCGGGCAGGCAGCCTATGCCGCGTCCAAGGGGGGAATTGTGGGGATGACCCTGCCGATTGCACGCGAACTGGCGCGCTATGGCATCCGTGTTGTGACGATTGCGCCGGGGCTTTTCCTGACGCCGCTGCTGGCGAGCCTGCCGGAAGAAGCACAGCAATCGCTGGGCGCGCAGGTGCCGTTCCCCAGCCGTCTGGGGGATCCGTCTGAATACGCCAAGATGGTTGGCGCGATCATTGATAATCCGATGTTGAACGGTGAAACGATCCGCCTTGATGGCGCGATCCGCATGGCACCGAAATAAACATTCTTTGGGAGGGGAAACAAAATGGCTGAAGCATATATCGTAGAAACGGCGCGTACGGCAGGGGGGCGTCGGGGTGGCGCGCTGCGCGACTGGCATCCGGCAAATCTGGGGGCAGAGGTGCTTAATGCACTTGTGGATCGCACAGGCATCGACGGTGCCATCATCGACGACGTGATCGTCGGATGCGTGACACAGGGCGGCGAACAGGCTTTTGCCTTCGGGCGCAACTGTGTGCTGGCGTCCAAGCTGCCGCAATCCGTGCCCGCCGTGACGATCGACCGGCAATGTGGCAGTTCCCAGCAGGCGGTGCAGTTTGCCGCGCAGGCTGTGATGTCGGGCACGCAGGATGTCGTGGTCGCGATGGGTGTCGAAAGCATGACGCGTGTGCCGATGGGATCGAATGTCTATCTTTACGGCAAGGCAGAGTTGGGCGAAGGCCCGTTCAGCGACCGGATCGCCGAGCGCTACGGCACCAAGAATTTCAGCCAGTTCATCGGTGCCGAGATGATCGCGGAAAAGTACGGCTTTGACCGCGAGGCGCTGGACGCCTACGCGCTTGAAAGCCACAAGCGCGCGACGGCCGCGCGAAACGAAGGTCGGTTCGATGCAGAGATCATTCCGCTTGATATCGAGGGTGGCCTGCACACCCGCGACGAGGGCATTCGCGAGGATGCGACGCTGGAGTCTATTTCCGGCGTTAAATTGTTGCAGCCTGACGGCATGATCTCGGCCGCGAATGCGTCGCAGATTTGCGATGGTGCGGCGGGCGTTTTGATTGTGTCGGAAGCGGCGTTGAAGAAATACAACCTGACGCCCAAGGCGCGGATCGTCAATTTGACGGTCACCGCCGGCGATCCGGTCATCATGCTGGAAGAGCCGCTGCCCGCCACGGACCATGCGCTGAAACGTGCGGCTATGAAGATCGACGATATTGATCTGTTTGAGGTAAACGAAGCCTTCGCCCCGATCCCCATGGCGTGGCTCAAGCATACGGGTGCTGATCCCGAAAAGCTGAACGTAAACGGGGGGGCCATCGCCTTGGGCCACCCGCTGGGTGCTTCGGGTGCGCGGTTGATGACAACACTGGTGCACAGCCTGCATGCGCATGGCAAGAAATACGGTCTGCAAACCATGTGCGAAGGCGGAGGCATCGCCAATGTCACCATCATAGAGGCTGTTTAAGCTCTGATTGCAGCGAAACGGGGGTGTCCGACGCAACGTTGGCCATTCCCAATCGGGTACGGCGGTGCGACGCTGTGCCCAAAGCCCTTTAGTCTTCGGAGACCCCCAATGACATTGCCAGCCCTATTCGACCCGCTTCGTATCCCCCTGATCGGCAGCCCGCTTTTCATCATCTCGAACCCTGACCTGGTGATTGCGCAATGCAAGGCCGGGATTGTCGGCAGTTTCCCCGCCTTGAACGCCCGCGAGGGTGAAGGGGAGCCGATTGAACTGGATCGTTGGCTGACACGCATTAAGGAAGAACTGGACCGCCACAACCAAGCCAACCCGGATACACCGGCGGCACCTTACGCGGTGAACCAGATCGTACACCGGTCCAACACCCGACTTGAGCGCGATGTCGAGATTTGCGTAAAGCACGAGGTGCCGCTTTGGATCACATCGCTTGGCGCGCAGACCTGGCTGAACGATGCCGTGCACAGTGTTGGCGGTGTCGTGTTGCATGACATCATCGACAACCGCTTTGCCCACAAGGCGATCGAAAAGGGCGCTGATGGTCTGATTGCCGTTGCTGCCGGGGCAGGGGGTCATGCGGGCGCTCAGTCGCCCTTTGCACTGGTTCAAGAGATCCGTGAATGGTTCGACGGGCCGTTGTTCCTGTCTGGTGCAATCGCGCGCGGGGACAGCATCCTGGCCGCGCAGGCAATGGGGGCGGACGGCGGGTATGCCGGGTCTGCGTTCATCGCGACAGCCGAAGCAAACGCGGACGAGCGGTACAAGCAGATGGTCGCTGAATCAGGTGCATCAGATATCGTCTATTCCGATCTGTTTACCGGCGTCTGGGGCAATTACCTGAAACCGTCGATCGCGGCGCAGGGCATGGACCCCGACAACCTGGAACGGTCTGATCCGTCGAACATGGATTTCGGCGCAGACCGGCAAAAGCCCAAAAGCTGGAAAGAGATCTGGGGTGCGGGCCAAGGCATCGGTGCGGTCAAGTCCGTCGTGCCAGCCGCTGAACTGGTGGACCGTCTTGTCGGTGAATATGCAGCTGCGCGCAAAAGGTTGTTTGACCTCACCGCATAAGGTTGGCTGGAAGGGGTCACGGCCTGTAGAAATAGGAAAGCGTCGATTGCTTTTTGTCAAAGCGTCGGCGCTTTTTCGTGGTACCTGACCCTAAGGGGAAAATCTAAAAGCTACCTAGAGTCGGCTTGTGGGCCTATAGGTTGCAAAATATCTTGCCTATATCACCTAAGCGTGTAAAGTTTTAATCAGCCTGTTGCAGAGGAAGCCTCGGCACAGTACTGCTTTCAGGCATAAGAGTTTGCCTTGGTAAGGATTGACACATGACACCTACGTCTCGGATTTCAGTAGTTACGGCTACGTTTAACCGGGCTGAGACGTTGGCACAATGCTTGCGCAGTGTTCAGAATCAGACCTACCCCCATGTTGAGCATATTATTCAGGATGCCGGATCAACGGATTGGTCCCTGGAAGTTATCAAAGCGATGATGACCGAAAATACCAAGTTGATCAGTCATACGGATGGCGGCATTTACGACGGGATCAACAAGGGCATTGCGCGGGCGACCGGTGATATCATCGGACTGCTGCATTCCGATGACTTCTATGCTTCTGACACGGTGCTTGAGAAAGTCGCCAAACTTATGGAAGATCCCGCAGTTGATGGCGTCTATGGCGATCTCGATTATGTCGATGCGGAAGACACTTCGAAGATCATTCGCAAGTGGCGGTCCGGTAATTACGCCGCCAACCGTCTGCGCCAAGGCTGGATGCCCCCGCACCCGACAGTCTATCTGCGTCGCGAAGTCTTTGAAAGTTGGGGTGTATACGACACTTCCTACTTCGTGGGTGCCGATTATGACGCGATGCTGCGCTATCTCGTAAAAGGCAAGGTCAACCTTGCCTATCTGCCAGAGGTTATGGTCAAAATGCGCCGCGGTGGAAAAAGTAACGGGTCATTCGCAAATATCCTGCGCAAAAGCAGCGAAGATTATCGCAGCATCCGCAGAAATGGTGTGGGTGGCTTTGGCACTTTGGCGCGCAAGAATTTCTCCAAAGTATCGCAATTCTTCTAAAGCGTTACTTCGCGCGTTTCCCCGATTCAATATCGTAGGATGGCAAGGTTTGGAAAGCACTTTTCAGGGCGTCCCCCCATCCTTTCGAGATTGACTGATACATCGGGTCTTCTTGTTCGATGCGGGTTCTGGTCGCGACCTCGAAGGTGTCATTCTCGTAAGTTTGCACGTCAATCGGCAAGCCGACAGACAGATTCGCCTTGAGGGTCGAATCGAACGACACCAGCAATAACTTTACCGCGTCTTGCAGGCTCATGTGGGGTTCATAGGCACGAACGAGAATTGGCTTGCCGTATTTCGTCTCGCCGATCTGAAAAAAGGGCGTGTCTTCGGTAATTTCGATGAAATTCCCTTCGGGGTAGACCAGAAACATCGTTGGCAAGCCGTCTTTGATCTGGCCGCCCACGATCACCGTGGCCTGAAAGCTCGCGGCGGTCATCTGGCCTTTGCTTTGGATTTCGACAATTACTTCACGCAGGGTCTGACCCACCAAGCGGGCGACCTGAAACATCGTCGGGGCGTGCAGGATGCTCGGGTCACGCTCAAGCGCTTTCTTCGAGCGTTCTTCCAACAGGCTGATCAATGACTGTGTCGTGGCCAGATTGCCCGCGGTCATGATTGTGATCAGCCGTTCGCCGGGGACCTGAAAGGTGAACATCTTCCGAGTGGTCGAAAAATTATCAACGCCCGCATTCGTGCGGGTGTCCGACATGAAAACCAGCCCCTTGTCCAAGCGAAGCGCCACGCAATAGGTCATTGTCTTTTTATCCGTTTACAATTGCTAACTCGGCCACGCCGAAACCATGGCCCGACTTACTGCTGGACCTGAAGATTTACAATCATAGTTTCTTTTGCGTCACCAACCCGTAAACCAGAAAATGGAGCGGCGTCGTGATAATCCCTGCCCACCGCCAAGCGCACATAGCGTGCATCGGGACTTTGGGTGTTGGAAACGTCGAAACCGACCCATCCCAGCCCTTCCACATAGGCTTCGGCCCAGGCATGGCTGGCGTCCTGGTCGATCTGCCCGTCCATCATCAGATATCCGCTGACATAGCGTGCGGGAATACCGCTTGCCCGGGCGGCGGAAATAAAGATATGCGCATGGTCTTGGCAAACCCCCGTGCCGCCCTGCATCGCCTCTTCGGCGGTTGTGGCGACATAGGTGCCGTCCTTGCCGTAGCTCACTTTTTCAGCGATCAGATTTGACAGGCTGTGAAGGCGGTTCAGGGTATTGGGTTCCTTGCCGGTCTGCGAAGCCAGCGCGCTGATTTCGGCACCCGGGGTCGTCAGCGCGGTTGGCCGGCTGAAATACCACAGCGGCGGCCCGTTCTTTGGCAGGGGTACGATGCCGGCGGTATCGGTTGTCTCGACAGTACCAGCGGCGGTGATCGAAATCGATTGCCCCCCGGCATCGACATTAACCAGATGCACATCGTTTCCGTGATGATCGGTGTAAAAGGCCTCGATCACGCCGCCCTCAAGCGTGACATCCCAATCGATGATCTTTTGGCAGGGCACGACCTGCGGCGTCAGGCGAAGCTGTTGCAGCGCATAATCCACGGGCTGGTCATAGCTGTATCTGGTGGTGTGGCTGATCTGAAGAAGCATGTCTGGATCCGCCTATTTGTTGAACCGGAAGTCGGTTTCGATCTGTAGACCAAGGGCATTGTTCTTGCCGATGAACTGGCTGATGAATTCATGTAGACCATCCTCGAAGATGGTGCTGATGTCGCGCGATTTCATATCTTTCTTCAAGGCGCTGGCCATGTCGTTGCATGGCATCCGGACGCCATAATCGTCGGCCAGAGCGTCTAGCTGATCGACCACCTGGCTGATGCAGAACGCCAGTGACCGGGGCAGGCGGCGGTCCAGTATCAGGAAATCCGCAATCGCCGAAGCGGTCATGTCGCCCTGATTCAGCCAGCGAAAAGACCGATGCGCCGACACGGATCGCAGGACCGTTTCCCACTGCACATTGTCCAGCGATGACCCGACGAAACTGACTGATGGCAGCAGCGTATAGTATTTCACGTCTATGATCCGTGCCGTGTTGTCGGCCCGTTCAATGAACGTCCCCAGCCGCGAGAAATCATAGATGTCATTGCGCAGCATCGTGCCATGCAGGGCACCACGCACCAATGCGGAATGCTGGCGGATCGTAGCCAACGCGGCGGGCAGGTCTTTTTCCTGCACTGGTGTTTTCAGAAGATCGGTCAGCACCATCCAGTTTTCGTTCACGGCCTCCCACACTTCGGTGGTCAGCGCGGTGCGCACCAGCCGTGCGTTGTCGCGCGCCGATTTGCTGACGGACAGGACGCTTGACGGGTTGCGGGTGTCGCGCAGCAGATAGTCTATGACCTCTGTCGCGCCATAATGGTCATAGACCTCGTCATATCCGCGCCGCACACCGGATGTCGTGACGACCGATTTCCATTCCGTTTCACTGTCGGTGGACCTTGTCAGGGCCATCCGAAACCCTGCCTCGACCATGCGTGCCGTGTTCTCGCTGCGCTCGAGCAAGCGGAACATCCAGTACAGACCTCCTGCGGTTTTGCCTAGCATTGTGCTACTCCTCCAAAACCCAAGTGTCTTTGGTTCCGCCGCCCTGGCTTGAGTTTACCACCAGCGACCCTTCTGTCAGCGCGACCCGTGTCAGCCCGCCCGGCGTGATGTTGATGCCCTTGGGCGAAACCAGCACATAGGGACGCAAGTCAACGTGGCGCGGGGCAAGCCCGCTATCGGCAAAGATCGGCACGGTAGACAGCGACAGCGTTGGCTGTGCGATGTAGTTGGCAGGTTTTGCCCTCAGCTTGGCCGCGAAATCCTCAAGCTCCTGCTTGCTGGCGGCGGGGCCGACCAACATGCCGTATCCGCCGGATCCGTGTACTTCTTTGACCACCAGATCCTTAAGGTTATCGAGCGTGTATTTCAAAGCATCCGATTCCGCGCAACGGTAGGTTTCGACGTTCTTCAGCAACGCCTTTTCGCCTGTATAGAACTCAATTATTTCAGGCATGTAGGAATAGATCGCCTTGTCGTCCGCGATCCCTGCGCCGGGGGCGTTCGCGATCGTGATGCCGCCCGCACGGTAAATATCCATGATCCCGGGCACACCCAGCATGCTGTCGGGGTTAAAGCTGAGCGGATCAAGATATTCATCGTCGATCCGGCGATACAGCACATCGACAGGTTCATAGCCCAAGGTGGTGCGCATGGCGATACGACCATCGACGACGCGCAGATCATGGCCCTCGACCAGTTCGACCCCCATCTGATCGGCAAGAAATGAGTGTTCGAAATACGCCGAGTTATGGATGCCGGGCGTCAGGACCGCCACACGGGGCTTGCCGTTGCACGCGGGCGGGGCGGAATCGCACAGCGCGCGGTGCAGGCTGCCGGGGTAGGTGCTGACGGGTTTGACCCGCACCTGGCTGAACAGCTCGGGGAACATCTGCAGCATGGTTTCGCGGTTCTCGAGCATATAGGAGACACCGGATGGCGTGCGGGCATTGTCTTCGAGAACAAAGAATTCATCTGGACCGGTGCGCACGATATCCGTGCCAACGATATGGGTATAGACCTTGCCGGGGGGGCTGAACCCCATCATCTGAGGCAGGAATGCATCGTTCTTGGCGACCAGATCAAAGGGTACGATGCCGGCGCGCAGAATTTCCTGACGGTTATAGACGTCATGGATGAACGCGTTGATCGCGGTTACCCGCTGTGCGATGCCTTTGGACAGCTTTGCCCATTCCCGTTCGGCGATGATGCGCGGGATCAGGTCAAACGGGATCAGCCGTTCCTGTGCTTCTGCCTGGCCATAAACATTGAAGGTAATCCCGCTGCGTCGAAAGAATGTTTCGGCTTCTTGGGACTTGCGCGTCAAATGATCGGGGTCCTGTTGGGCAAACCACTTATCGTACCCGCTATAGGGGCTTCTGACTTCCCCGGCCCCGGCAATCATCTCGTCGAAATGCTGTTTATTTTTTTCCATACTCTAACGTTAGAGCGCAATTCAGGAACCACAAGCAGGATTTATTTAGGGATTCCACAAGCAGGCCTCAAGCCGCGTCAGGACGTGAAACAG
>NZ_DS999213.1:0-36834 GCF_000156335.1 Roseobacter sp. GAI101
CCCTTTCACCCGTCTGCCGCGGTTGAGCTTGAAATTCTGAAGTTGTGAAACTTGGCTGGCGACCTGTCGGGTCGGCCAGCCGTTGCCTTTGCGAAAAGGCAAACTTACCCATGCGGGTGCCCCCCGCGCCTAAGGAGCCATATATATGAGCAAGTCGAAAAAGCTAGATTTCCGTCCAAACGAATTCGTCGTCTACCCTGCCCACGGTGTAGGCCAGATCGTATCGGTTGAAGAACAGGAAATCGCTGGCATCTCGCTTGAGCTGTTCGTCATCGCGTTTGAAAAAGACAAGATGACCCTGCGCGTGCCGACGCATAAGGCGACAGAAATTGGCATGCGGTCGCTTAGCAGCCCTGACACGATCACCCATGCGATGAAGACCCTCAAGGGGAAGGCAAAGGTCAAGCGGGCCATGTGGTCGCGCCGTGCGCAGGAGTACGAGCAAAAGATCAACTCGGGCGATCTGATTGCCATTGCCGAAGTCGTACGCGATCTGCATCGCACAGATGACCAGCGCGAGCAAAGCTACTCCGAACGGCAGCTGTACGAAGCCGCACTCGAGCGGTTGACCCGCGAAGTTGCCGCTGTTGCGGGCGGGGACGAACTGGCCGCTGCCAAGCAGGTCGGCGATGTTCTCGAAAGCCGCGTCGCCGCCGCCTAAGCGACCTTGATGAAAACGAAAAAGCCGCGCCTGATCCAGTCAGGCGCGGCTTTTTTTATGCGCGGTCAGGTCAGGCGCTTTTTCTTTCTTCTTCGTCGATCCGGTTCATAAAGGCTGTTTCCAGATCTTTCTGAAGCTCTTTCGCGCGGGCGACATAGGCCTTGTTTTCGCTGGGCGGAATGTCCGGACGCCAAAGGCTGGCCAACTCACGCACTGACGCGCGGTCATGGCTGTAGAACATGCGCTGCGCTTCTGCGGCCTCGTAATCGGACAGGCCCAGATTTTCCAAGACATAGCGGCCAGCCCGCAGTGAGCTGTCGAACATCTCGCGGACGATGTCATTCGCGCCAGCCTGATAGTGTTGATACACATCGGTGCGGTCATGGGCGCGGGTCACGATGTGCAGGCCCGGGTGTTCCTTGCGGGCATAGGAAATCAGCTGCAACGCGGCCTTGCGGTCATCCAGCGCCACAACCAGCACCTTGGCATCCTTCAGCCCCGCCTTGCGTAGGATATCGGGCCGGGTGGGATCCCCCAGAAACGCCTTGTACCCGAAGCGCCGCATCACGGCGATGGTTTCGGGGTTGTGGTCCAGCACGACCGTACGAAAGCCCGATGCCTGCACCAACCGGTTCACGATCTGCCCAAAGCGGCCGATGCCAGCAATGATCACGGTGCCCTTTTCGTCGATCTCGTCCGCGATGAGGGGGCCTGACTTGGCCTCGGTCCGCTTGCTGATCTGGTCATAGAGGATGAACAAGAGCGGCGTGATCAGCATTGAAAGGGCAACCACCAACAGCAAGGTTTCGGCCACGTCGTCGGGCATGGCCCCCGTGGCCACAGAAAAGCTGACCAGCACGAAGCCGAATTCGCCCGCCTGCGCCAACCCAAGGGCAAACAGCCAGCGGTCCCGCCCTTGCAGCTTGAACAAGGTACCAAGCCCGTACAGGATCAGCCCTTTGACGATGATCACCAGCAGCGCCATGCCGACGATGATTACCGTATCGGCATAAAGCAGTTCAAAGTTGATCCCCGCGCCGACGGTGATGAAGAACAGCCCCAGCAGCAGTCCCTTGAAGGGTTCAAGGTCGGTCTCAAGCTCGTGACGGAATTCGCTGCTGGCCAGCACGACCCCGGCCAGGAACGCCCCAAGGGCGGGTGACAGACCGACGAGCATCATCAGGAATGAAATGCCCACCACGATCAACAGGGCCAGCGCGGTGTACATCTCGCGCAGCTTGGCGGCATGGATAAAGCGAAAGACCGGGCGCATGAAGAAAACGCCGGTTATGATGATGCCGGCAATCGCTGCGATGGTGACCAGTGTGATGCCCCAACCCGGCAGACCCTGCACCAGTGATATGGCGGCCTGCGCGGTTTCCGCGCCTTGGCCAACGGCTTCTGTTTCGCCATGACCGCCCGCACCGTGGGCCCCGTCGGTACCGGTCGCGAGGGTCATAGACCCGTCAGCCTGCAACGTGACCGGCGTGGGCATGTTGACGACCAGCAGCGGCAAGAACGCCAGTATCGGGATCACGGCGATATCCTGGGTCAGCAGCACCGAAAACACCGACCGCCCGCCTGCGGTCTGCATCAGCCCCTTTTCCGACAGGGTTTGCAGCACGATCGCTGTCGATGACAGCGACAGGGTCAGGCCGACTGCCAGTGCCACCCCGATGGGTTGCCCGTAGGCCATCGCGATGCCCATCAACGCTGCCGCGCTGATCACCACCTGCAAACCGCCAAGCCCCAGCAACCGGTGCCGCATGTTCCACAGCGCCCGTGGCTCAAGCTCCAGGCCGATCAGAAAGAGCATCATGACCACGCCGAATTCGGCAAAGTGCTGAAGATCCTTGGTCTCGGAACCGACAAGACCAAAGGCCGGACCGATCAGAATGCCCGCAGCCAGATATCCCAGCACCGACCCCAGCCCAAGCCGTGCCGCGATGGGCACCGCAATCACGGCGGCAGCCAGATAGATCGAAGCTTGGAACAGGAAACCTTCCATCAGGGATTTTCTTTCGTTGGGCCGGCGGGGGCCGTGGTGTCGTTAGGTGGGCAAGGGCCCGTCGGTCTTCAGTTGATCCATCACGATCTGGCTGTGAACTTTTGCAACAGCCCCGTGGGGCAGCAGCACGCCGTGGATCAGCCGGTTCAGACTGGGCAGGTCTGCACAATAGACGCGCAGCAGATAATCTGCATCCCCTGTCATGGTCCATGCGCTCACGATTTCGGCACGTGTGGCCAAAAGCCGGGCAAAGCTGGCGGAATATTCTGGGCCATGGGTGCCCAGATGGACCTGCACGAACCCCTGAACCGCCAGCCCCAGCTTTTCGGGGTTCAGCTTTGCCCGGTAACCTTCGATAAAGCCCTCTTGCTCAAGGCGCTGACGCCTGCGCCCGGCTTGCGATGGCGACAGATGCAGCTGTTCGCCCAGTTCCTGTGCGGTCAGGTGGGCGTTCTTTTGCAGGGCGGACAACAGGCGGCTGTCGGTGTCATCTAGGTGCATGCGGTGTTCTCACGTGATTCACAGCAATCATGCGTTGATGCCGCGCGAAAGGCCAGAAGCTAGTTGAATTTTGCGCAATATACGCGGCGCATCGCCGGTAATCTGGGCAAAATCACATCAATTGCCGAGGATTCCCATGGGCCCTTTTCCACATGACGCAGAAAAATCGAAAATCACCGCAGACAATCCTGCGGGCACGGACGGCTTCGAATTCGTCGAATTCGCCAGCCCCGAGCCGCAAGAGCTCCGCGATCTCTTTACGCGCATGGGCTACACCCATGTCGCCAATCACAAGACGCAACAGATCGAACTTTGGCAGCAAGGCGACATCACCTATGTCCTGAACGCCGACCCCGACAGCTTTGCCGCGGGTTTCGTGAAGGATCATGGCCCCTGCGCCCCGTCGATGGGGTGGCGCGTGGTTGATGCGGATCATGCGCTTGCCCATGCCGTCTCTAAAGGGGCAGAGGAATATACCGGCTCAGGCAAGGTGCTGGACGTGCCCGCGATCAAAGGGATCGGCGGATCGCTGATCTATTTCGTGGACCAATATTACGACACCTCGCCCTACAACGAGGAATACGACTGGATCGCGCAATCCAAGCCGGCGGGCGTCGGGTTCTATTACCTCGACCACCTGACCCACAATGTCTTCAAGGGTAACATGGACGTCTGGTTCAAGTTCTACGGCGATCTGTTCAATTTCCGCGAAATCCGTTTCTTCGACATCGAAGGCAAATTCACCGGCCTGACGTCCCGCGCGCTGACTTCGCCTTGTGGCCGTCTGCGGATTCCGATCAACGAAGACCGCGACGAAAAGGGCCAGATCGTCGCGTATCTCAAAAAATACAAGGGCGAGGGGATCCAGCATATCGCTGTCGGCGCGCGCGATATCTACGACGCCACAGATGCAATCGCCGAAAACGGTCTCAAGTTCATGCCCGGCCCCCCCGAAATCTACTATGCGCTGAGCACGACCCGCGTTACGGATCACCAAGAACCCCTGGAGCGGATGAAGAAACATGGCATCCTGATCGACGGCGAAGGTGTGGTGGACGGTGGTGAAACTCGCATCCTGCTGCAAATCTTCTCGAAGACGGTGATCGGCCCGATCTTCTTTGAATTCATTCAGCGCAAAGGGGATGATGGCTTCGGCGAGGGCAATTTCAAAGCGCTGTTCGAGAGCATCGAACAAGAACAAATCGACAGCGGCGACCTCAAGACTGCCTGACACCCAAAGCAAAACCCGCAGTGTAAAATCTGCGGGTTACATGCTTCTCTGGCTTTCAAATATCCCGGGGGGGCCGCCCTTTGGGCGGTGGGGGCTGGCCCCCGAACCAGGGTTCAATCAGCCGCGCGGCATCTTCAAAATCACATCCCGGCCACGTCTGGTATAGCGCAATTCGGAATCGCCAATCGCCGATACACGACCACCATCCAACTTGTCGCCGACGGCGACCTTCTGATAGCGCCCGTTGCTTAGCCGGATCAGGGCGCGGCGGCTTGATGGTTTGCCAAAGACCCCGATCAAATTGATATCTCTCATCTTGATGGCATTCTTGACCGTCGCCTGTTTCGCGACCGACGTTTTCGACGGCGCGGCGGGTTTGACGACACGGGGAGCGACCGAAGCGACGCTGGCCACCTCGACGGGCTCGGGCGCTGTGCGTTCAGCGCGTTTCACGATACCTGCAAAGTTGTTAGGTCTTATGTCAGGGCGGAGCGACGCCTTGATGGCAAAAGCGGACGCATTTACAATCGTTTCAGACGGGGGGGCGTTGGCGTCACCGGATGGTACCGCCGCAAGCGACGCGGCGGCAGAAGCCGCTGCGGCCGTAACCTCTGGGGCGGCCGCTGCGACCTGCTGAAGCGATGCCTTGCGCAATTTCGGCCTGATGCCTGCAAGTTCGGCGCGGGTTAACCCATCCAGTTGTGATCTTTCGTTGCTCTCGATCAGGTCTTTCGGGCGCGGTTTGGGCCGGAAACCTGTCAACGCAGCGTTGGCGGCGGCCTCGACGGGCGTTGTCGCCGCACGCGTTGGGCTTTTGGGGGGCAATGCCGGGGGCTGGCCCGCGAAAACCAGCACACCGTCAGGGTTCAAAGTCCCTTTCGGACTGGGCGCGACCAGGCCGCGTCCATCCAGCGTAAATGTCGTGCCGGCCGCGGCAGGCGACGCGGGGCTGAAATCAAACGTGTCGCCGCCGTAAGATGCCAATGTCGGCAGGGCGATTGCGTCATTTGCAGTGCTGACTGGGTCGATGCTGGTCAGATATAAATCATCAAGCGAGATCATCGCCGGAGCAACAGGGGGCTGGGGGGCCTCGGCCCAGATACCGCTGGTGGCATATTTTGCCTCGACCTGCTGCTGCGGCATCGCGGGGGGCTGAGGCAGTTCGGGAACCCGCAAAGCATCCAGCACCGCACCGTCCTCATCGCTTAGCGTCGGATCGAGGGCCGCGACGACGGTTTCCTGATCCGAGTCCAGAGAGAGCGCGGGTCCGGCTATGTCCGGTTGCGTAAGGGGGCTGGCCACATCCGGCAGATCTGCTTCCTGCGCGGGTGCAGAGGCAACCACCGTGGTGTCACGTGCGCCGAAAAGGCGCGACAGCGACACCCTGTCATCCATGAAGACCGAGGCCCACGCCGCCACACCAGCCAGAAAAACCAGCAAGGCAGCCGTCAGCAGCAGGCCCAGAAAACGGGGTTTGCCGCCAACTACTGCTGATTTTCGGGCCCCGAAAACTGTCATTTTTTCGGCTTCGCTCGTGGTTTTCGGTACCTGGATTCCGGTGTCGGTCAAGACTGCTATCGTTGGTGGCAATGGTTCGATTTTGCTTGGTTTGCGGCGGCTCAAGAAACCAAGCTTTGATGGTTTTGCCTCTGCCGGAGGCACAAAGGGGCCCGACGCTGAGGCCCTGAGCGAACTGCTGTCCGGGACGGGGGTTGCGCGGACAGTTGTCTGGGGCGCGGTAGGCAAGGTTGCCTTGGCTGCCGGTGCGGTTCGGGTGGCACCTCCTACCGTTGGGGCGGCAGCTGTCCGGCGGCTTGTGAACGCTGTGGCGGCCGTTTCCGTCTCCACCGGGGCGGGTCGTGGTAGATTGACCGGTTTTGCCACGGCGGGCACGGCAGCTTTGGGGGCAAGGGTTGCGGTCTCGGACGCTATTTCCTTCGTATCACCTTTGGCGGTGTCTTTGGCAGCTGTGTCTTCGGCCAGTTCAGCCTTGGATGGTGCATCGCCAGCTTGTGTTGTCTGCGATACGATATCTTTCTGAACGACGATGCCGTCCTGAATGACGACGTCATCCTGGAAACGCTCCGACGGTCGCTCTTCCTTTGGTGCAAGGTTTTCAGAAGGGGGGGCGTCTGGCTCTGGACCCTTATTAGATGGACCCTCGGAAACCTGCTCTTTCGGGGGGCTGTCAGTTGCCTCGGGGGCGGCCGTATCAGCGTTTTTACGGTCAGCGCTGTCGGCTGGCAGAAGAATGACAGGGTCGTGCGTCTGGTCGGCCAGTGGGGGCTGTTCCGGGTCCGGACGGATTTCCGCAGCTTCGACCGCTGTCAGGTCATCCAGAACGACGACAGCTTCAGCATCACGATCAACCGCATCGCCGGCGTCCAATATGGTGTCCGCCGCTTCGGTTGGCCCGAAAAATGGTTCTCCGGTGAAAAGGCCGGGCGAGGGCTGCGCCACGAAACTGACCGGATGAAAGCGGTGTTCCATGGCAAACGCTTCAGCCTCGGCCAAGGTTTCACGGGCGACGGCGGCGATATGCGTTTGCGTGCCGTCGCTGCTAATGTCGAACGCCAGATCTTCCACGGCATAGGGGGTGGCGTTTTCCAGCGCCTTGCGCGCGGCATCAAGCCGTGCAGCATCGGAAAGGTCCGGCGTCGGAATGGTCATGTACTTGATCTGATCGTTCGGGATCAAAAGTTTGGTGCGGACGCCACCGGGTTCCAGCGATGCCGCCGTCTTGCGCAAGACGGCAAGTTCACCGGTCAGATCATCGACGTCCAAGGCAAGTTCGCCCACGACGCGCCATCCGCCCGACACCCGGTGCAAAAGGCGAATGCCTTCAAAGGAAAGAGATAATGCAAAATTTGGCTTCATGAGAACGCTTTTAGATAGGGCTGACGAGATCGGTACTTGGACAGTTCGAGAATTGCGTATGCAAACTTAACACGCAGATGCGGTACAAAACAGCCCGGCAACATGTGTCGAAATAATAGAGCAGTAGTTTGCCTATGGAAAGTCCGCCGGACACAACGGGGTTGCAGCGAAGGGTTTGGGTCGCCAAACAGATTTCAGGCGGATTATGCTTAGCTAAAGGTTGAAAATATGAGAATTTTAAAAGTTGCAGCAGTGGTATGCGCGTCATTTGCGACAGGCGCATTTGCACAAGAAGCCCAGACGGGAATCACCGTATCGGGTCAGGGCGTTGTGGCGATGGCCCCGGATATGGCCACGATCCGGGTTGGCGTCACGGAACGTGCCGACCTTGCGTCGGACGCGATGGCGCAAACATCGGAAAAGGTTGCTGCGATTCTGGCGCAACTGGATACGCTTGGGGTGACCGGACCGGACCGTCAGACCAGCGGGCTGTATCTGCGCCCGGTCTATGACAATCGGCCGCGCGACGACAATGCGTCACAGCAGGTGATCGCATACGAGGCGGGAAATACAGTCAGCGTCAAGGTCCGCGACCTGACCAAGCTGGGAACGCTTCTGGATGCGGTCATCGCCGAGGGCGCAAATGATTTCAACGGCTTGCAATTCAGCCTTCAGGATAATGCCGAAGCTTTGATTGCCGCACGCAAAGCGGCCGTGACTGATGCGATGGCGCGCGCGGCGCAACTGGCCGAAGCGGCTGGCGTCACTCTGGGCGACGTGGTGCGGATGTCCGAATCCAGCCAGGGTTTCCAGCCGATGGAGATGAAATCCTCGCAGATGCGCAGCATGGACATGCCGATCGCCACCGGAGAGATCGACGTGAGCGCCCAGGTCACCATGCAATTCGAGATCAAGCAGGCGGAGTAAGCCTGCGGGTTGATGTTGCGAAACCTTTGAAAAGAAAAACGCCCGGCAGATCACCGTCTGTCGGGCGTTTTGTTTGGCTTACCGGTCGGATCAGCTGGTGGCTTTGGCCAGTGCCTGATCCAGATCGGCGATCAGGTCATCGGCGTCTTCGGTCCCGATGGACACACGCACCACATTCGCACCAGCCCCTGCGGCCTCTTGCTGTTCGGCGCTTAGCTGGCGGTGGGTGGTCGAGGCCGAATGGATGATCAGCGACCGCGTATCGCCCAGGTTGGCCACATGGCTGAAAATCTCAAGCGCATTGACCAGCTTGACGCAGGCGTCATAGCCGCCCTTGACGGCAAAGGTGAACAAGCCGCCTGCGCCCTTGGGGCAGACCGTCTTGACGCGTTCGAAATAAGGCGAGGATTCGAGACCCGCATAGGTGACGTAGTCGACGCGGTCATCCTTCTCGAGCCACTGTGCGATCTTGGTGGCGTTCTCGACGTGACGCTCCATCCGCAATGACAGGGTTTCCGTGCCCATCAACGTGTAGTGGGCCGCTTGGGGGTTCATGGTCATGCCCAGATCGCGCAGACCTATGGCGATGCCGTGGAAGGTAAAGGCGAGCGGGCCAAAGGTCTCGTGGAACTTGAGGCCGTGATACGCAGGCTCGGGCTGGCTGAGCGACGGGAACTTGTCATTTGCGGACCAGTCGAATTTACCCGAATCGACGATGCAGCCGCCTGTGACGGTGCCGTTGCCTGTCAGGTATTTCGTTGTGGAATGCACGACCAGCGTCGCCCCATGTTCGATCGGGCGGCACAGATAGGGTGTGGCGGTGGTGTTGTCGATGATCAGCGGGATGCCCGCCGCGTCAGCGACATCGGCGATGGCACGCACGTCCATGATATAGCCGCCGGGATTGGCAATCGCCTCGCCGAAAATCGCGCGGGTGTCGTCGTCAACGGCTGCTTTGACCGCTTCGACATCATCGAAATCGACGAATTTGCAGGACCAGCCGAAGCGCTTGATGGTCTGGCTGAACTGGGTGACGGTACCGCCGTACAAACGGGTCGAGGCGACGATGTTCCTGCCCGGACCCATCAACGGAAACAGCGCCATGATCTGCGCCGCATGACCGGAAGAACAGCAGACGGCACCCACACCGCCTTCGAGGGTGGCGATGCGTTCTTGCAGGACGGCCACGGTGGGGTTGGTCAGACGCGAATATATAAAGCCGACTTCCTGCAGGTTGAACAGGGCGGCAGCATGGTCCGCGTCGCGAAACACATAGGCGGTGGTCTGGTAGATCGGCGTCTGGCGCGCGCCGGTTGCAGGATCAGGCTTGGCACCTGCGTGGATTTGCAGCGTGTCGAAGCCGTAGGTGGGGCCGTCTGTCATGATCTCTCTCCCTTGATGTGTTGCGTTATGGATATGGGAATGGGGTTTGCGGCACAAGAGAATGCACAAGGTCGACGGGGTGGGGTGGATTTTTCAAAAATTTCGGACCGGAAAATTCGAAATTTCCGTCCAGCGCCGCCCTGTCAGCGCATCCAATAGCCGTTTGATTTAAGCCGGTTGCGGATTGCCTGTTCCTTGCGGGGCAGGTTGTCCTGGTCGAAAAGGGCCCGGGCCTTTTGCCCGCGTCCCTGATAGACCATCCGTTTGATCGGCTCATAGCCCTTCAGGACTTTCTTGAGCTTGTTCGGGGCCGAGACCGCCTCGAGAATATCCACGGCGGCCTGGGGTTCGCGGGCATAGAGCAGCGGCAGGAACCGGTAATGACAGCTGACGGCACCATCAATCAGCCCGTCGGGCAGGGTGTCACGTCCGCCGCCCAGTGCGTGGATCACCAGCGGCAATGCGACCTGATCCAGCCATGGGTCAAAGCTTTGGGCGCAAAGTTCGACCGGGGGGGTGTCGCGGATTGCCAGAGCGTATTTCAGGAAGAGCGCGCCGAATGCGTGGGGACAGCGGTAAAAGAAGAACCCCGCGTTGAAATAAAGGTAGCGTTGCCAATATTCGTCCGGCTGGCTCAGATCGAGACTGCTTTCGAAATCGAGGTCAAACTTGTCGTAGAGCGATTTCCACAGGCCCGAATATTGCGGCCCGTAAAGCTGGGGCACAGGCCAGGTGTTGGTACGGCGCAGGGAGGCCGTTGGGCGGTCAAAATCAAACGGTACCGAAGTAATGTCGCCGGTGATCAGCGTGTCGGTGTCGAAAAAGACGAAAGGTTCGCCCTTCGGCAACGCGTGCAGCATTTCGATCTTGTTGCCATAGGGGTAGGCAGCTCCGAAATGTTTGCTGTCAAAGGAAATGATCTCTGCCCCCAGATCCTCGAGCGCATCCCGGATCGCCGGCTCCTTGATCTGTGGATCATTGGGCCACAAGGGGCCGGCCTGCGGTTCGGCCACAAGCAGGCGGCCTTTGAAACCGGGACTTGAATGGCGCAGGGACGCCGCAAAAAGCAAAGCTTCGTAGGCCAGACGGCCCTGCTGACCGACGATGACGATGTTGATGTCTGCGGGAGGGGCTGCGTGCTGGGTCAAACTCGATGCCTTGAAAATGTTCAGATATTCAAAGTTTGACTATAGGGGCAAAACCACCCTCGCAAAAGATGCCATTTGGAAAGTGGCATCGGCAGACACGCCAGCGGATCGCTTGCCTTGCGTCGCCGAAAGGCGGGCGTTTGAAAATGATCCGCTTCGGATCGCCCCGCACAGCCCGTGAGGGGGTATATCAACATGAGGGGAGAAAGTGGTGGGCGACCCTGGAATCGAACCAGGCGTGCGTCTCCGCGAGGGAGTTACAGTCCCCTGCCACACCTTGCGGCCTGTCGCCCACTTTCACCCTGTGCATTGCACCGGATGTGAAGGCGTGATTACAAGCGGTCCTGATAGGCGTCAAGGCGAAAACCTAGGCGAAGGGCAGGGAAATGTGCCTTGCAACATATGACAAAGGGTGCCGCGATGAAAAAACCTAAGTGGGTTGTGCAAAAAGAGCAGGAAAAGAAGGTCGAAGCCAACCAGACGGTGTGGCTTTTCGGTCTGCATGCAGTGCGTGACGCGCTGGAGAATCCTGCGCGAGAAAAATTGAGATTGATGGTCACGCCCAATGCCCAGATCAAACTGGAGGCCGCGATTGCGCAGGCGGGCATCACCCCGGAGGTCGTGGACCCCCGCAAGTTCCGTCCGCCGTTGGATCAGGGATCGGTGCATCAGGGCGCTGTGCTTGAGGTAAAACCCCTATCCTGGGGGTCTTTGGCCGAGGTGTGCATCGGGGCCGAGGCCCCACGTGTGCTGTTGCTGGACCGTGTGACTGACCCGCATAACGTTGGTGCGATCTTACGCTCGGCCGAGGTGCTTGGCGCGTCGGCGGTGATCGGTATGCGCCATCACGCAGCACCTGAAACGGGATCGCTGGCGAAATCCGCCAGTGGCGCGCTGGAACGGCAACCCTATCTGCGGGTCCGCAATCTGGCTGATTCGATCAAGGAACTTCAAAACATGGGGTATCTGGTGCTTGGGCTGGACGGCGAAGCCGAAATCACCGTCGAGGCAGCACTGGAAGGTAAACGCGATCGCCCCGTCGCGCTGGTACTGGGGGCCGAAGGGCCGGGTCTGCGTGAAAAGACCAAGGAAACCGTCGACGTTCTGGTACGGATTGACGCAGAGGGCGGATTTGGGTCGCTCAACGTCTCGAACGCGGCGGCAATCGCCTTATATGCGTCTCGACCCCACGGTTAAGGCTGCCGACCGGCATCAGGAGACCCGCTTTGAGCTATCCGACCAAAATCGCGACCTGTTTTTTTTGCGGCAGCAAGGCCGCGCTGGTCTTGGGGGTGGGGCGGCATGAGCTTGCCTGTGCGCAATGCGGCGCACCGCTGCATGATCTCAAGCAGATACCGGTCCCGAAAGCGGGGCCGGTGCGCAGCACACAGGATTTGCGCCGTTTCCCGGCAGCGACGCCGGGGAGTACCGGAAAAGCCGCGAAGGTCAGGACACAGAAGCCAAAGAAAAAGAAATCGTGGCTCAAGAAGATGTCTGGCGAGGTCTTTGATCTTGTCGAGGATATTTTTGATTGACCGCGGCTTTGGAGGTTTCGGCGGGAATTGGCTTATATGTTCAGAATTTCTTCACGGAATCGTCACAGGGTCTTTGAATGCGCTTGAGAGAGCTTACCTCAACTGTATGACAGCAAGCCCGGAACGCTTGCTGGTCACTTACTGTCCCTCGTTCCACACCTGCGCGCCCTTGAGCTTTTGCTTTGAGGGCGCTTTTTTTTGCAAACGGATGCGTGTAAGGAGTCGGGAATGACATATTCAGATACCCTGTTGAAAGACGTCCTGACCCGCGCCAAGCGGATCGCGGTTGTGGGCGTTTCGTTGAACCCTGTGCGCCCCAGCTATTTTGTGGCGCGATATCTGAAGTTGAAGGGGTTCGATGTGATACCGGTAAACCCCGGACATGCAGGCGAAATGTTGTTCGGTGCGCGAGTCGTGGCAGGCCTTGGGGATATTGAGGGCAGGGTCGATATGGTTGATATCTTCCGCCGTTCGGACGCGGTGCCCCCGATCGTGGAAGAGGCGTTGGACGCGTTTCCGGACTTGCAGACGATCTGGATGCAGATCGGCGTGGAACATGCAGACGCGGCAGCAAAGGCGGAGGCGCGGGGCGTGACGGTTGTTCAAAACCGCTGCCCGAAAATCGAATATCAGCGGCTTTTCGGTGAGTTGCGCATGGGCGGGTTTGCAACCGGAATTATTTCAAGCAAATTGTGAAATAGCCGCGGATGTGCCTGCGGCAGCGGGGCAAGGGGGGCTTGCCCCCCGAATGACTGGCGCCTCCCCCCAGGATATTTAAGAGCCAGAGAAGCCTAGCGAGAGGCTTTTTCAGTGATGCCGCTTTGGGTTTGGCGGCGGGCCAGTTCATGCATGACGTCGCTGAGGGCTACATCCCGTGAGGCGAGCATCACCAGCAGGTGGTACAGGACATCGGCGGCCTCGGAGGTGAGGGCGGATTTGTCGTCCTTGACGGCTTCTATGATGGCTTCGATGGCTTCTTCACCGAACTTTTCGGCGCATTTTTCGGGGCCCTTGGCCAGAAGCTGCGCTGTCCAACTGCTGGACGGGTCGGCGGATTTGCGGTCTGTAATAGTGGCGAAAAGATCGTCGAGGGTCATGTCAGCCTCATCGGGATGCCGGCGGCGGCCATATGGTGCTTGGCCTGCGAAACTGTGAATTCGCCAAAGTGGAAGATTGAGGCGGCCAGCACGGCGGAGGCACCGCCTTTGGTCACGCCTTCGACGAGGTGGTCAAGGTTGCCGACGCCGCCGGACGCAATAACAGGGACGCTGACCGCATCCGAGATGGCGCGGGTCAGTGGCAGATTGAAGCCCTGCTTGGTGCCGTCACGGTCCATGGACGTTAGCAGGATTTCCCCGGCACCTTTGGCAGCGACGCGTTTTGCGAATTCGACGGCGTCAATTCCGGTGGGCTTGCGGCCGCCATGGGTGAAGATTTCCCATTTGCCCGGAGAAACTGTTTTCGCGTCGATGGCGCAGACGATGCATTGGCTGCCGAATTGATCCGCCGCCCGTGAAATCACGTCGGGATCTGCGACGGCTGCTGAATTGAAGCTGACCTTGTCGGCACCTGCCAGCAGCAAGGCGCGCACATCGGCCACGGTGCGCACGCCGCCCCCGACGGTCAGGGGGATATAGCAATGTTCGGCCGTGCGGGTGACCAGATCGAACATCGTGCCGCGGTTTTCGTGTGTGGCGTGGATGTCGAGAAAGCACAATTCGTCCGCACCGGCGGCATCATAGGCGATGGCGGCATCGACGGGATCGCCCGCGTCACGCAGGCCGACGAAATTCACGCCTTTGACCACGCGGCCATCGGCGACATCGAGACAGGGGATGATGCGGGTTTTGAGCATGGGTGTTCTTTAGCGATCGGGGGGGGCGGTGGCAAGCCGCTGGAGGGCTGCCTGCCCTCCAGACCCTCCCGAGGATTTCAAGCCATCTGGAAGATCATGCGAGGGCCTTGAGAGCCTGTTCGAGATCTATGGCCCCGTCGTAGAGAGCACGGCCTGAAATCGCGCCGGAGATGACTTGCGTGGCCTTGAGCGCGATGAGGTCGTCGAGGGAACTGACGCCGCCCGAGGCGATGACGGGGATCGAGACGGCGCGGGCCAGATCGGCGGTGGCTTCGATGTTGGGCCCGCCCATGGCCCCGTCGCGCAGGATATCGGTGTAGATGATCGCGGCAACGCCTGCATCCTCGAAGGATTTGGCGAGGTCGGTGACCATCACATCGGTTTCCGTCGCCCAGCCTTTGGTGGCGACACGGCCACCGCGCGCATCGATGCCAACGGCGACTTTGCCGGGAAAGGCGCGGGCGGCCTCGCGCACCAGATCGGGGTTTTCAACGGCGACGGTGCCAAGGATCACGCGGGCAAGGCCCTTGTCCAGCCATGCTTCGATCGTGGCCATGTCGCGGATGCCGCCGCCAAGCTGGGCGGGCACATCGCACGATTTCAGGATCGCCTCGACCGGGGCGGCGTTGACGGGTTTGCCCTCAAACGCGCCGTTAAGATCAACCAGGTGCAGCCATGTGCAGCCCGCATCGACGAAAGCGCGGGCCTGGGCGGCGGGATCGTCGTTGAACACGGTGGATTGGTCCATGTCGCCATGCACAAGGCGGACGGCCTGACCGTCTTTGAGGTCGATAGCGGGGTAAAGGATCATGGCGTTGCCCTTGCGTTAAATGATTTGCGGTCAAATCGCACGGGGCGGGGGGATTTGCAACGCGGGCGAAGGCTCCGCCACGTCAGGCTTGCCTGAATCGCCGCTTTCACGCCACTCTGCTGCAGACTTTGGGAGGGTTTGATATGAAACGCGTGATCTTGGCGGCGGTTTTGGGGTGTGGTTTTGCGGGGAGCGCACTGGCTGCCGATCCTGCGGTGGGTGTTTGGAGAACCGCCGTGGATGACGGGGCCTATGCCCATGTGGAAATGACACCTTGCGGGTCGGCGGTGTGTGGGACGATCCAGCGCACATTCAACGACACGGGGGAATACGCGTCTCAAAACATTGGCAAACAGCTTGTGATCGGCATGACCCCTGACGGTAAGGGCAACTATGCGGGCAAGGTTTGGCGACCCTCCAATGACAAGATCTACATCGGGAAAATGACGGTTTCGGGCAACGATCTGAAATTGTCCGGCTGCATTGCAGGTGGTTTGCTGTGTTCAAAGCAAGACTGGACCCGCGTTAAGTAGAACTTAACGGCCTCGGGGCGTCAGCCTGTGGGGTCGACCAGAATCACCGCTCCGGTATGCAGAGGGCATTTATGTGAAAAAAAAGCGGCTGTTCTTGGCGGCCCTGATGATTGGTTTGACGCCCGCCGCTTGCTGCGTCAGGGGCGCCAGTTGAGGAAATTTGCAATCATTTTCAAGCCGGTGGTCTGGCTCTTTTCAGGGTGGAATTGCATCCCCAGCATCGTATCGCGGCCAATGACGGCGGTAACATCGCCGGCGTAATCCACATGGGCAAGGCGCTCCGCCGGCTTTGCAACGACCATATGAAAGCTGTGCACGAAATAGGTGTGATCCCCGGTCGCGATGCCGTTGAAGACAGGGTGGGGGTGATCAATGACCAGATCGTTCCACCCCATATGCGGTACTTTCAGGGCCGGATCGGCGGGAGTGATTTTCGTCACCTCTCCGGAAATCCAGTCCAACCCTTCGGTATCTTCGTATTCCCGGCCCCAAGAGGCCATCAACTGCATCCCGACGCAGATGCCCAGAAATGGCCGTCCCTTGTGTTTGACCGCTTCGACCATCGCGGCGTAAATCCCGCTTTTACCCTTGAGCGCCGCCATACAGGACGGAAAAGCGCCATCTCCGGGCAGAACAAGGCGGTCCGCGCGCGCAACCACATCGGCATCGGCGGTCACCACGACCTGGCCTGCGTCAGTTTCGCGGGCCATGCGTTCGAACGCCTTGTGGGCGGAATGAAGGTTGCCGGATTCATAGTCGATGATCGCTGTCAGCATGGGTTACAAAGCGCCCTTGGTCGACGGGATATCGCCGGATTTGCGCGGATCAACCTCGACCGCCTCGCGCAGGGCGCGGGCGACAGATTTGAAGGCAGCCTCGGCGATGTGGTGGCTGTTGAACCCGTGCAGCATGTCCACATGCAGCGTGATGCCGCCATGGGTGGACAACGCCTGAAAGAATTCGCGCACCAGTTCGGTGTCAAAGGTGCCAATTTTCGGGGTCGGAAGATCGACGTCCCAGATCAGAAAGGGCCGCGCGGACAGATCCAGCGCCGTGCGCACCAAAGCGTCATCCATCGGCAGAAGGCAAGACCCGTAGCGACGGATGCCGCGCTTGTCGCCCAAGGCCTTGGTCAGCGCCTGGCCCAATGTAATGCCGACATCTTCGACGGTGTGGTGATCGTCGATGTGCAGATCGCCCTTGGCGGAAATCTTCATGTCGATCAGGGAATGGCGCGCCAGCTGGTCCAGCATGTGGTCAAAAAAACCAACACCGGTGTCATTTTCATAGCTGCCGGTTCCGTCGAGGTTGATTTCGACCGTAATCTCGGTTTCGGCGGTGGAACGGCTGATGGTGGTCTGGCGCATGGGTATTCTCCGCTGGGTGTTGCCCTTATAGCAGCGCGCAAGGGCAAGCCAAGGCCAAGACGCGTGATCGGGCCAATCAGTCATTGCGGCGCAAACGCCCTTATGTCAGCCTAAGACAAACAGAGTTATCCGAAAGCCCCCCATGTCCACTTGTGTTTTCATCCAGATCCGGTGCCGCCCCGGCACGACCTACCGCGTGGCCGAAGAGATCGCCCTGCGCGAAATCCACTCAGAGCTATATTCGACCTCTGGCAATTTTGACCTGCTGATGAAGCTGTATATCCCCAAGGGCGAGGATGTCGGCGTCTATATCAACGACCATTTGCTGGACATTGACGGAATTGAACGGTCGTTGACCACCATGACCTTCAAAGTGTTTTGAGGGGCCGTTTCGCCCTTTGCGCGGCAGTATTGTGTGCAGGGACGGCGGTGGCCGCCCGCACCTACAGCGGGGAAGAAGCCGCGGCTTTGCGCTGCGCCAACATGATGGCCTACACCGCGGTGACGTTGGCGCGGGCTGATCTGATTGGCGAATATGAAAAGAACGTCATGCTCGAGATCACCGTGCTGATCCTCGAGCAGCACGTGAGCGGTACCCGTGCCGAAAAGAAGGCGGCGATGGCCGTGATGCGGGACCGGCGTGATCTGGATACGACCCTGTCGGACTATCAGAACAATGCGGCCAAATGTCTGGTGCAATTCCCGATTTACTGACGTGTCACGCGGTGTCCTGTCGGGCGGCTCAGGGGCGCGGTTGACCGTGTTTCTGGGAGACTGCGTGCGATTCGCGCGGGGGCGGGAGCCGGTCGTCCAAGCGACGTCCGCTGTTTTTACCTGCGTGCGCTGAGTTCCCTAATCTTGCGTGAACTCAAGAAGTCATTGATTGGAAACCAGCGATAGGTGGCGGGATCAGACCCAAAATAAAAGCGCTTGATGCTTACCCTGCTGTCAGGCCTTGCCAGCTTCTAGCTGGCGGCAGCCCGTCGTTGAGGTGGGCCTTTCAAAAGCTGCCACAGGCAAGATTGCCTTTTACGCAACCAGACAACACCGGGCGCTGCTGGTTGGATAAACTGCAGCTCTGGACCGGAGGTTGTTGGATACCTTGCGCAATTGCGTTGCTCAAGCACGGGGCGGTCTGGATGATGATGGGCTGTTGATTTGGCATTGTGTCATCAGGGGGAGGGCCAAGAAAACTGATGCCGGAAAACACAAAGGCCGCCCGAAGGCGGCCTTGTTTTTTTCTGCTGGGGTTGCAGAAACCAGTTGGAGCGGGCGAGGCGATTCGAACGCCCGACCCTAACCTTGGCAAGGTTATGCTCTACCCCTGAGCTACGCCCGCATCCTCTGGTAAGGCGTGATTTACCTATAGAGCGCGGGGGCTGCAAGAGGAAATTTTAGCTTATTTGAAAAAACTTTAGATGGTTGACCAGCAAAGGGTATTTCAGCCTTTGGTGCCCCCGCGATAGAGGCACTACCACCTGTTTGCCCTTCTCAGACACACGGTTCGGCAGTCTTGTTTGAGTAATCGAAGCAGCTTCCATATAGCCCGAAAGATCAGACCATCAGCTTTCGATCAGCGTTGGTGATCGGATGAATTTGCCGTCGCCGCACGCAGCGGTTCCGGGCACAGGATTATGGAGGGCTATTGCTTGGAGGGGAGTGGAGCTTTTGTCGCCATGAGAGCCGCAGGGGACTCCGATGCCCACGCCTGGCTGGCTGACTGTCATATCGTGCGAGATGTCCTGAGTTCTTTGTAAACCAGTTGGCTGCTCTGCTGTACTGGGTCCTCCTTCAAAGAGAGCGGCGCAGAAGCAATGTCAGGCAAGGTGTGCATTGGGGCAAGTTTCGATCGGGACCGTGAATGTGGTCCGTGTGATCTTTCGCGCCCCGCAAAAGGAGCGACGAGGCCTGAGATCTGTACAGCCTGCGGCCCCTGGAGAGGCTGCTAGAGACCCGATCCTACTTGGAACAGTTGAAGGTCATAAAAAATACTGCCGCCGTTTGCAGGGCAAGACACGTCGTCTTGCTATGGGTTTGGACGGAAGAGGTACCGCCATAGAAAAAGGGCCCCAACCGCCGTTGGAGCCCTTTGTTTTTTATAACCTTACCTTAGTGGCTTGGCTGCTTGTCCCAGTCTTCCTGCTTAGGAATGATCTCGAACGTGTGCTCTGGTGGTGGGCTTGGCAGTGTCCACTCCAGCGTGTCGGCATATTCGTTCCATGGGTTTGCTGCCGTGCTCCGTGCGCCCCGTGTCAATGTGTAGAACATCACACCGAAGAAGAAGAGGAACGAGGCGAAGCTCAGGAAGGCACCGATTGACGACCACAGGTTCCAGTAAGCGAAGGCTTCAGGATAGTCGATGTAGCGGCGTGGCATGCCCTGACGACCCAGGAAGTGCTGCGGGAAGAAGGTCAGGTTTGCACCGATGAACATCGCCCAGAAGTGCAGCTTGCCAGCCCACTCGGGATACATGCGGCCCGACATCTTGGGCAGGTAGAAGTAGATACCTGCAAAGATCGCGAACACGGCACCAAGCGACATAACATAGTGGAAGTGCGCAACCACATAGTAGGTATCGTGGTAGTAGCGGTCCACGGCTGCCTGTGACAGAACGATCCCTGTAACGCCACCAACGGTGAAGAGGAACAGGAAGCCGAAAGCCCAAAGCATCGGTGTCTTGAATTCGATCGAACCGCCCCACATGGTGGCAATCCAACTAAATACCTTTACGCCGGTCGGTACCGCGATGACCATCGTCGCAAGCATGAAGTAAGCCTGTTGGTTGAGCGACATGCCGACCGTGTACATGTGGTGTGCCCATACGACGAAGCCCAGTGCACCGATTGCGATGATCGCCCAGACCATTGGCAGATAGCCAAAGATCGGTTTGCGGCTGAACGTGGCAATCACGTGGCTGATGATACCAAAACCGGGAAGGATGATGATGTACACTTCGGGGTGACCGAAGAACCACAAGATGTGCTGGTACAGAACCGGATCACCACCGCCTGCGGGGTCAAAAAACGCGAACCCAAAGTTGCGGTCCATCAGCAGCATGGTGATCGCACCGGCCAGAACGGGCAGGGACAGCAGGATCAGCCAGCTTGTCACGAAGATCGACCAGCTGAACAAAGGCACCTTGAACAGTGTCATGCCGGGGGCACGCATGTTCAGGAAGGTTGTGATCATGTTGATCGCACCAAGGATGGAGGACGCACCGGACACGTGAACCGCGAAGATCGCAAAGTCCATCGACATCCCGCCTTCACGCACGGAAAGCGGCGGATACAGGACCCAACCCACACCGGACCCGAGCTGACCACTGCCACCAGGTGTCAGGATCGAACAAACAGCCAATGTTGTACCGCCGACATAGAGCCAGAAGGACAGGTTGTTCATCCGCGGGAACGCCATGTCGGGCGCGCCGATTTGCAATGGCATGAAGTAGTTGCCAAAACCGCCGAAAAGCGCCGGAATGACCACGAAGAACATCATCAGGATGCCGTGGCCGGTGATCAGGACGTTCCAGAGGTGACCGTTCGGCGTACAAACCGCAGAACTGTCCGCGATAAAGCGCGCACCTTCCATACACATGTACTGAACACCGGGGTGCATCAGTTCCAAGCGCATGTAGATGGTGAAGCTGACTGAGATGAAGCCAACAAGGGCTGAGACGATCAGATACAGAATACCGATGTCTTTGTGGTTCGTGGACATAAACCAGCGTGTGAAAAATCCACGCTCGTCGTGATGGTCTTGCCCGTGAATGGCTGCGTCTGCCATGCGGTGCCTCCTGAGATTGGTGAGCCAACTCACGCCCCGGCAGGGGACGCGCATTGAATTATTCCTCGTTCTAGTGTGCCTTGCCTAAAGGAGCAATGGCCACGATTGCCGCAGGGCCGTAATTTTTACCGCAAACCCGAACGGGTTGATGGAGGTGAAGCGCCTGTCCATGGCGCGGTTCGGGCTGGATTCTGACAGTCATACTTGGCTTACAAAGCGTCAAATTCGTGAAACATATGTGAAGATCAGAATGTATCTGCGGCAAAGCGTCCCTTGGCTATGCATGTGGGCGATGCAAAGGGGCCAAACCTTGTCTTGGGCGCAAAAGGCAGCCGGACGGCGTTGAAATCTATGGGAATCGCTGATTCGTAGGGCTAGTTTTCAAAAATCGCGTCGAATTGCGCCCTGAGCGCGACATCGAGGGCATCCATCGTTACAGGCAGTCCCAGGTCGACCAGCGAGGTCACGCCATGGTCGCTGATCCCGCATGGCACGATCCCGGTAAAATGGTCCAGATCAGGTTCGACATTGATACTGATACCGTGAAAACTGACCCATTTGCGCAAGCGAATCCCGATAGCGGCGATCTTGTCCTCGGCAATATCTCCGTTCAGGGTCAAGGGCTTGTCCGGACGCTCTACCCATACGCCGACACGGCCCTCGCAGATTTTGCCTTTGATGTTGAAGGTGTCGAGCGTCGCGATGACCCATGCCTCAAGGTCTTGCACAAAGCGGCGCACATCGCGGCCCCGTTTGCCCACGTCCAGCATGACGTAAACCACCCTTTGGCCCGGCCCGTGGTATGTATATTGTCCGCCGCGGCGGGTTTCATAGACCGTGAAACGCTCGGGGTCAGTCAAATCCTGAACCTTGGCCGAGGTGCCCGCGGTATAAAGCGGGGGATGTTCGACCAGCCAGATGCATTCATCCGCGCTGCCTTCGGCGATCCGGGTGGCGCGCGTCTCCATCCACGCCTCTGCGGCGCGATAGTCGGTCAAGCCGTCCGAGATGATCCATTCCACCATGGTGCTGCCTTACCGGCCCTTGGGCGCGTTGAAAAGGAGGCTGATCAGGCGGCTGCTTTTTCGCTCAGGATTTTTTGCAGGATCTGCGCATAATTTTCCGCTCCTTGCGCGCCGGTCACCAGATATTTCCCTTCAAAAATCATCGAAGGCACGCCCGAAATCCCCTGCGAGGTCCAGACCCCCTGAAGTTCCCGCACCTTTTCCGCCTGGCTGCCCGAGGCCAGAACCTCGGCTGCTGCCGCGCGGTCCAAGCCGACGCTTTCGGCAATGTCGACCAGTACGGCATGATCCGACACGTCACGCCCTTGGGTGAAATGCGCCTCGAACAAGGCCAGCTTGAGCGGATGCTGAAGGTTTTGCCCCTGCGCCCAATGCAGCAGTTGATGGGCGGCAAAGCTGTTGACCATGCGACTGTCGGGCGAAAACTGGAAGTCGATGCCCAATCCCGTGCCAATTGCGACCAGATTGGCCCTGTTCTGTGCAGATTGCTCGGCTGTGATCCCGTATTTCTGGGTGATATGTTCACCCAGATTCTGACCTTCAGGACCCATATCGGGGTTCAGTTCAAAGGGATGCCACCGGATGAACGCGCCAACTCCGACGGCCGCAAGAGCCTGCTCCAACTGGCGATAGCCCACGATGCACCAAGGGCACATTACATCTGACACGATGTCGATTTGCAGGGTAGGGGTGTCTTGTGCGGGGGTATCCTGGGACATTGGTTCACCTTTATTCTGGGCCTTTCCCCTAAAGTCTACGCTTTGGCGCGTATTTCAAGGGGCGTGTGGCAAATGCCTTGTATGGCATATTTTTCCGTTGGCTGAAAAACCAAATTGATTTCGTGCGAATTGCCTCTTCACAATGCCAGAGAGTTTGTCTAAACGATCCTCACCATCCATGGCGTGCGGTCGTGGCGGAATGGTAGACGCGCAGCGTTGAGGTCGCTGTGGGGTAACACCCGTGAGAGTTCGAGTCTCTCCGACCGCACCAATTTACATTTTTCGGTAAAACTTCCTAAAAACTCAAACGGAACAGTCACTTGCGGCGTTCGAAATCCGTTTTCGCGCGAGTATGATAGCGGTACTGCAAATAGCAATCTAAGCACAGTTTTGCGCAGTGCCAATGTGCCGTTTTTCCAGATATTCCAAGGGTTTGAGATGAACGCCATGGAAAGTTCGAACATTTGCTCAAAGGTGTGGTTCGGCTTTGCCTTTTGATCCAGCTTATCCAGCAGAATCTGCTTTTCAGTTTCCAACTTCATGATCTTTTTCTCATAAGCAGCGATGACCGTTGGATTGCTCGTTTCGACAATACGATCCAGCAAACCATCCAGTTGCTTATCAAGGTCTTTCATTTGCTTGTGGATGTCATCACGCACAGCCTTCACCTGATCTTCGCGCTGTGACCATGCGTCTTTGAACATGGCGGTGGTCAGGTCGATTATGCCTTTCGTTGGCTGCACCGATTGCAACAGACTATCAAACGCTGAATCGATTTTCTTTCCTGAGATCGATTTGCGGTGCAGATCGCATCCCTTGGTCATACACCAATAATAGGGATAGCGCTTGCCGGTTGAGCTTCTTGACCAGCATGCGGTCATCGAGCCAGAACATGACGTGCAGACAAGCGTTCCACGTAAGGGGAAGTCAGCATTTATGTCTTGGCGTGCAGGCGCAATATTGCGGGCCTTGGCACGCTCTTGGATGCGCTCAAACGTTTCTAGCGAGATAAGCGGCTCATGATGCGCTTTACGCCGTGATATGCCCCAAGGCTCATATTCGATATATCCTGCATAAAGAATGCGTTGAAGCATCTTGCTCACCTTTTGCTGACGGATTTGTCCATTGGGTAAATCCTTTGGAAAGGCTGGCATAGATTCCAAAAAACGTCTTACTTCCGCCTGTGTTTCAAAGCGGCCTGAGGCGTAACCTTCCAATGCTTCAATGACGATTGAAGCAATTGGCTCATCCCGAACCAACAGCTTGCCATGGCCTTGGCGTTTCTCAAACTTGTAGCCAAGCGCTTTGGCAAACACCCAATAGCCATTCATCATGCGCCCGCGCATGCGATTGCTGGTTTGCTCACCGTTTTTCTCACGCTGATGCTGGGCTACGGATGCCAGCAAATTCTCCACCAGAATGGAGTCACTGTCTTCGCCAAACTCAATCGACGGGCTTTCCAGTTTGCCCCCAGCAGCGGCAAGCGATGTGCGGAGTTCCAAGTGAGCGGTAAGCCCACGCGCCAAGCGGCTGATATCATCGATGACGACCACAATCGGATCAGCCTTGCTGGCTGTCATATGCAGATAGCCCAGCATGCTTTGCATACCGGGGCGGGCGCTATTCTTACCGCTCATATCATCGGTAAAGACATCAAGAACATCATAGCCTTTATACTTAGCGTATTCACGGCAGCGGTTTTCTTGTGAGCCGAGGCCGTCACCTTCGCGCACTTGCTTTGCGCCAGACACACGGCAGTAAATCACCGCCTTCGTCGTTGCGCTTTTCAGTTTGGTATTTACGGCTTTTTGCATGTGTCCTCCTGCTGGGTCTCTGAGGTCTGTTCACTTAACCACAAGGATATCAGATCAGGTGGCACATCGCTGAGAGGATCATCCGCTTGTCCACAGACTTGTTGAACAGGATGGACGCCAAAGCCAAGATCAACAAACGCAGTCACAATTGACCACAGGGTTTGGATCAGCTCGCGTTTTTGAGCCTCAGGCATGTCGCTTGCGTCTAACATTACGCCATAGGCTTCCCAATCAACGGACAGGCTTGGCGGCAGGTCATTGCGTTTGGGTGATGTTTTGGGTGTTTCGGTCATGGCCGAATCCTTTCTGCCTCATCAGGCTTGGTTTGAGTTATTCCCTCCTTTCCTCGCCACCATGACGAGAACATAAAGTGAACATTATAGGATAAAAGTCCTATATCTCAAAGCGTTATTTGCGCGTGCTTGCACGCGCATGAGGGCAGGATAGAGTTCGAACCAGCAATAAAATCAGGTATTGAGCGGGTTAGAACGGGTAGTGGGACATGGATAAAACTAGTGATAATATCGATTGGCTGAACCTGACCAGAGACGAGCTGGTGCAGTCCATCATCGCTTTACACAAAGCCGTCAAAGCCGTCGCTATAGCCACCAACGAAAAGATCCCAACCGTCATTGATATGGCTCTGGCAGGACATTTTGCTCCGGGCAAAGGGTTTGATCGCAACATGCGATCTGGCAAGATCGCTGCACCAAAAGCCATGGTGATCCATCGCTGGCTTGAGCAAAATCATTTTACAATCGCACGAATGACTGCGCCTGAACTGTTTCAGATCAATCCCAAATCAGCTTGGGACATGTTCCTTGAAACCAATGCCATTGAGGGAAGGCTTAAAGTTATCCCGATTACCAAGCAGATGGGTCTAGCTCGCAGGTCAAGCGAGGTTCGCAAATCATCGACGATCATCAGGCTTGGGCAGGACTATTGCTTTGAACTGGATAGCCAGACTGAAGGCACTTGCGTCGCCTTCGAATGCTATCAAGGGGAGTGGCATTCTCTTGCCCTTGGTGCAGATGAACGCCGTTTAAGAGCTAACATTGAGCGTGGCATTCAATATTTACCATGCGACACCAAGCGCAATCCAATCCCGCTTGTTGAGTTGGATAGCGGCGGAGAGCATCAATTCGCTTTGATCGTATCAGCAGATAAATCAAAACCGACCGCGATGGCTGACATCGCGAAACTTGATCCCAAGGCCCGCGGCTTGGAAGTTCACCGCGTTACCGTCAGTTTTGTCAGTTAGCCACACTCAAAAACCACAAGTGGTTGAACGGCTGCAAATCCCTTGGTCTTACTGAACTTCATGGCATGATTGAAGTTGGCCATGCAGTCTGATGGATCAATATTTTTGAGATTAAGCTGTTCAAATGTTTTGCGCACAAACTGGACCGACAAAATTGGCGTTGGTTCTTTGTGACCTGTCGCCGTATTCAGCATTTCGCATTCACACGTCACATAAACCTCTTCCAGCGGTAGCATCTGGAACATATCCCCTGCCACTTTCAAAGCCACGCTGGCGACGTAATCTTGATACAGCTCATTAAACTCCCCAACCGGCATTTTTGTCTGGGAAAGTTTGCCACTGGCAAGTTGCTTGCGCCTGAAATTCGGCACAACTTCATCGCTATGCACAGACGGCATGGCATGAACAACCCCGTCTCTAATGGCAAAATGCACAGACGAGCCAATCAATTCCTGATCAGTCAGCGTCTGAAACTCGGTCAAGACTTCCTTGATTGCGTTCTCATCTCCATCAACCAAACGTTTGGCTAGACTGCGGTCGTTTTCCCAATCGGATAACGCGGCGTCATAGTCTTTCATGGCTTGGTCATTAATTGCGCGGTCTTTGTCCGGGGCAGATTGTAGCTCTTGCTCAAGCGCTGCTTTTTTCTTGGTAGATCCACCTGATAGAAAGTCGAACATTTTGGGCTCGAAACTTGCGAGCGCCTGAGATGCAGTATCTGTATGCTTGGTTTGTAGGACGGGCTGCCTTGGTTGCGGCTTGGCAAGCATTTGATGCCAATCAATATGATCCGTTAAATTGGTATGAATCGAGAGCAGTTCATCGAGATAGGTTTCCCAACTAACAACAGCATCATTGGCCTCTTCCGAGATCTGCTGCTTAACCGTCGCCTTGTGGCGTCTTTGCGCATCTCTATCCATTCGACGCGCAGTCGCAGCAACCGTGCGCATTGTTCCCTTCCACCCCATACCTTCTCCTAAAACCAGTTTAACAAGCTTACCAGTTCAATATGGCACTCGGATGAGTTGTGGCCAAGGTAAACTACTCACCTACTCACAATCTGTGGTTTCGTCTGCCATGGATCAGTCGATTAAGAGTGATCGGCCTTGAGTTGCTCATTGATCACGACCAATTCAGCCCATTGCTTTGCGCCGACCGTTTGAAGGCTTTCAAACGCATCAACATCACCAATTTTTGCGATTTGAACATCTTGAAAAAAAGCACCGGCTTCACCCAGATCCTGTCTAATGCTTTGTGCGCCCGCAACGCGTGCCAGATTAACCGCATCAAAAAACGCCGGAATAACGACCTCTCGGTTGAAAGCACTTTGTTCAGCGTCAGATGGCAAATCTGCCGGATCAATCGCATCAGCGCCGTTTAAGATGGCTTTACGCTGTGCGGGGATTAAAGGCATTTCCATCACATGCCCTAGCAGTTGAAAGATGCGTGTCGCGGCCTTTGGATGCGACGATTGAGCTTGCTCCACTAATTTTGCGTCTTCGCGCTCGATTAGCATCATCATGGCGGATATCGCGGCTATCCTTGCCCTCAAGCTTGGCCATTCATCCGTAGAGTAAGCATCAAGCACTAGTTCAGCGCCATCGTGGTCAGCTTGCAGTTCTAGACATTGCTCGATCAAAAACTGAGGGGCATCGCCAAAATTTTTCACCCGCTCAGAACTGATCGACCCGCGAGAGGCGAGCGAAAAGGCTTTACCGCGTTCAGTCTCGCTGATGATCGAACTACCGATCAGATCAAAGTGGCCCAGCTCGAAATGCTGCATCTCATGGAAAATCAGCCAAACCAGAGAGACATGGATTGCATCCACCTTGTCAGCAACTAATGGCAGGCTGACGCCCTCCGTGAAATCCTCATCACTAAAAGCATCACCCCAGAGTCTTTCTAGCATTGGAACAACGCCACCTCCGACGCGGATGGCGAAACCACCACCTTCTAGCTCGGCCAGCGCCCAGAAATCGGCATCGCTGTGAAGGTCTAGCTCAGGAACACGAGGGAAAGGTTGGCCCATGAGTTCGGCGTATTGGGCGAGCGCTGACGTAAGAGCGGCCTGCAATGCTACAGTTGTAGGTTTTGCAGGCATTGCACTTCAATCAATCTAATCTCGCTCATATCGCTTTGAGCTAGCTTGACGCTCATCTCAGGCACCAACAGGCGTACCATCAACCGCCAAAACTGAACGCTTTTGCTCTTCCAAGATCACTCTTTTCCGCTTTGCCCACTCGGCTAAATTCTTAGGCCTGTACCTAACGTCTTCTTGCCACCGCGCAAAAACGGATGAATCGATGGTTTCATTGACTGTCGAATGTGTTTCGCCCTCTTTATCGTCCCAAGGATTAGCGCCGATCTTCCGAAAGTTCCGCCCGTAGATTTTCGAATACATACCTTTCAAAAAAGCAGCGTATGAATCATTGATGGTCGCTTTGTGAATATTTCCATCCAATGAAATATCATAGCGCAACTCCAACCCTAGCCCCTTCGCCTTGTCAGCCAGCCATTGAAGCGACGGCTGGCCAAGAAGATCGTTCGTATAGCCACCACCAATATTGGCATGTGCTCCGACAAACCATCGTTGCTCAACAGAACTTAAAGGCCTTGGCTTCGCCTTAATCCCTTGGCGAACAGTCCATAGTGTTGCCTCAAACGGTGGGCGATGCTCATCTATCGCCATCGCATGAAAACCATGCTCAATCGGAACGCGTAGGCCTGTATGATGCCAATTGAACGTTGAACGACTAATGCCAGTAATATTGAGCCTGGGTATTCCTAATGCGCCAACTGTATCCCACACGCCGACCATCTTAATCTTAACGCAGCGGGCATATTTGACCATCCATCGCTCCAGATCAGAATGATCATCGCATGCGCCCTGATTGACCTCAGCATTGAGTTTCCAGATGGTTTTTTCTTCCGCAGTCTCGTAACGCTTAAACATCTGCGGCACACTCAACGGTGATCCCGGCTGAAGAAGCCCATATTTTGTGATAAATCCGGCCAGGCTACGCGCAGTAAATGCGCCTCGGCTGAATCCGAAGATGAAAATGTCATCCCCATCATCATAGTTGTCGATAAGCCACTCATAGGCTTCGGTAACGTTTGCGCTGACGCCATCACCAAACGTACCGCCTTTGAACCCAGAGGGGCCGGGATCGTAATAATGAAGCTGGCGCGTGCCATCGCTAGCTATGGGTGCGCATAACGACCTCAACCGCCAGACGTTCGTGTTGTCGCCGGGTTCATTCCAAGTACCGTCGAGAAAGATCGCAAGTCTCTTGTGTGATGTCGCTTTAGCTGCAGAGTAGGTCATTATTTATAGTCGCCTTATTCTGTCTTTGATTCATTTATTATAAAAATATTAGTCAGCTATAAGTCTTCAAAATATAAGTGACTACTTGATTTTGGTGATTGCGGTGATCAAATAAGAGCCTAAGAATCTTCAGTCTGTTGTATGCATTAAAACCACCAAAGAGTTAGTTGCATAGATTGAAGCCTAGAGGAGGATATTGAGCTGTCCTTTGGCATAGCGATCAACGACTGTGATTGTTTCCTTGCAAGCCAAACTAATGTCATTTGGTGGTGGAGTTTCATCATAGTAAGTTCCGTGACAAAGTGAATTGATCATAACGCTCTTAAGGCTTATGTTTTCTTCACCAGCGAGATGTTGAATGAAGATTGTTAAGCTTTCTGACTTGTCTGGGCAACAGAACCTACCAACCGCTTCAAGTACAGAACGGATAGCATTTCCAGTGCTATAATTTGGTTCAGCACCATTAGCCACTTGTTGAACATGCTTAAGTTGCTCTTGAAATGGCGCAATATATTTGTTTGTTTTTGCCATCTTATGAACATCCATGTCTGGGAAAAGCGTAAAGGCTGCTTCGCCTTTGACAACTCTATTTGTCAAAGAAATATTAAAAAAATAGCTACTATGAGTTAGGATAAGTAGCCGTGGACGGATATATTTATTCCCATCAATAAAGTTTGGGTTTATTGAAATTTCACCTAATTTTGAGATGCTCATATTTTTCAATGTTTGAGCAATCGAAAATACAAAGTCATAGGACATTGATGTCACAGGATCATCAAATACAAAATATAAATTTGCATAATCACTATTCGCAGTAACCTTTCGGTGTGAGCAAGCAATGAAGTAACAGAATGCTATTGCGGTTTTCTCCCCATCACTTAATGTTCGATGCGGTCCACGATCCATTTCACGATCCTTGTGCTTTAGGACAAAGCCATCTTTATCAAAGACGTATTTGTCACCAAAAAAATCTCGGAGCAAAAGTTCAAAGGTTTCAGCGACTCTACTACGGGCCTCTTTCGAGGGACTTGATTTTTCAAGTTGTTGGAGGCTGGCGATTGCGTCCGACGACGCCTTTTGCAGTGTACGTAAATTCTCTATGCTATCCCAGTTCGAGGTGGCAAATTCACGCTCGAACGCTGAACACGCGTTTCGCTGCAACAGCTTACGCTCATCATCAGACTTCTCAATAGCCTTATTGAGATTTATGACCTTGATATTATTTTCTTCGATGATCGTGTTGAGATCCTGTAGTCGTTCTAAGAATTTTTGATCTGAAAAATTATTAGAGACTGTAAGGTTGCTGGCCTTATTTTCGACCACTAGCTTTAGCTTTGAGATTGTCTCTGAAAGAGCATACAAGGGATCCTCGTGATTTTCGAGGTCAATATATTTTTGAGATGTTAGGTATAGCTTCAGATCATCGAACCTAGACCTTTGCCTCATCAAATCATTATCCAATTTTTCAATTTCTTTGGAGAATACATTTAAAATGCTGTAATGTTGGCGTAATTCTGACTTATGTTTTTCTTCCGCATCATTAAAATACTGAATGTATGCATCTACTACAGACTTTGGCTCGGGGTTTGTCAAATCCTGTTCGCAAAAGGGACACTCTGCGCTGTGCTTATTCTCAATAATTTTGATCCCAATCTCAAAAAAACTATGGTGGGCATCAATCTTATTCTTGATGGATGCGGCAACGCTAGAGGCAGACGTTATCTTGGATACTACCGCTTCTAACTCGACAAGGTTCAATTCATTGCCATTTAAAATAGAAGCCTTAATAGGATATAGTGGTTCTGCTGGTATTGACTTTAAGGCATCTAAGTCCTTGAGGATGTCTTTGAATTTTCCGAGCAACTCATTGGGATTTTCTACGAAACTCTCAAGAAGGCTTGGAAAGCTAAGCTTTTTGTAGTCGCCAAGTTGCTTGTTTATGCCCGCCTTGAGGTTAAGCTCGTCAGATTTTTCCTGTTCGAATTTATCGTTTAATTTTTTATATTCCGTATTTATATTTATACTTGTTAAATTAGCCGTGTCTTGTGCGTCTTTTAACTTTATGTTGTCGCTATCAATTGAAATTACGTTTTCAATTTTTCCGTCAAGTTTGTACTCTTTCTCTCTTAATTCTTCCTGAACAAAATCTTCTGAAAAAACATGAAATATTGTATCGTTTGTTTGTGCAATGAAAGTGTCATCAATCTTATTCAGAGTCATAGCACCCAAGATCTTTGATCCACATGAGAAAGAAAACTGACCTTTGCCATCCTTTGATTCATCAGAGACAAGATTTCTTGGAGCATTAATTACATCAACACCACCACCATATAGGTCCAAACATCTAAAGGCACGCGATATGAAGGATTTACCCGTGCCATTTCTTGCAAAAATAAGGTTCTGGGATTCTTTGGTTAACTCACCATCAAAGGTAAATACTGGACCTAAAAATCTGGCGGAGATCAAAAATGGCGGTTTCGGTAATGAGCTCATGATAACTTCTTTTGCCAGAATTAAAATTCTCTTATGACTAACATACTCACAGTGCTTTGTCGCAAGAAAACACACGTTCAAGGTGTGTTTATTTTGCGCGGTTGTTTCAAGTTAAGCCAAAGTAAAGATGTGGTTCTTCGTTTGGTCTATGCCCCTCATGCGACAGAAAAATCCGATCATATCGCAACCACCAGCTGTAGGCCAATGACCCGATATTGCAGCGCCAAAATAATCTAAAATCTGGGTTGGGGTTAATCGCAAGATGTGTGTGGTAGTACCACACCTCTTGAAAAGGGGGATGCTGCGCTCCCCCGTTCTATCCCCCAAGCGATTGGTCATGAAGCGGCGTTGAGCCTTTCCATGACCATGCAAACATACCGGTGTTTGATCCCTCACAAGGAGATTGCGCTCTCCCTGTACCCATCGCCTTAGGGTGCGTTCCTGCCCCTAAGGACCCAGACCATGCCATGGAGGCCAACCCTGCGCAGATTGGATATGCGTCAGCTTGTCAAAGCTGAACCTGACCAAAGGGCGTATCGCGGCCCCTTGTGACCAACTCGCAGGATTTGGAGATTTGACCTCTCCACCAGCACCAAACCATGAACAACCATTTGGCCGATTGATCCCCACCATCGGTTGCGCCCGCTGGACCGCAGCTTAGGGCTACTGCCCCCAGCGCAGGACAAAGGTGGGTCCTGACCATGCTCGGTTTGCTGCGCTGCACCTGCTGCGCGTGGCTCTGGTCCGGTGTAGTGCCCACACGCTTTTGTCCTTTGCACCCCCGTTCCTCGGCGGAGACCAGACAGTTGCATGCGCACCCGTCATACCCGAACATCTGGCCAGCCACATCGACATGAACGCCATCGCACGGGATTTGGCCTGTTATTACAGTCAGACCGAGATTGCTGGCCAATCCTTCATGTATCGGGCGGGGTAATGGATATGGAACAAAAGCTATATCAATCCCAATTCGTCAACTGGCGACGTGTTGCACTTACAGTGCGTTACTGCTCAATCTGGCACAGCGACGCAGGAGCAGGTTTTCAAACTGTAGTTTCTTGTCCCTGCCATTATAACCATTTATGGCGGGTTGGTGGGAGGCCGAGGCACAATGACGACGGCTTCCTGAAAGATTAAACTAGGCTTCAAGGCGCGTATTTTCTTCGTCACTGTTCGTATCAACCGCATCGACTAAGAGAACTGTTGCGACGATGAGAATGGCACAGATGTAAACGATTTTTGCCGAAATCGGTGTGTTACCTAGGTACATTCCGGCAAAGATGTTCCCTAACAGGCCAGCAGTAGCAAGAGTTGGAGCCGCGACTGCAATCTTTGCGTTAAACCCAACGCCCGCACAGACCATCCCAAGGGCGGAAAAGGACGCCCCAATCAGGATTGTTTTGAGTAATGGGCTGATTTTCAAAGCATATAGCCAGCTGAACGGTGGCAGGTTAGGCAAGAAAGCATCCTTACTTGCCAGAAAACCAGCCGTGAAAAATACCGCTGCCGCGATAGAAAACAAGAAAGCGCGAATAATATCTATATCTGGATAAGTCATACTGGAATCTCCTCCCAATCCTTTAAAATCCAGTCCCCAAATTCGATGAGATCGTTAGACGAGGCGACGAGCTTGTGAACGGCAATAGTGCCTACGTGTTTCGGGTCACTCAGTAGAAAATGAGAATTGGAATGTTCTATTTTACCGCGAGTTCGCTCGGCATGGTAAAAACCGTTTCGGGTCAGTGCTTTTGCTGATCCGATATTTGGTTTTCCGTCGATTTCACAAATGATCGCTTCTGCCGATAGAGGTATTTTGGACTGATTTCGCGCAAAGCGAGTTGCCGCAGCTATCAACGGAGCTGCAACGCGCTTCGCTTTGCCGTTCGAGATCAGGCCGTGCACGGTTAGTGATCTACCTGCATCATTCAGCTTTTGGGAACATGATAGACCTGCAACAACATCTTCTCCGATCAAGCCAAAGCTTACAATGTTGTCAGAGGCAAGAAGAGTTTCGCGGTTCCACTCATCAAGTGTTGGCGCCGAATAGGCAAAAACGCTTGCATAGAGTGTTGAGAATTTTGCAGTGACCCAAGGGCACATACCTTGGACGGTGTTGGTGACAATTTCAACGGGGCCTTTGCGGTAAAGATTCATGTCTGTCTCCGAGCAGACGCACTTTCCCTAAGGGTATCGCGCGCAATTTATGGATGTGGCGAACTGTCAAATTTCATGGCGTTATCGGTCCATTCGAATTTGCTCAGTTTGAATGTGGTTGGAATTACGTAGATGATGGTTGTTGTAGTTTGCATCTGATTACTCTTGATCTTTCCGCGCTCACACACGAGCACGGGTAATGGTGGCGATATACGAAACCGTTCGCATCACGACTGCGCGATGCGTATAAACTAAGATCGGATTCGAGGCTAATGTGAGATTTATGTCATCGCGACTTCAATAAGTAAACACTAAAAATCATGATGATTGGTGTTTTCTCATTTTTCGATTACTTGGCCTTTGACTAACTACAACCGAAATTGCTGTAAGCGGATTGACGGTCAGTTCAGGATCATACCTATCGGGGTCTATATCGGATGGCGCGGTGTTACCGGATGCGCGTAGCCAGTTTCTCAGGGCGTCATAAGCGGGCATATTAGCTTTCTTGAGGTGGCTTCTGACAAATCCACGACCAATACGGCTTTCATATTGATCCACGATATAATCAAGAATATTCCCCCAAGTTCCATTGCGAGCGCTCCATGGCAGGCTTGCAGGTGCGGTTAGCTCCTCGTCGGATAGGAGAGTGTGCCCAAGTTCTTCAATTTGTCGTATCTTCATAAAGGCCTCGGCCACTGTGGCCATACGTTGTTCTTTAGAGACTTGATTGAAATCAAGCGATGCTGTCATCTGCTCTACGAGATGGTCTACCGCTGTTACCGGACATGGTACGCTGGGGTTCTTTTCCACAATAGGAAACGATACTGCCTTGCGCTTAACCGTTTTGTCAAGTAAATTCATGTTCTTACGAGACTGAGATTGATAAAACCCCATGTGCTCTAAGTCGAAATCAGAAAGTTCCCGCTTTCCAGTATTGATCATTGTTGTCTATCCAAATTCGTAATGTCGCCTGCTCTATCAACAAATTCATAAGCCGTCCAAACAGCCCCGTTTACGCCGAAGTCTTTGTCTCCTTGATATTCAACCATTGACCAAAAATCTTTTAGCTGCGGGTATGATAGTTCATCGAACTCTTCGTCATTCTCTAACAAAAGACTTAGGTTTTCAATGAAATGCCCTAGGAAATATGGGTTGTCGGCGATTCTGCCACCTAAAATTATCTTCTGTGGCGACATGAATAAGACCAGATTACTGACTGTCTGTGCAATATAATGAGCAACCCCAGAAATGATGCTGTGGTCGTTACAGTCGATGAATTTGTTGGGCAATTCGAGAATTTCAGGATGCCTTGCGTAGATTGCGTCCAACGAAGCATAGGCGTTTAGACAAGGTCGGCGTGGATGGAATTTGCATGTTTTAGGAATGTCCCCGTCGATTGGTATGACCATGCTATGGCCAATATTAGGGACCGCGCTCCCATGGAGTAACCAACCGGAATTATATGAAGCTGCGCCTATCCCTTCATCAGCGACAATGTAGAGATAGCTACGTTTGTCATTCTTCAGAGGATGACTTGGCTTCGATGCAGGTGTACCGAAGTGCTGCTTAAAGTGGCCTTTTGCTGTGGCCCCAACTTGGCTGATAATACCAATCTTTTCAGGCTCGGCTAGAGATACGCCGCAACTGGAAAGTTCGTCTAACAGGGTTTGTTTTGCATTGAAGTTTTTCCAACCAATTGGCGCAAGCTGGCCTCCAAGCGTTCCGTACCGGTCACTGTGCTGATCAAGTTCCAAAATTGACGTTGGTACAGCGAGACCTACGCCAACGACGGGCCTGCCTAAGCGATCAATATAAAATTCTTTGATAATTGATGCGGCTTTTCGAACGCTGCCTTCTCCATTGGGTATGGCTACAAGAGACTTATCAACTTCGAGAAATCGCCCGCTTGAGAGATCGAAGCCACGGTGGATTAGGCGATCTTCAGCGAAGTAAAACCCGACGATTAGCCCATCTGAAATCATCTCTAAATTCAACCTCCATGCTAAGGCATGAACATAGGCGGTCTAGCTGATTGAACGCAAGTTTCAGTTGGTCTAAAGTCTTATTTTCTATGCTCAAGTGGAGCTTTCTTACACGTATTGACTGCCCAGTAATAAAACGATTTCTAGGCACGTAAATTCTAAGAAGCAGGACAATTATTCGCTTAATTTCCCCATCCCTCATAACCCATGGGCGGATATGGATTCGGTGTTGGCAAACCTGCACGAAACCTGTCACACTCATCAGTCCACAGCCAGTACATCAGCAGATGCGATAGCGTATAGCCCTCTGAGGGGTTCTTGTCGCAGTGAACGACCCAATTGATAAACTTGATATCTGTGGTGGCTTCTAGCCAATCCACGTAGGCCCAGTAGCAGCGATGCAGGTGGATAATCTCGTCAATGCCACTGGCGTTTTTGTAGACGCGGGCGACTGGATCATAATTCGCGGTGCTTGGCGTTCCACCGCGCAGAAAATTCATAAATCGTTGATGGCTCATGTTCAAACAGGATAGCATTTTACAATGCTATCCTGCCATCGGAACATATTCCTGTGCTTGTCCGTGTCTTGATCAGCGATCTATGCCCTGCTCTTGACCGGGTTTGTGATCGAAGCTCTTGAACGGCTTTTTAGGTGTGTCATCTAACCCCGTTCGAATGCGTTGAAGCGCTTCTTTTTGTTCCTGCGTTTTTGGATCAACGACCCAGCCACGATCATAGCGCATGACCAGATTGTCATCTTTGCGTACATCCAGCTTCGATATCTTGCCGCCTTCAATCCCAAACTTCGATGGTTCATCATAAAGCTTGGCGTGGAACGTATAGCCCGGCATGGTCATGATGCTGCCCTCAATCCATAGGCTTTTATCCGTTTGGTCGCCGTTTATCGCAATGCCAGATTGTTTTTGTGGCTCAACGGGGCGCGGAGTGGCCTGTTTATGGCCTGATCTGATCCCTGACATGCCTGGGGGTGCCAAATTCCGCTGCGGTGTCTGTGACCAGCGTGGCGGTGGCGGACGGCTATCCGCATTATCTTTATCCCGTACAGGCGTGCCATCAGGGTTGGTTACTTGGTTGAACGGGTCTTTTAACGACTTATCGCTCATTGGATCGGTCCTTTTAATAGCTGTCATCGATGATGAAGGGGGACGGGTTCATAAACACCGCGTCGAAAGAGATCTCAGAGAGCAGGATATGCAGCGCATAGGCCGCACTAGCCGTGATTTCAGCGCGGATATGCTGGTGGCGCTGCATATCGGCCCAGATGGTTTTCAGGTACGCCTCATCGAAGGCCATGCCGCCCATTCTGGCAGCTTTGAAGACATCGCTAGCGGAAAGCAGAAGTGTCACTTCGACGTGCGCAGCAGATTGCGTGTGATTAGTAATCATGGGGATATCTCGCTTAAGAATGAGGGGAAGCTTT
>NZ_DS999213.1:36899-140230 GCF_000156335.1 Roseobacter sp. GAI101
CCCGCCATCAGGTTTTGCGTATTTGGAATCACTGCTTGTGCAGATTGACGCCCTTGGTGCGCAGATCAGGCATCTCGTACCATTTCAGCTTACGTGCCATGATCGGGTTGGTGTTTTCGATCAGGATCAGTTGCTGATCATCCCTCAAGCGCATCAGCTCATCGGGATAGGCCAGCTTGCGCTGCGTTGCGGCCCGATTATCTGTGGTGGTGCTGGACCGGCTGCTGGAGCCACCATTGCCCCCGGAGCTGGAGCTGAAGGCCGTGGCTATGGCCGAGCTGAAGTTCCACACGGTTGTCACGCCGCACATCGCTGAGAAGTATTCAGCGCTGGTCTTGTCCGGTGACCCGAAATACGCCACCGCCCCGGAGTTGGCGATGAAGCTCTCATAGTCCTGCCCGTAAATCCGCCGGAGTTGGCACAAATCTTGCGTGATGCCCCAGAGCTGAATACCGAACCCCGCCATCAGGCCATAGGCTTGCTCCACCATGGTCAGACGACCCAGAGCTGGCATTTCATCGAGGATGAAGAGCACCGGCTTTTTGGGCTTATCTGCGATATTGCGGGCATTGATGGTGATGGCTTGCTGCACCAGCAGGCGCAAAAACCGGCTGAAGGTTTCCAACCGATCCGCTGGCAGGATCAGAAAGATAGTCATAGGCTTGCGCTTCAAATCTGCGAAATCGAAGTCAGATTCAGAAAGGCATTCACGCACCCGCGCACTATCCAGCATGTGGGTTTCTGCTTGAGCCGAGGCCAGCACATTGGCCATCAGCTTTGGCTCTTTTTGCAGACTTCTCGCCCCAGTACTGGCTATCAGATGATGCGGTGATGCCGCCATCTGCTCGAACATGGCGATCATGTCATCGCCACTCAGCAAAAGCAGATCACGCACCGTGCCAAGATTGCGCCGCCCATCAAACGCCGCATCGAAGCAGACGAACAGGATCAAGCCTTGGATCAAGGCCTTAGCTTCTTCCTGCCAAAACGCATCGCTTTTGCTGTTTTTCTGAACAAGACTATCAGCCAACAACATGGCGTTTTCTGTTGCATCGACATCGCCCAGCTTAATCCAATCCAGCGGATTGATCCGAGCAGACACACGCCCCATCGCATCAGTAGCAATGCCCCATGGATCAACGCACATCACCTCTTGGCCCAGGGCTTCACGCTCATCAGTGGTAATGCGGGCATTCTCGCCTTTTGGATCGATCACCAAGGCAGAGCCTTGATAGCACAGCAGATTGATAATGATGTGCGAGACGCCCTTGCCTGAGCGTGTGGGCGCAGATGTCAGCAGATGGCGATCACCTTTATAAGAAAACACCTTTTCGACTGCGCCATTGACCGAGTCATCAAAGGCAGAGCCAAGGATGATTCCATCACTGCCAAACAGGCCCTTTTCATTCATGTGCTGACCATCGGCCCACTTACTTGAGCCAAAGGTCGTTGGCACATCCATCAGCGCTTTGACACCGCGACCAAGCCAGTAGCCAAGCGCGCCCAAAAACCCAAGCATGGATGCAAGCCATGCAGCGCTCCATCCCAGCACGCCGTTGCTCATGATGGCAACGAACACCAGCAGGCCAGCAGCGATCAGTGTTACAATGCGCCGAAACTCTTTTGCCTCAGGTGACAAAAACCAGCCAAGCAGAAAGCCAGCTCCAGTTGAGAGCGCCATCATGGCAATGCGCCACATCATGAACAGCCCGTCATAGTTCGAATAGCCGTAGCTTTGATACGGCGAGCTACCAAACAAGCCTTGCGCATGGGCATCATGCCCAAGCGCAAAAACAAGCAGCGTTGCGCAAATGCGCAGTTTTGTATTCGTGTTCCAGTCCATAGGACCATCTCCTTGTTGAGAGTTGATAGAACCCTCTCAATAAGAAGACGTCCGACTCGTCCGCGCGGGTATAGGCTGGGTAGGAACGGGTAATTCTCTAACCAGAGATCAATTTGGTTGGGTTAGTGAGCCGATATCAATCAGCACCCGTTATAGTTTTTGTTACCACTTGCCGTGATCGTATATGTGCCGCCGCGAGGGCCTGTGTAGCACCGCGAACTTGAGGATCGACGCGCGGTCGATCTGGCTTTGCGAGGTGGCGCTAGTCGCAACGTGGAGAGGCGCGTGGCTTGAGCACCCCATTCACAAGCAAGGCCATCGCCATCACCGTCTAAATTATGGGGATCTTGCGAAGGCCCGCCACTGGCCAAGAAAAATCGCTGCGCTAGCGCCCCAGATGCAAAATCACCGCAATCTTTATCACTGCCAGCAGTCAAAGTTGAAGCGGTTACAGATCTGGTAAATTGTGAACGACGATAAAGAGCGGCTGATTGTTTGCCGATATTACTGCCAGAACACTGTTTAGCGCCCCGCGCCGCAAGCTCAGCTTCTGTCATCAGCTTAACCTTCGCCGATGATGACGGCTGAATATATGTCGCACAAACGCTGGCCGTTGGTGCTTTTTGCAAGGCTTGGGCAAAGGCCATCATCCGTTGGTCAGACGCAGCATTGTTAACAGTCCCGCCCGCACATCCAGCAAGTGTTGCGCCAATCACAATTAAAAAACTCAATCGCATAGAAAAATCCTCATGCCCTAAAAAGTACAACTAAAGGTTAAGCACCATTAACCCTTGGCGGGAATTGTTTTCTGGGCAAAGGCCATAAATGACATGGCCCGGTCCTTTTACCGCGACAGATCAAACCCACGATTTTTCCGACGGGTTTTAACACTGGCATCTTGCGTCTGTGACTGAATTGTCCGGCGCATGTAAGCTGCGATATCGTTGGCGAGGATTTTGCGATCCTTGGCATGTTTAAATTTCAAGACACGCGCACGGGCTTGCAGGTTTTGCCGTTCTTTTAGCTGCTGGACAACTAGTCGATCCCGTTGCTCTTGATCACGCCGCATAGCTCCCAGTGCTTCTTTGACATTGAGATCGCGAACGGGTTTAGCTTTGCCTGTTAGGCGATCAAACAATCCCCTTAGACCCTTGTTCAGGCGATCTGATCGTATTGTTGATTCTGCGATCCACCGTTCTTCCTGCTTGGTTTTTAGCATCTGACGCTCAGACCGCTGGCTAGTGACCAGCGTCTCACGCTCAGCCAAGAGGGGCTTGAGCGCGTCGGCGTGAGACTGTTTTACTTGCGCGATATAGGCTTTCACCTGATCAGTCATTCTGGCTTTTAAGGTGCGCCCAACTTCCGTGACAGATGAACAGGCGGACGGATCGCCAAGCTTGGTCACTAAATCCTTGGCCTTAATCCCTGTCCATTTGGCGATGGCGTAAACATTGCCCTGCACATCCAATGCAACATGGCCACGACGATCACCTTTGGCGATATGATAGCCACGCTCAGCCAAAGCATTGCGATAGCTATCAAGATTATCAGAGCGTTCCCAAACCTCTTGAAATATCTGTTTGATTTCACGTGGATCGATCTTGACGCGTTTGGCTTGCTGCCATTCAGACAGTGTGAAATTTAGCGGGTTTTTATCACCGTAAGTTGCCAGACCCTTTGGCAGGGTCCAGCCGTGATCCAGATACAGATCCCGCGCGATGTCACGTAGCTTTACTTTAAAGTGGGGTAGGTTAATCGCTTTGATTGTTTCAGGATTTATCCGCGACCACACAACATGCGCATGACGACGGCCCTCTTTCTCATGCAGAATAATGGCGCGAGGTTGGCCGGTTAAACCCAGCTTAGCCTCAATTCTATCAGCAGCGTCTTCAAAATCTTGTTCCGAAACGTCATGCCCTTGCGGTGGATTGAGACTGACAGAAAATAGAAATTGCTTACAGCGGGTAGCCTTCGATATGGCATGCGCCTCATCTAATGCGCCGTGCAAATCATCAGCCATGAAGCCCCGCAATTGCAGAATGCTGATATGGTCGTTGTCGCGATCATTCATCAGGTGATCTGACAGCGCCCGGGCACCAGATCTTTGCGACGCTTTGATGATCACCGCTTTAAACCCAGAGCTGCCAACAAGGTCACACGCATCCATGCGACATCAACGCATGCTTGTTGCAGATCGCGTTCTAAATCTGGATTGACGACAAGTGTGCCTTGGTTCGAACCCTTGGCAATCTGATTAAGATTACTCGCCATGCGCGATGCACCCAGCCACGCCAAGATCTCAGCCAGAAGTTGTTGCTCCGCAACAGGTGGTTTTGACCTCTTTCGGTATTTAGGAGCCTCATCAGCCAAAACCACGGACTTGATATATGAGGCTAGTGGCATCGAACCAGCATGACCTTCAAGCTTTGCCCGTTCATCCTCAGTTAAACGCAGTGAAAACGGAGCTGGCCTTTGTGATTTTTGCTGGTGTCGTTTCATGGGTGAGGCCCACGCAGTTCATCTGCATGATCACTCAGCAGAAGATTCCAGCGTTCCAGCTCTTCAAAAACTTGTGCTGCCTGCCTGAAAGAAAGGCCTGTGGATGATTGTGATCCAGCACTGGTTTTATCATCGACCTCGGATAAAATGGCGTTCGAACGTTTGTGTTCCAACCGCACCAATTTTCCAAATTTGATTTTTGAACGCTGCCGCCACCTTGAGGGTGAAGGCTGCTGCTTGATCGTACGATCATGCCTCAAGCTTTGTGGTTTGAAACTGCGCCGCGCGCGGGCAGGATATGATGTCCCTCACACCTGTGCATCGCCGTCCCACGCGCGCTGCGGACAGGAACCTGCAAGCTGAACCCGATCGTGTAGCGCATCAGTCTGAACAGGGTCCCCACAACCACCCGAAATGGTCGCGGACAAAAGTATACGGCCCAATTCTTTCATTGAACTTTCAAATGGTTGACGCAGACCAAACATATTTTTGACCTTAAATTAATCCATCTGCTCCAGAAATGTGACTATTTAACGAGTGAGGGGCTGAACATGGCCACTGTGACCGGCGGAACCGGCGACGATACACTGACGGGTACGACTGGCGCAGACAGCATCCAAGGCAACGGCGGCAATGATACGATTTCGGGTGGTGCGGGGAACGACACCATTTATGGCGGGCAAAAGGGGCCGCCAAGCTACACGGCGGTCAGTAACGGGCAGACAATTAACGGGACCACCGGCCAGGACTATTTCCGTTGGTCCGCCGAAGATGGCTCAAACGCGACCATCCGTCTTGATGACGGGGGCGGTAGCGACAATGATGGTGACAATGTCGCGGATTACGTGCTGGTCGGGACGACGAATACGACCAATACCCTTGCCTTGCGTGGATTCGACTATGGCAAGGACAAGATCGTCCTGCAGGAAAACTACACCGGCATCACATCTTCTGTCGTTCAGCATTCGCCGACCACCTATGGCGTCGTCTACACGATCACCTATGCGAACGGCCACACGCAAACTTTCAACATCGAACTGAACGGAACGGGCCCGATCAGCCCCTATCAGATATTTACGACGACGCAGCCGACGGTCAGTGACGACGACAGCCTTTCCGGTGGCGATGACGCCGATACCTTCGTGATCGAGGATGACTTTGGCAGCGACACCATCGTCGGGGGCGAGGGCGGGACTGATTACGACACGATGAATCTGTTGTCCCTCACGGGTCCGGTCACGGTGACATATACCGGGGCCGAGGCCGGGACGATCACCGATGGCGCGAACACAATCACCTTCTCCGAGATAGAGCATCTGGTTCTGACCGATCAGGCGGACACAGTCGACGGCTCTGCCGACACGGCAGGCATGTACATCGAAGCCCGGGGCGGGAACGACGACATTCTCGGCGGCTTTGGCAATGACAGTCTGCGGGGCGAAGACGGCAACGATACGCTGTCCGGTCAGGCGGGCGACGATTCGGTTGCGGGCGGGGCGGGCGACGATCTGATTTACACCGGATACGGTGCCGACACGGTCTGGGGCGATTCCGGCTCGGACAGGTTCGTCATCGACGATGGTGACGGATCGGTGACGATCTATGGCAGCGACGAAGGTGGCGATACCGATACACTGGACTTCAACACCGGTGCTGCGACGAACGGGGTCACCGTTACTTTCGGCGGATGGGAATTCGGTGCGTTCAACTTTGACGGGACGACCGGCACTTTCTACGAAATTGAAGCGGTTCAGGGAACGGACCTGGCCGACAGTCTGGATGCGTCGGCCGACATGTCGGGGCTCGATCTGTCCGGTGCGGCGGGTGACGACACTATTTTGGGTGGCATGGGCGATGACTTTATCGATGGTGGCACCGGCGACGACAGCCTCAAGGGGGGGCTGGGCAACGACACGATCACCGGCGACGATGGTACCGACACGTTTTCCTATGCGGCAGGCGACGGCACCGACACGATCACCGATTTCAACACCGGTAATACGGGCACGCTGAATGACGGCGACAGCACCAATAACGATTTCATCAATCTGTCGGCCTTCTATGATGACATCTGGGAACTGCACGCCGACCAGGCCGATGACGGTATCCTCAACCAATCCAATGACGGGGTCGGCGGTGCCGACTATTCAAACAACGCGCATTTTGGCAGCGGCGGCCTGATCTTTTCAGGGGCCAGCGCGGATAATTCCAGCTTTACCTCAGAAAACACCGGCGTTGTCTGCTTTACGACCGGCACTGCCATTCGCACACCGCGCGGCGATGTCCTGATCGAGACCTTGCGGGTCGGCGATCTGGTGGTCACAGCTGATAACGGTCCTCAACCCATCCGCTGGATCGGCACGCGGCACTTGGATCACAGGGCCCTGCGCGCAGCGCCAAACCTTAGGCCGATCCTGATCAAGGCAGATGCCCTGGGCAATGTGCGGCCGTTGTTCGTCTCTCCGCAACATTCCATGATGGTTGGTGAAAGCAATCTGGTGCGCGCAAAGCACCTGGCCGAATACATGCCGGGCGTGCGCGTCGCCAGCGGCAAGCGGTCGGTCTGCTACGTCCATCTTATGTTCGACGCTCACCAGATCATTTTTGCCGAAAACGCCCCGTCGGAGAGTTTTTATCCCGGACCGATGAGTCTCAAGATGATGGGTCATGAACCCAGAACAGAGCTTTTGACGCTGTTCCCCGACCTGAGGGCGGACCCGAGCTTGCGCGATTTTCCGGCACGTTGGTACGGCGGGCCTGCACGCGAGGTGATCAGGCGGCGCGACTTGGCGGAAATCTCGATGAACTAGTCACCTTGCTAGGCTGTCGGAGACATCCGATCCATCAGCGAAGGCATCAGTTCGAATGGTGGGGAAGCTGAAAGTATTGAAAGGCGACGGCAAACAGCTAGCGAAGGATCCTTGCCCACGAACCCGGCGTTCGCGCATATCGTTAGGGACGTCGCAGAAAGTAAAGTGCCTAGGGCGATACGGGCAAGAATGCCGCCGAGCGGCCTTTGATCTTTAGACGCCGTTCGTCGTAATCTTCAGCGTGTAGTACTGGGTGGGCTGTCCTACGGTCTTGTAAAGATCGTCATCGTTGAAGGTCCGATCGCCTTTCAGGTCAACTTCATCCTCGACCAGTACGCCATCATAGCGGAAACGGCATCTGTAGGCCCAATAGCCTGTGTAGTCGGTCAGCTTGAGCGTGTGGTGGCAGGTGGGACAAGCGTTGCCATAGACCAGATCAAAAGCGTTCGCGTTATTGACCATGCCCTTGTTGATGATCGGGGATTTACTGCAATTGCTGCAGGTATAGTCGATGTTGATGCCGGGTTTGCATATCCTCCAGCTTGGGGCCGTCGGACAACCGGGGGTGCTGGAAAAACCGCCGCGCATTTCCGGGGCCGGAAAGTTGGGACTGGCCCCGATGCCGCTGACGAGATTGGTGTTCATCGCCACAAGGTGCACGTCTTCGATGATCATATGATGATGGCCGCCGCCGCCCATCCGGATCTGTTCGGGCAGAGCCGCCAAGGCGTCGATCAGTTTGGTCGCGATCGGGCTGCCCCAACCGGTGCATGCGTCAAATCCCGGTTCCGCCTGATAACCCGGAGAGTTCGGCGTGGACCGGTTGTCCCCGTGGAGGATGTTTTTGAAATATCCGCCCTTGGCCGCCAGTTGGTAGAGTTGCCCGTTGATGAAGCCAATACTGCCCTTGGATGGCTTGGCCCGGCTGCGTTTTTCATTGGCAAGCGCGATCAACGCGGCCCACATCGGAGCCACCGCGCTGGTCCCGCCGATGCCCATTTTGATGCCGCCGGTCTTGTAGATGTCCCAATCCCCGGCTGCCGCCAGAGACGCCACATCCGGTACCACACGCCCCGTCGACTTGCCGTCATTTGCCGACGGAATTGAGATGCCCTGCGCGGTTTGCCATTTCGGGGTGGCGAAGATGCTGCTGACACCGCCGCCCGTGGCACCGCCGCCTTTTTCGGTGTTGTTCCAGACCACTTCGGTTTTCGTGCCCTCGATATAGTCGATCTGGGTCCCGCCGCAGGCCAGCACGTTGGGGCTGCTGGCAGGGTAATCCACATGGGCGGTATTGTCGGTCGGCTTGCGTTGGCCCGCCGATCCGTTGGCACCTGCAGCAGCGCAAACCGTCACGCCTGCCAGAACCGCCTTTTCCAAAGCGGCTTCGACGGCAGAGGTTTTGCATTCGGAATTTTCCTTGCCGCCCCAAGAGATTGAGATCACCGTGTTCCTGTCCTTGACGGCGCGTTCGATTGCGGGACCGAAACCATCGGGGTTCGATCCGCGATAGATGTTGATCTTGGCCCGCGGGCAAATGCTGCCGATGATTTCGATGTCCAGATGCGTTTCGGTCGTGGGAAGCTTGTCTTGCGCGGCGGGGATCGTGTCGACATCGATCACCGTGACAGCGGGCAGGGGACGGATGCCCAGTTTCGTAAAGTCACCGGCCACCTCGTCCACGTCGATTTTGCCCCCAAGCGATATGATCGCGATGGACTGCCCCTTGCCGCGCAGATTTGTCGGGAAGCCGTAATATTGCGCGACGTCGATGGGCAGATAGCCGGGGAAATATTCCTTGGCCGGGTCCGTGACGCCGAATGATAGGTGATACCACGCCTTTGCGCTAAGTGTGGGGTAGGGGGTCGCCGCGCCGAACTTTGCCTCGCCCATCACGTCTTTTTCATTGCGGGCCAGAACACCGTGGTATTTCAGCCCGCAGTTCTTGAACCAGTACTGTTTGAAGTTGGCCATCCTAAGCTTGTGACCGCCGTGGCAGTGACCGAACAGCGACCCGCCTGCGTCGAACGTCCCGTATCCGGTCGGACCTGCGTTGACGATGACGTTGCCGCCGACCTCTGGGCAAAAGAACTCAAGGTTGAGACCATCACGGCAGGCGGCGGCCAACTGTTTGTCTATCGGCATCATCAAAAGTCCTTTTGGAAAAAACAGTAAGAAACAAACCCTCGGGTTTAGCGTGCATGAAAATTATGCAGGTTTTGGCCCAGTCACTCTGTGATCTAGGCCACATAAGCGAGGGTAGATGCTGGATAAATATGGGATTTGCCGGGCACTTGAGACCAGCGGTTGGTTCGCCCGACCTGGCTGAATGAATTCCTGCTGGTGCATAAAAGGAAGATTTTGCGCGTCCGTGATTGGGTCTGGGTCGCCCTTGATCATATTTCGGTAAGGTTCCCGTAAGGTTTCGGTGTTGAAGGGGGCTCGACCCAATAGCGAAGATACCCCAGATGACCATTTTCAAAACCCTGAAGACGCAGTTTTCCGCCCTTCGGAACACCTATACATTATCGCCTCTTACCTTGATCCTTTTGACTGTCGTCTTCGTGTTCTGCGTCGATAACGCCACTTTCTGGTCCATTGGCAGCCCGATATTCGAAGGGCATCCGCTGTCCTTTGCCGGCTTCCTGTTGGCCGTTTATCTCCTGACGACCGCTGCATTTTCGCTTTTCGGGTTTGCCTGGACGGTAAAGCCTTTCTTGATGTTCATCCTCATCCTCAGCGCGGTCACATCATATTACATGGACCGGCTGGGCGTCGTGATCGACAGGGACATGATCCAGAACGTCATGGTCACCACGATGGCAGAATCCAAACATCTGGTGACGGTCGGCTTTGTCACCCATGTTTTCGTACTTGGCGTATTGCCCGCGCTGGGCATTGCCTGCGTCAAGGTCACGCGCCACAGCATGCTGAAATCGATTGCGATGCCGGTGCTGACGTTCAGCGTCAGCATGGCGTTGGCCACCGGTTTGCTGATGGCCGATTTGAAAAGCTATTCGTCAATCCTGCGCGAACGCAAGGACCTCATGGGCAGCTATCAGCCCGGCATGCCGCTTGTCAGCACGATCCGCTATGCAAAGCTGATGACGCGCACGGCCAATCTGCAGATCGCCGCTATCGGTGAAGACGCCACCAAAGGTCCGGCCTACAGCGCAAGTCGTAAACCCGTGTTGACCATCGTCGTGGCCGGGGAAACCGCGCGGGCGCAGAATTTCAGTCTGAACGGATATGACAAAGACACCAACCCGCGGCTGTCGCAGCTGCCTGTGGTCAGTTTTACCGATGTGAATTCCTGCGGCACCGCGACGGCCGTTTCCCTGCCGTGCATGTTCTCGAACTTCACGCGCGATGATTATTCATATGAAAAGGGGATCTCGAACCAGAACGTGCTTGATGTGTTTGACCATGCCGGGCTGCACGTCGAATGGTGGGACAACAACACCGGCCACAAGGGCATCGCCGACCGCGTTGGCAGCCGTATGATGTCTGCCGCCGATGGTGCTGCGTTTTGCGCGTCGGGCGAATGTACAGACGGGGTGTTCATGCACGCCCTTGCAGAATACGCCAGCACCATCACCGAGGATACCGTTCTGGTGCTGCATCACATCGGCAGTCACGGACCCACGTATTACCTGCGCTACCCCGCCGAATTCGAGCGTTTCACTCCGGCCTGCCGCACCGCGGAATTCAAGAACTGCACTGCAGCGGAAATCACCAATTCCTATGACAACACCATCGCCTATACCGATGAAATCCTGGCCCAGACGATTGAATTCCTGAACGCACAGACGCAATTGTCCACGGCCCTGGTTTATGTGTCGGATCACGGGGAATCGCTGGGCGAGGGGGGGCTTTACCTGCACGGCTCGCCCTATTTCATGGCACCGGAGTTTCAAACCAAAGTGCCAATGATCCTGTGGATGTCCCAAAGGTTTCAAGACCAGTTTGCCATTGATCAATCCTGCATTGCGGATCAAAGATCCGGCACCTTGTCCCATGACAATCTGTTTCATTCCCTTCTGGGTATGATGGACATCAAGACGCGCGAACGTGACCCCGAGCTGGATATATTTGCATCTTGTAAGGCGGGTTTGAAAAATGTGAAAGTTGCGGACAAATGACACTTGATACATCAACCTCAAAACAGGATCGCCGCAAACCGGACCGCGTGACCGGGAGTGCCCATCTTTTTGCGGCTGCCGGATACTCCTTCGGCGGTCTGCGCAGACTTTGGCAGGAAACGGCGTTCCGGCATATCACCCTCGCGCTGCCGCTGTCCGGTGTGGTGTTGTGGTGGGCCGGGGCCAGCATTGGGGAATTTTGCGTCTTGCTGGTGCTGTTCTTCAGCCTTGTCGCGGTCGAGGCGCTGAACACCGCAATCGAATGTCTGGTCGATCACCTAGCCCCCAATTGGGAACTCTTCGCCCGCGACGCCAAGGACCTTGGATCGCTTGCGACCATGTGCCTGCTGTGCGCCAACGGCGTGTTCATCGGCTGGATCGTGCTGCGTGCCTTTATCGGCCCGTCGGCCGGCTGACCCTGTCCCGAAAGGGGCGTGATATCACTCTGACATCCGTTACCGCCTTGCGGCAGATGACACCTTGAACCGAAAAAACTGAAAAGGCCGGACAGGACATTCATGCGCATTCTCTTGATCGAAGATGAGGCCGCCCTTGCACGCCCTTTGATGGAGCATCTGGAGGCGGATCACCACAACGTTGAATGGTTCGGCACGCTGGATGAAGCCGACAGCGCCATCCTTGCGCTCGATTACGATGTTGTCCTGCTTGATCTGCAACTGCCCGACGGTGACGGCCTGTCGTTTCTAAGCACGGTCCGGGGGCGGGGGCTGCGCACGCCGATCATCATCCTGACGGCGCGGGACAAGGTGTCGGACCGGATCGACGGGTTGAACCGCGGTGCGGATGACTATGTGATCAAACCCTTCGACTTGGATGAGGTCACGGCGCGCATTCACACGGTCTGCCGACGCAGCGCGGACCTGCTGACCCAGACCATTTCTATCCGCGATCTCACCATCTGCCTGTCGGATCACAGCGTCTCGCGCGCAGGCAACCCAGTGCGCCTGACAGCGCGGGAATGGGGCGTTCTTGACGTCTTGTTGCGCAGAAAGACGCAGATCGTCCCCAAGGAAACCCTCGAGACCGCGATCTATGGCTATGGCGAAGAAGTCGAGAGCAACGCTCTCGAGGCGCATATCAGCCGTTTGCGCACCAAACTTGGCAAAGACCTGATCGCCACCCACCGCGGCATCGGCTATAGCCTGCAAACATGAACCGACGTCGGCACAGCCTGCTCAACACTCTTTTGAAATCAATCGTGCTGCCGGGTGTTCTGGCGGCAGTGCTGGGGGTTTTGATCGTCCATAACCTGGTCGAAGAAGAATATGACGAATTGCTGGACATCAGCCTGACCAGCAAGGCGCAGTTGTTGTTGACGATCTTCGAGACAACACAAACCTTGCCGGATGCGATAGATATTTCGACGATCATGGCGTTTGAGGATGCTGCGATCGAGCCTGACGAGCGGACGGTTTTTTGGTTTCTCGATGCGTCCGGCCAGATCATCGTCCAATCGCCGGGGGCCACCGCTGACCTGTTGCCCGCTACGCTAACCGGTGGGCTGTTCACGCAGAACGATCACCGTTTTGCAATTTTCCCTGCAGTGTCGGGCGATGCCACGGTGATCGTCGCCACCCCGATGAAGGAACGCAACGAGGCGATTTCAGACGTCTTGCTGGGGGTGATCCTGGGCTTTGCCTTGCTTGGGATTCTATTCGTCGGTGCGGCATTTCTGGTCATTCGACGGTCGGTCAGGGTGATCGCCAAACTCAGCGACAACATCGCCGAAAAGAACGAACATAACCTGTCGCCCATAGAGCGCCAGAATGCCTTTGCCGAAATCGAGCCTGCAATCGACACGCTGGATACCCTGATGGCGCGACTGGACAGCGCTTTGTCGGCCGAACGTGCCTTTGCCACCAACGCCGCCCATGAGCTGCGCACCCCGTTGGCGATTTCACTGGCCAATGTCCAGCGTCTCAAGGCGGTGTTGACCGATCCGGGACCGTCCGCCAGCGCGGCGGAAATTGAACAGGGGCTGAAGCGGTTGATCCGGCTGATCGAACGGCTTTTGCAGATGTCGCGCGCGCAATCCGGCCTCGGCGTAACCCCGGTCGAGGCCGATGTAAGGCCGGTCATCAGCTTGCTGCTCAAAGATTTGCGTGATCGCATTCCGGCAGAAGAAAAGCTGGTCATCAAGGCCCCGGAGGGGCCGTGGCCGAGCCGGATCGACCCGGATGCCCTGGGGATCATCCTGAACAATCTGTTCGACAATGCGCTGAAATACGGTGCCGGGCCCAAGCCCATTGTCGTGGATGCCAGTGTGCCGGGCCGGGTTGTCGTCTCGAACGATTGTACCGCCCTCGGCGCTGCGGATCTTGAGGCAATCAAACAGCGGTTCGTGCGCAAGGCACCGTTGTCAGACGGGTTTGGTCTGGGTCTGTCGATCGTGCAGGCGCTTTGCCAGCAGGCTGGTTGCAGCTTTGACGTCATGTCCCCGCAGCCGGGGCAGCAGCGCGGCTTTACCGCGATCCTGACCCTGCCTTTGGGCAATGCAGCCTTGGCTTAGGCTGTATCGCCAGACCCGGACACCCAAGCCGTTATCCCGATCTTCAGTTGCCCAACGCCTGCTGCAAATCTGCCGTCAGATCGTTGATGTCCTCGATCCCCACCGACAGGCGAAGCAAGCCTTCGGGAATGCCTGTATGGGGCTCGATCGTGTGGCGGTGTTCAACAAGGCTTTCGACGCCACCCAACGACGTGGCGCGGTGGAAAAGCTGCAAACGGCCCGCGACCTGCAGCGCTTTGTCCGCTCCGCCCTGCACCACAAAGGACAGCAGCGGGCCAAAGCCCCCCGCCATCTGACGGTCGGCAATCTTATGGCCCGGATGGTCCGGCAGGCCGGGGTAAAGCACGGTTTCGACCAATGGGTGAGCGTCCAGAAATTCGGCAATCGCTTGCGCATTGCGCGACATCTCTCGCATCCGCAGGGGCAGGGTGCGCATGCCTCGCACCAGCAGCCAAGCCTCGAACGGGCCGATGACCGCACCGGCATCATGGCGGTCGGCTTTTATATCGGTCCAGATTTGCGCATCGGTGTCGTTGGTGGCCAGAACGCCGGCCAGAACATCTGAATGCCCGTTGATCCCCTTGGTGGCCGAATGCATGACGATGTCAGCGCCATGCGCCAATGGCTTTTGCAGCACGGGCGTTGCGGCAGTGCTGTCGATCATCAGCAGCCCGCCGACCGCATGAACGGCTTGTGCTGCCGCTTCAATATCGGTCACCCGCAGCCACGGGTTCGACGGGGTCTCGACCAACACCAATGACGGCTTGAAATCGGCACAGGCCTGCGCAAAGGCTTGCGCATCCGACGCCTCTACCTCGCGCAGGTCGATCGCGCGGCGGGTGCAGAAATCGCGCAGCCATTTTGTCGTCCCCCAGTAAATCTGTGATTGCACCAGAACGCGCCCGCCATTGGGCACCGTGCGAAACGCTGCCGCCAACGCCGCCATGCCGGATGGAAACAGCAAGGCTTCTGCCGCCCCTTCAAGCTGGGCCAGCACTGTTTCGGCCACGCGCACGATATCGCTTTGATCGCGCAGATAGATGTTGTCGGGCCGCAGCGGCTGATACGCGGCGTCGCGCAGATAGGTCGTGGCCATCTGCAAAGACGGCACGACGCCACCGCTTTGCGCATCTACGGCACCTGCGGCCTGGGCGGCAATCGTGGCGGGGTTCAAGCGTGTGGTATCAGACATGGGGGCTGGCGTTCCTTCAAAGATGCTCGGATTTCAGGTGCCCGTACTTAATCCTGCCGCCCCGCAAACCACCAGTCGTGAAATGACGAAAACACACCATCCCCTTCATTTTGCCAAATAAACTCCCGCCGGAGGCATCCGCGATCCGCGCCGAACGTCAAGGCCCGCGCAAGGCGAACCCCGATCCCGCTTGTCCTTCAGCCCCTCTCGGTCTATCCCGCCTGCAACCGCAAAAGCCCTCACATAAAGGTATCACCACATGATTCCCCGCTATTCCCGCCCCGAGATGGTTGCAATCTGGTCCCCCGAAACCAAGTTCCGCATCTGGTTCGAGATCGAGGCACATGCCTGTGATGCCATGGCCGATCTGGGGGTGATCCCGCGCGCCAATGCCGATGCCGTCTGGAAGGCAAAGGACGTGGAATTCGACGTTGCCCGCATCGACGAGATCGAAGCCGTGACCAAACATGACGTGATCGCGTTCCTGACCCATCTGGCCGAACATGTCGGTTCCGACGAGGCGCGCTTCGTGCATCAGGGCATGACGTCTTCCGATGTGCTTGATACCTGCTTTAACGTGCAGCTGACCCGTGCCGCTGACATCCTGATCGCCGATATGGGCCTTCTGCTGGCTGCTCTCAAGCGTCGTGCGATCGAACACAAGGACACGGTGCGTGTCGGGCGCAGCCACGGCATCCACGCCGAACCCACAACCATGGGCCTGACATTCGCGCGTTTCTACGCCGAAATGGACCGCAACCTGCGCCGCCTCGAAACGGCCCGCGAAGAAATCGCCACCGGTGCCATTTCAGGGGCGGTAGGAACCTTTGCCAATATCGACCCCCGCGTGGAAGAGCATGTTTGCGAGAAACTGGGCCTCATGCCCGAGCCGATCAGCACCCAGGTGATTCCCCGCGACCGCCACGCTGCGTTCTTCGCGGCCCTTGGCGTTATCGCCAGCTCGATCGAAAATGTCGCCACCGAAGTGCGCCACATGCAGCGCACCGAAGTGCTGGAAGGGGCTGAATTCTTCTCGGCAGGTCAAAAGGGCTCCTCTGCGATGCCTCACAAGAAGAACCCGGTTCTGACCGAGAACCTGACCGGTCTGGCGCGTACGATCCGCATGGCCGTCATCCCGGCGATGGAAAACGTGGCGCTCTGGCACGAACGCGACATTTCCCATTCCAGTGTTGAACGCGCAATTGGCCCCGACACCACCATTACCCTCGATTTCGCCTTGCACCGCCTTACCAACGTGATCGACAACATGCTGATCTATCCGGACAACATGTTGGCCAACATGAACAAGTTCAGCGGGCTGGTCATGTCCCAGCGTGTCCTTTTGGCACTGACCCAGGCCGGCGTCAGCCGCGAAGACAGCTACAAACTGGTGCAGCGCAATGCGATGAAGGTCTGGGAAGACGGCAAGGATTTCAAAACCGAACTGTTGGGCGATGCCGAGGTGCTGGCTGCCCTCAGCCCCGAAGAGATCGAGGAAAAATTCGATCTCGGGTATCACACCAAACATGTCGACACGATCTTTGCCCGCGTTTTCAAAGACTGATTTTTGGGCAGATTAATCGGCGCGATACCTTGTCGTGCAAAACTTCTTTGAGAATGTCCGGGGTGTGTGTAGCCTGTCAGGGCATCTCAAAGGAGTAGTATGATGAAACTTGGAATTGCACTATCTACGTTGGCCCTCGTGGCATTGCCGTCGCTTGGTATGGCGACATGTTCTTCTCAAAAACACGCAATGTCTTGCGCTGATGGCATGGTTTATGACGCCGAAAGCGCAAGCTGCGTGACATCGGCCACGTCGTAACGATTACGTCAACTTGAAGCGGATTGCGCCCGTGCCCCTTTACCAGGGGTGCGGGCGCTCTATCGTGTTTCACTAGGAAACATATCGGGAGATTCCTCCATGCGCGTTCTAGTTACTTGTGCTCTTGCCCTGACCTTGCCGACGGGCGTGTTCGCCGCTGGTGGGGGGGATGAAACCGCACCGCCCAAACCTGCCGTTTCTTGCGAAAGCGGGATGGTTTACGACAAGAAAACCAAGAAATGCGTGACGGCCAAAGACAGCCGCCTTAGCCCGGACGATTTGTATGAAACCGTCCGGCGACTTGCCTATGCGGGCAAATACCAGGACGCGCAGCTGGTGCTGGCTGCGATGCCAGCGCAGGATGACCGCGCATTGACCTATATGGGGTTCACCCACCGCAAGATGGGTAATGATGCCGAAAGCATGGCGTTTTACACGCGCGCGCTGAAGGTGAATCCGGCAAATATCCTGGCGCGGTCCTACATGGCGCAGGGCATGGTTGAACAAGGTAATATCGCCGATGCGATGGCCGAATTGCGCGCAATCCGGTCTTATGGCGGCGAAGGAACATGGGCCGAGGCGTCTTTGCGCACGGCCATCGCGACGGGCCAAACTTTTAACTATTAATATATCGGCTGTTTGGGTTTCTTTCATCTTTGACTGCCAGAAGTAGCCTTGATACCGGGGCAGCTAAAGTTAGTTAAAAAATGAATGATCTCTTACCTTTAGGTGGTTTCAAGGGGATGGCTGTCGGGGCACCGTCCAGCAACGCGGCCGCCCCTTTGACCAAGCGCGCAAAAGCCGCGATCGTGGTGCGTCTTTTGTTGAACGAAGGCGCGGATATTCCGATTGAAGACTTGCCAGATGACCTGCAGGCGCGCCTGACGCAGCAGATGGGATCCATGCGGACGGTCGACCGGCATACGCTTGATGCGGTGGTCGAAGAATTCGAAAATGAACTCAACAGCATTGGCCTGTCGTTTCCCGGCGGTATCATCGGCGCGCTGACGGCGCTGGACGGCAAAATCAGCAGACAGACGGCAGAACGGTTGCGCAAGGAGGCGGGCGTGCGCCAGTTGGGCGACCCTTGGGCCCGCCTGCGCGATCTGGACGCGCCGACGATGCTGGAAATGGTCGAAAAGGAAAGCACCGAAGTCATTGCCGTCGTGCTGTCAAAGCTCAAGGTGTCCGTGGCGGCAAAACTGCTTGGGCTGTTGCCTGGTCCGCGCGCGCGGGAAATTACCTATGCCGTGTCCCTGACCAACAGCGTCTCGCCCGAGGCTGTCTATAATATAGGGCTTTCTCTGGCCAGCCAGCTCGACAGCATTCCGGTCAAGGCGTTTGACGATGAACCTGTCGAACGGGTCGGGGCGATCCTAAACTCTTCGACGTCGTTCACCCGTGATGATATGCTGACCGGACTGGATGAGACGGACGAAGGGTTCGCCAATGCGGTGCGCAAGGCGATCTTTACCTTCGCGGACATCCCCGCGCGCGTTCAACCGCGTGATATTCCCCGCATTTTGCGCGGCGCGGACCGGGCGCAATTGGTCTATGCGATGGCGGGCTCCGAGACGGCCGGATTGAAGGTCGTCATGGATTTCATCCTGGACAACATGTCCTCGCGCATGGCGGACCAGTTGCGTGAAGAAATCGCAGAACTTGAAACCGTCAAGGCATCCGAGGCGGAGCAGGCGATGTCGGCCATCATCGACGTCATTCGCCGACTTGAGACGGATGGCGAACTGCAATTGGTCCAGGATGATGAGGAGGAGTGATCCGGCTTGTCGCCTATGGCCCGGCACGTTAAGAAATAGGCGAAATATGTGACAGTCGCATGTTCTTGCCGTGCAGAGGCCTATGCCCGACCCAAAACTTCCCCCTCAAGATCCGCTGGCGCGGCGCGTTGGTCATTATCTGACCAACGCAGTCATCGTGGGATTGATCCGCTTTGCGCTATTGATTCCCTATCGGGCCCGTCTGGCCTTTGTGGGGCGGTTTGTTCAGCATGTTCTAGGGCCGGTCGCAGGATACAGCCGCAGGGCGCAGGACAATATCAAGATGATCTGGCCGGATCTTCCTGCCTCCCGTCGCAACCAGATCGTATCAAAATGTCTGAATAACGTCGGACGCAGCTTTATCGAAAACTATTCGGCGCAGGAATTTCCGGCGCGGATGGCACAAAATACGCCGACCGGCGCGGGTGTTGCGGCCCTTGAAGCTGCGGTGGCAAAGGGACAGCCGGTTATTTTGGTCACCGGCCATTACGGGAATTACGAGGCGACGCGGGCCTGTCTGGTTGCGCGCGGCCTTGATATCGGCGGGCTGTATCGGGATATGAAAAACCCCTATTTCAACGCCCATTACGTCAAGACGATGGAGGCCTTCGGCGGCCCGGTCTTTCCGCAAGGCCGCCGGGGGACGGCCGGTTTCGTGCGGCACCTCAAGCAAGGTGGGCAGCTTGTCTTGCTTTTTGACCAGCACGTCTTTGGCGCGCCCCCGCTTGATTTCCTGGGACAGCCCGCGAATACGGCCTTGTCTGCCGCTGAACTGGCGCTGCGATACGATGCGTTGCTGATCCCCTTTTACGGCATCCGCCAGCCGGACGGCGTGTCGTTCGAAACTGTGCTTGAGGCACCAATTCCCCATTCGGACCCTATGACCATGACCCAATGCCTGAACGACAGCCTTGCGGCGCGGATCAGGTCAGACCCCGAACAGTGGTTCTGGGTCCACAGACGTTGGCGTATTCACGACAATTAACGTTACGTGCAGCGCTATTTGATCCGGGCGGCAGCCACGATCGGCCCTGCGCCGCTTTGTTGGACGATGATTACCACCGGCAAGTCGCCGGGCAAGGGGGTCGCCATGTCAAGCGGTGCCTGTGCATCCCATTCGCCCAAAACCGTCCAGTTCTGCGCGATATTATGATACTCAAACGTATGGCCTGCGTTTTCGCCGCGCTTGATCTCTATCGTCGCTTCGGGGGTATAGCGTACCATGTGCACCGTATAGGGCCCTTGCGCCCCTTCCAGAACGCTGGCGTCGATTTGCAGCGTGTTACCGCTGCGCGCCAAGCTCAGTTGCACCGTCTCGCGGTCGTTCTTGTGTTCCGCAATGGCCTTTGACAATGCCATCGGCTTCGCTCCGACAACGTCGGTATGGCCGTTCACGATCATCTCGGGGGTGTAGACCGATTTTCGCCCGGATGCGACCGCATAGGCCCGCTGCCGCGCGGCATGGTTTGGGTCGCCAAAGCGGTCCTTCCAGCCGATATAATCCCAATAATCAACATGTAACGCCAAGGCGATAACATCATCGCGCTGCGCCAGTTCAGCCAGAATCTTGTCCGCGGGCGGGCAGGAAGAACATCCCTGCGAGGTAAAAAGCTCGACGACCACGGGGCGATCTTGTGCAGAAAGCGGTGTGGCGCATAGCAGGCCCAAGGCAAACAGGGAGGGGAAAATGCGGATCATTGACGGCGATACTTTCAACTGGTTCCGTTTTACTAGACCGATGCCCGGGCAATTACCATTCAAGCTTTGTTGAAGCGTTGTAACCGCAGCGACGGCTTAAATTTCATCAAATTCGGTACACAACGGTATACATTTATCGTTTCAAGCACCGATTGCAGTTGAAAAGCAAGCCGCAATACTGCATCTAGAGCCCAAGTCACTGTACTGATATCAACCCATATAGGGAGCATTCCATGACCATTATCGTTGGCCAGGATACCGCCAAGACCCGCAAGACACTGACGTCCGGGGATCAATCCATCGCTTATTATTCCATTCCTGCCGCGCAGGAAGCCGGGCTTGGGGATTTCTCAAAGCTGCCCGCCGCGCTGAAAGTGGTGCTGGAAAACATGTTGCGGTTCGAAGATGGCAAGACCGTCACGGTTGATGATATCAAGGCGTTTGCCGAATGGGCGACCAAGGGTGGTCAGAACCCGCGCGAGATTGCTTATCGTCCGGCACGCGTTCTGATGCAGGATTTCACTGGCGTTCCGGCTGTTGTTGATCTGGCCGCGATGCGCGACGGTCTGGTTGCTTTGGGCGGTGACGCCGACAAGATTAACCCGCTGAACCCCGTTGATCTGGTCATCGACCACTCGGTCATGATTGATGAATTCGGCAACCCGCGTGCGTTCCAGATGAACGTCGACCGCGAATACGAGCGGAACATCGAACGCTACACCTTCCTCAAGTGGGGCCAGAAGGCGTTTAACAACTTCCGCGTTGTGCCCCCCGGCACCGGCATCTGCCACCAGGTGAACCTTGAATATCTGGCTCAGACCGTTTGGACCGACAAGGACCAGAACGGTGTTGAAGTCGCGTACCCCGACACGCTGGTCGGCACGGACAGCCACACCACCATGGTAAACGGCATGGCCGTACTGGGCTGGGGCGTTGGCGGGATCGAAGCCGAAGCCGCGATGTTGGGCCAGCCGATTTCGATGCTGATCCCCGAAGTTGTCGGGTTCGAGCTGACGGGCCGCATGATGGAAGGCACCACCGGTACGGACCTCGTGCTGAAAGTCGTCGAAATGCTGCGCGCCAAGGGCGTGGTCAGCAAATTCGTTGAATTCTATGGCGAAGGGTTGGATCACCTGCCGCTGGCGGACCGTGCGACCATCGCCAACATGGCACCGGAATATGGCGCGACCTGTGGTTTCTTCCCGATTGACGGCGAAACCCTGCGCTACCTGCGCACAACAGGCCGTGACGAAGACCGCATCGCGCTGGTCGAAGCCTATGCCAAGGAAAACGGCATGTGGCGCGGCGACGATTACGCGCCTGTCTACACCGACACGCTGAGCCTGGACATGGGGACGATCGTGCCTGCGATCTCGGGCCCGAAGCGCCCGCAGGACTACATCGCCCTGACCTCTGCGCACACGGCATTCGCCGACTACATCAAAGGTGTGCGCAACGGGGAAAACGGTACGGCCGACGCCGAAGTACGTTGGGAAGGTGAGGGCGGCCAGCCCGAGCCACGCGATATCCCCGGTGATGTCGGTAACCACAAGCGCGGCTACGTGCAGACGGATGACGGCCACTACCAGCTGCATGACGGATCCATCGTGATCGCGTCGATCACGTCCTGTACCAACACATCGAACCCTTACGTGATGATCGGTGCCGGCCTCGTCGCGCGCAAGGCGCGCGCCCTGGGCCTGACACGCAAGCCTTGGGTCAAGACATCGCTGGCCCCCGGCAGCCAGGTAGTTTCGGCCTATCTCGAGGCGGCGAACCTGCAGGAAGATCTGGACGCCATCGGCTTCAACCTCGTCGGCTACGGCTGCACGACATGTATCGGCAATTCCGGCCCGCTTGAGCCCGAGATCAGCAAGGCGATCAACGATTACGATCTGATCGGGACGTCGGTCCTGTCGGGCAACCGCAACTTTGAAGGCCGGATCAGCCCTGATGTGCGCGCCAACTATCTGGCGTCTCCGCCGCTGGTCGTGGCCTATGCGCTGGTCGGTGACATGAACGTCGATCTGGCCAACAGCCCGCTGGGTCAGGACAAGGATGGCAATGACGTCTACCTGAAGGACATCTGGCCAACCACTCAGGAAGTCGCCGAACTGGTCGAACAGACCGTGACGCGCGAAGCCTTCCAGGAGAAATATGCCGACGTCTTCAAGGGCGATGAAAAGTGGCAGGCGGTCGAGACAACGGATGCCAAGACCTACAACTGGCCACCCGCGTCGACCTACGTACAAAACCCGCCCTATTTCCAAGGCATGTCGCCAGAGCCGGGCGTGATCACCAACATCGAAGGTGCAAAAGTGCTGGCGGTCTTGGGTGATATGATCACCACCGACCACATCAGCCCAGCAGGATCGTTCAAGGAAAGCACGCCTGCCGGCAAGTACCTGTCCGAGCATCAGGTCCCCGTGCGCGAGTTCAACTCGTACGGCAGCCGTCGTGGTAACCACGAGGTGATGATGCGCGGCACCTTCGCCAACATCCGCATCAAGAATGAGATGCTCGATGGGGTCGAAGGCGGCTATACCAAGGGACCGGATGGCAATCAGACATCAATCTTTGATGCCGCGATGGCCTATCAGGACGCAGGCACGCCGCTGGTGATCTTCGGTGGTGAACAGTATGGCGCGGGGTCTTCGCGTGACTGGGCGGCCAAGGGGACGGCATTGCTGGGCGTCAAGGCCGTGATCGCCGAGAATTTCGAACGTATCCATCGGTCCAACCTTGTTGGCATGGGGGTCATCCCGTTCGAATTCACCAAGGGCGACACGCGCAAGAGCCTGGGTCTGACCGGCGAAGAAACCGTGTCGATTTCCGGCCTGGATACGATCAAGCCACTGCAAGAAGTACCGTGCACGATCACGATGGCCGACGGAACGGTCAAAGAGATCATGATCAAGTGCCGCATCGATACCGCGATCGAGATCGAATATATCGAACACGGTGGTGTGCTGCATTACGTGCTGCGCGATCTCGCAAAATCCGCCTGATAAAGGCCATGGCCCCAACTGACGGGGCGATTTAAGACACTGAAACGCCCACCAAGCCGCAGCTTGGTGGGCGTTTCGCGTTTCGACCCGAAAAGGGGCGCTGGTCTGCCATACCCGCAAGATTTAGCGCAAATCGCCATATTCTGTGTTCACAAATGCGAATTTTCCCCAGACACTGTTTGCCGTGACGGGGGTATTTCCGCTATGTGTTGCGGTGTTAAGGTTTGAGATGCTGACGATGCTCCGGAACGGGCTATGCTACGTCACAGACGTTCGGTTCGGTAAAGGAGTGCCCCATGGTGCGAGTAGGTAAGAACGGTTTCAGGGGTGCTTTGCAGGTGACTGCCGCTGCGATGGCCTTTGCCTGGACCGGTGGCGCGGGCATCGCCGCAACGCTGGACATCACCGGCATCGCCGAGGGCACCGACCTTTACGAGGCGATTGCGGGCGGGTCATTGCTGCGCGAACAAACTGCCGAAGATGCCACGCCCAGCACGCAGGAACTACTTGCCGCCGCCCAGGCCGATTACGCGCGGCTGTTGGCGGTCTTGTACGATCAGGGCTATTTTGCAGGGGTGATCAAGATCACTGTGGACGGTGTGGATGCCGCAGCTATCGCGCCCGTGGCCCCGCCAAAGCAGATCAACAAGGCCGTGATCGCGATTGAGCCGGGCAAGAAGTTCAGTTTTTCCAAGGCTGAAATCAAGCCGATTGCCGAAGGGACCGAACTGCCCGATGGCTTTGCCACGGGTCAGACCGCCAGCCTTGGCGTGCTGAAAGAAACCGTTTCTGCAGGCATCGAAGGCTGGCGCGATCAGGGGCACGCCAAGGCGGCGCTGTCCAGCCAGCAACTGACCGCAAGGGTTCCCGACAGCACGATCAGCGCCACGCTCAAGCTGGCTCCGGGGCCGCGCCTGCGCTTTGGTGCGCTGACGATCAAAGGTGAAAGTGCCGTTCGGACCAACCGCATCCAAAAGATCGCCGGCCTGCCGACGGGGCAGGTGTATAGTCAAGAGCAGCTTGACCTTGCCGCCACGCGGCTGCGGCGCACCGGTGCCTTCAGTGCGGTCGCCATGATCGAGGCTGACGAAATCATCGCCCCCGATGTTCTGCCCATCACGGCCCAGATCACCGATGCGCCGCCACGTCGTTTCGGCTTTGGCGCTGAACTGTCTTCGCTCGAAGGGGTGACGCTCAGCAGTTTCTGGCTGCACCGCAATCTGTTGGGCGGGGCAGAAAGCCTGCGGGTCGAGGGCGAGATCAAAGGGATCGGCGGCGAGTCTGGCGGCACCGATTACCGTCTTTCCACGCGGTTCAAGCGTCCGGCGACCTTTAACGCCGACACGAACTTCTATGCTCTGGCCGAGATTGAGCAGCTTGACGAGGTGAATTTCTTTTCCCGCCAGCTTGATCTTGAGGCCGGGATCGAACGGATCGCAAGCGAGGAACGCACCTATAGCGCGGGCATTGGTCTGCGCACTGCCGAAACGCGCGATGCCTTCGGCACCAATACCTACACGCTTCTGACCCTGCCGCTGAGCGCCGAGCATGATTATCGCGACAACCGGCTGGACGCCAAGGACGGCTTTTTTGCCCGGGCCACCGTGACGCCGTTTCTGGCCCTTGCCGGGTCCGCCAGCGGTGCGCGCAGCTATCTTGATCTGCGCGCCTACAAGACCTTCGGCACCGAGCGCCCGGTGACCTTTGCGCTGCGCGGGCAGTTGGGGTCGGTCTATGGCCCCGAACTTGCGCAGGCCCCAGCGGATTATCTGTTCTACTCGGGCGGCGGCGGCACGGTGCGGGGGCAACCCTACCAGACGCTCGGGGTTGATCTGGGCGGCGGCAATACGGTCGGGGGGCGCAGTTTCGTCGGTCTGTCCGCCGAAGCGCGGGTCGCCGTGCGTGAAAACATCGGTGTCGTGGCCTTTGCCGATGCGGGCTATATCGGCGCGGAAGAATTTTACGATGGGTCTGGCCAGTGGCATTCCGGCGCGGGTCTCGGGCTGCGCTATGCGACGGGCATCGGCCCCATCCGCTTTGACGTCGCAGTGCCGACGTCAGGGCCCGAGACGGCGGATAATTTTCAGGTTTATATAGGTATTGGACAATCGTTTTGATCCATTTCATACGCAGTTTTCTGATTTCGGTAATGATTTTGGTGGCCAGTGTGGCCACCGCCCAGGAAGACGACAAAGGGTTTCTGACGCGAACCATCCAAGACGCCCTGAGCGGGGCGGGCCGGACGGTAAGCATAGACGGCTTTGCTGGGGCGCTCAGTTCGCGCGCCTCGTTTGAGCGCATGACGATTTCCGATGATCAGGGCGTTTGGTTGACGCTGGAACAGGTCGAACTGGATTGGAACCGATCGGCCCTGCTACGTGGCCGGCTTGAGGTGCAGGGCCTGACCGCGCAACGCCTTTCGGTGCCCCGTCTGCCCGTCGCTGCAGAGGATACGTTGCCAGACCCCGAGGCGACGCCATTCGTGTTTCCGACAATTCCCGACCTGCCGGTATCCATAGACGTCGCCAATTTTGCGGTCGATGAAATCATCCTTGGCGCGCCTATTCTGGGCGAAGCGGCTGAACTGACGCTGAAGGCGAATGCGCTGCTGAACGACGAGGTCCTCAAGCTTGAGATCGACGCCAGCCGTACCGATGGCAAAGGCGGTCAATTCGGAATTTCCGCCAATCTGGATCGCGGTGAAAACCTGCTGGATCTGCTGGTGAACCTGTCCGAGGATGAAAAAGGCATCGTGGCGCGTACGCTCAACATCCCGAATGAACCGTCGGTCGATCTGACGGTCGCAGGGCAGGGGCCGTTGTCGGACTTCAAGACGGACATCACCCTGTCGACCGATGGCTCCCCCCGGCTTTCCGGTCAGGTGGGCGTGGCGGAATTGGGCGACCCTGCTGATCCGGACCGCCGGATCAATGCAGACCTCAGCGGGGATGTGACCGCGCTGATCCTGTCGCAATACCGCGAATTCTTTGGCACCGACGTGGCGTTGACGTTGGATGCCTTGGTGCAGGCGGATGGTGGCGTCGATGTCAGCGATTTTGCGTTAAAGGCGCAATCGGCTGATTTGCAGGGCAAGGTCACGCTGAACAGTGACAAATGGCCCAGCCTGATCGACATCACCGGAACCGTGGCGGCAGCAGATGGGTCGCGCGTGTTGTTGCCCGTTGCCGGAGCCGACACCTATGTGCAGCGCGTGGCGTTGGATGTGAAATATGACGCAGGGTCCGGCGAAGCGCTGGATGCGACATTCGATGTGACAGGGCTGGCGACAGATGCGCTTGCGATCGATACAGCGCAGTTGCAGCTGGATGGCACATTGCAGGGCCGTGCCGGTACGGTCGGCGAATTCAACGGTGATCTGGTCTTTGCCACAAAGGGCCTGACCCTGACCGATGCCGCCGTGTCCGAGGCCTTGGGTGACACCCTCAACGGGCGTGCAAATATCGCCTATGTCGAAGGCACGCCGACGCAGATCACCGGGCTGGAACTTTCCGGTGCTGATTACGGGCTGGCAGGCGATGTGACGATCAGCGGTCCCGCCGAAAATTTCCTGACCCAGTTGCAGGCCCGGCTTGAGGCCGCGGATATCAGCCGGTTTTCGGCACTTGCAGGGCGCGACCTGGATGGGGCAGCAAATGTCGATCTGTCAGGCCAGATCGTGCCTTTGGACGGTACGTTCGATCTGCGGATTGCGGGGCTGACCCGTGATTTGAAAGTCGGTATCGAACAGGCCGACACCCTGTTGGCTGGCGAAACCACCCTCAGCCTCGGGGCTGTACGCGACGAGACGGGCACCTTCATCCGCGATCTGTCGCTTGAGAATGCAGCCCTGTCTGCGACGGGCGGGGTTGAACTGCGCAGCAATAACTCGCAGGCGCGGATCGACGCGAAACTGAATGATATCGGGCAGGTCATGCCGCAGTACTCCGGCCCCGTGACGATCAGTGCCACTGCCGATCAGGACAGTCGCGGCTGGACCATCGACGCGGCGACAGACGGACCGTACAATGCCGCGATCACCGCCAAGGGACTGGCCACAGGTCCAAATGCCGCGCTGACATTTACCGCCGAGGTGCCCGAGATCAAGGATTTCGTACCGGATGCGCCGGTCGGCGGGCAGGTGGCGCTAGACGGCATGCTGCGCCAGACGCCTGACGGCTGGCAGATCGACAGCAAGGCCAGCGCACCGCAGGATGTTGCGGCAACCGTCAAAGGCCTGCTGACCCCGCTTGATATTGATTTCACGGCCTCCATCCCCCGTGTTCAGGCCTATGCACCGCAAATGACAGGGGCCCTGACCGCGTCAGGGAACCTTAAACAGACCGAAGCCGGTTTCGTGATCGACGCTGTGGCCGATGGCCCCTATGCCGCGCAGGTCGCGGTGCAGGGGGCGCTGACGCCGATGATAGACATCAGCTTTGACGCGGCAGTTCCCAACGTGAACGCCGTGGTGCCGCAGGTGAACGGACCGTTGAACGCCACCGGCAGGCTGCGCCAGACTGAAAAGGGGTTCTTTGTCGATACCTCGGCGACCGGTCCTTATGGCGCGCGCGCGATGGTCGAAGGGTTGGCGACGGGGCCGGATATGTCGCTGACATTCGATGTGTCGGTGCCCAACGTTCAACCGCTGGTGCCGGGCGTGTCCGGCCCATTCGCCGCCAAGGGGTCGGTGCGACAGACCCCGACGGGGATCGCGATTGATACCAATGCCACCGGCCCCTATGCCGCGCGCGCGGCGGTGCAGGGCGTGGTCACAGGCAGCAATCCGACGCTGAATTACGATGTGACGATCCCCAACCTGGCCGCCCTGGTCCCCAAGCTTGTGGGACCGTTGAACGTGACGGGGTCGGCACAGCAGGAAAGCGCCGGATGGCGGCTGAATACCAATCTGGCAGGACCTGCGGGGACGCAGGCCACTGTGGCGGGACTGGTCGGGACCGACGGCAGCCTGAACCTTGATATTAACGGCAACGCGCCGCTGGGGCTGTCGGCACCGTTCATCGCGCCGCGCAGCCTGCAAGGGCAGGCGGCGTTTGATCTGACCGTGAACGGGCCTCCACAGCTGGGGTCTGTCAGCGGGACGATCCGGACGTCGAATGCGTCTTTGTCGGCACCGAACCTGCGGGTGGCGCTGCAAAATATCGCGGCCGACATCCGTCTGGGCGACAACCGCGCGCAGATTGATCTATCGGCGGACAGCGCCGATGGCGGTCAGATAAAGGTGGGCGGCGCGGTCATTTTGACCGGTGCTTTGCCGGCGGACCTGCAGATCGGGCTGAACAATCTGGTGCTGATCGATCCGTCGCTTTACCGGACAATCCTCAATGGCAATCTGCGGGTTGCGGGGCCCTTGACGGGCGGTGCCCGCATCGAAGGCCAGATTGATGTCGGCGAAACGTCGGTCACGGTGCCGTCGACCGGCATGACCAGCATCGGGGACATCCCGCAGATCGATTTTGTCGGGGCACCTGCCGATGTGCTGGCCACTCGGCGCAAGGCGGGCCTTGAAGGGAACGACGCGGGCACCGACCCTGCGCAGGGCAGCAGCGGGCCGGGCTTTGGGCTGAACATCGGCATCAACATGCCCAACCGCATCTTTGTGCGCGGGCGAGGGCTGGATGCTGAACTTGGCGGGCGGCTGACCCTGACGGGAACGACCAATCGCGTGATATCGGCCGGGCGTGTCGATCTGATCCGGGGGCGTTTGGACATCTTGGGCAAACGTTTTGACCTGAGCGAAGGGGCGGTGCAGTTCCAAGGCGACCTGATCCCGTATCTGCGCTTTGTCACCGCGGCCTCGACCGCAACGGGCGAGGTGCGCATCATCATCGAAGGTCCCGCGACAGAACCGAGGGTCTCATTCGAATCCACCCCGTCGGCCCCTCAGGACGAGGTGCTGGCGCAGCTTTTGTTCGGGCGCAATATATCGGAAATCTCGGCGTTTCAGGCGCTGCAACTGGCCAGTGCCGTGGCCACGCTGGCAGGGCGCGGCGGCGTCGGTGTGATCTCGAACTTGCGGTCGGGGTTCGGGCTGGACGATCTGGACGTGACCACCACAGACAGCGGGGCCACGGCGGTGCGTGCGGGGAAATACATCTCGGACAATGTCTATACGGATGTGACGGCGGCGTCAGACGGGACGGCTGATATCTCGATCAACCTGGACATCACCAAGAACCTCAAGGCCAAGGGCCGCGTCGGGTCGGATGGCAACACCGGGATCGGTATCTTCTTTGAAAAGGATTACTGACTTCAGTCCTTGGCAGCGATGAAGCTGCCATAACGGCTTTGTTCGAACATCAGGGCCGGTGCATCCGCATCGGGATGGAACGCGGCATCGGTGACCCGGCCCACGATGATCGAATGGTCGCCCGCAGCGTGAACATCATAAGTGTCGCAGTGGAATGTCGCGAGGCAGCCCGCAAGGGTCGGTGCACCATTCGGGCCAGCAGCCCAGTCAAACGCGCCAAAGGCAAAGCCGTCTGCCGCAAAGCTGTCTGCTACATCCTGCTGGTCCGCACCCAGAACATGGATCGCGAAATGCGTGGCAGTCGCAAAGGCATCATGGCGTTTCGATTTCTTCCCGGCAGACCACAGCACCAGCGCCGGGTCCAGCGACACGGATGAAAATGAATTCGCCGTCATGCCCAACGGCCCGTTGGCGGTCTGCACCGTGATCAACGTCACGCCCGTCCCAAAGCGGCCGAACGCGCGGCGCAGGTGGTCGTCTGCATCGGCACCAAGTTTGAAATGTTGCATGTTATTTTTCATGGCGCAGCGGTGCCATGAGGGCGGCGGATTGTCCAGTCGGCAAAGCCGCGGGGCTGCCAAAAGCAAAGGGGCACCCGTCCGGATGCCCCTGTTCTCTCGGTTTTGTGAAAATTCTAGCGGTTCATGCGGTTTTCGATCAGGTCATCCACCACTTCGGGTTCTGCAAGGGTCGACGTATCGCCAAGCGCGCCAAAGTCGTTTTCGGCGATCTTGCGCAGGATGCGGCGCATGATCTTGCCGGACCGGGTCTTGGGCAGGCCGGGGGCCCACTGGATCAGGTCGGGCGATGCTATCGGGCCGATCTCGTTCCGGACCCAATTGCGCAGCTCTGTGCGCAGGTCATCGGTCGGTTCCTCGCCCGCCATCAACGAGACGTAGCAATAGATGCCTTGGCCCTTGATGGTGTGCGGGTATCCGACCACGGCGGCCTCGGCCACCTTGGGATGTGCGACCAGCGCGCTTTCCACTTCGGCGGTCCCCATGCGGTGGCCCGACACATTGATCACGTCATCGACGCGGCCCGTGATCCAGTAGTCGCCATCTTCGTCGCGGCGGCAGCCGTCACCGGTAAAGTAATAGCCCGCATAATCGCTGAAATACGTCTTTTCGAACCGCTCGTGATCGCCCCAGACGGTGCGCATCTGGCCGGGCCAGCTGTCGGCGATGCACAAGACACCTTCGACGCCATTGCCCGCGATCTCTTCGCCCGACGTGGGTTCCAGCACGACGGGCTTGATGCCAAAGAACGGTTTCATCGCGGCACCGGGCTTGGTGGCATGGGCACCGGGCAGGGGGGTCATCAAATGGCCGCCGGTTTCGGTCTGCCACCACGTGTCGACGATGGGGCAATTGCCCTTGCCAACCACGTCATTGTACCAGTTCCACGCTTCGGGGTTGATCGGTTCGCCCACGGTGCCCAGCAGTTTCAGGCTGCTCAGGTCACAGCCGTCAACGAATTCCCGCCCCTTGCCCATCAGCGCACGAATGGCGGTGGGGGCGGTATAGAACTGGTTCACCTTGTGCTTTTCGCAAATCTGCCAGAACCGGCTGGCGTCGGGATAGGTCGGCACGCCCTCGAACATCAATGTGGTCGCACCATTGGCCAGCGGGCCATAGACGATATAGCTGTGGCCCGTGACCCAGCCGACATCCGCCGTGCACCAGTAGATGTCGCCATCATGGTAATCGAATGTGATCTCGTGGGTCATCGCGGCATAGACCAGATACCCGCCGGTGGAATGCACAACGCCCTTGGGCTGCCCGGTGGATCCTGAAGTGTACAGGATGAACAGCGGGTCCTCTGCGTTCATGGCCTCGGGCGCGCAGGTGTCTGCGGCGTCCTTTGCCAGCGCGTTGTAGTCGAAATCGCGCCCTTCTGTCCATGTGGTCTGGCCGCCCGTGCGCTTGACCACAAGGCATTTGACGCTGTCCTTGCAGTGCAGCAGCGCCTGATCGGCATTGGTCTTCAACGGGGTCGCCTTGCCCCCGCGCGGCGCGTAATCGGCGGTGATCACAACCTTGGCTTCCGATCCATTGACCCGCGATGCCAGCGCATCGGGCGAAAACCCTGCAAAAACGATCGAATGGATCGCGCCGATCCGCGCGCAGGCCAGCATGGCATAGGCGGCTTCGGGGATCATGGGCAGATAGATCACGACCCTGTCGCCCTTGCCGACACCAAGGTCGCGCAGGATATTGGCCATCTTGCAGGTCTGGGCGTGCAATTCCTTGTAGGTGATGTGCTGCGCGCCTTCTTCGGGGCTGTCGGGTTCCCAGATGATCGCAGTCTGATCGCCGCGTGTCTCAAGGTGGCGGTCGATGCAATTGGCGCTGACGTTCAATTCACCATCGGCGAACCAGTTGATCTTGACCTGACCAAGGGTGAAATCGACGTCTTTCACGGTCGTGAATGGTGTCATCCAGTCAATGCGCTGCGCCTGATCGCGCCAGAACCCGTCCGCATCCTCGATCGAGGCTTTGTACATCGCGTCATATTTCGCAGCATCGACATGGGCCTTGGCGGCCATCTCGGTGGATGGTGGATAGGTGGTTGAAGCAGCGTTTGACATCGGTTCCTCCCTCAGAACTTTGATCGTTTTCGGCCGGATCTGCCGCCAGGCCATCCGGTCCTCCCTCGCCGGATCATAACGGCAACGGAAAAGAAGGGAATAAGCATCTGTAATCTCAGCCTTTGTCTGTAAAGAGTTTTCCCGAAATTTCCCGATTTTGTAAATTTATCGTCAAAACCACTGAATTTCCGCGCGATGGGCAGCAATTCGGTGTCAACACATGCGCACGTTGCGCCGTCCTGCGTTCCAAATGGTCTAAAATCCTCGCCGAAGGCTCTGGAATCTGCGCCCGGGGCGTGTCTTCGGGGTTGGCAGACCGGCCCGCCGCAGGTACTAATTCGACAAGCGGGCCCGCAATGTCCGCACCAAGGGAGAAACCAATGAACAAATTTTTGAACGGCGCAGCTGTCTGCGCCATCACTTTTGCATTCGCCTCACAGGCTGCTGCGACTGAATGGAACGCCTCTGTCTGGGGCAAGCGCCGCGCCTTTACCGAGCACGTCGAAAAGATCGCCGAGCTTGTTTCGGAGAAGACAAACGGCGAATTCACCATCAACGTCAGCTATGGCGGTCTGTCCAAGAACACCGAAAACCTTGACGGGATTTCCATCGGTGCCTTCGAGATGGCGCAGTTCTGTGCCGGCTACCACCGCGACAAGAACCGCGTGATCACCGTTCTGGAACTGCCGTTCCTCGGCGTCGAGAACCTTGAGCAGGAAGTCGCGGTTTCCCGCGCCGTTTATGCCCACCCCGCCGCCGCCGAAGAAATGGCGCAGTGGAATGCAAAGCTGCTGATGACGTCGCCCATGCCGCAGTACAACCTTGTGGGCACCGGCGATCCGCGCACCACTCTTGAAGATTTCAAGGGCATGCGTGTCCGCGCCACAGGCGGGATCGGCCAGGCATTCGAAGCGGTTGGCGGTGTGCCGACATCCGTGACCTCTGCCGAGGCATTCCAGGCGATGGAAGCCGGTGTTGTAGACACGGTAGCCTTTGCGCAGCACGCGCACCTGTCCTTTGGCACCATCAACGAAGCTGACTGGTGGACAGCCAACCTGAACCCTGGCACCGTGAACTGCCCGGTCGTGGTTAATCTCGACGCCTACGAAAGCCTGTCGGATGCAGAGCGTGAAGCGCTTGATTCCTCGGTTGACGAAGCGCTGGATTACTATCTGGAAAACTACGCCGAACTGCTGAAGCGGTGGGATGCGGTTCTGGAAGAAAAAGGCGTTGAGAAAGTCGAGATCGCCCCCGAGGTGATCGCCGAGTTCCGCGCCACGGCCGCCGATCCGATCCGCGACACATGGATCAAGGACATGGAAGCACAGGGCCTGCCAGGTCAGGAGCTTTATGATCTGGTCGTCAAGACATTGGCCGAAGCGAAAAGCGGCAGCTGATTGATAGGTGGGGCGCGTCATGCCCCCCGCATCTGATCACAAAGGGCTGTGCGGGTTTCGCGCAGCCCTTCACGCATAAAAAAAGGGGGTATGGCGATGGCAGGTTCCGCCGCGGTGCTGGAAGATTCCAGCCTACTGAGCAAACTCGACCGCATGTTACTGCCGCTGGAGCGTTTCGGCGCTCTTTTAAGCGGCCTTGCGGTTTTTTCATTGATGTTTCTGGCAGCCTATTCGGTGACGGCGCGTAAATTCTTCGGCAGTCCTCTGTTGGGCTATGTTGATTATATCGAAGCCGCGATGCCGATCATTGCGATCATGGGCGTGTCCTATGTGCAGCGCGACGGGTCGCATATTCGCATGGATATGTTGGTCAGCAAGCTTAGGGGCCGTGCTTTGTGGTTCTTCGAATTGGTGTCGGTGTTGTTGATGCTGGTATTGGTGATCGCGCTGACATCCGGTGCCTGGGACCATTTTGACCGCTCGTTCGATTGCACCCGGCCATGGTGTTCACGCGACAGTTCCATCGATATCAGCCTGCCGATCTGGCCCAGCAAACTGGTTGTGCCTGTGGCCTTCGGGATTTTGGCCCTGCGACTGTTGTTGCAGGTCTGGGGATACGGACGTGCGCTGGTTCTGGGGCTGGAAAATCCTGTTGCCGTACCGCTGACGTTGACGATTGAAGAGCAGGCAATGGCGGAAGCCAAGGCGCTGGAAGGGGCGGATTGATGGAATCTATTGAAATTGGCATCTATGTCTCACTCGGCATGCTTGTGCTTGTGGTGCTTGGCATGCGCGTGGCCTTTGCCGCGGCGCTTGCGGGCTATGTTGGCCTGATCTGGCTGCGCTGGAACGGGTTCGACTATGACCCGGCCCGCTTTTGGAAAGCGGTCGAGATCAGCACCAAGATTGCGGGCCTGACCCCTCACTCAAAGGTCAGCTCGCAAGTGCTGAGCCTCATTCCGGTGTTCATCCTGATCGGTTATCTTGCCTATTACGCCAAGCTTACAACGGCCCTGTTCGAAGCGTGCAAACGCTGGTTTGCCTGGGTGCCGGGCGGTCTGGCGGTCTCGACCGTGTTCGCCACCGCAGGCTTTGCGGCCGTATCGGGTGCATCTGTGGCCACGGCGGCGGTCTTTGCCCGCATCGCCATCCCCGAGATGCTGAAGATCGGTTATAACAAGCAATTCGCGGCGGGCGTCGTCGCTGCTGGCGGCACGCTTGCCTCGCTGATCCCGCCGTCGGCGATCTTGGTGATCTATGCCATTATCGTCGAACAGGATGTCGGCATGTTGCTGCTGGCAGGGTTCATTCCCGGCGTATTTTCCGCCGTCGTCTATGCCGCGTTGATCATCGGAATCGCGATGATCTGGAAGAACGTCGGCCCCCCCGTGAGCGGGTTCACCTGGAAGCAGCGCTTTGAAAGCCTGCCGCCAGCGCTGCCCATCGTGGCGGTGGTCGTGATCATCATCTTCTTCGTCTACAACCCCTTCGGCGACGCTTGGGGCACGCCGACGGAAGGCGGTGCCGTGGGCGCGTTCATCGTGTTCCTGATGGCGCTTTACCGCGGCATGCGGTGGGGCCAGATGAAGGACGCCCTGCTCGAGACAGCCAAGCTGACGGTGATGATCTTTTCGATCATCTGGGGTGTCTTGATCTATGTGCGGTTCCTCGGCTTTGCCGAACTGCCCGAGGCCTTTGCCGACTGGATCACATCGCTGCACATGGCACCGATCCTGATCCTGATCTGCATCCTGCTGGCCTATGCAGTCCTTGGCATGTTCATGGATGCCATCGGGATGTTGCTGCTGACGCTGCCGGTGGTCTACCCCGCCGTTATGGCGTTGAACGGCGGCGAACTGGTGTCGGCTGCGGATTCCGCCTTCGGCATGTCCGGTCCGATGTGTGCGATCTGGTTCGGCATCCTCGTGGTGAAAATGGCAGAGTTCTGCCTGATCACCCCGCCCATCGGCCTGAACTGCTTTGTCGTTGCCGGTGTGCGCGATGATCTGACCGTTCAGGACGTGTTTAAAGGTGTCACGCCGTTCTTTATGGCAGATGCGGTGACCATCGCGTTGCTGGTGGCATTCCCGTCGATCGTCTTGTGGCTTCCGTCACTCGCCGGCTGACGCGGTATTGGGCTCCGCCTGCGTATCATCGGGTTTGACCTGCTCTGCGGACAGGAAATTCCCGATGGTATGCAGCGGTTCAAAGTTTTCGCAGATGACTTTGAACACAACAAGAAACGGCACCGCGACCAACGCGCCCGCGATGCCCCAAAGCCAGCCCCAGAACACAACGGTCAGAAAAACCGCCACGGTGTTCATCTCAAGCCGCCGGCCCACCAGCCATGGCGTGATAATCTGGCCTTCAATCATGGTCAGCGCAAGGTATCCGAACGGTGCCAGTAGGGCGAAGCCAAGGCTGTCAAAGGTCACGACCGAAAACCCCCCGACCAGAAGCACGCCAACAAACCCGCCAATATAGGGCAGGAAATTCAGCATGAACGCCGCGATTCCCCAGATATAGGCGGACGGCAGACCCAACGCGGTAAGATACAGCCCGACAAGAATGCCGAGCACCAGATTGATCGACGCGATGGTCAGCAGATACCGGGATACGCGTTTCTCAACGTCATAGACTGTTTGCAACGCGCGCTTTTTGCCGGTGAGCGTCGGCATCGACTGCACAAGCTTGAGGTAAAACATCTGCCCCGAGGACAGCAGGAACAGCGCTAAAATCAACGTCACGGCAAGGGATGCGCCAGTGGTGCTGACCGTGTCCATAGCGGTGTCCATCAGGCCCGGCTGACGCACGATCACCTCTTGCGGCTTGAACCCTTCGCCGGTTCCGATCTTTTCAACCTCGGCGCTTGCGGACCGGATCGTTTCGACGGCTTCGCTGACACCGGACAGTTTTTGTTTGATCTCAAGGCCCATTTGCGGGATTTCATCGCTCCAGATCGCGACGGTGCCTGCGGACAGGATGACCACGGACAGGATACTGAAAGCGGTGGCCGAGATCAGCAGAAACCCTGAAACGGCATGCGGCACGCCAACCCGGTTCAACCCGCGTCCCACGGGGCTAAGCGTGAGGGCCAGCAGGAATCCCATCACGATCGGCAGTATCAGGTCCTTCGCGAAATAGGCCGTCACAAACAGCGAGATCAGAACCAGCATCTGCAAAGAGCGCCGGATGGAGTGGATGTGGTCCAAGGTATGTTCCAATGCAAAAGCTTTTAAGGGTAACGCGCAACCGCCCGAAAGGTTCACGCCCCTGTGACAGAGATTTCAAAACGCTCTCGCAGTGGCGCGCGATCTGTGATGATGTGTCCGCAAATCAGTATCGGAGACTTTTGCAATGACCCTCACCCCCCTTGGCCTTGATCCATCCCTTTGTTTTATCGGGGGGGCATGGGTCCCTTCGACAGCAGCGGCGCGGGTGCCGTTGGTCAACCCGTCGGACGGATCGGCCCTGTGCGAGATCGCTTGCGGATCGGCTGATGACATCGACCGCGCGGTGCGTGCCGCCGAAGCCGCCTTGCAAGGCGAATGGGGCCGCGCCACAGCCGCCGAACGCGGACGGGTGCTGGCCAAAATCGGTCAGGGCGTGCTGGCCAATGTCGAAGAACTGACCCGGCTTGAGGCGCTGGATGTGGGCAAGCCGCTAAAGCAGGCCCGCGCCGACGTGCTGGCACTGGCGCGCTACATGGAATTTTACGCCGGTGCCTGTGACAAGGTACATGGCGAAACGATTCCCTATCTGGATGGCTACACCGTCTATACGCTGCGCGAACCGCACGGGGTGACGGGGCACATCATTCCGTGGAATTACCCGATGCAAATCATCGGACGCTCGGTCGGGGCGGCGCTGGCGATGGGCAATGCCGCAGTCTTGAAACCCGCCGAAGAGGCGTGCTTGACCGCGCTTGCCTTTGCGGAAATCGCACGGGTGGCCGGTCTGCCCGATGGCGCGCTGAATGTCGTGCCGGGTTTGGGAATGGACGCGGGGGCCGCGTTGACGCGCCATCCGGGCGTGCATCACATTTCGTTCACCGGATCGGTCGGCGTGGGCAAGCTGATCCAGGAAACGACCGCGCGCAATGTGGTCCCTGTGACGCTTGAGCTGGGCGGCAAGTCGCCGCAACTGGTGTTTGACGACGCCGATATCGACGCAGCTCTGCCGTTCTTGGTTAATTCTGGAATACAGAACGCGGGTCAGACCTGCTCTGCCGCTTCGCGCATTCTGGTGCAGCGCGGCGTCTACGACCGTGTCGTGGCGGCGATGGGCGCGCGTTATGATGCGTTGCGCGTCGGGCCTGCGCTTGCGGACCTGGATGTGGGGCCGCTGATCTCGGCCCGGCAGAAATCCATCGTCGAAGGGTATCTTGCGAAGGGTGAAGGCCTGGAAGCCGTCGGGCGTGGTCAGATCATGGCGGATGCGCCTGCAGAGGGGGCCTATGTGGCACCAACGCTGTTTGCGGGCGTCGCCCCGGATCATGTGCTGGCCCAAGAGGAAATCTTTGGCCCCGTACAGGTCATCATTCCCTTCGACACCGAAGAAGAGGCAGTGCAGATCGCCAATGGTACCGCGTTTGGCCTTGTCGCGGCGGTCTGGTCGCAAAATGGCGCGCGCCAGATGCGGTTGGCGAAGCAGTTGCGCGCGGGGCAGGTGTTCCTGAACAACTACGGGGCAGGGGGCGGCGTTGAATTGCCTTTCGGGGGCACAGGCCTCTCAGGGCATGGCCGCGAAAAGGGGTTCGAGGCGCTCTACGGGTTTTCGACCCTCAAGACGGTGGCGGCCTTCCACGGGTGAATGCGCGCGCGGTTAAGTAATTAAGGAAGGATTAAGAAAACTCTTCACAATTGATTTAACCGGATGTAGCACGGTTGTACTTTGGTCCGGGCGGTGCGTCGTCTGGTTAAAAGGGAACGTGGTGCGGCAGAAGCCAATGCCACGACTGCCCCCGCAACTGTAAGCGGCGAGCGAAACCGGCATATGCCACTGTCATGAATGCCATGATGGGAAGGTCCGGTTTAGTGTCGACCCGCAAGTCAGGAGACCTGCCGAAGTGATCACCCTGCTCAGGACGCTAGGGGCGTTTGGGCTGCGGAATCTCCGCTGTGGTGGCTTCACCGTCTGCGGGGGACGTCCGTCCCTTTACTGACATCGCACGTCATTTGGCCGCTGATCGGTCAAATCCGAAGGGTTATCATGATGTTGAAGACATCCTTGCTTTCATCCGCCGCCGTTTTGGCATTTTCCACTACGATGGGCATTGCGCAGGAAACATTCGCGCTGGACGAAATCATCGTCTCGGGCGGGCTGTCGCCCATTGCTGCGCAAGAATACGGCCGGTCCGTTTCCGTCGTGACTGCACAGGAAATCCAGGATCGCGGCATTTCCACCGTGGTCGACGCCTTGCGCGCCTTGCCCGGTGTATCGGTCAGCAGTGCAGGCAGCGGCTTTGTGCAGGTGCGGATGCGCGGCGGCGAGGCGCGTCACACGCTGGTGCTGCTGGACGGCGTGCAGCTTGCGGGTGGCGAGGGGGAATATACCTTCAGCGGCCTTCAGACCACCAACATCGAACGCATCGAAGTGCTGCGCGGCCCGCAATCGGTGGTCTACGGATCGAACGCGACGACGGGTGTGATCAACATCATCACCCGCAAAGGCACCGTGGGCAAAACCTATGATGGCACGTTCGAAGTCGGCGGCGCGACCGCAGGCAGCGTGTTCCTGTCGCGCCGTGACGAACGCGGCGGCATTTCGCTGTCCCTGTCGCGCCGCAGCGACCCCAGCTTTGACCAATCCGGCGATGGCGGTGAACGTGACAAGCTCGACCGTCTGACGGCGGTCCTGAGCGGCGATTATCTGGTGACGGACACGCTAAAGCTGGGCTTCGTCCTGCGCCGATCGAAAGAGTATTTCGACTTTGACGCCACGAACTTCGCGGCCACGGATGCGGATTCCTATATCGTTGACGACACAACCTTGATGGGCCACAGCAAGGAAGTCATCGGCTCGGTTTTTGCGGAATATGCGATGCTCGAAGGGCGGCTTGTCCATCGTTTGGCCTACGAGCGGACCGAGAATAAGGCCAGACGCGATGGCGCGCCCCAGACCCAGACCGATGCGGATGTGGTGAAATACCGGCTTAGCTATGGTCTGGACGGCAACACCGTCGCCGAGGCCGACCATCTGCTGAACGTCATGCTGGAAACCCACGCCGACAGCAGCCCGATGACACCGCTTTACGAGCGGTCCTCTAAATCGGTGGCTGTTGAATACCGCGCGCGCCTGTCCGGCGGGCTAGATTTTCAGGCGGGTGTGCGTCATGACGACAATGACCTGTTCGAAGACGCGACGACATGGAACGTTGCCCTGTCCTATCTGGTCCCCAACACCGACATCCGCCTGCACAGCTCGATGGGGACGGGGGTGCTGAACCCGTCCTATTTTTCGCTTTATGCCAATGCGTTCGGCTATACGGGCAACCCCGATCTGGATCCCGAGCGCAACAAAAGCTTTGATATCGGTGCCGAATTTCCAGTTCTTCAAGGGCGCGGCACCGTTGATGTGACCTATTTCGACGAAACGCTTACCGACGAGATTTCGCCGGTATCCCTGGGGGGCGGGGCGTTCACCTATGGCAACCAAACAGGCGACAGCACGCGCAAAGGCGTTGAAATCGCAGGAAACCTTCAGGCGACGGACGCGGTAGCACTGCGGATGTCCTACACCTATCTGAATGCCAAGAACCCCGATGGCAGCGTCGAAATTCGCAGGCCCCGCCACGAACTCAGCCTTGGTGCCACGGTCGAAACCTTTGGGGGGCGCGGGCAGGTTGCCGTCGATCTGCGCCATGTGTCTGGCAACTATGACACGCAGTTTTTCGGCACCTATGAGACGGCCGAACTGCCCGCCTATACCACGGTCGACGTGGCCACGGAATACGAGGTGAACGATACCTACACCCTGACCGCGCGGGTCACCAATCTGTTCAAGGACGAAGCGGTGGATGTCTGGGGCTACGGCAGCCCGGACCGCGCAGCCTATGTTGGTTTCCGTGCGAATTTCTAGGGCGCGGTATATCCCTTGCCTTGCGGTGCGCACGTCTGATGCGCCCGCCTTTTCCGCGTTTCGGGGCGTCCCGCACGCGACGCGGAAACCTCTGGCGCTCGCTTATGCTTTCGTTCAGGTCGCAAATCGCGGTCAGGGACGGTTGGCATGATGCGTCTGGCGATCCTCCTCGGCAGTCTGGTGCTGGCGCTGTTCATGGGCACTTTGCTGATTGGCCCTGCCGATATCTCGCCTGTCCAAAGCCTGCATGCGCTGATCCTTGGCGAAGACGGCCCGATGACTTTGGTGATGCGCGAGATACGCCTGCCGCGCGCGATCTTGGGGCTGTTGATCGGGGCCTCTCTCGGGCTTGCAGGGGCGGCGATGCAGGGCTATCTGCGCAACCCGCTGGCCGATCCGGGGCTGATTGGCGTGTCAGGCTCTGCCGCGTTGGGGGCGGTGCTGTCGATCCAGACCGGGCTTGCGGCCGCCATTGCGTTGGCCTTGCCGATGATGGCGCTTGGTGGCGCGCTGATCGGCGTGCTTCTGGTGCTGTTGCTCGCCGGGCCGCGCGGCTCGTCGCTGACGCTGATCCTTGCGGGCATCGCGATATCTGCCTTCGCGGGCGCGCTGACGTCGCTGGTGCTGAACCTGTCGCCCAATCCCTATGCGGCAAGCGAGATTGTTTTCTGGATGATGGGATCACTGGCGGACCGGTCCATGGTGCATGTCTGGATCGCGCTGCCGTTGATCGTGGCGGGCGGGCTGCTGCTGGCAAGCCTGCCGCGCGGGCTGGATGCGCTGACGCTGGGCGAAGACGCGGCCGAAGCGATGGGCATCAATCTGACCCGGTTGCGCCTGTCGCTGGTGATTGGCACAGCCGCGGTGGTCGGTGCCTCGACCGCGGTAGCGGGGGCGATCGGTTTTGTCGGGTTGGTGGTGCCGCATTTGCTGCGGCCACTGGTCGGCGCGCGGCCCGGTGCACTGCTTTGGGCCTCGGCGCTTGGCGGGGCGGCGATGATCCTGGCATCTGATATTTTCGTGCGCGTGGTACTGCCCGAACGCGACCTCAAGCTGGGGGTGGTGACGGCATTGGTCGGCGCGCCGTTGTTCCTGCATCTGATCTACCGCACCCGGAGGGACGGGGTATGAACGTGCTGTCGTTGCAGGATTTCGGCGTGAAACGCGGCAGGCGGCAGATCCTGGGCGGGATCACGCTGGACATCGCCGCCGGAGAGGTCGTCGGCCTGATCGGTCCGAATGGTGCCGGCAAGACCACATTGATGCGCGCCGCCTTGGGGTTGATCCCGTCGCAGGGCCGCAGTTCGATCGCCGCCATGACGGCACGGGACAGGGGCCGTGCTGCCGCCTGGATGCCTCAATCCCGAGAGATCGCCTGGCCCGTCGACGTGGAAATACTGATCCGGCTGGGACGCACGCCGCATCTGGCGCGAGGGCAAAAGATGACCGCCACGGATCAGGCTGCGGTCGAACGTGCCATCGTCCGCATGGGACTTGAGCCGTTTCGCCACCGCACCACGACGCGATTATCCGGTGGGGAACAGGCGCGGGTTCTGATCGCGCGCAGCCTGGCGCAAGAGGCTCCTTTGCTGATGGCCGATGAACCCACCGCCGGGCTTGATCCGGCGCATCAGATCGCCACGATGCAAACCTTTGGACAGCTTGCCGCCGAGGGACGTTCGGTGCTGGTATCGCTCCATGATCTGGGGCTGGCGGCGCGTCATTGCACGCGGCTGGTGATCTTGCATGATGGTGGCATTGCAGCAGACGGTGCGCCGCGCGATGTGCTGACCCCCGACCTGATCCGTGCTGCCTTCGGCATTTCCGCTTACCTAAAAGAGACGCCGGAAGGGCTGATCTTTCAACCGCTCGAGGTCCTGACATGACACCCCAGATGCTTGCGTTTCTGAACACCGGCGGCCCTGCGCTTTGGGCGATTGCAGTGCTGTCCGTGCTGGTTCTGGCGATTGTGCTGTGGAAGCTTTGGCGGCTGATGTTGATTGGCGCATGGTCGCGCAGCGGGGCCGAAGCGTTGTTGGCGGGGCAAAGCGGTGCCCCAAAGGGCTTGCGTGCGCGCTTCGTCGCGGAGGTGTTCGCCGCGCGCCGCTTGCCCGACGCGCTGGCCCGCGAAGAGGTGATGCGCATCGCCGCCCGCGTGCTGTCCCAGTTGCGCAGTGGTTTGCGCCCGCTTGAGCTGATCGTCACCATCGCCCCGCTGATCGGTCTGCTGGGCACCGTTCTAGGTATGATCGAAGCGTTTCAGGCGTTGGAAACCACCGGCGGGCAGGCGGATCCGTCGGTACTGGCCGGCGGCATCTGGGAGGCACTCTTGACCACTGCCGCAGGCATGGGCGTCGCGATCCCCGCCGCCGTCGCCCTGAGCTGGTTCGAGGCGATTGCCGACACCGTTCAAGGCGACCTTGAAGACATCGCCACGCGCATCTTCACCCAAGGGCCACAAGGCTGATGTTCGCCTTTTCCGCACCAAGGCGCAGCCGCAAGCCCAGCCTGACGCCGATGATCGACGTGGTGTTCTTGCTTTTGGTGTTCTTCATGTTGGCCTCGCAGTTCGGTCAGGACGCTGCCGTGCGCCTGTCGGGCGCGGGCAACGGAACCGCCTATGCAGGCCCGCCGCGCCTGATCCAGGTTGCGCCGGAAACGCTGACCCTGAACGGGGGGGCCGTGACGCTTGACGCGCTGCCGCAGGCGTTGGAACCCTTGATGACCCAGCCCGGCGATACGATCATCTTGCGCGGGTCCGATGCGGCAAATCTCCAGCGCTTGCTGGATGTGGTGCAGGTGTTGCAAAAGGCCGGTTTCGACAGCCTTGTGGTGGTGGAGTGAACGAATGAGATTTGCAGCCCCCCGCCGCAGACAAGCGCCCGAATCCGTGGTCCCGATGATCAATGTCGTCTTTTTGCTGCTGATCTTTTTCATGATGTCCGCGACCATCATGCCCGCGCCGCCGTTTGATCTGACCTTGCCCCAAACGCAAAGCCAGGGCGACGTTACAGGCGACCTGACGCTGTATCTATCCGCCGACGGATCGGCGGCATTCGACGGTCTGCTAGGCGATGCCGCTTGGGAGGGGTTGGCCGCGCGCGCCACAGACGCGCCGCTGACGATCCGTGCGGATGCTGGCCTGGCCACAAGTGCGCTTGCGCAAACCCTTGCGCGGTTGGCGGAAATCGGGCAGGCAGAGGTCGAATTGGTGATCCGTAACCCATGAAACAGCTGTTTGAATTCTCGTTCTTTCTGGCAGGTGCGACCGCGCTGCACCTTTCCGTGGGCTATGTCGCGCCGTCGGGGCAAAGGGCGTCGGCGGGGGCAGGCGGTGATGCGGCCATCACCCTGGCCGCCGCGACGGCATCGATGCAGGACATGGTAACGGCGTGGGAACAGCCGGTGACAGCCGCCCAGACCGTAGCGCAACCTCAGCCGGTGCCCCAGATGGAGCCCACGGCGCTGCCGCTTGCGGCACCGTTGCCCGATCGTGCCATATCCCGACCTGCGGTGTTGGCCCCGCCATTGGTCAGTGAGGCCCCGGCGTTGCCAGAGGTCGACCGCAGCGTTGCCCCGCCGCCCCGGCCCGAGATCGCACAGACCCGCCCGAAACTGCGTCCGCCCGCCCCCGTGAAGACGGTAAATAAGGCCGAACCAGCCAAGCCCAAGGCCAAAGCGCCGCCGCCAACCAAGGCCACGAAAAACATCGCTCCGCAGAAAGCTGCCGGCGGCGGGGGCAAAGCGGCGCGCGGGAGGTCGGACAGCGGGGCCGCGACCAAAACCAAGCCCGGCAATGCCAAGCACCTCATGGCCCAATGGGGCGGTCAAATCCGCACCAGCGTAGAGCGCCGCAAACGATATCCGTCTGGCACCCGCGCACGCGGAACCGTGACGCTGGCGATTTCCGTACATACGCGCGGTGCGGTCATGAACGTGTCGCTGCGCAAATCCTCGGGCATCGCCCAGATTGACCAAGCGGCCATCGCCGCGGTGAAGTCTGCGCGGATTGCGACTGCGCCCAAGGGCCTTGCCCCGGGCGTGCACAGCTTCACGCTTCCTATGAAGTTCGCGCCGTAAGTCTTTGTTTCCAGGTCACTCTGCCGGTTTACGCTCTACCGCGATCAGGCCCAGGGACCTTGCGGTGGTCAAAGCCAGGACAGGGCTGTCCGGGCCACCTTCGGCAATCTGGTATTCCCGCATCGCCGCCCGCGTCGGGTCATCATAATGGCCGGAAATCTCGCCTTTATAAATACCTCTGGCCTCAAGCGCGCGCTGCAATGTGGCGACGAAGTCGGCATTTAGCCGGTCGGTGCAAGGGGTTTCGAACCAGTTGTCCTGCCGTTGGGTCACGATCTTCTGGCGCGTCTCGGTCCGGTAGATCGGCAAGGACTGGATTTCACCGGTTGAACTGATCTGCGCGGGCTGGACCTGCACCTGCTCGGTTACGGTTTCGATCACGGCGGGCGAAACGGTGCGGCCCCAGCACGATCCGGGGACGGCACCTGCAGGGCCCTGGGTCGTCGCCTCGCGCACGCCGGGTTCGGGGATCGCGTCACTTGTGGCGGGCAGATCGCAGCCCGAAAGGGCGAGGGCGCAAAGGCTGATGCACAGGTTGCGGATCATGTTTTGACGTAGAGGGTACTGCACGCGCTGCCTTTGACGGTTTGCCATTTTGCGCCACGCTATCCGGTTTTTTCTGTGGTGCCTAGATGATTGCCGGCGCTGTCCTGCCTTTTGCAACGTACCTGCGGCGTTGGCCCCGCAAAAGGGACTGGCGAAGGGTCGCTTCGCTGACTACATATGGGGCAAGTTTTTATCAAGAAGGGGCTCACGATGGCCAAAATCACCTACGTAGAACATAACGGCACAGAACATGTGGTCGAAGTGGCCAATGGCCTGACCGTCATGGAAGGTGCGCGTGACAATAACATTCCAGGGATCGAGGCCGATTGCGGCGGGGCATGCGCCTGTTCCACCTGCCATGTCTATGTAGACGCGGCATGGGTCGAAAAGGTTCCGGCCAAGGATGACATGGAAGAAGACATGCTTGATTTCGCCTATCAGCCCGACCCTGAGCGGTCGCGCCTGACATGCCAGATCAAGGTGACGGATGCGCTGGACGGCTTGCGCGTGCAAATGCCGGAAAAGCAGATCTGATGCTGGCGGAAGCGCGGCGTCTTCCGTCGCGCTTTTTGCGTCGTATCATCCGCCGCGCACACCCGGTGTTGTATGTGGTCGGGGCGTTGCTGGCACCGGGCCTTGGCTGGTCCGAGACAATTCTCACAGCCAAATACGCTGATCCGACGACCCGCTATGACCACGGTGTTCTTAGCGATGCGATCGAATGGGGAACGCTTGAGGTGTCGCTGGACGACGGGATTGTTCGTCGCTTTATACTTCCCGAAAATCTGGTGTTCGAGGACACCGCTCCGCGTCTTGCAGATCTGGACGGCGATGGCAGCCCCGAAGTCATCGTCGTGGAAAGCAGTCTGCCGTCGGGGGCGCGGCTGGTGATTTACGGCCCAAAAGGTCGTCTGGCGCAAACAGACCACATCGGTCGCAAGAACCGCTGGCTTGCGCCAGTGGGGGCGGCTGATTTCACGTCCGACGGCCGCCTGGAGGTTGCCATGGTCGTGACACCACATCTTGCGGGTCGGCTCGAATTGCTGGCGTTTGATGGATCGTCCCTGACCCGCTTGGGCACCCTCGAAGGTCTTACGAACCACCGTATCGGCGACGCGACAATCGCAGGCGGCATTCGCACCTGCGACAAGGGGCCGGAAATACTGTTGGCCCAGATGCCGTGGCGCAGAACGGGCCGCACCGCCATGGTTGCCGTCAGGTTCCAAAATAACACTCTGATCCCCGAAAGCTTCACCGAGGAATTCTCCCCGACCAACATCGCCAAAGCAATCGCCTGCGACCTCAACCCGGCCTAACCTGGCAAGCGCCAACCTGTTTTCCAAATGGTCCTAAATCCTGGGGGTCTGGGGGCTAGCCCCCAGTCAATGCCTGATCAATCCAAGGCCCGCCAGCCGATATCGCGCCGGAAAAATCCGCCCGGCCAATCGATGGCGTCAACCATACGGTAGGCCCGCGCCTGCGCTTCCGCCAGGCTTTCGCCGCGCGCGGTCACGTTCAACACCCGCCCGCCATTCGCGACGATCTGGCCATCCTGTTGGGCCGTGCCCGCGTGGAACACCATGTTCCGGCTGTCCTCCGGCAAATCATCCAACCCGCCAATAACGCTGCCCTTGGCATAGTCCCCCGGATAACCCAAAGCGGCCATGACAACGGTGACGGCATGATCTTCCGCCCAATTCACGCGCATTTCGCTCAGCCGTCCTTCGGCCGTGGCGTGCAGAAGATCAAACAGTTGCGCCCCAAGCCGCATCATCAACACCTGACATTCAGGGTCCCCGAACCGCGCGTTGTATTCCACCAGACGCGGCGCCCCGTCTTTGATCATCAGACCCGCGTAGAGCACCCCTTGATAAGGCATTCCGCGCTCGGCCATCTCGGCCATGGTGGGGCGGATGATCTCGTCCAGGGCGCGTTCGGCAATCGCGTCGGTCAACACTGGCGCGGGCGAATAGGCCCCCATGCCGCCGGTATTGGGGCCCGTGTCACCATCGCCCACACGCTTGTGGTCTTGTGCCGTGCCAATGGGCAACACGGTGTCGCCATCGCATAGCACGAAAAACGACGCCTCTTCGCCGTCCATGAATTCTTCGATCACCACCTCGGCCCCGGCATCGCCAAAGGTACCGTCGAACATGGTGTCCACGGCGGCAAGCGCTTCTGCATCCGTCTCGGCGATGATGACGCCTTTGCCTGCGGCCAGACCGTCGGCCTTGATCACGATTGGGGCAGGATGGTCGGCCAGATAGGCGCGCGCAGATGCTGCATCGGTAAAGTGGCCATATGCCGCCGTGGGGGCGTTTGCGGCATCGCAGATTTCTTTGGTGAAGGCCTTTGAGGCCTCAAGTGCTGCGGCGGCCTTTGACGGTCCGAAGGTCAGCACACCGGCGGCGCGCAAATCATCGGCAACCCCTGCGGCAAGCGGTGCCTCGGGCCCGATGATCACGAAATCGATGTTGTTCTCGGCGACGAATTCCACCACCGCCGCGCCATTGTTGATGTCGAAGGTGGCACAGTCGGCAATGGCGGCAATGCCCGCATTGCCCGGTGCGACGATCAACTTGTCGCATTTGGGGTTTTGCAAAACGGCCCAGGCAAGGCTGTGTTCACGCCCGCCGCTGCCCAAAATGAGGATGTTCATGAATACGCTCCCTTGGCCTTGGTTGCTGCGCGTTCTAAGCTGGGGCTGACAAAGACACAAGGACGCGCGCATGGATCTCATCGACGAACCGGCCCCGGGCCAGAACAGCCCGGAATTCACCGTGACCGAGCTTTCCAGCGCGATCAAGCGGGTGATCGAGAGCGAATTCGGTCATGTCCGGATTCGGGGCGAGGTGGGGCGCGTCAGCCGTCCGCGGTCGGGTCACATCTATCTCGACCTCAAGGATGATGCCTCGGTCATCTCCGGCGTGATCTGGAAAGGCGTGGCCGCCCGTCTGGAAACCCAGCCCGAAGAGGGGATGGAGGTGATCGCCACGGGCCGCATCACCACGTTCGGCGGGCAATCGAAATATCAGATCGTCATCGAAGACATCAAACCGGCGGGCATGGGCGCGCTGATGGCGCTGTTGGAAAAACGCAAGGCCGCGCTGGCGGCCGAGGGGTTGTTCGCCCCTGAACGCAAACGCGCGCTGCCGTATCTGCCTGATGTGATTGGCGTGGTCACGTCGCCTTCGGGGGCCGTGATCCGCGATATTCTGCACCGTCTGCGCGATCGTTTCCCGCGCAAGGTCCTGATCTGGCCAGTGGCCGTGCAAGGCGCGAAATGCGCGCCCGAGGTTGCGCGTGCCATCGAAGGGTTCAACAAACTGACCTTCGGCGGGGCGATTCCGCGGCCTGATCTGCTGATCGTCGCGCGCGGCGGCGGGTCGGTCGAAGACCTGTGGGGCTTTAACGAGGAAATCGTGGCGCGGGCCGCAGCCTTGTCCGAGATTCCGCTGATCTCGGCTGTGGGGCACGAAACGGACACGACCCTGATCGATTATGTGTCGGACAAACGCGCGCCCACGCCCACGGCAGCCGCTGAATTGGCTGTTCCCGTGCGCCACGAACTGGTCGCGTTGCTGGACGGCCAAGAGGCGCGCATGACCCGCGCGCTAAGCCAGGGGCTTGCGCGGCGCGATCAGCGGTTGCGCGACATGGCGCGGGCCTTGCCACGGGCAGACAGCTTGCTCGATGGTCCGCGGCAAAGGGTGGATGTTCTGGGCGGGCGGCTTGGGCCTGCGCTGACAGCGGGCGTTCAGAAACGTAAAGTGCGGCTGGCGAACATATCCGGCGTCCTGCGTCCCGGCACGCTTACGCGCGCCTTGCAGTCCGAGCAGCGACGCCTTGCGGGCCTTTCAGCGCGCTTTCGGCCAGAGGCATTGGTGCAGGATCAAAAGCGCAAAGCCGAGGCGTTTCAAAGCCTTGCGCGCCGCCTTTCAGACGCGGGGCTGCGGCAGACCGCTGGCTGGCGCAAGCAGATTGCGGGGCTGGACCGTGTCCACGAGATGCTCAGCTATAAATCCACGCTTGCGCGGGGCTATGCCGTCGTGCGCGGTGACGGCAAGCTGGTCACGACCAAAAAGGCCGCGCAGGATGCCACATCGCTCGAGATTGAATTCGCCGATGGCCGCATGCAGGTGGGCGGCAAGGCCGGACCGCGCAAGGCTGCGAAAAAGCCGCCTGAACAGGGCAGTTTGTTCTAGACCCCGATTTTGGGGCCGAGGCACAGAAGTTCCTCGTCCATGTCTTCCGCCTCATAAAGCTCGGTCGTCGTCGGGTTGTTCTCGAACCGGGCGATCAGACCGCCGGTGCCCAGCTGGAATGTCCAGCATTGCGCATCGGGGTTGTCGTCATAGGTAAAGCAAATCTGCCCGTTATCCTCGTACCACTGACCGGGCTTGCATTCGCCATCCAGAAACGACCATTCGACGCGGCGGTCCTCAAGGTAGCGTTCCGCCCCGTAGGTCTGCCCGTTGCTGTTGTAAAACAGGGTTTTTCCGCGGGTGTAGGCGTCGAACTGTTCGGCTGTCATGGGGGATTGCGCCGCCAGCGGGGCCGCCGTGATCAACGCGAGAAGGGCGAGAATATGTTTCATGCTTTCAACCTGACAGAAAGGGTGCGGCTGATCCAGTGAGGATGATCCGCCCTCAGGCAGGTTTCTGCCAGCGCGCCACGCGGCGGTCCATGATGCGCCGCCAAAGCGGGGGCACCAGCGCAAGCACCGCCATCACCGGCAGGGATCGTGGCAGCACCGGCATCGTATCCGGCGTGACCTCAAGCGCGGGAAAGGCGCGGGCAGGGCGCAGGTGGTGGTCCGAATGGCGCGGCGCGTTCAGCATCATCGCTGACGAATACCACGCCGGTGCGTTCCAGCTGTGCTGCGGGCCGACGGGTTCCATGCGACCATCGCTGCGTCTTTGGCGGCGCAGCCCGTAGTGCTGCACATAATCGGACAGCAGCAATTGCATCTGCGCATAAAAGGCGATGGCCAGCAGGGCGGCCACGCCACGCCCCCCAGCGATGAGCGCGGCACAGCCAAGCGACAGCGCGCCCCCTGCAAGATACCCGACATAAGGATGCGTCAGCGCGGTTTGGTCGCTCCCTCGCGCGCGGTGCCGGGTGTCGGCGCGCAGGCCCGCCAAGAACTCACCCCGCAGAACACGGAACGCATAGGCATAAAACCCTTCGCCCAGACGTGCCGAATTGGGGTCGGCATCAGTCGCAGCGTGGATATGGTGCACCCGAAGATGTGCGGACACGTGGTGCCCGTGCAGGATCGAACAATAGATCGCCGTGCCGATGCGTCTTGGCCATCGGGTACCCGCATGGATAAGCTCGTGCGCGTTGGAGTTCGAGATTTGCCCGAAAAACAATCCCGCACCGAGGTAGATCATCACCTTGTCCGAAACACCTGATCCGCTGTTCCCGGCCAACGCCCAAACCGCCAAGGGCAATAGGGTAAAATGCGCGGCGGCAAGGATCAGGCTTAGACCGCGCCCCGTGTCATCCCGCGTCGGCGTCAGCCGCGCGATACGGTCGAGGAAAAACACCAGCACGGTGATCGACAGCAAGGCCGCCAGCGGCCAGGGCCCGCCAAACACGCAGGCCAGCGCCAAAAGCACGGCAGGGGTCAGGCTGGCGATGGCATAGCAGATCATCTTATCGGCTCCGTCTTGGTCCCGTCAGGGTTTGCAGGTTTCTTATAGGCGAAATGCGGCGCGAAAAAGGACGCAGCCTGTCGCGGGTACCGCGTAAAGCGCAACGGAAAGGTCGTTTTTCGAATGTGAGCAAGGATGCTTTTTTGATAGCTTGCCCGCAAGAACTTAACGAAGGGCCGAAACATGGCATTGGATGATCGCAAGAAATCAGGGGAAGGCCCCGAAAAAGGCGTCTGGAAATCCGGCAAGGGCAAGGGGCGCACCCACACCAAGGGACGTCAGCTGGATGATGCCGCTTGGGATCAGGTGCGCGCCTTGCTGGGCGACAAACCGCGCCGTGCCGATCTGCTGATCGAACATCTGCATCTGATTCAGGACGAATACGGCCATCTGTCCGCCGCCCATCTGCGCGCGCTGGCCGAAGAAATGCGACTGAGCATGGCCGAAGTCTATGAGGTTGCCACCTTCTACGCGCATTTCGATGTGGTGAAAGAAGGAGAGGTGCCACCGCCTGCCTTGACGATCCGCATCTGCGATTCTCTGGCCTGCGAGATGGCGGGGGCGCAGGAGTTGAAGGCTGCGCTCGAGGAGGGGCTGGACGCAACGCAGGTGCGTGTCGTGCGTGCGCCGTGCATTGGCCGTTGCGATACCGCACCCGCGCTTGAGATCGGTCATAATTTTGTGGATCACGCGACGGTTGAAAAGGTCGAGGCGGTAATCGCCGCAGGTGACATCCATGTGCATGTGCCCGATTATGAAGATTTCGCCGCCTATTCCAATGACGGGGGGTACGAGACGTTGAAAACCCTGCGCGCCACCGGCGATTGGGAAGCGGTGCAGGACCAACTGCTCGAGGCCGGACTGCGCGGTCTTGGCGGGGCGGGTTTCCCGTCGGGCAAGAAATGGGGCTTTGTCCGTGGCAATGCGGGCCCGCGCTATATGGCCGTCAACGGGGACGAGGGCGAACCGGGTACGTTCAAGGATCGCTGGTATCTGGAACGTGTGCCGCATCATTTCCTTGAGGGGATGCTGATCGCCGCCTGGGCCGTCGAGGCGGACAAGGTGTTCTTGTACATGCGCGACGAATATCCGCAGGTACTGGCACTGCTGCGCACGGAAATCGCGGCGCTGGAAGCGGCGGGCATTGTCGAGCCTGGCTATATCGACCTGCGGCGCGGGGCCGGAGCCTATATCTGCGGCGAGGAATCCGCGATGATCGAAAGCATCGAAGGCAAACGCGGCATGCCACGGCACCGCCCGCCTTATGTGGCGCAGGTCGGCATCTTTGGCCGCCCGACTTTGGTGCATAACGTCGAGACATTGCACTGGGTCGCGCGGGTGTGCCGCGAGGGGCCCGAGGTGCTGAACAGCACGGTCAAGAATGACCGCAAGGGCCTGCGCAGCTATTCCGTGTCGGGCCGCGTCGCCAATCCGGGCATGTATCTGCTGCCGGCCGGATCGACGATCACCGATATCATCGACGCCGCAGGCGGCATGGCCGACGGGCATGTGTTCAAGGCATATCAACCCGGCGGGCCGTCTTCGGGCCTGTTGCCAGCATCCATGGCGGATGTGGTGATGGATTTCGATACATTGCAACCGCATGGATCGTTTATCGGATCGGCGGCGGTGGTGGTGTTGTCAGAACATGACAGCGCCAAGGCGGCCGCCCTGAACATGCTGCGGTTCTTTGAGGATGAAAGCTGTGGCCAGTGCACGCCCTGCCGTGTCGGCTGCGAAAAGGCGGTCAAGCTGATGCAGGCGGATCGCTGGGATAAACCCCTGTTGGAGGAATTGTCCCAAGCCATGGTCGATGCGTCGATCTGCGGGCTGGGGCAAGCGGCCCCGAACCCGATCCGGCTGGTGATGAAGCATTTCCCCGACGAGGTGTAATCGCACGCACCAGCGACGTTCAGGCAAAGGGCTGCCCGCTATCGGGCGGCCTTTTTGCTGTTCGGGTCGTGTGGGGCGTCAAATCTTGTCGGCACCCTTTCCTCTCGCCGAATGAGGCTGTAGATCGTAGTCAACAGACGACGCCTGACACCATTTCCGGAGAGCACGCTTGGCCTTTTTCAAAAAGCTGAAAACCAAATTGTTCAAATCCTCGTCCAAGATCGACGCGGGGCTGGAGGCGATTGTCGAAGACGGCGGCGCGGTGCAAGCGCCCGAAACCATCGACGAAGCCCCCGTAGATCAAGTGATGGAGACGCCGCAAGCGGCTGTCGAAGCCTTGCCCGAGGCCGTGGATGACGAACCCGCGCCTCTGCCAGCCGACGCAGAGGAAGCGCCCGAGCCCGTTTCCATTTGCGAAACAATTCAGCCCGCTGTTTCCGATTTGGATACAGAAAACCCTGCCAAACCCGGCCCGGCCAAGCCCGGTCTGATGGGCCGACTGCTGGGGCGCGATACGTCGGCACCCGTGGTGCGTCGGGTGCTGGATGACGAGATGCTGGAGCAGCTTGAAGAGCTGTTGATCTCGACCGACATGGGCGTCGATACGGCGCTGCGGGTGACAGCGAACATGGCCGAAGGGCGCTTTGGCAAGCGTCTGTCTGTCGACGAAATCAAACGTCTCTTGGCTGCCGAGATTGCGCGGATCATGGACCCGATCGCCAAACCGCTGCCGCTGTATTCCAAGACACCGCAGGTTGTGTTGGTCGTGGGCGTGAACGGGTCGGGCAAGACGACTACGATCGGCAAGCTCGCCAGCCAGTTCAAGGCGGCGGGCAAGCATGTGGTGATTGCCGCCGGTGACACGTTTCGCGCCGCCGCAGTCGAACAATTGCAGGTCTGGGGCGACCGTGCGGGCGTGCCCGTGTTGACGGCGGCCCAAGGGTCCGACCCGGCCAGCCTTGCCTTCGAGGCGATGGGGCAGGCCGAACGCGATGGCGCAGACCTGTTGCTGATCGATACCGCCGGACGCCTGCAAAACCGCGGCGACCTGATGGAGGAACTGGCCAAGATCGTGCGCGTGATCCGCAAGAAAGACGCCACCGCCCCGCATAACACGCTGTTGGTGCTGGATGCGACGACGGGTCAGAACGCGCTTAATCAGGTCAAGGTCTTCCAGGAGATTTCTGATGTGTCCGGTCTTGTCATGACCAAGCTGGATGGCACGGCTAAAGGCGGTGTGCTGGTGGCGTTGGCGGATAAGTTCGGTCTGCCGATCCACGCGATCGGGGTCGGTGAACAGATCGACGATCTGCAACCCTTTGACCCGCAGGAATTTGCGGATGCGCTGATGGGGCTTGATCCCCAGTGACAGATTGGCTTGCCCAGATAGAGGGCACTGCGCAAGGGCATCAGGTTGCCTTGATCCTCGCTATTCTGGCGGCGTTCCTGCATGCGGTCTTTGGTGCGCTGCAAAAGGGGCGGCATGATCCCTGGCTGACGCGGGGCGCGATCGACGCGTGTTATTGTGTCATGGCAGCGCCTTTTGCATTGTTTGTCGTGCCGTGGCCTGAACCGCACATGTGGGTCATTTTTGCCGGGGCCTGGGCGATCCATATCGTCTACAAGATCCTGCAGGCCTGGGCCTATACCAAGGGCGCTTATACCGTGGTATATCCGGTGGTGCGCGGCACGGGGCCGCTGTTTACCGTGATCGGGGCCTATCTGATCTTCAACGAAAGCTTTACCGGCATCCAGTGGCTGGGGGTGGCCGTGTTGATGGCGGGGATCTTTGGTCTGGCTCTGTACAACATGGTGTTTCTGGTCTCCGAAAGGGACACGCTGAACGCGGCCCTTGGGCTGGCTGTGCTGACCGGCCTGTTCGTCGCATTTTACACCACCTTTGACGCCTACGGGATCCGTGCCAGCGAAAACCCGTTTACCTTTCTGGCATGGTTTTTCATGATCGACGGTGTGGTGATGCCCTTTATCGCTGCCCGTCGCTGGCAGCGCATGGACAATCGGCCCGCACTTGGCCCTTTGATGACACGGGGAATGGCGGGTGGCATCGTGGCGTTCTTCAGCTTTGGCGCGATCATGATGGCCACACGGCTGGACAAGGTCGGCGAAGCGGCGGTTCTGCGCGAAACTTCGACCGTGTTTGCGGCGGTGATCGGTTGGCTGGTGTTGAAAGAAACTGTAGGCCCGCGCCGGATTGCGCTGATGGCATTGATTGCCGCGGGCGCTGTGATAGTTGAGATTGGTGGCTGAAGGAGTTCCCGATGACTGAAAAACGCGCGATCCATCCGATTGTGAAATCAACGCTCGATTTCGGGCCTGTGCTGCTCTTTTTCGTGGCCTACATGTACTTCAAGGATGATGTTTTCACGATTGGCGGGACCGAATACAGCGGCTTCATCCTCGTGACGGCCGCTTTCGTCCCTTTGCTGATCGCATCGACGGCGGCCCTTTGGCTTTTGACCGGCAAGCTGAGCCGGATGCAGGTGGCAACGGTGATCCTGGTGACGGTGTTCGGCGGGCTGTCGGTCTGGTTGAACGACGAGCGGTTTTTCAAGATGAAGCCGACGGTGATCTATTTGCTGTTCGGCCTGATTCTGGCCGTCGGGCTGCTGCGCGGGCAATCCTACCTCAAGTTTCTGATGGAAGAGATGATGCCGTTGCAGGAGGCGGGCTGGATGATTCTGACCAAGCGCCTGATGCTGTGCTTTTTCGGGCTGGCGCTGGCGAATGAAGTCATCTGGCGTTTCGCAAGCACCGAAACATGGGTCTATTTCAAGACCTTCGGACTGACGGCGGCGGTGTTCATCTTTTTCATGGCGCAAAGCAGGGTGTTTCAGGCTTACGCGTTGGAGAAGGACTAGGGGCCGGTTTCAGGCCCGCTCGGACCGAACGTTCGCCTTCGCTTGATCGGGGTGTGATGTGACCTCGGACGGGGCGATGGAAAACGCGACCTTCTGCGCCATATCCACCGACAGCGTCGCGTTAAGCGCCATTTTGAAGCGGGTGGATTTCTGCGACAGCCGCCGCAGGTCGGCGCTGGACCATTCCAGAATCTCCGACCCTTTGGACATCACCGTTGTTGCCGAGGCGCGCTGATCCGTCAGATACGCGACCTCGCCCACGAAAACACCGGGGCGGATCATGAAACTGTCGTGCTTCTTGGTGATCCAGGTTTCGCCGGACAAGGTGTAGAACATCCGCGTCATCGGCGCACCTTCGGTGGTCAGCTTGGTCGGGGCGTCCAGTCTGTAGCGTTTTGCATGGCGCATCAGTGTGCGGAAATCACCGGGCGGAAGGCCGGGGAAGTTGTGATAAATGTCGCTGTGCGCGCGCGGGATGGCCAGCCGCGAGTTGCGTGCCAGCAACCCGACCAGTCCGAACATATTGGCGCAGCCGATCAGGCCGCTGATATAGATCGCCTCCCAAAGGGGTTGATCCGCGACAAAGGCGTAATAGACGATGTAAAATCCGGTCCCGCACATCAGCAGCAGACGCAGGATGATCTGGTTGATGATGAGCAGCCCCATCACATAACAGGCACCCGCGGCGTAGACCAGAAACTGAACGTTTTGCAGGGCTTCAGGCACAGACAGTCCAAACCTTCAAGGGTCGACGCAGCATCATTTACTTTTGAACAGCGTTGACTGCGCGCCCTTGTCACTGCGGAAATCCGCCCGCTTTTCAGCATAAAGCGCACGCCCCGCCTGTACGCCCGGACGCGCCCCCATCACATCCAGCCAGCGCGCCATATGGGGTTTGTCCTCCAGCGTTTGCTGCTGGCCTTCCCACAGCGATGCCCACCCCCAGATCGCAAAATCCGCGATTGTGATCTGGTCGCAGGCCACGAATTCATGCAGTGTCAGTTGCCGGTCCAGCACGCCGTAAAGCCGCGCAGTTTCGGCGCGGTAACGGTCTTTTGCGTAGGGCAGGTCGTTGGGTGGGTCCATAGCGGGGGCGTATTTCAGGAAATGATGGGCTTGGCCGGCCATTGGCCCCAGTCCGCCCATTTGCCACATCAGCCATTCCTCGACCGCGATTTGTTCGCGCGAGGTCCGCCCGCCGAACTGTCCTGTCTTGCGCGCAAGGTATTGCAGGATCGCGCCGGACTCAAATATCGAAACCGGCGCGCCGTCCGGCCCGTCCGGGTCCACGATCGCGGGCATCCGGTTGTTGGGTGCGATCTTCAGAAACTCCGGGGCGAATTGTTCACCTGCGCCGATGTTGATCAGATGCGTGGTGTAGTGCAGCCCCATTTCTTCGAGCGCGATCGAGATTTTCCAGCCGTTGGGCGTGGGCCAATAATAAAGATCAATGGGCTGGGTCACTGGGTCACGCTCCTAAGCTGGAAGTCGGCCCATGATGCGTGTTTTTGTCAGGCTCGCAAGGGGGAGTCTTGACCAGCGCGGGCTAGGCTGTGGCGGCAGCATGTCCGCCACGCGGGGCAGGGACAGGACATTCGGCTGCGCCAGAAGTTGCGCATAAAATGCCAGTGCGCCGGGGCGTGTGTAGCCTGACCAGTGGCAAATATGGCTTTGGGGCGGGCCGATGGGGCAGCCAAGGGCGGCAAGCCCTGCCAGTGTCACAGGGCAATCCAGCTGGATGTTCAGCGCGTTCGGCGCGGCAATTCCCTGGCCCAGGGCGCGGTCGTCGGCGGCGGCTTGGCCCAGCAGGCGTTCAAAGACAAAGTCGAACAGGTCGTTTTCGCGGCTTGTTATGTTGAAAACTTCCGCGGTTTTGCCAGCGGGGCTGCGCAGGGCGCGGGCGGCATGACTTTGGAAACTGGCCCCGGTGATCAGCACGACCCGCGACACGGCCCCTTCGTCACAGTGACACAAGGCCGAAAGCGCGACTTCGGCCCCCATCGAATGGGCGATCAGATGGACAGGGCGGTGCGGTGCGGCCCTGTGCAAGGTCATGACAACCTGCGCCAATTGCCTGCCCACCTGCTGCGCCGTTTCAAACATCCGTGCCAGGGATCCACGCGCGGCCCAGCCAAAGCAGACGCCCAGCCCGGCCCCGGCGGTCATCCCCAAATGCGCAGGCCAGCCCGTATGCGCGTCAAAGATCGACCTGTGCGGGCAATGCCGTACTGAGCCGGGCTGGTACTTGTAGCCATGGATCATCAGGGTGATCGGGCCGCTGCCCCGCGCCGCCGATGCCAGCGCACGCTGGGGGCATTGCGGCGAAAGGAGTACGGCGATGCGGCCCGTTTCAGGGCTGACGTTCAACCGGATCAGGGGCATGAGGGGCCTTTATCTACATATTGTGGGACTTTGTTGGCATAAGGCTATGACCCGCTCATGAAAGCTTTGTTACACCACTGTGACGGTGTTGACGTCGCACGCGCACAGGCGTAGCAGACTGGCGTGGTGATTTGTTACCGGATTGCGGGCCACGGGCAGGGTGACCTGTCGAAATTCCGCTAAAAGGTCAGGATGAAAGCCCCCTTTCGCTTGACCGCGTCTGGGGTTTTTTTATGTCCGCGATCCTGCGGGCCGGAAGGAAGAAAAAGATGAGCAACGATTGGAAACCGCGCACCAAGGCCGTTCATATGGGCAGCCGCCGCAGCCAGTATAACGAAGTGTCTGAGGCGATGTTCCTGACCCAAGGGTTCATCTATGACAGTGCCGAGCAAGCCGAGGCAAGGTTTCAGTCCCTGACCGACGATGAATTCATCTATGCCCGCTACGGCAACCCGACCGTGCGCATGTTCGAAGACCGGATTGCCGGGATGTTGGGGTATGAGGATTGTTTTGCCTGCACGTCCGGCATGGCTGCGGTCAGCGGCGCGTTGACGGCGTTGCTGAAGGCGGGCGATCATGTGGTCGCGGCCCGCGCGCTGTTCGGGTCATGCCTTTACGTGCTCGAAGATATCCTTGGGCGGTTCGGTGTCGAGGTTACCTTGATCGACGGTACGGACAACGCCGCATGGGACGCTGCCATTCGTCCGGACACGCGGATGGTGTTCTTTGAGAGCATCTCGAACCCGACGCTTGAAGTCGTCGACATGCGCCATGTCGTCAATGCGGCCCATGCCGTTGGGGCGCTGGTGCTGGCGGATGACGCGATGGCCACGCCGGTGTTTTCCTATGCCCGCGAATGCGGTGCCGACATCGCGATCATATCCACGACCAAACATGTGGACGGGCAGGGCCGTCTGTTGGGGGGCGCGATCTGCGGGTCCAAGGAACTGGTCCGCGGCCCGATCGAGGCCTATATGAAACACACCGGCGGCGCGATGAACCCGTTTACCGCCTGGACGCACCTGAAGGCGCTGGAAACCATCGACCTGCGCGTGCGTGCACAGGCTGATGCAGCCCTGCAACTGGCCCAGGCCCTTGATGGCCACCCGATGCTAAGCGCCGTGCGCTATCCCACACATCCTTCGCATCCGCAGCATGAGCTTGCCCTGACGCAGGCACCGTCGGCCGGGACCGTGTTGGCAATCGAGGTGAAGGGCGGCAAGGAAGCCTGCTTTAAGTTCCTGAACGCGCTTGAGATTGTGAGCATTTCCAATAACTTCGCCGATGCAAAATCCATCGCAACCCATCCGGCGACCACCACGCATCAGCGTTTGCCGCAGGATCAAAAAGACACCCTAGGCATCTCGCCCGGCCTCGTGCGTCTGTCTGCGGGGCTCGAGGACGTAAGCGATCTGATCGCGGATCTGAAACAGGCGCTGGACCGCGCAGGATAAATTTTTCGGCATTCTGTCCGATATTTCGGACAGAATGTTGGAAACGGTCTGATCGGTGGCCTATATGTGATACAGCTTGCCAAGGGGGGCCTTATCATGAACGTCATCGCACCTGTGACCGTCGCGCCGGACCGCGACGCGGCCGTTGCCGCGCTGGATACGTTGCGCGCCTGGGCGTCCGACGCCAGCCAGACCGAGATTGACGCGCTGGACCCGTCTTTGGCGCGGCTTCTGAAAAACGTCGAGGATTACCCGGATTTCAGCCGGGTCTATCCCGATGATTTCGCGGTCGGTGACAATTACAAGGCGACGTTGCCCGACCTGCAAAACGGCCCCTCCAGCCTGATCAAAGGCGCGAAGCAGCAGATCCAACACGTGGGCATCTCCAATTTCCGCCTGCCTGTTCAGTTTCACACCCGCGACAACGGCGATCTGACGCTTGAGACTTCGGTGACCGGATCGGTCAGCCTTGAAGCGGATAAAAAGGGCATCAACATGTCCCGCATCATGCGCAGCTTCTACAAGCACGGCGATGCGACCTTCAGCTTTGAGGTGATGGAAGCCGCGCTGGACGATTACAAGGCTGATCTGGAAAGCTATGACGCGCGCATCCAAATGCGTTTTTCCTTTCCGATGAAGATCAAAAGCCTGCGGTCTGGGCTGTCCGGTTATCAATATTACGACATTGCGTTGGAATTGGTAGAAAGGGCCGGGGTGCGCAAGAAGATCATGCATCTTGACTATGTCTATTCCTCAACCTGTCCCTGTTCCCTCGAACTGTCCGAACACGCCCGCGCAACGCGGGGGCAGTTGGCGACCCCCCATTCGCAAAGGTCGGTCGCGCGAATTTCGGTCGATGTGAATTACGACGCGGATTGTCTTTGGTTCGAGGACCTGATCGAAGTCGCGCGGCGTGCTGTGCCGACAGAAACGCAAGTGATGGTCAAGCGCGAGGATGAACAGGCCTTTGCGGAATTGAATGCCGCGAACCCGATCTTTGTCGAAGACGCTGCGCGGCTGTTTTGCGAACAGTTGCAAGCCGATCCGCGCATCGGTGATTTCCGCGTGATCGCCAGCCATCAGGAAAGCCTGCACAGCCATGACGCGATCAGTATTCTGACCGAAGGCGATACATTCGCCGCGCAAAGTATCGACCCCAAGTTGTTCAGCACCTTATTTCACGTCGGCTGACCAGACATCCCGTTCGGTACCGGCCTTGGAGTGGAGTTTTAAAGCCGCACATGTTTTGTGCGGCTTTTTGCGTGGGTTGCCTGTTTTTTGAAATCAGTTGTGCTGCGGTGCAGCGCGATCGGGATGCTGCCATGCAGAAACGGCAATTCTCATTCCACCTGAATAGGTTATGTTGGGTGTCAAGGGAGCCACCGGCACCAAGAGCCAACATTATTTGAGGTAACACATGGCCTACATCAACACATACGCGCACAACAGCTTTGACGGCTTCAAATCCGTTCTGACATCCATCGGCGCATTCTTCGTTTCCATCGGCACCACCATCGGGACCGCAAGCACAATGAACGGCCGCGTTGAATATCTGCGCCGTTTGGAAGCAAAAACAGACGAGGAACTGGACGCGATGAACCTGAAGCGCGAAAACCTGGTCCACCACGTCTTTCGTGATCTGTACTACATGTAAGATGCGTCGCATCTACGTGAAACAACGGCCCGACTGATCACAGTCCGGGCCGTTTTTCGTTTCTTACCAGCCTGATCCTTGACAGCGACGCGCTGCCGCGCCAACCCTGCGCCCTATGTTGGACATGCGCCCCGTTGGATATGTAATCGGCCTGTTGGTTGCGGTGCTTGGCATTGCGATGGTTGCACCGATGTTGATGGACATTGCCGAAGGGCGCGGGCACTGGCCCGTCTTTGTCGAAGCAGGGCTGATCACATTCCTCGGCGGCAGTCTGATCGCGCTGGCTTGCGCCAATGGCATCAAAGAAGGGCTGACCATCCAGCAGACCTTTTTGCTGACGACAGGCGTTTGGGTGATGCTGCCCTTGTTCGGCGCGCTGCCCTTTATGCTGGGGGCCACCGAAGCGCGCTTTGTCGATGCGGTGTTCGAGGCCATGTCGGGCCTGACCACGACAGGATCGACGGTTTTTACCGGCCTTGATGACTTACCAAAGGGCCTGCTGCTGTGGCGCGGTATTCTGCAATGGCTTGGCGGGATCGGTATCATCGTTGTTGCGATGGTTTTCCTGCCCGAACTTCGCGTGGGCGGGATGCAGATTTTCAAGTCCGAGGCGTTCGACACCCTGGGTAAGATCCTGCCACGTGCGGGCCAGATTGCGACCCAGATTTCGGGGATCTACCTTTGGCTGACCTTCACCTGCGTGTTGACCTATCTGGCGTTGGGGATGAATTTGTTCGATGCGACGGTTCATGCCCTGACCACGGTGTCGACGGGCGGGTTTTCCAACTATGATGCTTCTTTCGGGCAGTTTTCCGGGAACGCCGAATATGCGGCGTCCTTTTTCATGTGCCTCGCCGCGTTGCCCTTTGTACGCTACGTGCAACTGCTGAACGGGCAACCGCTGGCGCTGCACCGCGACCCGCAGGTGCGTGGGTTCCTTTTGACGATCATCGTGCTTGTGGGCGTGGTCTTTGTGGCGATCCAAGGGGTTTTCCCGCATCATTGGGAACAATCCTTGCGCGAATCCCTGTTCAACATCACCTCGATCATTTCGGGCACGGGGTACGCGTCGGTCGATTACATGACCTGGGGGTCGTTCCCGGTGGCGCTGTTCTTCTTTACAGGTCTGATCGGCGGCTGCGCGGGGTCGACCGCCTGTTCGATCAAGATCTTCCGCTATCAGCTTTTGTTTGCATCGGTCCGCGCCCAGCTACAGCGGATCCGTTCGCCCCACGGTGTCTTTACGCCACGCTATGACGGCCGACCGATCAGCGGCGATGTCATGATCTCGGTCATGTCGTTCTTCATGTTCTTTACGCTTACATTCGGGCTGGTGGCCGTGGCGTTAAGCATGACGGGGCTGGATTTCGTCACATCGGTGTCAGGGGCAGGGGCGGCGCTGGCCAATATCGGGCCCGGTCTGGGGGATATCATCGGGCCTTCGGGAAACTTCAGCACACTCAACGATACAGCCAAATGGATTCTGACCGCAGCGATGCTGATCGGGCGGTTGGAACTTATGGCAGTTTACGTGATTTTCACTTTCAAGTTCTGGAGAGCTTAAATGTCAGATGCTCAAACCCGCCCCTTGGGCGCGCAGATTTCGCATATGTTGAAGGATCGCGGGGTCGAGGTGATTTTCGGCATTCCGGGGGTGCATAATCAAGAAATGTACCGCGGCATCGAAGAAGCCGGCCTGACCCATGTGCTGGCGCGCCACGAACAGGGGGCCGGCTTTATGGCGGATGGCTATGCGCGCGCGACGGGCAAGCCCGGCATGGCCTATGTGATCACGGGGCCGGGCCTGTGCAATATCATGACCCCGATGGGGCAGGCCTACAGCGATTCGGTGCCGGTTCTGGTGATCTCGAGCTGTCTGGACGAAACGGCGGCGCGCAAGGGCCAGCTGCATCAGATGAAAGACCAGCGCGCGGCAGCAGAAACAGTTTGCGACTGGTCTTTTGAAGCGCGCACGGCGGATGCGGCCTATCAGCTGATCGACCGCGCCCTGGTGGAATTCGACACGTCGCGCGCGCGGTCCAAGCATATTCAGGTGCCGATCGCCGTGCTGGGATCAGATGCCGCCGCAGCACCTGAAAAGGGAACGCTTGATCACACGCCCCAAGCCGCGCAGTTCGGCCAGATGGACAGGATCGAAGCTCTTTTGAACGCCGCAGAAAGACCCGTCTTCGTGCTGGGCGGTGGTGCAGGTCCGAACGCTGCTATTCCGGGGATTTTGCGGAAGGCCGGTGCGCTTGTCGTCACGACCTATGCCGGGAGAGGAGCCGTCGACGCTGCGGACGAACACTGTCTTGGCGCGTGCCTCGCGCGGCCCGGCAGCGCGCAGGTTTTCGCGCAGGCCGATCTGGTGCTGGCCATCGGCACGGAATTGGCCGAGGTGGACCTGTGGCGGCCCGAACTGGGGCACGACTGCCCCATGGTCCGCGTCGACATCGACGCAAGCGTGCTGGCGGAAACCCGCGCTGGCGATGTAGCCGTCCACGCCCGGGCGCAGATGTTTTTCGATGATCTGTCCCGCCGTCTTGAGGCGTGGCCACAGGACAAGCCGTTCCTTTGGGACACCGATACAGTCGCTGCGCAGGTAGCGTCGTTTCGGGGGCAGGTGCAGGCCGAACGGCCCGGACTGGTCGAGGTGTGCGATGCCCTGCGTGCAGCGGTTCCGGCAGATACGATGATTTATTCCGACATGACCCAGATTGCCTATGTCGCCCAAGAGGTGTGGGACATGGATCGGCCGGGCCATTGGCATCACCCGACCGGCTTTGGCACTTTGGGCTATGCGACGCCTGCAGCGATTGGCGGGGCGATCGGCAGGCCGGGTTTGCCGACGATGGCAATCATCGGCGACTACGGGTTCCACTACACAATGCAGGAACTGGGCGTCGCGGTCGAACTGGGTCTGCCGCTGCCGATCATCCTGTGGGACAACGGCAAATTGGGCGAGATCGAAGACAGCATGACCCGTGCGCAAATCGCGCCGAATGCGGTCATCGCGCATAACCCTGATTTTTGCAAACTGGCCGAAGCGTTCGGGGCGCTGTCCGCCGCACCCCAAAGTCTGGAGAGCCTGCGCGGGGCATTGGACAAAGCGTTCAAAGCGGATCGCCCCACGCTGATCTATCTGACGCCGAAGATCACGGGCTAATCGATTTTCTCGAATGTATCGGGGCCGGAGTTTTTGTAAGTTCCGGTCCCGATATCAAGCTTCACTCCCAGCAATTAACTAGGACGGTCATACCTTTCGCCTTTTCGCGCAGGTCCTGGGGCTTCAGTGACCCTGTCGTCGCCGCTGTCTGAACCGCGATGCCTGCCGATTGCGCGACAGCCGCAATTGCTGTTGATTCGACGGCAAAGTTGACGTCATCGGGCAATTGCTGCGCGCCACCGGCACGGGGCAGCAACATTCCCAGCACCCGGCCGTCGCTGTCGAACACCGGCCCACCTGCGTCGCCGGCCTGCGTTGCCAGTTCCAGCCGTGCAATGTTCTCTTCGCCTTGCAAGCCGCGTACATCCGCCAGGGCCCCGAAGGTGACTGTCGCCGCCCCAAGCACGCCTGCGTAGGGAAAACCGCCCACGGCGATTTCGGATTGCAGCCGCGGCGGGACGGTATTGAAGTTGGCCACTTCGATCGGTGCCAATGGGCTGCGCGGTTTGAGAAGCGCGATGCCGCTGGCCGTATCATTCACGATCATGTCCAGCTCTGTGTCGTCATCCAATGTGACCCGACTACAGCTTTGCAGCGCCTCAATGGTGGTGGCGACGGTGCCGTTGCCGTCGACGAAGAAACCGGAGCGCGAAATTTTCGGCAGCCGGATTTGCAGCCCTGACACAAGGTCAATCGCCTGATCGTCGCCCCCGCCCGCGGCTGCGTCAAGAACGCCCGGCAGCCGGGTAAAGCTTTTGGTCATTTCGGCAAACACGCGGCGGCGGCGGTCTTCGTCGCCCGCGGGCCAGATCAGCGTAAAGCCCTTGATCTGACCATCCTCAAGATAGGCTTGGGTCTGGCTGACGATCCGGCCATCTTCGCCGATCAGTTCGAACCGGTTGGACCTGCGTTCGCGCGGGCCTTCGGGCGGCACGATTGCAAGCGTTTGCATCACGTCATAAAGGCCGAACAGCGTGTCCTGATTGCCTTCCTGGCTGATCAGAAGAACCCGCGCGTTGATATCGCCGGTGGCGTTGTACTGCGCAAAAGGCGGCTCGTAGGTGGCAAAGCTAACCAGCTTTGTCGGCATGGTGATCTCAATACCTGCCCGTGCATCGCGGACAAGCTGCAATCCCAGCCCGTCAAGGACCGCATTGTATTTCTCGAGCAATGCAGCCCGCTGCAGGGTGGTCAAAACGCCCGTCACTTCATAGCCATTGGCGCTTTGCCAATCCGCCATGGACTGACGCGTGCCCCGGCCGAATGCCCCGTCAATGCTGCTGTTGTAGAAACCGGCCCATTGCAGGGCAACTTGCAAGGTTTCACGGTCGTCCTGTGTCAGGTTGCGTTCGTTGCGCCGTGCCTCTGCCTGGGTTTCATCGGCCGATGGTTCAGGCAATTGCGGCTGCTCGGTAATCTCTGCAGTTTGCGCTGGCTCTGCAGGCGCGACGGGGGCTGCAGTCCCGGATGGTTCGACCGGCGCAGTCTGTGGGATGTTCAGCACGTTCACGCCCACCGGCCAGAACTGCTGGCGAAACCGCTGCGACACCTGCACATAACTGTCGCGCGGGATCAGACCGTCACGCAGATAGCCGCGCAGCAATTGTTCCGCATCCGACCGAAGGTAGGGCCCGACGGCGATGGCGTACCAGCCGCCGCCCAGCGAAAATCCGTTCACATCCTCAAGCGTATTCCCGTAGGCACGGGCGCGTTGCGTGGCCGTGGCAAGGTTGGGCTGTGCTTCGATTTGAATCCACACGACGTCGTCTGCGGATTGGGCTTGCGCGATAAAAGGTACAAGGAAAAGGGCGGCAAAAAGGGCCACAAACAGTCGCGTCATAGGGATTGTGCTCTCACGGATTTAAAGTTGCGATAGATAAAACAGGATTGCATGTAAAATGCCATGCTTCTTGCGCGTCAATTCATCACAAAGCTGCCAATTGACCCTTGGCACCGCGCGCCGTAGGAAAGGCGCGCAGCAGCAAAGGCAAATATCCCATGTCCGACCCGGTCCAGCGCCCCCGTTCATTTCAGGAAATCATCCTCGCCCTCCAGACATACTGGGCGCGGCAGGGGTGTGCGATTCTGCAACCCTACGACATGGAAGTGGGCGCAGGCACCTTCCATCCGGCCACCACATTACGCGCGCTTGGCACCAACCCCTGGGCCGCGGCCTATGTGCAACCCTCCCGTCGTCCGACCGATGGGCGCTATGGCGAAAACCCCAACCGCTTGCAGCACTACTACCAATACCAGGTGTTGATCAAACCCAGCCCGTCCAATCTCCAGGAGCTTTACCTCGGCTCCCTTCAGGCCATCGGCATCGACATGGCCCTGCATGACATCCGTTTTGTCGAAGACGATTGGGAAAGCCCGACGCTGGGCGCATGGGGGCTGGGCTGGGAGGTCTGGTGCGACGGCATGGAAGTGTCCCAGTTCACCTATTTCCAGCAGGTCGGCGGCCATGACTGTCACCCGGTTTCGGGCGAACTGACCTATGGCCTTGAACGTCTTGCCATGTATGTCCTTGGCGTGGACCATGTGATGGACATGCCCTTCAACGATCCTGATGCGCCCATCCCGCTGTCCTATGGCGACGTCTTCAAACAGACCGAAGAAGAATACGCGCGCTGGAATTTCGACGTGGCCAACACCGAGGTGTTGCTTGACCACTTCGTCGAGGCGGAAAACGAATGCCAGTCGATCCTGTCGCAGGGCGCGACAGACCCCAAGACCGGCAAGCGCATCATCATGGCGCACCCCGCCTACGACCAATGCATCAAAGCCAGCCACATCTTCAACCTTCTCGACGCGCGCGGCGTGATCTCGGTCACCGAACGCCAGGCCTATATCGGACGCGTGCGCACATTGGCCAAAGCCTGCGCCGACGCCTTCGTCCAGACCCGCGCCGGTGGCTGGTCCGAGGATGCCGCATGAACGGTAAAATCGTAGGAGGCGTCATCTTGGTCGCAGCAGCCATTGCGGGCATCACGCTCTATTATCTTCAGGTCTACGGCTACTATCGCGAGGTTGCCATGCCCGCACAAGGCGTCGAACTGGTGTCACTTTCCACCAACGCGCCCGAGACGATCCCGTCGGAAAACTTCCGCGCCATCGACGCCGACAGCTCGCCGATCCGCTACCGTGCCTGCTTTGAAACGCCTCTCAGCCTTGCGATGCTGACCGAAACCTATGTGGTCAGCGACAAGGTCGACCCGCGCAACGCGCCGGGCTGGTTCGATTGCTTCGACGCAGGGGCCATCGGTGCCGAAATCGAGGCGGGCACGGCCCTCACATTCCTGAGCCAGAAGAACATCCACTTCGGTGTTGACCGGATCGTGGCGATCACGTCTGACGGGCGTGGCTACATCTGGCATGAACTCAACGACTGCGGTGACAAGGCCTATGACGGCACCGTCGTTGGCGAAGCATGCCCCGACCTGCCAGCGCAGTAATCCGCTCTTCTCTGGCTCTTAAATATCCTCGCGCGAAGCGCAAAAAATCCAAGGCCCCATTCCCTACGCGGCCCCCGAAAGGTACCACCCCATGCCCGACCTGCTGATTGAGCTTTTCTCCGAAGAAATCCCCGCACGCATGCAGGCGCGGGCCGCAGATGATCTGAAAAAGCTGGTCACCAACGGCTTGGTCGAGGCCGGTTTGACTTATGCTTCTGCCGCCGCGTTCTCAACCCCGCGCCGTTTGACGCTGACCGTGCAAGGCATGCTTGATGCCAGCCCGTCCATCACCGAAGAACGCAAAGGCCCCAAGGCCGACGCGCCAGAAAAAGCCATCGAAGGGTTCCTGCGCGGCGCGGGCCTGACCCGCGACCAGCTTGAGGAACGCGAGACGCCCAAGGGCAACATCCTGTTCGCGATGATCAGGAAACCCGGCCGCCCCGCAGCCGACATCGTGGCCGAGGTGCTTGAAACCACCATCCGCAATTTCCCATGGCCGAAATCCATGCGGTGGGGTACCGGCACTCTGCGGTGGGTCCGTCCGCTGCATTCGATCCTGTGCATCCTTTCTGCCGAAGACGGCGCGCAGGTCGTGCCGATGACTGTTGACGGGATCGACGCCGGGGCCACGACGCGCGGGCACCGTTTCCTTGCCCCGGGTGCGATCACTGTCAGCAGTTTCGACGACTACACTGCAAAGCTTAAACGCGCCTTCGTGGTGCTGGACCCTGCCGAACGCCGCGATGCGATCTGGCATGATGCGACCAACATGGCCTTTGCCAACGGGCTCGAAGTGGTCGAAGACGCAGGCCTTCTGGCCGAGGTCGCAGGTCTGGTGGAATGGCCCGTGGTTCTGATGGGCCGGATCGGCGATGATTTCCTTGATCTGCCGCCCGAGGTTTTGCAGACCTCGATGAAAGAACACCAAAAGTTCTTTTCCGTGCGCAACCCCAAGACCGGACGGATCGAACGCTTTGTCACTGTCGCCAACCGGACCACCGCCGACGATGGCGCGACGATCCTTGCGGGCAATGAAAAAGTGCTTTCCGCGCGCTTGTCGGATGCCAAATTCTTCTGGGAAAACGACCTGCGCATCGCACAGTCTGACGCAGGCATGCAGGTCTGGGTCGACCGTCTGTCCAATGTCACCTTCCACAACAAGCTGGGCACACAGGCCGAACTGATCTCGCGCATGGAAGCGCTGGCGGGCGAGTTGGCCCCCATGGTCGGTGCCGACGCTGACGAGGCCCGTCAGGCCGCGCGGTTCGCCAAGGCCGATCTGTCGTCCGAAATGGTCTATGAATTCCCCGAACTTCAGGGGCTTATGGGCAGCTATTACGCGAAAGCCGCTGGTAAATCCGGTGCCATCGCTGCCGCCGCGCAAGATCACTATGCGCCGCTTGGCCCGTCGGATGATGTGCCAACGGCACCGGTTTCCATTGCCGTGGCACTGGCCGAAAAGATCGACAAGCTGACAGGCTTCTGGGCGATTGATGAAAAGCCGACAGGGTCGAAGGACCCCTTTGCGCTGCGGCGTGCGGCCTTGGGTGTGATCCGGATTTTGGTTGAAAACGACCTGCATGTGCCTTTGGACCATCTGCATGCCGCGCAGTTGGTGCGTAACAAGCGCAAGGTCATGCCCGGCCTCGAAGACCACCACGTCGAAGACTTGCTGCATGAGATTGCAAAACACGGTGTTTTCGCTTCGGCCTTTCAGGCTTTCATTCACCGGAATGATAAAAAAGCGCCCACTGACGATATCGCGAAACTGGAGACAGCCGTTCCTGCCAAAAGTGGCGATCTCCTCTCCTTCCTCCATGACCGCCTCAAGGTCTACCTAAAGGACAAAGGCATCCGGCACGACATCATCGACGCCTGCATCGCGATGCCGGGAAATGATGACCTGACGTTGCTGGTCAAACGGGCCAAGGCGCTGAACGAGACGCTGAAAACCGATGACGGTGAAAACCTGATCCAGGGCTTCAAACGCGCCAACAACATCCTGTCGCAGGCAGAGACGGCGGATGGGGTCGAATACTCCTTCGGTGCGGATATCAAATTCGCCGAAACCGACGAGGAACGCGCGTTGTTCGCCGCCCTTGACGCTGCCGAAGCGCAGATCAATCCGGCGATGGATGCGCAGGATTTCACGGCCGCGATGTCCGCGATGGCATCCCTGCGCGCTCCGATTGACGCGTTCTTTGATGCGGTTCAGGTGAATTCTGACAACGGCACCGTGCGGCGCAACCGCTTGAACCTTCTCAGCCGTATCCGCACGATTTGTACCTCGGTCGCGGACCTGACCAAGATCGACGGCTGACGCAGGCCTCTTTGGTCTGGCAGGGCGCATGAAGCCTTGCCAGCCAATGTCGAAGGCTTATGCTGTGCGGATATGAAAAGGTGCCGCAGTGCAGGAACCCCCCATGACAACATTGGTGACCCAGACCGCCCCGATCGCCACGGATACCCACGGCGGGCGTGCGAAATGTCTGCAGCGGCTGGTGCGTCTGAATCTGCCGGTCCCGCGCACGGTTGCACTGCCCTTTGACGCGGTTCACGACATCGCGGGCGGCAAGATGCCCGACCTGCAGGAAGTGGCCGATGAATTCCCCCAAGACGCGCTTTTGTGCGTGCGTCCCTCCAGCCAGGACCCCGATTGGGGTGGCCCGGGCGCGGTGTTGAACATCGGCATGAACGACGATCGCTATGCGGAATATTGCGCACGCATGGGGGAAGGGCCGGCGTCGGCGCTCTATACGCGGTTCGTGCAATCCTATGCGGTGAACGTTGCCCGTCTGGACCCCGACATGTTCGACGATGTGATCGGCGACGGGCGCGATGCGCTTGAGCAATCGTTGCGCGCCTACGAGCTTGAGACCGAAGAGACTTTCCCCCAGGACCGCGTGACCCAGCTTACCGCTGTGCTTAGCTCTATGGCCCGCGCCTGGGAAGGCACGTCGGCACGGCTGTTGCGTCAGGCCAAGGGGGCCCCAGCGGATGCCGGGCTGGGTCTGATCGTGCAGCAGATGGCGTTTGGCGTCGGCACGGGGATGTGCGGGTCCGGCGTGTTGCAGCTGGTCGACAGCGACAGCGGTTTGCCGCAAATCACCGGGCGCTACCTCAGCCAGTCACAGGGGCGCGACGCGTTACAGGGGGATGCGGATGCGATGTATCTGACCCGCGATCCGCGCGGCCCATCGCTTGAGGATCATGCCCCCGAAGCCTTTGAGACATTGAAGCAGCATGCCGAATTGATGCGGGTCAAACTGCGCGCCGAAATGCAGCTTGAATTCGTGCTTTCGGACGGAGAGCTGTTCATCCTCGATGGTGTGCGTGTGTCGCGGTCTTCGCGGGCCGCCGTCCGGATCGCCGTGGCGCTGGCGGACGAGGGCATCATCTCTCGCGAGGAAGCATTGATGCGGGTGCAGCCGCGCACGCTGACCGAATTGCTGCACCGGCAGGTCGATCCGCGCACCAAGCGGGACGTGATCGGGCGGGGCATCGCCGCAAGTCCGGGTGCCGCGACGGGCAAGATCGTTTTCAACGCCAATGATGCCCAAGCCAGCGCTTCCCGGGGGGAGGCTTGTATTCTGGTGCGGCGCGAAACTTCGCCCGAGGATATTCGCGGGATGCATGCTGCGCAGGCCGTGTTGACGGAACGCGGCGGGATCACCAGCCACGCCGCTGTGATCGGGCGCGGCATGGGGCTGCCATGTGTGGTTGGGGCGTCTTCGATGCGGTTCGATCTGGCCAAGGGGCAGATCATCGCCCCCGATGGCCGCGTGTTCAAGGCGGGTGACGAAATCACGATTGACGGAACCAAGGGCGAAGTGTTGGCTGGGGCCGCAGAGATGCTGGAGGCGCTGTTGGACGCGACCTTCCAAAAGCTGATGGACTGGGCCGAGGAGACCGCTGATATCGGCATTCGCGCCAATGCGGACACGCCCGCCGATGCGCAGACCGCGCGGAATTTCAACGCCCACGGCATCGGCTTGTGCCGCACAGAACACATGTTCTTTGACCCCAGCCGCCTGACCGTGATGCGAGAGATGATCTTTGCCGACAGCGGGGACGAACGCCGCGCGGTGCTGGAACGGCTGCTGCCGATGCAGCGGGATGATTTCATTCAGCTTTTCCGTATCATGCAGGGGCAGCCGGTGTGCATCCGCCTGTTCGATCCGCCGTTGCACGAATTTTTGCCCGCCAGCCGGTCAGGTCAGCGCGATCTGGCCGAGGCGCTTGCCTTGCCGTTGTCTGTGGTGACCCGCCGCATCGAGGCGATGTCGGAATACAACCCCATGTTGGGGCTGCGCGGCGTGCGGCTTGGCGTGACGGTGCCCGAAATCTACGAAATGCAGGCCCGCGCGATTTTCGAAGCCACGATCGAGGCCAGCCGTGACGGCGATCCTGTCGTGCCCGAAATCATGATCCCGCTGGTATCCGCCAAACGCGAGGTCGAACTGGTCAAGACCAGTATCGACAGGATCGCCACGGCGGTGCGCAATGAACGGGGGGCCGATTTCACCTATCGTCTGGGTGTCATGGTCGAAACGCCCCGTGCAGCCCTGCGGGCGGGTGAAATTGCGCCGCATTGTTCGTTCCTCAGCTTTGGCACGAACGACCTGACGCAGATGACATACGGGCTTAGCCGCGATGATGCGGGCCGTTTCATGTCGACCTATGTGCAGCAGGGGGTGTTCCCCGAGGATCCGTTTCACATGCTGGATCAGGATGGCGTGGGAGAGCTGTTGCAACTGGGTGCGTCCCGCGGTCGGGCGGCGCGTCCTGGCATCACTTTGTCAATCTGTGGCGAACATGGGGGCAACCCCGAATCGATTGCATTTTGCCGTGCAGCTGGCTTTGATTATGTTTCCTGTTCGCCATTTCGCGTTCCGGTGGCACGTCTGGCAGCAGCGCAACTTGCCATTAGCCACAAGATATTGGGTTAAGCGACCTTTAGGTACAACATGTTGATTGACTGGGCGGGTTCCCGCCAGATTATGTTCATTAGGGTTTACGCAAGGTCTGTTGCTGGATAACTGGCCAAGACTGAAACAGACCTGCGAGGCGCTATATGCGTTCGATCACCAAGCTAGCCGTTAACGTATTTTTAGCCATCTCCCTGATGGCTCCGATGTCCGCATTTGCGAACTCCCAACAGGCAAAATCTTTGGCCGAGATTGAGACAAAAGGACTGCGCGCCGTCGGAAGCGAGCGTTTGGAACAGATGATCGCTGCCAACAACAAGGCCGGCAATGTCGAATTCACCCGCAGCTGGCTGGCCAGCCAGCCCGCCGCGTCGGGCGGCGAACAATGGCGCTGTTTGTCGGAAGCGCTTTATTTCGAAGCGCGCGGCGAAACCGTCAAAGGGCAATTCGCCGTTGCCGAAGTGATCATGAACCGGGTCAAGTCGGCGCGTTTTCCAGGGTCGCTGTGCAGTGTGATCAATCAGGGCACCGGCAAGAAATTCCGCTGCCAGTTCACCTATACCTGTGACGGCTATGCCGAAGTGATTGCAGAGCCGAAAGCCTTTGCGCAGGTGGCCAAGATTGCGCGTGCCACATTGGATGGTGCAGTTCCGTCGATTACGGATGGCGCAACTTACTACCACACGACTGCCGTAAAACCGCGCTGGTCGCGGGTCTTTACCCGCACTGCCAAGATTGGCGTGCACCTGTTTTACCGCGATGGCGTACAAACGGCCTCCAACTGAACGGCCTTCATGTCGCCTTTGGTGGCTGGCCAGCCGCCACCGGCTTTGGTAAACGCGCCCTGACGGTTTAGGACTGTCAAAAGCGTGACACAGCAAAGGCCGAAACCATGACCACTGATACCAGGCTTGCCTTCGCGCATCCCTCTGAACGTGCGGTCGCGACCGCCGGCCCTGAACCGCTGGACCGGATTTCACTGCGCGATCACATCGTCGAGGTCGAAATCGGTGCCTTTCAGGCCGAACGTGGTGTCACCCAGCGAATTTGCTTTAACGTCGTCGTCGAAGTCCAGCCACTGACCAGCCCCGCCGAGGATGATGTCGATCGTATTCTTTCCTATGACCGCGTCACCGAAGCCATCGCTTATGAGCTTGCGGCCGAACGGTTGAATCTGCTTGAAACCTTGGCCGAACGTGTCGCCGACCGGATCTTGCTGGAGCGTCAGGCGATACGAGTCTTCGTGAGGATTGAAAAGCTGGACCGTGGACCGGGTGCCTTGGGGGTCGAAATTGTACGCGCGCGCGACGATGTACCCGAACAGCGCGCTGCTGCCGCCGAAGTCCCGCATCCCGAATTGGTCTATCTGAGCAATGAAGCCATTGCGTCGCCCCATTTGACCGGCTGGCTGGACCAACTTGAACAGATGGGCCGGCCCTTGATCCTGTGTGTTGGTGCCTCTGACACCGCAGCCCCGCAAGTCGCGCATAAGATGGCGCAGCGGCGGATTGATCTTTTGGCGATTGAACAAAATGCTTGGGTTCTGGCGTCCAAGGACAACCGCTGCGTTGTCGTTGCCACCCGGACGGAGCTGGACTGGGCGATGAAGAACGGCCAGACATCGGTGTGGGCACCGTCGAAAATCGTGTTGGACAGTGTTGATACGCCGTCGGCGCAGCCGCGCGATGCGGTCGCCCTTGCCGCGTGGTTCGCAGCAACCTTTGATGCGACCGAGATGTTGGTGATTGGCGCTGATCTGCCCGCCGACGCATCGGTGCCCTTGCGGGCGCTGGCGGCGACGCAAGAAAAACTGTGATTTGATGATGCTTTACTACAGACCCCTCGTGCAAATCGGCCCTGCGCGCCCCGATGCAGCCCTGACCTTGGCAGGTGGCTGGGGGTGGTTTACCCATGTCGAAGTCCTGTCACGCAATGCGCCCGCACGGATCATCGACGCTGATCAGGTCCCTGCGCCCATTCTTGGCCGCCTGACGGCAGCCAGACCCGACATTGCGGGGCTTTCCATGGGGCGGCCGCAGATCATGGGGATTCTTAACACGACGCCGGATAGTTTTTCCGATGGTGGGCAGCATGCAGACATTGGCGATGCCGTTGCTGCCGGACAAGCCATGCAGGCGGCAGGGGCGGACATGCTGGACATCGGCGGTGAATCCACCCGCCCCGGTGCCGCTGACGTCGCGCCACAGGAAGAAATCAACCGCACCGCGCCGGTAATCGCGGCGTTGCGCGCGGCCGGAATGGACCTGCCGATTTCCATCGACACGCGCAAGGCCGCCGTGGCCGAAGCGGCAATCGGGATGGGGGCAAATCTGGTCAACGACGTGTCCGGCTTTACTTTTGATCCCGGCCTGGCCACGTTTTGCCAAAAGCATGGGCTGCCGGTCTGCGTGATGCATGCGCAGGGCGACCCTGCCACGATGCATCTGAATCCCAGCTATGACGACGTGCTACTGGACGTCTATGACGCCTTGGAGGGCCAGATCGCAGCGCTTGAAATGACGGGGATTCCGCGCGGGGCGATCCTTGCCGATCCGGGGATCGGTTTTGGCAAGACGCAGGAGCACAATCTGGCACTGCTTGCGCGGATCAGCCTTTACCATATGTTGGGAACACCCCTGTTGTTGGGGGTGTCGCGCAAGAAATTCATTGGAACGATCGGCGAGGCCCCCGAACCAAGGGACCGCACGGCAGGGTCTCTTGCCGTAGGGCTTGCAGGATTGTCTCAGGGGGTCCAGATGATCCGTGTGCATGATGTGCGCGAGACGCGCCAGGCGGTAGCCCTTTGGCATGCAGCATATTTTGGGAGTATTTTATGACAAAGCTTTTCGGGACGGACGGCGTCAGGGGCCAAGCCAATATCTATCCGATGACAGCCGAGAACGCTTTGCGCATTGGCGCGGCGGTCGGGCGTTATTTCGGACAAAGCCGGTCGGGCGTGCACCGTGTGGTGATCGGCAAGGACACCCGCCTGTCGGGCTACATGTTCGAAAGCGCGCTCACGGCGGGGCTTACCTCGACAGGCATGAATGTGCTTTTGCTGGGGCCAGTGCCGACCCCGGCGGTGGGTCTTCTGACACGGTCGATGCGGGCTGATCTGGGGGTGATGATTTCGGCCAGCCACAACCCTGCGACGGACAACGGCATCAAGTTTTTCGGGCCTGACGGATTCAAGCTGAGCGATCAGGTCGAGGCTGAGATTGAAGCGTTGGTCGACAACGGGGTTGATCTGAACGCTGCCGATCAGATCGGGCGGGCAAAGCGGATCGATGACGGGCGATTCCGCTATGTGGAGCGGGTGAAATCGTCGTTTCCGCGGCAGATGAGCCTTGATGGTCTGAAAGTCGTGGTGGATTGCGCCAATGGTGCGGCCTACCGCGTGGCCCCCGAAACCCTTTGGGAACTGGGGGCAGAGGTGGTCGAAGTGGGCGTGAAGCCCAACGGTCACAATATCAACCAGAATTGCGGTTCGACCCACCCCGAGATGGCTGCCGCCGCCGTTGTGAGCCACGGGGCGGATTTGGGCATCTGTCTGGACGGGGATGCGGATCGGGTGATCTTGATCGACGAAACCGGCAAGGTCGGCGATGGCGACCAGTTCATGGCGCTGATGGGGTCGCGGTGGGCCGCTGAGGGGCGGCTGGCGAACAATGCGCTTGTCGCCACGGTGATGAGCAATCTTGGGCTAGAGCACTTTCTGCAAGGCCACGGCGTCAATCTGGAGCGCACGGCTGTGGGAGATCGCTATGTGGTCGAACGTATGCGCGAGGGCGGATTCAATCTGGGCGGTGAGCAGTCGGGCCATATCGTAATGACGGACCATGCCACCACGGGCGATGGTTTGATGGCAGGGTTGCAATTTCTGGCCGAAGTTGTGCGATCAGGCAAAAAAGCGTCAGAGCTGCTGAACAACTTTGATCCCGTGCCGCAACTTTTGATGAATGTCCGTTTTTCAGCGGGCCAGGTGCCGTTGGAGGATGCACATGTGCAGGCCGCGATTGCCCAGGCCGAGGCTGATTTGGCAGGCAAGGGGCGTTTGCTGATCCGCAAGTCGGGCACAGAGCCCTTGGTGCGCGTCATGGCCGAGCATGAGGATGCAGCGTTGATGGCGCAGGCGGTCAATTCGGTCGTAGATGCCGTGACGCAGGCCGTCGAGATCTGAAGGTGCGCTGACGCGCATTCGATTTATTCGGGCATGACTTGGCGCGGCGTAAAGGTGCCGCGCCAAGAGGTCTGATCAGGACGCACTGCCGGAGCCTTCGGCGAGGATTTTAATCCATTTGGAATCAAGAGGCGGTTTGCATGAAGAGCCGTTTCAGCGCGCCGAACTGGCTGACGGCGACACCGCAGAGGATCAGGGCGAGGGACCAGATCAGGGAAGGGGGCAGGGGTTCGCTGAGGATCAATGCGCCAAGGCAGATGGACCAGACCGGTACCTGATAGTTGACCAGTGACATGAAGACCGGCCCGGCGCTGCGCACCACGAGCACGCGTAGGAAATTAGCAGCGGCGGTGGGCACCAGTCCGAGGAAGGCGAGGACGCCGAGGACTGTGGCGGAGGGGACGGGCGGCAGGCCTTCGACGGTGAGTGCGAGGGGGATCGTGATGCAACTGGCGATGATCAGCAGGATGGTGGCCAGCCCGATTGCGTCAATTGCAGGCAAGCGGCGCATCAGGATCGAGCTGATCGCATAACAGCTGGCGGCCCCAAGGCACGCAAGGCGGCCCGGAGTTTCAAGCGAGGCCCCGGTGCTTTCAAAAGCCTGACCGCCGATGAGGATGACGACCCCTGCAAACCCCACGACAAAGCCAAGCGTCTTGCGCAGGCTCATGCGTTCGCCTGTGACGAAAAAATGGGCGAGTGGCAGAATGATCAGCGCTGTTGCAGCCATAGAAACGCCTGCAAAGCCCGAGGTGACGTATTGCTGGCCCCAGGCCAGCAGGGTGAAAGGAACTGCCGAGCTGGCGGCCCCGACGAGGATCAGGGCCGTGATGTCCTTGCCCTGCGGTGTACTGGAGAACAGCCGGAAGCCGCGGGCACCCCAGATCAAGACCATGACAAGGGCAGCAAGACTGACACGGCTGGCAGCGATCCAGAACGGAGGCATTTCTGTGAGGGCGACTTTGGTCACCATGAATGTGCCACCCCAGATAAAGGCGAGGAGGACGATCATCAGCCAGCTTGCCGGGGTGATCACGGGCGTATCTTGCATGGGCTGGTCTTTCACGTGGGGGTGGGACGGCATCAGGCCGACGGTCGGGCCGTGGCAGGGGCGCGGCGTCTGCATGTTTTGGTCTGAAACGTAGGGTGGAGCTGTAGCGTCATGGGGCAGACATGACCCAGGGGAAAATTTTACGCAGGTCGTTTTGGGCCGGGACCATGATGCCTCTCGGGGGTGCCGCGGTTGCGTCGTGAGGCGGACACCAGATCAATGAGTGCATGGGTGATTTGAAGTAGCTGCAGTCACCATATGCGAAAGCTGGAGACGGGAAAGCCGGCGATGGGGTATCTGAAAGATGAGACATCGAAAGGAAGAGGCCCGGGAACATGCCCCGGGCCTTTCGTTGTTTAGTTCTTGGCTTTGTCGACCATCTTGCCTGCGGAAATCCACGGCATCATGCCGCGCAGCTTCTCGCCGACCTGTTCGATCTGGTGTTCGTCGTTGATGCGACGGGTTGCTTTGAACGAAGGCTGACCGACTGCGTTTTCCAGCATGAAGTCACGCACGAATTTACCGTTCTGGATGTCCGTGAGGACGTCCTTCATGCGGGCTTTGGTTTCGGCGTAGGGCAGGATGCGCGGGCCGGAAACATATTCGCCATATTCGGCAGTGTTCGAGATCGAGTAGTTCATGTTGGCGATGCCGCCTTCATAGATCAGGTCCACGATCAGCTTGGTTTCGTGCAGGCATTCGAAATAGGCCATTTCAGGCTCGTAGCCTGCTTCAACCAATGTTTCAAAACCCATGCGGATCAGTTCGACGATACCGCCACACAGAACGGCCTGTTCGCCGAACAGATCGGTTTCGCATTCTTCACGGAAGTTGGTTTCGATGATGCCGGAGCGACCGCCACCGATGGCCGAGCAGTAGGACAGGCCGATTTCCAGCGCTTTGCCGGAGGCGTCCTTGTCAACGGCCACGAGGCAAGGCACGCCGCCGCCTTTGAGGTATTCGCCGCGGACGGTGTGACCGGGGCCTTTGGGGGCCATCATGATCACGTCAACGCCGGGCTTGGGTTCAATCAGGCCGAAGTGCACGTTCAGGCCGTGCGCGAAAGCGATGGCAGCACCTTCACGGATGTTGTCGTGGACGTATTTCTTGTAGGTGTCGGCCTGCAGTTCGTCGGGCATGGTGAACATGATCAGGTCAGCCCATGCGGCGGCTTCGGCGATGCCCATGGTCTTGAGGCCTTCGCCTTCGGCCTTGGCGATCGAAGGAGAGCCTTCGCGCAGCGCGACGACGAGGTTCTTCGCACCGGAGTCACGCAGGTTCAGGGCGTGGGCGTGGCCTTGGGAGCCGTAGCCGAGGATGGCGACTTTTTTGTCCTTGATCAGGTTCACGTCGCAGTCACGGTCATAGTAAACGCGCATTGGGGCGTCCTTTCGGGTTCGTTGAAATCTATGTGCGTTATAACCGATGCGGTGGCCGATGCCATTGTCGGAATTTGAGTTTATTTGGCAAAATGAAGATGATAATGCGTCGATTGTCAAAAATATGGAAAAATCATGCTTGATGATATGGATCGGCGCATTTTGCGCCATTGGCAGGCGGATGCTGGGCTGAGCCCCGGCGACCTGGCTGAGTTGACCGGGAGCAGTCCCGGCAAGGTCGCGCGGCGCATCGTGCGGATGCAGGAGGCGGGGATTGTCGAGGGCGTTGGCATGGTCGTGGATTGGGCCGCGCTTGGCTATACGGTCGAGGTGTCGCTGCGGATCACGTTGGACAAGACCCAAGGAAATGCTTTCGACAGGTTTCTGGAGGCTGCGCGCAAAGTCGAGGAAGTGATTGAAGTACAGACGTTTTTAGGGCGCGTCGATGTGCGCTTGTCGATCATTGCGCGTGACATGGGCCATTATCAGGCGATCTATCGCGGCAAGATTCTGACCCTGCCGCATATCGCCGACATCGAGGCGTTGATGCATGTGGCGCGGATCAAGTCGGACGAGGCGTTGCCGCTATGATTGCCTTGGACGAGATCGACCATCATCTGATCCGGTCGCTTGCGCGGGATGCGACGCAAAGTGCCGGCGCTTTGGGGCGGCATCTGGGCTTGTCGCAACCCGCGACCTGGCGGCGGATCCGGAGGCTGGAGGAAGCGGGCATCTTGCGGGGCAAACGGTTGCGGCTGAACCGCGAGGCGTTGGGGTTTGGCGTGACCGTGTTTCTGGGCGTCAAGCTGGCCACCAAGGGGCGCGTCAGCCTTGAGGATTTTGAGCGTGCGGTCAGCGCCATCCCCGAAGTGCAGACGGTCGAGCATGTGTTGGGCCTTTATGATTATCGCTTGCGGGTCGTGGCGCGGGATCTGGCGGATTTTGAACGGGTGTTGCGGCGGCGGATCATGACGCTTCCGGGGGCCGGTGCTGTGGAGGCCAATGTCCTGTTGAGCGAGGAGCGGTTGCCCGGTCCATTGGGCCTATGACTTTGTACGGTGGGGCGCTATGTTCGCCCCAAAGAAAAAGGATATCCCCATGCCAGCATTGCTAGACACAGTAGACCCGCAAGGGCTCGAGGAATTTTCGGTGGTGTTCACCGACCGGTCGCTGAACCACATGTCCGCCGCGTTCCAAGGCGTGATGAAGGACATCAGCGCCCTGCTTAAAGAGGTGTATCACGCCGACGCGGTGGCGATCGTGCCGGGGGGCGGTACCTTCGGGATGGAGGCTGTGGCCCGTCAATTCGCCCGCAACGCGGATGTGCTGGTTGTGCGCAACGGCTGGTTTTCTTACCGCTGGAGCCAGATCATCGAGAGCGGCGATCTGACCGGCAGCGCGACGGTGCTCAAGGCGCGCACGACGGGCAACAGTACGCCAGCCCCCTTTGCGCCTTGCCCGATCGAAGAGGTCGTCGACACCATCCGCAGCCAGAAACCGCAGGTTGTTTTCGCGCCTCATGTGGAGACAAGCGCCGGGGTGATCCTGCCCGATGATTACATCAAGCTGATGGCCGAAGCCGCCCACGAGGTTGGCGCGCTGATGGTGCTGGATTGCATTGCATCGGGGTGTGCCTGGGTCGACATGCGCGCGCTTGGTGTCGATGTGCTGATCTCGGCACCGCAAAAGGGCTGGAGCGCGTCGCCGTCTGCGGGCCTTGTGATGATGTCTGAGCGCGCCGTGGCGCAGTTGGCTGAAACGACGTCGGACAGCTTTTCTCTTGATCTGGGCAAGTGGTACAGCATCATGCAGGCCTATGAAAACGGTGGTCATGCCTATCATTCGACCATGCCCACGGATGCGCTGCGCGGGTTCCGTGACGCGATGAAGGAAACCAAGGCCTATGGTTTTGCCCGGCTGAAAGAGGCGCAGTGGCGTCTGGGTGACGGGGTGCGCAAGATGCTGGCGGATCAGGGCGTGGTGTCGGTTGCTGCCGAAGGTTACGGCGCGCCCGGTGTCGTCGTCAGCTATACGTCTGATCCGTTGGTGCAAAACGGTAAGGCGTTCGCTGCCGAGGGGATGCAGATTGCCGCCGGCGTGCCGCTGATGTGCGATGAGCCGGATGATTTCAAGACATTCCGTTTGGGTCTGTTCGGCTTGGACAAGCTGTACGACGTCGACGGAACGCTGGCGCGCTTGGCGCGTGTGGTTGATAAGGTCCTGTAGTTTCAGGATGTTGCGGCAGGGTTTTAACCTTGCCGCATACCCAGACCCATCCCCATCAACATCTTGCGCACGGGTGCCAACGCGTAAAGCGCGTTCAGACCTGACGCACGGGCATCGCGGGCGATTGGCGTGGTCGCCTGGCTGGCACGGTTGAGCAGATCAATCCCGCGCACCCGCAGCATGATGTCGCCGTAGCGCGCCTTGTGATAGGCATCCAGCATCTTCTGGCTGCCAATCTCGTCAGGATTGCGTTGCGCCAGCTCAAGCAGGGTGGCCACGTCTTGCAACGACATGTTCAGACCCTGCGCGCCGATAGGGGGTATCACATGGGCGGCCTCGGCGATCAGGGCGATCCGTTCACCGGACAGCCGCGCGGCGTGCTGGGTGATGATCGGCCAGACATTGCGCGCGGTGACCAAGGTTAGCGGGCCGAACAGATGGCAACTGCGGGTCGATGCTTCGTCGGAAAACGACTTTGCGTCCAGTGCCATGCGGCGCGTACAGGCGGCTGCGTCATCCATCCAGACAACGGCAGAGCAAGGCATGCCATCGCGGTCGGGCAGGGGCACCAGCGTGAACGGCCCCCCGGTCCGGTGGATTTCAGTCGATACGTTCTCGTGGGGCACGGGATGGGTGGCGGCAAAGACGATGGCCTTTTGCCCATAACCCGATTTGGTCACGCCAATGCCCGCCGCCTTGCGCATCGGGCTCTCGCGGCCATCGGCGGCAATGACCAGGGGCGTCGTGATCCGGCTGCCGTCGCTCAGGGTCACGCGGGCCTGTGCTGTGCGGGTGAACAAGGATGTGGTGCCGGTGCCGGGGCGAAAATCGACCGTCGGCAGATCGGCCAGTCGGTCGATCAATGCGCGGCGCAGCAGCCAGTTTGGAAAATTCCAGCCAAACGGCTGGTCCGAAATTTCGGCTGCATTGAATTCCCGGGTCACGCGGGGGGCAGGCTCGGCACCGCCCGCATCTACGATTCTCATGACTTGCAGGGGGGCGGCGTGGTCTTGAAGGTGGCTCCAGATGCCTGCGGCCTCAAGCACGCGGCGCGCGGGTTGCAACATCGCGGTCGACCGCAAGTCGGCACCTGCTGCTTCGCCATCGGTGATGGGCGGGGTGGGGTCAACGCAGATCACCTTGAACCCCGCGCTGCCAAAGGCGGCCGCTGCAGTCAGTCCGGCAATCCCGCCGCCCGAGATGAGAATATCGCAATCCATGGTCATACCCGTCAATTAGCCCGTGATCCGCCCAAGGAAATGGCTCAGGTCATCGGTGTGGAAATGTATGTGATCGGCGGCCTTAGGTTCGGGGGCGACATGCACCGTTCCCATCCCCATCGCGTGCGGGGCGGCAAGGTTGCGGGGGTCATCCTCGAACATCACGGCCTTCGTGGTGTCCAGCCGGTCCGTGGCAAAGACCTGTTCAAAGGCGCGACGTTCGGGCTTGGGCAGAAAACCGGCATGTTCGACGCCGTAGATCGCATCGAAAAGCCCGTCCAACCCGCGCGCCTTGGCCACGCGTTCGGCATAGGGTGCGGTGCCGTTGGTATAGATGATCCGCCTGCCGGGCAGCGCCTTGATCCGTGCGGCCAGAACGGGGTCGGGGGTCAGCACATCCATGGATATGTCATGCACATCATGCAGGTATGGTCCGGGATCCAGATCATGTTCGCGCATCAGCCCCGCAAGGGTCGTGCCATAGGTGTGCCAATAGTGTTTGCGCAGGTAATCGGCGCGGGCCCGGTCGACCTTGAGCGCGTCCATCACCCAACGGATCATGCGGACCTCGATCTGGTCGAACAGCCGTGCAGAGGGCGGGTAAAGCGTGTGATCAAGGTCGAAGACCCAGGTGTTCACATGTGAGAAAGCGATATGAGGCATGGACCAAAGCTAAGCCCCTGCTGCCATTTGCGCAAGATCACGGGCTTGCGCAAATGGCCGCGGGGTCTAAGGTGTGCGAACCCTGACGAAAGTGACCTGATGACTGCGCCCCGCCCCGGACCGACCGATGCCTATTCGATGATTCTGGATGCCATTGACGTGGGCATCTACCGTCCGGGAAGCCGTCTGGTGGAAAGTGAGCTTGCCGAACGCTTTGGGGTTTCGCGCACGCCCATCCGCGAGGCGTTGCAACGCCTCGAGACGCAATCCTTGCTGGCGCGCGACGGGCGCAGCCTGATCGTGGCGTCGCTGGATCACAACCAGATGGCCGAACTTTACGTGGTGCGCGGAGAGTTGGAGGGTCTGGCCGCACGGTTGGCCGCCCGCCACGCCACCGCCGAAGAGGTCCGCGTGCTGCGCGAGATGGTCGAGGATGACAATGCCCTGCGCGATAACCCGGGCGCTTTGGCACGGGCGAACCGGCGGTTTCACAAGCAAATCCATCTGGCATCGCATAACCGTTATCTGGTGCAGCAGCTGGATCTGGTACACCGGTCGATGGCGTTGATGGCGACATCATCCTTGGCGGTCGAAGGACGCGGGGCCATCGCGCAGCTAGAGCATGACAAGATCGTCCAGATGATCGAACAGCGCAACGAGGATGGCGCGGACGAGGCGCTGCGAACCCACATCTCGGTCGCGTTCATGACCCGCCTCAAGCAAGAAGCCGCGCGGCGCGAAGAAGAAGGCTGATGCCGTCAGCCTGGTGTCGCCGGTTTGCGCGATTGTGTCGTGACGCCATGTTGGGTCTTGTCCCAGTAAAACGGTGAGACGACGAATTCATACAAGGCTTTGTAGGCTGCGAATGTCCCCAGAATGAAATACAGTGGCAGAGTCACCACCCAAGGCAACAGATGCCGGTGCTCCGCCCTTGAGGCGGCCTTGATCGCGATTGAGATGTTGAGAACTTCGGCGAAGACGAAAAAGTAGAAAAGCCAGCCAAGGACCGTTGTGCCCAAGGTAATCTCGACCGGGTGGGAAAACCCGAAAAGCGTCAGGCAAAAAGACCAAAGCAGCGGCGCGCAGATGAATTGGTTGAAGGTCGCGAGAAACAGCGTCTGGATGCCCAAAAAACGCGCGAGCCCGACCTCCCTCAGCAGCTGGGCCGGCTTGCGCATGTGGACGCACCACGTGATCAGGAACCCCTTGAGCCAGCGCGAGCGTTGCTTGACCCAAGGCCAGGGCCGGAAATTGGCTTCTTCATAGGTAACGGTCGGCAACAGATCGGTCTTGAAGCCGTGACGCGCGAGGCGCACGCCCAGATCCGCGTCTTCGGTTACGTTATGGGCGTCCCAGCCGCACAAATCCTCAAGCACATCGCGGCGGAAAAAGAGGGTCGTACCGCCAAGCGGAATGATCAGCCCCAACCGAGCGATGCCGGGCAGTAAAACCCGCCACCACGCGGCGTATTCGATGGTAAAGCAGCGCGAAATCCAGTTGGTGCGGGCGTTGTAATAATCCAGAACCCCTTGCACACAGGCGACATTCCGGGGCGCATGGGCAAAATGCTGAACGATGCGGTCAATCTGGTCCACTTCGGGTGCGTCTTCGGCATCCCACACGGCGATTATGCTGCCGTTGCAAAAATCGAGCGCATAATTCAACGCGCGCGGCTTGGTGCGCAACCGGTTGGCCTGCGGCACTTCGATCACGTCAAACCACGATGGCAGTGTGGTGCGCGCAATGGTTTCACGGGTCATGTCGTCGCCTTCCTCGAGCACCAAGACGATCTGAAGCAAGGATTTGGGGTAGGTCAGCCGGGTCAGGCGGGCAATCAGGGCGGTTGCGATCTCCTTCTCGTGCAGCAGCGGCACCAGAACCGACACGCGAGGCAATTGGAACTTTTCCTTGGTCGCCAGTGCCGAAGGGGCTGGATCGTCGCATAGAAACAGCCGCGCAAAGAAGGCAAGACTCCGCAGGGACACGGTCAGCAGGCTGGTGCAAAGCGCCCACAGAATAATGAGCGTAAAAGTCCAGGCAGGTTGCAGGATGATCAGCGTCGACAAGAGCGAACATACCCCAAGGGCCCAGGCCCGCCGGTCGGGGCGATCCACCCGCCATGTGCGACAGCTTTCGATGGGAGGGACGCGGGTGGCGGCGCGTTGCGCCAACTCTGCGCCATAAACCTCTGATATGCTTTGCTTTATCTGTCGTTCGTCGGCGATGACGGGCAGAAAGCTCATCCCGCTGGCGGCAAGGTCCTGATTGATCTGGATAAACTGGTCCGGCGCGCTGGTCGCAACCAGAACGATGTTGCCCAGTGACCGCCAAGGGACGATTCCATAGCGCAAACAATCCAGCGCCGAGATGTGTTTTGCCATCGTGGGGTTGGGGGGATCTGCAGCCAGATCAACCAGTTGCAGGTGGTGCTGGGTGGCCAGCGCCTGCGAGACCTGCACCGGCGTGATCAGCCCCTGCGAGACGAGAATTTCGCCCAAGGGCACTTTGATCGACTGCTGGTGTTCCAGCGCGAGTACCAGATCAGCCTGATCAATTAGCTGCGCATTTACCAGGATCCGGCCCAATGGAACACGCGCGCCAGCTGGTTCTGCCAGCTCGGGCGACGTGTAATTTAGGCCTAGATCGTTCATCCCTCGAATCCTCACCGCATGGATCGCGATGAGGATGGGGGCCGGACGTTAAGCGTCGGTTAACAGATTATAAACAGGCGGGGCGGCTTGGTCTTCAGGCCGCCCGTTCCGCCATCGCTGCGGCGAAACGTTCAAACAGGTAAAAGCTGTCTTGCGGACCCGGGCTAGCTTCGGGGTGGTGCTGCACAGACCAAACGGGCCGTCCTTCCATGCGGATGCCGCAGTTGGACCCGTCAAACAAGGATTGGTGGGTTTCAACCACACCTTTCGGCAGCGTCTGCGCATCAACAGCAAACCCGTGGTTCATCGACGTGATCTCGACCTTGCCGGTGTCCATATCCTTGACGGGGTGGTTTGCACCGTGGTGGCCGTGGCTCATCTTGACAGTATTGCCGCCAAGGGCGCGGGCCAGCATCTGGTGGCCAAGGCAGATACCGAAGATCGGCAATTGCGTGTTTTCGATGATGCTCTTGATCATCGGCACGGCATATACGCCCGTCGCCGCCGGATCTCCGGGGCCGTTGGACAAAAACACGCCGTCAGGTTCATGCGCCATCACATCCTCATATGTGGCCGAGGCGGGCAGCACTGTCACATCGCAACCTACCGACGCCAAGCAGCGCAGGATATTGCGTTTCGCGCCGTAATCGATGGCCACAACTTTGTGCGGTGCATTTTCCTGGGTGGCATAGCCTTCAGGCCAGGCCCACCGCATTTCATTCCAGCGATAGGATTGGGCGCAGGTGACCTCCTTGGCCAGATCCATGCCCTCAAGCCCGGCAAACCCGCGTGCGGCGGCGACCAGTGCTTCGATATCAAAGTTGCCATCGGGGTCATGGGCAAGGGCCGCATGGGGTGCGCCCTGGTGACGGATCGCGCGGGTCAGGCGGCGCGTGTCGATACCACCAATGGCGATGCGCCCGCGGGCGGCCAGCCACTCCGACAGATGTTGCGTCGACCGCCAGTTGCTGGGGTCCGTCGGCATCCATTTGACCACCATGCCCGCGGCGACGGGATCACCGGTTTCATCATCTTCGGGGTTAGTGCCGGTGTTGCCGATATGGGGGAAGGTAAAGGTCACGATCTGGCCCGCATAGGATGGATCGGTCATGATTTCCTGATAGCCGGTCATCGCTGTGTTAAAGCACAATTCGGCGACGGTCTGCCCCGTGGCACCGAACCCCATGCCGTAAAAAAGCGATCCGTCCGCAAGTGCAAGGCAGGCGGTCGGGCGGGAATGTGCTGGCGCAGTCATGGGGGGCCTCCGGGCGGCAGATGTATGGGGCTAAACGGGGGCAACCTAAAGCCGGCGCAGCACGGGGTCAAGAGTGTGTGGAAAATGATATTTCCATTGAATTCAGTGCCTTAGCTGCGCGTGTAGCCATTGCCTGTCGGCGTGAAAGTGGTTATGTTCGCCCGCTTAACAGCTGATGGTTCAAAGGACGATGGCAATGGACTTGCGTACACGCATCACGGACGCCCTGAAACAGGCAATGAAAGACAAGGCCGCGCAGCGTCTGTCGACCTTGCGCCTGATCAATGCGGCGATCAAAGACAAGGACATCGCCGTGCGCATGGACGACGGGGATACCGGCGTGGGTGATCCGGAAGTCCTGGCGATTCTGGGCAAGATGGCAAAGCAGCGGATGGAATCAGTGCGCGCCTACGAAGAGGGCGGGCGCATTGATCTGGCCGATCGTGAACGAGAAGAAATCCAGGTCATCGAAGAATTCCTGCCGCGTCAACTGTCCGACGCAGAAGCCGCCAAGGCCGTTGATGATGCCATCGCAGAAGTCGGGGCGACGTCGATCCGGGACATGGGCAAGGTGATCGGTCTGCTGAAAGGCAAATATACTGGTCAGATGGATTTCGGTGCCGTCGGTCCCAAGGTCAAAGACCGCCTGAGCTAAGCCTTATCGCAAAAGCGACCGGTTGAGCTCGTCAAAAAGCGCGATGCGTTCCTCTTCGCTGAGGAATTTGCCGATCTCGACCTCGCGGCCCTTGCCGCGCAATGTGACGTAATGCGGCACGGGCCCGTCCTTTTCGTATTTCGTCACGACCGTCCAGTAGCGGTTGCAATCCCATTCCATGACATCGCCCTTGGGGGTGGTGTGGATCAGGTGCACCGTGTCGTCGGTAAGGGTGAACACCTCTTCGATCTGGCGGGCCTTGTGGTTGCCTTGCAGGGCGAAATACACGCCCCCCACGGCGGCAAGCATGAATGGCAGCAGCCCCCAAAGCAGCGGCGTGCCCAACAAGGGCAACGTGGGGATCAGGATCAGCGTGAAGGTGGTCAGGATAAACGCGGCAAATCCCTTTGGCGGCAAGGATTGATGCGGCCAAAGGTGCAGTTCCTGCGTCGCCGCAGTGGGGGCGGTTTTCCATTCATAGGGCATTGGTCTGGGCGTCCGATTGGAATCTAGTCACCCCTCCAAGATAGCGTGTGCGTCGGGCCAGACAATGCGACAGATCGCGTCCGGCCCTGATATCTTTATTCCAGCTCTACCAGCAAATCCTTGGCGTCAATCTGGCCGCCGGGGCTGACATGCACCGCTTTGACGACTGCGTCACGCTCCGCATGGATGCCGGTTTCCATCTTCATCGCCTCGATGGTCAGCAGCAGATCGCCCGCCTTGACATGTTGGCCCACGACAGCCCCGACCGATGCGACGACCCCCGGCATCGGCGCGCCGATGTGGTTGGCATTGCCGTTTTCGGCCTTGGGACGCTTGGCCGATGTTGCTTTGACCAGACGGTTGGGGACCCGCACGACACGGGGCTGGCCGTTCAGTTCAAAGAACACTTTGACATCGCCGTCTTCGTTGGTTTCGCTTAGCGCTTGCAAACGGATTTCGAGAGTCTTGCCGGGGTCGATTTCACCGGTGATTTCCTCGCCCGGTTCCATGCCGTAAAAGAACGTGCGCGTCGGCAGCACACGAACGGGGCCATAGATGCGATGCCGCCCTTTGTAATCAAGGAAAACCTTGGGGTACATCAGGTAGCCTGACAGATCGTCGTCCTCGACTTCGGCCCCCTCAAGCTGGGCTTTCAGCTCGGCGCGGGTTGCCTCGAGATCCGTGGGCGGCAGATGTGCACCGGGGCGTTCCGTATTGGGTTGTTCCCCCTTGAGCACCTTCTTGACGATGCCCGCAGGGAACCCGCCCGGAGGTTGGCCCAGATTGCCGCGCATCATGTCGATGACAGAGTCAGGAAAGGACATTTCCGCCTCGGGGTCTTCGACCTGCGCGCGGGTCAAGCCCTGAGACACCATCATCAGCGCCATATCCCCGACGACTTTTGACGAAGGCGTGACCTTGACGATATCGCCGAACATCTGGTTGACGTCGGCATAGGTCTTGGCAACCTCGGGCCAGCGGTCGTCCAGCCCCATTGACGCGGCCTGCGCCTTGAGGTTGGTGAACTGGCCGCCGGGCATTTCGTGCAGATATACCTCCGAGGAGGGGGCCTGCATGCCGGTCTCGAAGGCGGCGTATTCGCCGCGGACTTCTTCCCAGTAGTTTGATATTTCGCGCACGGCGTCCATCGACAGGCCGGTGTCGCGGTCAGTGTGTTTCAGCGCCTCGACGACGGACCCCAATGTGGCTTGCGAGGTGTTGCCCGACAGGGCGTCCATCGCGCAATCCACGGCATCGACGCCGGCCTCGGAAGCGGCCATGATGGTGGCAATCGCAACACCGGCGGTGTCATGGGTGTGGAAGTGGATCGGCAACCCGACCTCGGATTTCAGCGCCTTGATCAACACCTTGGCCGCGTTGGGTTTCAGAAGTCCGGCCATATCCTTCAGACCAAGGACATGCGCGCCAGCCGCTTTCAGCTCCTTACCCATCGCCACATAATATTTAAGATCATATTTCGCGCGATCCGGGTCAAAGATATCGCCGGTGTAGCAAATGGTGCCTTCACAAATCTTGCCGTTATCAATCACGGCGTCCATCGCCACGCGCATGTTTTCAACCCAGTTCAGGCTGTCGAACACGCGGAACACGTCCACGCCTTCGGTGGCGGCGACGCGCACGAATTCCTGCACCACGTTGTCGGGGTAATTGGTATAGCCAACCCCGTTCGACCCGCGCAGCAACATCTGCGTCATCACGTTCGGGATCGCGGCGCGCAGGTCACGCAGGCGTTGCCACGGGCATTCCTGCAAGAAACGGTATGCCACATCAAAGGTCGCGCCGCCCCAGCATTCCATCGAGAAAAGCGTGGGCAGGTTGGCGGCATAGGCCGGGGCGACCTTGATCATGTCATGGCTGCGCATCCGCGTGGCGAGCAGGGATTGGTGCCCGTCGCGCATGGTGGTGTCGGTGATCAGAAGCTGGCGTTGCTGGCCCATCCAGTCGGCGACCGCTTGCGGGCCCTTTTGTTCCAGCAGGTTGCGGGTGCCCATCTGCGGCTCGGCCCGTGCCGCGGGGGGCATGGGGGCACGCACGGTGACGGCAGGACGTTCAAACCCCTTGGTTTCGGGATGCCCGTTCACGGTGATGTCGGCGATGTAGGTCAGCACCTTGGTGGCGCGGTCGCGGCGTTTCTTGAAGGTGAACAGTTCGGGCGTCTGGTCTATGAATTTGGTATGGTAGGTGTTGTTCAGGAACGTCGGGTGCTTGAGCAGGTTTTCCACAAAGGCGATGTTGGTCGATACGCCGCGAATGCGGAATTCGCGCAACGCGCGGTCCATCCGGGCAATCGCGGCCTGCGGGGTCTGCGCCTTGGCGGTGACCTTGACCAGCAGGCTGTCGTAATAGCGCGTGATCACGCCGCCGGAATAGGCGGTGCCGCCGTCCAGACGGATGCCCATGCCGGTCGCTTCGCGGAAGGCGGTGATGCGGCCGTAATCGGGGATGAAGTTGTTTTGCGGGTCTTCGGTCGTGATCCGGGTTTGGAGCGCGTGACCGTTCAACTGCACATCTGCCTGGCTGGCCTTGCCGGTTGCTTCGGCAATCGACTTTCCCTCGGCAATCAGGATTTGCGCCTGCACGATGTCGATGCCGGTGACTTCTTCGGTAACGGTATGTTCGACCTGTACGCGGGGGTTCACTTCGATGAAGTAGAACTTGTCGTCAGCCATATCCATCAGGAATTCGACAGTGCCCGCGCATTCATAGTTCACGTGGGCGCAGATCTTGCGGCCCAGTTCGCAGATCTCGGCCCGTTGTGCTTCGGTCAGATAGGGGGCGGGGGCGCGTTCAACGACCTTCTGGTTGCGGCGCTGGACCGAACAGTCACGTTCGAACAGATGGTAGATTTCGCCGTGCTTGTCGCCCAAAATCTGGACCTCGACATGGCGCGCCTTGAGGATCATCTTTTCCAGATAGCCTTCGCCGTTGCCAAAGGCGGCTTCGGCCTCGCGGCGGCCCTCGAGTACCTTTTCCTCAAGCTCTTTTTCCGATTCAATCGGCCGCATCCCGCGACCGCCGCCGCCCCAGGACGCCTTGAGCATCAGGGGATAGCCGACCTCGGCCGCCTGTTTGCGCACCAGATCCATGTCGTCGCCCAGGACTTCGGTGGCGGGGATCACGGGGACGCCCGCCTCGACCGCGACGCGGCGCGCGCTGGCCTTGTCACCCAAGGCGCGCATGGTCTCGGCGCGGGGGCCGATGAAAGTGATGCCGTTTTGTTCGCATGCGTCCACGAAATCGGGGTTTTCGGACAGCAGGCCGTAGCCGGGGTGGATCGCGTCGGCCCCGCTTGCCTTTGCGACGCGGATGATTTCATCAATGCTCAGATAGGCTGCGACCGGGCCCAGACCCGCGCCGATGCGGTACGCCTCATCCGCCTTGAAGCGGTGCAGGCCGAGTTTGTCTTCCTCGGCAAAGACGGCGACTGTTTTCTTTCCCATCTCGTTGGCCGCGCGCATGATGCGGATGGCGATTTCACCGCGGTTGGCGATCAGGATTTTTTTGAAGTCGGTCATTTTCGGTCTCACTGTCTGTCAGAGTGGTCGCGTATTTCAGGCGTTAACCATGTCGCTGCGTCGCAGCATGGTGGGGATGTTCTTGCGGTGATGCAAGTAGAACTTTTATCCCTCCGGGGGGGATTTTTTTCCATTTGGAAAGGCAGGGAACGCGTTCAGAGGCAGCGTGGGCGGCAGGTCGCGCAGGGTTCTTGCGCCCAGTTGGCCCATGTTGGCGGTCAGGTCCTTGGCAAGAATATCGATCAGGTGGTCGATGCCTTTCGGGCCAAGTGCTGCGAGGGCGAGGTGGAACGCCTGGCCCAGCATGACAAAATCCGCACCAAGGGCCAAGGCGCGCAGGATATCGATCCCGTTTTCAATGCCGCTGTCGAAAATGACCGGCAGGCCGGTGGCGGCGCGGATGCCGGGCAGCATGTCTATGGTGGCAGGGGCCGCATCGAATTGCCGGCCCGCGTGGTTCGAAACCCAGATCGCATCTGCCCCGATCTGTTCCAGCTGCGTTGCGTCATCTGGGCGCAGCACCCCTTTGATCAGGAAAGGGCCATCCCATGCGTCGCGCAACCATTTTACATAGTCCCAATCCGGCGATGTGCGCAAAAGATACCCGACATGGGCGGTGGACGACAGCCCCTTGGCGGTGGTGTCCTTGTACTTGTCCAGCATGCGCATGTTGGGCATGCCCCGGCGCGCCATGCCCATTGCCCACGCGGGCCTGCGCGCCACCTGCGCCATCAGGCGCGGGGTCAGGCGTGGCGGGTTGGTCAGCCCCGAGCGTGTCAGACGCTCGCGGCGGCTGGCGACTGGCACATCTACGGTGAGGATCAGCCCCTTGAACCCTGCACCCCTGGCGCGGTTAAGCATATCGGTGCGGATTTCAGGGTCGCGGGGCGGGTAAAGCTGAAACCATGCGTTTTCGCCCAAGTGGGGGGAGAGGTCCTCGGGGTTTTGGCTGGCGACGGTGGACAAGCTGTAGGGCAGGCCGACGCGCGCGGCCGTGCGGGCCAGATGAGCCTCGGCGTCAGGCCAGATCAGGCCCGACATGCCGACGGGGGCGATGCCGAAGGGCAGAGGAAACCGATGGCCGAACAGTTCGGTCGAGAGATCAGGCACGAATTCACCGTGCAGGATCGACGGCATGAAGCCGATCCGGTCCAGGGCCGCACGGTTCAGGCGTTTGGTCGCGGCCCCTCCGGTTGCGCTGTCCAGATAATCCCAGACGAATTTCGGCAAGCGCTGTTTCGCGCGCTGGCGAAGATCTGAGAGGGCGGGGTAGCGTGCGTGCAAATCCATATGCGCATTTGGTCAGGCACCCTTGGCATTGTCCAGCATCAGCTTGTCCGATTTGAGCAAAAGCGCGTCGTAACCCGGCACATTCTTGCCCGAACCGTGTCCCTTTCAAGGGTGGCACCAGAATTCAGGGGATTCGACCGTATTTTTGCGCCTTGGGGCTTGGAACATTTTAAGAACGTCCCTTTCATTCGGGGCTTGTGCGGGCTAGATTGTGTTCCATGAATGATTTTGACGAAATGGACGCCTTTGAGGGCGCATCTTTATCGGCACGTGCGATGGCTGCGCGGCCTCAGCCATATCTGGACGGGTTGAACCCTGCGCAGCGCGCCGCGGTTGAGCAGATGGACGGGCCCGTGCTGATGCTCGCCGGGGCCGGCACCGGCAAGACCAAGGCGCTGACTGCGCGCATTGTGCACTTGATGAACACAGGCCGCGCGCGTCCGAACGAGATTCTGGCGGTGACCTTTACCAACAAGGCCGCGCGCGAGATGAAAAACCGTGTCGGCGGAATGCTGGGGCAAAGCATCGAAGGCATGCCGTGGCTGGGCACATTCCACGCGATCTGCGTCAAGCTGTTGCGTCGGCACGCAGAACTGGTCGGGCTGAAATCGAACTTTACGATTCTTGATACGGACGACCAGCTCCGCCTGCTTAAACAGTTGATCAAGGCCGAGGGGATTGACGACAAACGCTGGCCCGCTCGGATGTTGGCGGGCATCATCGACGGCTGGAAAAACCGAGCGCTGACACCGGACAAGCTGCCAAGCGCTGATGCGGGTCATTATAACCACCGTGGACCCGAGATTTACAAACAGTACCAAGCGCGCCTGAAAGAGCTGAACGCCTGCGATTTCGGCGATCTGCTGTTGCATATGGTCACGATTTTCCAAACCCACGATGATCTGCTGAAACAGTATCAGCGCTGGTTCAAGTTCATCCTTGTGGATGAATACCAGGACACCAACGTCGCACAATATTTGTGGCTTCGGTTGCTGGCGTCAGGGCACAAGAACATCTGTTGCGTGGGCGATGACGACCAGTCGATCTATGGCTGGCGTGGGGCCGAAGTGGGCAATATCCTGCGTTTTGAAACAGATTTTCCCGGATCCCATGTGGTGCGCCTGGAACAGAATTACCGGTCCACGCCGCATATTCTGGCCGCCGCATCGGGCGTGATTGCAGGCAACCAGGGACGTTTGGGCAAGACGCTCTGGACTGAAGCGCGAGAGGGCGAGAAGGTCCGGCTGATCGGCCATTGGGATGGCGAGGAAGAAGCCCGCTGGATCGGGGACGAGATCGAATCGATGCAGCGCGGCACCCGCGATCTGCCGAAATTTTCCTTGGATGACATGGCGATCCTTGTCCGTGCCTCGCACCAGATGCGCGCGTTCGAGGACCGGTTTCTGACTATCGGTCTGCCCTACCGCGTGATTGGCGGGCCGCGATTCTACGAGCGGCTCGAGATCAGGGATGCGATGGCCTATTTCCGGGTCGTGACATCGCCCGACGATGATCTAGCCTTTGAGCGGATCGTGAACACGCCCAAACGCGGGTTGGGCGACAAGGCGCAGCAGAATATACAGAAAACCGCCCGAGAGAATGGCGTGAACCTTGTCGAGGGCGCGCGGATTTTGCTGGCCAATGGCGGGATCGGTGGCAAGGGCGCGGCGCAACTGCGGCTGTTGATCGACGGGATCGAACGCTGGGGGCAGATGATGCGCGGGCCACGTCTGAGGGTCGAGATTGATGATGACAGCGTGATTGACGACAGTGCGCCAACCACGCGCTATGAATATGGCCCGCCCGAGCTTTCGCATGTGGAACTCGCACAGATCATTCTGGATGAAAGCGGCTATACGGGCCACTGGCAGAATGACAAGACGCCCGAGGCTCCGGGGCGGCTCGAGAACCTCAAGGAATTGGTCAAGGCCTTGGAACAGTTCGAGAATCTGCAAGGGTTTCTGGAACATGTCAGCCTGATCATGGACAATGAAAGCGATGAGGGCGGGGCAAAAGTGTCAATCATGACGCTGCACGCCGCCAAAGGTCTGGAATTTCCGACCGTGTTCCTGCCGGGCTGGGAAGATGGGCTGTTTCCGTCGCAACGTAGCATGGACGAATCGGGGCTAAAGGGCCTCGAGGAAGAGCGCCGTCTGGCATATGTGGGAATCACCCGCGCCGAGCAGATTTGCACCATTTCATTCGCTGCGAACAGGCGGGTGTTCGGGCAATGGCAAAACGCGATGCCGTCGCGGTTTATCGATGAATTGCCCGAGGGTCATGTGGACGTACTGACCCCGCCCGGCCTTTTCGGCGGAAGTTTTGGCGCTGCGATGCCGAAATCAAACCTGCACGAGAAAGCCGCCGAGGCAAATGTCTACAATTCTCCCGGTTGGCGGCGTCTGCAATCGCGCAGCAATGATCGGGGCATGGGGCAACCGTCCGAGGCCCGCAATATGACCATCGACATGACTGCCGTCAGCAGCTTTACGATGGGCGAAAGGGTGTTTCATCAGAAATTTGGCTACGGCGACGTGATCGGAATCGAAGGTGACAAGCTTGAGGTCGCCTTTGAGAAGGCCGGTACCAAAAAGGTGGTTTCCCGATTCTTGACGGGGTCGGACGACGTCCCGTTCTAGGTCAGGGGGGCCGCATTTTACCGCGCAGCCCTTAACCCAGCACGCACTTCGATGTCGCCTGATCTCGGGAAAAACACGGCAGCCAAACATCACTACAGCAAATTAAGAGGCGTAGTGGTCTGCGGATGGTGTGGAGCACCTAAATCGTCAATCAATGACTCCCGCGCCGGTGAACCCGCATTCCTCGGCCATCTTCAGGTATGCCGCTGTGAAACCATCAAGGAATACATACATAAACACCTCGCCGTTAACGACCACATCAAACTGACCGTTCTTGCGCATTGCCCGAAGAACCCATTGGCTTTGGGGATGGTCAAAGGCGATTTCAGCATTGGCGAAACCTTCATCATCGACAAAGCCCTCGACCACGCCGTCCATCACATCCTCGTCGTCGAAACGGATGTAAACGGGTTGCCCGTCTTGCAGCACGGTTTGGTGATGGCGGATAGCCTGTTCGCGGATCAAAACGACGGGAAAGTAATCTGGCGGTCCAGCATCGCCATTGCTCATGGAACTCACCGCGCTTGGCGCTCCGTCGCCCCCGGTCACAGCGCTGCAGGTGCGGCGCAGATCCTCGCCGGTATCAATTTCCTGCACGGTGACGCGCCAAGATCCGTATTCCCAGTATCCATCGGCCCACGCCGACCCCGCTGACAAAGCCAGCAGGCAAAATATGATCAGCCGCAAACAAAATACTCCTCAGACATGGTACGTTCAATCTGACCGTAACATGTTGACATAACCTTGAGGCGCTGTGGAGTTTTTATGATGCCGGTCATTAGAAATACCAATGATGCCAGCCCCCGAACAAAAGAACGGCGGTGCTTTGGGAGGAAAGCACCGCCGTCTTTTTCGACGTCTCCAATCCAATCGGGAGGAAAGGGGAAGGAGACGTTTATGAAAGCCGCAGGTTTCAGGGAGGAGGAGGAAACCTATGGCCTTCTACAGACACACAACAGGGAGGGTGCGTGTGCCCGATCTCAATTCATTTAGGCAGCGTTGCGGCCTGTTTCCAGTGCAATGCCGCGGATTTGTGACCGGCCGATGCCAAGGTCGTTCAATTCGCGTGTGGACAGTGCGCTGAGCTCGTTGAAGGTGGCGCGGTAAACGCGGCGCTGTGTGCGGCGTGTCGCGATGGCCGACAGCAAAGCGTTGAAGCGGTCTGCGATCGAAGGGGCGTTGGTTACGTTTACATATGCCATTTCAGCACCTCGTTTAATTTCGTCTGCGTTCTTGTTGTGATCAATATGTAGGAAAATGCTGCGCCTGCACAATAGACATGTCAGCAATGCTGCTATGCAGCAAATGCATGGGCCAAGTTGACGTAACGTCTTAAATATATTGGACAAAAAAATGGCGATGACACCAGGGAGGAGGAGGGTGCCATCGCCTAAAACAGAAACATCCGGGAGGAGGATGGATGCGCCTGGTCTTTCTGTTGGAAGCGACTTGCGCTTTCCTGAAACCTTTCTGACCTATTTGCTGCATGTGCACAATTCCCTAGTTTTGCATTGCTGCCATGCAGCGCAAACATATGGGATTTGGCTAATAATTAGGCGGAAAATCTGCGCCTTGACCGATCTGTGGGCGAAGTTTTGACCTCCACTTGTGGTTTTCGCGAAAACTGCCATGTCAAAGCGCATATCAAGAAGGAATAGAGTATGCCGATCACCAAAGCCGACGTCCAAGCCGCCCTTGATCGGGTGCTGTTGCCGGATGGGAAATCCATCCTTGCCCATGATTTGATTCGAGCGCTAACAATTGACGGTGAAACAGTGCGCTTCGTGATCGAAGCCCCAAACGCGCAGGTGGCGGCACAGATGGCCCCGCTGCGAGACGCGGCCGAGCAGGTGGTCAAGGCATTGGAAGGTGTCACAACGGTGACTGTCGCGCTGACTGCGCATGGCCCCGCCCCGAAACCTGCGGCCCCCAGCCTCAAGATCGGCGGCCACCCCAAGCCCCAGGACGGGCCGACCAAGCCCAAAGGTGTGCAGCGCATCCTTGCCATCGGATCGGGCAAGGGTGGCGTGGGCAAATCAACGGTCAGCTCGAACCTTGCGGTGGCGCTGGCGCGCGCAGGGCGCAAGGTCGGTCTGCTGGATGCCGATATCTACGGCCCCAGTCAGCCGCGCATGATGGGGGTCAACAAACGCCCTGCATCCCCTGACGGCAAGACGATCATTCCGCTGAAGGCCCATGGCGTCACGATGATGTCGATCGGCTTCATGATGGAGGAAGGCAAGGCCGTTGTCTGGCGCGGTCCGATGTTGATGGGCGCGCTGCAACAGATGTTGGGGCAGGTGGAGTGGGGGGAACTGGACGTGCTGCTGGTCGATCTGCCGCCGGGCACGGGCGACGTGCAATTGACGCTTTGTACCAAGTCCGAACTGTCGGGGGCCATTGTCGTGTCCACACCGCAGGACGTTGCGTTGATTGATGCGCGCAAGGCGCTGGATATGTTCAACACGCTTAAAACGCCCGTGCTGGGCTTGATCGAAAACATGTCCATGTTCGTTTGCCCCGACTGCGGGTCGGAGCATCAGATATTCGGCCACGGCGGGGTTGCCGCCGAGGCGGAGAAAATCGGTGTGCCATTGTTGGGCAGCCTGCCGATTGATCTGGACACCCGGCTGGCCGGCGATGGCGGCACGCCGATCGCGGCGGGCGATGGGCCGATGGCGCAGGCCTATGCGCGCATCGCCGAAGGGTTGATCAAAGGTGGCATGGCATAAGCGCCAGCCGCCTGCAGTACCGCCACCATGATCTGCGATAACTTAGGTCTCTAAACGCAATGCGCCCCGCGGAAGAAAACCCGCGGGGCGCATTTTTAGTTAGGCCGTGTCAGGCGCTTCAGGTGTTTGCCCGCTCCGCAAGCAACCCCTTGAAGACGGCATAACACATCACCAAAAGCACGATGGTGAAGGGCAATCCGGTCGAGATGACCATCGATTGCAGCGATTTAAGCCCACCTGCGGACAGCAGGAGAACGATCGCCACGGCACCTTCGAAGACGCACCAGAACACGCGCTGCGGGGCAGGCGCATCGACCTTGCCGCCCGCCGTGATCGTGTCGATGACCAGCGAACCGGAATCCGACGAGGTCACGAAGAACACGATGACCAGCACGATGCCGATCAGCGACGTGATGCCAGCCAAAGGCAAGCCGTTCAGCATTGCGAACAGCTGACGCGGCAATTCGGCTTCTTGCGCTGCGGTATAGCCGTCTTGCACGACTTGCTGGATCGCCACGCCACCAAAGACGCTCATCCACAGGACGCAGACAAGGCTGGGGATCAGCAGAACGCAGGTGATGAACTCACGCACGGTGCGGCCCCGGCTGACGCGGGCAATGAACATACCGACGAAAGGTGACCAGCTGATCCACCACGCCCAGTAAAACGACGTCCAGCCCTGGCTGAAGTTAACGTCTTCGCGTCCGACCGGATTTGAAAGCGCGGGCAGGTATTCAAGATAGGCCAGCAGCGATGATCCGAATGTCGTCAGGATAATCAACGTCGGGCCGACCAGAAGCACAAAGATCAACAGCAGGAACGCCAGACCCATGTTGAGTTCCGACAAGATCTTAACGCCGCCATCAAGGCCGCGCAGCACGGATACCAAGGCGACTGCCGTGATCCCTGTGATCAGCAAGACCTGCGTTGTCTCGCTTAGCGGTACGCCGAACAGTTCGTTCAGACCCGCATTTGCCTGACTGGCACCAAAGCCGAGCGATGTCGCCAGGCCGAAAAGTGTCGCAAACACCGCAAGAATGTCGATGACGTGACCGGGCCAGCCCCAGACGCGTTCCCCGAGGATCGGGTAGAATGCGGACCGGATCGTAAGTGGCAGGCCTTTGTTATAGCTGAACAGTGCCAGCGACAGGCCGACGACAGCGTAGATCGCCCAAGGGTGCAGGCCCCAGTGAAAGATCGTTGCCGCCATGCCCAGCCGGATCGCCTCGGCCTGATCGCCCGCTGCTGCACCCAAAGGTGCCCAATCGGTGCGCAACCCGTCTTCGCCAACCGCAGCACCACCAAGGGAGCTTGAGAAATGCGAAAGCGGTTCCGAGACGCCATAGAACATCAGGCCGATGCCCATACCGGCGGCAAACAGCATCGAAAACCAGCCAAGGTAATTGTAGTCGGCCTTTGCTTCAGCCCCGCCCAGCCGGACATTCCCGAGCGGCGTGACGATCAGCAACAGGCAAAAGATGACAAAGATATTGGCGGCCCCGATGAAGAACCAGTCAAACCCCGTGGTGACGGAGGAAAACAGCCAGCTGAAAATTGCGCCGGATTGTTCAGGCAGCGCCAGCGTGTAGAAAACGAACGCAACGATGCTGATCCCTGAAATCTGGAAGACCGGATTGTGGATATCGAAACCGAACGGTCCAAGCTGGCCTTCTTTATTGTCTTGTCCGATGGTGTAATCGGTATCGATCACATCAGACGCGCCATCCGGGGTCGGTACCCCAGGCGCCGAAACATCTGTCATAAACTGTCCTCTTCTTTTTATATGTAGGCACAAGTGTAGTCCCATTGGCCCAAGAAGCAAACCAACCTGTCTGATTGCGCTCGCCTTTTGGTGGCTTGAAAGGTGTCAGCGGTGCTTTGGGTTGTGCGCGGCCAGAACCTGCCGATGCGGACAGAAGGGGCAGGTGGCCGGTTTGCATGTATTTGGCCGGCGCGATGGCACCAGTTGCCCCGTTTACGGGATTTCGTGGGACGCGGCATGGGAAACCATGGGCCGGGCCGGGCCGGGTTGAGCCAAAATTCGCCAAATCCGAATCACTTTTTGATCGTTCCCCTTGATTTTTGTTGAACATGGCAGCGGATTTGTGGAACAAGGCGCGAACATGGGTTGTGGATAAGTCGGTGGGCAGAATTTTATGGGAAATCGTGGGAAAAATGCGACGCCAAATTCGACCACTATATGTTGTGCTGAGGGGCGTAATTTTTCCACGATAGGCTAAAAATGGCCTAGAAATTAACTCAACATCTGGGTCTGTGTCCCTGTGTAAAACAATATACAGTATTATTTCGCAAAGAAATTTGTGGACGCCCATGAATTCCCGTGGCATCCCTAGTGCATCGGATGAGAACGAGACACGGGGCACCAAACGACCCCAACGACCAAATAAAACTCTAGCAGGTTCATACAGGCACCTCGCTTTCATCAGACCAAGAGATCCGGCGCGCGAGCGAGCAGACATCCCCCCAGGTGGCGCGTGCAGTCGGACTTCCCCGCAAAGCGGGACAAGCGGCGGGTTGATCAGTGGCAGCAGATCAACCCGCCGTTTTTACATCAAACGTCGGGCACCACCGGGGACATGAATTTCAGGCGCGATATGCGTCACAGGCAGGGACAGACACGTGAGCCGCAGGTTCAGAGGCGAAAGCCAACACAAGGTCGATGCGAAGGGGCGGGTGTCTATCCCAGCCTCTTTTCGTCGTGTGTTGGAAGCCGGTGATCCGAATTGGCAGAACGGCGGCACGCCCGAACTGGTCATCGTCTATGGCGACAGCCGCCGCAGCTTTCTTGAATGCTATACCATGCAGGCGATCGAAGAGGTCGACGACAAGATCGACGCGCTGCCGCGTGGGTCAATGGAACGCAAGATGCTGCAACGGTTGTTCCACGGTCAGTCCTTTCCCACATCCGTCGATGAAACAGGCCGTCTTGTGCTGCCCGCCAAGCTGCGCAACAAGATTGATCTGGAAGGCGAGGCATTCTTTATCGCTGCCGGTGATACGTTCCAGATCTGGAAGCCCGAAACCTATGAGACCGAGGAAAAAGCCCGCGAAGAGGAATGGCTGGATGACTTGCCAGAAGACTTCGATCCGATGGCATTCCTGGACGGCAAGCCGGGGGCATAAGCGAAATGACCGCTGCCTCTGACACCCCCTCAGCCCCTCATACACCGGTCCTGTTGCGCCCCCTGTTGGCGGCCGTCGCACCGGTTTACGGGCGCTGGCTGGACGGGACATTTGGCGCGGGCGGCTATACCCGCGGGCTGCTGGACGCCGGGGCCGATCAGGTGATCGCCGTCGACCGCGACCCGCTGGCCTTCGAGATGGCAGCAAGCTGGGCGGGTGAATACGGTGACAGGCTCATCATGCAGCAAGGCGTATTCTCCAGGATGGACGAATATGCGCAGAACCTTGACGGGGTCGTCCTTGATCTGGGCGTATCGTCGATGCAGCTTGATCTGGCCGAACGCGGATTTTCCTTCATGCGCGACGGGCCTTTGGACATGCGGATGAGCCAGGAAGGCCCGTCAGCCGCCGATATCGTCAACGAGGCCGAAGAAGAAATCATCGCCAACATTTTGTTCCAATTCGGGGAAGAACGCGCCAGCCGGCGCATCGCCAAGGCAATCGTGCGTCAGCGCGAAGAGGCCCCGATCACAACCACGTTGGAGCTTGCGCGGCTTGTGGAAAGCTGCTTGCCCCGTTCCAAGCCCGGACAGTCGCATCCTGCCACCCGCAGCTTTCAGGCGCTGCGCATCGCGGTGAACAACGAATATGGCGAACTGTTCGAGGGGCTGATGGCCGCTGAACGCGCGCTGAAACCGGGCGGGCAACTGGCCGTCGTGACCTTTCATTCGGTCGAGGATCGCATGGTCAAACGGTTCCTTACCGCGCGGGCGGGTGCCGGGGGCAATGCCAACCGCTTTGCGCCCGAAATGGAAAGCGAACCACCGCAATTCATCGTCAAGAAGCGCAAGGCCATCGGGCCCGACGCGCAGGAACTCGAAGAAAACCCGCGCAGCCGGTCCGCCAAGCTGCGCGTTGCAATCCGCACCGATGCCCCCGCAGGCGCAGTGGACGCGAAATCCATCGGAATGCCGATGGTCAAAGGATTCATCTCATGAGAGCCGTGCTTTACATCCTTACAACCCTGTCGGTCATCGGTCTGGCCTTTTGGGCCTACCGCGAAAATTACGCCACCCAGCAAGCGCTTAGCGATACCGACGACCTGCGCGCGGAAATCCGCATTGCCCACAGCCGTCTGGCCGTCTTGCGCGCCGAATGGGCTTATCTGAATCGTCCTGACCGCCTGCGGGATCTGGCCGAGCTGAACTTTGAACGCCTTGGCCTGCTGCCCTTGCTGCCCGATCAGTTCGGACAGATCGATCAGGTCACCTTTCCACCGCTGCCCGATCTGCCGCTGTTCGAAATCACCGACGGCGTAGACGTATCCACGATGGAGGCCCCGGAATGATCCGCACCCCGCTGCGCCCGCTGGCCCGTATCCTCGAAGCCCGCCAGAAAGGCGAAAACCCCGACGCGATTGAACGCGAGAACACCCGTATCCCGGCACGAACAGATGCGCGATTCCGCACG
>NZ_DS999213.1:140250-173512 GCF_000156335.1 Roseobacter sp. GAI101
TTTGTTCGCGCCGCGTGACATGCGCCTGTATCCCAACGGTGCCTTGGCCGCACACATCATGGGCGGGGCCAGTTTCGGCAAAGAGGGCGTGCACGGTGCCGAAGTGATCGGCGTTGCCGGGGCGGAAAAATACTTTGACGACTATCTGCGTAATCCGGCCAATGGCAACAAGCCGCTGGAACTGTCCATCGACATGACCGTGCAGGCGGCGTCCGAGCGGATCTTGTATGGCGGCATGAAGCTGATGAACGCCAAGGGTGCCACGTCTGTGTTGATGGACGTTCACACCGGCGAGGTGATCAGCGCTGTGTCATTGCCATCATTCGATCCCAACGATCGCCCCCATGTGGCGGTTTCCGGCGATGCCTCTGACAGCCCGCTGTTCAACCGGTCGGTTCAGGGAGTTTATGAACTGGGATCGGTGTTCAAGATTTTTGCAGCCGCACAGGCCATTGATTTGGGGTTGGTGACCGCCGACACGGTGATCGACACGTCCGGCCCGATGAAGGTCGGCGGCTTTCGCATTGGCGAATTCCACAACAAGAACTACGGAAAACAGACTGTTACCGGGATCATCGTGCACAGTTCGAACCGGGGCTCGGGGCGTCTGGCCTTGCAGATCGGCGCGGAACGGCAGCAGGAATTTCTGAAAAGCCTTGGTTTCTTTGAGCCCACCCCCTTCGAAATTGTCGAAGCGTCGGGCGGCAAGCCCTTGCTGCCGAAACGGTGGGAGGAGCTCAGCTCGGTCACGATTTCCTACGGGCATGGTCTGTCGTCCAGCCCGATGCACCTTGCGGCAGGCTATTCGACGATCGCAAACGGCGGTAAAAAGATCGTGCCGACGTTGCTGAAACAATATGGCCCCAAGATGGGCGAACGTGTGATGTCCGAGAGCACCGCATCTGACGCCCGCAAGATGTTGCGCGCCGTGGTGACCGAAGGCACGGCAAGCTTTGCCGAGGTTCCGGGGTATCAGGTGGCGGGCAAAACCGGCACGGCGGACAAACCCGGCCCGCGCGGTGGCTACCTTGAAGACAAGGTGATCAACACCTTTGCCAGCATGTTTCCTGCCCATGATCCGAAATACGTATTGATCCTGACCCTTGATGAACCTGTTGAAACGTCGGGTGAAAAACCGCGCCGGACGGCGGGGTGGACGGCCGTGCCGATCGCCGCCGAGATGATCCGCCGGATCGCACCTTTGCTGGGGCTCAGACCAACTGTTGAACCGGGCAGTGTCGCTGGTATAACGCTGTCCAGCAGCAACTGATAAAAAGAGCGTCCCCCATGGGCACACAGGCCGTCCCCCTATCCTCACTTGGTCTGACCGCAAAGGGAGAGGCCAACCCCCTGATCACCGGCCTTGCCGTTGACAGCCGTCAGGTGAAGGAGGGGTATCTTTTTGCCGCCTTGCCCGGCAGTACGGTCCACGGGGCGGAATTCATCCAATATGCGCTGCGCATGGGCGCGGCTGCGGTGCTGACCGATGCCACCGGTGCGGCGATGGCCGCCGATCTGATGGCCAGTGCCGGCGTGGCCGTCATTGTCACCGATGCCCCCCGAGAGGCGCTGGCGCGTTCTGCAGCCCTTTGGTTCGGCGCGCAGCCTGCCACGATGATCGCGGTGACCGGCACCAACGGCAAGACGTCTGTCAGCACCTTTGTGCGCCAGATCTGGATCGAAATGGGCCTGTCAGCCGTCAACCTTGGCACGACGGGCGTCGAGGGCGCATGGACCGCCCCGCTGGCCCACACCACGCCCGAACCAATCACCTTGCACCGCGCCTTGGCCGAAGCTGCGGCAAACGGCATCACCCACGCCGCGATGGAGGCGTCCTCTCACGGGCTCGACCAGCGCCGGCTTGATGGCGTGACGCTAAAGGCGGCGGGTTTCACGAATTTCACCCAGGATCATCTGGATTACCACGCGACGTTCGACGCCTATTTCGATGCCAAAGCGGGCCTGTTTTCCCGTGTCCTGCCCGAAGACGGCACTGCCGTGATCAACATCGACGACCCCAAAGGCATCGACATGGCGGCCATCGCCCGCGCGCGCGGGTGCGAAGTCCTGAGCGTCGGCCGTGACGGCGGTGATCTGCACCTGACGGGGCAGCGGTTTGATGCGACGGGGCAGGACCTGCGCTTTGACTGGCGGGGCAAGACCTATCAGAAACGGCTGAACCTGATCGGCGGGTTTCAGGCCGATAACGTGCTGCTGGCCTGCGGGCTGGTCATTGCCTGCGGGGCAAAGCCTGCGGATGTGTTCGACACGATCCCGCATCTGACCACCGTACGGGGCCGCATGCAGTTGGCCGCGACCCGCGACAACGGCGGGGCGGTGTTCGTGGATTACGCCCACACCCCCGATGCCATCTCGACCGCCCTCAAGGCGATGCGCCCCCATGTGATGGGGCGTCTTGTCGCCATCGTGGGGGCGGGCGGCGACCGCGATACGACCAAGCGGCCCCTGATGGGGCAGGCGGCTGCGGCGCATGCGGATCTGGTGTTTGTCACCGACGACAATCCCCGTTCGGAAGACCCCGCAACGATCCGCGCGGCGGTCATAGCCGGTGCGCCTGACGCGACCGAAGTCGGTGATCGCGCCGAAGCCATCTTGCGCGGGATCGACGCCATCGGACCGGGCGATGCGTTGCTGATTGCGGGCAAGGGCCATGAAACCGGGCAGACCATCGGCGATGACGTCTTGCCCTTTGATGATGTGGAACAGGCCAGCGTCGCTGTCGCGGCCTTGGACGGGAGGCTGACATGAGCTTATGGACAGCAACCGAGGCTGCCGCCGCAACGGGCGGTCGTGCGGTCGGGGATTGGTCTTGTGACGGTGTGTCAATCGACACCCGTACCCTTCAGGCGGGCGATCTGTTTGTCGCCCTCAAGGATGTGCGCGACGGGCAGGATTTCGTCGCGACGGCGTTGGAAAAAGGCGCGGGTGCAGCGCTGGTCAGCCGCGTGCCCGACGGCGTGGCCGACGATGCCCCCTTGCTGATCGTCGATGACGTGCTGAAGGGGCTCGAGGCGCTTGGCGCTGCTGCCCGCGCCCGGACAAGCGCCAAGGTGGTCGCGGTGACAGGCAGTGTCGGCAAAACCTCGACCAAGGAGATGCTGCTGGCGATTTTCGCGGATCAGGGCCGCGCCCATGCCTCCGTGGACAGTTATAACAATCACTGGGGCGTGCCGCTGACACTTGCGCGGATGCCTGTCGATACGGACTATGCGGTGATCGAGATCGGGATGAACCATCCCGGAGAAATCTCGCCGCTGGCGATCCTGACCAAGCCTGATGCGGCCATGGTCACCACCGTTGCGGCGGTGCATCTGGAAGCGTTCGACGATGTGGCGGGCATTGCGTTGGAAAAGGCAGCGATTTTCGACGGCCTTGAACCCGGTGGCGTGGCCGTGATCAACGCCGATATCGACCATGCCGCGATCCTGATGGCCAAAGCCGTGGACCGCCGCCTGCGCGACATTGAATTCGGCGAAAATGCCTATCATTTCAAGCTTAAGGATGTGCAGGTCCAGGGCGATGTCACCGTCGTACAGGCGGATGCCGACGGCACGCCGCTGCTGTTCAAGATCGGCACGCCGGGGCGGCATTTCGCGATGAACGCGCTTGGCGCGCTGGCTGTGGCGCAGGCCATGGGGGCCGATCTGGCGCTCGCGGCGGCATCACTGGGCCGTTGGACGCCTTACAAAGGCCGCGGCGTACGCGAGGTGATCCATCTGGACAGCGTCGAAACCCGGATGACGCTCAGCCTGATCGACGACAGCTACAACGCGAACCCGACGTCGATGGCCGCCGCCCTTGAGGTGCTGGCCGCATCGGAAGTGACCCATGACATCGGCCGCGTCAGCAAGGGGCGGCGGATTGCCTATCTGGGCGACATGAAGGAATTGGGCCCTGATGAAATCGCCCTGCATGCGGGGCTGGCGCATCTGGACGCGACCAAAAAGCTGGACGTGATCCATTGCGTAGGTCCCCTGATGCGGTCGCTCTATGATCTGATCCCTGCGCATCAGCGTGGTGACTGGGCTGCGACATCGGCTGAATTGCTGCCGGGCCTCGGGGCACATCTTGACAGTGGCGATGTTGTGCTGGCCAAGGGGTCATTGTCGATGAAATTGGGCCTGATCGTTGACGCGATCCGCAAAATGGGCCATCCGGTCCCGAATGCAGATGCGGGCTAGGCCCCGCAGGATTTTGAGTTAGGACGTAAACGATGCTCTATTGGTTGACCCTGCTGTCGGATGGCGGCGATTTCTTCAACCTTTTCCGCTACATCACCTTTCGGGCGGGCGGGGCGTTTCTGACAGCGTTGGTTTTCGGTTTTCTGTTCGGCAAACCGCTGATTGCCGTGCTGCGTCGCCGGCAAGGCAAAGGCCAGCCCATTCGGGATGACGGCCCCGAGGGGCATTTCATCAAGGCCGGCACGCCGACCATGGGCGGACTGCTGATCGTGGGGGCGCTGTTGACCTCGACCCTGCTGTGGGCGCGGCTGGACAACCCCTTTGTCTGGATGGTGCTGTTCGTGACGATGAGCTTTGCCGCCATCGGCTTTGCCGATGACTATGCCAAGGTCAGCAAACAGACCTCGGCCGGCGTGTCGGGCAAGGTGCGGCTGCTGCTGGGGTTCGCCATTGCGGGCATTTCAGCCTATTGGGCGGCACAATACCACCCTGCAGAGTTGCAGAACCAACTGGCACTGCCGGTGTTCAAGGACACGCTGATCAATCTTGGCTACCTGTTCATTCCGTTCTCAATCATCGTGATCGTGGGCTCTGCCAATGCGGTGAACCTGACCGACGGTCTGGACGGTCTGGCCATCATGCCGGTGATGATCGCGGCGGGGGCGCTTGGCGTGATCGCCTATGCCGTGGGCCGGGTCGACTTTACCGAATATCTTGACGTGCATTATGTGCCGGGCACCGGTGAGATATTGATCTTTACCGCCGGTATCTTTGGCGGGGGGCTGGGCTTCTTGTGGTACAACGCACCGCCTGCCGCCGTGTTCATGGGCGACACCGGATCGCTGGCCCTGGGCGGCGCGTTGGGGGCCATTGCGGTGGCCACCAAGCACGAACTGGTTCTGGCCATCGTCGGCGGTCTGTTCGTGGTCGAGGCGCTGTCGGTGATCATTCAGGTCCTGTATTTCAAGCGCACCGGCAAACGGGTCTTTCTGATGGCCCCGATCCATCACCATTACGAGAAAAAAGGCTGGGCCGAGCCGCAGATCGTCATCCGCTTCTGGATCATCTCGTTGATCCTGGCGATGATTGGTCTGGCGACGCTGAAGGTTCGATAACGGCAACCGAAGGAGGGAGGCCTTGGTGGTTTGTGCTTTAACCGCCAGGGAAACGCCTGCGGCGCGCGGTGTCGGGGGCCAGCCCCCATCGGCCTTTGGCCTCCCCCCCGGAGTTTATTCGGCAAAATGAAGATGGGTCAGAAGATGGACCAGCTCATTGCGCGGGCAAGGCGGGCCATGGCTTCGGTGCCTTTGAGCGAATTGCCGTAGCGGTTCAGACCCGGTGACCAGACGGCGACGCTGGCAACGCGCGGTACGATGGCCAGTATCCCGCCGCCGACGCCGGATTTCGCCGGCAGGCCGACGCGGTAGGCGAAGTCGCCCGAGCCGTCGTAATGGCCACAGGTCAGCATCAATGCGTTCAGCCGCCGGATGCGTTGGGGCAGGATCATGCGGGGCAATTGCGGGGTGTCGATCAGGAAGCGCCCTGACATGGCCAGCTGCCGGGCGGACATTTCGATCGCGCAGTGGTGAAAATACGTGCCGAGGGTTTTTTCCGGCGTGTTGTTCAGGTTGCCGCAGGAGGCAAGGAAATGGGCCAGCGCGAAATTACGGTGGCCGTGGGCCGTTTCGGAGGCCGCGACCGCGTCGTTGATGTGGATGTCGTCATCGCCAGCGGCAGCGCGGATGAATTGCACGATCTCGGCCAGGGTTTCACGCGGTGCGCGGCCTGTCAGGATTTCATCGGTCGTGACGATCGCCCCGGCATTGATGAAGGGGTTGCGCGGACGGCCTGCCTCTTGTTCGAGCTGCACGATGGAGTTGAACGCCTTGCCCGAGGGTTCGCGGCCCACGCGCCGCCACAGCTGATCGCCCGAGCGGCCCAAGGCGATGGCGAGCGTGAAGACCTTGGTGATTGATTGCACCGAAAACGGCGTGTCTGCATCGCCCGCGGTAAATGTCTCACCGTCGGCCGTTGTCACGGCGATCGCGAATTGGGCGGGATCGATATGGGCCAGTTCGGGGATGTAGGACGCAACATCGCCCCAGACGTCGTCTGCGCGCATGTCGTCGTTGAGCTGGGTCAGAATATCTGGCAGAGGGGACATGGAACGCTCCGAAGGGTTTGTCGGGCATCGCTAGCAGGAGATCGGGCATGATACCAGTTCAGGGTTTGGCAGGCGCGAAGGTCGCGATTTTGGGGCTGGGCCGGTCGGGCCTGTCTGCGGCCCGTGCCCTGGCCGCAGGCGGGGCCACGCCCGTGTGTTGGGATGACAATCCGGCCGCGCGGGACAAGGCGGGGGCCGAGGGCTTTGAATGCCTGGACCTGATGAAGGCGGGGGCTTTTGACGACGTTGCACGGTTGATCGTCAGCCCCGGCATTCCACATCTTTATCCCGCGCCCAATCCGGTGATCGTGGCGGCGCAGGATGCGGGCGTCGCGGTGGACAATGACATCGGGCTGTTTTTTCAGAGCTTTGCGACGCAGGACTGGGATGGTTTCGACCAGATGCCCAAAATCATCGCCGTCACGGGATCGAACGGGAAATCCACCACATCGGCGTTGATCCACCACATTTTGAAACATGCAGGCCGGCCGACGCAACTGGCGGGCAATATCGGGCGCGGTGTGTTGGATATCGAACCTGCGATAGATGGCGAGGTCGTGGTGCTGGAGCTGTCGAGCTATCAGACCGATCTGGCGCGGAACCTGACACCGGATATTGCCGTATTCACGAACCTTAGCCCGGATCATCTGGACCGTCATGCGGGGATGGGCGGGTATTTTGCGGCCAAGCGCCGCTTGTTCGCCGAAGGGGGGCCTGACCGGGCGATCATTGGGGTGGACGAAGCCGAGGGGCGCTATCTGGCGGGACAGCTAAGCGAAGGGGCCGCCGATGACCGGGTGATCCGCGTGTCCGTCGATCGCAAGCTGAGCGGGCCGGGCTGGCAGGTGTTTGCGCGCAAGGGGTTCCTGTCCGAGTACCGAAAGGGCAAGCAGGTCGGATCGATCGACTTGCGCGGTGTCACGGGTCTTCCGGGTGCGCATAACCACCAAAATGCCTGTGCAGCATATGCGGCATGCCGGTCGTTGGGCTTTGCGCCCAAGGTGATCGAGGCGGCGTTTGCATCATTCGGGGGCTTGCCGCACCGCAGCCAGACCATTGGCGAGCTGCGCGGGATCAGGTTCGTCAACGACAGCAAGGCCACCAACGTAGACAGCGCGGTCAAGGCTTTGGCAGCGTTCCGCAACATCCGCTGGATTTGTGGTGGCCTTGAGAAAGACGGGGGCCTGGGTGTTTTGACGGCGCCGTTGGAAACCGTGCGCAAGGCCTATGTGATTGGACGCGAGGCGGCGCAGTTCGCGATGAAGCTGGGGGTCGAGGCCGAGGTCTGCGGCACGATGGACGTGGCCGTGGCGCGGGCTGTGGCCGAGGCAGAAGCGGGGGATGTGGTGTTGCTGGCCCCGGCGGCAGCGAGCTTTGACCAGTACGACAGTTTCGAGCGGCGCGGTGAGGATTTTATCGCGCAGGTTCAGACGTATTTGTGAACGGGCCGGGGGCGCTGCCCCCGCAGCCAAAGGCTGCTCCCCCGGGATTTTTTTCCATTTGGAAGCCCGTCAGGGTTTTGCGATGTGACGAGCGGCGGCCATGGCCGAGGACCAGGCCCATTGGAAGTTATACCCGCCAAGCCAGCCGGTGACGTCCACGGATTCGCCGATGAAATAAAGGCCGGGGATGGTTTTTGTTTCCATTGTTTTTGAAGACAGCGCGTCGGTGTCGATGCCGCCAAGGGTGACTTCGGCGGTGCGGTAGCCTTCGGTGCCGGACGGGGTCATCGTCCAGTTCGACAGGGTGTCGCAAAGCGATTGCAGGCGGGTGTCGGACCAGTCGGCCAGATTGCCGGTCAGGTCGAACTGGCTGGCGAGGTGATCCACCAGACGCCCGGGCAGGTGGTGCGCCAGTTCCGTGGTGAAGTTGCGGCGGCCGTAGGTCTGACGTTGAGCGCGCAGTTTTTCAAACAAGTCATTGGCTGGCAGGATGTTGAGGCTGATTTCTGTGCCTTCGTCCCAATAGCTGGAGGCTTGCAGGATTGCAGGACCGGACAGGCCGCGATGAGTGAACAGCAACGCTTCGTCGAATGTCGTGCCGCCGGCGGTGACACGGGCGGGCACTGCCGTGCCCGAGATCGGCGCAAAGCGGGCGTCTGTGAAGGTGAAGGGGACCAGCCCCGCACGGGTCGGGGTGACGGGGATGCCGAAATGGGATGCGATGTCGTAGGCGCGGCCGGTGGCGCCCATCTTGGGGATGGATTTGCCGCCCGAGGCGATGACCAGACGGTCTGCGGTGACAGCTGTGCGACCGTCAGGTGTGATGAGGGACATTGCAAAGCCGCTGTCGGTCTTTCGGATGTCCTCAAGGCTGCTGTTCAGGCGCAGCTCGGCCCCGGCCTTTTGCATCATCTCGCGCAGCATGGCGACGATCTGTTTCGCGGACACATCGCAGAACAGCTGGCCCAGGGTTTTTTCATGCCACGCAATGCGATGGGCGTCGACAAGTTCGATGAAATCCCACTGGGTATAGCGCGCCAGTGCGGATTTCGCGAAATGCGGGTTGGCGCAAATGAAGGCAGCCGGCGTGCAGTGCATGTTGGTGAAATTGCAGCGCCCGCCGCCCGATATCCGGATTTTTTCGCCCGGGGCCTTGGCGTGATCCACCACCAGCACGGATCCACCCACATGGGCCGAGCACATCATACCGGCAGCACCGGCGCCAAGGATCACTGTGGTGTAATGCATGCCAAGCGCTTTGCCCCACGGGGGCCGAAGCGTCAAGGGCGCGCGGGTGGTGGCGGCTTTGTGCGTGGCGGTGGAAAACGGACTAGCCCCACATGAAAATTCAAGGTAGGGTAAAAGCTAGACCCCGAAAAGGGGCGGTTTGAGGCAGTGTAAGGCAGATATTACCATGACAGAAATGGTCTATGGCGCGGTTCCCGTTCGCGATGCGGAGCCTGTTCTTCCCAAATGGTGGCGTACGATCGACAAATGGGCGATGTCCTGCATCCTTATGTTGTTCGCCGTCGGCATGCTGCTGGGGTTGGCCGCGTCGCCGCCGCTGGCCGCCAAGAACGGCTTTGACTCGTTCCACTATGTCCAGCGACAGGCGGTGTTCGGCTTTCTGGCCATCGTCGCAATGTTGTTGACGTCGATGCTGTCGCCCACGGTCGTACGGCGTCTGGCAGTTGTCGGTTTTCTGGTGTCCTTCGTGGCGCTTGCGCTGCTGCCGTTTTTCGGCACGGATTTCGGCAAAGGGGCCGTGCGCTGGTATTCGCTTGGCTTTGCGTCATTTCAGCCCTCCGAGTTCCTGAAGCCGGGGTTCGTGGTGGTGGCCGCCTGGATGATGGCCGCCTCGCTTGAGATCAACGGACCGCCCGGCAGGACATGGTCCTTTGCGCTGTGCATCGCGATTGTCCTGATGCTGGCTTTGCAGCCCGACTTTGGTCAGGCCTGTCTGGTGCTGTTCGGCTGGGGCGTGATGTATTTCATTGCCGGTGCGCCGCTGGTGTTGCTGGTGGGGATGGCCGGGCTGGTCGTCGTTGCGGGCAGCGTGGCCTATTCCAACTCCGAACATTTCGCGCGCCGGATCGACGGGTTTCTGTCGCCTGACGTCGACCCGCGCACCCAGCTGGGATATGCGACCGATGCGATCCGCGAAGGCGGTCTGTTCGGTGTGGGCGTCGGCGAGGGGCAGGTAAAATGGTCGCTGCCCGACGCGCATACCGATTTCATCATCGCTGTCGCAGCCGAGGAATACGGACTGATTCTCGTGATGTGCGTCATCGCGCTTTATGGTGTGGTGGTGGTGCGGTCGTTGCTGCGCCTGGTCCGCGAGCGTGATCCGTTCATCCGCCTTGCCGGCACGGGGCTGGCCTGCATGTTCGGTGTGCAGGCGATGATCAACATGGGTGTCGCGGTGCGGTTGCTGCCTGCCAAAGGCATGACCTTGCCATTTGTCAGCTACGGCGGGTCTTCGGTGATTGCCTCCGGTATCGCAGTTGGTATGTTGTTGGCCTTCACACGGTCGCGGCCCCAAGGGCAAATCAGCGACCTTCTGGGTCGGGGACGAGGCAGATGACATCACCATTGCTGATTATCGCTGCGGGCGGTACGGGCGGGCACATGTTCCCCGCGCAGGCGCTGGCCGAAGTGATGCTGGCGCGCGGCTGGCGCGTGAAGCTCAGCACCGATGCGCGTGGTGCGCGCTATACGGGCGGCTTTCCGCATACCGTCGAAATTCAGCAGATCAGCAGCGCGACTTTCGCGCGGGGTGGTCTTGCGGCCAAGGCGCTGGTGCCGTTCCGCATTTTCGGCGGCGTTGTGGGTGCAATCATGGGGATGATGCGCGACAAGCCTACGGTCGTCGTGGGCTTTGGCGGCTATCCGTCGATACCGGCGCTGACCGCGGCCTGGATATTGCGCAAACCGCGGATGATTCATGAACAAAACGGTGTCCTGGGACGGGTGAACACCCTGTTTGCCAAGCGTGTCGATGCGGTGGCCTGTGGCACGTGGCCCACGGCCTTGCCTGAAGGGGTCGAAGGCTATCATGTCGGCAACCCGGTGCGTGCGTCGGTTCTGGAGCGTGCAGGTGCGGGTTATATCGCGCCGGGTGATTATCCGATGGAACTGCTGGTCATGGGGGGCAGCCAAGGGGCGCGCATCCTGAGCGAAGTCGTGCCGCCCGCCATCGCAAACCTGCCGATGCAGATGCTGCGCAACATTCGCGTCAGTCATCAGGCCCGCGACGAAGACGGCGAACGTGTCTCGAAGTTTTATGCGGAAAACGGCATCAACGCCGATGTGCAGCCGTTTTTCCACGATGTACCGCGCCGCATGTCCGAAGCGCAGCTGGTGATCAGCCGAGCGGGGGCGTCCAGTGTGGCGGACCTTTCGATCATCGGGCGGCCGTCGATCCTGATCCCTTATGCTGCGGCGACCGGGGACCATCAGACTGCCAATGCGCGCGGATTGGTGGATGCCGGGGCGGCGATCCTAGTGCCCGAACATATGGCCAATCCCGACAGCCTGAGCGCGCAAATCGAAATGGTGCTGTCGAACCCCGACGGGGCGTTACAAATGGCGCGGGCGGCCCTGTCGGTGGGCAAACCCGACGCCGCAGAAGAATTGGCCCAGATGGTGGAAGCCTTGGCAAACAAAGGAACACAGACATGAACGCAGCAACCAAGCTTCCTACCGATGTGGGGCCGATCCATTTTGTGGGCATCGGCGGCATTGGCATGTCCGGCATTGCCGAAGTGCTGCTGAACCAGGGGTACCGGGTGCAGGGGTCCGACCTGAAGGCTTCCAAGATCACCAACCGTCTGGTTGAATTGGGGGCCACCGTCTTTGAAGGCCAGCGCGCCGAGAATATCGAGGGGGCCGAGGTCATCGTGATTTCCTCCGCGATCAAGCCGGGCAATCCTGAACTGGATGCCGCGCGTTTCGCCGGACTGCCGATCGTGCGCCGTGCCGAAATGCTGGCCGAGCTGATGCGCCTGAAATCCAACATCGCCGTGGCGGGGACGCATGGCAAGACCACGACCACCACGATGGTTGCAGAGCTGCTGGTCAAGGGCGGCATTGACCCCACAGTCGTGAACGGCGGGATCATCCACGCTTATGGATCGAACGCGCGGATGGGGCAGGGCGAATGGATGGTGGTCGAGGCCGACGAATCCGACGGCACGTTCAACCGGCTGCCAGCGACCATCGCGATCGTCACCAACATCGACCCCGAGCACATGGAACATTGGGGGAATTTCGACACGCTGCGTCAGGGGTTCCTTGATTTCGTGTCGAACATTCCGTTCTACGGTCTGGCGATCTGCTGCATCGACCACCCCGAGGTGCAGGCGCTGGTCGGCAAGATCACGGACCGCCGCGTGATGACCTATGGGTTCAACGCACAGGCCGATGTGCGCGCCGTCAACCTGCATTACAAGGCTGGCGTGGCGCATTTCGACATCCAGTTCCAGAGCGAAGACATCACGATCAAGGATTGCAGTCTGCCGATGCCGGGGGATCACAACGTTTCCAACGCGCTTGCCGCTGTTGCCGTGTCGCGCCACCTTGGGATCAAGGGTGAAGAAATCCGGGCCGCCTTGGCCGGTTTCGGCGGTGTGAACAGGCGCTTTACCAAGGTGGGCGAAGTTGATGGTGTGTCGATCATCGACGACTACGGCCACCATCCGGTTGAGATTACCGCCGTTCTCAAGGCTGCGCGCCAAGCGACCGAGGGGCGCGTGATCGCTGTCCACCAGCCGCATCGCTACAGCCGCCTTAGCCACCATTTCGATGAATTCTGCGCCTGTTTCAACGATGCCGACGTAGTGGGCATTGCCGAAGTCTATGCCGCTGGCGAAGACCCCATTCCGGGGGCCAGCCGCGATGATCTGGTCGCAGGCCTGATCCGTCACGGCCACCGTCACGCCCGCGCCGTCCAAAGCGAAGAGGATCTGGCGCGGTTGGTGAAAGAGCAGGCCGGTCCGGGCGATATGGTGGTCTGTCTGGGGGCCGGTACGATCAGCACCTGGGCCAACAGCCTGCCTGCCACGCTTGAGGCGATGAAAAAGGAAACCGTCTAGGTGGCGCTTTCTACCCGGATCGGGGGGGGCGCGATGACGTTGGTCTGGCTGTGCCTCTTGTGGGTCTTCCTGTCCGTTACCGTCGCGACGTTGCCCTTGCGGATGCAATATATTCCCGGCACGGTATTGATGGCTGCGGCTCCGGTGCTGGTCGTGATGATCGGCCTTCAGGTCGGTTGGGTTTACGGCGCGCTTGCGTTTGCTGCCTTTGTGTCGATGTTCCGCAACCCCTTGCGTTTTTTGCTGGCAAAGCTGCGCGGACAAAACCCCGAGGTGCCAAGATGAGCCTGTCGTTTATCCTTGCCTGTCTTTGGGCCGTGATTGCCAATATCCTGGCGATGACCCCCAGTTCCGACAACCACTGGCGCAACGCCTATATCCTGATCGCGGTCGGCATTCCGATTTTGGGGCTTGTCACCATGCACCACGGCCCATGGGCCGGATTGCTGGTTTTGGCGGCGGGCTGTTCGGTCCTGCGCTGGCCGGCGATCTATCTGATGCGCTGGCTGCGGCGCGGTGCATTGCGGGGCCCTGCGGAATGAGCGGGACACTTGCCCTGCTGATTGCTGTTCTGGCCGTGTTGATGCTGGCATCGGGCTGGTGCGGCTATTCCAAGAGGTTCCTCGGGTTTCTGGGCGTATTGGTCATCGGGCTTGCGCTGAACGGCGCTTGGATGGTCTGGGGCCTTGGGGCGAAACCCTTCGAGACACCCGTCATTGCGGCCCAGATGGCGGCGGTGGGCTATGCAATCTGTGCTTTTGGGACGGGCTGGTTGATCGGGCGGCTGGTCCGGCAATTCCGCGCCACGCGTATCGAAAAAGGCCGTCAGTCATGACCGATGTCGAAACAGGGGCCCCGCAGCCCGAAATCTCTTTTCCCGACATGCGCGGCAAGCTGACGCCGCAGCGCCCGCTGAACGAATTGACATGGCTGCGCGTGGGCGGGGCGGCGGATTACCTGTACCAACCCGCCGATGCCGAAGATCTGGCTGCCTTTATGCGGGCGGTCCCGCAGGATATCGCGATTTTCCCGATGGGCGTCGGGTCCAACCTGATCGTGCGCGACGGTGGCTTGCGCGCTGTGGTGATCCGGCTGGGGCGCGGTTTCAACGGGATCGAAATCTCTGGCGACCGGGTGACGGCGGGGGCGGCTGCCCTTGATGCGCATGTGGCACGCAAGGCGGCGGATGCAGGATTGGACCTGACATTCCTGCGCACCATTCCGGGCAGCATCGGCGGTGCGGTGCGGATGAACGCGGGCTGCTATGGCAGCTATACGGCAGACCACTTTGTCAGCGCCGAAGCCATCACACGGGCAGGGGACTACATCACCCTGACAGCCGAGGACCTTCAGTTTCAATACCGCCAGACGGCACTCGAGGACGGTTGCGTCATCGTTTCGGCCACGTTTCACCCGCCCAAAGGTGAGCCTGAAGAATTGCACAGTCGCATGGAAGAGCAACTGCGCAAACGCGATGAAACCCAACCGACCAAGGACCGCAGCGCGGGATCGACCTTCCGCAACCCGGCTGGTTTCTCAAGCACCGGAGAGGCCGATGACAGCCATGCGCTGAAGGCCTGGAAGGTGATCGATGACGCCGGAATGCGGGGTGCCACCATTGGTGGTGCACAGATGAGCCCCAAGCACCCCAACTTCCTGATCAACACGGGCAATGCGACGGCGGCTGATTTGGAAGCTTTAGGCGAAGACGTGCGAAAAAAGGTTTACGATTCCAGCGGTATCACGCTAGAGTGGGAAATTATGCGGATCGGCGAACCATAATCGTTCGGGCGCACAGGCACGGCACCGCATTGCGGTAAATCTAAGATAAATAAGGGTCGCCAAAGACCCGGTTGAAAAGGCACATCGAGTGGGAATGTCGAGCAGGACACCCCCGAAAGTGGCGGTATTGATGGGTGGCCCTTCGGCTGAGCGCGAAGTGTCGTTGTCATCGGGGCGCGCATGCGCCGCCGCTTTGCGGGACAGGAATTTTGATGTTGTCGAGGTCGATGCAGGCCCCGATCTGTGCGCGGACCTGCGTGCCGTGGCCCCCGATGTCGTGCTGAATTGTCTGCATGGCCGCTGGGGCGAAGACGGCTGCGTGCAGGGCATTCTGGAATGGATGCACATCCCCTACAGCCACTCCGGCGTGCTGGCCTCGGCGCTTGCGATGGACAAGCAGCGCAGCAAGGACGTGTTCCGCACCGTGGGCCTGCCCGTCGTCGAGAGCATCATCGCACTGGCCTCTGATGTGCGTGCCGGCCATGTGATGGCCCCGCCTTATGTGGTCAAACCCAACAACGAAGGGTCATCCGTCGGCGTCTATCTGGTGGATGTCGAAAACAATGGCCCGCCGCAGTTGGACGACAATATGCCCGACTACGTGATGGTCGAACAGTTTGCTGCGGGGCGCGAGCTGACGACGACCGTGATGGGGCAGCGCGCGCTGACCGTGACCGATATTCTGACCACCGGCTGGTATGATTACGACGCGAAATACAAGGAAGGCGGATCGACCCATATCGTCCCCGCCGACATCCCTCAGGACATTTTCGATCTGTGTCTGGATTACGCGTTGCGGGCCCATAACGCGCTTGGCTGCCGCGGTGTCAGCCGCACCGATTTCCGCTGGGATGAATCCCGCGGGGTGGACGGGTTGATCCTGCTGGAAACCAACACCCAGCCCGGCATGACGCCGACATCGCTGTCGCCCGAACAGGCGCAGGCGGTGGGTATTTCGTTCGGCGACCTTTGCGCCTGGATGGTGGAGGACGCGTCGTGCCATCGCTGATCAACCGCGTCAAACCGGCGAAATCCCTGCGACCTGATCCTGCACCGTCCCGTTGGGCGTGGCGGATGCAGCGCCTGATGCTGACGCCGACCTTCCGGTTCGGGCTGCGGGTCGGTATGCCGTTTTGCCTGTCGTTGATTGCGGGCACGATCTATCTTTCCGACGATGCGCGGCGCGCGCAGATCACCGATATCTACACGAACACCCGCGCAAGCATCGAACAGCGCCCCGAATTCATGGTCAAGCTGATGGCCATCGACGGGGTCAAGGACCAGTTGGCGGCCGATGTGCGCGCCGCCGTGCCTGTTGAATTTCCCACCAGCTCCTTTGATCTGGACCTGCCTGCGATGCGTGCCACCCTGATGGCATTGCCTGGCGTCAAGCAGGCGACCTTGCGCATCAAACCCGGCGGATTGCTGCATGTCGACGTGCAGCCGCGCGTTCCGGTCGCTGTGTGGCGCACGGAAGACGGACTGGTTCTGGTAGACATCGAAGGCCGCGCCATCGGTGCCATTGCGCATCGCGGCGAACGCAATGACTTGCCGCTTGTGGTGGGCGACGGGGCTGATACCCGCCTTACCGAAGCGCTTCAGCTGAACCGGGCCGCGGCCCCGCTGGGCGATCGTCTGCGCGGTCTGGTGCGTATGGGGGAACGGCGGTGGGACGTGGTTCTGGACCGTGACCAGCGAATTCTTCTGCCCGAAACCGGTGCCGTGCAGGCGCTGGAGCGGGTGATCGCGCTGGAAGGCGCTCAAGAGGTTTTGACCCGCGATGTTGCGCGGGTCGACATGCGGTTGGCGCAAAGACCAACCGTACAAATGAATAAAGAGGCCACCCAAGAATGGTGGCGTATCAGGCAGATTTCGGGGCAATGAGAATATGATGGACCTATACGATAGTCAGCGGTCAATGCGGCACATGCGCAAGCTTGCGATGCAGCGCGGGGTTGTGGCAATTCTGGATGTGGGCACCTCAAAGATTGCCTGTCTGGTCTTGCGCTTCGACGGCTCGGGCCGGATGTCAGAAGAGGGCGAGATCGGGTCGCTCGCGGGTCAGTCCGGCTTTCGGGTGATCGGTGCGGCAACGACGCGGTCACGCGGGGTTCGCTTTGGTGAAATCTGCGCGATGCAGGAAACCGAACGCGCGGTGCGCACGGCCTTGCAGGCTGCACAGAAGATGGCAAATATCCGCGTCGATCATGTGATTGCGTGTTTTTCAGGGGCTGAACCGCGCAGCTATGGCCTGGATGCGACCATTGATCTGGAAGGGCAGGTGGTGTCCGAGCAGGACGTGGCGCAAGTGCTGGCCAGCTGCGATGTCCCCGAATACGGCGATGACCGCGAGGTGCTGCACGCGCAGCCTGTCAACTTTGCGATTGATAACCGCTCGGGCCTGTCCGACCCGCGCGGACAACTGGGCAATGCGCTGTCCGTTGACATGCACATGCTGACCGTCGACGCCGCCGCCGTCCAGCATCTGGCCCATTGTATCAAGCGCTGCGATCTGGAACTGGCCGGCATTGCATCGTCTTCCTATGTCTCGGGTATCTCATCGCTGGTCGAGGATGAACAGGAACTGGGGGCTGCCTGCATCGACTTCGGGGGCGGGTCCACATCCGTGTCGATCTTCATCCGCAAGCACATGATCTACGCAGACAGTGTGCGCATGGGCGGAGATCACATCACCTCCGATATCTCGATGGGATTGCAGGTCCCGACTGCCAATGCAGAGCGGATCAAGACATTCTACGGCGGGGTGCATGCGACCGGCATGGACGACCGCGAGATGATTGATATCGGCGGCGATACCGGTGATTACGAACACGACCGCCGCACCGTCAGCCGCGCCGAACTTATCGGCATCATGAGGCCCCGTGTCGAAGAGATCCTGGAAGAAGTCCGCGCACGCCTGGATGCCGCCGGGTTCGATCACCTTCCCAGCCAGCAGATCGTGCTGACCGGCGGTGGCAGCCAGATCCCGGGTCTGGACGGGTTGGCCAGCAGGATTCTGGGCCAGCAGGTACGCCTTGGCCGTCCGTTGCGCGTGCACGGTTTGCCTCAGGCGGCGACGGGCCCCGGATTTGCCTCTGCCGTGGGGCTGGCGCTGTTCGCAGCCCACCCGCAGGACGAATGGTGGGATTTCGACATTCCCGCCGATCGCTACCCTGCACGGTCGCTCAAGCGCGCTGTCAAGTGGTTCAGAGACAATTGGTAACCCCATATGCGGTGTGGAAACCGAAATCCTGCGAGAAGTGGCAAAAAAGCGCCCAGATACTGTGGTAAAACTGTGTTTTTTAGGTGACGCACCCGTCTATTCTCTGTAAGATCGGGTTAATTCATCGAAAAAATGCCCCGCAAGCGGGCAAAACAATACAGGCGGACGGCTCATGACTCTTAACCTTTCCATGCCAGGACAAAGTGACCTCAAGCCCCGGATTACCGTTTTCGGTGTCGGCGGGGCGGGCGGTAACGCCGTGAACAACATGATCGAGAAGAACCTCGATGGTGTTGAATTCGTGGTGGCGAATACCGATGCGCAAGCGTTGCAGCAGGCCAAGGCCGAAAGCCGCATCCAACTGGGCATGAAAGTGACCGAAGGTCTGGGCGCGGGCGCACGTGCCACTGTCGGGGCCGCCGCTGCCGAGGAAAGCATTGAACAGATCGTTGATCACCTTGCCGGTGCGCACATGTGTTTCATCACGGCCGGTATGGGCGGGGGCACCGGGACAGGTGCCGCACCGATCATCGCGCAAGCCGCGCGTGAACTGGGTGTCCTGACCGTTGGCGTCGTGACCAAGCCGTTCCAGTTCGAAGGCAACAAGCGTATGCGTCAGGCCGAAGACGGCGTCGAAGCGCTGCAAAAGGTCGTCGATACGCTGATCATCATTCCCAACCAGAACCTGTTCCGTCTGGCGAATGAGAAAACCACATTTACCGAAGCCTTCTCCATGGCGGATGACGTCCTGTATCAAGGTGTCAAAGGCGTGACCGATCTGATGGTCCGTCCCGGCCTGATCAACCTCGACTTTGCCGACGTGCGCGCCGTGATGGACGAGATGGGCAAAGCCATGATGGGCACGGGCGAGGCCGAAGGCGAAGATCGCGCGATCCAGGCCGCAGAGAAGGCGATAGCGAACCCGCTGCTGGACGAAATCAGCTTGCGTGGTGCCAAGGGCGTTCTGATCAACATCACCGGCGGTCACGATCTGACCCTGTTCGAACTGGACGAAGCGGCAAACCGCATCCGCGAAGAAGTCGATCCGGACGCCAACATCATCGTCGGGTCCACGCTGGACACCGAAATGGGTGGTATGATGCGCGTCAGCGTCGTGGCTACCGGTATTGATGCCGTTGACGTGAACACTGAAATGCCAGTGCCGCGCCGTTCCATGTCGCAGCCTTTGCCGCAAAAGACAGTCGCACCGGCCCCAGCCGCTGCCGAGCAGGCTCCGGCCCCCGTCGCGGCGCAGGTTGAATACGAAGAAGACCAGCCGCAGTTGTTCGAAGACGCGGCATCGGCCGATCAGGGTGGGTATTCTGACGACGTGTTCGAAGATATCGCGGCAGAAGCTGATGATTTGCCACCCCCGGCATACCGTCCCGAGGTGACATCCTTTGAACCACGCCGTGAGGTCTATGAAGAAGAGACCGCGCAGGAAGCCTTCGTAGCGCCACGCGCGCCGGCCCCCGGCACGCCGTCGCCCGAAGCTCTTGCACGGTTGCGTGCGGCCGCGCAAAAGGCGTCGCCACAGGCGCAACAGCGTACACAGCCACAGGCACAGCAGCGCCCGCAGCCTGCTGCCCCTGAGCAGGGTGAAAAGCGGTTCGGTATCAATTCGCTGATCAACCGCATGACCGGACATGCCGAAGCCGAGGCACCACAGCGCCCCGTGCGCCAGCAGCCGCCGGTCCAGACCCGCGCATCTTCGGCAGCACCACAGCCGCGTGACATGCAAGACGAAGATCAAGAGCGTATCGAGATCCCCGCGTTCCTGCGTCGCCAGGCAAACTAAGACGCCCCAAGGCGCGTCTGACAAGATCTGAAAAGGCCACCCTTTCGGGTGGTCTTTTTGCATTCCGCCGCGGATCTATTCGCCGCGATGCAGCAATATTGGTTGTAACAACACTGAAATATCCGGGTATTTGACGAATAAATCATCACGCTTTTCGGCGTTTCAGCCATTCGTGGCATCATCTTTATTCATTTATTTCAAAGGGTTGCTAGGTCGTGGGCGCGTTTGTGCCCGATTGTGACAGTGATGTTTCAGTCCGTAGCAATCATTGAATTGAGCATTCGGAACGGCATCGCTAGACCATTGTTTAACTTAGACAGACGATCTTTGGACATTGGAATATACCGTGCAGACAACCATCAAGACAGCGATCAGCTTTAGCGGGGCAGGCCTTCATTCGGGTCAGCCTGCGACCGTTACGATCCGTCCGGCCAGCGCACATCATGGCATCTGGTTTTCACGCAGCGATGTGCATGTCGGCGACCGGCTGATCCCGGCCCGCTGGGATGCCGTCAACCGGTCGCCCCTGTGTACGAAGCTTGAAAATGCCTCCGGTCTGTCCGTGTCCACCGTTGAACATCTGATGGCTGCCCTCGCGGGCTGCGGTATCCACAACGCGCTGATCGAAATTGATGGCGGCGAAGTGCCGATCCTTGACGGGTCTGCCGCCCCCTTCGTACGAGGCATCATGCAGCGTGGCGTGCGGGCCCTTGCAGCCCCCGTGCGGGTGTTTGAAGTGCTTAAGTCCGTGACCGTGACGGATGGCGACGCCTCTGCCACCATCGCGCCAAGCCACACGATGGTCATCGATTTCGAGATCGACTTTGTAGATGCCGCAATTGGCCGCCAAAAGAAAACGCTGGTCATGAACAACGGGTCCTTTGCCCGTGAACTGTGCGACAGCCGTACATTCTGCCGTCAGGCCGACGTCTTGTCGATGCAGGCAAACGGTTTGGCGCTTGGGGGTAACCCCGGTGAAAACGCAGTCGTGTTCGATGGCGACAAGGTGCTGAGCCCCGGTGGCCTGCGTCACGCGGACGAACCTGTGCGCCACAAGATGCTGGACGCTTTGGGCGATCTGGCGTTGGCGGGGGCACCGTTGATCGGGCACTACACTGGGGTCCGTGCGGGCCATTCGCTGACCAACACATTGCTGCGCGCGCTGTTCGCAACGCCCGGTGCCGTGCGTATGGTGGAATGTGACATGGAAATGTCGGCACGCTTGCCCGGATACGGTCTGGTCTGGGATGAAATCCCTGCCGTTGCGTGAAAGAAAGATCAACCATCTTGCTAGGTTGAAACTCCCTACGCGCTTGGTTAATCCTATATCGAAGACAGCAAGCAGCCGTGAGTGCTGCGCGCGCTGCAATGCGTAATGCCCGTTTTGTTGCACAATACATTGTGCTAGTCATGGGCAGGCGCGTATCGTAAAGCGTGGCTGGTGGAATGAAACGAGGGTGTTCAGCATGACAAGTGCGAAGTCGCGCAAGCGGTTGGTCGGTGCGGTGCTTGTGGTTGCGGCCCTTGGCGCATGCGGCAGCCAAGATACAGGCCGTTTTACCAAAAGTTTCTTTAACCCACAGGAAGTGCCGCTCGAAACCTATTCAGCAGAGCAGATTTTCGAGCGTGGCGAATTTGAACTGAACCGCAAACGGCCTGCCGAAGCGGCCGAGTATTTCTCTGAGATCGAGCGCCTCTATCCCTACTCCGAATGGGCGAAACGTGCGCTGATCATGCAGGCCTTTGCCTTTCATCAGGATCAGGACTATCCCAACAGTCGCTCTGCGGCGCAGCGGTTCATCGACTTCTTTCCTGATGATGATGACGCGGCCTATGCCAGCTACCTTCTGGCGCTCAGCTATTATGACCAGATCGACGAAGTCGGGCGCGATCAGGGTCTGACGTTTCAGGCACTGCAATCCCTGCGTCAGGTGATCGAGAATTATCCTGACAGCGAATATGCCCGCGCGGCTGTGCTGAAATTCGATCTCGCGTTCGACCATCTGGCCGGCAAAGAGATGGAAGTCGGTCGCTATTACCTGCGCCGCAAACATTACACCGCGTCGATCAATCGCTTCCGTGTCGTGGTCGAAGACTTCCAGACCACATCGCACACCGCCGAAGCCTTGCACCGTCTGGTCGAAGCTTACCTTTCGCTTGGTCTCACCAACGAGGCGCAGACGGCAGGGGCGATCCTTGGCTACAACTACCAGTCGACCGAATGGTATGCCGCCAGCTATGCCTTGCTGACCGGTAAGGGGCTCGAGATGAAATCTCTGGGCAACAACTGGCTAAGTGCGATTTACCGTCAAAGCATCAAGGGCGACTGGATCTGACGCGTCCCCTCGGTTGGTCCCACACGGAAATTCATCCATGTTACGCGGCTTAGATATCTCGGATATGTTGATCATCGACCGGCTGGAACTTGCGTTTCAGCCGGGTTTGAACGTTCTGACCGGCGAAACCGGCGCGGGCAAGTCGATCTTGCTGGACAGCCTGGGTTTTGTTCTGGGCTGGCGCGGCCGCGCCGATCTGGTGCGCCAGGGGGCGGCACAGGGCGAGGTTACGGCATGGTTCGATCTGCCAGAGGGCCATGCCGCCCATGCGGTGCTGGAGGAAGCAGGCCTTCCCAGCGGGCCGGAGCTGATCTTGCGGCGCATCAACGGGTCGGACGGGCGCAAGACGGCGTGGGTCAACGACCGCCGCTGTTCTGGCGAGGTACTGCGCGCCTTGTCGGAAACCTTGGTGGAATTGCATGGCCAGCATGATGATCGCGGTCTGCTGGACCCCAAAGGGCACCGCGCGATACTGGATGAATTTGCGGCCAACGCTGCGCTGCGCGACAAGGTCCGCAAGGCGTGGTCTGCGCTGGCCGCCGCCCGCAAGGCTGCCAAGCTGGCCGCCGCTGAACGGGACGCAATTGCCGCAGAAGAAGAATTCCTGCGCCATGCCGTGGGTGAACTGGACAAGCTGAACCCCGAAGCAGGCGAGGAAGCCCAACTGGATGTTCGCCGCCGCACGATGCAAAGCGCGGAAAAGATCCGGTCCGACGTCGTGAATGCCTATGAGATGATGGGGCAGGGTGGCGCTGAAACCCAGCTTGGCGATGCGCTGCGCTGGCTGGACGGTGTGGCGGACAAGGCCGATGGCACGCTCGAGGCCCCGATGGCCGCGCTGTCGCGTGCGATCATCGAACTGGACGAGGCGATGGAAGGCGTGGTGGCGGCGATAGACACCATGTCGTTCAACCCGCTTGAGCTGGAAGAAACCGAAGAACGCCTGTTTGCGATCCGTGCCCTTGCGCGCAAGCATGAAGTGGCACCGGATGATCTGGCTGGTTTTGCCGACACGTTGCGCAACAAGCTTGATGCGCTGGATGCCGGCGAAGCGGCACAGGCAGGGCTTGAGAAGGCCGTGCGCGATGCCCAAGCCGCCTATGATGACGCCGCCGACGCGCTGACGGCTGCGCGTGCCAAGGCGGCAGGCAAGCTCGACAAGGCGGTCGCGGCTGAACTGGCCCCCCTCAAGATGGAGCGCGCGGTGTTCCAGACCCAGATCACCGCCGAACCCGCAGGGCCCGAGGGGCGCGATGCCGTGTCCTTTACCGTGGCCACAAACCCCGGCGCACCGGCCGGACCATTGGGCAAGATCGCCTCGGGCGGGGAACTAAGCCGCTTTTTGCTGGCGCTGAAGGTCTGTTTGGCGAAGGGGCAGACCGGGCTGACTATGATTTTCGATGAAATCGACCGGGGCGTGGGCGGGGCAACCGCCGATGCCGTGGGGCGGCGGTTGGCGGCGTTGTCGCAGGGCGGTCAGGTGCTTGTTGTGACCCATTCACCGCAGGTTGCAGCCCTTGGCGCGCATCATTGGCGGGTGTCGAAATCGGTCTCGAAGGGCATGACATTGTCCACCGTCACGCCGCTGTCCGACCCCGAGCGCGTGGACGAAGTCGCGCGGATGCTGGCAGGTGACACGATCACAGACGCTGCCCGCGCCGCTGCGCGCGAACTTTTGGGCGATCAATTCGCCAACTAACTCCGGTGACGTGCATGGTGGGGCTTTTATCACTGCAGCGTTCGTCCTAGACAAGGGGCGTCCCAGATCAAAAGCAGCTATGGCCTTGAAACCCCGTCCCTATCTGATCGAACAATATGGTGTGGCCCGTGGCAGGGCCCGCGCAGGCTGGGACGTGCTGCGCCTTCAGGGGCCGGGCAAGGTTACCTTCTGGTTCATTGCCCTTGTGGTGGGCATCGCGGCGGGTTTTGCCGCATTGTTTTTCCGCAAGGGAATCAACGCGATACAAGCGTTCCTTTACGGGACTGAAGACGTGCAGCACCTGCACAGCTTTATCGGCAGCCTGGATTGGCACTGGGTCGTCCTGATTCCGACGGTCGGCGGGCTGCTGGTTGGGTTGATCCTGCATAACTTCACCCGTGACGCGCGTGTGCGCAGCGTCAGCGATGTGATCCTGGGCGCTGCGATGCATGATGGTCGGGTCGAAACGCGGGCCGGTCTGGCCTCGGCTTTGGCGTCGATGATCACGCTTAGCACCGGTGGATCGTCGGGCCGTGAAGGGCCGGTGGTCCATTTGGCCGCCGTTATTTCCACCCTTGTCAGCCGCCGCATCAACGCCAGCGGCATCACCGGGCGCGACCTGCTGGGCTGTGCCGTGGCGGCGGCCGTTTCAGCCAGCTTCAACGCGCCGATTGCCGGTGCGCTTTTCGCGCTCGAAGTCGTGCTGCGGCATTTTGCAGTCCACGCCTTTGCGCCCATCGTAATTGCATCGGCTGCGGGAACGGTGATCAACCGGATGGAATTCGGCGGGCTGACAGAATTTGCGCTGCCCAAGATTGGCGATGTGGCCTTTTACGCTGAACTCCCTGCGTTCCTGCTGCTTGGGCTGACCTGCGGGGTTGTTGCTGTCGTGCTGATGCGCAGCATTTTCTGGGCCGAGGATATCGGCAACTTTATCCAGGACCGCAGCAAACTGCCACGCTATCTGCGCCCGGCCGCAGCGGGGGCGATCCTGGGGGTGATTGCGCTGTGGTTCCCCCATATCATCGGCGTCGGCTACGAGACGACGACGCGTGCGCTGGCGGGCAATCTGGTGTTGAACGAAGCGCTGGTTTTCGCGGTGCTCAAGATCATCGCCGTGTCGATCACCTTGGGCGGGCGCATGGGCGGCGGCGTGTTTTCACCGTCCTTGATGTTGGGGGCGCTGACCGGTCTGGCCTTCGGGCTGATCGCGACGGGGGTGTTTCCCAATGTGTCCGGCGTTACTTCGCTTTATGCGCTGGCGGGGATGGGGGCGGTTGCGGCTGCCGTTCTCGGGGCTCCGATTTCGACGACCTTGATCGTGTTCGAACTGACCGGCGACTGGCAGACCGGGCTGGCCGTTATGATCGCCGTGAGCATGTCCACGGCGCTGGCTTCACGCATGGTCGACCGCAGCTTTTTCCTGACCCAGATGGAGCGGCGCGGTGTGCATCTGGCAGCCGGTCCGCAGGCCTATCTGCTGGCGATGTTTGTCGTCGCGCGGATCATGCGCCGCCCTGATGATCCACGCGCGGCTGATCCAGACGTTTGCTGGACCCTGATCAAAGAGGGGACATATATCGACGGCACCGCCACGCTTGAGGCTGCGATGCCGATCTTTGAACAATCAGCGGTCGCATTTATTCCCGTCGTGACCCTCAAGCCCGATTCGCCCCCCGAATTGCTGGGCGCGCTGTTCCAGGTGGACGCATTGAAGGCCTATAACCGCGCCTTGGCAGATACCGCTGCAGAAGAGCATTCATAACTGTATCAAATATTCGGACAATGCGGAGCATGGCGATGAATTATCGTTCATACGTGATCAGCCGGCTGAATTGAGGCAATTTCGTGGCTTAACGAAGGCATGAATTGGGTTAATCTATTCCTAACTTTATTTAAGGGGATTGATTTATGTTGGGATTGCTTTTGCTACCCGCCTTGGCACTTTTTGGTGCCGCCGGTTTATTCAGTGATGACAATGACGACACCGATACGACGGACCAGATGCAGGATGACCCCGAGGGTGTTCTGAACACTGCGACCGGGACGAGTGGCAATGATCTGCTGAACGGCACGGGTGCGATGGATGATCTGAACGGGCTTGAGGGCGACGATACCATCAACGGTTTCGGCAATGACGATTCCCTGGTGGGCGGTGCCGGGTCCGACAGCCTTTCCGGCGGCGGTGGGAACAACCTTGTCACTGGTAACGATGGCGATGACACGTTGAATGGTGGTCCACAGGCGGACACGCTTGATGGCGGTGCCGGTGCGGATGTGCTGACCGGCTTTGGCGACGACGATCTGCTGCAGGGCGGCGACGGTCCCGATCTGCTGCGCGGCGGCACGGGCAACGATAGCCTGTCAGGTGAAAACGGTAACGACACGCTGGATGGCGGAGCGGGCAACGATTCACTCGAGGGCAACTTTGGCGATGATAGCCTTGCCGGGTTTGGCGGAGAGGACACGCTTGTCGGCGGCAACGGCGCGGATACCCTTGACGGGGGCGATGGCGCAGACACCCTGTTTGGCAACGGTTTGGCCGACACGCTGTTCGGCGGCAAGGGTAATGACGTGCTGCGCGGCGGTACCAACAACGACCTGCTGAATGGCGGGTCTGGAAATGACGACATCCAAGGCAATTTTGGCGCGGACACCCTGTTTGGCGGCCGTGGCTTTGACACGCTGAGCGGGGGCGAGGGGTTTGACTATCTCGCCGGTAACGACGGCAATGACGCACTCTATGGCAACGACGGCAATGATGGTCTGAACGGCGGTGGGGGCAACGATTCCCTGTTCGGTGGTACCGGCAATGACACGCTAAGCGGTCTGTCCGGTGACGATCTGCTGGATGGCATGGGCGGCAACGACCTGCTGAATGGCAATGCGGGTGACGACACGCTGACAGGGGGCGGCCTGGACGATATTTTGAACGGGGGCGCGGGCGATGATGTGCTGGATGGAGGCACCCAAAGCGATCTGCTGAATGGCGGTGGCGGCAATGACAATCTGTTCGGCCACAGTGGTGCCGATACGATCAACGCAGGTCCCGGCAACGATACGCTGTCCGGCGGCGAAGGCCCTGACCAGTTGGCGGGCAACAAGGGCGATGATATCATCAGCGGCGGCGCGGGCAACGACGCGATCTTTGGCGGGCCGGGCAATGACACGATGATGGGTGATGACGGCAATGATTTCCTGCTGTCGGGTACCGGGGCAGATCAGATTGACGGCGGGGCCGGCAATGATGTGATCCGCGCCTATGACTTCAACTTTGGCACGGATGTCACCGGTGCGTCGGACACGCTGGCCGATACGGTCATGGGGGGCGATGGCAATGACACCATCAGCGCCAATGATGGGGATACAGTGACGGGCGGTGCCGGTGCTGACGTGATCAACGCGATCGGCTATGATCAGGTCGGCACGGCCCCTGTCATTGTGACGGATTTCAATCTGGCGGAAGACGGGCTGTATCTGCAGGAAACCCAAAGCTCTCCGGCGACATTCGCACCGGGCGATGGCAACTTTGTCATTCGCCCCGCTGCCAATGGCACGGACAGTGAAATCGTTGTGGGCGGGAACGTGGTCGTGATCTTGCAAAATACCGATGCCGCCGCCCTAAGCGCCGACACCAGCTGGTTGCTGAACGTCTAGAGGCGACGCCTAGATCTGTTCGACGGCGACTTCGTCGACAGTCGCATAAAAGGCCAGATGACCCTTGATCCCGGCGACAGCGTCGTTGGGATCTTCATAGGACCACGCCACGTTGTTCAACGTGCGGCTTTTCGTGACCACGGAATAATAGCTGGCGTCGCCTTTATGCGGGCAATGGGTGGTTTTTTCAGTCTTGTCGAGAAACGCCATGGCGATGTCTTCGCGCGGGATATAGATCACCGCCGCCATGTCGCCTTCCCGCAGCTCCAGCGCATTCTTGGTCTCGGCAAGCACGGCCCCCCCGGCGCGTACCGTCCACGTTCCCTTGGCATTCAAAATCTTGATGTGGTCTGCCATTTTAACATTTCCCCCTGAAATACTTTGATTTTCCGGCGCTCAGATCGGCGCAGTTGCGGCATCCAACCATAGTTTCGCCGCAGGCGATAGCCGGGGCCCGATCTTTTCCGCAACGTCGCTGTGATAGGCATTCAACCAGTCGCGCGTCGGCGTATCCAACATATCCGCAAGGATCAGCCGCTTGTCGATCGGGGCAAAGCTCAGCGTCTCCCACATCAGCATTTCACGGTGACCATCCCCGCCCGGCAGATCAGGGGCAGGGCGTACGACCAGCAGGTTTTCAAGCCGGATGCCAAAGGCCCCTTCGCGGTAATAGCCGGGCTCGTTGCTCAGGATCATACCGGGCGACAGGGGAACGGTACTGATCCTGCTCAATCGCTGCGGGCCTTCATGCACGCTTAGGTATGCGCCGACGCCGTGTCCCAATCCGTGATCAAAATCCTGGCCTGCCATCCAAAGCGGCAAGCGCCCGATGGCTTCGATGTGGCACCCGGCAAGGCCGCTTGGCCAGCGCAGACGGCTCATCGCGATCATGCCCATCAGCACACGGGTAAACGCTTGCTTCGCCTCGAGAGGGGCCGCGCCGATGGCGACGGTACGGGTGATGTCAGTCGTGCCATCCAGATATTGCCCGCCGGAATCCAGCACCAGCAGATGGCCTTCCTCAAGGGTGCTGTCGGTGTCTTCGGTCACGCGGTAATGCATGATCGCCCCGTTGGGACCGGTGCCTGCGATGGTTTCAAAGCTGATGTCCTGCAAGGCATTGTCGCGCCGCCGTGCGTCCTCCAGCTTTGCCACGACCTGCGTTTCTGACACCGTGCCGGGGGCCTGCGCATCCAGCCAGGCGAGCAATTCAACAAGGGCGGCACCGTCGCGCAGATGGGCCGCAGCCGATCCGGCAACCTCTGCGGCGTTCTTGCAAGCCTTGGGCAAGGCGCAGGGGTCGTCGCCCCAGGACGCATGTTCGCCCACCGCATCGGCAACGGCAACGGGAACGGTTGTCTTGTCCAGCCGGATCCGTCCGGGCAGGGCACCAAGATAGGCCAGCAAGGTGTGCGGCGGATGTACGGTCACGCTGTCACCCAGATGGTCGGCCAGATCGGCGACCTTTTCCGGTGCCACGAACAAATCAACCGCTGCCGATCCATGCAACACGGCAAAGCCATGCACCACAGGATTGCGCGCAATATCCGCGCCACGAATATTCAGCAGCCAGCACAGGCTGTCCGGCAGGGTGATCACTGCCGCGGTTTCTCCCTTGTCGCGCAAAACCTTTCCCAAGCGCGCACATTTGTCGGTATGAGACTCACCGGCGAATTCAAGCGGATGGACCTTGGCCGGAAACATCGGTGGTGCCGGTTGATCGTGCCAGATCCGGTCCACCAGATTGGGGCATCGTCGCATTTCGATCCTGCTGCCCTTCAAGGCCTCTCCAAGCTGTTCGATTTGCCCTTCGGCATGCAGCCACGGATCAAATCCAACGACACCACCCTGCGGCAATTCCGACCGAAGCCAGTCGGCCAAAGACACCTCGGGCCAGGCTACGGGGGTATAGACATCCGCCACCTGCGCCTTGACCTGCGTCCGGTAGCGCCCGTCGATGAACACGCCAGCCACATCCATCAAGGCAGCACAAAACCCGGCCGACCCGGTAAACCCTGTCAGCCAGCTTAGACGTTCATCGTGAGGGGCGACATATTCGCCCTGATGCGCGTCGGCCCGTGGCACCAAAAAGCCGTCCAGCCCTTCGATCTTCAGCTCCGTGCGCAACGCTGCCAGGCGTGGTGGCCCCTGTTCAGGCCTCGAAGTCACCTCAAACGATTGAAACATGACGCAAGTCCCTCTTCATTTTGCCAAATAAACTCCCCGCGGAGCGTCCCGTCGCCTCAGCTTGCGCGGCGGATGCCCATGACGCGGGCCCGTGCGCGGGGATCAGTGTCAAACAGAGCCGCCAGCTGTTCGGTCATCGCACCGGCCAGCTGATCGACATCGGTAATCGTGACGGCGCGATCATAGTAGCGCGTCACATCATGGCCGATCCCGATCGCCAGCAGTTCGACCGCCTTGCGCTTTTCGACCATGGCGATCACGTCGCGCAGGTGTTTCTCCAGATAGTTGGCCGGGTTCACCGACAAGGTGCTGTCATCGACGGGCGCGCCGTCGCTGATCACCATCAATATCTTGCGCGACTCATGGCGGGCAATCATCCGGCGGTGCGCCCATTCCAGCGCCTCGCCGTCGATGTTTTCCTTCAGCAGGCCTTCCTTCATCATCAAACCCAGATTGGGCCGCGTCCGCCGCCATGGGGCATCGGCGGATTTATAGATGATGTGGCGCAGGTCGTTCAGACGTCCGGGCTGCACGGGGCGGCCCTCGTTCAACCATGCCTCGCGGGCCTGGCCGCCTTTCCAGGCGCGGGTGGTAAAGCCCAGGATTTCGACCTTGACGTTGCAGCGTTCCAGCGTGCGCGCCAGAACATCGGCGCAGATCGCCGCGATGGAAATCGGACGTCCCCGCATTGAGCCGGAGTTGTCCAGAAGAAGCGTCACGCAGGTGTCGCGGAATTCTGTGTCTTTTTCCATCTTGAACGACAAGGGCGTTGTCGGGTTCGCCACGATGCGCGCCAGACGGCCCGCGTCCAGCGTACCTTCTTCCAGATCGAACTCCCAGGACCGGTTCTGCTGGGCTTGCAAGCGGCGTTGCAACTTGTTGGCAAGGCGGCTCACGGCTCCCTTGAGCGGCTCCAGCTGTTGATCGAGATAGGCGCGCAGGCGTTCCAGTTCGGCTGGTTCCGCCAGATCTTCGGCACCGATGACCTCGTCATGGTCGGTCTGATAAACAAGATAATTCGGATCGGCATCAGACGCTTGCGGCGGGGCCGGGGGCTCCATCGGGGCGTCGCCGTCGGGCATCTCGGCCTCTTCGCCAAGCTCCTGATCGGCCATATCGTCCATCGACACTTGTGCCTGCGACGCGTCCTGCTGTTCTTCCTGGGACTGTTCCGGCGACGCTTCTGCTTCTTCGTCGTCCTGATCATCCTGACCGGTGCTATCCGGATCCTGCTCCTCTTCGGTGCCTTCTTCTTCGGCGCTGTCCTGATCTTCGTCGGACTGGTCGGGGTCATCGCCCAACTGATCGCCATAGCCCAGATCAACGATCATCTTGCGCGCAAACCGCGCAAAAGCGGCTTGATCGTCGAGCGTATCGCTCAGGGTTTCCAGCGTCGATCCGGCCTGTTCCTCGATATAGCCGCGCCACAACTCCATCGCGTTGGATGCGCCGGTGGGCAGATCGCGGCCGGTGGCCAGATGGCGCACCAGATAGCCTGCAGCGGTGGCCAAGGGCACATCGCTGGGCTGCTTCGCCTGATCATAGCCCTTGCGTAGGGAATCGTATTTGATCTTGGCGTCGATGTTTCCGGCGGTGCCGGGCATGTCGCGCGCGCCCACGGCTTCGCAGCGCGCGGTTTCCATCGCTTCGTACAGCTCGCGTGCCATGTCGCCGTTTGGCAGGTATTTCGAATGGGTCTGTCCGTTGTGGTAGCGCCGGTTCAGCGCCAGCGCATCCGCCGTGCCGCGGGCCAGCAACACTTCGTCGCGCGTCATGCGGCGGCTGACCTGAGGCAGGCGCATCGCATCCCCCGACAGGCCGGACGGGTCGACAGAGTAGCTGACCGTCAGATCAGGGTCGTGCGACATGACCTTGGTCGCTTCGGCCAGGGCCTTCTTGAACGCGTCTGCGGGATTGTCTGATGGTTTGCTCATTTCAAATCTCGCGTCTCAGGATGGTTGCTGGCAAAACTCTCGCAGGTTTGTGTCAGTGTTTCAAACACCTTGCGAGACTGCTTGTCGTTGGCGTAAATCACGGCTTCGGCCAAAAGGGCCATTGCGCTGCGTTGGTCTTGGATCGTCCGGTCAATTTCGGTGACGCGGGCAGGGGCCAGTCTGACGGCGACAGCGCGAAATGCATCGGATCGTTTCACATAGGCGGGCGAACTGTCCAAAAAGGCGGATCGTTTCGCATAGTCGTCGAACCCCAGCCAGAAGGCCGCACATTGCGCGGCCGGATAAAGAGCCGCGTCATCATAGGCCTGCGCGCCACTGCTTGACAGCAGGGCGGCACAGGTGCCGATGATGGATGCGCCTTTACCCAAGGCTCACGCTGGCCGCTGATTCAGGCAGTTCTTCGTCGAACAGGCGCTGATAGAATTCGGCAACCGTCTGGCGTTCAAGTTCGTCACATTTGTTAAGGAAGGACAGGCGGAAGGCGTAGCCGATGTTGCGGAAGATCTCGGCGTTCTGGGCCCATGCGATGACAGTCCGCGGGGACATCACGGTGGACAAATCACCGTTCATGAAGGCGGTCCGTGTCAGGTCGGCAACGGTGACCATCTGCTTGATCGTCTTGCGGCCCTTGTCGGTGTTGTAATGCGGGTTCTTGGACAGAACGATCGCGGTTTCCGCGTCAATGGACAGATAGTTCAGCGTGGCGACCAGCGACCAGCGGTCCATCTGACCCTGGTTGATCTGCTGGGTCCCGTGATACAGGCCCGTGGTGTCGCCCAGGCCGACCGTGTTGGCCGTAGCGAAGATACGGAAATAGGGGTGTGGTTCGATCACCTGGTTCTGGTCCAGCAAGGTCAGCTTGCCGTCGACTTCCAGCACGCGCTGGATCACGAACATCACGTCGGCGCGGCCCGCATCGTATTCGTCGAAAACGATCGCTGTCGGGTTGCGCAAGGCCCAAGGCAGGATGCCCTCTTGGAAAGTGGTAACCTGTTTGCCGTCCACCAGTTTGATTGCGTCTTTACCGATCAGGTCGATCCGGCTGATGTGGCTGTCAAGGTTGACGCGCACGCAGGGCCAGTTCAGCAGGCTTGCCACCTGTTCGATGTGGGTGGATTTGCCGGTGCCGTGATAGCCCTGCACCATGACGCGGCGGTTGTGGTTGAAACCGGCCAGGATCGCCATCGTGGTGTCAGGATCAAACTTGTAGGTGCTGTCCAGATCGGGAACGCGGCTGGTGCGTTCTTCGAAACCGTGCACGATCATATCTGTATCAATGCCAAAGACTTCGCGAACGGAGATCTCTTTGGTGGGTTTCGTGTTAAGATCCAATGAGGTCTCGGCCATGTCGTGTCGTCCTTCATGCTGGTGTGCGCCCTGCGGGTCAGGGTCGCCGTTGGGTGGCAACATATCTTTCTGAGGCGCAAGGGAAAGGGGCAATTCGCCCCTGCGACATTGATGCGGCGGTCAAATTTGCAGCCAGTTGCAAATTTCGGGCATTTTGGCGCTGCGGTCGGGTCTTTTGCGCGCCTTAGCCATATCGCAGGCAAGGCGCGCAAAGTCGGTTTACTGGTCCTTGAAGTTCCGGCTGGATTTCAGCTGGTCCCAGGCCCAGACGACCTCTTGCAGCTGTTCTTCCTGGCTCCGGTCGCCGCCGTTCATGTCGGGGTGCAGGACCTTGATCAGCTTTTTGTAGGCCTTGCGAACCTCGGGCTTGGTCCAGG
>NZ_DS999213.1:173532-176656 GCF_000156335.1 Roseobacter sp. GAI101
CGCGTGCTTCGGGGTCGCCCAATGGCTTGGTCGTGCGTTCCCAGACCTTGTCCTTGGACATCTGGGCGTTCAATTCGGCTTCGGTGGTGCCGTCAAAGAAGTTCCACTTGAGGTTATATTCACGGACGTGCTGCTGGCAAAACCAGATGTAATCGTCCAGCACATCGGGCGCCTTGGGCGCGCGGTACTTGCCGTCCAGCTCGCATCCCGGATGCGAACAGACGCGCTGCGATGTCTCGGACGCACCGGACATTCCCCGCCGACCACGGGGGTTTTTTTTCTTTGAGGACGACACGGACATGTCGAATCCAAATGGATCAGGTTTTGGCATGGGTTTGGACCTTTCCGACTCAGGCCGTTCACTTTAAGGCTTACAGCGCCAGATAGAAGGGGGCTTTGCGAAAAAATGTCAGTAACTCAAGAAATTGCGGACAAGCTTGAGGCGGCATTTGCCCCTTCGGAGTTGAACGTCGTGGATGATAGCGAAAGCCACCGGGGCCATGCAGGCCACCGAGAGGGCGGTGAGAGCCATTTCAACGTCAAGATCCGGTCCAGCCACTTTGTCGGCCTCAGCCGGATTGCGCGGCACCGGGCGGTGCACGACGCATTGGGACCCGAGCTGATTGGACGTATCCACGCGCTGGCTTTGGATCTGGACGCCTGAAATTAGATAGCTGACAGGTAACTGGGGTTACTCTGTCGGCTTGACAAGGGGGGGCACCCCGTCTGTCGGTTCTTCCGCGTCCTGTTCAGGTGGCGTGTCCTTGGTCGCCTCGGTTTGGGGCGCGTCTTTTGGCGCTGTTGCGGCATCCTTGCCATCGGACTTTTTGCCGCGCGGGGACGTCGTGCTGGCCGCCGCGGGGGCTGTGTTCAAATCTGCCGCGTTGGTGTCAGCGTCCAGATCACCCGCTGAACCTGGTCCTATGGGTGCGGTGGCCGCTTTTGTTACCACAACTGCGTCATCTTGAAATGCTTTCGGTGCAGGCAGCCGTTCGGGGCTGAACGCTTCTGCATCGCTGTCGCGTGGACGGCGGAACACCAGCACATTGCGCCATTCGGTGGTGGTGCCGGTCAGGCCCGCCCGTTCAATCGAAGGCAGGGTCTCTGCGCGCTGATATTCCCAGCCGTAGCCCGAAAGCCCGTTCATCAGTTCTTGGAGCGCGTGGGAAAATCGCGCTTCGGCCCCTTTGACATCTTTGCCTTTCAGGCCTTTGTTGGGGGCAGGTACCACTTTGTACTCGTAACGGGGCATGGGCGTCCTTTTTCAGTATTGGGCCTGTTTCACCGCATCAAAAATAGTCACACAATGTGGCGTGGGCAGGCGTTGGGAAATTCGGGGTTCGGTGTCTTTCTGCTGCGAAGACCTTATTGCTTGATCCCGATCTTGCGCCCTGCGCGGTCAGGATAGGGCAGATTGCTGTGCGCCTGTTTCATCTCTTCGAGCTTGGTCAGGATTGTGTCGGGCATGGGGGCGACGCGGGGACCGGATTGGTCGACATGCAGGGTCAGCGCCTCTCCGGTGGCGGCAAGCCAGCCGTCTTCGTGCCAGAGCTGCGTAAAGCTGTGAAACCGTTTCGCGTCGTAGTCCAGCAGTTGGAAGGTGCAGTAAGTCTGCGCGCCCTCATGCAATTCGCGAATATAGCAGACGTGAAATTCGGCGACGTAGGTCGTGCAGCCAAGCTTTTGATATTCGGGTCCGAAGCCGAGCTGCTCATAAGCATCATCAACGGCATTATCCATCAGGACGGAATAATACGCCATGTTCAGATGGCCATTGAAGTCGATCCACTCGGGCTTCACCACACGCAAGGAAGAACGGAAGGGGGTATTCATCGGCTAGCCTTTCGACAGGTGTTCATGAAAATTGCACACCATCGGCGCGCCCATTGCGGGGCGTCGGGCGGCGGCAATTGAAATCCGGAAATTGCGGGAGGGACCGTTTTCTTCGAAGAGAACGGATCGGAATTTTCGAAAATTCTGTGCGTCCCTCACCCGTTAAGCTTTTTCGCCACGATCTCATTCACCGCCTTGGGGTTCGCCTTGCCGCCGGTTGCCTTCATCGTCTGGCCCACGAACCAGCCTGCGAGCTTGGGGTTTTCGCGTGCCTTGGCGACCTGATCGGGGTTGGCGGCGATGATCGCATCGACAGCGGCCTCGATCGCGCCGGTGTCGGTGACCTGCTTCAGGCCTTCGGTCTCTACGATCTCGGCGGGGTCACGACCGGTGGTATAGGCGATCTCGAAGACGTCCTTGGCGATCTTGCCTGAAATCGCATCGGACGCGATCAGGTCGATCACGCCGCCCAGCTGCGCAGGTGTGACAGGGCTGTCGGTGATGGCCTTTTCGTCTTTCTTCAGGCGGCCGAACAGTTCGTTGATGACCCAGTTCGCGGCCATCTTGCCGTCACGGCCTTTGGCGGTTTCCTCAAAATAGCTTGAGCTGTCGAGGTCCGCTGTCAGCACCGAAGCATCATAATCGCTAAGCCCGAAGTCGTTGATGAAACGGGCCTTCTTGGCGTCGGGCAATTCGGGCAGGGTGGCGTTGATATTGTCGACCCACGCCTGTTCGATCACCAGTGGCAGCAGATCGGGGTCAGGAAAGTAGCGGTAATCATGCGCTTCTTCCTTGGACCGCATGGAGCGTGTTTCCATCTTGTCAGGGTCGAACAGGCGCGTTTCCTGCACGACTTCTCCGCCACCCTCGACGATGGCAATCTGACGTTTCGCTTCGACTTCAATGGCTTGCTGGATGAAGCGCATCGAGTTCATGTTCTTGATCTCGCAGCGGGTGCCCAGATGGCTGAAATCTTGCGTGGCCTGATATTTTTCGTATTGGCCGGGCAGGCAGATTGACACGTTCACATCGGCGCGCATGGCACCGGATTGCATGTCACCGTTGCAGGTGCCCAGATACCGCAGGATCTGGCGCAGTTTGGTCAGATAGGCGGCAGCCTCTTCGGGGCCGCGGATGTCGGGTTTGCTGACGATCTCCATCAGGGCGACGCCGGTGCGGTTCAAATCCACAAAAGACATGTTCGGGTCCATGTCGTGAATGGATTTGCCCGCGTCCTGTTCAAGGTGGATACGTTCGACCCGCACCAGACGGGCTGTATTGTCACCCATTT
>NZ_DS999213.1:176730-198400 GCF_000156335.1 Roseobacter sp. GAI101
TGATTGGGGCGGCACCATGGGAATTGAGGGCGCAGAAAGGGATCGTTCCTGCTGATATCCCGCTTGGTTGAAAAGGTCAGGCGACCATCGCGCGAGGGCCTTTGTCGGTAAAGACGATCCGGTTGCCGGCTGCGATTTCCGATTTGAAAAGGCTTGCCATGATCCGCAGCGCATCGTCGCGGCCAGAAGCGGCGAATTTGCGCGGTGACCGGATGCGGATGTTGTTGTCAAACCCATGGGCGGCATGGGCCCAGATCATCGGGTGCAATTCGGTCAGGTATTCGCGCACTATCCATTCCGTACAGTCAAAGATCTGCGCCCGCATGTTGTCGGCCTCGTCATTGCCGGAATAGCCTTGCCCGATGGTATTGGCGCAATAGGCGGCCAGCAGGTTGGCAGTATAGGCATTGGGCCTGCGGTTCAGGATGTCGCGCAAGCCATCGATGAAAAAGGGCAGGTCGAGATTGGCGCAGGCTGTGTCATCGCAGGAAATCGCGTCGAACTGGACCCAGGTATAGCCGCCGGCCCCCCAGATGTGTTCGGTGCGTGCGGCTGTGCGCCGGGCCTCAAGTTCAAGCTGGTCGTAGCTGCCAAACCAGCGCGGCAGCAGATGGTTGCCCATGGCGCGCATCGGGCGCGGATTGTTCGGGTTGAGGTCGATGAGATGTTCGTATTTGTCAGCAACGCTATTCTTCCTGCCGACCGGACCGCTGACCTGTGCACAATGGGTTGCGGCAACCAAGGGGCTGTCTGGGTGCTGCTTGACGAAGGGTTCGATGATCTCGTGGGCGCGGTCGAAATGCGCGGCAAAGGCGTCCCGGTTGCGGCGGGGAATCTCGATGTCCCACCCGTTCCCGCGCCAGGCCCAGCCGATGTCGATATGCGCCTGTGCGACGATACAGGCGACGACATAATCATCAGGATAGGTTTCGAGCACATGTTCGAAATCCTCAATGCCGTTCAGCAGGGCCTTGGGGGGGCGTCCCTTCGGTTTCACTGATCGCATGTTCTGCGGCCATCACAACATCGGCGCGGGCACCATAGGCGATCAGGTCTGCCACGGGCATCGCACCGGGCGTCAACGACCGGGCGGCATCTGCGGTGCGGATGATCTTGGACAGGTCCTGCCAGCTTTCCTGGCGCACCATCTTCAGGCCCAGTTCCTGGTTCATGTCGCGCAGCCGGTCCTCTGCGGTAGGGTCGGGACATGCGATGCAAAGCTGGTCTTGCGGATTTTGGATATTCAGGTGCCGCGCAGTACGGGCCTGGCTTTTGGCATCCGCAATCCGGTCGGCCAGAACAGACACCGATGGCGTGACGATGTGCGTGGCCGAGAGAATATCGAGTGTTTTTTTACGTTTGAAAATTTTTCTTAAATACTGCATTTTTTGTCCAGTCAGTCGTTTGAACCCGTCTAATGACTCCATACTTGCCCCAGCAATTGGGCACGAAGATGGCGCTGCTAAGGTCGGTCCAAGATTGTTTTGCATCCTGAAGATGTATTTGGGGCAATATTTTGCCCGATTGTTCACGGTTTAGGGACGGTGTGGCCATGGCGGATATATTGGTGGAAAAGTCGCAAAGGCGCATATTTACACAACAAATCAGGGGTCATTCCAGAATGGCGATACGCGGGTGAAGGTCGTTCTTTCGACATGGCTCGCATTGAGTTTCACAACCTATGCGTTAGCGGGTGACGCCGTGATACCGCATCCGATGATCGGGCCGGATGCTGCCACCACCACGGTATCTGAAGGTATCGCAGCCCAATCCGGCCCTGTCGTACAGGGGGATCCTGCGACAGGAGCGGCACCGGCACGCAGGTTCGCGGTGTCGCCTCCAGCACGTTCCGGCAATCTCCCGCGTACGCAGTTTCAACACATGCAGGGCCATGCGCTGTGGACACGGGCAGCATTGTCCGCCCTGAAGGGCCATGGTGCCCCCTTGGTCGATATGGTCCCTGCGGATATCGCGGCGTGGTGCCCGGCGTACCCGGAAGCAGACGATGCCGGTCGGCGGGCGTTCTGGGTGGGGTTCATGTCGGCGCTGGCCAAGTATGAAAGCACCCATAAACCCTGGGCTGTGGGGGGCGGCGGGCTGTGGTATGGCCTTCTGCAAATCCTGCCCGCCACAGCGCGGAATTATAATTGTAACGTCGGCACCGGAGAGGCGCTGAAAAACGGTGCGGCGAACCTGAGTTGTGCGGTGCGGATCATGGCTGTCACGGTGCCGCGTGATGGCGTGATTTACGGGAAAGGCGGTCGCGGCGTTGCGGCGGACTGGGGGCCGATGCGCAGTCCGGCAAAGCGGGCGGCGATGGCGGGTTGGTTGAAACGTCAGAATTACTGCAAGCCGCTGGGGGCGACACGGCCAAAGGCGCGGCCTTGAGATTTGTAGTCGGACGTTGTGTCTGGCGCACGCGAGGATGCCTTCGGCGAGGATATTTAAGAGCCAGAGAAGCGGGGGGCGCTCACTGCCGGAGGCTGAAATGATGGCGTTCAGTCTTGATGTTTTGGGCGATCAGCGCGGTTTCAAAGGCGTGATGCGGTGGGGTCGCCTCGAACGGAATACGGATCTTGCGGCCATTTTTCAAAACCACTGTAGCACGGACTGAAAAGTCCAGCCGCGTGTCGAGGCGGATCAGGGTGATTTCCTTGAGGCTGATGTCGGCGCTGTGCGGGCCGCTGTGCCAGTTGATGATTTCCCGGGAGAGGGTCAGGCTTGCGGAAGGGTTTCTGACAAGGTCCCATAATGCGGGCAGTGTGCAGGCGGCGATGATGCCCAGAAGGATGGGGGATGCGTCCAGCAGGACCCATCCGGCCAGCAGGGCCAGCCAGATGGTGGGAAGGATGATGAAACTGCCTAGGCTGCGGTGTTGGCGTTGGTAGGTGTAGTCCGCTGGCATCAGCGCCCGCCGCTGACATCCAGCGTGGTGCCCGTGATGTAGCTGGCGGCGTCAGAGAGCAAAAACAGCGTCGCACTGGCGACTTCATCTGGCCTGCCGACGCGCTGCATCGGGATGTTTTTCGCCAGGGTTTGCGCACGGTCAGGTACGCCAGCCTTTGCATGGATTTCGGTTTCAATCAGGCCCGGACGGATCGCGTTGACGCGGATGCCTTGCGGCGCAAGTTCATTTGCGAGGCCTTTGGTAAAGGCATCAATGGCCGCTTTGGACGCCGCGTAATCGACAAATTCATTGGCTGACCCCAGCCGCGCCGCGATGGAACCCATGTTCGCGATCGCGCCGCTGCCTTGAGCCTGCATCCGCGTGGCGGCGGCTTGGGCCACCATCATCGCCCCGATCACGTTCACGTCGAACATGCGTTTCAGGCGGGCGTGGTCCATGTCGGCGACGGTGGCGATCTGGTCGACGATGCCTGCGTTGTTGATGAGCGCATCTAGGCGGCCATAGTGTTGGTCGATCTGGTCAAAGATACGCGCCACATCGGCAGGGTCGGCAACGTCGCCCTGGCATAGCAGAACGCGCGCCCCTTTGGCTTGGGCCTGAGCGGCAACGGCTTTGGCCCCGGCAGCGTCAGACCGGTAGTTCAGCGCCAGATTGTAGCTGGGGGCGGCAAGCCGCGCGCAGGCAGCACCGATACCGGCTGACGCACCAGTGATGAGGAGGACGGGACGCATGTCTTAGGCCCCCCTGATGCGGGTAAGCATTTCGGTGGTATCGCGCGACAGGTCAGGTTGCGCGAGAATGCGGTCGAGTTCGGTTTTGATCAACGCCTGCCGATCCGCGTCATAGCGCTTCCACGTCTGGAAGGCAGAGCACATGCGCGCCGTGGTTTGCGGATTGAGCGGATCAAGTTTGATCAGCCAGTCGGCCAGCAGGCGGTACCCCGCACCGGACGCATGATGGAACCCGCCATGATGGGCGGCAAAGGCCCCCAGAACCGAGCGGAAGCGGTTGGGGTTCTTCCAATTGAAATCGGCGTGCTTGGTCAGGGTCTCGACGACCTCGTGGGCCTCTTCGGGGTCGGCTTCCATGACTTGCAGGCCGAACCATTTGTCCATCACCAGGCGGTCGTCTTTCCACTGCGCCTCGAACGCCTGTACGGCCTTGCTGCCCTTGCCGGCATGGATGAGGTTGGCCAGCGCGCTGAGCTGCTGGGTCATGTTGTCGGCGGCGTCATATTGTTTCTGCGCGGCGGCGGCGTCGTCGATACGGGTCAGCAGCGACAGGGCCGCATTGCTGAGCGCGCGTTTGCCCGATTGGATTGCGTCGGGTTCGTAATCCTCGCTGACCGTGTGACGGCGGTAGAGCGTCGGCAGCAGGTTGGCATAGGATTTTGCCATCGCGGCGCGGGTTGCCTCGACTGCGGCGTAGATGATGTCGGGATCGGGGGTGTGGCCATCTTCGGCCAAGGCGCGGGCCAGATCGGATTGCGAGGGCAGGCCCAGCATCAGCGCACGGTAGGCGGGATCAAGATGTTCGTCGCTGATCACGGCACGGATACCCTTGAGCCAATCCTTGTTCGGTTTCTTACCCTCCAGGATCATCGCCATCAGCGATGAGCGGGCCAGAATGCGGCCCTGTTCCCAGCGGTTGAACGGGTCGGTGTCATAGGCCAGCAGATGGGCGCGGTCGGCATCACTCAGGTCTTGGGTCAGCACCACGGGGGCGGAAAAGCCGCGCAGGATCGATACGATGGGCCGGGTCCCGAGGTTGTCGAAGACAAAGCTTTGTTCGGCCTGCGTCATCTCGAGAATGTTGGTTTCCTCTACCTCGTCGCCGTCCTGGTCGATCAGGCCGACGGCGATGGGCAGCACCTGCGGCTGTGGATCAGGCGTGGCAGCGCTGGGCGGGGTGTGCTGTTTGAAGTGTAGCGTCAGCTTGCCGTGGTCCCATGCCTCGGTCACGGACAGATGCGGTGTGCCGGCTTGCCCGTACCAGCGTTTGAACTGGGTCAGGTCGCGGCCCGTGGTGTCTTCGAACACGCGCAGCCAGTCCTCGATGGTGCAGGCCTGCCCGTCATGGCGGTCGAAATACAGGGTTGCAGCCTTGGCATAGGCGTCATCACCGACCAGCAGCTTGAGCATGCCGATCACCTCGGCCCCTTTTTCATAGATCGTGGCGGTGTAGAAGTTGTTGATTTCCTGAAAGCTTTCAGGCCGCACGGGGTGGGCCAGGGGGCCTTGGTCCTCTGGGAACTGGCGCGCGCGCAGGTCGATCACATCGCTGATGCGTTTGACGGATGCCGAACGGATGTCGGAGGTGAACTGGCTGTCGCGGAACACGGTCAGCCCTTCCTTGAGGCACAGCTGAAACCAGTCGCGGCATGTGATGCGGTTGCCGGTCCAGTTGTGGAAATATTCGTGGGCGATGATCGCCTCGATCCTCTCAAAATTCATGTCGGTGGAGGTTTCGGGCGACGCCAGAACGGCGGAGGAGTTGAAGACGTTCAGCCCCTTGTTTTCCATTGCGCCCATGTTGAAGTCATCGACGGCGACGATGTTGAACAGATCAAGATCGTATTCACGGCCGTAAACGTCTTCGTCCCATTTCATCGACTCTTTCAGCGCCTGCATGCCGAAAGCGCATTTGCCCTCGTCGCCGGGGCGGACATAGAGGTTCAGTGCAACGTCGCGGCCCGATTTGGTGGTGAAACTGCCGGGATGGGCGACCAGATCGCCTGCGACCAGCGCGAACAGATAGGAGGGCTTGGGCCACGGGTCGTGCCACTCGGCGACATGTTCGGCTGCGCTGACGGGGTTGCCGTTGGACAGCAGCACTGGATGCGGGCCGTTGATGGTGACGGTGAACACGGCCATCACATCGGGGCGGTCGGGGTAATAGGTGATCTTGCGAAAGCCTTCGGCCTCGCATTGGGTGCAATACATGCCGTTCGACATATAAAGCCCCTCAAGCGCGGTGTTGCCGGTCGGATCAATCTCGACCTCGGCTTCCCAGACGAAAGGCGCATCGGGTACGTCGCAGGTCAGGCCTGCTTCTGTCAGTTTGGGGGTGACGGGGGTGCCGTCAATCATGGCGCTGATCAGGTTCAGATTCTCGCCATGAAGAAAGAAGGTGTTGTCGGTTGCATCCGGGTTCGGACGAAAGGCGATCCTGCTTTTGACGCGGGTCTTGCGAGGGTCCAGATCAAAATGAAGGGAGACGCTGTCGATAATGAAGCCGAAGGGTGTGTAATCGGCCAGATAGATCGTCTGGGGGGCAGCGTCGCGCATATTTTTTCCTTTATTTCGGAACAGAATGTCCTGTCGCAAAGTTAGTCCTTCAACCATGCACCCGCAAGGCGGGAGCGAGAAACTAATGACAGGAGAACGATCATGTCGGCACCCGACACAAATATCGAAAAGCAAGAAACACGCCACAAGCCCGCATTGCTGGGCATCAAGGGGGCGGTCATCTTTGGCGTCGTAGTGGTCCTTTTGTTGTTGTTCGTCATCCTGAACAACGGACGCGACGATGACGAAGCCGCCGCCGATCTGACGACCGCACCGGCTGTGAGTACGGAAACCACGGCCGCACCGGCAGACGCGGGTGCAACAGGTACGACCGAGAACAATTAATTAGTCCGTACACAGTGAAACAAGTTAAAAGAGGCAGGCTCCGGTTTCCGGAACCTGCTTTTTTTGTACATCCGACCAGATTGCGGAGTGAAGGAGGCACCATGGCAAAAATGCGAAAAAAGGCCGATCTGCCAAGCAAGATATGTGCCACCTGCGGGCTGCCTTTCACCTGGCGCAAGAAGTGGGCCAAGGATTGGGAGACGGTGCGCTATTGTTCTGACAGGTGCCGCAGCGCGAAGGGGAAACCGCCAAAATAATCCATTATTGGTAATATAAACTTACCAATATAGCTTGCTACAGTTGAATTTACCTTTTAAGCCTTCTTGAAAGCCACGACATTGGCAATTTTAAGGAGCCTCGGATGACCCAGAGAACAGACAAGAACGGCCTGCAGATCGCGAATGAACTGGTGGAGTTCATCGAAACCAAGGCGTTGCCCGGAACCGGCGTTTCCGCTGAGGCGTTCTGGGGCGGGTTTTCTGATCTGGTCCATGATCTGGGGCCCAAGAACCGCGATCTGTTGCAGGTGCGCGAAGACATGCAGTCGCAGATTGACGCGTGGCACAAGGAGCGTGCCGGACAGCCCCATGATGCCGAAGCCTATACCGCATTCCTGCGTGAAATCGGCTATCTGGTGCCTGAAGGCCCTGCGTTTTCAATCGATACCGCTGGAGTTGACCCTGAAATCGCATCGGTGCCTGGCCCGCAACTGGTTGTTCCAATCACCAACGCCCGCTTTGCGCTGAACGCGGCGAATGCACGCTGGGGCAGCCTATATGATGCGTTTTATGGCACCGATGCGCTTGGCGACTTGCCGCAGGGCAAGGGGTATGACGCAGCGCGCGGCGCGCGGGTCGTCGCCAAGGCCAAGGCGTTTCTGGATGAGGCAGCGCCGCTGGCGTCTGGATCTTGGGGTGATGTTACAGGGATCAAGGTGTCTGACGGCGGTCTGTCCTTGGCCGGTGCGGGCGGCTTGGCCGACCTTGGGCAATTCGCGGGCTATAGTGGTGCGGCAGACGCGCCAACGGCTGTTTTGGTGAAACACAACGGGTTGCACATTGAAATCCAGATCAACGCGGATCACGCGATTGGCAAGACCGACCCGGCGCATGTGTCTGACGTGCTGATGGAATCCGCGCTGTCCACGATCATGGATTGCGAAGACAGCGTGGCGGCGGTGGATGCCGAAGACAAGGTTGTCGCCTATGGCAACTGGCTGGGCCTGATGAAGGGCGATTTGTCCGAGACATTCGAAAAGGGCGGCCAGCAGGTTACCCGTGCGATGAACCCCGACCGCGACTATACCGCGCCGGACGGCAGCGCGCTGACGGTCAAAGGCCGGTCACTGATGCTGATCCGCAATGTGGGCCACCTGATGACCAACCCCGCCGTGCTGGACCGTGACGGTCTGGAAGTGGGCGAGGGGCTGATGGACGCCATGATCACCACGCTGATCGCAATGCATGACCTGCAAAAGACCGGCGGGATGCGCAATTCGGTCGCGGGATCGGTCTATGTGGTCAAGCCCAAGATGCACGGCCCTGCCGAAGTCGCCTATGCAGACGAGATTTTCACCCACGTGGAAAACGTGCTGGGTCTGCCTGCCAATACCGTCAAACTGGGCATCATGGACGAAGAGCGCCGCACCTCGGCCAATCTGGCCGAATGTATCCGTGCAGCGAAATCGCGGGTGGCCTTTATCAACACCGGTTTCCTTGACCGTACGGGTGATGAAATCCACACCTCGATGGAAGCGGGGCCGATGGTGCCCAAGGGCGAGATGAAGAATTCAGCGTGGATCGCCGCCTATGAGGATCGCAACGTCGATATCGGTCTGGCCTGCGGTTTGCAGGGCAAGGCGCAGATCGGCAAAGGCATGTGGGCGATGCCCGATCTGATGGAGGCGATGCTGGAGGCCAAGATCGGCCACCCCAAGGCGGGCGCGAACTGTGCCTGGGTACCATCGCCCACGGCAGCGACGCTGCATGCGATGCATTACCACCAGGTGGATGTGCTGGCACGTCAGGAAGAGATCAAGGCAGGCGGCCCGCGCGGCACGCTGGACGCGCTTTTGACGATACCGGTTCTGACCGGGCGCAACCTTTCGGACGATGAGATCCGTCAGGAGATCGAGAACAACGCCCAAGGCATCCTTGGCTATGTGGTGCGGTGGATTGATCAGGGCGTCGGCTGTTCCAAGGTGCCGGACATTCACAATGTGGGCCTGATGGAGGACCGCGCGACATGCCGCATTTCTGCGCAGGCCTTGGCGAACTGGCTGCACCACGGCGTGATTTCCGAAGATCAGGTGATGGCGGCGCTCAAGAAGATGGCGGCGGTTGTCGACGGGCAGAATGCGGGCGATCCGTTGTACCGTCCGATGGCACCGGGCTTTGACGGGATCGCGTTCAAGGCAGCCTGTGATCTGGTCATGAAGGGGCGTGTGCAGCCGTCGGGCTATACCGAGCCTGTGTTGCATGCGCGGCGTCTTGAGTTGAAGGCTGCACAAGGTTGATGGATCGGGTGCGAGGGGCCAGCCCCTCGCGCTCCCCGGAGTTTATTTGGCAAAATGAAGAAGGTTTGAAGTGATGGTATCGTTGGAGCAGGCACGGGTAATGATTGCGGAAACGCTGAAGAAAGGCCGCGAGATGGGGTTCAAGCCCTTGTCCGTCGTCGTTTTGGATGCGGGCGGGCATGTTCAGGCGTTCGAGCGTGAAGATGGCGCGGCACCGGGGCGGTTCGCGATTGCCCATGGCAAGGCTTATGGCGCGGTGATGCTGGGCATGGCCGGACGCGCGCAGATGGCACGGGCCGAGGCGCAGGCCTATTTCATGGCCGCGATCAATGGCGTCTACGGCGGGTCTGTTGTGCCTGTTCCGGGTGGTGTCCTGCTGCGCGACGATGCGGGTGTCGTCATCGGCGCGGTCGGTGTGACGGGCGATACGTCGGATAATGACGTCGAAGCGGCCCTGGCAGGGATTGCGGCGGCCGGATTGACCGCAGAGGCATAAAAATGGCGTTCTATCGGGTGTTGAGATCATGCGGAGGACGCGCTAAGCTTTTGGCTAAACATCTAGTTTGAGGCTGAACATGTCACGTCCTGTCGTCGGTATTATTGGCAACACCAGCCTTCTGAACGATCAATATCCGATCCACGCGGCCGGTACGATGAACACGGTCGCGGTCGCGCAGGTATCGGGCTGTCTGCCGTTGATCATCCCCAGCGATCCGTCTCTTGTGTCTGTGGCCGAGTTGCTGGACACCTGTGACGGTTTTCTGCTGACGGGCGGGCGGCCCAACGTGCACCCCGAAGAATACGGTGAGGACGAGACCGAGGCGCATGGCACATTTGACCGCGCGCGCGACGCGATCGCCCTTGGATTGATCCGAGGCTGTGTCGAGCGGGGGCAGCCGTTCTTTGGCGTCTGCCGCGGTTTTCAGGAGGTGAACGTCGCCATGGGCGGGTCGCTTTATCCGGAGATCCGCGACCTGCCAGGGCGGATGAACCACCGGATGCCTCCTGATGGGACGATCGAGGAGAAGTTCGAGCTGCGCCATGACGTGCGTTTCACTGAAGGTGGGGTGTTTCACGAAGTGCTTGGTGCGGCCAAGGTCCGTACCAATACGTTGCATGGGCAGGGCATCAAGGTGCCGGGCGCGCGCATTGTGATTGATGGATATGCCGATGATGGCACGCCGGAGGCGATTTACGTCAAGGACGCGCCGGGCTTCACGCTGGCGGTCCAGTGGCACCCCGAATGGGATGCCGCGAACGACCCTGTGTCGCGCCCCTTGTTCGAAGGGTTTGGCGCGGCGGCGCGTGCCTGGGCGCAGGGCAAGCGGCAGGGCCTGCTGAAATCAGCGTGACGCGGGTGTTTCAAAGTCGAAATGGTGCATGACAGGCGGTGATTCCGGTTTTCTTCGGGACTGCCAGTTAAACCCTTGGGGTTTTGAGCGCACCGATTGGAATGTCGCACCAGTGCGTTCCGATGTGGCCGGAGCGTCAGCCGTTTTGGCAATTTTGCGTCGGCTCTGGAAAACAAGCTTCATCATGTGTGGTCCGGCTTTGGTAATCCATAAGGCGAGGGATAACGCCTTATGGTTAATGGCATCTAAACGATTGCCTGCCGCCTACATATGACCGCCGGTGACCTGAATGCATTGGCCATTGATACTTTGCGATCCGGGGCCGACCAGCCACATCGCGGCGGCTGAAACCTCGGATACGTCGATAAGGCGCTTATGGGGGTTGGAATTGACCATGATCGCGCGGGCTTTTTCCTCTGATATACCCGCACGTTCCGAGATCGACGCGGTGTTGCGTGTCACAATCGGCGTGTCGACATAGCCGGGGCAGATCGCGTTGAAGGTCAAGGGCTTGCCCATGTAATCTTCGGCCAGGGACCTGACCAAACCGATCATCCCGTGTTTGGACGCGGAATAGGCCGCAGCCCCCGGCAGGCCACGCAGCCCCGCCATTGAGGAAATCGCGATGACGCGGCCATAGTCGGTCTCGCGCATGGACTTCAGCGATTCGCGGATCGTCAGGAACGCGCCGTCCAGATTGGTGGCCATCATATTGCGCCAGAAATCCATGTCGGTCTTGTGTACCGCCTTGCCTTCGGCGATGCCCGCGTTCGGGATGCAGATCTGGATCGGCCCGTGCGCAGCCACTGCGGTGGCAATCTTGGCCACCACGTCATCCTCGTTGCGCACATCCATTGCCATGCCGGTCATGTTATCGCCAGCGACTTCGTCCAGCACCTCTTGGCGGCGACCGGTGATGGTGACGTGGGCCCCTTTTGCCGCAAGGTCTTGGGCAATGGCGAGCCCGATCCCCGTGCCGCCGCCCGTGATAAGCGCGTGTTTTCCGTTCAAATCCATGAAGTCCTCCTTTGATTTACGGCCATGCTGGGGGCAGGGGATGGCGGGCGCAAGGTGGCTGTCGAATTCACGCAACGTCCAGCGATAAAAAACTGTGCTGTTATCGCTATCTGTCGTCAGAAAGCGGCTTCAATCCGGGCCTGCGTCTTGTACTATAGGTACCCAAGCGATACTGCTCAGGGTAATAATGTTGCGCCACGGTGGACGCGGCAGAGGTAATGGGGGATTCTGGATTGAAGATCGGGACGCCAAAAGAAACGTTTGCGGGGGAACATCGCGTTGCGATGACACCCGAGTCAGCATTGCAACTTCAAAAGCTGGGGCATGACTGCATCATTGAAACGGGTGCAGGTGTCGCGGCAGGTTTTGCCGACGATAAATATACCGCCGCCGGCGTAGAGGTGGTCAAGACCGCCGCCGCCCTTTGGAAAGCCGCGGATGTGGTTGCCAAGGTGCGCGTGCCTGATGATGCCGAGATGAAGAGGCTGCGCAGCGATCAGACGTTGATCTCGTTCTTCAGCCCCGTCGCGGATGAAGCAAAGATGAAGGCGGCTGCCGAAAAGGGTGCCACCGTCATCGCGATGGAAATGATCCCCCGGATCAGCCGCGCCCAGAAGATGGATGCCTTGTCATCCATGGCGAACATTGCGGGCTACCGTGCCGTCATCGAGGCGGGCAATAATTTCGGGCGGTTCTTTACCGGTCAGATCACGGCGGCGGGCAAGGTGCCCCCGGCCAAGGTTCTGGTGGTCGGTGCCGGTGTTGCGGGTCTTGCCGCGATCGGTACGGCGACATCGTTGGGTGCGATTACCTATGCGTTTGACGTGCGTCCCGAAGTGGCCGAACAGGTCGAATCCATGGGGGCTGAATTCGTCTACCTCGACTTCGAGGAAGAACAGAAGGATGGATCTGCCTCTGGTGGCTATGCGTCGGTGTCTTCGCCGGAATTCCGCGAAGCGCAGTTGGCCAAGTTCCGCGAACTGGCCCCCGAAGTCGACATCGTGATCACCACCGCGTTGATCCCCAACCGCGAAGCGCCCGAGCTTTGGACGGAGGACATGGTCGCGGCGATGAAGCCCGGTTCGGTGATCGTCGATCTTGCGGCGGAAAAGGGCGGCAACTGCAAGCTGACCAAGATGGATGAAAAGGTCGTCACAGATAACGGCGTGACCATTATCGGCTATACCGATTTCCCAAGCCGGATGGCGACGCAGGCATCAACGCTTTATGCGACGAACATCCGTCATCTGTTGACTGATCTTACGCCGGAAAAAGACGGCGTGATCAACCACAACATGGAAGACGACGTCATCCGTGGCGCGACGATTGCCCACGCAAGCGAAGTGACCTTCCCGCCGCCGCCCCCGAAAGTGGCAGCGATTGCGGCTGCCCCGAAAAAGGCTGCTGTCAAGGAACTGACACCGGAAGAAAAGCGCGCAGCTGAAACGGCTGCGTTCAAGGCGCAGACCAAGTCTCAGGTGACCTTGCTGGCCATCGGTGGTGCGTTGCTGCTGGCCGTTGGCCTGGTGGCTCCGGCCAGCTTCATGCAGCACTTCATCGTTTTCGTTCTGTCGGTCTTCATCGGTTTCCAGGTGATCTGGGGCGTGGCGCACAGCTTGCACACACCTTTGATGGCGGTGACCAATGCGATTTCGTCGATCATCATTCTGGGCGCGCTGATGCAAATTGGGTCGGGGTCCTTCCTGGTGATTATTTTGGCAGCTTTGTCGGTCTTCATGTGTGGGATCAACATATTCGGCGGCTTCCTCGTGACACGGCGCATGCTCGCCATGTTCCAGAAATCTTAAGGGGGCAGGGTTCATGGATTTTGGTTTCACAACAGCGGCTTACGTAGTCGCAGCTATCCTGTTCATCTTGTCGCTCGGCGGGTTGAGCGGCCAGGAAAGCGCCAAGCGCGCCGTCTGGTATGGCATTGTCGGTATGGCCTTGGCCGTGGCGGCGACGCTGATCGGGCCGGGCACGGGGTTCTGGTTCCTTTCGCTGATCCTGATCGCGGGGGGCGGTGCCATCGGGTACCAACTGGCGACCAAGGTACAGATGACGCAGATGCCCGAACTGGTTGCCGCGATGCACAGCCTTGTCGGTCTGGCAGCGGTATTTGTCGGTCTGATCGCGCATTTCGAAATCGGCCGCGTGGGGGGCTTCATCGCCGCTGGCGGTGACGTCAAGGAACTGGGTACTTTCGCGGCGTTGATCGCCAAGAAATCCGGGGTCGAGCTTAGCATTCTGCGGGTCGAACTGTTCCTGGGCGTGTTCATCGGTGCTGTCACCTTCACCGGTTCCGTTATTGCCTATGGCAAACTGGCGGGCAGGGTGTCGTCTTCGGCTGAAAAGCTGCCCGGTGGTCACATCCTGAACATCGCGGCGGCGGCTGTCGCTGTGCTGACGCTGATCTGGTACTTCAACACTGGCGCGTTCCTGCCGCTGTTCCTAATGACGCTGGCGGCCTTGTTCATCGGCTACCATCTGATCATGGGCATCGGCGGTGCCGACATGCCGGTGGTTGTGTCGATGCTGAACAGCTACTCGGGCTGGGCTGCGGCGGCGATTGGTTTCTCGCTTGGCAACGATTTGTTGATCGTGGTCGGCGCGCTGGTCGGTTCCTCGGGTGCGATCCTGTCCTACATCATGTGCAAGGCGATGAACCGGTCTTTCGTCAGCGTGATCCTTGGTGGCTTTGGCGGCCCTGCGGGCGAACAAATGGCCGTTGAAGGCGAACAGGTCGCGATCGAAGTCGACGGCGTTGCCACGATGCTGAACGAAGCCGACAGTGTGATCATCATCCCCGGTTACGGGATGGCGGTGGCCCAGGCGCAGCAAGCGGTCAGCGAGCTGGTCAAAAAGCTGCGCGCCCAAGGCAAGAACGTGCGTTTCGCCATTCACCCCGTTGCGGGGCGTTTGCCGGGGCACATGAACGTGCTGCTGGCCGAAGCCAAGGTGCCCTATGATATCGTGATGGAGATGGACGAGATCAACGACGACTTCCCCGACACGGATGTTGCCATCGTCATCGGGTCCAACGACATCGTGAACCCTGCGGCACAGGACGACCCCAACAGCCCCATCGCCGGTATGCCGGTTCTGGAATGCTGGAAGGCCAAGAACGTGATCGTGTCCAAGCGCGGGCAGGGCACGGGATATTCCGGGATCGAGAATCCGTTGTTCTTCAAGGACAACACGCGGATGCTGTATGGTGATGCAAAGGCCAGCTTGGACAAGTTGCTGCCGTTGATCGACTGATAACCGATCAAGCGAACATGGAAAGGCGGTGCACAAAATGCGCCGCCTTTTTTCGTTTGATAGCTGATTTTTTCGTAAAGCCGATCCGGAATTTTTGAAGATTCCGCGCTGTCGGAAGGGCGGCTCTTTTCCTGGTTAGGGGGCCTGAAAACCTTCCCGCCCTAGTCCGGCTTGCCAAGGGGGGTCACCCGGCGCGGAAGATCAACGACCCAACTATCGGTGCGCAAAAGCTCCGTTGATTTCGCCGCGACCAGACCGCCCCATGCGGCAAGCACGTTTGCCAATACGGCCGCCAGCACGATGCCCCAATACCCAAGCGTCAGCGCCCCGATCCATGCGAGTGGCAGATACAGGACGAAGATGCGACCAAGGCTCAGACCCATCGACCACAGCGCCTTGTCGCGAGAATTCATTGCGGCATTTGCAGTGACCACGATGCCATAGCCAAACAGCGACAGGCCGACAAACCGCAGATAGGTCGCCGCATAGCCGCGGTCCTCTTGGCCCGAGGTGAAAATGCCTGCAATCGGGTCCGCGAATAGACCCAGAACGACAGCGACCAAGGCACCATATCCCAGACAGAACAGGAACGCATATCGCGTTGCATCCTGCGCGCGGTCCTTGGCGTCGGCACCCCAGTTCTGGCCGACCACGGGACCAATCCCCGCAGACAGGGCCAAAAGCGGGACCAGAGCCATGCTTTGCACCCGTGTCGCCGCACCAAAGCCCGCAACGGCTGTTTCACCGACTGTTGCCACGGCAGCGGTGACCAGCGCCATGCCTGCGGGATTGATGGCGTTCGAAAAGGCAGCGGGCAGCCCTACGTTCAAGATCTTGCGCGTCGATGTCCAGATCCCGTCAAACAGTCCGCCGCACCAGCCCAGAAACCCGCGCCGCCACGCAATGAACAGCGCAAGGGCGACAGCGACGACACGCCCGGCAAGCGTCGCCATCGCAGCGCCTTGAACGCCAAGCTCGGGCAGGCCCCACAGGCCAAAAATCAGCAGCGGGTCCAGCCCCACATTGATCACTGCCGCCAGCACCATGATCCAGGAAGATGTCAGGCTGTCTCCGTGGGCGCGGAATACGGCATTGGTCACCATCATCGTCACCAAAAACGGAAAGCTCAGCGCCCAGACAGGCATATATTCGGCGATCCGCCCGGCAACCGCATCACCGGCACCCAAGGCCTGAAAGATATAGGGATAACCACCCCAAACCAGCACGGCGATCAGGGCAGAAAGACCAAATCCCAAACCAATCGCATGCAGGCCCAACCGCTGCGTCGCCGTGTCGCCGTCACCGCGCCCGACCCCTTGGCTTAGCGCAGCATTCGCCCCGGCGCTTAGTCCGATGGACAGCGATGTGATTGCGGTGGTCACAGGATAGATGAAGCCGACCGCCGCCAGCGCCGTGCCACCGATCTGGCCCAGAAAATAAGCATCCGCCAAACCGACGCTGAGCACGGCGAAGATTCCGAAACTCATCGGGGCAGTCATGGCGGCCAATGCACGCCAGACCGGTCCTTTGGTCAGATCTCGGCCACCCTTTTGGGCTGTAGCTTCTTCAGTCCGGTCTGTCATCTTGCGCGGTCTCACCATCACTCGTTAAGACCGTGAACCTAGGGCCGCGCCCCGATTTGACGAGTTGCGCATGTCACACAGGGCGGCCAGTATTCAACGGTACACCGTAAGGCCATGGAAATAATCAATTTATTTCTGTCCTTTGTTTTGGATTGTTGTATCTTGCCCTCAACGACCGGTTTGAAGGACGACCCACATGGCTGCGATCAAGGACCACCCGCTGCGCTATGCGCTTAACAGTGAATTGCATGCGCGCCCGTTCCCGTCGCTAAGCGCACCCCATGTCGCGGCCTATCTTGCCGTGCGTCCCCCCGGTGACGCCGCCACGCGCGACAGGTCAATTGACCTTGAGCATCTGACGGCGCTGCTCAAGCACTACGGCGCGCCGCTGCCGGCCGAAAACGCGACCCATTACTACGGGCCCATGGGGAAATACGCGCTGAAATGGGAACAACACACGGAATTCGTGACCTATACGGTGTTTTCAGATCAGCTTAGCGAACGACCCTTTGACCCTGCCGAATTCGACGTCTTTCCCGAAAACTGGCGCAGCGGGCTGAATGCGGAACGCATCACCTCGATCTTGCTGCGGCTGGTGAAACGGCCCGACACGGATGAACAACTCTCCGACATGCTGCGCGATTGGTTCGTCCCGGAAAGCCTGGCGGTCGCCAAGGTGCTGGACGATGCCGCCGTGGTGGCCAGCGATTTCCGCATCGATTCAGCGGGCCATATGCGCATGGCGATCTTTGCGTCGGACGGCACCGGTGACAGACGCCTTGGCCGCATTGTCCAGCGGATGTGCGAGATCGAGACCTATAAATCCATGTCGATGCTGGGCTTTGCCACGGTCCGGGACTTCGTTGGTCAGTTGAATGATCTCGACAAGCAGTTGAACAGCCTGATGGCCGCGATGCGCGCCTCTGATGCGATGGCCGAAGACACGCTGCACAAGCTGTTGGACATCTCGGTACAGCTTGAGACCCTGTCCGCCGAAGTCTCCTACCGCTTCGGGGCGACCGAGGCTTATCAGGCCATCGTCAACCAGCGGATATCAGCGCTACGCGAGACGCGTTTCATGTCGCGCCAAGGCTTTGATGAATTCATGATGCGTCGCTACGAACCGGCCATGCGCACGGTCAAGTCTTCCGAGAACCGGTTACAGTCCATGTCGGCCCGCGCCATCCGCGCGTCAGAATTGCTGCGCACGCGGGTGGATGTCGAACGCTCTGCCCAGAACCAGGAAATCCTTGCAAGCATGAACGAACGCTCTGACCTGCAACTGCGTTTGCAGCACACGGTCGAAGGCCTGTCGGTGGTCGCGATCAGCTATTATGCGGTGTCTCTGGCGGCCTATATGATTACGCCGCTGGCAGAGCAGGTCGGCATCGGCAAGGGGGTGGTGACCGCCCTTGCCGTGCCGGTTGTTGTCGTTTTGGTCTGGTGGATGCTGCGCCGTTTGCGCAGCAAGATCATTTAGGAAGGCCCCGACGTTAAAGGGGCCGACCTTCGCCGGTCAGCCGTGCGCCAGTTGGCCGACGGGGGCGCGGCGCACCATGGCGTTCGTCGCCAAAGCACCTACCGCGATCATCACGATCGCTAGGATCGCCGCCAGCGACAGGGTCGGGACGCCGGACAGACCGGCCCCCAAGGTGCAGCCGCCCGCCAGAACGCCGCCCACGCCCATCAATGCGGCACCCGCCAGGTAACGGCCGGTCTGTGCGGGGCTTTCGAAGCTCTGCCAGCCGAACCCGCCAAAGCTGATGCTGGCGATAAAGGCACCGACTAGAACGCCGCCAAACAGACCCACACCGAAACCGGCAGGGATCGAACTGCTGGCCACGACCCAGAACAGGCCCTCTGCGGCGGGCGATGTGAACGACAGGCTCTCCATTGCGATCGGGTCGAATTCGTCAAAAAGGATAAAGCCCGTGCCGACCCACGCCAGCGGCACCAACAGCCCGATCGCCGCCCCCATGACAAGCGTGCCGACACCATTGCCCGACCGCAGGGCATAGACAATTGCGCCCAAGGCAATCAGACCGGACCAGAACCAGGCACCGCCGGGCAAGGCGGCTAGGCTGATCGCATCGCCCATTTCGACCGTCATGCTGCCCAACGCCACACGCAGCGGGGCCAACACACCTTTCAGTGTGGCATGGGCCACAATCGCGAAGACAACGATCACCAGGCCCGCGCGCAGGTTGCCCGACCCCGCCAGGATCGTCAGCCGTGAAACACAGCCGCGCGTCAGCACCATCCCGGCACCAAACAGCAATCCGCCAAAGGCAATCGCAGCAATCGGTAGTTCAGATATCATGAACCGGTGGTCGGCAAAGCTGATCAGTTCCAGTGCCACGGCGACTTGCGTGCCGATTACCGCAAAGGCGAGGGCCATCAACCACACCCCGGCCGCCTGGCGACGATCATCGCCAATCAGGGATCGCCGGAAGCAAAACGTGGTAATTTGCCCTAAAAGACCAAATAGAACGCCAACAAATACTGCAAACAGAACAGATGCCTGCTGCGGCGTGGTGTTTTCAAAACCGAATGACTCGAACATCGCTCTGATCCTTTAAATACAGAATAATTTCCCAATGACGCGAGAAATCATCTATTTCAAGCAGATCAACGCGCGCGCACAGTGCCATACGCAGGAAACTATTCCAGTTGAACGCCTGACGTCACCATGCTGTTCCCTGATCAGCCCTCAGCTCCCCAATCTGTTCCCGTTTGGTGCCATCACGAACCGATCACGTCCTTATTTCCCGAATCCCCAAACGCAAAAAGGGAGGACCCCAGTCCCCCCTTCACCCTTTCTTAAATACTCAAATCCTCCAGACGCAGCGCAGACCAAAGCCCGCGTTCGATCACCGCCCCCGCAACCGCGGATCCAATGCATCCCGCAAACCATCACCCAGATAATTCACGCTCAACACAGTCAGCGAAATCGCGATCCCGGGCAACAATACCCGTTCGGGGAATTCCTGCATCCGGCTCACCGCATCCGACAACAGCTTGCCCCATGTCGGAAAGTCGGATGGAAAGCCGACCCCCAGAAAGCTCAGCGCGCTCTCCGTGATGATGGCTGTAGCCAGACCCAGGGTTGCGGATACCATGATCGGAGATATGACGTTGGGCAGCAGGTGACGGCGGATGATCTTGCCAGACCGTGTCCCGATGGAGCGGGCGGCGAGAATGAATTCGCGTTCTTTCAGCGCAAGAATATCGCCGCGCACGATCCGCGCTGTTTGCATCCAGGACGTCAGGCCAATGATGCCGACGATCAGGATGAACATGCCACCTTCGGGCCCGAAGCGTGAATTCAACGGTTGGCGAAACAGTGTCACGGCCAGCAAGGTCAGGGGCAGGATCGGCAGGGACAGCACGAGATCGGTAAAACGCATGAGCCAGAAGTCGAGCTTTTTGAAATAGCCCGAGATCACGCCAATCGCGGATCCGATCACCAGCGCCAATGCCATGGCCAACCACCCGACGGCCATCGACACCTGACCGCCTGCGATCATCTGCGCCATGATATCGCGGCCCAACTGGTCGGTGCCAAAGGGATGTGCCCAACCGGCCTTGGCTTCACTGTCAAACAACAGCTGATAAACGGGCCGCCAGTTCTTGTTGCGGATATCCAGCGCCTTGGGGTCAACGTCCCACAGCAAGGGGCCAAAGATCACCGCCAGCGTGATGAACAGCAAGAAACCTCCACCGAACACAGCGCCTTTGTGTTTGCGGAACTGCTGCCAGACGTCGATCCATTGGCTGCGCGGGGGCTTGGAGGGTTCCTTGTCGACCAGCGCGCCAAAGGTTTCGATATCGGCCTCGATGGGGCTCGCGGGAATGCCTTGCTCAGTCATAGCGGATCCTCGGGTCAAGCAGGCCGTATAGAACATCGGCTATCAGGTTAAACAAAACGATCAGGATGGCAAAGATGAAGGTCAATGTCATGACCATCGGCAGATCGTTGGCAAAGAGCGCGGTCAGCAGCAGCTGGCCGATACCATTCACCTTGAACACGTTTTCGGTGATGATCGCGCCGCCAAAGATCGCGGGCATGCCAAGGGCAATCACCGTCACAACCGGAATCATGGAGTTGCGCAGCACATGCACCAGAACGACCGAACTTTCCTTGAGCCCTTTGGCCCGCGCGGTCCGCACGTAATCCTGGTTCAGGTTGTCCAGCATAGCGCCGCGCATGTAGCGGCTGATCTGGGCGGTGGTTTGCAGCGCCAGCACCATGACGGGCATGATCATCTGCATGAACTGGATCTTGAAGCTGGCCCAGTCGGTCACGACATGGGTGGTATCATAGATTGACGGTAACCAGCCCAGCGTCACCGAAAACACCACGATCAGCAGCGGTCCGGTAAAGAACGGCGGGATTGAAAAGCCGACCATCGTGACAAATGTCCCCGCCTGATCGAACAGCGAATAGTGGCGGTAGGCCGAATAGATGCCGATGGGAATGGCGATCAGGATGCCGACCACATAGCTCAGGCCCACCACCCAAAGGGTCTGGGGCATGCGCTGGATCACGATATCCATGATCGGGCTGCGGGTCTGCCAGCTGATGGCGCGCTGCACGGGGCGCACAGCACCGCTGTCAGGGTCGATAAACGTCGAGAAATTCGTGTCCGGCAGCCAGCCCAAAAGAAAGGAGTCCCGCGTTGCCCAGTCCAGGAACACCTGCGGTTCAACCCAGAAGAACTGGATCAGCCATTTGTAATATTGCACATAGATCGGCTGGCCCAGGCCAAGCGCCTCGCGCATCTTTTGTTTGACTTCGGGGGGAACGGTCAGGGGCACCTGTGCCATCGGATCGCCGGGGGCGAGCTGAAGCAGCAGGAATATGACCATACTGATGAACAAAAGCGTCGGGATCGACAATAGCAGTCGTCGAATGGTGAAAGTCAGCATGCGCGGCGCCTTTGCAGGTCAGTCTGTGGTGATGGTAACGTTGAGGATTGTTGGTCCGGAGAGGGGGAGCGCTTGGATGCATTTGCCGACAACTGGAAGCTAATCCAAGCGCGCGCGCTGTCTGTGGTGAAGTACATGATCAACTTTCTGGGGATCGCACCGGACCGTTTGGCCGCCAAGGGATTTGGCCGATATCACCCCGTCCCCGAGGGAGATTCAGAGAGTGCGCGGGCGCATAACCGTCTGATCAAACTGAAGCTTACGGAAATGTAAGCCTATTCGATTGTTAGTGAAGTCGTCTGGCGGCTGATGATCTGCGTCCCCCGCACCATCGTGACATCGCCGAGATACTCGCCCGCCGGCCAAGCCTTGCTGCGGCGTTTCTTGCCGATGGCGCGGAATGCCTGTGCCTGGGATTTCGTCAGCGTTACATCGTTTGCAACGATCATTCCGTCGGGACCGGTGATGGACAA
>NZ_DS999213.1:198420-211460 GCF_000156335.1 Roseobacter sp. GAI101
GAATTATTCCTTCATGCGGTACCAATCTGCGGCATTCCAAAGTTCGGAATCCCATGTGTTCAGTACAACGCCACCCAGGGTGGAGGACGCAGCCGAGACACGACCACGGTCAACCAGTGGAACGATTGTCATGGTTTCTTTTGTGATGATGTTGTTCAGACGCTTGGCGATTTCGCCGCGCTTGGACAATTCACCTGTGCGGGACAGTTCGTCCAGCAGGGCATCATATTCTTCGTTGCAGAAGCGGTTGATGTTTTCACCCTGCCACTGGCTGGATGGCTTTGGTTCGTTGCCGCAACGGTAGGACGCCAGATAGGCCTGCGGGTCTGTGCCATCAAAGTTGTTGGCGTACATTTCAACGTCCGCATAGAACTTCTGGAACGTGTCAGGCGAACCTGGGTCACCACCAAAGAAGACCGACGCGTCAAGGTTGCGCAGTTCGACTTCGACGCCGATCTGGTTCCACCAGTCCTTGATCAACGCCTGGAAATCCTGACGGACGGCGTTTGTGGACGATTGGAACAGAAGGGACAGCTTGACGCCGTCTTTGTCGCGGATGCCGTCGCCGTCGCTATCGGTGTAACCGGCTTCGTCAAGAAGGGCTTTTGCGCCTTCAAGATCCTGCGTCAGACACTCTGTGTTGTCGGAAGCATAGAGCTCAGGGGCAGGAACCAGGTTACAGGTCGGACGACCCGCCTGACCATAACCGACTTCAACCAGAAGCGGGCGGTCGATCGCCATGGACAGCGCCTTGCGGACTTTGAAATCCGAGAGGAAAGGGTGCGGATGCATGACTGTCGAACGTTCGCCTTCCGGCAGATCTGGCGACGGGTCGGTCATGTTCATTTCGATGCGTTCGACCAGGGTGCCGAATGCCGAAATTGGCATGCCTTTGCCGCCTTCGGCCATTTTCGCAAGCACGTCAGGTGCCAGCTGCATGTTCCAGGCATAGTCGTATTCGCCTGTTTCCATGACGGCACGGCCTGCTGCTGCCGCGTCGCCGCCACCTTTGAAGGTCAGCGATGCAAAGGCAGGTTTGCTTGGGTCACGGTAGTTCGGGTTGGCAACCATCTGGATTACGTCGTTCGGACGGAAATCAGTGACCATGAAGGGGCCGGTGCCGATGGGGTTGAAGTTTGCTTCGGTACACTCAGGTGCCTTGGCCCCCAGACATTCGGCGAATTGAGCGGCCTGAATGATCGGCGACTGTGCGCCCATGAAGGGACCGTAAGGGTTTGGCTTTGCTTCGCTAAAGTTCACTGTCAGGGTCAGGTCATCGATGATATCGATGCTTTCCACGCCGTCGAACTTGGACCCCTGTGCGCAACCGCCTTCAGGGTGCATACAATATTCGGCGGTGAACTTTACGTCTGCCGATGTCACGGGGGTGCCGTCAGACCACAACAGGCCTTCTTTCAGCTTCCATGTGATCGACTTCAGGTCTTCGGAAACGCCGCCGTTTTCAACAGTCGGGATTTCTGTGGCCAGGTAAGGCACCAGCGCGCCGGTTTCGTCATAGCGGCCCAAAGGTTCGATCACGAGGCTCGCGGCCTCAAGGTCCTTGGTGCCACCGGACAGGTAGGGGGTCATGATCGAAGGCGCTTGCCAATAGATGATCTTTACCTCGCCGTCGCGTCCGCGCTCGCCCTCGTGGGCGGCTGCGAATGCAGCGGGGGCAAGGGCCATCGAAGCCACAGCACCCATTAATAGGGTTTTCAAAGTCATAACTTACTCCTTGTTGGGCACCGGTGAACTCATTTGTGGTGCCACACATTTTTATTTTTGGATGCCATTTTTTGACATGACCCCAACTTTCTTATGATCGGGCCCAAAAGGTCAAGTGCAGGAAACGTAACTGGTGAAATAATCATCAGATCCGGTTCGAAACATTGCTCCCCCAAGCACGCGTGGCGCTATCGAAACAGGTTCGACGCAAAATGCAAGCGTCATGACAGCGTTAACACGTCGCAGGCCGGTCGGGTTTGACACTGGGTGTTGAATGGTCTTAGCGTCTGCGGATCAGAAATATGATCAGCGCTGGAAATTTTCATGCTTGACGACACCACATCCGGACCAATCGCGCAAATTCAAGAGCTTAGGGTCGAATTTCAAACCCAAGACGGCCCGGTTCTGGGGGTCGAGAACGTCAGTTTCAACATTAATTCCGGTGAAACCGTCTGTGTGGTGGGCGAATCCGGTTCTGGTAAATCCGTGTCATCGCTGTCGCTGATGCGTCTGGTTGAATTCGGCGGCGGAAAAATCGCCGGTGGCCGCCTATTATTTAATCGCCAGAATAATCCTTCCGTTGATCTGGCGCAGACCGATCAGGATGTGATGCGCGAAATTCGCGGCAATGAAATCGGGATGATTTTCCAGGAACCGATGACGGCGCTGAACCCGGTCTTTACCGTTGGTCGCCAGTTGACCGAAGGGCTGCGCCTGCACAAGGGCATGACCAAGGCCGAGGCCGAAGCCCGCGCCCTTGAGCTGCTGACCCAAGTGCGCATCCCGCAGCCTGACCAGCGCCTGAAGCAGTATCCTCACGAATTGTCAGGCGGCATGCGCCAGCGCGTCGTGATCGCCATGGCGCTGGCCTGTTCGCCGCGCCTGCTGATCGCCGATGAACCCACAACGGCGCTGGATGTGACCATTCAGGCGGAAATCCTTGCCTTGATCGACCGGCTAAAGCGGGAAACCGGCACCGCCGTGATGTTCATCACCCATGACATGGCCGTCGTTGCGCAGATGGCCGACCGCGTCGTCGTGATGTTCCGCGGCAAGAAGGTCGAAGAAGGCACCGTCGAAGAGATTTTCGAAAACCCGCAGCACCCCTATACCAAGGCGCTTTTGGCGGCGGTGCCCAAGCTGGGCGAAATGACCGGCAAAGCCTATCCCGAACCGATGAAGCTGCTGGGGACCAAGGACAAGGAAATCGTGCCGATCAAAGGCACGAATGAAACCTTGCTGACGGTCAAGAACCTGACCACCCGCTTTCCGGTACAGGGCGGTTTTTTCCGCCGCACGATCGCCAATGTCCATGCCGTCGAAGACCTGTCGTTCTCGATCAACAAGGGGCAAACCCTGAGCCTTGTGGGCGAATCCGGTTGCGGTAAATCCACCGCCGGTCGGTCGATCCTGCGTCTGGTTGAACCGCTTTCGGGCGAAATCGACATCGCGGGCAAAGATATCATGGCGCTCAACGCCAATGATCTGCGCGAAGCACGCCTTGATATGCAGATGATTTTCCAGGACCCCTTTGCGTCGTTGAACCCGCAGATGCAGTTGTCCGATCAGGTCGCCGAACCGATCCACAACTACGGCACTCTCAAAGGGGCCGATCTGACCAAACGGATCGAAATGTTGTTTGACCGGGTGGAGCTGCCGCGCAGCTTTATGCGTCGCTTTCCCCACGAACTCTCGGGCGGACAACGTCAACGCGTCGCCATTGCCCGCGCGCTGGCCTTGAACCCCAAGCTGATCATCGCAGACGAGGCGGTGTCGGCGCTGGACGTGTCGGTGCAGGCGCAGGTGGTCAATCTTATGCTGGAACTGCAGCAGGAACTGGAACTGTCCTTCCTGTTCATCAGTCACGACATGGCCGTCGTCGAGCGGGTCAGCCATCAGGTGGGCGTCATGTATCTGGGCCGCATCGTCGAACTTGGGTCCCGCCAGCAGGTGTTCGAAAACCCGCAGCACCCCTATACCCAGGCCCTGATGAAGGCGGTGCCCATCGCCGATCCGCGCAAGCGCAAGAAGGAAAGCGAGCTGAATTTCAAACCGATTCCCTCGCCGATCCATCCCACCACATACCGGCCTGAACCGTCGGTTTACAAAACTGTCTCTCCCGGTCATCAGGTGTTGCTGACCGACAGCGGCTACTGAAGGACCGCCCGATGACTGAACGTATGACTCCCTTTGCGCTGATGGAGAAGCTGATCAGCTTTCCCACGGTGTCGCGCGACAGCAATATCCCGCTGGTGGATTGGGTGGCGGACTACCTGTCCAGCCACGGTATCGACTCGCACCGCTATATTGATCCTAATGAGCCGAAACACGCTCTGTTTGCCCATGTCGGCCCTTGGGAAGAAGGGGCCGTGGTGTTGTCGGGGCACACCGATGTGGTGCCCGTCGATGGCCAGCCGTGGGACAGTGACCCGTTCAGCGTGGTCGAACGGGATGGCCGCTACTACGGGCGCGGCACCTGCGACATGAAGGGCTTTGACGCGATGGCCATCTGGGCGCTGGTCGAAGCGAAATATGCAGGCGTCAGCCGCCCGCTTCAGGTCGCCCTCAGCTTTGACGAAGAAATCGGTTGCCTGGGTGCCCCGCCAATGATCCAGGCGATGCAGCCGGTCCTGCCCAAGGGCGGTCTGGTGATCGTGGGCGAACCATCCACCATGCAGGCAGTCACAGGCCACAAGGGCGGAATCGGCTTCAACACCCATGTGGTGGGTTTCGAGGTCCATTCTTCGCTGCTGCACACCGGCGTCAACGCGATCATGGCCGGGGCCAAGCTGATCGAATGGGCCAATGAAATGAACACGGAAAACTTCGCCCGCAAGCCGACGGAGCTGGCCGCAATGTTCAACCCGCCCTTCACGACCTGCCATGTCGGCATGATCTCGGGCGGGACAGCGCATAACATCACCGCGAAGGACTGCAATTTCGCGATGGATTTCCGCGTGGTCCCGGGAGAAGACAAAGACGCTTGGGGCACCGCTTACCTCAAGAAGGTGCGCGAAGTCGAAAAGCAGATGCAAGAAGTCGTGCCCGAAACCTATATCGAAATCACCCCGCGGTTCGATGTGCCCGCTCTGCAACCTGAAAAGGACGGGCTGGCCGAAACCTTCGTGCGCCAGATCACCGGCGACAATGCCAGCCACAAGGTCAGCTACGGGACCGAGGCCGGACAGTTCCAAGAGGCAGGATACAGCGCTGTGATCTGCGGCCCCGGCGACATCGCGCAGGCCCACCAACCAAACGAATACATCGAAATCTCGCAATTCAACGCCGGCCACGACTTTATGCGTGACCTCGTAGAGCGTTTGAAATGACACCGATCGCTGGTTCCCGACCTTCGGTTCCAAATGGGAAAATATCCCGGGGGAGGGGCCGCATTGCGGCACCGGGGGCTGGCCCCCGACCAGACCCCCGCACATCCTTGGCCCGCTGATCATGCAATTCCCGATCAACGACACGACCCCCGTCACCTATCCCGGACCGCCCGCGGCGCAAGCGGACGTCGTCGTGATCGGCGGCGGCGTGATCGGTGTCTGCACGGCATTGTTTCTGGCGCGCGACGGCCACCGCGTCACCCTGGTTGAAAAGGGCCGTATCGCGGGCGAACAGTCCAGCCGCAACTGGGGCTGGATTCGCCAGCAAGGCCGAGACCCGGACGAGATGCCGATCATGGCCGATGCACAGCGTCTGTGGCAGGAACTCGCCGGTCAGACCAATGTGGACATCGGTCTGCGGCAGGGCGGCATCACCTATTTTGCGAACAAACCCAGCCAAATGAAAGACTATGAAGACTGGCTGCCCCATGCCCGCGCCAATGGTGTGGACACCAGGATTCTGTCTGCCGCCCAAGTCACGGCGATGTTTCCCGGCATGGCGACAAAACCTGTGGGGGCCTTGCTGACAGAATCCGACCTGCGGGCCGAACCTTGGGTTGCGGTGCCCGCCCTTGCGGCGATTGCGGCCCGTGAAGGGGTTCAGATCGTTGAAAACTGCGCGGTGCGCAGCCTCGATATCGCCGCTGGGCGCGTCGCGGGCGTCGTCACCGAAGCGGGCCGGATCTCCGCCCCCGAGGTCGTCCTGGCGGGCGGGGCGTGGTCCTCGTTGTTCCTGCGCAATCACGGCGTCTCCATGCCGCAGCTTTCGGTGCGTGAAAATGTGGCCGCGACGGAACCCTTGCCCGAGATTTACGCAGGTGCCGCCGCAGACCGCAAAGTTGCATTTCGCCGTCGCGCCGATGGCGGATACACGCTGGCCCCTCCGGGTGCGCCCGAACTTTTCGTCGGTCCCGATGCGGTGCGCGCGTTTCCCCATTATCTGACGCAGCTCAAGTCCGACCCTTTTGGGCAGGTCCTGCACCCGTTCGCACCAAAGGGATTTCCGGACGCCTGGGGCACCAAACGGCGCTGGACCAGCGACGAGAAAACTCCGTTCGAGGCAATGCGCATTCTGAACCCCGCGCCGAACATGGGCAAAATCAACCGCTTGCTGCGCAATTTTGCCAAGATGTTTCCCGATCTCCCGCCCGTTCGCCTCAAAGCTGCCTGGGCCGGGATGATTGATACCATGCCCGATATTGTCCCCGTGGTGGACCGTGTCGCCAGCCTGCCGGGGCTTACCATCGGCACCGGTATGTCTGGCCATGGCTTTGGTATCGGGCCGGGCATGGGGCGCGTTTTGGCCGCGTTGGCCACAGGGGGCCACGTGGCGCATGATCTGACCCGGTTCCGCCTGTCGCGTTTCAGCGACGGCAGCCCGATGGTTCTGGGTCCCAACGTCTGATTTCACAACCGGAGCATTTCATGCCGATCAAGAATCGCTTTGCCGAAACCCATGCCGATATTACTGCGTGGCGTCGTCATCTGCACACCATTCCCGAACTGCTGTTCGACTTACCGCAAACCTCGGCTTTTGTGGCCGACAAACTGCGCAGCTTTGGCATTACGGACATCACCACGGGTATCGCTGAAACGGGCATTGTCGCGATCATCGAAGGGAAAACCAACACATCGGGCCGCACCATCGGGTTGCGTGCCGACATGGATGCGTTGCCGATCGCCGAGGCAACGGGGCTGGAATATGCCTCGACCCATCCGGGCAAGATGCATGCCTGCGGGCATGACGGGCACACGGCGATCCTGCTGGGGGCGGCGCAATATCTGGCCGAGACGCGCAATTTCGATGGCCGTGTCGCGCTGATTTTTCAACCTGCCGAAGAAGGCGGCGGCGGCGGCAATGTCATGGTCGAAGAAGGCTTGATGGAACGCTGGTCCATCGACGAAGTTTACGGCTTGCACAACATGCCCGGCCATCCGGTGGGGGAATTTGCGATCCGGTCCGGTGCCTTGCTGGCAGCCGCCGATGAATTCGACATCATGATCACCGGGCAGGGCGGCCATGCGGCAGCCCCCCACGAGGCGATCGACACCAACCTTGCCGCCGCCCACGTGGTCGTGGCTTTGCAATCCATCGCCAGCCGCAATGTGGACCCGATCAAGCAGATGGTGGTGTCTGTCTGTACGTTGCGGTCGGATACGGACAGCCACAATGTCCTGCCGCAAACGGTGCGTTTACGTGGCACTGTGCGCACGCTCGACGCAGGCATCCGCGATCTGGCGCAGGAACGGCTGGAGGCGATTGTGACCCATACCTGTGCTGCCTATCAATGCAGCGCCGACATTGGCTACCAACGCGGTTATCCGATCACCGTGAATGCCGAAGACAACACCCATTTCGCTGCTGAAGCGGCTGAAAAGGTAACCCCCGGCGTTGACCGCGACACCCCGCCGATCATGGCAGGCGAGGATTTTTCCTATATGCTGAATAAACGACCCGGTGCCTATATCATGTTGGGCAACGGCGATGGACCGACGGTTCATCACCCGATGTACAACTTCAACGACGAAGCCATCCCCGCCGGCTGTAGCTGGTTTGCCGAGATGGTCGAAACACGATTGCCAAGTTTCGGGTAAGAAGACCCGTCGCCTGGCTGAAACCTCCCGAAAAAGGACCTACAATGCCTGTTAAGAACCGCTTTGCCGAATTGCACGATGACATCACCGCGTGGCGGCGCGATCTGCACGAACATCCCGAAATCCTGTTTGAAACCCACCGCACCTCTGCCACCGTCGCCGAAAAGCTGCGCGCCTTTGGCTGTGACGAATTGGTCGAAGGCATCGGTCGCACGGGCGTCGTCGGTGTGATCAAGGGCAACTCGACGGCATCGGGCAAGGTGATCGGCCTGCGCGCGGATATGGACGCGCTGCCGATCCACGAACAAACCGGCGTTGAATATGCCTCGAAGACGCCGAACGCGATGCACGCTTGCGGGCATGACGGCCACACGGCGATGTTGCTGGGCGCGGCGCAATACCTTGCCGAAACCCGCAATTTCGATGGCACGGTCGTGGTGATCTTTCAGCCCGCCGAAGAAGGCGGCGGCGGTGGCCGCGAGATGTGCAAAGACGGCATGATGGACCGTTGGGGCATCCAGGAAGTGTACGGCATGCACAACTGGCCGGGCATGCCTGCGGGTAGTTTCGGCATCCGTCCGGGCCCGTTCTTTGCGGCAACCGATTTGCTCGAGATCGAAGTCGAAGGGCTGGGCGGCCATGCGGCCAAGCCGAATGAGACCATCGATACCATGGTTGTCACCGCCCAGATGATCACAGCGCTGCAAACCATCGTCAGCCGTAACGCCGATCCGATCGGCAATATCGTGGTGTCGATCACCTCGATTGAATCCTCGTCCAAGGCGTTTAACGTGATTCCCCAGCGGGTGAACCTGATGGGCACCGTGCGCACCTTGTCGAACGATCTGCGCGATCTGGCGGAAAAGCGCGTGACCGAGATTTGCGAAGGCATCGCGGCCACGTTCGGGGCCACGGCCAAGGTGAACTACATCCGCAACTATCCGGTGATGGTGAACCATGACGAACAGACCGAATTTGCCGCCGGTGTCGCGCGCAGCGTTTCCGGTCAGTGCGACGAGGCACCTTTGGTGATGGGGGGCGAAGACTTTGCCTTCATGCTCGAAGAGCGGCCCGGTGCCTATATCCTGGTCGGCAACGGGGACACGGCGATGGTGCATCACCCGCTGTACAACTTTAACGACGATGTGATTCCCGCAGGCTGCAGCTGGTGGGCAGGGATCGCGGAACAGCGGATGCCGATGGGCTAACGCGAATACGGGCATAGGGTGGGGGCAAACCCCGCCCTATGCTGCCAGCAACGCGCGGTAGAGTTTTACCAGGGCCGCGGCTTCGCGTTCGATTGAAAAATCCGACATCACGAAACTGCGGCCTGCCGTGGCCCAGTTTGCCAGACGCGCGCGATCCGACAGCGCGTCACGGGTTGCGGCCTCCAGCGCGGGAATGTCGTCGGGGGGGACCAGCAGACCGGTCGTGTTTTCGATGATCAACTGGTCGAACGCGCCAACACGGGTGGCGACGACCGGAACACCGCAGGCCATCGCTTCGATCGGGGTCAGGCCGAAACCTTCCCAGCGTTGCGGGGCGACGTACAGGTCCAGCACACGGTAGAAATCGGCCATGTCGCCCACGGGGACTTCGGGCAGGAACAACATGCGGTCCGACATACCTTCGGCCTGCACGCGCTCTTTCAGGCCCTTTTCAAATTCGGCGTATTTCTCGGTAGCACGGCCCATCACCAGGCCGACAACATCCGGATTTTCGTGCATGATCGGCAACAGCGCCTCGACAAAAGCGTCGGTGCCTTTCTGCGCACGGATGCGGCCATAGCAACCGACAAGCGTTGCCTTGACCGGCAAACCAAGGGCCTGCCGCAGTGCCGCGCGGTCGGGCGAGGGCGCGAAACTGTCGGTGTCGATGCCGTGCATGATGACGTGGGCAGGGTGTTCAAGATAGGCATTCGTTCGGTCGGACGTGGCCACGACCGCATCCATCCGCCTGATCAGCCAGCGGGTCAGTCCCGATTGCTTGCGTTGGCTGGCCGAAGTGAACATCAGCTTCAGCCGCTTGCCCAAAACATAGCGCAGCGCCAGCCCTCCCAGCATTTCGACGTTGCGCCGCGCATGCCAGACCCGCCAGCCCGATGGTCCACGCCGTGACATGGTCAGAAGCGACGACAGCGGGACATGCGGTACGTCATCGGGCACCACGGGGCCGGTGGCGACGATGGCAATGCTGTGCGCTTGCAATGGGACAAGGCGCATGACGGTGGCTGTCACGCCACTCAGCCGGCGCTTGAAATTGGGCGCGATCACATCTGTATTGGCAAGAGGGTGGGTCATGACGTGTGCAATTCCAATGCTTTGACCAGCCGTGCGGCAATCGTATCAAGCTGATCTTCTTGCGCTTCAATGAACTGGCGCGCGGCTTTGGTCATCTTGGCAAGATCGTCCGGGGCGTCCAGCAGGGCCGCGACCTGCGCCTCAAGTTCAGTGCCGTCAGAAACGATGCGCGCGGCCCCGTCGGTTTCAAGCTGGTCATAGGTTTCTGCAAAGGCGGAAACATGCGGCCCCGACAGCACCGCAGCACCGGATTGCGCCACCTCGAACGGGTTATGCCCGCCGATGGGCAGCAGCGATCCGCCCAGAAACACGATATCGGTCAGCGCGTACCACAGCCCCAGTTCCCCCAGCGTATCCGCCAGATAGACCTGCGCGCCGGGGCCATCCCTGCGGCTGCGCCGGGTGCAGGACAAACCCGCGTCGGCAATCAAGGCCTCGACCTGATCGCCGCGTTCGGGGTGGCGGGGCGCAAGGATCAGACACAGCTCGGGAAACCGTGCCAGCAGGGCCTGATGTGCGTCGAGCACAGCCTGCTCTTCGCCCGCATGGGTCGAGGACGCGACCCAGATCGGGCGGTGGCCCAAGGCGGCGCGGGCCTCGAACAGGGCGTCTTCGTCGACAGGCAAGGGGCCTGCCATGGATTTCAGATTGATGCCGCGGGCGACACGGGAAGAGGGCGCATTGATGCTGACCATATTATGTGCCATCGCGTCATTCTGGGTCAGGATCAGGTCAAACACCTCAAGGACGTATTGCGCAAGCTTCGGCCATTTGCGCCATGTTTCCAAAGTTTTATCGGACATGCGCGCATTGACCAGCGCCATGGTTGCCCCGGTGGCGCGGGTCCGGCGCAGCATCTGCGGCCAAATTTCGCTTTCCACAAAGATTGCCGCATCGGGCCGCCAGTGGCGCAGGAACCGTTTCACAGGTCCGGGTGCGTCCAGCGGCGCAAACTGATGGGTGGTGCGCGGCGGCAGGCGTTGCGCGATCAGCTTGGCGGATGTGGCGGTGCCCGAGGTGATCAGGAATTGCGCACGCGGTAGCATCATCCCGATACGGGTGATCAGAGCCAGCACCGACAGGCTTTCGCCGACCGACGCCCCATGCAGCCAGATCAGCGGGCCAGTGCCCGTGCGGTCCTGGGTCGCGTGCCCCAGTTTTTCGTGGGCACGCAGGACCGAAACGCCTTGGTCGCGCAGTTTCCTGGTCTCTGACCGTGCGAAGAAGGGCACGAGGCCCATGCTGGCCACGACCCACGCCCGATAAAGAAAAGGGACCGGCATGGCTGCCTCAGCCGCCTGTGTGGCTCATGTGGCGCGGCATCTGCCCGTCAAGTTTCTGGCGGGAATAGTCGAAATCATGGCCCTTGGGCTTAAGGTTGATCGCGGCGCGGATCGCCTCCTTGAGCGGGGCATCATCATTGGGGTGGTTGCGCAAGGGTGCGCGCAGGTCTGCCACGTCTTCCTGACCCAGACACATGAAGATCTCGCCGGTGCAGGTGATGCGCACGCGGTTGCAGCTTTCGCAGAAATTGTGGGACAGTGGGGTGATAAAGCCGATCTTCTGGCCGGTTTCTTCCAGCCGCACATAGCGGGCCGGGCCGCCCGTGCTTTCGGCCAGATCGGTGACGGTATAGTGATCCTCGTAGGATTTGCGCACGTCCTTGAGGGACCAATATTGGCCAAGCCGGTCTTCGTTGCCCAAGTCCCCCATCGGCATGACTTCGATCCAGGTCAGGTCAATGCCGCGGTCGGCACACCATGCGGTCATGCTGGGCAGTTCGGATTCGTTGAACCCCTTCAGCGCGACGGCATTGATCTTGACCCGCAAACCGGCGGCCTGTGCCGCGTCAATGCCGCGCAACACCTGGGGCAGGCGGCCCCAGCGGGTGATGTCGGCGAATTTCTGTTCATCCAGTGTATCAAGCGACACATTCACCCGGCGGACGCCCGCAGCGTAAAGATCCTTGGCAAAGCGTTCCAGCTGGCTGCCATTTGTGGTCAGCGTCAGTTCCTTCAGCGTGCCTGCGTCAAGATGGCGGGTCATGCTTTCAAAGAAGGTCATGATGCCCTTGCGCACCAAAGGTTCACCGCCCGTAATGCGCAGTTTCTGCACCCCGAGGTCGACAAAGTTGGTGCAGAGCCTGTCCAGTTCCTCGAGCGTGAGAAGTTCCTTTTTGGGCAGGAAATTCATGTTCTCGGACATGCAATAGACGCAGCGAAAGTCGCAGCGGTCCGTCACGGAGACGCGCAGATAGGTGATGGCGCGGGCGAAAGGATCAATCAAAGGAGCATTCATACCACCTAGGTAAACATCGGCCCATGCAGGGGCAAGCGACATTTAGGTGATTGAAGCCCGCCAGCGGGGCGGGTAATCAGGTCAGCATGAAACATATTGTTATAATGAGTGCCGTAGTTGTGTCGTTGTCTGGCTGTGGGGCTCTGCCTGAACGGCTGGGTCTGGGCAAAGGCTCCGGCGCCGATGCCCCGATGACACCTGCCGTGGCGGTGCCAGAGGCGACCGACGTAAAAGAAACCGAACTGGCCCCTGTCGTGACGGCACCCCCGCCGCCGCCTGCCGCACGGACGGCCGAAGCCCTGGATACGACCACGCCAGAACAACGGGCGGCTGCCGCGCAACCGGCCGAACAGGGTGCGCAATCCCTGGGGACCACCGTTGCGTCATTGGGCAGTGCGACCGAGCCGGGGCTTTGGATGAAGACGCCTTTGGTAAAGTCCGAAATTCAAGGACGGGTGGTAAATCCGGCGACCGGGAAGTCATCCACAGTCAGGCTGATCCCGCTTGACGGGCCAAAGACGGCGGGCAGCCGCATGTCGCTTTCCGCGCTGCGCCTGATCGGGGCATCGCTGACAGATCTGACGCCGGTCGAGGTGTCAACGGGCGGGTAATTTTGCCTCGGATGAGTGGGCAACGCTTTTTCGAGAAAGCAGCGCGTGCATTGTTAGGGTAAGAAATGGGGGGCCAGCCCCCCAAGACCCCCCGGGATATTTTTAAGCCAGAGAAGATGGGC
>NZ_DS999213.1:211480-269556 GCF_000156335.1 Roseobacter sp. GAI101
ATAAAGGCCGTTGCGCGGGCCGGGTCATGGCGGCTGAGATCGCGGACCCACCAAGCGATGGCCTTTTGCATGATGCCGTTCTTGACGGGCAGGTAGCCTTCGGCCCAGCCAAGGACGCGTTCGCGGGCGGCGAGTTCTTCCGGTTTGGGGTGGTTTTGCTTGGTCCAGGGCAGGGTGGCCACAAGGGCCGCACGACGGGTCCACAGGTGGTCGGACTGGGTCCATGCTTCGACCACGTCCAGGCGATCGGGATCGGCGATCAGGCGTTTCTGCACGGCCATGCAGACATGATCCGCGATGGCCCAGCTGTCGAAGTCCGATACCCAGCTTTGCATCAGCTGCCATGCGGGTTCGTCATCGGGGCGCAGGCGTGCCTGGGTCAGCAATTTGGCAGCGGCGAGCCGTGCCTCGAAGATGTCGGTTTGCCAAAGGGCGTCGGCCAGGGTGACGCGATCCGCCAGATCAAGGTCGGTGCGCCAGGTCTTGGTCAGGTCGTTGATCTGCGGATTGGTCACGCCAAGATAGACACGGTCCATCTTGTGATAGTCCTGCATTTGCGGCACGCGGGCTGGGTCGCCGAGAGCGGTCAGCTGCGCGAGATAGGGATCAAGCATCGACGTCTCCTGTATCAGCGAGGATATGCGTTGGCATCCCGTCAATCGTGGCGCGATTGCGTTCGTCCCAATAGGTGGCGATGCCGGTTTCGCCCTTGTCTTCGGCCCATTTGCTTAGCACGTCGCGGTCTCCGGCATGATGATAGAAAGGGACGGCATAGCCGCAGCTGGTTTGCAGCATCTCGACGCGCATATCATAAATCTGCCGCGCGCCAAGGGCTGTCGGGAACAACGCGTTCAGCGCGGCAAACCCCGCATCGCGCGGGTGCAAGACCTGTGCATCGCCATAGGCGCGCATGATCATCGGCTGCTTTTCAAAGCCGCACCACATCAAGGTCATGCGGTTTAGCCGCGCCAGATGGCCTGCGGTTTCATTGCCCGATCCCGTCAGGTTCCGCCAGACGATCCGGTTCGGCCCCATGACGCGCAGGCTGTCCATTCCTTTGGGTGAAATGTTGACCCGTCCGTCAGGCGCGGCACTGCCGCAAAAGAACATGTGCTGCGCTTCAATGAAGCTGCGATGGCTGTCGTTGATCTGGTCGAATTGCTTCGCCACTATTCAACCGTCACGGATTTGGCGAGGTTGCGCGGCTGGTCCACATCGGTCCCCTTGGCAATCGCCGTATGATAGGCCAGCAGCTGCGCGGGGATCGCATAAAGGATCGGGGCCAGCGCATCGGCGACGGGTGGCATTTCGATCGTGGCCCATGTGCCCTCTGCTTCTTCTTTCAGGCCGGATCTGTCAGAGATCAGGATGACCTTGCCCTTGCGCGCCATGACTTCTTGCATGTTGCTCACCGTCTTGTCGAAGAGGTTGTCCTTGGGGGCCATCACAACCACCGGCACATTTTCATCGATCAGGGCGATAGGACCATGCTTAAGTTCGCCTGATGCATAAGCTTCGGCATGTATGTAGCTGATTTCTTTAAGTTTAAGCGCGCCTTCAAGGGCGAGGGGGAACATCGGGCCACGGCCCAGGAACAGCACGTCGCGGGCAGAGGCCAGCTTGTAGGCGGCGTCACGGATCGCTGTGTTCTGTTCAAGTGCGGTGTTGATCAGCGACGGCATCGCCCGCAGGCCCGAGATATGATCGGCAAGTTGGTCGTCGCTGATTACGCCACGGTCCTGCGCGGCCTTCAGCACCATCAGGAACAGCACGGTCAGCTGGCAGGTAAAGGCTTTGGTCGATGCCACGCCGACCTCTACGCCCGCATGGATCGGCAGGGCCAGATCGCTTTCGCGTGCAATCGATGATTCAGTGACATTGACAACCGATGCGATCTTGGCCGCCTTGCCTTCGCAGAAACGAAGTGCTGCAAGGGTATCGGCGGTTTCACCTGATTGACTGACGAACATCGCCAGGGTGCGCGCCGGAATCGGCGGTTCGCGGTAGCGGAATTCTGAGGCGAAATCTACCTCGACCGGCAGGCGCGCAATCTGTTCGAACCAGTATTTCGCGGTCAGACAGGCGTAGTAGGCCGTTCCGCAGGCAACCATGGTGATGCGGTCGACCGTGGAGAAATCCAAACCGGGGTCGGGCAGAGAAATCTCGCCTTTGGCACTGAGGTAGTGGGTGAGGGCTGCACCGATCACGCCGGGTTGTTCGGCGATCTCCTTGGCCATGAAATGCTTGTGGCCTGCCTTGTCGACGCGCGTATTGTCCAGACTGATGGTCTTGATTTCCCGGTTGGCGCGGTTGCCATCGGCATCGTAAATCTCGACCGAGCTGCGGGACAGAATGGCACGGTCGCCTTCTTCAAGATAGGTGATGCGGTCGGTCATGGGCGACAGGGCGATGGCATCGCTGCCCAGATAAACCTCGTTGTCGCCATACCCCACGGCGAGGGGGGCACCTTTGCGCGCGCCGATCATCAGATCTTCTTCGCCGTCGAACAGAAAGGCGAGGGCAAAGGCACCGTGCAAGCGCGACAACGTCTTGGTCGCGGCTTCAATGGGGCCAAGCCCTTCGGCCATGTGCTGCTGGGTCAGCAAGGCGACGGTCTCGGTGTCGGTTTCCGTGACGAATTCAACGCCTTTTGCGGTCAGTTCGGCACGCAATTCGCGAAAGTTTTCGATGATCCCGTTGTGCACAACGGCGACAGGTCCCGCCTGATGCGGATGCGCGTTGGTGACCGACGGCGCACCATGGGTGGCCCAGCGGGTGTGACCGATGCCCGATTTGCCGGCAAGCGGTTCATGTACCAGCAGATCGGACAGGTTGACCAATTTGCCCACAGCACGGCGGCGGGAAAGGTGACCGTTGTTGATCGTCGCGATCCCGGCGCTGTCATAGCCGCGATATTCAAGACGTTTCAGGGCCTCGACAAGGATCGGGGCGGCTTCGTGCTGCCCGAGTATTCCGACAATACCACACATACTCAGCTGCCTCTCTGCTGTTTCGCCTTTTTGGCTTTCAATATTTCAAACAATTTCCGCGCCATGCCGGGTTTTTCAACCTGTGGCGCGCGCGACAGGGCCAGGGCGTCTGCCTCGACGTCTGATGTGATGACGGACCCTGATCCGGTCATCGCCCCGTCGCCAATATGAACGGGGGCCACCAGCATGGTGTTGGACCCGATAAAGGCATTCGCGCCGATATGGGTATGGTGCTTCATCACACCGTCATAATTGCAGGTGATGGTGCCTGCGCCGATGTTGGCGCGGGCCCCGATTGCAGCGTCGCCGATATAGCTGAGGTGATTGACCTTGGCCCCTTCGGCGATCTGGGCATTCTTGATTTCAACAAAGTTGCCTATGCGCACATCTTCAGACAGTTCCGCACCGGGGCGCAGGCGCGCATAGGGGCCGATGATGCCGCCACGGGACACATGGCAGCCCTCAAGGTGGCTGAAAGCGCGGATCGTGGCACCGGATTCGACTGTGACACCGGGGCCGAAGACGACGTTGGGTTCAATCACCGTATCGCGCCCGATATAGGTGTCGCGGGCGAAATAGACCGTGTCCGGTGCCATCAGGGTGACGCCGGTTTCCAGCATCTGCGCGCGGGTGCGGGCCTGAAATGCCGCATCCGCAGCAGCCAGATCGGCGCGCGAATTGACGCCCATGGTTTCCGCCTCGATGCAGGTCACGGCAGTCGCTTTCAATCCGCGTGCGCGGGCGATGCCGATGATATCGGTAAGGTAATATTCCTCGGATGCGTTGTCGTTGCCTACCGCATCAATCAGATCGAACAGCAGTTCGGACTTGCACGCAACAACGCCGCTATTGCAAAGGGTTATGGCGCGTTCTTCATCTGTTGCGTCCTTGAATTCGACGATCCGGTCCAAGCTGTCGCCATCCATGACCAAACGGCCATAGCGCGCGGGAACAGCGGCCTCGAACCCCAGAACAACCACGTCGTTGTTGGTCAGGGCGGTGCACATTGCCTCGAGAGTTTCGGATTGGACGAAAGGCGTGTCGCCATAAAGAACGATGGCGGTCCCTTCGAACCCTGCCAGCGCATGGCGCGCCTGGGCGACGGCGTGGGCGGTGCCAAGTTGCTCGTCCTGCACCACGACGACGGCTTCTTCGTCAAATTCCTGCGCGGCGGCGCGCACCAGATCGGCCCCGTGGCCAGCGACCACGACAGTGCGCGCAGGCTCGAGCGCCGCGCCGGACGCCATTGCGTGTTCAAGCAAGGGGGCGTGGGCGATAGGGTGCAGAACCTTGGGCAGATCCGATTGCATCCGCGTGCCCTTGCCTGCGGCCAATAGGATCAGTGCAACTTCCATGGGTAATCTCTTTAATGAATTGATATCAGCTCTCTTTACCTTTTTCCCATTTATGCGCAAGGCTGCCAGCCATCAAAGAAGATTTCGACCTGCAACAACTCTCAGCAAAGGAACGCCGATGAAAACGGTAGTATTCGATCTCGACGGGACCTTGGCGGACACCAGCGGCGATTTGATCGCCGCGGCCAATGCGTGTTTTCGCGACATGGGCGCGGGCGATCTGTTGGAGGCGGGGCGCGATGCGGGCACGGCGCTGAAGGGCGGGCGCGCGATGCTGCGGCTGGGCATGGAACGGCTGGGCCGCGCTGATGACGTGGCGACGATTGACCGCTACTATCCTGTATTGCTCAAGGCCTATGCGCAGGACATTGATACGCATACGGTCCTCTATCCCGGCGCGATGGACGCGGTCGAGGCGTTGAAGGTCGCGGGGTACCGCGTGGCGATCTGCACCAACAAACCCGAAGGGCTGGCCGATACCTTGCTGACGCGGTTGGGCGTGCGCGATGCCTTTGGGGCGATGTTGGGGGCGGACAGTCTGGCCGTCAAGAAACCCGATCCGGAGCATCTCTACGAAACCGCGCGCCGTGCCGGGGGCGACCCTGCGCAATGCTGTCTGGTGGGGGACACCAATACTGACCGCAAGACAGCCGCAGCGGCCAATGTGCCTTGCATTCTGGTCACTTTCGGCCCCTCGGGCGAGGATATGGCCGCCCTGAACCCCGACGCGCTGCTTGAAGATTACGCGCATTTGCCCGCGCTGGTGCCGACGTTGATCGGGGCCATGTAACGTCATGGACGTGTTCAAAGGCAGCTTTACCCAACAAGAACCCATCCCCGAAGACGCGATAGAGGCAGCCGTAGCCGTGATGCGCCACGGACGGCTGCACCGGTATAACACCGCAGGCGACGAGATCGCCGAAGTGGCGATGCTTGAGCAGGAATTTGCCACGATGGTCGGCGCGCAATATTGCCTTGCCGTTGCGTCGGGCGGTTATGCGATTGCCACGGCCCTGCGCGCGGTCGGGGTGAAGCCGGGCGACACGGTGCTGTCGAATGCCTTTACACTGGCCCCGGTACCGGGGGCGATTGCCGCTGTCGGGGCCAAACCTGTGTTCGTCGGTGTGACAGAGGGTCTGGTGATTGATCTGGACGATCTGGCCGGCAAGTTGGACCAGGCACGCGTGTTGTTGCTGAGCCATATGCGCGGACATATCTGCGACATCGACGCGCTGATGGCGCTGTGCGACGGGGCAGGCGTGACGGTGGTCGAAGATTGCGCCCACACCATGGGGGCCGCGTGGCATGGCGTGCCATCTGGGCGTCACGGGGCCGTGGGGTGCTATTCCTGCCAGACCTACAAGCATGTCAATGCGGGCGAAGGCGGTTTGCTTGTCACCGATGATGCGGAAACAGCTGCCCGCGCGATCCTGCTGTCGGGATCTTACATGCTGTATGAAAAGCATCTGGCCGGTCCGCCGCCGGAAGCCTTTGACCGGATCAGGTACGAGACCCCCAATATATCGGGGCGGATGGACAACCTGCGTGCGGCGTTGCTGCGGCCACAACTGCGCAATCTTGATGCGCAGGTGGCGCGGTGGAACGAACGGTATTTCACGATCGAAGCAGGATTGCGCGACACCCCCGGCCTGACAGTGATCGACCGCGCGGCGGGCGAAAGCATCGTCGGATCATCCATCCAGTTTCTGCTGCAGGGCTGGGCCCCAGACAAGGTGCGCGATGTATTGGGCCGGTGTTTCGCCCGCGGGGTTGAACTGAAATGGTTCGGCGCGGCAGAGCCTTTGGGCTTTACCAGCCGCTATGACAGTTGGCGCTATGCCCCCTCTGCGCCGCTGCCCAAAAGCGATGCGGTGCTGGCCGGGCTTATCGACATGCGGGTGCCGCTGACGTTCAGTATTGATGATTGCACCCTGATCGCCCGCATCATCCGCGCGGAAGTCAACGCCGTCTTTCAGCAGGCGTAACGCATGAAAAAAGGGCGCTCGAAAGCGCCCTGATTTCCTTGGGGTTGCCGAAACGGTTTAGAACCGGACGGTGCCGTGCTGCCCCATGTCCGGCTTTTCATCAGTCAGGTGGGCCTTGGCGATTTCGTACAGGAACGACAGGCTGCCACCGGTTGCCCAGACTTCAGCCGTCGAAAGGTCCATGCGGACCAGTTGGACGTCGTCATCCTGACGGCCATCTTCAAACCACGCGCCAGCAATGGCGGACCACAGTTCGTCCAGCTTGGCGGGATCGGTCACGGCCTGCACTTTTCCATCAACACGGGCATAGAGATGTTCGTCATTGCTGATGATGACGTATTCAGCCGATGCGCCCGACTGTGCGGTTTTCGCCAGATCGGTGCCATTCGCCGTGATGAACCACAGCGCGTTCGCGTCCTTGTCAACGTAATGGCTCATCGGGACGGATCGCGCCTCGTCCGTGCCCAACATGCCGGTGCGGATGTCTTCGATCCGGTCCCAGAATTCTTCTTTCAATGACGTATTCATTTTCAACTCGTCCTTTCACACTCGTTCTATGTGCTAACAGCGGGGTGAGGGATCGGGTTCCATGCGACTTGGATTTGCTTGACCGAATCTTCTTAGGGTGTAAAGTAATGAACAACTGTTCAATAAACTCTGGGAGGGGTCCATGTTCAACGCCAGCATGAAATTCGATTTGGGCGACGATGTGAATGATCTGCGCGACATGGTGCACCGCTGGTCGCAAGAGCGGGTCAAGCCGATGGCCGCCGGTATCGATCAGAAAAACGAATTTCCGCCCGAGCTTTGGAAAGAGATGGGCGATCTTGGTCTGCTGGGCATGACCGTGGATGAAGAATACGGCGGTACCGGCATGGGGTATGTCGCCCACACCGTCGCGGTCGAGGAGATCGCACGGGCGTCGGCGTCTGTGTCCTTGTCCTACGGTGCGCATTCCAACCTCTGCGTCAATCAGATCAGCCTGAATGGCACCCCTGAACAGAAAGCAAAGTTCCTGCCGGGATTGTGTTCAGGCGCGCATGTCGGTGCACTTGCCATGTCCGAACCGTCCGCAGGCAGCGACGTGGTGTCGATGAAGCTGCGTGCCGAAAAGCGCAACGATCACTACCGTCTGTCCGGCAATAAATACTGGATCACCAACGGCCCCGATGCCGATACGCTGGTGGTCTACGCCAAGACCGACCCCGACGCGGGGTCCAAGGGGATCACGGCCTTTCTGATTGAGAAATCGATGAAGGGTTTCACCACCAGCCCGCATTTCGACAAGCTCGGCATGCGCGGGTCAAACACCGCCGAACTGATCTTTGAGGATGTCGAAGTCCCGTTCGAGAATGTCTTGGGCGAAGAGGGGCGCGGCGTACGTGTCCTGATGTCCGGTCTGGACTATGAACGCGTCGTTCTGGCGGGCATCGGTCTGGGGATCATGGCCGCGTGTCTGGACGAAATCATGCCCTACATGGCCGAGCGCAAACAGTTCGGGCAACCCATCGGCAGTTTCCAACTGATGCAGGGCAAGATGGCCGATATGTACACTGCGATGAATTCCGCCCGTGCCTATGTCTACGAGGTTGCCAAGGCTTGTGATCGCGGCGAGGTGACCCGCGCGGATGCCGCTGCCTGCTGTCTCTATGCCTCGGAAGAGGCGATGAAACAGGCGCATCAGGCGGTGCAGGCCATGGGCGGCGCAGGCTATCTGTCCGACAATCCCGTGGGCCGCATTTTCCGCGATGCCAAGCTGATGGAGATCGGGGCGGGCACCTCGGAAATCCGCCGCATGCTGGTGGGCCGCGAGATGATGGGAGCGATGGCGTGATCCGTCTGGTTGCCGCTGTGGCGCTGTTGGCCACGCCGGTCATGGCGCAAGAATTGCAGTACACCGACAGGGTGACACAAAACTGTCTGGAAGGGGCCGAAAGCTATGGCACCAAGATCGATTGCGCCGGTGCGTCGGCGGGGCAGTGCATGGACGACACGCCCGGCGGCAGCAGCACCGTTGGCATGGGCGGCTGCCTGGAGCGGGAATTGGCCTATTGGGACGGCTTGTTGAACAGCCACTACAAAGCGGCGATGGCGCAGGCGAAAAGCCTTGATGCCGACCGCCCGGCGTCGATGAAAGACCTGCCGGGAGCCGCGACAGCCCTGCGTGACATGCAGCGTGCCTGGATCCCGTTTCGCGACAAGGCCTGCGCCTACGAGGCGTCGCTTTGGTCCGGTGGCACAGGACAGGGGCCTGCGGCACTCAGCTGTCTTTTGCAGCAAACCGCCAAGCAGGCGCTGACGCTCGAGCCTTGGGGCTAGCCGATGGCTGAAGCTTTGCCCGGTCTGGATATGTCGGGTGCGTGGGACCTTCCTGCGCGGTTGAACATGGCGGCGCAATGTCTGGGGCAGGATGCAGGGCGCACGGCGATCATTGATCTGACGGGCGACGCACGGCGCGATGTAAGCTATGGCGCGCTGTCCGCGATGGCCGATGGCTTGGCGCGCAGCCTGCTGCCCCGCGTGCAGGCAGGTGACCGCGTCGGCGTCTTGCTCAGCCAAAGCCCGTGGTGTGCAGCGGCCCATCTGGCGATCTGGAAAATCGGTGCGATTTCAGTGCCTTTGTTCAAACTCTTCAAGCATGATGCCTTGAAGTCCCGCGTGCAGGATGCAGGCATCACGCTGGTTTTGACCGACGCGGAAGGGCGCGATCTGCTGGGCGATCTGGCTGAAGCCTGGATGGCAGAAACGGCGGGCATCTCGGGCGATCCTGTGCCCTTTGCCGATACCGGCCCCGACGATCCGGCGGTGCTGATTTACACTTCGGGTACCACGGGCAGCCCCAAGGGCGCGTTGCACGGCCACCGTGTGCTGACCGGCCATCTGCCCGGTGTGTCGCTGAGCCATGATGTGCTGGGCCGGCCCGGTGACTGCCTCTGGACCCCCGCGGATTGGGCGTGGATCGGCGGGCTTTTCGATGTGCTGATGCCCGCGCTGGCCTTGGGCGTTCCTGTGGTGGCAGCACGGCTCCCTAAGTTCTCGCCCGAGGACTGCGCGCGCATCATCGCCGATGGCGGCGTGCGAAACGTGTTTTTTCCCCCTACAGCCTTGCGCATGCTCAAAGCGGCGGGGGCGACGATCCCCGGTCTGCGGTCGGTCGCGTCGGGCGGCGAACCCTTGGGTGCGGAAATGCTGGCATGGGGGCAAACTGCCTTTGGCCTGACGATCAACGAATTCTACGGACAGACCGAATGCAACATGGTCGCGTCAAGCTGCGGCACATCATATCCTGCGCGCCCCGGATGCATCGGCAAGGCGGTGCCGGGCCACACGCTGGCGGTCTTGACCAAGGACGGTGTGCCAACCACCGACGAGGGCGATGTCGCGGTCCGGCGCGGATCTGCGGCGATGATGCTGGGCTATTGGCAGCGGCCCGACGCGACAGCAGAGAAATTCAAAGGCGATTGGATGATCACCGGAGACCGAGGCATCTGGGAAGGCGAATATTTGCGCTTTATCGGCCGCGAGGATGATGTGATCACCTCCTCCGGCTACCGCATCGGCCCGGCCGAAATCGAAGACTGCCTGCTGACGCATCCGGACGTTGCAACCTGCGGCGTCGTTGGTAAACCAGACGCCCTGCGGACCGAGATCGTCAAAGCCTATGTCGTGCGCAAACCCGGCAGCACCGTTGACGGTGCGACCCTGCAAGACTGGTGCAAATCCCGTCTGGCCAGCTATTCCTATCCCCGCGAAATCACCTTTCTGGACGCGCTGCCCATGACCGTAACGGGCAAGGTGATCCGCAAGGACCTCAAGGCGATCGCCATTGCCGAGCAAACCCCATGACCGCCGCCATACTGACCCACTCAAGGAGACCCACATGAAGCTGACCTCGCAGGCGCTGCCCTCATCGGCAGGCTTCAAAGCCAACGAAGCCGCCCATCTTGAAGCGTTGCAAACCGTGCGTGAAGCGGCCGAAGCGGCGGCATTCGGGGGCGGTGAAAAATCACGCGCCCGCCACGAAAGCCGGGGCAAGATGCTGCCGCGCGAACGCGTGGCGAACCTGCTGGACCCCGGATCGCCCTTCCTCGAGGTCGGCGGGCTGGCGGCGCATGGCCTCTATGGTGGCGCTGCCCCGTGTGCAGGCGTGATCGCCGGTGTGGGGCAGGTGCATGGCGTTGATTGCATGATCGTGTGCAATGACGCCACGGTGAAGGGCGGCACCTATTTCCCGATGAGCGTCAAGAAGCACCTGCGCGCCCAAGAAATCGCAGAGGAAAACCATCTGCCTTGCATCTATCTGGTCGACAGCGGCGGCGCGAACCTGCCCAATCAGGACGAGGTTTTTCCCGACCGCGACCACTTTGGCCGGATTTTCTATAACCAGGCCCGGATGAGCGGCAAGGGCATTCCGCAAATCGCGGTCGTGATGGGGTCGTGCACGGCCGGCGGGGCCTATGTGCCCGCCATGTCCGACGTGTCGATCATCGTCAAGGAACAGGGCACGATCTTTCTGGCAGGCCCGCCGCTGGTCAAGGCCGCGACCGGAGAGGTCGTCACTGCCGAGGATCTGGGCGGCGGCGACGTGCACACGCGCCTGTCCGGTGTGGCCGATTATCTGGCCGAGGATGACGCCCATGCGCTGGCCCTTGCGCGCCGCGCTGTCGCGGGGCTGAACCTTGCCAAGCCTGCGACCGTTCAGTGGCAGCCAAGCGAAGACCCCGCCTATGACCCCGCCGAAATGCTGGGCGTCGTCCCCGCCGACCTGCGCACGCCCTACGATATTCGCGAGGTGATCATGCGGCTGGTCGATGGCAGCCGCTTCGACGAATTCAAGGCGCGCTTTGGTGAAACGCTGGTCTGCGGCTTTGCCCACGTCAAAGGCTGCCCCGTCGGCATCATCGCTAACAACGGTGTGTTGTTTTCGGAATCTGCCCAGAAAGGCGCGCATTTCGTTGAGCTATGTTCGCAGCGCAAGATCCCGCTGGTGTTCCTGCAGAATATCACCGGTTTCATAGTGGGCCGCAAATACGAGAACGAAGGCATCGCGCGGCACGGGGCCAAGATGGTGACCGCCGTCGCCTCCACCAACGTGCCGAAAATCACCATGCTGGTGGGCGGATCATTCGGCGCGGGCAACTATGGCATGGCGGGGCGGGCCTATTCCCCGCGGTTCATGTGGACGTGGCCCAATTCGCGCATCTCGGTGATGGGGGGCGCGCAAGCGGCTGGGGTTCTGGCCACGGTCAAGCGCGACGCGATTGAACGGGCTGGCGAAAGCTGGAGCGCAGAGGACGAGGCCGCTTTCAAGCAGCCCACGATTGATATGTTCGAAGAACAGTCGCATCCTCTCTATGCCTCGGCGCGGTTGTGGGATGACGGGGTGATCGACCCGCGCAAAAGCCGCGATGTGTTGTCCCTGTCGCTGAGGGCAAGTTTGAATGCACCGATCGAGGATACACGCTTTGGCGTGTTCCGGATGTAAGGGGATCGTCATGACACGGACATTGCAGCAGATCGTCGATGCCAACCCGGACGCGGAAACATTCCGCTTTGGTGACAACCCGAAACTATGTGCCGAGATCATTGCATTGGTGCGTGCCGGCCGTAAAACTGCCACTTGCGAGGCCGCATCGGCCTATGGCCAAGGCGGCGATGCCTACCCCGAGATCGGCCGCCGCGACATCGCGCTGAACTGGGATGGCACGCCTGCCTTCATGATCGAAACGGTCGAGGTGTCGACCCGCCGGTTCAACGAAATGGACGCCGAATTCGTCGCCGCACAGGGTGAATTCCGCGATCTGGACCACTGGGGTGCCAGCTACGAAGCGTATTTCCGGCGCTCCGGCGGGTTCGCGCCAGACATGAAGTTGATGTGCGAACGCTTCACCCTAATCGAGGATTACGCCGATGTTTGACACCATATTGATTGCAAACCGGGGCGAGATCGCCTGCCGCGTGATGGAAACGGCGCAAACCATGGGCGTGCGCTGCGTGGCGGTTTATTCGGATGCGGACCGCGGGGCCAAGCATGTCGCGATGGCCGACGCCGCGGTGCATATTGGCGGGTCGGCCCCGGCGGAAAGCTATCTGCGCGGCGATGTGATCATTCAGGCGGCCTTGGATACGGGCGCGCAGGCGATCCATCCGGGCTATGGCTTTCTGTCCGAGAACCCTGATTTCGTCGAAGCGGTCGAGGCGGCGGGTCTGGTATTTATCGGACCATCTGCCAAGGCGATCCGCGCGATGGGATTGAAGGACGCGGCCAAGGCATTGATGATCCAAGCTGGTGTGCCGGTTGTTCCGGGCTACCACGGCGCGGATCAGGACGATGCGTTGCTGGCCGCCGAGGCTGCCAAGATCGGCTATCCGGTGTTGATCAAGGCCGTTGCAGGCGGCGGCGGCAAGGGCATGCGCCTGGTCGAGGCGGCGGATGGCTTTCAGGCGGCGCTGGACAGTGCGCGCTCCGAGGCGAAAACCGCCTTTGGAAATGCGGATGTGCTGGTCGAGAAATTCGTGACCAAGCCGCGCCACATCGAAGTGCAGGTTTTCGGTGACGGCACCAACGCGGTGCATCTGTTTGAACGCGATTGTTCACTTCAGCGGCGTCATCAAAAGGTGATCGAGGAAGCGCCAGCCCCCGGCATGACACCCGAAATGCGCGACGCCATGGGGCAGGCGGCGGTGACGGCGGCCGAAGCGATCGGCTATGCCGGTGCGGGCACGATCGAATTCATCGTTGACGGGTCCCACGGGCTGCGCCCTGACGGTTTCTTTTTCATGGAGATGAACACACGCTTGCAGGTCGAACATCCGGTGACCGAAGCCATCACCGGCGTCGATCTGGTCGAATGGCAGTTGCGGGTTGCCGCAGGAGAGGCCTTGCCCAAGCGGCAGGAGGCCTTGGGCATCCAGGGACATGCCTTTGAAGCGCGGCTTTATGCCGAAGACGTGCCGAAGGGGTTCTTGCCTGCCACGGGCACGCTGACCCATCTGGCGTTCAGCGACGGGTGCCGCGCGGATAGTGGCGTGCGGACGGGCGATACGATCAGCCCGTTTTACGACCCGATGATTGCAAAGGTCATCGTCCATGGGGCCACCCGCGCAGTGGCCTTGTCCAAGCTGCGCGCGGCGCTCAAGGGCTGCGACGTGGCGGGGACCGTGACGAACCTTGCGTTTCTGGGGGCGCTGGCAGGGCACAAGGGCTTTGGCGCGGGGGATGTGGATACCGGCCTGATCGGACGCGAGATTGACAGCCTGACCGTCGCCCCTGATGTGCAGCCGCGCCATGCGGTGCTGGCGGGAATGGCGGCGCTTGACCTGCTGGACCCTGCGGGGGGGGCGGGGTTCACCCTGTGGCAACCGCTGCAACGGCAGGTCGGGTTGCGCTGGAATGACGCGGATCACCTGCTGAAGGTTCAGGTGATGTCGGCGGATGCGCAGCTTTGGCAAGTGGACGGGGCAGAGATCGCGGCGCAACGCGTCGGCGGGCACTGGAAGATCGGCGGACATCTGGCCCCGAAGGCCCATGTTTCGGGTGACGACGTGACGGTCTGGGACGGCTACGGTCTGATCTTCAAGGTAATTGACCCGCTGGCGCGGGCGGCGGGCAGCCACGGGGACGGCAACCTGATCGAGGCACCGATGCCGGGACTGGTCCGCGCGGTTGACGCGCAGGTCGGTCAGGCCGTTGCCAAAGGGGACCGGTTGGCCGTGCTTGAGGCGATGAAGATGGAGCATAGTCTGCTGGCAACCCGTGACGGGATCGTGGCCGAGGTGCTGGCGGCTGCGGGGGACCAGGTCGAAGCAGGGGCCGCCCTGGTGCGGCTAGAAGCCGAAGCCGAGGAGGCTGCGGCATGATCACGCTGCACCACGTCCCGCAAAGCCGGTCGATGCGCACGCTTTGGTTGCTGCATGAGCTGGACGTGCCGTTTGAAGTGGTGCAGCACCCCTTCGACAAATCCCTGCGCGACCCGGCCTATCTGGCGCTTTCGCCTGCGGGTCGTGTGCCATCGCTTGAGATCGACGGCGAGGCGATGTTCGAAACCGGTGCTATTGCCGAATATCTGTGTGAACGGTTCAGCCCAGAGGGTCTGGGCCGTATGCCCGGCACGCCGGAGCGCAAGGACTGGCTGGTGTGGATGCATTTCGCCGAAACGGTCAGCCAGCATTGCGCCGCGTTGACCCAACAGCACGTCGCCCTGCGCGATGACACGATGCGCAGCCCCATCGTCATGAAACTTGAAGCCGCACGGATCATGAAATGCTATGATGCGCTTGAGGCGCGGCTGGAGGGGCAGGATTATCTGCTGTCCAGTGGTTTTACCGCCGCCGATATCGGAGTGGGGCAGGCGGTCTATATGGGACAGTTTTTCGCCAAGACGGATCAGCACCCGCGGGTGGCCGCATGGTTCGGGCGGATTTCGGGGCGCGAAGGCTTCGTGAAGGCGCTGCCTGCGGGCGTGTCCTTGTTTGAGCAGTCGTTTTTCGAACCCTGGCCGGTCATCTGAGGCAGACCTTGGGATTTTGAGTTTATTTGGCAAAATGAAGGGGAGGGACGGACATGGACAAGGGCTATTGCGAGATTTTCGAGGTGGGGCCGCGCGACGGGCTTCAGAACGAGGCGCGTGAAATTCCGGTGACCGAAAAGATTGCTTTGGTCGATTTGCTTAGCCGGGCCGGATTTTCCCGGATCGAGGTGGCAAGTTTCGTAAGTCAGAAATGGGTGCCGCAGATGGCGGGATCAGGCGCGGTTCTGGACGGGATCAAGCGGGCAGAGGGCGTGCGCTATGCCGCGCTGACGCCCAACCTGCGCGGTTATGCCGATGCGGTCTCGTCAAAGGCCGATGAGATTGCGATATTCGCCTCGGCCAGTGAAGGGTTCAGCCAAAAGAACATCAATGCAAGCATCGAAGAGGCGTTCGAGCGGTTTGCACCGATCCTCGAAGAGGCGCGCCATGTCGATATGCCGGTGCGCGGCTACGTGTCTTGCGTGGTCAAATGCCCCTATGACGGGGTGATCGCGCCTGACCAGGTTGCAAAAGTGGCGGACCGTTTGTTTTCGATGGGCTGCTATGAGGTGTCTTTGGGCGACACCATAGGGGCGGGTACGCCGGATACGATTGCCAAGATGTTGCTGGCCGTGCGCGATGTCGTGCCCGTTGGCCGTTTGGCGGGGCATTACCACGATACCAACGGGCGCGCGATGGACAACATCGATACGTCCTTGTCGATGGGCGTGCGGGTTTTCGACGCCGCTGTCGGGGGGCTGGGGGGCTGCCCCTTTGCGCCCGGTGCTGCGGGCAATGTGGCGACCGAGGCGGTGAATGCGCATCTGACGGCGCTTGGATATGTGACGGGGCTGGATCAGGCGCTGATCGAAGAGGCCGCCGCCATGGCGCAGCAGATGAGGGCCGGTTGATGTACGAGACGATTAAGGTCAGCACGGATGCACGCGGGGTGGCGGTTCTGACCCTTTCGCGGGAGGAGAAGCACAACGCCATGTCGGCGCTGATGATTGCCGAACTGACAGCCGCCGCCGCGCAGCTTGCGGGCGATGACGCCGTGAGGGTCGTGGTTCTGACCGGCGCGGGCAAGTCGTTTTGCGCGGGCGGTGACCTGGGGTGGATGCAGGCGCAGCGCGATATGGATGCCCCTACACGGTCCGCCGAGGCAGGCAAGCTGGCAGCGATGTTGGGGGCATTGAATACTTTGCCCAAGCCGCTGATCGGGCGGGTGCAGGGCAATGCCTTTGGCGGCGGTGTGGGCATGGCGGCTGTCTGCGATGTGGCCATCGGCGTGGAGACGTTGAAGATGGGCTTTACCGAAACGCGGCTGGGGATCATCCCGGCCACCATCGGCCCCTATGTGCTTGCGCGCATGGGCGAGGGGCGGGCGCGGCGGGTGTTCATGTCGGCGCGGCTGTTTGGTGCGGCCGAGGCGGTTGATCTGGGATTGCTGTCAAAGGTCGTGCCTGCGGATGGTCTGGATGCAGCGATCGAGGCCGAAGTCGTGCCCTATCTGTCCTGCGCGCCCGGTGCGGTGGCTGCGGCCAAACAATTGGCGCGCGATCTTGGCCCAAGGATTGATGCAGAAGTCGTGGATCACACCATTGCAGCCCTCGCCGCGCGGTGGGAAACAGAAGAAGCCGCCGAGGGAATCGGTGCGTTTTTCGACAAGCGCAAAGCGGCGTGGATGGCCTGATCGTAGGGCCAGCGGCTTTGAACACATATGGGGGATGTTATGCGTATTCTATTTACCGGCGGGACCGGCAAGGCCGGGCGGCATGTCATTCCCTATTTGCTGGCGCAGGGCCATCAGGTTCTTAACGTCGATCTGGTGCCGTTCGATCATCCGGGCGTCGATAACCGCATCGCCGATATCTCGGATGCGGGGCAGATGGCCGATGTGATGCAAAGCTATGCAAATTTGGCCGAACTTGACGCCGGTACCGGCATGCCCAGGTTCGATGCGGTCGTTCACTTTGCCGCGATCCCCCGCATTCTGCTGCGGTCTGACAATGAAGCGTTCCGGATCAACACGATCGGCACCTACAACGTGATTGATGCCGCGCTCAAGGCCGGCATCCGCAAGGTGATCTTTGCCTCGTCCGAGACGACCTACGGCATCTGTTTCGCCGATGGCGAGATCAAGCCAGACTATATCCCGATCGACGAAGACCACCCCACGGTGCCCCATGACAGCTATGCCATGTCAAAGGTCTGCAACGAGGTGACAGCCCGCAGCTTTCAGGCGCGCAGTGGTGCGGATGTTTACGGGCTTCGAATCAACAACGTCATCGAACCCGATGAATATGCGCAGATTTTTCCAGATTTCATCCATGATCCGGACCAGCGCCGCCGCAATATCTTTGCCTATATCGATGCGCGCGATCTGGGGCAGATGGTTGAATGCTGCTTGCAAAAAGACGGTTTGGGTTACGAGGTCTTCAATGTCGCGAATGATGATCATTCGGTTGATCTGACCACGTCCGATCTGATTGACCGCTATTATGCAGACGTCCCGAAAACCCGCGAAATGGGCGAAAACGAGACGTTTTTCAGCAACAAGAAGGCCCGTGATATGGTCGGCTTTGCGCCGCAGCACAGTTGGCGCGACCAGATCGGTGTGACCGGAAAATAGGCATTCGACCCTGCCGGAAACCCGCGTTCACGATGCCTTAAAACAGAACAGTTCAAATGTGGCGGGCTTGGTTGACCCTGACAAGACGGCGGAGTAAACCGAGAACCATCAAGTTCACAGCTTGATGGGCAAGGTGCGATGCCGCGCCACACACGCAAAGGAGCCTCCCCTTGGACGAGATGATGCGGGAATACCTTCCGATCCTTATTTTTCTGGCTGTGGCCGTTGGTCTGGGCCTGGTGCTGATACTCTCTGCGGTGGTGCTGGCCGTGCGCAACCCTGACCCTGAAAAGGTGTCGGCCTACGAATGCGGGTTCAACGCCTTCGACGATGCGCGGATGAAATTCGATGTGCGGTTCTACCTCGTGTCGATCCTGTTCATTATCTTCGACCTCGAAATTGCATTTCTCTTCCCTTGGGCCGTCGCGTTCCAGGATGTGAGCATGGCAGGGTTCTGGTCGATGATGGTCTTTCTGGCGGTGCTGACCGCCGGCTTTGCATATGAGTGGAAAAAGGGAGCATTGGAATGGCAGTAGCAGCCGCCGGGGCCAATGTGGCCGGGATGGACCGCGATGTGGCCACCCAGAACCTGAACAAGGAATTGCAGGACAAAGGGTTCCTGCTGACCTCTACCGAGGATATCATCAACTGGGCGCGGACCGGATCGCTGCACTGGATGACATTCGGTCTGGCCTGTTGCGCGGTCGAGATGATGCACACTTCGATGCCGCGCTACGACCTCGAGCGTTTCGGGACCGCACCGCGCGCATCCCCGCGCCAGTCCGACCTGATGATCGTTGCGGGGACGCTGACCAACAAGATGGCACCGGCTCTGCGCAAGGTTTATGACCAGATGCCGGAACCGCGCTACGTGATCTCTATGGGGTCCTGCGCCAATGGCGGTGGCTATTACCACTACAGCTATTCCGTCGTGCGCGGTTGTGACCGCATCGTGCCGGTCGATATTTATGTGCCCGGTTGCCCGCCCACGGCAGAAGCGTTGCTGTATGGTATTCTGCAATTGCAGCGCAAAATTCGCCGTACCGGCACAATTGTTCGCTAAGGGGCTGATATGTCAGAACAACTGAACGAACTGGGTGCCTATCTCGAAGCAAAGCGCCCCGATTGCATCCTCGGCTGGGACATTTCGCATGGCGAGCTGAATATGGATGTGACCAAGGCAAATCTGCCGGGTCTGGTGGATTTCATAAAAGGCGATGCGACCTGCAGGTTCTCGTCCTTGGTGGATATCACGGCGGTAGATTATCCTGGTCGGGCAAAACGCTTCGACGTGGTCTATCACTTCCTGTCGATGTACCAGAACCAGCGGATCCGCCTGCGCGTGGCCATCCGTGAAGAAGACATGGTTCCCTCGATCGTCGACATTCATCCGTCGGCCAACTGGTTCGAGCGCGAAGTCTTCGATATGTTCGGCATCCTGTTTTCGGGTCATCCCGATTTGCGGCGCTTGCTGACCGATTACGGGTTTCGCGGTCACCCGCTGCGCAAGGATTTCCCGACCACGGGCTATACCGAAGTTCGCTATGACGAGGCGGAAAAACGCGTTGTCTATGAACCGGTGTCGTTGGTTCAGGAATACCGCCAATTTGATTTCATGTCCCCTTGGGAAGGGGCCGAATACATCCTTCCCGGCGACGAGAAAGAGGCGGCCAAGTAATGGGCGGCATCTGGTGGTTCATCCTTTCGGCTCTGACGATCATTCCGATGGTGAAGATTCTGCCGTTTTTTGGCATTAACAAATACTGGTCCGTGGCCTGCGTGGTCCCCTTTGGCACGATTGCGTTGCTGTGGTGGGTGGGCCTCAAACTGACCGAGCTGGAGCGTAAATGATGGACGGCACCAAAGGTTTTGAAGACGCCCTGACCGGCGAACAGAAGATCCGCAATTTCAACATCAACTTTGGTCCGCAGCACCCTGCGGCCCACGGCGTTCTGCGTCTGGTTCTCGAACTGGACGGTGAAGTCGTTGAACGCTGCGATCCGCATATCGGCCTACTGCACCGTGGCACCGAAAAGCTGATGGAAAGCCGGACGTATCTGCAGAACCTGCCGTATTTCGACCGGCTGGATTATGTGGCACCGATGAACCAGGAACACGCCTGGTGTCTGGCCATCGAAAAGCTGACCGGCGTCGAAGTGCCCCGCCGCGCCTCGTTGATCCGGGTGCTTTATTCCGAAATCGGCCGCATCTTGTCCCACCTGCTGAACGTCACGACACAGGCGATGGACGTTGGCGCGCTGACCCCGCCGCTGTGGGGCTTTGAGGAACGCGAAGATCTTATGATCTTCTACGAGCGCGCCTGCGGTGCCCGTCTTCATGCGGCCTATTTCCGCCCCGGCGGTGTGCATCAGGATCTGCCGCCTGCCTTGCTGGATGATATCGAGGCGTGGTCGCATAAGTTCATGTCCGGTTTCATGGTCGATATCGACAAGCTTTTGACCGAAAATCGCATTTTTAAGCAGCGCAATGCCGACATTGGCATCGTCACAGAGCAAGACATTCAGGATTGGGGCTTTTCGGGCGTCATGGTCCGCGGCTCTGGCCTTGCATGGGATCTGCGCCGCGCGCAGCCATACGAATGCTACGATGAATTCGACTTTCAAATTCCGACCGGCGTGAACGGCGACTGCTATGACCGCTACCTCGTCCGGATGGAGGAGATGCGCCAGTCGATCTTTATCATCCAGCAGGCGATCACGAAGTTGCGTGAACCCGAAGGGCAGGGCGATATCCTTGCCCGTGGCAAGATCACGCCCCCGTCGCGCTCTGCTATGAAGACCGACATGGAAAGCCTGATCCACCACTTCAAACTCTATACCGAAGGGTTCCACGTGCCCGCCGGCGAAGTTTATTGTGCCGTGGAAGCGCCCAAAGGCGAATTCGGCGTCTATCTTGTGGCAGACGGGTCGAACAAACCCTATCGCGCCAAGATCCGGGCTCCGGGCTATCTGCACCTGCAAGCGATGGATTACATGGCCAAGGGCCACCAGTTGGCCGATGTCGCGGCCATCATCGGCACCATGGATATCGTCTTCGGAGAGGTCGACCGTTGATCCGGTCGCCGCTCTTCATTTTGCCAAATAAACTCCCGCCGGAGGCGCCAGCCGTTTCCGCAAGAACGAAAGCCTGATCTGATGCTGCGCCGTCTTCACCCCGACCAACCGACAAGCTTCGCCTTCACGCCCGCCAATCAGGCATGGGCCGAAGCGCAGATCACCAAATACCCCGAAGGCCGTCAGGCCAGCGCGATCATCCCGCTTTTGTGGCGTGCTCAGGAACAGGAAGGCTGGCTTAGCCGTCCGGCCATTGAACATGTCTCCGAAATGCTGGGGCTGGCTTATATTCGCGGGCTCGAGGTCGCGACTTTTTACTTCATGTTCCAGCTGCAGCCCGTGGGGTCGGTGGCGCATATTCAGGTTTGCGGCACCACGTCCTGCATGATCTGCGGTGCCGAAGACCTGATCGCGGTGTGCAAGGAAAAGATCGCAGCCAAAGCGCATCAGATAAGTGATGACGGCAAGTTTTCCTGGGAGGAGGTCGAATGCCTCGGGGCCTGTTCCAACGCGCCCATGGCCCAGATCGGCAAGGATTATTACGAGGATCTGACCACCGAAGGGTTCGCCGCGATGATCGACGACATGGCGGCTGGCAAGGTACCGGTGCCAGGCCCGCAGAACGGGCGCTATGCCTCTGAGCCCTTGTCCGGTCTGACCAGCCTGACCGATTATGACAGCGGCAAGACGCAGTACAACGCCAGCGTTCAGCTTGCCGTTGACATCGGTGACAGCATCAAGCGGATCGACGGGACCGAGGTGCCTTTGACCGCCCCTTGGCAGGGCAAGGACCAACCCGGTGCTGCCGCAAAGCGTGATGACCAGATGCCGCCCGCAGGGCCTGACGGCGCGCAAGGCGGACGCACGGCGGCAGAAGAGGCAGCCCCCCGTGACGTGGGCGACAGTTCCGACCAGCGGTCCGAAGCCCCCGGGGAAGCGAAAGGCGTAGACGCCATCGCGAAACCGGCCCAGGGCAGTGTCGCGCCACAGCCGAAATCGCCTACGCCAACCACAACCGTTGCAGCCTCGGCTGAAAAGAACGCCGAAACGACCGGGACAAAGCCCGCGACACTGGACGCGCCACGCGATACCGGTGCGGATAATTTGCAGCGGATCACGGGCATCGGACCAAAGCTTGAAAAGCTGGTCAACAGCTTGGGTTTCTACCATTTCGATCAGGTTGCCAGCTGGACAAGCGAAGAAAGCGCCTGGGTCGATCAGAACCTTGAAGGCTTCAAAGGCCGTGCCACCCGCGACGCGTGGGTCGAGCAAGCCAAGGTGCTGGCTTCGGGTGAGGCAACAGAATTCTCGTCTCGCGCTGAAAAAGATGATACTAACGAAAAGTAATGGATCACCTACGGGGCGGTAAAAAGAACGGTCATGAGCGATTTGACGCAAAAAGAACAGTGTAAGCGGGGCTGCGGTTTATTGGGGGCCGGCATTGGGCTGGCCGCAATCCTGATAATCTGGCTGATTACCGGTTCCGGATTTTTGCTGTCGGTTCTGCTTGGTCTTGTTCTTGGCGCGATTGCGTTTGGCGCATTTTCGTTTTTGTTTTGTGGCAAGGAAACGCCCGTTGAAGGGCTACCCCCGCAAGACGCGGGGCTTTCATCGCCCCAGGATACCGCTGTTTCTTCTTCGCTTTCCGATCCTGCGCCGTCTGCGGTTTCTCAGTCTGTGGCCAGCGGGGCCACATCGACTGGCGTCAGCGAGAAAACGGGGTTTTCCGGCATCAAGCCCAGCAAAGTGCTTCACGGTGAACAGGAGCTTGCTGAGCGTAAAGGTGTTTACAGATACGAAGCGCCAAAGGCACAGGCCGCTGTGGCCACGACCGCTGAACCAGCATGTGGGGCAGCGTCAGGTGCGGCCGAAGCTGTTGACGTCTTCGAAACGGCAGATGTCGGTGATGTCGCGGAACGCCAGCCGGAAACGCTGGCTGCGCCACGGGCAGGCGGTGCCGATGATCTCAAGCTGATCAGCGGAGTCGGGCCGAAACTGGAAGAGACGCTGAACAATCTCGGGATCTATCACTACGACCAGATCGCCAACTGGGGCCCGGCCGAAATTGCCTGGGTTGATGCACGGGTCCGGTTCAAGGGGCGTATCACGCGCGGAAACTGGATAGCGCAGGCGAAAGCCCTGGCCGAGGGCGGTGAAACCTGATTTTCGCCGCGCAAGAATACGTAAACCAAAAACCTGGATGGTACCTCACTGATGACCGAAGAAGAAAACAAAGCACTTGCCCGCAAGGGGCGAACTGTGGCGTTGGTCATTGCAGGCACCATGCTGTTGTGGATTGCCGCGCAATGGATCGCGCCGCAATTCGGCCTTCCGGGGCGCTATGCGCTGCTGTTTGACTTTGCAGCATTGGCCGCACTGGTCTGGGCGATGGTGAATATTTATCAGATGAGGCGGGCCCGCGTGGCCGGCCGTGACACATAAAAGGTTAGCTTCATGCTTCAGGACCAAGACCGCATCTTTACCAATATCTACGGTATGCACGATCGCACGCTCAAGGGCGCGCAAGCGCGTGGCCACTGGGATGGCACCGCCGGTATTTTGAAGAACGGGCGTGACTGGATCATCGACCAGATGAAGGCCTCCGGTCTGCGCGGTCGGGGCGGGGCGGGCTTCCCGACGGGTCTGAAATGGTCTTTCATGCCCAAGGAAAGCGATGGCCGTCCCAGCTATCTGGTTGTGAACGCGGACGAATCCGAACCGGGTACCTGCAAGGACCGCGAAATCATGCGCCACGATCCGCATACGCTGGTCGAAGGCTGTCTGATTGCCAGCTTCGCCATGCAGGCGAATGCGTGCTACATCTACATTCGCGGCGAATATATCCGTGAAAAAGAGGCGCTTCAGGCCGCCATCGACGAAGCCTATGATGCGGGGCTGGTGGGCAAGAACGCCTGCAAATCCGGCTATGATTTCGACATCTACCTGCACCACGGGGCAGGCGCATATATTTGCGGCGAGGAAACAGCATTGCTGGAAAGCCTTGAGGGTAAGAAGGGCATGCCCCGCATGAAGCCGCCGTTCCCGGCGGGTGCGGGCCTCTATGGTTGCCCGACCACGGTGAACAATGTCGAATCAATCGCCGTCGTGCCGACGATTCTGCGCCGTGGCCCCGAATGGTTCTCGTCTTTCGGGCGTCCGAACAACGCGGGCACCAAGCTGTTTGCGATCTCGGGCCATGTGAACAACCCGTGCGTCGTCGAAGAGGCGATGAGCATCTCGTTTGAAGAACTGATCGAAACACATTGCGGCGGCATCCGCGGCGGCTGGAGCAATCTGAAGGCCGTGATCCCCGGTGGATCGTCCGTGCCGATGATCCCCGGCGCGCAGATGAAAGACGCGATCATGGATTTCGACTATCTGCGCGAACAGCGGTCGGGTCTTGGGACAGCGGCGGTCATCGTGATGGATAATTCCACCGACGTGATCAAGGCGATTTGGCGTCTGGCCAAGTTCTACAAGCACGAATCCTGTGGCCAGTGTACACCCTGCCGCGAGGGGACAGGCTGGATGATGCGCGTGATGGACCGTCTGGTGACGGGCGACGCCAACCCGGAAGAGATTGACATGCTGCTGGATGTGACCAAGCAGGTCGAAGGCCACACAATTTGCGCCCTGGGTGATGCGGCGGCCTGGCCGATCCAGGGACTGATCCGGCATTTCCGTGACGAGATCGAAGATCGAATCAAACACAAACGTACGGGTCGTGTCAGCGCCGTGGCGGCGGAATAGATGGACGCTTTTGCAGCCTACAGCCACGCCCTCGCCTCGCTCGCGCTTTGGGGCGTGATGATCAGTGTACTGGGGGCTTTTTCGACGCGAGGGCGCAGTGCGGAAAATCGCTGCGATTGCGGCAAGCCCAAGCGGAACTACGATGACCCTGCCTACCGAAGCGAACGTGCATTCATGAATGCAGTCGAAAGCTCCGGTCCTTTCATCGCCGTGACGGTGGCGGCAGTCCTGCTCGGGGCCGCTCCGTTCTGGGTGAACGTGTTTGCATCGGTCTTCATCGTCGCGCGTCTGGCGATGGCCTTTGTCCACATCCGCACCACCAACCAGCCCATGCGCAGCGTGTTTTTTGGCGTCGGTTTGCTGTGCATCCTGGCGCTGGCGATCCTGGCGCTTGGCGCTGCATTCTAGACACGTCTTGGCGGGGCGTTCCGGTGTCCCGCTTTGACACAAGGTAACTGCGCCGGTGGTGTTTGGCATAAGTCCTGTTTGGCCGCTTTGAGACAGTGATCTGTGGGCTTTGCGGCGTCGGTCCAGGCCATTTCCCCACGGTGCAAGAAGGGCTGGCACCGCTGGACCATTTGCGCAAAAAGGACGACAGTGATCCTGCGTTTTGTTAAGCGCATTTAAGACAATCTACGTGACGGATGCCGGAACAGATCTGCGGAGTAACAAGATGAAGCAAATAATCCTATTTTGTGCGGCGGCCGCGATGCTGGCAGGGTGTACGGCAAGCGAAGACCGGATCGCTTTTGACGGCAAGTATTTCAGCACCAAGATCAGCAAGGTCGACGGCCAGCGTGACGTTTTTACGCTTCTGGTCAAAAACGCTTCGCAATCGATCGATGGGGCCCGCGAGGCCGCGCGTTACGAGGCGACCGTCTATTGCGTCAGCAACTACGGCAGTTCGGACATCGAATGGGTCGTCGGGCCGGACACGCCACCTGAGAATTTACGTCTAGTTGAGAACAGTTTGACGTTTCAGGGGTCTTGCCCTTCGTGACGGATTGCGCGACATACCGGGTGCAAAAGACTGATTTCGGGGTGTTATTGCATAACAACGGTATCAGTTCCCATGTGTGGACGGGGCACTCCGCCCCCTGCATGAGGAGAGTAAGATGCGTAAGGTAATGATCGCCTTGATAAGTTTGGGCATGTTGGCCACCCCTGTCGCCGCCAAACCGCCGCTGCGTGACGTGGCGGCCGTGGATGACGCGCTGCTGGATCTGGGTCTGGCCGACAGGATTCGCAAGGAATGCCCGGATATTTCGGCGCGGATGTTTCGCGCGATCGGATATTTGAACGATATTCAGAATACAGCAAAATCTTTGGGCTATTCGGATGCCGAGATTGATGCCTATCGGAAAAGCGATGCTGAAAAATCACGCATGAAAAAACGCGGGGCTGCATATTTAAAGGCAAATGGGGTCGATACTTCCGATCCACAAAGCTATTGTGCACTAGGCCGCGCAGAAATCCAAAAATCGAGCCGTATCGGTTCGTTACTGAGAGCGAAATAAGCATATGAGCGATATCCGCAAGATCATCATTGACGGTAAAGAGGTCGAAGTCGAAGGGGCGATGACGCTCATTCAGGCTTGCGAGGAAGCGGGCGTGGAAATTCCACGCTTCTGCTACCACGAGCGCCTGTCGATTGCCGGTAACTGCCGGATGTGTCTTGTGGAAGTCGTGGGCGGCCCGCCCAAGCCGGCGGCAAGCTGCGCGATGCAGGTGCGCGATTTGCGCCCCGGTCCCGAAGGCCAACCGCCGGTCGTGAAAACCAATTCGCCCATGGTTAAAAAGGCCCGTGAAGGCGTGATGGAATTCCTGCTGATAAACCACCCGCTGGATTGCCCGATTTGCGATCAGGGCGGCGAATGCGACCTGCAGGATCAGGCGATGGCCTACGGCGTCGATTTCAGCCGCTACCGTGAACCCAAGCGCGCGACCGAAGATCTTGATCTGGGGCCGCTGGTGGAAACCCACATGACGCGCTGCATTTCCTGCACCCGCTGCGTGCGCTTCACCACCGAAGTTGCGGGCATTCACCAGATGGGCCAGACCGGTCGCGGTGAAGATGCCGAGATTACTGCCTATTTGGGCCAGACACTCGATTCCAATCTTCAGGGCAACATCATCGACTTGTGTCCGGTGGGGGCCTTGGTGTCCAAGCCCTACGCCTTTACGGCGCGGCCATGGGAATTGTCCAAGACCGAATCCATCGACGTGATGGACGCGCTTGGGTCTAACATCCGTGTCGATACCAAGGGTCGCGAAGTCATGCGTTTCCTGCCGCGCAACCATGATGGCGTGAACGAGGAATGGATTTCCGACAAAACACGTTTCGTCTGGGACGGCCTGCGCCGCCAACGTCTGGACACGCCTTATATTCGCGAGAACGGCAAGCTGCGCAAAGCCGACTGGCCCGAAGCACTGGCCGCTGCGGCTGCTGCGATGAAGGACAAGAAAGTTGCTGGCCTGATCGGTGATCTGGTCCCGGTCGAGGCGGCTTTTGCACTGCAGCAGCTGGTCAAGGGGCAGGGCGGTGTCGTTGAATGTCGCACGGACGGGGCAAAGCTGCCCGCCGGTAACCGGTCTGGCTATGTCGGAACTGCGACGGTCGAAGATATCGATAGCGCCAAGGCGATCATGTTGATCGGTACCAATCCCGCCGTTGAAGCTCCGGTTCTGAATGCGCGAATCCGCAAGGCTTGGGCGCGCGGCGCAGACATCGGCCACGTCGGCCCTGCGGCTGACCTGACCTATGACCACGAGCATCTAGGCGATGGTCCTTCTGTTCTGACAGATCTGCTGAAACGTGATCATTCCGAAATGACCGAAAAGCCATCGCTGATCATCGTCGGCATGGGCGCATTGGCCCGCGAAGACGGTGCTGCGGTTCTGGCGTCTGCGATGGCATTGGCCGATGCGACGAAATCCGGGTTCATGGTTCTGCACACGGCTGCGGGCCGCGTCGGCGCGATGGACATCGGTGCCACGGCCGAAGGTGGAATCGTGGATGTGCTGGCTGCCGACGTGATCTACAACCTCGGTGCGGATGAGGGCGATATTCCCGCCGGACCTTTCGTGATTTACCAAGGCTCGCATGGCGATCGCGGGGCACACCGCGCCGATATCATCCTGCCGGGTGCCGCCTATACAGAAGAAGCAGGGCTGTTCGTGAACACCGAAGGGCGTCCACAACTTGCCGCCCGTGCCAGCTTTGCCCCCGGTCAGGCCAAGGAAAACTGGGCGATCCTGCGCGCGTTGAGCGCCGAAATGGGCGCGACCCTGCCTTTTGATTCGCTTGCCGCGCTGCGCAAGGCGCTGGTTGCCGAGGTTCCCCATTTGGGCAACGTCGATCAGGTTGCAGAAAACGACTGGCAGGCGGCGGCGCAATCCAAGATGGACGATGCGGCGTTCCAGCCGGCAATCGCGGATTTCTACCTGTCCAACCCCATCGCCCGTGCCAGCCAGCTGATGGCAGAGCTTTCGCAGAATGCCAAAGCCCGCCAAGAAAAACCACTGGCGGCGGAGTGAGAGTCTTGGGGATGATGCTTCCTCTGATCTTGGCGGGATGCGAAACGCGCGCCCCCTTGGCAGATGATTTCATTCCCGACTATCAAGGCGTAGAAACCAAGCTGCTGGACGGGGATCTTGTCCAGTTTGATGTGGCCATGACCAACGCACTTTCTTCTGAAAATGTGGCGGATTATGCTGAATGTGCGGCGGCGCGCTATACTTTGATCCGAGGCTTCGGATTTGCCCGTCACGTGCGCACAAATGTTGAGATCGTGGGTGGCGTCTGGCGCGCAGATGCTGTTTACACCATCTCGCCAAGCCTGCCACGGGGCTTGAAGACAATTGATGCCGAAGTGACCGTGCAAAACTGCATGGAACGTGGCATTCCGACGGTGTGAGGACCTATGGCTGAATTCTTTAACACTCCTGGCGGCATTGCCGTTCTGATCTTGGCGCAGACCCTCGCGGTCGTTGCCTTTGTGATGATCTCGCTGCTGTTTCTGGTCTACGGCGACCGTAAAATCTGGGCTGCGGTTCAGCTACGGCGCGGTCCGAACGTGGTCGGGACATTCGGCCTGCTGCAAACCGTGGCCGACGCGCTGAAATACGTCGTCAAGGAAGTGGTCATTCCCGCTGGTGCCGATCGCACTGTCTTCATGCTGGCACCTCTGACCTCTTTTGTTCTGGCGATGCTGGCCTGGGCCGTGATCCCCTTCAATGACGGTTGGGTCCTCAGCAACATCAACGTCGCGATCCTGTTTGTCTTCGCCGTTTCCTCGCTTGAGGTGTATGGCGTGATTATGGGCGGGTGGGCGTCGAACTCCAAATACCCTTTCCTTGGGTCGTTGCGGTCCGCCGCGCAGATGATTTCTTATGAAGTGTCCTTGGGTCTGATCATCATCGGTGTGATCATCTCCTCCGGCTCGTTGAACTTCAGCGGTATCGTTGCTGCGCAGTCCGGGCCTTACGGTTTCTTCAGCTGGTACTGGCTGCCCCATTTCCCGATGGTTTTCCTGTTCTTCATCTCGGCCTTGGCTGAAACCAACCGTCCGCCCTTTGACCTTCCGGAAGCGGAATCAGAATTGGTTGCCGGCTATCAGGTCGAATACTCGGCCACGCCGTTCCTGTTGTTCATGGCAGGCGAATACATCGCGATCTTCCTGATGTGCGCGCTGATGTCCCTGATGTTCTTTGGTGGCTGGCTGTCGCCAATCCCCGGCCTGCCTGATGGCGTGCTTTGGATGGTTGGCAAGATGGCGATTTTCTTCTTCCTCTTCGCGATGGTCAAGGCTATCACGCCGCGCTACCGCTACGACCAACTGATGCGTCTGGGCTGGAAAGTCTTCCTTCCATTCTCGCTGGTGTGGGTGGTCTTCGTGGCCTTCGCGGCAAAATTCGACTGGTTCTGGGGCGCGTATGCCCGCTGGGGCATGGGAGGCTGATATGGCTAACATCGACTATACCCGTCACGCTAAGTACTTCCTTTTGCAGGATTTTTACCAAGGCATGAAGCTGGGGTTCAAATACTTCTTTGCCCCCAAGGCGACGTTGAACTATCCCCACGAAAAGGGGCCTTTGTCGCCCCGCTTTCGCGGTGAACACGCACTGCGCCGCTATGCCAATGGAGAAGAGCGCTGTATTGCTTGCAAGCTCTGCGAAGCGGTTTGCCCCGCTCAGGCGATCACCATTGACGCGGAACCGCGTGATGATGGCAGCCGCCGCACGACGCGTTATGATATCGACATGACCAAGTGCATCTACTGCGGGTTCTGCCAAGAAGCTTGCCCCGTGGATGCCATCGTCGAGGGCCCGAATTTCGAATTTTCGACCGAGACCCGCGAAGAGCTGTATTACGATAAAGCCAAGCTTCTCGAAAACGGTGACCGCTGGGAAGCCGAGATCGCGCGAAATCTTGAACTGGATGCACCTTACAGATGACCGATACGCCAAACCCCTTTGAAGAAATGATGCGGCAGATGCAGGAAGCGGCCAAGGCCTTTCCGGCGATGGGTGCTTTTTCGCCAAAAGGGTTCGAGGCGATGATGGGCAAGATGCCTAAGGACATCATGGAAACGCTGTTTGGCAACACGATGAACCCCAACGGGTTGGATGCCAAGACGCGGTTGCTGCTTACGATTGCGGGGCTGACGATGCAGGGCGCACAAAACGAAGTGGCGCTGCGGCAGGCTGTGATCCACGCGGTCGAAGCGGGCGCGCACAAGCAGCAAGTGATTGAAACGATCGGGCAGATGGCGGTTTTTGCCGGTATTCCCGCGATGACCCTCGCGATGCAGATCGCGCAGGGCGTGTTGGATGACAAGGAAGGTGACGCATGAGCGTTTTCGCATTTTACCTGTTCGCGACGTGTTTGATCGCGGGTGGGCTTTTCACCGTAATCAGCCGCAATCCGGTGCATTCGGTGCTTTGGCTTATTCTTGCGTTCCTCAGCGCGGCCGGTCTGTTCGTGATGCTGAACGCCGAATTCGTCGCCATGCTGTTGATCATCGTTTATGTGGGCGCGGTCGCGGTCTTGTTCCTGTTTGTCGTCATGATGCTGGACGTTGATTTCGCCGAGCTTAAGGCCGAGATGGCCCGTTACATGCCGCTGGCCTTGCTGATCGGGCTTATTATCCTGATGCAATTCGTCATGGCCTTTGGTGCATGGGATGCGAACGTTGCTGCCGAAGGATTGCGCGCACATGTCGTGACCGACGATGTGCAGAATACGGCCGCTTTGGGTCTGATCCTGTATGACGAGTATTTCTTGTTGTTCCAGTTGTCAGGTCTGATCCTGCTGGTGGCGATGATCGGGGCCATCGTGCTGACCCTGCGCCATCGCCCTGATGTCAAACGTCAGGATGTGGTGGCCCAGATGATGCGCGATCCGAAACTGGCGATGAAGTTGAACGATGTGAAGCCGGGGCAGGGCCTTTAAAGGTCTCTTCGGATATCAAGGATAGCCTCTTGGCAAGGGGACATGGGGCGCGCGGTGGCGGGCAACAACTTTGCACAAGACGCGGGATCGGGGTGGAAACCTTGGGTGCCAAAGACTAAAGAACGCCTGAAACGGGCACAGAACCGAGGGACGACATGATCGGCATTGAACATTACCTGACGGTGGCGGCGACGCTGTTTGTCATTGGCATTTTCGGGCTATTCCTGAACCGCAAGAACATCATCATCATGTTGATGTCGATTGAACTGATGCTCTTGGCGGTGAACATCAACTTCGTCGCATTCTCGCATTTCCTCGGGGATCTGGTGGGCCAGGTGTTCACCTTGTTCGTTCTGACTGTTGCCGCGGCCGAGGCTGCCATCGGTCTGGCCATTCTGGTCTGCTTCTTCCGCAATCGGGGTACGATTGCAGTTGAAGATGTCAACGTGATGAAGGGCTAGGATCATGGAAAGCATCATTCTGTTCGCGCCACTTGTCGGCGCATTGATCAGTGGTTTTGGCTGGAAGCTGATCGGCGAAAGGCCTGCCCAATATTTTGCCACGGGCATGCTGTTTCTGTCCGCGTTCCTCAGCTGGATCGTGTTTATCACGTTTGACGGCGTGACCGAGCATATCCAGCTTTTGCGCTGGATCGAAAGCGGCAGCCTGTCGACGGATTGGGCCATCCGCATGGATCGCCTGACGGCGATCATGCTGATCGTGATCACCACCGTGTCCAGCCTCGTGCACCTGTATTCCTTCGGCTACATGGCCCATGACGAAAATTTCAAGGACAGCGAACCTTATCGCGCCCGGTTCTTTGCCTATCTGTCGTTCTTCACTTTTGCGATGTTGATGCTGGTGACCGCCGATAACCTGGTCCAGATGTTCTTTGGCTGGGAAGGTGTGGGCGTCGCGTCCTATCTTCTGATCGGCTTTTACTACAAGAAGCCATCGGCCAATGCGGCCGCGATCAAGGCGTTTGTCGTCAACCGCGTGGGTGACTTCGGCTTTGCCCTTGGTATATTCGCGCTGTTCTACCTGACCGACAGTATCAAGTTCGACGACGTCTTTGCTGCTGTGCCCGATCTGGCCGATACCACGCTTCATTTCCTGTGGGCTGATTGGAACGCAGCCAACCTGATCGCATTGCTCTTGTTTGTGGGGGCCATGGGCAAGTCAGCTCAGCTGTTCCTGCACACATGGTTGCCCGACGCGATGGAAGGTCCGACCCCTGTGTCGGCGCTGATTCATGCCGCGACGATGGTAACCGCCGGTGTTTTCCTTGTGTGCCGCATGTCCCCGCTTATGGAATTTGCGCCCGAAGCGATGATGTTCGTGACATTCCTTGGCGCGACGACCGCATTTGTCGCCGCCACCATCGGTCTGGTCCAGAACGACATCAAACGGGTCATCGCCTATTCGACCATGTCCCAGTTGGGTTATATGTTCGTCGCCGCCGGCGTCGGCATGTACTCGGCCGCGATGTTCCACCTGCTGACGCACGCCTTCTTCAAGGCGATGCTGTTTCTTGGGGCCGGATCAGTTATCCACGCAATGCACCACGAGCAGGACATGACCAATTACGGCGGTCTGCGCAAAAAGATCCCCTATACATTCTGGGCGATGATGATCGGCACGCTGGCCATCACGGGCGTCGGTATTCCGCTGACCCATTTCGGTTTTGCAGGCTTCCTGTCCAAGGACGCGATCATCGAGAGCGCTTGGGCGGGTGGGTCCACCTACGGGTTCTGGATGCTGGTAATTGCCGCCGCGATGACCAGTTTCTACAGCTGGCGCTTGATGTTCATGACTTTCTTCGGGACAGCGCGCGGCGACAAGCATACGCATGATCACGCACATGAAAGCCCTATGGTCATGCTGGTGCCGCTTGGCGTTCTTGCCCTGGGTGCGGTGTTCTCGGGCATGGTGTTTTACAACAGCTTCTTTGGCCACGCCGAGGATGTCGGTGAATTCTACGGCATTCCGATGACGGAAATGGCTGCTGCAGGGGATGCCAAGGTCGAGGGCGCTGAAGACAGTCACAGTGCTGCCGCATCTGGCGAAGATCAAAGTGCAGCCGCTGCTGACGCGGATCACAGCGCTGCAGATTCCGACGCTGCGCATGGGGATGATGCTCATCACGGCCCCAGCTTTGGTGGCAAGCCCGGTGAAGGCGCAATTTACTTCGGTCCCGACAATACGGTCCTTGAAGACGCCCATGCGGTGCATTGGCTGGTCAAGGTCAGCCCGTTCATCGCGATGGTCGGCGGTCTGCTGATGGCGCTTTGGTTCTACGTCTGGAATCCGACATTGCCGGCCCGCCTCGCGGCAAACCAGCGCCCGTTGTATCTCTTCTTGTTGAACAAGTGGTACTTTGACGAGATCTATAACGTGATCTTCGTCAAACCCGCTTCGGCCATCGGTCGTTTCTTCTGGAAGCGCGGCGACGGGAATGTCATCGACGGCACGCTCAACGGCATCGCCATGGGCATCATTCCGTTCCTGACGCGCCTCGCGGGGCGTGCGCAATCGGGCTACATCTTTACCTATGCCTTCGCCATGGTGATCGGAATCGCAATTCTGGTGACTTGGATGACGATGAGCGGAGGGGCTAACTAATGGACCATCACTTGCTTTCCATCATCACCTTTATGCCGAGCTTTGCGGCACTGATCCTGGCCGTCTTCCTGCGCGGGGACGACGCAGCAGCGGCGCGCAATGCAAAATGGCTGGCGCTGATCTCCACTTCGGTGACGTTCCTGATTTCGCTGTTCATCCTGTTTGACTTTGATCCGGCCGACACGGGCTTCCAGTTCGTCGATGAAGCGACCTGGATCATGGGCCTTCAGTACCGCATGGGTGTGGACGGTATTTCGATCCTGTTCGTGATGCTGACCACCTTCATGATGCCGCTTGTGATCGCGGCGAGTTGGAACGTGGACACGCGGGTCAAGGAATACATGATCGCATTCCTGCTGCTTGAAACCCTGATGCTGGGCGTGTTCATGGCGCTTGATCTGGTGCTGTTCTATCTCTTCTTCGAGGCTGGCCTGATCCCGATGTTCCTGATCATCGGCATCTGGGGCGGGGCGAACCGGATCTACGCAAGCTTCAAGTTCTTCCTTTACACGTTCCTCGGATCGGTCCTGATGCTGGTTGCCATGGTCGCAATGTACGCGGATGCCGGCACCACCTGTATCGGCGGCTGCGAGGTCAGTCTTTTGACCAACACATTCGCGTCCGAGACATTCACGGTTGCGGGGATCTCAGTCGTCGGCGGTATGCAGACGCTGATGTTCCTCGCCTTCTTCGCCAGCTTTGCGGTTAAAATGCCGATGTGGCCGGTTCACACCTGGTTGCCTGATGCCCACGTCCAGGCTCCGACGGCGGGGTCGGTCGTGCTGGCTGCTATCTTGCTGAAAATGGGTGGCTATGGCTTCTTGCGCTTTTCGCTGCCGATGTTCCCGGTCGGGTCCGATGTTATTGCACCATGGGTGTTGTGGATGTCGGCGATTGCGATCGTCTATACATCGCTGGTCGCTCTGGTGCAGCAGGACATGAAAAAGCTGATCGCCTATTCGTCGGTGGCCCACATGGGTTTCGTGACCATGGGTATCTTTACCTTCAATCAACAAGGGCTGGATGGCGCGATTTTCCAGATGGTCAGCCACGGCTTTATCTCGGCTGCGCTGTTCCTGTGTGTTGGCGTGATCTATGACCGGATGCACACCCGCGAGATTGATGCTTATGGCGGATTGGTAAACCGGATGCCGGCATATGCCCTGGTGTTCATGTTCTTTACCATGGCCAATGTGGGCCTGCCCGGCACGTCTGGTTTTGTGGGGGAATTCCTGACCTTGATGGCTATCTTCCAGGTCAACACCTGGGTCGCAGCCGTTGCCACCACCGGTGTTATATTCTCGGCTGCCTATGCCTTGTGGCTCTACCGCCGCGTCGTGATGGGCGATCTGATCAAGGAAAGCCTGAAGACGATCACCGACATGTCCGGCCGCGAACGTTGGATTTTTGCGCCGTTGGTTGTGATGACCCTGCTTTTGGGCATCTACCCTGCCTTGGTTCTCGATATTATTGGGCCGTCAGTGACCGCCCTTGTTGCAAGCTATGATACGGCCCTGGAGGCGGCAGGTGCCGCAGTCCAGATGGCCTCAGAATAAAGGACCGCGCGATGATTTCCGCTGATCTGAATGTCATCCTGCCAGAAATCGTTCTGTCGCTGTTTGCGATATTTACGCTACTGGTCGCGGTTTATACGTCCAAGGATGGACTGGCTGGAGCTTTGGTCTGGGCCACCTCGGCCGTTATGGTCCTGTTGGCGATCTGGATTGGCATGGCGGGCCCGGCAACTACGCGGATCGCGTTTAACGGTTTGTTTATAGAAGACGGCTTTGCCCGTTTTGCCAAGGTCACCATCTTATTGAGCGCCGCGGCGGTTCTTATGATGTCCGAGGCCTATATGAAGTCGCGCGGCCTGCTGCGGTTTGAATATCCGGTTCTGGTCGCGCTTAGCGTTGTCGGCATGATGATGATGGTTAGCGCGGGCGATCTGATGTCGCTTTACATGGGACTTGAGCTGCAATCCCTGGCGCTATACGTCGTCGCATCCTTGCGCCGTGACAGTGTGAAATCGACCGAAGCCGGCCTGAAGTATTTCGTGCTGGGAGCGTTGTCCTCGGGTTTGCTGCTGTACGGCGCGTCGCTGGTCTATGGCTATGCGGGCACAACCCAGTTTGCAGGGATCATGACGGTTGCGAAGTCTGGCGAAACATCGATCGGCCTGCTGTTCGGGATTGTCTTCCTGGTTTCGGGTCTTGCGTTCAAGGTGTCTGCGGTCCCGTTCCACATGTGGACCCCGGATGTGTACGAAGGGTCCCCCACGCCAGTAACGGCTTTTTTCGCGACTGCGCCGAAAGTTGCGGCCATGGGTCTGTTCGCCCGCGTGCTGCATGATGCCTTCGGCAATGCCGTGGGAGATTGGAGCCAGGTTGTCGCGTTGCTGTCTGTCCTGTCGATGTTCCTGGGTGCGATTGCGGCCATTGGCCAGACCAACATCAAACGCCTGATGGCCTATTCGTCGATTGCCCATATGGGCTATGGGTTGATCGGTCTGGCTGCTGGTACGGCCCTTGGGGTCAAGGCGATGCTGATCTACATGGCGATATACGTGACCATGAACATCGGGACATTCGCCTTTATCCTGAGCATGCAGAAGGACGGTCAACCGGTGACCGACATTTCCGCGCTGAACATGTATTCCAAACGGGCACCGGGGAAAGCGTTGGCGATGCTGGTGCTGCTTTTCTCGCTTGCCGGCGTGCCACCGATGCTGGGCTTCTTCGCCAAGTTTGGCGTGTGGCAGGCGGGTGTGGATGCAGGGCTGGTGTGGCTGGTGGCTGCAAGTGCCGTCGCGTCGGCCATTGGTGCCTACTATTATCTGCGGATCGTATTTCTGATGTACTTTGGGGCAGAGGGTAAGGACAGTCTGGACAGCAGCAAGGGTGGTTTGCTGACTGCGTTTTTGGTTGCCTCAGCGGTGATCATGGTGGTCGGCGTTGCGACATTGTTCGGCGTCGAAGGTGCTGCGACTTCTGCAGCGGCGGCGCTGGTGAACTGATCAGATGGTGGACCCCGTGAGCGAGGGAGCCTCCGGCGGGGATAGTTTTAAGCCAGAGAAGCAAGGGGCGTCGTGGCCGGAAGGTTACGAGCGACTTTTTTTCGGGACAGTTGATTCCACGTTGAGTGAGGCGGCGCGGCGTGCGCCCGACTTGACCGGACCGGTCTGGATTCTGGCTGATGAGCAGACAGCAGCCCGCGGCCGCCGCGGGCGGTCCTGGGCCACGCCAAAGGGGAATTTCGCAGCGACACTGATGATGCGCCGGGCGGAGGCTCCGGGGGTAGCAGCGTTGCGAAGTTTCATCGCGTCGTTGGCGTTGCGGCGCGCTTTCGTACGGGTGACCGGAGACGACGGGGCCTTTGCATTGAAGTGGCCGAATGACGTTTTGCTGAATGGTGGCAAGGTTGCAGGCATCCTGCTTGAGACGACCGGGGACCATTTGGCGATCGGGATCGGCGTGAACCTGGCCCATGCGCCGGGTGCGGATCAGGTGGAGGCGGGAGCCCTGCGGCCTGTTTCGCTGGTTGGTGAAACTGGTATCTCGGTATCTACTTCAGCATTTCTGGATGCTTTGGCATCTGAATATGCGCCATTGGAAGCCCAGTTTCAGACCTTTGGTTTCGCCCCGATCCGCACCGCTTGGCTGGTCCATGCCGCGCGGTTGGGGGAAGAAATCGTTGCAAGAACGATGCGCGAGGAAACCCGTGGGATCTTTGAGGACGTTGATGAAAGCGGCAGTTTGATCCTGCGTACGCCCAAGGGACGGGTGCCGATCACTGCGGCAGATGTTTTTTTCTAAAGCCTGAGGGAGGGCCGTTCCATGCTTTTGGCGATTGATTGCGGGAATACGAATACTGTTTTTTCCATTTGGGACGGGACGCAATTTATCGGGACGTGGCGGACGTCAACCGAATGGCAGCGCACGGCGGACCAGTATTACGTCTGGCTGAGCACGCTGATGCGGTTCCAGAAGGTCGAGGCGGACATCACCGATGTTATTATCAGTTCGACCGTGCCGCGGGTGGTGTTCAACCTGCGTGTTCTTGCGGACAGGTATTTCAACACGCGACCCATTGTGGTGGGCAAGCCGGAGTGTAAATTGCCGGTTGATGTGCGCGTGGATGCTGGCACGGCCGTGGGGCCGGACCGGTTGGTGAATACGGTGGCCGGATTTGACCTTTTTGGCGGCGACCTGATCGTGGTGGATTTCGGGACCGCGACGACGTTTGATGTCGTGGCATCCGACGGGGCCTATATTGGCGGCGTGATCGCGCCCGGCGTGAATTTGAGCCTTGAGGCATTGCATAATGCCGCTGCGGCCTTACCTCATGTTGATATTTCGAAACCGCAGGCTGTTATCGGCACAAATACCGTGGCCTGCATACAATCGGGTATTTTTTGGGGTTATGTCGGGCTCGTTCGTGAGATATGTGCGCGGATAAAGGCGGAGCGTGAACGCGATATGCGTGTGATCGCCACCGGCGGGCTGGCCCCGTTGTTTCAACAGGCAGTGGACCTGTTCGATGCCTACCAAGATGATCTGACAATGCACGGTTTGACCGTGATTTATAATTATAACAAGGACACCGCTTAATCATATGAGCAGCGAAAGATTGATCTATCTGCCCCTCGGGGGGGCAGGTGAAATTGGCATGAATGCCTATGTTTATGGCTATGGGAAGCCCGGCAAGGAACGACTGATTGTTGTCGACCTTGGCGTGGCTTTTCCTGACATGGACACCAGCCCGGGCGTGGATTTGATCATCCCCGATATCGCCTGGCTGGAAGAGCGTCGCAACCAGATCGAAGCGATCTTTATCACGCACGCCCACGAAGACCACGTGGGTGCGATTGCACATACCTATGACCGTTTGCGCGCGCCGATCTATACGCGGAAATTTACCGCCAACATCTGCAAGCGCAAGATGTCCGAGCACGGGCATCCCGATGACGCGGTCACGACCGTTGCACCATGGCCGACTCAAACGACCGTTGGTCCGTTTACGGTGGGCTTCTTGCCGATGTCCCATTCGATCCCTGAATCGTCTTCCCTGGTGATCGACGTTGCGGGTGACCGGTTGATCCACTCGGGTGATTTCAAGATCGACATGACGCCGGGCGTAGGCGAAGCCTATGACCCTGACCTCTGGGCCGATGTGTCCAAGGATGGCGTCAAGGCGCTGATCTGTGACAGTACCAATGTGTTTTCGTTGAACGCCGGCCGGTCAGAGGCGACCGTTGGGCCAGAGATCGAGAAACTGCTTGGAACGGCCCAAGGCATGGTTGTCGCAACGACATTTGCGTCGAACGTGGCGCGGGTCAAAACACTTGCTGATGCGGGCGAGCGGGCGGGGAGGTCTGTCGTCCTGCTGGGACGTGCGATGAAGCGGATGGTCGAAGCCTCGCTTGAATCGGGCGTCATGAAAGACTTTCCACCCGTCATCAGCCCCGAAGATGCCCGCGGCGTACCACGGGAAAACCTGATGTTGCTGGTGACCGGATCGCAGGGCGAACGCCGTGCCGCATCGGCCCAACTGGCGCGCGGCAAGTATATGGGGCTTGAGATGAAGGAAGGGGACATGTTCCTGTTCTCGTCCAAGACCATCCCCGGCAACGAGCGTGGCGTGATCAAGGTGATGAACGCGTTTTCCGAGATGGGCGTTGATATCGTCGATGACAGCTCGGGTCTTTACCACGTGTCAGGCCACGCGAACCGTCCCGATCTTGAGACATTGCATGATGTGGTTAAGCCGCAGATCCTGATCCCGATGCACGGCGAGCACCGTCACCTGCGCGAGCATGTGAAGATCGCGAATGGCAAGGGGATGAAGGGCGTTCTGGCCGTGAACGGCATGATGATCGACCTGTCCGGCAATGAACCCAAGGTCGCGGAATATGTCGAAAGCGGGCGCACTTATCTTGACGGCTCGACACAGATCGGCGCGATGGATGGGGTCGTGCGCGACCGGATTCGCATGGCGCTGAACGGGCACGTGACCGTGACGGTGATTATGGATGAAAATGACGAAGCCTTGGGTGATCCTTGGGTGGATGCCATGGGCCTGCCCGAACAGGGCCGGTCAAAGTCGTCCCTGGTCGACATTTTGGAAGCGGATTTAGGCCAGTTCCTTGGCCGCGCCAACGCCAAGACCTTGCGCGATGATGACAAGCTGCACGAGGGCCTCAAGCGCACTGTGCGCCAGTCGGCCAATGACGAGATCGGCAAAAAGCCGGAAGTCACCATCGTGGTCAGCCGGCTGAGCTAAGCGTCGGTCGTTTCAATGCATGAGTTTGCGCGCCGTCCTGAAAAGGGCGGCGCGTTTTGCATTTCTGGGGTGCAACTGTCTTGCCTACCGGGATGGCGCGCATGAAAAAGGGCGCTGAACCTGCGTTCCGCACCCTTTTTCGCGTTTATCAGATTGGTTGATCAGTCGCGCCGCTCTTCAAAGCTGAGGCCGATGAATTCCGGCGTGTGATCCCCAAGGCCGACGACCCTGTTATCGTTCCGGTTGTCATTGCGATTGTTGCCGCGCTTGTTATCGGAGCGGTTGTTATCGTTGCGACCACCGCGACCGCCACGTTCATTCCGGCGGTTGTGCTGGGGCTGATCGTCCTGTGCCTTGGCCTCGGGGGCCTTTGGCTCTTCGGCTGCGGGCTTGGCATCTGGCTGCTGCGCCGCTTTGGCCTGAGGGGTCTCGGCCTTTGCTTCTGGTTCAACCGCGTCCACCTTGGGCGTTTCGTCCTTGGGGGCGTCATCCTTTTTGCGGCTACGGGTCCGGCTGCGCTTGGGCTTTTCGGTCTTGGGCGCGTCCTCGGCCTTGGGGGCGTCCTCGGCCTTGGGGGCGTCGGCCTCTTTTGTGGTTTCAGCGGGCGCGTCGCCGCCCAAAGGATTGTCCAGACGCGGAATTTCGCGCTGAACCAGACGTTCCACGTCTTCGAGGTTCTTTTCGTCGCGCGGCACGCAGATCATGATCGCCTTGCCATCGCGTCCGGCGCGGCCTGTGCGGCCAATGCGGTGAACGTAGTCTTCGGCATGGCTGGGCACGTCGAAGTTATAGACATGGCTGACCGATGGCACATCAAGGCCCCGTGCCGCGACATCCGACGCCACAAGGAAGCGCAGATCGCCGTTGCGGAACCCTTCAAGGGTCTTGGTCCGCTGGCTTTGGTCCAGATCACCGTGGATGGGGGCCGCATCATAGCCGTATTTCTTCAGAGACTTGGCCACCGTGTCGACATCCATCTTGCGGTTGCAAAAGATGATCGCGTTGGTGCATTTGTCGCCTTCGGCATCGATTAGCGCCCGCAGAACCTTGCGTTTTTCGGTCGCTTCGCGGTCCTTGCGGGACGCTTTGAACATCAACACGCCTTGCTCGATATTCTCGCCCGTTGTGGCCTGCCGCGCGACTTCGATGCGCACAGGGTTGGACAGGAAGGTGTTGGTGATCCGTTCGATCTCGGGGGCCATGGTCGCCGAGAAGAACAGCGTCTGACGGGTGAAGGGCGTCATCTGGAAGATGCGTTCGATATCGGGGATAAAGCCCATGTCCAGCATCCGGTCGGCTTCGTCCACGACCATGATCTTGACGTCGGACAGGATCAGTTTGCCCCGCTCGAAATGGTCAATCAAACGGCCGGGGGTCGCGATCAGAACATCGACGCCTTTATCGATCAGCTTGTCTTGTTCACCAAAGGACACGCCGCCGATCAGCAACGCCTTGGTCAGGTTGAGGTGCTTTGTATAAGTGTCGAAGTTTTCGGCAACCTGTGCCGCCAGTTCCCGTGTCGGGCAAAGGACCAAGCTGCGCGGCATGCGCGCACGGGCGCGGCCACGGGCCAGCATAGTGATCATCGGAAGGGTAAAGCTGGCGGTTTTGCCGGTACCGGTCTGGGCGATTCCCAAGACGTCTTTGCCTTCGAGGGCAGGGGGGATTGCCCCCGCCTGGATTGGTGTCGGGGTCTCGTACCCGGCCTCTTCGATGGCCTTAAGTACTTTAGGATTCAGATTAAGATCAGAAAATTTTATCATGTGTGTCCGGTCATAGCGGACATATCATTGGCCCGCGGCAGCATTCATGTCGGCCCGCATGGCCCAAGGGGCGGACGTTGTCCGCGACACGTTCTGCACCCATTAACAAGAACTCCGCCTCAGGTCAAATGGATGCGCTAACGCCCTGTGAATTCGGGGAAATGCTTGTCCAGATGTGACGTTAGGGCCAGATCGGCGTGGTGGAGCAATCCGTGCGCTTGCAGGCGCGTGCGCAAGGTCGGTGTATTGGCGCAGACTTCGTCGAAAAATGCGCGCAATCCGGCTTCGCCCGCGTCGCTTTCGATCATTTGGAACAGGTCGTGCATGGACAATCCGCCCTTTTCATAGGGCTTGTTGGGGCCAAGTTCGGGGCGATAGCTGCCTTTGGTCACGCGGTAGCGGTAGGCGGCGATCCAGTCCTCCCAGGATTTGGCATGGGCATGGGCAAGGTCGATTTCGGCTTGACGGTCGTGACAGGGCAGCATTTCGCCGTTCTGAAAGACGTTGTGAATCCGGACGTGAATTTTCGGCAGCCCGGTGCGGACAAAGACCTTGCCTGCCAGATGGCTTAGAAACCCACCCTTAAGGTATTCACCATATGTCGGATACAACTCGGCGATGATGCGCGCGCGGTCGGGGCCATTGGGCACGAACCCCTTGAAGGCGGTCGGCGTGCCGGACAGTTGTTCCATCGGTCGGATGCGCGTGGCAGGGGGTTCGGCGGGCCGCTCAGCCAAGATGTCGGCGATCGGACGCCCCGCGACCAGAAATTCGTCGGCGTCCATGTGGATCAGCCAATCCACCTCGGCGCGGCGGTTATAGGCGTGGGTGGCATTGGCGGTCTGGCGCACCTGGTGCGTTTCGGGGCGGTCACGTTTGCGCTGTTTCCAATATTTGGCGTCGCAGGTCGTGACGCGGATTTTCGGGTGCGCGTCCAGATGCTCAAACGCCTGCGCATTCGGGGCATCCAGATAGATGTAGATGCGGTGCGCGCCCGCCTCCAGATGGTAGGCGGCGAACTGGAGGATGTCGCGCGCGGGCGCAAGGATGGTCGAGGTGATACCCCATGTCACGTCAGTCATGGGGCAAGTTTGCGGTGTCCAACGGCGGCTGGCAAGCCAAAGCTAGACCATCATTTCCTTGGTCGCGGTCAGGCGCACATCGGGATAGTCACGGTCCACGCGGTCGATGTCCCATTGCAGGCGCGTCAGATACACGATGTCGCCATCATGGTCATGCGCGATGTGCTGCTTGTTGGCTTCGGTGAACTTGTCAACGGCTTGGCGGTCACCGTTCACCCAGCGGGCCGAGGTGAATTGCGACGGCTCGAACCGGACGGGCAGGCCGTATTCCAGTTCAATCCGGCTGGCCAGAACCTCGAATTGCAGCTGCCCAACGACGCCCACGACGAAACCCGACCCGATGGCGGGTTTGAAGACTTTGGCGGCCCCTTCTTCGGCGAATTGCATCAGCGCCTTTTCTAGGTGCTTGGATTTCATCGGATCGCCTGCGCGCACGCCCTGCAACAGTTCCGGCGCAAAGGACGGGATGCCGCTGACACGGATTGCCTCGCCCTCGGTCAGGGTGTCCCCGATGCGCAGTTGGCCATGGTTGGGAATGCCGATAATATCGCCGGCCCATGCTTCTTCGGCCAACTCGCGGTCGGCGGCCAGAAACATCACGGGGCTGGCAATCGTCATCACCTTTTTGGTGCGAACATGGGTCAGCTTCATGCCCCGCTCGAAATGCCCCGAAGCCAGCCGCACAAAGGCCACGCGGTCGCGGTGCTTGGGGTCCATGTTCGCCTGCACCTTGAAGACAAAGCCTGAAACCTTGGCTTCTTCCGGCAAGATCTTGCGCGGCTCGGCGGACTGGATCTGCGGTTCCGGCCCGTAGGTGGCGATGCCGTCCATCAATTCCTTGACGCCGAACGAATTGATCGCAGAGCCGAACCAGATCGGGGTCAGTGACCCTTCGGCCATCAAGGCGGCGTCCAGCGGCGGCATCAATTCGCGGACCATCTCAAGGTCCTCGCGCAGCTTTTCCAGCAGGTTCGCAGGCACATGTTCCGCCAGTTTCGGATCGTCCAGCCCTTCGATGGCGATGCTTTCCGCAACCTTGTTGCGGTCGGCGCGGTCCATCAGTTCCAGCCGGTCGCGCAGGATATCATAGCAGCCGATAAAATCGCGGCCCACGCCGATGGGCCAGCTTGCCGGGGTCACGTCGATGGCCAGATTTTGCTGGATTTCGTCGATGATCTCGAACACATCGCGGCTTTCGCGGTCCATCTTGTTACAAAAGGTCAGGATCGGCAGGTCGCGCATGCGGCAGACTTCGAACAGCTTTTGCGTCTGGCTTTCCACACCCTTCGCGCCATCAATCACCATCACGGCGGCGTCCACGGCTGTCAGCGTGCGATAGGTATCTTCCGAGAAATCCGAGTGGCCGGGCGTATCGACCAGATTGAACCGGTAATTCGTACCCTTGTTCTGGAAATCAAAGGACATGGCGGAGGCAGATACCGAAATACCGCGGTCTTTTTCCATCGCCATGAAATCCGACCGCGTGCGCCGCGCTTCGCCCTTGGCGCGCACTTGGCCCGCCATCTGGATCGCCCCGCCGAACAGCAGGAATTTTTCCGTCAGCGTGGTTTTGCCCGCATCGGGGTGACTGATGATCGCAAAGGTGCGACGCCGGGCGATTTCGGCGGGCAATGCGGGGCGGTTTGAGGGGGTATCTAACATGGATTGGCATATATCCACGCCCATGGACGCGCGCAAGTGTAGGCAAGGCGGCGGGCACCCATATTGTCAGTTGGGTTTTGCGTCATGCTGTATAGGCTGATGGCAATATCATATGCAGGGAGGTATCGGAATGGACCTGAAAGAGATTGCAAATGCGCTGGTTGCAGGTTGTCGCGACGGGCGCGAGGTTGAAAATCTGGACAAGCTTTATGCAAGCGACGCCGTGTCCGTCGAGGGCACGGATCACGGAAGTGGCCGCGAGACCAAAGGCTTGGACGGCATCAAGGGCAAACACGCCTGGTGGGACAGCGCGATGGAGGTGACCCGTCAGGAGGTCAGCGACCCGATGCTGCATGGGGACGACCGTTTTGCCGTGATCTTTGACGTGGCAGCACGCGAAAAGGAAAGCGGCAAGACCATGCAGATGAAAGAGGTCGCTATTTATCACGTCGCAGACGGCAAGATCGTACGCGAGGAGTTTTTTGGCTGATCAGCGTGCCTTGGTCAGCGCATGCTGGCCTTGCGCAACAACTCTGCCGCGTCGGGGCGATCAAGCAGGGGTTCGCTGACGTCCAGACCCGCGTGCGGCAGGTCGGAATGGCCCGGGATGATGTCGCCCATGGCGTCGGACAGTTCTTGCGGCAGTACCGCCTTAGTGCGGCTGTCGATCAGCATGGATTCCGCGGCAATTCCTTCGGCATAGATGATCTGGTGACCGTCAAACAGAAGCTGGAAGTAATCGACGAAACCGCCGTCCTGGATGCGTACCGTATCGCCGTTGACCAGATGGCGCACCTTGACCAGCAGTTCCGAGCGGCCCGCGCCAAGCCGGTCTTCGCGTTGATAGATGAACAGGCGGTGGTCGGGGCTGACGATCAGGTCGTGATCGTTGTTCAGGGTTCCGGCGCTGATGCAGATCGGGGCGAAATCACCGACGGCGCGCACGGTGCTGTGGCCGATCCAGCGGATCGCCTGCACCCCGTCATCACGGGTCAGGATACGGTCGCCGATCTGCAAATCCTCGATCACGCGCTGTTCGCCCGAGGCCATGGTGATGTGCGTGCCCCGCGTGAAGGAAACGCAAGCCACCTGCGCGAACTTCTGATGCGCCGATGTCGTATCGATCCCCACCAGCCGGTATTCAAGGCTCGAGGTGTAGCCGCTTAGCGGGACGACAAAGATGTCTTCCGCATTGCCGTCTGTGTCCACTTCGACCAGCAGGATCGCATCGCTGGTCTGCCCGTCCGGTGTCATGAAGGTCAGCGCGCAATCCAGATGCAGGGTGGCCCCCGCCGTACCGATTTCCGTATCCGGCGCGATCTTGAATTTGCCGGGCGCGGGCGTCAGGATCGACAGGCGATGCAGGTCCGACAGGTATTTCAGTTCGTACACATCATCCAGCAGCAGTTCCGAGGCAAACGAAAGTGTATCGCCCATGTTCGCGCCGTCGGTCGCCTTGAAATGTGCGGCGCGGTAAACCGGGACGCTTTGAGGCGGAGCAGGGCGGGAAAACGTCATGTGCTTGAAACCCTCGGGGAAATGCGAAAATCAATACTGGTAAGAATGGGATAGGAATGTGACAGGTTCGGGTCAAGCTTTGGGTCTTTTGCTGGCACAATGCCGCCCTGTGATGCTACGACATGTCCAACATATGAGGGAGAATGACAATGGATCTGGGAATCAAAGGTAAACGCGCACTGGTTTGCGCATCGTCCAAGGGGCTGGGACTGGGGTGCGCCGAAGCCTTGGCCGAAGCCGGGGTTGATCTGGTGATGAACGCACGGGGCGCAGAAGCGCTTGAGGCTGCAGCAGAACGGATCCGCCAGGAATACGGCGTGAATGTGGTCACGGTCGTTGCAGATATTGCGACCGAAGCGGGCCAGAAGGCCGTGCTGGATGCTGTCGGCCAGATCGACATTCTTGTGAACAACGCGGGCGGGCCGCCTCCTGGTATGTGGCATGACTGGGACCGCGACGATTTCATCAAGGCGCTGGATGCCAACATGCTGGCCCCCATCGCGATGATCAAGGCGCTGGTACCCGCGATGATGGAACGGGGCTGGGGCCGCGTGGTGAACATCACCTCGCAATCCGTGCGCGCGCCGATCGGCGTTCTGGGCCTTAGCAATTCGGCCCGAACCGGTCTGACCGGCTATGTCGCGGGCACATCGCGTCAGGTGGCGGGCAAGGGCGTGACCATCAACAATCTGCTGCCCGGCATCCACGCCACCGACCGCGCCGATGCGCTGGACGGCAATGTGGTCAAGCAAAAGGGCATCACGCTGGAAGAGGCCCGGACCGAGCGCGCAGCGGGCATCCCCGCGGGCCGCTATGGCACCCGCGAGGAATTTGGTGCCGCCTGCGCCTTCCTGTGCTCGCAGCATGCCGGTTTCATTGTGGGTCAGAACCTGCTGCTGGACGGTGGTGCGACCAATTTGACGATGTAGGCGGGCTTCGCCTTTCGTAACCCATCGTATCAACACGATACCGCGCAAGGCAGCGCTGGTGCGACATGCACCGGCGCTGCTTTGCATTTGGTTGGCGTCAAGGTGGGGCCTGAGCGCACCAACTGACACGTTGATCACATTTTCGACAGGCGGCAGGCACCAGCATGGCGCAGGGGGCATCCGGCGGCTACGAGTTTGAACAATCTCTTCACGAAAAGGCAGCCTGCGCATGAACCCTCTTATTCTAATGGCCGTTTTCGGGGCCATCATCATCGCCAGCCTGTGGGTCGCACCACGCCGGGCCAGCATCGACGGGTTCTTCGGCGGCATGACCGAAACGGGGCAGGCTCCGGGGCTGTGGACCTTGGTTCTAAGCCAGGTGACGACGTGGATCTTTGCGCGGTCCCTGATGAACGCGGCCATATTGGGATATTATTACGGGATCGCAGGCACCTTGGCCTATGCGGCGTATTACGGGTCTTTCCTGACCGGCGGGTTCATCGTCGGGCGGTTGCGCGAAACCGGATCGGTGTCGGTTCAGGACTGGCTTGGCACGCGGTTCGGCGCGGCCGGAAACGGGTGCTATAACCTTGTGATCGCCCTGCGGCTGCTGTCCGAGGTGTTTGCCAATCTGCTGGTGGTGGGTCTGATCTTCAACGCGGTGCTGGCGGGCAGCGGTACAGCTGCGATCTTGATCGTGGCCGTCATCGGGCTGGCTTATTCGGCATGGGGTGGCCTGAGTGCCGCGTTGCGCACGGACGTGTTGCAGATGGCGGTGTTTCTTGTGGTCTTCGGTCTTGCCTTCGTGGCGCTGATCGTGTCACCGGGCTTTGACCTCGCGGGGATCGTCACAGCACCGGGCACGGCGGGCAGCTATAATGGCTGGGTCTTGCTGGTGGTGGCGCTGTTGCAGGTGTTTTCGTACCCCGCGCATGATCCGGTGATGATGGACCGCGGCTTTATCGCTGATCCGGCAACGACGCGGAAATCATTCTTGCACGCCTTCTGGCTGTCGACCTTGTGCATCATCGGCTTTGGCTTTTTCGGCATTCAGGCCAGCCTTGCGGGCGCGGCCTACGAGGGCGAGCTGATTGGCACATGGTCCACCATGTTTCCTGCGTGGGTTTTCGGTGCGCTGATGATCTCGCTGCTGGTGTCGGCGCTTAGCACACTGGATTCGGCGCTGGCCTCTGCCGCGCGGCTCGTGGTCGAGGAACTGAAACTGGCCCCCCGCAGCCTGAACGGCGGGCGCATTGTGATGCTGGGCTTTATGGTCGCAGGTACCGTGCTGACGCTTTTGGGGAATGCGACGCTGTTTGATGCGGTGGCGGTGTCCGGCACCGCGTCGATGTTTCTGACGCCTGTGCTGCTTGTGGGGCTGGTGATGGGGCGGAAAATCGCGGTCTGGTCCTATTTTGCTGCCTTCGGGGCTGCACTGCTGGGCGCGCTGGCCTATTTCGGGCGGGCATGGTCGGTGTTCGCCGCGCTTTTGCCTGACGGGCATAAATACGAGCAGCTCCTGGCCATCTGCGTCGTCGTTTTGATCGCCGGGTTTGCGGCGGTGCTTGCGGGCGCGCGGCGGGGCTGATAGCGGTTGTACCCGAGTGAATTAATCGGATAAGACCCCATCCCATGACACAAATCCAGCCCCGGCTTGAAATCAAACACCTCAAGCGCGCCTACGGTGGCCGCGCTGTGGTCGATGACGTCAGCTTGAAGATCATGCCGGGGCAGGTGACCTGTTTGCTGGGGCCATCGGGCTGCGGCAAATCCACGACTTTGCGGATGATCGCAGGGGTCGAGATGCAGGACAGCGGCACGATCCATGTCGATGGCAACCTGATCTGCGATACCGTTTTCCGGATTCCGCCCGAGCGGCGCGAGATTGGCCTGATGTTTCAGGACTTTGCCCTGTTTCCGCACCTTAGCGTCGCCGACAACGTGGGCTTTGGTCTGAAAACGGGCACCAAGGCCGAACGGCGTGCGCGGGTTGAAGAACTGCTGGCGCGGGTCGATCTGCTGCGTTTCATCGACGGCTATCCGCATCAGCTATCGGGCGGTGAACAACAGCGGGTGGCGCTGGCGCGTGCCCTGGCACCCCGGCCCAAGATCATGTTGATGGACGAACCGTTTTCGGGCCTAGATAACCGCCTGCGCGATGACATCCGGGACGAGACGCTGGGGATCTTGAAGGAAGAAGGCACCGCCGTCCTGCTGGTCACCCACGAGCCGGAAGAGGCAATGCGCATGGCCGACGAGATCGCGTTGATGCGCAACGGAAAGATCGTGCAGCAGGGCGCGCCGTACAACGTCTATACGCGCCCGATCGACCGTGCGTCTGTTGCGTTTTTCTCGGATGCGAATGTGCTGCGGGCCGAGGTGTCAGGTGCGCTGGCCCATACCCCGTTCGGGCGTTTTCTGGCCCCCGGTGTTCCGGATGGCACGCAGGTTGATATCGTTTTTCGTCCGCAACATGTGCGGATCGATTTCGACCGGGGCGGCAAGGGGCCGCTGCCCACGGCGACCGACGGCACTGCTGCCCGCGCCGTCGTGTCGCGGGCACGGTTCATGGGCAATGAAAGCCTTGTGGAATTCGTTATGGACCACGATGGCAGCAGCCTGCGCGCCACGGTGCCCAACGTGTTTTTGCCGCAACCCGGTGCGGTGATGTGGCTGACGATCCGGCGCGACCGGTGTTTCGTGTTTCCGGCAACCTGAAGGGTGACGCTATGCAGACATTGATGGTCGAATTCGGCATGGGGTCTTCGCTGCGCCGCGCCGATTATACCCAAGCCGCCGAACGCGCCGTGCGCGATGCGCTTTGGCATAATTCGATCAATCTGGCAGAGCTGTTCGGTTTCGATAAATCCGAGATGAAGATCACGCTGGACGTCGGCGTGCAGCAGCCCGATCAGGTGGATGCCGACGTGCTGCGTGCGGTTTTTCCCTATGGCGATATTACGGTGAACGTCCAGCGCGGCGGCTTGGACGTGCCGCGCCCAGATGGGGACGGCAACCCGACGATCATGGCCAATGTCGCCCTGTCCGTGGCTTTTGACATGGAGCGCGCGAATGACTGAACAACGGATCATCATCGAGATGGGCATGGGCAATGACCTGCACGGCATGGACTATACCAAGGCCTGCGCCCGCGCGATCGACGACGCCTTGCGCCATTCGTCGCTGCCGCTGTTTGGCGTGCTGGAATTGGCGCATGACGCGATGCGTGTGCAGGTGACCGTTGCGGTGCAAGCGCCCGAATTGGTGGATATCGACGCGCTGGTGGCCAAACTGCCACGGGGAAGGGCGCAGGTGCGCGCGGTTTTCGGCGGTCTGAATGTGCCTAGCGGTGACGAAGTGATTGTTGTCGCACAGGCCAGTGTCGAAGCGTTCTTGCCAAAGCAGGACGGGTGGCGATTGCGAGACTCCTCGTAAAAGAGATTTTATGCCTTCGGCGAGGATTTTTTTCCATTTGGAATTAAAGTCTTGGGGTAAAGAGCTCCGGCAGGGCGTCGGCGGCTTCAATCAGATCAAGGCGCAGGGCAATATCCGTGCCTGTGGTCTCGCTCCATCCCTTCAGGATCCAGCTGCGGGCCTGATGGTGCAGGGAAACGGGGTGCAGGATGAGGCTGTGCAGCGTTTTGTCTGGCCTGTTGTAGACGATCTTCAGCTTTTGGCGCGCCCGGATCGCGGCGCGCAGGACGGGCAGGTGGCCCAGACCGCGGGCGGCGTTGGCAAAGGGGTGTTCGATATGTTGCCAATCGGTGGCCTGCCGCGCCCCCTCGAGCGGGAGGCTTTGGTCGATCTTGGACGCGAGGGTCGTGGCGGCTGATTTCAGATCGGGGTCGGTTGTTTCCAGCACGATGGCCAGCGCGAGCTGCAGTGCCTCGATCTCGGGGTCGGTCAAGGTGAGGGGCGGCAATGTCGTTGCCCGGTCAAGCCGGTAGCCCGCACCGCGCGTTCCTGTCACAGGCACGCCCGACGATTGTAAACGTCCGATATCGCGGTAAAGCGTGCGCAAGGAAACGTTCTGCGCGGCGGCGAGGTCTTCGGCGCGGTGCAGAGTGTGGTCGCCCAGGGTTGAGAGCAGGGCAAAAAGGCGGTCAGAGCGGCGCATGGGCCTGTTTGGCATGGCCGCCGGAGAAAATCAACGCTCATGCCAAAAAGCTGTCAGGTGTTGGTGGGGCAGTAGAGCGGCAACAAGAAACTGGCCGTGGCGATGGGTTTTCGCGCGCTTTGCGCTTCAAGCTGATGCGGGGCGGGCGTAGAACGACTGGGAATGGGGCGCATGAATGGCGTCCGTGGTTTTGGATGTGGAGAAACTTATGCTTAACAATATTGGCCTTCCCGGTCTTCTGCTAATCGCCGTCGTTGTGCTGGTCCTGTTCGGACGCGGCAAGATTTCCAGCCTGATGGGTGAAGTCGGCAAGGGCATCACCAGCTTTAAGAAGGGCATCAGCGAAGGCGAAGAAGATCAGAAGAACGCCGGCAAGGATGATACGCCAGAGCTGTCGAACGACGCGGCTGCGGTGACAGACGTCAAGACCGACAAGGACCGGGTGTAACCGAACATGTTTGATCTGGGGTGGTCCGAGTTATTGATCATTGGCGTCGTCGCGTTGATCGTGGTGGGGCCGAAAGATCTGCCGATCTTGTTTCGCAAGGTGGGGCAGTTCGTGGGCAAGGCCAAGGGCATGGCGCGCGAGTTTTCCAATGCGATGAACGATGCGGCGGATGACACGGGCATGCGCGAAATATCGTCCGGGCTGAACAAGTCGCTGAAGGCCGCGACAAACCCGCTTGGCACCGCGATGGATGGTGTGAAATCTGCGACCAAGTCGCTGGCCGACATCAACCCCGACAGTGAGACAGGCAAACTGGCTGCGGAACGCGCCGAAAACGCGGCGAAGATGAAGGCCGTGCGCGATCGTAACATCGCCGAGCGCAAGGAGCGCGAAGCGGCCGAGGCGGTCAAGGCGGCCGATACCGGCACGGCTAAACCCGATGCGTCTGCGACGGAAAAGGCACCGGCAAAGAAGCCTGCCGAGCCCAAACCTGCTGTTGCCAAGAAGGCCCCCGCCAAGAAAGCTCCGGCCAAGACGCCAGCGGCGGCCAAATCTGCTGCGGCCAAGAAACCGGCAGTGAAAAAACCTGCGGCCAAAAAGCCGGCAGCAAAGAAAAGTGACACATGAGCACCAGTGACGAGATAGACGACAGCGCCGCCCCGCTGATCGAGCATTTGGCAGAGCTGCGCACGCGGCTGATCCATTCCGTGATTGCGTTCATCATCGGCATGGTGATCTGCTTTACGGTCTGGAACCCGATCTTCAACTTTCTGACCCATCCGCTGTGTTCGGCCATGGCCGAGCGGGGGCAAGAGGATTGCGGACTGATCCTTATCAAGCTGCAAGAAGGTTTCTTCGTTGCGATCTCGATCTCGCTTTTGGGCGGGTTGGTGTTGGGTTTTCCCTACATCAGCTACCAGCTGTGGCGGTTCGTTGCTCCGGGGTTGTACAAGAACGAAAAGGGCGCGTTTCTGCCGTTCCTGATTTCCAGCCCGCTGATGTTTTTCCTGGGCGCTTCGTTTGCTTTTTATGTGGTCACGCCCCTTGCCTTTGACTTCTTCCTTGGCTTCCAGCAGGCGGGCACGCTTGTGGGCGACGGGGACGGGGCGAACGGGATCGCCGCCATCGCCTTTCAGGGGTCTGCGCAGGAGTATCTGAGCCTGACGATCAAGTTCATCGTCGCTTTCGGGCTGTGTTTCCAGCTTCCTGTCTTGCTGACGTTGATGGGCAAGGCCGGACTGGTCAGTTCCGAAGGCCTTGGCAACGTGCGTAAATATGCTGTCGTGGGTATTCTGATTCTTGCCGCCCTGGTGACGCCGCCCGATGTGATTACGCAGGTGATCCTGTTCGTGGTGGTCTACGGGCTATACGAGATTTCGATATTTCTGGTCCGCCGCGTAGAACGCAAACGTGAGGCACAGCTGCGCGAAGACGGATATTACGACGACGAGGATGAAGATCCGATGATGGCGGAATTCGACGAGGACGACCTCAAGTGATCGACGACCCCATGGACCGCATCGCAGCGGCGCTCGAGAGAATATCTCCTCCGCCGCTGCAAGCCCCTGACTTTGACGCCGCCGGGGCTTTCGTCTGGCACACCGGGCCCGACCATCTGGCACCCGTGCATAAGGTCAGCAAGGTTGATCTGGAATTGCTGATAGGGGTGGACCGCGCCCGCGATACGTTGCTGGCCAATACCACGCAATTTGCGGCGGGCCTGCCTGCGAACAACGCGCTGCTTTGGGGTGCGCGGGGGATGGGAAAATCTAGCCTTGTCAAAGCGATACATGCCCATGTTCATGCGTCGCATGAGAATTTGCGGATTGTCGAATTGCAGCGCGAAGACCTGCCATCGGTCGGGCGTTTGCTGGGCCTGTTACGCGATGCGCCGCAGCGGTTCATCCTGTTTTGCGACGACCTGAGCTTTGGCCATGATGATGCGCATTACAAGTCGCTCAAGGCGGTGCTGGACGGCGGAATCGAGGGGCGGCCTGACAATGTCGTTCTGTATGCCACATCAAACCGCCGTCATCTGATGCCCCGCGACATGATCGAAAATGAACGCGGATCGGCGATCAATCCTGCCGAAGCGGTCGAGGAGAAAGTGTCGCTGTCCGACCGGTTCGGCCTGTGGCTGGGCTTTCACCCCTGCGACCAGCAGCAATACCTCGAGATGATCCGGGGCTATTGCGATGCCCACGGTGTCAGCATTGACGACCATACCCTGCACGCCGAGGCGATCGAATGGCAAGCCACGCGCGGTTCCCGGTCGGGGCGCGTGGCATGGCAGTATTTCGTTGATCTGGCAGGACGCCAAGGCGTCACGCTGTAATCCGGACCTGGCTTGTTTCAGGCCCGGATCACATCAGTCGGCTATCAATTGAGGTAGGGTGTGGGATCGACGCTGTCGAACCCGTTGCGTACTTCGAAATGCACGAATGAATCGTCGCCGCCGCGCAACTTGGCGATGGATGCGCCCTTGGCCACGCTGTCGCCCTTGGCCACGCTCACGTTGCTGACGTTGGCATAGACCGTCAGCAGGTTGTCAGGGTGACGGATCACGACGATCGGGATGCCATCGGCGCTTTTGGTGATTGCCGCGACCGTGCCGCTGTCCGCCGCTTTGACGGCGGCCCCTGGTGTGCCCTTGATGTTGATGCCTTCGTTTTTGCCCTTGGAGTAGGCACGAATGATGCTGCCCTGCACAGGCGGCGTCATGCGGCCGTTGGACGTCGGCTTGGTTGTCTTGCCGACATCGGCCACGGGTTTGGCAGGAACAGGTGTCGCGGCCGTTTTGGCCGGCGCGGGTGTCGTGTCAACCGGCGGCAGCGGCTTGGCGGCACTGGGCGGTGTAGGTGTTGGCGATCCGGCACCGGGCAACGTGGCTGTCTGGGGTACGGGGGCCGTGCGCGCCGGAGCGGCCTGTTGCGGTACGGGGATCAGCAGGTACTGCCCTTCGCGGATCGAGAAATCAGCCCCCAGCCCATTCCATTCGGCCAGCGTCGCCACGGGCACCGAATAAAGCCGCGCGATGGTAAAGGCGGTTTCGCCCCGCTCGACCCGGTGGCGGATCGGTTCGCGGCCGGTTTGCTTTTGCGGATTTGGTCGCGTCGCTGTCTGGGCAGAGGGCAACGCGCTGGTCTGGACGCCCGGCGTCTGGGGCGCACGGTTGATGGCGTTGCCTGCCATGGACTGGATATCGACCGCTGCAGTGGTGATAGGCCCGGTACCAGAGGCCCCCGTAGCCGGCGACGGTTCTGCCACGCGGGTGGGCAGTGCGATGATTTCATCCTTGCGCAGGGGGACGGTCGGGTCGATGCCGTTATAACGGGCGAGGCTCGCCACATCGGTGCCGACGCGGTTGGCGACATCTGTCAGCGTGTCGCCACGGCGCGCAACGGCGACCTGATAATTGGGATACGAGATTACACCGCGATTGTCCGGCAGGGGCCGGTTGGCAAGCGCGCTTGTCGCGGCATCGGCGGTAGAGAACCCGTCGCCGAACCCGCCGCGCATGTCTAGATCAAGGGGAGTGTCGCAGGCCGCCAATAAGACTGCGCTGCCGCCTGCCAGAACCGTCAATCTGAAGGTCCTCAGTGCCGCTGTGTGGATCATCTGCTTGTCCTCGTTTTCGGTGCCGCTTTTGGTATCGGGTCTCCGTTCCGTCCGGAGTTCCCATAAGCCTTACAGCATTTAGCTGTCTTTGCCCAACCCTTCAAGCAAGGGAACAAACCGGACCTTGCGCAGTTCGTCATATTCCAGGCCGGTTTCGGTCTTTCGCACCCTGATCAGGTGTTGCACGGCGTCGGATTGGCCAACCGGCACCACCATGATGCCGCCGACCTTGAGCTGGGCCAGCAGGGGGCCGGGCGGATCTTCGGCGGCGGCAGTCACGATGATGCGATCAAACGGGGCCTGTTCGGGCAGGCCAAAGCTGCCGTCGGCCGTGATCGCGGTGATGTTGGTCAGGTCAAGCGCATCGAAAATCTCGCGGGCTTCCTGCACAAGGCGGCGGTGCCGGTCGATGGTGTAGACCCTGCGCGCCAGCTTGCTCAGGATCGCGGCCTGATAGCCGGACCCGGTACCGACCTCGAGAACCTTGTCGCGCGATGTAACCTCTAGCGCCTGTGTCATAAGGGCGACGACAGAAGGCTGGCTGATGGTCTGGCCACAGGCAATCGGCAGGGGCATGTCTTCGTAGGCGCGCGCGGCAAAGAGGCCCCGAATGAAGGGGCCCCTGTCGATCTGTTCCATCGCGTTGAGAATACGGCTTTCGGTTACGCCCTTCGAGCGTAGCGCATAGAGAAACTGCATCTTGCGTTCAGCGTCCGTGATGTCTTCTTCATCGTTCATGTATTGATGGCTTCAAGCGCCGCAAAGCTGTCATGTGCGGTGAAATCCGCCCGCATCGGCGTCACGGAGATGTAGCCGTCAAGGTTCAGGGCGGCGTCGGTGCCGGGGGGCGTCGGGATCTGCTGGTCCGCGCCCTGTATCCACAAGAACCGACGCCCGGCGGGCGAGACATGCGGTGTGGTGGAGAAACTGGTATCGGTGCGAATGCCCTGAGGGGCCAGACGGATGCCTTTTACGTCCGAAGCGGCGGTCGGGGGGAAATTCACGTTGTAAAACAGGCGGTAGCCGTTCGTATGTGCCGGTGTGGCGTCCAGAATGCGGCGGATCACGTCTGTCCCATGCTCGGCGGCGGCTTCGAACGCGTCATCAAGCGCGCGGTTGGCGGGGCCGAAATACTGGGACATGGCAATGGCGGGAATGCCCTGAAGAGCGGCTTCCATGGCACCGCCGATGGTACCGGAATACATGGCATTTTCGGCGGCGTTATTGCCACGGTTGACCCCGGATAGGACCAGATCGGGGGGCGTGTCCTTCATGGAATCGTGCAAGGCGGCCAGAACGCAATCAGCCGGGCTGCCTTCGACGGAAAACTGGTGCTTGCCGATCCGTTCGACCATCATCGGCCGGGTGTAGCTGATGCAATGGGCAACGCCGGATTGTTCATAGGCGGGGGCCACGGTCCAGACCTCGCCATCGGGACCCGCGAGGTCGGTTGCAATCGCATGGAGTGTCTTTAGGCCGGGTGCGTGAATGCCGTCATCGTTGGTAATCAGAATGCGCATACTATCCTCTTTTCGCCTTGATAAGCGACGGATGTAGGCGCGGCAAGGTGGGAGCCTTCGGCGAGGATATTTTTAAGCCAGAGAAGCGGAAAGTGATGCGATAATCTTGTCTGCCTGAGACTGGGGGCTGTGCAAGGCCGCGCGGTCTTCGCCGGGATGAAAGCGTGCGCGGGTGGCCGTGGGCATGGGGGCAGGGGTCACGATATGGACCTTGGGGCCGATCTGGGCTGTTTCGGCCTGCCAGCTGCGCGCAAGGGCGATTTGAGCGGCCTTTGTGGCCCCGTAGCTGCCGAAGAATTTGGTCGCGATCACCGGGTCGTCGAAAAACACGGCCTGTCCCGCTTGGCCCAGCAGCGGCGAGACATAGGTGATCAGCGTCGAGGTGGCCGTGATGTTGGCAGCGACGGATTTTGCCATATCCTTGGCGTCGATGTGATCTGTCGGGGTAAGCGGGGCGGCGTGGACCGCCGTGTGCAACCACAGGTCAAGGCTGCCCCAGCGATCGAAGATGCCGCGGCACAGCGTTGCCATCGCCGCGTCGTTCGTGATGTCCATCGGAGCAAGGGTGGCACTGCCGCCGCGCGCCTGGATGCGGTCGTCAAGTTCTTCCAGTGCGCCGGTTGTCTTGGCCACCGCGATGATGTGATGGCTGTCGCAAAGCGCTTCGGCAAGGGCGGCACCAAGGCCGCGGGACGCGCCGGTGATGAGGGCTGTTTTTGTCATAGGTCGCGCTTTGCCTTAGCGGGGGCGGCCCGTCAAGGGGTTAGCCCTTTGGCAGTTTCAGCGTTATGGCGCGGCCCCTGCTTGCAAGAACCAGGCTGTCGTTGCCGATCGCGGCGACGATGCCGTCGGGGATGGTGTCGTTCAGGCGGACGCGGTGGATCGCGCCATGCTTGTCGCGGATCAACGCACCGGGGTTGGTCAGGCTGCCGAAGGTGCCAAGCAGGGTAAGTTTCGGCAAAGCGGCTTGCTGGGTTGCCAGATTCACGACTTTGGCCGGGGTTGGTGTGCCGTCAGTGGTAGTGGTCATGTGTGCCTCTTTTCGCCGGACCGGGTTGGCCGGGCTTGCTGCGCGTGGGCTAGCAAAGGCCGCGGGGGCGGAAAAGGTGACTATGGTGCGGCTGGCAAAGACTGGCTTAGGGATCGGCAGGGGTTTGCCTGTGCTTGATCGAAGAAGGGCGGCATCTTGCTGGATGCACCCTGTTCGGCCACGGGTACGATCCGCCGCCACCCCGATTTGCCCCATGCCAAAGACGGGTCCGAATTCGGCGAGTTGATCGAGCTGCAAGCCGAGTTGATCGACCATGCGTGGTCGCTGCTGAACCCTGGTGGGCGTTTGGTTTTCTGTACCTGTTCGCTGCTGCCCGACGAAGGCGAAGTGCAGGTGGACGAAGCCCTCGAGCGTCATTCGGACATGAGCGTCGATCAAAGCGCCCTGAGCGTTCCCGGCATTGATCCTTCTTGGATATCCTCTGAAGGAGGGCTGCGGCTGCGTCCTGATTACTGGGCAGATCTAGGCGGGATGGACGGTTTTTACATCGCTTGCTTGCGCAAGGCGGACTAGGCTGCCGCGCCTGAGCGCTGATGATCGTCAGCGTCCTGACCCCTTTGATGCCAAAATGCGGTGACTCAGCGCACAACCAGCGCTATGCTCTGGCAAACGCCACCAGAGCGTACAGAGGCACCGAATGTTCAGCTCCCGATTTCACGCGCGTAAATCGCGCTTCCTTAACCATTGGCATGCCCGCGCCGCGACACGGACGCGGAC
>NZ_DS999213.1:269576-278093 GCF_000156335.1 Roseobacter sp. GAI101
GCCCTTGATGTGCCCTGGTAAGGGCTGGTTTGTCGTGGTGCCTATTCGGCCGCTGGCTTCATCTGGAAACCCTGATTGATCTGGTCGGCAGGTTTGACCGGATAGTCGCCGGTAAAGCAGGCGTCGCAATATTGCGGGCATTTGGCGTTGCGGCCTTCGGCCTCTCCGACCGCGCGGTACAGACCGTCAATCGAGATGAACTTGAGGCTATCGACTTGAAGATGCTCGCGCATTTCTTCTTCGGACATGGTCGCGGCCAGCAGCTTTTCGCGCTGCGGCGTGTCGACGCCGTAAAAGCAGGGCCATGCGGTCGGGGGCGATGCGATGCGGAAGTGGACTTCCTTGGCACCCGCGTCAAGGATCATTTCCTTGATCTTGCGGCTGGTCGTGCCGCGTACCACCGAATCGTCCACGAGAATGACCCGCTTGCCCTTGATCAGCGCACGGTTGACGTTGAGCTTGAGACGCACACCCATGTTGCGGATCTGTTCCGTCGGTTCGATGAATGTGCGGCCCATGTATTGGTTGCGGATGATTCCCATTGCATAGGGAATGCCCGATTCGAGGCTGAACCCGATCGCCGCAGGCGTGCCGCTGTCCGGGACGGGGCAGACCAGATCGGCGTCGACCGGGCTTTCCTTGGCCAGTTCGCGGCCGATGGCTTCGCGGGTTTCATAGACGGAGCGCCCCCCGATGATGCTGTCGGGGCGGCTGAAGTAGACGTGTTCAAAGATGCAGAACCGCGACGGCACGCGGCGGAAGGGGAAATGGCTTTCAACGCCCCTGGCGGTGATCACCACCATCTCGCCCGGTTCGATCTCGCGGACGAGTTCGGCACCGATGATGTCAAGCGCGCAGGTTTCCGAGCTGAGCGCCCAGCCGTCGCCGACCTTGCCCAGAACCAGCGGCCGCACGCCCAAGGGGTCGCGCACGCCGATCAGCTTGGTGCGGGTCATGGCAACGATCGAAAATGCGCCCTCGACACGGCGCAGCGCGTCTTCCATGCGTTCAGGGATGTTGCGCTGCAAGGACCGCGCCATCAGGTGGATGATGCATTCGCTGTCCGAGGAGGACTGAAAAATCGACCCGCGTTCGATCAGTTCGCGGCGCAGGGCGTTTGCGTTGGTGATGTTGCCGTTATGGGCAATCGCCGCCCCGCCCATGGCGAATTCACCGAAAAACGGCTGCACGTCGCGGATCGCCGTCTGGCCCTTGTTGCCGGATGTCGAATAGCGCACATGGCCGATTGCCAGTTCGCCTGGCAGGGTTTCCATGATCTTCTGCGAGGTGAAGTTATCGCGCACATAGCCAAAGCGACGGGCGGATTGGAAACCCGCTTCGGGATCGTAGCTGACGATCCCGCCGGCTTCCTGGCCGCGATGTTGCAGGGCGTGCAGCCCGAGGGCGACAAAGTTTGATGCGTCGGCTACGCCGACAACGCCGAAAACCCCGCATTCTTCTTTCAGTTTATCGCCGTCATCGGCGTCTCGCAGGTACGAGGAGTCAAAAGGATGTGCGGGGGGCATGATCTTGGACAACGGGGCAGCTCCGATTCCGGGGAAGAAGACACGCACTATGTAGGGTGTTGAGCAGGGGTTGTCACCCCGCTGTCACATTTAGAAGTGCTGAATGTTAAGGCACAGGCCTGAAACGGCAAAAGGGCCGCCCTTGGCAAAGGACGGCCCTTTCGGGTGAATTTGGTTCCGTTTCAGGTCGGTGTATCGCAGGCCCCGACAAGCGCTTCGTAGCGTGTGGTGATCCAGCCAAGTGCCGCTTCGGGGTTCTGTTCTTCGATCCGGTCGGTAAAGCGGCCAAAGACCTGTGCCGCGCGGCTGTCGTCCACGATCGTAAAGCTCTGGTCGGTGATGACCGTATCGTAAACGAAAAACGCGATTACGACGAGCAGCAGCCCACGGGCCACGCCGAACAAAAAGCCCAGCCCCTGATCCAGCCCGCCCAGTACCGACCGCTGCACGAGCGATGAAAACAGGGGTGTGAAGAGCGACACCACGATCAACGCCAGCGCAAAGACAATTGCGAAGGCCCCGATGACCGACAATTCGCAGCTGTCCGCGAGGAATTCCCCCACAACAGGGATTTCCGACACCAGCGGTTCGACCTGCGGCGCGAACAGAAATGCCAGCACTGCGGCGGCGATCCAGCCGACGATGGCCATCAATTCGCGTACCAGACCGCGCCCGTAGGCGAGAAGCGCAGACATGACTATGACAAGCGCCACAACCCCGTCAATAATGGTAAAGCCTTCCATGATAGTCTTGCCTTCCTCGTGGGGGCTATCAGCCAGCCCCGAAAATTTCGCCTACAAATCCGGTAAGATCGCTCATCGTGTTAAGCGCTATGCCGTTCTTGCCTACGGGTTTACCACCGGCAGGCGCTATGGCGCTGGTAAAACCAAGTTTCTGCGCCTCTTTCAACCTGTTTTCGGTCTGGGTGGCTGGTCTTAGGGCACCAGACAGGCTGATTTCGCCAAAAACCACGGTTTCGGCGGGTAATGCCACATCCTCTCGCGCGCTGAGCAAGGCGGCCGCCACTGCCAGATCGGCGGCGGGTTCCGAGATCTTCATGCCGCCCGCCACGTTCAGGTAGACGTCCAATCCGGCAAAAGGGATGCCGCAGCGGGCCTCGAGCACGGCAAGGATCATCGCCAGCCGTCCGCCGTCCCAGCCCACAACCGTGCGCCGCGCCTGGGAATGGGGGGAGGGTGCAACCAGCGCCTGCAATTCGCACAACACGGGCCGGGTGCCTTCGATGCCTGCGAAAACCACCGATCCGGGCGATGGTTCGCCGCGTTCGGACAGGAAATGTGCTGACGGGTTGGTGACTTCGGCCAAGCCCTGACCGGTCATCTCGAATACGCCGATTTCATCCGAGGGGCCAAAGCGGTTCTTTACGGCGCGCAGGATGCGGAACTGGTGGCCGCGTTCGCCTTCGAAATACAGCACGGTATCGACCATATGTTCGACGACACGGGGGCCGGCGATCTGACCGTCTTTGGTGACGTGGCCGACAAGAATCACCGACACGCCCGTGCGTTTGGCAAAACTGGTCAGTTCATGTGCCGATGCGCGGACCTGAGACACCGAGCCGGGCGCGCTTTCGACATTGTCCGCCCACATGGTCTGGATCGAATCGATGATCGCAAGGTCGGGGCGTTCGGCCTCGAGGGTGGTCAGGATGTCGCGCAGGTTGGTTTCGGCGGCCAGTTTGACCGGCGCATCCGCCAGCCCAAGGCGCTGTGCGCGCATCCGGACCTGGGCGGAGGCTTCTTCGCCGCTGACATAGATGGTTTTCAACCCGCTGCGGGCAAAATGGGCCGCCGCCTGCAACAGAAGGGTCGATTTGCCGATGCCCGGATCGCCGCCCACCAGAATGGCCGACGCCGCCACCAGACCGCCGCCCAGAACGCGGTCAAGTTCCGCAATGCCCGATTGGCTGCGCGGCGGTGGGGCTTCCTTGGTGCTGAGGTCGGTCAGGACCATCGCCGACCCGCGCTTGGTCCCCAGCGACTTGCTGGGTGGGCCCGCCGAAATGCCCTTGTCTTGCTGGATCGTGTTCCATTCGCCGCAGCCGTCGCAGCGGCCGGACCATTTGTTGTAAGTTGCACCGCAGGAGGTGCAGGAGAATGTGACGGGAGTTTTTGCCATGCGCCTTTCTGGCCGACCCCGCGGGCGAGGTCAAAGCAAAAGCGACGGGGCTGTCATGGTCTGCCGCGAGGGCAGCGTCGCAGGCATGGGGGTGCAGATGCGTCCTAGCGCGCTGCCCGCCTGTCTTGCAAAGTTTGCTGCGTTTTCCAACTTACCCACAGGGACGCGAGGATACAGCCGGTGAAAAGATAGAGGCCCCACGCGACCTCTAACCGGCCGATGCCGATGCCTTTGGCGATGGTTATGTATAGCGCGATCAGGAAGATATCGGCCATCGCAAGTTTGCCCATAAGCACGAGCGCGGGCATGGCGCGGGGGCCGAGCAAGTCAAACTGGACGAGGGCCAGCCCGATCGTCTTGAGCATGGGAGCTATCAGCGCAAAAACGGTGACAACCAGTGCCAGAAAGATGTCAGAGGCCCAAAGCGATTGCAGACCACTGAGAACGGAGATTTCAGTGAGCCCGAAAAGCGGCAACAGACCCGCGCGCAGCATGGGGGCGGCCCAGGCGATGGGGTAGAGGATAAGGAGGGACAGGTTCAGCGCGCGCAGCATGGGGGCTGTCTAAGGCAGGCGGCGCTCACGCGCCATTCGATATTTGCGATCTGCGGGGCGCAGATCGGTGCCTTCGGCGAGGATATTTAAGAGCCAGAGAAGAGGAAGGCGTTCAGCTTGCCATCTTTGGATTGGCGCATTTCGGCCGGCGTGCCTTGCCAGCGGATTTCGCCGGCGTCGAGGAGCGCGACGTGGTCTGCTATGGTGTGCAGCGTCGTCATGTCGTGGGTGATGGTGAGGGTGGTCGCGCCGGTTTCGAGCACGATGTCGCGGATCAGATCGTTGATGGCACGGGCCATGATCGGGTCGAGTCCTGTGGTCGGTTCATCGAAAAACAGTATTCTCGGGTCGGTGGCGATGGCGCGCGCAAGCCCTGCGCGTTTCTGCATGCCCCCCGACAGCATCGCGGGCAGGCGGTCGGCAACATCGGCATCAAGACCTACGCGGGCGAGTTTTTCAACTGCGATAGCGCGGGCCTGCGGTTTGGGCATCTGGCGCAGCAGCCGGAAGGCGACGTTCTGCCAGATGGGCAGACTGTCGAAAAGGGCGGCACCCTGGAACAACATGCCGAAATCATTCAGGAAGGCGGCATGGTTCAGGGGGGTGCCGTTTTGCGTGATGGTGCCGCCGTCTGGCGTGACGAGGCCCAGGATCGACTTCATCAGCACCGATTTTCCGCTGCCTGATGTGCCGATCACGACGGTTGACTTGCCTTCGGGCAGGGTCAGCGTGACGCCGCGCAGGACGGCTGTGCCGTCGAATGATTTGTGGATATTTGTGAGTGTGATCATAGGGCGAAAATCACGGCTGTGAGAATGAAATTGGCGGCGAGGATCAGGATTGCCGCCGCCTCGACTGCGGACTTGGTCGCGCGGCCTACACCGCGTGCGCCGCGTCCGGCATTCAGGCCGAAATAGCAGCCCATCAGTGCGGCGATCAGGCCGAAAGCCGTTCCCTTGATCAAGGATGACGCGATGTCGAGGGGTTCGAGGAAATTCACGGTGTTGCGCAGATAGGCCCCGGAACTGAAGCCCAGTGAGCCGGTGGCGACAAAATAGCCGCCCATGATGCCGATGATATCACCCACCGCCACCAGCAACGGCACCGCCAGCAGGGCGGCCAGCACCCGCGGCACCGTCAGATAGCGCATCGGGTCGGTGGACAGGGTTATCAGCGCATCAAGCTGTTCGGTGACCTTCATCGTGGCAATTTCGGCGGCGATGGCTGCGGTCACACGGGCGGCGACCATCAGACCGACCAGCACGGGGCCAAGTTCGCGCACCATTCCGATGGCGACGATCTGGGGCACCACGGCTTCGGCGTTGAACCGCGCGCCGCCGGCATAGATCTGCATGACCAGCGCGCCGCCGGTAAACAGCGCTGTCAGCCCTACCACGGGCAAGGACAGCCAGCCGATCTGCACCAGAGCGGTCCCGAATTGGCCCGCATAAAACGGTGGGCGAAAGATGTGGACCAGCGCGGAACAGGCAAAAAGGGTAACGCTGCCGATCGTTGCAAGGGCGGCCAAGGTCAAACGCCCAAGGGCCGCCAAAAACCTCACGTCAGATAGACCCGGTCGTAACGGGGGCCAAGCGAGGTCAGGATTTCATAGCCGATGGTGCCTGCAAACCCGGCAACCGTGTCAACCGACTGGTGCTGTCCGAGCAGTTGCAGGTGGCCGGGTGTATCCGTCAGGGTGGTGATGTCGACGGTGATCAGATCCATCGACACGCGCCCCACCACAGGCACCTTGGTCCCGTTATGGGTCATGGTCGCGCCATTGCCCATCGCACGGATCAGGCCGTCCGCGTAGCCGCCGGACACCGTTGCAATGCGCGACGGCCGTGGTGCGATCCAGCCGCAGGCGTAGCCGACAGAGCCGCCGGCAGGGACTTCGCGGACTTGGATGACTGGCAGATCCAGCGTCACGACCGGTTGCGCATCAACGAAAGGCAGACCGCCATACAGTCCGATGCCGGGACGGGTCAGACTGAAGTGATAGTCGGCCCCCAGCAGAATGCCCCCCGTCGCGCCAAGCGACAGCGGAATTTTAAGCCCCGCGGTCATATCGCGAAAGGATTTAAGCTGGGCTGCGTTCATCTTGTGGCCCGGTTCATCCGCGCAGGCCAGATGCGAGATGATCAGCCTTGGGTGCTGGCTAAGCGCGATGTCGCGCAGGGCACCCCATTCGGAGGCATCCATGCCAAGGCGATTCATCCCGGTGTTGAGTTGCAGGCCAAAGGGGTGGCCAGGCAGGGTTTCGACATGACCGATCAACTGGTCGACAGAGTTGATCATGGGGGTAAGCTGCGCTGACCTGATCTTTTCGGCGTCGCCCGGCATGTGTCCTGCAAACAAATTGATCGCGGGGCCGGGGCCCAGCACGCGACGCAGGGCCACGCCTTCCTTGGTGGTCGCGACAAAAAACTGGCGCGCGCCTTCCTGTGCCAAAACGGGGGCCACGCGGTCGATGCCCAGCCCGTAAGCGTCGGCTTTGACCACGGCACCGGTCTGGCCTTGGGACATGCGGTTGAGCATGTGCCAATTGGCGGCAATCGCGTGCAGGTCGATGGTGAGTGTTGCTGTTGTCATGAGCCGTGTTTTGACAGGATGGCAGCGCAGGTCAATGGGGGGTGCATCACGGTCCGCAGAATTATGCGCGGTTTCGCGTGCAAGGCTTTCATGCACAGCCCAATCACAGGGACTGCATGTGGCAAACAGCCGGATCCGACATAAAACCGCAATGAAACGGGGTGTAGGATTGCCGCAGGAAATCATGGTGGCGGGGTTCGGCGGTTTTGCGCTGGGCCAACGGCTGGATGCAAGTGCCGTTACGGCAATTTCGCGTTTTACTTGCATGGCAAGCTGAACACGGTAGCCTGAGCCTGACAAAAGTCAGGGTGCGAAAAAGTGCCCGATCTAACGGGAGGAGAACCGATGTTGACCCAGAGAAGCAAACTAACGCCAGTGTTGGCCGTCGTGGCGGGCTTTGCTGCGCCGATGGCCATGGCAGAAAACCGGATTGATACGCAATTGCCCAATGCGCCCAAGTTGGCCGCTTATGGCGACATGGCGGTCGGCGTCCGCCAGATCGAACTGTTGCATGCAGACCAGATCGACATTCTGTCCATCGACCCTGCCGCGCCAAAGCCCGACACGTTGCCGGTGTACGACCGGCCATTGACGGTCGAAGTCTGGTACCCGGCTGCCGACGGTGCGACGGGGGCGACTGATTTCAAGGCATTCCTGCGCGACGCCACCACCGAGGTGACGCTGAACGGTCAGGCGATGCGCGATGCGGACCCCGCGACAGGCACGGCCTATCCGCTGGTCATCGTATCGCACGGCTATCCGGGGAACCGTTTCTTGATGTCGCATCTGGCGGAAAACATCGCCTCCAAGGGATATGTCGTCGCGTCGATCGACCACACGGATTCGACTTATCGCACGCAGGCGGCTTTCGGATCGACCCTGGTGAACCGATCCCTTGATCAGCTGTTCGTGCTGGATGAAATGGCGCGGCTGTCCGGTGATGAAGCCTCTTTCCTGAACGGGTTGGTCAATGCTGATACCGCCGGCATCGTCGGTTATTCGATGGGCGGCTACGGGGCTGTCATCACCTCGGGGGGTGGCGTGACCGAAGCGTCGATCGGTTATACCTGGGGTGCACCACATGGCACGTTGGCGATCCATCAGGCGGGGTCGGACACCCATAACGCGCTGCCCGATCCACGCATCAAGACCGCCGTTGCGATCGGCCCCTGGGGCATGAACACCGGCTTTTGGGACGCCGAAGGGCTAAGCGGCATCAAGATACCGATGCTGTTCATGGCGGGGTCCGAAGATATGACATCGCTTTATGAAAAAGGTGTGCGGGCGATCTGGGAAAATGCCAGCGGTACCAACCGCAGCCTTTTGACCTTTGAAAACGGCGGCCATAATACCGCAGCCCCCATGCCGGCCCCTGAGGAATCTTTTCGCGATGACGAACGGCTGGGGTTCAACGTATCGGCGCACTACACCGATGCAGTCTGGAACACAGCGCGGATGAACAATATCGCGCAGCATTTCGTAAGCGCGTGGATGGATCTCTACCTCAAGGGGAATGAGACGGCAGGCGAGTATCTTGAGCTGGTTGAAAATTCCAACGATGGCGTCTGGTCAATGAACGAAGACGGCACGCCCAAGGAAGACCACAGCTATTGGAAAGGGTTCGCCAAGGATTCGGCCAAGGGTCTGAGGTTCGAAGTCAAAGCGCCCGAGTAAACCCATCTGCGCCCTGCAAGGAAAAGGCGGGC
>NZ_DS999213.1:278113-283712 GCF_000156335.1 Roseobacter sp. GAI101
TGACCCTAAGACATGGATCGGCCCGGGCTTAAAACTCCTGGTCGTTGTCGTTGCTTTGCCATGGCTTCACAAGGTTGCCGAAGCGGGTAAAGCGCCCCTCAAAACTAAGGTCGACGGTGCCGATCGGCCCGTGCCGCTGCTTGCCGATCACGACTTCGGCGCGGCCATGCAAGCGCTCCATCTCTTCTTGCCAGATTGCCATCTTGTCCAGTTCGTGATCGCCGGGCTTTTCACGCTCTTTGTAATATTCTTCGCGGAACACGAACATCACGACGTCGGCGTCCTGTTCGATCGACCCGGATTCGCGCAAGTCCGACAGCTGCGGGCGCTTGTCTTCGCGGTTTTCCACCTGACGCGACAGCTGGGACAGGGCGATGACCGGAATATGAAGCTCTTTGGCGATGGCCTTGAGACCCATGGTGATTTCCGAAATTTCGTTCACCCGGTTTTCATTTTTGCCTGTACCACGCACCAGCTGAAGATAGTCGATGATCAATAGGTCCAGCCCGTGGGTCCGTTTCAGACGCCGTGCGCGGGCAGACAGCTGGCTGATCGGCAGGGCGGGCGTGTCATCGATATATAGCGGGCAGGCCTCCAGTGCCTTGGCTGCATCCACGAAACGGCGGAATTCGGTCTCGGTCATGTCACCCGACCGAATTTGCTGCGACGGGATTTCGGCGGCTTCCGACAAGATCCGCGACGCCAATTGTTCCGCGCTCATCTCGAGGCTGTAAAACCCAACGACGCCGCCATCCACCGCACCCTCGGTGCCGTCATGCAACGTGCCACGGCGGTACGCTTTGGCAACGTTATAAGCGATGTTCGTCGCAAGCGAGGTTTTCCCCATGGACGGACGGCCGGCAAGGATCAAAAGGTCGGACGGGTGCAAGCCGCCCAGCTTTTTATCCATGTCAATCAAGCCGGTAGATACACCAGACAGCCCGCCATCGCGCTGATACGCGGCGTTGGCAACATTCACAGCGTCGGTTACCGCCTTGAGAAAGCTTTGAAATCCGCTTTCCGCCTGGCCCTGTTCGGCCAGCTTGTAAAGCTGCTGCTCGGCCTCGACGATCTGTTCGCGCGGCTCCGACGCCACATCCACCTGCGCGGCCTTGGCGGAAATATCGCGGCCCAGCTGGATCAGATCCCGGCGCACGGCCAGATCATAGATCATCTGCGCATAGTCGCGCACGGCAAACGCACTGATGGCTGCCCCGGCAAGGCGCACCAGATAAGCCGGCCCGCCCAGCTCCTTGAGGCCTTCGTCATCCTCCATGAACGCCTTGAGCGTCACGGGCGAGGCAAGGTTGTTCTTGGCGATCCGGGCGCTGGCAATCTCGAAAATCCGGGCATGAACGGGGTCGTAAAAATGCTTTGGCCCGATGATCGACGCCACGCGGTCGTAGATGTCATTGTTGGTCAGGATCGCGCCCAACAGCTGCTGTTCGGCTTCGATGGAATGGGGCATGCTCTCTGCTGCCTGAACCGTCAGCTGATTGCCGTTGATGCTGGAAATCTCGTTCATCTACCCATGCCCCACTTTTTTTTTGCCCCGGCCTTCCACATAGCCGAGGTGTCAGGCACCGTGCAAATCATATAAGTTGTGGATAACCTGAAATCACCGCTAGCGTACTGCATGTCGCGTGCAATTGCACCACTAATCACCAGATACTGTGGGTGGCTTAGGTGGTTTTCCGAGCATCCTGCCATTCTTTCGGCGCGTTCAAAAACGCCTCAACCTCTGTCAGCGTTGCCGCATCAAACGCCCCTTGCGCCTTGGCTTCGGCCAGAACATCCCACCAGGTACACAGGCTGTGCAGGCTAACCCCATGGTCACCCAATGTCTTTTCGGTTTCCGGAAAAATCCCGTAGTAGAAAATCACCGCTGTATGCGCGCAGGTCGCGCCGGTTTCCCGAATCGCGTCGACAAAGCTGATCTTTGAACCGCCATCAGTGGTCAGATCCTCGACCAGCAGCACCCGCTGACCCTCGGTCATCTCACCTTCTATGCGTGCATTACGGCCATAACCTTTGGGTTTCTTGCGCACATAGGTCATCGGCAACGCCATGCGTTCCGCCACCATTGCGGCAAAGGGGATGCCCGCAGTCTCGCCACCGGCGATGTTGTCGAACGCCTCGAACCCTGCGTCACGCATCACGGTGACGGTCAGGAAATCCATCAAGGTGGCACGGATGCGCGGATAGCTGATCAGCTTTCGGCAGTCGATATAGGTGGGGCTTGGCAGGCCCGACGCCAGCGTAAACGGCTCGGTCGCGTTGAAATGCACGGCCTTGATCTCCAGCAGCATGCGCGCAGTCAGGCGCGCCATTTCTGTCGAGTCGGGATAGCTGGTGGGGATCATGCGGTATCGTCCTTTTTGTCCAAGCCCATGGCTTCTCTGGCTTTCAAATATCCTCGCCGAAGGCATAAAGTCTATGCCACAGGCCCCTCAATCTGCGCTAACGCTCCAGTTTAGCGGCATCATTGGGTCAAACACGGTCACCGGGCCTTCCGGCGTGTCGATCTGCGCAGGGTAGCTGGCCGGTGTGCGGGTCAGCGTCAGGGTCGCCTCGTTTACGGGCAAGCCATAAAACGTAGGCCCATTCAGCGCGCAAAACGCTTCAAGATGGTCAAGCGCGCTATCCTGTTCGAACACTTCCGCCAAGATCGACATGGTATTGGGCGCGGAAAAGCAGCCCGCGCACCCACAGGGCAGCAGTTTGTTGGCATCCGTGTGCGGGGCCGAATCTGTTCCCAGAAAGAACCGCGCGTCACCGGAGGTTGCCGCTTGGCGCAGGGCCAGACGGTGGGTCTCGCGCTTTGCGACGGGCAGACAATAATAGTGCGGTTTGATTCCCCCGGCCAGAATGTGGTTCCGGTTGATGACCAGATGGTGCGTGGTGATCGTGGCCGCCAGATTCTGTGCGGCAGAGCGGACGTAATCGGCGGCATCGGCGGTCGTGATATGTTCCATCACCACTTTCAGGCCTTGGTGCCGGGTGCGGATCGGGTCCATCACGCGCTCGATAAACACTGCCTCGCGATCAAAGATATCGACCTGCGGGTCGGTGACTTCGCCATGGGTGCACAGCGGCAATCCGATCTCGGCCATGCGTTCCAAAACAGGAGCGACCTTGTCGAAATCGGACACGCCACTTGCGGAATTGGTGGTGGCTCCGGCGGGATAAAGCTTTACGGCCTTGACCAGACCGCTGGCATGGGCTGCGGCAACGTCATCGGGGTCTGTATCCTCGGTCAGATACAGGGTCATCAGCGGGGTGAAATCCGCACCCTCTGGCAAAGCCGCCAGAATCCGGTCGCGATAGGCGGCTGCATCCGCGCCGCGCACCACCGGGGGCACCAGGTTGGGCATGATGATTGCACGGGCAAAATGCGCTGAGGTATATGGCAGAACAGCGCGCAGCATGTCGCCATCGCGCAGGTGCAGGTGCCAGTCATCGGGACGTCGAAGCGTGAGGGTCTGTGTCATGCCGGTTGTGCTAGCACAGGGTCGGGATCGGCGCTAGGGGGCTGCTTTCTTTAGCTCTCCGTCTGGCGAGGGCTCTTCGGCGTTCGCATCCTCGGCTGTTCCGCACGGGCTCGTTCATCTGCATTTCCGCCTCGATCAGCTTTTGTTTGCGCACGAAACGTGGCGCGGGCATCCGCGCATTCACATAGCGGCACAGATGCAGGATCAGCTGGGTGCGGTCATCCGCTTCCAGGGCGACCAGCAGTGCCTTGAGGTAATTGCGATGGTCGCGGCGCGAGCGGTAAAGATCAGCAAAGGTCAGGGTGTCCAGGGTTCCATCGACGGCAAGGCTCAGCAAGGTTTCCAACTGGTCCAGCTGCAGCAGTTCCGATTGCAGCGCCACGCCCATGTGGCGCATCCGCAGCTTGGTGACGTTGGGCCGTGTAAAAAGGCTGGCGTGCATGGCATCCAGCGCGACTTTCGGGTCGTACAGAACAAAAGCCGCCTCGGCAGCGTCCAGCATATCGGGCGCATATCCATAGCGTGATGAAAAATCGGTGCGGCGCATTTCCTTGAAGCGGTCATCCCATTCGGTGATCCTGGGGTCCAGGGTTGCCTGGGGCTGTATCGCGACAACCCACGCGCCGGGGGCGGCAACCGAATAGGCCGCTGCGGCATAGCCGGCAGGCCCCGCACCGTAAAAAACGACCTTATCGAATTCATCAAAGAATCCGTCGTCAACCAGCCGGTCAAAGCACGCGTAAACCGAAGGGTCGCGAAACCAGGTATCGCCTTCGGACGCGATGCACAGGTTGGACCAGCCATAGTTGCGCACCAGATCCCACCCCAAAGGCTGCGAAAGGCTCGACAATGCACGCATGCCGCTGACGGTCTCGAAGGTCACCAGCAGGGTCGGGCTGCGTTCCACGAAAATTGCGTGATGCTTGTCGCCAAGATTTTGGCAGAAACCATCCTTTTCGGCAACTTCCGCGATGGCAAGCAGCCATTCATCCTTGGGCAGACCCACCAAAGATGTCTCGATCGTAAAGGGTGCATCGATCATCGTCATGTCCTCAATGGTTTTTCCGCACGATTTCAACGCGCCTTTGGGCCGTGCTAATCGTGTATTGCGGCGAAAATACGGAAATTGCATGCGCATTTAAAGCACAGTCTTGGATAAACCCCTGACCATAGGTGGATCGCTGCCCATGCTTCAGGACAATCTGCCCGTCAAAAGGCCAATGCCCTTGACCGCGCGGGATCAGGATGCACCTTTGCATGTCAACAAGAGGCGCGCAAAAGGCGCGCAAGGGGGGGAACGCCATGAATGACCTATCATCCATCGATGCCGTGCAAGCCATGCTGGAAGGCGAGGGCTACATCTGCGGGCGCGCATTGGGCACCGTGGTGTTTCTCAGCCTGACCTTGGGCCGCCCGCTTTTCCTCGAGGGCGAAGCAGGGGTCGGCAAGACCGAAATCGCCAAGGCACTGGCCGCCGGGCTGAACCGCAAGCTGATCCGCCTGCAATGTTACGAGGGGCTTGACGCGTCCTCTGCGGTCTATGAATGGAACTTCCCCGCACAGATGGTCGCCATCCGCACGGCCGAGGCGGCGGGCGATACCTCCCGCAAAGCGCTCACCACCGAATTGTTCAGCGATGATTTCCTCATTGAACGTCCGCTGCTCGAGGCCATGCGACCGGATGAACGTGGTGCGCCGATCCTGCTCATCGATGAACTCGACCGCACCGACGCCCCGTTCGAGGCCTTCCTGCTCGAAGCGCTCAGCGATTTTCAGGTAACGATCCCCGAACTTGGCACGATCAAAGCGCCCGAACCCCCCATTGTGATCCTCACCTCCAACCGCACACGCGAAGTCCATGATGCGCTCAAGCGCCGCTGTCTGTATCACTGGGTAGACTACCCGAATTTCGACCGCGAGATGGAAATTCTCAAGGCGCGTGCCCCCGAAGCCTCCGACTCCCTCAGCCGCGAAGTCGTCGCCTTCGTCCAGCAACTGCGCACCGAAGACCTGTTCAAAAAACCCGGCGTTGCCGAAACAATCGACTGGGCCAAATGCCTGCTGGCGCTGGATGTCATCACCCTCAGCCCCGAAGTCATTGCAGATAC
>NZ_DS999213.1:283734-293453 GCF_000156335.1 Roseobacter sp. GAI101
ATGACATAAAAGGCACCATGGAACATCTCCCCCTCGAACTCCCCGAGAACCCGAAGCTCGCAGGCAACATCACCCATTTTGCCCGTGCGCTCCGCCGCGCGGGCCTGCCGATCGGGCCGGGCCGCATCGTTGACGCCATTCGCGCGGTCGAGGCGGCAGGATTTACCGACAAGGTCGATTTCTACTGGACGCTCCACGCCTGCTTCGTGAACCGTCCCGAACACCGCACCGTCTTTGCACAGCTTTTCCGGCTATATTGGCGCGACCCGCGCTATCTTGAGCATATGATGGCCGCGATGTTGCCCGCCATTCGCGGCGTACAGGAAGACCGACCCGCTCAAGCCGCCGAAAAGCGTGCGGCCGAGGCACTGCTTGACGGAGCGCAAGCCCCCCAGCAAGAAGAAGGCGAAGAAAGCGAACCAGAAGAAACCCTGGTCGAGGTGGATGCCAGCCTGACCATGTCGGCACAAGAGCGTCTGAGGACACTGGATTTTGAACAGATGAGCCTGGCTGAAATGGCGCAGGCCAAGCGGATGCTGGCACGGCTGACCTTGCCGGTAAAACCCATGCCATCGCGGCGCAGCATGACATCGCCGCAAGGGCGCATCGATATTCAAAAAACCATGCGCGCAGCCCTGCGCCGGGGCGGCGAGATGCAAAACCTCGCCCTGAAGAAACCACGCCCGCGCTATCCCAATCTGGTGGTTCTGTGCGATATATCCGGCTCGATGAGCCAATACTCCCGCACGGTTCTGCATTTTCTTCACGCGGTCAGCAACGCCAAGGGGGCTGGCTGGGCAAAGGTGCATGCCTTTACCTTCGGGACACAGCTTACAAATATTACCCGCCATCTGGCGACCCGCGATGTGGATGCAGCCCTCAAGGCTGCCGGTGCGCAGGCACAGGATTGGGAAGGCGGCACACGCATCGGGTCCTGCATCGAGACGTTCAACCGCGATTGGTCGCGGCGCGTGATGGGGCAGGGCGCTGTGGTGCTGTTGATCACTGACGGGTTGGACCGCGACAACCCCGATGATCTGGCGCGGCACATGCAGCGGCTGCATCTGACGGCGCGGCGGCTGATCTGGCTTAATCCGCTTTTGCGTTGGGACGGTTTTGCGCCAAAGGCGGCGGGCATCCGCGCGATGCTGCCCCATGTGGACAGCTTTCGCGCGGGCCATTCAATCGCGTCGCTCGAAGAGCTGGCGCAGGTGATTTCCCGCCCCGATGACACGGGCGAGAAATCGCGGCTTATGGGGCTGATGGACTAGGCAAAAGCCGCGCCGAAGGCACCGTGGTAGATCGCGCTCAGGTCGGCAAGCGGGGCAGCGGACCCGCCAAAGTTAACCTGATCGCCGCCAAATTTCCCGACGCTTTCCAGGTGAAGCCCCGCATTGGCGGCCGCAACCATCAGCGCTTCGGCTTGATCAAAGTTGCAGGCGATCAGATAGCGCGCCTGATCTTCGCCAAACAGCGTTGGTGTGTCAGAGGCGTCCAGCGATACGCCGACACCGGCGGCATCGGCCAGTTCGAACGCGGCCAGCGCAAGGCCACCATCGGACAGATCGGTGCAGGCTTTGATCATCTCGCGGTTCTCGCGGATGAACGTGCCATGGGCTTTCTCGGCGTCCAGATCGACGTGGGGGGCGTCGCCATCGCGGCGGTTGAAGACCTCCAGCAGCAGGGCGGATTGCCCCAGATGGCCGGTGGTGGCCCCCAAGACCAGCGCCACATGCCCGTCGCGCACATCTTTGCCGATGATTTCATCCGTGTGGGTCAACAGACCGACCGCGCCGATCGTGGGCGTCGGCAGGATGCCTTTGCCGTCGGTTTCGTTGTACAGCGACACGTTGCCCGACACGATGGGCATATCAAGGGCGGATACAGCTTCGCCGATGCCTTTGATCGCGCAGACGAACTGGCCCATGATCTCGGGCTTTTCGGGGTTGCCGAAGTTCATGTTGTCGGTGGTGGCCAAGGGCAGGGCACCAACGGCACACAGGTTGCGGTAGGCTTCGGCGACGGCCTGCTTGCCGCCCTCAAAGGGGTTTGCCATGACATAGCGCGGTGTCACGTCCGAGGTGAAGGCGATTGCCTTGTCGGTGCCGTGCACCCGCACGATGCCGGATCCCAGACCGGGGGTGCGGGCGCTGTCGCCCATGACCATGGTGTCGTATTGCTCGTAAACCCACGCCTTGGAGGCGTAATTCGGGCTGGAAATCAGCGCGTGCAAACCGTCGATCGGGTCAATGCCCGGCACGTCCGACAGGGGTTCAGCCGCGGGAGTTTCCACCCATGGGCGGTCGTATTCGGGGGCGTTGCCGGACAGGGCCTTGAGCGGCAGGTCGGCTTTGACTTCGCCATTGTGCACGATTAGGAAGCGATCTTCTGCGATTGTTTCGCCAACGATGGCAAAATCAAGGTCCCATTTGTCGAAGACGGCCTTGGCTTCGGCCTCAAGCTCGGGGCGCAGCACCATCAACATGCGTTCCTGAGATTCCGACAGCATCATTTCATATGCGGTCATGGCGGTCTCGCGGGTCGGAACCTTTTCAAGGTCCAGGCGGACACCAAGGTCGCCTTTGTCACCCATTTCGACGGCGGAACAGGTCAGGCCCGCAGCGCCCATGTCTTGAATCGAGATCACGGCACCGGTCGCCATCAGCTCGAGCGTGGCTTCCATCAGGCGCTTTTCGGTGAAGGGGTCACCGACCTGGACGGTGGGGCGCTTGTCTTCGATGGTGTCGTCGAATTCTGCCGATGCCATCGTGGCACCGCCAACGCCGTCGCGGCCCGTCTTGGCCCCAAGATAGACAACCGGCATGCCGACGCCGGACGCCGCAGAGTAGAAAATCTTGTCCGTGTCGGCCAGGCCGGCGGCAAACGCGTTCACAAGGCAGTTGCCATCATAAGCGGTATCAAAGCGGACTTCACCGCCGACCGTGGGCACGCCAAAGCAGTTGCCGTAGCCGCCAACGCCTGCGACCACGCCATGCACCAGCTGGCGCGTCTTGTGATGCTCGGGGGACCCGAAGCTGAGAGAGTTCATTGCCGCGATGGGGCGCGCGCCCATAGTAAAGACATCGCGCAGGATACCGCCCACGCCGGTCGCTGCACCCTGATAGGGTTCGATGTAGGACGGGTGGTTGTGGCTTTCCATCTTGAAGACCAGCGCCTGACCGTCGCCGATATCAACGATGCCTGCGTTTTCGCCGGGACCGCAAATGACCTGAGGTCCTTCGGTGGGCAAGGTGCGCAGCCATTTCTTGGAGGATTTATACGAACAGTGTTCGTTCCACATGGCCGAGAATATGCCAAGCTCGGTAAAGCTGGGTTCGCGCCCGATAATGTCTAGGATGCGCTGGTATTCGTCAGCGTTGATACCGTGGCTGGCAATAAGCTCTGGCGTGATGGCTGGTTCGGTCATGGTGTGGATATCCCCTTGGCAGATATGGCGGTACTCTTAGAGGAACGCTGGCGCGGGGAAAAGGCCAAAGGACATATGACTCACGGCCAAAAAAAAGGCCGAGCGCGAAGCTCGGCCAAGTCCAACAGGGAGGTATGAAGTGACAGCCCGAAAGCTTCCGTCTTCATGATGCTGAATTAGGCGGCAGTTCTGCTTGTTTCAAGGCAGGAATCAGATTTTAAAGGCATGTCCGCTATGCAATCTGTGCATGGCTACATATTTGCCTTTTCACGCTGTTGTTTTCTATGGCTTATGATCTCGTCCTGAACGAAATCCTTGAAGGCCGCGACCCGTTTCGAGGTGCGCAATTCTTCGGGGTAGGCCAGAAAAACCGGAACATCCGCCGACTCGGTATCGGGCAGAACCTGGACCAGGTCCGGGAAATCCTGTGTCAGATAGTCTGGCAGCACGCCGATTCCCAGATTGTGGATCACACCCTGAAGCACGCCGAAATAGTTGTTCACGGTCAGCATCGACCGTACATCGTACATCATCAACTGCTGGATAAGCTGCAGACCGGCATTCACCTGATCGCTGTCGGTGTTCTGGCAGATCAGCCGGTGTTCCGACATATCTTCCAGCCGCTGGGGCGTGCCGTGTTCCGCCAGATAGGTCGGTGATGCGTATAAACACATCTTGATCATCATCAGCTTCTTGCGCACCAGATCGGCTTGCGAGGGTTCCTTCATGCGGATGGCAACGTCGGCCTCGCGCATGGGCAGGTCAAGAACCCGCTCTTCCAGCATAAGATCGACCTTGAGGTCTGGATATTTCTCGTAAAGCTTAGGCAAGCGGGGGGCGAGCCACAGCGTGCCAAAGCCTGTGGTGGTGGTGACGCGCAATTCGCCGAAGATTTCCTCTTCGCTGTCGCGAATCCGTGCAGAGGCGGTATCGAGCCGTTTTGTCATCGCAACGGTGGCGTCAAACAGCAGTTCGCCCTGTTCGGTAAGGATCAGACCGCGGGCATGGCGGTGGAACAGGTTGGTGTTCAACTGTTCTTCCAGCCCGCGAATCTGCCGGCTGACTGCAGATTGTGACAGATTCAACTTGTCACCCGCATGTGTCAGGCTGCCGGCGTCCGCGACGGCATGAAAGATTCTGAGCTTGTCCCAATCCATGAGGACTACCTTTTTGTGGCGGGTATCGATCGATCAAATGGCTAAGAGGAACGTGTTTGCGCTAAATATTCGGCTAAAACAACCCTAAGCCTTGCTGCACTGCAACATAATATCTCTCAGCATTAATCAATAGAGCACGCAATCATTAATACTTGATCACCTGCCTTCGAAATGAGCAGAAACACAATGGTAGACAGGTCAGCTTTTGTGACCTAACGTGTAGTTAAGGTAACTGATTGCACGTAGGGGAGAACGCGCCATGGGTACGCAAAAGATTTCACTGAATGATCGGTTCGACTTGGAAAAGTCCCCTGTGTTGCTGAATGGCACGCAGGCATTGGTCCGCATGATGATGATGCAAAAGGCGCGGGACCGGGCGGCGGGGCTGAATACGGCAGGCTATGTCACCGGCTATCGCGGATCGCCACTGGGGGCTGTCGATCTGCAGATGGAACGCGCGGCAAAACCATTGGCCGAATATGACGTGCTGTTCGAGGCCGGTTTGAACGAAGATCTGGCCGCGACCGCCCTTTGGGGTACGCAGCAGGCGGAACTGCGCGGCGAGGGGAAATACGACGGTGTCTTTGGCCTGTGGTACGGCAAAGGGCCGGGGGTGGACCGGTCGGGCGATGTGATGCGCCACGCCAACATGGCAGGGTCGTCCAAGCATGGCGGTGTGTTGATGGCGATGGGGGATGACCACACCGGCGAATCCTCGACCGTGTTGCACCAGTCGGAATGGGCGATGATGGATGCCTACATGCCAATCGTCAGCCCTGCAGGGGTGCAGGAGATCATGGATTACGGCATCTACGGCTGGGCGCTGTCGCGGTTTTCCGGGCTTTGGGTTGGCCTCAAGACAATGAAGGACACGGTCGAGGCGACGTCGGTGGTCAACGGTGATCCGCACCGGATGCAGTTGGTCACGCCTGATTTTGACATGCCCGAAGACGGGCTGAACATCCGTCTGATCGACACGCCGCATCTGCAAGAATCCCGGATGATCGACCACAAACGCTTTGCCGCCGAAGCGTTTTCCCACGCCAACAAGATCGACAAGCGCATGTGGGGCAAGCCCGGGGCGAAAATCGGTTTTGTCGCAGCGGGCAAGAACTGGCTGGATCTGCTGCATGCGATGAGCCTGCTGAACATCGACGAAAACGAAGCCGAACGGCTGGGCATCACATTGTACAAGGTCGGGCAGACCTTTCCGCTGGATATGAAGGGCTTTCACAACTGGGCAGAGGGGCTGGATCTCGTCGTTGTGGTCGAAGAAAAGCGCAAGCTGATCGAAATCCAGATCAAGGAGGCGCTGTTTTCCGATACGCACCGCCGGGTCTACGGCTGGCATAAAGGCGGCGGTGCAGGGATGGAACATGGCGAAGAGCTGTTCCCGACCCGCGCGGCCCTTGATCCGATCTGGATCGCCGAAAAGCTTGGTGGCATTCTGATCGAGGAAGGCCGCAACACCGATGGAATCAAAGCGGGGATGGAGGCGCTGGATACTGCGCGCCGTGCCGACAATGCCGAAGACATCGCCGCGCGTGTTCCGTACTTCTGTTCGGGCTGTCCGCATAACTCGTCGACCAAACTGCCCGAAGGCAGCCGCGCCTACGCAGGGATCGGCTGTCACTACATGGTGCAGTGGATGGACCGCGAGACCACGGGATACACGCATATGGGGGGCGAGGGCGCAAACTGGATCGGGGAATCGCATTTCTCGACCCGCGAACACGTGTTCCAGAACCTCGGGGATGGTACCTATAACCATTCCGGCATCCAGGCGATCCGCGCCGCCGCCGCGGCGAAAACCAACATTACCTATAAAATCCTGTACAATGATGCTGTTGCCATGACCGGCGGCCAGCATAACGAAGGCGATTTGGATGCGCCCCGCATCGTCGCCGAATTGCAGGCCATCGGCGTGCAGAACATCGCCGTGGTGTACGACGAAAAAGAAGACGTGGATGCGGCCGCCTTCAAGGGCGTGCCGTTGTACGAGCGTGCCGACCTGCAAACGGTTCAGGAGAACTTTACCAAGCACAAGGGCGTCAGCGCCATCGTCTACATCCAGACCTGTGCGGCGGAAAAGCGGCGCCGCCGCAAGCGTGGTCTGTTTCCCGACCCCGACAAGCGCGTGTTCATCAACACAGATGTTTGCGAGGGCTGCGGCGATTGCGGGGTCCAATCAAACTGCGTGTCAATCGTACCGCACGAGACCGAACTTGGTCGCAAACGGGCGATTGATCAATCCTCGTGCAACAAGGATTTCTCTTGCGTCAAAGGGTTTTGCCCGTCTTTCGTAACCCTTGAAGGCGCACAAATCCGCAAGGACCCCACGACCGAGGTGAAAATTCCTGATCTGCCTCTGCCGACGCTGCCCGTCATCGACGGCACTTTCAACGTGGTGATCACGGGTGTCGGTGGTACCGGTGTCGTCACCATCGGTGCTGTACTGGCGCAGGCCGCGCAGATCGACGGTAAAGGTGCCGGGATGATGGAGATGGCCGGCCTTGCGCAAAAGGGCGGTGCGGTGCACATCCATTGCCGTTTGGCCGAACGGCCCGAGGATATCAGCGCCATTCGCGTCGCGACAGGCGAGGCCGACGCGCTGATCGGCGGTGATCTGGTGGTGTCTGCCGGAACCAAGACGCTGGGCCTGACGCGCGCTGGGCGCACGGGGGCAGTGGTGAACTCCCACCAGATCATCACCGGCGATTTCACCCGCGATACCGAATTCAAGATGCCCTACGACCGCCTGACGCTTGCGCTCGAGGCGCGGCTCAAGGACGGCGTGGCGCTGTTTGATGCGTCTGATCTGGCCAAGGCAACCTTGGGGGATTCGATCTATTCCAACATGATGATCTTTGGGGCTGCATGGCAAAAGGGGTTGATCCCGCTGTCGTTGGGCAGCCTGCAGGATGCAATCCGCCTGAATGGTGCTGCGGTTGAACGCAATCTCAAGGCGTTTGAACTGGGGCGGTGGGCAATGTTGCATCCGGCCGATGCGGCAGAGGTGACGACACCCAATGTCGTGCAGATGCCCAAGTCGCTGGACGAGAAAATCGCGTTCCGTATGGATCACCTGACGGCCTATCAGGGCAAGGGCCTGGCCAAGCGCTACGCCAAGATGCTTGAGCTTGTGGACGACAAGGCCCTGAAGCAAGCCGTCGCCCTGGGGTATCACAAGCTGCTGTCGTACAAGGATGAGTACGAGGTCGCGCGTCTGCTGAAATCGACCCGCGCCAAAGTTGATGCAGAGTTCGCAGGCGATCCGAAGATCACCTTTAACCTTGCGCCGCCGATGCTGTCCAAGACCGGTGCCGATGGCCGTCCGATGAAGCGCACCTTTGGCGAAAGTCTTGAGGGGCCGTTGCGGTTGCTGTCGCGGCTCAAGTTCCTGCGCGGCACGCCGTTTGACCCCTTTGGCCGGTCCGAGGAACGCCGCATGGAGAGGGCGCTGATCCAGGAATACGAGGCGGACATGAAAGAGGTTCTGCCAAAGCTGACCGATCAAACCCGTGATGCGATCGTCGCACTGGCTGAATTGCCGTTGCAGATCCGCGGCTTTGGCCCGGTAAAGCAGGCAAATGTGGCGAAAGCGGCCAAGCGGCGTGAAGAATTGCTGGCCGTGATCCGTGCGGGTGGGACGACAACTTCTAAGGCGGCGGAATAGCGGGCGCTGTCATCACGACGTCATAAACCGGGAATAAGCGGTGGCCACCATAAAGGAGCCTGAAATGGGTCAACCCAAACCGCTTTGCACCCGTGAGATCAGCTATGCCCATTCCGCCCGCTCCGGGCCGGGGCGGGCAATGATCCGGTTGATGGAAAATACAACCGGCCGATTGGGTCTGATCAGGCGTGCCCATGGGTACGAGACTGACATGGCGGGCGGTGGCTGCTTTTTCGATGTGATGGCGCAGCGCTATGGGCTGACGCTGGATGTCGCGGGTGGTAGCCTGGCAAATATCCCGCGGACGGGCCCCGTGATTTTTATGGCGAACCACCCCTACGGCATATTGGACGGGCTGATGCTGGGCCATATGATGTCGCGCACGCGGGGTGACTTCAAGATCATGGCGCATTCAGTGTTCAACCGTGTGCCGGATCTGGGCGGCCATCTGCTGCCGATCAGCTTTGACGAAACCAAGGACGCCCTAGCGCTGAACCTGCACACCCGCAAAACAGCGCTGGCATATCTGGGGCAGGGTGGGGCTATCGGCATCTTTCCCGGCGGCACGGTCAGCACCGGCGCGCGTATGTTTGCAAAACCGATGGATCCGAGTTGGCGCAATTTTACCGCGCGGATGATTGCCAAGTCGCAAGCCACTGTCGTGCCGATCTATTTCGACGGTCACACCAGCCGCCTTTTCCAGATCGCCAGCCATTTGCACAGCAGTTTGCGGATGGGGCTGCTGATCAAGGAGTTCCGCAAACGGGTCGATACGCCGGTGCGTGTCGTCATAGGTGACCCGATCGGCAGGAACGTGCTGAACCCTTTGGCAAAAGACGCAAAAGCGATGATGGATTTCCTGCGCAAAGCCACGTATGAGTTGTCTCCAGACCCCGTTAGATCCTTCGATCTGGGGTTCGATTTTGAAGATCGGCACCGTGCCGACAGGTGATGGCGAACAGACATGGCAGTTGGTATTTTTGATTCGGGGCTTGGCGGGTTGACCGTCTGGAATGCCGTGCAGGCGCAATTGCCTGATGTGGAATTCGTCTATCTGGCCGATAGCGCCCATGCGCCATATGGCGTGCGCACATCGGACGATATTTATAATCTGACCGTGGCCGCCACCCAGCGTCTGTTCGATGCGGGCTGTGATCTGGTGATCCTTGCCTGCAACACGGCGTCGGCGGCAGCGTTGCGGCGGATGCAGGAATCCTGGGTGCCCTCTGACAAGCGCGTTTTGGGCGTGTTCGTTCCGCTGATTGAATCGATGACGGAACGGCAGTGGGGCGATAACTCCCCCCCGCGCGAAGTCGATTTGAAACATGTGGCATTGTTTGCCACGCCGGCCACGGTGGCCAGCCGCGCGTTCCAGCGCGAACTGGCGTTTCGCGCCATTGGCGTCGATGTCGAAGCGCAGGCCTGCGGCGGTGTCGTGGATGCGATCGAAGACGGTGAT
>NZ_DS999213.1:293473-297010 GCF_000156335.1 Roseobacter sp. GAI101
GCCAATCTGGTGGCGCATAGCCTTGGGGATTACCTCAAGCGGCATCCCAATATGATCGGCACGGGGAAGGCGGCGTTTTTGACGACCGGTGATCCCAAAACGGTCAGCAGCAGGGCCACCCAGTTCTTGCGACGACCGCTGACGTTTCAGGCTGCCTAAATCCCCCAACGCATAATTTTCCGAACGGAACCCGTCATGACCTATAATATCGCAATCCTTGGTGCCTCCGGCTATACCGGGGCTGAACTGATCCGGCTGATTGCCAACCATTCTTCCATGCAGATCAAAGCGTTGGGGGCAAACTCAAAGGCCGGCCAGACCATGGCCGAGGTGTTTCCACATCTGCGCCATCTTGACCTGCCAACGCTTGTTTTGATCGAGGATATCGATTTTTCCGACATCGACCTGTGTTTTTGCGCACTTCCGCACAAGACCAGCCAAGAGGTGATCGCGGCGCTGCCGAAAGATCTGAAGATCGTGGACCTGTCCGCCGATTTCCGGCTGCGCGACCCGGAGGAATATACAAAGTGGTACGGCAACCCGCACGCCGCGCTTGAGCAGCAGAAAGAGGCGGTGTACGGGCTGACCGAGTTCTACCGCGAGCAGATCAAATCAGCGCGGTTGGTTGCTGGCACCGGCTGCAACGCGGCCACCGGTCAGTTTGCGCTGCGGCCCTTGATTGAAAAGGGCGTGATTGATCTGGATGACATTATCCTTGATCTTAAATGCGCCGTGTCCGGTGCAGGGCGGTCGCTGAAGGAAAATCTGCTGCATGCGGAATTGTCCGAAGGCTATCACGCCTATTCCGTTGGCGGCACGCACCGGCATTTGGGCGAGTTTGATCAGGAATTTTCGGCCATCGCGGGCCGTCCGGTCAAGGTGCAGTTCACACCGCATCTGATCCCCGCCAACCGCGGCATTCTGGCGACGGTCTATGTCAAGGGCGATGCCCAGGTCATTCATGATACGTTCATGGCGGCTTATGCTGACGAGCCGTTCATCGAGGTATTGCCCATGGGTGAAGCCCCCAGCACGCGCCACATTCGCGGATCGAACTTTTGTCACATCGGCGTCGTCGCAGACCGGATTGAAGGGCGCACGATCGTCATTGCGGCGCTCGATAACCTTACCAAAGGGTCAAGCGGGCAGGCGTTGCAAAATGCCAATCTGATGTTAGGTATTAAAGAGACAGAGGGGCTGATGATGGCTCCGTTATTTCCTTGAGGGTCGATGAAAAGTCTTAAGAAGCAGCGTCGTATTCAAGTGATTGCAGTTGCGGTGGTGGCGTTGACGCTGTCCACCGCCCTGATCGGCTATGCCATGCGCGACGGGATCAACTTTTTCCGCGCCCCCAGCCAGGTGATCGCAGAACCGCCCGGCCCGAACGAAGTGTTCCGCATCGGTGGCCTGGTCGCCGAAGGGTCGCTTGTGCGCGGGGATGGCGAAACGATCCGCTTTTCCGTGACTGACGGCGGCGCGGTGATCCCGGCGACATATACTGGCGTCCTGCCTGATCTTTTCGAGGAAAATCAAGGGGTGGTTGGAACCGGCCGCTACATCAATGGTGTCTTTGAAGCCACTGAAATCCTTGCCAAACATGATGAAAACTACATGCCCAGCGAAGTCGTCGATGCGCTGAAGGCCCAAGGGCTTTACGTCGAACCCGAAAGCTAGACCGCGCGGTTGGATCGTGCTGCATTAACCAATATCTGACCACTCTTGCCGTGAACAAACGAGCAAGAGGCAAGTTACATGCAGTCCGTCAGAGACATTGCCAAATCCATCGTCGCCCGGGAAGGCGGCTTTGTGAATGACCCCGACGATCCGGGGGGAGCCACCAATTTCGGCGTCACGATCCACACCATGCGCCGCCTCGGGCTTGATCTGGATCGCGACGGCGACGTGGATGTGCGTGATGTGCGCCAGCTTAGCAGGTCCGACGCGGTCGAGATATTTATCCAGCATTATTTCGAAGGGCCGATGATCTCTGGTCTGCCAGAGGCGCTGCACGCCAGTGTTTTCGACATGTATGTTAATGCCGGTGCGAATGCCGTGAAAATCCTGCAACAGCTGTTGCGAGAGATGGGGTTTGACGTGGCGGTAGACGGTGCCCTGGGACCGCAAAGCTTTGCGGCCGCCCATGCCGCTTATGCCAAAGCACCGCAGCAGATGGTGGACGCTTACGGGATCGCCCGGCGCAACTACTATTTCCGGCTTGCCGATCGCCGTGCTGCCAGTCGCAAATATGCGCGCACACGGGCGGGCGGAAAAGGTGGTTGGATCACACGCGCCGAAGAATTCATCGCGCCAAAATACCATCTGAGCCAAACGGAATTCAGCAAGAGGGTAGCATCATGGGGGTGATTGATAAAATCGTCGGGCTGGTGTTCGGCAATGGTGGCAGCATGGTGCGTGACACTGTCGAGGTGTTTCGCGAGAACGCCGAAAGCGGCGCGCAGCGGTGGGCAGCCGCGCAGGATCAGGCAATGGCACAGTTCGGTGCGGAATTCACGGTCGAGCGCAAAGGGTGGTTTGACCGCTTTATGGATGGGCTTAACCGGCTGCCACGCCCCGCGCTTGCCCTTGGCACGCTGGGATTGTTCGTCGCGGCGATGGTTGACCCGATATGGTTTGCCGCGCGGATGCAAGGCATCGCTCTGGTGCCCGAACCCCTGTGGTGGCTGCTGGGCGTCATCGTGTCCTTCTATTTCGGGGCGCGCCATCAGGTGAAAACGCAAGAGTTCCAGCGCTCCATCGTGCGCACGATTTCGCAGGTGCCGCAGGTGGTTGATAATATTCGCGCGCTCCAGTCCTTGCGGCACGATTCGGTTGATGCGGCTGCGACGGGGCCGGACGTGACCCTGTCACTTGCCACGATACAGACTGCCGAAAACGCGGCACTTGAAGATTGGCGCAAAGCGACAGCCTGACTGCGACGCTTTGCAGCGCGATCTGGCCTGGATTGGCCGTGAAAAGACATGGCTTAGGGCGCAATCGCGCCCTATACTTGCGCCATGATTACAGAACTCGGACATTTCGCCCTTATCCTTGCCTTTGGTGTTGCCATCGTTCAGACGGTGGTACCCTTGATCGGTGCCTATAAACGCTGGCCCGGATGGATGGCGGTCGCAGAACCTGCCGCCGGTGCGCAATTCGCGCTGACGGCCTTTGCATTTATCGCGTTGATGTGGGCGTTCGTAACCTCGGATTTCTCGTTGCGGTTGGTGGTGCTGAACAGCCATTCGATGAAGCCGATGCTATATAAGATCAGCGGAACCTGGGGCAACCACGAAGGGTCGATGCTGCTGTGGGTACTGATCGTGTCCCTGTTCGGCGCGACCGCCGCATGGTTTGGCGGTAATCTGCCGCAGACATTGCGTGCACGGGTGTTGGCGGTGCAGGCGGCGATCGGCGTGGCATTTTTTGCCTTTATTCTATTCACATCGAACCCGTTCCTGCGCCTTGCCGTGCCTCCGTTCGACGGACAGGATCTGAACCCGTTGTTGCAAGACCCCGGTTTGGCCTTCCATCCGCCCT
>NZ_DS999213.1:297662-442399 GCF_000156335.1 Roseobacter sp. GAI101
AGCATGGTGAGCCGCGAATCGGCATTGCTGGTAAACAACGTCCTGCTGGCGGTGTCCTGTTTCGTGGTCTTCACCGGTACCATGTGGCCTCTGTTGGCCGAGATGTTCTTTGACCGCAAGCTGAGTGTCGGACCGCCGTTTTTCGACGCGGCCTTCACCCCTTTCATGGTGCTGCTGGGGCTCGTTTTGCCGATCGGGTCCGCGATGCCCTGGAAGCGCGCGCATCTGGGCCGCGCTCTGAAACCGCTGCGCTATGTGTTCGTGCTGGCAATCGCGGTCGGTGGGCTGGCCTTTGCCATGCAGACCGGGCGCAGTTTGCTTGGGCCGGTTGGCCTGTTTCTGGGGGCCTGGATCATCATGGGCACCATTGTCGATCTGTGGGGCCGTACGGGCCGCAGCAGCGGGCGTCTGGCCCGTCTGACACGGCTTCCAAGGGCCGATTGGGGCAAGATGGTTGCCCATGCCGGGCTTGGGGTGACCATGGCGGGCATCGCTGGTCTGACAGCCTGGAGCATCGACGACATCCGCGCCGTGCAATTGGGCGACTCTTATGACGTTGGAAACTATACCGTCCAGCTGGACAAGGTCGAACAACTGCAGGGCCCCAACTATGTGTCGACCATGGGCAGCGTGACCTTGCTGCGCGACGGTAAGGAGATTTCACAATTGCGGCCGGAAAAACGCTTTTATCCCGTGGCGCAGATGCCTACGACCGAAGCGGCCATCGACTATAATCTGGCGCGCGACGTCTATGTCGTTATCGGGGACGAACAGGACAATGGCGGCTGGGTGATCCGGACCTATATCAAGCCGATGACGAACTGGATCTGGATCGGCTGTGCGTTGATGGCTCTTGGTGGTCTGCTTAGCCTGACGGACAGGCGGTTCCGCGTGGCGGCTGGCGCGGCCAAGACGACCCGTGCGGTGCCAGCGGAATGAGGGGGCTTGTTCTTGCGCTGATGCTGCTGGTCACGCCCGCCCTAGCCGTGCAGCCTGATGAGATCCTGTCTGACCCGGTCTTGGAACAGCGCGCCCGCGAGCTGTCCAAGGGCCTGCGCTGTCTGGTCTGCCGGAACGAAAGCATTGATGAAAGCAACGCGAGCCTGGCGCGGGATCTTCGGATCTTGCTGCGCGAACGGCTGGTCGCCGGTGACAGCGACGCCGAAGCGGTGGATTTCATTGTCGCGCGCTATGGCGAATATGTTTTGCTAAACCCGCCCGTGTCAGGCTCGACCTGGTTGTTGTGGGGGGCGGGGCCTTTGATGCTGCTTCTGGCGGGGGGATTGGGCTATGGCTATCTGCGCGGCCGCTCATCGGCACCCGCAGCGGACCAAACGCCGCTGAGCGCGGAGGAAAAAGCGCGGCTAGATGATATTCTGAACGGGTAACGCGGGGTTTCGCTGGCTCTGGCGGAACAGTCGGATAGACTGCGGAAAATCGCAGATAGGACCCGACCCATGGACTACCAAACACTGACATTTGACGTGACTGATGGCTTGGCCGTGATCACGCTGAACCGCCCCGACAAGATGAACGCGCTGACCACGCAGATGCGGGCCGAAATCGAACATGCATTTACCGAAGGCGGCAAGCAGGCGCGCTGCGTGGTGATCACCGGGGCGGGACGGGCGTTTTGTTCCGGTCAGGATCTGGGCGATGGCGGCACGGCGGCAGCGATGGACCTTGAACGGACCTTGCGCGACGAATACGCGCCGATGTTGCGCGCCATCACCAATTGTCCGGTCCCGACGATCGCTGCGGTCAACGGTGCTGCAGCGGGTGCCGGTGCCAATCTGGCTCTGGCGACGGATGTGGTTTTCGCGACTGAATCCTCTTATTTTCTTCAGGCCTTTACCCGCATCGGTCTGATCCCGGATGCTGGCGGTACGTACACGCTGCCGCGTCAGATGGGCATGGCCAAGGCGATGGGGGCTGCGCTGTTTGCCGACAAGATCAGTGCCCGTCAGGCCGATGATTGGGGCATGATCTGGGAAGCCGTGCCAGACGCAAGCTTTGACGCGCATTGGCGGGCAAAGGCTGCGCAACTGGCCAATGGACCGACCGCGGCCTATGCGGCTGCGAAAACGGCGATCCGCGAAAGCTGGGACAATTCGTTCGAGGACCAGCTGTCGCTCGAGGCGCGTGAACAGGGTAAATGTGGCCAATCGCGCGACTTCAAGGAAGGCGTGATCGCCTTCATGCAAAAGCGCCCTGCAGCGTTCGAGGGGCGTTAAACCCCATTTGAGCGGGCGGTTCTAAACCGTCCGTTCGACCAGCAGAACGTCATCCGGATTCAAGACGGGGCGCGACGCACTGGCAACGACGGCGACAGCGATGCCATCCGCCAAAACCGTATGAACCGATCCCGAGACACGGTTGATCGTGATGTGTGGGGGTCTTTGCCCCTTGTCATACACTACGGCGATCTGGTCGCAATTTTGCCGGGTATCATGAACCAAGGACCCCAAGGGGGCCGTCTGCCGCAAGGCATCTTTCGACGCAAAGCTGGTTGCATTGTCCCATAGCAGTCCGGCCTGTGTCTGTGAAACTGCCATCGCTGCTTCCCTTCTGTCGTTATGTGCATGATGCCGTCCATGGATGCCGTGGCCCTATTAAAGACCCGCATCAGGAAAACCTCAGCTGTTAACCCTATACTTGGGCCGTTAAACGGCACGGGTCAATAACGTTGACCGATTGTATAGTTGGGCGAAACAAAGACACGAAAAAGCCGTATTTCAGCGCGGTTGGTTTCGATAATGCCAAAAGTCTTTCGAAACAATTTTCAAGTTTTGCGGGCTTTGAACACGCGGCGGCAAGTGTATGTGATTCTGCTGCGTTTGGCCGTTTTGCCAGCCCTGTGGGGTTTTAAGGGCAGACCCCGTGAGCAGGGGAGGTACTAAGAAAAAAGCCCCGCTGATTAGCAGGGCTTTCTGTCGTTTGACTATCAGTCTTCAGCGCTTTTCGATATCAACGTAGTCGCGCATTGTCTCGCCCAGATACAACTGGCGCGGGCGACCGATTTTTAGCTGTGGATCACTGATCTGCTCTTTCCACTGCGAAATCCAGCCGACGGTACGCGCCAGCGCGAAGATTGGCGTGAACATCGAAGTCGGGAAACCCATCGCTTCAAGGATGATGCCGGAATAGAAATCGACATTCGGAAACAGTTTCTTCTCGGCGAAATACGGATCCTCAAGCGCCTGTTTCTCAAGCTCTTTTGCGACCTGCAGGATGGGGTTGTTTTCAACGCCCAGCAGTTCCAGCACTTCGTCTGCGCTTTCTTTCATGACAGTCGCGCGGGGATCGAAGTTCTTGTAGACGCGGTGTCCGAAGCCCATCAGGCGGAACGGGTCGTTCTTGTCCTTGGCGCGGGCAATGAATTCGGAAATGCGGTCTGGTGTACCGATTTCCTTGAGCATCTCGAGACAGGCCTGGTTCGCACCACCATGGGCAGGGCCCCAAAGACAGGCAATGCCCGCCGCGATACAGGCGAACGGGTTCGCACCGGAGGACGACGCCAGACGCACGGTAGAGGTCGAGGCGTTCTGTTCGTGATCCGCATGCAGGGTAAAGATGCGGTCCATGGCGCGGGCCAGAATAGGATCGACCACATATTCTTCTGCGGGCACGGCGAAACACATGCGCAGGAAGTTACCGGCATAGTCCACGTCGTTACGCGGATAAACGAAAGGCTGACCGATCGTGTATTTATACGCCATTGCCGCAATTGTCGGCATCTTGGCGATCAGGCGGATGGTTGCAACCTCGCGCTGGTGCGCGTCGTTGATGTCGGTGCTGTCATGATAGAACGCAGACATCGCGCCCACGACGCCGACCATGATCGCCATCGGGTGTGCATCCCGGCGGAAGCCGCGGAAGAAGTTGATCATCTGTTCGTGAATCATGGTGTGGTTGGTCACCAGATTTTCAAACTCTTCCAATTCCTTCGGGGAAGGCAGATTGCCGTAAAGCAGCAGGTAACACACCTCGAGGTAATGGGATTTGCCGGCCAGCTGGTCGATCGGATACCCACGGTGCAGCAGGATGCCTTTGTCCCCGTCGATGAAGGTGATCGTGCTGTCGCACGCCGCCGTCGAGGTAAAGCCGGGATCGTAGGTAAATATGTTCGCCTGCGCGTAGAGTTTGCGGATATCCATCACATCCGGACCTTCGGTCGGCGAATAAATGGGCAATTCAAAGCTGTTGCCGTCAATGGTCAACGTTGCGGATTTTGTACTCTCGGCCATGAAGTCCCTCTCTGTCATGTGCGGCGCACGTTCTGGCACCTTCCGACCTGGATCTGAATTGATCCACGTCTTCTGTTATCTCTCGCTTTCTTGAGATTTGCTTAAACAAACTTCAAATAGCGGCATCTTTCAGTCGGGCAAGGCTTTCCTCGCGCCCCAACACCAGCATCATATCGAATACCGATGGCGTGGCAGCCCGTCCGGCAAGGGCTGCGCGCAGCGGCCCCGCCAATTTACCGAATTTGGTGTCATGCTCGGCTGCAAAGCCGTTCAGCGTCTCTTCCAGCGTTTCTTTGGTCCAACTAACATTTTGCAACTGCGGCGTCAATTCTGTCAGTATACCACGGGATACATCGTCGAGATGCTTTATCGCTTTCTCATCGGGCTGAATGGGGCGCGCATTCAGTACAAATGCTGCCTTCTCAAGGAGTTCCGGGAACTTCTTCGCGCGATCTTTAAGGCAATACATTGCGCGCTCGAGGCCCTGTGCCTGGGCTTCCGTCAAGGCAGGCAGGCCGGCTGCCTTCAAATATCCCTCGATCTCACGCCGCAGTGCGGCATCATCGCTTGCCGCAATATGCAGACCGCAGATATTTTCCAGTTTTTTCAGGTCGAACTGGGCGGGGCTTTTGCGGATTCCATCCAGATCGAACCATTCCTGGGCCTGCGCATCGGTAAAGAATTCGTCATCACCGTGGCTCCAGCCCAAGCGGGCCAGATAGTTGCGCATGCCAGCAGCGGGATAGCCCATCGCCTGATATTCCTGCGCGCCCAAGGCACCGTGGCGTTTCGACAGTTTCTTGCCGTCGGGCCCGTGGATCAGCGGTATATGCGCCCACACGGGCACGTCCCAGCCCATCGCGGTATAGATCATCATCTGTCGCGCGGCATTGTTGAGGTGGTCGTCGCCTCGGATCACATGGGTCACGCCCATATCATGGTCATCAACGACAACAGCCAGCATATAAACGGGCGTACCATCGGAACGTAACAGAACCATGTCGTCCAGCTGGTCATTACCGATTCTCACGTCGCCTTGAACGCGGTCCTGAATAACCGTCTCGCCGCTTTGCGGGGCCTTGATGCGCACCACATAGGGCGCGTCGGGGTGGGTGGCCGGGTCCGCATCGCGCCACGGCGAATGATACAGTGTGCTGCGGCCTTCGGCCTTGGCGGTATCGCGGAACTCGGCGATTTCTTCCTGGCTGGCAAAGCACTTGTAGGCCTTGCCAGCGGCAAGCAGTTCAAGAGCGACTTCGGCATGGCGGGGGGCATTGTCGAACTGGCTGACGATATCGCCATCATGGTCCAGACCCAGCCAGGCCATCCCTTGCAGGATTGCATCGGTGGCTTCGGGGGTGTGGCGGACACGGTCGGTGTCTTCGATGCGCAGCAGGAACTTGCCACCGCGGCCGCGCGCATAAAGCCAGTTGAACAGCGCCGTGCGCGCCCCGCCAATGTGCAAATATCCGGTCGGAGACGGGGCGAAACGGGTGACCACAGGCGTTGGCATGAAACAGGCGTCCTTTCAGAAAATCGTATTGGCACGCCCTGATGCGGGGGCCGTTTATCATTTGCTAACCATCTTGCGGATAGCGTTAGCGCCTATCTACCCAGTGCGGGGATCGGGGGCAAGTATGGGCCTGTTGCAAGGTCTTGCGCAGATGATGCAGCGGCAGCGGGGGCATCTGTTCGGTTGGGTGCCGGTTATGCTGGCTTGCGGCATCGGCATGTATTTTTCCCTCAGGGTCGAACCATCCTTGATCTGGCTGGGGGCCGTCGCTGCTGGTGCCGCAGCGCTGGTCCTGGTGGCGCGGTATGTCCCCGAAGCGGTGTCGCCTGTGGTGATGGCTGGGGCGCTGCTGCTGATCGGTTTTGACCTTGCCGCGTGGCGCGCCCACAGCGTGGCAAGCCCGGTTCTGGGCTGGCGCTATTACGGCAGCATCGAAGGGCGGATCGTCGCGATGGACCGCAGCCAGTCCGATGCCCTGCGCCTGACGTTGGACCGTGTCGTCCTTGACCGTGTGCCGCCGCACCGCACGCCCGACCGCGTACGCATCTCGCTGCATGGCGATCAGACCAACAGCATTCTGCCAGAGCCGGGCTTGCGCGTCATGACGACCGGGCATCTGTCGCCGCCCAGCGGGGCTGTTGAACCAGGAGGCTTTGATTTTCAACGCCACGCGTGGTTCGCGCGGTTGGGGGCCGTGGGCTATACCCGCACACCGCTGTTGGGGGTGGCCGAGGCATCGGACGGGCACGCGGGGCTTGCAGTTTTCCGTCTGCGCATGGCGGCATCGGCGCACATCCAGGGCACACTGCCGGGGGATATCGGCGGCTTTGCCAGCGCAATCACCACAGGGGATCGCAGTGCCATCAGCCAAATGGCGCTGTACAATCTACGGGCCAGCAACCTTGCGCATTTACTGGCAATTTCGGGTCTGCACATGGGGCTTTTATGTGCAGTGGTCTTCGGCGCGTTGCGGGTACTGCTTTGCCTCGTGCCGTGGGTCGCCCTGCGCTGGCCCACGCGCAGCATTGCTGCGGCCGGTGCCCTGATCGTGGCGTCGGGCTATCTGGCGCTGTCGGGGGGCAATGTCGCGACGGAGCGGGCGTTCATCATGGTGTCGGTGGCGTTGGGCGCGCTGATGCTGGGGCGAAAGGCGCTCAGCATACGCGCCGTGGCGATTGCCGCGACGATCGTGTTGGTCCTGCGGCCCGAAGCGTTGATGGGGCCGGGGTTCCAGATGTCCTTTGCCGCGACCACAGCGCTGGTGGCCGTGTTTGGCTGGCTGCGGAATGTGAATTTGACTTTCGGGCAAAAATGGCTGGCTCCGGTGGTGAGCACGTTCATTTCCTCGGCAATTGCGGGGCTGTTCACGGCACCGGTAGGGGCGGCACATTTCAACACGATCGCGCATTACGGGTTGGTGGCGAATCTGGCATCGGTACCGCTGATGGGTGTCATGGTCATGCCCGCAGCGGTTGCCGCGCTGGTGTTGTCGCCCTTCGGGTTTGATCCGGCGGCGCTTTGGGTCATGGGGCTTGGCCTGCGCTGGATCCTTGGCGTCGCTGCCTTCGTCGCCGATATCAAAGGTGCGCAAGGCTTTGTCAAAGGACCGGGGCCATGGGTGTTGCCCCTGCTGGCTTCCGGGTTCCTATGGCTGTTGTTGTGGCAGGGGTGGTTGCGCCTCGCGGGGCTTGGGGCTGTGTTGGCAGGCTTTGTCCTGTGGCACGGGGCTACGCGCCCGGCAGTGCTGATCGCCGATACGGGTGGCATCGTTGGCGTGATCACACCGCAGGGCCGCGCGCTAAGCAAACCGAAAGGGGCGGGATTCATCGCCCTCAACTGGTTGGAAAATGACGGGGACGGGGCCGATCAACCCGCCGCTGCGGCCCGCTGGGGGGACAGGATGGCGTTGGCCGGTCAAGAGATCATCCACCTGTCAGGAAAACGCGCTGTGGCGGCCTTTGGCGGCTGCCACAGCGGTCAGATCGTCGTCGCATCGGTCGAGGTTGAAGGGGATATCGGGGAATGCACGCTGTTCGACCCGATCAGCCTGCGCACAACAGGGGCCGTTTCGCTGTCCGAGGTTGACGGCAGGATAAAAACGCGAACCGCGCGCCAGATGGCAGGCGCACGGTTGTGGACCAATTGGCCTGATCGCAAGAATCAATAGGTCCGGATCAACCCGACCAGACGGCCCTGAACCTTGACCTTGTCGGCGGGTAACACCCGCGTCTCGTAGGCGGGGTTCGCGGCCTCCAGGGCGATGGAACTGCCGTGGCGTTTGAAGGTCTTCAGCGTTGCTTCGTGGTCTTCGACCAGCGCCACCACGATATCGCCATTGTCGGCCACGGATGTCTCGCGGATCACCACGACATCGCCATCGTTGATCCCGGCGTCGATCATGGAATCGCCTTTGACTTCAAGCGCATAGTGTTCACCTCTGCCGCTGACCATACTACCGGGCACAGCAACGGAGTGGGTCATTGTCGATATCGCCTCAATCGGGACACCGGCGGCGATACGGCCCATCATCGGAATGTCGAAGGACGCGTTCGATACGGGCTGTGCCGCGGCAGGCGGCGGCATGTCAGGCCGGTCCCCGTCAATCACCCGAGGCGTAAAGCCCGAACCGGGCAGGCCGCCCATGCTGTCGGGCAATTTCACAACCTCGATCGCGCGGGCGCGGTGGGCCAGACGGCGGATAAATCCGCGTTCCTCAAGTGCCGTGATCAGACGGTGGATGCCGGATTTCGACCGCAGATCCAACGCCTCTTTCATCTCGTCAAAGCTGGGCGGTACACCATCACGCTGCACCCGCTTGTGAATAAAAGCCAGCAAGTCGAGTTGTTTCTTCGTCAGCATCCGTGCATCCCCTGAGATCATTGGTTTGGGTTTGTTCTAGGGATGTTCTTGTTTTGTGTCAACTCTTACAGGAGGATACAGTCGACCATGTCACCGATTTCACGCGGCGCATCATGGGGCGGGCGCACCATCAAAACATCGGCTTGAGCCAGAACGCTCAGCAGAGAACTGTCCTGATTTCCTTCGGGCAGGACCGCGCCATCGCGCAGAGTGGCGCGCATGTAGTGGGCACGTGGTCCCCCTTGCGGCAGATCGCAGGCCAGCGGCATCGACGTGCGTGGCGCGGCCTGCGCGGGCAGGCCCAGCATTTTGCGGATCACGGGGGCCACGAAGATCACGCCACAGACCATGGCCGACACCGGATTGCCGGGCAGGCCGATCATCGGCACATCACGCAGACGTCCCGCCATCAGGGGTTTGCCGGGGCGCATCGCGACTTTGTAGAACGACTGTTCCATCCCCAATTCCGCAGCCACCGGGGCGACAAGATCGTGATCGCCGACAGATGCGCCGCCAATAGTGATGATCAAATCCGCAGTGCGCGCAATCTTGAAAGCCTGCGTCAGGGAGCCCGCCGTGTCCCGCGCGATGGGGATCATCCGGCAGCGTGCGCCGATCTGTTCCAGCAAGGCGGCCAGACCAAAACTGTTTGACGCGATGATCTGGTCAGGGCCGGGGTCTTCGCCCGGCTGTACCAATTCATCCCCCGTTGCAATGATCGCGACCTGCGGCATGATGTGGACGGACACGTCAGCGACGTTCATCGCGGCCAGCAAGGCGATATCGGCAGGGCGCAGGATGCGCGGAGCCTTGATCACATCGCCGGCTTTGAAGTCACCTCCGGCGGGGCGGATATTGTCTTTGCCGTCAATGTCATGCCCCAGCATCAGCAGATCACCGCGGCGTGTCGTGTCTTCTTGGATGACGACAAAATCAGCGCCGTCGGGGATCGGTGCTCCTGTAAAGATCCGCACGGCCTGACCGGGCTTCACGGTCCCCTCGAACCGGTGGCCCGCGGCGGCCTCGCCGATGACCTTGAACATCGCGTCGGGTTCCACCTCGGCGCGGCGCAGGGCATAGCCATCCATCGACGACGCGGCAAAGGGCGGTTGTGTGCGGGTCGCAGTAACATCCTGCGCCAAGACACGCCCCGCCGCCCGGCGCAGCGGGACCTGTTCGCTTCCGATAGGCGAGACGAGATCGAACAGGTGGAACAGGGCGTCTTCGACTGAAATCATGGGGTTACCTCTGCTGCGATTTGGGCTTTTTCCCAGTCTTCAAATGCTTGGCCAGTGGTCGCGTGTTTCCAACCGGTCCGTCCGTTGATCAAGCGACCGAGCGTCCATGATCAGCTTGCCTCGTATCGGCCCGATTTGCCGCCGTCTTTCAGCATGACCCGCAGGCCGCCAATCTCCATGGCTTTGTCGACGGCCTTGGCCATGTCATAAACCGTCAGGGCTGCGACAGATGCGGCGGTCAGCGCCTCCATCTCGACGCCGGTCTGGCCGGTGGTCTTGACGGTCGCCTCTATGCGGATGCCGGGCAGATCGGGATCGGGTGTCAATTCGACGGCCACTTTGGTGATGGGCAAGGGATGACAAAGCGGGATCAGGTCGGCGGTGCGTTTTGCCGCCATGATACCAGCAAGGCGCGCCACGCCCAGAACATCGCCCTTCTTGGCCCGACCTTCGGTAATGATATCAAAGGTTTCACGCTTCATCTTGATGTAGTTTTCAGCCGTGGCAATCCGCGAAGTCACAGCCTTGTCGGACACGTCGACCATGTGCGCGTCGCCCTTGCCGTCGAAATGCGTCAGCGTCATTTACAGCCCTCCGGGGCGCAGCGGGTTTGCCAAGAGGGAGCGGGTGGCCGCTTCGACATCGTCCTGTCGCATCAGGCTTTCCCCGATCAAAAAGACCCGCGCGCCATAGCGGGCCATATCCGCCAGATCCTCAGGCGTGTTGAGGCCGGATTCAGACACGATCATCTTTTTCTCGTCAACGTGTTTGGATAGCGTCCGCGTGGTGTCCAAAGACGTCTCAAAGGTCTTGAGGTTGCGGTTGTTGATGCCGATCAAGCGGCTTTTGAGCGCGCCGGCGCGGTCCAGTTCAGCCTTGTCATGCACCTCGATCAGCGCATCCATGCCCCAATCGGCGGCGGCTTCTTCCAGTTCAAGCGCCTGCGCGTCGCTGACCGACGCCATGATGATCAGGATGCAATCAGCCCCAAGGGCGCGGGCTTCGGCGACCTGATAGGTGTCGTACATGAAATCCTTGCGCAGCACGGGCAGGGTGCAGGCCTCGCGCGCGGCGACCAGATAGTCCTTGGACCCTTGAAAGCTGGGGGTGTCCGTCAGGACCGAAAGACAGGTGGCACCGCCCGCGGCATAGGCTTCGGCCAAGGCAGCAGGGTCGAAATCGGCGCGGATCAACCCTTTGGACGGGCTGGCTTTCTTGATCTCGGCGATCAGGCCATAGCCTTCGCGGGCGGCATCGAACAGCGCGTCGGCAAAGGGGCGCACGGGCGATGCGGCGCGGGCCTCGGCCTCGACCGTCTCAAGCGGCTTGGCAGCTTTGTCGGCGGCGATTTCGTCCAGCTTGTAGGCTTTGATCTTGTCTAGAATGGTATCGGTCATACTGCCTCCGGGGTTGCCCAGTTTATGGCGCTTTGGCCATGGGCGCGCAACCAGTCATTGCTGCGTGAAAACGGGCGCGACCCGAAAAAGCCACGCCGCGCGGACAGGGGCGACGGGTGCGCGGTCTCAAGTTTGAGGTTGATTTCGGGGTCCACATCCCTTGCCGCTTTCTGGGCGTGCGCCCCCCACAGCAGGTAGACGCGCGGCCGGTCGCTGATGCGCTGCAAGATTTGCGCGGTCAACTCTTGCCAACCCAGCGTCGAATGGCCGCCAGCGTTGCCAGCAGGCACGGTAAGCGTGGTGTTCAGCAGCAAAACGCCCTGATCTGCCCAGAAGCGCAGGTCGGCGGTGTCCGGTGCCGCGCCGATATCCTCGCGCATCTCCTTGAAGATATTGGACAGGGACCGTGGCAACGGCGTGGTCGTGGCCTCGGCGGAAAAGGCCAGCCCATGGGCGTGGCCGGGCGTGGGATAGGGGTCTTGCCCCAGGATCACGACGCGGACGTCATCGGGCCGGGTCTGCTCGAGCGCCGCAAAGATCTGCGACGCGGCGGGTAGGGTTGCCCGGGGATCTGCCTCCAGGGCGTCGCAGATCCCCGGCAGGGTGTCGGTGAAAAACGGCAGGTCGCGCCATGCGCCAAGGCGCGTCAGGTCCAGCGCGCTCATGCTGAGTGCGTGATACGGGCCACTTGGGTGATCTTGTCGCGTGCGGCCCCGCTGTCGATGCTGGTGCGAGCCATTTCGACGCCCGCCTTCAGGTCGGGTGCCGCGTCCGCCACGACCAACGCCGCCGCAGAATTCAGCAGCACTGCATCGCGGTAGGCTGACGGGGTGCCGTCCAGCAATGCGTTGAAATCACGTGCATTTTCTTCGGGGGTGCCGCCGACGATATCCTCGAAGGGATGCACGGGCAGGCCTGCATCTTCGGGGGTAACCTCGAATTCCGTCACGGTGCCGTCGGGGTTCAGCGCGGCAACCCAGCTGACGCCGGTGATGGTCAGTTCATCCGTCCCGTCGGACCCATGCACCAGCCAGGCCTTCTCCGACCCCAGAGCACCAAGTGTTTCCGCCATCGGGCGGATCAGATCTCGGCGGTATGCGCCGGTCAATTGCCGTGTCACGCCGGCGGGGTTGGTCAGGGGGCCAAGAATGTTGAAGATCGTGCGGGTCCCCAGTTCGGACCGCGTGGGCATCACATGGGCCGTGGCAGGGTGGTGCATCGGGGCCATCATAAAGCCGATCCCGGCCTCTTTCAGTGACGCTTCAACCACTTTGGGGCCGACCATGACCTTGAGGCCCATCTGCGTCAGCGCATCTGCGGCCCCCGATTTGGACGACAGATTTCGGTTGCCATGCTTGGCCACGACCACGCCCGCACCGGCCACGACGAAGGCCGTCGCGGTCGAGATGTTCAGCGTTCCCTTGCCGTCGCCGCCAGTGCCGACGATGTCCATCGCCCCGGCAGGGGCCTTCACCGGATTGCATCTGGCGCGCATCACATAGGCGGCAGCGGCATATTCATCCACCGTCTCGCCGCGGGTGCGCAGCGCCATCAAGAAGCCGCCGATCTGGCTGGGCGTTGCCTCGCCGTTGAACAGGATGCCGAACGCCTCTTCGGCCTGGGCGCGGGTCAGCGGGCCATTGGCCGCGGCATCGATGAGTGGTTTGAGAAGTTCGCTCATGCGGGCACCTTAAGTTCGTCCAGAAAGTTTTGCAGCATCTGATGGCCGTGCTCCGACCGGATCGATTCCGGATGGAATTGCACGCCATGCAAAGGCAGGTCGCGGTGTTGCAGGCCCATGATGGTGCCGTCTTCCAGCTCTGCCGTGATCTCAAGACGATCGGGCAGGGTGGCCCGTTCGACCACCAGCGAATGATAGCGCGTTGCCGCAAAGGGAGAGGGCAGGCCGGCGAACATGCCTTTGCCTTTGTGATGCATCTGGCCCATCTTGCCGTGCACGATATCGTCGGCGCGTACCACTTTGCCGCCGAACGCCTGTCCCAGGGTCTGATGGCCCAGACACACGCCCAGAAGGGGGGTGCGCGACGTGGCCGCCGCCGCCGTCAGCGCCAGACAGATGCCCGCCTGATCCGGATCGCAAGGGCCCGGAGACAGGATAATTCCTGCCGGATTCATCGCCATGGCATCCTGAACGGTGATGGCATCATTTCGCCAGATTTCGACCTTTGCGCCCAGATCCCCCAGATAGTGCACCAGGTTGTAAGTGAAACTGTCGTAATTATCTATCAGCAGCAGCATGGGCGAATTCTTTGTATTGGGGCCGGGTTTAGGGCTAGAGAAACCGCGGAAAACCACGGTATAAAGATTGTCATTACATGTTCAGGCTTGAGACCCATCGTCAAGGGCAGCCGGCCGTCAGACCCGCGCTTGACTGAACTAATGAACAGGAGTGATTTTTCAATGGCACGCGGTTTTATCGGGGGCATCTTGATCGGTGCTGTGTTCAGCGTGGTAGTGGCCGGAATCGTGTCTTTTGTGGTGCCCATCGGGCCGCCACCGCAAATGGATGACACCGCACCGCAGGACATGACCGCCGCAGTGCCGGTCGACGCGATCCCGCCCCAGCCCGTCGTCGTGGACAGCACCCCCGAAATAACACGCGCGCCGCTTGCGGAAATGCCGATTGGCGACAGCAGCGCCGATGCGCCCAAGGAGATGGTGACCGCCCCATTGGCCGCGCCTGAGATCGGCCAGGACGTAGAAATCGCGATGTCCGCCGAAGAGACCGAGACGACACCCCCGGCAATGACGCCGGATGCGCCGATCTTTCCAAACCCGATGGCCTTGGCCCCGATGGAGCCTGACGCCCGCGATGACGTCGCCATCGCGACCGACCCTGCCGCATTCGCTCGGCCAACCGCTCCGGTTGTGGCGCAACCAACCGTCGCTGATCCTGTCGTACCGGAACCGACCCTAGAGGAAGAAACGGTCGCGGAGGAAGCACCGACCGTCGATGTCCCGGTCGAGACCGCAGATGAGGCCCCGCAAGCCACCCCGACCGAGGCGCAGCCCAAGATGCCCGTCACCGTCATCGTCGAAGCCGCACCAAAAAAATCTGAAGTTACCGCGATGCCCGCGCCGAAAATGGCAAAAATCCCATCGGCCAACCGCACGGCTGATGCCGACACCGACCCCAGGGGGGCACCTGTGACAGTGAACCGCTTGCCGACGGCCCTGTCCGGTGAACGGACCGAGGAGGACCCGCAGCAGGCCGCGTCCGAAGGGGCGATCAGCCGCTATGCCCGGCCCTTTGAGAACCCCGATGATAAGCCCCTGATGGGGATCTTGCTGATCGATCAGGGCACCGATCTTGAGGACGGAGAGGTCGGCATCGCCGCCCTGCGCAACTTCCCGTATCCGATCAGCTTTGCGATTGATGTGTCGCTGCCCGACGCCGCCAATCGCATGGCGATTTACCGCAACGAAGGGTTCGAGGTTTTGGCCATGGTCGATCTGCCCGAGGGGGCGCAGGCGTCGGATGCGGAAACCACCCTGGCTGTCGCCCTGACCCGGATGCCGGACGTAATCGGCGTTCTGGAAGGACTGGGCAACGGCTTGCAGCCCGACAGGGGGCTTGCCGATCAGGTCACCGCTATTCTGGCGCAGGGCGGTCACGGTCTGGTCACGCAAGACAAAGGCCTGAACACCATGCCCAAGCTGGCGATCAAGGAAGGCGTGCCTGCCTCCGCGATTTTCCGCGACTTTGACAGCAAGGGCCAGACTGCCACGGTGATCCGCCGGTTCCTGGATCAGGCGGCATTCAAGGCGGGAATTGAAGGGTCGGTTATCATGATGGGCCGACTGCGCCCCGAGACAATATCGGCGCTGCTGGTCTGGGGTTTGCAGGACCGCGCCAGCCAGGTGGCATTGGCCCCGATTTCGGCGGTATTGCTGGCCGAACAAGCCGAATAGCGCTCAACGCCAACAGGTTAGATAATCTCGTCCTCATCGAACAGCGGATCACTTTCAAGCTGGGTGATCATGTTTTCGACCGTGTCTGCAACCGCGCGCGGCATCAGCTTGGCCAGATGGAACACCGCGTCGCCTTCATTGACCACGGGCAGGATCGCGCGACCGATCAGAATGCCGTCAAAGGGTGCCTTGATGTCTTCTTCGGTCTTGCCAAAGGGGTCCGACACCGTGGCCAGCGAATCCCCTTCCTTGACGGTTTCACCTTCGGCGCGAAAGGTCCGCAGCAGCCCGCCCACAGGGGCGCGCAGCCAGGTTGAACTGGAACAGACGTGGGACTGGCGGCGGGATTCGGCAATGCCCTTGGCGGGCAGCATGTCTTCGGCACGCATCACGCGCAGGATGCCTGCAACACCGGCACGCACTGCCATCTCGTCAAAGCGCAGACCTTCGCCGGCTTCATAAAGCAGCACAGGCGTTCCCTTGGACGCGGCCACGGCCCGCAACGACCCGTCGCGCAGTGGCGAGGTCAGCACAACAGGGGCGGCAAAGTTGATCGCCATACGTCGGGTAATCGGGTCAGAGGGCGAAATCCGCACCTGCGGCAGGTTCGTGCGGTGGATCGCGGCGGAGTGCAGATCAATGCCGAAATCGCAGCGCAACACGACTTCGGTCAGAAAAATATGCGCAAGACGCGACCCCAGCGACCCCGATGGGTGCCCCGGAAAACAGCGGTTCAGATCGCGGCGGTCGGGCAGGTACCGCGAACGGTTCAGAAACCCGAAGGAGTTCACGACGGGAATCACCAGCAGCGTGCCGCGCAGGGATTTCAACTGGGGCGCGCGCAGCAAACGGCGCACAATCTCGACCCCGATCAGCTCATCCCCATGCACCGCGGCACTGACGAACATGGTAGGGCCAGAGCGCTTGCCGTGGATCACTTCAAGCGACAGGCCGACAGGGGTGTGGTCCGGCAGGATCGAAATGGGCAGGTCAATCTGCGTGCGGGTGCCCGGGGCCACCTTTTGACCTGCAATTTCAAAAGGCGGCTGGTTCGCCATCGTCAGGTGTTCCCGTTTCCGGCAAAGCGCGCCGCATCGGCGGCCGCGCGGCGGATCGCGTCGGATTTATGCACGGTTTCCATATATTCCGCCTCGGCATCGCTGTCATAGACGACACCCCCACCGGCCTGAATATAAAGGGTTTTATCCTTGATCACGGCCGTACGCAGCGCGATGCACATGTCCATGTCGCCGCCCGCGCTGAAATACCCCACGCCACCGCCATAAAGCCCGCGCTTCTCCGGTTCCAGCTCGTCGATGATCTCCATCGCGCGGACCTTAGGGGCACCTGATACCGTCCCCGCAGGCATCCCCGCAAAGAACGCATCCAGCGCATCGCGGTCATCGCGCAGTTCGCCGACCACGTTGGATACAATATGCATGACGTGGCTGTATTTCTCGACGATGAATTCTTCGGTCGGGCGCACGGTCCCGATCTTGGCAACGCGGCCCACATCGTTACGGCCCAGATCAAGCAGCATCAGATGCTCTGCCAGCTCCTTTTCGTCGGCCAGCAGGTCTGCTTCCAAGGCGCGGTCTTCTTCTTCGGTCGCACCGCGTCGGCGCGTCCCTGCGACGGGGCGAATGGTGATTTCCTTGCCGAACACCCGCACGAGGATTTCAGGCGATGCCCCGACCACGTGGAAGTCGCCGAAGTTGAAATAGAACATGAAAGGCGACGGGTTTGTCCGCCGCAAGCTGCGATACAGCGCAAAGGGCGGCTGCGAAAACCCCTGCGCCCAGCGTTGCGACGGCACCACCTGAAAGATGTCACCGGCGACGATATAGTCGCGGGCCTTTTCAACGGCAGACTTATAGCCTTCACGGGTAAAGTTGCTGACGGGTGCGGCTTCTTCGTGGGCCTCGCCCAGATCACGGCTGGCACCGGGCATGGACCGTTCCAGATCACGCACCGCATCCATCACGCGTTCGGCGGCCTGGGCAAAGGCGGCCTTGGCGGTCTGACCGTCAGACACCCACGCGGGCGATACGATCGTGACCTCGCCCTTGACGCCGTCAAGCACGGCAATCACGGACGGGCGTACCATCATGGCATCAGGCAGGCCCAGCGGATCTGGGTTTACGTTTGGCAAATGTTCGACCAGCCGGATCATGTCGTAGCCCAGATAGCCGAACAGGCCTGCGGCAGCCTGGGGCAGGTCGGCGGGCAGGTCGATCCTGGATTCAGCGATCAGTGCCCGCAAGGCATCCAGCGGGTCGCCCGGAATATCCTCGAACGCGTCGGCGTCATAGCGGGCGGACCGGTTCAGCGCCGATGTTGTACCCTTGCAGCGCCAGATCACGTCAGGTTTCATCCCGATGATCGAATAACGCCCTCGGATCTCACCGCCGGTCACGGATTCAAGCACAAAGGCGTTTTGCGCCGCACCCGTTAGTTTCAGCATCAAGGATACGGGCGTATCCAGATCGGCGGCCAGACGGGTGTAGACAATCTGGTTCTTGCCAGCCGCATAGCCCGCGGCAAAGCTGTCGAAATCAGGGGTCAGGGACATATCGCGCCTTTTTAGGGGAAGTTCACATGAACGGCGTTGATCGCCTGCTGGTCAATCATCGGCGCGGTACGGCGCACGACGTCGCTGGAGTACAGCGCAAAGACATCCTGGCTAAGCTGCTGATTGAGCTGCGTTGTCAGTTGGTCCAGCAATTGACGGGTCTGTTCGGATTCTTCGGCAGCAGTGATGCTATCAACCCGCAGGATCGCGACGCTGTCCGTGCCTGCGATGGTGCGAATATCGCCGGGGGCCGCGTCGAACACTTCGGTCATCAGACCGTCGGGGGCCCCCGAAATCACCGCCTCGCGCGTCAGGTTCTGCTGGTCGGTCGGTGTCAGCCCAAGATCGGCAAAGTCACTGCCGCCTTCCAGCGCGCTTTGCGCCGTTTCGGCCTGCGCGGTCAGCGCTTGCAGCAGTTGATCGGCGGTCCAGGCCGCGGCGACCGATGCGCGTGCATCCTCGAAGGGATTCGGGCGCTCGGGCTTGGTGCCGTCCAGACGCAGGGCAAAGACGCTGCCATCTTCAAGCTGGTCAATCTTGGGGAAATCACCGTCGGTCAGGGCCGCGGCCGCAGCGCGGAACGATTCATAGGCGGCGATGCCCTGGTCGCTGTCGGCAGTCCACTCAGTGGTGCCAAGAGTCATCTTGGTTTCCTCGGCCAGCTGTTCCAGCGTGGCCCCACCGGCAAGCTGATCGTCTAGCTCTTGGGCGCGTACTTCGACAAGGCGCGCGGCACGGTCGCCTGCAAGGTCCTGCTGCAAGGCGGGGCTTGCCTCTTCAAAGGTGGTGTTCAGCGATGGCAAGATGCCGTTTACGCGAAACAATGCGGGTCCAAGGTTGCTGGGCAGGGGGCCCACGACATCGCCGGCCTCGGCGGCAAATACCGCTTCGCCTGCGGCTCCCAGCTCAAGGCGGCTCACGTCACCCATATCGATGTCCTCCAGTGTCAAACCACGGTCCTGCACCAGCGCGTCAAAGGTGGTGCCGCTGACCTCAAGGGCGGCAGCGGCCATGTTCGCGGCCTCTTCATTGGGGAACACCAACCGTTCGACCAGGCGACGTTCGGGCTGGATAAAGTCCGCTGCGCGGTCGTCATAGGCCTTGCGCAGTTCGTCTTGTGTGATCTCGACCTCGTCCAGCACGTCTTGGGGCGTCAGGATGATATAGGTGATGGATTTGCTGGCAGGCAGCATAAAGTTCTCCGGATTTGCATCATAGAATGCTTGAAGATCAGCATCGGTAGGGGCTGCCAATGGTGTTTGCAGGTCATCTTCGGTCAAGGCCGCCCATGTGAAGCTGCGCTTTTCGCCAACGAAATTCACCAGGGTCTGGGCGTAAACGTCGGGCATGGTTACGCCGCCGCTGATCGCACCTTGGAGCAGACTGCGCGCGGCTTCCTCGCGCAGCGATGTCTCGAACTCCGCTTCGCTCAGGCCTGCCTGTTGCAGCGCAAAGCGATAGCCTTCGCGGTCGAAATTGCCGTCAATGCCCTGAAACGAAGGGATATCGATGATGCGCTCGCGCAGGTTTTCATCGCCGATGGAAATGCCCATTTCGGCGGTTTCATTGTCCAATGCCCGCAGGCGCACAAGGCGCTGCAAGACGGCGCGGTCCAGACCAATCGCCTGCGCTTGCTGAAAGCTCAGCGTTTCGCCGGTCTGGCCTTCGATGGCACGGATTTGCTGCTGCAACTCGCGGGCATATTGATCGACCGAGATGTCTTTGTCGCCGACGGTGCCGATGCTGCTGACATTACCGTTGAAGTTCACCGCCCCAAAGCCGCCAAGGCCAAGGATCAGCATCCCCATCAATATCCAGACGGCGGTTTTCGCGACGCTATTGCCCTTGGCTTTCATAGTCTTACCCTTTTGCGCATATTTTCACCTATCTATGCGGTGCGCGCCAAGGGGGCAAGAGGGCGTCTAAAGCACGGCCAACCGGTCAAAAAGCACACTGATACCGGGCGCGTCCAGATTTGCGAAAGCGATACGTAACTGACGCGCGCCGGTCGGGTCTGTGTCGGGGCAAAACATCGTGCCGGGAAGACACAAGATACCCGCATCGCGCACCATGCGTGGCCCAAGATCAGCCGAGCTTTCCTCGAACGGATGGTGCAGATAGGCAAAATACCCGCCCAGGCCCAGCAGTTTCCACCCCTTCGGGGTAATCTTATGCATGTTGTCGGTGATCGCCTGACGGCGGGCCAGGATTTCATCCCGTTCACCGGCAAGCCATTGCGACAGGTTCTGCATGCCCCAAAGGGCGGCATGCTGGCCGATCTGCCCGGGGCAGATCGCAACTGTGTCAAGGAACTTTTCAACCTCGGCCAAGCGCGCCTCGGAAGCGATGATCGCACCGACGCGGTGTCCCGTAAGACGATACGCTTTTGAAAAAGAGTAAAGATGGATCAGCGTCGCCTGCCAGTCCGGGTTCTGAAACAGATCATGGGGCGGGCCGGTGCGGCTGTCAAAGTCGCGGTAAGTCTCGTCGAGGATCAAGGCGATGCCATGGGACTGGGCCAGGTCGAAAAAGGCGCGCACAAGTTCTGCGGGATATTCAACGCCGCCCGGATTGTTCGGGGTCACCAAAGCAATGGCGCGGGTGCGGTCGGTGATCAAGGCGGCAGCCGCCTCGGGGTCGGGCAAAAGGTCCGGCCCGGTCCTGAGGGCGACAGAGCGGACGCCGGACATATCCAGCCACATCTTGTGGTTGAAATACCACGGCGTCGGCAGAATGACCTCGTCCCCTTCGCCGCACAATGTGGCAATTGCCGCGGCAAAGGCCTGATTGCACCCCGAGGTGATGGCCGTCTGTGCCGCCGTGATCTCACCCGCGTAATGGCGTGCGGTTTGCGCTGCCAGTTCCGCGCGCAATTCGTCCAAACCCAGAACCGGCCCATAAAGATGTGCATCATCGCGCGTCAGCGCCACATCCGCCATCACCTGCCGCAAGGGTTGGGGAGGCGGTTCAACCGGGGCGGCCTGGCTGACGTTGATCAGCGGGCGATCTGCGGAAAAGGTGACCCCAAAAAGCCAACGGCGCGCGGCCATGACGGGAGGAGCGAAAGTGGAAGCGGTGCGGGTCAGCATCTGGGGATGGCTCCTGGTGGAATGGGAGGATGCCTTCGGCGAGGATATTTAAGAGCCAGAGAAGACGGGACGCGGGGCGCTTCGTTTTCCAAATGGCTTAAAATCCTCGCCGAAGGCATAAAATCTTTTAAGTGCGCCTAGTCTTTGCCGCGGTAAGGTTCGACATATTGCAACGCCATGTCCCAGGGAAAGAAAATCCATGTATCCTGGCTGACTTCGGTGATGAATGTATCGACCTGCGGCCGCCCCTTTGGCTTGGCATAGACAGTTGCAAGATGCGCTTGGGGGTACAGTTTGCGCACGACTTCGAGCGTCTTTCCCGAATCCACGAGGTCATCGATGATCAGGATGCCTGTCCCGTCGCCCATCAGATCGGCATCGGGGGCCTTCAGGACGATCGCTTCGGATTGGTCCTGGTGGTCGTATGACTTGATCGAGATGGTGTCGACGGTGCGAATGTCCAGTTCGCGCGCGGCGATCATCGCCGGGGCCATACCGCCACGGGTGATCGCGACCACGGCACGCCATGCGCCATCGTCGGGGCCCATGCCGTCGAGGCGCCATGCAAGCGCACGGCTGTCGCGATGGATCTGGTCCCAGCTGATGTGAAAACCTTTTTCATGGGGCAGGCGGGAGGAATCTTTGCTCATCACCTATTCCTTTGACATGTCGGGGGCGTCTACGGCCTTCATGCCGACAACGTGGTATCCCGCGTCTACATGCAGGTTCTCGCCTGTCGTGCCGCTGCCCAGGTCGCTGAGCAGGAACAGAGCGGATTTGCCGACATCCTCGATGGTGACATTGCGCCGCAGGGGCGAGTTGTATTCGTTCCACTTCATGATGTAGCGGAAATCGCCGATGCCGGAGGCTGCCAGCGTCTTGATCGGCCCGGCGCTGATCGCATTGACGCGGATGCCGTCCTTGCCAAGATCTTCGGCCAGGTATTTCACCGACGCCTCGAGCGCCGCTTTGGCAACGCCCATCACGTTGTAATGTGGCATGACCTTTTCCGCACCGTAATAGGTGAGCGTCACGGCACTGCTGCCGGGCTTCATCATCTTTTCCGCACGCTGCATCACAGCGGTGAAGGAATACACCGAAATATCCATCGACATGGTGAAATTGGCGCGGCTGGTATCGACGTAGCGACCGCGCAATTCATTCTTGTCGGAAAACCCGATCGCGTGGACGATGAAGTCAAGGCTGTCCCAGCTTTCCTTCAGAGTGTCGAACAAGCCGTCGATCGATTCTTCTGACCCAACGTCACAAGGAATGACAAGATCGCTGCCCAATTGTGCCGCAAGGGGGCCAACCCGCTTTTTCAGCGCCTCGCCCTGATAGGAAAATGCGAGTTCCGCACCGGCGTCTGCCAAGGTGCGTGCGATCCCCCAGGCGATTGACTTGTCGTTGGCCAGGCCCATGATCAGCCCGCGCTTACCTGCCATCAGGTCGTTTGCCATTGTTCATCCTTAGACTATGTCAGTGAATTATAATGCGTTTTATTGCATAGGGCCTTGGGCATCAAGGCTACAGTCCATAATCAACGGACTGCACAACTTTAGGGCGTAATTTTTGATTAAAGCGCGCCTTTTCGGTGTTGCGCTATGTTAATTCATTTCGGGCCTTGTTAACGTAAGGGTAATTTAGGGAAACTTGGAAGCCAGTAAGAATCATGGAAACGCGTAAGGGCATATTTGCGGGCGAAGATCCGTTCGGGATTGCCAAAAGGTGGCTTGAGGAAGCCGCGGATTCCGAAATCAATGACCCGAATGCGATTGCACTGTCGACGGTGGACGCTGATGGCATGCCCAATTCGCGGGTCGTCTTGCTGAAGGAAATCGAGCCGGATGCTTTCGTTTTCTACACCAATTACACCAGTGCCAAGGCTGCGGAACTGGATCAGGCGGGCAGGGCTGCTTTCGTGATGCATTGGAAGTCGCTGCGCCGGCAGGTACGCGTGCGGGGGCTGATTTCCAAGGAAGACGGCCCGAAGGCAGACGCATATTACAAGTCCCGATCGCTCAAGAGCCGGTTGGGGGCTTGGGCCTCCGATCAGTCCAAGCCGCTTTCAAGTCGGGCAGCACTTATGACGGAAGTGGCGAAAGTGACGGCAAAGAAGGGTGCAAATCCGGAACGGCCGCCGTTTTGGGGAGGCTACCGGCTGGCCCCGTTGGAAATTGAATTTTGGGCAGATGGCGAATTTCGACTTCACGACCGCTTTGTTTGGCGACGTGATGATCTATCTGCACGTTGGACCGTAACCAGATTGAACCCGTAGGGCTGTACAAACGTATATATTCCTTTACGAAAAAATGCATGCTCTGTTTGGATAATACCGAAGGACATTTGTGTCAGAAGAAGAAAACAATAACGCCGTGACAACCGGCTTGGTCAAATGGTTCGATCCGGCCAAGGGCTTCGGCTTTGTCGTGTCTGACGAGGGCGGGCCTGACATCTTGCTGCACGTAAACGTCTTGCGCAATTACGGCCAAAGTTCGGTCGCGGACGGCGCACGGATTGAGCTGACGGCGCACGAGACCCAGCGGGGCGTGCAGGCGACGCAGGTCCATGCAATCTATCCGCCGCAGATGCCGCAGACAGCGCTGTTGTCCGATATCGTCGGCGTTGATCCCGACATCGTTGCGGCAGCGCCTATTGAACCTGCGCGGGTGAAGTGGTTTGATAAATCCAAAGGCTTCGGTTTTGCCAATGTCTTCGGCAGATCCGACGACATCTTTCTGCACATCGAAGTCTTGCGCCAGTCGGGCCTGTCCGATCTTCAGCCGGGTGAAGCGCTGGCGTTGCGCGTAATCATGGGGGAGCGCGGCCATATGGCCGCCGAGGTACATGCATGGGAAACCGTTACAATCGACGAGACAGGGCAGGCGCAAAGCTGAGCTTTGCTACGATAGTTTTATTTTGCGGACTGCTGGCTGGTCCTGTTACGGGCGCGGCCGATTGCAGTGAGAACGCCGTCACCCTGCGTGGCGATTGGGGCCAGGCGCGATTCTCGGTCGAGATTGCGGATGACGGGGCCGAGCGCGCGCGCGGGTTGATGTTTCGCGAAACCATGCCCGCCAGCGCCGGAATGCTTTTTGTCTATGACCAGTCGCATCGGGCCAGCTTCTGGATGCGCAACACGCTGATTCCCCTCGATATGCTGTTCATTGATTCCCGTGGTGTTGTCCAACACATCCACCACAATGCGATTCCCCATGATGAAACACCGATTGATGGCGGCGATAACGTGCTGTCGGTGCTCGAAATCAACGGCGGTTTGGCCAAACGGATGGGCATTACAGTGGGTTCCGAGCTGCGCCATCGGGTCTTTGCCGAACTTAATCCGGCGTGGCCCTGTTAAACTGTCATTTTCAGTGAAGTTAGGGCTTTTCAATCAGATCACTTGAAGCTAAGTAGGCCGCAGTCGGGGCGTGGCGCAGCCTGGTAGCGCACCTGTTTTGGGTACAGGGGGTCGGAAGTTCGAATCTTCTCGCCCCGACCACTTTAAGAACCATCTACATATAGTGTTTCTGATCTGCTTTACGCAGATCGGACACTCTATTTGTGTTTGGCGAGCCTCGCTATATGTTGCCGATCTGCACGGATCTTTACGCTACATCTTGGGGCTGCAATTTTTTTCAGCACAGATGTCGTACCCGGAATTATCCCCAGATCGCTGTGAAGCGTTTTGTGGATATCTCACCCATCGGATGAGCGGCTCATGCTAAACCTGCGTCATTATTGACTTATCCCCAAGCGGCCATGCAGCGCGGCCAAGGCTCCCCCCTGTGCATATTAATGTATTGAATCACCCGCGCATGGGGTGCCTCAAAAAACGCACATCCGGTCAAGCCTGAACTTCTGACATTTGGAGAATAAAGGCGTTGACCCGCTAGGCCCAAATACGTCAAGTTGTGTAGATCGACGGTCACGCCACTATATCTAGTGGTAAACGCTAGGCGGCGGACCAAAGAGGCAGGTAAGGCAAACGCAATCGTTTTTGCACGTTGAAGAGGTTCCAGTGGGTCCCGAGAGGGGCGCGCTGGTGCGGAAGTCTTGTCCTTCGCCGATATCGCCGGGCGGTCTGCAATGTCAGATTGAGCCTTTGAATGTAGAGCTGAAGTAAATGGGGCAGCACCTATGAAAATCGAAAGAAAATTCACCACATCCGGGAAAGATGCTTACGCTGATCTGGATTTCGTGAGCACAGTTTCCGAAATTCGTAACCCGGACGGGTCGGTGGTTTTCCACCTCGATAACGTCGAAGTCCCCTCCAGCTGGAGTCAGGTGGCGTCTGACGTCATCGCACAGAAATATTTCCGCAAGGCCGGCGTGCCGTCGGCGACCAAGAAGATCAAGGAAAAGGGCGTCCCTGAATTCCTGTGGCGCTCTGTCCCCACAGAAGACGCCACCATGAGCGGCGAGACGTCCTCAAAGCAGGTATTCGACCGTCTGGCCGGTGCATGGGCTTATTGGGGTTGGAAGGGTGGTTATTTCACCACCGAAGAAGACGCCCAAGCCTATTATGACGAAATGCGCCACATCCTGGCCTCGCAGCGCGGCGCGCCGAACAGCCCGCAGTGGTTCAACACCGGCCTGCACTGGGCCTACGGGATCGATGGCCCGGCGCAGGGTCACTATTATGTCGATTACAAGACGGGCAAGCTGACACGGTCGACCTCCTCCTACGAACACCCGCAGCCACACGCGTGCTTTATCCAGTCTGTTGCTGATGATCTGGTCGGCGATGGCGGCATCATGGATCTTTGGGTTCGTGAAGCGCGCCTGTTCAAATACGGTTCCGGCACCGGCACCAACTTTTCGTCCTTGCGTGGCGCTGGTGAGAAACTGTCGGGCGGCGGCAAATCGTCCGGCCTGATGGGTTTCCTGAAAATCGGTGACCGCGCTGCAGGTGCGATCAAATCCGGCGGCACCACGCGACGTGCCGCGAAAATGGTGATCGTTGATGCGGACCACCCCGATATCGAGGATTTCATCAACTGGAAGGTCATCGAAGAGCAGAAGGTGGCGTCCATCGTCGCAGGCTCAAAAATGCACGAACGCGAGCTGAACAAGCTTTTCGCCGCGATCAAGGCATGGGACGGCATTCAGGCCGATGCCTATGACCCCGCCAAGAACGACCAGCTGAAGGCCGCGATCAAGGACGCAAAGAAATGCGCGATCCCCGAGACTTACGTCAAGCGCGTGCTGGATTATGCCAAGCAGGGCCACACGTCGATCGAATTCCCGACCTATGACACCGATTGGGATTCCGAAGCGTATTCCAGCGTCTCCGGCCAGAATTCCAACAACTCGATCCGCGTGACAAACGCGTTCCTGCACGCTGTCGAAAAAGACGCGGATTGGGAATTGATGGACCGCACAACAGGTCGCGTGTCGAAAACCATCCGTGCCCGTGATCTTTGGGAACAGGTTGGCCATGCCGCATGGGCCTGTGCCGATCCGGGCATCCAGTACCACGATACGGTCAACGACTGGCACACTTGCCCCGAAGATGGCGCGATCCGCGGATCAAACCCTTGTTCCGAATACATGTTCCTGGATGACACCGCCTGTAACCTAGCGTCGATGAACCTGCTGACCTTCCTGGAAGACGGCGAATTCATGGTCGAAGACTACATGCACGCGTCGCGTCTGTGGACCGTCACGCTGGAAATCTCGGTGATGATGGCGCAGTTCCCGTCCAAGGAAATCGCGCAGCGGTCCTATGACTTCCGCACGTTGGGTCTGGGCTATGCCAACATCGGCGGTTTGCTGATGAACATGGGTTTCAGCTATGACAGCGACGAAGGCCGTGCCCTGTGTGGTGCCCTGACCGCGATCATGACCGGTGTATCCTATGCCACATCTGCCGAAATTGCTGGCGAACTGGGGTCCTTCCCGGGCTACAAGAAAAACGCCGACCACATGCTGCGCGTCATCCGCAACCACCGCAATGCGGCCTACGGCAAGGCGGACGGCTACGAAAACCTGTCGGTCAAGCCCGTGCCGCTGGACCATGCGAACTGCCCCCAGCAGGCCCTGATCGAAGTCGCGACTTCGACCTGGGACGAAGCGCTCCGCCTTGGCGAACAGAACGGCTACCGCAATGCGCAAGTGTCGGTGATTGCGCCGACGGGCACCATCGGCCTGGTCATGGATTGCGACACTACAGGGATCGAACCTGACTTTGCGCTGGTAAAATTCAAGAAGCTCGCGGGCGGTGGTTACTTCAAGATCATCAACCAGTCGGTTCCGGCGGCCTTGGAAAAGCTTGGCTACGGGTCTGCCCAGATCGAAGAGATCGTGGCCTATGCCGTTGGCCACGGCAGCATCGGCAACGCACCGGGCATCAACCACACCACGCTGGTCGGTCACGGTTTTGGGGCGAACGAACTGGCCAAGGTGGATGCGGCACTGGCGCAGGCATTCGACATCCGCTTTGTGTTCAACCAGTGGACCTTGGGTGAAGAATTCTGCACCCAAGTGCTTGGCATCCCGGCTGACAAGCTGAACGATCCGACGTTTGACCTGTTGAAATCCCTGGGTTTCTCCAAAAAGGACGTAGATGCGGCCAACGACCACGTTTGCGGGACCATGACGCTGGAAGGCGCGCCGCATCTCAAGCCAGAGCACTATAATATCTTCGATTGCGCCAACCCCTGCGGCAAGAAGGGCAAGCGTTACCTGTCGGTCAACAGTCACATTTACATGATGGCAGCGGCACAGTCGTTCATCTCGGGGGCGATCTCCAAGACGATCAACATGCCCAACGATGCAACCATTGAAGACTGCCAGAAGGCCTATGAGCTGTCCTGGTCGCTGGGTGTCAAAGCCAACGCCCTGTACCGTGACGGTTCGAAACTGTCGCAGCCTTTGGCATCCGCGCTGGTCGAGGATGACGACGAAGCAGCAGAAACGCTGGAATCGGGCAACATCCACGACAAAGCCGTGGTGCTGGCCGAAAAGATCGTCGAAAAGGTCATCGTCAAAGAGATCATCAAATCGCACCGCGAAAAGATGCCTCAGCGCCGCAAGGGCTATACCCAAAAGGCCATCGTCGGCGGGCACAAGGTCTACCTGCGGACCGGCGAATATGGTGACGGCAAGCTGGGCGAGATCTTTATCGACATGCACAAAGAGGGTGCCGGCTTCCGCGCGATGATGAACAACTTTGCCATCGCCGTATCGGTCGGTCTGCAATACGGCGTCCCGCTCGAGGAATTCGTCGATGCCTTCACTTTCACCAAGTTCGAACCGGCGGGCATGGTTCAGGGCAACGACAGCATCAAGAACGCAACGTCGATCCTTGACTATATCTTCCGCGAACTGGCGGTCAGCTATCTGGACCGCACCGATCTGGCGCATGTGCAACCCGAAGGGGCCACATTCGACACCATCGGCCGCGGCGAAGAAGAAGGCGTGCGCAACGTGAGCGAAATCTCCGAAAGTGCTGCATCGCGGTCTCTCGAAGTGCTCAAGCAGATCAGCTCGACCGGCTATTTGCGCAACCGGATGCCGCAAGAACTGATCTTGCTTCAGGGCGGCAATGGTGATGGCACCGTTGCCACACTCGAGGCTCAGGTCACGCAGACTGCCAATCACACCGTGGCCAGCGCCATGACCTCGACCACCGCTGTATCCAGCGGCTCGGTCGGCATCGACGCCCGCACCAAGGCCAAGATGCAAGGCTACGAGGGCGAGGCCTGCGGCGAGTGCGGCAACTACACACTGGTGCGCAACGGCACCTGCATGAAATGCAACACCTGCGGCGGCACGTCCGGGTGTAGCTGATGCAATCCGGGCAAAGGCGGGCATTTTCCGATAAATGTTTGCCTTTGCCCCAACGCAAGCCCAAGGGTTTTGCGACCGACACGGGGCGGGTGCGCTCGCCCCTTGACGACGTTCAGGCCGCAGGCAACTAGAATATCGAGCGGTTAACATATTGAGCCTGAACGGCGAAACTCATGAGGAGGGCCAAGGCTCTCCTCATCTTTGTTCCCAAGTGGTCACGCCTCGCCAACCGACGATCTGCTTCTTCTCTGGCTCAAAAATATCCCGGGGGTCGGGGGGCTGGCCCCCCGTGCACTGCAGCGAGACACTGCAAGACGCCAGAACTTTATCGGATCGCGACTGAAGGTGTAACAAGCGGAAAAGCCACTTGTGACCTGGACAGTCCCACTCCTGATCACCATCCAAAATGATTATTTCGACCAGTGCTTAATGACACTCGAAGACAGTGACACCTCATTCTTTGCCTTGCCACCTCGCAGGATAAGAGACGAGCCACAGGGGGGGGCGAATTGTCCAGAGCCGGATACCCTTATCGAGCATGGACCGACTGGACAATAATTGGCGCGACATCCCCGGTCAGATACGCAACCGTTACAGGCTCCCGATGATGTTGCGCGCGGCAACGGTCGCAAGCGGTGCGGCTTGGGAGACGAAGCCCTCGGGCGTCCATTCCGACAATGATCCGGCCACGTGGATCGCACCCAAAGGCATGCCATCCCGCCGGGTCACTGCGACACCGATCGCGACCTCTCCCTGTACGAATTCGTCGACGACCACGGCATAGCCGTCCTTGCGCGCCTGGCCGACCAGTTCGATGATGGCGTCAGGGTCGGTTTGCGTCTTGGTCGTATAGGCCTTCAAGTTGGTCTGCATGATCACATCACGGGCCGCATCGTCCGACAAGGCGGACAGCACCGCACGGCCCCCGGCAGTGCAATAGGTCGGCACGCTATGGCCCACCAGCGTGGCGTAAAAAGTTTCACGTTTGCTTTGCATGCGCAGGGCGTAGATCAGCCGTGTCTGGTCAAACAGGCTGAAATCCACCCGTTCATGGATCGTCTTGCGCAATTCCAGAAGAACAGGGGTCGCCTTCTGGATCACCGGATCAAGCCGCAGCAAATCCAGCGTGTGATCCAGCAGCCGCAGTCCGGGCAGGTATCCACGATCATCCCAGCTGCGCCGGATATAGCCCAGCGTGAGCAGCGTGTGGATCAACCGCTGTGCCGCCGACCGGTCTATTCCCGCGCGCGCGGCCACCTCTGTCAGGCTGAGGGGGCCGTCAGCAAGATGAAAGGCGCTTAGCACCTGCATTGCGCGCCCCACCGACTGAACAAAAAGCCTGTCACCCTCTGCCTGAAAATTAGCCTTTAACGGAATATCGGCACGCAAAATACTTGTCATACTACTCTCTGGGTTGACGAATCTCGGGATCGGTCTCTACGCTTGCATAGCACTATAGAAGTATTGCTGTGCGATACACAAGGCTCGATCTTTTGCACCTTGCCCAAGATCGCAACCCAAGAAGGAACGTCACATGAGAGTGGCAATGGCTGGTTTTCTTCATGAAACCAACACGTTCGCACCGGCACCGGCGGATTTGGCGGCGTTTCGCGCTGGCGGTGGATACGTTCCGTGGACGCGCGGTGACGCGATCTTGCCTGCCTTCGCCTCGGTCAATCTGGGCATGTCCGGGGCGCTGCGCGAGGCGCGGGGATTTGGCTGGAATGTTGTGCCTATCGTTTGGGCAGGTGCCATTCCGTCGGCCCATGTCACACGCGAAGCATTTGAACAGATCGCGACCGAAATCGTGGAAGGCATCGCCGCCGCCAGGCCGCTTGACGGTGTCTTTCTGGATCTTCACGGCGCGATGGTCGCCGAACATCTGGACGATGGCGAGGGCGAGCTTGCGCGGCGCGTGCGTGCCGTGGTGGGGCCGGATGTGCCGATCGCCGCGGCGCTGGACCTGCACGGCAACATCTCAGAGGAATTCGTGCAAACGGTTGATGTCCTTGCAGGGTTCCGGACCTATCCGCATGTGGACATGGCGGCCACCGGCGCGCGTGCCGCGCAACTTTTGAACGACATGATGCAAACGGAATCGCGTCCGGCCAAGGCCTTTCGGCGCATGTCCTATCTCGTGCCAATTCCCTTCCAGTCCACTGATATCGCCCCGGCCAAGGATCTTTACGGCAGTCTCGCGCAGTTCGAAACGGACGGGGCGCTGTCGGCATCGTTGTTCATGGGGTTCCCTGCGACGGACATCCCTGATTGCGGCCCGACGGCCATCGCCTTTGGCACGACGCAGGCCGCGGCCGACCGCGCCGCCGATGCCATTGCCGCCGCTTACGAGGCGGCGCGCACGAAATTCGAAACCGTGACGTTCGACGCTGACAGCGCGTTGGTCGAGGCCAGGCGTCTTCTTGATCTTGGCGGGGAAGGTCCGGTAATCATCGCCGACACCCAGGACAATCCGGGTGCGGGCGGCGTTTCGGCGACCACGGGTATGTTGCGCGCACTGATCGCTGCTCATGCATCCAACGCCGCCATCGGCCTGATCGTGGACCCCGCAGCGGCGGCCCGGGCGCATGAGCTGGGGCAGGGGGCAACCGCCCGTTTCCGTATCGGCGGCCATCCCGGCCTGCCAGATGATGGTCCGGTCGAAGCCGATGCTTTGGTCGAGGCGCTGTCGGACGGGCATGTCCAGGCGACCGGTCCCTATTATGGCGGCACGCATCTGGACCTCGGTCCCTCTGCCTGCCTCAGGATCGGCGGTGTCCGGGTCGTGGTAACCAGCACCATCGCACAGATGGCAGACCGCGAGATGTTCCGGTTCGTCGGTGTCACCCCCGAGGAACAAGAGATCCTCGTCGTCAAGAGTTCTACCCATTTCCGGGCCGATTTCGCGCCGATTGCGCGCAACATCCTTGTGGCATGTGCGCCGGGCCCGATGCCGTTCTCGCCTTCCGACCTGCCGTTCACGCGGCTGCGTCCGGAGCTCCGGCTTTCTCCGAATGGCCCCCTTTTCGGGGACCTGCGTGCCGAAGATCGGCACCCCGACACCGGCGGTTTCTCTGCCGGGGTCCAACATAACCAAACCGACAACCAACATGGGAAACCAACATGCTGACTTTAAGATCTGCACTCAAACACTCCCGCGGTGTGGCGGCGGCTTTGCTGACATGCACGGCGCTGCTGTCACCTGCAGCCCTATCCGCACAGGAAGACGAAACCACCATCACAGCGGTGATGCATTCGGGCCTGCGCGTGCTCGACCCTGTCATCACCACGGCACATATAACCCGTAACCACGGCTACATGATCTATGACGTGCTGACCGCCGTTGACGAAAACTTTGCCCCGCAGCCGCAGATGGCCAGCTGGGAAATTTCGGATGACGGTCTGGTTTACACGTTTACCTTGCGCGACGGGCTGACGTTTCACGATGGCGCGCCTGTCACCGGCGCGGATGTCGTCGCCTCGCTAAACCGTTGGGGCAAAAAGGATTCCGGCGGCCAGTTGATCTTTGACGTGACCGCAAGCCTTGAAGCGCCGGATGATAAAACCGTCGTCTGGACGCTCAGCAAGCCCTTCGCGCCCTTGCTTGATGTGATTTCCAAGCAATCCGCCGTGCCGCCATTCATCATGCCCGCGCGGGTCGCCGAAACCTCTTCGGACGAGACGATCACCGAATACATCGGATCGGGCCCGTTCGTGTTCAACGAAGCCGAATATGAACCCGGCGTGAACGTCACCTACGAGAAGTTCGACGATTACGTACCGCGCGACGAACCCGCATCCTGGATGGCCGGCGGCAAGGTCGTGAACGTCGACAAGGTGGTCTGGACCACCATGCCGGATGCCCTGACGGCGCTCAACGCGCTTTCCGCGGGGGAAATCGACTATCTGGAACAGGTCCAGATCGACCTGATGCCGATCATTTCAGGCAACCCCGATGTCACGGTCGAAAAGCGTGATGAACTGGGCTATGTCACGATCGGGCGTCCGAACCACCTGCTGCCCCCCTTCGACAACAAGTTGATTCGTCAGGCGGCCATGGCGGCACTTGATCAGGAATCGATGTTGGCGACGATGCAGGGTGACCCGGCATACTACAACGTCTGCGGTGCGATCTTCGGCTGCTCGACCCCTCTTGGAGACGAGAGCGGATCGGAAGACCTGACCACCGGCGCGAACATCGAGAAAGCCAAGGCCTTGCTGGAAGAGGCGGGATACGATGGCACGCCGATCGTGCTGATGGCACCGACGGACGTCATCAGTCTGATCAACCAGCCTGTCGTGGCGGCGCAAGCCCTGCGCGAAGCAGGTTTCGAGGTCGATATGCAGTCCATGGACTGGCAGTCGGTCGTTCAGCGCCGCGCCCAGCAAAGCCCGGTCGCCGAGGGTGGCTGGAACATGTTCTTCACCAACTGGATGGTGCCTGAAGTCTCTGATCCCTTGATCAACGTGATGGTCAACGGACGTGGCGACGATGCCTGGTTTGGCTGGCCGACCGATCCCGAGATCGAACAGCTGCGTGCCGATTTCGTTGCGGCACCTGACGCGGCGGCCCAGAAAGAAGTCGCCGTCAAGATCCAGGAACATGTGATGGACAACGTGAACTACATCATGATGGGCGAATACATCATTCCACAGGCCCGTCGGAACACGATCCAGAACATGATTCCGTCGCCGGTTCCGGTCTTCTGGAACATGACGAAAGAAGCCGAATAAAACGCACTCCGAGAGGGCGCATGACCTGCGCCCTCTTTTCCTCTGCCTCAACCCCTCTAGGAGTGTCCGGTACATGTTCCTCTACATTCTGAAACGCGTGCTTGCGACGATACCGGTCATGGTGATCGTTGCGATCTTCGTTTTCCTGCTGCTGCGCCTTACCCCCGGCGATCCCGCCGCCATCCTTGCAGGCGATGCGGCCACACCTGCACAGCTTGAGCGTATCCGCGACCGCCTGGGGCTGAACGATCCGCTGTTTACGCAATTCATGACCTGGATGGGCCAGCTTGTGCGCGGCGATCTGGGCACCTCGCTTTTGTCAAACACCTCCGTTGCCGGTATGCTGGCCGACCGTCTGGGGCCAACGATCAACATCGCGCTCATGACCATCACGATCTCGGTCCTGCTGGCGGTACCCATGGGCGTCATCGCCGCGTGGCGTCATCGCACCTGGGCCGATGTTCTGGTGATGTCGTTTTCGGTTCTGGGGTTTTCCGTACCGGTTTTCGTCATCGGCTACATCTTTATGCAGATTTTTGCGATCGAACTGCGGTGGGTGCCGGTGCAGGGCTACAAGGATCCGTCAGCCGGTTTCGGTGCCTTCTTCAGCCGTGCCATTCTGCCATCCCTTACCCTGGCGACGATCTATATCGCGCTGATTGCCCGCATGACCCGCGCCTCGATGCTTGAGGTACTGGGCGAAGACTACATCCGCACGGCCCGCGCCAAAGGCGTCCGCGAAAACGTCGTGCTGTTCCGCCATGCGCTGCGCAACGCCGCGGTGCCGATCCTGACCATCATCGGCACGGGGTTCGCGCTTTTGATTTCGGGTGTGGTGGTGACCGAAAGCGTGTTCAACATCCCCGGGATCGGCCGCCTGACCGTCGATGCGATCCTGGCCCGCGACTACCCGGTGATCCAGGCGATGATCTTGCTCACGGCAGGCATCTACGTCTTCGTAAACCTGCTGGTCGACATCTCCTATTCCTTCTTCGATCCAAGGATCCGTTACTGATATGGCTGAAATTCCAACACCGCGGCTTAGCGCCTTTCACATGCTCACCCGCTTGTTTTCGTTGCCAAAGGGCGCGCGCATCGGCATCGGACCGACAATTGCGGCGGTGATCCTGGTGGTCATCGTTCTGGCCGCAGTCCTCGCGCCGCTTTATGTGCCCTACAACCCGCTTTCGATGGACGCGATGGCGCGCCTGAAACCGCCATCCGAAGAACATTGGCTGGGCACCGACCCTTACGGGCGGGACACGTTCAGCCGGGTCATGACCGGCGGGCGCGTATCGCTTTTGATCGGTGTGGGGGCCGCGGTGGTCAGCGTCGCAGTGGGTCTGATGATCGGCCTTGTCGCAGGCTTCTTCCGCGCAGCTGACGGCGTGATCATGCGGATCATGGACAGCCTGATGGCGATCCCCGCGATCCTTCTGGCCATCGCACTGGTCGCCCTGAACGGGCCCAGCCTGATGTCGGTGATCATCGCGATCACCGTCCCCGAAGTACCGCGCGTCGTGCGCCTTGTCCGTTCGGTCGTGCTTTCGGCGCGGGAAGAACCCTATGTCGAAGCAGCCATTGCACTGGGGTCGTCGATGCCTAAAATTCTGGTCCAGCACCTGATGCCGAACACGTTTGCGCCGCTGATCGTGCAGGGCACGTATATCTGCGCTTCCGCCATCCTGATCGAGGCGATCCTGTCTTTCCTCGGGGCGGGCGTTTCGACGGAAATTCCGACTTGGGGCAACATCATGGCCGAGGGGCGGACCTATTTCCAGATCAAGCCGGGGCTGATCTTCTGGCCGGGTCTGATGCTGTCACTTTGCATTCTGGCAATCAATCTGCTGGGCGATACCGCGCGCGACATTCTTGATCCGCGCATGAAAAAGCGGGAGGGCTGAGGACATGCAATTCAAGTCAAAGGACTTTACCGACGCACGTCGCGTGCTGAAAATCCGCAAACTCAAGGTCGGCCTTACTGGCCGCCCTAACGCCAAACCGGTGCTGGATGGCATTGATCTTGATATCCGCGCGGGGGAAACGCATTGCCTCGTGGGGGAATCCGGATCGGGCAAGTCCGTCACCTCGCTTGCGGCGATGGGTCTTTTGCCCAAGGATGCGCTGGAAATTCAGGGTGGCCTGATCGCGCTGGAGGATTTCGAGATCACCAATGCCACGCCGTCGCAGATGCGCGAGTTGCGGGCGCGGCGCATTGCGATGATCTTTCAGGAACCGATGACGGCGCTGAACCCCGTGCTGCGGGTCGGAGAGCAGATCGAAGAGGTGCTGAACATGCACACCGACCTGTCCAAGTCCCAGGCGCGCGCACGCACCATCGACATGATGGAACAGGTCCATCTGCCCGATGTCGAACGCATATATTCGGCCTTTCCGCACCAGCTGTCGGGGGGGCAGCGCCAGCGCATCATGATCGCGATGGCATTGATCCTTGATCCCGACCTGCTGATCGCGGATGAGCCGACAACCGCGCTGGACGTGACCACGCAGTTGCAAATCCTCAAGCTGATCTCGGAAATGCAGGAACGTCAGGGCACCGCCGTGTTGTTCATTACCCATGACATGGGGGTTGTGGCAGAAATTGCCGATACCGTAAGCGTCATGCAAAAAGGCCGCATCGTGGAACGCGCCCCGATTCAGGACCTGCTGACGAATCCCCAAGAGGATTATACCAAGAAGCTGCTGCGGGCCGTGCCCAATCTGGTGCCACGCAATGCCCGGGCCGAACCTGCCAAGACCAAACCGGTCCTCAGGGTCGAAGGGCTGGACATGACCTATGGCGGTGCCGGGCGGTTCTTCAAATCCCGTGGCGTGAAGGCCGCCCAGGAAGTGACCTTTGACATCGAACCGGGGCGCACGATGGGGATCGTCGGCGAATCCGGGTCCGGTAAATCCACCGTCGCGCGCTGCATCATGCGGCTGATCACACCCACGGGCGGGACGGTCACGGTGGCGGGCACGGAAATAGCCCAGCTTGGCCGTCGCCAGTTGCAACCGCACCGCAAGCATTTCCAGATCGTGTTTCAGGATCCGTACCGCTCGCTCAATCCGCGCTGGACCGTGGCGCGCAGCCTGTGCGAGGGGCCGATCAACTTTGGTACGTCGCGTGAGGAGGCGATGGCGAAGGCCGCTGAACTGATGGAATTGGTGGACCTCCCGCGTGATGCGCTGGACCGCTATCCGCATCAATTTTCGGGGGGGCAACGCCAGCGCATCGCCATCGCGCGGGCCGTGGCGATGAAACCCGACCTGCTGGTGGCGGATGAAGCCGTATCGGCGCTGGACGTCAGTGTACAGGCGCAGGTTCTGGACCTGCTTGACGACATTCAGGAAAAATTCGGCGTCGCCATGTTGTTCATCACCCACGACCTGCGCGTCGCGGCGCAGATCTGCGATGATGTTCTGGTGATGCAGAAGGGTCATGTCGTCGAAAACGGTCCCGCCGGAGAGGTGCTGTCCAATCCAACCCATGAATACACCCGTAACCTGATTGACGCGGCTCCCGGCCGCCAATGGGATTTTGCCAATTTTCGCGCACTTGAAGCCGCGCCAACACTCAAAGGATCCACCCTATGACCGTCATCCCCCGGATCGAGAAATTCGCTGCCGACCTGACCGAAATCCGTCAGGATTTTCACGCCCATCCCGAACTGGGCTTTGAAGAAACCCGTACGTCAAAGATCGTGGCCGAAAAACTGCGCGCCTACGGGGTCGACGAAGTCCACGAGGGGCTTGGCGGCACCGGCGTTGTCGGTCTGATCAAGGGCACAGGGGGTGGCAATCGCCGCGTGGGGTTGCGTGCGGACATGGACGCCTTGCCGATCGAAGAGGCGTCGGGCGTGCCGTTCACCTCGAAAAACCCCGGGCGGATGCATGCCTGCGGGCATGATGGCCATACGACCATGCTGCTGGGCGCGGCGCGGTATCTGGCGGAAACCCGTGATTTCGACGGCACCGTGGTGCTGATTTTCCAACCGGCCGAAGAGGGACTGGGCGGCGCGCGCCGCATGATCGAAGAAGGGCTGTTCGACAAATTCCCTTGCGATGAAATCTACGGCATGCACAACGATCCGAATTCCGAACCCGGCGTCGTGTCGGTCACGCCCGGTCCGGCCATGGCCGGCGCGTCATTCTTTGACATCACGGTCAAGGGGACCGGCAGCCATGCGGCCATGCCCCACCAATCGCGTGATCCTATCGTCATCGGCACGGCGCTGGTGCAACAGTTGCAAAGCGTGGTCAGCCGCAACATCCCGCCCACCAAACCGGTCGTCCTGTCGGTGACGAAATTCAATTCAGGTTCCGCGTATAACGTGGTGCCGGACACCGCCACGGTTTCGGGTACGATCCGGTATTTCCACGACGAAGTATCGCAGTTGGCCGACCAGCGCATTCGCGCGCTCTGCGCGGGGATGGCCCAAGCCTATGACATCGAAATTTCGGTCGATCTGCGCAATGTCTTTGACGTGCTGATGAACGATCCCGATCTGACCGCTGCCTATGTCGCCGCGGCATCGGACATCGTAGGCACCGACATGGCGGCCCAATCGACCGAGCAGGCCACCGGGTCGGAGGATTTTGCCGACATGCTCAAGGTCGTGCCGGGGGCCTATTGCCGGGTCGGCCATGCCGGAAGCATACCGCTGCACAACCCGGCCTTCGTGCTGGACGACGCGATCTTGCCCGTCGGGGCGTCGATCTATGCCCGTATCGTCGAGACGCGTCTGCCGAAAGCATAAGCCGATCCTGCGTTCGCCTTTCATCCTTAGCCAATGACCCAAACCGGCCCGATGTACGCGTCGGGTAAGGAGCCTGACATGACAAACCCGCTCGCCCTGCCTTTTGACACTGACGAAATGATCGAAGGGCTGAGACCCTGGATCGAAACCGAAAGCCCGACGTTCGATGCGGCTGCCGTGAACCGCATGATGGATGTGGTCCAGCACGACCTTGCCGCCTTGGGCGCGCGGGTTGAACGTATCCCGGGCCGCATGGGCCTTGGCGACAGTGTCCGTGCCGTGATGCCGCACCCAAAGGCGGGCGAAGGCGGCATCTTGCTGCTGGGGCATATGGACACCGTCCACCCCTTGGGAACGCTGGCAAAGCTGCCGTTCAAACGGGAAGGCGGCATCTGCTATGGTCCCGGCCTGCAAGACATGAAGGGCGGTAACTATGTCTTTCTGGATGCGTTGCGCAAACTGCTTGCCGCTGGCATCGAAACGCCATTGCCCGTCACCGTTCTGTTCACGCCGGACGAAGAAATCGGCACCCCCTCAACCCGCGCGCTGATCGAGGCAGAGGCCAAGCGCCACAAGTATATCCTTGTGCCCGAACCCGCGCGTGCCGATGGCGGTGCTGTCATCGGGCGCTATGCGATCGCGCGCTTCAACCTGCAGACCCGCGGCAAGCCAAGCCACGCGGGCTGGGCCCTGAAGGACGGGCGGTCCGCGATTGCCGAGATGGCGAAATCGGTGGCGCAGATCGAAGGCATGACGAACGACGACTGCACGTTCTCGGTCGGGGTGTTCAATGCCGGCCAATGGGTCAACTGCGTTTCGTCGGTATGTGACGCCGAGGTATTGTCGATGGCAAAGACCCAGGAACTGCTGGACGAGGGCGTGGCGAAGATGCTCGCTCTGAACTCCGACGCAGGGGACGTCGTGATGGAGGTGCGTCGCGGCGTGACCCGCCCCGTCTGGGAACCCGATCAGCCCGGCACGATGGCGATGCTGTCGCTCGCGCAGGAGATCAGCAAGGAAATCGGCTTTGAGATGACAGGCGCATCTGCGGGGGGCGGATCGGATGGCAACTTTACTGGGTTCCTGGGACTGCCGACGCTGGATTCCATCGGGGTACGCGGTGCCGGTCTGCACACGCTTTCGGAACATATCGAAGTCGACAGCCTTGTTGAGCGCGCAAAACTGGCTGCAGCACTTTACTGCCGCTTGGGGGCCTGACGACCGCCTTTCAGGCGGCGGTTCCGGTATATCGCCGCCTGAAGTACAAAGCCTGCCGTAAGCCGTCGTCATGTGCCGCCATCGTCGGGGCAGGGGATGACGCCTTGTGTGCAATGTAACCGCCAAAAGCGGTGCAAACTCCAAGGCCGGACACTGAAGGGGATAGGGGGATAAAGGCTGCTTTCTCGGGTCATCAGGTCGCGGATGTGGTGAAAACTGAACCCCTGATGCTAAGCCCATAGCGTCAAATCTGGATGCCCGCAGAGAATTCACCCCAGTCTGCACCTATTCACAAAACTTATATAATTCCGACACAAATGTGAAACGCCGCATGCCTAAACGGGCCTCAGAACCGGGGGTGCGACATGCTGCAACTAGACAAGATCACAAAGACATTCGGCGCGAACACGGCCGTTCACGCGGCAAGCTTTACCGTCGACAAGCCGATGATGATCGGCGTTATCGGCCGGTCCGGCGCGGGCAAATCAACACTTTTGCGGATGCTGAACCGGCTGACCGATGCATCGTCTGGGGCGATCACCTTTGACGGGCTGGATATCACCGCGCTGCGCGGGCGCGCCAAGCGCAATTGGCAATCGCAATGCGCGATGATCTTCCAACAGTTCAATCTGGTGCCGCGCATGGATGTCGTGTCCAACGTGCTGCACGGCACGCTGAACCGCCGGTCCACGCTGTCGACGATGTTTAACCTGTATCCTGACGGCGACATCCACCGCGCGATCGACATTCTGGAACGCCTGGGGATCGCCGAACACGCGCCAAAACGCGCCGAGGCACTGTCGGGCGGCCAGCAACAGCGCGTCGCCATCGCCCGCGCCTTGATGCAGGACCCGCGGATCATTCTGGCGGATGAACCGATCGCGTCGCTTGATCCGATGAATGCACAGGTCGTGATGCAATCCCTGCGTGACATCCACGAACAGGACGGCCGCATGGTGATCGCCAACCTGCATACGCTAGATACCGCGCGCCGCTATTGCGACCGGGTGATCGGGATGCGCGATGGCCGGATCGTGTTCGACGGTACCCCAGAGCAACTGACCACCGGCACCGCCCGCGACATCTATGGCGCGGATGCCAGTTTTTCCGAAGCCACGACCTCGACCCAGATCGAAACGAACGAAGCGGCCAGAAAGATACTGGCCGATATCGCCGCGCTGTAGCGCCTGCCTTTACCCCAAAGCCCCCGAACGGGGCAGTTTCCAATCAAAGAGAGATCACAGATGAAAAAGATCATCGCACTTGCACTCATGACCACTTCTATGTCCGGCGCAGCCTTTGCCGACGCCCATGCGATCAGTGAATTCCGCATCGGCATCCTGGGCGGCGAAAACGCCCAGGACCGCATGAACAGCAACGAATGCCTGCGCAGCGCCGTTGAAGACGCGCTTGGGGTGCCGACCAAACTTTTCGCACCGGCGGATTACAACGGCGTTATCCAGGGCTTGCTGGGGGGCACGATCGACCTGTCGCTGATGGGGCCTTCGTCCTACGCCGCCGTCCATATCGCTGACAAGGACGCCGTATCGCCGATCCTCGTCAAGGTAAACTCTGACGGGTCCACCGGATACTATTCCATCGGCTTCGCCCGCGCCGATAGCGGGATCACCTCGCTCGAAAGCTTGCAGGGAAAGGTCTTCGGGTTTGGCGATCCGAACTCCACATCCGGGTATCTGATCCCTTCCATCGAAATCCCGCAGCAAACGGGCGCATCCATGGAAAACGGTGATTACTTCGGCGAGGTGAAATTTACCGGCGGACACGAGCAGACCATCGTCGCGGTCAACAACGGTGACGTTGATGCAGGGGTCACATGGTCCGATGGCATGGGCAATTGGGAAGACGGCTACAACTTTGGCGCATTGCGCAAGGCGGTTGATGCGGGTCTGGTCGACATGAACGATCTGGTCGAAATCTGGCGGTCAAAACTGATCCCGGGGGAACCTGTCGTTCTGCGCAACGCGCTGCCCGACGACGTCCGCGCCACTGTGACGGGCATTATCGACACCATGGGTGAAACCGATCCGGCATGTGCGGCCGCCATCGCAGGGGGTGAAGTGTCGGGCTTTGATCCGATCGACCACGAGGCCTACACCTCTATCGTGGCTGCCCGTCTGGCAAAATCCAACTAAGCAAAACGATCTGACGATCATCTGCTGGTCCCGGAGCTTCCGGGGCCAGTCCTTTAGGTTTTGGGGCAAAACATGGTAGAAAAAGCAGGGACGCGCGCAGATGCGGCCCATCCGGGCGCGGCATATCTTGCACAGGTCAAAGCCAAACGTCTGATGAACTTCATCATGCTGGTGGTGTTTCTGGCGCTACTCGGTGCGGGTTTCCACACTGCCGACAGCCGCAATGCAGGCGGGTTCTGGGACGGGATCGGCAATGTCTGGGACTTTCCGTCGGCCATGTTCGGCGAGGCAATCGCGCGGGCCGCAATGATGCCCGGCTATCTGGTGAAATATCTGCCGTCCCTGATTGAAACCATCAACATCGCTGCCGCCTCTACGCTGCTGGGGGCCGTTCTGGGGCTGGTCCTGTCGCTGCTTGTGACGCGGGGCCTTGCGCCGGTGCCGCTGCTGGTGGGGCCCTTGCGCCGGGTGCTTGATATCCTGCGCGCCGTGCCCGAGATTGTCATCGCCCTTGTGCTGATCTTCATGCTGGGCGGCGGTCCGGTCCCTGCGATGATCGCGATCGCGCTGCACACGGTCGGGGCCCTGGGCAAGCTTTTCTCGGAGGTCAACGAAAACGCCTCGCTCAAACCGGTCGAGGGGCTTGCCTCGGTCGGGGCGACATGGACGCAACGGATGTGGCTGGGGGTGATCCCGCAGGTGGCACCGAACTATCTCAGCTATGCGCTGTTGCGGTTCGAAATCAACATTCGCGCTTCTGCGATCCTCGGCTTTGTCGGGGCGGGGGGCATCGGCTACGACCTGCGCAACACGATGAGCTGGGGCGTCGGCAAATACGACGAGGCCGCGGCGATCTTCATCCTGCTGTTTCTCACCATCGTGCTGGTCGACCAATTGTCGAGCATCCTGCGCAACCACCTGACCAACGGCATGTCCAGTGCAGAGGTAAAGCTATGAACACCGCAACCCTTCAGGCCCGGACCATCACGCAGTTCAGCCGCAAGAAGATCACCACGATGGCGGTGCCCGTGATCCTGCTTGCCTATTTCACCTATATCTTCGTGTCCTTTGACATGGCGGGGCTGGGGGACAGGATCAACCTGGACAATGCCCGCACGCTGTTGTCGGACACCTATAGCTACAAGACACATGTCGCGCAGGACAACCGCGATGGCACCATCGCCCTGTCCATCGAGGGCGAGCGCAAGGCCCAGTACCCCGACGGAATGACGCCGGACTGGGTGACCCTGGGGGCTGTCCCCACGGTTGATCTGGGGCAGGGCCACGTGATTACATTGGGGCCGCAGGTAACCTATGAAATTCCCGGCTACGGGCGCGTGACGGCCCGGCCGGATGGCACGGGGGTCAATGCGGTCTTTCCTGACGGTGACCTGCCTGATTTCATCAATGCGTCCAAGAACCGCGTCATGATCGCCACCGATGCCGGTCGTCTGACCATCACGCGGTCCCGCGCGGAAGTGTTCAAATACGACTACGGTTGGGAGCTGTTCTTTTTCACGCTCGACAGTCCCTATTACGGGCTGGGCGCGGGCCAGCTTTTGTCCCGTGCCGTGACCGGAGAGGTCGGCGCAATCGTCAGCGGTTTCTGGAACAATACGATGTGGCGGCACGGAGATGTGCTTTGGGCGCTGTTCGAAACCTTGCTGATGGCGTTCCTGGGGACCTTTGGTGCCGCGATCATCGCCCTGCCGCTGGCCTTTCTGGCCGCACGCAACTTTACCCCGCTGGGCATCCTGCGCTTTGCGGCGCGGCGCGTCTTTGACTTCTTGCGCGGGGTGGACGGTTTGATCTGGACCATCGTGCTCAGCCGCGCCTTTGGACCCGGCCCGTTGACCGGCGCATTGGCAATCCTGCTGACCGATACGGGGTCATTCGGCAAGATGTTCTCGGAGGCGTTGGAAAACGTCGATGCACGGCAGATCGAAGGCGTTGCGTCGACCGGGGCGACGCCATTGCAGCGCTACCGCTTTGGCGTCATTCCGCAGCTGACACCCGTGCTGCTAAGCCAGATCCTGTATTATTTCGAATCCAACACGCGATCCGCGACGATCATCGGTGCAATCACCGGCGGGGGCATCGGGTTGCTGCTGACCCAGGCCATCGCAACCCAGAAAGACTGGGAAGAGGTCACTTATTACATCGTTCTCATCATCTTGCTGGTCATGTCCATGGATACGTTGTCCGGCTGGGTGCGGCGCAAGCTGATCAAAGGCGACGAGGGCGGTCACTGATGGCTCGCCTTAAGGCCGACGCGCCGTTCATTCACCCCGATTGCGAGGTTACAGATGTCAGTTTTGGCCGATACGTCGAACTGGGGCGCGGAAGCCGTCTGGCCCATAGCCACATGGGCGACTATTCCTATTGCGACCGCTTCGCCGACATTGCCAACGCCACCGTGGGCAAGTTCTCAAACATCGCGGCCTATGTCCGGATCGGTGCCACGGATCACCCGATGGAAAAGGCCAGCCTGCATCACTTTCACTATCGGTCGGCCGACTACTTTGACGATGCGGCTGACGATGACGCTTGGTTTGATCACAGACGGACGCGGCGCACGGTGATCGGCCATGATACATGGCTGGGACATGGCGCGCAGGTGCGCCCGGACGTGACCATCGGTCATGGTGCTGTCGTCGCGGGCGGTGCCATTGTGACCAAGGATGTGGCCCCCTACACGATCGTTGCCGGAATCCCTGCCGTCCCGCTGCGCGCGCGGTACGCCCCTGGTATCGCGGACAGGATCAGCGCCATCGCTTGGTGGGACTGGCCGCATGACCGGCTGCGTGCCGCGTTGGATGATTTTCGCACCCTCAGCGCCGAAGTGTTCCTTGAGAAATACGAATGACGGCTCAGCGTTAGGGGCCCGCAGGTCAGGCAGCGATGGCGATCACGCTTTAGGCGTCCGCAAGCGTCAACGTGACTTTGTCCCCCGCAAACCAGGTGCGCCCGACCTCGACCGGATGGCCATCAGGGTCGACATTGACGCTGATCGTCCGCAAGACAGGCGCGTGTTCCGAGATCTGAAGGTGCAGGGCCTGGATCGCGGTCGCCAGCTTGGCGTTCACCCGCGTGGAGGCGCGTGTGTAGTCCGCGACACCGAAATGACGCAGCGCCGCCGTGACCGACGGGTCACTGCCAAGCCGGGTCAGCAGGGTCGGGAACCGCGTGGCGGGAAAGACGCTGCGAAACAGGGCGATCGGCCGGCCTTCCGACAGGGACAGCCCCTCGTAGACATGAACCTGCGCGCCCTGTTCGAGGTTCAGTGCTTCCGCCTCTGAGGCATGTGCCAGCCGGGTTTCCAGCAGCAGGACTTTCTTGGCAGGGGTCCGGCCTGCGGCACGCAGGTTCTGGTGAAAGCGCACGCGTCGGCCAATCGGATAATCGGTCGGTGTCATGGTGACGAAAACGCCTGCACCGCGTCTGGCATGCACCAGCCCATCCTGCGCCAGATGGGCCAGCGCATTGCGGACCGTGTGCCTGTTCACGCCAAACCGTGCCGCCAGAACCGCTTCGGTCGGCAACTTGTCACCGGGCCCGTAAAGGCCCTCAGCGATGTCGCTTTGCAGGGATGTGGCAATGGCTTTCCAGATCGGGGTGCGGGGGGTCATGTCATGAAAACTTCACACTTGGGGGGATTGGCAGAGGGCATGCTACCTTCTATGATTTGTCTAGTTGTATATACATCTTTGAAAGGTGTCTAGATGAATGTAATGAGCGATCCGAATGCCGCCCGCAAAGGCTGGCTGGGTCTGTTGGCAAAGTCCCCCGCGACCGACGTCGCGCGGTTGTGGACGGGGTTGGACATCGCGCCCGCGCATACGGTTCTGCGCGCGCCCGAAATCGGTGGCGTCATGGTGCGCGGCAAGGCCGGTGCCGTCGGTGCCGCCTTCAATCTGGGTGAGATGACCGTGACCCGCGCGTCGGTAAAGCTGTCGGACGGGACGGTCGGGCACGGGTATGTGCAGGGCAGGGGCAAGGACCACGCGCTGCAGGCGGCCCTTGTGGATGCGCTTATGCAGACCGATGCCGCAGGGGCCGTCGAGACGCGGCTTTTGACCCCGCTGCGCACGGCGATGATGCAGGCCAAGGCCGATCGCGCCGCCAAAGCCGCAGCCACCAAGGTTGATTTCTTTACGATGGTCCGGGGAGAAGACTGATGCAGACCCATATTCTGGAAGGCGGTTTTGCCGATCACCCGCAGGAGGCCAGCCGGTCGTTTCGCGCGGTCATGACGGCGATGGCGCGGCCCGGTACGATCCATGCGGTCGCAGGTGCACAGCCGCCCGCGCCCCTGTCGCCTGCGGCGGGGACGGTCCTGCTGACCTTGTGTGATCCGGAAACGCCGGTCTTTCTGGCTGCGGGCCTTGACCAGCCGCAGGTGCGCGACTGGATTACCTTTCACACCGGCGCACCATTTGGGGCGGCACAGGATGCGATGTTCGCCGTCGGCGCATGGGACCAGTTGCCGTTGGCCGAATTCCCGCAGGGGACCGCGGAATATCCCGATCGTTCCGCCACGCTGATCGTCGAGCTGCCAACCCTGTCCAACAGCGGTGCGACGCTGCAAGGGCCGGGGATCAAGGACCGGACACAGGTGTCGCTGCCCGAAACCCGGGCGTTTCAGGACAATGCGCGGCTCTTTCCGTTGGGGCTGGATTTCATTTTCACCAGTGGGGACTGCCTTGCGGCAGTGCCACGCACGACAAGGGTCAGCTGATGTATGTTGCAGTAAAGGGCGGCGAACGGGCGATTGACAACGCGCATGCCTGGCTGGCCGAGGAACGCCGGGGCGACCGTTCGGTGGCCGAACTTGGCGTGGCGCAAATCCGCGAACAATTGGCGCTGGCGGTCAACCGCGTGATGGCGGAGGGGTCGCTTTATGATCCCGACCTTGCGGCGCTCGCCATCAAGCAGGCACGCGGCGATCTGATCGAGGCGATCTTTCTGATCCGTGCCTATCGGACGACCTTGCCACGGTTCGGCGGGTCCATCCCGATTGAAACCGAAGACATGACCTGTGACCGGCGTGTCTCTGCGACATTCAAGGATGCGCCGGGCGGGCAGGTTCTGGGGCCGACGTTCGACTACACGCACCGCTTGCTGGATTTCAAGCTGGCGGCGGAGGGGGACGTGGGACCGGCCCCCGTTGGGGATACGGCCACGGTGCCGACGCCGCACATCATGTCCTTTCTGGACCGCGAGGGGTTGATCCAGTCAGAACCCGCAAGCGATGAGACACCCGCCGATCTGACACGCGCGCCGTTGGAGTTGCCCGCGGGCCGCGCCTTGCGGTTGCAATCCCTGACCCGTGCGGATGAAGGATTTATCCTCGGGATGGCCTATTCCACCCAGCGTGGCTATGCGCGCAACCACGCCTTCGTGGCCGAGCTGCGGATCGGGGCGGTGGCGGTTGAGATGGACATTCCCGAACTGGGCTTTGCCATCGAGATCGGGGAAATCACCGTCACCGAATGCGAAACCGTCAACCAGTTCACGGGCTCGCGAACCGAACCTGCGCAGTTCACGCGCGGCTATGGTCTGGTGTTCGGCATGACAGAGCGCAAGGCGATCTCGATGGCTTTGGTGGACCGTGCCTTGCGCTGGAAAGAGCTGGGCGAGGATGATCTGGGCGCACCTGCCCAGGACGAAGAGTTCGTTTTATATCATAGTGATAACATCCAGGCGACCGGGTTTCTGGAGCATATCAAGTTGCCCCATTATGTCGATTTTCAATCGGAGCTGGAATTGATCCGCAAGCTGCGTCGCGAGGCGCATGCCAACATCGCGCAGGAGGCCGCAGAATGAGCGACTATAACTTTGCCTATCTGGACGAGCAGACCAAGCGGATGATCCGCCGTGCCATTCTCAAGGGGCTTGCGATCCCCGGCTATCAGGTGCCGTTTGCGTCCCGTGAAATGCCGATGCCCTACGGGTGGGGCACAGGCGGGGTGCAGGTGTCAGCGGCTGTGCTGACCCCTGAAGACACCTTCAAGGTGATCGACCAGGGGGCTGATGATACGACCAATGCGGTGTCGATCCGACGGTTCTTTCAAAAGACCGCAGGCGTTGCCGTGACCGAAGCCACGGCAGAGGCCAGCGTTATCCAGACCCGCCACCGCATCCCCGAACAGGAACTGCGCAGCGACCAGATTCTGGTGTATCAGGTGCCGATCCCCGAACCGTTACGCTTTCTGGAACCCTCGGAGGTCGAGACCCGCAAGATGCACAGCCTCGAGGACTATGGCCTGATGCATGTAAAGCTGTACGAAGACATCAGCCAGCATGGCGATATCGCCACAGCCTATGCCTATCCGGTAAAGGTCGAGGGCCGGTATGTCATGGACCCGTCACCGATCCCGAAATTCGACAACCCAAAGCTCGAGATGGCTGGCATCCAGCTGTTCGGGGCAGGGCGCGAACAGCGCATCTATGCGATCCCGCCTTATACGCAAGTGGTAAGTCTCGACTTTGACGATTACCCGTTCCAGCCGACAAAGGCCGATCATGCGTGCGATCTGTGCGGTGCGACCGACAGTTATCTGGACGAACTGATCATGGATGACGCAGGTGGGCGGATGTTCATGTGCTCTGACACGGATTATTGCGGCACCCGCCGCACCCAGGGCCACACCGGCGCGCAAGGCGTGCCCTATTCGGAGGACGCGGCATGACCCCGCTGTTGCAAGTCGAGGCGCTTGGGAAATTCTACGGATCACGGATTGGCTGCACCGATGTGTCGTTCGACCTTTATCCCGGTGAGGTCATGGGGATCGTGGGCGAAAGCGGATCGGGCAAGTCGACCTTGCTGAACTGCCTCGCAGGCCATCTGGTGCCGGATCGGGGGGCGGTCCGGTTTGACACCCGCGTTGACGGGTTGCGCGACACGATCACCATGTCGGAAGCCGAACGCCGGATGCTGGGACGTACGGACTGGGCCTTTGTGCACCAGCACGCCCGCGACGGTCTGCGGATGAACGTCAGTGCAGGTGGGAATGTCGGAGAGCGTCTTATGGCCGTGAATGCGCGTCACTACGGGGACATCCGCGCGGCTGCGATCGACTGGCTTGGCCGGGTCGAGATAACGCAAGACCGGATTGATGACCGCCCCACCGCCTTTTCGGGCGGAATGCAGCAGCGTTTGCAGATCGCACGCAATCTGGTGACGGGTCCGCGGCTGGTGTTCATGGATGAACCGACGGGGGGGCTTGATGTGTCGGTGCAGGCGCGGCTGCTGGATCTTTTGCGCGGACTTGTGCGCGAAATGAACCTGAGCGCCATTATCGTGACCCATGATCTGGCAGTTGTGCGCCTGCTGGCCGACAGGCTGATGGTGATGAAGGACGGGCATGTGATCGAAACGGGGCTTACCGATCAGGTGCTGGACGATCCGCAGCATGGCTATACCCAACTTCTCGTTTCCTCAGTCTTGCAGGTGTGACGCCATGATAACCATTGAAAATGTCTCGAAGTCCTTTGTGCTGCACAATCAGGGTGCAGCCGAAATTCCGGTCATGCAGGGTGCATCCCTGACCGTGGCTGCGGGTGAATGCGCAGCACTGGTCGGTGCATCCGGTGCGGGTAAATCCACGCTTATGCGCATGATCTACGGCAACTACCTTACTGCTTCCGGTCGTATTCTGGTCGGCGACGTGGATGTCGCAACCGCTGCGCCACGCGAGATCATTCAACTGCGCCGCTACACGCTGGGCTATGTCAGCCAGTTCCTACGGGTTGTCCCGCGTGTGTCCACGCTTGATGTTGTGGCGGAACCGCTGCGCGCAACCGGGACATCGCGCGCGGATGCCATTGCGACGGCACAGGAATTACTGGCGCGGCTGAACATTCCCGAACGTCTCTGGTCGCTGAGCCCGACGACATTTTCGGGCGGTGAACAGCAACGGGTCAATATCGCGCGCGGGTTTGCCTATCCCTATCCCGCGTTGCTGCTGGATGAACCAACAGCAAGCCTTGATCCGACCAATCGCGCGACGGTCCTTGAGATGATCCGCGAGGCCAAGTTGCGCGGCGCGGCGATCATCGGGATTTTCCACGACCATGCTGCGCGCGACGCAATCTGCGATCATCAGTTCGACGTGACCCGATATACGCCCGGACTGGCGGCATGAGGGGACGGTTCATCGCCATGGTCGGACCGTCGGGCGTGGGCAAGGACAGCGTCATGGAGGCGATGGTCGCCCGCGATCCGCGCATCTTTCTGGCCCGTCGCGTGATCACCCGGCCCGCCGATGCGGGAGGAGAGATCTTCGAAGGCGTGACGCCGGAAGAATTCGAGGCACGGCAGGCCGCCGGGCAATTCGCGCTAAGCTGGTCTGCGCACGGGTTGCACTATGCGATACCGGTGTCGGTCAAGGCGGCGTTGGCAAACGGGCAGGACGTCTTGGCCAACCTGTCACGCACCGCCCTGATCCGCGCCCAAGGCCATTTCGGACCGTTCGAGGTAATCAACCTGACCGCTGATCATGACATTCTTGCTGATCGTCTGGCCAGACGTGGCCGTGAAACCGCAGAGCAAATCCATGACCGGCTTGATCGTATCGCCGCCCCGTTGCCGCAAGGCATGACGATCCATGAGATCGACAACAGTGGTGCACTGGCGCAAACCGTTCAAATTGCCCTCGACCGTCTTTATCCGGTCAGGGCATAGGGGGATTTGATGAATAAACCGCTGCTGCCCTTTCCCGTAAAAAGGCGCGCATTGCCCGCGATCGGGCCAAGCACGCCAAACCGACCATCGAGATGGCCATGAACACCAGCCCGTCCTTTGGATATTTGACCTTACCCGCAGATGGTCCCATCTGCCAAACCCGCGTGACACCGACATGACAAAGCAAACCATTTTCGCCAACGCCACCCTTATCCTGAATGACGAGGTCGTCAGAGGCTCGGTTCGGGTGAGCGACGGCATGATCACGGATATCGACACCGGCACATCGGTGTCGACAGGCGCCACTGATCTTGAGGGCGATTACCTTGCTCCCGGTCTGGTTGAGTTGCACACAGACAACCTTGAACGGCACCTTTCGCCCCGTCCCAAAGTCGACTGGCCTTACCGCGCGGCCATTCTGGCCCATGACCGCGAACTGGCGGGGACCGGCATCACGACGGTCTTCGACGCGATCCGCGTTGGCTCCATCGTGTCGGGGGCCAGCAAGCGTTACGGCAAATACGCGCGCCAGATGACGGACGAGATCCTTGCCATGCGGCAGGCGGGCCTGCTCAGGATCAGTCACCACATCCATCTGCGCGCCGAGATATGTTCGGAAACACTGGCCGAGGAATTCGCCGAATTTTCCCCACAGGACAGGATCGGTATTGTGTCGATGATGGATCACACCCCGGGTCAGCGGCAATTCGCGGATCTGTCGAAATTTGAAACCTATGTGCGCGGCAAATACAGTTTCGAGGATCAGGAATATCGCGACTACGTTGATTTTCTATACGGGCTTCAAGCGCAGTTCGGAGCCGGTCACGAGGCCGCGACGGTAGAGGCCGCCAAGCGGTTGGGCGCGACATTGGCAAGTCACGATGACACCACGCCGGATCAGGTGGCGACCAGCCAGGCTTATGGTGTGACCCTGGCCGAGTTTCCAACCACGGTCGCGGCGGCGGATGCCTGCCATGCCCACGACATCGCGACGATCATGGGGGCCCCCAACCTTATTCGCGGGGGGTCGCATTCGGGGAACGTGGCGGCGGCTGAACTGGCCCGGCTTGACCGCCTGGACATCCTGTCATCGGATTATGTGCCGTCCGGGTTGTTGATGGCTGCCGTTCAACTTGGCGATCTTTGGGGCGACTTGCCCCGTGGCATGGCGACAGTCACCGCGCGGCCCGCCCAAGCCGTCGGTCTGACCGATCGGGGCGTCTTGTGTGTGGGCCAGAAAGCGGATGTGATCCGCTTTGCCGTTCTGGATGGAACGCCCGTTCTAAAGGAAACGTGGAGCGCGGGGGCACGCGTATTCTAAGGACCTTGCGTCGCAGAATTGAACGGAAGTGTTGTATTGCCGCCGCGCTGGGCGTGACGCGCAGAGTGCCAAATCAAAAAATGGCCCAGATTTTTTGGGCTTTTACTGCCGGCAAAAGAGTCTTGCCAAATTTTTTCGCCACCCTCTATAGTTGATCACATCAGCGTGTGTTGCCGGGTCTTCCGATACCCGGTTTTTCCCTTGGGGGGCAAATGGCTACAACACCAGATCCATTGGCAAATAACCCGGCAATCAGGGACTGGGCTGAACGCTTTTTCCGGATCAAGTCGTGGACCATGCCCGACGGCATGGATCAGCAGGGCGACGACGTCGTTGCGCGCCGGACAGCCGCGTTGGCCGCTTTGTCAAAGATCACCATCGCGCCCGTGCTTAGCTCCGGTGCCCGGCAGGCTTTCGCAGGGGGGTACAAGGCCCTGAAACAAGAGGCGATGGCCGCCGTGGACGTTGATGCGTTTGACGCGATCGACGCCGGTATCCAGTCTCTTGGCGACGACATCGCGACACAGATGGTCATCGCAACCGCGCGTGTCAAAGCGCAAGCGGCGTTGAAATCGGCGGAAGACAAGTTCGAAGCGGTCTCCTCGCTTTTGGACCAAGGATCTTTCACATATTTGGAAAAGCTTCTGGGGGCCGCGCGCGGTTTGATGGCCAAGGCAGTCGCGGCGTCAGAGTTCAAAAGCGTGGACGACGCGTCCGCCGATTTCCTGAAGGTCGCCGGAGAGGCGGAAACCTACGGGGCCTATTTCGACACCTGGACGCGCGCGACGTTGCTGTTGATCAATTCCATAGACACGGACGATCAGAAAGCTGCAACTGACGCCCGGGCCGCGCAGATGAAGGTCGCCACAGCTGAGTCCGTAAACGGGGATTTCGCCAAGGCAAAGACGGCGTTGGAGGATTGGAAAAGCAACCTCGATACAGCTGACAACCTGGCCGATGCTGTCGCGTTCGGCGATAAGCTTGAGAAATACGAAAAGGACTATGCGAAGCGCGCGAAGATTATCTTGTCCAGCCAAGTCTTTGACGCCGGGGATTATAGTTCGCTGTTGAAAGATGCCAAAGACGCGGCCTATGCCAAGAAGGACTTTGTCGCCGCCAACAAGCATCTGGACGATCTGATCGCGTATTTGTCCACGAACAGACAGAACCTTGCGATATATCTGAGGGGTTTTGACATGAGGATGATGGGCAACGCCGAATTCAAGACGGCGGTGCTTGCCGCCAAGAAAACGCAGGAAGCCAAGGGCAGCAACAAACCGGGTCAGGCCCGCAAGGACCTTATCACGTGGGCCGAGGCCAACGCGGACATCATGTCCGAGAGCAAGTCCAAGCAGATAGTCGCGTCCCTTGGCACCAAATATGAGGCGTTGAAAAAGACCCTCAGGGACCCTGAGCTGGCCGACCTGAATGCCACTTGGGAGGCGCATAGATTGCTGGTCGTCGCGAAGAATTTCGACGCTACGGACGGCGCGCCGAAATATCACCCCAAGCTTGAGACATTGTTCAAGCTTGCCAGGGTCACGGATCAACGGGGCGAAATGGATCGGATCGTTGCGAAATTCCCGGCAGCCGGGACTTATGAAATCCGAAAACCGCTAGAGGATGCATTGACCGCCGGAAACTACGATCTGGCCATTGCGTCCGTTCCGAAAGCTCTGGAATTGATGCGCGCGATGCCGGAGTATCTGACCCTCAAGGCTGATGTCGAAGACGTGCTGGCTGCCTTGCCGCCAACCGAAGCGACGCTGGTGGACCCGTTGAAGAAAGCCGTCAGCGATGCAGAGATCCTTGCGATAGCAGGCAAACCTGTCGAAGGGTCCAGTGTCCTGAAGCTGGTTCTTGAGAATGCCGACTATCTTGAAATTGCCACCGCGCTCGCTGATTACCGCGCCAAGCTGGCCCAGATCGAGAAAACACATAGTCAGGTCAAGAAATTCCTCAAACTGCCCAGTGCGGAAGCGGCTTTGGATCTTTCGCTGAGAAACTGCAAGGACAAGGCGGAAACCGAACAGAAATACGGCGATGCCTTTTTGATGCTTGAACGGCATAAAAAACTGCTTGCGCAGGCCAAACCGATGGCAACGGCCCGTTTTCAGGTTGGCGGCATCATCAACGCACTGAAACGCGCGGCGGTGCCGAGCAGCGAGCTTGACCCCATCGAAAGCAAGATACCCGCTGCAGAGGACGAGGCGAGGAAACCCGATTTTGCAAAAGCCTTGAGCGCGTTCGACGCGATCCTGGCCTCGTTAGAGGCGCTGAGCAAGGAAGCCGCCGAAGCATACGAGATGGTGGACGGCATCGGCAGCAATGCAGGCCATTCGCTGGACCGGCACGGACCGGATGTGACAGATCCTGAACTGATCAGGCGGCTCAAGACCGGTGAGGCACCTAACGCCAAGGCCGGCGATGCGCCGTCCTATACCGGGGCGTCGTCCAGGTTTGAAAGCCCGCAAGACTGGATCGCCGGGCGTGAACTGGCCGCGCAGGCCGCTTTGGCCAAAGGCGTGGACATTTCGCAAAAGGAGATGGCGTATACGGGCGATCTTTTGACCTCGCCCGAAGAATCCGCGGATTTTACTGTCGAACATGGCCGTGCGATCGACAAGGCTTTCATCGGAAAGAAAAAGGAAGTCCGGCTGACCGAGGGCGCGGGTGATATCGTTTTTGACAAGACATACGAGACCTACGAAGAGATAGAGGGCCTGACCCGCGCCTATGTGAATTTCATCTGGGAACCGGAAGCGTTCGTGAAGGAAACCACGGCCTTGCCGGTCGATCCGACAGAGCACGCGGCCCACAAACCGCAGGACAATGCGGATTACGCCAAGGAATACAAAAAACGGCACGGCACGGACCCGACCAAGATTCCGGGCCGCTGGGTCATGATGCAGCAATACCCTGTCGCTGATGGTTGGGACAATGAATTGAAGGCCTACACAAACAATGACCCCGGAAACATGATCCCATGAAAATACGCAAAGAACTGATCCGCGGGTACCTGAACCTCTTGACGATGGGGCGCGGGGTAGGCAACCCGGAGCCCATGTCGGACCTCGCCAATTTTGACGCGGATATTCGCGGCATGCACAAGCGCGCCTATCAGGAAGGCAATCTGGACTGGCTGCGGCTTGCGCTCGACAGTCTGATCGTGAACCCTGACGGGCGTATTGGCGATTTCGCCGGCCAGCAGTTTCCTTTCGATGACGCCGAACTGGTCGCGATCTTCAAACGCGCCTTCGAGACGATCTGGCCGGATGAAACCCTGTCAGAGCCTGGTGACGAGCCGGATATGGAATTCGAAGACATGAGTGTGGAAGATTGGACGGCTCTGGTCGGTCCGCAGACGTAGGAGACTCCGATGCCAGGCCCCGCTTTCGAGACCGACGAAGTCGAAAAACTGCTGAAGAAGGCAAAGTCCTCGGGCAAGGAGATGCCCTTTGCCTTCGGTCTGGCGAGCAAGCCTGAGGAGTGCGGGTTGGTCCTGCACATGCGCAAACCCGGCAAGACCCTGCGGGAGCAGGTAAAAAAGGACCCGGCGATCAAGAAAACCTGTTTCGGCGTCTTGCGGATCGATGGGGCCGAGGTGTTCTTTCAACCGCAACGGCCCCTGAAGGGCATGGTCGCTCAACTCAAAAAGAAATTTCGGGCAGAGGGTTTGGGGAAGTACAAGCCGGTCCTCTTGGGCGCTGACGGCGCGGTCATCGACGAAGATGCCCTGCCCGAAGCGGAAGAGGACGAGGATGACATTGATCTGACCGCTGCTGAAACGCCGGTCGAGGATACGGCAGATGTTGCCACTGATGGGCCTTCGCCAGATGATCTGAAGAAACGGCTTGTGGTGGCGTCGGGCCAGGTCAAATCGCTGACGTCGCCTGAACATATCGCAGCACTCGGCGGGGCGCTCAAGAAATGCGTGAAACTGTTGGGGGCGCGGGACTTCGAGGGCTGTGCGCTTGGTCTGGCAAAGCTCGAGGCAGCCTTGACCCAGGTAACAAGGTCCGCGCCACCGGCGACCGACGCGCCAAATCAGGCAAATCTTGCCGAACAGCTGAAAAAAATACTGATCGCGCAGGTCGGCAAGATCAAATTACTGCCCCCTCAACAGGCAGCCCCCCTTGCTGTGCAGGTCAAGAAAATCAGCGAGCAGATCAAAAGCGGCGAGCTGGACGACGCAAAGGGCAACCTGAAAGCGCTCGCGCTGGCGATTGCGACCCCCCAGGAGCCGGGCCCCGCTTCAGGAGGGGACCCCATGAAGATCTGGCAGGATGCCAAGGAAAGCGTGGATGCCGGTGTTTCCAAACTTCAAGTGGCGCTTAAGGGGATGGGGCATCCGGTCTTGGCGCAAATCGCGGATTCCGGCCTTGCCGGGGTGACGGATGGCAATCAGACGGCGATGATGAAAGCCCTTTTCGAAATGAAGGGCGCGGTTGGGGAAGGGCGCACGAAGGCCGGCAAATCGCTGCTGGCGCAAGTGGGGGCATATGCCGCTTTTCTCAAGGAAGATCAGATCATTGACCTGATCGAGAACAATCCTTTTGGTGTGAAGGCCCCTGTGAAAGCGCCGTTGATGGCTGCCCTGCGGGAAATTGCAGTCATCGCAAAGGCGGCCTAGGCGATGCGTTCGCGGTGACCAGAGACCCTGTCCAGTCTTTATGGTGACAGCATCTGACAGGCCCGTGCGCCAACCGCACACAGGCCTGTGACCCTGCTAGGTCAGAAACCAAGTGCCATGCCGTCCTTGCGGGAATCGCTGGCACCGGTCAAAAGCCCCGTTCCGGGACAAATGTGGATCGCCTGGCTTCCGCCGATGGGGCTGGTCTGCAGCGCGAGCGTATGGCCACGGGCGGCGAGCGTTGCACGGGCTTCATCCGAGACGCCGGGCTCGATCTGCAACACGCCCTCATGGGCAAAGCTGCGCGGCGCATCCATTGCCGCCTGAAGATCCATGCCAAGGTCCAGCACCGAAGACAGGAACGCCGCGTGACCGGCCGCCTGATACTGCCCCCCCATCACGCCAAAGGGCATGACCGCGACGCCGTCCTTGCAAAGCATTCCGGGGATGATCGTGTGCATCGGCCGCTTGCGCGGGGCGATCGCGTTGGGATGCCCTTCGATCAGCCGGAACGACGCCCCGCGCGAATGGAACAGGACGCCGGTCGCAGGGTCAAGCCGGGTTGAGCCGAAACCATGAAAGATCGAGTTGATGAAAGAGAGCGCATTACCATCTGCGTCGACGACGCACAGATAGATCGTGTCTTTATGCTCGGGTTCGTCCCATAGCGTCGGGGGCAGGGCGCGGCCCATGTCGATCCGCGCAGCCAGCGCATCGACGACACTGTCCGACAGCAGGGTTTCCACCACATCGGGGCAGGCCGCCGGATCGCCAATCAACGCGTCGCGGTGGTGATAGCCCAGTTTGGTCGCCTCGGCGTGCAGGTGGATGCGGTCGGCTTCGGAAAGCCCTTGGCCCATGTCAAAGCGCGACAGGATCCGCAAGATCAGCAGCGCAGCCAGACCTTGCCCGTTTGGGGGGCATTCATAGACGTCGTGATCGCCGTAGCGTGTCGAAATCGGATCGACCCAATGGGCCTCGTCGCGGGCTTCGTAGAAGTCCTCTTCGGTGTGCAAACCGCCGAGCGACCGCAAATGGGCGGTCATCTTCGCGGCAACCTCGCCTTCGTAGAACCCTGCCGCACCTTTGGCTGCGATCTCGCGCAGGCGGGCACCGACCAACGGCTGGGCATGCATCTGGCCTACGGTCGGGGCCTTGCCGCCGGGCAGGAACAGTTTGGCTGCATGGACGTCGCCGCCGACGCTGGCGGCGTTGGCGGCCCAGTCCATCGCGACACGCGGCGTGACTGGATAGCCGTTTTCGGCATAGTCTATCGCCCGCGCGAACAGGCGGTCCAGTGGCAGGCTCCCGTGATCTGCGTGCAGGCGGCACCACCCCGAGATTGCGCCGGGAATGGTGACGGCGTGGGGGCTGGTCTGCGGAATTTCATCGCCCAGACCTGCGGCCTTCAGGGCTTCGACCGTTGCGGCAGCAGGGGCGCGCCCCGATCCGTTAAGCGCTTTGACTTTGCCGCCCCGGGGCGCATAAAGCGCGAAACAGTCGCCGCCGATACCGGTCATCAGCGGGTCGACGACACATTGCACCGCAACGGCGGCAAGGGCCGCGTCAACCGCATTGCCCCCTTGGGTCAGGATTTCATGACCCACCGCAGTAGACAGCGGATGCGACGTGGCGATCATCGCCTTTGAGGCAAGGGTGCTGGGGCGTCGGGCGGAGAAGAAGTCAAACATGTCAGTCGTCCTGTAGGGCAAGGCTCAAGGGCCGTTTGCGGGATGTGGATCAAGGGTGGGAAAGCGGATGGAGACAGGCAACGGCCCGCCCGCTACCAAGCTTTCCAAGTTGCGGATCTTTTGCCCGGCAGTCCTGCTGGGCCACCGGGCAGCGCGTCGAGAACCGACACCCTTTCGGCAGATCAAGGGGGCTGGGGATTTCGCCGGGCAGCGGTTCCGAGAGCGGTTCGAAGAATTGCGGCGCAGCGGCGCGCAGAGCCGCGGAGTAAGGATGCACCGGCGCATTGAGCACCGCGTCGGTGGGGCCGGTTTCGACGATGCGGCCCAGATACATGATGGCGATTTCTTCACAAAGATAACTTGCGACCCCAAGGTCATGGGTGATGAAAACCAGCGTCAGCCCCATGTCGCGTTGCAGCGACTGCAACAGTGTCAAGAGCTGTGCCTGCGTCGACACGTCCAGGCCCGAGACAGCCTCGTCCGCGACCAGAACCGAAGGTTCCGAGGCCAGCGCGCGGGCAATCGCCACGCGGCGCACTTGGCCCCCCGACAATCCGGATGGAAAACGGCTTGCTGCATCCGCCGGAAGACCCACCCGATCCAGCAACTGCGCGATGCGCGCAGGCTCGTCTTCGGGCGGGACGATGTTGAAATGACGCAGCGGTTCGGCGATGAGCGCCCCGATCGTCATGCGCGGGTCAAGCGATCCGCGTGCGTCCTGATAGACCATGGCCACGTCGCGGGCAAAATCGGTCCCCTGGGCGCGGGCTTCGCGGATCGGTTTGCCGCGATACAGCGCACGCCCGCCGCTGGGGCGGTCAAGGCCAAGCAGCACGCGCAGCAAGGTTGATTTGCCCGAGCCGCTTTCGCCCACGATCGCCAGCGATGTTCCCTTGCGAATGCCAAGACGGACACCGTCCAGTGCCCGCAGGCCCACGGTTTCACGGCTGAACAGCGCGCGTCCGGGTTTGGGAACCTCGAAAACCTGTTCAACCTCGATCAGTTCAAAGACCGGCAGGACCGGGGCGTTCGGCAGGGTCGGTGCGGGGTGTTGCAGGGTCATTCGGGATTCCAACAGGCGATATGGTGATCAAGCGGACCCGTCGCAGTGTCGCGGGCAGGCACAAGGGGCGGGGCCTCGTGGGTGCAGCGGGTCAGGGCGCGCGGGCAGCGCGTGGAAAAGCGGCAGCCGACGGGCATCTGGTCATGCGAGGGCACGGTGCCTTCGGGGGCCGACAGATCCTTTGTGCCGATTTCAAGCACGCAGGACTTGAGCTGCTGTGTGTAGGGATGTCGGTGGCGTTCCAGCACATCATGTGCCGGGCCGCTTTCGACGACCTGACCTGCGTAAAGCACGGCGATCCGGTCGCATGCCTGACTGGCAAGCGCGAGATCATGCAACACGAAGATGCAGCTTGCGCCCCGTGCGCGGGTCAGGGTCAGGATCAGGCGCACGATCTGGGCCTGGATCGTGACGTCGAGCGCCGAGGTCGGTTCGTCCGCAAGCAGGATGTCGGGGCTGCCCGCCAAGGCGATTGCGACCATCACACGTTGCTGCATCCCGCCCGAAAGCTGATGGGGAAAGGCCGACATGCGCCCTTCGGGATCATTGATGCCGACGGAAGTGAAGAGCTCAATCGCCTTCTCGCGGGCTTCGGCCTTGGACAGATCCTGCGTGCGCCGCAGGGTCGTGACAAGTTGCCGACCCACGGTGTAGGACGGGTTCAGCGCGGCACCTGCGTCCTGGAAAATCATCGAAAGACGGCGGCCGCGCAGCTTGACCATCCGGCGTTCGGACAGCGCAAGAAGGTCGCCTTCGCCTTCCAGTTCGGCGGTGCCCGTGACCCTGGCGTTGTCGAGCAGGCGCATGATCGCCGTCGCGATCGTCGATTTTCCCGCGCCGCTTTCGCCCACCAGCGCCAGCGTTTCCCCTTGGCCAAGCGACAGGTTCACCCGGTCAAGGATCTTGGCCGCGCCGCGGTGCACCGTCAGATCCCGCAGGGTCAGGACGGGATGCGAAGAGATGTCTTTCATGCGTCCCTCCGGAGCTTTGGGTCGAATTCTTCACGGATACCATCCCCGACGATGGACAGCGCGATCAGCAAAAGCGCCAGCGCAAAGCCGGGCATGGCCGACATCCAGGGCGCAAAGCTGACGAAACCACGCCCTTCGGCGATCATCAGGCCCCAGTCGGGGGTTGGCGGCGTCACGCCGATCCCGAGGAATGACAGCGACGATGACACAAGGATCGCTTCGGAGATACGGATCGTCACCTGAACGGCCAGCGGAAAGATGACGTTCGGCAGGACGTGGCGCAGAACCACGCGCAGATATGAGATGGACATCAGCTGTGCAGCCTCGATAAACAGCTGGACGCGGACCTGCATGACATCGCTGCGCACGGTACGGGCGAAGGGGCCGATCATCGACAGGCCCACGGCGATGACCACTTTATCGACGCCCTGGCCGAGGATCGCAATGAAAGCCACCGCGAGGATCAGCGATGGCAGCGCAAGAATTGCGTCGATCAGGCGCATCAACGCCCATTCGGACCAGCCCCCGGCCAGACCCGCCGCCAGCCCGATCACGAGGCCGCCAACAGCCCCGATCAACACTGAAAAGATGCCGATGATCAGCGCAAAGCGCGCGCCATAGATCACTCGCGACAGGATATCCTGACCGTAACTGTCCGTGCCCAGAGGATGCGCCGTGGTCGGCGGTTGCATCATGGCCATGAAATCCTGCTGGACCGGATCAAAGGGCGCGACATAGGGCGCAAAGATCGCCGCCAGCACATAGGCCACGGCCACGATCAGCGCGATCGTAAAGAACGGACGGCGGACAAAGACGGATCTGCGGCCCTTGGCTGCGGTGCCGGGCGGTGTCGCCGGGGGCAACGCGGTCGGCGCATCGGTTGTCTGAATGCTCATTTGCGTGCCCTCAGCCGTGGATCAAGGAAGGGATAGGACAGATCGACAAGCAGGTTCACACCGATGAACAGGGCTGCCGTCATCATGACGCCCGCCTGTACCACAAGGTATTCGCGCCCAAGCACCGCCGAGGTCAGCATCTGCCCGATGCCGGGCAGGTTGAACACCGTTTCGGTCAGCACGGTCCCCTGAAGCAAGACACCCAGTTGCAGGCCGAGGATCGTCACAAGCGGCATTGCGATGTTGCGCACGCCGTGCACCCAGACGACACGCCAGTTCGGTTCGCCTCGGGCGCGGGCTGCGGCGATGTAGGGTTGTTCCATGACCTCGATCAACGTCGCGCGTGTCAGGCGGGTGATCATGGCGATGAAATAGGTCGAAAGCGTCAGGCCGGGCAGGATCATGTGATAGAGACCCAGCCAGAAGTCCTCCCAGGGGGAGACATAGCCCATCACAGGAAACAGCTGGAGCTTTACCGCAAAGAACCAGATCAGCAGGATGCCCAGCAGGAAGGATGGAAAGGCGGTGCCGGTGAGAGCCAGCACGGCAGACCCCGCGTCGAATATGGTGTCCTTCTTGACCGCGGAAAGCACGCCAAGCGGCACGCCGATCAGGATCGCAAAGGCAAGAGAGAAGGAGGCGAGCGTCAGCGTGACGGGCAGCGCCTCCTTGAAGGCATAGGTGAAGATTTCGGCACGGGCGACATAGGATGTGCCCCAGTCCCCTTGCACGAACCGCAGCGCCCAGTCCGCGTATTGAGCGAGAAAGGGCTGGTCGAGCCCCAACTCGGTTTTCAGTGACTCATAGCTTTCCTGTGAATATTCCGACCCAAGCATGATTTGGATCGGATCGCCTGGCGCCAGCTTCAGAAGTCCGAAGCTGGCCACCGAGACGAAAAACAGGACAACCAGGGTTTGCGAGATCTTCCCGACTGCCTGCAAGAACATTAGTCCAGGCTCACGGTATGCAGGTTCACGAGGTCGGCAGGGATGTAGTTGAACCCCTTCACCTTGTTCGAGAATACCTTGTAGATCGGCATGTGGGCCATGACGGCGATGCCCGCTTCGTCCATCAGCAGGTCTTCTGCCTGATGGTAAAGCTTGCGACGCGCGACGGGATCAAGCACGACTTGCGCCTGTGCACAAAGATCGTCGAACTCGGTATTGACCCAGCCGCCAAAGTTCCATGCCCCGTCCGATTTGAACTCGGGATACAGCGTTTCGTCGGGGTCAAGATCGGCAACCCATTCAAAGTCATACAGGTCAAAGTCCGACCCGTTGCGGCGCTTGACCCAGGCTGCGGGTTCGACAAGCTCCAGCTTGGCCTTGATGCCAATCTGGGCCAGCATCGGTGCGACCGTCTGTGCGACACGGGTGCCGACGGGGCCGCGCTCTGCCATCATGTAGACGGCTTCGACTTCGCCCTGGTTCGCTGCCTTTGCACGGAAGGCCTTGGCCTTGTCCAGATCGAACCACTGGCCGCGCCCGCTGGTCGCGATGTCGGGATCGAAGAAATCGGTCATCGGTGGCGAAATCGGGGTATAGGCCTGTTGCGCCCGCCCGAAATAGGCCTGCTTTACGATCGTGTCGCGATCAAGGGCCCAAGCCACGGCGCGGCGCAGGTTGATGTCGTCGAACGGTCCGCGTTTGCAGTTCATGCCGACGAAGGTGTAGTTCCCCTCGATCTCACCATAAAGCGTTGCGTTCGGGAAGGCTTCGACCTGATCGACAAGCTGCATGGGGCAATCCGTCATGCCGTCGATCTGCCCTGACAAAAGTGCTGCAAGCGCGGTCGAGGCTTCGTTCATCAGAACGAAGGTCGCGCGTTCCAGCTTGGGCAGGCCGGGTTCGAAGTAATCGGGATTGGCTTCCAGTTCGATTGAATCGTTTTCTTTCCAGGATACGAATTTGAACGGTCCAGTGCCCACCGGATTGCGGCCGTAATCGGCACCGTATTTCTGCACGGCGGCCGGGCTGACGATGGTACCGGCGCGACCGGTTGAGCCATTAAGCGCGACCGGCAAGAAGGCGTAGGGCTGCGAGAAGATCAGTTTGAAGGTCAGCGGATCGATGATTTCGATGCGGTCCAGCAGGGCCAGTTTCCAGGCGTGCGGTGACTTCGGTTCGCCTTCCTTGACGCGCAGCAATGAAAATTTCACCGCTTCGGCGTCACAAGGCGTGCCGTCGTGGAACATTACACCATCACGCAGTTTAAAGACGTGGGTCATTTCGTCCTCGAGATCCCAGCTTTCGGCCAGGTCGGGTTCGAAGGTCACTTTCGTGCCGTCATAGGCAATCTTGAGAAGACCGTTGTGGATGTTGTTGATGATCTGGATCGCGGAAAGGAAACCGGTAAAATGGGGATCCAGCGTGTCGATCACCTTGATCGAGGCGATCTTGATGTGACCGCTTTGCTGTGCGCGGGCAAGAGAGGGCATGGTTCCGGTCGCGGCAGTCATGATACCGGCACCGATCCCCTTGAGGATAGTTCTACGTCCGAACCGCGCTGACAATCGTTCGGCGAGGACTTTCTTGTGGTCGATCTTTGTCATGTTTTGTCTTTCCTGTTGGCATCTTCCCCTCCCAATCTCCAATTTTGCCGGTTGCCTTGAGCGGTGGGTTTTCCCCACTCGCGCGCCCCTGACCGGTTTCGAGGCATTTTTCGTCGAATCCTCCACTTCATCCGACGTGTTTATGAATTCAGGTTGTAAGGACATGTATACAAATGGAAGCTAAAAGTGCACAAATGAGTGGAAATGGATGAGCGATGATTATTCGTGCGGCAGAAAACATCTTTGAAAGCCTGATCGACGAGATCATGGCCGGTCGGATGGTACCGGGAGAGCCCTTGGTCGAGCAGACGCTTGCCGCGCAGTTCGGGGTGTCGCGCACCCCCGTGAGAGAAGCCTTGCACCGGCTGGAGCAGGCCCGACTGGCCGAACGGGGGGCGCGTCGTGCATATGTGGTGCGGCGGATGGCCCCCGAAGATCTGGCCGAACTGTTCGAAGCCACCGGCGAGGTCGAGAGCACGCTGGCCGCGCTTGCTGCAAACCGCATGAGCGAGATCGAGCGGCGCAGGTTGACGGCAGTTCTTGATGAGGGCGATGCTTGTGACGACCCCACCGCCTATAGCGAGATCAACAGCCGCTTTCACGAGATCATCAAATCAGGCGCGCGCAATTCGATCCTTGCCGCGACGCTGGATGAACTGAACCTGCGCACCGTCGCCTGGCGCGCAGCGAATTTTCGCGAAGACAGCCGACGGTTGGCGTCCTCTCGGGTTGAACATCGCAGCATCACGCAAGCGATCGTGGCGCAGGATGCCGACGCCACGCGGCGGCTGATGTGCAGCCACGTCGCGTCGTCTTATATGGTGCTGGCCGACATCCTCTCTCGGCGGGCCCCCTAGGGAAACCCTGCGGCCAGACAAAGCAAGCGTTCCTTTTCCCTGCCAGGCAGGAAGAACTGGGCGTAGTTGGTGGCATTCAGGACGGACAGCTGATGGCAGGACAAATGTCTGACGGAATCTTTTCCGAAATGGGAAAGGGGATGGTCTTCTGCCACCATGATATTTCCCGAATAAATCGTTGTAGATCATAGCATTGAGGTAAAGTTGTCTGGGGTCAGGAACCAATGCCAAAATCCGGCGTTGTACTCACACTTCAACTCGTTGGAGTAAAGTGAACTCAGATGGCTCACGGTCACTGAAATGACAGGTAAGGATAGTAACTATGAAACTCGTTAAAACTGGTATGATTACCGCTCTTTTGTTTTCCACTGCAATCCCAGCATTCGCCCAAACCACAGGTGCGATTGCCGCGACGGATCTGAACATCCGTTCGGGCCCTGGTCCGCAGTATGATGTCGTCGGCGTGATCCCCGGTGGCGAAGAAACCATGGTAGAAGGGTGCCTGGACACCACGCCTTGGTGTGAAGTGAAATTTGGCGAAGTAACGGGCTGGTCCAGCTCCGATTATCTGGCCGTAGCCGTAGACGAGCAGGCGATTGCCCTGACAGCGCGCCCTGCAAGCGTTGAAGTAAACTCGGTTACCTATGAAGACGCCGAAGGCACCATGAAGAACCAGCGTGAAGGTGCAGCCGTAGGCGCAAGCTTGGGCGTGCTGACAGGTGTTGCTGTTGGTGGTCCGATCGGTGGTATCATCGCAGGTGGCATTCTGGGCGGTGCCGCAGGGTCGGCTGTTGCCGAGCCTGAGGAAAAGACGATCACATATGTGACGTCCAACCCGGTAGAAACAGTGTATGTCGACGGTGAAGTCGTCGTGGGTGCCGGTGTACCGACAACGGTCGAGACATATGAACTGCCACAGGAAGAATATCGCTATCTGAACCTGAACGGTCAGCCGGTGATCGTGGACGCGGAAACCAACACAATCGTGCGCATCATCCGCTAATTACTTTCCAAACCAAAACTTGCAGGCCCGAAGGAGTATCCTTCGGGCCTGTTTGCGTTTTAGCACTGGTTTCTTCGGGACGTCGGGTGATCTGATGCTATCAGCTTTGGTGCTAGATCAGCGCATCAAACGGGTCGAAATACAGGTCCACCCAGTAGTTGGAGGCGTTGTAGCTTGATTCCGGGAACAGACCGGTTGTGCCCGCACTGAACACGCCGTTCCCTGTGGGGCCGACACTTGCGGGGGCGCTCAGCGTCCCGTCCGCTCCGACCCAGTCCGTCGCAAAGAAATTGCCGCTGAAGGCGTAGTTTTGCGTTGTTCCGTAGGACGCGACGTAGGGATCGTTCGCGGTCAATCCGACAGGTGTCGCCAAGGTCGCCGTTTGCCAGCCGCTTTGACCGGGGGTTGAGGTGACTGACGCTGATGCCAGCAAGGTGCCGGTACCGGTCCACAGGTTCAATGTGCGTGTATCGGTGTCTCCGGCATCCAGATCACCGCGCCAATAGCGCAGTGCGGTGACTTCGCCGTTGGTCGCGGCGGCAAATTCAACGCCCAGTTCGTAGTCGGTTGAATCGCTGGTTATGATCTGCGCAGGGGCATCGGTGACGCCGAACAGCGACGCGAGGACCGGGGCGGTTTCGTCAACCACATCGGTAACTTCAACCGTGATTGCCTGCGTGACCGCCGGGTTTATTCCGTCCGAGATGGACAGCAACACTTCGTATATGTTGTCGAGGTTGAGGTCTTGCGGCGTTTCGAAGTCAGGCGTTGCGGCGAAACTCAGCAGGCCGCTGGTGCCGTTGATGTTGAACGCAGCCGCATCGTTCCCGCCCGCGACCGCAAAAACGAAGTTGTCCCCGTCGGGGTCAATCGCGGTGATCGTCGCAGCGGTCGTCCGGTTCTCGGGGACGGTAAAGCTGGTCCCGGCAAGGGTAAACGCAGGCGGCTGGTTTGGCGCGTCACTTGCGCGGAAACCGACATCGACCCAGTAGTTCGAGTTCTGATAGCTCTGGGTGGGCAAGACACCGGGCGTCCCGGCGGCATAGACACCCGCACCTTGCGACGCTGTCAGGATGCCGTCCGGTCCGGTTTGGGGCGTCCCGAAGTAGTTTGAGCTGAACGCATAGTTCTGGGTGGTGCCGTAGGACACCGTATAGGTCGCATTGGCCGTCACCTGAACCGCTGACGACAGCACGCCGACCCTGCCCAGCCGCTTTGACCCGCCCCTGAGGTCACCGTTTCCGACGCAAGCAGCGCACCGGTGCTGTCCCATAGGTTCAGGGTCCAGATATCCGTGTCGCCCGCGTCCGGTACGCCGCGCCAGTACCGCAGGCTCGCGACTTCACCGCTCTTGCTTGCGGTGAACCGTGTGCCAAGCTCGTAATCCGTCGAATCTCCGGTTTCCGTGGCGGCGGGCAGGGCCGTTGGCGCAAAGAGGTTCGAGACGGTGGCCCCGGATTCATCGACCACATCGGTGACTGTGACCTGCAGGTTCTGGGTCACAGGCGGGCTCAGGCTGTCGGATGCACTGACCGTGACCTCAAAGATATTGTCGGTATTGCTGTCTGAGGGCACCTCGAAATCGGGGGCAAAGACAAAATTCAATGTGCCGGTGGCGGGGTCGATGCTGAAGGCGGAAGCATCCGCGCCCCCTTGGATGCCGTAAGTGACCGGTTCGGTGGTCTGCGCGGTCAACGTGGCGACCAGCACCGAATTCTCGGCGATCGACACGGCGGCGGGCGATGTAAATTCTGGGGGTACATAGGAAATCTCGCCCGGATCAAAGGTGACATCAACCCAGTAGTTCGAACTTTGGTAACTGCTGGTGGGGATCACGGCTCCGGCAGCCTCTGCATAGACACCGCTGGAGGGCGTCGTGGCGGACAAATAGCCGAAGGGGTCGCTGTAGCTTTGGTTGAAAAATCCCAGTGACGAGACATAGTTGTTCGCCGTTTCATAGGACACGATATAGTTCTGCCCCGTCATGACGTTCACGGGGGTCGAAAGCGTCGCGGTCTGCCACCCGCTTTCATTGGGGGCAGAGACAAAGCTGGTGGTTGCCAGCAACGTGCCGTCGTCACGCCACAAACGGCCGGTACGCGTGTCGGTATCCGTAGCATCGGACACGGCCCGGTAATAATGGAGCTCCGTGATCTGCCCCGTCGTCGAGACGGAAAAGGTTGTGCCAAGCTGCAAGGGCTGCGGGTTGCTGTAGGCCCCGCCGTCAAATTGCACCCAAGGCTCGAACAGGCTGACGGTTTCGGGGGCGGTCACCTGAACCACCTCGGTGGCGAGCGATGCTGTCGTGGGCAGGTTCAGGCTGTCGTCGATCGCCCTGACCCGGATCTGATAAGACTGCAAGGCGTCGGGCGACCATGCATAGGACCAGTTTGTCGTGCCTTCCGCCACCGACCACGTGCCGCCATTGTCGAATGATACCTCGACCAACACCACTGCGCCATCGTCCGTCAACGGATTGCCATCGTTGTCGGTGGTTGTGCCGGTCAACAGGACGGGGCTCCCCACAGGCAAGGTATCGGGAAGGGCGTCCAACGTGGCAACAGCCGGTGTGACATCCGATGACGCCGCTGCGCGCGACAACCCCTGACCGGCAAGCACGGCATCCGTCTGTCCCGGCTGGATCCCCATGTCAGCGAAAAGATTGACCACGAATTGCTGAAGATCGGCGTTTTCGATTTGGGCATCGTAGGGTTGACCGTCATGCAGGTTGCTAAGCGCCCATGTCCAGAACACCGTGCCTGCACCAAAGACCAGCGCGCCGCTGTCAGCGCGATAGACCGACAAGTTATGCGTCGCGATGCCGGGTTCCACCGTGTTGCCGTCATCGACCAGGATGCCATTCCACGGGATTGTCGTCTCGGACAGGTGTACCAGCCCGTCGGGGCGATAGGCATCCAAGGGGGACGTGTCCCATTCATAGCCCAGAATCCCTGCAGCCAGATCAACGCCACCTGTCGCGGAAATGCTGGTGTCGCGCCAGAACCGCAGCGCCGCGTATTCAGCCGGGACATCCAGTGCGCCCCCGAATTCTCCGGTGCCGTCGGGTCCGAAAATCTGCCCGGTCAACGCGTTTTCGTTGGTCTTGTACAGGTCGGGCTGACCCGAAAGCGCTGGGCGATCCGTCGCGTCACCCGCCAGCGGATTGCCAAGAAAGCGGTCATCGCGCCATGTGCCGGTCCAGATGTTTTCGGGATCAAGGTTGAAATAGTCGGCGGGCAGGGCGGCCGGATCAATATGCGCCCATGTCTCCTTGTAGCAGACCAGCGTGCGATATTCCTGGCCATCGACCGTGCTCGTCTCCCAACGGGTCTTCCAATAGACTTCGTTGCCGCTCCAGAACAACAGGTTGACGCCTGCGTCGCGCGCCTCTTCGACGTTGTAGCGTTGATCGGCGGACCAGTATTCGTCATGCCCGACCGAGATGAACGCACCGTATTTCTTGAGGTAGTCCGCGCCAAGCCGGTCGGTGTCCACGCCTGACATGTAGGCAACGTCATAGCCGTTCTGCTCAAGCCACGCGATCCCCGCATAGTCTGCGCCGAACAGGTAATCCTGCGCGCCTGCCGCCGGCCCCCCCTGCTGGCCATCAATGCCGCGGGTGACCAGCGGCCTGTTGTAGCTAAGCGCATAAGCGCGGTCCTGCGCAAAGCCGCCCGATCCGGGAATGACGGGATGGTCGACGGTGCCGCTGGAGTCGCCATAAAAGTTTGCCCCGACCTGACCGTTGTTCCCGATCCAACCGTTATAGGCTTGCCATGTGGTGTCCGAGGTCTGCAGCACGATATCGGCGGGGCGGTCATCGTCGCGCACGACAAAGGGGATCTGGTTCACCGCGCCGTTAACGGGATTGCCGTTCGCATCCAGCCGCTGCACCCGCGCAAGGTAGACGCCGGAAACCGCATCGGCGGGGATATTCCAACTGTCGGTCACGGCCCAGTTGCCAGCATCCGCCGTGCCCGTGACAGGATTGAACGTGGCATCGGGCTGCACGGTGGCCGCGCTGTTGGTCCAGCCGGCGACCATGCGCGCGCCGTCGCCATCGTAGTGGCCCAGCCGGAAGATTTCGACCTGATAATCGCTGCCCGGCGTGTCGCTGACATTGATCTTGAAGTCGATCCGGTTGCCGTTGTCGACGCTGAAATCAGTCGCGAAGCCTTCGATCAATGAGGAATGGGGGACGTCCCAGTAGGACTTTGGCATGCGCCCGTCGGTGCGGGCATTTTCTACGACGATCTGGTTGTCAGGCATTTGGGGCTCCGTTTTGTTGCGTGTCAGGCGCGGATGTGGCCCAAGGACCTTGCCGGCAGGTCAAGTCTGCCTTGCGCCGCGCGGTTCAGACAATGCGCCGGGCGGCGTGACCGATCATCATATCGGTTGAGCATCTTACCGCCGTTAGACCATTTGCCAGTGCCCCGGTCCTGCGGTCCTCCGAAGGAGCAACCGGCATAGACCTTTTTGGTGTAGCCCGGAGGATCGGCCGTCCCTCGCGCCGTTACGTCGGGGGCGGGTGGGCGATGGGTCTGTTTCTTGCGGTCTTCAAATTCACGGCTTGAGTTTCTTTCAAGGTTTTTTCAAGGTGGCCAAAAAATTTGGAGGAAAGAAATCCCGATGCAAAATTGGCCCGCGAAAATTACCGACCTGATAGCGGAGGAGACCCACTTTGGTCGCGGTAATCTCAAGTGTTTTTCTGACAGGCCCGCCAGCTTGAACGCGATGGTGAAACAGGCCGTCGACCGCAACCCGCAAGGCGAGGCCGTCGTTTGCGACCAGATCCGGCTGACTTATGCCGCGCTGGACGCGCAGGTCGATGCTGTGGCTCTGGGGCTGATGGCACATGGCGTCAGCGCAGGCGGCAGAGTGGGATTGCTGCTGGGCAACAGCCCTGAATTCCTGATTGTGCTGCTGGCCAGTCTGCGTCTTGGGGCGGTCGCCGTGCCGATCAACGTGCGCGAACAGACACCTGAACTGGCGCATATCCTGCAAGATTGCGGTGCGCGAGTGCTGGTACATGATGCCGATTTGGCGGACAGGTTGCCAAAGCCCAAAGATACACCGCAGCTTGACCACCGTTTCAGTGTTGGCGGTCCTGTGGACGGGTCAACCGACTATGATGGGCTTCTGTCTCAGGGGGGCGAATTGGCTGTCCCGACTGTGACCGAGGAAGACAATGCCGTCATCCTTTATACGTCTGGCACGACGGGGCGGCCCAAAGGCGCGATGCTGACCCACCTGAACATCATCCATTCCGCCATGCATTTCGAGATGTGCATGGAGTTGGGAACGGGCGAGCGGTCACTTCTGTCGGTGCCGGCATCGCATGTGACCGGATTGGTCGCCACATTGTTCACCATGCTGCGGACCGCCGGGTGCAGCGTGATCATGCGCAGCTTTCAAGCCGAGGCTTTTCTTGAGACGGCAGCAAGGGAAAAGGTCACGCAGACGCTGATGGTGCCCGCGATGTACAATCTGTTCCTGCTGCGCTGCGCGGTCGAGGATTATGACCTGACAAACTGGCGCATCGGTGGCTACGGCGGTGCGCCGATGGCCCAGTCCACGATACAGGAGCTGTCGGAAAAACTGCCTGGCTTGCTGCTGGTCAATGCCTATGGTGCGACTGAACTGTCCTCGCCCGCGACGATCTTGCCGCTGGGACTGGGGGCAGAGCGGTCTGACAGCATCGGCATCGCCGTCCCCTGCGGCGAGATACGGATCGTTGACCCCAACGGCAACGACGTCGAAGACGGAGAGCATGGCGAGTTGTGGATCAAGGGGCCGATGGTGGTGCCGGGATATTGGAACAACCCCGAAAAGACCAAAAGCGAATTTCAGGACGGTTTCTGGAAAAGCGGCGATGTCGGGTCGCGCGATGCCCAGGGGTTCATCCGTCTGCACGACCGTCGCAAGGACATGATCATTCGCGGCGGCTACAATATCTATTCCGCCGAGATCGAGAATACCCTGACAGCGCATCCCTCAGTGATCGAATGTGCGGCCATCGGGCGGCCCGATCCCGTGCTGGGTGAGAAATTGCAGGTGTTCGTGCACACCACGGATGCAGGGTTGGACGCGGCCGCAGTCAAAGCATTCGTCGGGGCGCATCTGGCCGATTACAAGACGCCGGATTTCGTGACGCTGACCGATGCGCCGCTGCCGCGCAACGCCAATGGAAAGATCGTCAAAGCCGTCCTGCGCGATCAGGTCTAGCGCCTAGACGGTCATCCCGTGCACCACGGCGTGGGCGAGGGCCTGCGCAATCATATCGCGGTCCGCATCCGTCTGTTCAGGGCGGATGCGGTACCAGTCGACCAGTCCGTTAAGCGCCCCCATCACGGCGCGGCTTGCGATCTCGATGTTGGGGACGCGCAAGACGCCCTGCGTGACACCGGCGCGCAAGACGTCCCGATACAGGTCTTCGTAATCGTTGCGTTGGGTGATCAGATCGGTCAGCACTGCGCGTTCGGCTTCGGTGGTCGATCCGCGCAAATAGATTTCGACGCCAAGCCGGATGCTGCGCTGATAGGGCAGGGTATCCATCATCACGCGGGCATGGGCGACGGCCATCGCCTCAAGCTTTTTGTCGCTGGGGATAGACAGCGCAAGGACGGGGGCCACGGCATCAAAGCAATATTGCATCGCCTGCTGGTGGACCGCAAAATAGATCGCGTTCTTGGACCGAAAGTGGTGATACACACGGCCCTTGGTCGCCCCGAGAGCGTCGGCGATGTCGTCCATCGTCGCTTTCTCGAGACCCTTGAGCATAAAGCACTGCGCCGCAGCGTCGATGATCTGCTGACGGCTGTCGCTTTTCGCAGGTTGGATCTCCGACTGATCCGGTTGCATATGTTCGATCATCCCATTCATACCCCGACACTCCGGCGGTGTTCCCGTTCTTTGCGCTGGCCGTCTGACGCAGGGTAACCGGCCCGTTCCGATCAGCTTTGCGCATAAAAGTGCATCATTCGAGCGTTAGCGCAACCGAGCCCGCGACAGCTATTGACACCCGAGCGGACTGTTACGACAGTAACATACTACTCAGAATGTTGCCGAGTCAAAACATGGATCGCCCCAGGGCATACCATAGCTGAAACCGGGCAACGGGCAGAGTGGCATAAAGATTAATGGCCCCGACGGGCATCATGTCCCGTCGTCAGGGCCGAAGATATGTTTGGGAGGACATACATGACCTACAAGAATTCCGTGGCACTTGCCGCAACTCTGGCCGCCGTCGCCATCGCCGGGCAGGCCACCGCAAAAGAACGCCTTAACTTTGCTTACGGCTACCCCAACAATTCGGCCATCGGCCTTGCCGTGGATGACTATGCCGAAGCCGTTGCCGAACGTTCCGGCGGCGAAATCGACGTGACCGGCTTTGCCATGTCCTTGCTCAGCCTGCCCGAAACATCCCCCGGCGTGCGCGACGGTCTGGCGGATGTCGGCTTTGTGCTGCCGCCTTATTACCCGGCGGAATATTCCACCAACCTTTTCCTGCACGAGATGAACCTGCTGATCAATCTGGTCGAAAACCCCACCGGCAAGGAGCCTTTGGCGTTTTCGGGCGCGATGTTGGAGTATTCGTTCACCAAATGCCCCGAGTGTCTCGAAGAGAACAAGGCGCAGAACCAGGTCTATACCGGCGGTGGCGTGACCCCGCTCTATAACCTCCTGTGCAAGGACGTGAAGGTTACATCGGTCGAAGACCTCAAGGGCTTGCGCTTGCGTGCGGGCGGGGCCGGTTTCGTCCGTTTCGCCGAAGCTTTCGGCGCGCAGGGTGTCCGCCTGCCGGTATCCGAAGCCTACGAAGCCCTGGATCAGGGCATCATCGACTGTGCCATGCTGTCTGCCCCCGAACTGACCAACTACAACCTGCATGAAGTCGTGACCGACATCACACTGGCGGTACCGGGCGGCGCATTCGCCGGTGTGTCTTCTGCCAACGTCAATGCGGACCGCTGGAAGGCCATGGACGACAAGAGCCGCGAAGCATTGCTGTGGGGCGGCAGCCACATGTCCGCAGATGTCACGTGGAACTTTTACACCGATGACAGCGCCGCGATCGAACATGCCCGCGCCAATGGCATCAACATCCACGAGGCTGATCCGGAACTGCTGGCTGCGGTACAAGAGTTTGCCCGTGCCGACCTCAAGACCGTTTCGGCGTTGTTCAAGGACACCTACGGCGTCGCGCGGTCCGATGAAATCGCTGCCGATTTCGAACCGCTGCTTGCGAAATGGAACGGTCTCGTGAAGGACATCGACAGCAGCGACGCATTGCAGCAGCTGTTCTGGGACGAAGTGATCTCCAAGGTTGATCCGGCCACCTACGCCCAATAAGCCAAAGATCACGTGATCGGACGGGGTGCCGTGCTTGACGCACAGTGCCCCGTATTCTCCTATTCAAAACGGATACTTAGATGAAACTAATTGCGTCAGTGATCTCAGCGCTGATCACGGGGACGGCGTCGCTTGCCGGCATCATGGTGCTGATGCTGGTCGCCCATGTCACGATTGACGTGGTCATGCGCTTTGCCTTCCAGACCCCGCTGAATTCCACAATTCTTTATGTCTCTGCCTTCTACATGGTTGCGATCGCCTTTCTCCCGCTTGCCGCGGTCGAGCAACGCGATGGCCACATTGCAGTCGAACTGCTGGTCGAGAGGTTCCCGACGAAACTGCAGAGCTTTCTGGCTGGTCTTGCGCTGTTGTTGACATGCATCGTGACCGCGACGGTCGCCATCCGCACCGGAGACGAGGCATTGGCCAAATATCTGGGCGGGTCGTTTTCCATCGAAGCGGGGGGCAAGGTTGCCACCTGGCCCACCTATCTGCCACTGCCCATCGGTTTCGGCCTGATGTCGATCGTGGCGGGTTGGAAATTCATCTGCATGGTCACGGGCCGGGCGCACGGGCTTGATGCCCTGCGGATCGAAGACCCCTATCTATCCGACGGAGATGCCCAATGACCGAACTACAGATTGCGGGCATCTTCATTGCCATCCTGCTGCTGATGATCCTGATGCGCATCCCGATCGGCATTTCCCTGATTGCGGTCTCGTTCGGCGGATTGTGGTCCATGTTCAACTGGAACATCGCCTGGGGCAGCCTTGGCATCGTGCCCTACAGCTTCGCCAACTCCTGGGTGCTCAGTTCGATCCCGGCGTTCCTGTTCATGGGCTTTATCTGTTATCATACGCGCCTGACGCAGGGGCTGTTCAACGCGGCACAAATCTGGCTTTCCGGTTTGCCGGGCGGGTTGGCGATTGCATCGGTCTTTGGCTGCGCGGGGTTTGCCGCGGTCACCGGGTCGTCCGTCGCGTGTTCTGCCGCGATGGGCAAGATCGCCGTGCCTGAAATGATGCGCCACCGCTACAGCGCGGAGCTTGCCACCGGTACCGTGGCGGCGGCAGGAACCATCGGGGCGCTGATCCCGCCGTCGATCCTGATGATCCTCTATGGCATCATTTCACGCCAATCGGTCAGCGCGCTGTTTCTGGGCGGTCTGGTGGTCGGTGTCATTACCCTGTTCGCCTATATCGTGCTGATCATGGTGCGGGTAAAGATGAACCCCGACCTTGCGCCCCCGGTCAAGATCAGCGCCACCCGTTCGGAAAAGATCAGGGCGTTGGGTCAGACATGGCCGGTGCTGTTGATCGTCATCGGCGTGTTCGCGGGGCTTTTCGGCGGTGCCTTCACCCCGACAGAGGCGGGTGCGATCGGGGCGATGTTGTCCACCGTCGTGGCGCTGCTGTACCGCACGCTGACGTTCAAGGCATTGCGCATGGCCATCACCGAAACGCTGACGACCACGGCAGCCCTGCTGATCATTGCCGTGGGGGCCAGCCTGCTGACCCGCTTCCTTGCTTTGTCGGGGATCGGCGATGCGCTGTCGGATGCGATCCTTGGCTTTGGCGCGTCGCCGCTGCTGATCATGGTCGGCATCGTCTGCGTCTATCTGGCGCTTGGCATGATGCTGGAACCGGTTGGTGCCATGCTGCTGACCTTGCCAATCGTGCTGCCTATCGTGGATGAAACCGGCTATAGCCTGCTGTGGTTCGGCGTCGTGCTGGTCAAGCTTTTGGAAATCGGGATGATCACGCCACCGATGGGCATGAATGTTTTCGTAATCAAAGGCGTGGTCGGGAATATCGCATCCCTGTCCACGATCTTTAAGGGTGTGTTCTGGTTTGTCGTCGTCGACCTTGTGATCGTCGCGGCGCTGATCGCATTCCCCGACATCGTTCTGTTCCTGCCGGAATGGGTCGGACGATAGCGGCCCCAAGACCCGCCTGAAACGACAGGGGCGTATTCCCTTCCTAGGAAAGGAATACGCCCGCAAAACATATCACAAACCCGCCAACGGCCAGCAGGGCCCGCCGCAGCCACCCGGCACGCCCGATCAGGGAGTATGACAGGCACGACAGGCCGGTGCCGACCATGACAAAGGCGATCACGGCACCGGTCGTGTGGGTCGCGATGCGGATCAGGTCGGGGTTGGCGATCATCGCCAGCGGGATGATGTAAAGCCCGACGCCAAGCGCCATCGCCGTCAGTGCCACCTTGAGCCAGTTTTCACCGATCATCCCCGCCGCGATAAAGACCGCACCGCAGACGGGCGGCGTGATCGTGGACAGCAAGGCGAACCAGAATACAAACAGATGCGCTTGCAAGGGTTCAAGGCCCAGTTGCGTCAACGCTGGCCCCGCGACTGAGACACAGATGACGTAGGCGGCCGTGGTGGGGACTTCCATGCCCAGCAACAAGCAGGCCAGCGCGGTCAGGATCAACGCGGGCCATAATGCGCCGCCCGACCCCGAAAGGATGACCGAGGTAATCTTGATCCCCAGTCCGGTGATCCCCAGCACCCCGATGATGATCGACGCGCAGATGATGATGGCTGCGATCATGGCGACCTGTTGGCCGATCGAACGCAAGGCAAGACCCAGGCGCGCGACGCCCTGAGGGATGCTCATCCTAGGGGTGGCGTCAAAGAACAGCACCGCGAGCCCTGCGAATATTGCGATCACGGCCGCGTATTGCGGTGTGAACCCCGCGATGAACATCGCGCAAAGCAGAACGGTGAACGGCACGAGAAAGAAGACCGAGGTGATCAGAACCATGCGCGGCGCAGGGCGCTGGTCCTCGGGAACCGCCTTGAGGTCAAAGCGCTGCGCATAGGCGTTGATGCCCATCCAGACCGTCAGGAAATAAAGGATCGCGGGCAGTGCTGCGGCCAGCATGATCTGGGTATAGGGTACGCCGGTCAGTTCAACCATCACGAAGGCCCCGGCACCCATCAGCGGCGGCATGATCTGCCCGCCCGACGAGGCTACGGCCTCGACGGCGGCAGCGAGGCGTTTGGGATAGCCGAGCTTGGTCATCGCGGGCAGCGTGATCGCACCCGTTGATGCTACATTTGCCGACGCAGACCCCGAAATCGACCCGAATAGTGCCGATGAAAGGACCGACACCTTGGCGGCACCTCCGGTCAATCGCCCTGCGGCAGCGGCGGCGACGTTCATGAAACCTTGGCCTGCCTCGCCCGCATTCAGTACCGCGCCGAAGATGACAAAAATCGCCACGACCCCCACGGACACCCCGGTAAGGCTGCCCCAAAGCCCGCCTTCGGCGACGACAAGCGTGCCGAGAAAACTGCGCAAAGGGGTACCCGCATGGCCGAACTCGCCGGGAATATTCTGGCCATAAAGCCCGTAGAGCAAGGCGCAAAGCGCCACCAGCGGCAAAGGCCAGCCGATCATGCGGCGCGCGCCCTCCATCGCGATAAGCAGCAATGTGATGGCCAGCACGACCTGAAACCGGTTTTCCAGAAACCCGTATTGATTGCGCAGCATCTGGTGGTTCAGGGCGATCCACACGCAGCCGGCGACGCCGATCGCGGTGATGATCAAACCCGACCACCACCCCAAAGGCGTCTTGGCGGCATACAGGAAGACCCACGGCAAGATCAGCGCCATATGCAAGGGGCGTGCGACAAGGTTCGGCACCAATCCGTAAAAGATCAGTCCGATATGAAATACCGCAGTAATCGCGCCAAGCACGATCCACACGCGGCTTGCGTTGGTAAATAATGATGTCATGGGATCAAGGTGCCTTGCCCCTGCTTTGCACGGGGGCAAGGCTGGGCTCTTACATTTGCGCGTCGCTCAGGGACACGCCGATTTCAGTGTAATAGCGGATCGCACCGGGATGGATCTGCGTCGTGATGTTGCTCAGCATATCTGTCGACACGGCGGCCCACCATGGCGCATCCTTGGCCATCGCCTCGCGGGTTTCCCAATAGGTCTTGGTCAGCGTATAGGCCGTATCATCGTCCATCTTGGTGGTGGCATACGCAACAACTGGCAGCGACGTTGTCGTCACATCGTCGGTCTGGCCTGCATATGTGCCGGCAGGGATCGTCAGCCGCGTGCGCTTTGACGCGGTGATCTGGTCGTCATCCAGCGAAAGGAGGGTCACCCCGGTGGAGGCCGCCGCTTCGATCACGTTGGGCGCGGGATAGGACCCTGCCGTCACGAAACCGTCGATCTGCCCGTTCTTCAACGCATTCGCAGCATTCGACAATTCCGAATCCGCAATGGTTACCTTGCCCTCGAGGCCGAACAACTTGAGGTATTTTTCGCCCTCGGTCGCCCCGAAGGAGCCACTGCCAAGAAGGATCGTCTTGCCTTCCATCTGCGCAAAGCTGGTCACGCCGCTGGCCTGCGACATCACGAAATGCATGGTCAGTGACGGGATCGGAAACAGCGCGCGGATGTCTGCAAAGGCCGGATCGCCCTTGCCCTCGAACATGGCCTTGCCGTTTTGCGCCAGCCCGACCAGCGCCGGTGGCGTGGTGAACACATAGTCACCCCCGCGTGCACGGACTTCCATCACGTTCTGGACGGAGCCCTGGCTTTCCTCGACGGTCACGGCGATATCGCCGCCGGTACCGGTTTTCATGGCCTCGGCGATCTGCACGGCCATCTGGAAATACGACGATCCCGCCTTGGCAGATTTGTAGGTGATGCGCGTTTCAGCCGATGCGACGGTGGTCATCATCAGTGTCGCAACCGCAGCCGCGCCGATGGATTTCATAAATGTCATTGGTTCTCACTCCCTTGTTCTGTGGCCGAAGATCATGGTTTCGCACGGAAAAAGCAAGCAGTGCAGTGGTGATCCCCCAAATGTTTCGGTGGAGAGGATGGGGTGGGCCAAAGGCCCGTCACCGCTTGGGATCCGCCGGCCGCTTGAGCGCCTGCGCAAGGGCAGACCCCAACGCGCCGTGGCTTTGAGCAGAGGCCGCCGGACCGGCCGAGGCTGGTCCTTTGCCGCGCGGCTTGTGCTTTTCGGCATGCCGCGGGGCTTGTGATTTTTCCTGGCTGTTATCCTTGCGCATGGTCAGGCCGATGCGCTTGCGCGGCACATCAACTTCGGTCACCCGGACGCGGACGACATCACCGGCCTTGACGACCTCGTGGGGGTCTTTGACAAAACGGTCGGCCAGTTGGCTGACATGGACCAGCCCGTCCTGATGCACCCCGATGTCGACAAAGGCCCCGAATGCGGCAACATTCGTGACGGTGCCTTCCAGGGACATGCCGGGCTTCAGATCGGTGATGCTGTCGATGCCTTCGGCGAAACTGGCGGTCTTGAACGCCGGGCGCGGATCGCGGCCGGGTTTTTCCAGCTCGGCAAGAATGTCGCGCACGGTGGGCAAGCCAAAGCTGTCGTCGACGAACTGTTCTGCGTTCAGCCCCGCAAGGGCGGCACTGTCGCCCATGATCGCGCGTACATCGCGCCCGCAGGCCTGCACGATCTTGCGCGCAACGCCGTAGGCTTCGGGGTGGACGGAGGAGGCATCCAGCGGCTCCTTGCCGTCGGTGATGCGCAGGAACCCGGCGCATTGCTGAAAGGCTTTCGGGCCCAGACCGGCCACTTTCAAAAGCGCCTTGCGGGTGGGAAAGGCACCGTTTTCATCGCGGTATGCAACGATATTTTGCGCCAAAGATGGTCCAAGACCCGCGATATGCGACAGCAACGGGGCAGAGGCCATGTTCACGTCAACCCCGACGGCGTTCACCGCATCCTCGACAACCGCTGCCAGCGACAGGGCCAGATGGCGCTGGTCGACGTCATGCTGATACTGGCCGACACCGATCGCCTGCGGTTCGATCTTGACCAGCTCTGCCAGCGGGTCCTGCAGACGCCGCGCAATGGACACGGCCCCGCGAATAGAGACATCGACATCGGGAAACTCTTGCGAGGCCAGTTCCGACGCGGAATAGACTGATGCCCCCGCTTCGGAAACGATGACCGGCGTCGGGCGTGCAACCCCTGCCGGCAGACGCTTGAGAACATCCGCGATCAGGCGTTCGGATTCGCGGCTGGCGGTGCCGTTGCCGATCGCGATCAGGGCGACGCCGTGCTTGCGGATCATGTGCAGCAACGTTTCCTCGGACCCGCGCAGATCGTTGCGGGGTTGGAATGGATAAATCGTCGCGGTGTCCAGCAGCTTGCCGGTCTCGTCCACCACCGCGATCTTGCACCCGGTCCTGATCCCCGGATCAAGCCCAAGCGTGGCACGCGCCCCGGCGGGGGCGGCCAACAGCAGGTCTCGCAGGTTGCGGGCAAACACCTCGATCGCGGTGGCATGGGCACGCCGGCGCAATTCGGTCATCAGATCGACGAACATGCTCAGGCTCAGCTTGATCCGCCATGTCCAGGCGGCAGCGTCGTGCAGCCAACGATCACCCGGACCTTGCCCCGGTATCCCGATTTCGGCAGCGATCATGCCAATCACACGGGGCAGGGTGGTGTCTTCGTCTGGGCCGATATCGACGGTCACGATATCTTCTTTCGCGGCCCGCAAAATGGCAAGGGCGCGGTGCGACGGAATGGTCGCCCATTTTTCCCGATGCGCGAAATAGTCCGAGAACTTCGCGCCGACGTCTTCCTTGCCCTTGTTTACCCGCGCCGTGATCAAGGCCTCTTGCTGCATGACCTGCCGCAAACGTCCCAGCAGGGACGCGTTTTCCCCCAGCTCTTCCGCCAGAATATCGCGGGCTCCGTTCAGCGCGTCCTTCTCAGTCGGCACGGCTTCCGAAAGGTGGCGCTTTGCCAGCGCCGCAGGTTCCGTTGCACGGTCCGCAAGAATCGCGCGCAACAACGGTTCCAACCCGTTTTCACGGGCGATCATCGCCTTGGTGCGCCGCTTGGGCTTGAAGGGCAGATACAAATCCTCAAGGACTGCCTTGGTGTCAGCCGCCGTGATGGCGCGCGCCAGCGCATCGGTCAGTTTCCCCTGTGTCTGGATTTCCCCAAGAATACTGGCGCGCCGCTTCTCCAGCTCCCGCAGATACCCCAGCCGCTCCGCAAGAAGACGCAACTGCGCATCGTCCAGCCCGCCCGTGACCTCCTTGCGGTACCGCGCGACAAAGGGAACGGTATCGCCACCATCCAGCAAGGTGACGGTCGCAAGGACCTGCTCGGGCCGCGCGTCAATGTCTTTGGCAATCCTGTGTGCAATGCGGTTGGCAACGTCGGTCATGGTAGGCTCCCAAAGATGATAGAACGCCGTGATAGCGCTGCCGCCCAAGCAGGCCAAGTCGAATTTCAAACCGCCATCCGACAAACGTAAACGAACAGGTTCCCGTCGGATCTCCGCCCCTTCTCTGGCTCTTAAATATCCCGGGGGTCGGGGGGCTGGCCCCCCGCGCTTAGCAACGAAAACGGGATCAGATGGTTTCCTTGTCCGCCCCCTCTTCCAGGAAAGACTGTCTTCAAGCACCCCGCAAAGTACCTCTGGGGCACCTTGCAGACCCGACCTTACCGTGGGCCTCGACGGTCGCAGGCACGCTATTTCGGTGCCAGATCAAGTTCATGCAGTTCCTGAAGCAAATCAAGCAGTTGCTCCATCTTCTTCGGGCCAAAACGGTGTTGCAGATCTGCGGTGATGGCGGCGGACCGGCTGGCGTGATCGTCGATCAAGGCTTGCCCCTTGGGCAAAAGCATCACGATGGATTTGCGACGGTCCTGGGTATCCGGTTGTCGGCGCAGCAGGCCGTCTTTTTCCATCGCGGTCAAAATCCGCGTGAGGCTGGGCAGCATCAGACAGGCGGCGCTGGCGATGGCCGTCTGCTCGGTCGGGCCGGATTCCGACACCACCCGCAGCACGCGCCATTTCTGTTCGCTGATGCCGCTCAGGCTCAGCATGTCACGGAACGGGCCCATCACGGTTTCACGCGCCCGCAAAAGCGCTATGGGCAGCGAACGGGCGGTCTGGGTCAGCCTTGCGGTGTCGTCTTTCATCAGCAGTCTCCCGCGCGCAAATTTGATTGACATGTTAAGTAGTGTGCTTAACATGTCAATCAACAACGGCCACATGGCGGGGGCTTATGCCACATTTCCACATCGATTATTCGCCCAACCTCGAGGCGCGGCTGGATATCGCGACGCTTTGCGGGGTCTTGGCGCAGGTCGCTGCGGAAACCGGGGTTTTCCCCGTGGCGGGCATCCGTGTGCGGGCCACCGCCTGCACCCATGTGTTGATCGCCGATGGCAATCCCGATCATGCCTTTCTTGATCTGTCGGTCCGCTTGCGGGCCGGGCGCACGGATGCGGCCAAGCACAGGGCCACTGATGCGATCTTTGATGCGCTTCAGGCGTTTTGCGCGCCCGTTCTGGAAAGCACATCCCTGATGCTGTCGATGGAGATGCGCGACATTGATCCCGCGCTTAGCCCTAGGGCAAGTTCAATCCGCCGTTATTTACCCGAGGATTTACAATGACCGATCTCGCCACCCATCTTGCCACGCTTAAAACCCATTTGGCGCGATATCGTGACAAGGGGATCTTGAACCTGATCAACGGCAAGAACGTTGAAGGGCTGGAAACCTTCGAGACGCATTCGCCCGTTGACGAGAGCCTGATCTGCACCGTTGCAAAAGGCACCGCGGGCGATATTGACGCCGCCGCCCGTGCGGCCAAGGCCGCCTTTCCGGCATGGGCAGCGCTAGAGGGCAGTGCGCGCAAGAAGATTTTGCACAAGATCGCGGACGGGATCGTCGCACGGTCCGAGGAAATCGCGCTTTGCGAATGTTGGGACACAGGGCAGGCCTATCGGTTCATGTCCAAGGCGGCGCTGCGCGGGGCCGAGAACTTTCGCTATTATGCCGACATGGCCCCGACAGCGCGGGACGGCCAGTCACTGCCCACCAACAGCCACATGAACGTGACCAGCCGCAGCCCCATCGGGCCTGTGGGCGTGATCACGCCCTGGAATACACCGTTTATGCTATCGACATGGAAGATCGCGCCCGCCTTGGCCGCAGGCTGCACCGTGGTGCATAAACCCGCCGAATTCAGCCCGCTGACAGCCCGTATTCTGGCCGAGATCGCCCACGAGGCGGGGCTGCCCGCAGGCGTCTGGAATCTGGTTAACGGGATGGGTGAACACGCAGGCCGTGCCTTGACCGAACACCCCGACATCAAGGCGATTGCCTTTGTCGGTGAGAGCAAGACCGGGTCGATGATCATGAAACAGGGTGCCGATACCCTGAAACGCTGTCATTTCGAGTTGGGCGGCAAGAACCCTGTCGTTGTATTCGATGATGCCGATATTGAACGCGCTCTGGATGCGACGATCTTCATGATCTATTCCCTGAACGGCGAACGCTGCACGTCCTCCAGCCGCCTGCTGGTGCAAGACACGATTGCCGACGCGTTCGAGGCACGACTGGTCGAGCGGGTGAACACCATCCGCGTCGGTCATCCGCTGGACCCGGCCACCGAAGTCGGCCCGCTGATCCACAAGGTACATTACGACAAGGTGTGCAGTTACTTTGACATTGCCCGCACGGACGGGGCGACTGTGGCCGCAGGCGGCGACGCGCAGGCGGGCAAGGGTTGGTTCGTGAAACCCACGCTCTTTACCCACGCGACCCCGAAAATGCGTATCTCGCAGGAGGAAATCTTTGGCCCGGTCCTGACGTCTATCCGGTTCAAGGACGAAGACGAGGCGTTGCGGATCGCAAATGATGTCGATTACGGCCTGACCGGCTATGTCTGGACCAATGATGTCACCCGCGCCTTGCGGTTCTCGGGCGCGCTTGACGCGGGGATGATCTGGGTGAACTCGGAAAACGTGCGCCATCTGCCGACGCCCTTTGGCGGCACGAAGGCCAGCGGGATCGGCCGCGATGGCGGGCAATGGTCGTTTGATTTCTACATGGAACAGAAGAACGTCGCTGTTGCCCTCGGGCAGCATAAAATTGCCCGTCTGGGCGCGTGACGAAAGGACAGCGCTATGCCAATCCCTGCCGCCAACCTGAACCCGCCCTTCAACATTGTCCGCCTCAGCCATGTCGAACTGCGCGTGACCGATCTGGCATGGAGCAGGGCGTTCAATGTTGATCTGCTGGGTCTGCAGGTCACCCACGAGGACGCGACCCACATCTATCTGCGCGCCATGGAAGAACGCGGCCACCACTGCGTGATCCTGAAGAAAGCCGATGAGGGATCTGTGGGCGTTCTGGGCTTCAAGGTCTGGAGCGAAGAGGATCTGGACCGCGCTGAGGCTTGGTTCAAATCCCGCGATCTGCCCACCGCTTGGGTCGAGCGTCCCTTCATGGGCCGCGTGCTGTCCACCCGTGATCCGATGGGTATTCCGCTGGAGTTTTACGCGCACATGGACCGATTGCCCTCGATCCATCAGCAGTACAAGCTGTACCAAGGCGTCAAGCCGCTGCGCATCGACCACTTCAACATGTTCAGCCCCAACGTGGATGCGTCGGTGCAATTCTACGGCGATATGGGGTTTCGCGTGACCGAATATACCGCAGACGAGGAAACCGACCGCACATGGGCCGCATGGATGCAGCGCAAGGGCGGCGTGCATGATGTGGCCTTCACCAACGGCACCGGCCCGCGCCTGCATCACCTTGCGTTCTGGGTGCCGACGCCGCTTAACATCATTGATCTGCTCGATCTGATGAGCACGACAGGCTATGTGACCAACATCGAACGGGGCCCCGGGCGGCACGGCATTTCGAATGCGTTTTTCCTGTATATCCGCGATCAGGACGGCCACCGGACCGAGATTTACTGCTCGGATTACCAGACGATCGACCCCGATATGGAACCGATCAAATGGGATCTGAAAGACCCGCAGCGCCAGACCTTGTGGAGGGCGGCAGCACCGCGTAGCTGGTTTGAACTAGGCTCAGTTTTTGAAGGGACAGCCATCATGGAAAGCAATCTGAACGCCCAACCGATTGTCGCGCCATGAATTGGGATGAATATACGCTTTGGGCCAAACGGATCGCCGATTGGGGCACTGAATATCACAAGACACTGGCCGACCGTCCCGTGCGCGCGCAGACCGCACCGGGCGAAATTGCCGGGCAGTTGCCCCTTGGCCCGCCCGAAGACGCCGAAGGCATGGATGCGATCATGGGCGACTTTGAACGGATCGTGATGCCCGGCATGACCCATTGGCAACACCCTCGGTTCTTTGCCTATTTTGCCGCCAATGCCGCGCCGCCGTCGATGTTGGCCGAAATGCTGGTCAATACAGTCGCGGCGCAATGCATGCTTTGGCAGACCTCGCCAGCCGCGACCGAAATGGAAGGCGTGATGGTCGATTGGTTGCGTCAGGCCATGGGGCTGCCTGACGGGTTTTCCGGCGTGATTCAGGACAGCGCATCTTCGGCGACCTTGTCTGCGGTGCTGACCATGCGCGAACGCGCGACAGCATGGCGCGGCAACCGCGAAGGGCTGAACGGGCAGGGACGTTTGCGCATCTATTGTTCGGATCAGGTGCATTCCTCGATTGATCGCGCGTGCTGGGTGGCGGGGATCGGGCAGGACAATCTGGTCAAGATCGGTACCCGCGCCGGGGGGCATTATGGCATTGATACCGATGAACTGGCCGCCCGGATCGCGCAGGACCGCGCCGCCGGCTGTATTCCGGCCGGCATCATTGCAATCACCGGGGGGACCGGCATCGGGGCCTCTGACGATCTGGCACCGATGCTTGCGATTGCCGCTAAAGAGGACCTTTACACCCATCTGGATGCCGCATGGGCCGGATCCGCGATGATCTGCCCGGAATTTCGCGCGCAGTTCTGGGACGGCGTCGAAGGTTTCGACAGCATCGTATTCAATCCGCATAAATGGCTGGGCGCACAGTTTGATTGTTCGATCCAGTTCCTGCGCAACCCCCAGGAACAACGCAACACGCTGAAGATCGAACCGGAGTATCTGAAAACCTCGGGTGCTGAGGTGACGAACTATTCGGAATGGACGATCCCGCTGGGGCGGCGGTTCCGGGCGCTGAAACTGTGGTTCCTGATCCGCAGCTACGGGCTGGAAGGATTGCGGACCCGCATCCGCAATCATGTGCTTTGGGCTCAGGAACTTTGCGAGGTAATCCGCGACATGCCTGATTTCGAGATCGTGACAGAGCCGATCCTGAGCCTGTTTTCCTTCCGCTGTGTCGGCGACGATGCCCTGCAACAAAGGTTGGTGGACGCCATCAATGACGACGGGCGCATCTACATCACGCAAGGAATGCACGCGGGGGCCAAGGTGATCCGCTTTCAGGTGGGTCAGTTCGATACGACACGTGATCATGTGTTGATGGCAGCGCAGGTGATCAGTGAAATCCGGGAGACCCTTTAATGCGATTTGCAACATTCACGGCGGACGGGCGGCAACAGTACGGTGCCGTCGCCGACGGGGGCCTTATCGCGCTGTCAGATGATTTCCCCCTGTGGAAGACCTTGCGCGATGTCATTGACAACTATGGCTTTTTCGCACTTGAAGCTGCGGCGACGGGCAGAGCAGTTAGCCAACCTGATGGCAGTTTTCGCTGGGATATCCCTGTGCCCAACCCCGAGAAGATCATCTGCGTCGGGGTGAATTTCCCCGACCGTAACGCTGAATACAAGGACGGGCAGGACGCGCCGCCGAACATGTCCTTGTTCATCCGCTTTCCGCGGTCCTTCGTTGGTCACGAAACCCCTTTGACACGACCCCCCGAGACGCCTCAGCTCGATTACGAGGGCGAGATTGCGATTGTGATCGGCAAAGGCGGACGGCGCATCGCTCAAGCTGATGCGTTGGATCATATAGCAGCCATAACCCTTTGTAACGAAGGGACTTTGCGTGATTGGGTGCGGCACGCAAAATTCAACGTCACCCAAGGCAAGAACTGGGATGGCTCGGGGGCGATGGGGCCTTGGCTGGTGCCGTTCACCGACCCTGCGCAGATCGCCGATGTGGGGCTTGAGGCGCGGGTTAACGGGGACGTCCGCCAAAAGGACCGTACGGGCCGGATGCTGTTTCCGGTGGCGCGCCAGATCGAATATATCTCGACGTTCACGACGCTGGTACCGGGCGATATCATCGTGACGGGCACGCCCACCGGCGCAGGCGCACGGTTCGATCCGCCCATCTGGCTGGTGCCTGGTGACGTGATCGAAGTCGAAGCCCAAGGCATCGGAACCCTGCGCAACGGGGTGATTGACGAATGACCCCGGACCAGATCACCGCTGCTGCCGATATGCTGTTTCAGGCCGAAGCCACGGGCCAACAATGCGATCTGCTAAGCCTCGCGTTTCCGGACATCACCCTTGACGATGCTTATGCTGTGCAGGCCGCATTTGTGGCGCGCAAACGGGCGGCGGGCGGCAGGATCATCGGTTGGAAGATCGGCCTGACCAGCCGCGCCATGCAGCAGGCATTGAACATCACCACGCCTGACAGCGGCGTTTTGCTGGATGATATGCTGTTCGAATCCGGTGATACGGTGACCAAACGGCGGTTCATCCAGCCTCGGATCGAGGCGGAGATTGCCTTTGCCCTGAAAACCGGTCTTTCGGGCGCGGATGTCACCCGCGAGGCGGTGATTGCCGCAACCGATTACGTCGGACCGTCGCACGAGATTCTGGATACCCGGGTCCTGCGCGCTGATCCGGCGACTGGCAAGGCGCGGGTGATCTATGACACCGTGGCCGATAATGCCGCAAATGCAGGCATTGTTTTGGGGGACGCGCGCCATCCGGTAGATGCCCACGACCTGCGGTGGGTCGGTGCCGTGGTCAAACGCGATGGCGTGGTCGAAGAAACGGGCCTTGGCGCGGGCGTGCTGGATGATCCGGTGATGGGAATTGTCTGGCTGGTCCAACGGCTTGCCGCCTATGGCATGGGGCTGTCCGCCGGGGAAATCGTGCTGTCAGGGTCGTTCATTCGCCCGATAGAGGCCGCGCCGGGCAATGCTTTCGATGCGGATTTCGGGTCATTTGGACGGGTAACCTTGAACTTTGCCTGAGGTCAGACAATCGCATGTGCTGAAAAAACAGGCATGCGGCGCTGTGGCTGAAATCCTGGGGCACGGGCGGCAGGCTGACTTGACCATTTGGTAAAAGACTTCTTGACCGACGCACCGGAACCAAAGCACGATCTGCACAAATAAACACCACAGGGGGTCAATTTGATGAAATCAGTGAACACTTCGATGAACCGTCGCGGCTTTATGGCGACAACGGCGGCCACGGCTTTGATCGCCGCAACGCTTGGCGCACCTGCGCTGGCCGCGGATCCGGTCAAGGTTGCTGGCATCTATACCGTTCCCGTTGAACAGCAGTGGGTCAGCCGGATTCACAAGGCCGCAATGGCGGCCAAGGACCGCGGCGACATCGAATATGTGTATTCGGAAAATGTCAGCAACACCGACTATGTCCGCGTGATGCGTGAATATGCCGAAGCCGGGAACACCCTGATCATCGGCGAAGTTTTCGGTGCCGAACAAGAGGCGCGCGAGGTCGCTGCGGACTATCCGGGCATCGCCTTTCTGATGGGATCGAGCTTTAAAGAGGATGCATCGCTGTCGAATTTCGCGGTGTTCGACAACTACATTCAAGACGCCTCGTATCTGTCTGGGATTATTGCAGGTTCCATGTCCGAGACTGGCAATATCGGAATGGTTGGCGGCTTCCCGATCCCGGAGGTTAACCGCCTGATGCACGCCTTTATGGCCGGCGCGAGGGAGATGAACCCGGATATCAAATTCCAGGTCAGCTTTATCGGGTCGTGGTTCGATCCGCCCAAGGCCAAGGAAACGGCTTTTGCGATGATCGAAAACGGCGCGGATATGCTGTATGCGGAACGCTTTGGCGTGTCGGACGCGGCCAAGGAAAAGGGCGTGCTGGCGATCGGCAACGTGATTGATACCCAGGCGGAATATCCTGAAACGGTTGTCGCCTCGGCGATCTGGAACTTTGAACCGACGCTCGACAAGGCCATCGCCGAAGTTCAGGCAGGCACGTTCACGGCGGCGGATTACGGTATGTATTCGTTCATGAAAGAGGGCGGCACCGTTCTGGCCCCGCTGGGCACGTTCGAAGGCAAGGTGCCCGAGGCCGCGATGGCGCTGGTCAAACAGCGCGAGGCCGAGATCAAGTCAGGCGATTTCGTGGTCGAGATCGACGATACAGAACCCGCTTCGTCCTGACCCATGAACGGCACCGCAGAAGTCGTTCTGCGTCTTGACGCCATCACCAAACGCTTTGGCAAGCTGGTCGCAAATGATGCGATCAGCTTGTCTTTGCGACGGGGTGAAGTCGTGGCGTTGCTGGGCGAAAACGGCGCAGGCAAGACAACGCTGATGAATATCCTGTTCGGGGGCTATACCGCCGACAGCGGATCGGTCGAGGTGTTCGGCAAGACCTTGCCGCCAGGCAATTCGCGCGCCGCACTGGATGCAGGCGTCGGCATGGTGCACCAGCATTTCACACTGGCAGACAACCTGACGGTGGTGGAAAACATCGCGCTTGGGGTGCGGTCGTTAAAGAGCCCTCGGTTAAGGAAGTCAGAATCATACATTAAAATCAAATCTCTGTCAGAGGGATTTAATCTGAAGGTTGATCCGCATGCACGGGTTGGCAGCCTGACTGTCGGCGAACGCCAGCGCGTCGAAATCCTCAAGGCGTTGTACCGGGATGTGAAAATTCTGATCCTTGATGAACCGACCGCCGTTCTGACCCCGCAGGAAGCCGATGACCTGTTTGCAACCCTCAGGCTGGCGATTTCGAACGGGCTGTCGATCATCTTCATATCACACAAGTTACATGAGGTCATGGCGATTGCTGACCGCGTTGCCGTGCTGCGTCATGGCAAGCTGGTGGCTGAAACAACCACCGCCGATACGGACAAGAACGCGCTGTCGGCATTGATGATGGGAACAGCCGCAAAAGCCCCTGATATTGCGGTGTCTGTCCCTGGTAAGACTTTGCTTTCGCTCAAGAACGTCAGCACGCCGGATGTCGGGAACGTTCCGGGCCTGAAGTCGGTATCGCTGGACTTGAAGGCAGGGCAAATCATCGGGCTGGCCGGGGTCTCGGGCAATGGGCAGGCAGCACTGGCTGATGTTGTGGGCGGGCTGTGCATGCCCAAGGCGGGTGTGCTTGTCCTTGGGGACAAGGTGCTGAAACACTGGTCGGCGCGCGCTGCGGTGCAGGGCGGCATCGCGCGTATTCCCGAAGACCGGCACAAGACGGGCACGGTTGCCGATTTCGATCTGACCGAAAACGCCATTCTCGAAGGCTATTCAACCGCGCCGTTCAGCAAGGGCGGGTGGATGTCATGGTCAAAGGCACGCACCTTTGCGGCTGATATCATTGCGAAATACGACGTGCGCTGCCCGGGTCCGGATACCCGGATACGGTTGCTGTCTGGCGGCAACATGCAAAAGCTGATCCTTGGCCGCGTGCTTGAGGCTGACCCGCAGATCGTGCTTGCCAACCAGCCGGTGCGCGGCCTTGATATCGGTGCCGTGAACTATGTGCATAGCCAGCTTTTGGCGGCGCGGGATCGTGGGGCTGCGGTCTTGCTTATCTCGGAAGATTTGGATAAAATCATGGGCTTGTCTGACGTTATTCATGTGATTTCAGGGGGGCGGTTGTCACCGGCCTTCGGGCGGGGCACGATGACACCGTCGCGGCTTGGCATCTGGATGGCCGGTCAGGGTTTTGATGCGCCGGTGGCCCATGCGTCTTGAACCCATCGCAAACCCGTCTTTCGCGCGCAGCATCACGCCGCCGGTGCTTGCAATCATCGCAACCGTGGTGATTGCGTCACTCCTAGCGATGCTTGCCGGGGCGAACCCGTTTTCAGTCTTGGGGCTGATCCTCAAGGGCGCGTTCGGATCGCAGTTCGCGCTGCTTGAGACCCTGAACCGCGCCACGCCGCTGATCTTTACCGGGCTGGCCATCGCCGTTGCGTTCAGGGCCAAGTTCTGGAACATCGGGGCAGAGGCGCAGCTATATGCCGGTGCGCTGGTCACGGTGGTTCTGGGGACCGGCGCGCTTGCGTGGCCCGGGCTGGCGTTGATCCCCGCGTTGGCGATGGGTGCGGTGCTGGCGGGGGCGGTCGTCTTGCTGGTGCCTGCCATCCTGAAAACGCGGTTTGGCGTGGACGAGGTCGTGACGACCTTGCTGTTCAACTTCATCTTCCTGCTGTTCATCTCGATGCTGCTCGAAGGCCCGCTCAAGGATCCGATGGGCATGGGCTGGCCCAAATCCGCGCGCCTGATCCCCGAGGCGCGGTTGCCACGTATCGTTGACGGGCTGCGGCTGCATTGGGGCTTTGCCCTTTCGATCCTGTGTGCACTGGCAGTCTGGGTGATCCAGACCCGCAGCACTCTGGGTTACGAGATGCGCGCCGTGGGTCTGAACCGCGAGGCGGCGGCTTTTGCGGGCATTCCGGTGAACACGGTGCTGGTCAAAACCGCGCTGCTGTCGGGGGGGTTGGCTGCTTTGGCAGGATTTTCCGAAGTTGCGGGGCTCAAGGGAAGTCTGACGCTCGATCTGTCACCGGGGTTCGGCTATACGGGCATCATCGTGGCGATGCTGGCCTTGCTCAACCCGCTTGGCGTTATCGTGTCGGCACTGTTTGTGGCCGGCATCTTCGTGGGGGCCGACAGCATGAGCCGTGCGGCAGGCGTGCCGACCTATCTGGCGGATATGATGTTGGCGACGGCGCTGCTGCTGATGGTGCTGGCGATCCTGCTGACGCGGTTCAGAGTGGTGCGCGACTGATGGAAATCCTCGATATTCTGATCTCGGCCAGTTTCTGGGCCGCAGCCATCCGCATTGCGACACCGCTGATATTGGCCACAATGGGCGAATTGATCTGCGAACGCGCGGGCGTGCTGAACCTGGGCATCGAAGGCATCATGGTCGCGGGGGCCTTTGCGGGCTGGATGGCGGTCTATTCGGGTACCGGGCTTTGGGTTGGCGTAGCCGTGGCCATGGTGGTCGGCATGGGCTTTGGCCTGCTGCACAGCGTGCTGACGGTCCCATTCGGGTTGTCACAGCATGTTGTGGGGCTGGGCGTGACGTTGCTGGCGACGTCCTCGACCTATTATGCCTACCGCCTGGCCTTGCCGCAGGTGACCAGCCCTCCCAAGATCGACGCTTTCCAGCCCTATGAAATCCCTGTGCTGTCGGAAATTCCTCTGCTGGGTCAGGCCCTGTTTTCGCAGACGCCCTTTACCTATCTGGCGTTCATCCTTGTCGGGCTGACGTCTGTAATGCTGTACCGCACACCGCTGGGGTTGGCCATGCGGGCGGCAGGCGAAAGCCCCGCAGCGGTGGCCGCACAAGGGCTGTCGGTTACGGCGATCCGCATGGGCGCGGTGATCGTGGGCAGCGGGTTCATGGCCATGGGCGGCGCGTTCCTGACCATGTCCGCCTTCGACAGTTTCTTTTTCGAGATGGTGAACGGGCGCGGCTGGATCTGTATCGCGCTGGTGGTGTTCGGATCATGGATGCCGGGCAAGGCGTTGCTGGGCGCGGTTCTGTTCGCCGCCTTTGACGCGTTGCAAATCCGTGTGCAGCAAACCGGTTTTGGCGCGGATATCCCCTATCAAATCTTTCTCATGGCCCCCTATATCCTGTCCATCGCCGCACTGGTGCTGGTATCACGCCGTGCACAGGTGCCGGCCGCCTTGATGGTTCCGTTCAACAAAGGAGAACGCTGATGTTTGATCTGATCGTAAAGGGCGGCACATTGCCCGACGGACGCATCACCGACATTGGCATCGCGGGGGGCAAGATCACCGCGATCGACCAGCTTGGCGATGCGCAGGCGGGCGAAGTGATCGACGCCAGCGGTGACCTGGTCAGCCCGCCTTTCGTGGATCCGCATTTTCACATGGATGCGACGCTTAGCTACGGTATGCCGCGGATCAACGCGTCGGGCACGCTGCTTGAGGGCATCGGCCTGTGGGGAGAGTTGAAACAGGTGATGACGCAGGACGAGGTCGTTGCCCGCGCGCTGGAGTATTGCGATTGGGCCGCGTCGATGGGGTTGCTCGCGATCCGGTCACATGTGGACACCTGCGACGACCGGCTTTTGGGGGTCGAAGCGCTGTTGCAGGTCCGCGAGCAGGTCAAGGATTACATCGATCTGCAACTGGTGGCCTTTCCGCAGGACGGTTTCTACCGCGACCCCACGGCGCGGGACAATACCATCCGCGCTTTGGATATGGGCGTTGATGTGGTGGGCGGAATCCCGCATTTCGAACGCACGATGGCAGACGGTGCGGCATCCGTGCGCGAACTGTGCGAGATCGCCGAGGCGCGCGGCCTGATGGTGGACATGCATTGCGATGAAACCGATGATCCGATGTCGCGCCACATCGAAACCCTCTCCTACGAGACGACACGTCTGGGCCTTGAGGGCCGCGTGACCGGATCCCATTTGACGTCGATGCATTCGATGGACAATTACTATGTCTCGAAACTGCTGCCGCTGATCGCCGAAGCGCAGATCAACGCGATCCCGAACCCGCTGATCAACATCGTCTTGCAGGGACGCCATGACAGCTATCCCAAGCGGCGCGGCCTGACACGGGTCAAGGAAATGCTGGCCATGGGGATCAATGTCGGCTGGGGGCAGGATTGCGTGCTGGATCCGTGGTATTCGCTGGGCACGGGCGACATGATGGATGTCGCGTTCATGGGTCTGCATGTGGCGCAGATGACCAGCCCCGACGAGATGCGCAAATGTTTCGATATGGTGACCCACGCCAATGCACGCACCATGGGGCTGGCTGATTACGGTCTGCACGTCGGTGCCAAGGCATCGCTTGTGGTGCTGGATGCCGGTGACCCGATCGAGGCGTTGCGCCTGCGCGCCAACCGTCTGTGTGTCATTGCCAAGGGCAAGGTTATCGCGCGCGGTCCACGATCGGACACGGCGCTGCACCTGCCGGGGCGTCCGGCCAGCGTGGTGCGGCGGCACAGAACGGCGAACTAGGTGTCTGACGGCGGGCGTGGAAAGACCATAGGCGTGAAATCCAGCCAGATCGGCAGATGATCCGACGCGCGTTTTGCGTCTTGCGTTTCAACCACGCCGCCATCGACCAGTTGAAAGTCATCATCCATCGCGATCCTGTCGAGCGCGGCCATGGGCAGGCGCGCGTGAAAGCTTTTGCCCGGCGCGTAGATGGTGAAGTGATGCGCCAGACGGCCAAGCCCCACGGTTTGGGACCACTCGTTCATGTCGCCTGCAATCAGCGTGGGCCGTCGGGACCGTTCGTCCAGATGCGCGATCAGGCGTGACAGCTGGGCCCGCCGCGAACTGCGCATCAGGCCAAGATGGGTGGCGATGATCCGCAGGGACACGCCGTGAATATCCGCGTCAACGACCATGGCACCGCGCGGTTCGGCACCGGGCAGGTCGATATGGTGCACTTCGACGATCTCGGCCTGACGGTGCAGCAGCACGGCGTTGCCATGCCAGCCGATGCTGACATCACCGGGAACGGGCACCGCGATCAGGCCGGTCTGGACCTGCACCGCGTCCAGAGGCAGCGCGGAAGGGCGCGCGCCAAGGCGCATGTCGGCCTCTTGAAGCACGACGATATCGGCGTCCAGACCGCGGATGATACGCATGATCCGGTCTGGATCGCGCTGGCGGTCGGTCCCCTTGGCCTTGCGCATGTTATAGCTGGCGATGCGAAGAGTGGGCGCGATATGAGTATGGGGCGGGGTTGTGGTCATAGGACTGGTGCCCCGATGCGAAAGATGGCTTCAGCCAGTTTGCGCGGCAATCTGGGATGGGGCGTGTTGGTGTGGCATTGGGCAAAGCCTTCGATGAACCATTCCGACAGGGCTGCAACGCTGCCCGCATCATAAAGGAACAACATCGTCTCAAAGTTCAACAACATGCTGCGCACGTCGAAGTTGGCGGTGCCCATGGCGGCGGCGTCATCGATGACCATCGCTTTGGCGTGCATCATCGCGGGGGTGTAATAATGGATCACGGCCCCCGCTGCTTCTGCGTCGCGCAGATAAGCGCCGCGGGCAAAGTCGGCGGTGTGCTGGAAAGACTTTTGCGGCACCATGATCCTGATATCGACACCGCGCAGGGCCGCGATGCGCAGGGCGTTGGCCAACGGTTCGGTGGGCACGAAATAGGGTGTCGAGATCCAGATCCGGGTGTTGGCCATGTGCAGCGCACGGAGCAGACCGTCGTGCAGGGGGTCTTCGGTGATGTCGGGACCCGAGGGGACCAGTTGCACGGTGGCATTGCCCGCAATGGTTGGGGCGGGGCTGGTCAGCTCGATGTCGGTGCCGCTTGCGACCTCCCAATCGGATCTGAAGACATCGCAAAAGCCCTGGACGGCCAACCCTTCAAGTGTAAACGCGAGATCGACCCAAGTTTTGTCGTTGGGCGCATCCGTCATGTAATTTGCCCCGATGTTCATGCCGCCGGAGAAGACGGTGGAATGATCGGCGATGATCATCTTGCGGTGGTTGCGCAGGCTTAGATGGCCAGAGCCGGGGGGTTGAAGGATGGGCGCGAAGAAAAACACCTCGGCACCGGCGGCCCTGAGGGCGTTGAGCGCCTTGTGAGGCCCGCGCAAAGTGCCCAACCGGTCGATCAGCAGCCGGACTTTCACACCGGACTTTGCCTTGGCGGTCAGGGCGTCGACGAAACGCCTGCCGGTGTCGTCATCGGTAAGGATATAGAACAGGCTGTCGATGCTGTGCTGTGCGCTGTCGATGGTATCCATCACCGCCTCGAACGCGGCCTGGGGTGTTTTGACGAATGTCAGCCGCTGCGCCTCGAGGGCGGGGGGCATGCCAAAGTTCTGGAAGGTCTGGTCAAGGCTGTGCACCGGCGTTTTGTGGGGTTCGGACTGGGCAAAGCGGATGGGGGCATAGCGTTTGCCCTGTTTGCGAAACCCCAACCCCAAAAACAGCGGGACGGCGACATAGGGCAGCAGCACCAGAAACAGGATCCATGCCACGGTGGATTGCGGGCTGCGGCGCTGTTGTTGCAGGATGAACGCCATCAGCAGCGTCAACAAAATGACGCCGACGACCTCGATATGGGCGATGATAAAAGTGAACACTCGTAATTTTGCCTTTTCAGGACGAGGATACGGTCCCCGTCCAGAAGATATTATCAGGTTGCCGCGGGAAGATCACGCAGGCAGGTGGATGTTGAAACGGTGTCGGATCATGCGGTCTGTTTCAGGGTCGAACCGGGCCTTTGCGCGCTGGCCCAGTATTTCTTCCTTGCGGGCCGTCGCCTTGGCCAGCAGGTCGGGTCTGCCAAGTTCGACCCATTCCTTGGGCGACGTGCGGTCGGCCAACGCGGGGTATATATATTCGGTCTGCATCAGGTTTAGCGTTTGGTCAGACCCCAGATAATGGCCCGGACCGCCGATGCAAGTGGCGCGCATGACCTCGAGGCTGACGCTGTCCTCGGTCACTTCGATGCCGCGCACGCAGCGCAGGGCCTGACCGATCAGATCATCGCCCAGGATCAGCGATTCAAGGCAGAACCCCAGCAGGGACGCATGCATGCCTGCGGCCTCGTAGACCATGTTCAGGCCGGACATGCCCGCCATGACGTTGGACATGGCCTGTTCCCAACCCGCCTGCATGTCGGGCAGCTTGGCGTCGGCGATGCCTGAGGCGGCCCCGCCGGGCAGATCATAATAGCGGTGCATCTGCGCGCATCCGGCGGTCAGCAGCGCCTGTTCGCCGGACCCGCCCGACATGGCCCCGGTACGCAGGTCGCTGACAAAGGGCCAGGTGCCAAAGATCGTTGGGTGCCCCGGTTTGATCGCGTTGACATAGACCAGACCCGCCAGACATTCGGCGACGGCCTGCACGATGGCACCGGCGATGGGGGCAGGGGCGGTGGCACCGGCCTGTCCGGCTGACAGCAGCAAGATGGGCATGCCCCCTTCGATCAGCTGTTCCATGACCAGACATGAATCGGTGGCGAATTTCATCGGAGGGACGACAAAGCAGTTCGAGTTCGACACGAAAGGGCGTGCGCGCCATGCGGCTTCGCCCCCTGCGATCATGTGCAACATCTCGAGACCCGGTGCCACATGGGCCGGTTCCCCAAAGGACACACCCACATGTTTGGTGGTCCCCGCGCAGCAGGCATAGATCGAATTGAGGTCCATCTCGAGGTTGTCGGGAATGTCGCGGCACACCATGGGACGTTGCAGGAAATGCAGGTTGTCCAGTTGATCTGCAATGCGCGCGGCATCATGCAGGTCTTGCACGCCGCATTCGCGGTAAATGCGCCCGTCGACATCGACCAGATGCACCGCAGCGCCCGCTGTGCCGTAATGCACCCTGGTGCCCGACAGATCGAGGTCGTGCCGGGGGTCGCGGGCATGCAGGGTGATCGACCGGTTGGCCGCTGCGATGGTGTCTTCGATCAAGGCACGTGGAAAGCGCAGGCGGCCATCGTCGCCCAGAATGGCCCCGGCACGGGTCATATGGGCAATGCCCGAGGGCGGCGCATCCGCAAGGCCGATTTGTTCCAGCGCATCAAGCACGGCAAGGTGGATGCGGTCCATCGCAGCGGGGGACAGCGGGTTGAAGGTGCCGCCGGACATGCCGGGTCGGACGGGGCGCAGGTGATCGGCCAAAGGGGCAGCCCGCGCGGCGCGGCGTGCGGCGCGACCACCCGAGCGCAAAGAGAGGCGTTCAGTCATAGCGTGGCTCCGAAGATAAAGTGCGGGAAAGCGGTACAGTCAGGGCGGATCAGACGGGCGCGCCCCGTGCCGCGCGCCCACGGTCCGCCCCGATGGTACGGCTGACACGTGTGGCGATGCAGTGATCTGTTTTCATGGACCTACTCCGGATATTGTTCCGATGCTGCGAAAATAAATTTGGCCAAGCTGTCTTGTTTGCGACGTAAATTCTGTTTGCGACCTTGCAAATAAAGGGAAACGGCGGCGATCCTCCGCCGATCGGTTTGGCAAAATGGCAACAAACCGCCTTGGATTGATCTATGACAAGCGGAGCCCGAAACAAACGCCTACCTAGCGTGTTGTGTCTTCGAAGCGGGATTGACCCGCTCGGACAAAACAAGTCGAGGAGTTCTCTATTATGAAACGTACAATGAAATTCGCTACAGCTGCTCTTGTCGCATCGTCTGCCTTTGCCGGTTCCGCCTTTGCGGGCAGCCTGAGCGAGCCAGTTGTCGAGCCAGTGATGATGGAACCGGTTCCAGTTGTGAACACAGGCGGTGACTGGACAGGCTTCTATACAGGTCTGCAGTTGGGCTACGCCGATGCGGATGGTCCAGGCAACCTGGATGGCGACAACGGCAGCTACGGTTTCCACGCTGGCTACAACTATGACTTCGGTCGTTTCGTTGCAGGTGCCGAACTGGACTATGACAAGACCGATATCGATCTGAACAACGGCGCGGCCACCATCGATTCCGTTGCGCGTGCAAAGGTCAAGGGCGGCTATGACTTCGGCAACTACATGCTTTATGCAACAGGTGGTTACGCGCAGGCCGACACTACACTGGGTGATGAAGATGGCGCATTTTACGGCATCGGCATGACATACCGCGTGTCTGAAACCTACAGCGTTGGTGCAGAACTGCTGGAGCACCGCTTTAGCGATGTTGGCGGCGTATCCGGTAGCGATCTGGACGCGACCACATTCACCGTACGTGGTTCGATGCACTTCTAATTGGCTGAAGTCTTCTGCCGGGGGCAAAGATGCCTCCGGCGGGGATATTTAAGAGCCAGAGAAAAGGGTCGGGGGAATTATCCTCCGGCCCTTTTTGTTATTTGGCGCGGGTCTTTGCGAATTCGCACAGGGTTTGCAGGGCTTGTGCAAAACGGGCGTCGTCGATGGTCATGGCCACCCGGATGTGACCTGCGGCGGCCTTGCCAAAGCTTTCGCCGGGCATGACGGCGATGTGATGGGCATCAAGCAGGGCGTAGGCGAAGGCCTCACCGCTCAGGCCGGTGCTGCGAATATCCAGCATCAGATACATCGCACCATCGGCCGGCACGAGCGAGACGGCGTTCTGTTGCGCTATGATATCCTGCGCCAGCAAACGGCGGCGTTGGAAGGGGGCACCGATTTCATCCTCGAAACCGGTACCTTGGCGCAATGCGAAAAGGGCTGCATCCTGGATGAACCCCGGAACACCATAGGTCGTATGGGTCGCGAGGTTGGTCAGGTGTTCGATGGCATCTTCGGGCCCGACGATCCAGCCACAGCGCGATCCGGTCATGGCGTGGCTTTTCGACATGGACCCGACGACCAGCGTGCGTTCGGCCATATCGGGCAGGGCGCGTGGCGACAGATGCGTGCCGTTCCAGACCTGCGTGTCATACACCTCGTCCGAGATCAGCCACAGACCGTTATCCTTGCAGACCTGCGCGATACCGTCGAGCGTGTCGCGGGTATAGACCACCCCGGTGGGGTTGTTGGGCGAATTGATCAGCAGGGATTTCGCGCCCGCCGCGGCTGCAGCGATTTCGCTGGCCCGGGGCTGAAAGGCGTCCTTGGCATGGGCTGGAATGGCCTTGGGAATGGCGCTTACGCCGCGGATCGTGCCGGGGTAGGTCGCATAGTAGGGATCAATGAACAGGGCAGTATCGCCGGGGTTGGTGGTTGCAGCATGGGCGGCGAATAGTGCCGCTTGCCCGCCGGGCGTGATGACCACGTTGTCGCGGGTCGTCTTGACGCCGGTGCGGTCCTGCACCCGCTGGGCGACCGCGTCGCGCAAACCAGGCGTGCCGGGGACCGATGCATAGCCGGTGTGCCCGTCCATCGCCGCGCGGTGCATGTCTTGCAGGATCGGTGCGGCCGTGCGGATGTCGTGTTCGCCGATGGTCAATTCGGTCACGGCGGTGCCTTTTGCAATCATCTGGCGGGCCCGCAGGAAAACCCCCCAACCGTCTGATCCGCCGCCCAAAAGTCCGGTGATGCGTGATGATAATTGCATTGTGTCACTCCGATAAATCCGTTCGCGCGCAGGGACGCAGAGGCGGCACGGTTTGTCAATCAGGCTTGACCTTTGTGCCAGCCCCGCGCTAGGCAAGCGTCATGACGATGAACACACTCATTATTTGCTGTATTCCCTGCTGAGACCTTCTGGCGGGCCTGTTCATAGCGTTTTCTTTTCAAGACATATGTGCCATGCCCGCGCCATACCTGCGTAAGGACGCGCTATATGACGACGATCAAGCTGCACAACACCAAGACCCGCAAACGCGAGGATTTTGTCCCGATTGATTCAGATAACGTGCGCATGTATGTCTGCGGGCCCACGGTCTACGACCGGGCGCATCTGGGCAACGCGCGGCCCGTAATCGTGTTCGACGTGTTGTACCGGCTGCTGCGGCATGTCTATGGCCCGGATCACGTGACCTATGTGCGAAACTTCACCGACGTGGATGACAAGATCAACGCACGTGCGGCTGAAAGCGGCCGGTCGATCGGAGAGATCACCGCAGAGACGACCCAGTGGTTTCTGGACGACATGGCAGCCGTCGGGGCGCTTGAGCCGGATCACATGCCGCGCGCGACGGCGTATATTCCGCAAATGATCGAGATGATCGAGGGGCTGATTGCCAAGGGGCATGCCTATGCTGCCGAAGGCCATGTGCTGTTCGCGGTCGAAAGCTACAAGGAATACGGCGCGCTGTCGGGCCGGTCGATTGACGACATGATCGCCGGCGCGCGGGTCGAAGTGGCCCCCTACAAGCGCAACCCGATGGATTTCGTGCTGTGGAAGCCATCTGATGGCGACACGCCCGGCTGGGACAGCCCTTGGGGGCGCGGGCGTCCGGGGTGGCATATCGAATGTTCGGCTATGTCCTATGAACTGCTGGGCGCGCATTTCGACATTCACGGGGGCGGGAATGATCTGATGTTCCCGCATCATGAGAACGAGATCGCCCAAAGCTGCTGCGCCCATCCGGGGGCGGGATTTGCAAATTATTGGCTACACAACGAGATGTTGCAGGTCGAGGGCAAGAAGATGTCCAAGTCTTTGGGCAACTTCTTTACCGTGCGGGATTTGCTGGACCACGGCGTGCCCGGCGAAGTGATCCGATACGTGATGCTGAGCACGCATTATCGCAAGCCGATGGACTGGACAGAGAAGAAGGCAGATGAGGCAAAGCGCAAACTAAAGTCATGGTATGACTTGGTGAAGGGCGTCGAGGCCAGTAAAGCGTCTAGAATAATAATCGACAATCTGGCGGAGGATTTGAACACAGCCTTTACATTGCGGCAGCTTGACCAATTGGCAGGTGATATTGTTCACAATGATAAATTCGACGGCCAATTTGAAGCTGGCGTGCCAAATGCGCCACAAATGGCGAGGTCGAGTTCTGAATTGAGGTCCGAATTCAAGGCTTCGCTACAGCTGCTGGGTCTTATTGGGGACGAAGTGCCATCGTGGAGCGAAGAAACGGCCTTTGACCTGTCCAGATTTCAAAGATCGCTGGAAGCTGCACGGTCTGTCGCGATGCAGACAAAAGACTTTAGCGGAGTGGACCAGATCAAAAATATGCTGATCGGAGCAGGCGTGCAGGTACAGATGAGCAAGGAAGGAGTTGAGGTTATTGCGGGCCCTAACTTTGACCCGACAAAACTTGAGGCTCTTGAATGATGCGCGCTAAGTTGACGGCTTTTGCTTTTGGCAAGGACGGGAGTGAGGGGCCAGCCCCTCACGCTGCTCCCCGGAGTTTATCTGGCAAAATGAAGATGGGGGTGCGGAAATGACGAGAGAGCGCCTTTACCTCTATGACACGACGCTTCGGGACGGACAGCAGACCCAGGGGGTGCAATTCTCGACTGCCGAGAAAATCACCATTGCGCAGGCGCTTGATACGCTTGGTGTCGACTATATCGAGGGCGGCTGGCCAGGGGCTAATCCGACGGATTCCGCTTTTTTCGATACGGCACCCCGGACCCGCGCCCGCATGACTGCATTTGGTATGACCAAGCGGGCAGGGTTCTCTGCCGAGAATGACGACGTGCTTGCCGCCGTGATGAACGCGGGCACGGATACTGTCTGTCTTGTGGGCAAGACCCATGATTTTCACGTCACCACGGCCCTTGGCATCAGCCTTGAGGACAACATCGACAACATTGCCCGCTCTGTCGCACATCTGGTCGATCAGGGGCGCGAAGCGTTGTTTGATGCGGAGCATTTCTTTGACGGCTATCGTGCCAACCCGCAATATGCGATCCAGACGATCAAGGCCGCCTATGACGCCGGCGCGCGCTGGATCGTGTTGTGCGATACCAATGGCGGCACCCTGCCAGCCGACGTCGGGCGCATTACGGCCGAGGTGATTGCAGCGGGGATACCCGGCAGCCATTTGGGCATCCATACGCATAACGACACCGAAAACGCCGTGGCCTGTTCGCTGGCGGCGGTGGACGCGGGCGCGCGGCAGATCCAAGGCACGCTGAACGGGCTGGGCGAGCGGTGCGGTAATGCCAATCTGACGACGCTGATCCCGATCCTGCTGCTGAAAGAACCCTATGCCAGCGCGTATGAGACGGGGATTTGCCTTGAAGGGCTCGCGGGCCTGACGCAGATCAGCCGCAGCCTTGATGAAATCCTCAACCGTGTGCCCATGAAGCAGGCGGCCTTTGTCGGGTCGTCGGCCTTTGCGCACAAGGCGGGTCTGCACGCATCGGCGATCCTAAAGGACCCGACGACGTATGAGCATATCCAGCCGGAGCTGGTGGGCAATGCCCGTATCATCCCGATGTCGAACCAGGCAGGCCAGTCGAACCTGCGCCGCCGTCTGGAAAGCGCCGGGCTGACGATTGCCAAGGGCGACCCGGCGTTGGGTTTGATCCTGGATCAGGTCAAGGCCCGCGAGGCGGATGGCTACAGCTATGACACCGCGCAGGCCAGTTTCGAGCTGCTTGCCCGTCAGGCGCTTGGCCAGATGCCGGACCTGTTCGAGGTCAAGCGCTACCGCGTCACGGTCGAGCGGCGGAAGAACAAATACGACCAGATGGTCAGCCTGTCGGAAGCCGTCGTCGTTATCAAGGTTGATGGCGAAAAGCGTCTGTCGGTCAGCGAAAGCATGGATGCCGATGGCTGTGACCGCGGCCCGGTCAACGCGCTGTCCAAGGCGCTGGTCAAGGATCTGGGACAATATTCGGCCATGCTCGAGGATATGCATCTGGTGGATTACAAGGTGCGCATCACCCAAGGCGGCACCGAGGCGGTGACCCGTGTCATCATCGACAGTGAGGACGCCCAAGGGCGGCGCTGGTCGACCGTCGGTGTGTCTGCCAACATTGTCGACGCATCGTTTGAAGCGCTGCTGGACGCGATCCGGTGGAAATTGATCCGCGACATCACGGCGTGACGGCCCCGAATGGTGTTGACGGAGCCGGTCGTGATCAGGGGGCATCACGCCGGTGGTTGCTTTGAAGTGCCCTTGAAACGGCGAAAACCGGGTTGGGATTATCCGTGATGATATTTGACGACGATCTGACGGCATGCGCCGCCATGGTGGAACGCGCGGACCCGTTGCGGTTTCGCGCCGCAATGGCAGCACCGGTGGCCGCACGCCGCATTCTGTTTCCGCTTTACGCGTTCAATCTGGAGGTGGCGCGCGCGCCGTGGGTGACGCAAGAGGCGATGATCGCCGAGATGCGCCTGCAATGGTGGCGCGATGTTTGCGAGGAAATATCCGAAGGACGCCCTGTGCGCCGTCACGAGGTGGCGACACCTCTGGCGGCGGCTGTCACAGCGGCGGGGGCCAAGCTGCTGGACGATCTGGTTGCCGCGCGCCGGTGGGACATTTACCGCGATGCCTTCGAGGATACTGCCCATTTTGACCAGTATATCGATCAGACGGCAGGCACCTTGATGTGGGTGGCCGCGTCGTCCCTGGGGCAGGCCGACGAACGCGTGGTGCGCGATGCTGCCTACGGTGCTGGGGTGGCTGCGTGGCTTCATGCGATCCCGGAACTGGTCGAACAGGGCCGGGTGCCGTTGCTGGATGGAACAGACGCGGGCGTGTCAGCTTTGGCGCGCAAGGCTTTGGAACGGTTGAAGAAAGCGCGAAAGCACCGGAGGGAGGTTTCGGGCTCAGCACGGCCTGCGTTGTTCAGCATCGGGGCCAGCGCCAAGGTGCTGCAAGCCGCGATTGACGCGCCTGCACGGGTTGGGGATGGGACGCTGCCGTCGATGGAGGCCTTTTCGCTCCCCTTCAGGGCGCTCAGCGGCCGGTGGTAACCGCTACCGCACCGATGTGCGTTGGCGCAGCATCAGCCAGATCAGCGACCCACCGGCCAGCACGAGGAATGGGATCATCGCGATATTGACCGCAGCCCAGCCTTCGACCGGGTTGCCGCCCGAACAGTTCATCAACCCGCCGCTGGCCAGCGATGCAAAGGTGACGCCGCCAAAGACCAGCAGATCGTTCAGCCCCTGCATGCGACCGCGTTCGTGCGGTTCATGGGCACCCGCCAGCATTGACGTGGCACCGATAAAGCCAAAGTTCCAGCCGATGCCAAGCAGGATCAGCGCGACATAGAAGTTACCCAGCTCGACCCCGTTCAACGCGACCAGACCCGCCACCGCAAGAATGGCGATGCCAAGGCCGAGAATCTTTTCGACCCCGAAGCGCGCGATCAGATGGCCGGTGAAAAAGGATGGCGCATACATCGCAAGCACATGGCCCGTGACCACATGGGACGCATCCACAATGTTATAGCCGCAGCCGACAACCGCCAGCGGCGTCGACGTCATCACAAGGTTCATCAACGCATAGGACACCATACCGCAAATCACGGCAACGGCGATGCGCGGCGTCTTGAGCAGTTCCATCCGGGAACGTCCCTTTGGCGCATCGACGGCGGGGATCGGCGGTTTGGGGATGCGCAGAAACGCGAACAGGATCATGCCGAACCCGTTCAGCGCAATCGCAGCAATATATACAGGGAAAAACCGCATCACTGTTGCATCAGGGCTTGCATCGGTCAGCAGGCCCACCACTTGCGGTCCGATGACGGCGGACACCAACCCCCCCGCCATGACATAGGAAATCGCCTTGGGGCGGAATTCATCCGATGCGGTGTCGGTCGCGGCAAAGCGGAAAAAACCTTGCGAAGACATGTAGATGCCCATCAGATAGCTGCCCAGAAGGAACATCGTAAAGCTTTGGATGGTCAGCGCATAGGCACAGATCGCGGACCCTGCCATGCCGCCGAATGCACCAGTGACGAACCCCGCGCGCCGCCCGAACTTCTGCATCACACCCGACAGCCACGGTGCCGTGGTCATCGACCCGAACACGATCATCGAAATCGGCAGGGTGGCAAGGCAGACATTGGGCGACAACTGTTGTCCCGCCAATCCGCCAATCACGAAATACATCGGCATCTGGCTGCCAAGAAAAGCCTGCGCAGTGACCAGAACGGCCACATTGCGCTTGGCGCGGGTGTCATCAATCATTGTCATGGCAACGGCGTAAACTCAGGATTTGGCAACAGCAAGCCCCTTGCGTCTGCCCAGACACTGGCGGATCATGCCGCGATGGAAAACCTCTCTCACATTTTGCTGATCGCCGGCAGCGCCGAAGCCCACGAATTTGCGGCGCAGGTAGCGCAAACATCCCAAAAATTGCAGGCGATATTGCGGCGAGCAGAGCGCAGCTTTGGCCCGCTTGCGGTACCGTCGCGGATCTGGACACCGGGGTCGCTGGAGGCGATGAAAAATTTTCTGACGGACGAAGGAATTACCGCGATCTGTGACGCCGGCCACGGTTTTGATTCCGATGTTGCCGATCTGGCGGCCGCCGCGGCACGGGATTTGGCGTTGCCCTATGTACGCGTCATGCGGCCGGTCTGGACGATCGACCCCCCTGCGCTGCGTGCGGCCACCGTGGCAGAGGCCGCCGTGATGATCCGCCCCGGCGCGCGGGTGTTTGCGGCGACAGGGCGCGGGACGGTTGCCGAATTCGCGCCCTTTGCGGGGGATACCTTGTTCTTGCGCCAGACCAGTGCCGCCGCGCGGACACCTTTGCCCGAGTTTGCAGAGCCGGTTTACGGCACTCCTCCGTTCAGCATCGACGAGGAAATCGCGTTGTTTCAAAGGCTTGGCATCGACACGTTGATCTGTCGCAACGTGGGCGGGCTCCCCAGCCGCCCCAAGCTTGAGGCTGCAATGCGGTTGGGTATGCGCGTGATTGTCATTGACCGCCCCGCGCCGCCCAAAAAGGCGCATGTTTTGGAAACGGCCGACGCCGCAGTTGGCTGGATCACCGCGTTATGAGCGTCGGGCGCATCATCACCAATGACGCAGATGTCGCCGAAGGGGCGGCCTGGCTCGCCGATACTGACCCGCGGTTCGCCAGTGCCTTGCAGGCCACCGGGCCCCTGCCGCTGCGGTTGCGTGCTGACGGCTTTGACGCGTTGATCGGGGCGATCATCAGCCAGCAGGTCTCGGTTGCCTCGGCCAACGCCATGCGCGCCAGAATGGATGCCGCAGGCCTGACCCACGAGGCCGCCATCCTTGCCGCAGGAGAGGAGGGCTTGCGTGCAGCGGGGCTTAGCCGTCAGAAAATCCGCTATGCGCTGGCGCTAGCCGATGCGGGCATTGATTACACCGCCCTGCGGGACGCCCCCGATGTGCAGGTCATCAAGACGCTGACTGCGATCCCCGGTGTCGGCACCTGGACCGCGCAGATCTACGCCATGTTCTCGCTTGGTCGTGCGGATGTCTTTGCCGAAGGCGATCTGGCCTTGCAAGAAGCTGCAAAAGTGCTTTTTGATCTGCCAGAGCGGCCAAAGCCGAAACAGCTGGCCCTCATGGCCGAAGACTGGTCACCGTGGAGGTCGGTTGCAGCCCGTGCGCTGTTTTCGTACTACCGCGTTGTAAAACAAAGGGAAGGGATCACATGACACGCGTCTTAAACGCAGAGCGCCGCGAACCGGTATCGGGGGAAACGCGGTCAGCCGTGGTATTCCTGCATGGCTACGGGGCCAATGGTGCCGACCTTTTGGGGCTTGCCGATCCGTTGGGCGAACACCTGCCCGACACGCTGTTCGTCGCGCCCGACGCGCCAGAGGCCTGCGCCGGTGCCCCGATGGGATTCCAGTGGTTTCCGATCCCGTGGATCGACAACTCATCCGAGGAAGAATCCGAACGCGGCATGATGCAGGCGGTGCAAGACCTCAATTCATTCCTTGATGCGCTGATGGTGGACGAAGACTTGCTGCCCGAACAGGTGGTGCTCTTCGGATTTAGCCAGGGCACCATGATGGCGCTGCATGTGGCCCCGCGCCGCGAAGACGCCGTGGCGGGCGTCGTTGCGTTTTCGGGCCGTTTGCTGTCGCCCGAAAGCCTGAAGGATGATGCAGTCGTGCGTCCTCCGGTCCTGCTGGTGCACGGCGATTCCGACGATGTGGTCCCGCCCCAATCGCTGCCCGAAGCGGCCCAGGCCTTGCAGGATGCGGGCTGGACGGATGTTTTCGCCCATATCATGAAGGGGACGGCCCACGGCATCGCTCCCGACGGGCTAAGCGTGGCGCTGGCGTTCATGCGCGACAAACTGGGCCTTTGATCCGTGCGGGCGACGCGGCGTTAATCGGCCCCGTCGCCCAACCGGCATAGGGTTTCCCGAACATTGTGTCGCGGCCAAGCGGCCAGTGATTTGCCAGTTCAGGGCAAAGGGCCGTCCGTGGACACGCGCGCCGACCTTCCGCCGATCTCGCCTTGCACCATCCACCTGCGACATCTGGTGCCCGATTGCGACTTGTCAGACGAAAACCACGGGATATAGTCACCCTATCGGTGGGGCTGTTCCCGCCGGACCGGACGCGGAACGGCAAAGGGTTTACTTGAAGATGGACGGCGATTTTAGAACGGAATTCACCCGTAGCCCCGCAGGGCTGAAACATAGACCGGCCTTGGTGCTCAACGCGGATTACAGGCCTTTGTCCTACTATCCGCTGTCACTTTGGCCCTGGCAGGATGCGATCAAGGCCAAATGGCTGGACCGGGTCGATATCGTTGCCGAATACGACGACTACGTGCACAGCCCCTCGATGGAGATACGGATTCCATCGGTTGTCGTCCTGAAAGATTATGTGAAACCTCAAAAGCGCGTGGCCTTCACGCGCTTTAATTTATTTCTGAGGGATGAATTTTGCTGCCAGTACTGTGGCGCACGGGGCGATCTGACGTTTGACCATGTGGTGCCGCGCGCATCAGGGGGGATCACAAGCTGGCGCAACGTGGTGGCCGCCTGCAGCCCGTGCAACCTGCGCAAAGGGTCAAAGGCGCTGCACCAGACAGGGTTCCAACTGCGCAAACCGCCCCGTCAGCCCGAAGCAGAAGAACTGCGCAACATGGGTCGAAAATTCCCGCCCAACCATCTGCACGAAAGCTGGATGGATTTCCTCTACTGGGATGCCGAACTTCAGGCCTGACTCCTCGCTTCTCTGGCTCTTAAATATCCCGGGGGTCGGGGGGCTGGCCCCCCGCGGTCTCTGGAAAAAAAACGGCTTTCGAAAAAAGCGCTCAGAAATCCAGATCGACCCACACCGGTACGTGATCCGACGGTTTGTCCCGACCGCGTATTTCCTTGTCAATCTGGCAATCACGCAGCATGTCGGCAACGACCGGGCTCAGCAGAAAATGATCGATGCGGATGCCGTTGTTCCGGTTCCACGCGCCAGCCTGATAATCCCAGAAACTGTAATGTCCGGGTCCTTGCGTGCGGGCGCGGAACGCTTCCGTCAGACCTAGTGCCACCAACTTGCGCCACGCTGCGCGCGTTTCTGGGCGAAACAACGCGTCATCGCGCCAGGCATCAGGGGTCGCGGCGTCTTCGGCCTGGGGGATGACATTGTAATCGCCAGTCATCAAAAACGGCGTTTCTTCTGCCAATAGGGCGCGCGCGCGATCTTCAAGCCGGGCCATCCATTCCAACTTGTAGTCGAATTTTGGTCCGGGGGCAGGGTTGCCATTGGGCAAATACAAGCCGCACAGCCGAATAGCAGATTTGTCCCCCATGACCGTCGCTTCGATATAGCGTGCCTGTTCATCGCCGTCGTCGCCGGGCAGGCCGCGTGTGACGTCCTCAAGGGGGCGCTTAGACAGGATCGCCACGCCGTTGAACGACTTTTGTCCGTGGGTTTCGACGTTGTAGCCCCGGTCCTCGAAAAGTTCGCGCGGGAATGCGTCGTCGACCGTTTTGATCTCTTGCAGGATGGCGACATCGGGTTGCGCTTCGTCCAGCCACTGCGGCAGGGCGTCGATCCGGGCTTTGATTCCGTTGATGTTGAACGTCGCGATTTTCATGGGCTGCCTCTGTTTTGCTATGAAACCTATCGCGCAAAGCGGCGCTTTGAGCAAGGGCAGCCGCCGGGTTTGCGCGGCCTAAGGGTGGCCTATTGAGAACTGATTCGGGGCGTCCCTGAGCCTTGGTGGGGGAGCGGGGGTGTTCGAATGCGTGATACAGACCTGTGGATAACATTTTCTTATCTCTGTGGATAAGCCTGATTATCATGTTTGGTTAGCAAGCTGCCGACCTGAGTGAATGTGGACAAAACAAACTGTGGCAAAAGGTTTGAAAAATTCATTTGGAAAAGCAACCTAAACGGGCAAACGATGTCGCTGTTGCAACCTAAGTTTGTATTGCATCGATAAGCTCAACCCTAGAAGGATAAGATATGACCGCTTTTGCCTATGTTGAAGACACGCTTGTTCTGCCATCCCAGACCAAATCCCTGACACTGCATTGTGGCGCGGGCACTGGTTTGTTCACCACCAGCTGCACGCCATCCATGGTTGACGGCGCTGAAACAGGTCTGTTCACCACCAGTTGCGCGCCATCAGGCACCGCAATGGCAACCGGTGATCTGGTCGAACTTTTCACAACAAGTTGCTGAATTCATTTTATTAAATATATCTCTGTGCCCCGCCGGGCACAGAGTATTTTGTGGAAAGGTCGCCCATGTCCAACGTCATCCAACTGTTGCCGCTGCGGCAGACCAAGAGCCAAGGGACCGTTGCCCTGAGCCAAATGTTCGCCCACCAACGCCGTGCACAGGGGGATATTTTCTGGCTGAAGGAAAACGCTGAATGGTTGGGCATCCTGCGCAGCTTCAATGGGGATATTCCGCCAGCTGCAGTAGAGCCTTATCGTGAATTTTATGTCAGCTTGCCTGTGCAAATCGCATTCTTTCCACAGTATTACAGGTTTTTCTTGTCTCTGTGCCTGGATCTGGAAGATTTGGGGATCGACGGAAACTACGGCGAAGAGCTGTCACATTGGGTTGCATCGCAAGGGCTGGCGCAGGCCGAACTGTCTGATCTGCAGCGTGCCGAAGCCGAGCGTTTGTTGATAAGGCGAAATGCCTTGCAGCGCGATGCTGATCTGGACACCCGTTTGCGGCGTTTCATCTCGCGATCTGAAACCTTTGCGCTGCCCAACAAAAAGGCCGCCTACGAGCTGGCCCATATCATTTTTTATCTTGCCGACTATGGCCGGATTGATCCCGAACTGGCCCCTGCGGCGATCACCAGTCTTGAATATGCGGGGTTGCTGGCGTTCCTGGATCAGAACGCGGATCTGCTGGCGGAAATTTGTGCGGCATTGCGCTTTGCCGGTGCCCGTCCGAACCTGATTTGGGAAAGCTTCGTGCACAGCGCGTACCGCGATTGCCATTTGGGGCAGGCGGCACACCCCGTTCCGACAGACGGTTATCATACTTATCTTGTGACGGGCTGGCTGTCCCGGATGTCCGGACGCGCCGTGTTTCAAGAAGATATTCCTACAGGTCAGGTCGTTCTTTATGGTCCGGAGGAAGGCGAAGGCGCGTTGCGAGATTTGTCCCAAGGATTATTTGACATGGGCGCGCACCGGTCTGCGGACTGGTCCAGAATGCGGCAGGTGCTGGTGCCTGCGCTTGGTCCCCAAGGTCGCTGTGTTCTGGAAGCTGCCGAAGGATCGACCGACAAATTCGATGCCTTCTTTGAAGGGTTCGCGCGGGCCTCAGGGGGCTGAAATCACGGGAGATGAAATGACCTCATTAAAAATGAGGTCAGCCTCCGGCGGGAGTTTATCTGGCAAAATGAAGCCGGGGCGGCGTTACATCGAGAAGGATGTTCCGCAGCCGCAGGCGCTGGTCGCGTTCGGGTTTTCGATGACAAAGCGCGCGCCGATCAGTTCTTCGGAAAAATCGATGATAGCATTGGTCAGGAAGGGCAGCGATATGCTGTCCACGACGACTTTCTGGCCGGCCCCTTCGAGGATGAGGTCATCGTCTTTGGGTGCATCGAGGGCAATGTCATATTGAAATCCGGAACATCCGCCGCCTTCGACAGCGACGCGCAGTGCTTTTCCGTCAGCGGCGGCACCAATCTCGGCGAGGCGGTCAAAGGCGCGGGATGTGACTTTGGGGGGCAGGTTCATTTTCGGGCTCCGGTGTGATCGGTTTCCATCTGTCGTTGCTTGCAATATAGAAAGCCACAGGACAGGCCACAAGGACCTCATATCATGCGCGCTTCTTTTGCCTCTGACCCAGCAGCAACCCGGGGACGGTTGATGCCGGAAGAGGAAAGCACTTTTCGGTCATGTTTTCAACGGGACCGCGACCGGATCATCCACGCCAGCGCCTTTCGGCGGCTCAAGCACAAGACCCAGGTCTTTATCGAACATGAAGGCGATTATTATCGCACACGGCTGACCCATTCGATCGAGGTGGCGCAGGTGGCGCGCACGATCTCGGGGGCTTTGGGGCTAAACGCTGAACTGACCGAGGCGGTCGCACTGGCCCATGATCTGGGTCATCCACCGTTTGGCCACACGGGCGAAGATGCGTTGCAGGCCTTGATGCTCCCCTATGGGGGGTTTGACCACAATGCCCAGGCCATCCGCATCGTCACCCATCTGGAGCGGCATTACGCGGAGTTTGACGGGCTGAACCTGACCTGGGAAACGCTGGAGGGGTTGGCAAAGCACAATGGGCCGGTCACCGGTACGCTGCCATGGGCGCTTGAGGCCTATGGCCGCCAGCATGATCTGGAGCTGGCCACTTATGCCAGTGCCGAGGCGCAGGTGGCGGCGATTGCCGATGACGTGGCCTACAACCATCATGATCTGCACGACGGGTTGCGGGCCGAACTTTTTTCCACGGATGAACTGGCGGCACTGCCCATTTTGGATCGCAACTTTGCCGAAGTGGACAGGTTGTACCCCGGCTTGAACTATTACCGGCGGCGGCACGAAGCATTGCGGCGGTTCTTTGGCGTGCTGGTCGAGGATGTCATCAGCTTTGCCCGCGCCCGCCTGGACGACATGCAGCCGCAAAGCGCCACGGATATCCGCATGGCCGGGCGTACGCTGATCCGCTTTTCCGATCCTGTTTTCGAGGACCTCAAGGTGATCCGCGCGTTTCTGTTTGACCGGATGTATCGCGCACCGTCGGTGGTGATCATGCGAAAACAGGTCACGCAGGTGGTCGAAGACCTGTTCCCCTATTTTCTGGCACATCCCGATCAACTGCCCAAGCAATGGCGCAAGGACGTGGAGGATGTGGATGGGGATACCGCGTTGGCCCGGATCGTGAGCGACTATATCTCGGGCATGACGGACCGCTTTGCCTTGCAGGAACATGAACGCCTGATGGGCTAAGCGGGCAGTCGCGCCTGAATTGACTGCTCTTGATCGACACCGCTTGAACCTTGTGGCTTTTTCAGGTGATACACGGGGCCAGGACGAAGGAAGCCCGTTATGAACCTATTTGCCGATATCCGCACGCTTGTGCTGTCCGCGCTTGATGCGCTGGTCGCCGAGGGCTTTTTGCCCGAGGGCCTGAATTTTGATGCCATCGCGGTCGAGCCGCCGCGCGACGCCGCACATGGTGACATGGCGACCAATGCCGCGATGGTGCTGGCCAAGCCCGCCGGGCTGAAGCCGCGCGAGATTGCCGAAAGGCTTGCGGTCAAGCTGGTTGACGATGCGCGCATTTCATCGGCAGACGTGGCAGGCCCGGGGTTCTTGAACCTGCGGCTTGCCCCGTCGGTCTGGCAGGGCATCGTGGGCGCGGTTCTGGCAGAGGGTACCGATTTCGGGCGCGGCGATCTGGGCAAGGGCAAGCGGGTCAACGTCGAATATGTCTCGGCCAACCCGACGGGGCCGCTGCATGTGGGCCACACGCGTGGTGCGGTATTTGGCGATGCGCTGGCAAGCTTGCTGGATTTCGCGGGCTGGGATGTCACCCGCGAATATTACATCAACGATGGCGGGGCGCAGGTCGACGTGTTGGCGCGGTCCGTATACCTGCGCTATCTTGAGGCGCATGGCCAGGAGGTCGCATTTCCCGACGGCACTTACCCCGGCGACTATCTGATCGGGGTCGGCGAGGCGCTGAAGGCCAAGGTTGGTGACGCTTATATCGATCAGGACGAGAGTGTCTGGCTGGAAGATGTACGCAATTTCGCCACCGAAGAGATGATGAAACTGATCCGCGATGATCTGGCGTCCTTGGGCGTTGAGATGGACGTGTTCTATTCGGAAAAGTCGCTGTATGGTACCGGCAAGATCGAAGCGGCGATCGAAGACCTGAAATCCAAGGGCCTGATTTACGAAGGCGTGCTTGAGCCGCCCAAGGGTAAACTGCCCGAAGATTGGGAGCCGCGCGAACAGACCCTGTTCAAGTCCACCGCACATGGTGACGATGTCGACCGCCCGGTGATGAAATCCGATGGCGGCTGGACCTATTTCGCACCCGATATCGCGTATCACTATGACAAGGTACAGCGCGGGTTCGACATGTTGATCGACGTGTTCGGGGCCGATCACGGTGGCTATGTCAAGCGGATGAAGGCGGCTGTTTCGGCGTTGTCCGGGGGCACCGTGCCACTGGACATCAAACTGACTCAGTTGGTGAAGCTGTTCAAGGACGGCAAGGAATTCAAGATGTCCAAGCGGGCAGGGACGTTCGTGACCCTGCGCGATGTGGTCGATCAGGTTGGCTCGGATGTGACGCGCTTTGTCATGCTGACGCGCAAGAATGATGCGATGCTGGATTTCGACTTTGCCAAGGTACTGGAACAATCCCGCGAAAACCCTGTATTTTATGTGCAATATGCCCATGCGCGGGTCAATTCCGTGCTGCGCAAGGCCGCCGAAGCGGGTGTTGCTACCGATCTGGCCGCGTTGCAGGCTGCGGATCTTGGCCTGCTGGACCACGAGGCAGAGCTGAAGCTGGCCGCGAAGCTGGCCGAATGGCCGCGCCTGGTCGAGACGGCGGCGCGCAGCAATGAACCGCACCGGGTGGCATTCTATCTGTATGAACTTGCAGGGGATTTCCACGGTCTTTGGAACCGGGGCAATGATGTGCCGTCTCTGCGCTTTTTGCAGGATGATGCCGCCGTGTCGCAGGCAAAAATCGCGCTGGCCAAGGCCACGGCGATTGTAATTGCGTCAGGTCTTGGTATTCTAGGTGTGACCCCAGCGGAAGAGATGCGTTAAACGCACGCCCGCCGGACAGGCAAATTCAAACGACAGACCCGTGCCGACGAAATGTGCGGCGGGCAGTGAGGCAGAGATGGCAGATTACACGTCCTCCCCCCATGGTGGGGGATACCAGGTTGAATCAGACATGTATGTTCCCCCTGTGCAAGGGACTAACGCACTGGGAAAGCTGACGAATGTTGTAGGCGCGGCGATGTCTGTCGCGCTGGTTATCGGCATTGGCGTGTGGGGGTACAAGCTGCTGGTGCGCGATGTTTCCGGCATCCCCGTGGTGCGTGCCGCCGAAGGTGACATGCGGGTGCGCCCCAAGGAACCGGGGGGGCAACTGGCCGCCAATCAGGGGCTTTCCGTGAATGCTGTGGCCTCCGATGGTACCGCAAGCGCCTTGGCGGATCGGGTCATTCTGGCCCCGCGACCGCTGACGCTCGAGGACGAAGACCAGCCTACGCAAACCGCGATGGTTGCATCTGCGCCACAGAAAAAGACCCCAGTGCCCGATATTGCGGCGGCGTTGCAAAGCGGCGATGTTGACGGCCTTGTTGCCCAGTTGACGGACGGCATGGACCCGATCGAGGATGACGACGCGCCGCTCGAGCCGATCAAGGCAAGTGCGACTGTCGATATGGACACGCTCGAGATGTCCGTATCGAACGCGATCGCGGTCGCGATGGTCGCCGAACCGGGTGTGAAATCTTCGCTGCGCCCCAAGACGCGGCCTGCGACCCGCGCGGTCGTGACGCCTGCATCCTTTACGCCAGCGGCGGCATCCGGCAGCGTCAATGAACTGGCCGCCAGCGATTTGCCGTCTGGCACGCGTCTGGTTCAGCTTGGGGCCTTTGACAGCCCCGAAATCGCCCGCGCCCAATGGGACACGTTGAACGGCCGCTTCGGTGCCTATCTTGAGGGCAAGTCGCGCATCGTTCAGGAAGCCAGCAGCGGGGGCCGGACGTTCTACCGCTTGCGTGCCCACGGGTTCGAAGACATTGCCGACGCTCGCCGGTTCTGTTCGGCCTTGGTCGCTGAAAACGCGGATTGCATTCCTGTCGTGACCCGTTGATGCGATTTGGCGCGACCCTTCTTGATGCGACGGGCCTGCGGCTGACGGCGGATGAAAAGGCGCTGTTTCGCGCGGTAAAACCCTTTGGGTTCATCCTGTTTGCCCGCAACATCGACACGCCCGATCAGGTGCGCGCCCTGTGCGATGAACTGCGCGAGGCGGCTGGCCACGATGCGGTGATCACAGTCGACCAGGAAGGGGGGCGGGTCCAGCGCCTGCGCGGGCCTGTCTGGCGCGACTGGACGCCGCCGATGAGTTTTGTGCAGGCGGCCGGGGCCAATGCGGCCGAAGCGATGTATATCCGGTTCCGCCTGATCGCAGACGAACTCTACAATATCGGCATCGACAGTAATTGCGCGCCGATGGTTGATGTGGCAGGGCCGCAAACCCATGAATTTCTGTATAACCGCTGTTACGGAACGGATGCCGCACAGGTCGCGACCTTGGGCCGTGCCGCTGCCGATGGCATGCTGGCGGGCGGTGTGCTGCCGGTGATGAAACACATGCCGGGCCACGGGCGCGCGACGATGGACAGCCATTTCAATCTGCCCTTGGTCGGGGCAGATCACACCACCCTGACAGCGCATGATTTCGCCCCCTTCAAGGCGCTGAACGACCTGCCGATGGGGATGACGGCGCATTTGGTCTATGACGCGATTGATCCGCGTCCTGCGACGCTTTCGCCTGTGATCATGGACCTGATCCGGCGCGAGATCGGTTTCGACAATCTGATCATGACCGATGACATCTCGATGAAGGCGCTGGACGGTCCCGTGGATCAGATCAGCCGCGATGCGCTGGCGGCGGGGTGCGATGCGATCTTGTATTGCAATGCCTCGTTGACGGATCGCGCTTTGGTGGCTGAGGCTGCGGGCGAGATGACGGATGCTTCCCAAATCCGCGCAGAACGTGCCCTGGCGGCGCGCAGAACCCCTGACGAGATTGACATTTCCGCCCTGACTGCGAAGCTTGATGCGCTTTTGGGCGGGGAATTGCATGGCTGATACGCTCGTGAATGAGGACCAGAGCGCGGTCGCCGAACGGTTGGCCGCCGAGGCGCTGATTGTCGATGTCGATGGGTTCGAAGGCCCGCTTGACCTGCTGTTGACGCTGAGCCGCACGCAAAAGGTCGACCTGCGCAAAATTTCGGTGCTGCAACTGGCGCGGCAATATCTGATGTTTGTGGAACGGGCCAAGGCGCTGCGGCTGGAACTGGCGGCGGACTATCTTGTGATGGCGGCCTGGCTTGCATTCTTGAAATCGCGGCTGCTGCTGCCCCCCGATCCCACCGAGGAAGGCCCCACGGGTGAGGAGCTGGCCGCACATCTGGCGTTTCAGCTTGAACGGTTGCAGGCGATGCGCGACGCTGCGGCGCGGCTGATGGCGCGCGACCAACTGGGCCGCGATTTCTTTGCACGCGGCCAGACCCAAGAGGTCAAGCGCACCCGCCGTGTCACCTACAGCGCGACGTTGCTGGACCTGATGCAAGGCTACGCCCGCATTCGAACCCGTGACGATTTCCGCCCCTTCGTGATGGACCGCGAAAAGGTCTTTACGATGGAACAGGCGTTGGAACGGATGCGCGGTCTGATCGGGTTTGCCGGCGATTGGGGTGATCTGACCGGCTATCTGCCTGAAGGCTGGGACGGCGATCCGGTGATGCGCCGGTCGGCGACAGCGGCGACCTTTGCGGCTTCGCTCGAGTTGGTGAAAGAGGGTCATCTGGACATCAGACAGACAGGGCTGTTTGCCCCGATCGAATTGCGAAAAAGGGTTGAAGAGCGTGGCTGAACCAGTTGAAGATAAAGAAGAAAGCCTGTTCAGCGCCCCACCCATGGCCGAGCAGGAACGGATGCTGGAAGCAATCCTGTTTGCCACGTCCGAGCCGATCACCCTGCGCGACATCGCAGCGCGACTGCCGCATGGCTGCGACCCCGCCGAGGCGATGGTATACCTGCGCAAACGGTACGAGGGGCGCGGCGTGCAGGTTGTGAAGGTGGATGACGCCTATGCCATGCGAACGGCCGCCGACCTTGGCTATTTGATGCAAAAAGAGACCGTCGAGGTTCGAAAACTGTCGCGCGCGGCCATCGAAACCCTCGCGATCATCGCCTATCACCAACCCGCCACACGGGCCGAGATTGAAGAAATCCGGGGCGTATCGGTATCGCGGGGCACGCTGGACCAGCTGCTGGAACTTGAATGGATCCGCTTTGGCCGGCGCAAGATGACACCGGGGCGGCCTGTGACTTTTGTCGTGACGCAAGAATTTCTTGCGCATTTCGGCCTGGAAACGCCGCGCGACCTGCCTGGCCTGAAAGAACTGCGATCTGCCGGATTGCTGGAAAGCCGACCCGCCTTTGGGACGATCCCGATGCTGGACGGCGAAGAGGACGAAGAAGAAGCGACTGAGGGTCAAAGCGAGTTGTTCGAAGATTAATTGGCAAACGGGCCTGAAAAATGCCGTATTACTTCTATATTGAAGAGAAGAAGTAAAATTCCACGTGCCAACCGAGGTGAAAAATGAACCAGATTGTAAATATGATCATGCGCCGTGTGATGGGCCGGTTGATCAATAAAGGTGTCGATTTCGGCTTTCACCAAGCGTCTAAAATCGGCAAGGGCAAGAATGGTGCAACGCAGCAGCCAGCCGTATCCCCCGAAGAGGAAACACGGCGCGAGCATGCCGGGCGTGAGCAGGGGAAGCAATCACGCCAGATGTTGAAGAACATGCGGCGTTTGAACAGGTTTTAAGCCTCGTCAGGGGGCGCTGCCCCCCGCCCTGACGGGCGTCCCCCGGGATATTTAAGAGCCAGAGATGCGAGGCATCAAATGTCAGGCTGGCGAGCGGAAATGCTTGCTGAGCTTGAGCCCCTGACCTTGATAGTTTGACGCAATGCCAGCGCCATAGAGCTGCGTGGGCACGTGCGCCATTTTCTCGTAGACGAGGCGACCCACGACCTGACCGTGTTCCAGTACGAAGGGAGCTTCGTGGCAGCGAACTTCGAGGACGCCGCGTGAGCCTGCACCGCCGGAGGATGCGTGACCAAAGCCGGGATCAAAGAAGCCTGCATAATGCACGCGGAATTCACCCACCATGGCAAGGTAGGGGGCCATTTCGGCGGCGTATTCGGGCGGGATCGTGACGGCCTCGCGGCTTACCAGAATGTAGAAGGCACCGGGATCAAGGATGATCTGGCCATTGTCGCTGTGGACTTCTTCCCAATAGTCGGCGGGGTTATAGAAGCCGATGTTATCCAGATCGATCAAGCCTGTGTGGGGTTTGGCGCGGTATCCCACAAGCGTTGAGCCGGGCAGGCGCAAGTCAACGGAGAAGCCAAGCCCGTCGTCGATGACAGCATCCCCATCCACCAGCGGCGTGATGGCATGCAGCGCGCGAAGGGCGTCATCGTCTAATGAGGCATCCCCGGTGGAGAAACGGATCTGATTGAGCCGCATGCCGGGGCGCACCAGAATCGAGAAGGACCTGGGACAGATTTCAGCGTAGAGCGGGCCTGCATAGCCCGGCGCAATGCGGTCAAATTCGGTGCCGCCATCGGTGATCGTGCGGGTCAGCAGGTCAAGCCTGCCGGTGGAGCTTTTGGCATTGGCAACGGCTGAGATGTCGGCGGGCAGGGACAACGATTCCATCAACGGGACAACGTAGACGCAGCCTTTTTCCAGCACGGCACCTTTGGTCAGATCGACGCGGTGCATTTCGAATTCAGTCAAGCGGTCAGAGACCTTTGCACCGTGTCCCGCCAGAAAAGAGGCGCGCACCCGGTAGGCAACGGTGCCCAAACGCAGATCGAGGCTGGCAGGTTGAATTTGCGCGGTATCAACGGCGGGCGATCCGATGATCTGGCCTGCGCCGATCATTTCACTGATTTGCTGGTTCGGGATTACACCGCCCATGGCTGGACCTTTCAAATGCAAACGCCCACACCGTGAAAGGCGCGGGCGTTTGTTTTATGTCGGTTGGTCGGGCTAGCAGGACTCGAACCTGCGACCTTCCGTCCCCCAGACGGACGCGCTACCAGGCTGCGCCATAGCCCGACATGAGGCGTTTCATACCTGATAATCACGGGTGCGCAAGGGGGAATTGCCGCAAAGCGCATCGGGAATTCAGTCTTTTGCCGAAGGACTGTGATCAGCGGGCATGGAATCGTGCATGGCCTGCAGACGCGCCAGTACGGGAGCGATTTTCCGGGCTGAGTCTGGCGATACGCGTTTGCATGTCAGCATGGATGCAAGACCGGTTGGGGCGGGGGACATATCCGCTTCGCTTGGTATCGGGGGCAGGTCGATTACCCGGGGTTTCGGAGCGGCGGCTGGGGGTTCCTGTTTCGGCGCGGGGGTGGTGTTGTGTGTTGCGCTGATTTGTTCCGGTGCAGGGCGGCGCAGGAATTTCGGGGTGTCAGTTGCGGTGTCACTGGTGTCTTGATCAGGCTCGGGTGATGCTATCTGCTGAACCGGCTCAGGTTCTTGAGTGGCGGCATCGGGGGCGATGTCAGCTTTCGCGTTATCTGCCTCTGTCGTTGGGGCAGTTTTTGAAGAATCACTCGCTGGGGGCGTTTGCGTCTCTGGCGCTAGCGTGTCGGCATTGCTTGTTTCAGCGGCCTCGGTGTCGGCGGGGGCCGTGGGTTCGTCAATCGCTTGGGGCGGCGCTGCCAATCTGTCCTCAGCCTCGACAGGGGGCGTAGCGATTGTTTGCGGAGGCGGAGAGGGCAGCACATCCTGGTCCGGATCAGCGGTTTCTTCAATCTCCGGTTCTGTGAGCGTGCTTTGGTCCTTTGCAGTCATATCAGGCTGCGTGTTTTCGGAGACTTTATCAGCGCGTGAGGCTTCAAAGGGGAGAACGACGCTTTCAGCAACCGGTTCTTTTACATCAACCGTTGTGACTTTCGCGGCGGAAGCGGGCATGTCGATCATGTCCTGATCGTTCTGGTTCAGGTCGGCCTGTGTCACTTCGTCCAAGGGGGCGGAAAGGGCGGCGACATGGCTCATGCCTTCTTCGCGCAAGATCTTCTGTACGCCTTTGATGGTAAGGCCATCATCATGCAGCAAGCGTTTGATTCCGCCCAGCAAAAGCATATCGGCGGGGCGGTAATACCGCCTGCCGCCAGCCCGCTTGATCGGTTTGACTTGGGTAAACTTACTTTCCCAAAACCGCAGCACGTGCGCCTGGATTTCAAGCCAATCTGCTACTTCGGAAATTGTTCGGAACGCATCCGCAGATTTGGCCATCAGTTTAACGCTTGTTGCCGTCGGCAACGCGGTCCTTCATCAAATGGGAGGGGCGGAAGGTCAGCACACGGCGCGGATTGATCGGGACTTCTTCGCCGGTTTTCGGGTTACGGCCAACACGGGCAGATTTTTCCCGAACCGAGAACGTCCCGAATGAGGAAATCTTGACCTGCTCTCCCTGAACCAATGCATCGGACATGTGATCCAGCACGGATTCCACCAATTGCGCGCTTTCATTTCTGGAAAGACCCACTTCGCGAAACACAGCTTCGCTCAGATCCATCCGCGTCAAGGTCTTGTCGGCCATCACATCCCCCATGTTTATTTCCTCCAACATAGGCTGCCACGTTTTTGCAAGTCAATAACTATGGACTGTAAGGTCCTGTTTGCGCGACAAAAAGCAGTTTTACCAGCGCAGAACGACAGCACCCCAAGCCAAACCGCCGCCGATGGCCTCGGTAACGAGCAGGTCGCCTTTTTTGATCTGGCCGCGTTCCTGACCGACCGAAAGCGCCAGCGGAATCGACGCCGCAGAGGTGTTTCCATGGTCTTGCACGGTCACGACGACCTGATCCATAGACAGGTTCAATTTCTTGGCAGTGCCTTGAATAATACGGATATTTGCCTGATGCGGTACGACCCAGTCGATGTCGTCCGCCGTTACGCCGGCGCGGTCCATCGCGGTGGTCGCGGTCGAGGCGAGCTTTTCAACCGCATGGCGGAAAACCTGATTGCCCTGCATGCGCAGATACCCGGTTGTGCCGGTGCTGACGCCGCCGTCGACATAAAGCAGATCGCGGTAGCGTCCGTCGGAATTCAGATCGGTTGACAGGACTCCGCGATCCTCGGGCGTACCGGTGCCCTCTTGCGCTTCCAGCAGCAATGCGCCCGCGCCATCGCCGAACAGAACGCTTGTGCTGCGGTCGGTCCAGTCCATGATCTTGCTGAATGTTTCCGCCCCGATGACCAAGACCCGCTTGGCCTGACCTGAAACGATCAGGGCATTGGCGTTGGACAGGGCAAAGATGAACCCGGCGCAGACAGCCTGCACGTCAAAGGCAAAGCCGTTTTCCATGCCAAGCTGCGCCTGCACCATGGTTGCAGCGGATGGAAAGGTCAGATCGGCGGTAGAGGTCGCCAGAATGATCGCGTCGACATCGGCCGGGGTCTTGCCGGCCTGTGCCAGCGCCGCAAGGGCTGCGGCTGTTGCCATGGTTGACGTTGTTTCATCGCCAGAGACGAAATGACGCCGTTCGATCCCCGATCGGGACCTGATCCAGGCATCATCCGTATCAATCTTGCCTTCGAATTCGGCATTTTCCACGACACGTTCAGGCAAGTAATGCCCCGCACCAATTACAACTGCCCGTAAGGTCATTTTTCGGTCTCTTTCACCGGAGCGGCTGCTGCAACACGCGCCGCCAACCGGTTGGTAAATTCACTTTCCGCAAGGCGCGCGGCCAGTTTGATGGCCGAGGATACGCCGGTTGCATCGGCCGCACCATGGGATTTTACGACTGTGCCATTGAGGCCCAGAAAGACGCCGCCATTCACACGGCGCGGGTCAAAGCGCTTGCTGACCCGACGCAACGATGAATATGCCAGCACCGACGCCATACGCGACCAGATCGAATTCTTGAAGGCGGTGCGCAGACCGCCGCTGATCAAGGTCGCGGTGCCTTCGCCGGTCTTGATTGCGATGTTGCCGGTAAAGCCATCGGTGACGATCACGTCAGCCACGTCGCCCGCGATATCGCCGCCTTCGACAAAACCGACGAAATCGAATTCGGCATCGTCGGCGGCGTCGCGAATCAGCTCATGGGCTTCTTTCAGTTCGGCGCGGCCTTTGTGTTCTTCGGTTCCGACATTCAACAAGCCGACGCGGGGCCGTCTGATGTCCATCCCGTTGCGCGCGTAGGAATTGCCCATCAGCGCGTATCGCAACAGGTCGTCGGCATCGGCGCGCACATCGGCACCGACATCCAGCAAGACGTTGAAGCCCTGGGGATTCGTTGACGGGTAGAGCACCGCAATCGCGGGACGGTTCACGCCAGGCAGCTTTTTCAGGCGGATCATCGACAGCGCCATCAGCGCGCCGGTGTTGCCGCAACTGACGGCAACCGACGCCTCGTGGGACCGCACAGATTCAATCGCAGACCACATCGACGTATCTTTGCCGTTGCGCACGACGTTGCTGGGCTTGTCGTCCATGGTGACGACGCCTTGTGCATCGCGCACAGTGCAACGACCCCGCAATTCGGGGCGCTTGGCCACTAATGGTTCAAGCGTCCCGGCGGGGCCGTGCAGGACAAAACTAATGTCCGGATTTTTCGCCGCAGATTCAGCACACCCGGCAACTACGATTGCCGGGCCCTGATCGCCCCCCATTGCGTCAACTGAAATGACGGTACGCTGAGCTTTCGCTTGAGCCTGATCGGACGTGGCCGTCATCTTTTGCGAAGCCTCTTTATGCTGCGGTTGACTGGATCAGCTTACGCTGCGTCTTCGTCGAGGTCGACTTCTTCGGCCATCGCGACAACTTCGTTGTCATCATAGTGGCCGCAAGCAGCACAAATGTGGTGTGGGCGCTTCAGCTCACCACAGTTTGGGCATTCGTTAGGGTTCGCAGCGGACAGCGAATCGTGCGCGCGGCGGTTGTTGCGACGCGATTTGGAAACTTTATTCTGTTGGACAGCCATATCTGGTGCCTTTGCCTTCGGGGTCGTTCAGCGGCATGTAGCCAAAGACGACCGTGTTTCAGATCAACTCCCGGTTTGGGCGTGACGTGCGTTTAGGCCTAAGCCTATCCGATGTCCAACCTTAATTGGGGTGAGAGGCGCAAAATACTGCTAAACAATGTCGATGCAACCCCGATTTTAAAGCAATTACCTGTGTTTTAGTCCTTATCGTCTTTCAGCGCTTGGCGTAAATCCGCCAAGCCCGCAAAGGGGCGGGCGTCCGCGTCTGTCATCGGGGCGTCGCCAGGCTTGGTATAGACCAGTTCGCCCAGCTCGGCTCCGTCGGCACGGGGGTATTCGGGCACCTCAAGCGCCAGCGCCTCGATCATCACGACGGCCGGGTCGATCCACGGCGTCAGCGGTTCTGACCTGTCATCTTCCGGCATTTCCGCTTCCGGTTCATCCGGTTCGACGTAATCCTTGATGAAAAGCCGCGTGATATCAGCGTCGATGCGGGTCGTGACAGGTTCCAGCGTGACAACGCAGGGCTGTACGACTGTGGCACCTAGGCGCGCATCCAGCTGCCAATCGGTACGCCCGAGCGCGGTGAGCGTGCCCTGAAAGGATAATCTTCGTACCGATGTCAGGCCCAGCTCGAGGGCGATTTCGCGCAGTGCCTCGGCGTCAGGGCGCAGGGAAAAAGGTGTTTGCGCATTTTGTGGCAGCTCTGCGACACGCAATGCTGTGGGGCTTGGGGGCGTGCGAGACATGATGTTGTGCTTTCGTTTCTTGAACCATAGGGGCTGCTTGGTGTATGCGAGATAAAAGCCATGATCCCTAAGGGCAAGAGGGCACTAAAGAATGCGTAAAGATCGCCATGTCACAAAGACACTGTTTGCTGCCGCTCTTGTTGGGGCTGGTCTGACGCTTGGGGCCTGCGCGCCGCAATACAAGAACCATGGGTATATCCCGCCTCAGGAAGATCTGGATCAGATCACCGTTGGCCAGGATACGCGCGACACCGTGGCGCAAACCGTGGGCGTGCCTGCATCGGCGGGACTGCTGACCAATTCCGGCTATTACTATGTCCGGTCGCGGCGCAAGGCCATCGGGTTTCTGGCCCCTCAAGAGGTCGAGCGCGAGGTCGTCGCCGTTAGCTTCAACGCGCAAGGCGTGGTCGAAAACGTCGAACGCTTCGGGCTTGAGCGTGGCAACGTGATCGAGCTGGACCGCCGCGTGACCAGTTCATCGGTCAAGGACAGGTCCTTTATCCGTCAGCTTCTGGGAAATATCGGTCGCTTCAACCCGGCAGGGCTTGCGGGCTAGGGCCTGCGCCTTTGCACCCCAGGGTGTCACCACAGCAAGGCATTGATGCGCTGTCCCTCATTCGGGGGCGGTACGAGGTGTTCGTGGCGCAGTCCGATCAGGACGTCCAGGCGGCACAGGCACTGCGGGCGTTTGCATTTGGTCTGGATGTCGCGTTTGATCGTGATGCATTCGATGCCACACAGCATCAGGTTCTTGTGCGTGATCTACAGGCCGGAGAGATCGTTTGCTGCTTTCGCACCCGGCTTTTCCTGGGCGCGCAACTGGACCAAAGCTATGCCGCGCAATTCTATGATTTGACGGGTCTGTCACGCTTTGACGGTCTGATGATGGAGTTGGGGCGTTTCTGCGTGCATCCGGATACCCATGATCCCGATATCGTGCGCATGGCCTGGGCGGCGCTGACGCAGTTTGTGGATGCACAGGGAATCAAGCTGATGTTCGGGTGTTCGTCTTTTGCGGGCGGGGCGATTGGCGACTATGCCGACTGCTTTGCCCTGCTGCGCGCGCGCCACCTGGCCCCCGCGCCTTGGCAGCCGGGGGAAAAGGTCCAAGATCCCGTTCGATTCGCGGATCACGCAGGCACGCAACCGGACGTGAAAATGGCCATGCTGCGGATGCCGCCATTGCTGCGGACCTATCTGTTGATGGGAGGGTGGGTCAGTGACCATGCGGTGGTCGATCGGCACATGAACACGCTGCATGTTTTCACCGGGCTTGAGATCGACGCGATCCCTGAGAATCGCAAGCGCCTGTTGCGTGGACTTGGATAAAAGATTCCATGCCTTCGGCGAGGATTTAATACCATTTGGAATGAGGGTCATTGACCCCGACGCGGTGCAGATATAGCTGGCAGGCATGGCACGCGCACCCCTTTTGCAAGTAAACGAGATTACGCTGACTTTCGGCGGCGATCCCGTATTCGAAAATATGTCCTTGGTCGTTCAGCCGGGCGACCGGCTGGCTTTGGTCGGGCGGAACGGCTCTGGTAAATCCACCTTGATGAAGGTGATGGCCGGCTTTGTCGAAGCCGACAGCGGCGACGTGATCGTCGGACCCGGCGTATCGGTCGGCTATATGGAGCAGGACCCCGATCTGAGCGGGTTCGATACCTTGGGCGAATTTGCGTCCCACGGGCTTGATCCGTCCGAGATGTACAAGGTTGAACGCGCAGGCGAGGGGTTGAAGTTCGACCCTGCGCGCCCCGTGAGTACAGCCAGCGGCGGAGAACGCCGCCGTGCGGCCCTGGCGCGCCTGATGGCGTCCGAGCCCGAGTTGATGTTGCTGGACGAACCGACCAACCACCTGGACATCGAGGCGATCCGCTGGTTGGAAGACGAGCTGAAAACAACCCGCGCCGCCTTTGTTATTATCTCTCACGATAGGGCATTCCTGCGTGAATTGACCCGTGCGACCCTGTGGATCGACCGGGGGGTGGTGCGCCGTCAAGAGATCGGCTTTGGCGGGTTCGAGGCCTGGCGGGACCAGATGTGGGAAGAAGAGGACATGCAGCGCCACAAGCTGAACCGCAAGATCAAGGCGGAGGCACGGTGGGCTGTCGAGGGTATTTCAGCGCGGCGCAAGCGTAACCAGGGCCGCGTGCGCGCCTTGCAGGATTTGCGGGCCGAACGTGCCAGCCAGATCACGCGGCAGGGCACGGCGGCCATGGCGCTTGAGGCCGGACCCAAGTCTGGCCGCAAGGTGGTCGAGGCGGTGGGAATCACCAAGGCCTTTGGCGGCAAGACGATCCTGCGCCCCTTTGATATTACGATCCAGCGCGGTGACCGCATTGCCTTGGTCGGTCCGAACGGTGTAGGCAAGACCACGCTTTTGAATATGCTGATCGGCAAGGAACAGCCCGACAGCGGGACGATCAAGCTGGGCACCAACCTTGAGATTGCGTTGTTTGATCAGGCGCGTGCGCAGCTGGATGGCGACATGTCGCTGTGGGACAGCCTGACCGGCGATCCCGAGATGCGTGTATCGGGCAAAGCAGACCAGATTCTGGTGCGCGGTCAGCCGAAGCACGTGGTCGGGTACCTGAAGGAGTTCCTGTTCGACGAAGCGCAGGCGCGTGCGCCCGTGCGGTCGCTGTCGGGTGGGGAAAAGGCGCGGTTGCTGCTGGCCAAGATCATGGCGCGGTCCAGCAACATGCTGGTGCTTGATGAACCGACAAACGATCTGGACGTTGAAACCCTTGATCTGATGCAGGAACTGCTGTCGACCTATGATGGTACTGTGCTGCTGGTGAGCCACGACCGTGACTTCCTGGACCGTGTCGCCGCGACTACGATCGCGATGGAAGGTGACGGCAAGGCCACGGTCTATGCAGGCGGCTGGACCGATTACCTGGCACAACGCCAGCAGGACGACTTTGACCAGAGCGTGATCGCCAAGGCGAAACCGGGGGCCAAAGGCGAGAAACCGAAAGCGTCCGCTGCCAAGGGGCTCAGCTTTACTGAAAAGCACCGTCTTGAGGCGTTGCCTGCAGAGATCGCGCGGCTTGAGGCCGAGATTGCCAAGCTGGAAGAGCTGATGAGCGATCCGACGCTTTACTCTGACAATCCGGTGAAGTTCCAGAAGGCCACGGATGCGCTGATCGAGCGCAATGAAAAACTTCAGGACGCCGAGGCCGAATGGCTGGTGCTTGAGGAAAAAGCCGAAAGTTAAGGCGAGGGGGGGGCAGGTTCAACCCGCCCCCCTTCTTGCTTAGCCCAGTTGGACCAAGGCGTGACGTTTCTTGCCAGCGCTCAGTTTGATTGGTGTTTCCAATGCCGCGGCGTCAATCATCATGCCCGCGTCGGTCAGCGGTTCATCATTGATCCGCGCACCGTTTTCCGAGATCAGGCGCTTCGCTTCTTTGCCGGACCCGGCCAGACCCGATTTCACGATCAGCTGCACGATGGACATGCCGTCACCGATGTCTGACGGGCTAAGCGTCAAGGTGGGCAGGTCATCGCCCACGCCGCCTTTTTCGAACACTTCGCGCGCTGTCGCCTCGGCCGCGGCCGCAGCGTCCGCGCCATGGAGCAGCGCCGTGACTTCGTTGGCGAGCCGGATCTTGGCCTCGTTGATCTCGGACCCTTCCAGCGCGCCCAGACGGTCGCATTCGTCGATGGGCAGTTCGGTGTACAGCTTGAGGAAGCGGCCCACGTCAGCGTCCGTGGTGTTGCGCCAGAATTGCCAGAATTCGTAAGGACTTAGCATGTCAGGGTTCAGCCAGATCGCACCGGATTGCGATTTTCCCATCTTCTTGCCGTCCGAGGTTGTCAACAGCGGAGTGGTCAGACCGTAAACCTCGCCATCAATCACCCGGCGTGTCAGGTCGATACCGTTGACGATATTACCCCACTGGTCCGATCCGCCCATTTGCAAGATGCAGCCATAGCGGCGATGCAGCTCCATGAAATCATAGGCTTGCAGGATCATGTAGTTGAATTCGAGGAAAGACAGCGACTGTTCGCGGTCAAGTCGCGACTTGACGCTTTCAAACGACAGCATCCGGTTGATCGAAAAATGCCGCCCGATGTCGCGCAGGAAGTCGAGGTAGTTCAATCCGTCCAGCCATTCGGCGTTGTTGATCATCTGCGCATCCGACGGGCCATCGCCATAGGTCAGGTAGGCGCTGAACACCTTTTTGATGCCGCTGATGTTGTCGTCGATCTGTTCTGACGTCAGCAAGGGGCGTTCATCGGCGCGGAACGACGGGTCGCCCACCTTGGTCGTGCCGCCGCCCATCAGCGTGATCGGCTTGCCGCCGGTCTTTTGCAGCCAGCGCAGCATCATGATCTGGATCAGTGATCCCACATGCAAGGATTTGGCTGTGGCGTCAAAACCGATATAGGCAGGTTGCGCGCCCTTCAGCAGCGCCTCGTCAAGGCCTTGATAATCCGTGCAGTCGGCGACAAAGCCGCGCTCCATCATGATGCGGATAAATTCGGATTTGGGGTGGTATGTCATGGCGCTTGCCCTCAGCTTGGGTGGTGGTGCACTCTATATGTGCTGAGCAGACAAAGGAAAAGGCCATGAATAGGCCCCACGGAAATCGGATCGCGAAAACAGGTGTGTTACGGGCCGCAGGCGCGATGAGCGGCACGTCGCTGGACGGGGTGGATGTGGCTGTGATCGACACGGATGGCCATGATATCATGGGCTTTGGCGTATCCGGCTATCGTGAATACACAGGTGACGAACGCAAGGCGATTGCCGCAGGTTTTGGCAAGTGGTCGGGGGCAGAGGTGGACGCGGCGACGGAGGTCGTCGAGGCCGCGCATCTGGCGATCTTGCGCGATTTCACCGATGTGGACGTGATCGGCTTTCACGGGCAAACGCTGGCCCATGCGCCGCGCCAGCAGGGCACGTTACAGGTGGGCGACGGGGCGGCGCTGGCGGATGCGCTTGCGGTGCCTGTGGTGTGGGATTTCCGGAGCGCCGACGTGGAACTGGGCGGCGAAGGCGCGCCGCTGGCCCCTTTCTTCCACCACGCCTGTGCGCGTTATGCGGGGCTGACGGGGCCGGTGGCGTTTTTGAATCTGGGGGGCGTAGGCAATCTGACCTGGGTCGATCCCGGCATTGCCCAACCCCATGCCGAAGGTGCCTTGCTGGCCTTTGACACGGGGCCTGCGAATGCGCCGATCAATGATCTGATGCAGGCGCGGCTGGGGCAGGCCTATGACAAGGGCGGCAGGATCGCGTCAAAGGGCACTGTGGAAACCGGTGCGCTCGAACTGTTTCTGGCCGAGCCATATTTCGCAAGGTTGCCGCCCAAGTCATTGGACCGGAACGATTTTGCAGAGATGGTCGCCCTGGTCGGAGAGCTGTCGGATGCCGATGCCGCAGCCACCCTTACTGCGATGTGTGCGGCGGGCGTGGCCGAAGCGATGGACCATTGCCCGCGCCTGCCGGACCGTGTTCTGGTGACTGGTGGCGGTCGGCATAACCCGGTGTTGATGGAGATGTTGGCGGTGAGTCTGGATTGCCCTGTCGCCCCGATCGAAGACATCGGGCTGGACGGTGACATGTTGGAAGCACAGGCCTTCGGCTATCTGGCTGTGCGCGTGGCCCGGGGGCTGCCCACGTCCTGTCGCAGTACCACCGGTGTGCGCGCAGCGGTTGGGGGCGGAACAGTCAGCATGCCAAAGCCCGCAGCCAGCTAAGGCGCGACATTCAATCCTTGGAACCAAGGGGCAGACAGGCGCTTTGGCCCCGTCGGCCAAAAAACTAGTGCAATGATTCTGCAAGGTTAGGGGTTTTTCAGCCTGTATATATAATTTTATTGAAACTCAATACAACTATCGGGCGTGTATATGTCAGAGTGGCACCTTTAGAGATGTAATTGAAACCGCTGCTCGGAAATAAGGAGGACTATACTATGACCAACCTGATAAATATCGTGAGCGGCTCAGTGACATCCTTACTGTTGGCCAGCTCGGTTCACGCGCTTGACGTGAGCGTAGGCGCAGACGTCGCAGGCATCGGTGTCGATGCGGGCGTGAGCGTCGGTCACGGATCTGTGGCAGCTGCGGATGTCGGTGCGACTTTCGGTGGCGATAATACTTCTGGTTCGGGCGCAACGGCGGATGTCGGGGCAAGCATCGGTGGCAGCAGTTCCGGTTCAGGCGCAACTGCCAATGCCGGAGCGAGCGGCGGCAGCAGCGGTGGTGGCACCGGCTCAGGCTCGGGGACCGGGGTTACCGGATCAGTCAATACGGCAGCCGCAGTCGGGGCGAGGGCGGGCACGATGTCTGAGACCGCTGCCTTCTCTTCGCAGGCACGGCTGAAGCCTCAGACGTCCATCGACAATTTTCTTGGTGCCACGATCATGACGTCCGATCGCGAGGTCGTCGGGATGATCGAGAAGGTCCGCGGCGGTGCCGATGGTAAGATTATCGCCACGGTACGTATGAATGCAGCTTTCGGTGCCAATGGCCGGACGATCCAGCTGAGATTGCAGGCCCCCGGAAAGGACCCTGATCTGATACGCCTTGGATTTACAAAAACGTCCTTGCTGGCGCGGATCAACAGTTGAAGGCTGGCTGGTTTGGCAGGGTCCAACAAAGCACAGCGTTGACCCGGTGCCACGTTTAAGAAATGAAAAAAGCGCGCATGAATTGCGCGCTTTTTTGTGTCTCGGGGGTTGGAATATCTGCCCTGGGGTCAGCCCTTGAGGATCGACCGACCCGCATATTTTGCTGTGATGCCAAGCGCTTCTTCGATGCGGATCAGCTGGTTATACTTGGCCAGACGGTCCGAACGCGACAGCGATCCGGTTTTGATCTGACCGCAGTTTGTGGCGACCGCAAGATCGGCAATCGTCGTATCTTCGGTCTCGCCCGAACGGTGCGACATCACGTTGGTATAGCCAGCGCGATGCGCCATTTCGACGGCTTGCAACGTTTCCGACAGGGTACCGATCTGGTTGACCTTGACCAGCATCGAATTTGCACAACCGCGCTGGATGCCGTCGGACAGGCGGGCAGGGTTGGTCACGAACAGATCGTCGCCGACCAGCTGGATCTTGTCGCCCAGACGTTCGGTCAGCATCTTCCAGCCGTCCCAGTCGTCTTCGGACATCCCGTCTTCGATCGAGATGATCGGATAATCGGCACAAAGCGCCGCCAGATAATCGACATTTTCCGCGCTGCTCAGTTTCTTCTGCTCGCCAGACAGGACATATTTGCCCTCGTCATAATACTCGGTCGCGGCACAATCGAGCGCCAGATAGATTTCCTCACCCGGTTTGAACCCGGCTTTTTCGATGGCTTTCATCACGAAATCAAGCGCTTCGCGGGTGGAGCTTAGGTTTGGCGCAAAGCCGCCTTCGTCACCGATTCCGGTTGAAAGCCCGGCGGTGGTCAGCTCTTTCTTGAGGGTGTGGAAAACTTCGGCCCCCATGCGGATAGCTTCGCTGATGTTGGATGCCGCAACCGGCATGATCATGAATTCCTGGATATCGATCGGATTGTCCGCATGTTCGCCACCATTGATGATGTTCATCATCGGAACAGGCAGGATACGCGCGGACGTGCCGCCGATATAGCGGAACAGCGGTTGCGAACAGTAATCTGCGGCGGCTTTGGCGGCGGCGATGGACACGCCGAGGATCGCGTTCGCGCCCAGCCGTTCCTTGTTGTCGGTGCCATCCAGCTCGATCATGATGCCGTCGATTTCGACTTGCTCTGTCGCATCGATGCCCACCAGCGCTTCGGCGATTTCGCCGTTTACCGCCGCGCAGGCTTCCAGCACGCCCTTGCCCATATAGCGGTCCTTGTCGCCATCGCGACGCTCGACCGCCTCGTAGGCACCCGTAGATGCGCCCGAGGGCACGGCCGCACGGCCCATGGTGCCATCTTCAAGCGTGACGTCGACCTCGACGGTGGGGTTGCCCCGGCTGTCCAGAATTTCGCGGGCGTGGATGTCGATGATGGTGCTCATGGTCGGAATATCCCTTTGCGGATGGCGGTTTGGTCGGGTTTTAGCGTGATGATGGGAGGATGAAAAGCGCTTCAACCCTCGAGTTTTACTTTGCGTTCACGCCATACCGTATAGATGCCTGACGCCACAATGATGGTTGCGCCAACATAGGTCAGCATATCGGGCCTTTCGCCAAAGATCGTGATGCCGACCACCATGGCAAACAGCAGGCGGGTATAGCGGAAGGGCGTGACAAAGCTGATCTCGCCCACGCGCATCGCCGCGACGATCCCGTAATAGGCGACCATGCCGATCGCAAGGGCGGCCCCCATGAAGGCGCATTGCAGTCCCGTCATGGGGGTGAACGATGTGCCTGTACCCAGCATGTAGACAAGGCTTGCAGGAATAAGGGCAGCAAAGGCCAGAAACGACAGTTGAAAGCTCGACGTACTTTTGGGCACGCGCCGGGTGGCCAGATCGCGCAGGGACAGGCCAAAGACGCCCAGGACGGCCAGCAATGACAGGGCCTGAAAGCTTTCCATGCCGGGACGGATGATCAGGATCACGCCGAACAGACCGACCAAAATCGCGCTCCACCGCCGCCAGCCGACCGGATCGCCCAGAAAAAGTGCTGCACCCAGGGTGACGACCAGCGGCGTGGCCTGCAAGATCGCCGAGGCGGACGAGATCGGCGTCAAGACGATCGCGGACACAAAACCCAGCGTCCCGATGATTTCACCCAGGGCCCGCAGCACGATCGGCGGGGTCAGCATGGCGCGCTCGAACAGCGGCTGTTTCTTTGCGACCATAACAGAACCGAAGCACAGCGATCCGCCGACGCCCAAGATAAAGATGATCTGACCGATGGGAATTTCGGAGCCCATCAGCTTGATGAACATGTCTTCGATCGCAAAGCCCAACATTGAAAGGACCATGAGGATTGCGCCGCGCAGATTGTCCATGTGGATGCCCCGTATCAAGAATTTTTCCAGACCCATGCCGACTTGCTGCGCGATGTGCAAGAGCGGCGGCATCTGGTCGTTTGACGCGGCGGGTGCTAGCACGGGCGTCATGAAATGGCCCAAACCCCCGTCCGATCTGATGACAACTGCGCTGACAGTTTGCGTGGGAACCTTGGGGGCGCTGCTGGGGTGGGCCGTTGGTGCGCCGATCTATCTGTTGGTCGGGCCTGCGGTTCTGGTGTCTCTGGCCGGTTTGGCGGGGCTCAAGATGGGCATTTCGCTGTCGCTGCGCAATGCGTGTTTCGTGGTGATCGGGCTGGCCGTCGGGGCGGGGTTTGACCGCAGCGCGCTGGATGCGATGATCCGTTGGCCCTTGGCCTTTGTCGTCGTCCTGGTGATGATCTGGGTGATGATGGTGTTCAGCCGCTGGCTGCTCAGCCGGTTTTTCGGCTTCGATCGGCGGTCGGCTTTGCTGGCCGCGGCCCCTGGCCATCTGAGCTTTGTTCTCGCCATGGCGGCAGAGGCAGGGGATAATGTCGTGCGCGTGTCTACGACGCAATCGGTGCGCCTGTTGTCGCTCACTTTGGTGGTGCCGTTCGTGGCGCTGTCGATGGGGGTTGATCTGGGGGGATCTATCGTGCCGCAGGGGGCCTTGATGGGCGCGGGGCTGACGGTGGTATTGCTGGCGCTCGGCGTCGGGGCAGGGCTGCTGCTTGGCCGGTTGAATGTGCCCGCGCCGATGCTGATCGGGCCGATGCTGGTGTCATCGCTTGGCCATCTTACGGAAACCGCGCCGGGGGTCTTGCCGATGTGGCTGGTGCTGCCTGCCTATCTGGTGTTGGGCGCATTGATCGGTACCCGGTTTTCCGGTGTCAGCATGGACGATCTGAGCAAGGGGCTGGCCGCAGGGCTTGCCGTGACGGGGGTGGCCGTCGGCCTCGCCCTGCTTGCGGCGGTCCCGGTCACGCTGGCGCTTGGTGCACCGTTGGCGCATGTCCTCGTGGCCTTTGCACCGGGGGGATTCGAGACGATGATTGCCATGGGCGCGGTGCTTGGCGTGGTGCCGGGATTTATCGCGGCCTGCCACATGATGCGTATCTTCGTGCTTAGCGTGCTGTTGCCGGTAATGCTGGCGCGCAGCGGCCCGCGTTAGGCAAGTTTGACGCGAGCGGTTGACTTTGCCCGTCAAAGCGACCATCTGGGGGTCAAGCGATCCTTCTGCCGCGTGAGCAGTCAGCCCTTTGACCCAAGCGGTCATCATATTGCTGAGAGAAAAGGCCGCCGATGTTCCCAAAATCACGCGTGGGGCCAAACGCAACAGACAGGGTGTTGGCATTAGGCTGGCCCCTGCGATCTGCTTTGCGTCCCTCGCGGTTCAGCCCCATTCCGGGGTGCCGCGTGATTTAGACAGGTCCGGCAGTCTTGCCGTGGCCTTCGGAAAGACGACAGAATATGAGCGATTTTGAAATGATGGGCCTGCCGCGCCGTCTGGTCAAAGCATTGACCAACATGGGTATGACAGACCCGACCCCGATCCAGAAACAGGCGATTCCCCATGCCATGAACGGCCGCGACGTGATGGGCCTTGCCCAGACCGGCACCGGCAAGACCGCAGCTTTCGGCGTGCCTTTGGTTGCCCAAATGCTTGAGATGGAAGCCCGCCCCGAACCGCGCACCGTGCGTGGCCTTGTGCTGGCCCCGACCCGCGAACTGGCCAACCAGATCATGGAGAACCTCAAAGGCTTCTGTGAAGGCACGCAACTCAAGGCGATGATGGTCGTGGGCGGTCAGTCGATCAACCCGCAGATCAAGCGCCTTGAACGCGGCGTTGATCTTTTGGTCGCCACGCCGGGCCGTTTGCTGGACCTGATGGACCGCCGCGCCGTGCTGCTGCACAAGACGACTTTCCTCGTTCTCGACGAAGCGGACCAGATGCTCGACATGGGCTTTATCCACGATCTGCGCAAGATCGCGTCGGTGCTGCCCAAGGAACGTCAGACCATGCTGTTCTCGGCGACAATGCCCAAGCTGATGAACGAGATTGCCAACAGCTATCTGAACAGCCCGATCCGCATCGAAGTTTCCCCTCCCGGCAAGGCGGCGGATAAGGTGACGCAAGAAGTCCATTTTATCGCCAAAGCCGAGAAGAAGGCGCTGCTGATCGAATTGCTGGCCAAACACACCGAAGAACGTGCATTGGTATTTGGCCGCACCAAACACGGCTGTGAAAAGCTGATGAAAGATCTGGTCAAGTCGGGTTTTAAGGCCGCGTCGATCCATGGCAACAAAAGCCAGGGCCAGCGCGACCGTGCGATTGAATCCTTCAAGAAGGGCGATATCACCGTGCTTGTGGCCACCGACGTGGCCGCGCGCGGTCTGGACATTCCGGATGTGAAACACGTCTACAACTACGAACTGCCCAACGTGCCCGACAACTATGTCCACCGCATCGGCCGGACGGCCCGCGCGGGCAAGGATGGTGCCGCAATCGCCTTTTGCGCCCCTGACGAGATGGGCGAATTGAAGGACATCCAAAAGACCATGAAAATCGCGATTCCCGTCGCCTCTGGGCGTCCATGGGAACCGATGGAAGAACCCGCCAAGCCCAAGGGGCGCGGTGGCCGTGGTCGCGGTGGCCGTCCCGGTGGCAACGGTGGCGGTGGTCGTCCCGGTGGGGGCGGTGGCGCGGGCAAGCCCGAAGGCGCATCGCGTCGTCGTCGCAAGCCCAGCGGTGGCGGTAATGGCGGCGGTCAACGCGCCGCGTGACCCTGACGATCCGTAAACTGACGCTCGGCGTCCTTTACCTCGCGGTGGCACTGCTGATTGCAGTGCCGCCCGTGGTGATGCTGATGTCAACTGCCGCGTGCGCCGACCCGGACTGCACGATCACATCACGGCAGTTTTTCACGGCTGACGCGGCGCTGATGTGGCTGCTGCCCTTCAGCATCGCCGCGGTGCTTATTGCACTGGCCTTCAAATTGAAAAACCGCCGCTAATCATTTCCAAATGGTCTAAAATCCTCGCCCGCAGGGCGAAACCGGCACCCGTCGCCCCAAGTGCTACGGTGCAGGGGCAGAGGTTGCCGCGTCTTGGTGGCGTACGACGCGCCCCAACACCAACATCAGACAGAACCCGACCGCAGCCAGCACGACCACGGATGCAATCAGCGGCATGATCGTGCCATTGAACAACAGTCCGATGGGCGACGCAATCACGGCGGCAAGGACGGTCGACACAGCCCCGATCACCGACGCCGCCATGCCCGCGATATGGCCCATCGGCTCCATCGCGAGGGCATTCAGGTTTCCCATGACCAGACCTGCCTGGAAAAACAGGCACGCCTGCCAGACCACGAAAAAGTAAAAACCGAAAGGTTCAGGCAAATCCCCCAAACCAAAGCCCAGCATGATCCCTGACAGGATGATCTGCGCCGCCAGCGTTATCGTCACCAGCCGTTGCATGCCGTACCGCACGACCAAAAGCGCGTTCAGCAGGCTGGACGTGCCGGACACGATCGCGACCACCCCGAACCAGAAGGGGAAACTGGCAGCGCGGTCATAGACCTGGTCATAAATGGGCTGCACCAGCATCAGCGTCGCGAACAAAATCGCCATCGCAAGCGTCTGCACCATGATCGACAGGCAGACCATCGGATTGCTGAATACTTCCTTCAACGCGCGCCAAAGCAACGGCAGACGCAAGGGCCGCCGGTCGGGTTTGAGCAAGGTCTCGGGCAGACGCGCCCACAGCCACATCATCAAGATCACAGCGAACACCACGAAAGCTGCGAAAATCCCGCGCCAATTGGTGAAGCTGACGATCACCGCGCCCAAGGCCGGGGCAAAGGCGGGCACGATCACAAAGATCATCATCACGAATGACATGATCTTGGCCATCTGCCGACCCGAAAACAAATCGCGGATGATGGCAAGGGATACGACGCGCGGCCCGGCGGCTCCGATGCCCTGAACCACCCGCGCGGCCAGCATCACCTCGAGCGTTTGGCTGGCCCACGCGACGAAAGCGGCAAGGATATAAAGGGCGACACCGGCATAAACCACATTCTTGCGACCGAATGTATCAGACAGGGGCCCCATGAAAAATGTCCCCAGCCCAAGGCCGAAAACGAAAGATGTCAGGATCAACGGCACGCGTTCAGGCGTGGCGGGGGCCAGATCGGCGGCAATCTGGGGCAGGGCGGGCAGCATCGCGTCAGTGGAAAAGGCAATGGTGGCGAACATCATCGCAATCAGGGCGATGAATTCGGTGCGACCCATCTGAAAGTCGGTACCGTTCGATTGCATAAGGGGGCTCCGCATGTTCCGAGCACCCAAAGCACCCATTTGGCCACGGTTTAGCGGGCAGGCCCTGGCAGCACAATTGGCAAGAACGCACATCGCATGTGAGGCGGTGTCGCCTTAGGCGGATTTGGCGAACGGTTCGACCCATGTGGGCGGCAGATCAGAGGGCAGATGCACGACCTGCACAATCTCGTTCAACGTGTCGCAGCTTGGCCCGACGCCATTGCGCACAGCGAAGACCGCGATGTCGTAGTTCACGATATCGGTCAACCGCTGGTCCCAGCTTTCCAGTGCGATCACCCGCGACACATAGCGGCAGCTTTCCAGCACCGCGCGCCGCGCTTCGAAGGGGGCCTTTGCCTGATGGTCCATCTCGGCGCAAAATGCGTCCGTGGCACAGCCCACGATCAATTCACTGCCAAGGGCGGACAAGCGGCCAAGCCACTGCGCGTGATGGGTGCTGAAACCGTCGAAACATCCATAGGTCAGCACACTGCGCAGCGGCGGCGTGGAAACCGGCCTGACCCCTGTTACCGACAGGGCCGGGGTTGCGGGTAAAGGTGGTCTTGCCCGTGCCGATTGGGCAGCCCCAAAGGCTGTTTTTCTTCGATATATCATTGTGCCCGCTCATCGTTACCCGGGGTCTGCGCCCCTTTTGTAAAAGTGATTCTAAGCGCGCCGTGCCACAAAAGCAAAGCGTTTCTGACACTTGGGAAATGACAGATTTGGCGTCAGCCCTTGGCGCGCAGTTCGGCCAGTACTTGCGTCCATAATTCGGGCGGCTGCGCGCCCGGCACGGCGTGCTGGCCCGCGACGATAAAGGTCGGAACCGAATTGATCCCCATCTCGCGGCTGTGGGCGTCGCGGTCGCGGATCGACTGGATGTCGGCGTCACTGGCCAGAAGCCGGGAAATCAGCGCCGCATCCAGCCCGATGCCATCCGCGATATCGGACAATACTTCCAGATCGCCAATATCGCGCGCTTCGACGAAGTAGGATTTGAACAGGGCCGACACGGCTGCCGTCTGACGCCCCTCGATTCCCGCCCAATGGATCAGACGGTGCGCGTTCAGGGTGTTTGGCGTGCGCTTCATGTCTTCGAAATTGATCGTCAGACCGGCCTTTTTGGCGTGTTCGACGACGGGCGCATAGGCCTTGACCGCAGCTTCCTTACCACCGAACTTGCCCTCAAGATACGCGCGCCGGTCCATGCCACCCTCAGGCATGTCGGGGTTCAGCTGGAACGGATGCCATTCAATGACAAACGGGTGATCGGGTTCCGATGCCAGGGCCCGGTCCAGATGCGCCTTGCCGATATAGCACCAAGGGCAAATCGGGTCGGACATGATATCAAGCTTGATCGTATCGGTCATTTTTGCGCCTCATAGGCCGCACGCAGCGCGCGCCGCAGCAATTTGCCGTTTGCGCCCATGGGCAGCTCCGGCACGTGAACATAAAGGCGCGGCTGTTTGTAGCGCGCCAAGTTGTCCTGTGCATAAAGCGCCAGCGCGGCTTCGTCCAGCGGGGTGTCGGCGGTGTAGAAGGCGGCAATCACGGTGACATCGGCGCGGACTTCGACTTCGGTCGCCCCGACGGCGCTGATGCCGGGGAATTTCGCGAGGCTCTGTTCGACTTCGATTGGCGACACGCGAAAGCCGCCGGCGTTCATCATGTCGTCATTGCGCCCCAGATAGGTGATCTGGCCGTCCTCGCCCATCACCCCTTGATCGCCGGTCAGAAACCAGTCGCCCTGGTATTTCGCCGCTGTCTGTTCGGGCGCACCCAGATAGCCCAGCATCAGCCCCGGATCACTATTGTGAACTGCAATCGTGCCTTCGGTTCCGACCGGGACAGGGCCATCCTCGCCGATCAACGCGATCTGCCGTCCGTGCTGGGGCTGCCCCAGGGTCCCGGACCGTGCGGGCGTGCCGGGGGAGGCCGAGATGAAGGTGGAACATTCCGACATGCCATAGGCCTCGCAAATCGACAGGCCGCTGGCGTCCAGCCATGCGGTGCGAAGGCTTTCGGGCAGCTTTTCTCCGGCACTCAGCCCATGGCGCAGGTTGGAAGGGCTGATATGGGTGTGATGCTTGAGGATCTGGCGGTACACGCCCGGCGCGGCAGCAAAAATCGTCGCGGCGTGTTGTTCCATCAACGCGGGCAGCGCGGCGGGCAGGGTCCCGGCCGCGGGGATCAACGCTGTTGCGCCCATCGTCCAGGGGTCCATCAGGCCCGTCCCCAGCGTGTAGGTCCAGTTGAACGCGCCCGCATGCATGACACGGTCGTCCGGCCGCAGCCCGTACCAGCCGTCGAACATCATCTGCCGCGCCCAGATTGCGCGATGCGCATGCATCACGGCACTTGGTTTGCCGGACGTTCCCGAGGTGTAGATGATATAGCCCAACCGGTCCGGATCGCCCATGTGCCACGCGGCCGGGGGCAAGTCGCGCATGGCGCGCAGCGCATCAAGCGAAACGTTCTGCGGGGTGTCGGGACAGGCCACGTCAGGATCGCGCAGGATCGCCTTGGGGCTGAGCGTGGTAATCATCGCCGCGACTTCGCCTTGCGTCAACGCGGCCGCTGTGGGCACGGGCACCAGACCGGCAGCCAACGCCCCAAGATAGGCCAGCGGGAAATCCACCGTATTGCCAAGGCGCATCAAGACGATGTCACCAAGGGCCAGTCCCAAAGCCAAAAGCCCCGTCGCCGTGCCCCGGACTGCGGCCTCCAGCGCGGCAAAGCTCCAGTCCTCGGACCCTTGCGGACCCAGTACGGACAGGGCCGTCTTGTCCCCCAGGGTTGCGGCCTGCGCCAGAACGTGCGCAGCCATATTGAACGGGGCGGGGCAGGGTTTGAACCCGGGTGCGGCAGAGATCGATATCATGCGCCATCGCTAGCGCGACCTCTGACCCGTTGCAAGCCAGATGGCGCGGCGCTAGAAGCAAAGGCATGTCGGATGCAGCCCCCAAATCCATGATCCAGATCGCCCGCGAAAGCGGCGAAGCTGAAACCGCGCCCCCTGTAGACCTTGGTGCGCGGGTTCGCGAACTGCGCAAAGCCCGCAGCTGGACGCTGGAACAGGCGGCCAATCAGGCGGGGCTGGCGCGGTCCACGCTCAGCAAGATCGAAAACGGGCAGATGTCGCCCACCTATGACGCGTTGAAAAAGCTGGCGGTCGGGCTGGAAATTTCCGTCCCGCAACTTTTCACGCCGCCCTCGGCGGGGCAGATCAACGGGCGCATGGTGGTCACCAAATCGGGCGATGGGGCTGCCAAAGCCACCACGACCTATGAACATGAACTGCTGGCAGATACCCTGCGCAAGAAACAGATGCTTCCCTACCGCGCCCGTATCCGCGCCCGGAAGATGGAAGAATTCGACGGCTGGGTGCGCCACGATGGCGAAGAATTCCTGTATGTGCTGACTGGCGTCATCCAGCTTTATACCGAATTCTACGAACCCGTCGAAATGCGCCGCGGCGACAGCGCCTATTACGACGCCACGATGGGCCATAACGTGATCTCGACCAGCGACGAAGATGCTACCATTCTCTGGGTCACTTCGCTGACGTAATCCGCTGCGCGTGCTTCATTTTGCCAGAAAAACTCTCCCCGAAGGGCCGCTCGGCCGCGCGTCCCAACGGTCGCTTTAATCGTCCAGCAACGCCTTCAACGCAACATGCGCGATGCCAACTGCGGCCAGTTGGACCAGCAGGAACGCCGGAATATGCAACGGATTGATCCCTGCAAAGGTATCTGAAAACCCGCGTGCAAAGGTGACTGCCGGATTGGCGAAACTGGTGGAGGCCGTGAACCAATAGGCCCCGGTGATATAGAGGGCGACAAGCGTCGGCACCGCCTCTTTGTTGGCGCGCAGCCCCCCGAAAATGACCAAAAGCAGTCCGAAAGTCGCGACACCTTCGGAAAACCACTGTGCACCACCGGTGCGGTGCATCGTCAAAGACCATTGAAATATCGGCAGGTCGAACATCGCGTGGGTCGTCCAGACACCGATCAGGCCGCCAATGACCTGTGCAGGGATATAGCCCGCCAAATCACGCAAGGGCAGTTCGCCACGCAGGAAGAACGCCAGTGACACCGCCGGATTGAAATGCGCGCCCGAAATCGGGCCCAGCACGGTGATGATCACATAAAGCATGCAGCCAGTGGCGATGGCATTGGCCAGCAGGGTGATCGCCACGTTGCCTTGCGCAAGCGCGGCCCCCATCACCCCCGAGCCGATCACCGAGATCAGCAACAGCGCGGTGCCAAGCGCTTCGGCAGCCAGCTGCCGTTTCACGCGATCTGCCCACATAGGGTCAGGTGTTTTTGCAGTGCCGCGCGGTCCATCGTGGCCAGAGGGGCCGCCAGAAAATGGTCGGCCCGACGTTTCAGGATCGCATAGGCCTCGGCAAATGCGGCGGGGGCCTCCGTTTCGCTGGCGGCAGCAGGGTCTTCGACCCCCCAATGGGCGCGCAGCGGGGTGCCGGGCCACATCGGGCATGTTTCGGCGGCGGCAGAGCCGCAGACGGTGATCACGATATCCACCGGTGCCGCGTCGTCGCCGCCAAACTCGTCCCAGCTTTTGGACCGGAAGCCGCTGGTGTCATGGCCCAGGTTGCCCAGCAATGTGATGGCATGAGGGTTCACCTGCCCGGCGGGCTGGCTGCCGGCGGAATAGGCCTGGACCACGTCCGCCCCATGATGGTTCAGCAGCGATTCCAACAGGATGGAGCGGGCAGAATTGCCTGTGCATAAAACCAATATCTTCATCGCGGGTCTCCGGACACTGTTTGTTTCTCGTCCCGATGCTTTTGTGCACGGCAGAGCATCATGGCAAGTGAAGGTTTTGTGACACTCAGCTGTCGGGATCGATCCACCAGACTTCGGGCATGTAATTCGGCCCGTCACCATAAAGCGGCACCCGATCGGGATATTTCAGGGCAGCGATATGCGCGATGCGGTCTTGGGTGAACTGCCAGAACGGAATCACATAGCGCCCGGCGGTCAACACGCGGTCCAGCGCGCGGGTGGCCGTGGTAAACTCCTGCGTGCTTTGCGCCCCGACCATCCGGTCGATCAGCGCGTCGATGGCGGGTGATTTTGCCCCCATCAGATTGCGACTGCCCGGCTGGTCTGCGGCCTCGGACCCCCAGTAATAGCGCTGTTCATTGCCGGGGCTTAGCGACAGCGCGCGGCGAAAGATTGCCATATCGAAATCGAACTCGTTGTTGCGGGCTACAAACTGCGCGTCATCCACTGCATCCACCGTCGCCTCGATCCCCAGACGCTTGAGCGCCTGAATATAAAGCTCGGCGATGGCCATGTTTTCGGTGCTGCCCTTGGACAGCAAGATGGCAAAGCGCAGCGGCTGGCCTGCGTTGTCGCGCATGGTGCCGTCCTGCGCGGTAAACCCGGCATCTTCAAGCGCCTTCATTGCGGCGCGGATCCCTGCACGGTTGCGCGCCGATCCATCCGACACGGGCAGGGCATAGCCCTCGATCGTGCCTTCGGGCAGGGTGTCTTTGAACGGGGCCAACATGTCGGCGACCTGCGCGCCCGCTGGCCCCGGTTCCATCGCGAGGGGCGAGTTCGAGAAATACGAGGTGATGCGCGGCTGTGCCCCGCCGGTCAAGGTTTCATTGATATACTCGAAGTTGAACGCGGCAATCAGCGCCTCGCGCACGCGAATGTCATCGAAAGGCCCGCGCCGTGTGTTCATCACAAAGCCGGTCATGCCGGACGGTTTCTGATGCTGGAAGGTGGATTTCACCACCTCACCACGCTGGACCGCCGGAAAGTCATATTGCGTGGCCCAGTTTTCAGCGTTGAATTCGCGGATTGCCGAGATTTCTCCGGCCTTGAACCCTTCGAACAGCACATTGGCATCGCCGTAGAAATCCAGTTTGATCTGGTCAATGTTATGGGTGCCCCGGCGAAACGGCACGTCCTTGCCCCAATAGTCAGGGTTGCGCGTCAGCGTCACCTGACGGCCCGCCTGATAATCGGTGACCCTGTAAGGCCCGCTGCCCATGGGGATGTCGGCAAGCGGCGCATTGGCAAAATCGAGGCCTTCCCATTGCGCCTTGCTCAGGATCGGGCGCATGCCCGCCAACAGCGCCAGTTCGTGGTTTTCCGTGTTGAACGTCATGCGCACGCTGCGCGGCCCGGTCTGGGTCAGCGTATCGATCTGCGCACGCAGACCGTGGTAACGCGGGTGACCTTCTGACCCAAGAAGATCGTAGCTGAAGATCACATCTTCGGGGGTCACGGGGGTTCCATCCGCGAATCGAGCCTCCGGTCTGAGGGTGAATTCCACCCAGGAACGGTCCTCTGCGACGTCTATCGATTCGGCCAAAAGCCCGTAAAGGGTGAAGGGTTCGTCCCATGACCGGCCCATCAGGGTCTCGTGGGTGAAAAAAGGCAGCTGCCAGGGGGCGGTGCCCTTTCGTACGAAAGGATTAAGGCTGTCGAAGCCGCCAGTGTTACCCAGCACGATTGCGCCACCCTTGGGCGCATCGGGGTTGGCATAAGGGAGCGACACAAAATCCTGTGGTAGCGCGGGGGTGCCGTACATAGATATCCCGTACGTCGGTTCCGCGCTGGCAGTACCGGCACAGAGAATCAGTGAAGAAACCGTCGCAACTGCCCGACAGGTTTGGAAAAAATATGAAGCCATTTTTGAAACAATCCCACTCTGCCCTTGTTTTCTTGGTCGAAGTCTTAACGGTGCAAGCAGGGGTTATCAAACTTTAAGCTTGGATTGCGCGGCCATATTGCGTATAAAGATCTCACTGCTCGATAGGTTTCTTGCCTGTATGAAACCTGCCTCAATAACTTAACGTCCGCTTCGTGCGGACGTTTTTTTTTGCCATCGCGCTCGCGAGAGATCGGCAATATCTCGGGCATCCTTCGAGGGATTACCCATTTTCTTTGCAGCCGCCGCACTGCATGATGCGCTCGCAGAAACCGCAGGAGAAGACTATGGCCTATAGCATCGATCTATCTGGAAAAACCGCCGTCATCACGGGATCAAATTCGGGCATCGGCCTCGGGATCGCTTGGGGGCTTGCGCGCGCAGGGGCGGACGTCGTGCTCAATTCCTTTACCGATCGGGACGAGGATCACGCCCTGGCTGAAGAAATCGCGAAAGAGACCGGCGTGAAGGCACGCTATCTGAGGGCCGACATGTCTAAGGCGGATGAATGCCGCCAGCTGATCAAAGACGCGAAGGTCTGCGATATCCTGGTGAACAACGCGGGCATCCAGCATGTTGCCCCGATCCCTGATTTTCCGATGGATAAATGGGACGCAATCATTGCGATCAATTTGAACTCGGCCTTCCATACCTCGGCGATCGCATTGCCGATGATGCGCGCAGCGGGTTGGGGCCGGGTGATCAACATCTCGTCCGCCCATGGTCTGACGGCATCACCCTTCAAATCAGCCTATGTCGCGGCCAAACACGGGATCGTCGGGCTGACCAAAGTCACGGCCCTTGAAACCGCCAAAGAGCCGATCACCTGCAACGCCATTTGCCCCGGCTATGTCCTGACCGATATCGTTGAAAAGCAAGTTCCCGACACGATGAAGGAATATGACATGACCCGTGACGAGGTGATCAAGAACGTCATGCTTGAACGCCAACCCAGCAAGGAATTCGCAACGGTCGAACAACTGGGTAGCACGGCGACGTTCCTGTGTTCCGACGCCGCAGCGCAAATCACCGGCACA
>NZ_DS999213.1:442537-524528 GCF_000156335.1 Roseobacter sp. GAI101
ATTCGGGAGCGCCTCTATCCCTTCTCTGGCTCTTAAATATCCTCGTCGAAGGCGTCCTTTTTCTCGGTCCCGCAGAACGGTTTGAGATTGTGGTTATTCCGCCCGCCGGGCCCCTTCATATCGCTGCTGACGGTGCCTTTGCTGCGAAACGATAGGTCAGTCCAAAGCATACCCTACGAAGTGGTCAACACCGTTTTGCAATCAGCCGGATGGCGGTCGGACGGATTCCATCCGATCGGCAAACGCGACCTTGCCGAGCAGAGGCTTGCCGGTGACCTCAGGAAGGCGCTTGGTTAGCGGTGGGTCTGCTTCGGGAGTGTATCGTCGGCCTTTTCGACAGGCACAGGCCGCTCGGGTGGGTAGACAAGCCCGGCTGATATGACCAGTTTCGCCGCGTCTTCCACAGACATGTCCAGTTCGATGATGTCCTTCTGCGGAAAGAACAGCAGAAATCCTGAGGTGGGGTTTGGCGTGGTGGGTACAAATACGCCCACCAGATTTGTGTCATCGCCGGGCCTTCTGCTAATCTCGCCCTTTGCGGGGATCGAGATGAAGCCAAGTGCCCAGGCACCCTTGCGGGGATATTCGACCATGCAGGCGGTCTCGAAGCTGCGTTCGGACTGGGCAAAGATCGTCTCGGAGATTTGTTTGATGCCGGAATAGATCGTGCGCACGACGGGCGTGCGTTGCACCAGCCCCTCGGCAAAGCGGATGAAGGACCGCCCGATGATGCCTTTGGCAAGCCAGCCTACAATGATCGTAAACAACAGGAAGATGATGACCCCGATGCCCCGCACGTTGATTTGCGACGACGGATCAAGCCCGAAGTAAGTCTGGATCAGCCGGTCAGGATGATACGCCAGCGGCACCATGGGCAAAACGATCCCGTCGATCCAGCCGACCACGCTCCAGATCAGCCAGATGGTCAGGCCGACGGGGGCAATCACCACCAGCCCGGTCAGAAACGACGCCCGCAGCCGCGCAAACACCGTGCGACGGGGCAAAGGCGGGGTGGGGGGCGTGAAATGCGTGTTCATGGGGCGCGGTTTTTCCGAAATGATTAATAGCCATCAGCTAAGGGCTTTGGGGTGCAGCTACAATGGAGAACGCACTATTTTTAGGCGTTTACCGGTTCAGACAGCAGCGCTGCCGCAATTTTGGACGCCAGTCGGGCATTGTTGCGCACCAGCGCGATGTTTGCCGTCAGCGACTGGCCTTCGGTCAGTTCAAATATGCGTTGCAGCAAAAAGGGCGTGACACCCTTGCCGGAAACCCCCTGCTGGTCGGCTTCGGCCTGTGCACGTGCAATGATCGGAGCCAGATCAGCGGCGGGAATTTCATGGCCGGCAGGGATCGGGTTTGCCACCAACTGCCCGCCGGGCAGGCCAAGAAGGGCGCGGGTCTTATGGGCCCCAGCGATTTGTGTGGCATCGTCCATCCGCAAGGGTGAGTTCAACGGCGAGGTGCTGCTCCAAAACGCGGGAAAGCTGTCCTGGCCATAGGTGATCACCGGCACGCCTTGGGTTTCCAGAACTTCGAGCGTCTTGGGCACGTCCAAGATTGCCTTAGCACCTGCCGCCACGACCGTTACGGGGGTTTGGGCAAGCTCAAGAAGGTCGGCCGAGATGTCAAAGCTGTCTTCCGCCCCTTTGTGCACGCCGCCGATGCCACCCGTGGCGAAGACGGCGATGCCTGCCAAATGGGCTGCGATCATGGTGGCTGCAACCGTGGTGGCCCCGGTACCCCCGGTGGCGATGCACGCGGCCATGTCGGCGCGCGACAGTTTGGCAACGCCGGTGGCCTGGGCAAGGGCGCTGAGTTGCGCATCTTCCAGACCGATATGCAGATTGCCGTCGACGACGGCGATCGTTGCCGGGGTGGCACCGGCTGCACGCACATCGGCTTCGACGGTGCGCGCGACCTCAAGATTTTGCGGATAGGGCATGCCGTGGGTGATGATCGTGCTTTCAAGGGCGACGACGGGCGTGCCGGCAGCCTGGGCGGCGGCGACTTCGGCAGAGCGGTGCAGAGGAATCATATTTTGGTTTCTCCCGAAACATATTGCGCGGCAGCGGCCAGCGCTTGGGTCAGGGCGGCGTCGGGGGCGGCCCCTTGAAGTTCGGCAGCGATATGGGCTGCCATGAAGGTATCGCCTGCGCCTGTGACACGGGTCACCAGAACGGCGGGCGGATGTTGCGTGATCAGGCCGGTTCTTTGGCCGACGGTTGCGGGGTTGCCCCCGTCGGTAACCACGGCGCGCACGGCCCCGCGGGCCAAAAGCCCTTCGGCGGCGTTTTGCGACTTTGAAAAGCTGGTCTGGCACAGCAGACCTGCTTCCTCGAGGTTGACGTAAAGCGTACCGCGTTGCGCTTGCATGAACGGGCTAAGCCGCAGCGCCTTGCCGGGGCTGGCAGGGGCCACGCGCAGATCGGCCTGCGCCAACAGCGGGCTGCGCGCCATTTCGGACAATAGATCAAGCGTCAGGTTGCCATCCAGCGCCACGGCACCGCCATATGGGCTGGCCAGCGATCCGTCCGCAAAGGGGCGCAGGATCTTGTCGCCGGCGGCCTCAAGCGAATGGGCATCGGCGATGGCGGCGATCAGGCCGTTTGTGCCCTCGACCGCCATGTATTGATCGGTGGGCAGGTCATCGGACCGGTAGATGTGATCGGTCTTGAGCCCGCGCAGCTGGCACGCGGCGATCAGTTCATCGCCTTCGGTGTCGCGGCCCACGGCACTGATTAGCGCGGGGGCAAGGCCGAACCGGGCCAGCGCCATGGCGATGTTCAACGCCACACCGCCGGGCAGGCGGGTGATGCGGCCCGGCATGTCGGACCCTTGGCGCATCGCGTTATCACTGCGCCCGATAATGTCCCACAGGACCGAGCCGATGCAAAGAATGTCTGGTTGATCTGTCATGCGGCCCGTTTTGCCCACACCTTGAGGCGGGCGCAAGTGCGCATGCGCTCCGGCTTATTCCGGAACGGCAAAGGTCAGCGATGCCCAAAGGCTTTCCCATTGCGGGCTGGTGTCGGTTTCGCCGACATCCGGTGCCGGGCGCAGGACGACGGAATCGACCAGATAGGTCATGCCGGGGGTCACGGGAAAGGTCACGTGGCCCGCATCATCGGTGCGATGGATCGTGACTTCGACGTTTTTCTCGGCGTCCTTTTCGTAGACCTCGACCTGCACATCGCCGCGCGGCGCGCCGGCGTAGGTCAGGGAAACCTCCATCATATCGTTGAAATCCGCCGCGTAGGGATTGGTCAGCGCGGTCAGTTCCGTTTCCAGCCCCAGTTCCATGTCGCTCCCATTGCCATCGCCAATCGCGATCAGGGCCTTGGAGTGGCGGGTGTAGCGTTCGCGCACCTTGTCCTGAGGATAGCCTGCGGCAAGGTGGTCTGCGACCGCCGTCTTGAAATCCTTGTGTTCGGTAAAGCCGACAAAGGTTTCCCAGTCTTTGTAGGTCAGCGAAGACGGCGATGCCTCGTGGGCAACGATCAGCAATCCGTCGCGCGGGGGGGCGACCATCCGCAGCGCAGGCGAATCGCCCATGCGGGCCGCGATCGGAACCGTCGTGCCCTTGAAGGTCAGATCAAAGCGTTCGGTGCGGTTGCCAAAATATGCAAGATCCATGCCCTCGAACAGTTGACCGTTTTTGATGCTGGTTGTCATTTCCGCACCGGGCTGTACTTGATAGTCGGGCGCTTCAAGCCAGAATTCATGGGCCAGGGCGGGCGACGCCGCCAGGGCGCAAGAAATAACGAGTGAAAAACGGGACATGAACATGCGGAACACCTTATCTTTGATCCTACGCAAGCTGGCCTATGGGCTGATTTTGTCAAGTGCGCTGGCCGGGATTGCCCGCGCGCACGAGGTTGTCCCGACGATTGCGGATCTGACCGTGACGCAGGGCGCGGCAGAGCTGAGCTTGCGGATCAACCTTGAGGCATTTCTGGCGGGCATTGATCTGGATGCGGTCGAAGACACGGATAATGCTGAAAATGCCAATGATTACGATGCGTTGCGTGCCATGCCCGCCGAAGACATCACGGCGCGGGTCCCGGAATTGCTGGCCCGCTGGAACGCCTTGCCCCTGTTTCGCACTGACGGATCGGCTTTCCCGTTGGAAACGCTGTCGGTCACTGTTCCCGAAGATGTGAACGATGAACTGCCCCGGATATCGCAATGGGTGCTGCGGGGCACGGTGCCAGAGAATACGCGCGGCGTAACGGTGGCGTGGCCCGCCGGTTCGGGCGCGCTGGTGCTGCGCCAGCAAGGGGTCGACGCCCCGTTTACTGGCTATCTTGAGGGCGGCAATCAAAGCCCCGAGATTTCGCTGGGCGGCGGCGGTCAGCAAAGCGCGTCGTCCGCATTTCTGGCCTATATCCCCGTTGGGTTTGACCACATTCTGCCCAAGGGGCTGGATCACATCCTATTCGTTCTGGGCCTGTTTTTCCTGTCCACGCACCTGCGCCCGCTGATCTGGCAGGTTTCCGCATTCACGGCGGCGCATACGGTCACGCTGGCCCTTGGCGCGCTTGGACTGGTGACGGTACCCGGATCGATCGTTGAGCCGTTGATCGCGGCTTCAATCGTTTATGTCGCGGTCGAAAACATCTTTGCTTCGGGTCTGAACCGCTGGCGGCCCGTGGTGATCTTTTGCTTTGGCTTGCTGCACGGGTTGGGGTTCGCGTCGGTGCTGGGCGAATTCGGTCTGCCCGAGGATCAGTTCATTCCGGCGCTGATCGGCTTTAACGTGGGCGTCGAGCTTGGTCAGCTGACAGTGATCGCGGCGATGTTCCTGTGTGTATGGCAGGCGTTGCGGGTGTCCCGTGGAGAGACGGGCGCGCACGGCGCGAAGGTGCTGTATGTCGGGCTGGCGGTCCTGGCGCTGATCATCTGCGCGGTGCCGATGCCAAACGTAGCCGAGGTGCTGGAGGCTCCGGTTCCGCTGTTCGCGGTGCCTATCGCCCTTGTGTTCACGGCATGTTTCCTGTCGGTGCAGTTCCGGCAGCTGGCCGATCCTTATCGTCGCTTTGTCGCGATCCCCGCATCGGTGGGGATCGCCATCATCGGGGCCTATTGGTTTGTCGAGCGGGTGTTTTTGTAAACACCCGCCTAGGGTCATTTCGTTGCGGCGACCAATTCGGCAAGGGCCTTGACCGGATCATCAGTGCCCCAAATCTCGTCTCCGATGCCAAAGAAATCGGTCATCGGCGTCAGGGCGCGGACCAGCGCGTCGTCCAGGCCGCCTTCGGCGACGACGGGCACTTCGATCACTTCGGACCACCATTTGAACAGGTCAAGCTCCGCATAGCTGCCATCGTCCAGCGCCGAGGGGCGCACAGGGCCGAAGCTGACGTAATCCGCGCCCGCTTCGCCTGCGGCCATGCCGTCATGACGTGAGCCTGCGCAAAAACTACCGACGATCGCATCATCGCCCAGTGTCTTGCGGGCGTGGCGGACAGAACGCGCTGCATCTGTCAGATGCACGCCGTCCAGGCCAATGCGTTCGGCCAGCAGCGTGTGATCCGAGATGACGAAGGCGATGTCGCGGGCGTCGGTGATGGTGCGCAAGGCATCGGCGGCGCGCAGCAGGCGGTCTTCGTCGCGGGTGCCAAGCGCGAGGCGCAGGCAGGCGATGGGCTGCGCGTCAAGAACGCGGGCAAGCTGATCGGGAAAGACCTCCAGATCGAACTCCGCAGGGGTGATAAGGTAAAGCTGTGGCTGATCTGGCGTTTCCATGACGGGCTGTCCTTTGCATTGTTGCCGTCAATTAGCGGATCGGGCGGGGAAAGAAAAACTTTTATGCCTCCGGCGGGGATTTTTTACCATTTGGAAGCATGGGGCGTTCTTGTGAGAGGCGCTGTGCGCGGGTATGAGGCGGGCATGAGTGATGCTGTAGAGAACCCAAAGATACCGGCATTCGTGCTGGTGCGCCCGCAAATGGGCGAGAATATCGGTGCGGCGGCGCGGGCAATGTGGAATTTCGGCTTGGACCGGATGCGCATCGTTTCCCCGCGCGACGGCTGGCCGAACCCGTCTGCCGTGGCCATGGCGTCGGGGGCAGGGCGGCTGCTGGATGAGGCCGTTGTCCATGATGATCTGGCAGGGGCTTTGGGTGACGCGGCCTTTGTTTTTGCGACCACGGCGCGCGAGCGTGATTTGACCAAGCAAGTGTACAGCCCCGAGGCGGCGATGGCCAAGGCGGCTGAATTGATCGCCCAAGGCCAGCGGGTTGCCGTGATGTTCGGGCCTGAGCGCGCGGGACTAGAGAATGACGATATCGCGCGGGCCAACGCGATCGTATCGGTGCCGGTGAACCCCGAGTTCGCGTCCCTGAACCTTGCGCAATGTGTGTTGCTGATGGGCTATGAGTGGATGCGTGCCCAAGGGGCGGTCGTGCCCGAGCAGGTCGAGATGGCGGGCACCAACTGGGCGGATAACAGCGAAGTCGAACATCTGGCGCGGCATTTCGAGGAGCGGCTTGAGGTGGCAGGGTTCTTCTACCCCGAACACAAGGCCACCAGCATGAAGGTCAATCTGCGCAACATGTGGTCGCGTCTGCCGCTGACGCGGGCGGATGTGCAGATGTTGCATGGGACCCTGCGACAGATGGTACGCTGGAAAGAGCGCGGCTAGACCTTTGGGCCTGTGTGTCCTACTTCTGCACCAGACCTAGCAGACAAGAGGCAACATGGCTCAGACACGGAAGCTTTTCGAGGAAGTGGGCGACGCGCAGGCCGCGCGGCCCGTGGCGCAGACCGGTGTGATTGATCGTGGGCGCGGTGGCGCACGCGGGGCGATCCGGGGGTGGTTGTTCATTCTGTTCGCCCTGGTGTTCGTGATGATCGCTGTAGGCGGTCTGACCCGGCTGACCGACAGCGGGCTCAGCATCACCGAATGGAAGCCCTTTACGGGCGCGATGCCGCCGCTGAACGAGGCGGATTGGCAGTCTGAATTTGCGAAATACCAGGAGATCGACGAATTCAAGGTGCAGAATTCGTGGATGCAATTGAGCGATTTCAAACTGATCTACTGGTGGGAATGGGGCCATCGGCAACTGGGCCGCGTGATCGGTCTGGTTTGGGCGGTCGGTTTCCTGTGGTTCCTGGTGCGCCGTCAGATCCCGACCGGTTGGACCGGACGATTGCTGTTGCTGGGCGGGCTGGGTGGCCTGCAAGGCGCGATCGGCTGGTGGATGGTTTCATCCGGTGTGACCACGGGCGAGGCGGTCCTGGACGTGGCCAGCTACCGGCTTGCAACCCATCTGGGGCTTGCGTTCGTGATCCTTGGGTTCATCACCTGGTATGCCTTGATGCTGGGCCGCTCGGAAAAGGACCTGATGCAGGCGCGACGCGCGAAAGAAGGCAAGCTGTTCGGCATGTCCACCGGCCTGCTGCATTTCACGTTCCTGCAAATCTTGCTGGGCGCTTTGGTGGCCGGCATTGATGCGGGGCGTTATTTTGTCGATTGGCCGATGATGCAGGGGCAGTTCTTTCCCCCCGATGCATTAAACATCGCGCCGATCTGGCGGAACTTCTTTGAAAACCCGGGGCTTGTACAGTTCATGCACCGCATGGCGGGCTATCTGCTGTTTGCTTTTGCCATCGTCGTCTGGCTGCGCGGGCGCAAATCGGCGCATCCAAAGACGCGCTTTGCGTTCAACATGATGATGCTGGCGATGGCGGGGCAGATTGTGCTGGGCATCGTGACTGTCCTGAACGCGGCACCGGTGCACATCGCCATCTGGCATCAGGTGCTGGCCGTGGTGCTGTGGGTTCTCATCTTGCGGGCACGGTTCCTGAGCGGCTTTCCCGTAGCAACGTCCCTGAGAGGAAAAACCTGATGAATGCTTTTGATGATCTGATGGCGTTTCAGCGCGAAACCGAAGCCCTGGCGCAGGTTGCAGGCCGTCTGGGCTGGGATCAGGAAACCATGATGCCACGCGGTGCTGCCCCCCAGCGGGGCGAGGAAATGGCCGCGATGGAATCTGTTTTGCATGGTCGCCGTATCGATCCGCGCATCGCCGATTGGCTTGAAATGATCGACGAGGGCCATCTGGATGCGGCGGGCAGCGCGCAGTTGCGCCACATCCGACGCAGCCATGCCCGCGCAAGTAAGGTGCCTGCTGCCTTGGCTGCGCGGATCGCGCGGGTCACTTCCGAGGCGCAAGGCACATGGGCAGAGGCGCGCGAAGCGGATGACTTCAAAGCCTTCGCGCCGACCTTGTCCGAAGTGATCACGTTGAAACGTGAGGAGGGCATGGCGCTGGCGGCGGGTGGCGACGTCTATGATGCGATGCTAGATGATTATGAACCGGGCGCCACCGGGGCCGAACTTGAGGCGATGTTTGGCGCGTTGCGCCCCGAATTGACCCGCCTGCGCGAGGCTGTGCGCGGGGCCGAAGCGCCGCCAATGTTGCAGGGTAAATTTGACGAATCCGCGCAGATGAAGCTGACGCGACAGCTGGCCAAGACCTTTGGCTATGACATGAGCAAGGGCCGTGTCGACAAGGCCGTGCATCCGTTTTCAAGCGGATCGGGTCTGGATGTGCGGATCACGACCCGCACGAACGAGACTGATCCGTTCAATTGTTTCTATTCGACAATTCACGAAGTCGGGCATGCATGCTACGAGCAGGAAATAAATCAGGCCTATCTGCTGACGCCATTGGGAGCGGGTGTGTCGATGGGCGTACACGAAAGCCAAAGCCGGATTTATGAAAACCAGCTTGGCCGAAGCCGGGCCTTTGCGGGGTGGCTTTATCGTCAGATGCGCGATGCGTTCGGCGATTTCGGTGTTGCAGATGAAGATACGTTCTACCGTATCGTAAACCGCGTGTCTGACGGGTTTATCCGCACCGAGGCAGACGAGCTGCAGTACAACCTGCATGTGCTTTTGCGCTTTGATCTTGAACGCGCCTTGATGGGCGGTGATTTGCAGGTCGACGATCTTGAGGCCGCGTGGAATGACCGCTTTAGGGCCGATTTCGGGTATGACGTCGACAGACCGTCAAACGGGGTCTTGCAGGATGTGCATTGGTCTGTGGGCCTGTTTGGCTATTTCCCGACCTATTCGTTGGGCAATGTTTATGCGGGCTGTCTGCACGCGGCTTTGCGTCGGGATGTGCCGGAACTGGATGCGCAGTTGGCGCAAGGGGACACGTCCCACGCAACAGGCTGGTTGCGGCAAGCGGTTCAAACCCACGGCGGATTGTACCAACCCCGCGATCTGATGACCCGCGCGATCGGCCAGGCACCGACCGAGGCACCGCTGCTGGCATATATGACCGAGAAGTTCAGCGATCTGTACGGCCTGTAGTTTGAGAGGGGGTGTGGGGCAAGCGCAGGGCGCTTGCCCTTGCCAAGAATCTATGAAAACGTCGATTATTGCCTAAATTTTTCGCGTTCCGATAGAGAAATATCGTGGGGAAGAGCCTTCTTAGACGTTGAAAATTGAAAATAATCTGCTCAAATCCGTTATAAATATGGGTTTTTCGGTCAGCGAAGGGACTATCAAGTCATTTGCTATTGCCTTACAGATATGCGATATCACATTTAAGATAATATTACCGAAATCTGGAGATTAGATCATGACACGTTTCACAGCCCTCGCAGCCGCACTGTTGATGACAGCTGGTGCTGCATCCGCACAGGTTACCGCCGCAACTGAAGCGGTTACGACTGCTTCCGAAGTTACCGGCCAAACAGGTATTGCCGGCTACCCCGTTGAAGTTCTTGGCGTCGACGGCGTCCGTTACGCATGTGAGCCTTTGTCGGCTGGCACATACGTCTGCATCAACGCAACTGAAGCTGCGGCTGCCGGCTTCACCGGTGTTGGCGCAGGGACAGCTGCTGGTATTGGTCTCGTAGTGGTTGCCGCCGCGATCTTGAGCAACGACGACGAGACAAACGGCACCAATGGTACAAACGGTACCAACGGTACAACCGGCACCAACTAATCTGAAAATTCAGACGTGTTAGCTGATGTTAAAAGCGCCCTTTAAGGGCGCTTTTTTCTTGCCTGATCCTCGGTCAAGTGGTGCTCGTATCGCTGCAAATTCCATGAAAAAAGCCGCCTTGCTGAGTGCAAGGCGGCTTTTGTATTTCCCGGAGTATAAGAGGTATCAGACCTCTTCGGTACCGTCTTCGACGGCATCGTCACCCTGATCGGCAATCCAGGCAACGCTGACCACGACTTCGCCTTTGCCGGTGTCGAACACCTTGACGCCGCCAGCGCTGCGGGACCGGAACGAAATCCCCTGAACCGGGACGCGAATGGATTGCCCTTTCGAGGTGGCCAGCATGATCTGATCATCCAGCTCAACAGGGAAGGAAGCCACGATGTCGCCACCGCGCATCGCCTTGTCCATTGCGGTCACCCCCAAACCGCCGCGGCCGCGGACGGGGTAATCATGGCTGGACGATAGTTTGCCCGACCCTTTTTCGGTGATCGTCAGCAGCAGGTTTTCGGCGGCCGACATCTCGGCATAGCGTTCCTGGCTGATGGTCGCGTTTGCGTTGACTTCTTCATCATCGGCGGGTGCATCTGCATCATCGGCAAGACCGGCAACCGCGCGGCGCATCTTTAGGTAGGCCGACCGTTCATCCGACGTCGCATCGAAGTGGCGGATAATCGACATGGAAACGACTTTTCGTCGCCATTCAGCTTGATGCCCCGAACACCAACCGACGCGCGGCTGTTGAACACGCGCACATCCGTGGCGGGGAAACGGATTGCCCGGCCAGAGTTGGTGACCAGCATCACATCATCATCATTCGACGCGATCCGGGCGTTGATCAGCGTGGTTTCGGCGTGATCGTCCTCGAACTTCATGGCGATCTTGCCGTTGCGCATGACGTTGGTGAAATCCGACAGCTTGTTGCGGCGCACAGTCCCTGCAGAGGTGGCAAATACCACCTGCAAGTCGTCCCACTCGGCCTCGTCGCGGTCGACGGGCATGATGGCGGCGATGGAAACACCGACCGGGATCGGCAGGATATTGACGATCGCCTTGCCCTTTGACGTACGGCTGCCTTGTGGCAAACGCCAAGTCTTCAGCTTGTAGACCATGCCATCGGTCGTAAAGAATAGCAGCTGCGTGTGGGTGTTGGCCACGAAAAGCGTGGTGACCACGTCCTCTTCTTTGGTTTGCATGCCGGACACGCCTTTGCCACCCCGGCGCTGGCTGCGGAAATCCACCAAAGGTGTGCGTTTGATATAGCCGCCGGATGTGACGGTCACGACCATGTCCTCGCGCGCGATCAGATCTTCGTCGTCCATGTCACCGGACCAATCGACGATCTCGGTGCGACGTGGCACGGCAAACTGGTCTTTCACTTCGGCCAGTTCGTCCGAGATGATGCTCATGATCCGCTCGCGGCTTCCCAGAATTTCAAGGTATTCCTTGATCTTCTTGGCCAGCTCTTCCAACTCGTCGGTAACTTCCTTGACGCCGATCTGGGTGAGGCGCTGCAACCGCAGCTCCAGAATGGCGCGGGCCTGCGCTTCGGAGAGGTTATAGGTGCCGTCGTCATTGGCAGTATGGGTCGGATCATCAATCAGCGCAATGTAGGGCAGGATCGATTCCGCAGGCCAGCGGCGGGTCATCAGCTTTTCACGCGCTTCCGCCGCATCGGCAGAGGATCGGATGGTGGCGACAACTTCGTCGATGTTCGTGACGGCCACGGCCAGACCACACAGGATGTGGCTGCGTTCGCGGGCCTTGCGCAGCAGGAATGCCGTGCGACGGGCCACCACATCTTCGCGGAAATCTATGAAATAGGTCAGGAACTTGCGCAGGGTCAGTTGTTCTGGCCGGCCGCCGTTCAGCGCCAGCATGTTACACCCGAAATAGGTCTGCATCGGGGTAAAGCGATAAAGCTGGTTCATCACCACTTCGGCTGTCGCATCGCGCTTTAGCTCGATCACGACGCGCACGCCGTTGCGGTCGGATTCGTCCTGGACGTGGGCGATCCCTTCGATCTTCTTCTCGCGGACCTGTTCGGCGATCTTTTCAATCATCGAGGCCTTGTTCACCTGATAGCAAATCTCGTCGATGATAATGGCAAAGCGGTCTTTGCGGATTTCCTCGACGCGGGTCTTGGCACGCATGATCACACTGCCGCGGCCCTCAAGATAGGCTTTGCGCGCACCGGCGCGGCCCAGCATGATGCCACCGGTGGGAAAATCGGGGCCGGGGATATATTCAATCAACTCTTCCGAGGTCAGATCGGGGTTCTCGATTAGCGCCTGGCAGGCATCGATGACCTCGCCCAGGTTGTGGGGCGGAATGTTGGTTGCCATGCCGACGGCAATACCGCCAGCGCCGTTCACCAGCATATTGGGGAACCGTGCAGGCAAAACCGTCGGTTCACGTTCCTTGCCATCGTAGTTGTCGATGAAATTTACGGTTTCCTTGTCCAGATCGCTGGTCATGAACGACGCGACCTTGTCCAGACGCGATTCCGTATAGCGCATCGCCGCCGCACTATCGCCATCCATCGAGCCGAAGTTGCCCTGACCGTCAATCAACGGCAAGGACATCGAGAAATCCTGCGCCATGCGCACCAGTGCGTCGTAAATCGCGCTGTCGCCATGCGGGTGATAAGAGCCCATCACGTCGCCGACGGACTTCGCAGATTTGCGATAGGTCTTGTCGTGGGTGATGCCTTTTTCATACATCGAATAGATGATGCGGCGGTGAACCGGTTTCAGGCCATCCCGAAGATCGGGAATCGCACGGGAAACGATGACCGACATGGCATAATCCAGATAGGATGTGCGCATCTCGTGTTCGATGGTGACCGAAGGTCCATCAAAAACAGGGCGCGCGGCCGGAATTTCATCATCGTTTTCAGGGGTTTCTGGCGTTTCGTTCACGTGATCTGCCTAGCTCTTGCTGGTTCTATATATTGCGGTTTTGTATAGCAGACGGGGTAGATAGGGTGCAATGCCTGTGGCCTTTGCTGGGCGGCTTGAAATCCGTAAAACCCTCAACTCATTGATTTTATTGTATACTAAATCTTACGACTTTTGCGTTGCGTAACGTCAGATCAGGAATGTGCCGCCATTCCCGTCAAAGCGGGGTAAGATCATGCCACATGGGGAAGGAGAACATGCAATGCAGCGCATTTTGGTCAATCAGAAATCAATCTCGGAGACACGGCTTGAGAAGGTGGACAGTGCACCGCTGACTGACGGTCAGGTGCGGCTCAACCTTGATAGCTTTGCGCTGACAGCGAACAACGTGACCTACGCGGCAGCGGGGTTTGATATCGGCTATTGGCGGTTTTTCCCAAGCGGTACCGAAGGCTGGGGCATCGTTCCGGTCTGGGGCACGGCCAAAGTTGTGGAAAGCCGTAGCGAAGCGTTGGAGGTCGGTACGCGGCTTTACGGGTTCTATCCGATGGCGGACGAGGTGGTGATGACGCCGAAACCTGCGCAGGGCGGTTTTGTCGATGCTGCGCAACACCGTGCAAAGCTGCCGTTGATTTACAATCAGTATACGCAGGTCCAATCTGGCAGCGAAACAGACGATCATCTGCGGGCCATCCTGCAGCCGTTGCTGGCCACGTCGTTTTTGTTGTTCGACTGGTTGCAGGACAATCAGTGTTTCGGTGCGCAGCAGATCCTCATCGGCAGCGCGTCGTCGAAAACCGGGCTGGGGCTGTGCAAATATCTGGCCGAACCTGCGGACCGTGCCTATCGGATCGTGGGCCTGACATCCGCGAAAAACCGTAATTTTGTGCAAAGCCTTGGCGCGTGCGACAGCGTGCTGACCTATGACCAGATCCACGACATTGCGCAGGTGCCATCGGTCTATGTGGACATGTCAGGCAACAGCGAGGTCAAGGCGATGCTGCATCAACATCTGGATGATCAGCTTAAACACTCGGCCGCCGTGGGGCTAAGCCATTGGGACCGTTTTGCGCCCGCGCAAAATCTGGCCGGACCCAAGCCGGAGTTCTTTTTCGCGCCTTCTCAGGTGGCCAAGCGCCGTGCCGACTGGGGGCCGGGTGTCATCGAAAAACAGATCACAGCCGCGTGGAAACGCATCGCCGCAGATGCTTCAGACTGGATGACCCTACAGGTGCACGAAGGAGTCGCCGCGTCAGAAGCAGTTTATCATGCCTTGGCGCGGGGGCAGGTCGACCCCGGCATTGGCGCGATCATTCGCCCCTGAAATCTAGGCCGAACAGCTTGCCCCGCCCAGAACGCAGAATTTCGCGCAATGGGGGTGGTTCAGCGCCACGTCTTTTTCTGCCTCTTCCAAGCTGTTGCCCAGTTCAAATTCAGGGCTGTAGGGCAGCAGCGTGCAGGCCAATACGGCGGGCTTTTCAGCGCCCTTGCGTTTGACCACCATGCGCGAGCTTGAACACATCACCGCGTCGGGGGATTTGTTTAAGATGCCCCAGCAAGCTGTTGTAATTTCTGGAACTTCCACGGTTTCATCCATCTCGGGGAACAGGACCGTCATACTCGGATCATTTGCGTCGATGTCAAACCCGTGCTCTGCAAAAAATGCGCCATAACCCGTGCGGCTATCTTCGTCGCTGGCACCAAAGACTGACCTTCCCGCGACTGCCATGCGGATACCATTGTCGCGCAGCCAGTTCATGCCGGTGACCGTTTTCGCAAGGGCTCCTTCGCCACGTTCCGCATCATGCAGATCGGGCCGGTAGTGATCGACGGAAATGCGCAACGTCAGCTTGCCGGGGTAGGCGGCGTTCAGCCGTTTCAGCCCTGCCAATACCGGTTTGCGCATCATCGGGCGCATCGCGTTTGTCAGGATCAGGACGTCATACCCTGCCGACAGCGATGCTTCTGTAATTTCGATCATTTGCGGGTTCATGAAGGGTTCGCCTCCGGTAAAGGCGACTTCAGTCACAGGCCAATTGCGTGTCGTGATCTGGCCCAGATAATCGCGCACCTCATCGGCCGTGATATAGATCAAAGCGTCATTGGTGGGGCTGGAGGCGATATAGCAGTTAACGCATTCGATGTTGCACAGCGTGCCCGTGTTGAACCACAGCGTTTGCGGATTGCTCAGGCTGACGGTCGCGCGGTCTTCACCCTTGGCTGTGCGCTTGGGATCCTGGAATTTACCTGCGTTGGCCTGTGCAAAATCTTTCATCAACAATTCGCCCTTAGATGGTCAGTGGAATTTTCTTTGTCTAAGCGAATGGTAAAAGCAGGAAAACCCTGTGTATTCTTTCGCACAGACTTGTGAAGCGCAGAAATCTGTGTTTGTTTGCGCTAACATTGATATAAACGCCCCAAAAGCTGTATCTGTGCAGCAAGGAGTTGCACCATGGTCTCACGCGTTATTCCGGTCGATCCGTTCGATCTGGTGATTTTCGGCGGCACCGGCGATCTGGCCCGACGCAAAATCCTGCCGGGACTTTTCCGACGTTTCTGCTCGGGGCAGATGCCCGAAAACGCGCGCATCATCGGGGCGGCGCGCTCCGACATGGATGCAGATGGCTACCGGGAGATGGTCTCTGAGGCGATTGCAGAATTCAACGCGGATTTCGTCCACGAAAAGCCCCAGCTCGACGCTTTTCTGACCTGTCTGGAATATGTGGTCATCGACGCCAAGGGCACAGACGGGTGGGCCGATTTACAAAAGCTGATGGCAGGAACCGACCGGGTCGAGGCCTATTATTTTTCGGTTTCGCCTGCGCTGTTCGGCGATCTTGCGGAACGGTTGCAGCAATGGGGCATGGCAGATGCGGCCAGCCGGATTGTTGTAGAAAAACCGTTCGGCCGCGATCTGACGACAGCACGCGCGCTGAACGCCACGCTGGCCAAGTATTTCGACGAGAGCCAGATTTACCGCATCGACCATTATCTGGGCAAGGAAACCGTACAGAACCTGATGGCCGTGCGTTTCGGCAACATGCTGTTCGAACCGCTTTGGAACAGCCAGTATGTCGACCACATCCAGATTACCGTGGCGGAAACCGTGGGCGTCGGGGGCCGTGGCGAATATTACGATAAATCCGGTGCCATGCGCGATATGGTTCAGAACCACCTGATGCAATTGCTGTGCCTGATCGGGATGGAACCGCCTGCGCGGTTTGATCCTGATGCGGTGCGCGATGAAAAGCTGAAAGTTATCCGGGCACTTGATCCGGTCTTGCCGCACCACATCGTGCGCGGCCAGTATCAGGCCGAACCTTGCAACGAAGCCCAGGCACCGGGGTACCGCACTGCCGTCGGCGATCCGCGGTCGCGCACCGAAAGCTTTGTCGCGCTCAAGACCCACATCAGCAACTGGCGGTGGGCGGGCACGCCGTTTTATCTGCGCACGGGCAAACGCATGGCCGCGCGGTCTTCGGAGATCACGGTCGTTTTCAAGGAAACGCCCCATTCGATTTTTACCGAAGATGCGGGCCGCCACCGCAACGTGCTGTCGATCCGGCTGCAACCGAACGAGGGCATCACACTTGGTGTGACCATCAAGGAACCCGGACCGGGGGGCATGCGCCTTGTCGATGTGCCGCTGGACATGACGTTTGCCGATGCGCTCGGGCCGGACGGGTCCGAACAGGTCGACGCCTACGAGCGGCTGATCATGGACGTCATTCGCGGCAACCAGACCCTGTTCATGCGCGGTGACGAGGTCGAGGCCGCGTGGGCCTGGACAGACCCGATCATACAGGGGTGGGAGGCGCGCAACGATGTGCCAAAGCCCTACGACAGCGGGTCTGATGGCCCGACAGACGCGGCAGAACTGATGCGCCGTGATAACCGGAAGTGGCGCGAGGTATCCTCATGAAACTGATTGAATATGCTGACCGGGAGGCTCTTGCCGAGGCAGTAGCCGAAATTCTGGCCGCTGAAGTGAAGGCCGCGTTGATGGCCGACGGTCAGGTGAGCCTTGCCGTGCCGGGCGGCACGACGCCAGGGCCGATTTTCGACAGGCTGAGCACGGCCGACCTTGACTGGTCGCGGGTGCAGGTGATGCTGACCGATGAACGCTGGGTCGCCCCCGATCACGATATGTCGAATGCACGGCTGCTGCGCCAGCGTCTGCTGGTCGGTCCTGCCGCCGCGGCACAGTTCACCCCGCTTTTCATCGAGGGGCTGACCGCTGTCGAGGCGTCTGAAGATCTGTCTGCCGAAATCTCGCGACATTTGCCGATTTCCGTCCTGGTTCTGGGCATGGGGGCCGACATGCACACGGCCTCGCTGTTTCCCGGCTCGGACGGGCTGGCGGCGGCGATGGCGGATGACGCGCCCGCGGTATGCCCCATTAACGTCGCAGGCCAAGATGTTGGTCGCATTACACTTTCACGGCGGGTGCTTGACAGCGCCATGTCAAAACATCTGGTCATCTTCGGCGATGAAAAACGCGCAGCGGTAGAGCGGGCATTGACCTTGCCGGCCCATGAGGCCCCCATCGGTGCAATGGTAAAAGAGGCGGTAGTCCATTGGGCAGCATGACAAAATTCGACGATCTCAAAGCGCTTCAGCACACTGTCAAGGATCGCTCGATCCTGTCCTTGTTTGACGATGCCGACCGCGCGGCGACATTCAGCGCGCAAACCGGCGACATGTTGTTTGATTTCTCGAAAACCAACCTCGACCGGGAAACGATGGATGCGCTGCTGGCCCTGATCGACGATGCTGACGTGCAGGCGCGGCGCGATGCGATGTTTTCGGGCGAAAAGATCAACGAAACCGAAGGGCGCGCCGTCCTGCACACGGCCTTGCGCAATCTTGACGGCGGGCCCGTGTCGGTGGACGGCACTGACGTCATGCCCGGCATTCTGGCCACCCTTGACCGAATGCGCGACTTCTCCGACAAAATCCGCGCCAGTGACATTACCGATGTTGTGAATATCGGCATTGGCGGGTCCGACCTGGGGCCTGCGATGGCGGTTCAGGCATTGTCGCCGTATCATGACGGCCCGCGCTGTCACTTCGTGTCGAATGTGGACGGGGCGCATATCTCGGATACGCTGCGGGGGCTGGACGCCAGGACCACACTCGTGATCGTCGCCTCCAAGACCTTTACGACAATTGAAACCATGACCAACGCGCGCACCGCTCGGGCTTGGATGACGGAACACGGCGGCGACCCCGCGCGCCAGTTCGCAGCCCTTAGCACGGCTCAGGACAAGACAGATGCATTTGGCATCAACCCCGCACAGGTCTTCGGATTCGAGGACTGGGTCGGCGGGCGCTACTCCGTCTGGGGTCCCATCGGGTTGTCACTGATGATCGCCACCGGCCCGCGCGCTTTCCACGCGTTTCTGCGTGGTGCGCAATCGATGGACCGTCATTTTTGCGCCGCAGCCCCCCGGGAGAACCTGCCGATGCTGCTGGCGCTGGTCGGCATCTGGCACAACCAGATCTGCGGCTATGCCACCCGTGCAGTGTTGCCCTATGATCAACGTCTGGGCCAACTCCCCGATTACCTGCAACAACTCGAGATGGAGTCAAACGGCAAATCCACGCAGATGGACGGGGCCACATCCCCGTTCAACACGGGTCCCGTTGTGTGGGGCGCACCTGGGACCAATGGCCAGCATGCGTTTTACCAATTGATCCACCAAGGCACCCGCGTGATCCCCTGTGAATTCCTGATCGCCGCCAATGGTCATGAACCCGACCTTGCCCACCACCACAAACTGCTGATCGCCAATTGCCTCGCCCAATCAGAGGCTCTGATGCGCGGACGCAGCCTGCAAGAAGCCTCAGAAATCATGGCTGGCAAAGGCCTGACAGGGGCCGAACTTGACCGTCAGGCACGGCACCGCGTTTTCCCAGGCAATCGGCCGTCAACAACGCTCAGCTACCCGCTGCTCGACCCGTTCACGCTGGGCCAGATCATTGCCCTTTATGAACACCGCGTTTTTGTCGAAGGGGTCATTCTTGGCATCAACTCCTTCGATCAATGGGGCGTCGAACTGGGTAAGGAACTTGCCACCTCATTGCAACCGATCGTCGACGGCTCTCAGCCCGCGACGGGTAAAGACGGCTCGACCGCCAGCCTTGTCGCCTTCATTGCAAAACACGCAGACTGATCTGCCGCCAGCTTCATTTTGCCAGATAAACTCCGGGGAGTTTGAGGGGCAGCGCCCCTCATCCTTCTTGAAAAAAGTCTTAGACCAGGTTCGGATGACGCCCCATGCGATTGGCGACCTTCGCCACGGTCAGGCCCTGAACGATAATTGAAAACACGACCACAATGTAGGTGCAGGTCAGGATCAGCGGCTTCCATTCTCCCTCGGGCAGGGACAAGGCCAAGGCGACGGAAATTCCGCCCTTCAGGCCGCCCCAGGTCATGATCGGTATCACGCCCTGATTGAAGTCGCGGAACGGGTGGAGCATGCCGATGGGAATGGCCACTGCCAGCAGCCGTCCCAACAGCGCCAGAATGATCGCGACCATTCCGGTCAGGAACATGTCGCCGTCAAAGGCGATGGCAAACACCTCGAACCCGATCATCAAGAACAGGACTGCGTTCAAAATCTCGTCGATCAGCTTCCAGAAGGCGTCGACATAGCGCCGGGTTTCCTCTGACATGCCGCGCGCCGTGCCCACGTCGCCAATCAACAGCCCCGCGCAGACCGCCATGATCGGGGCTGACACATGCAGTGCGACGGCCAGTTCATAGCCCCCGAAGGCCAGGCCCAGCGTCAGCAGCACCTCGAGCGGATAATCATCGATCCGGCGCATCACGCGAAAGGTCAGCCAACCCAGAACCAACCCCAGGACGGCACCGCCGACAGCTTCCTGAAAAAACAACCGGGCACCGTCGAAAACAGTATTTCCTTCGGCCCCATGCGCACCCGTTGCCGGAAAGGCGAGGCCCACCAGTATCAGAAACACCACATATCCCACGCCGTCGTTGAACAGGCTTTCGCCTGCGATCTTGGTTTCCAGCGATTTGGGCAGGTCCGCCTCACGCAGCACGCCCAGAACGGCAACCGGATCAGTGGGCGAAATCAGCGCGCCGAACACCAGCGCGGTCAGCAACGGCATCCCCGTCAGCCAAGAAAAGCCAAAGCCCACGACGGCCGTCGACAGCGCCACGCCAAGCGTCGCCATAAGGGCAACGATACCCCATTCGCGGCGCAAATCGGAGGTTTTGACATGCAAGGCTCCCGCAAACAGCAGCAGACCCAACATGCCTTCCAGCAATGCTTCGGAAAAATCGATCCCCTTGACCACGCCGCGCACGGAATCTGCAATCTCCAGGCTTGGCCAGATCAGATCAAGCCCCAGCAGTCCAAAGGACGCGATCAGCGCCACAACCAGAATGCCGATCGAGGACGGTAGTTTCAGAAACAGGTAGTTGATGGCCCCGAACCCTCCGGCCATTACAATCAGAAGCGAAGCGATTTGCAGGACGGTCATGGCGGCTCTTTCTTTCGGGGCTAAACCTTGATGTCGTAGGTGACCCAAGGTGTGCGGGTGGCCAGCTTGTCATAAACCGCGCGCCCGCGATAGTTGTCTTCGGCGGTGATCCAGCGGACCGTTCCCCAACCTTTTTCCTGCGCCACGGCTTTGACAGCCCCGATCAATGCCTGTGCCGCCCCCGATCCGCGGGCGGCGGGGTCCACGAACAGATCATCCAGAAAACAATTGGTGATGGCGCGCAGCTGACTTGCGAAGGGGCGATAATGGGTAAACCCGACCAGCGTGCCCGACGCGTCTTCGGCCACGATGCAGTTGCTGCTGTGGTTGTCATCCATCAGCCAGCCAAACACCGTCTCGCGCATTTCAGGCGTCTGGTCGACCTTGTAGAAAGCGGCGTATCCGGCAAACAGACCTTCCCAGGCGGCTCGGTCCGTTGCGGTCAGGGGGCGGGTGTTCGTGGTCATGTCGTTTCCTCAACTTAAAAGATCAGCCATCGGCGACGGCTTGATCGACAGTTTCAAAATGGTGTTTCAGCCGGTCGGGCAGGGGATAGCGTCCGGTGCCGTCGCGGGTCAGCAGCACCAGGACGCAGTCGAAGGTGGCGTGCAATTGACTGCCCACCCAGACCTGTTGCGCCAGGCTATACGAGGTGTTGCGAAAGCCGGTGCATCGGCAGGTCACGATGTAGTTCTCACGCTCCAGCAGCTCGTGAAGATAGCGGATCGACCCGGACCGGATGACGACCCGCGGCCCGGGTGCGTCGATCAGACCTTGTTCGACCAACTGCTGGGTATAACGGATTCGCAGCCGTTCAAACCATTCAAAATACACGGTATTGTTGACGTGGTTGTTGGTGTCCAGATCAGAGAAACGGACCTGGTCGGCCATTGCCAGGGGTTGTGGATCAGTCACGCCGGCCGCTTGTTGCTGGCTGGCGGATAGGGGGGTGTGGAATGCAAGTGTCATTCACCTTGCGTAAGGGGGTGACAGGGCGCTTGCAAGAGAGGTTTAGATTGTTCAGGGTACGAAAAAAAATTGAATCCCGGGAGGATGCGCCATGCTTGGCCAAATGATGAATAAACCGCTGACGATCTCCAGTTTGATCGAACATGCGCAGCGCTACCACGCAGGAGGCGAGATTTTTTCCGTCAAGACCGAAGGCGGTGTCGAGGAAACGACATGGGGGCAGGTCGGTGCGAACTCCCGCGCGCTGGCGTCAGCGCTGACAAGCCTTGGGCTGGAACCACAGGCGCGGTGCGGCACGATTGCATGGAACAACCGCCGCCATCTGGAGATTTACTTTGGTGCATCTGGCGGTGGTTTCGTCTGCCACACCATCAACCCGCGTCTGTTCCCCGAACAGTTGGTCTATATCCTGAACCATGCCGAAGATAAGGTCTTGTTCATCGACAAGACTTTCGTGCCGCTGGTGGCTGCGATCATGGACAAGCTTGAGCATCTTGATCATGTCGTGCTGATGGAAGGCTCGGATGCGGAAGCTGCCAAGCAAATTCCCGGCCTCAAATTTTATGACGAGCTGGTTGCCAGCGGCGATCCAGAGTTTGCATGGCCCGAATTGGACGAAAACACGGCCTCCAGCCTGTGCTATACCTCTGGCACCACGGGCAACCCCAAGGGGGTGCTGTATTCGCACCGTTCGACCGTTTTGCACAGCTTTGCCATCAATCTGGCCGACAGCATCGCGATTTCCGCGAAAGAAGTCGTGCTGCCTGTCGTGCCGATGTTCCACGTGAACGCATGGGGCGCGCCCTATGCCAGCGCGATGGTCGGTGCGCGCATGGTGATGCCAGGGCCGGGGCTGGATGGTCCGTCGCTGGTGGGTTTGATCGACAAATACAAGGTCACGCTGGCGCTTGGTGTGCCGACAATCTGGCTGGGCCTGCTGGGCGAGGCGAAAAAGATCGGTAGCAAACTGGACAGCCTCAAGCGCACCGTCGTTGGCGGATCGGCCTGCCCGCCGTCGATGATGACATCGTTCCGCGAAGATTACGGGGTCGAGACGATCCATGCCTGGGGCATGACCGAAATGTCACCGGTGGGCAGCATCAACCAGCCATTGGCCAAGCATCTGGAACTGCCCGAGGCAGACCAGCACCGCTTGCGCGAAAATCAGGGGCGTCCGGTCTACGGGGTCGATCTTGAGATTCTGGACGAAAACGGCCAGCCCGTGGCCCATGACGGAAAGACCCAAGGTGATCTTGTCACCAAGGGCTTCTGGATCCTTGACGCCTATTTCCGCAAGACGCGGGATGAAACGCTGACCAAGGACGGCTGGTTCGACACGGGCGATGTGGCGACGATGGACGCCGACGGCTATGTCACGATCCGGGATCGCTCCAAGGACATCATCAAATCGGGAGGGGAATGGATCAGCTCGGTCGAGCTTGAAAATATTGCCATCTCGCATGCGAAACTGTCCGATGCCGCAGTCATCGGCGCGCGTCATGAGAAATGGGACGAGCGGCCCATCCTGATCGCGGTCAAGCGCGAGGGAGAAGACCCCAGCCAAGAGGAAATCCTGAGCCATTTCGAAGGCAAGATCGCAAAATGGCAAATTCCTGACTGTGTGGTTTTCACAGACGTTCTGCCCAGAAATGCCACTGGCAAAGTGCTCAAGCGTAATCTGCGCGAGGCGTTCGGTGAGGTTCTGATAACCGGCTAAGCATTAAACTCCGGGTCTGTACCAACAGGCCCGGAGCGCTTTGCCGCGCCCGTCACATAAACGACTGCCGCCGTTTGCCGCAGTATTTACAAACATCTTCGGGCATCGAATGGCTTTTGCGCCAGCCATGAATGAAAAACGCACCGAATGCGTTTGAGTGATTGGATAATTGAGTAAGCCATAATATGCCGGGATAAAATTGTGTTTCGGGGATCTAAATTGATCCGTGGTGGGTAAATATCTGTCAGACTTGGACTTTTATGTCCAATGAATTTTGTTAACTTATGTTAACTTAATGCTTATCGCCCTGTTCGTTTGGTAACGTTGATTATTTTTTACCCTTTGGACGTCGACACGGACGTTGGTCCAAGGGTCATGACCAGATTATGACGGATGTGGCGAGAGCGTTCGTCGTCATCGCTCAAGTCGGAGTATCTGAGCAAACGCCGGGTGAGGCGGCGGCGGCAGTTGCTTTGATCCATTGAGGCGATACAGAACAACAGTGCGCATCGTTGCCGTGTACGAATTGACCCTTCGCGGTAGGCGTAGCTTCAATTCTTAGCGTTCCGGGCTGCCCCTTTCGTCATCAGCCGGAGGATATCAAACGCCTGACAGCAGGTTCTTTGCCGCTCTGGAAAAGATAGGGTTGGCCTTGTCCTGAACTGCGATCTTGCCGGAATCAAGGCGCTGGAGATATGCGTGATTGGCAGTTCTTGCCTCTTCAAAACCCTTGGGGCCACTGCGGAATACTCGGCGATCACATCGCCCATGTCTTACGCTTCTTTGAATGGATTACGTTGTCCAACGGGCCTTTGGTTTTTCGGGCCACTCTCAGGCTATTAAACCCGATGCTTTGCAGATCGCTCACTTAGAAAAGTTTCGGTCAATGTCATCGCGATTTTGCCCTTTTGCTTCTTTCTGATGATCGCGGTATAGCCCGGCGATCCGTCGGTCGTCGCGCATTTCAGGATGGTTCAAATAGGGGATCTCCCCTCAGACTTGTGTTTCGATATCGGGGGAACCGGCGTGGAAATTTGATAGTGTTTAGATCCATGCGCAAGGTTCGATACCTCGTCCGCGATGCACCGATGGATCTGCGTTGGACGCAAGGCTGCGACCGTTTCCAAAACGGACAACGGCGTGGCGGCCGCTAGGGGCGTCGGTGTAACAATTCGGGTCCGCTGCAACATTCTGTTGCACAGGGTATGAAAACGGGGGCAAACAGGCCCGAAATCAAGGAAGACGGAAGAGATGGCTGAGCTGATGAATCCAATCAAAAACAGGAAATCAGACGTTGTCCGCGCCGCCCGCCTTAGCGTGGCCCCCATGATGGACTGGACGGACCGTCATTGCCGTTATCTGCACCGTTTGATGTCCAAACAGACATTGCTTTATACCGAAATGGTGACATCTCCTGCGCTTGTGCGCGGTGGGGCATTGCATCTGTTGGATCACAGCCCGGAGGAGCATCCGGTGGCGTTGCAGCTTGGCGGGTCGGATCCGGCCGAACTGGCCGAAGCGGCGCGGTTGGGGGCGCAGGCGGGCTATGACGAGATCAACCTGAATGTCGGCTGCCCGTCGGACCGTGTGCAATCGGGCAGTTTCGGTGCGATCCTGATGGAGCAACCGGCCCTGGTCGCGAAATGCGTCGCGGCGATGTCGCGGGCGGTCGATGTCGAAGTCACCGTAAAATGCCGCATCGGGGTGGATGATCAGGCTCCCGAAACCGTCTTGCCGGAATTTCTGGCCCATATCGTGGGGGCGGGTTGCGAAAGGGTTACGATCCATGCCCGCAAGGCGTGGCTCAAGGGGCTGAGCCCCAAGGAGAACCGCGATATCCCGCCGCTGGATTACGATCTTGTCCATCGCATGAAGGGGTTGTTCTCCAACCTGCATATCTCGGTCAATGGCGGGATCACCAGCCTTGATCAGGCGGAAAGGTTTCTGGACGGCGGGCTGGACGGTGTGATGATCGGGCGCAGTGCCTACCACAGCCCCGCCGACATCCTGTGTCAGGCCGACCGGCGCATCTATGGCACCGGCAGTGACACCACCGCCGAGGACGCCGTGCAGCAGATGTTGCCCTATATCGATGCGCATATCGACGGGGGCGGGCGGTTGAACCAGATCACCCGGCACATGATGGGCCTGTTTGCGGGCCGCCCGGGGGCGCGCATCTGGCGGCGGCATCTGTCCGAAAACGCATCCGGCCCCGCGGCAAACCGGCAGGTCTTGCTTGATGCGCTTGATGCAATGCAAACACTGGCAGCTGCACAAGATCAGGTGTAGCACTACCCCAACCCCAGCAAGGAGCCCCAAATGCCCGACACCACGTTACTTATCGAAATGATCGTTCTGATCATGGTTATCGGGGCCTTTGCGGGCGTGTTGGCAGGGCTTTTGGGCGTGGGCGGGGGGATCGTGCTGGTGCCTGCGTTCTTTTATGCTTTTCAGACACTTGGTTATGACGGGCCGCAGCTGATGCAGATGTGTCTCGCGACGTCGCTGGCGACAATCATCGTGACCTCGCTCCGGTCGGTGCACAGCCATAACAAAAAAGGTGCGGTCGATTGGGCTATCCTGCGGACATGGGCCCCCGGGATCGTCATCGGTGCCGTGATCGGCATGTTGGTGGTGGCGCAGCTGCGCACCAACGTCCTGCAAGGCATCTTCGGGGCGCTGGCGCTGATCGTCGGGCTTTACATGGCGTTTGGACGGGCCGACTGGCGCTTGGGGCAGGCGATGCCCACAGGGGTTGCGCGGGCTGCGCTGTCGCCTTCGGTCGGCTTTCTTTCGGTGTTGATGGGCATCGGCGGAGGCAGCTTCGGCGTCCCGTTGATGAGCCTTTTTAACGTGGTAATCCACCGCGCGGTGGCCACGGCTGCGGGCTTCGGCGTTTTGATTGCCGTGCCCGCCGTCATTGGGTTCTTGATGGTGGACGCCGCGCCCAACAGCCCGCCCTACACCGTCGGCGCGGTGAACCTGCCGACTTTTGCAATCGTCATCGCGATGACGCTGATCACCGCGCCCCTGGGCGTCAAGCTGGCCCATGCGATGGACCCCAAACCGCTCAAGCGTGTTTTTGCGGTGTTTCTGGTGTTTGTGGCGCTGAACATGATCCGCAAATCACTGGGCTTTTGAACAGTCTGGGCCCAGACGGCTTTGCCGTTTTTGACGCGACCTATCAGGTCGCGGACTGGGCGTCGGCAGCGCATAAGCTGGCATTAAAGATCACGGCCGATCCGACCCTGAGGGCTCAAAACCTGCGCCACGGTGACACGTGGTTCGTGGGCGTCGATGCCCTGCCAAATGCCAGCGACGGCAGCATTGGCGGCATTCCCCTCGCGGGGCCTTGGCAGGACCATATCAAAGCGCCTGCAGCGTGGCACCGCGCGCAACTCTCTGTCGTTTATCCGGGCTATCCGGTGCAGGACGCGACCGAAAGCGATGCAGCTCACAGATTTCGACGAAACCGCTTTGCCGCCCATGTGGACGGGCTGTTGTCACGCGGGCCGCAAAAGCGACGGTTTCTGGGGGAATGGCACGATTTTATCTTGGGGCTGCCGCTGAATGTCACGGATGCGGCACCGCTGATGGTCTGGCCTGCCAGCCACCTTGCCATGGGTCAGGCGCTGCGTGATGCTGTGGGGATGCAGGACCCTGCACAGGTTGATCTGACCGAAGCCTATCAGGCCGCGCGGCGCGATATATTCAATCAGATCACCCCCGTTGAAGTTCTTGCACGGCCCGGTCAGTCGATTCTGCTGCACCGGCACCTGCTGCACGGGATGGCCCCGTTTGAGGATGATCAAACCGCACCCCCCGAGGGACGGATGATCGCCTATCTGCGTCCGCAGTTGGCAGAAGGACCCAAGGCGTGGATTGCGCCGGACTGACCAGCGATTTTGCTGTTCCGGGAAACAATAGCCAAAGATTATTTCGCATTTGGGCAGAAATTCCACGGTGCTGCCGTAATCTCGCCTTAACTTCAAAGTTATTTAACCATGTCGGGATCCTGTTAACCGGCATAGGCCCGATCACAGAATCACAAGGGCCAAGGATACGAGGGACGATAATATGGCTATTCTTACGGAAAACCGGACAAACGTTGTGGTCGCCTTTTCAAGGGCAGCGCGCGAAGCGCGATATTTCACCGTGGGCCGGGCCTTTGGCGTGATGGCGACAGCATGCCCTGCAAATTCCGACTATGCGCCAGCCTTTTCAGAAGGGGCCCAGACCAGCGACAGGTTGCTTGATTTTCTGTATGGTGTGACCCGCCAGGCGCATTAATCCTGCCGTCTTGCCAGTTTCGCGGCCCGACCGCCCCGACGTTTCCCGAATGCCCCGGCCCGCGAGGGCAGTTCGGCCATGACCGCGCGCCGCGCCTCGGGTGTCATCCGCGACCAGCTGCCGATCTCGTCGATCGAGCGCAAACATCCCGTACATAGCCGCGACTCCGGATGCACCACACAAAGTTTGATGCAGGGGCTCTCGACCTCGTTGCGTTTCCAGATCTCGTCGCTCATGCCAATCCACCCTTTGCCCGTAAAACCGACAAGCGGTCCAACACCCCTTGCAGGATATAGCTTGCCGCGACGTGGTCGATGACCTCGGCGCGACGTTTGCGGGATGTATCCGCCTCAAGCAGGGCCTTTTCCGCCGCAACCGTGCTCAGCCGCTCGTCCCAAAATCCGATGGGCAGATCCACCAGCTTGTCGAAATTGCGCGCGAACGCCCGCGTCGATTGGCAGCGCGGCCCTTCGGAGCCGTCCATGTTGCGCGGCAGGCCCAGGATCACACCGCCAATGCGCCGGTCCGCGATGATCTGGGTCAGGAGGGCGGCATCAAGGCCGAATTTCTTGCGCCGCACGGTTTCAAGCGGGGTCGCCACCGACAAAAAGCTGTCGGTGACCGCCACGCCGATGGTCTTTTCCCCCAGATCAAGCCCGATCAGCGCCTGCATCGGCGGCAGGGCTGCGGCAAAATCGGTGATATCGTCATAAATCATTGGGCCAGGCTCGCACGTTCACCGGCGCGATAGATCTCGTCCAACGCTTTGGGGTCATCGGCAAATACATCCAGCGCGTTGTCATAGATCGCCTGCGCGCGGTCGGTCTGGCCCAGAACGCCAAGCGATGAAATCAACCGAGCCCAATCCTCGACCGGACCGCCTTGGGTGGCAAGACGTTCGGATAGGCCTTCAACCATCGACCCGATCATTTCCATCCGCTGGGCGGGGGTCATGTCCTCGGCTGCTTCGATATCGTCCGCAGAAGGGCCGCGCAGTGCGCCCCCGCCAATTTCCGGAACAGTGTAATTCACGCCAGCCATTTCGGCGATGGGTTCGATCTGCGCCAGGATCGGTTCGATCCAGGGTGCATCCTTGGGGCCACGGCGCAAAAGCCCGTCCCACATCTTGAACGCCTGATCGGGCCGACCGGTCTGGACCAACATCAAACCCCAGTAATACCGCGCAGTGCCGTTTTCCACATCGCGCGTCAGCACCGCACGCAACACCGCTTCGGCCTCGGGCGACACATAGCCGCCTGCGGCCAAGACCAGCAATTCTGCATAACTGGCGACTTCTTCAACCGATGCATCCGCCCCCTTGATCCGCACGACAGCCGACTGGGCGGTCGCAGCGGCGGCGAAATTCCCGACACGGGCTTCGTTTTGGGCCAGCAGCGTTTGGCCCTGCGCATCATCGGGGCGGGTCGCGACCGTTTCGCGAAGTTTCGTCAAAAGTGCTGCGTATTCGGGGCTCAGGTCGGCCATGGTCGGTGCGGGGGGCAGGCTGGCTTGGGCGTTGGCCTGCGAGGGGCGGTTTTCGCGCAATTCCTTGGCAAAGGCGATCCGGTCTCGCAGCGCCAGATCACCATATCCCGGTGCCCCCAACCACATATAAAGCGCCAGACTGCCGCCGATCATCGCGGCGGCGATCACGCCCATCATCAGCTTTGAAGGTTGTGCGCCGGATTGTATGACATCGGCGCGGGCCGTGTCGGCGGCCAGAATACGGCGCGAAATCTCGGTGCGCACGCGGGCGGCGTCGGCGTCGGACAAGACGCCTCGGGCCACTTCACGCTCGACCTCGGTCAGTTGATCACGATAGACTTGCAGGTCATGTTCAGCGCGCGTGGGCACAGGCGCGGTTGCACCCCGCCACAAGGCACGCATCAGAAGCATGCTTACAAGTGCGGCACCGGTCGCAGCGATCAACCAAAAGATCATGGGGTAAAACGTCCATTCATTGTTGCGGGTGCACATGTAACCTTTGTTCGTCTGCGACAAAAGGGGCCATATTGCTGCACCCGTGCGGCTATTTTGCACGATTGCAGGCAATGTCGCAAAACTGTTAAGGAATGCCGCGGGGAGTATCCTCTTTTTTGCACGCTCACCCAGAAAGAACCCAAAGCGCAGGTTTGCGCGAATCCATGCCGGGGACCGCTTCCATGAAGAAATATTCCGCCTTTGCCATCGCCCGCGAAGCTTTGCGCCACCATACCGGCTGGACGCGGGCATGGCGCGACGCGCAACCCAAGAAACGCTATGATGTGATCATCATCGGGGCAGGGGGGCACGGGCTGGCGACGGCCTATTACCTTGGCAAGAACTTCGGCATTACCAATGTGGCGATCCTTGAAAAGGGCTGGCTTGGCGGCGGCAACACGGGCCGCAACACGACGATCATCCGGTCGAACTATCTGCAGGACCCGTCTGCGGCGATCTACGAAAAATCGCGGTCGCTCTATGAAACCATGTCGCAGGATCTGAATTACAATGTCATGTTCTCGCCGCGCGGCGTGATCATGCTGGCCCAGACCCATCACGAGGTGCGCGGCTATCAGCGCACGGCGCATGCCAATGCGTTGCAAGGTGTGACAACCGAATTCATCGGCCCCGAAAAGGTCAAGGAACTCGTGCCGATCATCAACATCAACGGCCCGCGCTATCCCGTTCTGGGCGGCCTGTGGCAGGCCCGTGGCGGCACGGCGCGCCATGATGCGGTGGCTTGGGGCTATGCGCGTGCCTGTTCCGATATGGGCATGGATGTGATCCAGAAATGCGAAGTTACCGGCATCCGTTCCGAAGGGGGCAAGGTTACGGGCGTGTCCACCAACCGTGGCGACATCGACTGTGACAAGCTCGGCATGGTGGTTGCGGGACATTCGGGCCATCTGGCGGACATGGCAGGGTTCCGGTTGCCCATCGAATCCGTGGCCCTGCAGGCATTGGTCTCCGAGCCGATCAAACCCTGCATGGATGTGGTCGTGATGGCCAACACCGTCCACGGCTATATGAGCCAGTCCGACAAGGGAGAGATGGTGATCGGCGGCGGCACCGACGGGTATAACAACTACACCCAACGCGGCTCTTTCCACCATATCGAGGAAACCGTGCGCGCGTTGATCGAAACCTTCCCGATGGTGTCGCGTTTGAAAATGCTGCGCCAGTGGGGCGGGATCGTGGATGTGACGGGCGACCGTTCGCCGATCCTGAGCAAGACTCCGGTCGATGGTGTGTTCATCAACTGTGGCTGGGGCACCGGCGGTTTCAAGGCCATCCCGGGCTCCGGCTGGGCCATGGCCGAACTCATCGCCAAAGGTCGCTCGCCGCTGACAGATGCCTTCGGGTTGAACCGCTTTCAAGAAGGCCGGTTCATTGATGAAAGTGTGGCCGCAGGGGTGGCGCACTGATGTTTTCGCGGATCGTGAAAAATCAACAAAGCAGCGGGAACAATTTTCGCGCTCACAATGTTGTGTCTTCATATAGAGTATATGAAGGATCAGTAACATGGCTACGCCAGAACACAATCAAGCGCCCAACACGCAAGCACCAAACACCACAATCAACAAAACCAGCGGCACAGGGACCGGAATCGTCATCGGCGTTCTCGTTGTCATCGTCGTCTTGTTTGGCTTCTTCTTCTTTGCCAACGGCGATCCTGTCACCGACTCAAGCGATGTCAACGTCACTGTTGAAGGCGCAGGGAATGCTGCAGAGAATGCTGCCGAAGGGGCTGCTGAAGCCGTCGAAGGTGCTGCGGAATCTGCTACCGGTAACTAATACCGACACTTGGATATATCTGACGGCCAAAGCCGATCCCTTTTCAGGGGTCGGCTTTTTTGCGTCTCGCGCAACCCTCGCAAGGAGCGTTTCATGCTAGTTCTCACCTGTCCGAATTGCGGCATCACCGCCGAAGAAACCGAATTCCACGCAGGAGGAGAGGCGCATCTGACGCGGCATGGTCCCGGTGCATCGGATGACGATTTCGAGAAATACCTGTTCATGCGCGACAACCCCAAGGGGGTGCACTTTGAACGCTGGCGGCATGTCTATGGCTGCGGCAAGTGGTTCCATGCGGCCCGCGATACCATGACGCTCGAGATCTTTGGCACCTACACGGCGCAAACCAGCACGGTGCCCCAGGACATCATCGACAAGATCACCGACCGCCGCCCTGATTGGCAGAAATCGGATGCCCGATAATGCCGATGCTTCATTTTGCCAAAAAAACTCCCGCCGGAGGCATCACCGTCTCCGCAAACACCAAGGTTTGATCCCATGAGCACCAGAATTGCCACAGGCGGCCGCCTGCTCAACAAATCCACACCGGTGAATTTTTCGTTCAACGGCAAACAGTTGCGCGGCTATGAGGGCGACACGCTGGCCTCGGCCCTGCTGGCCAATGACCAGATGCTGGTGGGGCGGTCGTTCAAGTACCACCGCCCCCGTGGCATCGTCGCCGCAGGGCCGGAAGAGCCCAACGCACTGATGAACCTTGGCCACGGCGGGCAGTTCGAACCCAACCAGCGCGCCACCACGACCGAGCTGTTTGACGGTCTGGATGCTGCCAGCCAGAACCACTGGCCTAGCCTCGAATTCGACGTCGGCGGGATCAACAAGCATCTCAGCCGGTTCTTGCCTGCTGGTTTCTACTACAAGATGTTCATCCACCCGCGCCCGTTCTGGAAACATGTCTACGAGCCGATCATCCGGCATTCAGCGGGTTTGGGCAAAGCGCCGAAAGACAAGGACGCGGACACCTACGAACACTTCCATGCGTTTTGCGATGTGCTTGTGATCGGCGGTGGCGTAGCCGGGCTTGAGGCTGCGCGCACGGCGGCCCTTTCGGGGGCCACGGTGATCTTGCTGGAACAGACCGCCCATTGGGGCGGGCGTGCGCCGGTGGATGGCGGCCTGGTCGAGGGCGCTTCGGTTACCGATTACATCGACGCCCTCATTGCCGAACTGTCCGCGATGGACAACGTCCAGATGCGCACGCGCACCATGGGGGCAGGGGTCTATGACCACGGCTATGTGCTGGGCTACGAACGTCTGAAAGATCATGCGCCGGAAATCAAAGGCCCCCGCCATCGTTTGTGGCGCATCCGGGCTGGCCATATCATCACCGCAACGGGGGCAATCGAACGGCCCTTGTCCTTTGCCGGTAACGACATTCCGGGCGTGATGCTGGCCGCGTCCGTGCGCGATTATCTGGTGAATTTCGGCGTCTCTGTCGGCGACCGCACCGTTGTGGTTACCAATAACGACGACGCTTACCGCACCGCGATCGCGCTGGTCGAGGCGGGGCTGACTGTGCCTGCCATCCTTGATGCGCGCGTGTTGCCAGAGGATTCGACACTGATGGCCCGCGCCAAGGGCCTAGGCATTCGCGTGATGATGGGCCACGCCGTGGCTGCCGTCAAAGGCGGCAAGCGGGTCACGGCTGTGGATGTGTGCAGCCAGGCGGGCGAAGGGGCTGTGCTCGAGACGATCCAGTGCGAGGCCGTCGCCATGTCGGGTGGCTGGTCTCCGGTCGTGCATCTGTGGTCCCATTGCGGTGGCAAGCTGACATGGGACGCGGGTCTGGCGACCTTCCGCCCCGATGTGGACAATCCACCCCTTGGTGCGGATGGCCATGGCTTCGTGACCGCTGCGGGTGCTGCGGGTGGGTTCTTTGGGCTTGATGATATCCTTCATGATGCGCATGCGGCAGCGGACGGGGTCGTCACGACGCTGGGGTTCAAGCTGCCCGCGGCTGCCGCGTCCCCCAATGCGGACCGCCAGCAAGAGGCCCCGCTGGCCCCTGTCTGGATGATGCCGCAGGGTGCGAATGTGAAACTGCGCGAAAAGACGTGGCTGGATTACCAGAACGACGTCAAGGTGTCCGATGTGCGGCTGGCGGCGCAAGAAGGCTTTGTGAGTGTCGAGCACACCAAACGTTACACGACGTTGGGTATGGCCACCGATCAGGGAAAGCTAAGCAACATCAACGGTCTGGCGACCCTTGCCGGTGCGATGAACGCGGATATTCCGGCCGTCGGCACCACCACCTTCCGCCCGCCGTACCACCCCATTTCGATGGGGGCGATTGGCGGCGAGGCGCGTGGTGAAGTCTTTCAGCCGCTGCGCCGCACCCCGATGCACGATTGGCACGACGCAAACGGTGCCGAATGGGAGCCCGTCGGCCATTGGCGCAGACCCTATGCCTACAAACGGTCCGGCGAGACGACCCACGACGCCGTCATGCGCGAAGTCACCAACACGCGTACCAATATGGGCCTGCTGGATGCATCGACCCTGGGCAAGATCATCGTCAAGGGGCCGGATGCGGGCAAGTTTCTCGACATGCTCTACACCAATATGATGAGCAGCCTGAAACCGGGTAAATGTCGCTATGGGTTGATGTGTTCGGAAAACGGTTTCCTGATCGACGATGGTGTTGTTGCGCGCATCGATGACGACACGTTTCTATGCCATACGACGACTGGCGGTGCCGACCGTATCCACCAGCATATGGAGGAATGGCTGCAGACCGAATGGTGGGATTGGAACGTCTATGTTGCAAATGTCACCGAACAATACGCGCAGATCGCCGTTGTGGGCCCCAATGCCCGCAAGTGTCTTGAAAAGCTGGGCGGCATGGATGTCAGCAAAGATGCGCTGGCCTTTATGGAGTGGGTCGATGGCGAGTTGGGCGGCTTCAAATGCCGGATCTACCGCATCTCGTTCTCGGGAGAGTTGAGCTATGAAATCGCCGTGGATGCCGGCGTTGGTCAGGCGTTCTGGGATGCGCTGATGGTGGCGGGTCATGATCTGGGCGTGATGCCCTATGGCACCGAATGCCTGCACATTCTGCGCGCCGAAAAGGGCTTCATCATGATCGGGGACGAAACCGATGGCACTGTGATCCCGCAGGATCTGGGGCTGAACTGGGCGATCTCGAAAAAGAAGGAAGACTACCTTGGCAAGCGCGCCCAGGAGCGCAGCCATATGGTCGATCCGACCCGCTGGAAGCTGGTGGGCCTTGAGACGACCGATGGCAGTACCTTGCCCGACGGTGCTTATGCCGTGGGCGAGGGCGTGAATGAAAACAACCAGCGTGTGATGATAGGGCGGGTCACCTCGACCTATCATTCGCCGACGCTGGGCAAAGGCATCGCGATGGGGCTTGTCCTGAACGGCCCGGACCGCATGGGCGAGGTGCTGGAATTCCCCGGCACCGATGGAACAACCTACAGTGCCAAAATCGTCGATCCGGTGTTTTTCGACAAGGAAGGGGAGAAGCAGAATGTCTGAGCCCATCAGCGCCCTGAACGGTGCCATCTACAATCAAGGTATCGCAGAGATTCTTGCCCTTGATCCGATCGGGATGATCTCGATCCGGGGGGATTTGTCGGCAGGTTACCTCAAGAAACCGATCAAAAAGATCACCGGCCTTGGCATGCCCGAAATGCGAGGGATCAATCTGAACGGTCAAACCGGCATCGCGTGGATGTCCCCGGACGAGACGCTGCTGATCTGCACGTATGCAGAGGTCGGGGCGCATCTGGACACGCTGCAAAACAGCATCGGAAGCAATCACGCGTTGGCCGTAAACGTGTCTGATGCCCGCGCCGTATTCCGCCTGAAGGGCAAGCACATCCGCGAGGTTCTGGCAAAACTGGCCCCCGTTGACATGTCCCCTGAAAACTTTGCCGTCGGAACGATCCGGCGCACGCGACTGGCACAGGTGCCGGCGGCGTTCTGGATGGTGGATGCCGAAACGGCACATCTGGTGTGTTTCCGGTCCGTCGCGCAATATGTTTTTGACCTGCTGAAAACGGCGGCGCAGCCGGGGTCCGAAGTAAACTATTACAAGCGCTGAGGCCGTGACGCCCGCGACAGTTGGAAAAGCCTTGCAAATCATGGAACTTAACCGCGGGGGCGGACGTTGAATTCACAAGCGGTCACAGCGTAAAACGCACCGGAGCACCGCGGCGGGGGCGATCTTTGGGTTCTTACCCTTGACCTCGCGCCGCTGCGGGCTTCATGTGACCCAGATGAAATCATAAAACGGAGGCTCACCAAATGGCTTTTTCACTTCCTGATCTACCCTATGCCCACGACGCACTTGCATCGAAAGGCATGTCCGCAGAGACGCTGGAATACCACCACGACAAGCACCACAATGCCTATGTCGTAAACGGCAACAAAGCGATCGAAGGCACTGAATGGGCTGACAAATCCCTCGAAGAGATCATCAAGGGCACCTACGATCCCAAAGCCGTCGCGCAAAGCGGTATCTTCAATAACATCAGCCAGCTCTGGAACCACAACCAGTTCTGGGAAATGATGGGTCCGAACGGCAATGCGATGCCGGGCGATCTTGAAAAAGCCATCACAGAAAGCTTTGGGTCCGTCGATAAGTTCAAGGACGACTTCAAGGCGGCAGGCGCAGGTCAGTTCGGTTCTGGCTGGGCGTGGCTGGTCAAGGATACAGACGGCGGCCTGAAAGTTACCAAGACAGAAAACGGCGTGAACCCCGTTTGCTTTGGTCAGACTGCATTGCTGGGCTGTGACGTGTGGGAACATTCCTATTACATCGATTTCCGCAACGCACGTCCGGATTATCTGACGAACTTCCTCGACAACCTTGTCGATTGGGAAAACGTCGCGTCCCGCATGTAATCTGTTCGCAAATCACGATGATCAGCCCCGCAAACCCGGTTTGCGGGGCTTTTTCGTGCCGTTTTGTCAGGGCTGGAAGATAATGAAAATCTAGCCGAGCGTTTCGCGCAAAGTCGCAAGGGCGGCGTCGGCATCCGGCACCACCGTGAAATACTCAAGCAGGGTCGCGTCTGCAAATCCACGGGCGACGACATGTTCGAGAAGCTGCACCAAAGGTTCCCAGTAACCGTTTGTATTCAAAAGAATGACAGGTTTTTCATGCAGGCCCAACTGACGCCATGTCAGGACCTCGAACAACTCGTCCAGCGACCCTGCGCCGCCGGGCATGACGACCACGGCATCGCAATTCATGAACATCACCTTCTTGCGCTCGTGCATGGTCTCGGTGACGATGTATTGCGTCAGATCGGTCTTGCCGACCTCCCATTTCACCAGATGCTGGGGGATCACGCCAAATGTGTTGCCCCCGGCCGATTGCGCCGCGCGCGCGACGGTTCCCATCAGCCCGACATCGCCAGCGCCGTATACCAACCGCCAGTTGTGGTCGGCCAGCCCCTGACCCATGGCCTGGGCCTGAGCGGCAAAGGTCGGGTCGTCACCTGCGCGCGAACCGCAATAGATGCAAACGGATTTCTGAATCATTGATGTCATCCTTGTGAGCGAATGTGCAGCATGGACACTACACCCTTTTGACTAGTGTTAACCCTCTTGCTTCAAACCCTCAACGCAGTAAGGTTCAATGGAATGAAGGGATTATTGGTTTTGCAGACGGGAAAATCTTTGATGGTGGGCGGTGTGGGGATTGTGGTGGCAATCGCCCTCGTGGGATATTTCATGTCCCGCCAGCAAACGACCGTGCCGCAGACGGCGCTGTTGTCCCCCGGTGGCAGCACCACCGCATTGGTCCAGCCTGACCCTGACCCGGCACCGAAAACCGCGCCCGAGGAGCAAGTGGTCCCGGCATCGCCCGACACCCCCCGCTTTGACGAGGTCCGCCGTGATCCCGATGGCATGACCGTGATTGCTGGTCGCGCCGCGCCGGGCAGCGAAGTGCACGTGATGAGCAACGGCACCGAAATCGCGACGGCTCTGGCTGACGGTGCCGGCAAATTCGCCACCCTTGCGATCCTGCCGCCCGATGGCATGGGGCAGATCCTGAGCCTTGAGGGGATGAGCGGTAAAAACCCCGTACGTTCGGTGGAAGAGGTGATCCTGGCACCAATGGGTGCGGTTTCAGTGGCACCGGCCCAAGCCAGTGCCGCAGATGCGATCAGTGATACGGCACAGACCGTGGCACAAGCGTCCGCCCCGGAGGTTCAGAGCGCCGCAGCCGAGGATATGGCGACCGGGTCTGACCCGATGCCTGCAGGCACGGATGCCACGACGCCGCAAACCCCCGAACCCGCCGATGACACGGTGGCCTTGCTGAAGTCCACGCCCGACGGTGTCGAGCTTTTGTCCGGCTCCGCACCGAAGCCAACGAAAGCCATCGCGCTGGATACCATCACGTATTCCCAGCAGGGCGAGGTAAGCCTTGCTGGGCGCGCGCAGACCCAAGGCAGGTCGGTTCAGGTCTATCTGGACAATGCCGCCGTCGGGACCTTGCCGGTCGATGCCGAAGGCCGCTGGCGCGGTGACATCGAAGACGTGACTGCCGGAATTTACACCCTGCGCGTGGACGAGTTGAACCATGTCGGTGACGTCATCAGCCGGGTCGAGACGCCTTTCAAACGCGAATCCCCCGAAGTGCTTGCCCGCGCCACTGCCAATTACGATGGCCCGATCAAGGCCATCACCGTCCAGGAGGGTGCAACCCTGTGGGCCATCGCACGGGACCGCTATGGTGATCCGACCTTGTATGTGCGGGTGTTCGACGCCAACCGCGACTCGATCCGCGACCCTGACCTGATCTACCCCGGTCAGGTTTTCACGCTGCCTGAATGATTTTCGGGCATGATGTTTCAGAATATTTGCCCTGAATAACATTCCGACCACGGCGGGTCGGGCATTTTGATGGGCATAGACTGGCAACCTTGGCGGATGCGGCCTATGTAGTGGTCCAAGCATTTCAGGATCATACATGTCAGCCGATACCACCCGCGCGCAAGACGCGTCCAAAAGCACGGCGGCCACACCGCCCCACCAGCCGATGACCGAAGAAGAGATGACAAACGCCGCAGAGCGTCAGTCGAACCTTTTGGTTTTGCAGAAAGTTGCGCCGTATCTGTGGCCCGACGACATGCCATGGGTGAAGAAACGCGTCGTCTGGGCGATGATTTTCCTGTTGGTGTCCAAGTTGGTGTCGGTCGTGATCCCGATTCTGTACAAGGGTGCGGTCGATGGGCTGGCGGGCGAAGGCGTGCCGCTGTTCGCGCTTGGTGCCATCGGCCTGACGGTGGCGTACGGCGTGGCGCGTGCGATGAACGTGGGCTTTCAACAGCTGCGCGATGCGACGTTTGCCCGCGTCGGCCAGCGCGCCCTGCGGATGCTCGCGCTCGAGACGTTCGAGCATATTCACAAACTGTCGATGCGCTATCACATCACCCGCAAGACCGGCGGTCTAAGCCGGATCATCGAACGCGGTGTCAAAGGCGTCGATTTCCTGCTGCGCTTCCTGCTGCTTTCCATCGGGCCGCTGATCCTTGAATTGTTGATGATCGGGGTGATCCTGACTGTGCTGTTCGATTTCTGGTATCTGCTGGTCGTGGCCGTCACGATTGCGCTTTATGTCTGGTTCACCTTTGCGGTGACCGAATGGCGCGTAAAGCTGCGCCGCCAGATGAATGATCAGGACACGGATGCCAACCAAAAGGCCATCGACAGCCTGCTGAACTACGAAACAGTCAAGTATTTCAACGCCGAAGAACGCGAGGCCAACCGTTATGATGCCGCGATGGCCGGCTATGAAGAAGCCGCGATCAAGACGAACTATTCGCTCGCGTTCCTGAACTTTGGTCAGTCCCTGCTGATCACCTGCGGTCTTGTGGGGGTCATGGTGATGGCGGCGATCGGCGTGCAAAACGGCACTTTGACCGTCGGTGATTTCGTCATGGTAAACGCCTATATGGTGCAGATCACGATCCCGCTGAACTTTCTGGGCACGGTCTACCGCGAAATCCGTCAGGCCCTGGTCGATATGGGGCAGATGTTCACGTTGCTGGATCAACCGGCCGAGATTTCGGACAAACCCGACGCCGTTGACCTCAAGGTCGACGGGGGGCGGGTGACGCTGGAAGACGTGCACTTTGGCTATGATCCGGACCGGCAGATCCTCAAGGGCATCTCGCTCGAGGCCGCACCGGGTGAAATGGTCGCCATCGTCGGATCGACCGGATCGGGGAAATCCACCATCGGGCGTCTGTTGTTCCGCTTTTACGATGTGCAGGGCGGGGCGCTGAAGATCGACGGGCAGGATGTGCGCGACGTCACGCAAAACAGTCTGCACCGTGCCATCGGCGTCGTCCCGCAGGATACGGTGCTGTTCAACGACACCATCGGCTACAACATCGGCTATGGCAGCGGTGACGCGACCCAAGCCGAGATTGAAGAGGCCGCCAAGTCCGCGCAGATCCACGACTTTATCCAGGGTCTGCCAAAGGGCTATGATACCGCGGTGGGCGAACGGGGCTTGAAACTGTCGGGCGGCGAAAAGCAACGTGTCGGCATTGCGCGGACCTTGCTGAAGAACCCGCCGATCCTGCTGCTGGACGAAGCAACCAGCGCGCTGGACAGCGAGACCGAGTATGAAATCCAGGATGCTCTGCGTCAGGCAGGCAAGGGGCGCACGGTGCTGACCATTGCGCACCGCCTGTCCACCGTGGCCGAAGCAGACCGCATTGTCGTGCTGGAACAGGGCCGGATCGTCGAGCAAGGCAGCCATGATGATCTGCTTGCCCGCAACGGACGTTATGCCCAGTTGTGGCAGCGCCAGCAATCCGAGGATATGAGCTAGGGCCTGGCGGCCCGGCGGGGGCTTGGGTCCCCGCCGCATTTTCCCAGTCCGGCCATTGCTTAAATTTTAGCGTCCCACAGGAACAATTACGGTCCTTCGACGCTTTGATCCGTGTACCGGCGGGGCAAGACCTTGAACACCGTCCTGCTGCTGGTACCAAGTCCACCTGCGTCAGGTGCTTCATCCGACGCCTCCCCAATCAAAGGAATCCCCATGCAAGCCGGAATGTTCCGTACTGCCATCGTCCTTGGTCTGATCTGCGTGACCGGACCGTTTGCCATCGACATGTATTTGCCCGCATTGCCCGCGATCGAAGAGGCGCTTGGCACCTCGGTTTCGGGGGCACAGGCAACGCTGGTGGCGTATTTTCTGGCCTACGGTCTGGCGCAGCTGGTCTATGGGCCGCTGTCGGATCAGATCGGGCGCAAGAAGACCCTGTTCATCGGGATGAGCATCTTTGCCGCTGGCGCGATCATCTGCGCCGTCGCCCCGTCGATCGAGGTGCTGGTGGTCGGTCGCATGATCCAGGGCGCGGGCGGGGCCGCCGTGATGGTGATCCCGCGGGCCATCGTGCGGGACATGTACACCGGTGCGCAGGCGACGCGGCTGATGTCGGCGATCATGCTGGTGATCTCGATTTCTCCGATGTTGGCACCGCTTGCGGGCAGTGCGGTGGTGGCCCTTGGCACATGGCGCGAAATTTTCGTGGCATTGGCCGTGCTTGCCATCGCCAGCCTGACGACCGCACAGGTGCTGCTGCCCGAGACGCTGAAAGACGATCAGCGGCGCAAGGTCAATCTGGCGCAGTTGTCGCGCAGTTGCGGCATCCTGTTTCGCGATCCCGTATTCGTCGGTCTGACCTTCATCGCAGGGTTCGGGATGGCAAGCTTCTTTTTGTTCATCGCCACCGCGTCTTTTGTCTACACCGGCCAATTCGGCCTCAGTCCGACTGAGTTCTCGCTGGCGTTTGCTTTCAATGCGGTCGGATTCTTTATCGCGACGCAGCTTGCCGGGTCGCTTGCCGAACGCTGGGGTCTGTCGACCCTGATCGGGCGCGGGATCATCGGTTTTGCGGTCTCGTCGACTGTGCTGACGTTGCTTGTGCTGGCCGGATTTGGCAGCCTCTGGGTGCTGTTGATCGGTCTCTTCGCCGTCTACGCTTTTCTTGGGGTGGTCATTCCGTCATCGATGGTGGCGGCGCTTGACGCGCACGGCCAACGCGCGGGGATGGCGTCATCGCTCAGCGGCAGCATGACCATGCTGACAGGCGCGATCTGCATCGGTCTGGCGGCACCGTTCTTTGATGGGACGGCGATGCCGATGGTCATCAGCATCGCGCTTTGTGGTGTGGTGGCGCTGGCGCTGACTTTGGTTACGATGCCGAAGCTCAGGCAGCAGCAAAGTACCCTTGCTGCCGCCTGAGCCTAAGCATCATTCCGCCGCGCGCAGCTTTGTGGTTTGCGCGGGCGGGATGACTTCGTCTTCCCAGATCAGGATGCCGGATTTCAGACGCAGCGCATCTTTCTCCAATGCCCAGTCCTGTGCCGCCTTGCTGGCGCGGCCCAGCGACATTTTCGCCAAAAGCTGCGCGATCCAGCGGGCATAGGTGGTGGCCCAAACCCGGATCGCCAGCAACGACGGTGTCACCATCAGCGTCAGCACCGTGGCCACGCCAAGGCCGAACACAACGGCGGTGGCAAGCTGCTTCCACCAAAGCGCCGTGGGGCTGTCGATGGTGTAGCCGCCGTTGGCGAAATCAAGGCTGAGCCCGAACATCATGGGCGCGAGGCCGGCCATCGTCGTGATCGTGGTCAGCAAGACAGGGCGGATACGAGCTTGGGCGGTGCGAATGATCGCCTCGATCCGGGGCATGTACTGGCTGAACTCCTGATAGGTGTCGATCAGGATGATGTTGTTGTTCACCACGATCCCGGCCAGCGCGACGATCCCTGTGCCCGTCATGATGATCGAAAACGTCTGGTCCATCACCAGCATCCCGATCAGCACGCCGGTGGTGGACAGAACCACCGCCAGCAGCACCAGAATTGAATTGTAGATGCTGTTGAACTGGGCCAGCAGGATGATGAACATCAACCCCAAAGCCGCCGTAAAGGCCGAGCTGAGGAAGGCCTGACTGTCTGCCTGATCCTCCTGATCACCGGTCCATTCATAGCTGACACCGTCGGGGAGGGGCTGCGTGTCGAGCCATTTGGTGATCTCTGCGATGCGTTCGTTCGCGTTGATCGGCACCAGGCGCAGGGCACCGCTGGTCAGGTCAGCCTGTAGGTCGACGCCTTGCGCGGCATTCGTCCGGTCGGTGATCTTGAACGTCTCTCCGTCAAGGGCGGTGATATCGGCATCCGCGCCGGCGGGGCGCATCGTCGCCAGGGTCACTGTCGTCTCTGTACCGTCCACGACCTGGGGCTTCACCAGCTTCATCAGACCGGGGAAGACATCCGCCTTGATATCAAGATGGCGCTTTTGATCGACACGGTTGATCTCGGCCAGTTTTGCGACCGGCGTGCGGGTGATGAAATTCGACAGCGGGATCAGCCCGTCGGCGGTGCGCACCTTGAGCGTATCCAGAGTACTGAGCACGCGATCCTCTTCGGGCAGACGCACCCTGATCTCGATCTCTTCGTCCGAACTGTCGACCCGCATCGTGTCCAGCAGCAGGCCGCGGGTAACAAGTTGCACCATCGCGCCCACGGTCAGCACGTCGGCACCGTATTGGCCCGCCTTGGCCACATCCACATCGATCTGCCAGTCAATGCCGGGCAAGGGGCGGGTGTCTTCGACCAGGGTCAGGCCGGGGGTCTTTTGAAACGCCTCGCGGGCAAGGCCAGTGGACAGGACAAGATCGTCGAAACTGTCTGACAACAGCCGCAAATGCACCGGCTTGCCCGAGGCAGGGCCGCGCGCCTGTGCCAGAATTTCGATCTTGATGCCGGGGATCGCGCCAAGCTGTTCGGTCAGTTCGGCGATCACGATGTCGCCGTCCAGGTCGGGCCGCAGGGCGCGGTCCTCCCACGGGATCGTCTCAAGCTGGATTTGACCGATGCTGTCCTTGGGGGCGGTGGCACCGCCGGTGTTGCTGTCCAGTCCGCCCTTGCCGGCAAAGGCGAAAGCGGTCGAAACCCCGGGGTGGGCCAGCACGATGTCTTCGGCCTGCTTGAGAATGTCGTCCTTTTCCGTCAGCGACAGGTTTCCGCGCGCAAGCACATAGACGATGGCCTGTTCCGGTTCGGATTCGACGAAGAATTCAACGCCTTTGCTGTTGTTGCCAAAAAAGATCATCGTTGTCCCGACAAACACAAACACGGTGCCTGCGATCACCAAGGGCATCACCGGATTGCCCGCGATGAATTCGATCACGCGTCCGAAGGCCGACCGCTTATAGCCCGCGTTGATGACATCCGGCGTCTTGCGGAACAGTTTTGTGGTCATCCACCGCCCACCGCTCTCCATGCGGGTGAACAGCGCGAAAAAGCTAAGCAAGGCCAGCATCCCGCCAGACAATGCAATCGCGGCCAAGGCGCAAAGTGCAGCGATGCACGAAAACACGATGGCGAAAACGGGGATCACCGAGCCCAGAATATCCAGCCCGTCCATCGCTGCGAACTGCGCGGAAATCACCCCGAACAACGGCCAGCTGAGCACGGCCAACAGGACGATCATCGCAATCGCGACAGGGAACAGCAGCAGATGCAGATAGATCCGCAGCCCAGCGATTGCGGTCATGTTATCGGCCATCCACCGTTCAAGACGCCCCGTGACCCCGCCTAGGACCGGCAGATACACCAGCGCCACCACCAGCGACGCGGACAGGACAAAGATCAGCGTGACCGGCAGCATGCCCATGAACTGGCCGGGCACGCCGGGCCAGAACAGCATGGGCAGAAACGCGCAAAGCGTCGTCGCGGTCGAGGAAATGATCGGCCAGAACATCCGGTTGGCCGCCGTGACATAGGCCTTCATCGGGCCTTCGCCCTGTTGCTGGCGCGCGTCGGCGTATTCAACCACCACGATGGCCCCGTCCACCAACATGCCCACGGCCAGGATCAGACCGAACATCACGATATTCGAAATCGATATACCCATCAGCGCCAAAAAGGCGAAGCACAGCAGGAACGATGTCGGAATGGCAAAACCCACCAGCAAGGCGGCCCGAATGCCAAGGGCGGCCAACACCACGATCATCACCAGTGCAATCGCGGTCAGAACCGACCCGATCAGTTGCTGCACCATGCTGTCGACGATGCGGCTTTGGTCGTTGGACGTGCCGATCTTGACCGCGGCTTTCAGCCCCTCGGGCCATGTGGCACTTTGTTCGGCCACGACTTCCTTCACACGGGTAGAGGTGTCGATCAGGTTGAACCCCTTGCGTTTGACAACCTGCAAGGCCATCGTCTTTTCACCGTTGAAACGTGCGGTGCCTTCGCGGTCTTCAAACGTCAGGTTGATGGTGGCCAGATCGCCCAGCGTGACCACGCGGTCGCCGTTTGTCTTGACAGGCAGGCTGTAGACATCGCGCGGATCATCAAAGGATGACGGGATCTTTACGGCAAAGCTGCCCTGTTCCGATTGCACTTCGCCTGCCGCGATCAGCTGGTTGTTGTTCTGCACCACATTGATCAATTCGCCTGCGGTGACGTCATAAGCCTCGAGCCGCAGGGGGTCGATCAAAACCTCGAGCATCTCGTCGCGGTCCCCGGCCAGCCCCGCCTCGAGAACAGCATCGACGCCTTCCAGTGCGTCCTGCAAATCGCGTGCCACGCGGGCCATGGTGCGTTCGGGCACGGGGCCGGTAAGGTTCACGATGATGATCGGGAATTCGGAAAAGTTGATCTCGGTGATCGAATATTTCTCGTAACCGTCGGGGAATTTCGCTTCGGCGGTGCTCATCGCGTCGCGCACATCGGCCATGATCTTGGTCTTGTCCCAGCCGAATTCGAACTCGAGCGCGACGGAGGCATAGTTTTCGGCCGCCGTGCCGGTCATGGTTTTCAGCCCGTCCAGATCGGACAGCTCCGTTTCCATCGGTTTGACTAACAAGGTTTCGCTGTCAGCGGCGGAAATGCCGGGAAATTGGACCGACACGAAAAGGGCAGGGATCTCGATGTCGGGCTCGCCCTCTTTGGGGAGGGTGGAATAGGCATAACCGCCCACGACGAGGCTGAGCAGGATAAACGCCATGACCATGCGCGCACGGCCGGCAGCCCAATCGACGATGCCGTTCATTGGGTGACCTTGCGGTAAGTCGGCGCGACGGTAACGCCTGCGGTGACATATTCCTGCCCCAGCACGATGATCGTCACGGTTTCGGGCAGGCCGACGACCCAGATGCCTTCAGGCGTATCACGAACCAGCTCAACGGGGTTAAAGGCCACGACGTCGTTTTCATCAATGGTGCGCACCCCCAGGATGCCGTTGTCATCGAGTGTCATCGCGGATTGTGGGATCAGATGTGCATCGACGCCCGCAGCGGCAATGCCGATTTCGGCGGTTTGCCCGTCACGGATGCTTAGATCGGGGTTTGGCACGTCGATTTCCACCCTAAACGTGCGGGTCGATGGATCGGATGCGCGGGAGATAAAGCTGACCTGACCGCTGATTTCGCGGTTTCCCGCGGCCAGACGCGCCATCGCGGGGGCCCCAAGCGTCACGCGGTCGACTTCGGTTTCAGGCACGAACCCCACCAGCTTGATCGGGTCCAGTTGGATCACCCGGCCACACAGCGACCCTTTTTGCAGCAGACTGCCCAATTCGGCTGTGTCGCTCTCAAGCAACCCCGCGAACGGCGCAGTCAGGGTCAGGCGGTCGATCTCTGCCTGGGTGACTGCGATGGCGGCATCGGCAGCCTCGATTCCGGATTTGGCGGCGTTCAACCCGGCTTCGGCTGAACTAAGGCCTGCGCGGGCCGCCGCGACTGTGGCCTCGGCTGTGGCAACCTGCGTGGTGGATGAATAGCCTTCCTTGCCCAGCTTGCTGGCGGCGTTGAAGCGTATCATGGCCTCGTCCAGCCGCGCCTGTGCTTCGACAACTCTCGATTCCGCTTCCGGGATTCGCGATCCGGCTTCTGCGCGGCGGGCTTCGGCTTCTTTTCTGGCGGCCCCTCTTGTGCCCGCGTCCAGTTCGCACAGGGTTTCGCCTGCGGCCACACGCGCGCCTTTGCGCAAGGGGGGCGAGGCTACGATGGCGGATGTTTCCGCTTGAACGTCGACCTGACGCGCCGCAGCAGTCTGCCCGCGAACGATCACTGCAGATTCAAGCGGCTCGGCGCTGCTGCGTTGCACGACGACTTTGACAAGGCCCGCATCGGCTACCGCGTTGGGGGCGGGGTCGGCCACTTGGGAATCGGTTGGTTCAGCGCTTTGAGCCATGCCCACGGCATCCAGCAGGGCGTCGCGTTCGAAGATCGCCATATACATCAGGAACGACACGGCAATCGCCGCAATAATTGGAAAGATTCGCATTCGAAACCTTTGGTGCTGAAAGCTGTGAGAAAAGATAGATAAGTTGGCATATAACTTGTTCAATGCAACTAAACTGCATAGTTCACTTTGTCAAAATCCTGTCAACCGTTGCCGATTTGCGTCCCCCTTGCTGAAACACTGTGCAGTCTGGCCCTTGGCAGTGTGGCGGCTGCGGGTTAAGACAAGCATCAAATTAGTGCGGATCGGGCAAAAAATGAGCGATACAGACAGTTTCATCGACGAAGTTAACGACGAAGTCCGGCGTGACCGCTTCTATTTCATGCTCAAGCGTTATGGCTGGATCGCGGTTCTGGCCATCGTGCTGATCGTCGGGGCTGCAGCGTGGAATGAATATCAAAAGGCGCAGGCGCGCAGCAAGGCCGAAGCCTTGGGCGATGCGGCCTTTGCCGCGTTGACGCTGCAAGACACCGAAGGCCGCGCCGCCGCGTTGTCCGCAGTTGAAACGGATTCTCCGCGTGCCGCTGCTGTTCTGGGGTTTCTGACCGCCGCCGAACAGGTCGAGGCAGGGGATAAATCCGCCGCGATCGAAACGCTGAATGCGATTGCCGTGAACGGCGAAGTCCCTGCCATCTACCGCGAGATTGCGCAGCTGAAATCGGTGACCTTGCAAGGCACGGAGACCCCCGTCAGTGATCGTCGCCTGGCGCTTGAGGCTTTGGCCCAGCCCGGCAACACCCTGCGTTTGCTGGCAGAAGAACAGTTGGCGCTGATCGAGATCGAGGAAAACAACCCGCAAGGCGCGATTGACCGCTATCAGGCGATCTTATTGGATGCCGAAGTCACCGCAGACTTGCAACAACGCGCCCTTCAGGTGATTGTGGCTTTGGGCGGGGAACCCGACATGGGCAGCGCCGCGCCCCTGGCCGGGTCCGATGGGACCCCGCAGGCAGACACGGAAAGCAAGTAAGACCGTCCCATGACGCGTCCGATGACACGAGTTAAGAGCAAAGCGAGCAGGGCCATGACCAATCTTCAGAGCGTCTTCAATGCGCATATGACGTCAGGACGCGCCCGTCGCGGCATCCTTTGTAAGCGTGCAAGTCTGGGCATGGGGGCCGTGGTTGCGTCCCTGCTGCTGTCCGCCTGTGCCGAACCCGAAGTGATTCTGCCCGGTCTGCGCCAAGATGTACGGTCGGTGCTGCAGAATGACGACAGCTTGTTGGCCCCTGCCGATCTGCCCATCCCTGCAAACACCACCCGTGCGATTGCGCTGCCTAAGTCAGTGAACAACGCAAGCTGGTCCCAGGCCGCAGGCACGCCAAGCACCCGGATCGGCAATGCGGCGCTAAGCGCTGCGCCCCGGTTGGCGTGGACATCGAACATCGGGCAGGGCGACAGCCGCAAACAGCGCATCACCGCGACGCCGGTGGTGTCCGGCGCGCGTGTATTTACCATCGATTCCAGCGCGCTGGTCACGGCGACGTCGACCTCGGGTGCCGTGTTGTGGACGCGCGATCTGACGCCAGCAAGTGACGGTCAGGGCGATGCGACAGGCGGCGGGTTGGCTGTCGACGGCGATACGCTTTATGTCTCGCTGGGCTTTGGCTCGGTGACCGCGCTGGATGTGTCGAACGGCGGCACACGCTGGGTGCAGGACATCGAAGGCACCGGATCAGGTGCGCCGACTGTCTATGGCGATCTGGTTTATTTCACCTCGGGCGACGATCTGGGCTGGGCCTTGAACAAATCCAATGGCCGAGTGCAATGGCAGACCGGTGCCAGCACCACTATCGGCAACGTTCTGGGCGCACCGGCCCCGGCGATCAGCCCCGAGATTGCAGTGATGGGGTTTGGTTCAGGCGAAGTGCAGGGCCTGTTCCGTCAAGGTGGCCTGGACCGTTGGAGCACGTCTGTCGTGGGCAAACGCCCCGGCCGCGCACTGGCCAACATCTCGGATGTGACAAGCGCGCCGGTGATTTTCGGTGACACGGTCTATGTCGGCAACCAATCCGGCCGTCTTGCTGCCCTCAGCCTTGCTGGCGGTGCGCGCCTCTGGGTCGCCCGGGAAGGGGCGATCGGCCCGGTCTGGCCGGCAGGGGACAGCGTTTTTGCGGTCACCGACCTGAATGAACTTGTGCGTCTGGACGCAAACACTGGCCAGCGCATCTGGGGCATTCCCCTGCCTAATTTCGTCAAGGAAAAGCCCAAACGCCAGTCCGAAGTGTTTGCGCATTATGGTCCGATCATTGCCGGTGGCCGCGTGATCATCGCGTCGAACGATGGCAAGCTGCGCAGCTTTGACCCGACCAATGGCGCGCTTGTGGGCACTGCTGAAATCCCCGGCGGGGCGACCACGGCACCTGTCGTGGCGGGGGGCACGCTGTACGTCGTGTCGACCAAAGGGCAATTGCACGCTTTCCGTTGACGGACAAATAGTCTAAAGCGCAGGCTTGACCTGACCTTCGGAGCATTCTATGTCCTTCACCCTCGCCATCGTGGGCCGTCCCAATGTGGGAAAATCCACGCTGTTCAACCGCCTTGTCGGTAAAAAACTGGCTCTGGTCGATGACCAGCCCGGCGTGACCCGCGACCTGCGCGAAGGTGCCGCGCGTCTGGCGGATCTGCGCTTTACCGTGATTGACACCGCAGGTCTGGAAGAAGTGACCGACGACAGCCTTCAGGGCCGGATGCGCCGTTTGACCGAACGGGCCGTCGATATGGCTGACATCTGCCTGTTCATGATCGACGCCCGCGTTGGCGTGACGCCATCCGATCTGGTCTTTGCCGATATCCTGCGCAAGAAATCAGCCCATGTGATTCTGGCCGCCAACAAGGGCGAGGGTCGGGCCGCAGACGCCGGCGTTCTTGAGGCGTATAGCCTAGGGCTGGGCGAACCGATCCGCATGTCAGCAGAACATGGCGAGGGGTTGAACGACCTCTATACCCATTTGATGCCCATCGCTGACGGCTTTTCCGAACGCGTTGATACGGACACGCCCGAAACAGATGTGGACCTGACCGAGGAAGAGGCAGAACTGGGCGATGAAGATGCACCCGTTCCCGTGCCAACCAATGCAAAGCCGTTGCAGGTCGCCGTCGTGGGCCGCCCCAACGCGGGCAAATCCACGCTGATCAACCAGATCATGGGCGAGGACCGCCTGCTGACGGGGCCCGAGGCCGGGATCACCCGTGATGCAATTTCACTGCGCACCGTCTGGGAAGGCGTGCCGATGCGGATATTCGACACTGCAGGGATGCGCAAAAAGGCCAAGATTCAGGAAAAGCTTGAAAAGCTCAGCGTTAGTGACGGGTTGCGCGCGGTAAAGTTCGCCGAAGTCGTCGTGGTGCTGTTGGACGCGGAAATCCCGTTTGAACAACAAGACCTGCGAATCGCGGATCTGGCCGAGCGTGAAGGCCGCGCGGTTGTGGTCGCGGTGAATAAGTGGGACCTCGAGACTGACAAGCAAGGCAAGCTCAAGGACCTGCGCGAAAGCTTTGAACGCTTGTTGCCGCAGCTTAAGGGCGCGCCTTTGGTGACGGTCTCTGCCAAGACAGGGCGTGGCCTTGACCGGCTGCATAACGCAATCATGCGCGCCTATGACGTGTGGAACCGCCGGGTAACCACCGCGCAGTTGAACCGTTGGCTCGCGGGCATGATGGAGGCGCATCCGCCCCCCGCACCTCAAGGCAAGCGTATCAAGTTGCGCTACATGACGCAGGCGAAAACCCGGCCTCCGGGGTTTGTCGTGATGTGTAGCCACCCGGATAAAGTACCGGAAAGCTATAACCGCTATCTTGTGAACGGCTTGCGGATCGATTTTGACATGCCGGGGTCTCCGATCCGGCTGTGGATGCGCGGCCAGTCGGACGCCAATCCCTACAAAGGGCGCAAGAAGTCCAAGCCGTCAAAACTGCGCAAACATACCGAAGGACACCGCAAGGACCGCTAAAGGCACCCAGGGTTTTCGAAAAATCTGGATCGGAGTTTTTGAAAAATTCCGGTCAGCCCCTAGCCCTTGCGCCATGACCTGTAGGTCGGAAGAAGCAGCGCGATCGCCCCACCTGCGGCCAAGGCGGCCACGGTGGGTGCGGTCGCAGCATTCTGCACGATGACCCCGATCAGCGCCCAGATGACGGCGATGCCATAGGTCGGTGCGCGCATCAGCGTGGACTGTACGCCCGCGGCGATCACGATGGCCAAACCCACGAACACCAGCGCTGCGGTATCTTCGCCCATCCACCCATAGCCTGCTGCAAGCAGGCCCAGCGACACGCAAGACGCAGCGCTTAGCCAGCCTGCGTATAGTCCCACGGGCAGGGCTGCAAACCAGCGGTTGTCTTGCGGGGATTTGAACAAGGCCACCAGCGCGCCGATCAACATGACCCAGATCAGCACCGCGGCCCAGATCGGGCTTGCCACCGCGACTGCCAGCCAGAAACAGCCGACGAACAGCGACACGCACAGCGGCCCGCGCATGTCATGCCAGATGAAATCCTCGCGGGCTTTCCAAAGCCCCCAGGCCATCCCGATGATGAGCCAGAGATAAATCACACCCCAGATCGAAAACGCGTAGCCCGCCGGCTGTACCGACGGGTCAATCTGGGGCACGGGAAATTGATCAGGGTCAAATCCGGCAAAGCTGGGTACCAGAAACGGCGAAACGGCAAAGCCGATGGTCAACATCAGCGTCAGCACAGCGGTCAGGGTGCGTCCCATCGGGTGTATCCTTTTAGTTGAACTAAAGCGGGACCTAGTCTGACGGCCTGCCGTTTCAATCAGACCAGCACGCCATCGGCACCCAAGAGGGTCTTGCCGCCCAGATAGGGGGCCAGAACGTCGGGCAGTTGCACCGATCCGTCCGCTTGCTGTCCGTTTTCAAGCACCGCGATCAGGCAGCGCCCGACAGCAAGACCGGACCCGTTCAGCGTATGCACGAATTGCGGCTTGCTGCCATCGGCCGGCTTGAACCGCGCGTTCATGCGGCGGGCCTGGAAATCACCCGTGGTCGAGACCGAGCTGATCTCGCGGTAGGCATTCTGACCGGGCAGCCACGCTTCGATGTCGAATGTCCGCCGCGCGCCAAAGCCCATGTCGCCGGTGCACAGCAGCACGGTGCGGTAGGGCACGCCCAGACGTTCCAGCAAATCCTCGGCGCAGCGCAGCATGCGTTTTTGTTCGTCGTCGGACGCGTCGGGGTGGGTGATCGACACCATCTCGACCTTTTCGAACTGGTGCTGGCGCAGCATGCCCGATGTGTCACGGCCTGCCGATCCTGCCTCGGACCGGAAGCACAGCGTATGCGCGGTCATGCGGCGGGGCAGAGCGGCTTCTTCCAGGACATCGCCGGACACCGAATAGGTCAGCGTCACCTCAGAGGTGGGGATCAGCCACCAGCCGTTCGTCGTCTGATAGCTGTCATCGCCGAATTTCGGCAACTTGTCGGTGCCATACATCGCCTCGTCGCGCACCAGCACGGGGGTGGCGTATTCGGTCAGACCGTTGTGATCCACATGGGTATCGACCATGAACTGCGCCAAGGCACGATGCACCCGCGCCACGGCCCCCTTGAGCATCACAAAACGCGCGCCCGACGTCTTGGCCGCCGTTTCAAAATCCATCGACGCGGCGACGCTGGCGATCTCGAAATGCTCTTTCGCGGCGAAGTCATAGCTGGGCACGTCGCCCCAGCGGTTCACCTCGACGTTGTCATTCTCGTCTGCCCCTTCGGGCACATCATCGGCGGGCAGGTTGGGGATGCGTGCCAGCATGTCGGTCAGTTGTGCGTCCAGGTCCTTGGCCTCGGCCTGCATCCGCGTCACTTCGGCCTTCTTGTCGCTGACCAGCGTGCGCAGCCGTTCGAATTCGGCTTCATCGCCCTTGGCCTTGGCGGCCCCGACGAGTTTGGAGGCCTTGTTCTGTTCGGCCTGCGCCGTTTCCGCCGCGTTGATCATCCCGCGCCGCGCTGTGTCCAGAGCAAGGATTTCGCCCGTAACAGGCGCATCCCCGCGCCGCGCAAGGGCCGCGTCGAACGCATCAGGGTTTTCGCGGATGGCTTTGATGTCATGCATGGGTCTGTCCTTTGATCTTGAATCGCCTGAGGCCTTGCCCGCCTTATGCCCGATTGTAGATCGCGGGGCCAGATGTGGTGTTAGGTGGGGTTGTCGGGGTCTTGGCCGATAGAGGCTTGGAAGGCGCGCCATTGGGTTTCGAAGTCATCCCAGTCTAATTCTTCCTTGCTCCATTGGGCTGGCCAGCTTTCGTGGTCCGGGCCAAGGCCGCCGGGCAGGGTGACGGTGGCATCACCGTACATCGTATCTAATTGCTCGCGAGTTATGGAAGTATCGGTTAAATCGACCGCGTAAAACGCTGCACCTCTGAAATCGGCCTCTCTAAAGGAAGTTGAAGCGTTAAAGTAGGTTCCTCGGAGGTCTGCACACTGCAACTGCGCCTCGCTGAGGTCCGCCCCTTGCAACTGCGCCAATCTGAGGTGCGCCCCTTGCAACTGCGCTCTCCTGAGCTTGGTCCCCTGCAAGTGGGCTTTGCCGCCTAAGTATGCTCCCTGCAACAGCGCCCCGCTGAGTTTCGCCCCTTGTAAATGCGCTCCGCCAAGGTACGCCCCCTGCAACTGCGCCCACCTGATGTCCGCCCCCAGCAACCGCGCACCGTTGAGGAAAGCCCCCTGTAAATGCGCTGATCTTAAACTCGTTCTTTGCAATTGCGCATCTCTGAGGTTTGCCCCCTGCAACTGCGCTGCGGAAAAATTACTTTTCTCAAAGGACAGCGTTGATAGATCGAAGCCCTGAAGATTTGTACCCGAAAGATCGACCAACCCGGCCAACTCGGTCACGCCCGAAATACTTTGCAGTCGCCCCAGTACTAGAACCGCATTCTGCATGTCGGATCTCACCGCATTCAATTTGCGCGCCCATGTCCGTAAATTTTGACGATTGGTGGTTTCAGGCGTCGGGACTGGTTTATATTCCTGGGATAGCTCGCGCACATAGACGGACAGCATGCGGGCGACCCGTTCTGCGGATGCCGGGTTTTCCTGAACCAACCCCTCAAGCCGGTCAATCGCACCGTTTCTGCGGGTCACATCGTCCTGCCATACTGTTTCATGGGTTTTCGTTTCACCATCTGTGACCTCAACCGAAATCTGACGCTGCGCATGAAGATCCTCGACCGCTGCGTTGATCTTGTCATTAAACAATGCTTCGACCGCTGTTTCAGTCTGAGTTCGCGTGAATGTCAGGCGGATCAATGTAAAGGGGAGCGCCACCACCGCCCCAAGGGTCGCGGTGAGTGCTGTCATCTTGGCTACTGAAAAACGCCAGTTCCAAATCTCTCCTTCTTGAGGGATTGGCGACAGGATGAACGACCAGAGCACTCCGAGTAAACCCAGAGCCAGCGATGCGAAAATCGCAGCCCACAGGGCAATTGCAATGAAAAGTAGACCAGAGTTTATGCCGCCAAGCCCCATGCGGTTTTGGAGTTGATCAAAAAGAGGAGGCTTGTTGGGATCGCCCTTGTAAGGAAGTCGCGAAATTCCCAAAGGCACGACCAAAAATGCAAGAAGCAGGATCAACCCAATTAGGTCACGTTGGCGGATCTCAAAAATAATATCGTCCATTGTGCCTACAATTTTGAATGCTCAGGCGGGGATCGCCTTACCCCACCACCTTTGGCGCGAAACCACTCATCTGCCAACCGCTCAAACCGCGCGACGGAGGCTGAAGCCGTGTCATAAGCACGCCAACGGCCCGATGGGCCTGAAATAGGCGTGAAGCCTCCTTGCAAAGCCCTGCATCTGGACCTAGGTTCCGCCAAACTTCGACGGCAGGCCGGAACGGGCGTGCTCCCTCAATAAAAGGACCATCCCCATGCAAGGCATCCAGCAATTCGTGCCCCTCATTCTGATCTTCGCGATCATGTATTTTCTGCTCATCCGCCCTCAGCAGAAGAAGGTAAAGGAACACAAGGCCATGGTCGACGGTCTGCGCCGCGGCGATCAGGTTGTGACCCAGGGCGGGTTGATCGGCAAGGTCGTCAAGGTCAAGGATGACGGCGAGCTTGAGGTCGAGCTGGCCGAAAACGTCAAGGTACGTGTTGTTCAGTCGACCATCGCGACCGTTGTCTCCAAGACAGAACCAGCTAAGTAAACTGCCCAAACGGCAGCGTTAAGAAGGGCCTGAGCCATGCTTCAGATCGATCTGTGGAAACGGGTGTTGATCATCCTCACCTGTGTGGCTGGCCTGTATCTGGCGCTGCCGAATGCGTTTTACGGCCCCGTCGAGCAGCATAACGACGCGCTCAAGGCGATTGATGTGGCCGGGTCCACGCCCGAGCTTGAGGCGCAGGCGGACCTGTGGCCCGAGTGGCTGCCCGAGCGTCTGGTGAACCTTGGCCTTGATTTGCGCGGCGGTGCGCATCTGCTGGCCGAAGTAAATGTCGCGGATGTTTATGCCAGCCGGATGGAGGCGACATGGCCCGAGGTGCGCGACGCGCTGCGGTCCATCACCCCCGTGCGCCGGGTCGAGGCCCCCGAGGGCGAGTTGCGCGTGCGGATCAATGACACCGACAAGATGGCGCAGGCGCTTGAGGTCGCGCGCGGGCTTGCACGGCCTGTCCAGACCATCACCGGCGCAGGGGCGAATGACATCGTCGTCAGCGGTGCGGAAGATATCCTGACCCTCACCCTGTCGGATGCGGAAAAGCAGGCGACAGACGAACGTACCATGCAGCAATCGCTGGAAATCATCCGCCGCCGTATCGACGAGGTCGGCACCCGCGAACCCACGATCCAGCGTCAGGGATCGGACCGTATCCTGATCCAGGTGCCCGGCATCGGATCAGCGTCGGAATTGAAGGCCATCATCGGTACGACCGCGCAGTTGACCTTTAACCCCGTCGTGAACCGTGGCGCAGACGCCAATGCGGCCCCCGGTCTGGGCAATTCGCTGCTGCCCGATGCCGAAGCCCCCGGCGTGTTCTATATCATCGAAACCGCTCCGGTCGTGACCGGCGAAGAGCTGGTCGATGCGCAGCCCAGCTTTGACCAGAATGGCCGCCCAGCGGTGAGCTTCCGGTTTGACACCACGGGCGCGCGGAAATTCGGGACCTATACGGCCGAGAACATTGGCGCACCCTTTGCCATCGTTCTGGACGATGCCGTTATCAGCGCCCCCACCATCCAAAGCGCGATCCCCGGTGGTTCGGGCATCATCACCGGCAATTTCTCGGTCGAGGAATCGACCAATCTGGCGGTGCTGCTGCGGGCAGGGGCCTTGCCTGCGGGCCTGACCTTTTCGAAGAACGCACCATCGGGCCAGAGTTGGGCCAGGACAGCATCGACGCGGGCAGATCGCCACGACCGTCGCCTTTGTCGCCGTACTGTTTTTCATGTGGGCGACCTACGGGCTGTTCGGTTTCTTTGCCAACGTTGCGCTGGTCGTGAACGTCGGCATGATCTTCGGGCTTCTCAGCCTGATCGGAGCCACGCTGACCCTGCCGGGCATCGCCGGGATCGTTTTGACTGTGGGCATGGCGGTGGACGCCAACGTGCTGATCTTCGAACGCATCAAGGAAGAACTGAAAACCGCAAAGGGTCCGGCCCGCGCAATCAGCCTTGGCTATGAACGCGCGCTTAGCGCCATTCTTGATGCCAACATCACCACCTTCATCATCGCGATCATCCTGTTCGTGCTTGGCTCCGGCCCGGTGCGCGGTTTTGCGGTGACCTTGGGGATTGGTATCGTCACGTCGGTCTTTACGGCATATTTCGTCACACGTCTGATGGTGGTCTTCTGGTTCGAGCGCCGCCGCCCCAAGACCATCACGGTATAGGAGGCTGATATGATCCGCCTGAAACTGGTTCCCGATAATACGAACATTGATTTCTTCAAACATGCCAAGCTGACCTTCGGCGCGTCTTGCGTGGCGGTAGTTCTGGCCTTGGCGGTCTGGTTCACCATGGGTTTGAACTACGGGATCGACTTCCGTGGGGGAACGACCCTGCGCACCCAAAGCGATACGGTGGTGGATGTTGCGGCCTACCGTAACGCACTGGATCCGCTTGAACTTGGCGACATCTCGATCTCTGAGGTTTTCGACCCGACCAGTGACGGAACAAAGCATGTCGCGATGGTCCGGATTCAATCCCAGGAAGGCGAAGAAGCCGCCACGCCCGAGATGATCGCCAACGTCGAAACCGCGTTGAAAACCGTGGCACCGAACATCATTTTCACGTCGGTTGAATCTGTTGGCCCCAAAGTATCGGGGGAACTGATCCAGACGGCATTCCTGGCTGTAGGTGCGTCGCTTGGGGCGATCCTGATCTACATCTGGTTGCGGTTCGAATGGCAGTTTTCGGTCGGGGCTGTCGCGGCGCTTTTCCACGATGTGATCCTGACCATCGGCATCTTTTCGATCCTGCAAATCCGCTTTGATCTGCCTGTCATCGCCGCGATCCTGACAATCATCGGCTATTCGATCAACGACACGGTGGTGATCTTTGACCGCTTGCGTGAAAACCTGCGCAAGTACAAAAAGATGCCGTTGCGCGACCTGATGAACCTGAGTGTGAACGAAACCCTCAGCCGGACATTGATGACGTCGGGCACCACGCTGTTGGCGCTGATCGCGCTGCTGGTTCTGGGCGGCGACGTGATCCGTGGGTTTGTATTCGCCATCACTTGGGGTGTGATCGTGGGGACGTATTCTTCGGTCTATGTGGCGAAGAACGTCGTGCTTTTCCTTGGCGTCAAGCGTGACTGGTCCAAGAAGGACCCCAACACAGGCCAATACGCAAACATAGATGCATGAGGTTTTAGCCGCAGCCGGGTCGGACACTGGTCTGATCTGGCTGTTGGCTAGCGTTATCGTCGCCGGCCTTGTGCGCGGCTTTGCCGGGTTTGGCAGCGCGATGATCATCATGCCGGTGGCCGCGTCCGTCCTGACCCCGGTGCAGGCAGTAATTTTCTTGACGGCAGCCGAATTGCTTGGCCCGCTGCCCAATCTTCCCTCTGCACTGCGGATCGGCACCAAACGCGACATCGGTCTGCTGCTCGCGGGCGTTGTGGTCGCGTTGCCGCTGGGGCTTTGGCTTTTGTCGGTGATGCCGCCCGAACCCTTTGGCTGGGTCGTGTCGGGCATCGTGATGGCCTTGCTGGCGCTGCTGATCACCGGCTGGCGCTATGGTGGCGCGTTGAACCGGCCACTGGTTGTTGGCACGGGGGCCTTGGGCGGGTTCATGACGGGCTTTGCAGGGATCGCAGGGCCGCCTGTGATCATGCTGTATATGGCAAGCAAACTGCCCATCGCCGTGATCCGCGCGAACTTTCTGCTCTATCTGGTGGGCATTGACCTGCTGCTGTTTGCCATGCTCTGGATCGGCGATCTGCTGGTCTGGCAGATTGTCGCCCTGGGTCTGATGATGGGCATCCCCAATGTGTTGGCCAACATGATCGGCGCGCGGCTTTTTGACCCACAGGCCGAACGTGTTTTCCGCACGGTGGCCTATATTGTCATCGCGCTTTCGGCTATTATCGGTCTGCCGCTGTGGAAAGGATAATCTGATGCGTTTGAACGAAGTCGTTTTCACCGATGCCAAACCCGTCGAAGGCTATGGCCCCGGCTTTTTCCGCATCGGCGGAGAGGTCGTGCACGGTCCGGTGATCGCAGGGCCGATGGGCACGCTGTCCTGGGCCGGTTTCGACGATGTTGATGCGCTGCTGGCGCTGGCCGGCAAGATCGACATCTTGTTCGTGGGCATGGGGGCTGACATCGCGCATCTGCCTGCAGATCTGCGCCGCCAGTTGGAAGATGCAGGCCTGGGGCTTGAGGTGATGTCGTCCCCTGCGGCGTCCCGCACCTATAACGTCCTGCTCAGCGAAGGCCGCCGCATTGCCCTTGCGATGATCCCCGTCTGACATGACCCTTTCAATCCAGAACCTTGCGGTCGCCCGTGGCGGCGTTCCGGTGCTTGGCAACGTGTCATTTGCCATCGCCCCGGGGCAGGCACTGATCTTGCGCGGGCCCAATGGCGCGGGCAAAACCACGCTGCTGCGCACGATTGCGGGGCTGCAAAAGCCCTTGTCCGGTGTGATCGAGGGCGCGGATGAAACCATCGCCTATGCCGGGCATGCTGACGGGCTCAAGGCAATGCTGAGCGTGGCAGAGAACCTGCAATTCTGGGCGCAGGTTTTTGGCCATTCGGATATTGAGGCGGCATTGGCGGCCTACCAGCTGGGGCCATTAATAGACCGCCTTGCGGGTACCTTGTCCGCTGGTCAAAAGCGCCGGCTGGGGCTGGCGCGGCTTATGGTGACAGGCCGCCGCGTCTGGGTTCTGGATGAACCTACCGTATCGCTCGACGCTGATGCCGTCGCGATGTTTGCCGCCGCAGTGACGGCGCATCTGGGGGCAGGTGGCATGGCCCTGATTGCGACCCATATCGATCTGGGGCTGAACGCGCAAACCTTTGACATCACGCCCTACCGCGCGACGGCAGACACCCGCAGCGGTGCCAGTGACGAGGCGTTCTTGTGATCGCCCTGCTGCGCCGCGACCTGATGCTGGCCTTTCGCGCAGGCGGCGGCTTTGGCCTTGGGCTCGCGTTCTTTCTGATCGTCACGGTCCTAGTCCCATTCAGCGTCGGGCCGCAGTCGGAATTGCTGTCCACCATCGCGCCGGGCGTGTTGTGGCTGGGCGCATTGCTTGCCTGTCTGTTGTCGCTGGACCGTCTGCTGGCGCTGGATTTCGAGGATGGCACGTTAGATCTGCTGGCCACTGCACCCCTCCCGCTTGAGGCGGCGCTCAGCGTCAAGGCGCTGTCCCACTGGCTGACCACGGGCTTGCCGTTGGTCCTCGCCGCGCCCGTACTGGGGCTGATGTTGAACCTCGCGCCCTCCGGCTTCATGTGGCTGATTGCGTCGCTGGCACTGGGCACGCCTGCGCTGTCGGTGATCGGGACTTTCGGTGCGGCGCTGACGGTCGGGATCAAACGCGGGGGGCTGCTGATGTCGCTGCTGGTCTTGCCGTTGTATGTTCCGACCCTTATTTTCGGGGCTGAAGCCGCGCGTCGCGGCGCTATGGGGCTTGACCCCGGCACACCCTTGACGCTGCTTGCAGGCATCACCCTGGGAACCATTGCGCTGATGCCCTTCGCTTCGGCGGCCGTGCTGCGGATGACATTGCGATGAATGGGGCGATGAACAGGGCGACAACACGGGCGGAAGCTGTGGCGTTTTGCCCATTGAGTGACCATTAACGGAGCGTTAGATACCAAACATGTCTTTGTGGGAATATGCCAATCCGGTGAAATTTCTGGGCCTCTCGGCCCGGGTGCAACCCTATTTGTGGGCCGCGGCCGCGATCTGTGTGGTTGTGGGGCTGACATGGGGTTTTTTCGCGACGCCGGATGATTACCGCCAAGGGTCGACGGTCAAGATCATCTATCTGCATGTGCCCGCCGCCCTGATGGCGATCAACGCCTGGTTCATGATGCTGGTCACGTCGCTGATCTGGCTGATCCGCCGCCACCATGTCAGTGCTTTGGCCGCCAAGGCCGCTGCACCTGTCGGCTTGACCATGACGCTGATCGCGCTCGTGACCGGCGCGATCTGGGGCCAGCCGATGTGGGGCACCTGGTGGGCCTGGGACCCGCGCCTGACCTCCTTCCTGATCCTGTTCCTGTTCTATCTGGGTTACATCGCCCTGTGGGAGGCCGTCGAGGACCCCGATACGGCGGCGGACCTGACCTCGGTGCTGTGCCTTGTCGGATCGGTCTTTGCGATCCTGTCGCGCTATGCGGTCAATTTCTGGAACCAGGGCCTGCACCAAGGGACTTCGGTTCCGGTCGCGACCGGAGGGCGCACCGTGGCGGATGTTTTCTGGTACCCGCTGCTGATCAGCATGGTGGGGTTCGGCCTGTTGTTCCTGTCCCTCGTGCTCTACCGGACTGGTACTGAAATCCGCCTGCGCCGCACCCGCGCGCTGCTGGCGCGCTCGCGAAAGGACGTCTGATGCCCGAATTGGGTAAATACGCAACCGAGGTGATGGCAGCATACGGCGCTTCGCTTCTTCTGCTTGCCGGTCTTGTCCTGCTGACCCTGCGCAAGGGCCGCCGAGCGCGCGCCGAGCTTGCCAAAATCGAGGCGCAAAGACGTGGCTAAAATATCGCCCCTGATGATCGCGCCGCCGCTGATCTTTGTCGCCTTCGTGGCGCTCGCTGCCTTTGGGATGTTCCGCCCCGATCCTGAAGGGTTGCCCTCGACCTTGATCGGACAGCAGGCCCCGGCATTGCCTGAAAAAACTCTGGCATCCTTTCCCACGGCCTCCGCTGCCGACCTGAAAACCGGAGAGACCACGTTGGTGAACTTCTGGGCCAGCTGGTGCCCGCCCTGCCGTGCAGAGCACCCCAAACTGCTCGAGATGCAAGCCGACGGTATTGCGATAATCGGGGTGAATTTCAAAGACACAGAGCGCGCGGCAACCAGCTATCTGACCGGTGACGGCAATCCTTTCAAAGGGATCGCCTTTGACCCGCAGGGGCGTACCGCAATCGACTGGGGTGTGACGGCCCCACCGGAGACATTCATCATCGACGGCGATGGAACGGTGCTTTTCCGCTTTGCAGGCCCGCTTGTCGGCAGCGACTATGAACAGCGATTTTTGCCCGCGTTGAATGCAGCTTTGGCTGAATAACCCTTGTTTCCAAATGGTTTTAAATCCTCGCCGAAGGCATAAAATCTCTTTTGACGATCCAGAAGAGATTTTTTGCCTTCGGCGAGTATATTTGAGAGCCAGAGAAGTTCGCGGTGTGGCCGTCCACGTGCGGGAAGGCGTCAGTTCCCGTGTTACTTCGGGGGCAAATGGGTCATATCAGGGAGGCCGTAAGTTTGATTTTGCAGAAGAGTTTGCCGGAAGCACAGCATGGTGCGCCGGGGTTGCCGGGGGTGTCCCCTTGCACGCCGGACGATTGGCTGCGGGTGGACGACGCTTATGCTGCACAAATGGCATATCGGGCCGAGCTTTTGGCGCAACAGACGGCTTTTGTACTTTATCAAAGCGATGAAGCGCTTGAAGCCAGCGGTCAGGTGTTGGAGCAGGCATTGGCTATTTTGCCGGGGTTGGGGTTTGAGGTTGGTGCCGCGCAGGTGACATGTCCGGATGGGCGCTGCGTGCCGATCGACCGGACGGCCCCGCTGCATTGCTTGGGTCATCTGGTTCAGGAAGACATCTGTATTTTGCAAAAACGAGGCCAGGAACACGTGCTGACGGCGGCGGTTTTGTGCTTTCCCGCGAATTGGCGCTTGGCTGAAAAGGTCGAGCGCCCGTTGACCGGCATTCATGATCCGGTGAATGAGTATGACGATAACATTGCCCGCCGTGTGCAGCGTTTGTTTGACGGGGTGCGGGTGGGGCGGCCTTTGTGGCGGTTCAACAAGTTGCGCTATGCAGATCCCGATTTGCACCAGCCCCGCCGCCGTGAGGTCGGGGAGGACATGCCTTTCATTCGATCGGAGCGGCAGTGTATCTTGCGCCTTCCGGAAACAGATGCGGTCGTATTCACGATCCACAGCTTTGTCGTGCGCGGTTAGGTCTGGTGCACCGAATGCGTCTGCCAGAGGCAAAGCCCAGCAGACGCAAGCGCTTAGCGCGGGGTCAACACAAGATGTGGCTGACCGTCCGACGTCTTGCGCGGAGAGACGCCCTGCGCATCGACCGTGACGTTCACCTGTTTGCGCAGGTTGCTGAACAGCTTTGATGTCACCACATCGACAGCCTGATCAAAGCGCAAGGTCAGCGACCACATACCGCTGGTTGAGAGCCGTGCGGCAATCACAGCGCCTTTAAACGGTTGCGCCAGATAGTGGCCTGATACACGGTCGCCCGGCGTCCATCCCGTGGTCGGAGCACCGGTCTGCGCGCTGAGCGTGTTCCAATCGCGCGCGCCCCATTGGTGGGCAACCATTTCAAGGGTGGCAGCATGGGTCACCTGTGTGCCTTTGGCAGCAAGATCGGCCCGCAGGCGTTTGGCCTGCAATTTCAGGACATCTGTCGAGGGGGGTTTAGTCGAAACGGGTTGGTTTGTCATAATTACACTCCTGCTCTCGCAAAAGTCGAAGGGGGTCCGCGTTGCCCGTCAATCGGCGAGATTGAAGGTGTGTCGTATTTGAAAGGGCTTCACCGGAATGCGGACGGCAGGGGCCTTTCCCTAAGATCGGCATATGGTCGATCTTGGGAGTGATTTCAAGGGGCCGTGCCCGGGGCGAGGCTGGAATGCCTTCGGCGAGGATTTTAGGCCATTTGGAAGTGGGGGCGCGCGCTGTTTCAGGCGCGCGCCGGATCTTGGGATCAGCCGTCGATGCGGGATGCCATGATCGCGATGGCTTTTTGATAAACGCCAGCGGCGTTCCATTGCTGGATCACATTGAAATTGGTCTGGCCTTCCTGATATCCGCCACCGGGCTGCCAACCTTTCTGGCGCAGGAAGTTCGCGGTCGAGGCGAGCGCATCGGTCTGGTCGTAGAAATCCACGCGCCCGTCACCGTTGCCATCGACGCCATAGCGCAGGGCGTTGCCGGGCAGGAACTGGGTGTGGCCGAGTTCACCGTGTTTTGCGCCTTTGGTGGACCCGTTGATCGCCCCTTGGTCTACCAGTTTAAGCGCGCCGATCGCGTGTGGTGCGAAGAAATCAGAGCGGCGGCAATCATAGGTGAGGGTGGTGATTGCAGAGACGACAGCACTGTCGCCCATGAAGCCGCCAAAGGCAGTCTCCATCCCGTGGATCGCGATGATGACGCCTGCGGGCACCCCAAACCGCGCTTCGAGCGACTGGTAGAAGGCAGGATTGCGCGCCTTGCGCTTGCGGCCCTGGGCGACGATCGTATCCGCGCCACGCACCTGCATGAATTTGTCCAGCGTGTATTTGAAGGACTTCTGGTTGCGGTCGGCGGCAATCGTCCGGCTCGCGTATTGGGCATTTGCCAGGGCGTCCAGCCCGCGTTTCCCGACACCGGCCGCCGCCGCTTCTTGGGCAAAGGCGGCTTTCCAGCTGTTAAAGCCACCGGCGTTGTTGCCGCATTGTGCAGCCGCAAGGGGGGATGCAAGTGCTGACATCACACACAGCGTTGTCGTAAGGGAAAAAATCGGACGCATTGGTTACCTCTGGATGAAACAATTTGCGGGACATTAGCCTTTGCAGATGCGTCTGCCTAGTGACACTGACGTGAATGTGCGATTGGGCGCTGAAACGGCAAAGGGCACCCCGATCGGGATGCCCTTCGTCGCGTTTCGATGTGCTGTGATCAGCAGCTGTAATACATGCCGAATTCAACAGGGTGGGGTGTGTGCTCGTACTTGTGCACTTCTTCCATCTTGAGTTCGATGTAGCCTTCGATCTGGTCCTTGGTGAACACGTCGCCGGCCAGCAGGTAATCCATGTCACCTTGCAGTTCTTCCAGCGCTTCACGCAAGGAGCCGCAAACTGTCGGGATATCGGCCAGTTCTTCGGCTGGCAGATCATACAGGTTCTTATCCATGGCTTCGCCCGGATCGATCTTGTTCTTGATACCGTCAAGGCCAGCCATCAGCAGTGCCGAGAAGCACAGGTAGGGGTTGGCTGCGGGATCGGGGAAACGGGCCTCGACGCGCTTGGCCTTTGGGCTTTCTGTCCATGGGATTCGGACACAGCCAGACCGGTTGCGGGCGGAATAGGCGCGCAAAACGGGGGCCTCAAAGCCGGGGATCAGGCGCTTGTAGCTGTTGGTCGACGGGTTGGTGAAGGCGTTCAGCGATTTCGCGTGGGACAGGATGCCGCCGATGAAATACAGTGCTTCCTGGCTTAGGTCGGCGTATTTGTCGCCTGCGAACAGGGGCTTGCCGTCTTTCCAGATCGACATGTTCACGTGCATGCCGGAGCCGTTGTCACCATAGATCGGCTTGGGCATGAAGGTTGCCGACTTGCCGTATGCGTGTGCCACGTTGTGGATCACGTATTTGTACTTCTGCAACTCGTCCGCCTGGTGTGTCAGTGTGCCGAAGATCAGACCAAGTTCGTGCTGGCAGGACGCCACCTCGTGGTGGTGCTTGTCGACCTTCATGCCGAGGCGCTTCATCGTGGACAGCATTTCGGCGCGCAGGTCTTGCGCTTCGTCGATCGGGTTGACCGGGAAGTAGCCGCCCTTGAGGCCGGGGCGGTGGCCCGTGTTGCCCATCTCGTAATCGGTGTCGGTGTTCCAGGACGCGTCAGACGCATCAACTTCGTAGGATACCTTGTTGATTGTATTCGAGAATTTGACGTTGTCGAACAGGAAGAATTCAGCTTCTGGACCCATGTAGGCGGTGTCACCGATGCCTGAAGAGATCAGGTAGGCTTCGGCCTTCTGCGCCGTTCCGCGGGGGTCGCGGTCGTAGGATTCGCCTGTGTCCGGCTCAACAATGGAGCAATGAACGCAGATGGTCTTTTCAGCATAGAACGGGTCGATGTAGGCCGTTTCAACGTCCAGCATCAGTTTCATGTCGGATGCTTCGATGCTTTTCCAGCCCGCGATCGAAGAGCCGTCAAACATGAAGCCCTCTTCGATGAAATCCTCATCGACCAGATCGCAAACGACCGTCACGTGCTGCAGTTTACCGCGTGTATCGGTAAAGCGCACATCAACGTATTCGATGTCCTCGTCCTTGATCTTCTTCAGGAATTCCTTGGTGCTCATTGGGTGATATCCTCTCTCTTGAACCTAGGGTTGGATTAAAGCGCGTCTGAACCGGTTTCACCGGTGCGGATGCGGATTGTCTGTTCAATCGCGCTGACAAAAATTTTGCCGTCGCCGATTTTTTCAGTTTTCGCAGCGTTTACGATCGCTTCGATTGCCGCGTCGACCTGATCATCGTCCAAAACGATTTCGATCTTAACCTTGGGCAAGAAGTCGACGACGTATTCAGCGCCGCGGTACAGTTCCGTGTGGCCTTTTTGACGGCCAAAGCCTTTGACCTCGATCACGCTAAGCCCTTGAACGCCGACGTCCTGAAGGGCCTCTTTGACTTCATCAAGCTTGAACGGTTTGATCACAGCTTCGATCTTTTTCATCTGAGGCCTCCCTGCCAGTGGCGATGTCTAAACTTATCCATAAGCGTCATTTCATTGACCTGATCGACGGTCTACCAACCGCCCAGTGAAGTCCACATGTGACGCTGAATTTTTCATCGCAGAGCGCGAAAAATGTGCGATGCGGTTAAATAATAAGCACAATAAGAACGATTGAAGCTTGGCGCGTAAGGTCCACGCTCAGATGCGTGTGGCAGAACAGTGCTCGGGGCCAATTCTGGCAGTGATTATAAGGCCAAAGCGATTCCTGTCGACGGTGCTGCGCGATGCTTTCGGTCAGGGATCAGGCGCGGGCAGGGTACGGGACACGCATCTGTATCTCGGTCCGAATTCTGGAGTGGAGGTGTCGTAATTCACAGCCAGCGGAGCACGCTTTGTGCGCATCGCTTCATGGTCGTGACGGTCGAAGCCTTGCAGTGTTCAATCTGGAGGATTTCCGATGTGTCCGCGCTCAGGGAAGGCAATGTCCGGTACGAACGTCAATTTGGTGAAGGGACGACCCAATTAGATCGGGTCGTTCATGTTTCAGGCGGCGTCCAGCACGGCCCCGCGCGCGCGGTTTGCATCAGCGGTGCCCAGTTCAAGTCCGCCCGCGTATAGGATATGCGGCCCGTCGCAGAAGATCTGGATCAGCATCTGATCCTGAATGCCCTGATCAAGGATAAATTCCCCGTCCACAAGCGTGCGCGCCGCGACCAACGCACGTTCAGAACTGAACATCGCCCGCGCGCGCCAGTCACGGATCAGAACCATCTGATCTGCAGCCAACAGCGTATCACACTCCGGGCGAGTGTGCCCCAATGATCCGGCCGCAAAGGCGATCGTGTGAACCTTGCGCGTGGTCCGCTGGATGTGCATGACTTTTGAAATACCGCTGTCGCGGGTAATCAGCTTGTCCCCGACGCTAAGAATTTCCACCGGAATTTCCCCGTCGAGTGTTAGCAACTTCGTCCCAGATATCAGGCCACTATCGACGCTGACAAAGGGCATATACTGGCCCGTTCGCGAATCCTGTCCGCTTACGCACCCGACCGTTTTCGGTTTCATGGGCGTCTCTTTCTTGTTTACCTACCTCAGGTATTGTTCGGAATAGGGTAAAAAACAGTTTATGTCTTGTCTTTTTTGCCCTCGCATATGCCAAACTTGTTTGATAATGAGCACGCAATGCGGGTGTGGCGGAATTGGTAGACGCACCAGATTTAGGTTCTGGCGCCTATGGCGTGGGGGTTCGAGTCCCTTCACCCGCACCAACAATCTCAAATATAGTCCTGATAATCGGTAGGTTGGTCGATCGGAAACCGTCTTGCGATACAGGAGCCGTCCGAACAGGATGATCGTCGCCAAGGTAATGTGTGCGGGACGGGCTGACTTTCGTTGCGTTCGCGCCGATGGCAGCTTTGATGCAGCACTCAAATTGACTGGTGTGCTGCACCCTATCTACAGTTTAACAGCGCTCATTCGATAATAAGTCAGTGAGAAGAAGAAGCGTCCTTCATTTGCAAGCGCCACTTGCTCGTCAAACCAAGCTCTTGTGTCGGCTTCGGTCATATGGCCGTTCTCAGAGGTGTAGCGTGACATCAAGTGCATCAACATGAAAGCGATGCCATCGGGCCGCAAAGTGACATCGCAAAACGTAAACGGTTCGACTTCTATCGCTGAAAACCCGGCTTCGCGTGTCAGTCTGGGCCAAAGTGCTGCCACACGAGGCTCAGTATAGTGATGGTCCCAAGCCGCCTGAACTTGTTGCATCCGATCTTTATCGTCCGAGAACCAGTCAAGTGTCTTGCACCCCGTATCCACGGCGACAAACCTGCCGCCAACGCGCAGGATGCGGTGCGCTTCATCAATCGCTGACGGAATGTCGGGTAGATATTCGAGGACTTGTACCGCGACAGCCTTGTCTGCCTCACCGTCTCGCAACTTAAGCCTACCGGCGACACCGTCTTTGATTTGTGCGGATGGAATTGCAGCACACCGGGCAGAGGCCAGAGCGCGCATATCTGCACTGGGATCTACACCGATGACGCGCCCGGTTGTCCCGATGGCACGCGCGATTTCTTCGGTCAGCAGCCCATTTCCACAGCCGATATCAAACACCGTATCACCTTCGGCAAGGTGGAGAGCATCGAAAGCCTTGCGTCTTCGCCGGGTTACGTCGCCACCCTGATAGGCGATTTCGAGGAGCTTTGTCGTTTCTTCATCAAACTTGAGCATCAATTTATTTTAGCGTGTATCAGCGAAATACTCAATCTCGGCGCGCTGAGAGCTGACATTCAGACGCATCGATTCACCACGCCCTTCGGGCTCCTGGCGGTTCTTAGATGCGCCCCGTATAAAGGTCCGCTAAGTGCCGTTCGCTACGACGAAGGCGACTGCCAGAACTCTACAGCTCTCTTGAATTCGGCCTCATGGTAGGCGGACGCTTCTGGCCCCGAATGATGCCCGTGATATAGCCCGACCCGCTTTGCGCATTCGAAAAAACCTGGTCCAGGTAATCCACCTCTTGCCTTGCTGATGACCAGAGCTGCAATCAATGGACGTGCGGCGGCGGCATCTTCTTCGATCAGACTTTCGAGGGCGACTGTCAGCTGATGGATCGTATTTGGGGGTGACAGCTCAAGGGCCTTTGCAAGTGCCTGGTACGTTACGGGCTGCGCCTTCTTCGCGATCTCGCAAAGATGCTCTCTTAGACGTTGCTCCAACATTCTTTGGTTCCTTACGCGGGGATCATAGAGGGCAAGTATGGCGCAGAAAGTCATGCCCCAGTTCATCTGAGGTAAAATGCATTTTCAGGGTCAAATACAAGCTTTCTCAAAAGAGCCCTTCGAAAAGGGAACACCGGATGCAGTAGTCAATCTTCCCGTTGGTCCCGCCTGTTGTCCCAGCATTTTGCCGTCGGTCATCGCGGTTCATCGTCGGATACACGCTTTGCAAGTCATTGAAATCACCTGCGATACCGTTCCGGTTTCGTGTGGCGCATGATCATTGGACACAAAGATTAAAAGCGGTGATTTGGTAGGCCCGGCAGGACTTGAACCCGCAACCAAAGCGTTATGAGCGCTCTGCTCTAACCAGTTGAGCTACAGGCCCGCCATATCGGTTTCGTAAGCGGGCAAGGGCAGCGCGTCAAGGCTAAGAACGTCAAATGGGGCTGTCTTGCATTGCGCGCCTGCGCGTGGTGCTATAACCCGCTTTCGCAAAGGCAATAAGCGGCGGGGCCCGATGATGACCAACTCCAAAAACGGAATCACCTATGCAGACGCAGGTGTCGATATCGACGCTGGCAATGCGCTGGTCGAACGGATCAAGCCTGCGGCCAAGCGCACCAAGCGGCCCGGGGTCATGTCCGGGCTTGGCGGCTTTGGCGCGCTGTTCGATCTCAAGGGCGCGGGCTATACCGATCCGATCCTTGTGGCGGCCACGGATGGTGTTGGTACCAAATTGCGCATTGCGATTGATACGGGCAATGTTGACGGCGTCGGCGTCGATCTGGTCGCCATGTGCGTGAATGATCTGGTCTGCCAAGGGGCGGAGCCCTTGTTTTTCCTCGACTATTTCGCGACTGGCAAGCTGGAGACAGAAGAGGCCGCGCGCATCATTGAAGGTATTGCACGCGGTTGCGAAGGATCTGGCTGTGCCTTGATCGGTGGCGAGACGGCCGAAATGCCCGGCATGTATTCCGACGGCGACTTCGATCTGGCGGGCTTTTCCGTCGGCGCGATGGAACGCGGCATGGATCTGCCAAGCGGTGTCGTCGCCGGTGACGTGCTGCTGGGGCTGGCCTCGGACGGGGTGCATTCCAATGGCTATTCGCTGGTGCGCAAGCTGGTGGCGATGTCCGGTCTGGGTTGGGAGGCGAACTGCCCCTGGGCCGACGGAACACTGGGCGAAGTGCTGCTGACGCCCACGCGGCTTTACGTGAAACCGGCGTTGCAGGCGATCAGGGCAGGGGGCGTGCATGCGCTGGCCCATATCACCGGCGGCGGCTTGACAGAAAACCTGCCCCGCGTGCTGCCCGAAGATCTGGGAGCCGAGATCAACCTTGATGCCTGGGACATGCCCGGCGTGTTCAAGTGGATGGCTGATATCGGTTCGATGGCCGAACCGGAAATGCTCAAGACCTTCAACTGCGGTGTCGGAATGATTCTGGTGGTGTCCGCCGATCAGGCCGAGAGCCTTAAATCGCTGCTTGGCGATGCGGGCGAGACTGTCTACGAGATGGGCCGTGTCACGGCAGGCGCGGGCATTGACTACAGCGGGCAGCTTTTGTGACGAAACGCGTCGCTATTTTTCTGTCGGGTGGCGGGTCGAACATGCGGGCGCTGGTCGAAGACATGACCGGCGACCATCCCGCGCGGCCTTGCGTGATTGTGTCAAACGTCGCGGATGCGGGCGGAATCGCCTGGGCGAAAGCACGTGGAATTCCCACCGAAGTCATCGACCACAAGCCGTTCAAGGGCGACCGTGCGGCGTTCGAGGCCGAACTGACCGCACGCCTGATGCCCCATGCGCCGGACATCATCTGTCTGGCGGGCTTCATGCGCAAGTTGACGGGCGGATTTACCGATGCCTGGGCTGGTCGGATGATCAACATTCACCCGTCTTTGCTGCCGCTTTACAAAGGTTTGCACACCCATGCCCGCGCGCTGGAAGCGGGGGATGTCGTGCATGGCTGCACCGTTCACGAAGTCACCGCGGCACTGGATGACGGGCCGATTCTAGGGCAGGCCACAGTGCCGATCCTTCCCGGCGATACGCCGGATGCTTTGGCCGCACGGGTGCTGGTGCAGGAACATCGGCTTTATCCTGCGGTGCTGCGCCGCTTTGCCGGGGGGGACCGCAGCTTTTTGATGTTGGAAAGCTAGGCGTGCGTGCGCTTTTCAACCTGCGCCTGTTCGATTACACATTGCCTGTCGTTAAACCTCTGTTCAAAGTAGTCTCATGAAAACAATTACGACCACAGCCGAGCTTGAGGCTTATTGCCTAGAGGCCGCCACCCATGATTACGTCACCATAGACACCGAATTTCTGCGCGAGCGGACCTATTATTCAAAACTTTGTCTGATTCAGATGGCAATGCCCGGCACCGATGATTCCGGTGCCGTTCTGGTTGACCCGCTGGCCGGGGACATGTCGCTGGAACCGCTTTACGCGCTGTTTCGCGATACCTCGGTGGTCAAGGTATTCCACGCCGCGCGTCAGGATCTCGAGATTTTCTTTGTCGATGCTGGCGTTTTCCCCGAACCCTTGTTTGATACGCAGGTCGCCGCGATGGTCTGCGGGTTCGGCGAACAGGTCGGATATGAGACGTTGGTGCGCAAGATCGCCCATCAGGCGGTGGATAAAACGTCCCGCTTCACCGACTGGTCGCGCAGGCCGTTGACCGATGCCCAAGCCAAATACGCTTTGGCCGATGTCACACATCTCCGCCAGGTCTATGAATTTCTCGCCAGAAAGCTCGAGGAAACGGGCCGTGCCCGCTGGGTCGCAGAAGAGCTTGAGATTCTGACCAGTCCCGACACCTATATCACCCAACCGCGCGACGCGTGGAAGCGCGTCAAAACCCGGACCAATTCGTCAAAGTTTCTGGCGCTGGTCCGCGAGCTGGCCGCATTCCGTGAGGCCTATGCACAAGCCAACAATGTGCCGCGCAACCGGGTGTACAAGGATGATGCGATGGTCGAACTCGCGAGCAACAAGCCCAAGAACCACGAAGAGTTGGGCCGTGCCCGTCTGCTGCTGCGCGAGGCGCGCAAAGGCGACATCGCTGATGGGATTCTGAAGGCGGTGGCCGCCGGGCTGAACTGCCCTGCCTCTGATATGCCGCAGCCGGACAACAGCCGCGACAAGCTGCAGGTGAACCCGGCCCTGGCCGATTTGCTGCGGGTGTTGCTGAAGGCCAAGACCGAAAGCGCCGGGGTCGCGGCCAAGCTGATCGCGCCTGCTGCCGATCTTGATGGGATTGCTGGCGGTCTGCGCGATGTTCCTGCCCTCAAGGGGTGGCGGCGCGAGGTTTTCGGTGAAGATGCGTTGCGTCTGTGCCAAGGAAAAATCGCACTGACGGCAGTGGGATCGGATGTGAAAGTGGTTGAGCTTTAGGCTCTAACCCTTTCATCCTAATAAGTTTTTAGCGACGGGATGTCAGCGCGTTTCGCTGGCCTTCAATACGGATCATCCGCACACCGGCCAGCATCTGGTCGGTAACGGCACGCGCTGCGATCACTTCGCGGGTGGGTTGGGTACCAACTGATGTGTTGACGGGCTGGATCCCTTCAAGGCGATAGGTCAGCACGCCGTCCACCGGCAATTCGTCTTCGTTCGCAGGTGTCAGCTGGACCTTGTAAATGCCCTGCCGGGCGGCAAGGCCTGTCGCGCGGATCACGGCACCGCCGGGTGTCTTTTCAACTGTCAGATTGGTGACCTGATCCATGGGCTGCCCAAGATAGACTTCGGTCTTTGCACGGGCGCTTGCAAACAGGCCCGCGCTTTGGGGAATCAGCGGATTGGTATTGGCCGCAGTCTGCGCGCGCGGTTCCGATTGCGCGGTGCCGAACCAATTAAAGGGGTTCACACGGCTGTCGCGCACTGTTGCGCAGCCCGTCAGAACGAGGGTCGATACCAATAGGGCTGAGAAGGTTTTGCGCATAGGGCCCGCCGTAGAAATTACCGTGGAAATTACCGTGTTAATTGACTAACCCATCCCAGACCCGTTGGGAAGGGGTGGACGTTTCGCAATGCGCAACCTACCTGTCTTGTAATTGAAAGAAGGACACATCGTGGCGACAGAGGCGTTTGAGGAACTGGTCGAAGATTTCGAATTTCTGGACGATTGGGAAGACCGCTATCGGCATGTGATTGATCTGGGCAAGGGGATGGACCCCTTAGCCGAAGCTTTGCGCGTGCCTGCCACCAAGGTCGATGGCTGCGCCAGCCAAGTCTGGCTGCATGCACAATTCGACGACGGTACCCTGCATTTTGACGGCGCAAGCGATGCAATGATCGTGTCCGGGCTGATCGCGGTGCTGCGGACCCTATACAATGGCCTGTCACCAGCGGAAGTGCTTGCCGTGGACGCGCGTGCCGAAATGGGGCGGCTTGGGTTGAATGAACATCTGTCGGCGCAGCGGTCAAACGGGCTGACCGCGATGATCGAACGGGTGCGCGAGACTGCGGCCGCGCAAGCCTGAGGCCGTCAGCGGGCGGTGTGTTTGGGGCCGGTGATGCGCCAGGTGAGTTTATTTAGCAAAATGAAGATCACAGAGACTCGAGCGCGACCTTTAGATCACCGTAGCCGGTAAAGCGCCGCTCGAAGATGAGGCCCAGTGTTGCGGCGCAGGTTTTGGCCTTTTCGGTCAGGGCTGGATCGTCGGTCTGAGCCTGATACACGAGTTTTTCATAATTGCCGAAGTACATGTCACGCAGTTCGGGGTGGCGATCAAGGCCCATCGGCTTGATGATGAAGGCGTCGAATTGGCGAACCAGAAAATCCGTGAGATAAAAGGTCGTAATTTCGGTCTCTGCGGTTTCGGCGAACCGGGCGTTGCCTTCGTAAAAGCTGTAGCAATGGGGGCCTGCGACCATCTGCACTCCCATTTCATCACAGGCAGCTTGCAGCAATCCACCGGTGCCGCAATCGGCGTAAACCACAAAGATATCGTCATATTGGTCGCGATGCTTGGCCACGGCTGCACGCACGGCATCGGTGATCTTTTCCGGGTATAGATGCAAGTTGGCGGGCAGGCAGGTTAAATCCAGGTGTGTCCAGCCATTGGCGGCCTTCAGGTCCAGTATTTCGCGGGCCAGTGCACCGCAGGCGATCAGCAGAATGCGACCCTTGGCAGCCTCAAGCGCGAGACCGTTTTCGGTGAGGTGCTGATCTGATGGCTGCTGCATGGTGTCCTTCAAACGACAAAGGCCCCTCCGGTTCGGGAGAGGCCCTTGCACTTTATATCACAGGCTCAGGCCTTGGCGCTATTGTGTTTGCGACCGACCCATTCCTTGGCGGTTTCAACGGCGACGGCGGCATCCCGGCAATAGGCGTCTGCACCGATAGCCTTGCCGAATTCCTCGTTCAGCGGGGCACCACCGACCAGAACGATATAGTCATCGCGAATGCCCTGTTCGATCATCGTGTCGATCACGACCTTCATGTACGGCATGGTCGTGGTCAGCAGGGCGGACATGCCCAGAATATCGGGGCCTTCGGTTTCCATCGCTTCAAGATATTTCTCGACCGAGTTGTTGATGCCCAGATCAACCACTTCAAATCCGGCACCTTCCATCATCATCGACACAAGGTTCTTGCCGATATCGTGGATGTCGCCTTTGACTGTGCCGATCACCATTTTGCCGACCCGCGGTGCACCGGTTTCAGCCAGCAACGGCTTGAGAATGGCCATGCCGCCCTTCATCGCGTTCGCAGCAAGCAGAACCTCGGGAACGAACAGGATACCGTCACGGAAATCCGCGCCGACAATGGTCATGCCGCCGACAAGCGCTTTGGTCAGGACGTCATAGGGGGCCCATCCGCGCGAAATCAGAATGTTCACGCCTTCTTCGATCTCTTCGCGCATACCATCATAGAGATCGTCGAACATTTGCTGAACAAGTTCTTCGTCGTCCAGATCGGCAAGGATAATTTCGTCTTCATCCGACATAGTCGTTCCTCATCGGTTAACTTGCCCGCGCGGGCTTTCGCCCTTTTGTCACGGAAAATGATAAAACATCGTGCATTTTGCGACACGGCCCGCATCAAGTGCGACGCGACGCTTTCTTTTCAGTTAGCGCTGATCCGCCTGTAAAACAATGGTTTGACGATTGATACTTGACCGTGTTCATACTTTGTTCCAAAAGTTTTAAATGGATCGTGAAGAGCATAGATATAATCTGGCAGGACGGGGCGTTTCGGGCAATGTCGCGGGGCGTTTCGAGCGGCTGACCGTTGACGCTGTCGACGACGGTTGGGACCTCGACGAGGGGCCGTTGCCGATGATGCGCACGCATGTGAGCGAGGAGGCGGCGCGCAGTGTCATCACCTATAACTGCTCTCCTGATCTGCCGTTTGACCGGTCGATCAACCCCTATCGGGGCTGCGAACATGGCTGCGTTTACTGTTTCGCGCGGCCCAGTCACGCCTATCTTGGCATGTCGCCGGGGCTGGATTTCGAAACCCGGTTGATTGCTCGCCCGCAGGCGGCTGACGTTTTGCGGCGGGAATTGGCGGCGAAACGCTATCAGGTGGCCCCGATCGCCATCGGTACGAATACGGACCCCTATCAGCCGATTGAAAAGAAATACAAAATCACCCGTCACCTGCTCGAGGTTTTGTCCGAGGTCAATCATCCCGTCGCCATTGTCACCAAGGGCAGCCTGATTGAACGCGACATCGATATATTGTCAGATATGGCCACGCGGGGGCTGGTCCGGGTCGGCATTTCGGTCACGACCCTTGACGCCAGGCTTGGCCGGTTGATGGAGCCGCGCGCGCCCGCGCCAGGACGCCGTTTACAGATGATCGAACGCCTGGCCAAAGCAGGCATTCCGGTGCGGGTGATGGCGTCGCCGATGGTGCCGGCGCTAACTGACCCGGAACTTGAGGGAATCCTCGAGGTGGGGCGTGATGCTGGCGCGCGATCGGCCAGTTGGATCATGCTGCGCTTGCCGCACGAGGTGTCAGAGTTGATGCAGGACTGGCTGGCCAAGCATTATCCGGACCGGGCCAACAGGATCATGGCGCGCTTGCGTGAAATGCACGGTGGGAAGGCATATGACGCGAACTGGCATACGCGTATGCGCGGGACGGGCCCTTATGCCGACATCATCGCGCAACGCTTTGATTTGGCAGTGAAAAGGCTGGGATTATCCACCCTTTCACCGCCCATGCGCTGCGATTTGTTCCGCCCGCCCAGGCAGGCGAGCGCACAGTTGGATCTATTCTAGACCGGTTTCGCGCCGCGACGGCCGCGGCGGGGGCCGCGCACCGGACCTTCGCCATCTGTGCCGTCGCTTGCGGACGAGAAAGCACCGAGCGCTTCGACAATCTGTTCCAGTGTCGGCGCGTCGCCTTTGGGACGGCTATCAAGGGCTTCGCGCATATGCACCAGATGCTCCGGCATGGTGCCACAGCAACCGCCGATGATAGAGGCACCGCAATTGCGGGCCATTTCGGCGTAATCGGCCATCAATTCAGGTGTGCCATCGTAGTGGATGTGACCTTCGACGTATTTGGGGATGCCAGCGTTGCCTTTTGATACGATCGGTGTCGACTTGCCTTTGGAGGCAAAGCCCAAGACCGTGCGCAACACGTCGGATGCGCCCGTGCCACAGTTGGCACCATATGCCAGCGGCATGTTGTCCAGCGCGTGCACCATATCGACCATCGCTTCCGAGGTCATGCCCATCATCGTGCGGCCTGCGGTGTCAAAGCTCATCGTGCCGACCCAATCAAGGCCGGCAAGTTTGAACCCTTTCGGCGGCGGCGCGGTATTCTTCGGGTGCGCTGATCGTTTCCAGCCAACCCACATCCGCGCCGCCGGCTTTCAACCCATCCGCCGTTTCATGAAACATCTCAACGGCCAAGGCGTGTGTAAGGGGGCCGACGGGCTCCATAATCTCGCCGGTGGGGCCGACGGACCCGGCGACGATCACCTTGCGACCGGCCTGATCGGCCACTTCGCGAGCCAGTTCGGCGGAAACGCGGCTAAGCTCGTGAGCGCGTTTTTCAGCGCCGTGCAGTTTCAACCGCGATGCATTGGCACCGAAAGAGTTGGTCAGGAAGATGTCGCTGCCCGATTCCACGGCACCTTTGTAAAGCTTGATGATGTTTTGCGGCTCATCCGTGTTCCACATCTCGGGGGCGTCGCCGGACATCAACCCCATGTTGAACAGGTTCGTCCCCGTGGCACCATCCGCCAGCAGCGTGCCTTTTTCAGCCAGAAGATCAATGAGAGGGTTGGACATGAATACGCTCCGCTAAAGATGTGATTGCGTGTCTTCTCACGATGCCAAACGTGAGGCAACCTCATAATTCTCATCATCGTGATGAGGTTGGGCGGCAATTAGCGGGGCATCAGGGCGATGGACGGCACGTGTAATGTCGGCCAGACTGATTGCCAAAAGAGCGCGGTTCGGTGCTGCAGCGTAAAGCGGTTGCCAGCGCGGACGGAAGTTTGATTTGAACTGGCGCAAGCCCGCACCGCCGCTTTGCTGAACCACATATTGCGCCAGTTTCACCATCCATCTTGATGATGGATGAGGGCAGGCGGGTGTGGCGGCAAGGCTGAGCCGCGGAATTGCACGGTGCGCAGCGCACATGATCGCGTGGTGTATCAGGCAGTGCATCGTGCCGTCAGGGGTGTCGGGCTGCTGGCGCATCAGGTCAAGGCACCACTCATGCGTGCTGGTGTGGAAACTGGCGAATGCAATCAACGTATTACCGTGATAAGCCAGAAAAACTTGCTGATGGGCCAGATAGTCGGCGCAAAACACCCCCATTGTGCCGCCACGAGCGCGGCCATTCGTTTGCTGCCACGCCGCGTCGATCTGCGCCATCTTTGCCAGGGGCAGTGTGCTTGACTGCGTTATGATGATCCCCCCTTTTTGGGCGGCACGCAGTTTCCGGCGCAGGGTGCGAAACGGCGCGGGTTCGGTGTTGAAGCTGAGCGGCTGCAAGACAGCCTCGTCCGCGATGTGAGAGATGAACCAGGCGTTGGAGCGTGCCAGCAGCGCGGTTCTTGCGCTGCATTTATAAAGCATCGGGATCAGGTTTTTGCGACGGGCTTCGGTCTTGACTGTTTCGAGAAACTGACGGGTTGGCCGGTTCAGCGGGTCAAACAGGGCGCAAAGCGCTTGGCCGGTCGGCCAGACGGCGCAATCAGTCTGGTCCCCTTGCAACAAATACCCACCATTTTGCCGGATTACACCAACCTCGGCACGCACGGCATTTTTCGGGATCATCATTGTGGCGTGTCCGGTTGATACCGCCTTTGCCAGAGGGCGCATCATGGCAATCATGCCGATCAATGCAGGGGCCGCATAATACACCGCGCGAAAGGCGATGATCCCGCTGAGCAATTGAACCGACGATGCGTCAGGCAAGGAACCGAAAAGCACGAGTTCAAACGGGCCGACACCGCCCGGGGTCCCAGTCACCAGCGCGGCCCCCAAGGCCAGCATGAACAGCGGCAACAGGGTGGTAAAGGCGATGACATCACCGGGAATCAGAAGGTAAAGCGCCGTGGCCGCTGCCAGCGTATCCAGCGCCGTCCAGAACAGGATGGAGCCGAAAGCCGAAAGACTTGGTACCTTCATGCTCAGACGGCCGATGGTGAGGGTGGGGTGAAGAAACGCCGCTGCAACTGCCACGGGCAGCAACAGGACAACGGCGAGCGCGGGCCAGAACGTAAAGGCCGGTGCAGGCAGAACAAGGCAGGCAACTGCGGTGACGACCAGCAAGGCGGCCATGAAGCTGGCGCAGATGAAGGCGGACAAGCGCAGCGCCATGCCCATGCTGATGCCGGGCAACATGCGCCAGCGGGCGACGGCACCGGTAAGGATACCCATCCCCAGGGTTTGGGCAAGGGCGATCGCTGCCGTGCCGGAAAGACTGGCGTGCCGTGCCGAAATACCGGTCCGGAAATGTCGGTGGGCCGTCGCGTCGTAGCGCCCCAAGGCCAGAAAGCTTACGCAAGTGCAAATGGCGGCCAATACGAAGGACATCGGATGCAGTCCGTGCAATTCGACGAAAACCTCCTGCCAGAAGTCCGGTGCCAGCTGCGCCAGAATGAGCCACAGGCATGCAACGCCGACTGCCAGCGATGCACCCAGCTGAACCGCGCGCATCCTGTATTTGAACATGAAATCTTTGATCATTCTATTCCCCGACCAACCCGGGGACGACCATAGACAACAACATCATTCCGGAATGTTAAGACGTTAAAAAAACGCGCCTTCGATTTAACTCAAAGGCGCGTTTTTCCGGCTGGCGGGGGTTGGATCAACGGGATTAGTCAACTTCTTTCATCAACTGGGCCTTCGCTTCGACCATCAATTCCGCCATTTTTGCGCGGATATCGGATTCTTCGACGCGACTGCCCAGATCGCCCGAGACCTTGCGGTAAACATCTTCCTCACCTGCTTCTTCAAAGTCGGATTTCACGACTTCGACGGCGTAAGCGGCGGCTTCATCGCCAGTTTTGCCCAGATGTTCCGCAGCCCAAAGGCCCAAAAGCTTGTTGCGGCGCGCTTCGGCCTTGAACTGCATTTCCGAATCGTGGGCGAATTTGTTTTCAAATGCCTTTTCGCGATCATTGAAGGTGCTCATTCTGGATCTCCTGTTAAATAACGTTGGATGTAACAGATATGGAGAGCCGCAGGCGCGACAGCAAGGGCCACGCGCTTGCGCGATGGGGTCGCTTGGACTATGTGACACTTAAAATGGGCCGTTTGGGTTTTTCCGCTGGTCTGAAGTCTGGAAGGGATGTGCATGGCCCGTCGCACCAAAATCTATGAAGGCACGGCTAAAATCTTGTACGAAGGGCCTGAACCGGGCACCATCGTCCAGTATTTCAAGGACGACACGACCGCCTTCCAGTCAGAGAAACGCGCCACCATCGAAGGCAAGGGCGTGTTGAACAACCGGCTGTCCGAATTCTTCATGACCGGGTTGAACAACATCGGCGTGCCGACGCATTTCATCAAACGGCTGAACATGCGCGAACAGCTGGTCCGTCAGGCCGAGATCGTGCCGCTTGAGATCGTCGTGCGCAACTATGCGGCGGGGTCTTTCGCCTCACGTCTTGGGATTGAAGAGGGCATTCAACTGCCGCGCCCGATTGTCGAATATCACTTCAAGAACAACGATCTGGGCGATCCGCTAGTCACAGAAGAGCATATTGCCGCCTTCGGGTGGGCGGGACAGCAGGATATGGAAGACATCCTGAGCCTGTCACTGAGGGTCAATGACTTTATGTCTGGCGTGATGATGGCCGTCGGCATCCGTCTGGTGGATTTCCGGATTGAGGTCGGCCGGGTTTATGACGGTGATTTCCAGCGTTTGATCATCGCGGACGAGATCAGCCCGGACAGCTGCCGTCTGTGGGATATTGAGACAGGTCAAAAGCTGGACAAGGATGTGTTTCGGCGCGATCTGGGGTCGCTGACCGATGCCTACACGGAAGTTGCGCGGCGTCTGGGTGTGATGCCCAAGACGTCGACACCGATGATGAAACCGACGTTGATCAACTGAGGCTGGCGTTGGATATGAGTTTATTTTGCAAAATGAAGCAAGGAGACGCGCCATGAAAGCACGGGTGCATGTGATGTTGAAGAACGGTGTTCTGGACCCGCAAGGCGAGGCCGTGCGCCACGCACTCGGGGCGATGGGCTTTGACGGGGTCAAGGGCGTCCGGCAGGGCAAGGTGATCGAGCTGGATCTGGCCGAGGGCACAAGCGAGGCGGATGTCGAGGCGATGTGCGAAAAGCTGCTGGCCAACACGGTGATTGAATCCTACAGCGTGGAGATGGTCTGATGCATGCAGCCGTCGTTGTTTTTCCCGGCTCTAACTGTGACCGTGATCTGGCGGTAGCATTCGAAGCGGCAGGAGCCAAAGTGTCGATGGTCTGGCACAAGGATACGGTGTTGCCCGAAGGTGTCGATATCGTCGGCATTCCGGGTGGTTTTTCTTACGGGGATTACCTGCGTTGTGGCGCGATCGCGGCAAATTCTCCGATCTGCGGTGAAGTGGCGGCCCATGCGCAGCGCGGCGGTTACGTTATGGGAATCTGCAACGGCTTTCAGGTTCTGACTGAAACGGGTCTGCTGCCCGGCGCGCTTTTGCGCAATGCGGGGCTCAAGTATATCTGCAAGACGGTCGGCCTGCGGGTGATGACGTCGGACAGCGATTTCACCTCTGGCTATACTGTCGGGTCCGAGATCAATATCCCGATCGCCCATCACGATGGCAACTACTTCGCCGACGCGGACACCATTGCGCGCTTGCAGGGCGAAGACCGCGTGGCGTTCACCTATACCGACAATCCAAATGGCGCGCAGGCCGATATTGCGGGCATCCTGTCGGAGAACCGGCGTGTGCTTGGCATGATGCCGCATCCCGAACGCGCGGCCGATGCCGGGCACGGGGGCACCGACGGGGTGGCGCTCTTCCGCGCATTGGCGGGGGCACTGGTCACAGCGTGACTTGAGTGCGCCCTTGAGGTTGCATAGATTGGCGGTATGTACCGACCTGCGCCCTCATCCCCCGAAATGCCCTTGTCTGTCAGCTGGCGCGTCCGGCTGGCAATCGGCATTCTGCTTGTCATTGCAGTCTGTACGATCTCGATCACCAATAAGCTGCTGACAGACAGGTTTACCGACAGCACGCGCAACCGTGCCGAATTGCGGATCGCCCTGTACAGCGGCAACCTGCTGGCCGAATTACGCCAGAACGCCATCGTGCCGCAATTGCTGGCCCGCGATCCTGCCCTGATCGAGGCGTTGACGCGGTCGGATTATTCCCTGTCCACCCAGCGATTGATTTCCTTTGTGGAGGAGATCGGGGCGGCGTCCTTGATGCTTTATGATATCGACGGGCGCACGGTTGCGGCGACAGATCGCAACCGGCTGGGATCATCGCACCGGCTTGAGCCCTATTTCGTTGATGCGGTCCGGGCGAATGCGACGGTCTTCAGCGTCATTCCGCGGTCTACCGGCGGCTATAGGTTCTTTTATTCGCGGCGCATTCAGGAAGGCGGGGCGACCCTTGGTGTCATCGCGGCCGAGGTTGACTTGCAGCGCTTCGAGCGAGCCTGGGCCGGCATTTCCGACGCGGTCATCGTGACCGACAGCACCGGCGATATCATCATGGCGACGGAACCGCGCTGGCGGGGCCTGACCGAGACGGAAGCCCTGTCGAACCAGACCCCGCAAAGCGCCATCGAGCGCGCGATCAAGGCCACAGCCGATTGGACGGCCTTGCCGCCCGATGCGTATCTGCAGGGCGAGGCCGTGATGCGGCTGTCCTCGCGGATACCGTTCCGTGGCTGGCGGATCACAAGTTACACCACCTATTCGTCCGTGCGTGAAAAGGTGAACGGCGTCCTGGCGCTCGAGGTGATGGGGTTTGCCATCCTGCTGGCGCTGACCTTTTATGCGCTTAGCCGTCGCACGGCGGGCAGGGCGGCGCTGTTCCAGCGTGAATCCGCCGAATTGCGTGCCTTGAACGTGGCGCTTCAGCGCGAGATCGCGGAACGCAAACGGGTGCAGCAGACCCTTGCCGTGGCCGAACAGACGCTGGAACAATCTAGCAAGCTTGCCGCCTTGGGCGAGATGTCAGCCGCGGTCAGTCACGAGCTGAACCAACCGCTGGCGGCGATGAAAACCTATCTGGCGGGCGCGCGCTTGCTGATGCGGCGCAACCGTCTGGACGAGGCTTTGTCGTCATTCGGGCGCATCGATGATCTGATCGAGCGCATGGGC
>NZ_DS999213.1:524548-568348 GCF_000156335.1 Roseobacter sp. GAI101
CCGTCCGTGACAACGGTCCGGGCATCGAAGATCTCGATGCGTTGTTCGAGCCGTTTTATACAACCAAGCAGCCCGGCGATGGTGTCGGGTTGGGGCTTGCGATCTCGTCCGGTATTGTGACCGAACTGGGCGGCAGGCTGACCGCACGCAACGGCCAGAACGGCGGCGCGGTTTTTGAAATGCAGCTGCCCATTCTGGACAGCGCAGACAACACACAGGCGGCGGAGTAAACGATGGCGCAGGCAATGAAAATCGCAATTGTAGACGATGAACAGGACATGCGGCAGTCGATCAGCCAGTGGCTGGCACTGTCGGGATATGACACTGAAACCTTTCCAAGTGCGGAAGAGGCGTTGAAAAAGCTGGGGCCCGATTATCCGGGCATCGTGATTTCCGACATCAAGATGCCGGGAATGGACGGGATGCAGTTTCTCAAAAAACTGATGGGTAGCGACAGCGCCTTGCCGGTGATCATGATCACAGGTCACGGCGATGTGCCCATGGCCGTCGAGGCGATGCGCGTCGGGGCGTTTGATTTCCTTGAAAAACCCTTCAACCCCGACCGGATGAGCGAGCTTGCCAAGAAGGCGACGAACGCCCGCCGTTTGGTGATGGACAACCGCGCGCTGCGCCGTGAGCTTTCCGATGGCGGCCAGTTGATGAAAAAGCTGATCGGCGGATCGCCGGTGATGGAGCGGCTGCGCGAAGATATTCTTGATCTCGGTCAGGCCGATGGTCACGTTCTGATCGACGGCGAAACCGGCACTGGCAAGACGCTGGTGGCCCATGCGCTGCACGCGGTCGGGTCACGGGCGGGCAAGAAATTCGTTTTGGTCAGCTGCGCCGCGCTGGAAGAAGACGCGCTTGGCAAGCGGCTGTTCGGCCCGATGATGCCCGAAGACGCGCAACTGCCTGCAATCGAAGAAGCGCGCGGCGGAACGCTTGTGTTGGAAGGCATCGAGGCGTTGAGCGAAACCTTGCAGGCGCGCCTGCTGAGCGTGATCAACGAACAAGGCACCCCGGCCGAGACCCGGATCGTCGCGATATCCAACCTGCAAGAGGCAGGTCGCACGTCCGAAGACGCGCTGCGGTCGGATCTGTTTTACCGGTTGGCTGCCTTGCGCATCACGGTCCCGCCACTGCGCCAGCGCGGCGAGGATATTCTGACCCTGTTCACACGGCTGAGCGAGGAATTCGCCGATGAATATGGCTGCGAAGCCCCGCAGGTATCGGCACAGGAAGCCGCCCAACTGTTGCAGGCCCCATGGCCCGGCAACGTGCGTCAGCTGATCAACGTCGCCGAACGTGCCGTGCTGCAGTCGCGGCGCGGGTCGGGGTCGATCGCATCCTTGCTGATGTCCGATCACGAGGAAATGCAGCCGGTCATGACCACGGACGGCAAGCCGCTCAAGGAATATGTCGAAGCATTCGAACGGATGTTGATCGACAACACCATGCGGCGTCACAAAGGCTCAATCTCGAGCGTGATGGATGAATTGTGCCTGCCGCGCCGGACGCTTAATGAAAAGATGGCGAAATACGCGTTGCAGCGGTCGGACTACCTGTAACGTCTTGATATCTGCCAAGCCCGTTTTCTATCCGAAGACAGGGCTTGGCAGTAGAGTTCTCCTCAGCCGACGCGGGTTAGGATCAGTTCCTTTGCCGCACCGGTTTCATCGGTGTAGCAGGTCCAGGACGGGGCACCGGGCAGATCGACGATATACTGGTTGGTCTCGACGATGGGCAGGGTCGTGTTGATCGTGCCGCCCGATACGCCGGTGTGCTTTGTGACGGCGCGGATGCAGCTTCTTTGCGATGCGGCTTCGGCCCGCGCGACCGGGTCGTTCGCGATGCTCATGTCTTCGCATGCGGCAAGTGCCATGAATGGCAGACAAAGCGCGAGGCGCAGGGAAAAATGCATCGTAAATTCCTTATTTCCGTTCTGTGCCCCTTGTAAGGGCACCAGTTGATCGGGGGCATCTGACCCCCTCAAGACTGTTTCTCACACAGGGGCGTGATGTCAAGTATAGGCACAGCGGACCGACGTGCTTGGCCCTGATGGCTTCAACCTTTGGCGATGTTGCGCGATTGACCATTGTCATTTGTCCACATCTGCCTTTAATTGGGGGAAGGGCTTGCGCTGTCGCATGATCGCGCAGGTGCCCCTAGACAGTTTCGCTGCCTTCGGTAACCCGCATGTCGGTGTCCAGGCAGACCGATTGAGGCCCTTAAAAAAGGCCAATGAACCGCTGACGGATGGCGCGGGCCAAGGCCTTGATCATACGCAGTAATTAATGGATGTGGCAGGTTTGGCAACGGGCCTGCACCATCGGAGAAGAACCGCGATGACGCGTGCAGACGCCACGAGCAGACAGACAGGTGGCCTTTTGGGCCCATTCTTATCGAAGCCCGTCTTGGCCGCGTCACCTATCGCCCTGACAAGACATACCCTGTCACGCGCGGCCCCACCGGGGCGTGCGCGTGCGCAGCTGTGCAAAATGGATTTATGCCTAAGAAAATGCTTATCGATGCCACCCACGCTGAGGAAACTCGCGTCGTTGTGGTTGACGGAAACAAGGTCGAGGAATTTGACTTTGAATCAGAGAACAAACGCCAGCTAGCCGGCAACATCTACCTCGCGAAAGTCACGCGGGTGGAGCCTTCTTTGCAGGCGGCCTTTGTGGACTACGGCGGAAACCGGCACGGTTTCCTGGCGTTCTCGGAAATTCACCCTGATTATTACCAGATCCCCGTCGCCGATCGTATCGCGCTGATGGAGGAAGAGCGTGCCTATGCGGAAGCGCAGGCCGCCAAGGAAGACGAAGACGAAAAGCCCAAGCGCCGCACGCGGGCGCGCAGCCGTGGCAAGCCCAGGGCCGAAGATACGGTCAGCGATGACGCCACCGCCAGCAAGGACGCGGACAGCGACCAGATCAGCGGCATGGAAACGGTCGATCTGGACGACGAAGAAGGGTCCTCTCCGATGGAGCGGGTCGCCGAGACGCCTGTCGAGGAGCCCGATGAGGACGTAAGCGACAGCGATGCGGACGATAATGACGATGATGATGATCGTGCGCCACAGGGGCAGGATGCATCGTCAAAGGATGACAGCATTGAATCCGTTGCTGATGATGACGATCACGATGATCTGCGTCCGGCCCGCAAGCCACGGCCAAAGCGCTACAAGATTCAGGAAGTCGTCAAGGTCCGCCAGATTCTGTTGATTCAGGTCGTCAAGGAAGAACGCGGCAACAAGGGTGCCGCCCTGACAACCTATCTGTCCTTGGCCGGTCGTTATTGCGTGCTTATGCCCAACACCGCACGGGGCGGCGGCATCAGCCGCAAAATCACCAATGCCGCAGACCGCAAAAAGCTGAAAGAGATCGCAAACGAGATCAAGGTGCCCAAGGGTGCCGGCCTGATCGTGCGGACCGCCGGTGCGCAACGCACCAAGGCCGAGATCAAACGCGACTACGAATACCTGCAACGCCTGTGGGAACAGATCCGCGAACTGACGCTGAAATCCATCGCCCCCGCCAAGATCTACGAAGAGGGCGATTTGATCAAACGGTCGATCCGCGATCTTTACAACCGCGAGATCGACGAGGTGTTTGTCGAAGGCGAACGCGGCTACCGGATCGCCAAGGACTTCATGAAGATGATCATGCCGTCCCACGCGAAGAACGTGAAGCGTTACGAGGAAACCATGCCGCTCTTTGCGCGCTATCAGGTGGAATCGTATCTTTCGGGGATGTTCAATCCTACGGTTCAACTGCCGTCGGGCGGCTATATCGTGATCGGTGTGACCGAAGCGCTTGTGGCGATCGACGTGAACTCGGGTCGGGCCACCAAGGAAGGGTCGATCGAACAGACCGCGACCAAGACCAACCTGGAAGCCGCCGCCGAAGTTGCCCGCCAGTTGCGCCTGCGCGATCTGGCCGGTCTGATCGTGATCGATTTCATCGACATGGACGAACGCCGCAACAACGCCGCCGTCGAAAAGATGATGAAAGACAAGCTGAAAACCGACCGTGCGCGCATCCAGATCGGGCGCATCTCGGGCTTTGGCTTGATGGAAATGTCGCGCCAGCGCCTGCGCCCCGGCATGATCGAGGCGACGACCCAGCCGTGTCACGTCTGCCACGGCACCGGCTTGATCCGGTCGGACGATAACCTCGCCCTGTCGATCCTGCGCGAGATCGAGGAAGAAGGCACACGCAAGCGGTCGCGCGAGGTGTTGATCACCGCGCCCGTCGGCATCGCCAACTTCCTGATGAACCAAAAACGCGAACATATTGCTCATATCGAAGGCCGGTACGGCATGTCCGTGCGGGTCGAAGGCGATCCGACCCTTGTCAGCCCCGACTTCAAGATCGAAAAGTTCAAGACCGCCACACGTGTCGTGGTCCCCGTTGAACATGTCGTGTCCGTAAACGCATCCTTGATGGATGAGATCGACGAGCAGGAAGCCGAGGCCGAAGACGTCACCGTAGACGTGGAAGAAGCGAAAAGCACCGATACTGACGCGACGCAAGGCACGTCCGATACCGATGGCGAGACAGACGGCGAAGACAAGCCCAAGCGGCGTCGGCGGCGTCGGCGGCGCAGCCGGGGTGGCAAAGCCAACGGCGATGAAAACGGCAATGGTGACAATAGCGGCTCCGACGACGGTTCGTCTGACGACACGAAGACCGACGATGAAAAATCGTCTGATGCAGTGGAAGCGAAAGCTGATGCGCCTGCTGGCGAGGACGTAAAAGCGGCCGAGCCGGAAGAAAAGCCCAAGCGGACCCGCAGCCGGACCCGCAAGCCCAAGGTCGAGGCCGCCGAGGCAACCGCAACGGACGCAGATTCCAAAGCCGCTGATGAGACTGCAGAAGAACCGGCCCCTAAGCCCAAGCGGACCCGCAAGCGCAAGCCGAAGGTGGCGGCCGATGCCGCACCCGCCGAGACTGAAGCCGAGGCAAAGACGGAAGAGGCGTCCGCTCCGGAAGCTGAAACAGCTGCTGCCCCTGCTGAAACGGCTCCGGTTGAAGCGCCGGCGGTTCAGCCAGCTGTAGAGGAAGCCAAAGCCGAGCCGGTTTCAGAGCAAGCCCCTGAGCCTGTCGTTGAGACCGCGCCAGAGCCAGCAGCGGTGGAAGCGGTTGCTGAAGCTCCTCAGGCCGAGGCCGAACCGGAAGCCAAGGTCGAGGCTGCGCCAGAACCTCAAGAGGCACCCGAGCCAGTGGCGGTGGAAGAAAAGCCAGCCAAGCCAAAACGGCGCGGATGGTGGTCGTTGGGCGGTTGACCCGATAAGATATCAAGACAAAAGGCAGGCCCCGCGAGGCCTGCCTTTTTCGTTTATAGGCTCAGTTCGCTGGTAATAGCCGCGTTATTTCTTGCGGATTACATAGACCTGCACGGGGTTTTCCAGATCACTGCTGACCAGTTCATGCCCTGCTTCGGCACAGAAATGCGGCACGTCGATGATCGCGGCGGGATCATCGGCCTGCACGGTCAAAGTGTCGCCAGAACTCAGGCTTTGCAGCCGTTTGCGGGCTTTAAGGACGGGAAGCGGGCAGAGCAGCCCGGTCGCATCAAGAATATGTTCATTGTTCATGGCCCTGAGATAAGTCAGATGTTTCAACGCGTCCACAACCTTGTGACATCATGGCACGCGTCGGGGCGTGACGCGGCGTGCGAAGCGCAGTATGGGTGGTGCCATGTTCGGAATTGACCTTATCGATGCGGGGCTTTTGCCCGCCATTTTCATCGCACTGACGGCGGGGATCATCAGCTTTCTCAGCCCATGCGTCCTGCCCATCGTGCCGCCCTATCTGGCCTACATGAGCGGCGTCACCTTGAACGATATGTCCAGCGTCCAATCGGCGCGGCGCAAGGCGGTTGTCGCGGCGCTGTTCTTTGTCATGGGGCTAAGCACAGTTTTCCTGATCCTTGGGTTCACGGCCTCGGCCTTCGGGGCGTTTTTCCTGCAAAATCAAGTGGTTTTCGCCCGTCTTTCAGGTCTTGTCGTGATGATTTTCGGTCTGCATTTTCTGGGCGTCTTCCGCATCCCGTTTCTGGATCAAGAGGCCCGCCTTGACGCTGGCGACAAGGGCGGGTCGTCTTTCGGGGCCTATGTTCTGGGCCTTGCCTTCGCCTTTGGCTGGACCCCTTGCATCGGTCCGCAACTCGGCGCGATCCTGTCGCTCGCGGCCTCCGAGGCAAGCGTCGCACGCGGTACCATGCTGCTGGGTGTCTATGCCGCAGGGCTTGGCATCCCGTTCCTGCTGGCAGCGATGTTCATCACCCGCGCGACGTTGCTGATGAACCGGATCAAGCCCCACATGAAGCTGATCGAACGCATCATGGGCGGCTTGTTGATCCTGGTTGGTTTGGCACTGCTGACAGGCGCATTTTCAACGTTTTCATTCTGGTTGCTCGAAAATTTCCCTGCGCTCGGATCCTTGGGCTAGAGGTCTTACTCTCGCCAAAAATTCTGTCTAAGCTGCTGTCAAATGCAGGTGGATGATGGCCGAGAACTCTGAGCAGACAGTCAAAACGCGCCGGGTGTTCTACATTCCGGGCTATGACCCCATCCACCCGCGCCGCTACCGCGAGCTTTACCGTAAGGAAGGCACCGCGCAGGCGCGCATCTCAGGCTATGATATCGCGCTGAGCCCGAAAAAGACCAAGGGGAATTACGGGTGGAACGTGGCGGCACATATCGACGGTCGCGATGTGGCGGCGCAGGTCGAGGTGCTGGTCTGGTCCGATATCGTGCGCATCTCGATGAGCAATTCGATTTTCGCGACTTACGGGCAGCTCGTGCAAACGGCGTGGGTCTATATCGGCTCGGGCGCGCTGTGGCGGTTGATGCAACTGCGCAAGGGGCCGGTGATTGCGGCGCTTTATCCTGTGGGCATGTTGCTGGTGCAGCTTGGCCTTGCGGTCCTTGCGGGCTGGCTGCTGTTTCTGGGGATGACCTATGTTGTCGGAGCTGCGTGGTTCACCGGTGTAGCGGCCGCGATCGGGGCGTTCTTGGGCTGGGAAGTGCTTAGGTGGTTCAAGAAGAAGGACGGCAAGTTTTTCGCCTATTACCTTATGCATGATTACGCTTTCGGGGCATCAACGCGGGGGGCGAATCCTCACGCGCTTGAAAGCCGTATGACCGCGTTTGGCGAGGCGATAGCCGAGGCGCTGAAATCCAATGTGGATGAGGTGCTGGTGGTTGGACATTCCTCCGGTGCGCATCTGGGGGTGTCGATCCTCGCGGATCTTGTGCGCGCCGGTCAGGTGCCTGCCGATGGTCCCGCGCTCGGATTTCTGACTTTGGGGCAGGTGGTGCCCATGGTGTCCTTCCTGCGTGACGCGCACCGCTTGCGTGCAGACCTGCGCTATCTGTCGGAGCGCGACGAGGTGACGTGGATCGACGTCACCGCCCCCGGCGATGGCTGCGCATTTGCGCTGTGCGATCCTGTGGCGGTGTCCGGCGTCGCGCCAGAGGGTAAAAAATGGCCTCTGGTGTTTTCCGCCGCCTTCACCCAATCGCTGAGCAAAGAGCGTTGGAAGGAATTGCGTTGGCGGTTTTTCCGGCTCCATTTTCAATATCTTTGCGCCTTTGATGCGCCCAAGGATTACGACTATTTCCAGATCACGGCTGGCCCTCAAAGGTTGGCCCAACGCTATGCCGGACGCCCCGCGTCCAGGTCGCGGATCGTGAAACCGGTGAATAAATTCACCTCGATCGCGCCATGACTATGCCCCCCAAGCCGGATAGCCGCCCGGATAAGGTATCGCTGTGGCGCTATTCCAAATTGTTTCGCCAAGACATTCTGTCCGCACAGCCGGCACGTCTGTATCGCGCTTGGATGGCTGAATTCAAAACGCCGTTCTTCCGCAGTTATCTCATGAACCAGTCCGATCTGGTAAAGACGGTGTTGAAAACACGGCCCGATGATTTTCCTAAGTCGGATCGCATTGGCGAAGGGCTGCGCCCGCTCTTGGGGAATTCCGTGTTTCTAACCAATGGCCAGACATGGAAACGCCAGCGCCGCATCATCGACCCCGCGTTCGAAGGCGGCCGTCTGCGCGAAACTTTTCCCGCCATGTGGGACGCCGCCGAAGCGGCTGCCGTGCGGTTCGGGGACCTGGACGGGCAGGTGGTCGAGATCGAGGCTGAAACCAGCCATGCCGCTGCCGATGTGATCTTTCGCACGCTGTTTTCGATCCCGATCGACCACCATCTGGCGCGGGATGTTTTTGACGAATTCAAGACCTACCAGCGCAGTCAGCCGATCCTCAACATCGCTGCCTTCATTCCGTTGCCGCGTTGGTTGCCGCGCTGTTTCGCCGCGACACCCGGTCAAGCGCTGCCAAAATTCGCCGGCTGATCACCACGTTGACCGAAAGCCGCATGGCTCAGATCACGGCCGGTACTGCTCCTCCCGATCTGGCGACCAAGATCATGACCACGGTCGACCCTGTGGACGGCGATACGTTTACGACCCAAGAGATGGTCGATCAGGTCGCGATCTTTTTTCTGGCAGGTCATGAAACCAGTGCCTCGGCGCTTGGCTGGGCGCTGTATCTGATGGCAACGCATCCTGACTGGCAGGCCCGTCTGGCGCAGGAAGCGCAACAGATCGACGCCTGTGATTTCACGGTGATGTCTAAGCTGCGCCTGAGCAGGGATGTTTTTCGCGAGGCGCTGCGGCTGTACCCTCCGGTCCCGATGATGGTCCGAGAGACCACATGCCCCGAGCAGTTTCGGGAGCGTGACATCAAGGTCGGATCGCAACTGGTGATCAGCCCGTGGCACCTGCACCGCCATGAACGGCTTTGGGACAATCCCGACGGGTTCGACCCCGACCGCTGGCATACCGAGAACGGGCAGAAATGCGGCCGCGAGGCCTATCTGCCTTTCAGCGCTGGGGCGCGGGTTTGCCCGGGGGCGGGGTTTGCGATGGTCGAAGGGCCGCTGATCCTGTCGCGTCTCTTGCGGGATTTCCGGGTTGAACCCGTTGATGCCCGCGTGCCCGTTCCGGTTGCACATCTGACTGTTCGGTCAAAAGATGGCATCTGGCTGCGCATTGTCAGGCGCTAACGATATATCATCGGGCGCGCAGATGCTTTAGACCGGGCGAAACGGAATCAATAAGGGCCTGAAACACCATGAGCACGACAGACGCACAACGCACACAGATGAAAGACGGCCAGGGATTTGTGGCGGCATTGGACCAGTCGGGTGGATCGACCCCGAAGGCGCTGAGCCTGTACGGCGTTGAGCCGTCGGATTATTCGGGCGACGCCGAAATGTTTCAGGCGATGCATGACATGCGGGCGCGGATCATTCTGGCGGATGATTTTACCAGCGACAAGGTCCTTGGCGCGATCCTGTTTGAACGCACGATGGACGAGACGATCAATGGCAAGCCTGTGGCAACATTGCTGTGGGAAGACCGTGGCGTCGTGCCTTTTCTCAAGATTGACAAGGGCTTGGAGGACGAAGTTAATGGCGTCCAGATGCTCAAGCCGATGCCTGAACTGGACAGCCTTTTGGCACGCGCCAAGACTGCGGGCATCTTCGGGACCAAGGAACGGTCGGTCATCCACTCTGCCGATGCGACGGGCATCACGGCTGTCGTTGCGCAGCAGTTTGAAGTGGCAAAGACAGTTTGCGCCGCGGGTCTGGTGCCGATCATCGAACCTGAGGTGAACATTCATTCGGACAGCAAGGCCGACTGCGAGGTAATTTTGAAGGCCGAGCTGGAAAAGCAACTCGCCGCATTCCCGGCAGACGACATGGTCATGCTGAAACTGACAATTCCGGAAAACGCGGGCCATTATGACAGCCTGGCCGATCTGCCCAATGTGCTGCGGGTTGTTGCACTGTCGGGTGGATATTCGACGGATGACGCTTGCGACCGTCTGGGCCAGAACAAGAAGATGATCGCCAGCTTCTCACGAGCATTGACGGAAGGGTTGAACGTCAAGATGAGCGACGCAGAATTCGACGCAGCGCTTGGTGCGAATATCGATAAAATTTACAAGGCATCGGTCGCGTAAAGCATCCGGAATTTTCAAAAATTCCATACCGGTTTTTTTGCGGAAAAATCGGCCATAAAATCACACGTATGGGCTCTTGATTGCAAAAGATGATCAATTGCCCTGCGTTCTATACGGCATGATAGCCGCGCCGCTTCAACTCAGCCTCGAAGGGGACGCGCCCGACGTTATCATTCGATATCACAAATTTTGCGTCGGATAGCGCCACCTTCGCGTGCGGCTTTGGCTATAAAATGTTGGGTAACCCGGACATGGGGGGACAGTGGGCAGGTATCATCATCGGACTAGACTAATCGTCTTGTGGCAAACGATCCTTTAACGTCCGCAGCACATACACGCGGATGGCCGAGGCCAATCCCGCCTCGATCCCGCGGTCCGCATCAATTTGTGCGACAAGCGCGTTTATCGGCATGTCCAAATCGCGGGCCAAGCCGCGGAGTTCCTGCCAGAACTCATCTTCCAGTGAAATGGATGTCCGGTGACCCTTGAGGGTCACCGAGTGTTTGATGGGCCGTGCGCTCATGTATCGCGCTTATGGGCTTCCAGATTTCGCGAGATCTGCTCAAGACGCGCTTTAATCACATCTTTTTGCGGTTTGCTTTGGCCAAACTTCACTGCGTTTTCGTCAGCGCGGGCTTTACGAGAAGCGCGGTTGCGCTCTTTCTTGACCTTGTTGAGGTTGATGGGGGCGCTCATTCTTTTGGTCCGATCATTTGTTCCGGCCGCACAACGCGGTCGAATGTTTCGGCATCGACAAAGCCCAAGGCGATTGCTTCTTCCTTGAGGGTCGTGCCGTTCTTGTGGGCCGTCTTGGCGACTTTGGTCGCGTTGTCATAGCCGATTGTGGGTGCCAACGCGGTAACCAGCATCAGGCTTTCTTTCATCAGCTTGTCGATACGGTCGACATTGGCTTGTGTGCCGACGACCATATTGTCGGTAAAGGCCGATGCGCTGTCACCCAAAAGTTGCATGGATTGCAAAACGTTATAGCTCATCATCGGGTTATAGACGTTCAATTCGAAGTGGCCTTGCGATCCGGCAAAGCCGACGGCGGCGTCATTGCCCATGACGTGGGCACAAACCATGGTCAGCGCTTCGGCCTGCGTCGGGTTCACCTTGCCCGGCATGATCGACGAACCCGGCTCGTTTTCGGGCAGGATCAATTCGCCCAGACCCGACCGCGGGCCAGATCCCAGCAAACGCATGTCGTTGGCGATCTTGAACAGCGATCCTGCAACGGTTTTCAACGCACCCGAGAACATGACCATCGCGTCATGGGCGGCCAGCGATTCAAACTTGTTGGGCGCTGTGACAAAGGGCAGACCAGTGATTTCGGCCATATGTGCGGCAACGGCTTCAGCCCAGCCTTTTTTGGTGTTCAACCCCGTGCCAACTGCCGTGCCGCCTTGGGCCAGCTCATAAATGTCGGGCAGGCAGGCGTTGACACGCTCGATACCCTTTTTGACCTGATGCGCGTAGCCCGAGAATTCCTGGCCCAGCGTCAGCGGCGTCGCATCCTGTGTATGGGTGCGGCCGATCTTGATGATATCCTTGAATTCGACGGATTTCGCGGCCAGCGCATCATGCAGCTTTTGCAAACCGGGCAGCAGTACGTCACGGGCCTGCATGCCGATGGCAACATGCATGGCGGTGGGGAAGGTGTCGTTGGACGATTGACCCATGTTGCAGTGATCATTGGGGTGTACGGGTTTCTTCGATCCCATCTCGCCGCCCAGCATCTCGATCGCACGGTTCGAGATAACTTCGTTCGCGTTCATGTTCGACTGGGTGCCGGAGCCGGTCTGCCAAACAACCAAAGGAAAGTTATCGTCGAATTTGCCGTCGATCACTTCGGACGCGGCGGCGACAATCGCATCGCCCACCTCAGCGCTCAGATCACCTTGCTTGAGGTTCTCCATCGCGCAGGCTTTTTTCACGACACCCAGGGCGCGGATGATCGGAACGGGCTGTTTTTCCCAACCGATCGGGAAGTTGATGATGGACCGCTGGGTTTGCGCGCCCCAATACTTGTCGGAAGGAACTTCCAACGGGCCAAAGCTATCGGTTTCGGTGCGGGTATCGGCCATGTGTCGGCTCCTGATCGTGGCAATGCATTCCGTCAGGGTTTAGCGCGCAGTATGGCTGTGCGCAATCAGCGGATGGCGCTAACGCCCTCCAAGCCGCGTTTAAGCCGATCGTTATTTGCGAAAACTGTCCAAAGATACGATTTCGGCGGCTTTGGGTGCTTCTTCGGCCACTTCCAGTTCGCTTTCTTCTTTCTGCTCAAGGGCCCGGTCACCTGATCCGGAATCCTGTTGCTCGAACTTCAGGCCAAATTCGACCGAAGGATCCACAAAGGTGCGGATCGCGTCATAAGGGATATACAGCGGTTCTGGTGCGTCGCCGAAATTCAACGTGACCGAAAAACCCTCTTCGGTGACTTCAAGCTTGTCGTACCAATGCTGCATGACGACTGTCATCTCGCCGGGATAGCGGTCGGACAGCCAATCTGCCAGTTCGGCATCGGGGTGTTCGGTGTCAAACGTGATGAAAAAATGGTGGTTTCCCGGCAAGCCATTGGCGGCCACGTCCAGCAGAACCTGCCGGATCAATCCGCGCATGGCGTCGTGCATCAGGTTGCCATACTCAATGCTTCGGCTCATATCGGTCTCATGCCTCCATCTGACGTTTCCACCATACGGCATTTCACAACAGTGAAAAGGGGGTCGGTCGATTTATAGCAACACGGCCCCAAAAAGCGCGGCAATCGCGCAGATGCACATCGTTGACACAAATCCCCAGCCGCGCAGCACCATCAAAACTGCGGCAAGCAGGGTCAGCGCGAAACCGGCACCGTTGAAGCTGGACCAGTCGGGCAGGGGCATCGCAAGAATCGCGGCAGGTGTGACCCGTTCAAACAAGACATGCAGCGCAAACCAGACCGACAGATTGCCGATGACACCGACGACAGCGGCAGTGATCGCGCGCAATCCCGCGGCAAGCCTTGGCTGGCTTGATATCTTTTCCAGATACGGCCCCGCAAGGAATATCCAAAGAAAACAGGGGGTAAATGTCACCCAAAGCGCCAGAACCCCCGCAGCGATGGCCCCTGTCACGCCGCTTTGGGTAAATCCGGCCAGCAGGGCCACGAATTCCGTTACCAGGATCAGCGGACCGGGCGTGGTTTCCGCCAGCCCAAGCGCGTCGATCATCTGCTGGGTCGTGATCCAGCCGTAATCCTGCACGACGCTTTGCGTCATATAGGCCAGCACGGCATAGGCTCCGCCAAAGGTGACGACCGCCAGTTTGGAAAAGAACAGCCCCAGTTGCAGCAGAAATTCCCGCCCCATCAGCCAAAGTACCACCAGCGGCGTGGCCCACAGACCACCCCACAGCGCAAGGGTTCTGACCGATTGGGCCTGCGGCGGGTGGACCACGTCGGCGGCAGACATATCGCCCGTTTGCCGCAACGCCCCCCAGATGCCCGCCGCAAGTATGATCACCGGAAAGGGCAACCCAAAGATGAAAAGCGCCACAAAGGACAGCCCCGCCAAAAAGCCAGCCTCGGCCCCGTGCAGTGCCTTGGCCGCTACGTTGCGCAACGCCTGAAAGACCACGATGATCACGGTCGCCTTGATGCCCAGGAAACCCGCCTGCACCAGCGGAACCTGACCGAAACTGGCATAGCCCAACGCCAGAACGGCGATTAGCGCCGCGCCGGGGACGACGAACAACAACCCCGCTAACAACCCGCCGAACGTGCCGCGCAACCGCCAACCGGCATATGTCGCCAATTGCATGGCTTCGGGCCCCGGCAAGAGCATGCACAACGACAAGGCGCGCAAAAACGCCGCTTCGCTCAGCCAGCCGTGACGGTCGACCAGCTCGCGGTGCATCAATGCGATCTGTGCGGCTGGTCCGCCAAAGGACAGTATCCCGATGCGGCCAAAGATACGCGCCATCTCATGCCAGCCTGGCACGCTCACGCGGCGAAGTCCGAAGGGCAATCTCGGCTCACTGGAATTTGGTCATCATTGATCAGCACCCTTTGGGGCATCGCTCCCGGACCCCATGAGATCTGAATGACATGGCAACAGATCCACCGTCAAGTTGCGCGATACCTGGCTTCCAAATGGTCTAAAATCCTCGCCGAAGGCATTCTTCCGGACCGACGTCAGCGGCAGGAAATGCGGTTTGATCATAAAGGATAAAATGGGAGGGAAAGTGCAGGTTTCTGTTGCCAGGTACCTGCGAACCCCGCCTTAGGTCGCTAAACGTAAGGACTTAAGTTTCAATAGTTCCGGTCGCTTACGCGGCCATCGCCATTGGAGCACGATTGTCATTTGCAATTGTACATTTTACGCCGATAACGGTGGCAGTCAGCCGAGATAAAGCTACATCTTTAGACGTTCGTCGATCCTATTTCGACCCCATGATCCGCAAATGACGGATTATTGGTGGAGTCGCCGGGTACCGCCCCCGGGTCCGAACCGCTTATTACATGCGCGTTTATATCCATAGTCCCTAAGGACAGACGTAACATAGGAACCCCGGCGCGGTTTGCAAGGCTCTTTAAGCCGAAAGTCGACATGTCGTGCTATTCATCGTGGATCGGCGTTCAAAGCGGGGTCGGGCTTCCGCTGCGCCTTGCAAAGACACGCCGGGCAAGGGTTTGGGTTTCCGCCTCGAGGGCTGTCAGCCCCGCGCTTGCGGCCTGGCCATCCTGCGCCTCGATCGCGTCGGCAATCGTGCGGTGCAGGGTAATGATCGCGTCACGCGATCTGGCGGTGAAGGTGATCATGTTCATCAACGGCTGCATCGCCTCGACCGCGCCCGCCAGTTGGTATGACAGGACCGGGTTGCATGCGCCATCAACCAGCGCCCTGTGAAAGGCGACATCCGAGGCGCAAAACGCCTCGTCCGTCAGCCCTGCGTCGGCCTGGCGCTCAATTTCGTCGCGCATCACGGTGAGATGGTGAAGGTGTCTGCGATCAGCCGACAGCGGCGCACAGGCACGTTCCAGGGCATAACGGGCCTCGCAGGCGGTCTCGAAGCTTACGTCGTTCATCGACAAGAGCAGGGTGGAGGTCGTGATCTGCTGGGCCTGCGCCGCCTCAAAGCTGATGCGGTTCACGAAGGCACCGCCTGTCGCCCCGCGTTGCGTACGGATCAGCGATTGCGCGGCCAGACGTTTCAGCGCTTCGCGCACCGTGGCGCGGGATACGTCGAACCTGAGCGATAGTTCCGCCTCGGACGGCAGGCGTTCGTCGACGATCAACGCTCCGATGATGATGGCATCGCGGATGCTCGCGGCGATCTGCGCGGACAAATCCGCGCGCTGGTCAAGGGGCGGGCCAAGGCGGTCGATGTTCATATGTCTTACATTTCTGGTTTGAAAAACCCTAATTGTCTGACATTACTTTTTCAAGCACTGAGTCGCACAGGTCAGGGAGGATCGCGTCACATGGCACCCGTTATCCGTTCGGCCCTATGGCTTGGCTTTTTCGGCCTGATCCTTGCGGCATGGTCGATAATGTATGCCATGAGCACAGGGATGGGGCTGGACCTGCTGGGCCGTCCCGACGCCACGGGGCAAATGATGCGCAACATGGATCCGGGTATGGACATGGAGATGCCGATGGCCCGTTTCGGCCCCTTGGCGGTGATGTGGGGGGGCATGATGGCGGCAATGATGCTGCCTACGATGATCCCGACCCTGCGCAGCTACGAAGATCTGATGGTCAGTGCCAATGGCACGCGGGCAGGGTGGTTCGGGGTGCTGTCGGGATACTTCATCATGTGGCTCGGCTTTGCCATGGTGATTGCGCTGGTGCAGCTGGCATTGCTTTACGGCGGCGTGATCGACATGCTGGGCATCGCCAAATCGCGTTGGATGGCTGCCGCGCTCTTGCTGGCGGTGGGGCTGTTCCAGTTCACCCGCGCCAAAGAAATCTGCCATGGGGTGTGCCATTCGCCGATGATGTATTTCATGGGCCACTGGAAACCCGGCTTTGCCGGCGGGGTGCGCATGGGTCTGGGGCTGGGGTCATTTTGCGTGGCGTGTTGCTGGGGCTTCATGGTGCTTGGCTTTGCGGGCGGCGTGATGAACCTGGCGTGGATGGGTCTGGCGACCTTGTTCATGGTGCTCGAAAAACTGCCGCAGATCGGGCATAAGGTGACAAGACCAATGGGTGTCTTGCTGATCCTCGGCGCATGCGCCGTGGCAGCTTGGCCCTTGTACTCAGGAGGATAGGATGGCCACGAACAAACGACCCGATGCAGATCGCTTGCCGATCAGTCAGCGCATTGACCAACGGATGCCCAACCCCAAACGCCGCGAGGCGACGCCGACAAACTGGCAGATCAAGGGCGAACTTTTCCTGAATTGCTCTTGCGAGATGTTCTGCCCCTGCGTGGTCAGCCTTGGGGCGCATCCGCCCACCGAAGGGCATTGCCACGCGTGGATGGCCATCGCCATCGACGAAGGGCACTACGAAGGCGAAGACCTGTCAGGCCTGAACGTCGGCCTGCTGGTCGATATTCCAGGCCGCATGGGGGAAGGCAACTGGAAGGTTGCCGCTTACGTCGATGAGAACGCCAGCGGCAAGGCCTATCACGGGCTGCTGCAGATTTTTTCGGGCGCGGCTGGCGGGACCACGGGCCTTTTCACCATGCTGGTGTCCGAGATCATCGGGGCCGAACGCGCGCCTGTAAAGATCATCCGCGATGGCTCCAAACGGTCAATCCAGATCGGTCGCAAGATCGCGGGCGAGATCGAGATGATCGCGGGCAAGTCGCCGGATCATCCTGTGATGATCTCGAATTCGAAATACTGGATGGGGCCGGACATCATTGCGGCCAAAGGCCTTAAGTCAAAAGTGCGCGATTACGGCCGCGTCTGGGATTTCGGCGGCAAGTCGGCCGAGATTTGCCCGATCAACTGGCAGGGACCCAACCCGTGATAAATGTCGGTTATGTTCGCACGATGGCGCGCTACAACAGCTGGCAGAATGACCAGTTGATGCCGGTCTTGCTGGACATGCCGACGGCCGAGTTGACCATGGATCGCGGCGCGTTCTTCGGGTCGATCCTAGGTACGGCGAACTACCTGCTGTGCGGCGATATGCTGTGGCTGTCGCGGTTCGATCCGTCTGTGCAGCCGCCTTTCGAGGCATTCGACAAATGGCCGAAATTCCACAAGGACGCCCGTGCCTGGGCGGCGGACCGGCACCGGATCGATGGCAAGATCAGGCATTGGGCGGAAGCGCTGCGCGAACTTGACCTTTTGGGCGACCTGCAATGCGTCCCGGCGAGCGGCGGAAAAGCCTGTACCGTGCCGCGCGGGATCGCGGTGATCCAGTTGTTCAATCACCAGACCCATCATCGGGGCCAGATCCACGCGATGGTGACTGCGGCGGGTCAGGAGGCCCCGGTGAGCGATATCGTCTACATGCCGGAAACGACATGAATCCGATTTGGGAACAGTCCGCACTCGGTCGGGCTGCACGAGATTGAGAGTTTGGGGACCGAGGGGCCAGCCCCTCGGGCGCCCCGGAGTTTAGTTGGCAAAATGAAGTGGGGGCTTGAGGGCACCCGGATAGGAGAGACTATGTTTGATGCGTTGATGGTGACCAAGGATGAAGAAAGCGGCAAGACCTCTGCGGCGGTGACGCAGATCGACTTGGACCAGTTGCCTGCGGGCGATGTGACGGTCGCGGTCGAGTATTCGACGGTGAACTACAAGGACGGTTTGTGCATCGGGCCGGGCGGCGGTCTGGTGCGGAAGTACCCGCATATTCCCGGCATTGATTTTGCCGGTACGGTCGAGGCGTCGGAGGATGATCGTTACAAGCCCGGTGACAAGGTCGTTTTGACCGGCTGGCGGGTCGGCGAGGCGCATTGGGGCGGATATGCCCAAAAGGCACGGGTCAAGGCCGATTGGCTTGTGCCGCTGCCGGAGGGCCTTGATACCCGTCAGGCGATGGCGGTCGGCACTGCCGGCTTCACCGCGATGTTGGCGGTGATAGCGCTGGAGGATCACGGGCTGAAAGTGGGTCAGGGGCCGGTGCTGGTGACCGGCGCTGCAGGCGGTGTCGGGTCGGTCGCTGTCGCCATTCTGGCGGCCTTGGGTCACGAGGTTGCCGGTGTCACCGGGCGGCCGGAAACAGCGGACTACCTGAAGTCGCTGGGCGCGACGCAGATCGTCGCGCGCGAAGAGATCAACGAGACCGTCAAGCGTCCGTTGGAAGGGGAAACCTGGGCAGGATGCATTGATGCCGTCGGCGGCGAGATGCTGGCGCGGGTCTTGGGGCAGATGAAATACGGTGCATCGGTTGCGGCGGTCGGTCTGGCGGGGGGCGCGAACCTGCCTGCGACCGTCATCCCGTTCTTGTTGCGCGGTGTGAATTTGCTGGGCATCGATTCAGTGATGCAACCCTATGAAAACCGTCTGCGGGCCTGGAAACGTGTGGCATCTGACCTGCCGATGGCCAAGCTTGAGGATATGGTCGTGCCCGCAACGCTCAAGGACCTGCCGCAACTGGGCAAGGACATCCTGAAAGGTCAGGTGCGCGGTCGCGTTGTGGTTGATGTAAACGGCTAGGACTGCGGGCGAACCCTGACACATGAAACCGGCGCGGTGATCCTGCGCCGGTTTTCGCGTCTTGACCTTTGCGTCAACTGGCCCGACGGTTGGGCGATGCTTCCAAGGATTTGATAATGCAGCTAGATATTGATTTTGTCCGCGACCAATTCCCCGCTTTTTCCGAACCCAGCCTGCAAGGTCAGGCATTCTTCGAAAATGCGGGCGGGTCCTATACCTGTAGAGCCGTCATTGACCGGCTGACCCGCTTTTACACCCAGCGCAAGGTGCAGCCCTATGCGCCCTATGGTGCCAGCCAGCTGGGCGGGGCCGAGATGGACGAGGCGCGCGCACGGATGGCCGCGATCCTGGGCGTGGAGGGGGACGAGCTGTCGTTCGGGCCGTCGACCACGCAAAATACCTATGTTCTTGCGCAGGCCTTTCGGCAAAAGCTGCAACCTGGCGACGCGATCATCGTCACCAACCAGGATCACGAGGCCAATACGGGCCCGTGGCGGCGGCTGATCGAAAGCGAGATCGATGTGCGGGAATGGCGGATTGATCCCGAGACGGGGCGGCTTGAGATCAGCGCGCTTGAAGAGTTGCTGGACGACAAGGTGCGGCTGGTGTGTTTTCCGCATTGTTCCAACGTGGTGGGCGAAATCAACCCGGTGGTCGAGATCACGGCGCTTGCCCATGCTGCGGGGGCGTATGTCTGCGTTGACGGCGTCTCCTATGCGCCGCATGGTTTTCCGGATGTGGGCGCGATGGGGCCGGACATCTATCTGTTTTCGGCCTATAAAACCTACGGTCCGCACCAGGGGCTGATGGTGGTCCGGCGTCAGATGGCTGAATTCCTGCCCAATCAGGGGCATCATTTCAACGGATGCACGCTGTATAAACGCTTTACCCCGGCGGGCCCCGATCACGCGCAAGTGGCGGCCTGTGCCGGGATGGCCGATTATGTCGATACGCTTTATGCGCACCATTTTGACGAAGATGTTGAACCGGCGGCACGCGGGAAGGCGGTGCATGACCTGATGCGGACCCATGAGGCCCGGTTGCTCCAGCCTGTGCTGGATGCGCTAAGTGCGCGTAATTCCGTGCGCCTGTTGGGGCCAACAACCGCGCAGGGCCGCGCACCGACCGTGGCCGTCGCCCTGAACCGTCCGGCAGAAACCGTCGCGGCGCAGCTGGCGTGGCATGGCATCATGGCGGGGGGCGGCGATTTTTATGCGGGGCGCGCGCTGAAGGGCATGGGTGTTGACCCTGATGACGGCGTCTTGCGGCTGAGCTTTACGCATTACACCACCAAAGCCGAGGTAGATCAGCTTCTTAACGCTTTGGAAGATGTTCTTTAGCCCTTGAACTTGGAGGGGGTGCGCTACCTTCACCCGGATCCTAAAGAGAAGTTAACAGTGTCCGAAAAATCTGCGATCCTTATGTGGTTCCGTCGTGATCTGCGACTGACCGATCATCCAGCCCTGAGTGCGGCTGCGCAAACAGGCCGACCGGTGATCCCGGTGTTCATCCGTGATGATGCCGTGGCCGGTCTGGGGGCGGCCCCGAAATGGCGTCTTGGCCTTGGGATCGGTGCTTTCGACGATGCATTGCGCGAAAAATCCAGCCGTCTGATCCTGCGCAAGGGTGATGCGCTGGAGGTGTTGCAAGACCTGATCAAGGAAACAGGGGCAGGGGCGGTCTATTGGTCGCGCCTTTATGATCCGCAAGCCACCGCGCGGGACGCTGACATCAAGGAGGCGCTTAAAGGCGCCGACGTCGAGGCGCGCTCTTTCGGCGGGCATTTGATGTTTGAACCCTGGACCGTCGAGACGAAGACAGGCGGGAATTACAAAGTCTATACGCCGTTCTGGAATGCGGTGAAGAACACGGGCGTCGATGCGCCGCTTTCGGCACCGAAAAATCTGACGGCACCGGATACATGGCCGCGCAGCGATGACCTTGCGGAATGGACCATGGGCGGCGCGATGCAGCGTGGCGCGGATGTCGTGCGCCCCTTCGTGCAACTGGGCGAGAAGTCGGCGCAATCGCGGTTGGGCGCATTCATGGCACATGGGGTGGCAGACTATAAGGCGAACCGTGATTTGCCGGGGGTGGATGGCACGTCGAACCTGTCGGAAAACCTGGCGCTTGGGGAAATCAGCCCGCACCAGTGCTGGCACGCGGGACAACGCGCACTGCATGATGGCAAGCAGGGGGCCGAAACGTTCCTGAAAGAACTGGTCTGGCGCGAGTTTGCCTATCATCTGATGCATCATTCGCCGCGCATCCTGACGGATAACTGGCGCGAAGAATGGCAGGCCTTTCCTTGGAACGAAGATGAACGCCTTGCCGAAGTGAAAGCGTGGAAACACGGCCGCACCGGCGAGCCGTTCGTGGATGCCGCCATGCGCGAACTTTACGTCACGGGGCGGATGCACAACCGCGGCCGCATGATCGTGGCGAGTTATCTGACCAAGCATCTGATGTGCCATTGGCGTATCGGCCAGAAATGGTTCGAAGACTGCCTGATAGACTGGGACCCGGCCAGCAACGCGATGGGGTGGCAATGGGCGGCAGGGTCCGGACCGGACGCGACCCCTTATTTCCGCGTGTTCAATCCAGCGACACAGCTGGATAAGTTCGACAAGAACCGTGACTACACCAGCCGTTGGATCGCAGAAGGGCGGGCCAACCCGCATGCGGATGCATTGCGGTTTTTCGACGCAATTCCGAAGCGCTGGAACCTGTCGGCAAGCGACGATTATCCTGACAGGATCGTCGCGCTGGACGAAGGCCGCGAAAGGGCGTTGGAAAACTACAAGAACCGAAACTTTTAACATTTGTGATACGTGGCTGCACGGCATAAAGTTTAAATTCGCGCAGAAGATCCGCGCACAGGAGTCCAGATGATTTTGACCACAACCGAAGGCCAAAAAGGTCTTCCCAGATATTTTGCGCGCGTGTTTGCGACGGCCCAGGCGATGGAAAACGGACGGGTCGATTTTGTCCTGCCTGACGGGCGGCGCTTTCGGGCGACGGGCAAGAACCCGCTGCCAGTGGCCGAACTGCACATTCACAACGATGATCTGTTTGCCCGCCTGATCCGCGAAGGCGACCTGGGCTTCAGTGACGCCTATCTGGACGAATGGTGGAGCACGCCTGACCTGCAAGCCTTCATGGATGTGGCCCATGCCAATGAGGATATCTACGATTCATTTCCGGGTATGGGATTGATCCGAAAATACGAGGCGCTGCGCTTCTGGCTGCAAAGCAACAGCAAAAAACAGGCCGTGAAGAACATCAGCTATCATTATGATCTGGGCAACGATTTCTACAAGCTGTGGCTTGACGAGACGATGACCTATTCAAGTGCCTTGTTCGAAGATGGCGCGCAGCAATCGCTCGAGGCGGCGCAAACCGCGAAATATGCTTCAATGGTCGATCAGATGGGCGTTGTCGCCGGTGATCACGTGCTAGAGATCGGCTGCGGATGGGGCGGGTTTGCTGAATACGCCGCAAAGGAACGCGGGTTGAAAGTGACATGCCTGACCATCAGCAAGGAACAGTTTAACTATGCCAAGGAACGCATTGAAAAGGCTGGTCTTTCCGATATGGTGGAGTTCAAGCTGCAAGATTATCGCGACGAAACCGGCGTCTATGACGGTATTGCCAGCATCGAGATGTTCGAGGCCGTGGGTGAAAAATACTGGCCGTCCTATTTCAACACCGTTCGTGATCGCCTCAAGCCCGGCAAGTCGGCGACATTGCAGATCATCACCGTACCGGACCGCCGCTGGAAGACTTACAAGCGCGGCGTTGATTTCATTCAGAAGTACATCTTTCCGGGGGGCATGCTGGCCAGCCCGGGGGCCTTGCGCGAGCAGGTTGAAAAAGCCGGACTTGCGGTCGTGAAATCCATTGAATTCGGCAAAAGCTACGATCTGACGCTGCGCCGCTGGCACGAAAGCTTTAACGATAAGTGGGAAGAGATTGCCGCGATGGGGTTTGACGAGCGGTTCAAACGGATGTGGAATTTCTATCTGACCTCATGCGCTTCAACCTTTGACAGCGGCAATTGCGATGTGACACAGATTACGGTGACTCGCCCCGTCTAAAGGGCCTCACGTGATCTAAGGAGCCTCGCGATGCCGACTGGTTCAAAGTTTATGGCTGCGTTGTGTTTGTCGGTTCTCGCTTTTGTGTTGTCGTACATGATCATTCCGCTGATGCCTGAAACCACGCAGTTTGGGTATTTTGTACCGATCAACATGGCCCTTGGCGCGCTTGCGGGCTGGACCGTGATGGGCCCGCGTGCGGGCGGCGGCATCGCCAAGGGGATCAGTAACGGCCTTACGGGGGCGTTCGTGCTGATCCTTTGGGGGGTATTCACGCAAGCCATGCTCGAGATGCTGAAACGCGCCTTGCGCAGACAATATGATGGTCTGGGCGAGGCGTTTATTGCTGTGGTCAGCTTTGCCGGAGAGTATCTCCTTATCATGGCCACCGTGCCGATTGCAGTTACGGTTGTCGTCGGGGGCGTTCTCAGCGGTCTCCTGACCAACTGCGCCAAGAAGAGATGGCCATAACCTGATGATATCCCTGTTTTTTTACGGAACGCTGCGGCATCTGCCGCTACTTGAGATTGTGCTTGGCCGTCCCGCGGACGACATCGACGTGACGCCTGATGTCCTGCCAGACCACGCGGTTCTTGCCGTGGCCGAGGGGCCTTTTCCGTGCATTGTGCCGCAGGCCGGTGCGTTTGCCGAAGGGGTGCTGGTCAAAGGGTTGAGCCCGCAGGATATCGAACGGCTGAATTTTTACGAAGGCAGTTTCGCCTATGATCTGCGTGATGTGACGCTGCAAAGCGGCGAAACCGCGCAGGTCTATTTCCCGCAAGAGGGGCTGTGGACCCCGAAAACCGCGTGGGATTTGCAGCAGTGGGAGGCCGATTGGGGCGCGCTTAGCTGTTTTGCTGCCCGCGAGGTCATGGATTATCTTGGCAGGTACAGCGCCGCACAGGTTGCGCGGATGTTCCCGATGATCCGGATGCGCGCGGCCTCAATGGTGAATGCGGCGCAGTCGACACAGGGGCAAGGGACATTGCACGGCAAGGTGGACATCGCCCGCATCAACCGCGTCTACACGAACTACTTTGCGTTGAACGAATATCACCTCAGCCATGAACGCTTTGACGGGTCGATGTCCGACGTGTTGGAGCGCGCGGTGTTTCTGGCCTCGGATGCGGCGCTGGTGCTGCCTTATGATCCGGTGCGCGACCGCGTGATGCTGGTAGAGCAGATGCGCATGGGGCCGGTGGCCCGTGGCGATCGTGCGCTTTGGCAGTTTGAACCCATCGCGGGCCGTGTCGACCCGGGTGAGACACCTGAACAGACCGCCCACAGGGAAAGCATGGAAGAGGCCGGCATCGCGCTGCAATCCCTTGAAAAGGTGGCAGAAGTCTATGCTTCGCCAGGCTGTTCGACCGAATTTTTCTACATCTACATCGGACTTGCCGATCTGCCGGACAGAGCGACGGGCATTGGCGGTCTTGAGACCGAAGATGAAGACATCCGGTCGCATTTGATGTCTTTCGATGCGTTGATGCAGATGGTCGATGCGCTGCAAGCCGCCAATTCGCCGCTGGTGATTGCTGCCTATTGGCTTGCCCGGCACCGCGACCGCTTGAGATTGGGCGCGCCCATCGCTACACCAGAGGCAACTTGATTTAGGAGCATCCCATGCACGTCGCATCTGATCTGGCGCATGCCATCGGCAACACCCCCCTTATCCGTCTGCGCAAGGCGAGCGAAGACACCGGTTGCGAGATTTATGGCAAGGCGGAATTCATGAACCCCGGCCAGTCGGTCAAGGACCGCGCGGCGCTGTTCATCATCCGTGATGCGATCGCCAAGGGCACGCTGAAACCGGGCGGTACAATCGTCGAAGGCACGGCTGGCAACACGGGGATCGGTCTGGCGCTGGTCGGGGCCTCCATGGGGTTCAAGACCGTGATCGTCATTCCCGAGACCCAAAGCCAGGAAAAGAAAGACATGCTGCGCCTTGCCGGGGCGGAGCTGGTGCAGGTGCCTGCTGCACCGTACCGCAACCCCAACAACTTCGTCCGCTATTCCGAGCGGCTGGCCAATGAACTGGCGCGCAGCACCAACGAAGGTGTGATCTGGGCCAACCAGTTTGACAATGTCGCAAACCGTCAGGCCCATATCGAAACCACCGGCCCAGAGATTTGGGAACAGACCGATGGCAAGGTCGACGGCTTTTGCTGTGCCGTCGGGTCAGGCGGGACACTTGCGGGCATCGGCATGGCGCTGCAACCCAAGGGGGTCAAGATCGCCTTGGCTGACCCGGATGGTGCAGCCTTGCACAGCTATTACACCACGGGCGAGCTTGCTGCCGAAGGCAGTTCCATCGCCGAAGGCATCGGTCAGGTGCGGATCACCAAGAACCTTGAAGGCTTCACTCCCGATTTCAGCTATAACGTCCACGACAGCGAGGCGCTGCCGATCATCTTTGACCTGCTGCAACACGAAGGTCTGTGCCTTGGTGCGTCGTCTGGCGTGAATGTGGCTGGTGCGATCCGGTTGGCCCGCGACATGGGACCGGGCCATACCATCGTCACCATTCTGTGCGATTTCGGCACACGCTATCAGTCCAAGCTGTTCAACCCCGATTTCCTGCGCGAAAAAGGCCTGCCGACCCCAAGCTGGCTGGAACGTGCGCCGATGTCGATCCCAGGCGTGTTCGAGGACCAATGATCCGTAAGTTCAGGGCCGTCCTGGCAGGGCTTTTCCTGGCGCTCATTCTGGCCGGGCCGCTGGCCGCCCAAGGCGAAACCAGCCCAACGATCGAGGTGTGGGAAAACGTCGCCACCCGTGCCGAGGCCGTGGTGGACGACGGGTCCGGCACGGATGACGTGTTGGAGAATCTGCGCAAGCGGATTGCTGATTTCCGGTCGGATTTTGATGCGGCGCGCGGTGTAAATGCCGAACGGATCGCAACGCTGCGTGAACAGATTGCCGCACTTTCCCCGCCCCCCGAGGGCGAAAATGCCGAACCCGAAGCGCCCGAGGTTGCACAGACCCGCGCTGACCTGAACCAGCAGTTGAACGCCTTGCTCGCTCCGGTTCAGATCGCCGAACGGGATTATTTGCGCGCGGACGGGCTGATCCGCGAAATCGATCAGATCATCCGCGACCGGCAGACCGAAAAGCTGCTGACCACCACACCGTCGCCCCTGAACCCCGTTCACTGGGCTCCGGCGCTGCGCGAGGTAAAGCAATCCTATGCGGCCATCTGGGTGGACGGGGGCGAGGACAGCAAAGAGCAGCAGTTTGACAAGCTGCGCGCCAACCTGCCGCTGGTCGCTTTCTCAACGGTCCTGGGTCTGCTTTTGCTGTTTCGGGGACGCCGCTGGGCCGTGATGATCGTGAATAGCCTGCGTCGGCATCAGGCCCGCGGACTGGGCATCTGGCGCTTTGTCGTATCGCTTTTGCGAATTCTTTTGCCACTGGGCGGTGTGTTGCTGCTGGTCATTGCTGCCGGCAGAACGGGCTATCTGGGGGTGCGCAGCACCGAAGTCATCAGCTTGCTCCCGATCATCGGAATTCTGACTCTTGGCTTTCGCTGGGTGTCAGAGCGGGTTTTCGCCCGCGAGGATGAAGAAGCCCTGTTGCTGTTGTCGGATGACCAACGGCGCAAGGCGCGTTTCTACGTCAGCGGCATCACCATCGTGATGATCGTGTCGATCGTGACCTCGAAAGTTCTTGAATTCGATACGCCCACGGCGGCCACCCGTGCCGTGGTCGGGTTTCCATTTGCGGTTCTGATCAGCTTTGCACTGTTTCGCATCGGGCAGATTTTGCACAGCTACACGGATGAGCAGGAAGACGATGCTGACGCCGACTTGCCGACGCGCAGTTCCACCCATGCGCGGTTCGTGCGCAGCCTTGGGCTTGGAGCGATGGCGGTGGCGCTTATCAGCCCGTTGCTGTTCGCCTTCGGCTATCAGGACCTTGCCGATGCAATTCTGGGCCCGTATGTGACCACTCTTGTCATCCTGGGCCTTGTCATGGCGCTTCAGCGGTTTTCGGCGGATGTGTACGGTGCGATCACGGGGCAGGGCATCGCGGCGCGCGATGCGCTGTTGCCGGTGTTCTTCGGACTGATCCTGCTGGCGCTGGCGATGCCCGTCCTGGCATTGATCTGGGGCGCGCGCGTTGCGGACCTGACCGAACTTTGGACGGCATTCGCACGTGGCTTTGCCGTTGGCGATACCCGGATTTCGCCCACCAACCTGCTGACTTTCGCGATTATCTTCGCGGTGGGCTATATTCTCACTCGCCTGTTGCAAGGCACGCTGCGCAGCAATGTCCTGCCCAAAACCAAGATCGACATCGGCGGGCAGAATGCCTTGCTGTCGGGGCTGGGATATGTCGGCATTTTCCTTGCCGCGCTGGCAGCGATTACCGGGGCAGGGATCGACCTCAGCTCGCTTGCGATTGTCGCGGGGGCGCTGTCGGTCGGTATCGGTTTCGGTCTGCAAAATATCGTAAGCAACTTTGTCTCGGGCATCATCTTGTTGATTGAACGCCCCATTTCCGAAGGCGACTGGATCGAGGTTGGCGGCAAATCCGGCTATGTGCGCGACATCTCGGTCCGCTCGACCCGGATCGAGACTTTCGACCGCACCGACGTGATTGTGCCCAACGCCGATCTGGTCAGCGGGACCGTCACAAACTTTACCCGCGGCAATACCGTCGGGCGCGTGCTGGTGCCGGTCGGCGTCGCCTATGGCACAGATACAGATAAGGTCGATGCCATCCTGCGCGAGATTGTAGAAGCCCAGCCCATGGTGTTGGCCAATCCCGCGCCGAATGTGTTGTTCCTGAATTTCGGGGCCGATGCGCTTGAATTCGAAATCCGCGCGTTCTTGCGGGATGTGAACTGGATGATGAACGTCAAAAGCGACATCAACCATGCCATCGCCAAGCGTTTCGCCAAGGAAAACATCGAAGTGCCATTCGCCCAGCGCGATATCTGGCTGCGCAATCCCGAAGTGTTGCGGCCGAATTTCCAGCAAACGCCGCCCAACACCCAGACGGCGCAGCCAAAAGATACCCTGACCGTAGAAACAAAGGACAACCTGACGCCGGAGCATACGGATGGTCAGGCCGCAGATAATCCGGACACGACTGCATGACCCGCCAGCTTTACCTTGTAGATGCCTACCACCGCGACGCGCCCGGACGGGTCACAGCCATCACCGAAGAAGGTGGAATCGTGCTGGACAGCACAATTTTCTATCCCACGGGTGGCGGGCAACCGGGCGACAGCGGCTGGCTGATCTGGGATGGCCAGCGCATGCCGATTGCCACGACGGTAAAGGGGCAGGGCGACGCGATCGTGCTGGTGCCTGCCGAACCGTTGCCGCTGCCGGGGATCGGCACCCACGTCACGCAAACCCTCGATTGGGACCGCCGTCACCGGCATATGCGGGTACATACGATGCTGCATCTTCTTTCGGTCGTGGTGCCGTTCGGGGTAACGGGGGGGCAGATATCGGCCCGGCAAGGCCGGCTTGATTTCGACATGCCCGAAGCGCCCGACGACCGGGAAGGCATAGAGACCGCATTGAATAATTTCGTGATGGCCGATTTGCGGGTCAGCGACCGCTGGATCACGCAGGCCGAACTTGATGCCGCGCCTGAGTTGGTCAAGACCATGGCCGTCAAGCCCCCCAAGTCGGCTGAACGCGTGCGTCTGGTGCAGATCGGCGACCAGTCCAGCTGGATCGACCTGCAACCCTGCGGGGGTACCCACATCGCGCGGACCGGTGAAATCGGTGCCTTACGCCTTGGCAAGATTGAGAAAAAGGGCCGCAACAACCGTCGAATCTACGTCCATCTCGACAGCTAGACGCCTTGTTGAAATTGTGGCGTTTTACCCCTTGCACCCGGACCGCCGCTCACGCTAAACACCCGCTTACGGACAGGTGGCCGAGTGGTCGAAGGCGCACGCCTGGAAAGTGTGTAGGCGGGAGACCGTCTCCAGGGTTCGAATCCCTGTCTGTCCGCCATGACCATTTTTCAAGAAAACTTGAAACCTCATATTTTACGCGTACTTACCCCTTCAAAGGGTGTTTTGCGTGCGGTATGGGCCAATCGAACACCCCGAAATTGCTACACAATCTGCTACACGGCAGATCCGTCGCGGGGTGTGTTATGTCTGTGATCAAACGAGGAAATCAGTGGTGCCTGCGCCGCCGCGTGCCTGTGGAGTTTCAGCAGGTCGAATCCCGCTCCGAGGTCTGGATCAGTCTGAAAACGGATTCTCGGCGGCTTGCGTGTGAGAAAGCACCCGCAGTTTGGAACGAACAGGTTGCGGCGTGGAAAGCGCGGTTGTCTGGACATGACGACGATGCGGTAAAGCACTTCGAGGCCGTTCAGGATTTGGCAGCGGCCAAGGGCGTGCGCTACATGCCGCTGGATCAGGTGGTGCAGCTGCCGATCAACACGCTGCTGGAGCGGATTGAAACGATTGCCAATCGTGACCAGAGGCCGGACCTAGTGGAGGCAGCAGCCGTTCTGGGGGCAAAGCAGCCTCCGGCGTTGACTGTCACGCAGGCGCTGGAGACTTATTGGACGCTGGCTAAAGACAAGACCTTTGGCAAGAGCGAGGATCAGAAGCGGCGGTGGGAGAACCCGCGCAAGAAGGCTGTCCGGAATTTTGTGAGCGTCGTGGGCGATAAGCCGATGAACCACATCACTGCCGATGATATGCTGGAGTTTCGGGGCTATTGGCAGGAGCGGATCGAGATCGGTGGTCTTACCGCAAACAGCGCGAACAAGGATTTGATCCACCTCGGCGACATTCTAAAGACCGTGAACAGCATGAAGCGGCTGGGGTTTGTTCTGCCGCTGGATGGCCTCGCGTTCAAAGAGGGTGAGAAATCTGAGCGTCCACCGTTCAGTGATGACTGGATCCGAACAAAGCTCTTGGCTCCGAACGCCCTGATGGGGTTGGATCCGGAGGCGCGGGCCATCTTCCTCGGTATGGTCAATACGGGGTATCGTCCCTCAGAGGCGGCTTGCGCGGCACCGGATCAGTTCTGTTTGGATGCAGACATTCCGCATCTCATTATCAGATCGCGGCCGGGGCGGGCGATTAAGAATAAGAACTCGAAGCGTGTGATTCCGCTGGTCGGGGTCAGCCTTGAGGTCATGCGCGCTTTCCCGAATGGCTTTCCGACCTTCCGTGACAATGATGCAGGCCTGTCCTCCACAGTGAACAAATACCTGCGTGCCAACGGCCTCATGGAGAGCGACGACCATGTCGTATACTCGTTGCGCCATAGTTTTGAGGATCGTCTGTTGCGGGCTGGTGTGGATGACCGTGTGCGCCGCGATTTGATGGGCCACAGCCTGAATCGCGAGCGCTACGGTCAGGGCGGTGGATTGGCATTCAAAGCCGAGATGGTTCAGCGCATCGCGTTTTGATGCTCGGCAGGAAGAAACTGACGAGCACGCTCAATAACGTCGTTCCGTGATCTGATGTCCGCCAGTTCCTGTTCCAGCCGTTCGAAAACCGGAATGTAAACGGCATCCTCCACAACAAGCAGCGCCACGGTCTCCAAAGCTTTGACGATCCTCGCCTCCAACACATCAGCAGCAGGAGGCGCGGAAGCGTGTCTTGCTGTCTGGGGGATATGAGGCGAGGCGTGCTGCAAGCAATAGGTCTCCGGCCGCGCAAACGCGGTACAAAAGGCGAGGATGGGTGAAGGCCGACAAGGCCCGTGGGGTGCCTATTTATAGCACAGGGACGCCGTTCCGATCTCGGGCAAACTTGGGCACGCATGTCGATAATTGTGGAAAACATATCAGGTCAGATCAGCTGAAAACGGTTCCAAGGTGCCCTTGGTTCAGGGTTTCCAAAGGGAGCAACGCGTCCCTTGGTGGGGTTTCGAAAGGGGCAACGCTCCTTCACCGGATCGGGATAACGCAAGTTATGCCGAGTAGGTTGTGTGATCAGACTATCCTTCATTAAGTATATGACAAACATACCTTATTCAGGAAAGGTTTTGAACTTTCATAAAGGGCACGGATGCTTGCCCGATGACAAACACCAAACAAAACACCCCCGAAGATGCTGCCGCAGCCAACCCCAATGCCGTCTCCGTGCGCATTCAACCGAAGGCCATGGCCAAGGCGAAGTTCCAACGGCGTCACGACTTCCGGATTGGCAAGCAGCCTGCCTATGTCGACGAAGACCGTACCGAGCTGAACCGGCACCTGATGGAACTGCGGCCACTGCCGGACATCCAGCGCGAGAACGAGGCCTTGCGCAAGCGCGCAGGCCGGACCCGTAAGATTAAATCTAATGCTGCGGTTGTGACTGTTGGTATCGTGACATTCGGACAACGGGCCCAGGAGGTGTTCAATCGGTTGCCCGTAGAGATGCAGGATCGCGCGTTCCGGGAACTGGCTCAAGAGATTGCAGCGAAGTTAAAGACATCACTGGAAGCGCTGGTGGTGCATCTCGATGAAACGGCGATCCACGCGCATTTTACGATGCGCGCGTACAACGATGACGGAGAGCCCATCAGCAACGCCACCCGCCTTGGCGATATGTCGGCGCTGCAAGATCTGGCAGCGGAAGTGATGCAACGCTACGCGCCGGAGATCGAACGGGGCAAGAAGAAGCAAGCGCGGCTGGAAGCAGGTGCCAAGTATTCGGACACGTTCCATCGGACGGTGAAGCAGTTGCATCAGGACCTGCCGCGAGAGAAGGCGGCGCTGGAGGCAGAGATCGCGACCATGTCCCAAGAGATCAATGAACAGAAGGCATCAGTGGCGAAGACACAAAGACACCTGCAAACGTTGGAGGCGAAGGCGGTGTTGACGGAAAAAGAGATCAAAAGAAAAGAGACGTATAGCAAGCGGTTGGAAAAGAAGCAGGCAGCGATGGCTGCGGACATGGAGCAGCTGGAGGCGCGACGTGTCGCGTTGGAAGCGGCAATGGCGCAGAAGGCAGAGGCCATTGAGGTTGTGCAACAGGCCGTAAGGACGGAACGGCAAGAGGTGCAAGCGCAGATGAATGCGGTGCGTGCCGCCAAAGAAACCTATGAGCGGGGCGCAAAAGCAATCGAGGCCGTTCTGACCGAAGCAGAGAACGAAACGCTCGTTTATGATCCGGACACGGGCAAGACGACGATGCAAGACCCCACGCCATTGAAGGGCACGCCTCAGAAGCTGCGAGCACAGATTGTGAAGCTCGCCAAACGTATCGCCTTCGTGGAAAGCAATCTGTTCGCGCGGATCTTCCGCTTGGACGAACAGATCAGTCGGATCAGAGCGTTTCTGACGCGCAACGACCTCCCGCCTGAGGTGAAGAACGAGGCGCAGGAGATCATAGACGATCCCGCAGGAGAAGAGCCAGGTCTGGGGTAAGTGCCCCTCTGAAAACGAAATGGGCTTGAAACCGACCTCCAGAGCGCTGATAAAAGTGTCATGACATTGATACACACACCAAAGATTACCGCAGCGCCCAAGCTGTAAACCAGGCTGATCGGCCTGGCCGATCAACGTGTGTCCCTACCAAACATTCCCGGATCCGCTCTGCCGATGATGCCGCGAAAGATGGCCCTCAATAGGCATGGACTGATGACACATTACCTCAAAGACTTCACCGAACTCCTCCCTAAACGACCCGACCTCGATGAGCTGAAAGCGGAGCTTCTGCAAACGGCAGAGGACCAAGGCATGGCCGACTTCCTGTGGTCCAGAGCTGTCTCCAAAGAGATGGTCGAACAATGCGTCGAAGAAGAACTCACCAGCATTATGACGGCAAACGTGGCTTCTATCATCGAAGAGCGCGGTTTGATCGCTCCAGACCAGATCGACTTTCTGGGCTTTGTCCATGAAGACCCTGATGCCGCGTTTATCACGGCGGTCAGAGATGCCGTGCAGGTCAGCTTTGTCTACGATGCGGCCCAATACGCGTTCAAAGACCAAGTGCGCCAATATGAGCGGGCGCAAAAGAAGAACGGCCAGCGTGAGGACGTGCAGCAGCTAATCGAGAACCTCGCCACTTCGCACCCCGCCTTGGCAGGCCCACCGACGATGCATGCCCTCGATGAAATGATCGCAGCGCTCCATGCCTCAGCGCCATGGATGTCCGACGTCTCAAAATGGGCTTATAAGGCGCTGCGGACACAATACAGCACTGGAGACACGTGGTTGAACCTACCGCCTGTGATTTTGATCGGCCCGCCCGGCTGCGGGAAGTCGACGTACGCGCGAAAGCTGGCGACTCTGTCCGGTGTGCCCATCCGAGCCCTTGACGCCGCCGCCTCAAACGCGAGCTTCAGCGTCGTGGGCTCTGACCCGGCTTGGAGCAAGGCTCAAGCAGGCATCCCGCTGCAAGAGATCGCAAAGACTGGGATCGCCAACCCTGTCATGATCGTTGATGAAATCGAGAAGGCAGGCACCATGACGGCCAGTGGAGGCTCGCGCGTCTCGCTGCCGGAGGCGCTACTCGGCCTGCTGGAGCCATCGTCGTCCACGGCATGGGAATGCCCCTACACTCGCCGCACTTACAACATGAGCCAGATCAGCTGGATCATGACTGCCAACGAAAGCGATGGCATCCCAGCACCGCTCCTCGACCGCTGCCGCGTGTTCCACATCAGCTATCCTGGGCCAAAGGACCTCGCCGACCTGATTCGCACACAATCTGCAGGTCGGCTCTATGATGAAGTCATGGACTGCTTGATCGCGCGTGTTGAGACGGCGGTAGCAAACGGCCAACCGCCATCGCTGCGGCGCATCCGGCAGTTGATCGATGAAGCCGCTGCAATGGCTCAAGAACCCGTGCTGCATTGATGCACATTGTCGGAGGTTATTTCGAAACATTCGTAGGCAAAATAGTCGTCGAGCGGAAGACGGCGAATTCTGTTGAAAAACTCTTCTTGATTTGAGGGTCTTCGGGTGATTCAATTTCCCCATAAAAGCGGGGGACTGGTCAATGATGGGACCGAAGCAGGAAGCACAGGCGGCGCTGTTTTATGAGTTTTCACTTGAGGATCATGTCCCGCAAGATCACCTATTGCGGTCGATTGATCGGTTTGTCGATTTGAGTGACATTAGGCAATATCTCGCAGAGTTTTACAGTCACACTGGCCGTCCATCGATTGACCCTGAGCTGTTAATCCGCATGCTACTGGTTGGTTATTGCTTTGGCATTCGGTCCGAGCGGCGGCTGTGCGAGGAGATTCATTTGAACTTGGCGTATCGCTGGTTCTGTCGCCTTGATCTGTCAGATCCGATACCAAGCCATTCGACTTTTTCAAAGAACAGACATGGGCGTTTTCGTGAGAGCGCTCTGCTGCGGCATCTGTTTGAGAAGACCGTTGCGCGCTGCATTGCAGACGGTTTGGTGAGTGGCCAGCGCCTCGCAGCGGACGCCAGTCTAATTGAGGCCGACGCCAACAAACAGAACTCCACACCAAAGGAGGACTGGGATCACAGGGCAATTGACCCGAGCGATGCGCCCCGCGCGGTCAAAGAGTATCTGGACGTCCTGGACGATGCGGCATTCGGTGCTGCATCTGAAGTTGAGCCAAAGTTCACGTCCCACTCCGACCCAAGCAGCCAGTGGACTGCAGCCCGAAAAGGCCCTGCGTTCTTTGCCTATTCCACCAATTATCTGATCGATACCGATCACAGTGTCATCGTGGACGTTGAAGCGACCAGATCGATCCGGCAGGCGGAAGTTCGATCTGTGCGCACCATGTTGGATAGGATCAAAGACCGGCATGATCTGGCACCCGAACGTCTCATCGCGGACAGCGCTTATGGATCAGGGCCCATGCTCGGCTGGCTTGTAGATCGCAAAATCAATCCCCATATTCCGGTCCTGGATAAAGCTGGTCGCACCGACGGCACCTGGTCTCGCGCAGATTTTGAATGGGACGCCGAGAACAACCAATACATCTGCCCAGAGGGTGAACCCCTGAAGCAGTTCCGCCGAAACTATTCTGACCCCAACCGTGGGCCCACCGGCAAAGGCGTCGCCAAGTATCAGGCTCTGAAGCATACCTGTCAGGCCTGCCAATCAAAGATGAAATGCTGCCCGAATGCTGATGCCCGCAAGATCACTCGCGAAGAACATGAAGATGCCCGCCAGGTTGCCCGCGACATTGCCAAGACCAAGCAATATGCGATCTCAATGAGGTTGCGAAAGAAGGTCGAGATGCTCTTCGCACACCTCAAACGCATTCTCGGCCTCGGAAGGCTCCGATTACGTGGACCATGCGGTGCAAATGACGAATTCCTACTCGCCGCAACCGCCCAAAACCTCCGCAAACTGGCCAAGATCTTTCCTGCACCGCAGCAAACGCGCAAAGCCTGATAAGAAAGGTGCTTGCTCCCAGTTTGGAGCACCACTTTCTGCACCGGCAACACGGTGTTTTTCCACAGAATCGGCGGATTGCGGCCATTCGCTGCAAGTGCAAGATCTAAAGAGCAGCGCGAAGAATGCGGGCGCTAGGGGCATCAGCCCGTTTTTCTGTTGTGCAAATGCGGCGAATGGCGGCAGTGAGCCCGAGTTGTGGTGTGCCGCAAATCCGTAAGATGTCCGCTGTTCGTCCGAGGGCCGTTGGTCAGTCGATGCTCTCGGTGGGTGGTCATCTGAAATTTAGACCTATTTGATTAAAAGCAACGAAACGCAGAATTGAAGTTCTGCATATGAAACAAGGAATAACTCATGACTTCTTTCGACCTTTCGCGCCGTGGATTGATTCTGGGTGCCGCGGGTGGGGCCGCCCTTCTTGCCGCCGGACGCCCACACCCCCTGCAAGCCGCGGCCCATGCAACGGCACCACTTCCAACCTTCTATGATCGTATGGTCGGCAATCTGCGCGTGACGACATTGCTGGACGGGTATTTCAAGCTCGATCAGAATCTTGTCACGAACCTCGGGGACGAGCAAATCGCGGAAGGAATGAAGGCGGCCTATCTTGACCCCGCGAATCCGATTCCGCTGGCAATCAGTACTCACGTCATTCGCCAAGGAGACCAGGTTAGCTTGATCGATGCTGGTGCTGGCGGTGCCTTTGGACCATCAGCAGGCCGGTTGCTCACATCGCTGGAGTCGCTTGGCGTTGCACCTGAAGACGTGACGCGCATTGTGTTGACCCACATGCACCCGGATCACATCGGGGGATTGATCGGAGATAATGGCCCGGTCTTCCCGAATGCATCGTTGCATGTCAGCGAAACCGATCATGCCTTCTGGACGGACGAGACGATCGCGTCGGGTGCGCCGGAGTCGTCCCAAGGTTTCTTTGCCCTGGCACGTGCTGTCAGCGAGGCCTACACTCAGCGAACTGAAATGTTTGGCGACAATACCGATCTTGGTGGCGGCCTCACCACGTTGGCAATGCCGGGGCATACCCCAGGACACAGTGGGGTCCGTGTGTCGGATGGCTCTGATCAGTTGGTCATATGGGGAGACAGCACAGCTTTGGCGTCGCTGCAGTTTAGCCACCCTGATGCCGGTATCGCCTTTGACGCAGATGGCGTGCAGGCCGCCGAGACGCGCCGCCGCGTCTTGGATATGGTGGTTGCCGACAAGATCGCCGTTGCGGGCACCCATTTGCCGTTCCCTGGTATCGGTCATGTCGAAGAAAAAGACGGGGCCTTCGCTTGGGTTCCAGAAGAATGGCAGCACATATAAAGCAGTCGTCCCGCCAAGCTGAGAGTTGGTCGCGGATTTTCGGACCGGTTGTTACACTTAGGTAGCTAGTAAAGCACCTAGACGAAGATGACGAACCGGACACGCTACGCGTGCTGAATGGCGCTGTCGGACCAATTCCAATTTGTCCGACAGCGCTACCAGGGCGACATCATGCTGACAACCCGCGCGATTGGTTCCGAAGGGTTCGGGCACGAGAAAATGCCCTGTCAGAGATGTCAGATTTTTCAAATTCACGAAAACAAGGCAGCACATTGCGCCGCCTCTCTTTGATCCAGCCTGGATTTTCGTCATCCCGTCGGACCTCAATGAGGTGTAGAGAGCCGTGCCTGGGATCTTGTCATCGCCATGATCTTTTCTTTTTGAGCCGGTTCCATATTGGCGAGGAAATCATTGGCATTGTCATTGCCGAAGCGGACAATCGAATTGGTGACGCGAACCGCAGCTTCGTCCGCAGAACGTGAGTTCACTACCCCGGAGTGTTGAATGTCATTGAGAACTGACCCGGTAGCCCCATAAATTGTCACTGAGAATTGACCCATGTGAACACATTGCCCTGACGGTTTTGTTCAGGGAGACATGGAGTGATCGACATGGGATTTTTGAGTGTTATTCGACGCTGGGCATTGCGTGACAAAATGCCGATACGAGAGATTGCGCGGCGCACTGGGTTGTCTCGCAACACCATCCGGAAGTACCTGCGTGAAGGCGCGGCCGAACCGACGTTCAAAACGCCGTCGCGTGCAAGCAAGCTGGATCCTTACGCGGATCGGTTGTCGGCGTGGCTTTTGGCCCAGACGCGGAAGTCTCGCAAAGAGCGGCGCAACGTTAAGCTGATGTATGAAGATCTGGTTAAGCTCGGGTACGATGGATCCTATGAGCGCGTCGCAGCCTTTGCGCGCGCGTGGCGTGCTGATCGACACCGTGCAGAGCAAACAACAGGGCGCGAGACGTTTGTGCCTTTGGTGTTCCAGCCCGGTGAAGCGTTCCAATTTGATTGGAGCGAAGACTGGGCCACGATTGGTGGCGAACGTGTCAAACTGCAAGTTGCACACACCAAGCTGTCGCACAGCCGCGCCTTTATTGTGCGGGCCTATCCTTTGCAGACACATGAGATGTTGTTCGATGCACACTGGCACGCCTTCCGCGTGTTCGGCGGTGTTCCCGGGCGTGGGATCTACGACAACATGAAAACGGCGGTCGACCGTGTTGGTCGTGGCAAGCAGCGCGATGTCAACGCACGCTTCAAAGCGATGGCCAGCCATTACGTCTTTGAACCTGAGTTCTGCAATCCAGCAGCGGGTTGGGAGAAGGGCCAGGTTGAGAAGAACGTCCGGGATGCCCGGAACCGGTTGTGGCAGGTCATGCCTGTCTTCAAGGATCTGAGCGAACTGAACCAATGGCTTGAGGATCGCTGCATCGCGCTTTGGTCAGAGACGGCGCATCGAGAGTTGTCTGGTTCAATCGCTGATGTTTGGGAGGCCGAGAAGCCTGTGCTGATGGTTCTGCCCCCAGCCTTTGACGGGTTTGTCGAACACAGCAAGCGCGTGTCACCAACATGCTTGATCACTTTCGAGCGCAACCGGTACAGCGTGCCTGCCAGTTTTGCGAACCGGCCTGTTAGCCTTCGTGTTTACCCAGAGCGTTTGGTCATTGTCGCAGAAGGGCAAACCGTCTGCATACATGAGCGCATCATTGATCGGTCCCACCGCAAGCCCGGCAAAGTCATCTATGATTGGCGCCATTATCTGGCGGTCATCCAGCGCAAACCGGGGGCCCTGCGCAATGGTGCGCCGTTTACAGAGATGCCCGACATATTCCGCCAGCTGCAGGATCACATGTTGCGCAAAGAAGGCGGAGATCGCGAGATGGTTGATATCCTGTCCTTGGTTCTACACCACGACGAAAGCGCTGTGCTGCGTGCAGTTGAGCTGGCGCTAGAATCTGGGGTGCCAACCAAGACGCATATCCTGAACCTGCTGCACAGGCTGATAGACCCAAAGCAAACAGATCACCCAGAGATCGATCCACCAGATGCCTTGGCTTTAGAAACGGCACCGAAGGCAAACGTGGACCGCTATGACGATCTGAGACAGGCCGGAGGAAAGCGCAATGCGTCATGATCCTGCAGGGGCTTCCATTATCATCATGCTGCGCAGTCTCAAACTGCACGGCATGGCGCATGCGGTCGATGACCTGGTCACACAAGGTGTTCCGGCGTTTGAGGCGGCCACCCCAATGTTGTCCCAACTTCTCAAGGCGGAAATGGCGGAACGAGAAGTGAGATCCATTGCTTACCACACGAAGGTGGCGCGCTTCCCATCCTACAAGGACCTCGCGGGTTTTGACTTCGCCTCAAGCGACATCAACGAAGCCACCGTCCGGCAACTCCATCGTGGCGAGTTCATAGAAAATGCGGAAAACGTCGTTCTGATTGGCGGACCTGGCACCGGCAAAAGCCATGTCGCCACGGCTATCGGCGTGCAGGCAATCGAGCACCACAGACGCAAAGTGCGTTTCTATTCCACCGTCGAATTGGTCAACGCGTTGGAGCAAGAAAAGGCCCTCGGAAAGGCTGGCAAGATGGCTGAGATGCTCACCAAAATCGACTTAGTCATCCTTGACGAGCTTGGCTACCTGCCGTTCAGCCCGTCCGGCGGCGCTCTGCTGTTCCACCTTCTGAGCAAACTCTATGAGCGCACCAGCGTCGTCATCACGACCAACCTCAGCTTCAGTGAGTGGGCGCAGGTCTTCGGCGATGCAAAGATGACAACAGCACTCCTCGACCGGCTCACCCACCGCTGCCACATCCTTGAGACTGGAAACGACAGCTATCGCTTCAAAGCCAGTTCAGAGGCAGCAAAGAAAACCACAGAGGAGGCCACCACATTGACCAAAGCATAGCCGCCGATACATAACTAAGAGCGGGTCAAATCTCGGTGACAATACCGGGTCAGTTCTCAATGACATTCAACAATTCCGATTAACCAAGTCTCAGAAATTTCTTTGCCGCAAAATATTCGGTCCGAAATTATTCCTAACCCCAGACGAAGGGGCCGACAGGAAGCCCGCGGGACCTGTGAAATTTCAATGTAACCGAAGGACCATACCATGAACACCCCAAAGAAAATGAACACCGAAACTGCAATCGCTGCCGCTCAGGCTGCCCGTGCGGAAAAGGAGGCCTTGGCGGCAGAAAACGCGCGCAAGGCGGAGGATGCGAGAAAGACGTTGCTCGCCACCGACTCCGGCTTTCGTGCCTATGATCGGTTCCTGAATATGACGGGAAAGCGGGCGGTCAAGTCCAACGAAATCACCAAGGCGACGCTGAAGGCCATGGGGGAGAACCTGCACCATTGGCTCGAACATCAGCCGGAGGATCTCTGTGCTGAGGTCTTCACGGCCATGGAGTTCGGCGCCACGCAGGCCGATGCAAAGCGCATTGCCAAGCACCCGCTGCGCCCTGCGATCGTGACTGAAATGGTCGCGATCAAAGCGGCGGAAGCCAAGGCGGCAAAAGAAGCCCAAGCGCTTGCTGACGCAGCCGAGGCGGCACGAAAGGCCGATGACAACGACACGCCCGAAGACGCTTGATCCGACCTTACGCTCCTCACGTGCCGATAAACGGTGCGTGAGGGGCGACAAACACCCGACACCTACGACGCTAAGATCATTCAATTTCTCAATTTCAGATCACACCGATTTAAAGCTTTCTTCACGTTCTCCGAGCCAAGTTCAACACGGGAACAAAGCAGGTCTTTCGTAAGCATCTTTTCCGGAGAAACCAGTCGCGTTCAAGCGGTGGTCCGGTGCGGAGACCGAAATGCCGACAGCACACGATGCGCGGGAGCATGCCTCTCGCACATGTCGGAGCACCACTTCTCAGGATTGCTCCGGCAATGCTCGCCAGGCAGAGATCCGGCGGATCTCCGATGCAAGGGACCGGGTTGCCGATCTCGTTGCATCCGAACAGTTCTGGCTGATCCCAATCTTCGAACGTCTCGAAGATGAACTCGAACGGCTCGTCGGGCAGGAAGACGCAATCTCCCGCGCCCGACGCATCGCCGAAGAAAACGCCGCCCGGAAACGGGCGGCGTAACTCTTTGGGGACGGGAAGAAGACAGACATGAAGGGCTACACAGAACCGCGTGAGGCAAGAGCGGCACGGTGCGCTCAAGTCCGGAACGCGCTTATAGTGCGTTTTGGACAGGCGCGGTGAAGGGCTCCACCGGACGTACGTTCAACACGCGGCGAACGGCAGAAAAGAGCCCAAACTACCGAATGCTGCGGTCCATATCGATGTCCGTAAAGCCGACCGAAACCGTCATTCAGAGGGCTTGGTGAGTTTGTCCCGTGATGGAATGGAACGATTGATATTTGAGCCCAAAGGTTTGATGGGCTTCGTGTGCACCATGTGTGCGATAAGACCTCGCCGCCACGCGCGTCATTTCGGGCGCGTGGCTACCCCTGCTTCGCGACCGGCCTGCATCCTGAGAAGCTTGCCTCTAAGTACAGGTGGATTGCCTTGGGGGCGGGCGATGCCCGGCCTGAGCCCATGGCACCTGACACTCATTCCCGCCAGTCATTGTGCGAGTGAAGAAGGTCCGGTATAGGCATCTGCGCAATGATACCCACCAACTGGGTGATGCGCATTTTAGAGGAATGGAGCCGAACCAGGATTCTACGAAATCCCGATGATCGGTTTGCAGTACTGGGTCGCTCAAAAACGATGTGTGTTCTGAAGGCATGAACGTCGCGTTTCGTTTCGGCTTTGCGGATCAGCAGGGGCACAAGAACACAAACTTACCTTTCAACGCCGTTTATGCGATCCGCAAGATCGCGTGACAGATTACCTGGCTGAGAGATGCGTTACCCACTCCCTATTGACGGAACACCATCGAATTTCAGAGACTAAGCGCCGCAACTTTACTTTTTTTCAAACTTCGCGACAGGACTGGTTCTGGCTCGGATGTTTCAAGGCAGGAATGACGGGCCCGGTGCTTCTCTTGCATCGACTGAAAATCGGACTGAGCTGGAGGGGCAGGTGCCGCTATCCACGATCGACATTGCTGACGGCTGGACCGAGCGTCTTCAAGACGGGGCGGCTGCGGGCGTCGGAACGCGCGAGGCGTGGATGCAGAGCCCGTGTTTCGGAGCGACAGCCGCTGATCTGATGAACGGGCGTAGGGCTCAATGAGCGTCAGACGTGTCCTTTGCCAAAAAGCGGGTTTCAGTCTGTGGCTTGCGGCGGTATTGATCGCTCTGCCAAATTGGGCTTCCGCGGCAGATCTCTTCAGTCCGATCGGTCCGGTTATGGACGATCAGTCAACACACTTCCTGCGCTCGGCTCTGATTGCACTGGTGGCGGTTTTGCCCGCAATCATCGCATTGCCGATCCTTCTCTGGCGCTATCGGTATGGGGGTGCTGCACGCTACGCGCCCGACTGGGAGTTCAACAAGTGGTACGAAGGTGCGATCTGGGGTGTCCCGGTGCTTGTGATCTGTGTGCTGGCGTTCTGGCTGACTCAGTCCACGTACAAATTCGATCCCTACACACCCTTGGGGGAGGATCCGCTTGAGATCAATCTCGTCGGCCTCGATTATCGGTATCTGGCGCTCTACCCGGATCAACGTGTCGCGGCACTGGATCAGATCGTGATCCCGGTCGGGCGGCCCGTCACCTTCCGGCTGACCACGGACACGGTGATGCAGAGTTTTCTTCCCAATGGGTTCGCTGGCCAGATCTACGCGATGCCCGGTATGATCACGAAGTTGAACCTCGCCGCCAATCGCGAAGGCGAGGGCCTGGCAACCCAGACCCAGTTCAACGGCTACGGTTTCGCGAACATGCGGGTGCCCATGCGGGCGGTATCGGAGGCAGCATTCGAGGCGTGGGTCGATGGCGCGAAGGGCGATCCGCTGGACGCGCCCGGCTATGCAAGGTTGGTTGTCGCGGGAGCCAGTGCTCAGGAATACCATCAAAGCACGCCAGAACTTCGGCCCTTGGGCGACACATGCCTCTTTGACCGCGTGGTTGCCCGCTATCACCAAGGCACCGCCGTTCCGCCAGAGGCGCAGCCCGGCAGCACAGTCTACGATCCGGCAAAGGGAGCCTTGCCCAGCGGGGACTGCGACACGTTGCTGTCGCAAAGCGTTTTCGGAATGCGCCGGATGATGATGACACAAGACGACAACCCCAGCAGGTCTGGCCAGTAAATGCGGCGCGATATGGATTATTTTCTTTTCGGGCGTCTCGGTTGGGACGATATTGCGATCTTCGACGTCTTTCGCGACCCCACGGTCAGCAACATCGTCGGCAGTTCCGCCGGCTGGCTGGCTGTGATCGGCGGGGTGGTTGTTGCTGCATTGCTGCTGATCAAAGGCTGGTGGCGGCCGCTGCTGTTTGAGTGGCTCAACACCACCGATCACAAGAAAATCGGGATCATGTATATCGTCGTGGGTCTTGTGATGTTCGCCCGTGGCGTCGCCGAAGGCGTCGTGATGCGCACGCAATACGTAACCGCGTTCGAGGGGGGCTATTTGACGGCCGACCACTTCTCCGAGCTTTTCTCGACCCACGGCACGATCATGATCTTCTTTGCGTTGATGCCCTTGCTGATCGGATTCATGAACCTGCTGGTGCCGCTGATGATCGGCGCGCGCGATGTGGCGTTTCCACGGCTCAACCAGATCAGTCTCGGCTTCACCATCGTGGGCGCGATGCTGCTGATGATCAGCCTCGTGATAGGGCAATTCGCCACCGGCGGCTGGACAGGTTATCCGCCCTATACCGGCGTCGCCTTTCAGCCCGGAACGGGGCCGGATTACTGGATCTGGTCGCTGGGCCTTTCAGGGATCGGGTCGCTCCTGACGGGCATCAACTTTGCCGTGACCATCTACAAGATGCGCTGCCCCGGCATGACGTATTTTCGCATGCCGATCTTTGTCTGGACGGCGCTTTGCACGTCAATCCTTTTGATCTTTGCGCTGCCACCACTGACCGCCGTGGTCATCATGCAAGCGCTGGACCGCTACCTCGATTTTCACTTCTTTACCAACGACCTCGGCGGGAACATGATGAATTTCGCCAACCTGTTCTGGATGTTCGGGCACCCGGAGGTCTACATCCTGATCCTGCCCGCCTTTGGCCTTTATTCGGAGTTCACGGCGATTTTTGCGGGCAAGCGGATTTACGGATATACCTCGCTGGTGATCGCCACCATGGCGATTGCGGTGCTGTCCTTTACCGTCTGGCTGCACCACTTCTTCACCATGGGGCAAAGCCCGACGATCAACGTGGCCTTCGGCATCGCCACCATGCTGATCGCCATTCCGACGGGCGTGAAGGTCTATGTCTGGATTGCCACGCTTTGGGGCGGGCGGATCCGTATGCGCACCCC
>NZ_DS999213.1:568381-613319 GCF_000156335.1 Roseobacter sp. GAI101
ATTTCACCGTTCACAACAGTCAATTCGTCGTCGCGCATTTTCACAACGTGCTGCTGCCCGGCACTCTCTTTGCGGTACTGGCCGGGATCTATGTCTGGTTCCCGAAGTTCTTCGGTTTTCGGCTGAACGAACGCTGGTCCGCCACAACAGCGTGGCTGTTCATCATTGGCTTCACCTTCGCTTTCATGCCGCTTTACATGGTTGGTTTGATGGGCCTGCCGCGCCGCAGCCCGGCCTTCGACGATCCCAGCTATATCCCCTATATGATTGTGACGATGGGCGGGGCACTTTGCGTGTTTGCAGCGCTCTGCACCTTGATCGGCACCTTCGTTGTCTCTGCAAAGCGGCGCGAAGAGCTTGCGGTGCCGGGTGGTGATCCGTGGGACGGACGTACGCTGGAATGGGCCACGCCCTCCCCGGTGCCGGAATGGAATTTTGCGTTTCTGCCAGAGGTGAAATGTCAGGATGCCTTTGCGGTCGAGAAGGCGCAGGGCAAGGCCTACAAGATTGAGCGCGAGGATTTCGAGGATATCGAACTGGCCCCAAAAAGCTGGATTGGCCTGACGATCATCGTGTTCGGCACGCTTTTGGGTTTTGCCATGGTGTTCTGGATCTGGTGGCTTGCGGTGCTGTCTGCCGTTGCTTTGCTGGCGCACGCCATCGGCCTTGGCTTCGTACGTGACGAAGGCGAAATCATTCCCGCAGACGTGGTTGAACGCACCGAACGCGACTGGATAGCGGCGGCACGGCAGGGGCAGTGCACCGACCGAACCGATGAAGTGTCAGCGCGCAATCGCGGCTTTTCTGCCCGCATCACGGAGGCGTAACGTGACCACATCGACCTCTCACCTCAAAAGCCATCCGGGGCTCAACCTTGGGGCCGCGCACGGGCAAGCCCACGAAGATGCAGAACCTGTCGTATTCGGATTCTGGATCTTCCTGATGAGCGATCTCGTCACCTTTGCGATGTTCTTTGCCGTCTATGCCACGTCCCTTCAGGCCACCGCCGGAGGGCCGGGCAACGCTGATATTGTCGATGTGACCAGCATCGCGCTGCAAACCGCTGCACTGCTTGTCAGTTCGTTGCTGTTCGGCATTGCGACGGTCGCGATGAAACACGGATCAGCCGCCCGCACCGTGATCTTCTGGCTTATCGCCTCACTCGCCTTCGGGCTTTGTTTCCTCGGCCTTGAAGTCCGCGACTTTATCGACGCGGCGGAGAAGGGGGCGGTGCCTATGCGATCCGGTTATCTCAGCGCTTTTTGGGCGCTGGTCGGACTGCACGGACTGCACGTGGCCGTGGGAAGCATCATGATCCTTGTCGTCTGCGCCCAGATCGCCTTCTTCGGCTTTGCGTCAGACGTCAAAACCCGCGTGCTCAGGCTTGGGCTTTACTGGCACTTTCTTGATATCATCTGGATCGGGATTTTTTCTGTCGTCTTTCTGCCGGGGCTGCTGACATGAGCGAAAAGAACCAACGCGCACATGATCTGCGCATGTATTTCACCGGGTTTGGATTGGCGGTCACACTGACAGCCCTCTCATTTCTGACTGCCATCCTGCAACCCTTCGGGCCCGTTGGCCTTTTTGCAACCCTCGCCGTGCTGGCCATCGCGCAGGTCGTCGTCCATTTCCGCTTTTTCCTGCACATCGACCTGTCGCGCCAGGCGCGCGAGGATCTGCAGCTGATCCTGTTCACCGGGCTTCTCATCGCGATCATGGTCGCAGGAACAATATGGATCCTCGGCGATCTCATGACACGTATGATGTGACGCACCGGTGAGACGGAAAGGTGCCTGTCGGCCCAGAGCCGAAGGCGCAGCGTTCTGTGGGTCGCAAAGCCCCCGGACACAAATTTTCTCTACAACAAAGGAAAGACAACATGCCACTAGTACGAATTGACATGATCGAAGGACGCTCGGACGAGCAGCTTCAACGCCTTCTGGATACGATCCAGAATTGCGTCGTCGAAGCGTTCGGCGTTCCTGAGACTGACCGCTACCAGATCGTCCACGAGCACAAGCCCGGGCGTATGGTGTTCCTCGATACCGGGCTGGGATTCGAGCGCAGCGATCAGATGATCTCGATCCAGTTCTTCACCAGTCCCCGGACCCATGTCGAAAAGATCAAGGTTTACAAGCTTCTGTCCGAAAACCTGCAAAAGGAATGCGGGCTGGATCCGAACGATCTCTTGATTTCGGTTTTCACAAATCGAGAAGAAGACTGGAGCTTCGCTCAAGGCGAGGCGCAATATGTGACAGGCGAGCTGCCCTGACGACGAACGCCCCCTGAGGGCGATTAAGACGGAAACGGCCCGCAGATGGTGCTTCATCTGCGGGCCGCTTTTTTAAAGACCGTCGGCCGGGCCGCCGACCCTACCTCAGGAAGTTGTCGCGCAGGAGCGATACGACCTCGCGCGTGCGACCGTTCAAGACAGCCTTGATCCCGAACAGTGCCGTGCTGGCAACTTGGCCAGCCTTGATCTTTGGCGGCATGACAAGCTCCATCTCGCTGGTGCAGACGTCAAGGATCGCGGGACCGTCGGCGGCCAGCCAGTCTGTCATCGCGCCCTCAAGCTCGTTCGCGTTCTCGACGCGCCAGCCCTTCAGGCCGCAGACCTCTGCCAGCTTGGCAAAGTCAGGGTTTTCCAGATCGGTGTAGCTGTCCAGCAAGCCTTCCACGCGTTGCTCCATCTCTACAAATCCAAGAGATCCGTTATTGTAGATCAGGATCTTTACCGGCAGTTTTTCCTGCTTCAGCGTTAAAAGGTCGCCCATCAGCATCGTCATCCCGCCATCGCCGCTCATCGAAATGACCTGTCGGCCCGGATAGGCGGCTGCTGCCCCCATCGCCTGCGGGTAGGCATTTGCCATCGTGCCGTGCAGCAGGCTGGTCAGAAACCGCCGCTCACCATTGGCCGTCAGATGCCGCAGCAGCCAGACCATGGGGGACCCGCCATCTGCGGTGAAAATCGCGTCTTGCGCGGCCAGGCGGTCAAGCGTGTGGGTAACGAATTGTGGATGGATCAGCGTAGGATCGCTTTCTTCCGCCTCCCCGACATATCCTTTGAGGTCCTCTTTCCACTGCTTGCGTGCGGCGTCCAGGTGCGACGTGTCGGTCTTTTGATCCAGCCTGTCCAGCAGCGCATCAATGGTTGGGCCGACGTCCCCGACCAGACCCATGCCCACCGGTGCCCGGCGTCCGATATGGGTCGGGTCGTGGTCGATCTGAATGACCTTGTCCTGGCCGGGATAAAACTGGGTATAGGCAAAGTCCGTCCCGAGGCAGAGCATGATGTCAGCGGCATCCACTGCTTCAACCCCGGCCTTGTTGCCCAAGATACCGATCATGCCGATGTTGTAGCTGTTGTCGGGTTCGATGAACTCCTTGGATCGGCTTGTATGCGCAATGGGCGCCGCCAGTTTTTCAGCCAGCGCGACGAGCTGGCGCTTTGCTTCCCGCGCACCGATACCTGCATAAAGCGTGACCTTCTGCGCCGCATTCAGCCGTTCGGCCAAGGCGTCAAGTTCTTCGTCGACAGGGCGCAGGTTTGATTTGGGTCGGTGAACGGACCAGGACAGGTCATCCTTGGTGTCTTCTTCGAACATGTCGCCGTTGACGATCACGACCGCAACGCCGCCCTTGGTCAGCGCCGCCTGTGCCGCCTGCACCACGATGCGGCGCGCCTGATCGGGATGAGAGATGTATTCGCAAAACACGCTGTATTGTTCGTAAATCTTGCGCTGATCCAGTTCCTGCGGGAACCCAAGGCCGGTCTCAACGCGGGCGACGTCGGATGCGATCAGCAGGACAGGCGCGCCGTTTCGGTGGCTTTCGAACATCCCGTTGACAAAGTGCAACGTGCCCGGGCCGCAGGTGCCCGCACAGACCGCCAGTTCACCGGTAAAGTAGGCCTCGCCGCCCGCTGCCAGCCCGCCGACCTCTTCGTGGCGGACATGGACCCACTCAAGGTCGGATTTCCGCACCGCGTCCGTGAAATGGTTGATCGTATCGCCCACAATCCCCCAGCAGCGCTTTGCGCCAGCCTCAAGCAGGGTGTCTACGATGATTTCGGATACTTTGGTCATTTAGTTGGTCCTTGTAATAAGCGTGGTTCAGCTTGCCCGAGCCCGCGCAAGATCAATGGCAGGGCGGAAACTTTCGGCTTGGGCCGCGCGCCAGAAATCGGCGTAGATCGTGTCATCCGGCGCATCGAGAAGCGCGCCATCGGGCAGGAAATGGTGGACCTGATCCATCGGCAGGGCCTTTTCGGGTCCGACGCGATGCATCATGTGATGCGGTTGCAGTTCGCTGGGGTGGTCCAGACCAGCGGAAGCCACGATTTCCATCAGCGCATCGACGGTCTTTTCGTGAAAACGGGCCGAGCGTTCGCCCTGTACCTCGGGGACCAGTCCACGCTGGCGTGCAGGGTCCTGTGCTGTCACGCCGGTCGGGCAGGTGCCCAGATGGCAGCGTTGCGCCTGAATGCAGCCCACGGAAAACATGAAGGCCCTCGCCGCGTTGCACCAGTCCGCGCCCTGCGCAGTGTTCCGCGCCAGGCCCATGCCCGAATAGACCTTGCCGCTGGCCGCCAGCCTCACATGCGGCTTGACCCCCGCGCCGACAAGGGCGTTGCGCATCAGGATTAACCCTTCGGACAATGGCATCCCCACCCAGTCCGACAGCTCGACCGGTGCGGCACCTGTCCCACCTTCACCGCCGTCCACGACGATGAAATCCGGGTGAATCCCCGTCTCGACGATGGCTTTGGCAATGGCAAACGGTTCATGGGGGTGCCCGATGCAGAGCTTCAGGCCGACGGGCTTGCCGCCCGACAGCTCGCGCATCTGAGCCGCAAATTCCAGCATCTCGATCGGTGTGGAGAAGGCGGAATGGCCACGCGGCGACAGGCAATCCTCGTGCGCGGGAACCTGACGGATCTTTGCTATCTCCTCGGTGACTTTGGCGGCGGGCAAAAGACCGCCGTGGCCGGGTTTTGCCCCTTGGCTCAGCTTGATTTCGGTCATCTTGACCTCGTCGCGCTGTGCGGTTTCGGCAAACATCGCGGGGTCGAAATTGCCGTTCTTGTCACGCGCGCCAAAATAGCCCGAGCCCAGTTCCCAAACGATGTCTCCGCCGTGCTCAAGGTGGTAGGGGGACAACCCTCCTTCGCCGGTATCGTGGTAATATCCGCCTTTTTTCGCACCAAGGTTCAGGGCACGCACGGCATTGGCCGACAGCGCGCCAAAGCTCATCGCCGAAATGTTGAGGACGGACGCGGAATAGGGCTTGCTGCACTGGTCCGAGCCGACGCCCACGCGGGGCGACTTGACCGGGTCTTTGGTGGGCGCGATTGAGTGGCCGACCCAGTGATAGGTATCTTCATCGGTGTTGCGCTCGGTCCCGAAGGGTTGCGTGTCGGTCAACCCTTCGGCACGCGCGTGAACAAGGCGGCGCGCCGCAAGAGAGAAGGGCTTGCCGCCGATATCGTCCTCGACAATGTAGCTGTGCAGGTAGGGCCGCAGATCGTAAAACAGCCATCTTATCCGCCCGGCGACCGGATAGTTTCGCGTGATCGTCCAGCGTGACTGGAAAGCATCGTATAGGCCCAGCAACACGACAAGCGCCAACACGACCACGAGCCATGTCCACCCGTAGGCCAGCGCCACGACGCCCAAAACCGCAGCGGCAATCGGTACCACCGCCCGTTTCGCAATATCCAGAAGGCTTTTCAGTCGGTCATTCATTGCGTCGGTCTTTCTGTTCAGGGCTTGTCTTGCGTGTGTCTGTTCGAAGGTATTGAAGTTAGACTTTCTCTAAGCTTGTCCAAATTCTTACATTTTTTTCAGATACGTATGAGGCGCAGTCTTGTTACCTTTTCTGCACGTTTCTGGTTGCAGAACCGGTCATGGGCGAAAGCGGTAAAGGATTGAGAGATATGGGCTCAGCGAAACGCTCCGCTCTGGTGCAAAGCGGCTGTTGGGTGTTTTATGAAACCTGCAATGAGAATGTATGAAGCAGCCCGATCCGTAGTCGCCACTCGCTCGAGAGGTCGAAACTTCCGTTCAGGATTTTCGCGGGAACCGGATGATCGTCAACGTTGTCTGGCGCCGCGCGCATCCTGCGATGTCCGGTGCAAAAGATGAACGCGCGTCAGGGGGCGGCTGAAAGGCATACCATACGGGTCGCAAGCTATAATATTCGCAAAGCCGTCGGACTGGACTGGCGACGGGATCCCCACAGGATCGCTGACGTTCTGGCCGAGGTTGATGCCGATGTCATTGCCTTGCAGGAAGCGGACAAGCGGTTGGGCGCGCGCGCAGGTGTACTGCCTCTTCAACGTCTGGAGGCCGAGCTTGGGTACCGTATGGTCGAGGTTTCCATGCGCCCTCACAGCCATGGCTGGCAGGGTAATGCGATATTGGTACGGTCGCACCTGCGTGATTACGTTGCCGAACGGATCAGCTTGCCAACGATGGAACCGCGCGGGGCCGTATCCGTTCGTCTGCAAGAACCCGAGCTTGAAATAATCGGCCTGCATCTTGGCCTGACACCGGGGATGCGGCGAAAACAGATGTTGAACCTGCAAAAGCTGATGGCGGAACGGGAGCACCCGGTGCTGCTGGCTGGCGATTTCAACGAATGGAACACCGGTCGGATGCCATTTGCGCCACCCAGCACAGTCGTGACGCCGGGGCCAAGTTTTCACGCGCGCAGGCCCTCGGCCCAGCTTGACAGATTCGTTCTGGGGCCGGGACTACGCTCCGTCTCATCCCATGTGCATCAATCGCCGCTCTCGAAACGGGCGTCTGACCATTTGCCCATCGTTGTCGATATCGCTTTCACAGGGATCTTCAAATGACTGAACTTTTGATTTTCGTGCATCTGGCTATTTTGATCGGCTTCACGATCAGAATCCTGCTGCGCGATGATCTTTCGCCCCAGGCGCGTCTGGCCTGGTTCATCCTGATTGCCGCGCTGCCTTATGTCGGAAGTGCGATCTATTTTCTGTTCGGCGAAATTGATCTTGGCCACCACGCCAACAAGCGCCATCGTGAGGTGCTGGACCAGATCCACAGCAAGGCAGCTCCGCTTTTCGGCACACCCGCCGAGACGGACCGCCTGATCGATCCGCTTTACAGTTCTGCGTTTCGCTACGCGGGATCCATCAATGGATTTCATGCGGTTGACGGTAACCGGGCAGAGTTGATGGCCGATGCCGCAGAGACGAATGCGCGTCTGATCGCAGATATCGACGCGGCGCAAAGCCACGTTTACGTTCTTTACTACATCTGGCTGGACGACACGACCGGGACAGATATCGCCCGGGCGTTGATCCGCGCGGCGGAACGGGGCGTGATATGCCGGGCGATGGCCGATGGATTGGGGTCGCGTGCGTTCATCAGGTCGTCGCTTTGGCAGCGCATGAAAGAGGCGGGGGTTCTTACTGCCACAGCGCTGCCGTTGGACAATTTGATCCGCACGGTGCTGACAAGCCGTATCGATCTGCGCAACCACCGCAAGATCACGGTGATCGACAGCAAAATCACCTATTGCGGCAGCCGGAACTCTGCCGATCCGGAATTCCGCATCAAGGCCAGATATGCCCCCTGGGTCGATATCATGCTGCGTTTCGAAGGTGCGATCGTGGCACAGAATGAACTGCTTTTCATCAGTGACTGGATGCAACCCACCGGAGAAAAATTTGAAGATTTCAACGTGGTACCCCACGCCATTCAGGGCGGCTTTCCCGCTCAGGTCATGGGGGATGGCCCGACCGAGCGGCGCGGTGCCACGCCGCAGCTTTTTTCTGCGCTTATTGCCTGCGCGCGGGAAACACTGACGCTGTCGACGCCGTATTTCGTGCCGGATGCCACCGTCTACGAAGCGCTGTGTTCTGCAGCCCATCGCGGGGTCAAGGTCACGTTGATCTTTCCGAAAAACAACGACAGCTGGGTCGTCGCTGCGGCAAGCCGCAGCTATTATCGCAAATTGCTGTCAGCCGGATGTTCGATCCACGAGTTCACAGGCGGTCTATTGCACGCGAAGACGCTGACACTGGACGGTTGCGTCACCCTCATAGGATCTTCGAACCTTGATTTACGCAGTTTCGATCTGAACTACGAAAACAATATCCTTCTGCAAGACGCTGACATCACCCGCGCCGTGCGACACCGGCAGGATGACTACATCGCCAGCTCTGATCCTGTGACCCTTGACGAGGTGAAGGCATGGCCACGGTATCGGCGTATCTGGAACAACACTGTCGCGACCATCGGCCCCGTTCTTTAACGTTGTTTTGATGCGGCGAAGTCGTCGCGCCCCCGTGATCAGGCGATGCGCTGCGCCTCGATCACGCCGTCCTTGAGCATCATCACCGTTCCACGCTCCAGCGGCTCCCATCCCTCGGGATCCAGCGGCACGGACGCAATCAGATGAAGCGGGCCGGACACCTCCGAGATACTCGCTCCCGCCGCGTCCCATCGCTGACCTGCGTGACGCTTTCCAAAGCTACGGATGTTCAGGCCGGGCTCTCGCGGTTCGGTCACGCCGTCTTTGGTCTCAAAACGGCGACGGTCTGCATGCACAAAAAGCCGCTCTCCGTCGAAGAACAGGAAATTCGCACTCCCTAATTCGCGCATCTCTGCGGCGAAACGGGCGAAGATATCGAACCGTTCCGCCGGATCGTAGGGCGCAGATGCCTGCAGACGGTCCAGCAGCAACAGGAAGGCCAATTCTGAATCGGTATCGCCGATCCTTTGCCCAAGCAGGTGCCGCGTGTCCTCGCGGTCTTCGATCCCCGGCAATCCGCCGTTGTGCGCAAAGGCATGGCCGCGTCCATGAAGCACGCGGTCGAAAGGATGGGTATTGGCCAATTCCACCCCGCCGACGCTTGCACGGCGCACATGGGCGATAAGGTGTTTGCAAGGCCGCTCGTTGCGCACGACCATGCGGGTCAGCTCGCTGGTCGCGGCGGGATCGGGTTCGCGGAAGATGTAGCAGTCGCGTTCCTGCGCGAAAAGAATACCCCAGCCATCGCGGTTTCGGTGTTTCTCGCCGCCTTCGGCAGCAAAGAGGTCAAGTTCGTATCGGACCGTATGCGGCTCGGTTGCGCTCATCGCGAACAACTCACATATGATCCTGCCTCCCATCCTTGTCAGCAAAGGCGGGCAGGCTCACTTCGACGATCAGGCCGGGATGATTGTCTTTCAGCGCAACACTACCGCGATGTTTTTCCACGATTGCACGAACAAGCGCGAGGCCAAGCCCACTTCCCGGTTTGGACCGGCTGGGGTCCAGCCGGTGGAAAGGCTCAAAGGCACGCTCTTTCGAGGCGTCCGGGATTCCGGCCCCCCTGTCGGCCACCGTTAGGAATATTTGTGTGCCCGCACGGCTTAGTTGTACGGAGATCACATTTCCTTCGGGACCATGGGTCACTGCGTTCTCAAGCAGGTTTGCCATCAGTTGCTGAAGCATCTGGCCGTCGCCCATGACGACAAAGTCCTGTCCTTCCTCAACCTCAATCTGGGCGGTCTGTCCTGCATCCTCTGCAATCGGTGCAAAGGTGTCGACCATATCGATCGCCAGTTCCCGCAGATCGACGCGCGTGGTCAGATTTTCCGTCCCGGCCGCCTCAATCCGGGAAAGCTGCAAGTACGATTCGAAAATGACGCGCATGTTCTCCAATTCGGACTGCGTGTCAGCAAGCGCATCAGTCGGATCCTCGTTTCGCTCCGCCAGGGACGTGGCCCGTTCCAATGCGAGATAGGCACGGCCCAGCGGGGATTTGAGATCATGTGCCGTGGCAGCCGCGGTGTTGCGGGTTGTCGCAATCATCCGTGACAGCCGGTCAAAATGCTCATTCATCTGGCGCGCGATCCGGTCTATCTGCGTGGAGCCGCCATGTTCAGATATCCGAACGTCCGAAGCGCCTTCGCTGGTCAGGGACAAGGCGGTTTCGATTTCCTTGAGACGCCGCAGGCTTTTTGCGCTGAGAAAATAGCCGAACGCTAACATCGTCAGAACAACGATAAAACCGCTCAGCATGAGCGTCCGGAATACTAGAACCTGCGTGCGATAGAGAAGGTCCAGCCGCAATCCGACAGTCAATTTTCTGTCGTTCAGGTATCCTGTGAAATGAATATACTCCTTGGTGAAATCCTCGGGCGATGCAGCGGCGTGATCAAGCGGTCCGATCTGCAATCCCGTGCCATTGGGTATGGTCTGGATATTGCCGACAAGCAGAGTGTCGCCCTCATCAAACAGGGCCACTGCGTGATGAGCACTCTTGATGCGTTGTGACAGGTTGGTGATTGCCTCAACGACGTGGTCCTGTCCCTCGCTCTCATGCTCGGCGGCAAGGATGTCCCAACGGTGCTGGACGTCATCGCCCAGTTCCGCAATCAGGCTCCGCTCGACGTAGATCAGCGTCACCCATCCAAAGACGACCAGCACAACGATAAAGACAAGAGCGGATCGCAGTACAGCCGCGAACGCATCCCCCGAAAGGATATCACCGCGGTCCATGCATCGAATATCCCGTGTTGCGGATTGTGTGGATCAACGGCGTATCAAAGGGTTTGTCGATCTTGGCGCGCAGCCGGCTCAGATGCGTTTCGACGACGGTTGTGTTGGGTTCAAAGTTGAAATTCCACACCCGCTCCAAAAGCTGTGTGCGTGTCACGATCCTTCCAGAATTACGCATCAGGATTTCGAGGATCGAGAATTCCTTGTTATGCAGTTCGATCAGGTTCCCTTGCCGCGTCGCGGTCCGGGCGAGAAGATCAAGCGTCAGGTCATGCACCGTCAGAGAAGGCTCGGCAGTTGTCTCGCTCTTGCGGCGGACAATAGCGTCGATGCGGGCGGTGAGTTCGGAAAAATGGAACGGTTTTGTCAGGTAGTCGTCACCACCGGCGGCAAGCCCTTCAACCCGGTCTTCCACTTGCCCCAAGGCCGTCAGAAAGAGGACCGGCAATGATTTCTTCGACGCGCGCAGTGCCTTGAGGACAGACAGCCCGTCCATCCCCGGCAGCATCCGGTCGAGGATTGCCATGTCGCAATCGTTGTAAAGACAATAGCTCAGCGCGTCCCTCCCATCTGAGACGTGATCGACCGAATGACCATTTTCTGAAAGGCCGGCAACGATGTAGTCGGCAATCTTGGGATCATCTTCTGCAAGCAGGATTTTCATTTGTGGCATTCTCCTTGATGCCTTTCTAATGATTGTGAGCGCCGTTTTTCCAGTCAAACCCGGTTCTTTGCACGTTTGTAAGGTTCGCGCGAAGCGGGAGCTATGGGCTATCCTTAGACATCTTTGAAGATGGGCCCCGTAGGTGTCCCTGATGGAGTCGATAAAATGCAGACATATCTATCCAACCTGAAAGCCTCTGTCCGGCCTGACATGGCCCGTAAAGATAGCACCAAACTGAGACAGGTCGGCATCATCCTGCTTGTGATCGGTGTCGTTGCGATTGTCCTGCCTCATCTTGCTACCCTTGCGGCCGAACTTCTGACTGCGTCGATGCTCGCACTCTGGGGCGCGATCGGTCTTTGGTTTTCATGGGCGATACGGCCAGCGCCCGAAGCCCGGATTGGCTTTGCGGCCTTCGGCCTGATGTTCGCCATCGGCCTTGCGTTGATCCTGTTTCCCTACGCAGGCATTGCCGCGCTGACGGTAATCATCATCCTGGCGTTCCTGATCGAAGGGCTTCTTTCGATCCTCTTTGCCCTGCGCAGCAGCGCTTATGTCGGGAACTGGGGATGGCTTGTCTTCAGCGGGCTATGTTCCTTCGCTGCGGGCCTCGTCATCCTGTTTGGCTGGCCTTGGACAGCAAGCTGGACCTTGGGTCTGATGCTGGGCCTGAACTTTTTCTCGACCGGCTTGTCGCTGGTCATGCTGGCAAATCCTGCAAAAAGATAACCGACGATGAAGAGAAAGAGGGATCGGGCTGAGGCACCGTGCACCTGCCATGTCTGTGGAAAAAGGGTGCCTATGTTAGAGGCGCGGTCCTTCTCCAGCCTGCGTCCAGGCGTGTCCGCCGTCATCGCGGGCGAGGTGCCGTGCTGGGCCGAAGGGGCGGTGATCTGCAAGACTGATCTGGCCCGGTTCCGCAGGCTCTATATCGAGCGTCTTCTTGAGGGTGAGCGCGGAGAGCTCGACGAACTTGACCGGCAGGTCATTGCAAGCCTCGAGTTGGATCGACCCATTTCGCAAAATACCGAAGAGGTGCTTTCCGAGCGTATCAGCTTTGGCGAACGTCTGGCCGACAAGGTGTCGGAGTTCGGCGGCAGTTGGACATTCATCGTCGGATTCCTCGTGCTGCTTGTCGCATGGATGACCACAAACGCGCTGCTGCTCGGGGCAAAACCCTTCGATCCTTATCCCTTCATTCTGCTCAACCTGCTTTTGTCCTGCGTGGCGGCATTTCAGGCGCCAATCATCATGATGAGCCAGCGCCGTAAGGATGCCAAGGACAGGCTGCGCGCGGAGAACGACTACCGGGTCAATCTGAAATCCGAGCTGGAAATCCGTTTGCTGCACGAAAAGATCGACCACCAACTCGCACATCAATGGAAGCGGCTCGCAGAATTGCAGCAAATCCAGATCGACCTTCTTGAGGAAGCCGTCAATGACCGACGCTAAGACTCCTACATTCATGACCCGTATCCTCGCCCTAGTCGAACATCGGGCCTTCAAGATCACGATCCCCGTGGCCATCGGGGTCATTGCGTTGTTCGTTCTGCACGATCTGGCAAGCCACGTGCGATGGACCGATGTGCGGACCGATCTCGCCGCAGCGCGCCCCATGGCGCTTCTGGCGGCTGTGGGCTGCACAATGATAAGCTTCGTCGGTATAGCAGCCTATGACTATCTTGCTCTGCGGGCGGTTGCGCCAGGATCCATGCCGATGCGTGTTCCTATGGTAGGGGGTGCAGCGGGATACGCGGTCTCTGGTCTGCTCGGGGTGTCCTACCTGACCGGCACGGCGGTCAGATATCGGGTCTATTCAACCTTCGGCCTCGACATCGTCAAGATCACCGCGATCGTCGCAATTGCGTGGACGGGCTTCGTCGCAGCCCTGCTTCTGGGCTTCGGGGTGCTGTTGACGCTGCATCCCAAGGGGCTGAGCGCGGTCATCAATGTCTCGCCCACCGTTGAGACGGCACTTGGATGTGCCATGCTGGCCGGGTTTGGTGGCTACCTGCTTTGGTTGGCGACGGGCAAAAGGCACCTTGGATCGGGCGACCATGCCATCGCGTTGCCGGGGCCGATGCAGGCCATCGGCCTGACGCTGGCGGGGGTTCTTGACCTTTCGGGGGCTGGCCTGACGCTTTACGTTCTGATGCCCGCCGACATCGTGCCGAACTTTGCCGTTTTTGCGACCGTGTTCGTCGCGGCGGTCGGGCTTGGTATTCTCAGCCATGCGCCCGGCGGGTTGGGCGTGTTTGAAGCAACGATGATCGCGGGGCTTGGGGCCGCCGGGCGCTCTGACGTGCTGGCGTCGCTGGTGCTCTACCGGATGATCTATACCGTGCTGCCGTTTCTGGTGGCCTCACTGGGGCTGGCCATCGCGGCAGCACTGGCCAATCGCGGAAAGCTGCACGGCAGCTCCCGCGTGCTCTGGCGTGCGGTCAAACCCATTCTGCCAACCCTTGCCGCTGCTCTTGCCATGCTGGCGGGCACCATCCTTCTGGTATCTGGGAACCTGCCGGGCGAAGGCTCCCGGCTGGATATTCTGCGCGAGATTTTGCCTCTGGGTGTGGTGGAAGCGTCGCATCTTGTGGGCAGCCTTGTGGGTGCCTTGCTGATCGTCGTGGCGGCGGGGCTTTACCGCAAGCTTTACCGGGCGTGGCTTTTCGCCGTGTCGCTTGTCGCCATCGGCTTTGTCGTGTCACTGGCCAAAGGGCTCGACTGGATCGAAGCCTTGACGATGGCTGCAACGCTCGGGGCCTTGACCATGATCAGACCCGCCTTCTATCGGGCCGAGGGAAGCTCGGTGTTCCGTCTGGACAGACGATGGATGCTCAGCCTGTTGATCCTGTCTGCGGCGATCACCTGGGTCGGTTTTTTTGCCTACGATCACGTCGAGTACCGCAACGCCCTTTGGTGGCAGTTCAGCTGGAACGGCGACGCGCCGCGCTTCCTGCGGGCCAGTCTTGTGCTTGCAATCGTTGTCGCGGCGGTGATCGTTAACTCGCTTATTAGCAACCGTAAGTCGGTCCGCGCCCTGCGCGAGATCCCCGATGTTGTCCGGCGGCTGGTGGCAGAAAGTGACGACACCGAAGCCAACATGGCGCTGACAGGGGATAAGCTGTTTCTTGTCTCGCCGGATGAAAAGGCCTTTATCGCCTATGCCGATACCGGCACATCGCTGATTGCCAAGGGCGATCCGGTGGGCGACAGGAAAGCCGGACAAGCACTGATCTGGTCCTTGCGCGAACGCGCCTGGCGCGACGGCAAACGGGTGGCGTTCTATTCGGTCTCGCCAGCTTATCTGCCGACCTACCTCGATCTTGGCCTGTCGATCCTCAAGATCGGTGAAGTGGCCCGTGTTGATCTGAGTACCTTCACGCTCGACGGCTCCCAGCGCAAAGGCCTGCGCGGCGCGCGCAACCGTGCCGCGCGTGACGGGTTCATGTTTGAGGTCGTTCCGCGTGACGCCGCGCAAGCGATCCTGCCGGACTTGCGGCGCATCTCTGACGCCTGGCTGGCGCAGAAACAGGGCGAGGAGAAGGGGTTTTCGCTGGGTGCCTTTACCGATGATTATATGAGCAACTTCGACATGGCCGTGCTGCGCGACCCGGATGGACGTATCGTGGCCTTCGCCAATCTCTTTCAAGGTGCTGAGCGTAACGAACTGTCGCTCGATCTCATGCGCTATCTGCCCGACGCGCCGCATTTTGCGATGGACGCGCTTTTTGCGGAGATGATGCTCTGGGGCAAGGCGCAGGGTTTTCGCTGGATGTCGCTGGGGGCCGCGCCCTTTGCGGGTGTCGAAAACCGCGCTCTTGCGCCGCTCTGGAACCGTATCGGCGGGTTCATCTTTGAACACGGCGAACACTTCTACAATTTCGAAGGCCTGCGCGCCTTCAAGGAGAAATTTGATCCGGTCTGGACCCCGAATTACCTCGCTTGCCCCGGCGGGCTGGCCGCGCCGCGCATTCTGTATGAGGTCAACGTGCTGGTCTCGGGCGGTCTGCGCGGGCTGATCAAATAGAAGGAGCCGCTTGATGATCGTCAATTTCGAAACGCACGCGTCGAACGAAAGAACGTTTTTGGCTTGGGTGCGGACAGCCGTTGCCATTGTCGGCTTTGGCCTCGCGGCGGCGCGTCTTGGGGCGAAGAATGTACCGCTCTGGTCGACATACCTGCTGTTTGGGGCGGGTGCTGCGGTCGTGATCATTGCCTGGCTGCGGATGCGTCATGTCCGCAAGCGGATCGACCTCAAGGAGTCTTTGCCGGACGATGACGGCCCGGCAGAGGCGTTTCTGCTCCTGCTGCTGATGGCCCTGTTTGTTTTGCTTGGGACCTTTGCTGTCCATGTCACGCCCTGAGCCCGGACCAAACCGAAAGGGTCCACCCGGTCTGCGGCAATTTCCATTCACGCTTGGCTTCCTGTTGGTCATGGTGGTGGCGAACGGCCTTGCCGGTTCGTTCACCGGGCCGCTTGATCCGCAAATACTGGCCAAATGGGGTATCGGTGTGGATGCCCTGCGGGGCTTTGACATATCGCGGTTCATGACCGCCATTTTCCTGTCGCACGATCCGTCGATGCTGGCACGTCAGTTCTTCTTTGCCGCAGGAGTAATCGGACTGACAGAATGGATCTGGGGCAGTTGGCGTGCCGCTGCGCTATTCTTTGGATTGGACATTGTATCAGCTGCGGCGCTGATTGCTGTCATCGCGTTCTTTCCGGTGCTTGATCCATTGGCAGAGGTCACGGATGTCGGCATGTCCCTGGGTGGATTTGGATTGATCGGCGTTCTGCTTTCCATGTGGCGGCACCGATGGATCGGGCTGATCGGTGTCAGTGTTCTTGTGGCGACGAAATATGCTTTTGCACCGGACCCCGTTGCGGACGGCGGGCATGTCATCGCTCTTATGATCGGCTTCTGTGTCGGTCTTGCCCGGTTCCACATTCCGGGCCTTTCCGCCTTCCCATCAACCCAAGTCTGACGCAAAAGCCGGACGCCAAGCATTTGAGGAATGACCGAATGAAACTGTTCGATCCTAGAAACCACCACCTGAGCGCCCGGCATCGCAAGATACACGCGACCACCGAGCTGCTTTATAATTTCGTGGATTTTCTTGCCGCCTTGCTGTTCGTGATCGGCAGCGTCCTGTTTTTCAGCGAAAGCACGACCTATCTGGGCACCTGGCTGTTTCTGATCGGCTCAATCCTTTTCGGCACCCGCCCGACCATCAAGCTGTGGCGGGAGTTACTGTACCTGCGCGAGGGCATAGATCCCGATGCGCCCCCGTCGCAGGATACGAGCGATCTGCGCCTGAACTGACCCTGCTCCCCGCCTCTCGGTCAATGTGCCATGGCAGGCGCGGCGTGTGCTTTGGGGCGTTGCAGGATCAGCACGACTGGCAGCATCAGAAAGGCTGCGATCCCGGTCAGCAGAAACGCATCCTGAAACGCAAGCAGACTGCCCTGTTGCTGGATCTGCCCAGCGATGAATAATGCGCCCTCTGACGAAGAAGGATCAAGGTCGAGTGGCGCCAGATAGCTCTGTGCTGTTGTGTCGAAGGGTGTAATACCCGCCGCAAGTGTCGCGTAGTGGTACTGCATCCGGCTCGCAAGCTGCCAGCCCACCAGGGCGATTCCCAGTGACGATCCCAGAGACCGTGTGACACCGTAAATGCCGGAGGCTTCGTCCTGCCGCTCGGGGCCGATATTCTGGAAGGCCAATGTGGACATCGGAACAAAGAACAGACCCATGCCGAGACCTGACACCATGCCCGGCAGGGCAAGCTGCCAGAAGTCCGCGTTGAGATTGAGGAATGCCAGCAGGATGTTACCCGTACCTGTCAGGATAAGTCCCAGCATCAGCAGCTTGCGCGGATCGAAGCGATTAACCAGTACCGCCCCCGTCAGGATCATGGATGCTCCGGCCGCAATGCCACGCGGGATAAAAAGGAAACCGGCATCCAGCACCGGGTAGCCGAGGAGACCCTGCACAAACAAAGGCAGGATGGCGATAGACCCGAACATTGCCACGCCAAACCCCATGATCGCCACGTTGGCACCAGCAAAGCTGCGGTCGCGTAACAGCGAAAAGTCGATGATGTTGTCAGCTTTGCCCCGGCCCCGCCAGACAAAAACTGCACCGCAGGCGATCAGCGTGAGCGCAGCGATCTGGATCAGTTTGGAGGCAAACCAATCGCGGCTTTCGCCAAGGTCCAGCATCAATTGCAGTGACGCAATCGCCGCAATCATCAGTGCAAGGCCGACCCAATCCACCGTGAGCCGCTTCGTGTCTTCACGTTCAAGCTCGCCCGTCATCATCATCAGCGCGAAGGCCGCCAAGGGCAGGTTTACGTAAAACACCGCACGCCAGGAGAAATACTCGGTCAGAAGCGCGCCCAGCGTCGGGCCCAACACCGGCGCGACCACGACCCCAAGACCGAAAAGCGCCATCGCTTGCCCGCGTTTTTCCTTGGGAAAACTCTCGAACAGGATGGACTGCGACAGTGGGATCAGAAATGCGCCGAAGATGCCTTGGCCAAGGCGGCAGGCGACCATGACCTCGACGCTCCAGGACAGGCCGCACAGCGCAGAAAACGTGGCGAACCCGATGATGGCGGTTGTGATCAGCCTCCGACGACCGACCATCCGCACAAAAAAGCCGGTCAGCGGCATGACCACGACAGAGGCAACGATGTAGCTGGTCAGAATCCAGACGGTTTGATCGTTGGTGATGCCGAAAGCGGCCTGAATCTGCGGCAGGGCCACGTTGACGATGGTGCTGTCGAGCACCTCCAGCACCGCGGTCAACACGACCGCCAGCACGATGGTCCAGCGGACAGCCTCGCCCGTGCTGCGGCGCGGTACGGAAATGTCAGGGGCGGCGGTCACTTTGTTGCATCCAGACCCGATGTATCGATTTCGACGCTGACGGTCGCACCGGCCCGCAGTTGCAGCGCCGGATCGTCCGGGCGACTGTCTAGGCGAATACGGACGGGAAACCGCTGTGTGACCTTGACCCAGTTGCCACTCGCGTTTTGGGGCGGCAGCAACGAGAAGATGGTACCAGAGCCCGCGCCAAGGCTGTCGACTGTCCCGCCCAACGTCAGACCGGGATACATATCAATGCTGACCGTGACAGGTTGATCGGGGCGCAGGCGGGCAAGGTCGGTTTCCTTGAAATTTGCGGAAATCCACCAATCGCCATCCTCGACGAGTGAAAACTGCGGTACACCGGCGGCCACAATTGCTCCGGGACGCAAATCGAAATTCGCGATCCAGCCGGATGCGGGGGCCGTCACCTGCGCCCGCGCCAGATTGATCTGTGCGGCAGTCAATTGTGACTGCGCCGCGCGGACACTCGCATTTTCCTTGCCGGGGGCGCCCGCCCGCTTTTGTCCGGATTTCAATGCAGCTTGGGCGGTATCAAGCGCCGCTTGCGCCTGATCGCGCGCCGTTGTCGCCTGATCGAGCGCTGCCTGTGACACGTCGCCCATTTTGAAGAGCGCATCTGTACGGTCGTAGGTGTCTTGCGTATCGGTCAGGGCCGCGCGTGCGCTGTCGACTTGGCCGGTCAGTGAGGTCAGGCCCGTGATCTCGGCCCCAGCTTGCTGGACCGCCTCGTCATAGCGCGCCTCAGCGGCCTGTACCGCCAGTTCCAGATCGTCTGTCTTGTTTGAAAACAGCAGATCACCCGCCGTGACATACTGGTTTTCAACGACGGCAATCTGGTCAACCGTGCCGCCAACCTGAGGCGCGATCGTCAGCACGTTGGCCTGAAGATAGGCATCGTCGGTGGAGGGATGGATGCTTTCATATTGCCACCGGAGCCACAGGCCGCCGCCGATTGCGGCAACGGTGGCAACAAGAAGGATTGGTTTGAGATATTTCATGATCTTGCCCGGACGATTTTGGCGGAGCTACCCGGGGCAGGTCCGCCAACCTGTTGTGACGCGCCTAGGCTTTTGTAAGCGCTGCAGCTTCAGTTTTGGCCTTGTGGGCCTCATCGAAGGCGCGGCGCAGATGGTTCTCCGCATCCGTATCGAGGTTGGTGCGCAGCACGCGGCCCCCGTGTTCCCCCAACCGCTCAATCACCCGGTCGGACGCTTCCCGGCGCATCATCATGAACAGCGCTGCCTGCCCCGGCTGGAGCACGCTCGCCACGTCTTTCATGAAGTCGTCATTGATGCCGTAGTCGGTCAGTGCACCGGACAGAGCACCTGCACCAGCACCGACTGCCACACCGAGAAGCGGGTTGAAAAAGAGCACACCAATCAGAAGGCCCCAGAACGCGCCGCCGGTTGCCCCCGCGGTCCACATATTGACCATCTGGTTCAACTTGATGTTGCCGGTATCGTCTGACACGGCGACAACTGCATCGGCGACATCGACAAGATACTCCTGCGCCATGGTCATAAGTTCGGCGCGCGCCTCTTCGGCTCTTTCGGGTGTATCGTACCCGATGACGATAAGTTCTGACATGTTCTGGTCCTTTCAAAGTAGAGTAAGGTCCGGTGCTCGGACCCGGTTTGATCACATGCTGTCGAGAAGGTGGCGCACCGAGCGTTCAAGATTGCTGATGTGGTGCCCGTGGGCTGCTTCGCTGGCCTCCTCTTCGTCCAGCCTCGCTTGCAGCTGCTCGTAGTGATCCTTCAGCTCTTTCGCGGACAGATGCGCCCGGTCGTGTTGAAAGTGCGCTTTCGCGGCAAGCTTTTCCTCGACCGTCTTAAGCTTTGCGCCAAGCGCTTCGAGGCGAGTGTGTAAACCTTGAGTTTCCATTTAAGATTTCCTTCTCTCGCGGATGATTAGTTCATGTACCAGCCGTGGCTGACCACCAGCGACTGACCGGTCAGCGCGTTGGTCGGGAAGGCCGCAAAGACATGCGCCACTTCGGCGACGTCTTCGATGGTGGTGAATTCCTGATCGACGGTTTCACCCAGCATGACCTTGTTGATCACCTCTTCTTCCGAGATGCCGAGGTCACGCGCCTGTTCGGGGATCTGCTTTTCGACCAGCGGCGTCTTGACGAAGCCGGGGCAGATCACGTTGGCGCGGATGCCGTGCTTGGCCCCTTCCTTCGAGATGACGCGGGCCAGACCCAGCAGGCCATGTTTGGCTGTGACATAAGCCGATTTCAGCGCGCTGGCTTCTTTCGAGTGGACGGAGCCCAAGAAGATGATCGACCCGGAGCCTGCCTTTTGCATATGGGGCATCACTGCCTTGGACGTCAGGAAGGCCCCGTCCAGATGGATCGAGAGCAGCTTTTTCCATTCGTCGAAAGGAAAGTCCTCCAGCGGATGCACGATCTGCACACCGGCGTTGGACACCAGAACGTCGATCTGGCCCCAGTTTTCGATGACCTTCGCCACCCCGTCATTGACCTGTTTCTCGTCGGTGACGTTCATCTCGACGGCCATGGCTTCGCCCGGCCCTGTCGCGGTCAGGTCATCCGCGGTTTTTTGTGCAGCGTCCAGTTTCAGGTCGGCGATGACAACCTTGGCACCGTCGGCCACGTAGCGTTTCGCGATGCCGAGGCCGATGCCGCTGGCACCGCCGGTGATGATGCAGACTTTGTCTTTGAGGTTCATATCAGGAGTCCTTTTTTGGCGCGTGGCCCAGTGACCACATGGAGCGCAGGTGAAAATCGGTGAAGAAGTGTTGCAGCATGGCGAGGCTTGCGTGGCCGATCAGGTAGGCCCAGGCAAGGTTCGCGAGGGTCTCATGAACCTCCATGACGAAGTCCATGAAACCGCCGTCGTCGCCGAAGAAGTAATAGAGCGTGCCGGTTCCGGCCATTGCGGTGATCAGCAGCATACCCAACCCATGCACCGCACTGGCCATCGGGCTGGCGCCGTCATGCGGCGGCAGGCGCATTTCGCGCAATGCCGCCGCGTGGTGTTTGATGTCCAACCACAGGGCCGCGCGCCGCGCGCCTGAGAACCACGGGAACAGCAGGCCCCAGGGCGTGCCCCGGGTGCGGGCTGTCACCACAACCCAGAACAGCAGGATGAACGCAAAGGCGGTCAGGCCGCCATATTCATGAACCTCGAACAGGAAATTACCCGGTTTCCCGTTTTCGGGGTGTTCCATGCCAAGACTGCTGAGTAGCTGGACAACAACCGCCAGCGCCAGTCCCGCGTGGACCAGACGTGTCGCATGGGAGTGGCGTGATGCGGCGGGATCGGTCGAATTTTGGTAGGCCGTGTTCATCTGCCCTTATCCTTTCTCTTGCATGTAATCGTGAACGACCTCGCCCAATCCCAGGGTCAGATCGGTCAGCAGGTGAACAGCGGAGACGACTTCACGCACGGGAAGGTCGGCGACCGGGGCCAGCGCATGGCTGTGCAACTCAAGGCCGGCGGGGCCTTCCCAGGCACCTTTCAGGGTCACGTCCTTGGTGTAGTAGCGGACGAGTTCGCAGATGCGCGGGGTACAATCGACGTGCGGGATGATCTTGAGCATGAAGTTCGGCGCGTCGAAGCCCTTGAGAACCTTGTTGTGATCAAGGGCGCGGTGCTTGTAGCCCATCGTGCCCGTCGCCACCCGGACCGAGCCGACATCAAGCGTACCGACCAGCGTGTCCTTTTCCACCCGAAGCGCCGGATCGGCAAGCTTTTTGGGAAAGCCCCAGATTTCACGCCCGCCCGCAATCGGTGCGTCGTCGTTCAGGAACATCGAATGAACGTAGCCGCCCGCGACACCATCCAGCGTAACCGGGATCACCTGGCCGCTTTCGGTATAGTCGCCAAATCCGGTGGAATCCGGCATGCGGATGAATTCGTATTTCACCAGCGGCTCGGGAATTTCCAGCGGCTCCGGCACCACGCGGCGCAGCGCTTCCATATCGGTCCGGTAGGTGATGGTGAGAAATTCGCGATTGACGAACTTGTAGGGCCCCTTGGGATAGGAGGGGCTGGTCAGTGGCATGGCGAAGGCGTTCGCGACAACGTCGGTCTGTTTCATGGTAAGGTTCCTTTTTATTCGTCTGTTCCAATATCGAAGACCTGCAAGCCGTCGGTTCCGACGGTGCGCGAGGTCCACGTTTCATGTGTGAGTGTGCGGGCGACATCCTTGCGGCCTGCCGCCCAGTGATCGGACATCGACTGGCGCGAGAACTCATAATCCTTGCCGCTGCCTTCAAAGCCCTGCTTGTGGTGGATCAGGTGCACCAGCGTGACAGGGCAAGCGGGTCCGGCCTTACGCAGAAGCGTCAGATCAGGATCGTTTTGCAGAGCGGGGGGCAGCTTGTCCGCCAATCGTGCAGCCGCAGCGCTGAGCGCGTGCAACTGGCGATAGCGATCCGTGGTCAGGCGCGTTCGGCTGGAATAGCGAATGTCCTTTTCGCGCTGCTGAACGTCGATGAGATTGGCGGGAACCGGGCTGCGCGCATCGAAGAGATCAATCTGAAAGATACACAGTGGCTGGTCGCCCTCTGCCTCTTCCATGACAAATTGCAGAGGCGTGTTCGACACAAGGCCGCCGTCCCAGTAGAAGCGCCCGTCGATTTCAACGGGTGGAAAGCCCGGCGGCAGGGCACCGCTTGCCATGATGTGGCGTGCGTCAATGCGGGTATTGCGGCTGTCAAAGTAGATGAAATTGCCGGTTTCGACATCGGTTGCACCCACGCAAAGGCGCATATCGCCACTATTGATGCGGTCGAAATCGACCATTTCCACCAGCGTGGCTTTCAACGGGGCCGTGTCGTAGATGCTGAGAGCCGGGGCCGAAGCGAACGGCCATAAGGCGGAGGGCAACCGCGCCGTGAAAAAGCCCGGCGCCCCCATCATTGTAACTTCGGCTGCGGCCAATTCGGAATAGGCGCGACGCGCAGCAGGCGGCCAAAACGGTGTTGGCATTGCCAGATTTGCGGTGATCCGCTTCCAAAAAGTCTGAAGCGCGCTCGTCCGGTCCGCCTTGGGATTCCCACAAATCAGGGCTGAATTGATCGCCCCGATTGAAATGCCCGCGATCCAGTCGAAATCATACCCCGCCTCGTCAAGAGCCGAGAAAACGCCGGCCTGGTAGGCACCCAAAGCACCTCCGCCCTGCAAGACAAGTGCGTTGTTTTCTGGGTTAGGCATTTGGAATGTTCCTTGAAGGCAGCTCGTTTGGTGTTGAGCCACATCTAGGACCGCTTTCCTGCACACGCTTTTCGGAAAGTTTACAAGAACGACAAAATCACCAAGCCAATGAAAAGAATAAAAAAAACCGCCTCCTTTCGGTGGCGGGCCTGATTGCTTTCGTAAGGTTGGGCGGGGACCTAGTCGCCACACATCCAGTCGTGGCACTGATACGATTTGGGCGCTGCACCACCAAAGACGGCGCCATAGACTTCGCGCTCAAAGTTGCGGATGTTCGACTGGCTGCGATGGCTGGCTGGCGCGTCGTCATTCAGATAGGTGCAAAACGCGGTGATCATGATATCAGCAACGTCCGTCTCGCTGGCTTCGGGAAAGTCAGTGCGGACCTGTTGCGCAACAGGACGCAGCGAACGTCCGTCAAGTTCGGCGGTGCCCACGGTCTGCGCGAGTTTGGGCAGGTCAAACGTTGAAGCACCGGCCGCAGCAAAGACAGGCGCCGGGTCTTTGCACTCGAAAGCCTCTGCTGCAGCCATTGCAGGCAGAGCAAGGCAGAGTGTCGAGGCGAGGGCGGCGAGTGTGAGTTTCATCAGAGTGTCCTGTCAATCAGTGCGGCCGTGAGCTGTTTCATCACAGTCAGGCGGGTGCGTTCCATTTCTCACAACGGTTTTTGCCGGATCATTTTGCAACGGGTCTTTCCGAGACTTTACAGATTTGACAGATTCGGCATTCTGCCCGCATGCGGGGTCTTCGCTGGTTTCAAACCGCCGGTGTTCGCGCATTCTGATTGCGCAAGGCGCCCCGATCACTGGATGAGAATCAAATGAACTGGACAAACGTGGAAAACTGGACGGCGCATTTGCATCCAGATAGATGGTCCGGCGCACTGATCATCCTCGCCCTGTTCATCTTTCTCGGTTTGGTGTTGTCGCGCCTGATCAAGCACATGATCCGGATGGTGGTCGAGCGCGATCATGACAACCGGCTGGACCGCATGGCGATTGCCTTTCTGTCAAAGGTCGCAAGCGCTTTTGTCTGGATTATGATCCTGATGTTCTACGCCCATATGATTCCAGCGCTCGACCGCCTTGCCACGGCGCTTCTGGCAAGTGTGTCGGTGGCTTCTGTGGTATTTGGACTGGCCGCGCAGTCGACCCTGTCGAACTTCGTGGCAGGCTTCAGCCTGATCTTTTACCGTCCGTTCCAACTGGGGGACAAATTGCAGATCAATGCCCCAGCTGGTGTGGAAACCGGGATCGTCGAGGATGTATCGCTCGGCTACACCATCCTGAAAACCTACGATAACCGCCGTGTCATCATCTCGAATTCCGCTATTTCCAGCACAACCATGGTCAATCTTTCCGCGCGCGAACTGCGGACAATGGCAATCATCCCGATTTCCATTGGCTATGACGCAGACATCGACAAGGCCCGGTCACTTATCCTTGAGGTGGCATCGGGAATTTCGCAAATCGAAGACATAGCAGGTTGCCCTATTACCACGCTGAATTCCTCAAGCGTTGATTTCAGTCTGCGTGTCTGGTGCGCAGACTCCGGCATCGCCGCTGGCGCAAAGAACGAAGTGCTGGAGGCGGTCAAGAAACGTTTCGACGCGGCCGGCATCGAAATCCCCTACAGCTACCAGAACGTCGTGATCAAAGAATTGCCTGAGCATGCGCAGGCCACGCCCCCCGTGACCAGCACGACCACGGCTACATGTGACCTTCCCCCGCGATCAGGGCCGGTTAATGAAGGTGGTATAGGATTCTGACCGGCCCAACTGCCGCCGAGCGCCTGTCTTTGGGTGTGACAGGGTGGCGGAAAACACGACCTGAGCATATACCGTGCGATGGGGTTTTCCCGAATGGTGCCAGATCCCAGGAGATGTCGCATGCTCTATGCCACAACCATGCAGGCGGCTAGATTGTCCGTTGCCCCGACGGAGGAGTGGCCAGACCGTCCGTACGAATCAAAGTCGTAGCCACTGTAGCTGTGCAACTTGTGTGCAATCCAAGGTGAAAGTCCGCAAAGCGCGCGAAAGCAGCCTCCTGCGGAAACGAAGCGAACTCACCCTTTGTCCCGCGTTGCGGACTCCCTTCCAAAGCACAGTGAACATCCGCTTCCCGCCAGACTGACAAGAGTTCCGTGTCTTCGCAGGATTGGGTGCGGTCTTTCGGTGGAACGAAGCAAATGTGAGTGCTACTCTGCAAAGAATTCGGCAAGCTCTACGGCACATTCGACCTCACTCACCTCAAATGGTCGGGCACCGGCAGCATGATCCTCTGGCTCAGCTCGAACTTTCGCGCCAGGACCATCGCGTCGCCATACACCTCCCGTTTGCGCGCAGCACCGACGCTGTGGCCCATCATCTCGCCCCGGTCGTCCGTTTCGATCCCGATGGCCTTCAGCCGCTGTTCCCAAGCATGGCGTAGCCCGCCGATCGTGTGCTTTGGCGACGGCAGCAGGCCGTTCTGGCGCAGGTATTTGTTCACCGCCGCCGAATAGCTGCTCTTGCCGCGATAGCGGGGAAATCCATCGGGATTCCGGCGCGCCGCCGCCAGCGCCAGACCGACCAGCGGCATTTCCCGGGTCGAGATCACATTCTTGATTTCCCGCCGATGCTCGCCTTCGGTGTTGCTGATGAGAATATGCGGAATCTCAGCGTCGAGAACGATCGCGCCCGGTGGAAGATCCACGATCTCGGATTGCCGCCCGCCCGTTTCGATTGACATCAACAGGATGTCGCGCGCCTCGTCGTTCAGCCGCGCCAGCGCACCCGGCTGCAACCAGTGCTCGACGATCCAAGAATGCGGCATTTCCAGCTTGCGCCCCTTCACCGCATGCCGGTCGCGGATCGTGATGCCGGCATAGGGGCGCGGCGCGTCGATCATCAGGATGTCCTCGAAGTAGGCGCTCAGCATCCCCGCCATATTCGAGAAATCCTTGTTGGCGGTGTCGGCGGACTGCCCCGACTGCGCCATTTTCTTGCGCCACCAGCTTCGATGCCGGAGCGCCGTGCCGTTGTCGATTTTCGCAACCTCGATGTCCTCACCTATGGCCGCTTGCAGGTTCTTGGTGGCCCGCAGGCGTGGATTCCGCCAGAGCCGTATCTGTTCGGGCGATTTGAAACGGTTGTCGTGCGTCCGTATCCGCTCGACCTCGTCCACGAGTTGCGAGAGCCGCAGGGAGGGTGCCTCGGCACCGCCCAACAGCGCCACGGCCGCCTCCGGAGGGTCGTTCGGACGCAAGGCTTCGATTCCTTCGAGAATGCGCGCCAGCGACCCTTGGGCGATCTCATCGACGGGGCGATACGTCATTCCCCGCGAGGTGGCAAACGCGATGGCCGCGGCGAAGGCACCGTTTCCGGCAGTATCCGGGTGTGGGTGTCCGCCAATCGCCAGCAAGCTATCCAGTTCGGCCAGGACCGCCGCCTCTGCCGTCGGCAGACGGACACGCGCCTCGCGTTCGCTTCCCGTCCTCAGGCTGCGATGGATCTCCGTCGGCAGGCTCAGGCTTCTGTATCGCTTCGGCACGCGCATCCGAAGATGCCAAGTCTCGCCCCGTTTCTTGATGCCAGCCATCGTCGTTCCCTTCTATTTCCAACTATGAAGCGCACCACGCGGCCCCCGCAAGGTCGCGCTGGACTGCTCCACAGTTTGCTCCACATTTTCCGGGAAGGATTAAGATCAGGTTCGATCTAAGCCATTGTATAAGAATAACTATAATCTATTCAATGATCATGCTCGAATCCCTGTCTGTCCGCCACCATACCTCTTTGTTGGATTTGAATGGGCCGCTTTAAGCGGCTTTTTCTTTTTTTTCTCATTTTAGTCGATATCTATTCCTTGAGTGGTGCGAAGTGTCTCACTTTTGACTGGCTCTATCCGGCAAGCTGACAAAGAAACTGGTCGAGAACCTCAACGGTGGGCGGCATGGCGGCGGCAATGGGCTCTATCCGGTGGTCGCCCCCACAGGTGCGCGACGCTGGATCGTGCGATTGGGAGTCTCAGGATGGATCGGCGCGTTTCGAAGTCTTAGGTCGGCTTGCTGGCTTGGCGTTCCGTCCCGTCCAAATCCCAAGTTAGGCGAGAATCTCAGAGATTGCAGCGCAACAGTCGGACCAAGCTGGCTCATCGCCAACAAGCACATGGTTGCGGCTCTCAAGTGGGACAAATTGAGCGCCTGGAATACCCGAAGCGAGATCACGGCCCATGGAAAGCGGTATTCTCTCATCGTATTTTGAATGTACCACGAGCGTTGGTGCGTTCACTTGGCCCAGCCGGTCGCGCACATCGATGTGTCCAAACGCGTCCTGAAAACGGGCTGCATTGCGCGGAGAGGTCGTCTCTCTCTGCGATTCGTCGAACCATGCGAGTATATCTGCGGTCGCATCACGCATGAACGTCCGAGAAAAGATGTGTCTGTAAGCCGGATTGCCCGTACTCCAGCCCAATTCCGTCAGCGCCATGACCGCCTCCCGCCGGGCGTGTTCTTCGGGATCGACCATGGATCTCCACACTGCGGCGTATCCCCCCGACCAAGATCAAGGCCGAAACACGCTCGGGATGGCGGACCGCATACGCGATAGAAACCGCCGCGCCCTGCGAAATGCCGAGAAGCGGAAAGCGATCAAGTGCAAGCTGGTCCGCGACCGCTTCGGGGTCTTCGACAAAGGCTCCGAAACTCAGGTCATCCACATCCCAGTCGGACAGGCCGCAACCGCGCTCGTCATATTTTATAAATCTGCGCCCCCGAGTTAGGACTTTTCCAATCAGCCTCAAGATGCGTGAGCCAGTTTGCGGCCCTTAGCAAAAGGGTTCCCTGTTTCAACGATGGCATAGGCGATTTTGGTCCCATACCGAACCTCGCAAAACCCGATCCGCTGAGCTTTGAGAGCTTCAGCCTCGAGCGCTCGGAAATGGGCGTTGGCAGGCTGTGGGCCCGCTTGGGTGCTGGATACTAAGGCGGAGGACGCAGACCGGTATGCTTCGGCGGCGTCGGGATCGGCCTCGTGCCACAGGTGTCGCCATTTCTTAGCGGCGACTTCGTTGATATCCGGATGGGTCGCGAGTTGACGCAGGATCGCGACGCGTGACGTTTCTGCGTCTTCGCGTTCGCTGCGAAGCCATGCGTCGAACAAATCGCTCCCGGCCCCGTCGAGACCGTCGAAGAGTGTCTCCTCGAAAAGACGAGCCATCTCTACAAGGTTCGCGATCGGGGTCCGGTCGAGCGCGCGCATGCGGTCGTGGATCGCTTAAAGATTGACATCGAGGTTCGCCGTGTCCAATTCCACACGTTCCCGATCAGCGATGATCTGTATCCAGTCCGGTCTGTCGACGACTGGCCGCAACTTGGACAGTGCCCACCGAAGCGCGGCACGGGGATCATCGGGAAGATCCCAGAACATTTCGCACAAACCCTCGCGCCGATGTGGACGGGCAGTGGCGGACAGAAACGCAAGAAAGGGACGGGCTTTGCGTGATGCGGGCAGCGTGGATAAGTCGCATAGATGGAGATCGTCTTGTTGTCGGGGGCTTCTGCCGACAACCCGATGATGATCCGAGCAAACCCGCCCATGTCGCTCCATCTTTTCCATCGGTTGTAGAGCATCTTGTGGGGGCCATACTCTCGCGGCGCATCGCGCCAGCGCAAACCATTGCGATTGAAGAAGATAATGCCCCTCAAGACACGCCGGTCATCAACGCGTGGCACGCCACGGCTCTTCGGAAAACAGGGCCGCAGCCGCTCCATCTGAGCTTCGCTCAGCCACTATAATTTACTCACCAAGCCCCCTTTGGGTCGGAGGCGGTGAATCATGCAGGCCGCGTAGTCTCAAGCCGATTAATAGGTCCTGAGCCAGGCATACTCAGCAGAAGGTAAACCACCCTCAAATATTCCTGGATCAAACACCCCCAGTCAGGAAAGCGCCTCCAGCTTTTCTCTGGCGGCTTTTGCGTCTTCGGCTTTTTCTTTCTGCGCAGCGACCGCCTTTTCCACGACCTGTTCCTGTTGCTCTCGAAGTGCGGCGATTTTGTCAATAGTCGCGATCATCGACTTAACCCGATCACCAATAGTGGGGTCTTTCATTTTCTCGCTTGTCGGTGACAGCCTATCCAGGGCATCTGTCGCCGCCTCAAGTTCTTGTTCGACCACCCTCAGAGACGCATTCGCGAGCCGGGTACCCTCGGCCGCCTGTTCGTGATCCAGCGACTTCTTGAGCGCGTCTTCTTTGGCCAGCGCAAGGTCCAGAGCCTTTTTCTTGTTCACATTCGTAGCGTCGCTCTCACTTTCCTGACGCGCGATTGCAGTGGCAAGCTGGGCGCGTCCAATGCCAACCATGAGCTTGTCTTCGCGTTCCGACGCTTCAAAGCGCGCGACTACGCCCTCTGCAACGTTTGAAGCTTCGCGGGCATTAGCCTCGGCGCGGTTACGCGCCCCGCCAAGGTCGACAACAAGATTGATGGCTTTGTTGAATTCGGGGGACGACTGATCGACGCCGTCGTCAATCAGCTTCTGAAGAGCCTCGGCGGCCTCTTGCTCTGCCGTTTCTGCGGCAAGGAGGACTTCGGCGGCTTTGTTTTTAGCGGCTTTAAGGGTCGCTGCCTCCTTGCCAAGTTCGGCACGCTCGTACTCCAGATGCGCGGCGACGGCTTGCATGTCTTCTTCCCAGGATTTTCGTGCTGCGGACAAAGCCTCTGGACCTTCCTTTGCGGCTTCTTCCAAAAGGGTTGCCGCAGACTTGGGGCCTTTTGTGTCGTGCTGGCCGACGGCTTCAAGGGCGATGGCCTGAGCCAGTTTTGCTTGGTCGGATGCGACTTTGGCCGCTTCAAGCGCAATCTTTGCAGCGGTGTATTCGCCAGCGGTTTTCGCGCTGTCTATAGCGGCCTGCTTGGCTTGGTCCGCCTGTTCCTTGGAACTGGCAACCACGGCTTCGGCATAGGCGTCGTCCATCGGTTTCAAGGCGCTGTCCGCATTTTCTAACGCCGCCTTCCGGGCAGCAGAGAAGGTCTGGATCTGGGCATTGAGTGCTGTTTGCGTGTCAAGAAGAAACTGGTGATTTCTCTGGGCGTCAAGGACGGCGTTCTGCGCTGCGCGCAGCAGGTCGTTTGCGGCCCAAAGCGCTGCTTTTGCTAATTTTTTGTCTGCATTGGAGGCATTATTGGCAGCCGGGGGAACTGCGGCGACATTACCTTGTTCAATTCCCACCTGGCCTTGGCAGGCCGCGACGACACCGTTCGAATTGAGAATGTCTTTGCCCAGTTCCATGCGTACGGTGGCGAAGTCGCTTTCCATCTGGGCCATGCCGTCGAAAGCCATCTTGGCGCGCGACCAGTTCCGCGCCCGTGACTGTAATTTCGCCAAAGTAGTGTGGGCGGCAGCGTTATCGGAATCCCAAGCTGGAAGGCTTGCGGCCTCTGCAAGAATGGCCTTTTCATAGGTGTCTTTTGCAGCATCGGACTGAGCGGAGGCGGCTTCAACCGCCTTGGCGCTGTCTCGAACTTCCTGATCTGCCTCGGTCAATTCTGCTTCCGCACGTGCAAGGGAATGACTTTTGTCGGCTAAAGCGGCATCTTTGCCGGATTTTAGCGGCGTAGCGGTGTTTTCTTCCAGAAAACTTTCACCGGTCACGCTGGAGTTCGGATAGGCTGTGACAAGCCTGTAGGTTCCATCTGGAAGCCCGCGCATGATCATGGTTGCCGCGCGCACGTTCTTTTCGATGCCGGTCGATTTGATCCGGTCGCGCATAGTAGCCGCGTTGTCCAACGCCGTCTTGCTGGTTTTTAGCTGGCCGGAAGAGGGCAGTTGATCGGTCGTGCCAAGCTTGACATATTTTGAGCCATCATGGACGGGGATCGCTTGATGCCCGATTACCGGTTTGGCGGCGTCGACAACCACCTCTTTCTTGATACTCGCGCCTTCATCAATCTCGCCTCTGCGGCGTGCTCCCTGCACGTCTATAAGAAGTTCTTCGATCATTTGCATTTCGTCGAAGGCGCTTGCAAACCGGCTGCCGACGTTGCTCGCGTTGGGGCCTTGTTCTTGCATCAAGGCGACTTCGACATTCTCGCCGGTGCGCAACGTTTCGGTCATGGTTGCGGTACCCTTGGCGGGTACATTGTCAGGTGCAAAACCCGTGGCAACCCTGCGGACCTGATCGTCGTCGGTGGTGTGGGCACCGTGGCGAGAGGCGTGGTGGGCAAGGGATCGCTGACCGTGACTCTCTGCCAAGGCATGCATCGCTGCATTTTTCGCGTCTCGTGCGGTGCGCGAGGCATCAGTTTCGTGCAAGACCTGTGCTTCGTATTCGGCGGCAATCTGTTCCTGAGCAGCGCGCACCCTTGTGTCGTAGTCGTCAATGTAGCGTTTGGCGGTTTCAATCTCCGAGCGCGTGCGCGGATCAAGATCTTCGGTCAGTGGTTTCGTGGCCAGTTCGCGGAACTTTTTGTCTGGTGGTGGAACCATCGCATCAACGATGCGACCGATATTGATCCCGTCCTCGTCCTTTAGAAGGATATCTTGAAGATGCGCCTCTTGGCGTTCGGCGACGGCCTGCTTTGCTTTTTTCTTGTCTTCCTTGGTTTTGGCACCAATTTCGGCGGCGGTCATCAGCCTGCCTGTCTTTTCCAGATTTGTTTGAAGGTTTGCGACAATCTGCTGACGCGTCAGATGTTCGGGATCGCCCTCGGCGTCTGTTCGCTTTTCCGCCGCCTTGATCTTACCTGATAAGGCCGCCAATTCCGCCTGGCGTTCGGCTTTACGAGCATCATCCCAAGCCCGCCTGCCCAATATGTAACTGTCGATGAATGCGGCCTGTTCTTCAGTCAATGTCATCTGTCGCTCTCCAATATACCGAGCTTTGATCGGTGTTTCCACAGGCAGATTTAACCGGGATAATGCGCAATACGCCCTTGGTGCACACGCAATTATGCGCATGGGGGAGAGTGTAGAAACAGGTTTATGATCTGTCCATCATTAAGGCGGGTGCAGTGGTGTGTGAGCGGAGGCGTTGCACCAGCACTATTGGCTTCCCGAAAGTTGGTGACCCTGAAGAGGGTCCTTGTTATTGAAGACGCAAGGGGCACTGGTCCGCACACGCGACCTTCTTTCGCTCCTGTGCCTGATTGGCTCAACTCTTTGACCTTAGTTTCATCGACAACCTTCGGGCGTTCCTTGTACAGTCCTTTAGATTTTGCTTTCGCGATCCCCTCTGTCTGGCGTTTACGAATGATGTTTCTCTCAAACTCAGCGAAATCCCCCATCATTTGCAGATGGAGCGTAGTAAAGGCATCGTCTGACTTGGCAGAAAACGTCGGGCTTTCTGTTTTAAAGGTTATCGAGACGAATTTGTCATTCAGCCGCTGAATGATCGACTGCAGATCGTGGAGATCTCTGGCCAACCGGTCGATGCTTTGGACGACAACAGTGTCATCTTCTCGAACTCATTCCAGCATTGCGTTGAGCGGTCTTTGGTGCTTTTGCCGGATAGCTTTTCTTCAAAGAGCTTATCAACGGCCCCCAAGTCCTGCCGGTCGAAAGTTTGTTCTACGGTACTGACACGGCGTTAACCACGATAGATATGACTTTCTCCTTAGGGTAGACCAAAGCTGACGGCTTCAGCCTTTGTCGCTAAACTACCGTCGAAACGGCCACCGAATGGTGTGGATCCGCAGACACTGCTGGCTGACACATTCGACCGCATCAAAGACTACGGAAGTCCTGAATTGCGACGGCATTAATTGCGTCCAATGTACAACTATCGAACGGCAGTGAGCCCTGCAGCATCAACAGTTTCAAAAGATGTGATACCAAGTTGGCCCAACGCGCGGACCAATTCCAGGTGAAGGATTTCCTTGGCACGCTGCGCGCCAGCAGCCCCACCGGCACCGACGCCGTAAGCCATTGCCCGACCTGTCAACGCAAAGTCCGCGCCATGGGCTTTTGCGCGCAGGATGTCCGCACCTCGGCGGATACCGCTGTCCAGAATAATCTTCATCCGTCCACCTAAAACATCTGCGATGGGCGGCAATGCCTCGATGGTTGGCGGTCCGAAAGCGACCTGACGACCGCCGTGGTTGGACACAATAATGCCGTCACAGCCCAGTTCCGCACATTTGGCTGCATCCGAAGGATGCAGGATACCTTTCACGAGCAGCGTTCCTTTCCACCGGTCGCGCAGGCGCTTGAGGTCGTCCCAGGTGAAACCGGGCGTGATCAGTGTCTTCTGAACGTCTGCGTAGGAGGTCGCACTTTGCAGTAAGTCCGCATAGTTGGCGATATTGGGTCTGCCGTGGCGCAGCGTGCCTAGCGACCAGATCGGGTTGGCGATCAGGCCCGCAACGACCTCGGGGGTGATCTTGAAGGGCACAGCCAGCTGATTGCGAATGTCGCGGTCGCGCTTGCCGGCTGCGGGAACATCCGCGGTCACCATCATCACCTTGTACTCCGCGGCCTCCGCACGAGCGATCAACCCTTCAGTCACCGACGGATCGCTTGAGACGTAAAGTTGAAACCAGCCATTTCCGGCGGCAGCTTCGGCCAGCCGCTCCAGCGTGGTGGAGGATGCAGAACTGGCTGTATACGGAATGTTTTCGCGGGCGCAGAGCCGCGCGAGGATCAGATCGGCATCGGGCCAGAAGGCGTTATGCATCCCGATGGGGGCCATGCCGAACGGCAGATTGTAGGTCTGGCCGAATAGCGTGGCGCGCGTGTCGATATCGGATACGTCGACCATGTACCTCGGCGTCAACTCCACCTCTTCGAAAGCTTCAATGTTGCGCCTGAGGTTTCGCTCGGATTCTGCGCCGCCATCGACCAGATCAAAGGCGAAACGCGGGATCCGGCGCTTGGCGCGGGTCCGCAGATCGTCGATGGAGGCGGCACGTTCCAAGCCCATCAGATCGACCACCCACCGTCGATGGCAAAGGCTTGCCCGGTGGTAAAGCCAGACATGTCGCCTGCAAGGTAACAGACCATTTCGGCGATTTCCTCGGGCTGGCCAAGCCGCCCCATAGGCTGGCGTTCCTTGAACGCGGCAAGCGCCTTGTCGAAATCGCCAGTGGCGGTCAATCGATCATTCAATGACGGGCTTTGCACCGTTCCCGGGCAGATCGCGTTACACCGAATGCCGTCCTTGACGAAATCGGCTGCAATGGCCTTTGTCATGCCGATGATCGCTGCTTTCGATGCGCCATAGGCAAATCGCCGGGGTGCACCTTTTTCACTCGAGACGATGGACGCGATATTGATGATGGATCCGGACCCAGCCTCAAGCATACCTGGAAGAATGGCCTTTGTGATACGGAACATCGCTTTTGCGTTGAGGTCGAAAGCGCGATCCCAGACTACTTCGTCGCAGTCTAGGATCGTGCCATCATGCACCCATCCGGCGCAGTTCAAAAGGATATGTACGGGCGGAACCGAGGCGACAAGCGCCGCGACTGCCTGTGGATCCAGTACGTCCAATTGATGGGCGGTGATATTGGGCGATGTTTGCGCAAGCGCCTCGACAGCCGCACCATCAATATCGGTGGCAATTACATGCGCCCCGCGTGCGGCCAGTGCCTCGGCGCTGGCACGGCCAATGCCGTTTGCCGCCGCTGTGACCAGCGCGGTTTTTCCCTTGAGTATATGTTCCATGTCTTCTCCTACCTAGCGAGCCAGCCGCCATCGACGGTGATCACGCTTCCGTGGCAATAATTGGCGGCGCTTGAGGCCAGAAATAGAGCTGCCCCTGCGATTTCAGAAGGCTCTGCAAAGCGACCCGCAGGGATCCGTTCCAAAAGCGCCTTTGAGCGATCAGGATCATCCCGCAGGGCCTGCGTGTTGTCCGTGGCGGTGTAGCCCGGTGCGATGCTGTTCACATTGACCCCGTGCGGTGCCCATTCGTTGCACAATGCCTTGGTAAGCCCGATCACAGCGTGTTTGCTGGACGCATAGGCTGGCACGCGCAGCCCGCCTTGCGAGCCAAGCACCGACGACACGATCACGATCTTGCCCGAACCTTGGGCAACCATGCGCTTGCCTGCCGCTTGCGACAGCAGCCAGACCGAGTCGAGGTTGACAGACAGCACCCGGTGCCAGTCTGCGAGCGGCATGTCGGTGCTGTCCTCGCGGTAGATGGTCCCGGCGTTGTTTACCAGAATATCGAGCCCCCCAAGCGCATCGCTGGCAAAACGCACGACGTCCTCGGCGGCTGCCTGGTCCATCTGGTTGAAATCAGCCTGGACCGCCACGCCCTTGACGCCCAAGGCTTCGATTTTGGCAAGCGTGCCTTCGGGTGCGTGGCTGCGATAGGTCAGCGCCACATCGGCCCCGGCACCAGCCAGGCCGAGGGCTATGCCCTCGCCGATGCCAGTTGCGCCGCCGGTCACCAGGGCCTTGCGGCCAGTCAGGTCAAACGGATTTCCCATGATCAGTACCGATTGGCGATGGGCAGCTCTTCGGCAGGGAAGAGCGAAATGACCTCGCAGCCGGTTTCGGTCACAACCACTTCTTCCTCGATCCGTGCGGCGGAATATCCGTCGGTGGCCGGGCAGTAGGTTTCAAGCGCAAAGACCATGCCGGTTTTGATTTCCATCGGGTGATCCATGCTGACGGCACGGCTGATGATGGGGCGTTCATGGAGCGCCAAACCCAGACCGTGGCCGAATTGCAGACCGAAAGCTTGATCCTCGTTCGCAAAGCCAAGGCTTTCTGCGGTGGGCCAGACTGCAGCCACTTTGTCCGTCGAAACGCCGGGTTTGATCATCGCAATCGAGGCGTCGATCCATTCGCGGGCCTTCACATAGGCATCGTTCTGCGACGGTGTTGCGCGCCCTACGTTGAAGGTGCGGTAATAGCAGGTTCGATAACCCTGATACGATTGCAGAATGTCAAAGAAGGCCTGATCGCCGGGGCGGATCAGACGATCCGTGAAATTGTGGGGGTGCGGATTGCAGCGCTCGCCGGAAATGGCGTTGATCGCCTCGACGTCGTCCGACCCCATCTCGTAGAGCATCTTGTTGCTGAGTGCCACGATATCGTTTTCGCGCACGCCGGGTTTCAGCTCTTCATAGATCATATGGTAAACGCCATCGACCATTGCGGCGGCCTGCGTCAAAAGCTGGATCTCGTCCCAGTTCTTGATCTCGCGGGCAGACAGCATGATCTGTTGTCCGTCGACAACGTTCAGCCCTTCTTCTTGCAGGGCGTGGAACATCGCGGTTTCGGCATAATCGACGCCGACAGGCATATCGCCCATGCCTGCATCGCGGATCAATCCGGCTATCTGCTTGGCGTATTTCTTCATCAAGCCGAACTCGGGCGGGATCGTGCCGCGCATGCCGACCACACCGGCGAGACAGTGGCTAGGCTCAAGCCAATCAGAATGCCGCTTGTGGTGCTCGGCAGCAGATCCAAAGTCCCAGACGTAGGGGCTGTCGTCGCCCGTCAACAGGCAGAAACGGCACATCTTGTCGCGTTCCCATTCACCGATCTTGGTGGCGCTGACATAACGGATGTTGTTCACATCAAACAGCAGCAACGTGCCGGCATTGGATGCCTGTAACGCCTGACGTGTGCGTGCAAGACGGTAGCGACGTAGGCGGTCATGATCGACCCTGCGTTCAAAATCGACCGAGGTGTGACCCCAGGCGGGCAAGCGGTCACGCCATTCCCAGTTGGGTTCAAGGTCTTGCGGGGTAAGCAGGTTGGGCATGAGGGCTCGTGACATCTTTGTCTCCTTCGAGGGGTTATTCCCCTAATTTTTCAGGTGTTTAGGCCGGGCGGCGGTTACTGGATGCACCAGCCGCCGTCGATGTGGACCATCTGACCGGTCATGTAATCGCTGTCGTCAGAGGCTAGAAAGGATGCGGTGCCGACGATATCCTTGGGATAGGAGACGCGCTTGATCTGCAGGGCATCGCGTACAATGTCGTCGTAGGCCTGGCCTTCGCGCTCTTTGAAGCCGATATCGACCAGGTCCTTGTCAAGCTGTTCCCACAGCGGGGTGACAACGACGCCGGGCGCATAGCCGTTCACGGTGATGTTGTGTTCGGCCAGACCGATCGCGCCGCAATGGGTCAGTGCAAGGCAGCCATATTTCGATGTGCAATAGACGGTCACGTCGACCAGCGGTTTGCGCGAGGCTATGCTGCCCACGTTGATCAGCTTGTAGGGGTGTCCTTCCATCGGGCCCTGCTTGATCATCTGGCGGGCGGTTTCCTGCATGCCCAGCCACATCGCCTTGGTGTTGACGTTCATGATCATGTCCCAGTTGTCTTCGTCGATATCCATGAAGAACCGGGGTTTGTTCAGGCCCGCGTTGAAAACGCCCACATTAATTGATCCGAACGCATCGACGGTGGCTGTAACGGCTGCCTCATTGTCCTCACGTTTGGTCACGTCCATCTTGACCGCGATCGCTTTGCCATTTCCGGCACCGTTGATCCGGTCGGCGGTCTTTTGCGCCTCTTCCATATCCAGATCACCTAGGCACACATTGGCCCCTTGTGCCGCGAACGCCTCTGCATTGGCAGCACCCATGCCGCGTGCGGCTCCGGTGATAAGAATGTTCTTACCTTTCAAACGATTGGGGTCCATGATCTCTCCTCCTAGATATTATTACGTCCGGTTCGTGGCCATCAGCGCGTCGGCGCGTGCTTGCGCCGTCCGCAACGCTTCGCGCGGGGTCGTTATTCCACGCAGCATGTCGTGAAATTCCTCGCCGCAAATCTGGATGATGCCGCCAATTTCAGGGACGGGCGGGCGCGGCCAGAATTGAAGTTCATCGCGCAAAGACATGGCATCCACCGCCTCGAAAATGGATGAGACGCTGCGTACGTCGGGGTCTGCGCCAACCGAATAGCGCGCATTCGTCAGGCTGCCGTTTTGCACGTAAAGCTTCTGCGCCTCGGGCGAGGTGAAAATGCTGAGCGCCTCGACTGCGGCGGAAACGCGATCCGGCGCGAGGTTGGCGGGAATGCCCAGGACATAGCCGCCGACCGGTGCAATCTGGCATGCACCCGGTCCGGCGGGATGTGGCAGATATCCGGTTCGACCGTGCGCCGGCGAAGTTTCATCCTGCTCGAAATAGGGGGCAAGCAGCGTGTAGCCGTAGGCCATGGCGATATTGCCCGCAGCGTAAGAGCGGATCCGCTCGTACCACGACATAGACAGGATGTCGGGCGGAGAGTAGTGCAGCAACTCCAGAAGAAACTCTGCGGCGCGCAGGCCCGCGTCGGTGTCGATTGTGGCGCGGTAATTGCCTTCAGCCAAATGATCGGTGTTAAACCCACCCGCAATTTCGGGCAGATCCAGTACGGGCTGACCGAAATCCGCCATCGTCATTAGAACGGTATGACCCAAGGCCGTGCCCCGCGCGGCGTTCCAAGCGATGCCGTATCGACCGCGGGCTGTGTTGTGCAGGGTTTTGGCCGCCGCCAGCAGTTCGTCAGTCGTTGCAGGTGCCTCCAGCCCGGCCTCGGCAAAGAGGTCGCGGCGGTAGAACAGCAATTCCGGCGTGGTCTGTGCGGGGACCGCGTAGGCGCGACCGCCCCAGTGTGCAGCCTTCCAGCCTGCCGTGTGGAAATCCGCCGGATCAAGCCGCTCGAGATCCATCACTTGATCAAGCGGTAACAAGACGCCTTTCTTGGCGAACTCCCCGATCCAGGGCAGGTCGATGGCGATGATGTCGTAGCGGCTGGTGTCGCGTCTTGCGTTGCGCAAGGCTTCCTCGCGCAGGCGGTCGATGGAAAAGGCACGTTGGCTGATCTTGGTGCCTATGACCTGTTCGAACTGGCGTTTAAGGTTGTCCATCACCATGAACGTCGGATCGCCATGCACCAGAACCCGGATACCGCCTGAAATCTTCAAAGGCTCTGCCCGGACGCTCAGGGGTGGAATGGATTGGGCGGCCTTGTAGCTGCCGCCGTAGTAGTAATCACGGGTGCCTTCGGTCGCGACAGGGCCGCCGAAAGTGCGCTCCGCAAGGCGGTGGACCCGGCTCGCCAGTTGCATCCATTGATGCAGCAGCTTGTCGCTGGGATGCATCGAAAAGCTCTTGCCGGTTTTCGTGCGCGGCCGCTGTTCGATCAGCCCCGCGTTCAGCATCTCCTTCATCCGGCGGTTCGCCGTGGCATAGGGCACTTGGCTTGAGGCTATGAGGGAGGTCGGGGTGACCGCCTTACCCTCGAAATGCCAGCGCAGCAGATGCAGGGCCATGCGCAGATGGCCGTTCGGCGCGATGATGTCCAAAGTCGCTTCCAGCTCGTCGCTGAAATCCTCGACGAAGGACAGGATTTCCAGCGCTTCGGTCGGCACCTGTGGCGCGGCCTGAGTGCCCTGCGTATGTCCGTGCATCGAATTCATCGTCTGTGCCGACCTTTTCAAAGGATGGTGCGCACGCGGTTTCGGATTGATATCAAAACTGGATGTTTTAGATTTTTTCACGCCATGCTCTCCCAGGATGTTCAAAGTGGAGATCAAAGCATATGTCCAAAAAATCCAAAATGGGGTAATGAATGTCCAATATGGATATATTCTCTAAGCTCTGAAGGGATTGGAAACGGCAGGGTGAAACGCAATCGCATGACATAATCAGCGATTGAACAGCGTCCGGGAGGGGCGACTGGGAAATCTGCAGTCACTTTGGGAGGAGACCAAAATGAAACTTCGCACGACACTTATCGCTTCGACCGCCATCGTTCTGGCGGGTGCCGCAAGCGCTGAAACCATGAAAATCGGCATCACGCAGAACAACGTGGGCGTCGACAGCTACCAGACCACATATGAAAATGCGTTCATCGCAGCAGCAGAGGGCAGCGCGGACGTTGACGCGGTTGTACTTGATGCAGGCGGTGACGTAGCACGCCAGATCGCCCAGATCGAAGACCTGATCCAGCAGGACGTCGATGCCATCATCATCTGGCCTACCAACGGAGAGGCGGTCATACCCGCCGTGCGCAAGGCGCATCAGCGGGTATCCCGGTCATCGTGACCAACTCCAACATCGCCGAAGCCGGGTTTGACTTCGTCAAATCATTCTCGGGGCCAGACAACATCACGCAAAGTGCCCGGTCGGCCGAAATCATGTGCGACAGTTCCAAGGAGATGGGCATCGAAGCGAAGCCCAGGTCGTGCACATCACCGGCCAGCCCGGCTATACCACGGCGATCGAGCGCGCCAAAGGCTTCGAGGACCGTCTGCCCGAGGTCTGCCCGGACGTGAAGGTCGTCGACACGCAGCCCGGCGACTGGAACCGCGAAAAATCGCAGCAGGTGATGGAAGCCTTCCTCGTCAAGTATGACGACATTGACGGCGTCTATGCCGGTGACGATAACATGGGCGTCGGCGCATTGAACGCGGCCAAGGCGGCGGGCCGCGACGGCATCATCTTTGTCGGTGCCACCAACTTTGCCGTGGGCTATGAAGCGATGGGCGCAGGCGACTATTGGGGGTCGATCTATCAGTCCCCCGTGGACGACGCCAAAGCGGCGCTGCAGACCGCGATTGATGTTCTCGAAGGCAAGGATGTGCCGTTCCTGAACTACTTCGACACACCTAAGATCACTCAAGACAACATGGGCGACTACACCAAGCCCGTTTTCTGAGGTGCCTCCCCGTTCGGGGCGCAACGTTCTGCGCCCCGAACGCCTTGTTTTGAAAACGAAATTGAAGGAGGACTTTGCCCGTGGGACGTGTTCGAAATCGTGTCTGCATTGTGACGGGTGCCGCCCAAGGTATCGGTCGCGCTATCGGCGAAGCGCTGCTGGACGAAGGGGCGAAGGTTTGCTTTGCTGACATCAACGGCGACAAGGTCGCGGAAGTGGCAGAGACAAACCGCAGTCGCCTCAACGGCCAAGGGGGTGAAACCACATCAATCAAGGTGGATGTGACCGACCGGGATCAGGTTCGCGCGATGATCGCGCATACGGTTGAAACCTTCGGCAGGCTGGATGTGAAATTCAATAACGCCGGAGTGAACAAGCCGATGAATTTCATGGATGTGACCGAGTCCAACTGGAATTTTATCATGGGCGTGAATGGCCTTGGCTGTCTGATTGGCATGCAGGAAGCCGCGCGCCAGATGATCGCCCAAGGGGGCGGGGGCAAGATCATCAACACCGCCTCGGTCGCGAGCCGTCAAGGATTCGACAATGTTGCGCCCTACTGCGCGTCGAAATTTGCCGTGGTGTCGCTGACCCAATCCGGTGCCCGTGACCTGGCCAAGCACGATATCACAGTAACAGGCTTCGCCCCCGGAGTGGTGGCAACCGAGATGTGGGAACAAGTCGACAAGGACCTGATGCAGATCGGTGCCGCCGAACAGCCCGGCGAGGCGATGGAGAAATTCTCTGCCGAAATTTTGAAAGGGCGCGTCGCCAAACCCGTGGACATCACGGGGACCACAACCTTCCTCGCGTCGAAAGACAGCGATTACATGACCGGACAGATCGTAATGATAGACGGCGGCATGATTTTGGTCTGACGACAGTACCCGGCGGACAGATTGCCGGACCCACTACAGAACGCAAGCGACCTCAGGGAGGAGATCATGAGCACACTCAGCAAACAGAAGATCGGGGGTATTCTGGCAAAACAGGGCATCCTGATCGCCTTCCTGGCGTTCATGGTCGCCTTCACTATCGCCAACCCTAAATTTCTGACGCCCGACAACATCCTCAGTGTGGTGCGATCCTCGGCAATCCTCGGGGTCATGGCGTTGGGGGTGACCTTTGTGGTGATAAGTGGCAACCTGGATTTGTCCGTCGGGTCGATGATGTCCTTTTCGACGATTGTGGTTCTCGACCTGCACGACAAGATTGGTCCGGTGATGGCGATCTTGGCGATGTTTGCCATGACGCTGGCCCTCGGGGCGGTGATTGGCTTCTTGGTAGGGTATCTCAAGCTCAATTCGCTGATTGTCACGCTCGGCATGCTGTCGGCGATCCACGGCCTGACGCTGACCTATTCCGGCGGCAAAAATATGGATATCGCGGACAAGGAGGGAACCTGGTTCAGCGTATTCGGGCAGGGAACGGCCCTGGGGTTGCCCGTGCCAATTCTCATCTTCGTGGCGCTTGCAGCGATTTTGGGCCTCGTCCTATCCAAGACGAGTTTCGGGCGAAAGGTCTATGCGGTGGGCGGCAACGGCACGGCGGCCACGTTCTCTGGGATCCGCCGGGCGCGCACTGTGTTTCTGTGCTATATTATTTCGGCGGGCTGTGTCGCCACGGCAGGCCTCATTCAGGCCAGCCGCTCGCTGGGGTCGCAAAACACCGTCGGGCAGGGGTTAGAACTTGAAGTGCTTGCCGCCGTTATCCTAGGCGGCGCGTCCCTTTTGGGAGGGTCCGGCACGATTTTCAAGACGGTGATTGGTGTTCTGATCCTTGGCTTTATCCAGAACGGTCTACTTCTCGTCGGCTTGCAGTTCTACGTCCAGTTCGTTGTGACCTGGGTCATCATCATCCTTGCGGTCTGGCTTGATATCGCAGCCAAGCGCGGCAAGCTTTGGTCGCGGATCGCTTGAGGGGAAAATAGCATGAAATTCGGTACATTTTCCAACGCACTCAAAAGCGGTGCCATCTGGGGCTTCATCCTGATCGAGCTGATCTTTTTCAGCGTCGCCGGCGAATTCCTGTCGCTGTCGGACAAGGCGTTCATGGATTGGGAAAACATGCTTTTGTTGCTCAAGCAATCCGCCCCGATCGGGATCATCGCGATGGGGATGACCATCGTTATGGTGAACGGTAACATCGACCTTAGCGTCGGTGCCACCTTCGCCATCGCGGCGATCGTGCTGCTCGACAGCCTGACATGGCCGATCTTCGCGGGGCTTGGAGATTGGGTGATCCCGGTGGCGTGGCTGCTGGCACTGACGGCGGGTACCGTTTTAGGCGCGCTCAACGGGTTCATCGTCTGGAAGACCGGCGTCGATGCCTTCATCGTCACGCTGGGGTCCATGCTGGGCTACAGGGGCATTGTCTTCATGTTCAACGGCGAACAGCCCACCAGCCACCTGAACTGGACCCTCGTTGATTTCGCCGAAGCAGAATTCTTAGGGCTGGCGACCGCGTCGTGGTTCCTGCTGGCTTGCACCTTCGTGCTCTGGTTCCTGATGGCCAAGACGGTACATGGGCGGAACGCCTATGCCATCGGCGATAACCGCGAGGCGGCCGTGAATGCGGGCATCCGGGTTGGGCCTCATATCATGATCAACTTCGCGATCATCGGTTTTCTGGCGGCGCTTTCGGCGGTGGTCTTCTACTCTGAATCCGGGTCCGTCAATCCCAACGACGGCCAGCTTTACGAGCTTTGGGTGATCACCGCCGTCGTTCTGGGCGGGACCAAGATCACCGGTGGCGCAGGCAGTGTCATCGGCACCCTGGGCGGTGTCATCGCCATTCAGCTCTTGCGCAAGGGGTTGGGCCACATCGGGGCTGACACATCCACCGTGAACCTTGTCATCGGTCTGATCCTGATCGCGGTGCTTATTCTGGATCGGCAGCTCAACGTGAAGGGCAAAGAGGAGTTGAAAATATGACCACTTCAAAACCCGTTCTCCGCCTTGAAGATATCGTCAAGACTTTTCCCGGCGTCCGTGCCCTTGATGGGGTGTCCTTTTCCGTCATGCCGGGCGAGGTGCATGCCTTGATGGGGGAAAACGGCGCTGGCAAGTCAACGCTGATGAAAGTGCTGGGGGGCATCCACCAGCCCGACAGTGGTGCGATTTACATGGGCGACGACCGTGTGGTGATGGCGGGCCCGCTTGAGGCAAAGGCCAAAGGCATTGTCTTTATCCATCAGGAACTTAGCCTTGCCGAAGAGCTGAGCGTTGCCGAGAACATCTATCTGGGCGAATTGCCCCGCAAAAGTCTAGGACGCGTGGATTGGGCGACATTGGCCGACCGTACGAACGCGATCCTGAAGAAGCTGAACGTCGGCTTTGACGCCAACACGCGTGTGGGCGATCTGTCCATCGCGAACCAGCAGATGGTCGAGATCGCGCGCGCGCTGACCGTGGATGCCAAGGCGGTGATCTTTGACGAACCCACGGCATCGCTGACAGACGCGGAAAAGGTGGTTCTGTTCGACGTCATCTCTGATCTGAAATCTGATGGGGTGGGCATCATCTATATCTCGCACCGGATGGAAGAGATCTTCAAGATCACTGACCGCATCACCGTACTGCGCGATGGCCAGTATCAGGGCACCGTAAACACAGCTGACAGCACCGAGGAATCTGTGACCCAGATGATGATCGGCCGCACACTCGATCTCAGCCGGAGTACCGCGACTCACGAGCTTGGCGATGTGGCTCTTGAAGTGCGCGGGCTCAGCTGCGGAAAACTCTACCAGAATGTAAGTTTCAACGTCCGCAGAGGCGAGGTTGTGGGTTTCTACGGGCTGGTCGGCGCGGGCCGGACCGAGATCGCCGAGACACTTTTTGGACTGCGCAACCCGTCGGCGGGACAGATTATGCTGGATGGCGAGGAAGTCCGCATTCATTCACCTGCCGATGCCATCGCGCGCGGTATTTCACTGGTGCCCGAGGACCGCAAGGGTCAGGGTCTGGTGCTTGGGATGAACTGCCGGGACAATATGACTCTGCCACAGATTGATGACCTCAAGACAGGCCCGTTCGTGGCCGAAGTGCCGAGATCGCGATCTTCGACCAGTATCGCGATCAAC
>NZ_DS999213.1:613349-758750 GCF_000156335.1 Roseobacter sp. GAI101
AGTCCGAGATACACAAGCTGCTGCGCAAACTTGCAGCACAAGGTTATGCGGTCATGGTCATCAGCTCAGAGATGCCCGAAGTGATGCACGTCTCTGATCGGATCGTCGCGATGTATTCGGGCCGGGTGATGCGCACCTTCACGTCCGAGGAAGTGACGGAAGACAACCTGATACAGGCCATCTCAGGGATCAGTTCCGGACAGGCTGCCTGATGCTGGCCGATGATGCCAGCTCCGAATGATATCGAACACATCTAATCAATCGAAGGAAACCCCATGAAACTTCTCCGTTACGGTGCCCCCGGATCCGAAAAACCTGGCCTGCTCGACACATCCGGCCGCGTGCGGGATCTGTCACAAGTGGTCCCTGACATCGCTGGTGAAACGCTGCGGCCCGCGGGCCTGAAGGCGCTGCGCGAGATCGACGTTGAAACGCTTCCACTCGTCGACGGCACCCCGCAGGAGAGTTTGCGGCTTGGTGCCTGCGTCGGGGGCATCGGGAAATTCATCTGTATTGGCCTGAATTACGCCGACCACGCCGAGGAAGCGGGTATGGCGATCCCGCCGGAGCCGGTGATTTTCAACAAGTGGACATCGGCTGTCGTCGGCCCGAACGATGCCATTCAGATCCCGCGGGATTCCGTCAAGACTGATTGGGAAGTCGAACTTGGCGTGGTGATCGGAGAACCGGGCACCTACATCGACGAGGCGGATGCCATGAACCACGTCGCAGGCTTTTGTATAATCAACGACGTGTCAGAGCGCGAATTCCAGTTGGAGCGCGCTGGGACATGGGACAAGGGTAAAGGCTGCGACACCTTCGGGCCCACTGGACCATGGCTTGTTACGCCGGACGAAGTGGCCGACCTTAATGATCTGGACATGTGGCTTGATGTTGACGGTAAACGCCAGCAGTCCGGTTCCACTGCGACATTGATCTACAAGGTGCCTCACCTTGTGTCTTATTGCAGCCGCTTCATGAGCCTCCAGCCCGGCGATGTGATCTCGACCGGTACGCCTCCAGGCGTGGGCATGGGCCAGAAGCCGCCCCGATACCTGAAAGGTGGCGAGGTGGTTACACTGGGGATCGCGGGTCTGGGGGAACAACGGTCATCGGTATTGCCCGCCCTTCGCGCGTAAGCGTAATCAGAGGCGCTGTCAGAGCAGAATTGGTTGAGGCGGGGAGAGCTTTGCATTGGCTTCGTGGAACCACAAAAGACACGCCCTTTTTATACGTCGGGAAGAGCCCCAGACATCATCCGCTTGGCTCATTTGATAGGCTTTCCGGCTTTGTTCCGTAATTCTGGGGTTCATTTGTAAGACCGCGGCATGGACCCCAGCCATAAGGCTGTTCAATCTTTGTGGTAAAGACTTGGCCGATTGCTTGTTGCTGTGATCAGCCGCAGACGGATTAATCGAATACGCTCGAAATCAGAGACACGCGTTAAGTTAGCAAACACTTCCTTTAACAAACGCTGCAGGTCATTAAGTATGAAATCTGAAAACTGAAGGGGTTTTAAGTGATTGGTATTTGTTAATAACCCTATGGAAAAGAGTTAAGGCTAATTTTTTTACGGACTGTCTTCCGCCATTACCGGTCTTTGATCAGCGCTGCTCAGCAATGCGTCGGAAACTTGCGATGGACATGACGAACTTATTGACCCGCTTACGGTGCCCCACGGTGCGTTTAAGCGAACTCAACGATGCCTATTTTTTGCGATGGTGCTGGTCTTGCAGCAAGGTCCGTCGCAGATGATCCAGACGTTTTTCTGCGCATCTAGCTCGCCATGTGGTCTTCGCAGAATCTCTGAGCAGTCTCCGCGGCGTTGCGCACGCGATGGCTGCGCTGCCTGTAACGGCCAGCGCAGCGGCTATGCCCTCTAGATCGAAAGCCGTGCGGCGTGGGATCCGCGTTCGCGATAGGGGGTCGTGTCATAATGCGCGCGGTAGCATTTCGAGAAATGCGACGGAGAGGCAAAGCCGCAGGCGAGGGCCACGTTGATCACGCTCATGTCTGTCTGCATCAGCAGGTTGCGGGCTTTTTGCAGCCGCAGTTCCATGTAGTACCGCTTGGGGCTGCGATTCAGATAGCGGCGGAACAGGCGCTCCAACTGGCGGGTCGACATGCCGACAACGCGGGCCAGGGATGACGGGCTGATAGGTTCTTCGATGTTGGCTTCCATCATCTGGATGACCTGGCTCAGCTTGGGGTGCCGCACGCCGATCCGGGTGGGCACGGACAGACGTTGTGTGTCCTGATCTGTCCGGATCGAGCTGTAGATCAGCTGATCTGCGACCGAATTGGCCAGTTCTTCGCCCAAATCGTCGGCAATCAGCTTGAGCATCAGATCAATTGACGATGTGCCGCCCGCCGTCGTCAGGCGGTTGCCATCAACCACAAAGACCGATTTGGTCAGATTCACCTCTTCGAATTCCTCGGAGAAACTATCCTGGTTTTCCCAATGGATCGTCGCTTTCTTGCCGTCCAGCAGACCCGCCTTGGCCAGCGTATAGGCGGCGGTACACAGGCCGCCGACCATGATACCCTTGCGAGCCTCGCGACGCAGCCAGCCCAACAGTTTCTTGGTAGTTGCCCCCTGAACGTCGATGCCGCTGCAGACGATCAGCGTGTCGTCGCGCCGCAAGTCGTCCAGATCGCCGTCCAGCGTGAACTCGGCACCGGCCGAACACCGCACCCGGTCGCCGCCTTCACCGATCAGACGCCAGGCATAGGCTTCGCGGCCCGTCATGCGGTTGGCGATGCGCAGGCATTCCACCGCCGAAGCAAAGCTGAGCATGGTGAAGTTCTCGAGCAAGACAAAGACGAACATGCGCGGCTTGTTGCCATCCATCGGAACGCGTGTGGCAGTACGGTGCTCTGACATCGCTTCACCTTTCGTTTGAACACTTATGCGATTGGCTTGGAACGAAAATATCAAAACCTGACAGAAACTTTGCTCACGGGGCAGGGGCAAGGTCAATAGGGTGAATTTCAGTTCTGGTCACCTGACGCAGGCTTTTGTATACCACAATCTCAAATCTTTGCGCCCTTGACGGGCGTGATGCGTACCTCGGAGGGACAAAATGACCGATTGGACCAAATCAAGCTGGCGCGACAAACCGCGGATCCAGATGCCCGACTATCCAGATCAGGACGCGCTGCACGCGGTCGAGGCCGAGTTGTCCCGCTATCCCCTGTTGGTCTTTGCCGGTGAGGCGCGGCGGCTGAAAAAGCATCTGGCGGCTGCGGGCCGGGGCGAAGCCTTCCTGCTTCAGGGGGGCGATTGCGCGGAAAGCTTTGAACAATTCAGCAGTGACATGATCCGGGATACGTTCAAGGTCATGCTGCAAATGGCGATCGTGCTGACACACGGGGCCAAGGTGCCGGTGATCAAGCTGGGGCGCATGGCGGGCCAGTTTGCCAAGCCGCGTTCAGCCCCGACGGAAATCATTGATGGCGTGGAATTGCCCAGCTACCGCGGCGATATCATCAACGAATTGGACTTTACCCCCGAAGCCCGGATTCCAGACCCGAAGAAAATGCTGCGCGCCTATACGCAAGCGGCTGCGACCCTGAACCTGATCCGCGCCTTTTCGACCGGCGGTTATGCTGACGTGCATCAGGTGCATGGATGGACGCTGGGCTTTACCGAAAGCGAAAAGGCCGAGAAATACCGCGAGATCGCGAACCGTATTTCCGACACGCTGGATTTCATGGCGGCGGCGGGTGTCACGTCTGAAACGGCACATACCCTGCAATCGGTTGAATATTATACAAGCCACGAATCGCTCTTGCTCGAGTATGAGGAAGCGCTTTGCCGTCAGGACAGCCAGACCGGCAAATGGTTGGCGGGTTCGGGTCACATGATCTGGATCGGCGACCGCACGCGGCAGCCCGATGGCGCGCACGTGGAATTCGCCCGCGGCGTGCAAAACCCCATCGGGTTGAAATGCGGCCCGACCATGACCAGCGACGACCTGAAACAGCTGATGAAAACGCTGAACCCGCAAAATGAAGAAGGCCGTCTGACCCTGATCGCGCGGTTCGGTGCTGGCAATGTGGGCGAACACCTGCCGCGCCTGATCAAGACCGTGCAGGAAGAAGGGGCCAACGTGGTTTGGACCTGTGACGCGATGCATGGCAACACGATCAAATCGTCCAGCGGCTACAAGACCCGGCCGTTCGATTCTGTCCTGCGCGAAGTGCGTGAATTCTTTGCTGTTCATGCAGCCGAAGGCACTGTGCCCGGCGGCGTGCATTTCGAGATGACCGGCCAGGATGTGACAGAATGCACTGGTGGCGTACGCGCGGTCCAGGACGAAGACCTGTCCGACCGTTATCACACCGCCTGCGATCCACGTTTGAACGCCAGCCAGTCGCTTGAACTGGCCTTCCTCGTCGCCGAGGAGCTTTCGGGACGTCGGACGGCACATCAGGCGAAGGCCGCCAGCTAAGACGCTGATAAAATTTGAAAAGCCGCGTAACCCACAAGGGCTGCGCGGCTTTTACGTTGGTGTGCTTCGTCCGGCTGGACAGGTTGGTAGGGCGCGTTAGTCTTCTGATTTCACCAGACGCAGATAATGCGGGCGGCGCTTTTTTGCTGCGGCTTCGAAATTCTTTGTCGGTTCGGCAAAGCCCTTTTGCGGGACCGGTTCGGTCGGCACCTCGATGGTCTTGTTCATTTTATCTGCAACAGACGTGATCTGCATCCGCTGGATATCAAAGCGGCATGGCGTGTCGGTCATGTCGCCTTGGGTCATCAGGCAGCCCAACATCCGGCTGGTGTCGCCCATATCGCTTTTCAGCGGCAACAGGATCATCCGCGCGGTCAAATCCCCGACATCGCTTTTCAGGGTCAGCATGGCGGTGGCGGGCAATTCAAAGACTTCTTCCATCATGTCGCTGAACTGGCGGCGCGATGTCGGGGTCAGAAACGCCGTGATCGGCATGCCGCGCACTTCCATGCCCATCAGATCGCTCAGGTGGCTGCCTGCGATGCGCAGACGGGCCACACCCGGGGCGACACGTTCAAGGATAAAGGCGAATTCCAGTGCATTTTCGATGCCACGCGGATCAATATCCGACCGCTTCGGCAGCAATTGATCGCCGCGCAGCGCGTCCCAATAGGCCTCGACCTGCGAAAGTATGGCAAAACTTTGGTCTGGGTTGTAATCTGTCATGCTTACAACATTCTGTGCATTTTTGGTAAAGTTGTCCATCAAACTGCGGTGCCTCTTGTCAATAATCCGTCTGTATCAGACGCAAGCTTAAATCAGTGTCGTGGATTCGCCCACTTGGCGGCACATTCTTGCCTTATTTGTTCTAGTCGACTTCATATATAGTTCTTTTCAAATTTGCAGACAAAATGAATCATCTGGTTAATCTCTTGGCAAGGGCCGGGCGGACGGGCCATCCGGCTTTCGACTTGCCCCAAAATGTGATTTAGCTTTAAAGCCTCGTTATTAGCACATCTGACAGGATAAATCCATGATACGTTCAATGACGGGTTTTGCTTCTGCCAGCGGCGCGCTGGCACCTCATTCGTGGGGATGGGAACTGCGGTCGGTCAATGGCAAGGGGCTGGATTTGCGCCTGCGGGTGCCCGATTGGGTGGACGGGCTCGAGGCCGGGCTGCGCAGCGCGCTTGGTGCGCAGATCGCGCGGGGCAACGTCACCTGCAACCTGCGCATCGCCCGCGACGAAACATCGGGCAGTCTTAGCGTGAACGCGGCGCAGCTGGAAACCGTGCTGGACGCACTGCACCAGATCGAAGCGCGCGCAATGGATGCGGGCGTGTCACTGGCCCCGTCCAAAGCCACCGACATTGTCACCATGCGCGGCGTGTTGGAGCAGGCGACGACCGTGGATAACGTAGAAGCGCTTTCCGCGGCGCTTCTGGCAGAGTTTCCAGCGGTCCTTGCGGACTTCAATGCCATGCGCAGCCGCGAGGGTGCCGCCTTGATGCAGGTGATGATGACGCAGCTGGCCGAGGTCGAAAGCCTGACGGCCCAGGCCGCTGAACTGGCCGAAGCACGCAAGGCCGAGATGGCGACGACCCTTCAGCGCAATCTGGCGCGGGTGCTGGACAACAGCGAAGGCGTAGACGCCGACCGCCTGGCGCAGGAACTTGCCCTGATTGCGGTCAAATCGGACATCACCGAAGAAATCGACCGGCTGATCGCGCATGTCGCCGCGGCGCGCGACCTGTTAAGCCAAGGCGGTGCCGTCGGGCGCAAGCTGGATTTCCTGATGCAGGAATTCAACCGCGAGGCCAATACACTGTGTTCCAAGGCGCAAAACACCGACCTCACACGTGTCGGATTGGCCTTGAAAGCCGTGATCGACCAGATGCGTGAACAAGTACAGAATGTGGAGTAACCCATGAGCGACCGCCGCGGCCTATTGATCATCCTCAGCTCTCCTTCGGGGGCGGGCAAATCGACCCTTGCGCGGAAATTGCGCGACTGGGATGCATCGCTGCAATTTTCCGTATCGGCGACCACCCGCGCGCCCCGTGTGGGCGAAGTCGATGGCAAGGATTACTTTTTCACCGATGAAGAAAAGTTCCGCAACATGGTCAATGACGGCGAGATGCTGGAACATGCGCGGGTCTTTGGGAATTACTACGGCTCACCCAAAGGGCCGGTGCAGAAATCCATCGACAACGGACGCGACGTGCTGTTCGACGTTGATTGGCAAGGCGCACAGCAGATCAGCAACTCGGCCTTGAAACAGCATGTGCTGTCCATCTTTATTCTGCCCCCGTCGATCAGGGAACTGCGCCGCAGGCTCGAGACGCGCGGGCAGGACGACCCCGAAACCATCGCCCTGCGGATGGAGAAAAGCTGGGATGAGATCAGCCATTGGGATGGCTACCATTATGTTCTGATCAACGATGATCTGGTCGATACCGAAGCGCGGCTGAAATCCATTATCACCGCCGAACGCCTGCGCCTGTCCCAACAACCTAAACTGGTGGACCATGTCCGCGCCCTGCAAGCCGAATTCGAGGAGACAAAATGACCCTGTACGCCCTGGCCGATATCGCCCCGACCGTAGACCCTGATGCCTGGGTTGCCCCCGATGCAAATGTGATCGGTAATGTCGTCCTTGAAGCCGACACATCTGTCTGGTTCGGCTGCACCCTGCGCGGCGACAACGAGCCGATCAAGGTTGGCAAGGGCAGCAACGTGCAGGAAAATTCGGTCTTTCACACGGACCCCGGGTGCCCGCTGACGATCGGTAAAAATTGCACCATCGGTCACAAGGTCATGCTGCATGGCTGTACCATCGGGGATAATTCGCTGGTGGGCATGGGCGCTACAATCCTGAACGGGGCCAAGATCGGCAAGAATTGCCTGATCGGGGCCGGGGCGCTGATTACTGAAAACAAGGTGATCCCAGATGGGTCGCTGGTCATGGGCGCGCCGGGCAAGGTCGTGCGTGATCTGGATGCGGCGGCGATTGCCAGTTTGACCGCCAGCGCCAAGCATTACCAGGAAAACGCGCGCCGGTTCCGCAACGATCTGAAACCCGTCTGACCCATGGTGCTTAGGCCGCATTTGCCCGATTTGCTGGCGGCCTTGCCCTTGCCCACGCTGGCGGTAGACCGGGCCGAACGGATCGTGGCGATGAACCCGGCCGCCGAAGCCCTTGTCGGGAAAGGCGCGATCGAGCGTCATTATATCAACGTGCTGCGTCAGCCCACCTTGGTCGATGCCGTGGAGCTGTGCCAGAAGGATGCCACCCCCCGCGAGGCGGATTACCTTGCCAATGACGGCACCAATGACATCACTTACAGGGTGCATGTGCGCAAGGTCGTGGGCATGGATTACGTCCTGCTCAGCTTTATGGATATCACGCAGGTTACCAAGGCAAGCCAGATGCGGCGCGATTTCGTCGCCAACGTCAGCCATGAACTGCGCACGCCTTTGACGGCGTTGATGGGGTTTATCGAAACCCTGCGCGGACCTGCACGCGATGACGCCGCCGCGCGAGACCGTTTTCTGGGCATCATGACGGGCGAGGCCGAGCGGATGAACCGGCTGGTTGGCGATCTGTTGTCGCTGTCGCGCGTGGAATCCGATGAACGGGTCCGGCCCACCGACAAGGTCGATCTGCGATATGTGCTGCAATCTACGCTGCGCAACCTGAACCCTTTGGCGGTCGAGGCGGATGTGACACTGGTGCCGCGCATCGGAGAGGAGCCCTTGCCGTTGATCGGGGATACCGACCAGCTGATGCAGGTGTTCACCAATTTGATCGAAAACGCGATCAAATACGGCGGTTCTGGCAAACCGGTCGACCTTGACGTTGAAACCACCCTGCGCGATCCGTCCCTGCGCGGCCCCGCGGTGCGGATCACGGTAACAGACCACGGCCCCGGCATTGATCCACTGCATCTGCCGCGCCTGACCGAGCGATTCTACCGCGCCGATGACCACCGCAGCCGTGCCTTGGGGGGGACGGGGTTGGGTTTGGCGATCGTGAAACATATCCTGAACAGACACCGCGGTCGGTTGAAAATCACCAGCACCTTGGGGCAGGGCGCGCAATTCACCGTTATTCTGCCCTTTGATACGGCTGAAAACCGCTAGGATCCGATCGTTTTTCGGACGTTGTCATAAAACTGTAATACAACTGTCACAAAAGACCAACGAAGCAGGCCTAGTGCTTGCCCCAAGATCACCATGGGGGTGATCAGAAATTCCAAGCTGACAGGAGACATCATGTCGCTCGTTAAACTCACCACATCCGCCCTGGCCATTTCCGCCGTTTGCGCAACAGCTGCCGTTGCCCGCGATCAGGTTCAGGTTGCCGGTTCCTCTACCGTTCTTCCCTATGCTTCCATCGTTGCCGAAGCGTTTGGCGAAAACTTTGACTTCCCGACGCCTGTCGTTGAATCCGGCGGCTCTTCGGCCGGGCTCAAGCGGTTCTGCGAAGGTGTGGGCGAAAACACCATCGACATCGCGAACGCCTCGCGCAAGATCAAGTCTTCTGAGCAGGAAGTCTGCGCCTCGAACGGCGTGACCGACATCATCGAAGTGCAGATCGGCTATGACGGCATCGTTTTTGCGTCCGACATCGACGGCAACACCTTCGAATTCACCCCCGAAGACTGGTACAAGGCGCTGAGCGCTGAGGTCGTCGTAGACGGTGCCATCGTCGCGAACCCCTACAAGAACTGGTCCGAAGTGAACGCCAGCTTCCCCGACCAGCCGATCCAGGCCTATATCCCCGGCACCAAGCACGGCACCCGTGAAGTGTTCGAAGAAAAGGTGATCCTGGCAGGCTGCGAAGCCACCGGCGATTTCGAAGCCTTCAAAGCCGCCAACGGCGACGACAAGAAAGCCGCTGAAAAAGCCTGCATCGCGCTGCGCACAGATGGCGCGTCGGTCGACATCGACGGTGATTACACCGAAACGCTGGCCCGCATCGAAAGCAACAAGGACGGCATCGGCGTGTTCGGTCTGGCCTTCTACGAAAACAACACCGACAAGCTGTCCGTTGCCACCATGTCCGGTGTGGAACCCACGGTCGAGACAATCTCGACCGGTGATTACCCTGTGTCCCGCCCGTTGTTCTTCTACGTCAAGAAAGCCCACATCGGCGTGATCCCAGGCCTGAAGGAATTCGCAGAATTCTTCGTCGCCGATGAAATCGCAGGTCCGGATGGTCCTTTGGCCGAATACGGTCTGGTGTCCGACCCGGAACTGGCAACGGTTCAGGATACTGTCGCGAACGAAACTGTTCTGGGCAACGGTTCCTAAGCCCTTTAATTTGTCCCGGAGGAGCGTTATGCCTTCTCCGGGGCGTCTGCTGCTGACTGCCACACAGCAAAAGACCGTATTCTGAAAGACGACAAGCCTCTTTTGCAGGGGCACGACTGGGGGCCGCTTGTGGGTAATTTTCTGAATGTGGCACCGACCACGCTGCTGGTGATCGGGGTCCTGATGTTGACCGCACTGGCCTATGTGACGGCGCGCCGCCGGGCCATGACCGCTGCTGGTGGCGATGCGCGTAAACTGCACTCCCTGCCGGGCTACTATGGTTACAATGCCGCGATGCTGACCGCGATCCCGGCCTTTTTCGTACTGGTGATCTGGCTGCTGGTCCAGCCGATGCTGATCCAGAACGCGGTTATTGAAATGATCCCCCAGGACGCGATCAGCGATGGGTCATCGGTAAATCTGGTGATGAGCGATGTGCGCCGTGTCGCCAATGGCCTGACCACCGCCGTTGACGCAGGCGCGCTAAGCGCCGATGCCGCGCGCGATATTTCGGTCACCGATACCGATGTGCGCGGGCTTTTGGCCGATAACGGCGTGGCGCTTGGGTCCGACGTCAATGCCGATGTGCTGGCCGCGGCACAGCGCTACCGCAGCATGCAAACGACGGGGCAATGGCTGATGATCGCGGTGATCGCCGCAGTCGCCCTGGGTGGCGCATTCGTCGCATTGCGCGCCACCACGGTAGATTTCCGCGCCCGCAACATGGTCGAACGCTTTGTGTTGGGGTTGCTGATGATCGCGGCATCGCTGGCCATCCTGACGACCGTTGGCATCGTCTTCTCGATGCTGTTTGAATCGATCAACTTTTTCAAATTGCACCCGTGGCAGGATTTTTTCCTGGGCGACACATGGGCCCCCAATTTCCGTGGTGACAGTGACCTGTCGATCCTGCCGCTGCTGTGGGGAACGCTTTATATCTCGATCATCGCGCTTTTCGTGGCGGTACCCATCGGCCTGTTCGCCGCGATCTACCTGTCGGAATATGCCAACAACAAGGTTCGCGCGCTTGCCAAACCGCTGCTTGAGATCCTTGCCGGTATTCCCACCATCGTCTACGGCCTGTTCGCCTTGCTGACCGTGGGGCCGTTTCTGGTCGATCTGTTCGGACGCGGCGAAGACGGCATTCTGGGCGTGGACTGGATGAGCGGGGCAACTTCGGTTCTGACGGCCGGGTTGGTCATGGGTATCATGCTGATCCCCTTCGTATCCTCGCTTAGTGACGACATCATCAACGCCGTACCGCAGTCAATGCGCGACGGGTCATTCGGCCTTGGGGCGACCCACTCCGAAACCATCCGCCAGGTCGTGCTGCCCGCAGCGCTGCCCGGCATCGTGGGGGCCATCCTGCTGGCGGCCAGCCGTGCGATCGGCGAAACCATGATCGTGGTGTTGGGGGCAGGGGCCATTGCCCGAATATCGCCAAACCCGCTAGAGGCGATGACCACCATCACCACCCGCATCGTCAGCCAGCTGACCGGTGACACAGACTTTGCCAGCCCCGAAACGCTTGTGGCCTTCGCCCTTGGCTTGACGCTGTTCGTGCTGACGCTGGGGCTGAATGTGCTGGCGCTTTATATCGTGCGCAAATACCGGGAGCAGTACGAATGACCGATCACACGACGCCAAAGAATTCCCTGCTGCGTCAAGACGCGCGTACGGTGAAACGCAACCGGGCCGAAACGCGGTTCAAGGCCTACGGGATTGCTGCGATTGCCGTTGGCCTGCTGATGCTTTTGATCTTGCTGACGACCATCATCGGGCGCGGAACCGGCGCGTTTCAGCAGACATTCCTGACGCTGGATGTGCAACTTCTCGAGGCGAAGCTGGACAAGAAAGGCAATCGCGATCTTGAGGATATCAAGAAAGTATCGACCTTCGGCTATGCGCCGCTGATGGCCGCTGCGCTTGAAAAAAAGGTCGCCGACACCGGGATCGAAACCGGGCTGAAGCCCAAGGACATGGCCGCGATCCTGTCGAAAGACGCTGCGGCGCAACTGCGTGACTTCGTGCTGGAGAATACCGATCTGATCGGATCTTCGGTCGAATTCCGCTTTCTGACGAACAGCCGTGTCGACGGGTACCTGAAAGGGCGGGTGACCCGGGAAAGCATTGCTAACGACAAGAACATCAGCACCGCGCAGCTAGATCTGGTCGATGCGCTGATCGCCGATGGCGCGCTGGAAAAGCGCTTTAACCTTGCGTTTATCACCGGTGCCGACGCATCCGACGCCCGCCCCGAAGCCGCCGGCATGGGCGTGTCGATGTTGGGGTCGCTGTTCATGATGCTGGTCGTGTTGGCGCTGGCGCTGCCGATCGGGGTGGCCGCATCGATCTATCTCGAAGAATTCGCGCCGAAAAACTGGATCACCGACATCATCGAGGTGAACATCTCGAACCTTGCTGCGGTACCATCGATCGTGTTCGGTATTCTGGGCCTCGCCGTGTTCATCAACTACATGCATCTGCCCAACTCTGCACCATTGGTTGGCGGGCTGGTGCTGACGTTGATGACGCTGCCCACCATCATCATCTCGACCCGCGCATCCCTGAAATCAGTGCCGCCCAGCATCCGCGACGCGGCTTTGGGGGTCGGGGCGTCAAAGATGCAGTCGGTGTTCCACCATGTGCTGCCCTTGGCTGCGCCCGGCATCCTGACCGGCACCATCATCGGTCTTGCCCAAGCCTTGGGTGAAACTGCGCCGCTCTTGTTGATCGGTATGGTGGGGTTCATCGCGTCAAACCCGCCCGACGGGATCGCGTCCGGCCTGCTGGACCCCAATTCGGCGATGCCGGCACAAATCTACGAATGGGCAAAACGCGCAGACCCCGCCTTTTATGAACGGGCCTGGGGCGGTATCATCATCTTGCTGGTCTTCCTCGTGACCATGAACGCCATCGCCGTCATGCTCCGCCGCCGGTTCGAGAGACGCTGGTAGGAATGGAGACCAAGGCAATGAAAGACAACGTAATATCGGAGACCGACGTGACCACAGACAAGATCAAAATCGCGGCCCGTGACGTACAGGTCTATTATGGCGACAACCACGCCATCAAGGATGTGTCGGTTGATATCCAGGACAAGACCGTCACCGCCTTTATCGGGCCATCCGGCTGCGGCAAGTCCACTTTTCTGCGTTGTATCAACAGGATGAACGACACGATTGATATCTGCCGCGTGCAGGGCGACATCCTGATCGACGGCGAAGACATCTATGACAGCAAGGTCGATCCGGTACAGCTGCGCGCCAAGGTGGGGATGGTTTTCCAAAAGCCCAACCCGTTCCCCAAGTCGATTTATGATAACGTCGCTTACGGCCCGCGCATCCACGGCCTGGCCCGCAACAAGGCCGAGCTGGACGATATCGTGGAACGTGCACTGAAACGCGGTGCGATCTGGAACGAGGTCAAGGACCGCCTGCATGCCCCCGGCACCGGCCTGTCGGGTGGCCAACAGCAGCGTTTGTGCATTGCCCGCGCCGTGGCCACGGAACCCGAAGTGTTGCTGATGGATGAACCCTGTTCGGCGCTTGACCCCATTGCCACGGCCCAGGTCGAGGAATTGATCGACGAACTGCGTCAAAGCTATGCCGTGGTGATCGTGACCCACTCGATGCAGCAGGCTGCGCGGGTCAGCCAGAAAACTGCGTTTTTCCATTTGGGCCATTTGGTCGAATACGGCGAGACGGACAAGATCTTCACCGCGCCCGAGGACCCTCGGACGGAAAGCTATATCACAGGCCGGATTGGATAATATCATGGCAGATCAACACATTGCCTCAGCTTTTGACCGCGATCTGGAAGCAGTTCAGGCGCAAATCATGAAAATGGGCGGGATGGTCGAAGACGCCATCCGGCTTGCCTCGCAATCGCTGGAAACCCGCGATGCGGAACTGGCCGTACAGGTGCGGGCAGGGGACAAGGCCATTGATGCCCTCGAAGAACTGATCAACGAACGCGCCGCCCGCATCATTGCCTTGCGCGCGCCGACCGCCATTGATTTGCGTCTGATCCTGAGTGTGATCAAGATCAGCGCCAGCCTGGAACGTATTGGCGATTATGCAAAAAACATGGCCAAGCGGAATACCGTGCTGGCCCAGCTTCCCGAGGTGAAGGACAGCACCGGGGCCATCCGGCGCATGTGCAAGACGGTCGAATCCATGCTGAAAGATGCACTGGATTGCTATGTTCAGCGCGACGTCGATCTGGCGATGGATGTGATCGCCCGCGATGAAGACGTGGACCAGATGTACAACGCGCTGTTCCGCGAATTCCTGACATTCATGATGGAAGACCCGCGCAACATTACCTCGTGTATGCACCTGCATTTCATTGCGAAAAACGTGGAACGCATGGGTGATCTGGTGACGTCGATCGCCGAACAGGTCGTCTATCTGGTGACTGGCACACAGCCAGACGAGGATCGTCCGAAAGCGGATGACACCTCGACCAAGCTTAAGGGCTAGACCATGTCTGCGGATCAGCCTCAAATCTTGCTGGTTGAAGACGAACCGGCACAACGCGAAGTTCTGGCATACAACCTTGAATCCGAAGGGTATGACGTACGCCGCGCCGAGAATGGCGAAGAAGCGATGCTGCTGGTCGCCGAGGCGCTGCCTGACCTCGTGATCCTGGACTGGATGATGCCGCTGCTTAGCGGGATCGAAGTGTGCCGACAGTTGAAGACCCGCGAAGACACGCGCAACATTCCGGTGATCATGCTTTCCGCCCGTTCCGAAGAGGTGGACGCCGTTCGCGGACTTGAGACGGGGGCCGACGACTATGTGGTCAAACCCTATTCCATGCGCGAGCTGATGGCGCGCGTGCGCACCCAGTTGCGCCGCATACGGCCCGCTGCGACCGGTGGCCAGCTTTGCTATCAGGACATCACGCTGGACCCAGAACGGCACCGCGTCAACCGCGCCACCCAAGAGCTGAAGTTGGGGCCAACCGAATATCGCCTGCTTGTGACCTTGCTAGAACGTCCCGGCCGCGTATTCAGCCGCGATCAGCTTCTGGATCATGTCTGGGGTCGCGATATCTTTGTCGATACGCGGACCGTCGATGTTCACATTGCCCGGCTGCGCAAGGCGCTGACACAGCATGGTGGCGATGATCCAATCCGGACGGTCCGCGGTGCAGGTTATGCATTAGGATAGGGTGCTTAGCCTTTGAAAGATATCACATTTTGCTTCTGATCGCCGATGCCTGAAATGCCCAGTTCCACGACATCTCCGGGCTGTAGATAGACCGGTGGCTTGAAACCCATGCCGACGCCGGGGGGCGTTCCGGTCGCGATCACATCACCGGGCAGCAGCGTCATGAAGCGGCTGAGAAACGAGATGATCTCGGCCACGGAAAACACCATCGTGCTGGTGTTGCCGGTCTGACGCCGGGTCCCGTTCACATCCAGCCACAGGTCCAGGTTCTGTGGATCGGGTACTTCGTCCTTGGTCACCAGCCAAGGGCCGATGGGCGCAAAGGTGTCACAGGACTTGCCCTTGACCCATTGCCCGCCAAATTCGATCTGAAAGGCGCGCTCGGACACGTCGTTAAAGGTGGCATAACCCGCCACATGGGACAGCGCGTCAGCCTCGGACACATGCTGGGCCTTGGTGCCGATGATCACGGCCAGCTCGACCTCCCAATCCGTTTTTTCCGAGTCTTTGGGGATGATGATCGGTTCGTTAGCACCCGTCGCTGCACAAAGCTTGGCGAACAGGATCGGGTGGTCCGGCACGGGCATCCCAGCCTCGGCGGCATGGTCTGAATAATTCAGTCCGATGCACAGGATCCGCCGGATGTCGTTCAGCACAGGGGCGTATTCACCCTCGATCTCGGGCAATGTCTTCGGGTCAATGCGGCGCAAGGCGTCAAGGGCATCCGGGGCCATGCTGGACAATTCAAGGTCAGAGACATGCTCGGACAGATCGCGGTGCTGGCCGTTAGCGTCAAGTATTGCGGGACGAATGCCGGAGGATGTCTTGATACGACAAAGTTTCATCGAAGGTCCTTTGATCAGATATTTTTATGCGCGCTGGTAAACTTTCCAGGTCGTCAGCATATCCCGATGCTGACCCGCATGCCATCAGTTTTCCCGCGCCGTTGACCTGGCAGAACTAGCTTTGCTAACCGATCGGGGCTTGCACATACGGCGCGTAAATATGTGAACTCATGGTGAAGTGCAGTTCTTGATATCTCGTTTTACTCCAACCGGTTCTGTATTTCCATCAGGTTGCTTTCAAAGACCTCAGCGGGCGTCCGGTAGCCAAGGCACTTGCGCGGCGTTGCGTTGAGGCGGTGGCAAATCGACCTCAAATATCGATTTGTCAGCGCCGTCGGTGCGGTTGATCTTGGCAGGTATCGGCGCAGCCTGTTGTTCGTATTCTCAACACTGCCTTTCTGATAGGGCGCTTGCGGGTCACAGAACCAGGCATCCGCACCGATCCCGGCCTTGAGATGCTTCCATGCCGAAAACTCGGTGCCGCGATCAAAGGTGATAGACTGGCGCGCGTCGGCGGGCAGGGGAGCCAACCCGTTGATCAGGGACTCCATGATCGGTTTGGATTGGCGATCTTCATTACGCATCACGACGGCATAGCGGCTGACGCGCTCGACCAATGACGTCACGTTTACCTTCCCATGCTCCTTGCGGAACATCATCAAGTCGCACTCCCAATGGCCGAATTCCAAGCGTTCTGAGACGCGCTCAGGCCTGTGTGACAGGCTTTGAACGTCGAATATGTGGGTTCTGTTGTGCCTGCGGTAACCACGCGGTCGGCGGCGACGGCGATGCTCAGGGAGATGGCGGTAGAACTGTTCCTCGCGACCGTCTTTGGAATAGGCAAAGCGATAGATCGTCTCGTGGCTCACGCGGATCGGGTGCCGTTCGAGCCGCATCCGGCCGGCGATCTGTTCGGGGGACCAGCCAGCCTTCAGGCGGTCTTCGATCGCGGCTTTCAAATCAGGGTGAATGATCATCTTGCGATGGATCGCGCGGCGCTGCTCATATTTGTCCTGAGCGACGAGCGCGTGATACCCATTTAGCTCAGGGAGTTCGTCGTCCGTGTACCGATTACGCTTAATGTCTCGGTAGATCGTGGACGGGTCGCGACCCAGTCGATCCGCGATCTCTGAAATCGGCATTTTGGCTTCAAGCCACTTTGCAAGCTTGCGACGTTCGTCCAGCTTCAGGTGACAGTAGTGGGTTCCCATTCTTCATCCTCCGTGCAACTCTCTGTTTTAGTAAAGAATTTGCACTTCGTTTGTGAATCCACCCATACAAAACCCGTTATTCTCATAATCAACATTATGTAATAAAACGCCCTAGCTAAGTTAGTGTGCTCATCAAGTAGTTTCTGGCTTGTAGTCCTTGATATTCTTAACGAACGTCTCTTTCACTGACTGTATCTTGTCCGGTGTGACAAGCGCACCATTAACAAAGATGACGTTATGCTGCGTGGGCATGTATTCGCTGTCGCGCAAGAACGGGAAGAAACCCAGATCGGCGAACTGGCGTGCCACGTGACTGACGGTCTTCTGACCTTCGAAACGCTCGACTCTTTCAACTTCGGCCATGGCGAAAAGGCATTTGGGTAATGCGGTGTGTGCGCCGGCCAAAAGCTGGCTCAGCGCGCCTTCGACGTCGATCCACAAGGCCGGACGCGCGTCGGCCAGCGATGGCAGGTAGTCTTTGAACGCCGGGTCATGCTCCAGATCGTCAAAGGTAATGCCGGGCACTTCAACGTTTTTCGTCCGGCCGAAATCAAGATTGCGCAGGATGGAATTGGACGTCTTCGTATGCCCGCGTTTGCGGTCCTGGTCTGAATCGCTCAGCACCAGGTCAAGCGGTCCGGTCCGGTCGTTCAGCGCGTAGTTCAGATACAAGACGCCGGCTTCTTCGGCCAAGGGACCGAATTTCGCGACATTGAAAGGGTTCGCCTCGATAGCGACGGCTTTGCGGCCTGCTTTGGCTTTGACGAAACGTTTCGAGGTCGCCGCACGGTGCGCGCCCAGTTCAAGGATGCATGACACATCTTCCAGCTCGAGCAATTCATGAAAGACGCGGACAAGTTCCTGGTTTGAAAATTGCTGGAATTCACGTCCGTAGTCATCGACCATCGGGCCTTGGAGCGCGGCTTGTTCTGCTTCAAATCCTTGGTAATCCATGCAATCGTCAATCCCTGTCTTTACGTTGCGTGCGGTCGTGGCATAGTCCACAGCAAATCTATGTCTGCAATCATGCCACCGCGTTGTAGGCATAATACCCCGCTGAAAGGAATTTACGATGGCCGCCTTGAAACTTTCTTCTGCCGATATGGTTCAAGCTGCACGCGCGCGGATCAAGGAAATCGAAACACCTGATCTGATCGCGATGCTTGATGATCCCGACGTCGTGATCGTTGACCTGCGCGATATTCGCGAGCGCCAGCGCAGCGGTTATATCCCCGGCAGTTTTCATGCGCCGCGCGGCATGATCGAATTCTGGGTCGACCCGGATAGCCCTTATTTCAAAGAGATTTTTGCCGAGGACAAGACATTCGTCTTCCATTGCGCTTCGGGCTGGCGATCAGCCATCACGACCGCAACCCTGCAAGATATGGGGTTCGAGGCAGCGCATCTGCGCGAAGGGTTTTCGACTTGGGAAAAACATGGTGGCCCCGTCGAATTCCCTGAAAAGAAAGACTAAAGAGTTTTAGGACCCTGTGTTCTGTCCAATGAATTAGAAAAGGCAAACTGCATGACTTCGATCCTGATCCTGAATGGTCCCAACCTCAACCTGCTCGGCACGCGCCAGCCCGAAGTCTACGGATCGACGACCTTGGCGGATGTCGAGGCAATGTGCCGCGCGCATGCGACCGCGTTCGATCTCAGCTTTGAGCAGTCCAACCATGAAGGCGTGTTGATCGATCATATCCACGCGGCCAAGGGCGTTCATGCGGGGATCATTCTGAATGCAGGTGCCTATACGCACACTTCTGTCGCATTGATGGATGCGATTGCGTCTGTCGAATTGCCCGTGATCGAGGTTCACCTGAGCAACATCCACGCACGCGAGGCGTTCCGGCATAAATCCTACATCGCCCCGGTCGCTGTTGGCCAGATCTGCGGCTTTGGCGCGCAGAGCTACCTTCTGGCGATTGATGCGATCAAGGGGCATTTAAAGATTTAAAATCATTGCTTTATGGTGCGACCTTAAGGCGCTGAACGAAAAAAGGGCGAGGATGCATCAGCACCCTCGCCCCGATTTTTTCTAGGTTAGCGTGGCTTAGCCTTGAGCAGCTTTTGCAACTTCGGCTGCGAAGTCTTCTTTGACGACTTCGATGCCTTCGCCAACTTCCAAACGCACGAAACCTGTGATCGTTGCGCCAGCTTCTTTTGCTGCGGCACCGACGGTCAGATCAGGGTTTACGACGAATGCCTGGTTCAGCAGTGTCACTTCGGACATGTACTTTTGCATACGGCCAACGATCATCTTTTCGATGACGGCGTCAGGCTTACCGGATTCGCGGGCGATATCCATCTGAACCTGCTTTTCCTTCTCGACCACAGCCGGGTCAAGATCGTCTTCGGACAGGGCAGCTGGGTTTACAGCGGCGATGTGCATCGCAATCTGCTTGCCAAGCGCTTCGTCGCCGCCGGTCATTGCGACCAGAACGCCGATTTTGCCCATGCCGGGTGCGGCTGCGTTGTGAACGTAGGACACAACCAGATCACCATCGATGGACTGCATGCGGCGTACGGACATGTTTTCGCCGATTGTCGCGATTGCGTCTGTGATGACGGTCGAAACAGGCTTGCCGCCCATGTCAGCCGAGTTCAGCGCATCGACATCGGATACAGTCACGGCCACATCGGCAATGCCGGAAACCATTTTCTGGAAGTCAGCGTTCTTGCCGACGAAATCGGTTTCAGAGTTGACTTCGACTGCCACACCGTGACCGCCTTCAACCTTGACCGCGACCAGACCTTCGGCAGCGGTACGACCGGATTTCTTGGCCGCCTTGGCCAGACCCTTGGTGCGCAGCCAGTCAACGGCGGCTTCCATGTCACCGTCTGTTTCAGTCAACGCCTTCTTGGCGTCCATCATGCCTGCGCCGGTGGAATCGCGCAGTTCTTTGACCATGGATGCTGTGATTGCCATCGCTTTGGTTCTCCTTGAATTGGGATGCACAAAGTGCAGGGGCTGCCTGACCTCATGCTTCTGAAATAATGGGGTTCTTTGGCAGGCTGGGGTCAACCCCCTGCCCGCCAACGGGCTTTGTCGCTTAGGACTTTGCCGCTTCGACAGTTTCCTGCTTGGATTCGAGATCCAGCGGGGCATCTGCGCTCATCGCGTCGTTGGAAACAGTCTCGGTCGAGGCTGCGCCGACTTCAACGCCACCGTCGATCAGGGCTTCTTCCTCGGGCGCTTCTTCCATCGCACCGATGTCAACACCGGCGGCACCAAGCTGAGCGGACATGCCGTCAAGTGCTGCGCGAGCGGCCAGATCGCAATACAGGCTGATTGCGCGTGCGGCGTCGTCGTTGCCTGGGATGATGTAGTCGATGCCATCGGGGGAGCAGTTGGTGTCAACCACGGCCACAACCGGGATACCCAGTTTGTTGGCTTCGGCGACGGCCAGTGCTTCTTTTTTCACGTCGATGACGAAGATCAGGTCAGGGCGACCGCCCATTTCACGGATACCGCCCAGCGATGCTTCCAGTTTGAACTGGTCACGTTCCATGCCAAGACGCTCTTTCTTGGTCAGGCCGGCAAAGCCGCGCTCGGATTGTTCGTCAATGGATTTCAGACGCTGGATCGACTTGGAAACAGTCTGCCAGTTGGTCAATGTGCCACCCAACCAGCGGTGGTTCATGTAATACTGTGCGCATTTTTCAGCGGCATCGGCGATTGGCTGTGCAGCCTGACGCTTGGTACCGACGAAAAGGATGCTGCCGCCCTTGGCGACGGTGTCACGGATGACCTGCAGGGCCTGGTCCAGCATTGGAACAGTCTGTGTCAGATCCATGATGTGGATGCCGTTGCGCGCGCCGTAGATGTACGGACCCATACGTGGGTTCCAACGCTGCGTCTGGTGGCCGAAGTGTACGCCTGCTTCAAGCAGTTGGCGCATGGAGAACTCTGGAAGAGCCATGTCTTTATACCTTTCCGGTTTTGCCTCGTCGGGGGTCTCGATTCCCTGATGGAACCAACCGGCGGACATTCAAGGATTTCTCCCTCAAAGGCCCAACCCCGACTGCGGGTTTAAGTGTCGCGCGTATAGAACAGGCACGCGTTGACCGCAAGTATCAACTGCATATCGGTCTGCGTTACTTGCGGAAACGGCGCAAATTCACCTCAGCGGCTAGTAATACACCCTTATAGAGCGAAGCGTGAGGGTTAATTTTCGGTCGTGTTCATAAACGTTAACGAATTCTTCACGAATAAAATGCGAAGGATATCTTCATGCAAAGCACCGTATTAATGAAATTCCCGCCAATGAAACATTCCTCTCCGGCCCAACAGGTCCCGCTTTTGGGGTGGGAGGACAATGCAATGCTGCAATTCTCGCAGGTGGTGCAGAAGCTCCTTGGGTTGCCGGGGGTGCGGATCGAAGACAGGCTGGCGGCCGTCACCGCCGCCGCCTGCAAATTGTTCGATATGGAATATGGTTTTATCACGCTTGTCCGAAAGGAGACCATCGACGTCATCGTTGCCACGCAACCGGACATGATGCGGGATCCGATACGGAAAGATGATCTTGAAACAGCGCTTAGCCAGAGCGTTATTTCCGAAAAGATTCCGCTGTTGCTGGCGGATACCAGACGGTCCGCGCAACGCGGCCTGACGGATTTGACCGGTCGTTGCCCCAGCCGTTTCCTTGGCGTGCCGCTTTTGTTCGATGGAACTGTCTACGGAACGATGGAGCTGTCCGGCGCTGCGCAGTCCCGGCCTTTTGAACCCATCGACCTTGCTGCCGCTTATTTCTTGTCTGCGATCATCGCGACACCGCTGGCGCTGTTGGGGAATTATTGACCGGCCAGATTGGTTTGATGCCCTTCCCTGATCCGGATTTCACAGGCCAGGGCCAGATCCTTGCGGTTGTGATAGTCGCTGACCTTGATGGGGGTGTGGTAGAAGGTGGTCACACTGCCCTGACGCCAGACTGACAGCGTTTCAACCAAATGCCCGCCAAAGGTCATGTCACCCCACCACCCGTAAAACCGCGTGTCGGCACCATGGGGGGCCTTGTAGCTGACACTTACCGGCTGAATCCAAATCGCGTCATGCAGTTCCGGTGTCAGGAAAGCCTGAAACAACGTCGTTTTGAAAGGCAACACCTGCAAGCCGTCGGTACTGGTGCCTTCGGGAAAAAACAGCAGCCGATGATTATGGAGCAGCCGCTGTTGAAATACCTGCGTCTGTTCGCGGGCCCGCTTCGGATTCCGTTCGATAAACACGGTGCCTGTGGCGCGTGCCAGCCACCCGATGCCGGGCCAGCCGGCAACTTCGGACTTTGAGACGAAATAGATCCGCTGCACGGCATTCAGCGTAAAGATATCCAGCCAGCTGGTATGGTTGGCCACCACGGCACCACGATGCTGCATCGGCTTTCCGACGGTCTTGCGGCGGATCCCCATGACAAGAAACGCGGTCCTGCAAACGAACTGCGTGATATGCGGGGTGACGGGCCTGCCTTGTCCGAACAAGGGGCGCTCGATCAGGCGCAACGAAAGAAGCACCGCCAATCCGCCAAACACCAGACCGACCAGCAACAGTGACCGCACCACAACCAGCCCCCACCCCAAAGGATGAATTGCCATCTGCCCGTGCGGCGCATCGCTTTCCCAGCGGCCGCTCACGGTTGGCCGCCGCCGTAAATCTTGGCCTGACGGTCGCTAAGCTGTGTCGTGTCCATCATCAGGCACACGTCGGTCGTGTTGAACGCATGATCGACAAAAGCGCCCTCTCCAACACAGCCACCAAGCCGCAGATAGGCTTTGATCAGGCTGGGCATCTGCACCATGGCCCGACGTCGGTCCAGATCACCCGAGGGGATCAGATCCATGTCCTGATACGCCCCCTGGACGGCACGGACGCGCAGGTCGGCAGGCGCGAGGTAGGCGTGGTGCAGCAAGGACAAGGGCTGCGCCAACGCGGCAACATCCGTCCCGTGAAAACTCGCGACGCCAAACAGGATTTCGATCCGGTGCGTGGCGACATAGCTGGCAAGCCCTGTCCAAAGGTGATGCATGGCCATGCCACCGCGATAATCCCGGTGCAGACAGGACCGCCCAAGTTCAAGAACCTCGCGACCGGACTGTTTCAGCGGGGCAAGATCGTATTCGTTTTCTGAATAAAAGCCACCTGCCCTGTCTGCCATCTCGCGGCGCAAAAGCCGATAGACACCAACGATTTGGGCCGTTTTCCTGTCGATCAGGATCAGGTGGTCGACGAAGGCGTCATATTGATCGACTTCCAGCCGCTGTTCGTGGTCCACCAGCGCCCCGCCGCCGCCTAATTCCGAGACGAATACATCGTACCGGAGGCGCTGCACTGCGCGCAGCTCGTCTTGGGTGCGCGCCAGACGGACCTCAAAATCTGCCGATTTTCCGATGGTCATTGGCGGTCTTGATCCTTGGTCGTGGTGTGAAATGAAATAGGGCCTTGCCGCCCCAAGCGCAATACTTGGGCAAAATGCAGGGCATCAGGGCCAGGATAAACTGTTGGTTTAACCTTTTGCTAAGGAAGAACCTTCATCAAAAACAGGCGTTAATCCGACCCGAAAGCTGTCTATGACCATTTTGCCTTCACTGCGAAAGTTCACGGTGACCTTGCCCGCAATGTTGCTTTGGACCTGCCCCACACCCCAGTCGGGAAAATCAGGGTGGCGCACAAGCATGCCGGGTGTCAGTATGGCGTTGAGATCATCCATTTTCGATCCTTTTCAAGAGAGGCACACCTATGTCCAGGTCAGATCTAGAATTTGCGACCCTGATTGGCAGCCGCATTTGCCATGACCTGATATCGCCCATCGGTGCCATCAACAATGGGCTTGAACTGGTTTCGATGTCGGGCGGCGGTTCAGGTCCCGAGATGGAACTGATCGGCGACAGCGTCGGCAGCGCCAGCGCGCGCATCCGGTTTTTCCGGATCGCTTTCGGTGCGGCAGGTGACCAAAGCCTCGGCAGTGCCGAGGTAACCTCGATCTTGCGGGATCTTTACCGTGAATCGCGGTCGTCGGTGGCTTGGAACATCCCGGATGCACAACCGCGCAGCGATGTGCGCTTGGCCTTTCTTGCGCTGTTATGTCTGGAAACCGGGATGCCCTATGGCGGCGCTGTCGTGGTCGAACGCGATGGCGCAAAATGGGTCATTCGCGGCACTGCCCACAAGCTGATCATCGACCCGGATCTTTGGGCACTGCTTGCGACACAGGACCAAAAGCTGAAACTGAAGCCCGCCCATGTCCAGTTCGGTCTGCTGCCCGCCAGCGCAAGCGATGACGGGCGTCAGATCACGTCGAAGGCGACGGAGACCGAAATCATGATTTCGTTCTGACGCGCTTAGCTGCGCACTGCGCCATTTCCACGCACCAGATATTTGAAGCTGGTCAACTGTTCGGCCCCGACCGGGCCACGGGCATGCATCTTGCCGGTGGCAATGCCGATTTCCGCGCCCATGCCAAATTCACCGCCATCGGCAAACTGGGTGGATGCGTTGTGCATCAGGATCGCTGAATCAAGCCGCGTCATGAACTTGGTCGCGGCGGCGTCGTCTTCTGTGATGATGCAATCGGTGTGGTTGGAACCGTATTCGCGGATATGCGCGATCGCCCCGTCAATGTCAGTAACGGTTTTCGCCGCGATGATCATATCCAGAAATTCATGCCCCCAATCATCCTGCGTGGCAGGCACCGTTCCTTCGATCGCGGCCAGCGTCTCATCCGCGCGCACTTCTACTCCGGCGTCGATCAAGGCTTTGATCACGCCGGTGCCGATGGTGCGGGCGACGTCCTGATGGATCAACAGACATTCCGCCGACCCGCAAATGCCGGTGCGCCGGGTTTTCGCATTCAGCACGACCTTGAGCACTTTTTCAGGGTCCGCATCGGCGTCGATATAGATGTGCACGATGCCTTCGAGGTGGGCAAACACCGGCACGCGCGCCTCGCGTTGCACAAGCCCGACCAGCCCCTTGCCGCCGCGCGGCACGATCACGTCAATCGTGTCGGTCATGGTCAACATCTCGCTGACCGCTGCGCGATCGCGTGTCGGCACCAGTTGGATCGCGTCCATCGGCAGGCCTGCAGCATCAAGCCCCTTCTGCAAGGCCGCGTGGATCGCACGCGAGGAATGAAAGCTTTCGGACCCGCCGCGCAGGATCACCGCGTTGCCCGCCTTGAGGCAGAGCGCCCCCGCATCGGCGGTCACATTGGGCCGGGATTCGTAGATTACGCCGATAACGCCAAGGGGCGTGCGGACACGTTGGATATGGATGCCGCTGGGCTGGTCCCATTCGGTCATTACTTGACCTACGGGATCAGGCTGCGCTGCGATGCTGCACAGACCGTCCATCATGGCGCGAATACGGTCTTCATCCAGCATCAAACGGTCCATCATCGCGTCAGACAGCCCCTTGTCGCGGCCAAACGCCAGATCTTTTGCGTTGGCGTCAAGAATGTCCTGGCGCGTGGCCCAAAGCGCGTCCGCGGCTTTCTCCAGCGCGGTTTGTTTCTGGTCGCGGCTGGCAAAACCCAAGGTCGCCGCCGCGGTTTTCGCGCGGGTGCCGATCTCTGCCATCAAGGCGGGAATGTCGTCGGTCTGTGTGTTGTCCAAGGTCATACCTAAACTCTTCCTGTATTTTTCTGCTAACTTAGTGTGCCTAATGCCTTCGGCGAGGATTTTAGACCATTTGGAACTCAGGACAGTGCAAGATCATCGCGGTGGATGAGCGCTGCACGCCCCGGAAAGCCCAAAATCGCTTCGATTTCAGAGCTTTGGTGGCCCTTGATGAGGTCGGCCTCTTTTGAGCCGTAGCGGGTGAGGCCGTAGCCGATCGGGTGGCCCTGAGGTGTGAGGATGGCAATGCTGTCGCCACGCTCGAACGTGCCGTGCACCGTCGTTACCCCGGCGGGCAGCAGGGATTTCCCGCGTGCCATGGCGGCGACCGCCCCGGCATCAAGGGTAACGCTGCCGCGCGGTTTCATGGAGGTGATCCATTGTTTGCGTGCGGTCTGCGGGTCGGATAGGGCTATGAACCAGGTCGCGTTTGCACCGTTTTCCAGCGCGCTCAGGGGGCGGAAGGTCGAGCCTTCGGAAATCGCCATGGCGCAACCGGCTGCGGTTGCTGTTTTCGCGGCCATCAGTTTGGTTTTCATGCCGCCCTTGGACAGACCGGATCCCGCATCGCCGGCCTGGGCTTCGATCTCGGGGGTGATGGTGGTGACGGTTTCATAGCGGATCGCCGTCGGGTCGTCATTGGGGTTGGCGGAATAGAACCCGTCGACATCCGACAGCAGGATCAGACGATCCGCCCCGACGGTCACAGCGATTTGCGCCGCAAGGCGGTCATTGTCGCCAAAGCGGATTTCATCCGTGGCGACCGTGTCGTTTTCATTGACGATGGGTACTGCACCCAAGGACAGCAGTTGTTCCATCGTGGCGCGACTGTTGAGGTACCTGCGTCGGTCGGCGCTGTCTTCAAGGGTGACCAGCACCTGCGCGGTCGTGATGCCATGAGGCTCGAGCGCTTCTTCATAGGCGCGCGCAAGACGGATCTGACCGACGGCAGCGGCCGCTTGGGATTGCTCAAGCGCCAGGGTGGTCGGGGGCAGACCCAGAACACCACGGCCCAAAGCGATAGAGCCGGAAGAGACCAGCACCACGTCCTTGCCCTGCCCTTTCAGCCACGCCACATCCTGCGCAAGCGAATGCAGCCAGTCGGCCCGCAGCTTGCCGGTGACACGGTCCACCAGTAGGGCGGAGCCGATCTTGACTACAATACGTTTGCCGTCGCTCAGGGTTGCCACGGGGCCTCTTCCTCGACAGTGCGGAAGCGTAGACGGTCGTCATCGATCTGGCCACGCAGGGCGCGCAGCACGTCGGTGACGCCTTCACGGGCGACGCCGGACATCATCATGACTTCGCCGCCGCAGGCTTCTTCCAATTCGGTCCGGGCGATTTCACGCTCTTCCTCGTCTAGGGCGTCGATCTTGTTCAGCACGGTCACGCGGGGCTTGTCCGCCAGATCGCCGCCGTATTTCTCGAGTTCCGTGATGATGGTCTGATAGTCTTCGGCGATGGTCTGCGACGTGCCGTCGACCAAATGCAACAATACGGCACAGCGTTCGACATGGCCCAGGAACAAATCACCAAGGCCGCGCCCTTCGGACGCCCCTTCGATCAGGCCGGGGATGTCGGCAACCACAAATTCCGTATTGTCCACGCCGACAACGCCCAGGTTGGGGTGCAGGGTGGTGAACGGATAATCGGCAATCTTGGGGCGTGCGTTGGATGTCGCGGCCAGAAACGTGGATTTGCCAGCGTTCGGCAGGCCCAACAGGCCCACATCCGCGATCAGTTTCAGGCGCAGCCAAAGCGTGCGTTCAACGCCTTCTTGGCCGGGGTTGGCGCGGCGCGGGGCCTGGTTCGTGGCGGATTTGAAATGCAGGTTGCCCCAGCCGCCATTGCCGCCGCGCGCCAATTCGACGCGCTGGCCAAGTTCGGTCATGTCGGCGATCACGGTTTCCTGGTCTTCGTCCAGCAGTTCGGTCCCGACGGGAACGCGCAAGACGATGTCGTCGCCATCCTTGCCGGTGCGTTGCTTGCCCATGCCGGGCTGGCCGTTGCGGGCGAAGAAATGCTGCTGATAGCGGAAATCGATCAAGGTGTTCAGCCCGTCCACCGCTTCGGCCCAGACCGAACCGCCGCTGCCGCCGTCACCCCCATCGGGACCGCCGTATTCGATGTATTTTTCGCGCCGGAACGACACGCAGCCGCCGCCGCCTGCACCAGAACGGATATAGACTTTGCACAGGTCGAGGAACTTCATTTCAGGGGCCTTTCCGGGGCGCTGGTCTGGTCACAGCTTGATGCTATAGGTCCACGTAGGTACGCAGGTCTCGCGCGCCAGACAATAGGTTTCGGCATTGCCAAGGTAGCGGAATCCCGCATTTGTCAGCACTTTGGCGGATGCGGGGTTGTCGCGAAAGACCGAGGCGAACATGTTTTGGTTTCCCAACGGGTTGGCCTGGACGATCGCGTGCACCGCTTCGGATGCAAGATGGGTGTTCCAGAAGGCTGGCGCAACCCAATAGCCGACTTCGCATTGATCGCGGTCCATTTTCACCAGTGAAATCACGCCCATCACCTCGGCACCGCCGGATTTGAGCCCGTCCATGACCCAGACGTCTTCTGTGCGCGGCTCAGCGGTGGCCCGTTTGATATAGGCCTCGATCACGCCGGGGGGCAACGGATGCGGAATCGACACGGTGTTCATCGCCACGCGCGGGTCACCGGCGTAATGCTGGATCAGGCCTAGGTCCGACAGGCGCACGGGGCGCAGGTCAAATCGTTCCGTTTCAATCAGGGTTTGGACCGGTGTTGTCACAACTGCCATCGTCATATGCTTCCTCCGAACAATACGAACAGGACCGACGCCACCGTCAGGGCAGCCAATGTCCACATCAAATATTTCTCCCAGATCGTCCCCGCAACGGTCTTGGCGATACCCGCGCCCGTCAGTGTCCACAACGGATGCAGAATGATCTGGCACCCCAGCAGCACGGCCGCGACCATCGCGGTAGCGGCAAGGGTTGGCGTGCCGGGCACGACGAAGGCGGTAAAGCTGCCCACGATCATGGCCCAGGCCTTGGGGTTCAGCGGATGCACGATCAACCCCGCCATGAAACCAGGGGCGGATTCCGCCTGACTGCCCTGCCCCAACCGCAAGTTCGCAACCTTCCAGGCCAGCCAGATGATATAGGCGGCTGAGGCGAATTTAAGAGCGGTGAACAACAGCGGAGCCCGTTCGGCCAGTTGCATCAGGCCAAATCCGATGGGCCAGATGATCAGTTGTTTACCAAGCGCCACACCCGCCACAAACGGCAGCGCGGCGCGAAAGCCGAACCGCGCGCCGGTGGCCATCAGCGCCATGTTCGCAGGGCCCGGCGTGCCGATCTGGCTGGCCGCAAACACGATGAAAGAGGTCAACGCGACGCTCATGCCAGGGCCTTTGCTCTGGGTTTTGCAGCTTTGCGCGGCTTTCGGGCGGGATATACGGCGGGGGAATACTCGGGCTTGATCAATCCCATCAGAATGCTGTCATGCCAATCGCCAGCGCAAAATGACGACTGGCGCTCAATGCCCTCTTCGACAAAACCGACCTTGCGGCAGCAGGCCACTGCGCGGGCATTGAAATCAAGCACACGGACAGACAGACGGTGCAGCGCAAGCGCGCCGAACGCATGGGCGGCGATCAGATGGGTTGCGCGGGTACCGATCCCTTTGCCCAAGGCTTTGGGATCGAGTATCCCGATCGCAAAGCTTGCCCGCGCGTCCCAGGTGTTGACGCTGTGAATGCGCAAGGCACCGATCATCCGTTTCTTGTATTCAATGACCCAGGCAAGGGGTTCAACCGCCTGCGCTTCGTACCATTTTTGGGCGTGATCTTTGGTAATTCCGGGCACATGCTTGGGGTCTACGCCGAACATCTGGTGAATTTCGGGGGTATTTCCCAGCTTGAACCGTGCGGCGGCGTCACTGGGTTTGGGCGCGCGCAATCGCACGACGCCATCTGTCAGGTCGGGGCGCAATGGTTGTGTCATAAAAGCCCCTCCTTTCTGGATTGGATGAATAGGGTAGATGAAAAACGGTAAATAAAATGGACTAAATAGAAAAAGGACCGGCGTTTCCGCCGATCCCTGAAATTTTCAAACTCTTGGGGCCCGGCTTACTCTGCGGCTTCCGCCACTGGCAGAACCGAGATGAACGTGCGGTTTTTCAGGCCCTTGTGGAACTGTACCTTGCCGTCGACCTTGGCGAAGATTGTGTGATCCTTGCCCATGCCAACGCCTTCAGCTGGCCAGAATTTTGTGCCGCGCTGACGCACTAGGATGTTGCCGGGAATAACAGCTTCGCCGCCGTATTTCTTTACGCCAAGGCGACGTCCTGCGGAGTCGCGACCGTTACGGGATGAACCGCCTGCTTTTTTATGTGCCATTGGTGTCTCTCCTTAGCCTTTTGACAATTCTTTGGCCTGTGCGATCCAGTCTTCACGACCCACACGACCTTTGAACGACAGTTTCTCTTCGATAGCTTCTACGTCGGCTTCTGTCCACTCGGCGATTTGCGCGAATGTGGTGATGCCTTCGCCGTGCAGCTTGCCCACGATGACGGGGCCAACGCCGGAGATCTTGCTCAGGTCGTCTGCGCCTTCAACGGCTGCTGCCTTGGCCTTTGCGGGCTTTTCAGCAGCAGGTGCCGCGGCTTTCTTTTCGGCCTTCGTCTTCTTCACAGGCTTTGCTGCGTCGAATTTGGCGGCTGCGTTCGCTTCGATTGCTTCAACGGCTGCTGCACTGACCGAACCAGTACCGATGGCTGCTTTCGCGCCGGACTTGCCCGCGCCAGATGCCATGATCTCGCCGATCTTGACCAGTGTCAGCTTCTGACGGTGGCCTTTGGTGCGCTTGGAAGAGTGCTTCCGGCGGCGCTTGACGAAGTGGATAACCTTGTCGCCCTTGATCTGGTCAACGACTTCGGCCTGAACGCCGGCGTCTTCTACCATTGGGGAACCGACAACGGGGCTGTCGCCACCGAGCATCAGAACTTCGTTGAACTGGACTGTTTCGCCCGCGTCAGCAGCCAAACGTTCTACCCGAAGCATATCGCCGGATTGAACTTTGTACTGCTTGCCGCCTGTCTTGATGACCGCAAACATGCGTCTTCCTTTACTGTTTTCGCATCCTGTGGTCCCCATCATGGGTGTTTTCGGGCCTTGGCCCACCTCGGACAGCGCACCCCGTTTCGGGATGATCATAAAATAACAAAGGCACCCGTAACGGGCACCCTTAGGGTTGAAGCTGCCAAATGCACCACCGCTGGCCTCATGTCAAGCGCCGTCGGGGCCGATGCCCGTTAAAGGTCCTGCGCAACCATGTTCAATGCCACGGCGCGTCCAAGCGCATAGGAAATATCCTCGTAAGCGGCACCAAAGCCGTCAAATAACGCGCGGTTCAGGGCGAGCCCCGCATTGGTCCTGGAAAATTCCAGATATTGATCAAGCGCGTCATTCTCAAGCGGAGAATAGGCCAGCAGCAGATATCCATACAGCCAGGCGGTCGTGTCTGCGGTGATCTCGTCCAGTTGGGCAGCAGAATCGGCCAGCATTTCGCTTTCGTTCATCTGGATCGCCCCGCCTTCGGCAAGGCCGCGCATGAACTGGTAGTTGGAATTCATCGCGGCGGTGACATTGCGGTTTATCATGTCGCCGCTGTCGACCAGTGCTTTGATCTGGGCCAGCCGCGCGTCGTCGCTGCCCTCGATTTCGGCATAGCGCTGGCGCGCCGCGGTTTCGATGTCTTCGTCGCCGATGGCTGCGCGGGCCGCGTTTTCAAGCGCGATGATCTCCGCCCCGGTGTCGGAGGCGAAAAAGGCGATCACCTCTTCGCGCTGATCGCCCTGCAATTCGGTATCAAGCCGGGTGCGCAGCATCTCTACGATCCGCTCGGGGCGGTAGATCGCGGCGACTTGCAATTGCCACCCTGCCCCGCCTTTGCCCCCCAGCATATCCTGGTTCAGCGTCTCTGCATTGGCGATCCCTTCGGCCTGAAGGATATGCGCCACCTCTTCGATCTTGAGCACATCCACCAACACAGCCCCCCGCGCATCGGCCCACAAAGGTGTGGCCAGCAGCCAAAACAATGGCGCGATGAAAAGGGAAAGCCGCATCACAAATCCTGACTGGGCTGCATGCCGGCCAAGCGCTGCGCGACGGCCTCGTAACGGTTGGCCATGATTTCGAACTGGACGGCGTTCATCAGCGCATAGACTTCTTGCATGGTCGGATGTTCCAACGCCTCTGCATAGGCTTCAATCTCGGCATCCGAAAATGCCTGATAGGTATAGGCGGAGCTTGCCAGAGCATTTGCCTTGATCGTGGCGCGCATCTCGTCCTCTCCGGCGCGCAGCATCTCGCGCAGGTCGGGTTCCTCCATCTGCAACTTGATCACGCCGGCATTTGCAGCAGCCATCAAGAACCTGATCTGCACCTCTTGGATTGCGCGGATCGAACTGTCTTCGACATCGCTTGCCGCATTCAGCCGTTCCAGCAAGGCGACACGGGGGGACCCGATCCGGTTCAGACCTTCGATGATCGCCTTGCCGGCCTCGGATTTCGTGTCCTCGTCTTCTTTCATGTGCGACGCATTTTCAGCCACGACCAACCTTTTCCCAAGATCGCTGGCATAAAACTCCGCCGCATGGTCAAGGGCTTCATCGCTTAGCGCCTTCGACAGGATATCGCTGCCCATCTGCAACATCAGCTCGGTATCGAAAATCTCGCGCACGAGGCGGGACCATTCAGACCCGAAATCCGCAGCATCGATGCCCAACATCTGCGGCGCGGAATCCGCCGAAAGCCGAATGCTTTCAAGGGCTACATCAAATCCCGTAACTTCAAGAAACGCATCGACATCTGCGCGGTCTGCGGCCCTTGCGGCACTTCCCAGCCCCGCAATCAACAGTGCAAGGGTGAACATCAAAGTAACCGTCCGTCGTGCCAGCGCGCGCATGGGGTAAATCCTTCCAAAATTTGTCCGCACAACCTTAGGCCAAATTCACGAACCGGCAATGAAAATCCCCGTGACCGCGAAAACTGCACCGGCCCCCCTTGTCAGCCTGATAAATCAATACTAAACGGGCGCACCACACCGACGCGGAGAGGTGCCGGAGTGGTCGAACGGGACGGTTTCGAAAACCGTTGAGCCTCTAAAGGGTTCCCAGGGTTCGAATCCCTGTCTCTCCGCCATTTAACTCTAAGTTATTTGTTTAACGCAGTGCGTTACAGTGAAGACGCTGATCATCAACGCACCTGTTTAAGTGCTTGCCGTACTGATGCAATTCCGAGCTAAACTCGCATTGATCCGGCGCGTGGCAGGCTTCAGGCCACGTGACATCATGGTTCATTGATCTTTGCCAAAACAGCTTGCCGTTGTTGAGGCGCTCTTTAAGAACTATCAGGGCTGCACTGACGTGGCGACGGTCTCAGAAAAACACAGGAAGACTGAGACCTGCGATCAGGCGAACAGGAAATCTGTCTCTAACATCCCGGTCGTGTCGACAAAGGTGACCACGTTGACACCCAAGCGCCCATGGCCGACGCTCAGGTCGATTGCAGTGCCACCGGCATCTACCGTCACGAACGTATCGCCTGCGTCGAGCACGCTGTTCCCGTTGCTGTCCAGAGCGTCCCAGTCGATCCGCCGGATCGCGGTCAGGTCAACAATGTCGCCATCATCACTGCGGAAATCCATCACGGTATCCAGACCCGACTTGGTACGGAAAACGAAAGTATCCGCACCTCCGTTTACGTCCATGGGATCTGTGACCTCAGGCCCTGAAATCACGCCGTCGCCATAAAGGATGTCGTTGCCCCTGCCCCCGTCCAGCGTATCGTTGCCCCCGTTCAGGGTCGGAATTGTGGTATTGCTGCCGGATTGCGCCATGCCGTCGCCATAGATGAAATCGTCACCACGACCGCCGATCAGCAGGTCGTCCGCACCGTTCAAGGTGCTGGGGCCACGGCCACCGACGGTGACCCCGTCGCCATAAAGCGTGTCGTCGCCATTGCCGCCATCAAGAACATCAGCGGCCCCGAACAGCGTCGGAATTCCGCTGTCCCGTGCGGCGACGCGCCCGTCGCCCCACAGCACATCGTCGCCGTTGCCCCCGTCAAGGTGATCATGACCGCCGATCATGGAGGCTGTCCCCCCAAACGCCCCGAACGCAGAGCCATCGCCCCAGATTTCATCGTCGCCCTGGCCGCCACTTAGCCAGTCATCCCCCCCCACGAGCATGGATTCGGCAAAGCCACGGGCTTCGGTGTTGCCATCGCCGCGCAGGGTGTCATTGCCCTGCCCGCCAACAATCGTGTCGTGACCGCCGTACAAGAACGCATCGCCCGCATATTCCGAAAAGACGGTACCGTCACCATCAAGGACATCATTGCCGCTTTGGCCATAGACCTTGTCGTTACCGCCGGTCAGCGTTCCGGTGCTTGTGCTGTCTCCGGCACTTGCCCTGACTGCGCCGTCGCCCCGGACGGTGTCATCGCCGCCGCCGCCCCAAAGGGTGTCGTCCGCGCCGACAAGATCGACAGGACCACCGGGCGAGACCAGATCACCGTCGCCCAGCACGACATCATCTCCTCTTAGCCCGAGAATGTGATCTCTGGCCTCCGTTCCGATCAGGGTTTCCGATTTCTGAGTGCCGATAATCTTGGTAATGGGGTTTTTACGGGGCATTTTCGCGATCCTTTGATCCGAGAAGGGGAATGTGCGGGGCATGCAACAGGGCTGCCACACAGATGAACGGTCCAGTTCCAGCACCAACGACCTGCGTCATCGGATGCGCCCGGGGCGCGAACGCCTGGACAGATGGAACCCAAATTATGTCTCTGTGCCGGTCCCCCCTGATGCTATGGCACCAGGTAGGCTGGCAGGGACGAGCATTTGCGATACGTCGCCGTTTCGCAATCCGTGCTTCCGGCGTAGAGGCCGCGACCGATCTGGGCGTTGCTCCCACTGAAGGAGGGCACCTGCCTGTTTGGGGGATATCCTTTCAGACACTCGGGCATCACTCTGGCCAGGTGTCAGGTTCTACGGTCTGTTTGTGCACCCTTTTGCTGACATCGGCGGACACAGCGCGTCTGGTGGGGATCGCAAAACGGATCAGATCTGCGGATGCCCTCCGCAACGTCAGGTTTTGTCCTGTGCGTTTCAGGTGGTCGCACCGCGCATGTCATCAAAGGTGCAGATATTGCTCCACCTCGGTACGGTGCAGTTTGAAATCTGCAGCATCCCCCCGCCAGACGATCTCACCTCTTTCGATGACAAAGTAACGGTCGGAAATCCGGGACAGTTCATCAAGGTTCTTGTCGATCAGAAGGATCGACAGACCGTCCGACTTGAGCCGCCCGAGCATCGTCCATATTTCCTCGCGGATAAGCGGCGCAAGCCCTTCGGTCGCCTCGTCAAGAATGAGCAGATCCGGGTTGGTCATGAGCGCGCGCCCGATGGCAAGCATCTGCTGTTCACCGCCGGACAGCTGGAACCCCAGATTGCGCTTGCGCTGGCCTAGCCGCGGGAAAGCATCGTAGACACGTTCTTCGGTCCAGCCACCGGCGCGCGGTTGCGCGGTTGCGCGCAGGTTTTCACTGACGGTCAGGGACGGAAAGACATGCCGCCCCTCGGGGACCAGACCGACACCCGCCTGGGCGACGCGAAAAGGTGGTGCGCCGGTCATGTCGGTCTGCTGGATCGTGATCTGCCCGGCCGAAGGTTTCAGCAGCCCCATCAGACAGCGGATGGTCGTCGTCTTGCCCATGCCGTTGCGGCCCATGAAGGTGCTGACCTGTCCGCGGGTGATGTCCATATCGACCCCGAACAATACCTGTGTGTTGCCATAGCCTGCATGCAGATCCTTGATGGTGACAAGCGCGTTCATTCTGTACCTTCTCCCAAATATGCGGCGCGTGCGGCAGGGCTGGCGCGGACCTCATCAGGGGTGCCCCGTGCGACGACGGTCCCGTCGACCAGCACGGAAACCGTGTCAGCCAGTTGAAAAATGGCGTCCATGTCGTGTTCCACCAGCAACATCGGCAAGGTGCCGCGCAACTCTGCCAGCAACGTCACCAAAGCGGCGCTTTCGGTGCGGCCAAGCCCCGCCATCGGCTCATCCAGCAGCAGGAACTTGGGGTCACCGGCAAGGGCGATTGCCAGTTCCAGCAGCCGCAATTCGCCATGCGATAAATTGGCGGCGCGGACGTGAGCGCGGTCGCCCAGCCCGACGCGGTTCAATACCGCCTGGGCGGCATCATTCAACGTCGTTTCGCGTGCGGCATCGCGAAAGAACCGCATGCTTGACCCGGATTTGGCCTGTATGGCGATCGCGGTGTTTTCCAGCACGCTGAAGCTGGGCAGCACCGAGGTGATCTGGAACGTGCGCCCCAGCCCCGCCTGCACCCGTTTGGCCACCGACAGGGTCGAAATGTCCTGACCGTCTAGGGATATCTGGCCGGAATCAGGCAGCAATACACCCGAGATCTGGTGGATCAGCGTCGTCTTGCCTGCCCCGTTCGGGCCAATCAGGGCATGGCACTGCCCTGCGCCAATGCTCAGGGATATGTCACGGCTCACGGTAATCGCGCCGAAACTCTTGTTGAGGTTGCGAATTTCCAGCACGCTCATGACAGCTGTTCCCGCGCGGCCTTGGGCATCAACAGATCGCTCAGCCCCCCTTTTGCAAAAAGGACCATCACCACCAGCAACGGCCCGTAGATCAGCCGCCATTCATGGAAAAACCCGCCCAGAACTTCCTCGACGATCACAATGAAGAATGCGCCAAGGATCGCCCCGTTGCGCGAGCCCAGACCGCCCAGAACGATGACGACGATCAGGTCGCCGGACCGCTGCCAGGTTGCCAGTGCCGGGCTGACGAATTCCGCGTGCTGCACCAGCAGCAGGCCCGACACGCCTGCGATCATGGCGGCAATGACATAGGCAATCAGGCGGTACCGGGTCACGGAATATCCCATCACCTCGGCCCGTCCGGGATTGTCGCGCGCGGCCCGCAGCACCCGACCGAACCGAGAGAGGCTGATCCGGTAAACACCCCACCATGTTGCCAGGAGCGTTCCGAGGACGACGAAATACAGCCCACTGCCCCCCTGGACGATATCGCTGCCAAACAGCGTCGCCAGTGACCAAAGCGTCAACCCATCATCACCACCATAGGCAGCAAGGGACGTCAGCGTGAAATAGATCATCTGACCGAAGGCGAGCGTGATCATGAGGAAGTAGACCCCGCTGGTCCGCAAGGCGAGACTGCCTGTGATCAGGGCAACGGTCCCCGTGACGACAAGCGTGATCACCAGCAGGACGAGAATGTTTTCGACGCCATTTTCCAACCCTATGGCCGCCGCATATGCGCCGACGCCGACAAATGCCGCATGGCCCAGACTGATCATGCCGCCGTGGCCAATCAAAAGGTCCAGCGATATCGCGGCGATCGCCAGCAGCATCGCCTTGATCAAAAGACCCGTCAGATATGCGCCGCCCACCAGCGGCAAGACGAACGGCATGGCCAGCAGCAATCCGAAGATCACTGCGGCAACGATCATGGAGCGATCCATCATGCGACCCCCTTGGCAGGCAGCAGACCCTTTGGGCGGAAAATCAGGATTGTGGCCATCAGGATGTAGATCAGCATCGAGGCAAGGGCCGGACCGACCTGATTGGCAAACGAGGGTGAAAAGACGGCTGTCAGCAGCGTGGTGGCAAGGCTGCGCCCCAAGGTGTCGATCAACCCGACCAGCAGCGCCGCGACGAAAGCGCCGCCAATGGAACCGATGCCCCCGATGATGATGACCACGAAGGCGATGATCAGAATATTGTCGCCCATGCCCGGTTCAATGCCAAAGATCGGGGCCGCAATGACGCCTGCAAACCCTGCCAGCATGGCTCCGACACCGAAAACGATCATGAACAGCCGCTGGATATCGACACCAAGCGCCGACACCATTTCGGGGGTCGTGGCCCCTGCCCTGATCAACATGCCGATGCGCGTGTAGCTTACCGTCAGAAAAAGCGCCGCGGCGACAAGCAATCCGGCAAGGATGGTCGCGGCACGGTAGACCGGATACCGCAACTGCTCTGTCAGCTGGATCGAACCCGAGAGGAAATCCGGCGGCGCGATGGACAATGTTGCGGGGCCAAAAAGCACTTTGGCCAGTTCGTTCAGAAAGATAATGATCCCGAAGGTCGCCAAAACCTGATCCAGATGGCTTCTGGTGTAGAGATGGCGAAAAATGAAATGCTCGAGCAACAGGCCAAAGACCAGCGCGGTCCCGAGCGACAGGAAGACCGCCGCGATAAAACTGCCGGTCAGCCCGACATAGAAGACGGCCAGATAGGCCCCCACCATATACTGCACGCCGTGGGCGAGGTTGATAAACCCCATCACCCCGAACACGAGCGTCAGCCCGGCCGCGATCAGAAACAGCAGCATGCCGTACTGAAGGCCGTTCAGGCACAAGATCAAGAAAAGTGTCGTCGACATTGCAGATGTCACCTTTTAAAAAATTGGTGCGGGCACGGATGCGAACAGCCGGACCCGCAGTGTCTTACATTTTGCAATCTTGGTGAAAGCTGTCGGCGTAATCATCCGCGATGGTACGCACGAAGGATGTCTGGAACTTGCCGTCTTCCCGCTTGATCACGTTCAGCATGTGAAAGTCCTGAATGGGGTAATGGTTGTTGTTGAACGAAAAATCCCCCCGCAGCGATGTGAAATCGGCCTCTTTCAGGGCAGCGCGCACGGCGTCCTTGTCGGTCAGGTCGCCGCCGGTCTTGGTGATGGCGCTGTCGATCAGGCTTGCCGCGTCATAGGACTGCATGGCGTAGGACCCGGGGATATAGCCGTATTTCTCTTCGAAGGCGGTCACAAAGGCAGTGTTGGCATCATTGACCAGATCAGGGGCCCACGATCCGGCAGCCAAAAGACCGACGGCTGCGTCCTTCTGCCCGGGCAAGGTGGTTTCATCCGTCGTGAACACCGACATGAATTTCATGCTGTCCGAAAGGCCTGCATTGGCGAACTGGTTGACCAGCCGCACGCCCATGCCACCGGGCATGAAGGTAAAGACCGCATCGGCCCCTGATGTCGACATCCGGGCAAGTTCGGCCGAAAAATCCTGATGGCCGAGCGGGGTGAACACCTCGTCGGTCACGGTACCCTTGAAGGTCTGTTTGAACCCTTCGATGTTGTCGCGACCCGCCTGATAGTTGGGGACCATCGCAAAGATGCTGTCATAGCCTTCTTCGTTTGCAATCATGCCGCTGACTTCGGCGTTCTGGTTGTTCTGGTACGACGTGACAAAGAAGTAGGGGTTGCAGTTCTTTCCCGCAAATGTGGATGGTCCGGCGTTGGGGCTGATCAGAAACGTCTCTGACTGGACGACGGGTTTGAAGATCGCTTGCAGCATGTTCGAAAACACCGTGCCGACGACAAAATCCACCGCATCGCGTTCCACCAGAGATGTCGCCTTGAGCAGCGCGACATCAGGCTTCAGCTCGTCATCCTCGATGATCAGTTCGATCTTATGGCCGCCCAGCATGCCGTCTTTCTGGTCCAGCGCCAGCTGAAAACCGTCGACGATCTGCTGACCCAACGCAGCAGGTGGACCTGACAGCGTCACGACCATCCCGATCTTGACATCCTCGGCCAAGGCCGCCGTTCCCATCGCCGCCCCAAGAGCAATCCCGGCTGCGATATGTTTCATGTTCTTCGTCATTTTATTTTCCCTTTTCGCCCTTTTTCGGGCCCCTGTTGTTGAATGCCCCCGACCGAGGTTGATCGGTCGGGGGCATTGGTTCCTATTGGTGATTTTGGTTGTTGGTTTCTCCTGTCACGCCAAATCCGGCCATAGTCGCATACCCTTTGACGATCGCGTTCCGCTCGGCATGGCTCAGGACATCGTCAATGTCGTCAAACCCCGCGGGGCTGCGTTTCTCGACTTCGTCGATCACGCGTTCGGGGCCGCCGATGCGGTTGGTGCGCACGACTTCGGCGGTTTTCGGCAAGCGATCCAACTCATAGCGATAGAGCGCCTCGCGGGGGTGTTCCGCGCGGGCCAGATGATCCGCCAGGCAGCGCGCATCAAGGATCGCCTGCGCGGCCCCGTTCGATCCGACTGGATACATCGGATGTGCCGCATCCCCCAACAGCGTCACGCGGCCATGGGTCCACCGTGGCAACGGATCACGATCCGCCATCGGATATTCAAAGATCGGCCCGCTGCCGCGCACCAACGCTTCAAGGTCGATCCCCGGCACGTGGAAGCGTTTGGCGTAGGGCAGCACCTTGGCCAGCGGGGCCATCTTGGACCAGCTTTCCGGCGGCGGCGGGGACACACTGCCATCGGCGACGCGGACGTTCACGACCCAGTTCATCAACTGGCGGCCATCCTTTGCAGGTGCGATCGGATACAAGACCAGCTTGCCAGCCAGTCCGCCGGCAATCGCCATTGTCTCGCCGTCTTCCCAGACCGGCCATTCGGCGGCCCCGCGCCACATGACCACCCCTGCCCAGCTGGGCGGCCCTTCGTTCGGAAAGAACTGACGCCGGCCGACGCTGTGAATGCCATCGGCGCAGATCAGCACCTCACTGCGAAAACTGCGCGAGGAACAACCGTCATGGGCATCGGTGAAATGGGCCGTCACGCCCGCTTCGTCTTGAACAAACCCTTGCAGCCGCAAGCCGGTTTGCACGGCCTCTGGCCCCATGCGTTCAACCACCGCATCCAAGAGCAGCTTTTGCAAGCGCCCACGGTGGATGGAAAATTGCGGATGGGCGTGCCCGGCGTGCGTCCCGCGCAATTCCCGCCAGACTTCTTGTCCGGTGCGCGTCAGATAACGCAGTTCGCGGGTGCGCAACCCGACCGCATCAAGCTGGTCCAGCAGGCCGAGTTCGGCAAGTTCGGCGATGGAATGGGGCAGCGTGTTGATCCCGACACCCACTTCGCGCACCTGAGGGGCCTGTTCGATCACCAGCGCCTTGATGCCGCGACTGTGCAGCATCAAGGCCGCCGTCAGACCTCCTATGCCTGCCCCCGCGATCAAGACGGTCATACGGGGGCCCCGTCCGCGTCAGCCGCATCGGGGGGCGGCAGGAAATCGATCGCATGGGCGGCAGAGACCGCGACGACCTCGGCAGGGTCTGCGGTCGGTCCCAGATTATGCAACGCCCAGAAAAGATCATAGAGCCGCAGCGATGGCGTAACCCAGAACAGCGTCTTTATCGTCCGGTCGGATTTGTTAAAGATTCCATGCGGGATGCCACGCGGCAGCTTGACCAGATCGCCAGGCTCGCCCTGCAGCTCCTTGCCATCCAGCAGAAAGTCGAATTTGCCCTCAAGGATATACAGGAATTCATCTTGTTCCGGATGGATATGTGGCGGCACGAATGTTCCGGGGGGCAAGGTTGCATGCCATGACATACAATCCTCTGTCAGTTGTTTGGGCACATAGGTCTGCCCCAGAATGTTCCAGCGGATTGCGTCCAGGCTGTCCTGCGACCGGACGATGCCGGGTTCCATGTTCATCATGTGTCGTCTCCCTTGTCAGCAAGGCCAAGAAGGGCCTGCGTAATGTCCCCCAGCGGGTCCTTGAGCCCCTCCAGAATGGTGAAATGGTCGTGGTTGCCGTCGATATGACAGCGTGTCGGGGTCTCGAGCCCTTCCCACATCAGCGCCATGAGCCGTGACTGGCGGATGAATTCCGGGCGCTCACCTCCGCCAACCCAGCAGGTCAGCGGCATTGCCCCTGCCGGGCTGTGCAAGGCCGCGCTTTCGGACTGTGCTTCGGCCGCATCAAGGTGCAGCGTTTTGTTCAGCGCTGTGTGTCGCAGCGGCCGCAGATCATGCAAACCGCTGATGGACAGGCATCCGGCAATACGTCCCGTCACTGCCTGTGACAGAGGGCTGTCATCACACAGCATGCGGGTGACCAGATGCCCGCCGGCAGAATGACCGGCCAGCACGATCGGACCTTCGACCCGGGACGCAGCCACCGTGATGGCTTGCCCGATCTCTGCCGTGATTGCGCTAATCCTTGCCGCCGGCACCAGCGTATAGCTAGGAATGCACACGGCCCAGCCGTTCGCACGGGCCCCTTCGGCCAGATCGGTCCAATAGGACTTATCCAACCGCATCCAGAAACCACCATGCACAAACACGGCAAGGCCACGCACCGGTCCGTCAGGCCAGACGATATCCAGCTTTTGCCGGGCCCCATCGCCATATGCAATGTCACAGTCCACTTGTCCCGACTGCAATGCCTCACGGTAGGCTGCCGCGCGTTCCAGCCAGAACGCCGGCAAGCTGCCCGACCCCTCGACATGCCCCATGTTGTCAAAGGCATCGTCCCAATCAATCTTTTGCATGCTCAAATTCGTCTCACGCGGCATCCGGAGGCGGCAAGAAGTCGACCTCGTGGAGCGCCGAGATCCGCGTCAGTTCTGCCGGATCCGTGACGCCGTCAAGCTGTGTGAACAGATCGTAGAGCCTGCGCGACGGGGCCACGCCGAAGATGCAGGTCACCGTTTTGCCGGAGCGGTTGAAAATGCCATGTGCCTCGCCGCGTGGCATTCTGATCGTGTCGCCCGCGGATGCCTTGTGAACGTCCTGCATGAATTCAACCTCGAGAGATCCTTCAATGACATATATCCACTCATCCTGATGGGGGTGAATATGCGGGGGTACAAAAGTGTCCGCCGGAAGCGTTGCGTGCCAGACAAATGCCTCATCCGTGTGCAGTTTCGGCACGTAGGTGTGCCCGACAACGTTCCAGCTGTGACCGTTCAGACCATCGCTGGCCTTTGTGACGCCTTTGTCCATCGGTGAATCTCCCTTGATTAATTGATGAACCGACACTGCACCGAAGCCGCAAAACTGTTTATCCAGAAAACGAACGCATGTTGCCGCTAGGTATTTTAAGTTTGAAGTATCTTTGTTTTTGATTAATCTTTGATCAAGGAGTTCGTGCCGATTATGATGCCACCGCTGCAACAGACCTATTTTTCGCACCATCCCGTGCTGCGCACCTGTGATCTGGATGAGGCCCGTGCCCGCGTGGCGCAGCAGTTTTGTGACCACCGCCTTGAGCTTGGCAGCCGGAACAAACCGCTGTCCGTGTCGCATAACGCAGTGCGGGGGCGCAATTTGTCGGTGAACTATCTGTCATACGGTGCGGAAGTCAGCGTTGACCCGGGGCAGTTCAATTCCTTTTACATGTTTCAAATGCCGCTGTCGGGCAAAGCTCACGTCAAACACCGCGGCAGCGAGATGACGGCAGATGCCGACACCGGAACGCTGTTGAATCCCGACCGTACCGCGCGGCTGCGCTGGGGGGCAGATTGCCGGAAACTGCTGTTTCAGATCGACCGCACCCATCTGGAAAACGTGGCGCAATCCTTGACGGGAACGCCGCTGCCGGGGCCGGTGCGCTTTGACATGCGGGTTGATTTTACGTCTACGAACGGTCGGAAATTGCAGCGGGCATTTGCGGCCTGCGCGATGGCAATTGAACGTGGTTCCCTGTTTCAGCCGCAGTATTCGGCGACCGAGCTGCGCATTGAAACTGATCTGGTGGTCGCGCTGCTTACGCTTCAGAACAGCAATGTGTCACACATCATATCCCGCGCCGAAGGGGGGGCAGCCCCCCGCGACATGCGCCGCGCGCTGGATTATATGCACGCCAACCTGAGCGAGCCGATCACAATTCTTGATATCGCCAAGGCTGCCGAGATGAACGTCCGCACGCTGCAAAAGGCATTCCAGCGCAGTTTTGCAAAGACCCCGATGCAAGTCTTGCGCGATGCCCGGCTCGACGCGGCGCATTACCTGCTTTCCGACCGCAACGATGCGCCCAACGTATCCGAAACGGCGTACTCCTGCGGTTTCTCGCATTTGGGCCGCTTTTCTTCCTATTACCGTAGCCGTTTCGGCCATTCCCCCCGAGACGTGAGGGCGCAGTCGCTCAACAGCAGCTGAGCTTCATCAATCCATTTCGAAAGTTCGTTGGCCGAAGTCAAAGCCCCGTCGCGCCTTCAATCCTGGAAATGCGCTTCGCGACAGGGTTCGTCGGGGGTCTGTGATTGCGTGTCAGGTGCCGCCCCTGCCGGTCCGATTATGATATGATGGCTTCTCACTTTTATCTCTCGCACGCGCCCTACGCTCATAATGGTGAGCGGCCCTCAACTAAAACAATCAATCCGGCGTCATTCTGTAGACTGAACCATTGCCCACAGAGATGAACCAGATCGCGCCATCCGGTGCCTCGACGATATCGCGCACGCGCAGGGTTTCTTTTGTCTTGATCTGTTCGACCTCGCGCAGGGGGGATCCTTCAAGCCGCGAGATATAGTCAAACTTCAGCGACCCTACGAACATATCGCCCTGCCACTCGGGGAAGGTCGTGCCCGAATGAACCAGCAGTCCCGACGGCGCAATGGAAGGATCCCAATAGGTGGCGGGTTGTTCCATCCCGGGTTTGGACGTGCCCTCCCCGATCTTGCGGCCCGAATAATGCCGCCCGTAAGAGATCACCGGCCAGCCGAAATTCGCGCCCTTCTTGATCTGGTTCACTTCGTCCCCGCCGCGCGCGCCGTGTTCGGACACCCACAGATTGCCCTCCAGATCCAGTCCCGCCCCTTGCGGATTGCGATGGCCATAGGACCAGATTTCGGGCAAGGCACCCGTCTGGCCGACAAAGGGATTGTCCGCTGGCACAGTTCCGTCGCGATTGACGCGGATGACGGAGCCGTTGTGCAGGCTCAGATCCTGGGCTGTCACGTCATCGCCGCGGTCACCGATGGTCAGAAACAAGGTGCCGTCGGTCCCTTCAACCACGCGGCTGCCGAAATGTCTGCCGACGCCCGATCCTTGCGACATAACGAACAGATCGCGCAAATTCTCGAGCCTCTGCCCGTCTGCCGACAGTTCTGCGGCGGCCAGCGCGGTGCCGGACCCGCCGGATAGCGCCTTGGCATAGCTGAAAAACAACGTTCTGCTGGTGGCAAAATCACGCGCCGGGGTGATGTCCAGCAAACCGCCCTGCCCATTCTGAACAACCTGTGGCGTGCCGGACACCATATTGGCAGCACCATCCGCAAAGCGCAAAAGCTGCCCGTCGATTTCCGTGACCAGCACGGCCCCGTCTGGCAGGACGGCCAGCGCCCATGGCGTGTCCAACCCCGATATGCGCTGTTCGAACTTGATGTCCTGCGCCGCCGCCTGAAGCCCCGAAAAACCCAGGACCAATGCCAGAATGCCTGTCTTGAACATGCCAAACCTCCCTAAACCGGTCTCTTTTAGCAAATAGACCTGAAAATCCTGCAATCCAGCCCCGTTGGGGTATCATGCCCTTAGGTTTCGTCTTTTCTTTTCCGAGGGCCACGCTTAACCTCCCCTTTGAACATAAAGTTCCAACACGGGAGACGACCATGAAAAAGATGCTTATGGCCACAACGGCTGCGGCACTGCTTGCGACGAACGCTTTTGCGGACGCGCATTCCAAAGAAGTTAAACTGGGTATTGTATTCGGCTTTACCGGTCCGATTGAATCGCTGACCGGTCCAATGGCATCCGGCGCAGAAATGGCAATGAAAGAAGTCACAGACAGCGGCAAGCTGATGGGCGGCGCGAAAGTGACTGCGCTGCGTGCGGATTCGGGCTGTATCGATAATGCGCTGGCAGTTGCCGGTGCAGAACGTCTGGTTGCCGAAGGCATCAATGGTCTGATCGGTGCGGATTGTTCCGGCGTGACTGGTGCGGTGTTGCAGAACGTTGCGATTCCGAACGGCATCGCGATGATTTCGCCATCGGCCACATCGCCCGGTCTGTCCACAATGGACGACAACGGGTTGTTCTTCCGCACGTCCCCATCGGATGCGCGTGAAGGTGAAGTCATGGCAGAAATCCTGCAAGAGCGTGGCGTGAAATCCATCGCGCTGACCTACACCAACAACGACTACGGCAAGGGTCTTGCCGATGCGATCCAGACCTCGTTCGAGTCAATCGGCGGTGAAGTCACCATCGTTGCAGCGCACGAAGATGGCAAAGCCGATTACTCTGCTGAAGTTGGCGCGCTGGCCTCTGCCGGTGGCGAGATTCTGGTCGTCGCGGGTTACCTTGACCAAGGCGGTCCGGGCATCATCAACGCAGCACTGGACACAGGTGCATTCGACACATTCGGCCTGCCCGGCGGGATGATCGGTGACACATTGCCCGGTCGGATCGGTGATGACCTGAACGGTTCCTACGGTCAAATCGCCGGTTCCGAAGGTCAGGGCATCGAAGTCTTCACCAAGATGGCAGAAGACGGCGGCTTTAACGGCACATCGCCTTACACACCTGAATCCTATGACGCGGCAGCCCTGTTCCTGCTCGCGATGCAGGCGGCAAACTCCACCGATCCAGCCGAATACGGTCCCAAGATCCTTGACGTGGCCAACGCACCCGGCGAGAAAATCTATCCCGGTGAGCTAGCAAAGGCGCTTGAGTTGATCGCGGCCGGCACGGACGTTGACTATGTCGGCGCATCCGCGGTCGAGCTGATCGGACCCGGTGAATCCGCAGGTACCTACCGCATGATCGAAGTCAAAGACGGCAAGATCGAAACCATCGGTTTCAAGTAAGCCTCTCGACTTGGAAATCACGGCAGTCCGGGCGACCGGGCTGCTGTTTTCAAACGATAACCGCGCATTTACGACGCGGACACAGGGATAGTCATATGATCGTCGTTGACGATGTACACAAACACTTCGGTGGCTTTCATGCTGTCGACGGGGCCAGCCTGACCATTGGCAAAGGCACAATCACCGGATTGATCGGCCCCAATGGTGCCGGAAAAACCACTCTTTTCAATGTGATCGCGGGCGTTCTTCAACCGACGTCTGGCCGTGTGACGATGGATGGTGAAGACATCACCGGTCTGCCGCCCCACGAATTATTCCACAAGGGGCTGCTGCGCACCTTCCAGATTGCGCATGAGTTTTCGTCGATGACCTGCCGCGAGAACCTGATGATGGTGCCGGGCGATCAGGCCGGCGAAACGCTATGGAACACATGGTTCGGCCGCAAACGCATCGCCGATCAGGAACGCGCCCTGCGCGCCAAGGCCGACGAAGTGCTGGAATTCCTGACGGTTGAACATCTGGCGGACCAAAAGGCGGGCCAAATCTCGGGCGGTCAGAAAAAGCTGCTTGAGCTGGGCCGCACCATGATGGTTGACGCCAAGATCGTGTTTCTGGACGAAGTCGGCGCAGGTGTGAACCGCACGCTGCTGAATACCATCGGCGACGCGATCATCCGTCTGAACCAGGAACGCGGCTATACGTTTGTCGTGATCGAACATGACATGGATTTCATCGGCCGCCTGTGTGATCCGGTGATCTGCATGGCCGAAGGCAAGGTGCTGGCCCAAGGCACCCTGCCCGAGATCAAGGCCAACGAGCAGGTGATCGAGGCCTATCTGGGTACGGGCCTGAAGAACAAGACCGCAACCGCATGAAACAGGCGATCGCAGCCCTGACATTTGGTGCCGTGATGGCGCTGCCGCAGGCGGCGTTCGCCTGCGCGCAACTGTCTGCCACAGTGTGGATGTGCGACCGGGGCACGGCGTGGGAAACTGCGAAATGGGACGTGATCGGCGACGGAACCACGCGCTATCTGGGCGAGGTGATCCTGAACTTTACCGAAGAATGGCCCGGCCACGAGATAACGGACATCTCTGCCACGCTGGAAGAGCAATTTACGACCTATGCCGCGTGGATTGCCGCAGAGAATCCTACGCCACCAGAGGTGTTGCAGGTCGACAAGATCGTCACACCCCAGGGACATACGTTGCGGCATCTGCAATATGACGAAATCGACGGATCGCGCACGATGAGCGCCGTGATGCTGTCCGAAGTGGGCGCGGCGCGGATCATGCTATACCTCGACACGAGCGACAGCATGCCCTTGGAAGAGATGGAAAAAATGTCTTTCGATGTGGCGATGATGCTACGCGATACCTGTGCGGACGAAGTGTCCTGCGCACAAGATTATACACCGCCCACCAGCGGCACCGAGTGAAAGAGACTGATATGAGCGACCCATATGGCGACCGGGGGAACAAGGACCTCTCGATCGGGAATCCCAAGGGCCAAGGCACAGCGCAGCCCGTGAAACAGGGCGGCAAAAGCCATGCGGCCCCCGGTGGCCCGTTCCTGATTGGCGACGCGATGACTGGCGGCTACGGCAAGGGGCCCGACATCTTGCACGATTGCACCATTGCCGTCGAAAAAGGCGAAATTGCCGTGATCGTCGGCCCAAACGGTGCCGGTAAATCAACGGCGATGAAGGCTGTGTTCGGAATGCTGGACGTGCGTCAGGGCCATGTGCGACTGGACGGCGAAGACATTACCGCGCTGTCGCCACAAGACCGCGTGGCTAAAGGCATGGGGTTTGTGCCGCAAACCTCGAATATCTTCACCTCGATGACGGTCGAGGAAAACCTCGAGATGGGGGCGTTTATCCGCCGCGACGATTTCCGCGATACGATGGCGCAGGTCTATGACCTTTTCCCGATCCTCAAGGAAAAGCGTTTTCAGGCGGCGGGCGAATTGTCAGGCGGTCAGCGACAGCAGGTCGCCGTGGGCCGCGCGTTGATGACCCAGCCCAAGGTTCTGATGCTGGATGAACCTACTGCAGGCGTCAGCCCCATCGTGATGGATGAACTGTTCGACCGCATCATTGAAGTCGCCCGCACCGGTATCCCCATCCTGATGGTCGAACAGAACGCCCGCCAAGCGCTTGAAATCGCCGACAAAGGCTATGTTCTGGTACAAGGGGCGAATGCGTTCACCGGCACCGGCAAGGAACTGTTGAACGACCCCGAAGTCCGCAAGTCGTTCCTGGGGGGATGATGATGCGTCTGATCTTTTCCCTTGCATTGATGGCGTGCGCCCCCGCTTTGGCGCAGGTCAGCGATGCCGTCGATGATCACGACGATGGCGCGGCGGCGGAAAGCCTGACGCTTGACACAGCGCCGTTCCGGCAGGAAGTCGCGATCACCTGTGATTTCAAGACTGAATGCGTCGAAGACGAACCCTGCACCGAAACCGAATTCAAGCCGCAGATCACCGGGATCGCGGGCGGGCTGACGCCGGATGATCTGGTGGTGCAATCGACCATGACCACCGATGCGGAAACGGTTGAATTGCTGGGCGTGAAATCAGGCAAGGCGCTGTCCTTGTCGGGGGGCAGCTTTGCTGCGCGCCACCTGCTCAGCATCACTGAAACCGGTGCCACCCGCTATACTGTGCACTACGCTGACGGCCCTTTCGTCATCAGCTATCTAGGGACTTGTAACTGATGGATTTTTTGAACGCTCTCGTTGCTCTGGCCAATTACGTTTTGGTCCCGGGCATCGCCTACGGGTCGCAACTGGCGCTTGGCGCGCTTGGGGTGACGCTGGTTTACGGCATCTTGCGGTTCTCGAATTTTGCCCATGGCGACACCATGGCGCTTGGGGCTATGTCGGCGGTGCTGATCACTTGGGGGTTCCAGGCGATGGGGCTGCATCTGTGGGTGCTGCCCACGGCGTTGATCGCCCTGCCCTTTGCGATCCTGATCACTATCGGCCTGCTTCTGGGCACCGACCGGATGGTCTATCGCTTCTACCGCGAGAAAAAGGCCAAGCCGGTGATTTTCGTGATCGTGTCCTTGGGGATTACCTTTATTTACAACGGGATCACGCGGTTCATCATCGGGTCCGATGATCAGAACTTTGCGGATGGCGAACGGTTTATCATCTCGGCGCGGACGTTCAAAAAGATGACGGGGCTCGAAGAAGGTCTGGCGATCAAGACCACCCAGGGCCTTACGGTGATCACGGCGATCATCGTGGTCGCTGTGCTGTTCTGGTTCCTGAACAAGACGCGGTCCGGCAAATCCATGCGCGCTTATTCCGACAACGAAGATCTGGCCTTGCTGTCCGGTATCAATCCTGAACGCGTGGTGATGATCACATGGATCATCGTGGCCTGTCTAGCGACCACTGCGGGGGTCTTGTACGGGCTGGACAAGTCGTTCAAGCCATTCACCTATTTCCAACTGCTGCTGCCGATCTTTGCTGCGGCCATCGTGGGCGGTCTGGGCAACCCTGTGGGGGCGATCGCAGGCGGTTTCGTCATCGCCTTCTCCGAAGTCACGATCACCTATGCGTGGAAGAAAGTGCTGGGATATATGATGCCTGCGGGGCTGGAACCCGACGGGTTGGTACAGCTGATGTCCACCGACTATAAATTCGCCGTCAGCTTCGTGATCTTGCTGATCGTGCTGCTGTTCAAGCCTACGGGTCTTTTCAAGGGGCAATCGGTATGAACGAGACGCTTAAAAACACCGCACTTTTCGCGATCATCGCTGGCCTGATCGTTTTCACCGGCTTCCAGCAAAGCTGGAACGCGGCGCTGTTGATCATCTCGATGGGCTTGATTTCAAGCATCATGGCCCTGGGTGTAAACCTGCAATGGGGCTTTGCGGGGCTGTTCAACGTCGGCATCATGGGGTTCGTCGCCCTGGGCGGTCTGGCTGCGGTGCTGATCAGCATGCCCCCGACCGAGGGCGCTTGGTCGGCAGGCGGTTGGGGCGTCGCGGGCGCGCTGGTTCTGGGCGCGGCGACAATCGGCGCGGCAATCGTGACGATGAAACGTATGGCCAAAGGCTGGCTGCGCACGCTTGTGATGCTGGCTATTCTGGTGGGCGGTTTCTTTTTGTTCCGCGCCGTTCTTGACCCTTCGGTTGCGGCCATCGAAGACATCAATCCCGCGGAAACCGGGTATATTGGCGGTCTTGGCCTGCCCGTGATCCTTGCATGGCCTGTGGGCGGATTGTTTGCTGCCGGGGCCGCATGGCTGATCGGCAAGACGGCTTTGGGGCTGCGGTCGGATTATCTGGCAATCGCGACGCTGGGCATCGCCGAGATCATCATTGCCGTGCTCAAGAACGAAGACTGGCTGTCGCGCGGCGTGAAGAACGTGATCGGCATTCCGCGGCCCGTGCCCTATGAAATCGACCTGCAAAACAATGCGGGCTTTGTTGAACGGGCTGCCGGTTTCGGCCTGGACCCTGTCGAGGCATCGACGCTTTGGGTTAAGGTCCTGTATGTGGCGTTGTTCGCCGGCGTGCTGGTGCTTCTGCTGTGGCTTAGCCAGCGGGCGCTGAATTCGCCTTGGGGCCGGATGTTGCGCGCGATCCGCGACAACGAGGTCGCCGCCGAGGCCATGGGCAAGGATGTCACCGCGCGGCATTTGCAGGTGTTTATCCTTGGGTCGGCCATCTGCGGGATTGCAGGGGCGATGATGACCACGCTGGACAGCCAGTTGACGCCGGGGTCCTACCAGCCGCTGCGCTTTACCTTTCTGATCTGGGTGATGGTGATCGTTGGCGGGTCCGGCAACAACTTCGGGGCCGTGCTGGGCGGTTTCCTGATGTGGTATCTGTGGGTGATGGTCGAGCCGATGGGCCTTTGGCTGATGCATTTGGTCACGTCGGGCATGCCGGACGGTTATTGGCTGAAAGACCACCTGATTGAATCAGCGGCCCATATGCGGTTGATGACGATGGGGGCTGTGTTGCTGCTGGTCTTGCGCTTCAGCCCGCGCGGGTTGATCCCTGAAAAGTAGGTTCTGCATCGCGGTCAAAGAAAAAGGCCTTATCCCTTGGGGGATAAGGCCAGCCTTCGGCGAGGATTTTTGTCCATTTGGAAATGACGGTCAGCGTCCCTTGAACAAGCCGCCCAGAATGCCGCGAACGATGCGGCGGCCTGTTGTGCCCTTGAGTTCCTTTATGACCACGCTGGCAAGTGCGCCGCCAAAGCTGTCGTCTGATTTTTCCGTATGTTTGGAGGTCGAGCGTTTTACTCCTTTGCCGGCATAGCGCCGGGCGGCGTTGAATTCGCGCAGGGCCGGTGTGGTGTCGTCGGCTTTCTCTGCATCCTCTTCGGCCTGTGCTGCGGCTTTGGCAGCGTCTTCGGCGCGTTGTTTCAGCATTTCATAGGCAGAGTCCCGGTCAAGGCGGGTGTCGTATTTGCCTGCCATCGGACTTTGTGCCATCAGCGCTGCGCGCGTCGCGGGCGCGATCGGCCCAAGCTGCGAAGACGGCGGGCGGATCAGGGTGCGTTCCACCACACCCGGAACGCCCTTCTTCTGCAGCATGGAGGTGACCGCTTCGCCGACGCCGACCTCGCGGATGGCTTCTTCGGTATCGAAGCGCGGGTTCTCGCGGTAGGTCTGCGCGGCCAGGCGCAGTTCCTTGCGGTCTTTCGCGGTAAAGGCGCGCAGGGCGTGCTGGATGCGGTTGCCAAGCTGGCCAAGGATATCGTCGGGCACGTCGGCGGGGTTTTGGGTGATGAAATAGACCCCAACCCCTTTGGACCGGATCAGGCGCGCGACCTGTTCGACCTTGTCGATCAGCGCTTTGGGCGCGTCGTCGTACAGCAGGTGGGCTTCGTCAAAGAAAAACACCAGCTTGGGTTTGTCGGGGTCGCCGACTTCGGGCAGTTCTTCGAAAAGCTCCGACAGCAGCCAGAGCAGGAAGGTCGCATATAGCTTGGGAGAACTCATCAACTGGTCTGCGGCAAGAATGTTGATGAAACCGCGCCCGTCCGTGTCCGTGCGCATCAGATCGCCAAGCGCAAGCGCCGGTTCGCCGAACAGGTCTGCTGCGCCCTGGTTTTCAAGCACCAGCAGCCGGCGCTGGATCGTGCCGACCGAAGCCGCGGATACATTGCCGTAGCGCAGTGCCAAGGTTGACGCGTTTTCACCGACCCAGACCAGCAGGGATTGCAGATCTTTAAGGTCGAGCAGGGGCAGCCCGTCTTCGTCCGCGACACGGAAGGCAATGTTGAGGATGCCTTCTTGCGCTTCGCTGAGACCCAGAAGCTGGCCCAGCAGCAGCGGGCCCATTTCCGAAATTGTCGTGCGTACCGGATGGCCCTGTTTGCCGAACATATCCCAGAATGCGACCGGAAACGCCGCGTAGGTGAAATCATCGAACCCGATCTTGGCCGCGCGCTCCATGAAGGGACCGTGCAATTTGTGCGTGTCGGACCCGGCCACGGCGAGTCCTGACAAATCGCCCTTCACGTCAGACAGAAAGACCGGAACGCCAGCCGCAGAAAACCCTTCGGCGAGGATTTGCAAGGTCACTGTCTTGCCGGTGCCCGTGGCCCCCGCGATCAAACCATGGCGGTTGGCGTAGCCAATATTGAGGAATTGCTGCGTGCCGTAATCTTGGCCGCCGCCCCCGATAAAGATATCTTTGGTCACGTGATCATCATCCTCCAAGGCCCCGCCGATGCGGGCAAAGTGCCGCCCGAGCATACAAACTTAACCTTTGGACGCCATAGTCAAATTGTTCCGGGCCTACTTGTCCTTTCGGCCCGTGAACACTTCCTCCCTGTCAGACTGGCCGTGCCTTCGGGTACGGCCCTTTTTTCGGTCGTGAGCAGAAAATGATTTGGCTAATCTATCCATCCGTAAGCATATTTTCCTGTTGACCGTTGGCAACGGCTTTCGTAACGTCTGCTTAATAAGTCGGCCCAGTCCGACGGGGAGAAAAGAAGAACAGGGAAAAGGGCGCTTTGCGTCCTTTTTTCTATTTGGGGGGACCGGCTTGGCCATGATCAGCAAGAACTTGCCAGAAACCACGGCGTTTTATTGGGATCTTGCCTGACAACGCTGATTTAACATGGTAATCGGCGATAAGTTTAACGGATTTGGAACGAGCATGAATAAGTACCTTACGATCCTTCCGCTGTGTGCGGCCATGATGATGCCTATGGCAGGTTTTGCACAGACGGCAACCACTGAGACGACAGATACCGCGGCACCCAAGACAACTGAAACTGCCCCGGCGGCGTCAGATGCACCGGCCGCTTCGGGCGTCGAGGCACAGTTGAGCATGGGTGACGACGGTGAAGCCGCGACCGATCTGGGCAAGCCCTATACCAAAGAAGAGGTCGGGTCCTGGGAAATTCGTTGCATCAAGACCGAAGAAGACGTCGACCCCTGCCAGATGTACCAGTTGCTGGATGACGGTCAGGGCGCACCTGTCGCGGAGTTTTCGTTGTTCCGTCTGCCCGAAGGTGGCAAGGCGCAGGCCGGTGCGACCGTTGTCGTGCCGCTCGAGACATCCTTGCAGTCGCAACTGAGCGTCGCCGTCGACGGCGGCAAGGAACGCCGCTATCCCTTCGCCTTTTGCAACCCCGTCGGATGCTATGTGCGCATGGGTCTGACTGCGGATGATGTTGCGGCGTTCAAGCGCGGCAAAGAGGCGAAGATCACCATCGTCCCTGCCCTTGCACCGGACCAGAAGGTTCAGCTGACCCTGTCATTGGACGGCTTTACCTCAAGCTTTGACAAATCATCCGTGATTGAACGCTGAAAACTGCGTTTTTGACACAAACCAAGGGCCGTCTCTGACCGAGGCGGCCTTTTTCGTTTCTGCATAGCGTTCAGGGCGTGCCCTTAAACCCTGCGCAGGGCGATCACGGCATTCATGCCGCCAAAGGCGAACGTGTTGGTCAGCACCACGGAAACCTTTGCATCGCGGGTCTCGTTCGGAACCACGTCCAGTGCGCAATCCGGATCGGGTTGCTGATAGCCGATCGTGGGGGCGATTACCCCGTCGCGCAGCGCCATGATGCAGGCCAGCAGTTCGACGGCACCGGTACCGCCGATCAGATGGCCATGCATGGATTTGGTCGAACTGATCATCAGCTTTTGCGCATGGGGCCCGAAAACATCTTGCACGGCGGCGCATTCGGTCCTGTCATTGGCGGCTGTGCCGGTGCCATGGGCGTTGATATAGCCCACGTCCTGCGGATTGATCTGTGCGTCTTCCAGCGCCCCCGCCATGGCGCGCGCGGCCCCGTCCCTGGATGGCATCACGATATCGGACGCATCCGAAGACATGGCGAAGCCTGCGACCTCGCACAAGATTTCAGCCCCTCGGGCGCGGGCATGTTCGTATTCCTCGAAGACAAAGATGCCAGCTCCTTCGCCCTGCACCATGCCGTTGCGGTTGGCGGAGAACGGGCGGCAGGCGTCGCGGCTCATCACGCGCAGACCTTCCCACGCTTTGACGCCGCCGAAACACAGCATCGATTCCGATCCGCCCGTCACCATTGCAGGGGCCATGCCCGACCGGATCATGGCAAAGGCCTGGGCCATGGCGTGATTGGACGATGCGCAGGCCGTCGAGACGGTAAAGGACGGCCCCCTGAGGTTATATTCCATACTGACATGACTGGCGGCAGCGTTGTTCATCAGCTTGGGTACGACAAAGGGGTGGACGCGGTTTTTGCCTTCCTCATAGACGGCGCGGTAATTGTCGTCCCACGTGCTGACACCGCCCCCCGCCGTGCCCAGAACCACGCCGGATTTCTCAGCCAATGCGCCCGAAAACGTCAGGCCTGACTGGGCGATCGCCTCGGCTGCGGCGGCTAGGGTGAATTGCGTGAAACGGTCATATAGCGAAATTTGCTGCCGGGTGTAGCGCGTGTCTGCGTCAAAGCCCTTGACCTGACCGCCGATCCGGATCGACAGGCGTTCGACATCACGAAATTCAAGCGGACCAATGCCGCAGACGCCTTCGCGCATCGCGGCCAGCGTGGCGGGCACAGTCAGGCCAAGCGCGTTGATCGTGCCGGCCCCGGTAATGACCACACGTTTCATTTGTTATCCCTGCTCGGCCTTCAGCCGCTGAATGCCCGCGACAATGCTGGCCACGCTTGAGATGTCGAAATCCGATGCGTCAGGTTGATTGGCGTTGAAAGACACCGAGATATCAAAGGTTTCCTCGATGGCAAAGATGCTTTCCACAACGCCCATGCTGTCAATGCCCAGCTCGCTCAGCGTGCTGTCGGGGGTGACATCGGCCGGGTCAAGCATCGCCTGTTGCGCGATGATTTCTATGACCTGGGATTCAATCTGCATATTTTACCTCGTAAATCCGATCTTAGGCATCCGTGTCGGGGAACTGCTTTTTCAGCGCGGCCATGTCGCGGATCAGGCGGGGCAGACGGCGCAACGCCTTATAGCTTTCGATCTGTTTGGACATTTCGGTGCCGGGATAGCCCAACATGGACCGGCCCGCTGGCGCGTTAGACATAATCTTGGTGCCGCCGCCTGCAATCACGCCGTCGCCTATGAAAATGTTGTCGCTGACCCCGACCTGCCCGCCAAGCACGACGTTGTCGCCAATCGTTACCGACCCCGCGACGCCCACCTGACCGCACAGCAGACAGTTCCGCCCGACCACGACGTTATGCCCCAGATGCACCAGGTTATCGAGCTTGGTGCCGTCGCCAATCACGGTGTCGCGGATCGTGCCGCTGTCAATCGTGCAGTTCATCCCGCATTCCACGTCATCGCCAATGGTCACACTGCCCAGCGAATGGATACGCGCCCATTGTTGCGCTTTTGTGTCGCCACGATCACCAAGGGTCTTGCGGGTCTGTTCAACGGTGCTGGGTTCCGGCGTGACAAAGGAAAACCCGTCGCCGCCAATACGCGCGCCGGGCTGTGCGATAAAGCGGTCACCGATCTGGACTCGCGCGCCGATGCTGACATGATCGCGCAGATAGGCGTTTGTACCCAAGACGGCATCGGTTCCGATATGGCATTGCGGCCCGATGACGCTGCCCGCGCCGATCCGTGCGCCCGCGGCGATGATCGTCAGGGGGCCGACCGACACATCGTCTGCAAGTGTCGCGGTCGGATCAATGATGGCCGAGGGGTGGATGCCAGCGCCAAACCCCTGCCCCGGATCCATCATTCGCGTCAGACCCGACATCGCATAGCGTGGCCGATCCGGCAGGATCGCTGCCTTCAGGCCCAAAGCTTCCCAGTCTGCGTCTGTCCAAAGCATCGCCGCCTGTGCCGAACCTTCCGACAGGGCCGCAGCGTATTTCGGGTTCATCGCCAGGGCGAGATCGTCGGCCCCCGCTTGGGCAGGTTCCGCGACCCGCGTAATCATCAGCGATGTATCCCCGACGGCGGTCGCGCCCAGAGACGCGGCGATCTGTTCGATGGTATAGCGCATTGGCTGTCTCCCCTTGTCGGGGATGGATTACCCCTGAACGGCCCCCAATGCCACCCCTGCCTTGCTGAGGGCATTCCAGATCTTGGCATCGCGGCCATAGATATCGGCGCGATATTGCGTATGCCCCCGAGGCGTGGTGAAGGCTGTGCGATAGATCAGGTGTACCGGCAATTCATTGTCCAGATGGACAAAGGTTTCCCTGCCTGTCGCCAGCTTTGATTTGAAAAACCCAACCGGATCAGAGGTTTGCGCTGCCAGCAACGTATAGGCGAAATCAAACGGATCGGCCAGCCGCACACAGCCATGGCTGAAGGCGCGCATGTCACGGGCGAACAGGCTTTTGGAGGGCGTGTCATGCAGATAGATGTTGTATTTATTGGGAAAAATGAACTTTACCAGCCCCAACGCATTGGACCTGCCCGGGCGTTGGCGCATCGAAAACGGAAACGTCTGCTCGGTATAGCTGCTAAAGTTCACGGCTCCGCGCGGGACGATACGGCCACTGCGGTCGATCAGATCAATGTGACCCGCCGCATTGGGATTGTTCTTCATCGAAGGCAGATATTCCTTGGTCACGATGGACCGCGGCACATTCCATGTCGGATTGATCACGATATATTCCATCGTGTCCGAAAACTCCGGTGTATAGCGACCGTCCTTGGTGGCCCCCACGACAGACTTTGTTTCAAAGGTGACGCGCCCGTTGTCGATGATCGCGGCGGTAAAGGCGGGGATATTGACCAGAACATGACGCGCGCCACGTTCTTTGTTCAGCCAGCGTTCCCGCTCCATCGCGACGATCACGGATTTCAGCCGCGTCTCGACGCTTTTGTTCAGCTCGGTGATGGTGCCGGACCCGGCAACGCCATCGGTGTTCAGCCCGTGGTCCTTTTGGAATTCGCGAACCGCGGCTTCCATCGTGGCGTCATAGCTGATCCCGTTGGTCCGCTTGAGGTAGCCCATTCTGATCAACCGGTTCCGCAATGACACGACCGCAGCACCCTGCGCGCCGGGTTTGAGCGTCGAGGCCGATACAACGGGCCCCCATCCGCCAGTCGCCAAAAGCTTTTCCATCTCCAGCTTTTCACGCATCAGCGCGTTATATTCCATTGTCCGTGGCCGCAGGTTGCGCAGGAATGGCATGGGGTCGGATTTGATGAAATCGGTAAGATACGCCTGACGGTCGCGGTATGGCACTTCGCGCACCATCGACGAATCTATGCGCGACGGGATCAGGATGCCGGTTTGCAAATCGCGCGCGTATTGCAGAAAGACGCGGGTCATCTCGACCTCGGCCAAGCCACGGTCGCGCGGGGTGCGCGCGGCAGCAAGTATGTTCATTAAGCCTTGGGGATCATAGCGCGCGACTGGCAGCCCGTGCAGGTCAGCCGCCTTGATCGCGGCCATCAAAGCGGCGCGGCGGTCGCGCTGCGTGTCATTGGCGTCGGTCCAGATCGGGGCATAGTCGCTGCTCCGGTAATGGGCTGCGATATCTTCGTCCCGTGCTGCCGCCTCGGCGACGGCCTGTTTGAAGGCGGTGACCTGGGCAAATGCGGGCCCAGGAGCGGCGAAAAGCATTGCGGCCGTCGCGGCAGCCCCTGCAAGTAGAGAGAGTTTTACATAAATACGTGGCATGACATCGAACATCTTTAACATCGAATCCCTCGAAACTACGGGTCTAATAGGTCCACTAAGGCCAGATGCCACCAGATCTTGTCCAATAACATTGTCTGTGAGGTCGCAACTAAGGAAAGGATGATGCCTATTGGCATCGCCTGTGTTGCAAAAATGTCTGCGCATCACCCTCTGCGCAAATTTTCGCCTAAATTTGTTGTCACTTGGAACCTTTTCGATTCAGCGCTTGGTTAAGGAATCGGCCTATGCAATAAAACCGATGCATATGGGGATAGGCGAAAGCTTCCGTGTAACATCATGGAACAACAGGCAGAAACGGGAAATTAGACATATGACTGGTATAAATTCTTCGGGCATGACCCGCCGCGCTTTGCTGGGCGCTTTCGCGGCAACCACAGTTGCAGCGGCACCAACTTTTGCAAGTGCGGCAGGTTTCTTGCGCGGCGCAGGCGATATTCGTCGGATCAAGATGTTTTCCGGACGTACCGGCGAACGCATCGACATGATCTATTGGATCGAAGGCGATTATGTTGCCGACGCGGTCAAGGAAGTGAACCATTTCATGCGCGACTGGCGCACCGACGGGATCAAATCCATTGATCTGCGTACCATCGATATCATGGCGGCTGCGCATAACCTGATGGATGTGAACGAACCCTACATGTTGCTGTCCGGCTACCGCAGCCCCAAGACCAACGCGATGTTGCGGTCTAAATCACGCGGTGTTGCAAAGAATTCACTGCACATGCGGGGACAGGCGGCTGACGTGCGATTGGCCTCGCGTTCGGTCAATCAGATGGCAAAAGCCGCTGTTGCCTGCCGCGGCGGTGGTGTCGGGCGATATTCCGGATCAAACTTTGTCCACATGGATTGTGGCCAGGTCCGCAGCTGGGGCGGTTGAGCGCCGGAAATTGAGTGAGATCAAAGCGCCATTTGGCGCTTTTCTCTTTTTTAGAGGGTCCCTGCTGCCCCAACGTGCAGGTCGTCATGCGGGTGGAAACCACGCCAGCGTCAGCACCGCCAACGCCAGATAGCGTAGACCTTTGGCGATTGTGATGATTGCCATGAACGACCACAGCGGTTCACGCAAAACACCGGCGATGACGGTCAGACCGTCCCCGACGATTGGAAGCCAGCTGGCCATTAGCGACCAACGGCCATAGCGGCGATACCAGTTTTCGGCGCGCGCCATCTGCGCGTCGGTGGCAGGAAACCAGCGTTTGTGCTTGAAGCGCAGGGCCACCCGCCCGAGAATCCAATTCACGACCGATCCAAGAACATTGCCGACCGTCGCGACCAACAGCAGAATCGTCAGGGAATGCTGGTTGTTCAACATCAGCGCCACCAAGAGCGCTTCGGATTGCATGGGCAGAAACGTCGCTGCGATAAACGCCGCTGAAAACAACCCGAGATAGGCAATCATCGGCGTGCCATCTGGATTGAACTCGTGGTGTTTTGCGTCAAGCGCCGCGCTCCTTGCTTGTGTCGTCTGTCCTAAGGTTTGTGGTACCGCAGCCCGCGCCCAACCGACACCCCTCAAACCGCCGCAGGGTCTATTGCGTCCCGATAGTGTGGTCACTGACGCATTGCGTCACCTGAACGGGATTAAAGATAAGGTGGCCCACAAAATAAAACCGCCGCAAAACGGCGTGTTTTGCGGCGGCGAATGGCTTGGGAGGAAGCTGTTCTTAGCGCAGGGCTTTGGCCTGCGATGCGATGTGGCGGATTTCACCGCGTGCGACGCCGATATCGGCAAGGTCGCGATCGTTCATCGCGGAAAGTTCTTTATACGTCTGGCGCACTGCGCGCTGATCGGCGCGGTGGCTGTTGTAGGCCTCGAACGCGTTGCCAAGTTTGGCCATCAGGCCGGCGGCGCGGGGGGCGGAATATGTTGTCGTGTAGCTCATTTTCTTTTCTCTTTCTCGGTTTCACGGTGGCATACCCACCGTGATCGGATTGTTTTAGGTATCGGTATCAGGCTGCCTGCTAAGGCTTAAGCGGCAGCTGCCTGACGTGGTGCGCGCCGGAATGGTGCGGCGACCTTGCGTGCCAGCGAACCGGCAAAGGCTGCGATGTAGGCGCTACGCAGGGCATGTGCTTCGCGCAGGATGCGGTCTACTTCGACGGGTGTGGCGGTCTCGTTATCAAGTACGTAGTTCATTTTCATTTTTCCGTTTCTGGGCTTCATTGCCCGTGACCGTCATATGTGCCTGATCCTCCGCTGGTGCAAACCATAGGCGGTATGCGCCCGGTGCATGGCTTTAGCCCCCGTGAGGGCCGCCCATTTGGCGTGCCATTGAAGTCTTTGCGAAACATGTTGAACCAGCCTGAGAGCCTTACAGCCCACCCATCGCGGTCCCGCGCGCCCGATCGGCCGATATTTACCACATTCGGCTGCATCTGAAAGTGACAGACGCGCAGCCTGCCGATAAGACTGACGCCATGACCGATCCTGTTTCCTCCATCCGCAATCTTGGCCCCGCGTTCGAAAAATCCTGCATCAGCGTCGGCATTACCACGGCGCAGCAACTGCGGGATCTGGGCGCAGATACAGCCTATGAGATGCTTCTGAAAGTTGGGCAGCGCCCTCATTTCATTGGATATTATGTGCTGGTCATGGCACTTCAGGGCCGTCCCTGGAACGATTGCAAAGGCGCTGAGAAGAAGGCGCTGCGGGTCAAATTCGACGCGCTCAAGGCCCGTGCCCATGACCCGCAGGCGTCCGAATTTGAACGCATGATGGATATGATCGGCGTGCGCAGCGCCAAGACCTAGGAACCCAATGGCGCTGACGGGGTTAATGTTCCAACGCACAACCCGTTAGGAACACAATGCCCGTATCCCATGACATCGACCGTGACCTTGACCGGTTGCAAGCGCTCGCCCGCCGGATGGACTACGCCTTTCGCATTCCGCTGCTGGGCGTCCGGCTGGGATGGGATTCGATTCTGGGTTTGATCCCGGGCGTCGGCGACGCGCTGGCGCTTGCCCCGGCGGGATACATCATGAAAGAGGCGCATCGCCTGGGTGCCAGCAAATCCGTTCTGGCCCGCATGGGCGCAAATGTCGGCATCGACCTTGTGATCGGGGCGGTCCCATTGGTCGGTGACCTGTTCGATATCGGCTGGAAATCGAACTCGCGCAATGTTGCCCTGCTCAAGGACCACCTTGGCCGTCAACCGGCCGCCGCGATGGATGCGCAGGGTGAATTGTCCTCGCATCACCCTACCCTGCGCGGCTGAGGCATAAAAAAAGGGCCGCAGTTTCCTGCAACCCTCTTTGTCTTCGAAGCGGTTGGATTAACCGACCAGTTCCAGACCCGAGAAGAAATACGCAATTTCTACTGCGGCGGTTTCAGGTGCATCCGACCCGTGGACCGAGTTTTCGCCAACTGATTCAGCAAATTCGGCGCGGATTGTGCCGGGGGCTGCGTCTGCTGGGTTTGTGGCACCCATGACTTCGCGGTTTTTCGCGATGGCGTTGTCGCCTTCCAGAACCTGCGCAACGATCGGCGCGGAAGCCATGAATTCGCACAGTTCGTCATAGAAAGGACGCTCGGCGTGCACTTTGTAAAACTCACCGGCTTGTGCTTTTGTCAGGTGGATACGCTTGCTTGCGATGATGCGCAGGCCTGCGTCTTCGAATTTCTTGGCAATCGCGCCGGTCAGGTTGCGGCGTGTTGCGTCTGGTTTGATGATCGAAAATGTGCGCTCAAGGGCCATGATAGCTCTCCTAATGGGGGTTGATTTGGGCGCTCCCTAACATGGTGCCTGCCCCATGAAAAGCCGTGATTGACGCGGGGCGAGACATGGTTCACACCGCGCCCATGTTACGCATTTCAGAAATCAACTATTCCGTCGAAGGCCGCCCCTTGTTTGAGGAAGCCAGCGCCGTCATTCCCGAAGGTCATAAAGTGGGCCTCGTCGGCCGCAATGGCGCGGGCAAAACAACCTTGTTCCGGATCATTCGCGGCGAACTGGGGCTGGACGCAGGCGACATATCGCTGCCATCCCGGGCCAAGATCGGTGGCGTCGCCCAAGAGGTGCCCTCCTCCGATGTGTCGCTGATCGACACGGTGCTGGCCGCCGACGTGGAACGCGCATCCCTGATGGCCGAAGCCGAAACGACCAAGGACCCCGCGCGGATTGCCGAGGTACAGACCCGCCTTGCCGATATCGACGCATGGTCCGCCGAAGGGCGCGCGGCTGCGATCCTCAAGGGGCTCGGCTTTGACGATCACGACCAGCAACAGCCTTGTTCGGCCTATTCCGGCGGCTGGCGCATGCGCGTCGCCTTGGCGGGCGTCTTGTTCGCGCAGCCCGATGTGCTCCTGCTCGATGAACCGACCAACTACCTCGATCTTGAAGGCGCGCTGTGGCTGGAGAACTACCTGTCCAAATATCCGCACACCGTGATCATCATCAGCCACGACCGGGGCCTGCTGAACCGTGCCGTCGGTGGCATCTTGCACCTCGAAGACCGCAAGCTGACCTATTACCAGGGCAACTACGACCAGTTCGCCAAAATGCGCGCTGAAAAACGGGCGCAGCTGTCCGCCGCCGCGAAAAAGCAACAGGCGCACAAGGCGCATATGCAGGCTTTCGTGGACCGCTTCAAAGCCAAGGCATCCAAGGCAAAGCAAGCGCAATCGCGCATGAAAGCCATTGAAAAGATGGTGACAATCACCCCGCCCGAGGAAGCGGCGCGCAAGGTGTTCACCTTCCCGCAGCCTGACGAACTGTCGCCACCGATCATCAGCATCGAAGGTGGCTCGACCGGCTATACCGAAGGCCAGCCCGTCCTGTCGCGCCTCAACCTGCGCATCGACCAGGACGACCGCATCGCCCTGCTGGGCCGGAACGGTCAGGGCAAATCGACCCTGTCGAAACTGCTGTCCAACCGTCTGGTGTTGTTCGAAGGCAAGGCGGTGAACTCCAACAAGCTGCGCATCGGGTTCTTTGCCCAGCATCAGGTCGACGAACTGATCATCAACGAGACACCGTTGCAGCATATGATCACCGCCCGTCCCGGGGTGATGCAGTCCAAGCTGCGCGCGCAACTTGCCGGTTTCGGCCTTGGTCCCGACCAGGCAGATACCGAAGTAGGCCGCCTGTCCGGTGGTCAAAAGGCCCGCCTGTCGCTGCTGCTTGCCACGCTAGACGCGCCACATTTGCTGATCCTCGATGAACCGACCAACCACCTCGACATCGAATCCCGCGAGGCCCTGGTCGAAGCGCTTACCCGCTACTCCGGTGCCGTGATCCTTGTCAGCCACGACATGCACCTGCTGTCGATGGTTGCCGATCGTCTGTGGCTGGTATCGGACGGGACAGTCAAACCCTACGAAGACGATCTCGAAGCCTATCGCAAGATGCTGCTTACAGTCGAAAAGCCTGTCAGCAAGAATGCCAAGCCGATCAAAGAGGTCCCCAAACCCAAACGGGCATCGCGCGAAGACATCCTTACCCTGCGTTCGGAAGTCCGGACAGCCGAAGCCCGTGTGACCAAGATCAACGACATGCGCGACAAGCTGGCCAAGAAACTTGCCGACCCTGCCCTTTACGAAAAGGAAAAAGTCGGCGAACTTGAAGTCTGGAACAAGAAATACGCCGAAGTCATGGCCGCGCTCGAACGTGCCGAATCCATCTGGATGGCCGCACTCGAAAAACTGGAGACAGCCTCAGCCTGACACCTAATCTAATTCCGGCCTGGCTTCTCTGGCTCACAAATATCCCGGGGGTCCGGGGGCTGGCCCCCGGGAATACATATGTTGACACTCGACATCGCCTTCATGATCACGGCCTTCGCCACCATGATCGTCATCATCGACCCTTTCGCGATCGGGCCGATGTTCCTGGCGCTGACCCCCGGCATGACACCGGTCCAACGTCGCCGCATCGCATGGCGCGGTGTTTTTATCGCAGGTCTGATCCTGCTTGTTTTTGCTGCCTTCGGCGAAGCCGTCCTGGGATTTATCGGCATCTCGATGCCCGCCTTTCGCGTCGCTGGGGGGGTCCTGTTGTTTCTAACCGCGCTTGAAATGCTGTTCGACCGCCGGACCAAACGGCGCGAGCAAAACACCACCGACCCCGATCACGACCCTGACGATCATGATCACGACGATCCATCGGTCTTTCCGCTGGCGATTCCGCTTATTGCGGGTCCGGGTGCTATCGCCTCTGTGATCCTGCTGACAGGTGAAAAACCGGGCGTCGAAGGGTTCATCACCGTGATGGGCATCACCTTCGCAGTATTGGTTCTGATGGGGATCACAATGCAGGCCAGCGGGTATCTGGAACGCGCCTTGGGCAAGGTTGGCATCAATGTCATCACCCGCCTGCTTGGCATGTTGCTGGCCGCACTGTCCGTGCAATTCGTGCTGGATGGGCTTAGCGCATTTGGTTTTGGTCCCGGCGCGGGCTGACAAGTCCCATATCAGCCCCCATATAGATGCTGTGCAAAGAGGGGTGCCACCATGCCAGAGTTCGAAACAGGCCGTCTGATCTATCTCTTGCTGCTGTTGTTGATGGTGGCCGGATGGTTTTTCATGCAAAGCCGCGAGGGGCTGAACAAGACGCTGCAACAGGCGGCTGTCTGGGGCATGATCTTTGTCGGCGTCGCAGCGGGCTACGGGCTTTGGGGCGATATCAGCCGCAGTTCGGCCGTGCCGCAGCAAAGCTACGAGGCTGGCATCGGCAGCGTCACCATTCCGCGCGCGCGCGACGGGCATTATTATCTGACGGCACAGATCAACGGCGCGTCTGTCCGGTTTGTCGTCGATACCGGGGCCACGGATATGGTGCTGACGCGAGCAGATGCGCAGCGCGTGGGCCTGTCGCCGGATCAGCTGAACTATCTTGGGCGCGCCAGCACGGCCAATGGCGAAGTCCGCACCGCCTTTGTGCGTCTGAAAGAGGTCCAGCTTGGCGAGGTGCGCGATTTTGACGTGTCGGCGGTGGTAAACGACGGCGAGATGCAGCAAAGCCTGCTTGGCATGGGCTATCTGCAACGCTGGGGCCGGATCGAGATCGCGAATAACGAACTGATCCTCACGCGTTAAGATCACGCCGTAACCCGTTCATGTTTCTGCTTTTTTCTCCCACCGGCCGGATTCCTCCGACCAGTATTGGGCCGATGCGCCCGCGGCTTTCAGCGCTTTCCACTGGCCCCGTGCCTTGTTCAGGGCGATGTCATCTTCGCCATCGAACAGGATGCAGACCCGATCCAGTGCTGCAACCTCGGCCGCCGAAACCTCGGCCCCGTGGATGGAAAACACGCATGAGGCACCGTTGGGGATATCAGCACTGGTGGTCAGCAATATCGGCTGTGCGGCGTCATGCGGTCCCCCGGCCATCCCGTGCGGCAAGAACCCGTCTTCGGGCCCTTGCCGCCAAAGTGCTGCATCCATCTGCGCCAGGACCGCCGCATCCGTACCCCGCACCGCGACACGCCAGCCCGCCCCTTGGGCCTTGCCCAAAAGCATGGTCAGCGTTTCAACCAAAGGGCGTCGGGTGAGGTGATAGAAATAGGCGGCCCCCATGGTTTACTCGGTTTCGAAGTTGTCGGAAATCAGTCGGTTCAGCGATGCAACGCCCCAGCCCGTTGCCCCCACGGGTGCCAAAGCCGTCTCGTTTTTGACAGAGGCAACACCGGCGATATCCAGGTGAATCCAGGGCGTTTCATCCTTGACGAACCGCCCCAGAAACTGCGCTGCAGAGATTGAACCGCCCGCGCGTCCGCCGATGTTCCTCATATCCGCGATCCGGCTTTTCAGCAGCTTGTCATAGCCGTCGCCCATCGGCATGCGCCATGCGCCTTCGTTTTCGGTTCCGGCGGCTTTCAAAAAGGCGTTGCACAGCGCGTCGTTGTTGGAAAACACGCCGGCGTTTTCATGGCCCAGGCCGATGATGATCGCACCTGTGAGGGTCGCCAGATCAATCATCCCCACCGGTTTGAACCGCTCTTGCGCGTACCACATCACATCGCACAGCACCAAACGGCCCTCGGCGTCAGTGTTGACCACCTCGACCGTGTCGCCCTTCATGGATTTTATCACATCGCCGGGGCGCGTGGCAGCGCCGGACGGCATATTCTCGACGATGCCCACCAGCCCGACCACATTGGCCTTGGCCTTGCGCAGGGCAAGGCTGCGCATCACGCCTGCCACGACGCCCGCGCCGCCCATGTCCATCGTCATGTCTTCCATGCCCGCACCGGGTTTCAGGCTGATCCCGCCGGTGTCGAACACCACGCCCTTGCCGACCAGCGCCAGCGGTGCCGCGTCTTTTTCGCCGCCGTTCCATTTCATGACAACCACATAGGACGGGCTGTCCGAGCCCTGCCCGACCGACAACAGCGTGCGCATCCCCAGTTCTTCCAGCTTGGCGTCGTCCAACACCTCGACTTCAAGCCCGATGGATTTCATTTCGGCCAGACGGTCGGCAAATTCCGTGGTGGTCAGGAAGTTCGCAGGCTCGTTTGTCAGATCGCGGGTCATGAAGGCACCGTCGGCGATGGCCAGCAGCGGTGCGGCGGCGGCTTCCACTTCTTCCGGTTTGCTGGCCATGACGGTCACGGCACCCTTGCGCGGCTTGCCGTTGCTCTTGCGATCTTCAAAGGTGTAGTCGCGCATCGCAAGGCCGAAACACAGCTCTGCCGCCTTGCGCAGACCGCCAGCCAGCACCAGCAGGTCCGACGTGCCGCGTTTCTTGGCGAGGTTGGCACCTGCCTTGCGCAGATCCGTCACATCGGCGTTGTTGGCAAGCTTCACCACATCGACGGCTTCGGCGGCCATACCGGTGGGGTATCCCATGCTCAGCACATCGCCGGATTTCAGCTCCGCGAAGGCGGCGCTTTGCACCAGACGTTCCAGCGCGCCCTTTGTCAGCTTGTTGATCCGCCGCGCGGCCGGGTTCATCTTGCCGGTCGCGTCCACGGTCACGGCCACCCGGCCATCATGATCGGCGATCTTTTCGATGTCGGTCTGCGCGAAGGTCATTGGCGTCAATGAAGTCATGGGGGCACCTTTGTTATCTGATTTGCCCACAGACCTAGCGCGCCATGCACGGTAAGGCCAGATAGCAGTTTTCGCGGCTGGAGTTTTCCTTTATCATCACTGAAAAATGGCTGTGCAAAGATCCAAGGGAAGCAGATTGTCAAAGTTTGACCGCTATATGTTGTCCCAGTTTCTGACCCTGTTCAGCTTTTTCGCGCTGGTTCTGGTGGCGATTTTCTGGATCAACCGTGCCGTTATCCTGTTTGACAGGCTGATCGGGGATGGCCAGACCGCTCTGGTATTCCTTGAATTCACGGTGTTGGGATTGCCGCGTCTGATCACCACCGTCCTGCCCATCGCGACATTTGCGGGGGCCGCCTATGTGATAAACCGGATGACCAGCGAATCTGAACTGACGGTCTTGCAGGCCACCGGTACCGGTCCTTGGCGCTTGGCACGGCCGGTTTTTGCCTATGGAATTTGCGTCGCGTTGATGATGTCGGTGCTGACCCATGTGCTGGTGCCGATGACCAAGGCCGAGTTGAACCAGCGCGAGGCCGAGATTTCACAGAACGTCACTGCCCGCCTGCTGACCGAGGGGACGTTTCTGCATCCGACTTCCAAGGTGACCTTCTACACCCGTCTGATCGGCAATGACGGCGTGCTGCGCGATGTTTTCCTGTCGGACCGGCGCAACCCGGACGAAGGCGTGATCTATACCGCCGCAGAGGCTTATCTGGTGCGCAATGGCAATGGGACCACGTTGATTATGGTGGACGGTCTGGCGCAGCGGTTGCAGGTCGAGGGCAAGCAGTTGGCGACCGCGAAGTTCAGGGATTTTTCCTTTGATATCTCGGCGCTGGTCAGCAACAGCACCGATGAAAGCCAGTCCATCGACAGCATGGTGACGTTTGATTTGCTGAAAAACTGGGATGATCTGGCCGCGAAAACCGGACAGACCCACGGCGATATCGCCGAAGAGGTCAACGCCCGTTTTGCCGACCCCCTTTTCTGCATCATCGCGGCGATGATTGGCTATGCGACGCTGATCATGGGGGGATTTTCCCGCTTTGGCGTCTGGCGCGAGATCGTGATCGCCTTTGGCTTGCTGATCGCCATCGACGGTTTCAGCAGTACCCTTGTCGAGACGGTGCGCCAAGATGCCAGCCGCTGGCCCGTATTGTATGTTCCCAGTCTGGTCGGTGCCATGCTGGTTCTGGCAATGATCTGGCAGACTGCCCATCCGGGTTGGACAAAGCGCCTGCGCGCACCAAAGGTGGCCCCATGATCCTGCATCTCTATTTCGCGCGGCGTTTCGTGACCGGATTTGTGCTGATCTCGGCCGTTTTGTTCGCGCTGTTGATCCTTGTGGATATGGTCGAACAGGCGCGTAAATTCGCGGAGCATGACATCGGCTGGCAGCGTCTTTTCGGCATGACATTGCTGAACACGCCCGAAACCCTGAACCTGATTTTACCGTTGATCATGATCCTGGCCACGGTGGTCTTGTTTCTGTCTTTGGCGCGGTCGTCGGAACTGGTGGTCACCCGAGCCTCGGGGCGTTCAGCGCTTAGTGCGTTGCAGGCACCGGTCTGGGTGGCGTTCATCATCGGGATCATGGCGGTGGGAATGCTGAACCCGATCGTGGCGGCGACGGCGAAACGCTATATCCAACTGTCCGAAAGCATCCGCGCCGGTGGGGTATCCACCCTGTCGATCAGCGACGAAGGCCTGTGGCTGCGTCAGGGCGGCGATCAGGGCCAGACAGTCATTCGGGCGTGGCGGTCCAACGCGGATGCATCGGTGCTGTACGATGTGACGTTTCTGACCTACGCGGCCCAGGGCGGCCCGATCCGCCGGATCGAGGCATCAAGCGCTGCGTTGGAAGACGACGGCTGGGTGCTGACCGGGGCGAAATCCTGGCCGCTTGAACTGGGCGTGAATGCCGAAGGCAACGCAGAAGTGTTTGAAACGCTCACCCTGCCCTCGACCCTGACGCTGGACCGTATCCGCGAAAGCATCACCGACCCCGGCGTCGTGTCGATTTATGACCTCCCCGGATTTATCCATCAACTTGAACTGGCCGGGTTTTCGCCGCGTCGACACAAGGTCTGGTTACAGACGGAACTGGCGCGCCCGTTCTTTCTGGTGGCGATGGTTCTGGTTGCGAGCGCTTTCACCATGCGCCATACGAGGTTCGGCGGCACAGGCGTTGCGGTGCTGGCGTCGGTACTGTTGGGGTTCGGTTTGTATTTCATTCGCAGTTTTGCGCAGATTCTGGGTGAGAACGGCCAAATCCCTGTGGTTCTGGCCGCTTGGGCACCGCCTGTTGCATCGATCCTGCTGGCCATTGGCCTTCTTTTGCACGCCGAGGATGGCTAGAATGCGCCTGATTGCTTTCATCGTACTGACATTGCTGCCCCTGCGGGCCTTGGCACAAGACATGACCGAGCCGGCCGCGATGCTGGTGGCGGATGATCTGTTCATCACCCGCGACCGTGTTCTGGTGGCCCAGGGCAACGTCGAGGCCTTTCAGGGTGACATCCGTATCCGCGCCCAGGCGATCCGCTATGACGGCCAGACAGGATCGCTGATCATCGAAGGACCTATCGTGCTGAATGACGGGTCGGGCACGGTAATCTTGGCAGACGCCGCCACCTTGGATCAAGGCCTGCAAAACGGTTTGTTGCGCGGCGCGCGGATGATCCTGAACGAACAGCTTCAACTGGCCGCCGTGCAGATCGACCGCGTCGATGGCCGTTACAGCCAGCTCTATAAAACTGCCGTGACGTCGTGCAAGGTTTGCACCGACGGCGAAGTGCCCTTGTGGCAGATCCGGGCGCGCCGCGTGATCCATGACGAGGCGGCGCAACAGCTTTATTTCGACGATGCGACCTTTCACATCCGGTCCGTCCCGGTGTTCTATCTACCCCGCCTGCGGCTGCCCGACCCGACGCTGGACCGCGCCACGGGGTTCCTAGCCCCCCGCGTGCGGACCACCTCGCAGCTCGCGACCGGCCTGAAAATTCCGTATTTCATCAAGCTGGGTGAAAGCCGCGACCTGACCCTCACTCCCTATATCTCAACCGCGACACGGACCCTGGAATTCCGCTACCGGCAGGCTTTCACCAGCGGCCGGATCGAATTCAACGGGGCCTATTCCCGCGATGACCAGCTTCCTGACGAGAGGCGCGGCTATCTTTTTGGCACGGGCGCTTTCGACATGGGCGGCGATTACAAGCTGAGCTTCACCATCGAGACCGTCAGTGACGAGGCCTATTTTACCGAATACGGCTATTCCGACGAAGACCGCCTGCGCAGCGATGTGACCCTGTCGCGGACACGGCGCGACAGCTATTTCCGCACCAGCTTGTACAATTTTGAATCGCTGCGCCCCGGCGAGGTGAATGCCACCCTGCCCACACTGGTGATCGACAGCGAATTCGAACAGCGGTTTTTCCCCAAATCCGTTGGCGGAGAAGTCCGCCTGTCCCTGCAGGCCCACAGTCACCGGCGCAGCTCCGACCGGGATACCGACGGGCCGGATGCGGATCTGATCACCGACGGGCGCGATATGGCGCGGATCAACGGCAAGCTCGAATATCTGCGCCGTTTCACCCACGGATCAGGTGTCGTGATGGATGCGCGCACCGGTGCGACGTTCAACTTCTTCGACATCAGCCAAGACCGCAGCTTTGCCCAGAACCACTATGATCTGGCTCCTTTCGCGGCGCTCGCCCTGAGCTATCCGATGGTCCGGCGCGGTGCCGGGGATGTCACGCAGGTCCTGACCCCGCTGGCGCAGATCGGCTGGACGGGGGGCGACCGTCTGGACATCCCCAATGACGAAAGCAGTCGCGTTGAATTTGACCAGGGCAATCTGCTGACCCTGTCCCGCTTTCCCCGCCCTGATCGCCGGGAACGCGGTGCCGTGGCCGCTGTCGGCGTCAGCTGGTCTCGGATCGATCCGGCCGGTTGGGATGCGCATCTATCGGCGGGTCAGGTGTTTCGGGATATTTTTGACCCTGCGTTCTCTGACACTTCAGGGCTGTCCGGTACCCGCTCCGACGTGTTGCTGGCGGGTCAGATCCGCAACAGCGCGGGCATGTCCCTGACCGCACGTACACTGATCGATACCGATTTCGAGATTTCCAAGGCAGAGCTGCGCGGCGCATGGTCGTTCAATAAAGCCAGCCTTGCGGGGACCTATGTCTGGCTCGAGGCCGACCCCGATGAAGACCGCGCGCTGGCCGTGTCTGAGGTCTCCCTTGATGGGACCTATGACATCGGCAAGCATTGGACGGCCAGTGCCGATCTGCGCTATGACGTCGAAAACAACGACGCCGCGACTGCAGGGCTGGGGCTGACCTACAACAACGAATGCGTCAGCGTCGACCTTTCGGTCCGCCGGCGCTATACCTCTTCAACAAGTGTTGAGCCCTCGACAGATATCGGGTTTAACATCGGTCTGCGGGGCTTCTCGGCCTCCAGCGGAACAGAAAGATATGTGCGATCATGTGGGAAGTAACCAAGATGAACCTGAACCGTCTGACACGCAGCATCGGCCTGATCGGCCTTGCCCTGATGACAGCGACACCGCTTGCCGCGCAGAACCTCTTTGCGCCTGTCGCGCGCGTCAATGAATCTGTCGTGACAGAATTCGAGGTCCAGCAACGCCAGCGCTTCTTGCAGCTGCTCAATGCGCCCGGTGCCACGCGCGACGGGGCGCTGACGTCGCTGATTGACGAACGCCTGCGCAACGAGGCCGTGGCCGAGGCCGGTATCGCCCTGACCCCCGAAGGGATCGAGGACAGCCTGACCGAATTCGCCGCCCGCGCCAACCTGAGCACGGCGGAATTCACCTCCGCCCTGGAGCGGTCCGGTGTGGCCAAAGAGACGTTTCGCGATTTCGTCGTGAATTCCGTCGGCTGGCGTGAATTGATCCGCGCGCGTTACAATGCGCGGGTGCAGATCACCGACGCCGAAATCAATCGCGCGCTTGGTGCCACCCGTGGGGGCGGCGTGCGCGTGCTGCTGTCCGAGATCATCATCCCCGCCCCGCCCAAAGATGCGGCACGGGTAAACGCACTGGCTGAACAGATCGCACAAAGCCGGTCCGCGGCCGAATTTTCTGGCTTTGCCAGCCGTTACTCCGCGACCGCATCGCGCGGCCGGGGCGGTCGGCTGGAGTGGCAAGACTTGTCAAGCCTCCCCCCGAGCCTGCAACCTTTGATCCTTGGCCTCGCACCCGGAGAGGTGACCGCACCGCTGCCGATTCCAAACGCCGTCGCCTTGTTCCAACTGCGTGATATTCAGGAAACAGGGGCCGCGACACCGGTCTATTCCGCCATCGAATATGCGGCTTATTACATTGCAGGTGGCCGCAGCGAGGCTGCCTTGGCTCAGGCCCAGACCCTGCGCGGTCGCGTCGACACGTGCAATGACCTTTACGGGGTTGCCAAGGGCCAGCCTGCAGAGGTGCTTGAGCGCGTTACCAAGGCACCTGCCGAAATCCCCCAGGACATCGCGATCGAATTGTCCAAGCTGGACCCGGGCGAGGTCTCGACGGCCCTGACCCGTGCGAACGGACAAACCCTGATGTTCCTGATGATGTGTGACCGCACCAGTGCTTCCAATCAGGATACGTCGCGCACCGATGTGGCCAACGCCCTGCGTCAGGAACGTCTGTCGGGCTATGCCGACCAGCTTTTGGAACAGCTTCGGGCGGACGCGCGCATCGTGCGCAAATGACGTCGCCGGACAGTTTTTCCGACAGACCTGTCGTTATCTCCTGCGGAGAGCCGTCGGGCATCGGTCCCGAAGTGGCCGCCCGCGCGTGGGCAAAACTTGCCGGAGAACTGCCCGTGGTCTGGTTGGGTGATCCGCGTCATCTGCCCCGCGACATCCCCCATGTGGTGATCGACCGGATGGATCACGCGCTGAGCGCAGGCAAGGACGCGCTGCCGGTCATTGCCCACCCTTTCATGGCCGACGCCGTTCCCGGCCAGCCCGATCCGGCCAATGCCCAGGGCGTCATCGACGTGATTGCCCGCGGTGTGGCCATGGTACGGGCCGGTCAGGCCTGTGCGCTGACCACGGCTCCGATCCATAAAAAGGCGCTCAAGGACGGGGCCGATTTCGCCTATCCCGGGCATACTGAATATCTCGCGGCTCTCGCCGATATCGACGATGTGGTGATGATGCTGGCATCGGATCAGTTGCGCGTGGTACCTGCCACCATCCACATCGCCCTCGACCAGGTCCCGACGGCGCTGACCCCTGCCCATTTGCGCCGCGTGATTGAAATAACCGCCGCAGGCCTGCAACGCCAATTCGGGATTGCCAAACCGCGCCTTGCCATCGCGGGGCTGAACCCGCACGCAGGCGAAGGCGGCACCATGGGCCGGCAGGAATGCGACTGGATGATCCCTCTGATCCGGGACATGCAGGCCGAGGGCTATGATCTCATCGGTCCCTTGCCCGCCGACACGATGTTTCACGCCGCCGCCCGCGCGCGCTATGACGCTGCAATCGCAATGTACCATGATCAGGCCTTGATCCCGATCAAGACCCTCGACTTTGACCGCGGCGTAAACGTCACCCTTGGCCTGCCCTTCATCCGCACGTCGCCTGATCACGGCACGGCCTTTGACATCGCAGGCCAGAACATTGCGAACCCCAGCAGCATGATCGAGGCCATTCGCCTTGCATATAAGATGGCGCAGTCGTGATGCTTCTCTGGCTCTTAAATATCCTCGCCGAAGGCATAAATCCCTTCTGGCGCACGCTTTCCTCAAACACATCAGGCGACACATGAGCACCATAGACAGCCTGCCGCCCCTGCGCGATGTGATCAACACCCATGACCTCAAAGCGCGTAAATCGCTGGGCCAGAACTTCTTGCTTGATCTGAACCTGACCGCAAGGATCGCGCGCCATGCAGGCGACTTGACCGCCTGCGACGTGCTGGAAATCGGCCCCGGCCCCGGTGGCCTGACCCGGGCGTTGCTGTCCGAGGGCGCGCGCCATGTGCTGGCGATTGAAAAGGACGCGCGCTGCCTGCCTGCGCTGGCCGAAATCGCCGATGCCTATCCCGGTCGCCTGACTGTGATCGAAGGGGATGCGCTTGATATTGATCCGCTGGCCCATCTAAAGCCGCCGATCCGGATTGCGGCGAACCTGCCCTATAACGTTGGAACGGAGTTGCTGGTCCGCTGGCTCACCCCGCCGGACTGGCCGCCGTTCTGGGAAAGCCTGACGTTGATGTTCCAGCGCGAGGTGGCCGAACGGATCGTGGCCAAGCCGGGGTCCAAGGCCTACGGTCGCCTGGCACTGCTGGCGCAGTGGCGGGCGGATGCGCGCATCGTGATGCACTTGCCCCCCGAAGCGTTCACCCCCGCGCCAAAGGTGTCTTCGGCCGTGGTGCATCTGACTGCCTTGCCAGAGCCCCGCTTTCCTGCGGACCCCGCCATCTTGTCGCGCATCGTCGCCACCGCGTTCAATCAGCGGCGCAAGATGCTGCGGTCCGCGCTGAAGGGCGTTGCCCCCGACATCGAAGACCGCCTGATCGCAGCGGGTCTGAAACCTACAGACCGCGCCGAACAGATCCCGCTTGAGGGGTTCTGCGCTTTGGCCCGCGAAATTGCGAAGCTCTGAAGGGGTCAGTAGACACTCCAGCGCGCTCAAATGCAAAAAGGCCCCGACAATCGTCGGGGCCTTTTTGCTGTCGTTATGTAAAACCGAAACGGATTATTCGGCGGCCTTGGGTTGATCGCCTGTCGCTTGATCAGCGCCTGCCCCGTCACCACTGTCACCTTCCGCCTTGGGTTGCGGCTTGCGGCGTGGCGCGCGGCGGGGTTTCGGCTTGCTTTCCGGCGTATCGACCAGATTGCTTTCCTCTGCGCTGCTTTCATCCGATGTGCTTTCAGACTGGCCGGCGTCCTCTGCGGGCTTGGAGCGGCTGCGGCGACGCTTGGGCTGCTCGGCTTGGTCCTTTGGCGCGTCTGGTTGCGCGTCACTTGGTTGAGCATTCACAGGCTGATCGCTTTCATCATGGCCCTGCTGATTCCCTTGGCCCGCGTTTGCAGCCTCACGTTCCTGACGTTCGGCACGCTCGCGGTCACGTTCCGCCTGACGTTCCCGGTTCTGGCGTTCCTGTTCTTCCTGACGCTCGCGCTGCTGGCGCTCCTGCTCCTCGCGGCGCTGGTCGATTTCGCGCTGCGCTTCGGACAGCATGCGCAGGTAATGTTCGGCATGTTGTTGAAAGTTTTCAGCCGCCACGCGGTCATTGCTCAGCTGTGCGTCGCGTGCCAGCTGGTTATATTTCTCAATGACTTGTTGCGGCGTGCCGCGCACTTTGCCTTCGGGGCCAGAACTGTCGAACACGCGGTTGACGACATTGCCACCCTGCGGTTGACGGTTGCGATTGTTCTTGGACCGGGACCGTGATCTGGAAGATTTCATGTAATCAGTTCAGCCTTGTTATGCTGGGCTTCGATAAAAAGCTGCCGGATACGTCCGTATCCTACGAGAGCGAGCCTTACGGTTTGTTGGGCTTAACGCCGCGCGGGACCACCAAATGGCATCCACCGCTGCAACACCCTTGAATAAACACGGCTGTGGTTTTGGGGCAAGTGTAAACTGCGCAAAATCTGACCGAACCGCGATTTTTTGCCGCGTTTATGCCGGAGTGTCCGCCCAAAGGACACGGTCGCGCCCGTCGAGGTCTGGCAGAATGCGCACACGGCCCCAGCCTGCGTCCCTGAAAATCTGTGCAACGTCCGGCCCCTGCTGCCAGCCGATTTCGGCCAAAACCCGTCCCGTGGCCGTCAGATAGCCTTGCGCCTGGGATGCGATGACACGGTAGGCGCTTAGCCCGTCCAGCCCATCGGTCAGGGCCATTTCGGGTTCATGCAACCGCAATTCGGGTGCGACGCCTGCCATTTCGCTTTTCGCAAGATAAGGCGGGTTCGCCACGATCAGATCAAAGCGGCCTTCGGCGGCGGCAAACCAGTCTGATTGCCGGATATCAGCGCGCGCCGCCACACCGTGCAAGACCGCATTGGCGCTGGCTTGCAGGCAAGCCGCCTCGGACAGATCAAGGCCCAATCCGCGTGCCTCTGGGCGTTCGGCCAGAAGCGTCACCAGAATGCAGCCTGATCCCGTCCCAAGGTCCATGACGGTGTCAAACGCTTCGGACAGGGCCAGTTCGATCAAGGTTTCGGTCTCAGGGCGCGGATCCAGCACATCGCGGCTGATCTTGAAATCGCGCCCGTAAAACGCGCGTTGCCCGACCAGATGGGAAACCGGCACCCGAACGGCGCGCAAGGCGATCAGGGTTTCAAAGCGTTCGGCGATCTCGGGAGCGATTTCTTCGGGGGCAATCAAGGTAACACGTGACGCATCGACCGACGCCGCATGGGCCAGCAGAATCCGCGCATCCCGCGCAGGGTCCGGCACCCCGGCGGCGCGCAACCGTGCGGCAGCCGATGCCATGGCCTGGGCTGCGGTGGGCGCGCTCACTGTCCCATCTCCGCCAGCATGCGGGCCTGGGCGTCGGCGGTCAGCGCATCGATGATCTCGTCCAGATCGCCCTGCAGGATCGCATCAAGCCGGTAGAGCGTCAGATTGATCCGATGATCGGTCATGCGCCCTTGGGGGAAGTTATAGGTGCGAATCCGCTCTGAGCGATCGCCAGATCCCACCTGCGCCGCCCGGTCGGCAGATCGTTCGCTGTCCACGCGCTGGCGTTCGGCATCATACAGCCGCGCCTTGAGCACCTGCATCGCGATCTCGCGGTTGCGGTGCTGGGATTTCTCTGACGAGGTCACGACAATCCCGGTGGGAATATGCGTGATGCGCACGGCGGAATCGGTGGTGTTTACGTGCTGTCCGCCGGCACCCGAACTGCGCATTGTATCAATCCGCAGGTCATTGGGATCGACATGAATATCGACATCCTCGGCTTCGGGCAGCACAGCGACCGTCGCCGCCGACGTATGTATCCGACCGCCACTTTCGGTCGAGGGGACGCGCTGGACGCGGTGCACACCGGATTCGTACTTCAACCGGGCAAAGACGTTCTGCCCCTTGATATGGGCGACGACCTCTTTGACGCCGCCAAGTTCGGTCAGTTGTTCCTCGATCAGGTCAAACTTCCAGCCCTGGGCTTCGGCATAACGCTGATACATCCGCAACAGATCAGCCGCGAACAAGGCCGCCTCGTCGCCGCCAGTGCCGGGGCGAATCTCGAGCATGGCAGGTTTGGTGTCAGCAGCATCCTTGGGCAGCAGCGCAAGTTGCAGGCTGGCCTCGGCCTTGGGAATCTCCGCCTTCAGGCGCGGCAATTCCTCTTCGGCCAGCTCTGCCATCTCGGGGTCCTTGAGCATGGCGCGCGCGTCGTCCATGTCCTGCAAAAGCTGACGGTACCCTTCGATCTGTTCCACAACGGGACGCAGATCAGCGTATTCCTTGGCAAGCTTGGCAAAATCCGCGCCGTCTGACCCGGCAGACATCGATGCCTCCAGAAACTGGAAACGTTGGGTAATCTGGGCAAGGCGGTCCATTGGGATCATCGCGTTTCTGTCGCTGATGATGACGGTTTGGTCAAGGGCCGCTTTGGGCCGGAGGTGCAATCAGCGGTCAGTTTCCAGCCTTTTTATGCCTGTTCGTTGATGCGCAACCATCGGCGAACACAGCTTTTAGCTGGGTCGCGCGGGCGGCTGCCCTAGGCCGCTAACCCGATGCTGGTCAAAACCTGTTCCAAACGCTTGCGGTTGACGCCCATATCCGACTGACCAAAGCGCAAGCGTCCATAGACCACGACGCGGGTTTGCGTGCCTGCATCCTCAGTCGCGATCGTGGTGAAATCGGGAAACCCCCACAGCAGGGACCGTGTGACATAGACGGTTTGTCCCTGCGCCTGCCCCAGCTTTTGCGTCCTTGGCAGGGCCAGCATCGCTTGGTCGAACTTCCGTGCCACGTCCGATCCGTCTCCGTCCACCAGTCGCACCGCCCTGAACCCGCCGGCAGACGGATAATCCCCGGGCGCATCGGGGCTTTCCGAGACGGTCCAGTCTGCAGCCTGCGCCGGGGCAAGCCGGACATAGGCCTGCAAGCCTACGAAGACCGCCACGATAATCCAAAACAATACCATCATACTCTTTCCCTTCATTTTGCCCTGAAAACTCCCCGCGGAGTGTCCCGTCTGTTCAGCGGTATGCAACGCCGGGCAGAACACACAAGATTTCAAACAGGATATTCGCCCCCGTCAGCGCGGTATTTCCTGAGGTATCATAGGGCGGTGATACTTCGACCAGATCTGCCCCGACAATGTTCAACCCCTTGAACGCCCGTATCAATTCCATCGCCTGCGGCGTGGTCAGGCCACCAATCTCCGGTGTGCCCGTGCCGGGCGCAAAGGCCGGATCAAGGCTGTCGATGTCATAGGTGATATAGACTGGCGCATCGCCGATATCGCGGCGGATTTCAGCGCCCAGGGGCGACAGGCTGCGGTGCCAAAGATCATGCGCGGGGAACTGCTGAAATCCCCAACCGGCGGCTTCGGTGAAATCATCCGCACCGTACCCGGTCCCCCGCAGACCGATCTGATAGGTCTTTTCCGGGATGATCAGCCCTTCTTCATGGGCACGGCGGAACACCGTACCGTGGGTTTCACGTTCGCCGAACATCTCGTCATTCACATCCGCATGGGCGTCGACGTGGATCAGCGCGACCGGCCCGTGCCGTTTCGATATCGCGCGCAGGATCGGCAAGGTGATCGAATGGTCGCCGCCAATCGCCAGGGGCATCACGTCGTAGTCCAGGATCGCGTCGTAACTGTCTTTGATGATGGTCAGACTCTCAGACAGCGAGAAAGTGTTGATCGCCAGATCGCCGATATCGGCCACCTGCAATCCGTCAAAAGGGGCCGCCCCTGTGGCCAGATTGTAGGGCCGCAGCATGGCGCTTTCCGACCTGACCTGTTTGGGGCCAAAGCGCGTACCCGACCGCCAGGATGTGCCGATGTCCAGCGGAACGCCCAGAACAGCGACGTCCAACCCCTTGAGATCATTTGCCGACGGCAGCCGCATAAAGGTGCTTGGCCCCGAAAATCGCGCCAGATCGTTGCCACTGATTGGTTGGTTTTTGTCGGTCATGCGGTGCGCATCCTCCATCCCAGCAGGCAAAGAATTTCCGTCGCCACATGCGCGCCTGCAATCGCCGTGGCTCCGGTGGTGTCGAAGGGCGGCGATACTTCGACCACGTCCCCGCCCACGATGTTGATGCCCGCCAGATCGCGCAGCATCATCGCGCATTGTGCTGACGTCAGCCCGCCCCAAACCGGCGTCCCCGTGCCCGGCGCAAAAGCCGGATCAAGCGCGTCGATGTCAAAGGTGAGATAGCAAGGTCGGTCGCCAAGTATCTGTTTTATCTTTGAAACTGCCGCTTGTGGACCTTTCTCGTGAACCTCGCGGGCGTCAATCGTTGTCACCCCCAGCGTGTCCGGATTTGTTGTCCTGATCCCGACCTGAACCGATGTATGCGGGTCAACGATCCCGGATTTCACAGCCTTGTAGAACATGGTGCCGTGGTCGATCCTGTCCATGTCATCATCTGGCCATGTGTCAGAATGCGCATCGAATTGCAGCAGGCTGATCGGCCCGTATTTTTCGGCATAGGCTTTGAGGATCGGAAAGCTGATGTAATGATCACCCCCCAGCACCACACTTGCGGCACCTGCGTCCAGTATCCCCTTGATATGCTTGGTCAAAGCGGCAGGAAACTGGCTGGTGTGGCCATAGTCAAAAGCCAGATCGCCATAATCCGCGATGGCAAATTCGCTTAGCACGTCGAAATCCCAGCCATAGGGCGGATCATAGGGTTGCAACGTCGACGCCTCGCGGATCGCGCGCGGCCCAAGGCGGGTGCCGGTGCGGTTGGTTACCGCCTGGTCGAAAGGCACGCCCGTCACGGCGATGTCGACGCCGGTCAGGTCCTTGGTATAGCGGCGACGCAGGAAGGATGTCGCCCCGCCAAAGGCGTTCTCAAAACTTGGGCCCTTTAACTCTTCACGGGTAAAGGCCTGATCTATCTGTGTTTTTGCGTCTTCAAGAGCCATTAGTGACCCGCCGCCGGTTGAAGCTGTTCGACCAGCTGCACAAAGAACGAGGCCCCCACGGGGGCAACATCATCGTTGAAGTTGAATTTAGGATGGTGAAGGCCCGCACCCTCGCCAGCGCCCAGAAACAGATAGGCCCCGGGGCGTTCTTCCAGCATATAGGCGAAATCCTCGGCTCCGGCTACACGGGCGAATTCCGCGTCGACATGCGTATCGCCCACGATACTTCGGGCCACATCGGCAGCCAGTGCCGTCTGCTCGGGGGCATTCACGGTGCTTGGATACCCTTCTTCGTAATCAAGCGTCGCGGTCACGCCGTAACTTGCCGCCTGCCCCTGAATGATCGCTTCCATCCGCGTGCGGATCAGCGTTTGTACGTCCTTGTCGAAAGTTCGCACAGTTCCGTTGATCATGGCGGTGTCCGGGATGATGTTGCTGGCCGATCCGGTGTGGATCTGCGTCACCGAAATCACATGTTCTTGCGCCGACAGAACGTTCCGGCTCGAGATCGTCTGGATTGCCTGCACGATCCCGCAGGCCGCAACGACCGGATCGGCAGTCTCGTGCGGCATGGCACCATGTCCGCCACGCCCGTTGATCTGGATGGTAAAGGAATCGACCGCCGCCATGATCGGCCCCGGCGTGGTGAAAAACGCCCCGAATTCGGCCCCGGGCATGTTGTGGATGCCATAGACGTGCGCGATGTCGAAACGGTCCATCATCCCTTCGGCACACATCACCTGCGCCCCGCCGCCGTCTTCTTCGGCGGGTTGAAAGATCAGCGCCACGCGGCCTGCGAAATTGCGCGTCTCGACCATATATTTAGCGGCCCCCAGCAGCATCGCGGTATGGCCGTCATGGCCGCAGGCGTGCATTTTTCCGGGATGGGTCGATGCGTATTCGACGCCCGTTTCCTCGAGGATCGGCAGTGCGTCGAAATCCGCGCGCAACCCGATCGTCGGGCCCGCACCGGTCCCGTTGATGATCGCCACAATGCCCGTCTGCGCGATGCCTTCGTGAATTTCATCAACGCCGAATTCTTGCAGCCGTTCCTTGATAAAGGCGGCGGTCTTGGGGCAGTCAAAGCCAAGCTCCGGAATCGTATGCAGATGTCTGCGCCATTCTGCCATCAAAGGGGCAAAATCAGCGATGCGGTTGACGACGGGCATTGGGTGGACTCCTGCATGTATCTTGGTCAGGTTGCATCTGACACCAGACACAAGGGCGCTGCAATGGGCGAGAAGACGAAAGATGCATTGATCCACGATCAAAGCGCGGGAATTGAGCGGTTGTTGGAGATCATGCGCCGGTTGCGTGACCCCGAGACAGGTTGCCCCTGGGATATCGAGCAGGATTTCGGCAGCATCGCCCCATATACCATTGAAGAAGCTTACGAAGTTGCCGATGCGATCGAACGCCGCGACTGGCCCGAGCTGGAGGGGGAGTTGGGCGATCTGCTGCTGCAAACCGTCTATCACACAGCGATGGGCGAAGAGGACGGGCATTTCACCTTTCAATCAGTGGTGCGCAACATCAGCGACAAGATGGTGGCGCGACATCCACATGTGTTTGGCGATGAATCGCGCGACAAATCGGCGGACCAGCAGACGGCGGATTGGGAAAAGATCAAGGCGGCTGAACGCGCTGGCAAGGCCCAAGGCGGCGCGCTGGACGGGGTCGCCGTGGGGCTGCCCGCCTTGCTGCGTGCGTACAAGCTGCAAAAGCGCGCGGCACGTGTGGGGTTTGACTGGCCGGATACCGGCGATGTCGTCGCAAAAATAGCCGAGGAAGCCGCTGAACTGGTCGAAGCCCGCGACACCCTGACCCAGGCCGAGGTCGAAGAGGAATTCGGCGACCTGATGTTCGTGATGGCCAATCTGGGGCGGCATCTGGGCCTTGACCCCGAAGCGGCCTTGCGCGCCGCTAACGCCAAATTCATTCGCCGCTTTGAAGGGGTCGAAGCACGGCTGTCGCAGATCGGCAAGTCCCCCGCCGACAGCGATCTGGCCGAAATGGACGCATTGTGGGATGCGGTGAAACGGGCGGAACGCAGCTAGCCGCACGGGACCTCGCTGGACAAGCACGCCGGCTTGCGGCATGGCGTTGACGAACGACAGGAGACCAATTTTATGACCCCGCGCAAGATCATCATCGACACCGACCCCGGCCAGGACGACGCCGTCGCGATCCTCCTGGCGTTCGCCAGCCCCGAAGATATCGAGGTGTTGGGGATCACCTGCGTTGCGGGCAACGTGCCGCTGGATCTGACCACGCGCAATGCCCGGATCGTCTGCGAATTGGCGGGCAAGACAGATGTAAAGGTTTTTGCCGGCTGCGACCGTCCCCTGGGCCGCGAGCTGGTCACGGCTGAACATGTGCACGGCAAGACCGGCCTTGACGGGCCCGTGCTGCCCGAGCCCACGATGCCGCTTCAGGACGGTCACGCCGTTGATTTCATCATCGACACACTGCGCGACCATGCCCCCGGCACGGTGACACTGTGCCCGCTGGGGCCGCTGACGAATATCGCCACCGCGCTGGAAAAAGCCCCCGATATCGCCAACCGCATTGCCAAGATCGTTCTGATGGGCGGCGGCTATTTCGAAGGTGGCAACATCACGCCAGTTGCCGAATTCAACATTTACGTCGATCCGCAAGCCGCTGATATTGTGTTTAAATCTGGCGTTCCTATTGTGGTCATGCCGCTGGATGTCACCCACAAGGCGCTGGTTACCGCCGCGCGCAACGATGCCTTCCGCAATATCGGCAGCCCCGTGGGCGTCGCCGTGGCAGAGATGACCGAATTCTTCGAACGGTTCGACAAGGAGAAATACGCCTCAGAGGGTGCACCGCTGCATGACCCTTGCGTGACCGCCTATCTGATCCGGCCCGACCTGTTCACCGGCCGCCATGTGAACGTCGAGATCGAAACGCAATCGGAACTGACCATGGGTATGACCGTCGCCGACTGGTGGGGCGTCACCGACCGCGTGCCCAATGCGACCTTTATGGGTGACATCGACGCCGACGGTTTCTTTGGCCTGCTGACCGAACGGCTGGCCCGGTTGTGAGCGCTGCCTTCACCCTTGCCAAACCCGAGCATCTGGATCGCCTGATCGCGCTTGTCGCGGCCTTTCACGCCGAGGCGGGGATCCAGCAGACCGACGAGGCGCGTCGTGCTGGCCTTGCCCCGCTGGTCGACGGCATCCCGCATGGCATCGCGTATCTGATCGGCCCTGCCCGTGCGCCCATCGGCTATGTCATCATTACCTTTGGCTGGTCTGTGGAATTTGGCGGTCTGGACGCGATTGTCGATGAAATCTATGTGCGCCCCGGCGTGCGTGGCCGCGGGATTGCGTCCGAGGCGCTGTTGGCCCTGCCCAATGCCCTGTCCGGTGGCGGTGTGAAGGCTGTCCATCTCGAGGTGGACAAGAGCAACGAAATCGCCCAGAAACTTTATGCCCGCGCCGGGTTCAAACCCCGTGACAACTACATGTTCATGACGCGCAAACTCTGATCGGGCTGGCGAAGCAGGCCACTGGCCCCTATATCTAGGCCATGACATTCAGCGCACCCTTTGATAACAGCTTTGCCGCCTTGCCGGCCGGCTTTTATACCCGCATCACCCCGACCCCCGTGGCCGACCCCAAGCTATTGGCGTTCAATGACAGTTTGGCCAAAACTCTGGGGCTGGCCGATGCCGGGGCCGACGATCTGGCGTTTACCTTCGGGGGCAACGAACTGCCCCAAGGTGCGGACCCGTTGGCCCAGCTTTACGCCGGCCACCAGTTCGGCAATTACAATCCGCAGCTTGGCGATGGTCGCGCGATCCTGCTGGGGGAAGTCGTGGACAGTGACGGCAACCGTCGCGACATCCAGCTTAAGGGGTCAGGCCCGACGCCTTATTCACGCGGCGGTGACGGGCGGGCGTGGCTTGGCCCCGTGCTGCGCGAATATGTGGTGTCCGAGGCCATGCACGCCCTTGGCATCCCGACCACCCGCGCCTTGGCCGCCGTCGCCACGGGCGAGGATATCTACCGCGAAACCGCCCTGCCCGGTGCCGTGCTGACCCGCGTCGCGTCCAGCCATCTGCGCGTTGGCACGTTTCAGGTGTTTGCCCATCGCGGCGAAGTTGAAAACCTGCGCACTCTTACCGATTATGCCATCAAACGCCACTATCCGCAGGCCGACGGGCCCATGGGGCTGCTGCGCGCCGTCTGTGCGGCGCAGGCAGACCTGATTGCAGCATGGATGTCCGTGGGCTTTATCCACGGGGTGATGAACACCGATAACTGTTCAATTTCAGGCGAAACGATTGATTATGGCCCCTGCGCCTTCATGGATGCGTTTCACGCCAACCGCGTGTTCAGTTCGATTGACCGTCAGGGGCGCTATGCGTTTTCAAACCAGCCGCAAATCGCGGTGTGGAACATGGCGCAGCTTGCCACCGCGCTGATCCAGCAGATGGACGTGGCAGATGACGCCATCGCCGAGGCAACCGAAATCGTTCATGCCATGCCCGGTCTGATCGAGGCGGCCTGGTTGAAACGGTTTGCGGCCAAGATTGGCATCGCAAAGGCGGAACCCGATGATGCCGCCCTGATCGAAGACCTGCTGGCCCTCATGCAAAGGGACGGTGCGGATTTCACCAATGCGTTTCACGCGCTTTCCGGCGATGCAGCCCAAGATCAGTTTGCCGACCGCGACGCCTTTGCCGTCTGGCAATCGAAGTGGCTCGCGCGCATTGCGTCGGAACCGGATCCAAAGGCGGTGATGCAAGCCGCCAATCCGGCGATCATCCCGCGCAACCACCGGATCGAACATATGATTCAGGCTGCGGTTGCAGGCGACATGGCCCCGTTTGACCGGCTGTTGAAGGCGCTCGCGACACCATTTGAGACGACGGATGCCGATCTGCATACCCCGCCGACGGAACAGGAAATCGTGCCTGCCACTTTCTGCGGTACCTAGGCGTTTGGCAGGCGGGGCTTTCGGTTGATCAGGTAGATACCCGCCGCCACCAACACCAGCGCCGCCCAGACCGACCATGCCACATGTTCGGACAGCAGCAACCATCCCAGGATCACGGAAAACACCGGTGACAGGAAACTGAACGATGCCACGCTTGAGGCGGGATAGACCGACATCAGCCAGAACCATGCGAGAAAGCCAAGGCTCGCCACGGCGATGATCTGAAACCCCAGCCCCGCCAGATGGATCATCTGCACATCGCGGATCAAGGGGCCGAACAGCGGGGCGATCAGCACCAGAATGGGCCCGGAGATCGCAACCTGACACATCAGTTGCTGCGCAGGCGGCACCTTTTCAAGCGGGGTTACCCGCACCAGCAGCGCAATGCCCGCCCAGCAAAAGGCCGATGTCAGCGCCAGCAGATCCCCCGTCCAGCTGACATGTCCGCCGCTGCGATCGCTCAGGGCGACGGCGACGCCGGACATCGCCAGAATGAGGCCGATGATCTTGAGCCGCGTCAACCGTTCACCGGGGATCAGGAAGTTCGCCGCAATCGTCAGCCAGACCGGCATCGAATAAAAGATGATCGAGGCGCGGCTGACGGTCGTGCCGTCCAATGCCATGAAAAGGCACGTAAATTCAAAGGTGAACAACAGTCCCGATACGACGGCCCAGCCTCTGGCTGACTTTGGAAAGGCAAAACTGACACCGCGCAGCTTCATCCAGATCACCAGAACCACAATCGCGCCAAGCGATCGCAGACCGGCCGAAAAAACCGGGTTAAAGCCACCATTGGTGACCTTGATCACCACCTGATTGAAGGCAAGGTTCAGCGCGAAGGCGATTAGCGCGAAGGCTCCGAAAGTATCGATATGCGTTTTACGTTCCATCCGATCAAAAGCGCGGGTTGGCGGGGGCTTGTCAATCGGTTTGACGCGATCCCTACGGCAACCTTGCGTCTATTCGGTTGTGTCGCCCCTTACATTCCAACACACTCGCGCTAGAATTTTACCCAAAGGGGACACGTGAAATGAGCTTGATGAAAACATTAGCCAAGGTCGCCATCGGCGTTGCCGTGGCCAAAGGGGCCAGCGCGATGATGAAAAACAAAAGCGCCAGCGCAGGCGGGTCCTCATCGGGGGGCAGCTTGCAAGACATGTTGGGCGGCCTTTTGGGCGGCGGCACAAGTGCTGGGTCCAGCGGTGGTTTGGGTGGTCTGCTGAACCAGTTGGGCACCCGCAGGGGCACCTCGACCGGTGGTCTGGGCGGGCTGCTGGGCCAGATGACCGGCAGTTCGGGAAACAGTGCCGGTGCTTCTTCCGGTGGATTGGGCGGTCTTTTGGGAGGATTGGCGGGTGCCGCAGGTGCAGGCGGTTTGCTGGCCGGCCTTGGCGGGGCGACCGGCGGCAAGCCCGAACGCGAAGAGGCCGATTTCGGTGCCGTATTGAATTCGCAGTTCGACAGCAATTCCTCCCCCGCGATCACACCCTCGCAGGATCAGGAGGTGCTGGCCGCGCTGATGATCGCCGCGATGATCCAGGCTGCGAAATCCGACGGTACCTTTGACGAGGCTGAGCGTGAAAAACTGTTGAACCACCTTGGCGATGTCGATGCGCAGGAAGCGGCCTTTGTGCAGGCGCGAATGGATGCGCCGATTGATATCGACGGGCTGGTTGCACAAACCCCCGAAGGCATGGGGCCACAGATTTACGCGATGTCGCTGCTGGCAATTGATCTGGATACCCAGGAAGAGGCGCAATACCTGCACAAACTCTGCCAGGCCTACGGTATGGCACCTGCCGAAGTGAACGAAATTCACGCGCAGATGGGTGCGCCGTCGCTCTATACCTGACGGGTGCAAAGCATCAGGCTTGAGACTGTCACACCGGACCTAAGCCGGAGCCCGCAACGGCTCAGGCTTTTGCTTTTTTCTTCTGCTTTTCCTTGGCGATGACATGTTCCGCCAGATCGCGCGCGATGGCAAAGGCCCCTTTGATCTTGTCGGCGTCGGTCGCCCAGTCCCGCTTGACCACAATCTTGTTGTCCTTGACCTTGGCCAAGCCGCGCTGGTCCTGGATAAAGCTGACAAGCCCCTCGGGCGATGCGAATTTATCGTTGTGGAACTGGATCGTCACGCCTTTCGGTCCGCCGTCCAGCTTGGCGATCCCTGCCCGTTTGCACATCGCCTTGATGCGCACCACCAGCATCAGCGTGTTAACCTCGCGCGGCAGCTTGCCAAAGCGGTCGATCAGTTCGGCGGCAAAGCCTTCGAGTTCAACCTTGGTGCTGAGGCTCGACAGGCGGCGGTACAGTCCCAGCCGCACATCCAGATCAGGCACATAGGTTTCCGGGATCAGGACCGGCACGCCCAGATTGATCTGCGGGGCCCACTGGCCATCATCGTCGATCACACCCTCAAGCTCGCCTGCCCGGATCTTGGCAATCGCGTCTTCCAGCATGGACTGGTACAGTTCAAAGCCGACATCGCGCATCTGGCCGGACTGTTCTTCGCCCAGCAGGTTGCCGGCACCGCGAATGTCCAGATCCTGAGACGCTAGCGTGAACCCTGCCCCCAGCGTATCCAGACTGCCCAGGACCCGCAGACGTTTTTCGGCGGTAGCGGTCAGTTTGGCGCGCGGCTTGGTCGTCAGATACGCATAGGCGCGGGTTTTTGAACGCCCGACACGACCCCTGATCTGGTAAAGCTGGGCCAGACCGAACATATCGGCGCGGTGCACGATCATCGTGTTGGCGGTCGGAATATCCAGACCGGATTCCACGATCGTCGTGGCCAGCAGAATGTCGTATTTGCCGTCATAGAACGCATTCATCCGGTCATCCAGCTCGCCCGCAGCCATTTGGCCATGGGCGACCAGATACGTCAGTTCCGGCAGCTGCGCCTTGAGGAAGGCTTCGATCTCTGCCAGATCGCTGATGCGTGGAACTACATAAAACGACTGCCCGCCGCGATAATGTTCGCGCAAGAGCGCCTCGCGCAGGGTCACGGTGTCGAATTCGGACACATAGGTGCGGATCGCCAGACGGTCCACGGGCGGTGTGCCGATGATCGACAGGTCACGCACCCCCGTCAGGCTAAGTTGCAGCGTCCGCGGGATCGGGGTGGCGGTCAGTGTCAGCACGTGGATGTCCGTGCGCATCGCCTTCAGCCGTTCCTTGTGGCCGACGCCGAAATGCTGTTCCTCGTCGATGATCAACAGCCCGAGATTGTTGAACTTGATGTTCTTCGCCAGCAGCGCATGGGTGCCGATCACCACGTCGACGGTGCCCTTTGCCATGCCCTCACGGGTGGCACTGGCGTCTTTGGTCGACACAAAGCGCGACAGTTGACGAACCTCCAGAGGGAAGCCGCGAAAGCGTTCGGCGAAGGATTTGTAGTGCTGGCGCGCCAGCAAGGTGGTCGGCGCAATCACGGCAACCTGCAGGCCCGACATCGCCGCCACGAATGCGGCACGCATCGCGACTTCGGTTTTGCCAAAGCCGACGTCGCCGCAAATCAGACGGTCCATCGGGTTGCCAGACGTCAGATCGTCGATCACATCGTTGATGGCGGACATCTGGTCGTCGGTTTCGGTATAGGGGAAGCGCGCGGAAAACGCGTCCCACATGCCCGGTGGCGGGTCCATGATCGGCGCGCGGCGCAAGGCGCGCTCAGCAGCAATACGGATCAGCTTGTCCGCCATCTCGCGGATGCGTTCCTTGAGCCTGGCCTTTTTCGACTGCCACGCACCGCCGCCCAGCTTGTCCAGCAGGCCTTCGTCATGGCCGTACTTGGACAGCAGTTCGATGTTTTCGACCGGCAGATACAGCTTTGAATTCTCTGCATATTCCAGCAGCAAACATTCATGCGCAGCACCAGCGGCGGTGATCACCTCCATCCCCAGATAGCGGCCAATGCCGTGGTCGACATGGACGACCAGATCGCCGGGGGTCAGAGACTGTGTTTCTGTCAGGAAGTTTTCAGCGCGGCGCTTGCGTTTGGCCGACCGGATCAGCCGTTCGCCCAGAACATCCTGTTCCGAGATGACCGTCAGTCGGCCGTCTTTACCGGCGTTCGTCCATGGGGCCTCGAACCCGTGCTCCAGCGCCCAAACCGCCAGATGCAGGCCCCGCTTGTCGATGCGCGTGCCGTTGGGGATCGCGATCACCTCGGACAGGCCTTCGTCTTCGATCAAGCCGGTCAGGCGTTCGCGCGCACCCTCGGAATAGCTTGCGATGACCACGGGGCCGTCTTTCAGCTTTGCCTTGATATGGGTCGCCAAGGCCCCGAAAAGGCTGATGGATTCCTGTTGACGCTCAGGGGCGAAATTGCGCCCGATCCGCCCGCCTGCATCCAGCACATTGGGGCCGGTGGGCTGCGGCAATGGCTTGAACTGAATGACGCGTTTGCCAATCAGCGCCTGTTCCCAGGCGGTATCGGCCAGGTAAAGCCCTTCGGGTGGCGCGGGCTTGTAAACGCTGTCCATTTTGGAGCGGTTGGCCATGGCGATGCGCCGGGTTTCATATTGATCGGCGATGCTTTCCCAGCGGGCCAGACGCTGCGGCGTCAGTTGATCATCCAGCGTGACGGTGGCCTTGGGCAGGTAATCGAACAGCGTTTCCAGCTCTGCGTGGAAAAACGACATCCAATGTTCGGCACCCTGATGCTTGCGCCCTGCGCTGATTGCCTCATAAAGCGGATCGTCGGTGCCCGCGGCGCCGAATTCGATGCGATAGTTCTGTCTAAAGCGCGTGATCGCGCCCTCGTCCAGAATGACTTCGCTCACGGGGGCCAGTTCGACCTGATCAAGCTTTTCTGTGGTGCGCTGCGTCGCCGCGTCAAAGCGGCGCGCGCCGTCCAGCGTGTCCCCGAACAGGTCCAGCCGTACCGGGCCCAGATCACCGGGCGGGTAGATGTCGATAATGCCGCCCCGGATCGCATAGTCGCCCGGTTCGGTCACCGTCGGGCTTTGCACAAAGCCCATGCGGACCAGAAAATTGCGCAAGGCCGCTTCGTCGATGCGGTCGCCGACACGCGCCGAAAACGCGGCATCGCGCAGGATGTCACGGGCGGGCAAGCGTTGGGTCGCGGCGTTCAATGTGGTCAGCAGGATGTATTTGTCGGGCATCCCGTGCACCAGACCCGCCAGCGTTGCCATGCGCTGCGCCGAAATATCGGCATTGGGCGACACACGGTCATAGGGCAGACAATCCCAGCCCGGAAAGGTCACGACAGGAACGTCGGGGGCAAAAAAACGCAGTGCCGATTGCATTGCGGCCATGCGTTTATCATCGCGCGCCACATGCAGGACTGGCACGTCATGTTTGCCAAGCTCATCCAGCAGCGCGCGCGCATCAAAGCCTTCGGGGACGCCTGACAGCGTGATATAAGAGGAATTCGCCATGGCCTTGTCACTTGATCCTTGGGGCGGGTTTGTCAACCGCCGAACGGACCCACGTACAGGTTTTGGTACATGCCCCACATAGAGGTGATGAAGATAGACACCATGCCGATGATCTGGGTGTAGATACGGTGGCGTGTCAGACGTTTGTACAACAGGTCGCCGGTGGCGGATTCCTCGTGAATCTGCTGCGCGGTTGACAGTCTCAGGACCGTGATGATGCTGATCGGGGCCGCCAAAAGCAGCACAGCCTGCGCGAACTGGAAGCCGTAGAACACCGCCAGAATCACCAGCATGGTCAGGAAAAAGCAGCTGAAGCCCAAAATCCAGATGCCCGAGACCTGAGCGATATACAGAATGCGGTTCACGTTGATGCGGACCATGTCCTCAAGATCGACCTGCGCCTGTTCCCCGTGGCGACGGGCGCGCAGCACCATGTCATAGGGTACACCCAGAACCCAATGGCTGGCCGACGACCAGACCACGGCAAGTGCAATCCAAAACCAGAGATTTGAGAAGGATCGCATGTCGATCACTTCGAAGATTGTCTGATACCAGTCCAAGGGGCGCTCATCTTTGATCCGAGAAACATTGCATTAAGACGTGCTGTCCTGCAACTTTTGCCAGTCTTAACGACGGATTGCAGCAATTCCTAGCCTTGAGCCACGCAAAAATACATGCCAAGCGTTGTCCATCCCTATCCGAGGACATTTTGCATGAGACCCACCCAAGCTTCCTTTCCTGCCAGCCGCCTGCGCCGGACCCGTCAATCCGAAGGCGTGCGCGCCCTGGTGCGTGAAAACGCGCTCTCTGTCGGTGATCTGATCTGGCCGGTTTTCGTGCGCTCCGGTGAGGGTATCGAGGAACCGATCCCCTCCATGCCCGGTGTATTCCGCCGCAGCGTCGACAAGATCGTGGAGGCCGCGCGCGAAGCCGCCGATCTTGGCATCGGCGCGATGTGCATCTTTCCCTATACCGGAATCGAGGACCGCACCGAAGACTGCGCCGGTGCTTGGGACCCCGACAACAACCCCAACCGCGCAATCCGTGCGATCCGCGCGGCCGTGCCGCAGATGGTGATCATGACCGACGTGGCGCTGGATACCTACAACATCAACGGCCATGACGGATTTGTCGAAGACGGGATCATCGTCAATGACCGCACCGTCGAAGCGTTGGTCAAGATGTCGCTGGCACAGGCCGATGCAGGTGCCAACATCATCGGGCCGTCGGATATGATGGACGGGCGCATCGCGGCGATCCGCGACGGGCTGGAAGGCGCGGGCCATTCCGACGTGATGATCATGAGCTATGCGGCCAAATATGCCTCGGCGTTCTACGGTCCGTTCCGCGATGCCGTGGGCGCGGCGGGCGCGCTGACGGGGGACAAGAAAACCTATCAGATGGATTATGCCAACAGCAACGAGGCCCTGCGCCTGATCGAACGCGATCTGCGCGAGGGGGCCGATATGGTCATGGTCAAACCCGGCCTGCCCTATCTGGACATCTGCCAGCGTGTGAAATCGACCTTTGGCGCGCCCACCTTTGCCTATCAGGTGTCCGGCGAATACAGCATGATCAAGGCCGCAGCCCAGAACGGCTGGATCGACGAGGAACGGATCATGATGGAAACGCTGATGGGCTTCAAACGCGCCGGTTGTGACGGCGTTCTGACCTATTTTGCCCCTGCTGCGGCACGCCTGTTGAACGGCTAAGGCCGGTTTTTCGCATAAAATCAACGAATGGGCGGCAGATCACCGCCGATTCGATCCCTTAACCGGTGACATTGCCGAATATTCGGCATAAGATCGCCTGCAAGTCGGGGTAAACCGGCACAGGTAATTACGGGCAATATAACATGAGCAATTCTAGACTTTCGCGCCGCGCATTTGCGTTGGGCGCGCTGGCCAGCGCAGGTGGTGTGGCGGCCTGCGGAAACGGTGTCGGCAGCAGGGGCAGCGCGATGATTGATGCGCGCGTCAATGCAACTCTCGAAGAAATGTACCGCCAGTTCCCCAACACCCGCCAATTGGCGGAACGGTCAAGCGGGATGCTGGTGATGCCACTGGTCACCGAGGCCGGTCTTGGTCTTGGCGGCGCTTACGGGCGCGGTGCCTTTCGCATCGACAACGTGACGGTGGATTACTATTCGGTCACCAAGGCGACGGGCGGCTTGCAGATCGGTGCGCAGCAATATGCGCATGTTCTGTTTTTCATGACGCAGGACGCAGTCAGCAACTTCCGCCGTGCGCCCGGTTGGGCTGCAGGTGCCAACGTGGAATATGTGATCTCGGACAAGGGCGAAAGCGTCAATGCCGATACCACCACTGCGCTGTCACCGGTTTTGGCCGTGGTGTTTGGCCGCGCTGGCCTGCGTCTTGGCGCGACGCTCGAGGGCAGCAAATACTCGCGCATTATACCTTAATTTCGCTGCGTAGGTAACTGAATTTATGTAGATAACCGGCCCGCCATGCGCGGGCCGGATTCGTTTTCAGCTAAAGCGTTTGATCAGGCTTGATGTATCCCAGCGGCCACCGCCCAGCTTTTGCACATCCTTATAGAATTGATCCACAAGGGCCGTGACCGGCAGGCTTGCCTGGATCTCATCCGCGGTATCCAGACAGATCCCCAGATCCTTGCGCATCCAGTCCACGGCGAAACCGTGATCAAACTTGTCGTCCAGCATCGTCTCGTAGCGGTTGGACATCTGCCAGCTTCCGGCGGCCCCCTGGCTGATCACCTCGACGACCGCGCGGCCATCAAGACCGGCTTTCTGGGCGAAATGCAGCGCCTCGGACAGGCCCTGAACCAGCCCTGCAATCGCGATCTGGTTGCACATCTTGGTCATCTGACCGGCACCGCTGTCACCCAGACGGCGGCAGATCTTGGAGTAAACCTCCATCACGGGCAAGGCGCGGTCGAACGCCCCCTGATCGCCGCCACACATGATCGACAGCTGGCCGTTTTCGGCCCCTGCCTGCCCGCCCGAGATCGGCGCATCGATAAAGCTGATCTGCGCCGCATCCGCAGCGGCGTAAAGTTCGCGCGTGACGGCTGCGGATACCGTGGTGTGATCCACAAAGATTGCGCCGCTGGTCATCCCTGCAAATGCACCGTCATCGCCCAGCGTGACCGTGCGCAGATCGTCGTCATTACCCACGCAGGACATGACGAAGTCTGCGCCTTCGGCGGCTTCGCGCGGGGTCTGCGCCATCTTGCCGCCATAGGTTTCCGCCCATTGGCGGGCCTTTTCGCCGGTGCGGTTATATACTGTTACTTCATGACCTGCCTTTTGCAGATGTCCGGCCATCGGGCCTCCCATGACTCCCAGTCCCAGAAATGCGAGTTTTGCCATCGTCTTTTCCTTATCCATCAGTTGCGCTATTGGCTGGGACTACACCTATCACCCTGCGGGCTTTGGTCAATCGCACGCGGGTTTCAACAGGAGCGTCAAATGGCAGTGATTTTCCGGTGGCTCATGCGGGTGACCGCCTTTTTGATCGTTCTGACGGTTGTGGCCTTCGCCGGGGCCTACTGGCTCGCATCGCGGTCGCTGCCTGATTATGACGATACCGTTGTCGTGCCGAACCTGCGCGCCGAAGTCGAGATCGTGCGTGACAATGCAAACGTGCCCCATATCTTTGCCCAAAACGATCTTGATGTGTTCTATGGTCTTGGTTTTGCCCATGCGCAGGACCGGTTGTGGCAGATGATCGTGATGCGCCGCACTGTTCAGGGCCGCCTGTCCGAAGTTTTCGGCAGCAGAACAGTGCGCATCGACCGGCTGTTGCGCCGCTTTGATCTGGCCACGCTTGCGGTGCAGTCGGTTGACGCGCTTGATCCGCAAACCCGCGCCTCTCTGGATGCCTATGCGGCTGGGGTGAACGCCCGCCTTGACCAGATCAACTCCGAAGCCTTGGGCCGTGGTGCCCCTGAAATGTTGCTGTTCGACACGCCTGTGGCCCCGTGGCGTGCGGCTGATTCCGTGGCCTTGGTCAAACTGCTGGCCTTGCAACTGTCCGGCCATCTGGACGCCGAGGTCAAGCGCGCGCGGACCTCGCTGGCGCTGCCCGATCTGGACCGTCTGGTCGATATATTGCCCGATTCGCCCGGCAGCGGCATTGCCGCGCTGCCCGAATATGCCGCTCTTGTACCGGGCGTCCCGCAATTTGCCGAGAATATCCCGCTTGACCCGTCCCCGCTGTCGCCGTTCAAAAGCTTTGATCTCGCGGGGGCCTCCAACGCCTGGGCGGCTGCGCGCGACCGGTCAGCCTCGGGGGGGACGCTTTTGGCCAATGACCCGCATCTTGGCTTTACCGCGCCTTCCGTCTGGTATCTTGCCCGGCTGGAACTGCAATCAGGCGGTGTGATCGGCGGTACGATCCCCGGCATCCCCGTGGTGCTGACGGGCCGCAGCGCCGCACTTGGCTGGGGCCTGACCTCGTCCTATGCCGACGACCAGGACGTCTATATCGAGGAACTCAACCCCGACAACAGCGAGGAATACCGCACCCCCGACGGGTTCAAGGCGTTCGTCAAACGCGCTTCCATCATCACGGTCAAGGATGCGGATCCCATCACCCTGACCTTGCGCTGGACCGACAACGGCCCCGTGCTTCCGGGCAGTCACTACAATCTGGCCGCCATCACGCCGCCGGGCCATGTTGCCTCCCTGAACTGGACCGCGCTCAGCCCCAAAGACACGTCCATCGCCGCCGCCATGGCCATGATGGAGGCGAAATCGGTTCGAGAGGGCATTGCGGCCTCGGCCAGCTATATTGCGCCGTCGCAGAACGTGACCTTTGTAGACCGCGAAACGATCGCGATGAAAACGATCGGTGCGCTTCCTGCCCGCGATCCCGGCCATCAAAGCCAGGGCCGTATGCCCACACCCGGCTGGATTGCGGAAAACCGCTGGCAAGGCACCCTGCCTTTCAGCGCCAATCCTGAATTTATCGCGCCCCAGGGCGGTATCCTGGGTAACACCAACAACAAAACCGTCGAACGCCCCTTTCCGAACCACGTGTCCTACGCCTGGGGCGACACGCAGCGCATCCAACGGTGGCGCAACCTGATGCAGCGCCGCCAGGTCCATACCCGCGACAGTTTCATCGAAGCGCAACTCGACACGGTCAGCTTCACCGCCCGCGGCTTGCTGCCCCTGATCGGGGCAGAACTGTGGTTTACCGGCGAAACCGCCCCCGAAGGCACGGCCGAACGGCAGCGGCAGCGGGCCTTGGTTCTGTTGGCAGGATGGTCCGGCGAAATGAATGAACACATGCCGGAACCGCTGATCTATGCGGCGTGGCTGCGCGCCCTGCAAGCACGCCTGATTCAGGACGAGCTTGGCCCGCTGGCGGCGGAATTCGACCACGTGGAGCCATTGTTTATCGAACGGGTCTTCCGCAATGTCGACGGTGCTGCGGTCTGGTGCGACGTGCTGCAATCCGCACCGGTTGAGACCTGCCCCGAAATGGCGCTGCTGGCCCTTGACGACGCCCTGATCTGGATCAACGAAACATGGGGTGGCCAGCTGGAATCCCTGCGGTGGGGCGATGCGCATCAGGCGACCCATGACCACCAGACCTTGGGGAATGTGCCGTTGCTGCGCTATTTCGTGAACATCCGCCAGTCCACGTCCGGCGGCGACAACACCTTGCAACGCGGACGGACGGCGGGCAGCGGCCCTGATCCTTTCTTTAACGTTCATGGTGCCGGGTTCCGGGGCGTCTATGATTTTGCCGATCCGGATTCATCGGTTTTCATTACATCGACCGGCCAATCGGGCCACTTCCTGTCTCGCCACTACGACGATCTGGCACAGCTTTGGCGGCGTGGCGAATACATCCCGATGTCTCTGGACGAAGGTCTGGCCCGCGCCGCTTCGGTCGGGATCACAAAACTGCTGCCGGCTGCGCCATGAACCGCGTCATTCTGTTCAACAAACCTTTCGGCGTGCTGTCCCAATTCACCGACAAGGGCACCGAAGGGTCTCCGCGTCCGACCTTGTCGGGTTTCATCGATGAAAAAGGGTTCTACCCCGCTGGCCGGTTGGACCGCGACAGCGAAGGGCTGATAGTGCTCACCGACAATGGTGCGCTTCAGGCCCGCATCTCACACCCTAAATACAAACTGGCCAAGACATATTGGGTCCAGGTTGAAGGGACACCGGATGACGCCGCTATCAACGCGCTGCGCCAAGGCGTTACTCTCAAGGATGGCAAAACGGCTCCGGCAAAAGTGTCGTTGATCGACACGCCCGCTGGCTTGTGGGACCGCGATCCGCCGGTGCGCTTTCGCAAATCCGTGCCGGATGCCTGGCTGTCCATCACGATCACCGAAGGCCGGAACCGGCAGGTGCGCCGCATGACTGCCCATGTCGGCTTGCCAACCCTGCGCCTGATCCGCGCCCAAATCGGTGACTGGCAGCTCAACGCGATGCGCCCGGGCACCTGGCGGTTTTCTTCAGAAACGGGCCGTTGATTCCAAATGGAAAACTATCCCGGGGGGCGGCAAAAGGCCGGGGGGGCTGGCCCCCCATCCCGCTGTCGCGCTAGGCAATGACCCGCGTTATCCAGACCCCTGCCGTGGCCGATACGCCGGTTAAAAACACACCCCAGCTAAAATCCGTTGCGACCATCTGCGGGGTCCAGTCCTTCAATGTCGCAAGGTTGGTGAATTCATACGTGCCATATCCCAAGGCCCCGATCAGCGCGCCGTTGAAAAACACCCACAACAGGCTCTTGTCTTGCGCAAGGCCGGGCATCGACACGAAATAAAGCAGCACGGCGATATAGAACGCATAGAAGACGAATGCGGGCAGCAGCCGAAAGCTGTCCAGCAGCAAGGGACCGATGTCGCGGGCAAAGACGGGTTTGATCAGAAAATTCAGCCCCAGAAAATCAAGCCCTAGAAAGATGGCAAAGGTCACACAGTAAAGGATGATGATCGTCATAAGGCCTCCCGCCGATGAGTTCTTGACTACATATGCGGCCGGACGCGGAAAATTCGAATTTTCCGGTCAATTTTTTTCAAAAAAATTAGCCCGCCCGCAACAGGCGCTCTACAAACGCTGGAACTGCGCCTCTTGCTGGGCTGACCAACGCACGGTCAGAACAAAACCGTCTTCGGTTTGTTCCTCGTTCAAAACGACCTCTTGCTCAAAGAGCCACGCGCGCTTTTTACCCTGATCATAGCCCAGTACCAGATCAGCCTCGCGGACCACGCCTTGCAGCGCTTCGGCAATCACCGATTGCATCTGCTCCAGCCCCTCGCCCGTGATGGCCGAGATCGCCAATACGTTGGGGTCACGCTCGGCCCGCGCGCGCACGGCATCGGCGCGGTCGGGGGCCAGCAGGTCAAGCTTGTTCCAGACTTCAAAGCTGCGGGTTTCCTTGGGCACGCCCAAGGACGCCAGAATATCGCGGACGTTCTGTGCCTGCTCTTCCGTTTCGGCATGGGAAATATCGCGCACATGGCAGATGATATCTGCCGCCAGCACTTCTTCCAATGTCGCCCGGAAGGCGGCAACCAGTTCCGTGGGCAGATCAGAGATGAAGCCGACGGTATCGCTCAGGATGATCTCGGGGCCGTCGGGCAGCACGAGGCTGCGCATGGTGGGGTCAAGGGTGGCAAAAAGCATGTCCTTGGCCATCACATCGGCACCGGTCAACCGGTTGAAAAGGGTCGATTTGCCTGCGTTGGTATAGCCGACAAGGGCCACAATCGGGTAAGGTACCTTGGCCCGGGCGGCACGGTGCAGCGCGCGTGTTTTGACGACCTTGTCGAGCTGACGGCGCAGGCGGACCAACTGTTCGTCGATGGCACGGCGGTCGGATTCAATCTGGGTTTCGCCGGGACCACCGACAAAGCCAAGCCCACCGCGCTGACGCTCAAGGTGGGTCCAGGCGCGCACAAGACGCGTTCGCTGATAGTTCAACGCCGCCATTTCAACCTGCAGTACGCCTTCGCGGGTCGCGGCGCGGTCGCTGAATATCTCGAGGATCAGACCGGTACGGTCCAGCAGTTTGACGCCCCAGGCTTTTTCCAGGTTGCGTTGCTGCACCGGGGTGACGGCCCCGTCGACCAGAACCAGTTCGACCTCGGCGGCTTCGAATTTCTGCTTCAGCTCTTCGATCTTGCCGGAACCGAACAACATGCCTGCGCTGACCGTCCGCAGCGGCACGACGTCGGCACCTGTCACTTCAAGCTGCGGCAAGGCTTCGGCCAGGGCGACTGCTTCCGCCAAGGCGGGTTCCGCGATTCGGCGGTCATTGTTGCTTTTGATGTCAGGGTGCAACACCCAAGCCCGCGTAAACTTGGGCCCATCGGTGTCGTCGATCTGAAAAGGTGGCCGGCTCAAGAGGCGTCTTCACCCTCGTAAAGCGAGATCGGCTGGCTTGGCATGATGGTCGAAATCGCGTGCTTGTACACAAGCTGCGACTGCCCATCCCGGCGCAAAAGCACGCAGAAATTGTCGAACCATGTGATCACGCCTTGCAGCTTGACCCCGTTGATCAGGAAGATGGTGACTGGCACCTTGGTTTTGCGCACGTGATTCAGGAATGCATCCTGAAGGTTCTGTCTGTCAGACGCCATAGTGGTCTCGCCCTTGTTCTTGCTGTTATTCTTGCTGGTGTCCGCGGATCGAACCCCCGTTTGATTTAACTATGGCGGCCTGCGCACAGAGATTCCACCCCCAATATGGTCAGGCCAGGTGCGACAACGTGCCTATCGTGTCACGCGCGCCACAAATCCGGGGTCAGTAGCGCAATAATCGCAAGTGTTTCGAGCCGTCCCAGCACCATTGCACCGGATAGGATCATTTTGGCGGTATCGCTCAGCTGGATCAGGGCGATCGGGGCATCGGCTGCAAATTCGATCAGCGGGCCGGTGGTGGTCAGGGTGGCGACGGACATCACCAATGCATCTTCGAACGGTGCACCGACGAAGGTCAGCAACAAGGTCACGCCAGCCAGCGACACAGCAAACAGCATAAAGAAGATCCACGCGATGAAAGCACCGTTGCTTTGCAGACGGCGGCCCACGACCCCCGCACCGGAAACCGAGTTCGGATAGACCAACCGTTCAAGTTCGCGCGCCCCGTTGCGGTAAAGCGCGAAGACCCGCAGCAGTTTTACACCGCCCGCGGTGGTCGCAACGCCACCCCCGATCAGCGCAAGGCCCATCAGGATCAGACCGGGCGTGTCCAGCCCGGACCAGCTTTGGGCCTGTCCCCAGGATGCGCTGACGAAACCGGTCGTGGTCAGGAAAGACGTCACCGTGAACACCGCCCCCCACAGTGCCCCAAAGGTCTCCTGTCCTTCGGCGCTGGCCGCCACATCGAAAGCGCCGATGAAATGGCGGGCAAACAGCATGATCGGCACACCGAATATCAGTGCCAGCCCCATGCGAAATTCGGGGTCCGTGCGCAGCCCGCCTTGGGTGGCGGTAATCGTATCCTTGGAAAACGTCAGCCGGGACAGGGAAAACAGCATGAATAACATCATCACGAATTCCGCGCCGAAACCGACGCCGGTGTCGTGTGTGCCACCCAGTGGCGAGATGCCCGAGGTCGCCATGACCGACATCGCATGGCACAGCGCCACCAGCGACCGGTCCCCGTTTGCCAGCAACAAGACCCACAGCAACAGCGTGAGCGCCAGATAGGTCGGGGCCAGCGCCGCCGCCGTCCGCAGCAGTCGCAAGCGCGGGTTGACCGGGGCCGTCGTGCTGCGGCGAGCATCGGGGTTGCCCGGCTCTGCCTGCGCGGTGACCTCGAAACCGCCAAGGTGCAGCGGTGCGAGGATGGCCGAGGCCGCGATCCACATCAAGAGCCCGCCCATCCACGCCACCTGCGCGCGCCATAGGTGCAAGCTGTCGCTCAGGCGTCCGGGGTCTTCGAACATGGAGGCACCGGTGGTCGTGATGGCGCTGACCATGTCGAAATAGGCGTTGATAAACCGGGTGGTCGGCAAGGCCTCGAGAAAGGGGATCGTCAGAAGTGCGGGCAGCAGCAAAAAGCTGGACAGCAGTGACAGCAGCGGGCCCAAGGCCCCGTGACGGGTCTTGCGCCCGGAATGGGCGATCCCGATCAGGGTGAAAACCACCATGCCCAGAATACAGGAATAGAAAAATGCCCGCGATGCCAGATGGTCGCGGGTCACCACCGCATAAAACGCCGGGATGATCATCGAGGCGCAGAAAATGCCGAAGATCAGCAAGAACAACGGCAATTCCACGAAACCGGCCCTGATCTGGCTTTTGCGTCTCATGCGGTGTCGCCCCGTTCTTGCATTGGAACCTGTCGTTGCATCAGAAAAAGTCGATCGAGACCTGCATCAACTGTTCGACCTGCGGCACATCCTTGGCCAGACAGAAAACAGCGATCACGTCACCTTCTTCGATACGGGTGCTGCCAAGAGGCCGGATCACCTGATCGCCCTTGCGGACCATCCCCATCAGCGCCCCTTCGGGGAAATCAATCTCTGAGACACGTCGGCCGGCGATCGGCGATGTGGACAACACTTCGGCCTCGATCACCTCGGCCTCGGCGTCGCCGATGGAATAAACCGACCGGACGCGGCCATGCCGGATATGGCGCAGGATCGAACTGACGGTGGTGGCGCGCGGGTTGATGTAGGCATCAATGCCCAGCGGTTCCATCAAGGGGACCAGCGTCGGGTCGTTGATCAGGGCGATCACATAGGGGCACCCTTCGGCCTTGGCGCGCACGCAGGCCAGCATGTTGGTCTTGTCGTCGTCGGTGATGGCCATCATGGCGTCGGCACGGCTGATCCCTGCTTCGGCCAACAAGGACGCGTCCAGACCGTCGCCATTCAGCACGATCGTGCGTTCCAGCGCTTCGGCGGCAAGTTCTGCAATGGCGCGGCTTTTCTCGATCATCTTGACGCGCACACGCTTTTCGCGCTGCTCAAGGCTTTGAGCCACGGCAAGGCCCACATTGCCCCCGCCGACCAGCACGACGCGTTCCAGCTTGCTGGTGGTCTTGCCGAAAATCTCCAACGTGCGCGGAATGTCCTCGCGGTGGCTGAATACATAGCAGGCGTCGCCGACAAACAGCTGGTCCTTGGATTCCGGTGCAAACAGCGTGCCATCACGGCGCACACCGACGACCACGGCGCGCAGGGTGGAAAACAGGTCGGTCAGCTGGCGCAAGGGCGTGTTGACGACGGGGCAGTCTTCTTCGATCTGGATACCGATCAGATGGGCCATCCCGTCCATGAAAACTTCGGTGTCGAAAGCGGCAGGTGCCGACAGGCGTTGCAGGGCCGCGGCCGCAACTTCCTTTTCGGGGCTGATCACCACGTCGATGGGCATGTGATCGCGGCGGTACAGGTCGGAATAGATCGCGGTCAGATAGGATTGGCTGCGCAGGCGCGCGATCTTGCGGTTGATGCCAAAGACCGAATGGGCAACCTGACAGGTCACCATGTTGACCTCGTCGGAATGGGTGGCAGCAATGATCATTTCGGCGTCGCGGGCCCCGGCGCGGTCCAGCACATCGGGATAGCTTGCAAAACCGGCGATGCCCTGAACATCCAGCGTATCAGTCGCACGGCGTACCAGATCGGCGTTGCTGTCCACGATCGTGACGTCGTTGCGTTCCCCGGACAAATGGCGCGCAATTTGCCAGCCAACCTGACCTGCGCCACAAATAATCACTTTCATGAAGGGTTCCTTTGGCTTCGTGCCCGATGGCCCAAACAAGGGTAAACACCGGATGGACCGTCATTTTGAATGACAGATGGCTATGCAAGGGTCAATTCAAATGTCAAAATGGGGATAGCACAAGGGGTGGGAACGATGAGGATTCGACTGATTTTCACAAGCGGCCTGCTGGCTGTGTCGGCGTGCGCGCCCTTGAACATCTATTACAAGCCCGGTGCCAGCGTTGCCGTCGCGCAGCGCCAGACCACTGCCTGCAAGGTCGATGCCTTGGCCAAGGTCCCTGTCTCGACCCAGATTGTCCGCGAACCGCCCTATTATGTTCCGCCACGCCTTCAGTGCAACAACGAGGGGCAATGCGTGGCCATACCGGGGTATTTCGAACCGGGCGAGATCTATACCGTTGACCGCAACCTCGGTCTACGCAAGCAGGTCGAAGTGCAATGTATGGCGGACGCCGGTTTTGCGCCCGTATCCATCCCCCCCTGTCCGCAGGGCGTGGCCAAGGCCGCCCCGGTGCGGGCAACTGCCACCCTGCCCCCGTTATCCGAAAAATCCTGCGTAATCCGAAATCGGGACGGCAGTTTCCAGATCGTCAACCAAGGCTAACGCCGCTCAGGTCAGGTCACCGCATCGGCGTCCTCGTCGACATGGGCGATGCGCGTGCCGGACTTGGCCGAGGTCACGACCCCGAGGCTTTTCAGCTTGCGGTGCAGCGCCGACCGTTCCATGCCGACAAAGTTCGCGGTGCGGCTGATGTTGCCACCAAACCGGTTGATCTGGGTCAGAAGATATTCACGCTCAAACGCCTCGCGGGCTTCACGCAATGGCAGGGTCGCCAGCGCACCGGACAGAACGACGCGGCCGTCTTCGTCGGTGTTCTCATCCTCCCCGGGCAATTCGCGCGCTTCGATCGGGCCGGACCCGTCGCCAAGGATCAGCACCCGTTCCACGAGGTTTTTCAACTGGCGCACGTTGCCGGGCCAGATCATGGTCTGCAGCAAGGCCACGGCGTCATCGGTGAATGACCGCAACGGCAGCCCTTGGGACGCGTTGAAATCATTGATGAAATGTTCTGCCAGAACCGGAATGTCCTCGCGCCGGTCTTCGAGGGACGGCACCGAAATGGGCACCACGTTCAGCCGGTGATAAAGCTCCTGACGGAAGGTTTCCGCACGGATTGCAGCATCGAGATCCTTGTTCGTGCTGGAAATTACCCGCAGATCGACTCGGATTTTATCGGCCCCGCCGACGCGGGTGAACTGCTGATCCACCAGCACGCGCAAAATCTTCGACTGGGTGCCAAGCGGCAGATCCGCGACCTCGTCAAAGAAAATCACACCGCCATGGGCCTGTTCCAGCAACCCCGGTTCAACGCCTCGCTCGGGGGTTTCACGGCCAAACAGCACGTCTTCCATCCGGTCGGGTGCAACGCTGGCGCAGTTGACGGTGACAAAGGGCGCAGAGGCGCGCGCGGAATTGGCATGGATATAGCGCGCGGCGATTTCCTTGCCCGCCCCGGCAGGTCCGCGCAGCATCACCCGCCCGTTCGATTTCGTGACCTTGTCCAACTGCCCCATCAACGTCTTGAAAGCGGTCGAGGTACCGATCATTTCGGTGCTGGTCACGTCGCGCCGCTTGAGGCTCTGGTTTTCGCGGCGCAAGCGCGAGGTTTCCATCGCCCGGCGGATCACCACCAGCAACTGGTCAATGTTAAAGGGTTTTTCGATGAAATCATACGCGCCCTGCTTGATCGCTGCGACGGCAATTTCAATGTTCCCATGCCCCGAGATGATGACCACCGGCACATCCGGATTGTCCCGCTTCACGGATTTCAAGATGTCGATCCCGTCCATCCGGCTGTCCTTGAGCCAGATGTCCAGCACCATCAGCGCAGGTGCTTCGGCATTGATGGCGTTCATCGCCTCGTCCGAATTGCCAGCAAGCCGGGTGGCATAGCCTTCGTCCTCGAGGATATCGGAAATCAATTCCCGAATGTCGCGTTCATCGTCCACGATTAGGATGTCACTCATCTTGGGTCTCCAATGCGTTGGGCTGAGAGGTTGGGGCCAGGGGCAAGGTGATGATTGCCATGGCACCGAAATGGGTCTGGTTGGCGAAGGTCGGGGCGTTTTCCAGCGTCAAAGTGCCGCCGTGTTCTTCGATGATCTTCTTGACGATGGGCAGGCCAAGGCCGGTACCTTCGCTGCGGGTCGTCACATAGGGCTCGAACAGGCGGGCGCGGTCTTCGGGAAGGCCGATGCCGTTGTCGGCGATGGTGATTTCGACGGTTTTTTCAGTGGTGCGCAGCTTGACCTCTATCTGCGGGTCCAGATCATCAGGGGCCGCGTCTTTCTGAAGGCTTTCAATGGCTTCGCCGGCGTTCTTGATCAGGTTGGTCAACGCTTGTGACATCATCGTGGCGTCGATCTGCGCGATCACAGGTGCGCTTGGTTGATCGACGGTGATCCTGACGCCGGGCTGCCCGGCCTGCTGCAACATGACGGCGTCGTGCACCAGCTTTGTCACATCCTGAAGCGATGTTTCAGGCTCCGGCATCCGCGCAAACTTTGAGAATTCGTCGACGATGCGCCGCAGGTCGCCGGTCTGGCGGATGATCACGCCGGTCATCTGCTCAAGCTTCGCTGCGTCATCGGGCAGTTTGGGGCCGAATTTGCGCTGGATGCGTTCCGCGCTCAGCTGGATCGGGGTCAGCGGGTTCTTGATCTCGTGGGCGATGCGACGGGCTACGTCGCCCCACGCCGCCATTCGCTGGGCGCTGACCAGATCGGTCACGTCATCGAAGGCGACCACATAGCCTTCCAGCCTGCCTTCGTCCGTGCGCCGCGTGGCGACGCGCACCAGCAGGTTTTCCATCCGGCCTTGACGCGATACCTTTACCTCGCCTTGCGCCACCTCGCCCCGGCCTGTCACGACGGTATCGAACAATGGGCCGAATTCGGGCACGGCGACTGAAATCGCAAGCGATTGCTGGTCTTCTTCCCAGTCCAGCAAGCGCATGGCAGAGCGGTTGACGAAGGCCACACGCCCCTCCGGGTCCAACCCGACAACGCCTGATGTGACTGAACTGAGCACGGAATCGAACAGGCGACGGCGGCGTTCGATCTGGCGGGTGTTGTCCAGCAACGTCTCGCGCTGGCCCTTCAATTGCTTGGTCATCTGGTTGAAATAGCGCCCCAGCATCGCGATTTCGTCGTCGCCCTTTTCTTCGCGCACCTGCACCTCGAGGTCGCCTGCCCCGACCTGCTGCGCCGCACCGGTCAACCGCCCTACGGGGCCGGACAGCCGTTCGGCGAACCACAGGCCCAGCCAGACGGCGGCCAAAATCAGGATCAAAGCAAAGCCCACATAAAGCAGGCCGAATTCGAACAGCAGCTTGCCGCGCTCGCTTTCAAGCTGTTGATACAGCCGGACTGTTTCCTTGGTCTCGTCCAGCAGGGACAGGATTTCACCATCCACATCGCGGCTAATGTAAAGGTAGCGATCCAGATAAGAGCCCAGCAGGATAAGCGCGCGAAATTCGTTGTTGGGCCAATCTTCGATGACCACCGGGGACCCCTCGTTGGAGCGGGCTTCGGCGATCTGCTCGGCCGTGGGCGCATCGTAGTCAAACAGGTAGGACCTGTCCCCCCGCGCCCGAATTTCTGCTGTGCCATCAATCAGATAAGCCTCCCGCAGGCCACGCTGAATCTGGCGCTGGCCTTCGGCCAAAAGTTGCGTGTCGGGAATGTTGACCCCTTGGGCGCGGGCGGCTTCGATCGCACGTGCAAGGGTGACGGCATCGGTGCGCAGATCGTCGCGCTGTTCGAATTCGTAGGCTTCGGCAGCGGCCAGTGAATTGCCCACCACGCTGCGCACTCGATCGGAAAACCATCCCTCGAGGCCGACATTGATCGTGAGCCCCGCAAAAACCGCAACGCTGACCGTCGGGATCAGCGCCATTAGCGCGAACACACCCGTCAGCCGCAAATGCAACCGTGATCCGGCTGACTTCGCCCGCCGCGCGGCAACCAGACGCGCGATCTGGCTAAAGACCAGGGCGGCGACCAGCAGAATATAAACAAGGTCGGTCAGCAGGATCAGCCGCAGGCTGGGCGTATTGGCCCCCTGCCCCAATGGCCCCAGCACCAGATAGGTGACAAGCGCCAAGATCGGCCCCAGGACCACAAGCCCGAAGGTCGCCAGATTGCGATAGCGCCGAACACGGCGTAACCGCTCCAGCCGCAATAGATAATAGCTGCGTGACCGGGTTAGCACCCGCTATCCTCACCGATGATGTGATGCATAACTGCACCAACCGCCCATTTATGTGGTCCTGATCAGGGTCTGATACCTGATGGCCACGGTTATGTGGCTCTTTTACATCATTTTGCGGCCGCGTGTAACCTCTATATCGAGATCTGTGATTTTTTTTCTCAAGGTATTGCGGTTGATTCCCAAGAGATCAGCACATTTAGCCTGATTCCCTGCCGTGGCGGAAAGGGCAATTTCGATCAACGGTGCCTCAATCTCGCGAAGGATCCGCGCGTACAGCCCCGGGGGCGGCAACATTGACCCGTGTTGGTCGAAATACCGGCGCAAATGCCGCTCGACCGACGCGCCCAGCTTTTCCGTGTTTGCCTGTGCGCGCAAAGGTTCGGGATCGGGCTGCGCGCCCAGCACCTGTTCGGCTTCGGTCTGGGTAATTTCAGGCGCGCGGCTGGTCAGCGCCAACTGCCGCATAGCGTGCTCAAGCTGGCGAACGTTGCCGGGCCATTGGTAGTTGGCAAAGACCTTCGCGGCCCCTTCGGAAAGGGCGCGCGGCGCGGTGTTGCCGGTTTCAGAACGCTCCAGAAAATGCGCCGCAAGCAATCCGATGTCTTCTACACGGTCGCGCAAGGCCGGCACATGCAACGTCGCACCGGAGAGACGGTAATATAGGTCGCGCCGCAATGTGCCGGCCTTCATCGCGGCGGCCAGATCGGACTGGCTGGTGGCCAGAAAACGCGGCGCATGGTCGCCGGGCGTGTCCATCATGCGGGCGATGCGGGCCTGAATTTCTTCTGAGAAATCACCGATTTCATCAATCAGCAACGTCCCCCCGCGCACCCGTGCAAGGACGCGCGCAGGCCCTTCAATATCCTGCAGTTCGGCAGAGTTGACGGTGACGAAGGGCAGATTGCGACGGTCCGAGAAGTCGTGAATGGCTTTGCCGATCAGGGACTTGCCGGTGCCCGATTCACCCCAGATCAACACGGGCAGATCGGTGTTCATCACCCGTGCGACAACGCGGTACAGCGCCTGCATCACCGGCGTGCGCCCCACCAAGGGCAGATCGTCGCGGTCGCCTGCGTCATTCGTTTCGACAACGCGGCGCGGTGCCCCGTTGCGCTCCAGCGCGCGGGCCGTGCGCTTCATCAGGTCGGGCAAGTCAAAGGGCTTGGGCAGGTAATCATAGGCTTCGGCCTCGGCGGCCTTGATCGCCGTCATGATCGTATTTTGCGCTGAGATCACGATCACCGGAAGGCCGGGACGGTCCTGGGCGATTTTCGGCAGCATCTCAAGGCCGTTGCCGTCGGGCATCACCACGTCCGAGATCACGACATCGCCTTTGCCTTCGCCCACCCACCGCATCAGCGTGGTCAGACTGGACGTGGCATGCACCTTGCACCCTGCCCGCGTCAATGCCTGGGTCAGAACGGTGCGGATTGTGCGGTCATCATCGGCGACCAGAACTGTACCATCCATGTTATCTCTCCTGTTGGGGGGCAAGGGGGGCGATTTGCGCGGCACCCATCTGCGCGGTATCGGCGCGGGGCAGCGAAATGCGGAATACGGTTTTGCCGGGGACCGAATTGACCGAAATCCAACCGTCGTGGTCGGAAATGATCTTGCTGACCAAAGCCAGACCAAGGCCGGTGCCGTTTTCGCGGCCGGAAACGAAGGGCTCGAAGATATCGGCGCGAATGCCTTCGGGCAAACCGGGGCCATCATCGATCACCTCGATCTGCAAGGGCAGCGACTGGCCCGTGCCATCAGAGCGGCGCATGCGGAAGGAATGTTCGTAATAACTGTGCAGGCGGATCGTGCCGCCCTGATCGCCCGCCGCCTCCGAGGCGTTTTTCAGCAGGTTCAGGATCACCTGTAGCAGTTGATCCTTGTCGCCCAAGGCGTGGGGCAAGGACGGGTCATAATCTTCGATGATCCGCATCCGCGCGCCAAACCCCAACAGCGCCGAACGGCGCGCGCGGTCCAGAACATCGTGCAGGTTCATCGATGTCCGCTCAGGCGGCATCAGATTGCCGAATTGCTCGACCTGCTCCAGCAGCTTCACGATGCGGCGGGATTCCGCGACGATCAGATCGGTCAACTCAAGATCTTCGGCGTTCAAGTTCATGCTTAGCAACTGCGCGGCACCGGTGATACCCGCCAGCGGGTTCTTGATCTCGTGGGCCAGCATTTCAGCCATGCCGATCGCGGATTTCGCCGCGGATTTGACCGAATTGTTCTGGGTCATACGCCCGGCAAGTTCGCGCGGCGTGATCATCATGATCATATCGCCGTCGGTTCCGGTCAGAGCCGCCAGATGCAAGGCGCATTGCAAGGGCGCGCGCTGGCCGCTGCCGACATCGACATCATTGACGAACAGCGGTGTGCCGTTTTCGCGGGCACGGGCAAAGGCTTCTTCCAGAGGGGCATCTACGGCGATCATGTCCCAGACCGGCATGCCCTTGGCGTATTTGGCCGAGGCATTCAGGAACCCTTCGGCTTCGGGGTTCATGTCGAGGATCTTGTCATCGGGACCGATCAGAACCGCAGGAACCGGGAGGGAGCTGAAAATGGTGTCATTCTCGATATCCATCATGCCGCCACCAGTTCCTGGCCGGGATGCATGGCCGACGGGATCAGGTGTTGGACGGTCTGCACATCAGGTGCCGTCAGCACAGAGCGGCGCAGATCGCGCGGCGTGGCGCACGTGTCCATGTACCAGCCCAGATGTTTGCGCGCGGCGCGCAGTCCGATGGTGACCCCGTAAAACCGGATGATTTCTTCATAATGATCCCCGACCATGCGCGCAAAGTCAGCGCCTTGCGGCACGACCGGTGCAGGAGTGCCATAAAGTTGGTGCGCAATCTCGGCCAGGATCCAGGGTTGCCCTTGCGACCCGCGCCCGACCATCACCCCGTCCGCGCGCGATTGGTTGAGCGCCGTGCTGGCGGAGTCAGTGTCGATGATATCGCCATTGGCAATCACCGGGATCGACACGGCGTCTTTTACCTTGGAAATCGCGGCCCAATCCGCAGCACCCTTGTAGAACTGGCAGCGCGTACGGCCGTGGATGGTGATCATCGTGATGCCGGCAGCTTCGGCGGCAGCGGCGATCTGGGGGGCGTTCAGCATCGCGTCGTCCCAGCCCAGGCGGGTTTTCAACGTCACAGGCACCTTGACTGCGTTCACGACGGCTTCGATCAGGGTCAACGCATAGTCGGGCGTGCGCATCAACGCCGATCCGGAATAGCCTTGCGTGACCTTCTTGGCTGGACAGCCCATGTTGATGTCGATGATCCGCGCGCCCTGTGCTTCGACCATCCGGGCCGCTTCGGCCAGCGGGGCGGCTTCGCGACCGGCCAGTTGTACGGCGGTCCCCTCGATCCCGAGGCCAAGCTCGGCCTTCTCGCGGGTGCCGGGGCGTGCGTTGATCATGTCTTCGCTGGCGACCATTTCGGACACGACAAGACCGGCCCCGAAAGACGCAACCAGATTGCGGTACGGCAAATCCGTGATCCCCGCCATGGGTGCCAGCAAAACAGGCGGGTCGAGGGTAAAGGGCAGATCAGGCAGGGCCAAAACGCTTAATCCTTGTGCAGTTGATCTTGGTGTATCCCCATGATGGGGTAAACTCAATCAATCCAAAGCAGATTGCGGGGTATTTACGCATCGGATGCTTAATTTTTAGGCGGCTCTGGCGGGGCGTTGCACCTGACGGTACCAATGCTTAGAAATATAGCGTGAAACAGGGGGCTCGGATGTCATCACCGCCAAGAATTGCCGCACTCATCGTTGCTGCCGGGCGTGGCACCCGCGCGGGTGGGCCTGTGCCCAAGCAGTGGCAGTCCCTGTGTGGTAAGCGGGTGATCGACCATACGCTGGCGGCGTTTCAGCGCCATCCGGCGATCAGCCAGATCATCGTCGTCCTAAGTCCGGCGGACATGGCCGAGGCACCGGGGTTTGCGGCGCAGGGCTGCGTAATCGCGCAAGGCGGTGCGAACCGCGCAGAATCAGTGCGCAACGGGCTGGCGGTTATGGCGGCGGATCAGGTGTTGATACATGATGCGGCCCGCCCTTGCGTTTCGGCCGATGTGATTGACGCCGTCATCGACGCGCTGAGGGACGTACCCGCCGCCGCCCCCGGCCTGCCGGTTACCGACGCGCTGTGGTTGGGAGAAGACGGAGAGGTTGCAGGCACCCAAGACCGCACCGCCCTTTTTGCCGCTCAGACACCGCAGGGGTTCGATGCGGATGCGATCCGGCTGGCCCATGCCACATTTGACGGAATTGCTGCCGATGATGTCGAAGTCGCACGTGCCGCGGGAATGGCCGTTGCCATCACCCCCGGCAGCGCCGATAACCTGAAAATCACCATGCCGGGCGATCTGACCCGCGCTGCCCGAATATTGGAGGCCTCATTGGACATTCGCACTGGCAACGGTTTTGACGTACACGCCTTTGGTCCCGGCGATCATGTGACGCTTTGCGGCGTGAAAATACCGCATGATCAGGGGCTTGTCGGCCACTCGGACGCCGATGTGGGGATGCATACGGTCACTGATGCGATCTATGGCGCACTTGCGATGGGGGACATCGGCCAGCATTTTCCCCCCTCTGATCCGCAGTGGAAGGGCGCTGAAAGCCACATTTTTCTGACCCATGCCGCAGACCTTGCCCGCAGCGAAGGGTTTACCCTGACACATGTCGATTGCACGTTGATCTGCGAATATCCCAAAGTCGGTCCCCATGCCGCCGAGATGCGCCGCGTGATGGCGGCGTATCTGGGGCTTGAAATCTCGCGCGTGTCGGTCAAGGCGACCACATCGGAGCGGCTTGGCTTTACCGGCCGCGGCGAAGGCATCGCCTGCATGGCCACAGCAACATTGGTGAAACTATGAAATTTGCAAAAATGATCGGTACCGTTCTGGGTGTCGGCTATATCCGCCCTGCCCCGGGCACTTGGGGGTCCCTTGTTGCCCTGCCCTGGGGGTGGTTGCTGCATGTGATCGGCGGATTTCCATTGCTGGTTGCTGGCGTCGTGATTGCCTTTGCCGCTGGCTGGTGGGCGACGGCGCAAATGACCGCCGGCAGCACCGACCATGACCCGTCAGAGATCGTGATTGACGAGGTCGCAGGTCAGTGGATCGCGCTTTTGCCGCTCAGCTATGCGGCGTGGACGATGGGGTTGAACATCTTGGAGATGTGGCCGGGCTGGATCGCGGCGTTTGCCCTGTTTCGTCTGTTCGACATCTGGAAACCCTTGCTGGTGGGCTGGGCCGACCGGCGCGGCGATGCGTTGGGGGTGATGTTGGATGATGTGATCGCGGGGCTGTTCGCGCTGCTCGGCGTTATTGCGATGGCGGGACTATATCATGGCCTTCTCTGACGCGGCGATTCTGCTTGAACGGGCCAAGGCGCGCGGCGTTATGTTTGCCTGCTCCGAAAGTTGCACAGGCGGCATGGTTGCGGCGGCCCTGACCGATTTGCCCGGATCGTCCGGGATGTTCGATCGTGGCTTCGTCACCTATACCAACGCGGCCAAGATCGACCTTCTGGGGGTTTCGCCTGCGACGCTGGACCAATTCGGTGCCGTTTCCCAAGAGGTTGCCCGCGAGATGGCGCAGGGCGCGCTGGCGCGTTCCATGGCGCAGATTGCAGTGTCGATCACCGGGATTGCAGGGCCCGGCGGGTCCGAACACAAACCCGAAGGGCGCGTTTGCTTTGGGCTGGCCTCGCGCAACATCCTGCAGGCCGAGACATGCGACTTTGGCGCTTTGGGGCGTGATCGGGTCCGTCTTGCTGCGCGCGATCATGCATTGTCATTGCTTTTGCAGGCTGTTTCATAAACGCACAAGTTTGATGCAGCAGGTCGCCCAAAGCGCCTAAATAACGGTCACATCGCAAACCGCCTTAAAAATAGCCGTGTGCGCCTGTATTTTATCTTTATTCCCAAGGCCGCATCCGCTTCACCCCCATACAACTAAAAAATCCGATGGGGGGACATCACATTATGAATGCCGCAGATACAGCCTGGATCATGACCGCGACGGCCTTGGTCTTGTTCATGACATTGCCGGGGCTTGCCCTTTTTTACGGCGGGCTCGTGCGCAGCCGCAACGTGCTGAGCGTGTTCATGCACTGCTATGCCATCGCCTGCTTGATGAGCGTGCTTTGGTTCCTGTTCGGCTATTCCATTGCTTTTGGATCCGGGACATCAGGGTTCTGGGGCGGTCTGGACAAGATGGGCTTGAACGGTGTCACCGCCGACAGCCTGTCGGGCACCCTGCCCGAGGTCTTGTTCTTCGCGTTCCAGATGACCTTTGCCATCATTACGCCCGCGCTGATCGTCGGTGCCTATGTTGAGCGGATCGGTTTTGGCTTTGTCCTGCTGTTTTCGGGCCTGTGGATGCTGCTGTGCTATGCGCCGGTGGTACATTGGGTCTGGGGCGGTGGTTTTCTGGCGGATGGTGGCATCTTCGGCGAGATCGGCGCGCGTGATTTCGCGGGCGGTATCGTGGTGCATGAAACCGCAGGTCTTGCGGCGCTGATCGTCGCTATCTTCCTTGGTCCGCGGATGAACCACAACACGCCGCCGCATAACCCCGGTTACGTGATGATCGGTGCCGCGATGCTTTGGGTCGGTTGGTTCGGTTTCAACGGCGGCTCGCAACTGGCGGCTGACGGTGGCGCGGCAATGGCGATCACGGTCACGCATATCTCGGCGGCGACCGCGTCGCTGACCTGGGCGCTTTGGGAGCGGGTTAAATTCGGTAAATCCTCCATGGTGGGCATCGTGACCGGTACGATTGCGGGGCTTGCGTCGATCACGCCCGCCTCCGGGTTCGTCGGGCCATGGGAGGCGTTGCTGATCGGTGCCGTCGCGGGTGTTCTGTGTCAGGAAGCCGTCGTCCTGATCCGCAACAAGATCAAGATTGACGACACGCTGGATGTCTTTGCGGTGCACGGTGTGGGTGGTATCTTTGGCACGATCATGATTGCCGCCTTCGGGGCGGGCACTTGGGCGGCGCAGTTGGGATCACTGGCGATCGTCGGGGTCTACACCACGGTCGTCACGCTTGTGCTGGTATTCATCTGCAAGGCGATCACTCCGCTGCGCGTGTCAAAGGACGAAGAAACCTCAGGCCTGGATATTTCGGTCCACGGAGAGCGCGCCTACGATCACACGAGCTGAGCCATCAGGGCGGCGGCATCGTCGCCCTGACACGCAACCCACAGGGCATCGGCTTGCGCCTGCCCCAATAGCCCCGCCGCCTTGGACCGCAGCTTTGACGCGCGGATGTCGGCGGGGATCGCGGCATTCAGATCATGCTGCAGTTCATGAACGTCGCCGTTTTTCAAAGTTATCTTTACCCGCGACTGCATCTCGGACAGGTCCGGGTTTTCAGCTACGTTGATCAGGTTCCGCAGCGATATGACATCGCTGCGTGTAGTGATCGCTTCGGTATAGCTGGCGATGGCCCCGGTGTCTTGGCCCAGCAAAGACATGGCGGCAGTCTGACGGTAGCTGAATTTCGCCCCCAGCCCTGTGTCCGGATCCGCGATGTTGCAAACGCTCATCCAGCGCGGATGGGTTTCAATGTCGATCCGCGCGATCACGAGGGGGTCGATCTGCGTATCGCCCAATGCCTCGAGCATGGCGTGCAACCCGTGACAGCAGGCGTGAAACTTGTGGCTGATGCTTTCGATCTGCCAGACGCCCTGCCCGATCGTCGCCAACGCCGCTTCATCGCCCTCTCCGTGATGGGTCGGGCCAAAGCCCAGAGGTCCGGCCAAACCGTCCGGTGCCGCTGTCATGCCGGCCTGTGCCCAGACTGCCGCCTCGACCCCTGCACGCGCTGCAAGCCCGGCGTTCAACGGTTTCGCCATGGTTCCGAACTGGGATTTCAGGCCCGAGGCCAAGCTGGCGCAGAGCCCTAGCGCCATCCGTGTCCTGTCTGCATCAAGCTTCATCAGACGGGCCACGGCCAGCGTCGCGCCGAAGGCTCCGGCGGTTGCGGTCTGGTGATAGCCAACCTGATAGTGATCGCGGCCCAGCCAGATCCCCACATGAATGGACGCCTCGATGCCCAAAGTTGCCGCTTCGATCACTTGCGACAGCGCAAGGCCATCCCGTTCTGCGATTGCCAGAACGGCAGGCAGAACGGCGACAGAGGGGTGTCCGATATGGGCGAAATGGGTGTCGTCGTAATCCAGCGCGTGGGACAGGGTCCCGTTGATCAGCGCGGCCGTTGCCACTGGCAGCTTCCCACCGCCCAGAACCGTTGCCTCGGCAGTACCGCCGCTGGCGTGATGGACCGCGACAAAGCCGTCGAAAGCGCTGTCTTGCGCCCCCGCAATACCGCAGGCGGTCCAGTCAAACAGCGACAGGCGCAACATGGCCAAGGCATCCCGGGGTGGCTGCGTTTGCGCAAAGCGGATCAGATGGTCCGTAATTCCCGGCATGGCGTTGTCCTGTCTAGCTTGGGGTTCCATAAAGTGCGGCCGCACGTTTTTCGAAGGCGTGCACGACCCGCTGCATCGCCTCGTTGAATACGACGCCGATGATCTTTTGCAGAACCATATTCTTGAACTCGAAATCTACAAAGAAATGCACCTTGCAACCGCCGTTGGGCGCGTCTTCGAAATGCCAGTTGGATTTCATGAACTTGAACGGCCCGTCCAGGTATTCGGTGTCGATCTTTTTGGCTTCGGGCCATAGCACCACGCGGCTTGTAAAGCGTTCGCGGAATACTTTGAAACTGATCACCAGATCGGCGTCCATCACCTCGTGATCGCCTTTGTCCTCGCGGCTTTTGATGCGCGCGGCGGCGGTCCAGGGCAGGAAGTCGGGGTATGACGCCACATCGGCCACCAGATCATACATCTGTTGGGCGGTATAGGGCAGTTCGCGGGTCTCTGAATGGGTAGGCATTGATTTCCGTCTGTCTAGAAGTTAGCCCTTATGGAGTCTTAAACGCCCCTTTTTCAAGGTAGAATCCATGCCGACGCCCCCTTATGTCATCGACGAAATGATCTCGGCCAAGGCGATTGCCGCACGGATCGAAGAACTGTGCCGCGAAATCCAAACGGAATTTGAAGGCACGAACAAGTTGACCGTCGTGGGGCTGTTGCGCGGGTCCTTCGTGTTCATCGCCGATCTGGTGCGTGAACTGGACCTGCCGATTGAGGTCGATTTCCTTGAGGCCTCAAGCTATGGCGACGGCATGGAAAGCAGCAGGGAAGTGCGTATTCTCAAGGACTTGCGCGGCGCAATTGAAGGGCGCGATGTGCTGGTCGTCGAAGATATCGTCGATACGGGCCATACCCTGCATCACGTGCGCAATCTGCTTATCTCGCGCGAGCCTGCACGGCTGAAAACCATTGCCTTGCTGGATAAACCCAGCCGGCGCGAGGTCGACATGAAAGCGGATTGGACAGGGTTCGAGATCCCGGATGAATTCGTCGTGGGCTACGGGATCGATTTCGCGCAACGTAACCGCAACCTGCCCTATATCGGCAAGGTCCGTTTCACATCATGAACATCGTATGGTTCATGCGGATGAAACGCTGGGTGCAAAACCCGCCGTCGCCACGGCGGGTGAAGTTCATCTTTGGCATTATTTTGATCGCGGCCATCATCTTTGGCGTGGAATACGCCGGCTATTGGCCGGACTGGGCGACGGCTGAACGTATGGGCCGCCGGTTTTAACCTAGCCTTTCGCCAATTTGGCGTTACGCGCGGCACGCAACCGCGCGAAATCATCGCCTGCGTGATAGCTCGACCGTGTGAGCGGTGTGGCAGATACCATCAGGAACCCTTTTCCGAACGCCGCCTTTTCGTAGGATGCGAATTCGTCAGGATGCACGAAGCGGTCCACGCGGTGATGCTTGGGCGTGGGTTGCAGATATTGGCCGATGGTCAGGAAATCGATGTCGGCGGCGCGCATGTCCTCCATCACCTGAATGACCGATTGCCGATCTTCGCCCAGTCCAACCATGATGCCGGATTTGGTGAACATCGACGGATCCAGTTCCTTGACCCGTTGCAGCAGGCGCAAGCTGTGGAAGTAACGCGCGCCGGGTCGGACCTCCGGATACAGGCCCGGCACGGTCTCAAGGTTGTGGTTGAACACATCGGGGCGCGCTTCGACAACGATTTCAAGCACGGATGGATCGCAACGGATGAAATCCGGCGTCAGGATTTCAATTGTGGTGTCAGGCGACCGCTTGCGGATGGCGCGGATGGTCTGGGCAAAGTGTTCGGCACCACCGTCTGCGATATCGTCACGGTCGACGGATGTGATGACAACATGGTTCAGCCCCAGTTTGGCAACCGCATCGGCAACGCGACCCGGTTCGAACACGTCCAGATCCTCGGGCGGCTTGCCGGTGGCGATGTTGCAGAAAGTACAGGCCCGCGTGCAAACCTCGCCCATGATCATCATGGTGGCGTGGCCTTGGGACCAGCATTCGCCGACATTCGGGCAGCCTGCTTCTTCGCAGACCGTCACCAGTTTATTGTCGCGCATGATCCTGGCAGTTTCGGCATAACCCTGCCCACCCGGAGCTTTTACGCGAATCCACGACGGCTTTTTGGGCTGCGGATTGTCGGGGCGTTTGGCTTTTTCGGGGTGGCGCTGCTCGGGGATTTTAAGGTCGCGCATGATCAGGCTCCGTTTGTCGGTTCACGGTCTATGTAGTCGCTTCGGGGCCGGCTTGGAAGGGGGTGCTTGCGCAGGGGTGTTAACCGCTTTCTGCAAGCTTTCTGATCGCGCCGTCTGGAAAAATATCAAAACGGCAAAGTTTTGCGGCGATTTTCTTCGCTTTCTACGAGTATCCCGTTAGGGTTGATATTATTTTAATGCCAATGCCAATGCCAATGCCAATGCCAAAGGGAAGCTTTCATGAGTGCAAATTCCGTCAGACATGACGTCATTATCATCGGGTCAGGCCCCGCAGGTCTGCAAGCGGCATATTATTTTGCCAAAAAGGGTATTTCATTCAAGGTCTTGGAACGGTCTGACAAGATCAGCGCGTTCTTGCGTCAGTTCCCAAGGCACCGCCAGTTCATTTCGATCAACAAGGTTCATACCGGGCTAAGCAACCCTGAAACCCGTCTGCGCCACGACTGGAATTCGCTGCTGAACGACGAAGGGCTTTTGTTCAAGGACTGGAGCCGCAAGTATTTCCCCAGTGCCGATGATTTCATCAGCTACGCCGAAACCTTTGCCAAGCCTTTGGCGGACCACATCGTGTGCAACGCCGATGTGAGGAAGATTGAAAAATCCGGCGACACGTTTGTGATTTCCTGCGCTGATGGCACGACCCATCAGGCTGGTAATGTGATCGTCGCCACCGGTGTCAGCCAGGCGTGGGATCCGGGAATCGAAGGGTTCGAGCTGGCCGCGAATTACACTGAATTCGATACCGACCCCGAGCGTTACGAGAACAAGCGCGTGCTGATCCTGGGCAAGGGGAACTCTGCCTTTGAGACAGCCGATTCGCTGTTGGAACACGCCGCCAGCATCCATGTGATGAGCCCCAACCCGATCAAATTCGCATGGCAGACCCATTTCGTGGGCAATTTACGGGCCGTGAACAATAATTTTCTCGATACCTATCAGTTGAAATCGCAAAATGCGGTGATTGACGCCCAAGCGCTCGAGATCACCAAACAGGATGGCGTTTATACCGTCCGGGCCAAGATGACGGCGGCCGAAGGTCACGAGATCGTCCTGACCTATGACCACGTGATCGCCTGCACCGGTTTTCAATTCGATAACTCCATATTTGACGCGGCGATCCAGCCCCGCCTGCGTCATTTCGACAAATTCCCCGCGATGACCGGCGAATGGGAAAGCGAAAATGTCGATGGCCTGTTCTTTGCGGGCACGATCATGCAGTCGTGTGACTATAAAAAGACCATGTCCGGCTTCATCCACGGCTTTCGCCATAACGTGAAATGTCTGGCCGACCTGATTTCGGCACGGGTTCAGGGCGGATCCTATCCGACGGTAACGACCCCCCTGTCGCAACCGCAGTTGCGCGATTCGATCATCGAACGGCTCAGCACCGCGTCCGGTATCTTTCTTCAGCCCGGTTTCATGGCTGATGTGATCACGCTGGATGGTCCCGAAACGGGCAAGACCTGGCAGGACATCCCGCTTTCCTGGGTGCAAAACGCACCATTGAATGCAGGAACGTATCTTCAGGTCACGTTGGAATACGGCGATTTCGGCTCCGATTCGCTGCATGTGAAACGACAGAACAACGTCTTTGGCAAAGAACCCGATGCCTTTATTCACCCGGTCATACGTCTGGTGACAGATGGAAAGGTGATGGATGAAATGCATCTGGCGGATCATCTGGATGCCGATTGGCGTCCGCGCGCTGCACGCGGCGGCGATCAGGGCACTGTCTTGCAGATGACGTTTCAGGACGCGGGCGGTGTGGTGGATCCGGCTGACGTGGCCAGCCAGCAGTTGGATGCGTTCCTGCGCCGGATCGGCATGGGCGACATCGCGCAATCAACCGCGGCCGAATAACGCCCCGACCGAAGCGCCACATAAGTTGATGGCGCGGCGTGTGAAAGCCGCGCCATCCCCCTGTCAGATCGGTCTTTATCCTAGCCGATCATTGCGCTGCCCGGACCAAGCGTTTCATCGTAATGTTTCCGGAGTCGCATCAATGCGATGCGCAGCACAATCTTGCCCGACCGGGCAGACCAGCCCAGCCGTTTTTCCGTGGTCTCAAGGCCTTCCAGATAGCAGCAACAGCGCAGCACCACATCCGACAGGCCCGGCCCCAATTCTGCCAAAGCCGATGCAACCCGTGCACGCGCCGCCGATGGCGCGCTGCCTGCGAAGGACGCAGGCGCACCGTCACCGCCGGGCGTCAGAAACCGCTCCCAATTCTGAGTGATCTTCTCTCCCATCTGTGACAACTCGAAATCCTCGCGCAAACGCTCTCCGGCCTGAACAAGAGTATCGGTCAGGAATTGCGTACCATCCTTGTCGCGACGGCGCGCAAGCGCGGCAAGGGGGCTTTCGGCCAGATTGTAGCGCATCCGGCGCGCGCCGCGTTTGACGGGTTCGTCATCGTCGTCATAGCCCTGCCCCTGAAACGAGGTTTGCGCTTCGGCAAACCCGTCCGGTCCACGCGGGCTGTCAACCTCGAGCAATTGCTCAAGCGCCGTGCGCCCGGCCGCAGTGATGTAATAGCGTGATATCCGCCCGCCGCCGTTGGTCGCGATCCAGCCTTTCAACGCCATGGCTTGCGCAATCGGGCGGTCCACGACAGCGGTGCGCGTGCTTGCCCCGCTTGCCCCGTCGCGTACCACGACGGCTTTTTCCATTTCGGCGGCGATGGCCAGAACAGCACCGGTTTCGCACAAACGTCGCAGAATACGCCGTGCCTCGCGGGTCAGGGTTTCATCATCGGGCATCGACGGGTTTGCAGCCTGTGTCATGGGCATCTTGTCCTTGTTGATAATCATCTTGTTCCGGCTCACGCGGCCCAACGTTTCGAGCGCGTCATCGACAAGCGGATCGTCGCGGCGGGTCTCGATCTTGCGGATTTGGCGCAGAATGGTCGACGCATGGCAGTCCGCCGACCGTGCAAGTGCGCGGATCGGGCGTCCCATCTCCACGTGTGAAAGGTAATGTCGGGCCTCGGTTGGAACCCAGCTTGGGATGCCTCCGCCCATAGGCGGTGTCATTGATGGAGTGCCGATTTGCGTTGCCATGCCTGCGTCCTTTCCTAAAGCGACCCTGGATTTTGTCCACAGAGTTATCCACACAACCTAAGGATGCACTGGTTACCTATTTGTTAAAATTAGCTCCGTTCCTTCATCATTGTTTCTAAAGCATAAACAGTTGTGACTGTGGCGTGCGGATGCACCGTGCGCTGCGCAACAGCCCTAGATCCTGTGGGACAGTTACCCCGAAGCGTCACCATTCCGGGACGTGCTGCCTAGATCAAGGACTTGAAAACATGCAGGATATCCTCTCCCGTCTCAACGCCATCCACCGCCCGCACCTGTTGATGCGCGCCGCCCGGATCGGGGCCGAAAACTATCGCCGCAGCATCCATCTGCGGCGTTTGCTGGGGTTCGATGTCCTGCCGCGAAGTGGTGCAGCATTAATACAGTTGATCGAAATCGAAGCCGAACTGAACGCCGAACGCAAAATGGCGGATGCAGGCTACAGCCTGATCCGCCATGTCGAGGTTTTGATCGCGATGATCGGCGAAGCACGCCTTGTGCGCACGACACCGATCGAGGTTACATAAAGCTGTCTGGCTCCGCAGCTTTGCGGGCAGCGACAAAAGCATCCAACGCTTCGACGATAGCCGGTTCCATTGCAGGCTGAACGTAGTCGCCCAGCAGTTTTTCGACCCGTGCGGTGGCCAGCGTTTGCGTATCGCGCGCGCCCTCATCTGCCCAGGTCTCGAACGGTTTGTAATCCAGCAGATCGGATTTCCAGAATGCCTGCTTGAAGTTGGCCTGGGTGTGCGCACAGCCCAGATAGTGGCCACCCGGTCCGACCTCGCGGATGGCGTCCAACGCCTGCGCGTTCTCGTCCATCGGGATACCGCGGGCCAAATGGTGCAACGTGCCCAATTGATCCGCATCCATCACGAATTTCTCGAAGGAACTGACCAGCCCGCCCTCGAGCCACCCGCAGGCGTGCAGCATGAAGTTCACCCCTGACAGCAGGCCCATGTTCAGGCTGTTCGCTGTCTCGTAGGCGGCCTGCGCGTCGGGGAGTTTCGACCCGCAGAACGACCCTGCCGACCGGAATGGCAGCTTCATCCGCCGGGCCAGTTGCCCTGCCCCATAGGTGATGTGCGATGCCTCTGGCGTGCCAAAGGTCGGCGCACCCGAATTCATGTCGATCGATGTGACGAAAGCCCCGAAGATCACCGGCGCGCCCTTGCGGACCAACTGGCTGTAGGCGATGCCCGCCATCACCTCTGCCAGGACCTGCGTCAACGTGCCCGCAACCGACACCGGTGCCATCGCACCGCCGACGATGAAGGGAGAGATGATCGAGGCTTGGTTGTTTTCAGCGAAAACCTTCAATGCGCCCATCATCACATCGTCAAATGTCATGGGCGAGTTGATGTTGATCAGTGACGTCATCACCGTGTTTTCCTGCACGAAATCCGCGCCGAACAACACCTTGCACATATCGACCGAATCCTGCGCCCGGCTGGGTTCCGTCACCGACCCCATGAATGGCTTGTCGCTCAGGGTCATGTGGGCATAAAGCATGTCCAGATGGCGCTTGTTCACAGGCACGTCGGTCGGCTCGCAAACAGTTCCGCCCGAATGATGCAGCCACTTCGACATATAACCAAGTTTCACGAATTTGTTGAAATCAGCCATCGTCGCATAGCGCCGTCCGCCGACCGCATCGCGCACGAACGGCGGCCCGTAAACCGGGGCCAGCACCAGATTGCGCCCGCCGATCACCACATTGCGTTCAGGATTGCGCGCGTGTTGCGTGAATTCGGACGGCGCTGTCTTGCACAATTCGCGCGCCAATCCGCGTGGAATCCGCACGCGTTCGCCGGAAACATCCGCACCAGCCGCACGCCACAGCGCCAAAGCCTCCGGGTTATCGGGGAAGTTAACGCCGATATCTTCCAGAACCGTGTCTGCGTTGTATTCGATGATCTCAAGCGCTTCTTCGGTCAAGATCTCGAAGTTAGGGATATTGCGCTCAATGTATTTTGCCGTCTCAAAGGACACGGCTGACCGCTCTGCCCGCCGCGCCGCCCCACCGCCGCCACGCCCACGTCTTGCTGATTCCGCCATCGTTCACCCTTTTCGCTAAATTTGAGGTCTAGCTACCCCATTCATCCCCCCCCTTTGACGCAGATAGCGTCCTAAGACAGCAAAAACCGACATCCTTTCTTCTCTGGCTCAAAAATATCCCCGGGGTCTGGGGGCTGGCCCCCAGTCCACCCTTGCCACGCGCGCGATCCACCCATAATCAGTCACCATGACAGATATCACCCATGACCGCCTTCTCATCATCGACTTCGGCAGCCAGGTCACCCAGCTGATCGCCCGCCGTTTGCGTGAACTTAATGTGTTTTGCGAAATCCACCCTTTCAACACGGTGGATGACGCGTTCCTGCGCGACTTCGCCCCCAAAGCGGTGATTTTTTCGGGTGGGCCGTCTTCGGTCTTTGCCGAAGGTGCGCCGATGCCGCCGAAATCGGTCTTTGACCTGGGCGTTCCGATCCTGGGGATCTGCTATGGCCAACAGGTCATGATGCACTGTCTGGGCGGCAAGGTCGAACGCGGCCACGGAACCGCCGAATTCGGCCGCGCTTTCGTGACCCCCACCACAGACCGGCTGGACCTGCTCGATGGGTGGTTTACCACCGACCGCGAACAGGTCTGGATGAGCCATGGCGACCACGTCAGCGCCATCGCACCGGGGTTTGAGGTTTACGGCACTTCCCCCAACGCGCCTTTCGCAATCACGGGCGATGCGTCACGCCATTTCTATGCCGTCCAGTTCCATCCCGAAGTGCACCACACCCCGAACGGTGCCAAGCTGTATGAAAATTTCGTAAAACTCGCAGGGTTCAAGGGCGACTGGACGATGCGCGCATACCGCGAGGAAGCCATTGCCAACATCCGTGCACAGGTGGGTGATGCCAAGGTGATCTGTGGCCTCTCCGGCGGTGTTGATTCTTCCGTTGCCGCCGTTTTGATCCACGAGGCGATCGGCGATCAGCTGACCTGCGTTTTCGTGGACCACGGTTTGCTGCGCAAGGGCGAGGCCGAAGAAGTCGTGACCATGTTCCGCGACAACTACAACATGCCGCTGATCCACGCCGACGAACAAGATCTGTTTCTGGGCGAGCTTGACGGCGTGTCCGATCCGGAAACCAAGCGCAAGATCATTGGCAGGCTCTTTATCGACGTGTTCCAGAAGCATGCGACTGCCGTGGGCGATGCCAAGTTTCTGGCCCAAGGGACGCTGTACCCCGATGTCATTGAATCGGTGTCGTTTTCCGGTGGTCCTTCGGTCACGATCAAATCGCACCACAACGTCGGCGGCCTGCCCGAAAAGATGGGCCTCAAGCTGGTCGAACCACTGCGCGAGCTCTTCAAGGACGAGGTGCGCGCCTTGGGGCGCGAACTGGGTCTGCCCGCCAGCTTCATCGGTCGCCACCCCTTCCCCGGCCCCGGTCTTGCGATCCGCTGCCCCGGCGAAATCACACGCGAGAAACTGGCCATCCTGCGCGAGGCCGATGCGGTCTATATCGATCAGATCCGCAAACATGGTCTTTATGATGAAATCTGGCAGGCCTTTGTGGCGATCCTGCCCGTGCGGACAGTCGGCGTGATGGGCGACGGACGGACTTATGATTTCGCTTGCGCGCTGCGCGCCGTGAATTCCGTGGATGGCATGACGGCTGATTACTATCCATTCACGCATGATTTTCTGGGTGAGACGGCCACGCGGATCATCAACGAAGTCCCAGGCATCAACCGCGTCACTTACGACATTACCTCGAAACCTCCGGGTACCATCGAATGGGAATGATCTGAGTTTATGACAACAGTGCTTTTCGGCGTTTCGCAAATGTCGCGTAGGTCGGGGGCACTCACGTCATGTTGCATAATAATTGATATTGGGCGTGGTGTTAAATAAAGTTGCGCCCAATATAGCTTCATTATAGTTCAACCGAGTGTACCTCTCCGAAGGTTTGTCTTTGTTGAGTAGTTAATTATTAAACGTGGCTCTTCCATTCAAAGAAGCAAGGGCCGCCCTGAAGGACGGACCTATGGCAACTCTCAAGCATGTCACGCCTCGTTATATTGTTGACCGGCTATCGGTCGTTCTGGACGAAAAGCGTAACCCCAATCATCCGTGGCTCACCAAGGAGTCCGTTGAATTGTTGGCGCAGCTCTTGCGCAAGCAAGACGTCGGGGTCGAATTCGGTTCTGGCAGAAGCACGCGATGGTTCTTGTCCAAGATTGCCAAGATCACGTCCATCGAAACCCACGAAGGATGGTATAAGAAGGTCAGTCAGGATTGCGAAAGCGAAATCGCATCGCAGCGGATGGTGTATCATCTGGCAAGCGATGTTGAATCGTTTGAAAAGATCATCGACGGTTTCGACAGCGACAGCATCGACTTTTGCCTTGTCGACGGGTCGCACCGCGATACCTGCGCGCTGTCCATGGTACCCAAGATCAAGACCGGCGGCCTGATGGTCGTTGATAACATCAACTGGTACATTCCGTGCGAAAACTCCACTTCGCCCAATGCGCGCCGTGCAACTGATGGCTATGCAACCGAGAAGTGGGAAGAATTTGCCCAGCTTACCAAGGACTGGCGCTATATCTGGACATCGAACGGCGTCAGCGACACCGGCATTTGGTTCCGCACCTGAACCGCTGATGAAATTTCAACGGACCCTGCCCTTTTTCAAGTTTTCAACGGTCAATAAAGCCATGCGATTCATTACGGCCAACGCTTTGGACGTCGCTAGGTGAGCCCGACCCTGAAGGCAGCCCTTTGGATGGGCGGGTCGATCAGTTCGTTTTCCGCAATGGCTGTGGCCGGTCGCGAACTGGCGGGCGTCTACGACACCTTCGAGATCATGATGTACCGGTCGGTCGTGGGGGTGCTTGTCGTCGTGTCGCTGGCCCTGCTGACCGGCAAGTGGCGACAGATCAACACGCGCAATTTCAGTCTGCAAATCTGGCGCAATCTGGCGCATTTCACGGGTCAGAATCTGTGGTTTTATGCGGTGACGGTGATTCCCCTGGCGCAGGTTTTCGCGCTAGAATTCACATCTCCGCTTTGGGTGATCGTCTTGTCACCGCTGATTTTGGGCGAACGTCTGACCAGGATCAGGGCCTTGGCGGCTGTACTGGGCTTTATCGGTATCCTTGTCGTCGCGCGCCCCACAATCGAGGGGATCAATGCCGGTGTGATCACCGCAGCAGCAAGCGCGATCTTCTTTGCCCTCACGATCATGTTCACCAAACGGCTGACCCGGACGCAGACCATCACCACAATCCTGTTTTACCTCACGGTGACGCAGTTGGTCTTTGGACTGGTCATGGCCGGATATGACGGGGATATTGCGGTGCCCACCCTGACGCACGCGCCGCTTTTGCTGTTGATCGGTGTCGCCGGATTGGTGGCGCATTATTGTCTGACGACCGCCCTGTCGATTGCACCAGCAACCGTCGTCGTGCCGATTGATTTCATTCGCCTGCCGGTGATCGCGATTATCGGGATGCTGGTTTACGCCGAGGCGCTGGATATTTGGGTGTTTGTCGGTGCGGCGATCATTTTTGCGGGCAACTATATCAATCTGTGGGTCGAAACCCATAAGAAACCGTAACTCGGGGATATTCCGGGCACCGTCTGGTGTATCTTCGGACCTTGCGATATTCAAAGCGAAACAGCTTTGATCCAAGGACCGCCCCCTATGCTTTATCCGACTGCCGACGCATGGCGCGCTGCACCGCGCAAAAAGGTGCTGGTTTTTGGCATGTCGGGCCTGGGCAAGACCCATATGGCGCATTTGCTGCGCGGGGCCGGCGACTGGTTCCATTACTCGATCGATTACCGCATCGGTACGCGGTACCTTGGTGAAACCATCACCGACAACGCCAAAGCCGAAGCGATGAAGGTGCCGTTCCTGCGCGATCTACTGCTGAGCGATAGCATCTATATCGGGTCGAACATCACCTTCGACAATCTGTCCCCCGTGGCGACGTGGTTGGGCAAACCTGGTGATCCGGCCAAGGGCGGCTTGCCCATGGCGGAATATGCCGCGCGGCAAGACGCGTTCAAACAGGCCGAGATTGCTGCCCTTCTGGACACAGCACATTTTGCCCGCCGTGCGAAGGCACTTTATGATTATCCGCATTTTATCTGCGACACTGGCGGGTCGATCTGCGAATGGGTGGACCCCGAAGATGATCACGATCCGCTGATTCAGGCGCTGTCCGAGGAATGTCTGCTGATCTGGATCAAAGGGGATGCCGCCCATACCCAGGAACTGATCCGCCGCTTTGACAAAGCACCTAAACCGATGGCCTATCAGCCCGAATTTCTTGCGCGGGTCTGGCAGGAATATCTAAGCGAAAACAACTGCGAAGAAGCCGACGTTGATCCAGATGCGTTCATTCGCTGGACCTATGCGCAGGCCCTTGCCCACCGCCAGCCCCGCTACGAGGCGATGGCCCGTTGGGGCGTTACAATCACCGCCGATCAGGTCGGTGCCCTGACGTCAGAGGCCGATTTTGTCGATCTGATCGCGGATGTCATGACAAGCTAGCCTTGGCAGCCCCCAACTTGCGCCCTATTTAAAAGCCCTCAACAGACTTGGAAATATATCCCGATGCCGATCAAGCTTCCCTCTGACCTGCCCGCCTATGACGTCTTGAAGCATGAAGGCGTGATGGTGCTGGACGAGCATGAGGCCGACAAGCAGGATATCCGCCCGCTGCGCATCGCGTTGCTGAACCTGATGCCGAAGAAAATCCAGACCGAAAACCAGTTTGCCCGGCTGATCGGGGCCACGCCCATCCAGATTGAATTCAGCCTGCTGCGGATGTCGGACCACCAGTCGCGCAACACGGCCGCAGATCACCTCGAAAGCTTTTACCGCCCCGTAGAAGAAGTCTGGGACGAGAAATTCGACGGTCTGATCATCACCGGTGCGCCGATCGAGCATCTGGATTTCGCGGACGTCACCTATTGGGACGAACTGACCCGCGTGATGGACTGGACCCAAACCAACGTGCACTCTACGTTCGGGGTTTGCTGGGGTGGGATGGCGATGATCAACCACTTTCATGGCGTCCCGAAACACCTGTTGGCCGAAAAAGCCTTTGGCTGTTTCCGTCATGTCAATCTTGCACCATCGTCGCCGTATCTGCGCGGGTTTTCGGATGATTGCGTCGTGCCAGTCAGCCGGTGGACCGAAATGCGCCAGGCCGAAGTTGATGCCATCCCCGGCTTGACCACCTTGCTGGGCAGCACCGAGGTCGGGCCATGTCTGGTCGAGGATCCTGCGCACCGCGCGCTCTATATCTTCAACCACCTCGAATATGACCGCGACACGTTGAAGGACGAATATGACCGCGACGCCGCGGCGGGGACCCCGATCAATGTGCCCTGCAATTATTATCCTGACGATGACCCGGCCAAGCCACCGCTGAACCGCTGGCGCAGTCACGCGCATCTGCTTTATGGCAATTGGATCAATGAGATTTACCAATCCACCCCATATGATCTGAATGATATTGGCACGTAAGATGCTCGCGATATTTGCCCTGGTGGTGGTCGGATTTGTCGTTCTGGTCCAGTGGCGCGCCTATCAGCGCGAGGTTACGGCAAATGCCGCCTACCCGGCAATCGGGCAGCTTTTGGATGTCGACGGCGTCACCGTACATGCAAAAATCCAAGGCAGTGGCCCCGATCTGGTGCTGATCCATGGCGCATCCGGGAACATGCGGGATTTCACCTTTGGCATGGTCGAGGATTTGGCAAAACGATACCGGGTGATTCTGTTCGACCGTCCCGGCCTTGGCTGGAGCGATGATCTTCCGACAAAAAGCGGTGCCTGGAACAGTTGGGCCGCGTCTCCGGTCGAACAGGTCAATGTTCTGCAAAAGGCGGCGGATCAGCTTGGTGTAACCAATCCTGTGGTGCTTGGGCATTCCTTTGGCGGGGCGGTTGCCTTGGCGTGGGGGCTTGCGCGGCCCGATCAGACAGCAGCGTTGGTGCTTGTGTCGGCAGTGTCCAATGTCTGGCCCGGTGATCTGGGCTGGCAATACCGCGTAACCGGATCAACCTTGGGTAGTGCTTTGGTTATCCCGATGATCACGGCGTTCTTGCCTGAAAAAACCGTTAACGACAGTGTCGACAGCATTTTTGCGCCGCAACCGGCCCCATCGGGATATACTGAACATATCGGTACCGATCTATCCTTGCGGCGTCCGTCGATGCGGGCCAATGCACAACAGGTCAACGGGCTTTTACCGCATATCAAGGCTATGGTACCGCGATACGACGCGCTGACCATGCCGGTTGAACTGATACACGGGGACGCCGATACCATTGTCCCGCTGGAAGTCCATGCGCGGGTTCTGATAACGCAACTTGCCGATGGCGCTTTGACGGTCCTGCCCGGTATTGGCCATATGCCCCAGCATGTTGAACGCACGGCGGTGCGGGACGCGATAGACCGTGCTGCCGCGCGTGCGGGTTTGCGCTAGGGCGCGGAACGCTGCATAACAACTGCAACGACACCCTCAGGAGGCCGCCATGGACCTGCCCTTTGACGGCGCGATCAGCGCCCATTTTGAAAACGACGCGCCAAAGGTGACCCGCCAGGCGATAAAGCGTGCGGAAAAAGACGATATCCTGAATGACAGCTATCCACATTCCGAACGGATGGGCCGCAAGCAGTACGACAAGGAAATGGCGTTGTTGCAGATCGAACTGGTCAAGCTGCAATCTTGGGTGCGCGACAGCGGCACCCGCATCGCGATGGTCTTCGAGGGGCGCGATGCCGCAGGCAAAGGCGGCACCATCGGGCGCTTTCGTGAAAACCTCAACCCGCGCGGCGCAAGGGTCGTGGCCCTGCCCAAACCGACCGAAACCGAAGCGGGCCAGTGGTATTTTCAGCGCTACATTCAGCATCTGCCGTCCAGTGGAGAAATGGTTTTCTTCGATCGCAGCTGGTACAACCGCGGCGTTGTCGAGCCGGTCTTCGGCTTTTGTACCGATGCGCAACGGGAACATTTTTTCGCTCAGGTCCAACCCTTTGAAGAGATGCTGGTCGATGACGGGATTCATCTGTTCAAATTCTGGCTTAACGTCGGACGGGGCGAACAATTACGCCGGATGTTGGCGCGCGAAAGCGATCCGCTCAAGCAATGGAAGCTGAGCATGATCGACGTCAAAGGTCTTGCCAAGTGGGATGAATATAGCACCGCGATCAGCGAGACGCTGACACGTTCGAACAGCGCTGCCGCCCCTTGGACGATCATCCGGTCGGACGATAAACGCCGTGCGCGGTTGAATGCGATCCGCACGGTGTTGCATGAATTTGACTATGCGAGAAAGAACGAAAAGGCCATCGGCGCGCTTGATGCGCAGATCTGTGGCGGCCCGGATATCTGGGATGCCTAAACAGGGCTACCACCACGGCAACCTGCGCCAGGCCTTGATCGAAGGGGCGTTGCAGCTGATCGAATTGCGCGGCCCCACAGGGTTCACCCTGTCCGAGGCTGCAAAGCAGGCAGGCGTCACCCCCGCCGCCGTCTACCGGCATTTCGACGGGCGCGAAGATCTGATCGCCGAAGGCGCGCTGCAAGGCTACGAGATCTTCGCCGAACGGATGGAGGCGGCGTATCGGTCGGGTCAGCCTTCGGCGCTCAAGGCATTCGAGGCAACGGGCCGCGCCTATCTCGCCTTCGCCCGCGCCTATCCCGGCCATTACATCGCGATGTTCGAAAGCGGCATTTCCGTCAACCGCACGCCCGAACTTGCGGCAGCCGCCAACCGTGCCAACGGCGTACTTGAACAAGCCGCCGCCGACCTCAGCCAACACATTCCCGCCCATAAACGACCGCCCGCCGCAATGTTTTCGGCGCATGTCTGGGCGCTGAGCCATGGCGTCGTCGAGCTTTTTGCCCGAAACTCACCGGGACGCGCCTCGCCTTTTCCGGCGGACGAACTGCTTGAAAGCGGGATCGGCATTTATCTGCGCGGGCTTGGTCTGGTCGATCCGGACGTGTGACGCTCGTGCCCAAACCCAGACCGGTCAGACGCTGATCCCGAGGGACGCAGCCTTAGGCTGCTGCGCGCTGGTTGTTGATATCGGTCATCACCTCTGCTGCGATCTGCAAGGATCGCACCCGTGCTGCATGATCATGGATTTGCCCTGACAGGATCACTTCGTCTGGCTGATACCGATCTATCAACGCAGTAAGCTGCGCTTTTACGGTGTCGGGGCTGCCCACGGCGGTGATCCGCAACGCCTGATCGACGGCTTGCCGCATCTGTGCGCCAACCTCGGCATCTATATCATCTACCGGACGGGGCAATTTTCCCGGATTTCCCGTGCGCAACCGCACGAAGGCCTGTTGGACGGAGGTTCGCAGATAAGCCGCTTGTGTGTCCGTGTCAGCGGCAAAGACATTCACTGCCAACATGAAATGCGGTTTGGCCCATGCTGTGGACGGTTTGAAGTCACGGCGATAGATTGCGGTGGCATCCTCCAGCGCATCGGGCGCAAAATGCGATGCAAACGCATAAGGCAGCCCGAAATGCGCCGCCAGTTGCGCCCCGTAAAGCGATGATCCCAGAATCCAGACCGGCACATGTGTCCCCTGGCCCGGATGTGCCCTGACCCTTGCCCCGGGCTGCGCGTCGCCCAAGTACTCCATCAACTCGGCCACATCATCGGGAAACCGGTCGCCGCCCTGCATGCCCCGGCGCAGCGCATGATACACCGCCTGATCGCCACCAGGCGCGCGCCCCAGGCCCAGATCGATCCGGTCGCCGTGAATGGTGGCCAAGGTGCCAAACTGTTCTGCAATCGCAAGTGGCGCGTGGTTGGGAAGCATAATGCCCCCTGCACCGACACGGATGGACGTGGTGTGATCCGCAACATGCCCAATCACCACCGATGTCGCCGCCGATGCAATGCCCGGCATATTGTGATGCTCTGCAAGCCAATAGCGGTGATACCCCGCCGCTTCGGCATGGCGCGCCAGATCAACCGTATTGGCAATCGCCTGACGGGTATCAGACCCCTCTGGGACCGGCGACAGATCAAGGACGGAATAGCGCATGGAACATCTCCTGTTTGACTTGTCTTTAACCTAATCATCCAATGCCCGAAACAAAAGCACCCCGACAGCTTCATTTTGCCAGCTAAACTCTCCCCGAAGGGCCCGTTGCCACGAAAAAGGCCGCCCCGATAAAAGGGCGGCCCATTCCAGACATCTTGTAGGTAAAGTTTAGCGCTTGGAGAACTGGAAGCTCTTACGCGCTTTGGCCTTACCGTATTTCTTACGTTCAACGACACGGCTGTCACGGGTCAGGAAGCCTGCCGCTTTCAGCGCGCCGCGCAAGGAGGGATCATAAAGCTGAAGTGCTTTGGAAACACCGTGCTTTACCGCGCCGGCCTGACCGGACAGACCGCCACCTTTCACAGTTGCGACAACGTCAAACTGACCGTCGGTGCCTGTGATGGTGAAAGGCTGTGCAAGGATCATCTGCAAAACGGGGCGTGCAAAATATTCGTTCTGCGGCTTGCCGTTGACGATAACCTTGCCGGAACCCGGCTTGATCCAGACGCGGGCAACCGCATCTTTACGCTTGCCGGTCGCATAGGCACGGCCAAGCGCGTCACGGACGGGCTCGCGTGGGGTCAATTCGACTTCGGCAGCAGCATTCTCGGTGACGGCCGCTTCGAGGCCTTCGAGTGTTTTGATTTCATCAGCCATGCTTATGCACTCCGCGTGTTTTTAGAGTTCATGGATTTCACGTCCAGAACCTCGGGGCTTTGCGCCTCATGGGGGTGATCGGAACCGGCGTAGACGCGCAGGTTGGTCATGATCTGGCGGCTCAGGCGGTTGCCGGGCAGCATGCGCTTGACCGCTTGGGTCACGATACGCTCGGGGTGCGCGCCATCAAGGATCTGTGCCTTGGTGCGTTCCTTGATCCCGCCAGGGTGGCCAGTGTGCCAGTAGAAGTTTTCTTCACGCTTCTTGCCGGTCATCTGGATTTTCTCGGCATTGATTACGATGACGTTGTCGCCGCAATCCATGTGAGGTGTGTAGGATGGCTTGTGCTTGCCGCGCAGACGCATGGCAATGATCGACGCAAGACGGCCAAGGACGACGCCTTCAGCGTCGACGATGATCCATTTCTTGTCGATATCTGCCGGTGTTGCAGAAAAGGTTTTCATGGACGGAATTCCCGTTAATTTGGTGAAAGGGTTCAAGATCGAACCCCGCTATCTGATGGCTGGGTTATAAACACGCTCTTCGCCACGTCAAGCGCGACCTTTTCCATTTAATCAAACAAAAACATACACTTATAAATTAGGTATAATAATACCCCATAAAACTCACACGCTTAGCTGCTCCGGCGGATTGTCCAGCAATTGGCGCAGCCGCAGGATCGCCGCCTCAAAGCTTTTCAGGGGAACGCCTGCGTTTATCGCCATCCGCACGGCGTGGGGTGCGCGGGCGTCCCGGCAAACGAACTCCTCGGCAGAGCGGAGTTGCACGGCCTGCGCATCGGCAGCCTGGCAAAACGCCCCTGCCCGCCATCCAACCGGTAGACGAAGCCATAGGAAGGGCACGTCCTGTCGCCATCCGACGTCATAGCCGCCAAGGATATTCACCGCTGCTTGGACATAGGTGTTGAACCGTGCCCGCGTCCCTTCGGCCAGCGTGTCGATCTGCGGATGGGTCAGCAGCTTTGCGCACAGATCAATCAGCGGGGTCGCCAGACCAAAACTGTTGTATTCCGCCACCCGTCGCAAATCGGTTGTGCGCTCTTCGGGGGCGATGCCGAAACCGATGCGCAGTGCGGGTGTCAGTGTCTTGGCTAGCGACGAAATATACCAGCCGCGTTCCGGGGCCAGCATCCGGTACGTCGGCGCGCGGTCGACCCGCATCCTGTAGCAGTCATCCTCGACGATTTGCAGGTCATGTCTGCGCGCCACCTGTACCAGCGCCTCGCGGCGGGCCACTGGGGTAAAGCAGCCCGTGGGGTTATGGACCTCGGGCGAGGTGCAGAAAATCTGCGCGTCGTGGTTTCTGGCGGCCTCTTCCAGCGCTTCGGGGATCACGCCATCGGCGTCCATCGCCACGGGGATCACATCGGCGCGCAGCAACTCGGCGGCACGGCGGAAACCGGGGTAAGACAGTTCCTCGATCAGGATTGCGGGTCGTGACCCCTTCAGGATCGACTGAAACACCAAGGACAGCGCGTTTTGCCCGCCGTGGGTCAGCACGATATCCGCCTCCCCGAATGCCCCGAGGGGCGTGCCCGTCAGCCAACGCACAACCGCTTCGCGGGCGGGTTGCGCGCCGGTGCGGCTTGGGTAATGCATCACGCCTGACGGTGGATTCTGGGCGATTTCGGCCAACAGGTTCTTGATCAGCGTCGCCTGCCCGGCCGAGGGCAGATACGGCGAGAACATGTTCACATTGTAGTGGTCCCTTTCGCCGTCCCTGTCATCAAAGTGGGCGATCACATCAATCTCGATCGGGGCGTCGCTGGTCGGGGCCGCCAACTGCGTCGCCACGAAGGTGCCGCGCCCGACCTCAGCCTGCAAAACGCCGCTTTCGGTAAGCAGCGTATACGCGCGCGCAACGGTGCCCGGTGTCATCTTCAACTTCCAGGCCAATTCGCGCACCGGCGGCAGTTTCGCCCCCTGTGAGAGCGCGCCTGTTTTGATCGCGTCACGGATCATCGCGACAACGGCCTTGTACTTGGGTCCCGGCCCATCTTCCAGCGACGGCTGCCAAATTGTACCCATTACAATGTTTTCCTTTTCAAAATGTATCGCATTTTGTACCCCTACATTACGGCAAATACAAACATTGTGTCAATACAATTTAACATAGGAGATTCTCATGACACAGACCCTCACCCTTTCCAACGAAATGGTAGCAACCCTGAACCAGCGCGGCACGCCCGTTGCCGCTGTTCTTGCGGTTAAATTTGCGGTCTGCGTCACGAAAATGGCATCCCGTCGCCGCACTCGAGTTGCTTTGGCCCAACTGGAGCCATGGCAGTTGCGCGACGTGGGACTAACACCGACAGAGGCTCATGATGAGTCGATCAAGGTGTTCTGGAAGGCGTGACATCCCTGTGGCACCTTTCAGACCTCTTCACTTGGGCCGGTACATACCGGCCCATTTTTCGATTGTATCAATACGCTAAATGATCCGCCCTATTTCGGCGGAATAGCATAGGTAAGCGACGCCCGCGCGACCGGCGTGTCCATTCCTTCGGAAAACACCAGCACATCGCAGACCGACAGCAACTTGCCCAGCTTCAGCAGTCGTGTCCGAGATATCAGATCGACACCTGCCGCCGGTTTTCGCATGAAGTCGATCGAACAGTTCGTCGTAACCGCCAACGCCTTCGGCCCAATCCGCGCCAAGGTCATCAGATAGGCGCTGACATCCGCCAGCGCAAAGATCGACGGGCCGGAAATTGTGCCGCCGGGGCGCAAGTGCTGGTCCCCCACCAGCAAACGCGTCGTCAGATCGGTTTCGCCCACATGGTCGATCGCAAAATCATCGGCCACCTGTTTGAACACGTCTTTCATAAAAACCGTCAGCGCGTCGGCATCCATCATTATCGGCATACTTGTCCTCCGTCATATGTCGGGGATAGGCTCTGGTAAATTCAGGGAGAGAGCAAGATGACAATTCTAGAAGTAGAGTATGACGCTGCGGTCGCACGGCTGACGATGAACGCGCCCGAGCGTCTGAACGCGCTTTCTGACGAGATGCTTGCGGCGCTTCAGGCCGCTCTTGATACCATAGCCGACACCCCGTCGGTGCGTGTCGTGATCCTGTCGGGGCGTGGCAAGGCGTTTTGCGCGGGGCACGATCTGAAACAGATGACGGCAATGCGGCAGGCAGAAGACGGCGGCGCGGCGAAGTTTCGCGATCTGTTTGAGCGTTGCAGCGCCGTCATGGCGCGCATCCAGTCGATGCCGCAGCCGGTGATTGCACAGGTCCATGGCATTGCCACGGCGGCCGGGTGCCAACTGGTTGCCACCTGCGATTTGGCCGTTGCGGCCGAAGGCACGCGGTTCGGGGTCAATGGCGTGAACATCGGGCTGTTTTGCTCTACCCCGATGGTCGCCCTCAGCCGCAACATTCCGCGCAAGCAGGCGTTCGAGATGTTGACCACCGGTGACTTCATCGACGCCGGTCGCGCCTGCGAGCTTGGTTTGGTGAATCGCGTGGTTTCCGAAAACGATCTGTCGGTCGAAACGCAGGCCCTCGCTGACAAGATTGCAGGCAAGCTGGCGGTCGCGGTCAAAATCGGAAAAGAGGCGTTTTACGCGCAACTGTCGATGCCGACAGATCAGGCTTATGCCTATACCGGCGACGTGATGGTCGAAAACATGCTGCACCGCGACACCAAGGAAGGCATCAGCGCCTTTCTGGAAAAGCGCGACCCGGAGTGGGAGCAATAACGCGCCACCAGCCCGTCCCCGAAATTGTTTCCAATGTACTTATTATTGTTGCAATTTTTTTTCTGGCAATTCAGGCATAAATTGGGCACAAATGAGACAAGGCGAATGCCTTGATGATTTTGGGTCGTCGCTGGCGGAAGGTCCCTCCAGGTCAGCCTCTCACTGATCGACCGTTCCCGCAGCGGCGACCCCAAAAATCTCAAACTCCTGACATTCCCATGACCTTACGACGCATCGCACGACAGTTGTCTCACTTGCGTTGAAGCGTCTGCTGGCCTACATCGCTGGCATGACACAAACACTCCATATCATCGGCGGCGGCATGGCCGGATCAGAGGCTGCTTGGCAGGCTGCAAACGCAGGCATCCAGGTGGTGCTGCATGAAATGCGGCCCAAAGTAGGCACTTTTGCGCATCAAACAGGTTTTTTGGGCGAAATGGTTTGCTCCAATTCATTCCGGTCAGACGATAGCGAACAGAACGCCGTCGGCTTGCTGCATTGGGAAATGCGCGCGGCGAACGGTCTGATCATGGCGACGGCGGAAAAACACCGCCTGCCTGCCGGTGGAGCCTTGGCCGTCGACCGTGACCCATTTGCGGAATCGGTGACGGCTGCCCTGATGGCGCACCCCAATGTCACCGTTGAATACGGCGAGATCACCGAGCTGCCGCGCGAGGGACATTGGATCATCGCGACCGGTCCGCTGACATCGGGTACGCTGGCCCAGGCAATCGCCGCTGAAACGGGTGCGGAAGCCCTGGCGTTTTTCGATGCCATCGCGCCGATCATCTATCACGAGAGCATCGACATGACCAAAGCGTGGATGCAATCACGCTATGACAAGGGCGATACTGAGGAAGAGCGCACAGCCTACCTGAACTGCCCGATGGACAAGGCCACCTATGAGGCGTTCATCGACGCCCTGCTGTCTGCGGATAAGACCGAATTCAAGGAGGGTGAAACCGCCGGATATTTCGACGGCTGCCTGCCGATCGAGGTGATGGCCGAACGCGGCCGCGAGACCTTGCGCTTTGGTCCGATGAAACCCGTCGGTCTGACCAACGCCAACGATCCCGAAAACAAGCCCTATGCCGTGGTGCAGCTGCGCCGAGACAACAAGCTGGGGACGCTGTACAATATCGTCGGTTTCCAGACCAAGATGAAATACGGCGCACAGACGGAAGTGTTGCGGATGATTCCAGGCCTTGAGAACGCGTCTTTCGCGCGTCTTGGCGGCATTCATCGCAATACATTCCTGAACTCGCCGACGTTGCTGGATGACCAGATGCGCCTGCGCAGCCAGCCCAACATCCGCTTTGCGGGCCAGATCACTGGCGTTGAAGGCTATGTTGAAAGTGCCGCCATGGGCCTGCTTGCCGGTCGCCTTGCCGTGGCCGAAATCAGGGGCGAAGCTGCGACACCGCCGCCACCCACCACGGCGACAGGTGCATTGATCACCCACATCACCGGCGGGGCCGAGGCGAAGACGTTCCAGCCGATGAACGTGAATTTCGGGCTGTTCCCCCCGGTTGAAGGGCTGAAATCGGGCCGCCGTGGCCGCAAAGACCGCTACAAAGCCTATACCGACCGTGCCAAGACCGACTGGCAGGCCTGGCTGAATGGCAGCCACGTTCCGGCGTGATCTTTGTCACCCGTTTTGCGCCGTCCCCCACGGGTCCGCTCCATCTGGGGCACGCCTATTCAGCGCTGCTGGCCCATGACATGGCGCGCGCAGCCGGTGGGCAGTTCCTGCTGCGGTTCGAGGATACGGATCTTGAGCGGTGCAAGCCGGAATATACGGCGCAGATCATTAATGATCTGACTTGGCTTGGTATCACGTGGGATGCCGATCCGTTGATGCAGTCTGATCATTTTGATATTTATAATCAAAGTGTTTCGGTACTTACCTCGCGCGGATTGACCTATCCCTGTGGGTGCAGCCGCAAGGATATCGCCGCCGCTTTGGCTGCCCCTCAAGAAGGCGCGCCCCATGCGGTCTATCCTCAAATCTGCAAGGCCCGCAGCATCGCCGATCGGGGCGCTTCGGATGCGTTGCGGTTGCACATGGATCTCGCTTGCGCCGAAATTTCCGGAACAAACCTGAGCTTTGAGGAAACAGGCGACTTGAAGAAAGGTATATACCCTATTGATAAGACGTATTTAATGTCAGATGTGGGCGATATTGTCATCGGGCGGAAAGACATTCAAACCGCCGCCTATTTTCTCGCCTCTGCCCTTGATGACATCCGCCAGGGCATCACGCATGTGGTGCGCGGCGTTGATCTTTTTGATTTTACGCAAGTGCAGGTCTTGCTGCTTCATCTGCTCGGACACAAACCGCCGCTTTACCATCACCACCTGTTGATCCGCGATGATGATGGCAAACGGCTGGCCAAACGTGACGACGCCCGCGCCATTTCACTGTATCGTCGCGAAGGTGCGTCACCGGAAGATATCCGTTCAATGGTAGGGCTTTAGAAGTCGTTTTTAATCCTGGACTTCCATCGTGATCCGCTCAACACCGTCTTCGACCCGCGTGTAAAAGCAAGTTCGCCGTCCGGTATGACAGGCCGCGCCGGTCTGGTTCACACGGACCAGAAGACAATCGCGATCGCAATCGATGCGCAGTTCGACCAATTCCTGCACATGGCCGCTGGTCTCGCCCTTGATCCAGAAGGATTGGCGCGAGCGGCTCCAGTAAGTCACGCGACCGGTGGACAATGTTTGGCTGACGGCGTCGGCGTTCATCCACGCCATCATCAGCACCTCACCGGAAACTGCATCCTGCGCGATGGCTGGGATCAGCCCCGCGTTGTTGTATTTCAATGTGCCGGGATCAAAATCCATGGGCTGCCCCTTCATTTAATTTTTGCATCATCCGCGTGAGGGCTTATGTAGGAGGTAAGCGCCGAAAGGAACAGCCATGACTGCCGATACCGACCTGATCAAGCTTTACTCCGCCCGTATCCTGGGGTTGGCAGCTGACATTCCGCATTTGGGTCGGCTGGATCATCCCGATGCAACCGTGACGTGGCGTTCGCCCCTATGCGGGTCCACGGTGACGGTGGACGTGGTTGTCGCAGATGGCAAGCTGGTGGAATTGGGTCAGGACGTCAAAGCCTGTGCTTTGGGTCAAGCTGCGGCTGCCGTTGCAGGCCAGGCTGCTGTCGGCGCGACATTGGCCCAGGTTCAGACTGCGCGTGACCAGCTTAAGGCGATGTTAAAGGGCAAAGGCCCGGTGCCGGACGCGCCGTTTGACGGGTTCGAGGTGCTGACACCTGCCGCAGAATACAAGAACCGGCATGCGTCGATCTTGCTGAGCATTGAGGCAATTGCCGAAGCGATGCAGCAGACCCAGACGCAGGAAGCGGCGCAGAACATCTGACCTTTCACGCGCCGTTCAGCCAAAAAAAACGCCGCACATCCAAAGGGATGGCGGCGCAAGGATGCGGTATTCACGCAGGCTCGCTTTGATCCAGAACCGAAAGGGACATTTCGGTGCATTCCGACGTGGAACAGGCAGAACCGGTCGGACGCATAAAGTTTGGGACAGATGCGTTGGGTTGGATCAAAGCGCCATGAATGCGCAGGCAGAAGTCAAACAAAGGCGGGAAGATGCAACCCGACAACCAAGATCACAACCAACGCTGCCATACCGGCGGCGTCCTGCAAAAGCGTGTCTTGCGACCGTTTCGCGATAGCTTTGACTGTCTTGATCATCGTCATATGCGTGCTCCGTTTTCTGTTGCCTCTTTGTTCTCATTTTATTAATGCCCTGTAAAGAACTTTTTGAGAACATTTGCGAACAAAGTGGAACGAATAGGTCTAACCTACTGATATCAAACGGATCGCTTCATCTTGGCGCATGAGCCACAACAGCATCCGCGCGGCTTTCCCTCTTGGACTGACCAGCTCAGGATCGTCGGCGAGCAGCTTGCGGGCATCCGATTGCGCGATCTGCATCAGCCCCGCCTGCCGTTCCAGATCGGCGACACGAAACCGCGGCACACCCGATTGCGCTGTCCCGATCAAGTCGCCCGTGCCCCGCATCTTCAGGTCGGTTTCGGCAATCACGAAACCGTCCTCTGTCTCGCGCAGTACCTCCAGGCGCTGGCGACCGGTTTCCGTCAGCGGCGCTTGATACATCAGCAGGCAGGTCGAGGCCGCCTGCCCCCGCCCCACACGCCCGCGCAACTGGTGCAACTGTGCGAGGCCAAAGCTTTCGGCGCGTTCAATCACCATGATGCTGGCATTTGGAACGTCGACGCCCACTTCGATCACGGTCGTGGCAACCAGCACCTTGGTTTCACCGCGCTGGAAGGCGCGCATGGCGGCGTCCTTTTCGGCGGGTGGCATCTGGCCGTGGACCAGCCCGACGATGCCTTCGCCCAAGACCGCGCGCAAACGTTTGAAACGGGCGTCTGCGGCGATCAGATCGCTGACTTCGCTTTCCTCAACCAGCGGACAGACCCAATAGCATTGTCGCCCCTCGTCAATCGCGGCGCGCAGGCGGCCAATCACCTCGTCAATGCGGTCCGTGCTGACCAAGGCCGTGCGGATCGGTTTGCGCCCGGGCGGTTTTTCATCAAGGACAGACACATCCATGTCGCCGTATTGCGCCAGCGCCAATGACCGTGGGATCGGCGTTGCTGTCATCACCAGAACATCGGCCAACTTGCCCTTTTGCCCCAGCTCCAGCCGTTGGCGCACGCCAAAGCGGTGCTGTTCATCGACCACCGCAAGGCGCAGATCACCAAAGCTGACATCGGCCTGAAACACGGCATGGGTACCGACAAGGATCTGGATATCGCCTTTTTCGAGTGCTGCCAGTTTGGATCGCCGTTCAGCGCCCTTATCGCGGCCGGTCAGGATTTCCAGCACCACGCCGGCCTGTTCAGCCAACGGTTTCAGGCCCTCCAGATGTTGGCGCGCCAGGATTTCCGTAGGAGCCATCAGCACACCCTGCCCGCCGGCTTCGACAGCTGCAAGCAAGGCCATGAAAGCGACCAGGGTCTTGCCCGCGCCCACATCGCCCTGCAAAAGGCGGTTCATGCGCTGTGCGCTGGCCATATCATGGGCAATTTCTGAAATGGCCCTGGTCTGTGCACCGGTTGGCTTATACGGCAGGGCAGCCAGTACGCGGCCCTGCAAGCGGCCGTCGCCGACGCTTGCGCGGCCCTTTTTGCGTCGATCCCTGGCACGCGCGAGGGCCAGCGTAAGTTGATGTGCCATAAGTTCGTCATAGGCCAGACGTTCACGCGAAGGGGCTGCCGCCGACAAATCACTCTGGTTTTCAGGATCATGAGCCGCCGCAACCGCAGTCGCAAAATCCGGCCAGCCTGACTGGGATTTTTGCGACGGATCGATCCATTCATCAAAGGGCGGCACGCGGGCCAATGTCGCGCGTGTGGCCTTGTACATCAGCTTTTGCGTGATGCCGCTGGTCAAGGGATAGACCGGTTCAAAGGTCGGAATCTGGTCTGCGTCCTCCTCTGCTACCGCGAAATCGGGGTGAACCATCTGCGCCATCCTATCGAACAGCTCCACCCGCCCCGACACGATCCGCCGCGACCCCTCCGGCAACTGGCGTTTCCAATAATCGCCGCGGGCGTGGAAAAAGACCAACTGGAACGCGGTGCCGCTGTCTTCGACATGGATTCGGTACGCCCCACCCTTGTTGGCGGGCGCGCGGTGCGGCCCCACCGTGACTGCGACAGTGACGGTGGCGGGCAACACCGAATCCTTGAGAGAGGCCTGCAAACGACGATCGATGCCGGAATAAGGCAATGTAAACAACAGGTCACGCGGCGCTTGGATCCCTAATTGCGCGAAATGCTGTGCCGTTTTGGGGCCAACCCCTTCCAAGGTTTCAAGACCCGCAAACAGCGGAAAAAGGGGTTCCGGCCTACCGCTCATGCGCCCGCAATCAGGTCAAGCCAGGCATCTTCGTCAAGGATTTCAATGCCCAGTTCCGCCGCTTTCTTGGCTTTCGATCCGGCACCGGGACCCGCCACCAGGATATCGGTCTTGGCACTGACCGACCCCGATACCTTGGCCCCCAACCGTTCGGCGCGCGCCTTGGCTTCGGCACGGGTCATTTTTTCAAGCGTTCCGGTAAACACTACGGTTTTGCCATCCACGGGAGAGCCTTGCGTATCAGGGCGCGTGGCGTCCTGTATCGAAAGTTCGGCCACCAGCCGGTCAATGGATGCGCGCTCTGCCTCTTGGGCGAAGGTGCTGACCAGGGATTGGGCCATCACCTGCCCCACGCCGTCCACACTGATCAGATCGTCCCACGCGGGTCCCGATGCTTCGCGCGCATTTTCCATCGCGGTGATGAAAGCAGACCACGTGCCGTAATGCAGCGCGATCAGGTTTGAAGCCGCCTCGCCCACATGGCGGATGCCGAGGGCAAAGATCAGGCGCGCCAGTGGGATGGTTCTTTTGTCGTCGATGGCTTGAAAGAGCTTGGTGGCTGATTTTTCACCCCAGCCCTCGCGGTTCTTGAGCTGCTGCACCCCCGACCCATATCGGGCCTGAAGGGTGAAGATGTCAGCAGGCTCTGCAATCCAGCCATCGGTGTAGAATTGTTCGACCTGCTTGGCCCCCAGCCCGTCAATATCAAAAGCGGCACGGGAAACGAAATGCTTCAGCTTTTCAACGGCCTGCGCGGGGCAGACCAGCCCCCCCATACAGCGCCGGACGGCATCACCTTCTTCGCGGATCGCGTCGCTGCCGCATTCGGGACAAATGGTTGGAAAATCGAAAGGAACAGAATCAGAAGGGCGCCTTGATAGATCGACGTCCGCAATCTTGGGGATCACGTCGCCGGCACGGTAAACCTGGACCCAATCGCCAACACGAATATCCTTGCCGTCGCGAATCTGGTTTCCCTTGCTGTCGACGCCCTTGATGTAGTCCTCGTTGTGCAGCGTCGCGTTCGACACGACGACCCCGCCAACGGTCACGGGCTTCAACCGTGCGACGGGCGACAAGGCACCGGTGCGGCCGACTTGAATTGTGATGTCTTCCAAGGTGGTCCAAGCCAGTTCCGCCGGAAATTTATGTGCGATGGCCCAGCGGGGGGTGGTCGACCGAAACCCGAGCCGTTCCTGAAGTGCGAGGTCGTTTACCTTGTAGACGACGCCGTCGATGTCATATCCAAGCGTCGCGCGTTGGGCTTCTATCTTGCGGTATTGATCGATCATTTCCGCCACGGAAGAACAAAGCTCCGTCAAAGGGTTCGTGCAAAACCCCATGTTTTCCATTCGTTTGATCGCCTCGGATTGCGTCTGGCCCAAGGGTTCGGACAAAGCCCCCCATGCATAGGCAAAGAATTTCAACGGTCGCGACCGCGTGATTTCAGCATCAAGTTGTCGTAGTGATCCTGCGGCAGCATTGCGCGGGTTGGCAAACAGCTTGCCACCACGTTCCCCCTGACGCGCGTTCAACGCATCAAAGTCGTCGTGGCTCATGTAAACTTCACCACGTATTTCGATCACGTCTGGTGCACTGTCCAGCTTTTTCGGGATCGTCTGTATTGTACGCGCGTTTGCTGTCACGTTTTCACCAACAGCCCCGTCGCCCCGTGTCGCGGCTTGAACCAGCAGGCCATTTTCATAGCGTAAAGACAGCGACAGGCCGTCAATCTTTGGTTCTGCGGTAAAGTCCAAATCTGCGTCCGACGGCAGTCCTAGATACTTCCGGATACGCCCATCAAATTCAACGACGTCCTCATCCTCAAACGCGTTTCCCAAAGAAAGCATCGGAACTTCGTGCCGAACCTTTGAAAAACCCTCTGATGGGGTCGCCCCAATCTGTTCTGTCGGGCTATCCGCGCGTTTAAGCGACGGAAACCGTGTCTCGATTTCAGTATTGCGCCTTTTCAGACAATCATATTCCGCGTCCGAAATCTGGGGCGCGTCTTCGGCGTAATACTGCCTGTTCGCCTGTGCCAATAGCCCGGAGAGTCGTCGTAATTCTTCAGCGGCCTGATCTTTGCTAAGGTCTTGAACTGCGATATGTTCTGCCAATGATCTGCCCCTGCCTATTTCCGATACGAGGGCATAAATACGCAGCGATCTATGGCAGGTCTAGCAGATTTGACGGTCTTTGTACGCTATACGCCGACGGCAAGTCTTTGCGGCGACGAAAGTGAAGACGGTTCCGGATCGCGCAACACATACCCGCGGCCCCAAACGGTTTCGATGTAGTTTTCTCCACCCGTCGCGGTGCTGAGCTTTTTGCGAAGTTTGCAGATGAAGACGTCGATAATCTTCAATTCAGGTTCGTCCATCCCGCCATAGAGATGGTTCAGAAACATTTCCTTGGTCAGGGTGGTGCCCTTGCGCAGGCTGAGCAATTCGAACATCTGATATTCCTTGCCCGTCAGGTGGACTGTCTTGTCGTCAACCGTCACCGTTTTGGCATCCAGATTCACGGAAACCTGTCCGGTCTGGATAACCGACTGCGAATGCCCTTTGTAACGGCGGATGATCGCGTGAATGCGCGCGACAAGTTCCTCTCGGTGAAATGGCTTGGTCAGATAGTCGTCGGCTCCAAAACCGAAACCCTTGATCTTGCTTTCTGTGTCATCGGCACCGGACAGGATCAAAATTGGCGTCTCGATCCGACTTAGCCGCAATTGGCGCAAGACTTCATGACCGTTCATGTCAGGCAGATCCAGATCAAGAAGAATAAGATCGTAGTCGTACAGTTTCGCCAGATCGATACCCTCTTCCCCCAAATCGGTCGCATAAGTGTTCAAATTCGCATGGGTCAGCATCATTTCGATACTTTTAGAGGTCGTTGGATCATCTTCTACCAGCAATACGCGCATTCATCTTCTCCGCTCGATTAAATTGGGATACGATTTGTACCGTGAACAAAATTACTTAATCACACGTTAATGACGACTTCAGCTTATCAAGGCAACTTAAAGTTGTCTATATTTTTGCAATGCCGTGGCCCGCAATGCCGCTTCTCCATGCTCAGACACCGCCCGTACCCATTCCATGAACTCGTCATTGCTGATCTGATAGCGATCAAGCGCCTCTGACTGGCTGATCAATCCGTAGACGACACCGCGCACAACGGCGGCCTTGCGCGACGCCACCCACCGCCGCGTCGTTTGATCCGGCAGGTCCGCCTGTGTAAACGTCGATCCATCCGGCAACGTCACTGCCCTGGGCCCCACTACCTTCTTTAAATACATAATACTCACCCAACACTGATACGGGGGGCACCTTGCGCGCTGTGATCTTAAAGACACCTAAAGGCCCCCCTTGAGAATAGGGCGGATTTTCATATATATCGCATCAAACCTCCCGGAGTATTGCCATGCCTCTCGATCACACCCCGCCGCTGAATTCATTGGGATTTGC
>NZ_DS999213.1:759548-939455 GCF_000156335.1 Roseobacter sp. GAI101
TTCCGCCCCTGAATATCGATTAAATCCGGTCCAAAACAGCACGCGCCGCTCGCAAACCGGGTGATTCACCACCCTGCCCCAAGCGGTCCATGGTCACTTCCATTGCGGTTTTCTGCGCATCCGGTGCGCCCAGAACCTGCGCCAAGCCAGCTGCAATCTTGTCAGGCAAGCAGTCTGGCCCCAGAAACTCCGGCACGACCCGCGTGTCGGACACCAGATTGACCAGCGTCACCGTATCAATCAGGGCCATCGCCTTGATCAAACGAAAACTCAACCAATGCATGCGATAGGCGATCACCATCGGCGTCTGTGCCGCGGCAAGCTCCAATGACACTGTCCCAGATGCGGCCAGGGCAAGGTCCGCCGCACGGAAGGCAGCGCGCTTTCGGGCTTGCGCCTCTTCTCCTGTCATCCCCCGCGGATCAAGAATCGTCGGTGACACGGGCCAATCACGGGTTGCCTCTACTACGGCATCCGCCACAGCGCCTGCTGCGGGGATCACCACACGCAGTGCGGGACGACCCTTGGCGAACAGCCCCACCGCTTCGCCAAAGACTCCGGACAGCTTTGCCACCTCGGAGCGGCGAGAACCGGGAAGCACCACCAACAACGGTGCGTCGCCGATATCATGTGCGGCGCGAAACGCTGCGGCGTCATCGGCGGTCGCGACAGGCTCAGCCACAACCGGATGCCCGACAAAATCGCAATCCATGCCATGGGCCTGCATCAAAGGCGGTTCAAAGGGGAACAAGGCCAGCACATGGTCAATAAAGCGCGCCATCTTCTTGGCCCGACCCGGGCGCCACGCCCAAACTGTCGGTGCCACGTAATGCACTGTGCGGATATCGGACCGCGCCTTGACGCGCTTGGCCACGCGCAAGGAGAAATCGGGGCTGTCGATGGTGATCATCACATCGGGCCTGGCGGCAATCACCGCCTCTGCAGTCTCGTTGATGCGGGCCATCAAGGCGCGGTATTTTGGCAATACCTCGGCAATCCCCATGACCGACAGTTCGGACATGTCGAATTGGCTTTGCAGCCCTTGGGCCGCCATTTCGCTTCCGCCGATCCCTTGAAATGTCACATCCGGTCGCAGGGATTTCAGCCCTGCCATCAAGGCCCCGCCAAGGCGGTCGCCCGAAGGCTCCCCCGCGATGATGAACACCTTCATGCCGTCGCCCGCGACCACAGCACCAGACCAAGGTCATCGGCCAGCGTCTTGCAACGCTCGGGCTCAAGAACGATGACGTTCCCGGCGACAATCACGATCCCGGCCAATCCCGCCTTGTGCGCTGCCTCAAGCGTTGCTGGGCCGATGGTCGGCATGTCGACAAGACGGCTTTGGTCTGGCTTCGGGCCCTTGAACAGAATGGCAGAGGCGCTTTGCACCCGGTCGGGTAAAGTGGCCAACAGATGATCCGTGCCGCCAATTGTCTCGATCCCGTAGACCTGACCACCGCCAACGACACAACATTGACCGATGTCCATCGGGGCCAGTGTCGCCACCACCTGCGCCGCCCGCGCGGCATCTTGGGTCATCTGTGTGTCTGGCGCTTTGGTGCTCAGCACACCGGGGCTGGCCAGCAGATCAGGGGCAAGTTCATGGGCAGCACGCACCGTGAAGCCTGACGTCTCGAAAATATCGATCAGAACCCGCAGTGCGCCATCGTCACCGGCACCCAATGCCTTTTGAAAGGCGGGCACCAGAGGCATCGTTAGCGCATCAAGCTTTGAAGGGTCGAAACTGGGCCTTGCAATGGCACCGCACAGGCAAACCTGCGTAACGCCTTGATCCTGTAAGGATTTTATCAGCGATCCAAGGGTTTCAAGGCGAAATGTCTGATCGACTTCCACCCCTTCGACGGCGACGCCTTCATACCCACAGACCAAAGGCCGGTCGGCTTGGGCCGACGCCACGCGATGGGGCAGTCCGCCGCCCCCAGCGATCAACGCAAGCATCAACCCGGCGTCAGGAAATGACGGCCGGTATCGGCCATGACGAAATCGACGATCTCGCGCACATAGTCGCTGCCGGTCTCGTCGCCCAGACGTCGGGCGCGGTCATGGAATGTCCCCTCGCCCTGTGCCAACATCTGAAAGGCAGCCCGCAATGCGGTAATGTCGCTGCGCGCCACGCCCCGGCGTTTCAGCCCGACCAGGTTCAGTCCGTCCAGCACGCCGCGCGGGGCCTGCACCAGGCCATAGGGGATCACATCATTGGTCACCATGGTCACAGCGCCAATAATGGCACCGCGCCCGATGCGCACGAACTGGTGTATGCCCGCCAGACCACCGATGATCACGTCATCTTCGATGATGCAGTGCCCGGCGACGGCAGCATTGTTCACCACGATCACGCGGTCGCCCAGAATCGCGTCATGGGCAATGTGACAGCCTGCCATGAACAAGCCGTCATCGCCGACCTTCGTCAGCCCGCCGCCTGCTTCGGTCCCGCAGTTCATCGTGACATGCTCGCGGATGCGGTTGCGTTCACCAATAACCAGTCGGCTGGCCTCGCCCTTGAATTTCAAATCCTGCGGAATTTCACCGATCACCGCAAAAGAGAAGATCACCGTGCCCGCGCCCACTTCGGTGCGGCCGGTCACGATGGCATGAGATTTGATCTGAACATCCGCATGGATCACGACCTGCGCCCCGATCACGCAAAACGGACCGACACTGGCCGACGGATCAATCTGCGCGCCTTCTTCGATCACCGCACTGGGGTGAATGCCTGCCATCAGGACAAGTCCATCATCGCGGTAAATTCAACCTCGGCTGCCATTTCGCCGTCAACCGACGCGACGCCGCCGAATTTCCAGACCTTGCCACCGGGTTTCCCGCGTAAGGTCGTCACCTCCATCCTCAACACATCGCCGGGGACGACCTTGCGGCGGAATTTGCATTTATCGATGGCCATGAAATAGACCTTCATATCCTTGTCCGCCATCTCGAGGGTCACACCGACCATGACAGCCGATGTCTGGGCCATCGCTTCGATGATGGTGACGCCGGGCATGATCGGCATGCCGGGGAAATGGCCCTGGAAATGCGGTTCGTTCATCGTGACGTTCTTGATGCCCACAGCGGTCTGCGTGCCGTTGATGTCGACCACCTTGTCCACCAGCAAAAACGGATAGCGGTGCGGGATAATCCGCTGGATCATCTGGATGTCGGCACTTGGCAGGGTGTCAGTCATTGCGGGTCCTGTCTGTTGAAAAACTTTGATATGGCTACCAATTTTGACGGCTATGGGCAAGCGTCGGGCGGAACCTGCTGCTAGTTCTTGCCGCTGCCCAAGGACGCATCCAGCCGCGCGATCGCCTCGTTGGTGATGTCGATCGCGTTGGCGCTGATAAACACTGAGCGCCGCTCGAGGATCACGGCCGCACCGGAATCGCGCATCAGCTTCTCAAGAACCGGCCCCGCAGCGTTCAGGAAAACCTCGCGCTCCTTTTCGACAAGCTGGTTCAGGGCGCGACTTTTGGCGGCTTGGGTCGCACGGATATCCTGCACCTTTGCATCAAAGGCGTCGGCCAGATCCCGGAATTTTTCGGGACTAAGAGCAGCACGTTGCGCAGTCAGCCGCTGTTCTTCGGCCCCCAGATCGGCCTCGATCTGACGATTTTCAGCCGAAAGCGTGGCCCCTTGGGTTTCCAAGTCACGGGCAACCCGAAGCCCGAAGGCGCTTTCATTGAAAACACGGTCGGAATCTATCGTCAGGATCGGACTTTGAACAAGGGGGCGGTCGGAGGCTTGCGCGGCTTGCTGCGCTGCGACCGGTACCGCCCCTAAGGGTAGCACCGGAAGCAGGCAGATCAGAAATGCCCGCAGACGCGTCACTGGATCAGAAATCCGTTCTAAGCGTGACTTCGAACTTTTGCTCTTGGTCAAAGTCTTCTTTCTTGAGCGCCTTCGACACGTTGAACTGAAGCGGGCCAACGGGTGTGTCCCAGAACAGCGACAAGCCGATGACATGGCGGAAAGAACCGGATTCACCGACCACCGTGCCGCCGTTATAGTTCACGTCAGCCAAGTCCCACACATTGCCGACGTCGTAGAACACGCCGCCGCCAATGCCGTATTCTTCGGGCAGACCCAGCGGGAATTCCGCCTCGAAACGGGCCACGACATACATGTTGCCGCCAAGCGGATCATCAAAACCGGCAGATTGATCGCGCGGGCCGATGCCGCCGGATTCGAAACCGCGCATGACGGATGGACCGATCAAGAAACGGTCGGCCACCCGGTTATTACCTTCGCTCCAGGCCAAGGCACCACCTTCAAGTGACGCGCGCAAAGTGACTTCTTCGTTCAGGATCCGCTTTTCGCCAATGACCTTCGCCGTGGTCTTGATGAACTTCGAATCACCGCCGACGCCGGCAAAATCCTGACCGAACTGCACCAGGTAGCCTGCGGTAGGATCAAGCCCGGTGCGGCGTGTGTCATAGCTATACGTATACCCCAAGGACGACGCGACCTGCGCCCCTGCTGAGATATCATCTGCAATCACCGGACCGTTCACGGGTGTCGTCCGCTCGATCATCTCGAGGTCATCATAGGAGTAGCGCAGGGTAAGATTGCCGTTTTCGCTGACAGGAAAGGACAGGCTGGGCTGGAAAATGAACCGCTTTGTATCAAAGCTCGCAAAGGACGAGTTTGTTTCTGCGTAATCAAGGTTAAGTCCGAAGGCGACGTCGCGTCCCAGCAGACTGGGTTCGACAAAGCTAAGCCCGTAACGGCGGGCGTCCGTGGCCGTGCTGACCGACAGGGAAAGCTTTTGACCGCGGCCCAGAAAGTTGTCTTCTGCAAAGCTGATCGCAACGCCGACACCGTCATTGGAGGAGAACGTCCCGCCAAAGTTCAACGAACCGGTGGGTTTTTCCTCGACGTTGACATCGACCACGATCTGCTCGGGGCTGGACCCCTCGCGGGCGTTAACCTCGGCCGTCTCGAAATAGCCAAGGGCGCGGATGCGTTCCGCACTTGCGCGGATTTCACGCGGGTTGAAAGGGTCACCTTCGACGCTGTCAAACTGCCGGCGGATAACGCGGTCCAGCGTCGTCGTGTTGCCTTCAATGTCGATCCGTTCGACGAAGACACGTGGTCCGCGGGTAATGCGGTATTCCACGTCGAGGGTCAGATCACGCTCGTTGCGGGTGATGACGGGTTCGACCCGCAGGAAATCCACACCGTCCCGAATTGCTTTACGCTCCATCCGCGCGATGTCGGTTTCGACCAGCGAAGGCGAATAGACCGCGCCCGACCTGGTCTTGATCACATCCATATAGTCTTGGGCGTCGACCCCGTTGATGGTCGACGTCACGGTAAGTTGGCCGAAGTTGAACTGCTGGCCTTCCTGCACGTTGAACTGAACGAAATAACCGTCGCGTTCTTCAGTCAGCTGTGCGTTGACAGCCGAAATCCGCATGTCGACATAGCCGCGAGACAAATAGAACGTGCGCAGCAATTCACGGTCCAGATCCGTGCGTTCGGCCACGAAAGTATCGCGTTTCACCAAGCGACGGAACAGGCCCGCCTGTTTGGTGCCAAGAACCCGGCGCAAACGACGGTCGGAGTACACCCGGTTTCCGACAAAGCTCAGCCGTTCGATTTCGACGTTGTCACCTTCGAAAACTTCGAAAACCAGATCGACGCGGTTCTGGCTGCGCTTGATGATCTTGGGTTGAACCCGTGCGGCAATGCGGCCTTCGTTGCTGTAGGCCTGCGCGATCGCGTTTGCGTCTTTTTCAGCTTGCGACGGATTGAACACGCGACGCTCGTTCGAACCGATCAGTGCGGCCAGCGCTTCGTCTTTGATCCGCGCATTGCCTTCAAAGCTGATCCGGTTGATCGTCGGATATTCGACGACGTTGATCACCAGCGTGTTGCCGCGTGGTTCAATCGTCACAGTTTCAAACAACCCGCTGGCCAGCAGGTTCTGGTAGGCATCATTCAACTGCCCGCCGCTGATCGCGCGACCACGTGCGATTCCTGCCCGGCTAAGGACCGCGCTGTCGCCGATCCGTTCGTTGCCGTTGATCTGAACTGTATTGAATTGATAATTCTGGGCCTGTGCTGCGGGGGCAGGTATCAAACAAGCCACTGATAGCATTACACAAACTGATAAATTGCGTATCGATTTTGCAACCGGCGTATAGACCGCTGCGTTGGTGGTTTTTCCCCACCTATTATTCTGCCTCATATGCCCAACCCGCTTTAATTAATGTTCTTTCGTTCCTGATTAGACAGATTAACCGGCTTTGTCAAAAGCAAGAGGCCGCCAGACACCTTATATAGGGGGTCTGACGGCCATATTTATCATCATGAAGTGGTTCGGCATGTTTGGGATCAAAGCGATCCAAGCCAGGCCCCTGCTGCAAGGGCAATCGCCATCGTGCCGATATACAGGGCACGGTCCCAGTTTAAATCTACCAGAAGGCTCAATCCGCGGTAGCTTGTCTTGATCGTCTGCATTGCGAAATCCTTTGCTGCTTTGCCAAACGTTACCAAGCAATTAAGGCAAGGTTTTGTCGAATTGTGGCGCAATTGCGGCCAGGAACGATTTTTGGCAGTCCAGTCAGATATTCCGGCGGGGATTTACGGGCAGAACAGATCATTCCCGAGGGCAAAGACCATCAACCCCAGCACCAGGGTCAGACCGATCGTCATCAGGACCCGCAGCGCACCATCGCTTGGTGGCTTTCCGGTCACCGCCTCATAGGCGTAGAACACAAGGTGACCCCCGTCCAAGGCAGGTACCGGGAAAAGGTTCAGCAGGCCGACAGCGGTCGAGAGTACCGCGATAAAATAGATGAAGCTTTGCGCGCCCTGCGATGCCATCGCACCCGAGGTCTGCGCGATGCCGACAGGGCCGCTTAGGTTGCAGGTGCTGATATTGCCAACGATCATATGCTTGAGGCCCGACAGCGACCCCTGGATGATGCGGCCTGTGTTTTCGACCCCGCCCCACAGCGCCTCGAACACGCCGGGTGTCGTCGTGGCCGTGTCAAACGCCGTGCCGCCCACGATACCGATGCGCATCTGCGTCTTGAACGTGCCGTCTGGCTGGGGTTCGTCGGTCACCTTGGGGCGCATGGTGAATTCCAGCGTCTCGCCATTACGCCAGACGGTCAGCAAAAGCGCGCTGCCTTCAGAGGCTTCGACGATTTCCTTGAGCTGCTTGAACGCAAAAACCGGCGTGCCATCAATTGCGGTGATGACGTCACCACTGATCAATCCGGCCTCAAAGGCGGCGGATTGGGGCATGACCTGCTTGATCAGCGTAGGCATCAGGTAAGGGCCCTGCACGGTGATCGTCTGACCATCGCGGCGCACCTCGTAGTCAAGCGGCTGCGCCACGGGGACAGCGGCAAACGCATCCGAAAAGGCACCTTCCTCAAGTGCCGAAGGAATGGTGACCCCACCGGCAGAGATAATCTCGTCGCCGGGCTCAAGCTGCGTGCCCTCAAACGGCAACGCGCGCATCTCGCCTACGGTCAGCGGGTCTTTTGCAACGCCTGCGCTTAGGGCGACGGCGGTAAAAATCAGGATCGACATGATGAAATTGAACGCAGGACCCGCAGCAACGGTCGCCGCACGCGCCCAAAGCGGGGCACCGTGCATGGTGCTGCGCAAGCGTACCGGATCGGCCTGCGCCTGCTCCATCGCGGTGGTATCCTTGCCGGACGCGGCATTGGCATCGCCGGCGAATTTTACATAGCCGCCAAAGGGTAATGCGGCGATCTGCCAGACCGTGCCGCGCTTGTCCGTGCGGGCGTAAATAACAGGCCCGAAGCCCAGCGAAAAGACATCCGCATGAATCCCCGACCAGCGTCCGACAATGTAATGACCGTATTCATGGACTGCCACGATGACCGACAGGGCGACAACAAAGGCCAACAACGTCCAGATTATCCCGCTAAACTGCGGAATCAGTGCAAAAATGTCCAAAACGCTACCCTGCCCTTTTTTTGATCACGGCTTTTGCCGCCTGCCTTGCCAGATGGTCAACTTGGGCGACGTTATCAAGGGTCATGGTGGCATCAATGACGTTGTTGTCAGAATTTAACTGCTCAAGCGTGTCTTCGACGACTTGCGCCATCTGCGGAAACCGCAGGTGACCGTCGATGAAACCGTCAAGGGCGACTTCCTTGGCGGCGTTGAAAACCGCCCCGGCCATGCCGCCACGCGCCATCACCTCGCGGGCCAGCCGCAGGGCGGGCCAGCGCGCCTCGTCGGGGGCCCGGAATTCGAAACTGCCGATCTTTGCCAGATCAAGCCGCTCCACGGGAAGCGTCCTGCGCTGCGGGTGGTGCAGCGCAAAGCCGATGGCATGGCGCATGTCGGGCGGTCCTATATGGGCCATCAGCGCCCCGTCATTGAACCCCACCAGCGCGTGGATCATGGATTGCGGATGTACCAGCACTTCGATCTGCGATGGATAAATGCCGAAATACTCTCTGGTTTCAATGACTTCCATGGCTTTGTTAAACATGGATGCGGAGTCGATCGTGATCCGTTGGCCCATGTCCCAATTGGGGTGGCTCGAGGCCTGCTCGAGCGTGGCATCGGCAAGTTTTTCGAGGGGCCAATCCCGAAAGGCCCCGCCGCTTGCCGTGATGATGATCCGCTCAACGGCGGCCATATCCTCGCCGATCAAAGCTTGGAACACGGCGGAATGTTCGCTGTCGACCGGCAGGATCGCGGCACCATGCGCCTGCGCGGTGTGCAGCATCAGAGACCCGGCGCAAACCAGCGATTCCTTATTGGCCAGCGCCAGTGTCGCCCCCTGTTTCAGCGCTTCGATCCCTGGGGCAAGGCCCGCGGCCCCGACAATGGCGGACATCACCCAATCGACCGGACGGGTGGCGGCCTCGCGGATCGCATCGGTGCCAGCGGCACAGTCTATTCCGCTGCCGTGCAACGCCTCGCGCAGATCGTCCAGCAGGTGATCATGGGCGGTCACGGCAATATCGGCCCCAAGACGGCGCGCGTCCTGTGCCAGTTGCGCGATATTCCCCGCACCGGTCAGCGCCACTACGTTGTAGGCATCCGGCGCGCGCGCAATCAGATCAATCGTGTTTTGCCCGATAGAGCCGGTGGCCCCGAAGATACTAATCCGCCGCATCTGACTGGTTCAATTCAAGCCGGGTGTGATGGGCAGAAACTGCCCGATGATCAGCAGGAACAGTGCCGCCCCCAGCATCCCGTCAAACCTGTCCAGCAGCCCGCCGTGGCCGGGAATAAGGTTGGAGCTGTCCTTGACCCCAACCCGGCGCTTCATGCCAGATTCTGCGATGTCACCCATCTGCGACGCCATCGACATGGCGATGGACACACCGACCAGCTGTAACCCGACGCCCGTATTGATCGAAAACAGCAGCCCCACGATCGCCGCACCGATCCAGCCCGCCGCCGTGCCGGACCATGTTTTCTTGGGGCTGACCTTGGGCCAGAACTTGGGGCCCCCAATGGCGCGGCCGGCAAAATATCCCACCACATCGGTGACCACGACTACCAGCACCAGCCACATCATCCAGCCAAAGCCGAAGTCATCGCGCACCTGTGCCAGACCAAAGCCTGCCAGCACGATCAGGACGGTAAAGCACATGAAAACCGTGCGGTGCTTTTCCAACTGGCCAAAGCCAACCATCGCCGGAGCCAGCAGGACCGGCAGCGAAAAGCCGATCGGCAGATACATTGACGCCAAGGTGGCACAGCCGACAAGCAGCCCCAGGGGCAAGCGCAATTCACGCTTTTCAGGGTTGAGCATGCCCATCAGTTCCCACGCCATGACACCGCAGATCGCGGCAACCATGATGTGAAAGACGTGTCCCCCCATGAAAATTCCGACAAGGCCCACAACAACCATTGCGACGCCCGACCCTACGCGCGCCGTCAGGTCCGACCAGCGTTCCGATGATGATGTCATGATGCCCCTCCCGGCGAAGTCGTCATTTTGTCACGGCACCGAAACGGCGGTCTCTGACGCCGAAAGCCGCACAAAGACGGCCGAATTCCTCTTTCGAGAAATCGGGCCACAGCGTGTCGATAAATTCATATTCCGCATAAGCCGATTGCCAGAGCAAAAAGTTGGAAATTCGCGCTTCGCCGCTGGTGCGTATCACCAGATCGGGATCGGGCAACACATGGGTGTCCAGATAACGCGGCAGCGTTTCTTCATCCACATCCTTTGGATCAAGCAGACCGGCTGCCACATCTTCGGCCAAACGCTGCGTGGCACGGGCCACTTCATCGCGACCGCCATAGTTCAGCGCAATCGTCAGGTGCACGCGGGTGTTGTGTTCGGTCGCCTCTTCCAGCACATGCATCAACTTGATCAGCTTCTTGTCCAGCTTGACCCGGTCCCCGATGAAACGGACGCGCACGCCATATTCGCTTAGCGCGCGGGTTTCCTTGGAAATATAGCGGCGAAACAGGCTCATCAAACCAGCGACTTCGACCTGTGTCCGCTTCCAGTTTTCCGTCGAGAATGCAAAGATCGTCAGGTACTCGACCCCGAAATGGGGACAAGCCTCGACGATTTCGCGCACGCGCTTGGCCCCGGCGTGATGGCCGAACAGGCGCGGCCGACCGCGCTGCGTGGCCCAACGGCCGTTGCCATCCATGATGATCGCCACGTGGCGCGGTGCGCCGGGAACAAGTTCAGACGTGGGATGCGGCGTTGACGGCATCAGACCTGCATGATCTCTGCTTGTTTGGTCTCAAGCTGTTCATCGATCATGGCGATGTATTTGTTCGTCATGTCCTGAACTTCGCCTTCCCAGACTTTCTGGTCGTCTTCGGACATGCCGTCAGCCTTGGCCTTCTTGATCTGGTCCATGCCGTCGCGGCGGATGTTGCGGATCGACACGCGGGCGTGTTCGGCATATTGGCCCGCGACCTTTGTCAACGAGGTGCGGCGCTCTTCGTTCAGTTCGGGAATCGGCAGCATGATGATCGTGCCATTAAGCTGCGGATTGATCCCCAGACCGGATTCGCGGATCGCCTTTTCGACCTTGCCGACAAGGCTTTTGTCCCAGACGTTGATCGTGACCATGCGCGGCTCGGGCACGTTGACGGTACCGACCTGGTTGATCGGCGTCTTGGTCCCGTAGGCATCAACCATGATCGGGTCCAGCATGGATGCAGACCCGCGTCCTGTGCGCAGTGACGCGAATTCAGTGCGCAAAGACGCAATCGCCCCGTCCATGCGCCGTTCAAGATCGTCTGTATCCAGCATAAATTCGTCTGACATGATGTCCCCGGTCGTTTTAAAAGTGTCGAAAGTTTAATCGATATAGCGCTATCAGCGCCCCCTTGTATAGAGAAAGGCGCGTGACAGACGGTTAAGCTTAGCCCTGAACGCGGGTATAGGTGCCCTGACCTGCAAGAATACCGCGGAAGCCACCCGGCTCGTCCAACGAGAATACGATGATCGGCAGGTTGTTGTCGCGCGCCAGGGCAATCGCCGACGCATCCATCACACCCAGACGCTTTTGCAGCACGTCGTCATAGCTGACGGTCTCATAGCGTTTGGCATCATCGTGCTTGGCGGGGTCTTTGTCGTACACACCATCAACCTTGGTGCCCTTAAAGATCGCCTCGCAGGCCATCTCATTAGCGCGCAGGGTCGCGGCAGTGTCGGTTGTGAAATAGGGGTTGCCGGTTCCGGCAGCGAAGATGCACACGCGTTTCTTTTCAAGGTGGCGCACGGCGCGGCGGCGGATATAGGGTTCCGCAACTTCGTTCATGGTGATCGCCGAGATGACGCGGGTGTGGATGTCCAGTTCCTCGAGCGCGGACTGCATCGCAAGTGCGTTCATCACGGTGGCCAGCATTCCCATGTAGTCAGCCGTCGTGCGCTCCATCCCCTGGGCGCTGCCTTGCAAACCGCGGAAAATGTTGCCGCCGCCGATGACCATGCAGATTTCGACGCCCAGATCATGGACGGACTTCACCTCGCGGGCGATGCGCTGGACCGTGGGTGGATGCAGGCCAAAGCCCTGATCGCCCATCAATGCCTCGCCTGAAATCTTCAGCATGACCCGTTCGAATGTCACTTTGGGCAGGGTATCAATCATCGGGGCACCTTTCAGGGGTGAGGGAGGGGTTTTCTTTGTGGCGCAAAATGTCGCAAATAGGCGGAAGATTCAATGCTCCGTCAAAGGTACATGCAAAGAAATGCCAGTCCCGTCGCTGACCACCACCGCAGCCGTGCTATCTGCGGTTGATCCGGCCCTGCCCGTGTTGATCGCGGGGCCAACTGCGTCGGGGAAATCCGCGCTGGCGCTCGCGATTGCCGAGGCACAGGGCGGTGTCATCGTGAACGCAGACGCCAGCCAGGTCTATGACTGCTGGCGGGTTATTTCCGCGCGCCCGTCGGTCGAGGAGGAAGCGCGCGCGCCCCATCTGTTGTACGGGCATGTGGTGCCAAATACGCCTTATTCAGTGGGGCATTGGCTGCGCGAGGTGGAGGATATCCTGCGCGGGTCCCAGAGGCCGATCATCATCGGCGGCACGGGGCTGTATTTCGCGGCGTTGACCCAAGGTCTTGCCGATATTCCGGCCACGCCCGACGCCATCCGTGCCGCGGGCAACGCGATGTCGCTTGCGGAACTGACCGCAGCGCTGGACCCGAAAACCGCCGCGCGCATCGATTTGAACAACCCGATGCGCGTGAAACGCGGGTGGGAAGTGCTTACCGCTACAGGGCGCAGTCTGGCCGATTGGCAAGATGCCACGCCCCCGCCGTTATTGCCGTTGGGCGCGTGCACAGCAATTGCCGTAGAGGCGGACAAGGACTGGCTGAACGCGCGCATCATCCGCCGGTTCGACCAAATGCTGGACCAAGGGGCGCTGGACGAAGTCGCTCGGGTGGCCCCATCCTATGATCCCACCCTGCCCGCGCATCGTGCCATCGGTGTGCCGGAACTGATCGCCTATCTGGAGGGCAGGCATACACTAAAGGTCGCGCGCGAAAATGCGATCATCGCGACCCGGCGATATGCAAAAAGACAGCGGACGTGGTTGCGCCGGAACACAGCTGATTGGCTGAAATATGCACCCGGATAAGCCCTGCTTTCTTTGCAGAGGGATTATTTAATTTGGCGTAAGGTTATATCTTTTGTTGATATAATTTCAGTTTGGCTATGAACTGCACCGATGATGCCAAGTGCCGTGAAAGTGTTAACACTGGCCCAGCTGACGCTTGGGCAAGACTGGCGGCTGAGCCTGTGTCATGATCGCCCGGCGCATCTGCTGATGTGGATCACACGCGGTCAGGGCCTCTTGCAACTTGACGGGCAGCGGCGCGGGGTCGGCGCGCATAACGCGATCTTTGTCCCTGCAAAAGCGTTGTTCTCTCTTGAAATCGGGCGGCAGGGATATGGTCAGGCCATCGTGATTCCGGACGGGGCACCGTTGCGCCTGCCCCAGATGCCGCGCCACCTGCGGATACGTGACGTGCAGGCGCAAACCGACCTGACCAGCCTGATCGAAGCGGCACAACGCGAACAGCAGGCGCAGCGCCCTTTGGTGCAAGATGCGCTTGAGGGGCATGCAGCGCTGATATCCGTCTGGTTACGGCGTCAGTGTCTGCTGGACGAACATGTGCCGGACAAACGCAGTGCCGGGGCGCGGCTTAGCGCGCGGTTCTGTCAGATGGTCGCGGACCGCTATGCCACCGGGGCCCCGATGGCGGTCTATGCGCAAACGCTGGGCGTGACGCCCACCCATCTGACCCGTGCGGTCAAGGCGTCGACCGGCAAGACTGCGGCGGATATCCTGACCGAACGCGTCGTCCATGCGGCGCGGGACCTGTTGATGACAACGTCGTTTTCCGCGCAAAATATCGCGCGGCACCTCGGGTTCGGATCGGCAGCCTATTTCACCCGTTTTATGCAACAGCATACCGGTTATCCCCCCAGCAAGCTGCGCCCGCCCAAGGAAGAGCTGGCCAGAACCTGAACATCATGTCGTGAATGTGTCAGGCCGATGTCGCTTTTATATCCCCAAAGGTCGAATCGTGGCGTTGACCTTCGGGCTGATCTGGTGCCTCATGTGCCTGAGAAGAAAGACAGATCGGTTTTTTACAGTCGCCTTTCAGGCAATCTGGATTAGATCAAGGGAGACATGGCACTCGATCAAGACTGCGAACAGCAGCGCCCGGGGTGCAAGAAATTCTGACAAGGGCCATGCGCCTGAAAATGCCGGCAGGATCAACCCGCCGCCAAGCCACAGGGACGTTCCATGGGAATATTCATCCTTCGCCGCCTGGGCGTGATGCTGCTGACGGCGCTGTGCCTGACCTTCATCGTGTTTTGGTTGACCAACCTTTATCCCAACCTTGAAAAGCTGGCCAAGACCCAAGGAAATTTTCGCATGTCGGACGAAGCCGTGGAAAGCTATCTGGGCAACCGTGGTTATCTGGACCCGACCCCGGTCAAGTTCGGCCGCTGGCTGGGCGTCGTGCCGGGCTGGGTCACGGAAACCGAAGACGGCAAGGTATTCGGCCGCTGCTTTGGTGACGGCACGCCAGAGGAGGACCGCCCCAGATTTTGCGGTGTGATCCAGGGCGACTGGGGCTTTTCCACCGTCTTCAAGGAAGACGTTGGGCCGACGGTGCTGACCCGGCTTGGCCTGACGGGCAAGCTGATGCTGTGCGTGATTTTGCTGATGGTGCCATCTGCCTTGGTGGTGGGCGTTTTGGCGGGGATGCGCGAAGGATCCAGGATGGACCGGTCGCTGTCGACCTTTTCGATCGCAACCACGGCCACGCCTGAATATGTGTCGGGGGTGATCTTTATCGCCGTGCTGGCGTCGTCGCGCTTCGGGCTGTCGCCGTTGCTGGCGGACTGGGGCTGGATCGACAGCAAGACCTTGTTTCTGGGGTCGGCAACCAGCGCGATGGATGATGCGACCTTTTGGAACTTCTTCCTGCCGGTGCTGACCATCTCGCTTTATGGCATGGGCTATATCGCGCGGATGACCCGTGCATCAATGACCGAGGTTATGACTGCACAATACATCCGCACGGCGCGTCTGAAGGGCGTCAAATTCAGTGATATCGTTTTGAAACACGCCCTGCGCAACGCGCTGATCGCGCCGTTCACGGTGATCATGCTGCAAATTCCGTGGCTCCTGAACGGCGTCGTCATCGTCGAGACCCTGTTCAATTACAAAGGCTTCGGCTGGTTGCTGGTGCAGGCGGCATCGAACAACGACATCGAATTGTTGCTGGCCGTTTCGGTCGTCTCTGTCATCGTGGTTCTGGTCACGCAGCTGATTTCCGACATCGGCTATGTGTTTTTGAACCCCCGCATCCGCATCACCTGAAGAAAGGGCAAGGACATGGAAGCTTTGACATGGACAGGCTCGATGAGCTGGTTGAACCCGGTTCTTTGGTTGGCCGTCGGCATTATGGCAGTGGCCTATGTGGTGCAGATCATGCTGTCGTTCATCCCTGCCGCAGGGGTGCGCACGATCGGCACGGGCGGCGTGGCGGCCGCGAACCAAGGCATCACGGGCCTGATTGGCAAGGTCGGGGCCTATGGTTTTTTCGCCTCATTGGGTCTGGTGGTACTGTATCTGCTGGCAGGTGTCGTAATGGGGACCGGTGCAGGGATCATCGGCGGCATGTCCCGGCAATTCGTGCCGGTCTGGATCGCCTTGATCGTGACCTTTGCCCTGTCGATCAAATTCAAGCGCAAGCTGGGTTTGTATGGCAAGCTGTTTGACAGCACGGTGGGTATGATCGGTTTCGCGCTGGTGATGTTCTGGGTCTTCACCGGCATTTTGGGCGGCGTGTTTGATCTGGTGATCACCCATGACAGCCTTAGCCAGGTGTCCGGCATGAAGAACAAACTGCCCGGCACCGCCTTGGCCCGCGCCGAGCCCGCCGATTACCAGTGGTTCCTGCTGGGGGGCGACAATCTGGCCCGCGACGTGTTCAGCCGGCTGATTAAGGGGTCGTGGGTGGTCATCCAGATCGCGCCGATGGCCACGATCTTTGCCTTCATGGTCGGGATCACCCTGGGGCTGCCGGCGGGATATTATGGCGGCAAGCTGGATGTATTCCTGAGCTTTCTGGCGAACCTGATCCTCGCCTTTCCGGTAATCTTGATCTTTTATCTGCTGGTTACCCCCGAAATCGTGCTGACGGGCCTGCCCAGCTATATGGCGATTGTGTTGTTTGTCTTTCCGCTGGTGTTTCTGGCGGTGCTGCTGAATTCACGGCTTTATACGCAACCATCGCTGCGTACGCCGGTGATGATCGTGATATTGGGGGTGATCGGCTGGCTGTACCTGTCGATGATCTCGAATGACGGGGCTTTGGTGAAGACGCTGACCTATGAGATCCCCGGATTGCCGACGTTTCTGGACCTTTTCGATATCGGGCCCGGCCTGTTGGTCGTGTTCGTCGCCGTGGTCTTTGTGAACGCGCCGACGGTGTTTCGTATCGTGCGCGGCCTCGCGCTGGATATCAAGACCCGCGATTATGTGGCGGCGGCCCAGACCCGTGGCGAAGGCCCGTGGTACATCATGCTGTGGGAGATCCTGCCCAATGCACGTGGCCCGCTGATCGTCGATTTCTGTCTACGGATCGGATACACAACGATCCTTTTGGGGACCTTGGGGTTCTTCGGGCTCGGGCTGGAATCAGAGAGCCCGGATTGGGGCACGACGATCAATGCCGGGCGCCGGTTGTTGTCACTGTATCCGCACGCCGCCATCGCACCTGCGCTGGCTTTGTTGAGCCTTGTTCTGGGGCTAAATCTGCTGGCGGACGGGCTGCGCGAAGAGAGTTTGCGCGACTGATTTAAAGGACGGGACCGGGGGCCAGCCCCCGGAACCCCCGGGATTTTGGACCATTTGGAAGCAGGGTTTGCTTCCATCCGGTCAAGGGAGACGGACCATGGCGAAGCTTGAATATGACGGCCCTATTCTGGAGATCGACAAGCTGTCGATCTCATTTTTCACGCGTCTGAGGGAAATTCCGGCGGTGATGGATTTTTCGGTTTCGGTCAAACCGGGCGAAGCGGTTGGTTTGGTGGGCGAATCCGGCTGTGGTAAATCCACCGTTGCCCTTGGGGTAATGCAGGATCTGGGCGTGAACGGCCGCGTTGTCGGCGGGGCGATCAAGTTCAAGGGACGCGATCTGAGCGAGATGAGCGATGCGGAGTTGCGCGACATTCGCGGCAGCCAGATCGCTATGATCTATCAGGAGCCGATGGCATCGTTGAACCCGGCGATGCGGATCGGACGACAGTTGATGGAAGTGCCGATGATCCACGCCGGGGTCTCGGAGAAAGACGCCTACGCCCGCGCGCTGCAGTTGGTGACGGATGTAAAGCTGCCTGACCCCGAACGCATCCTGAAGGCCTATCCGCATCAGCTTTCTGGAGGGCAGCAGCAGCGGATCGTCATTGCCATGGCCTTGATGTCCGAGCCTGCCCTGTTGATCCTGGATGAGCCGACCACGGCGCTGGACGTCACCGTCGAAGCGTCGATTGTCGAGTTGGTCAAGGATCTGGGGCGCAAATACGGCACGTCGATGCTGTTTATCAGCCACAACCTTGGCTTGGTCCTTGAGACTTGTGACCGGATTTGTGTCATGTATTCCGGCGAAGCGGTCGAACGCGGGTCGATCGAGGACGTGTTCGACGAGATGCAGCACCCCTATACGCAGGCGCTGTTCCGGTCGATCCCCTTGCCCGGTGCCGACAAGAATGCACGGCCGCTGATCGCAATTCCCGGCAACTTTCCCCTGCCCCATGAACGGCCGGACGGCTGCAACTTTGGCCCGCGCTGCGATTATTTCGAGGCGGGGCGCTGTGACCAGGGTCCGATCATGATGGAGGATGTGCCGGGCAACGAGCGCCACGCCACCCGCTGTCTCAAGTATCAGGAGATCGACTGGAAAGCGCCGCTTGAGTTGGCCGATGTGAAGCAGAAGGGCGAAATCGGCGAGGTTGTCCTGAAGATGGACAAGCTGAAGAAATATTATGAAGTCGCTGCGAATTCGATGTTCGGCGGGTCGGCCACCAAGGTGGTGAAGGCGAATGAGGAGCTGAGCTTTGAGGCGCGCGAATCCGAGACATTGGCGATTGTCGGGGAATCGGGCTGCGGCAAATCCACTTTTGCGAAGGTGTTGATGGGGCTTGAGACTGCGACCGCAGGTCAGGTTCTGCTGGATGGCAAGGACATCGGCAATGTCCCGATCGAAGACCGCACGACGCAGAATGTCGCGGATATCCAGATGGTGTTCCAGAACCCGTTCGATACGTTGAATCCGTCGATGACCGTGGGAAGGCAAATCATCCGGGCGCTCGAGATTTTCAAGATCGGCAAGAACAACAAGGACCGCACCAAGCGCATGTTGGAGCTGTTGGATCTGGTCAAGTTGCCACGTGAATTTGCCGGACGCATGCCACGGCAATTATCCGGCGGGCAAAAGCAACGTGTGGGGATTGCGCGCGCCTTTGCAGGGGATGCGCGGATTGTCGTGGCGGATGAACCGGTGTCGGCGCTGGATGTATCCGTGCAGGCCGCCGTGACCGATCTGCTGATGGAAATTCAGCGCGAACAAAAGACCACCTTGCTGTTCATCAGCCATGACCTGAGCATCGTCCGGTATCTGAGCGACCGTGTGATGGTGATGTATCTGGGCCATGTGGTCGAACTGGGAACCACGGATCAGGTGTTTTCGCCGCCCTACCACCCCTATACCGAAGCGCTGCTGTCTGCGGTGCCCATCGCCGACACGCGGGTAAAGAAAAAGCATATCGTGCTTGAAGGCGATGTGCCGTCGGCCATGAACCCGCCGCCCGGTTGTCCGTTCCAGACGCGCTGCCGTTGGAAGGCGCAGGTCGGGGGCGATAAATGCGAGACTGTGGTGCCGGAATTGCGGACATTGGCCGAAGGGCATCAGGTGAAATGCCACCTGAGCGATGCGCAACTGGCCGAGATGGAGCCGGTGATCGAATTGAACGTCGCGGCAGAATGACTCTGCCGCGGCTTTTCGGTGAACGCGGCTAGAGGCCCGCGATCACTTTGACGTAATTCTTGGTTTCCTTGAACGGGGGAATGCCACCGTATTTCTTGACCGCGCCCGGTCCCGCATTATAGGCGGCCAATGCGAGGTTCCATGTTCCGAAGTCACGAAATTGCATCTTGAGGTAGCGCGCACCGCCATCAAGGTTCTGATAGGGGTCCTTGGGGTCGACGCGCAGCACCCGCGCAGTGTCAGGCATCAACTGGGCCAATCCCATGGCCCCTTTATGGGACTTGGCACCGGGGTTCCAGCCGCTTTCCTGCTGCACCAGCCGCAAGAACAAATCTTCGGGAATACCGTGCCGGCGCGCGGCGTCGCGGGCCATGCTGTGGTATTCGCCGCGATACTTGCCGTTGTATCTGGGCACGTCCCATTTGGTGGGCGTCGTGACACGTTGCGGCTGCAACCGGACTGAGGACGCGTATTGCTTGGATGCGCGGGTATCAAGCAGCTTTTTCTGCGAGGCGAAAAGCTTGGACCTGCTTTTGGTGGAAAACACATCGGCAGTAGCCGGTGCCCCGCCGGCAAAGACACAGCACAGCGATGTGATCAGCAGTTTTCTCATGCGGCCTCCAGCCCCTTGTTCCAATTCGCCGGACAATACCGAAATCAGCGCACACCGCCACCTATTAATCAACATGACAATTCGGGTTATCCCCGCTTATGCCTGTTTCTCGCAGGCTGCCCTCGGTATAACGTCGGCCAACCGAGGGCTTGCGTGGGATTCGCGCGGGCCTGACAACCTTTAGGCAGACAGGGGGCATTATGGCCGGCTCAGTTAACAAAGTGATCCTTATCGGCAATCTGGGGCGCGATCCCGAAGTGCGTTCGTTCCAGAATGGCGGAAAAGTGTGCAACCTGCGCATCGCGACATCCGAAACATGGAAAGACCGCAATACGGGCGAACGTCGCGAGAAGACCGAATGGCACACCGTGGCGATCTTTCAGGAAGGTCTGGTGCGCATCGCGGAACAGTACCTGAAAAAAGGATCGAAAGTGTACATCGAAGGCCAGTTGCAGACCCGCAAATGGCAGGACCAGTCCGGAGCCGACCGTTACAGCACCGAAGTCGTGTTGCAGGGTTTCGGTGGCACATTGACCATGCTGGACGGTCCCTCTGGTGGTGGTTCCGGCGGTGGCGGTGGCGGTGGCGGCTATGACAGCGGCCCGTCCGATCCGGGCGGATACGGCGGCGGCTACGATTCCGGCCCTGCATCGGGTGGCGGCAGTTCAAGCGGCGGTGGTGGATCATCGCGTGATCTGGACGACGAAATCCCGTTCTGATTTTCAGGCGCAACAAATGTCAAAAGGCGGGCTTCGGTCCGCCTTTTTCATGTCCGGGTCATGCTCGAATTCAATGGTCGGGGATCAGCGGCGGTCTGCCAGCGCTTCCGCCAGCATTTTCAGCACCACGTCGCGCGGCACGTCGCCGGTTACAAAGGCGTCTCCGATGCTGCGGGCCAGAATAAAGCGCAATTCGCCATCCACGACCTTCTTGTCCTGTCCCATCAGGTCCAAAAGCGTTTCGGCACCGGGCAGATCGCCGTCGATGTCTTTCAGGTCCGTCTTCATGCCCATGGTTTTCAGATGTGCGCGCACACGGCTGGGGTCTTCCTGGGCGCACAGTCCCAGACGCGCGGATAATTCGAATGCCAGCGCACAACCGATTGCGACGCCTTCGCCGTGCAGCAGCCGGTTGGAATAGCCTGTCGCCGATTCCAGCGCATGGCAAAATGTGTGCCCGAGGTTGAGCAGTGCGCGTTCGCCCTGCTCTGTCTCGTCGCGCATCACGATATCGGCTTTCATCTGGACCGACCGGCGCACCGCTTCGACGCGTGCGGCCATGTCACCGGCGGCCAGGGCCGGGCCCTGATCTTCAAGCCAGTCAAAGAACCCGGCGTCGCCCAGCATGCCATATTTCACGACCTCGCCATAGCCAGCCAGAAAATCCCGTGCCTCAAGCGTGCCCAGAACGGCCGTGTCGGCCAAGACCAGAGACGGCTGGTGAAAAGCCCCGACAAGGTTCTTGCCTTGTGCCACGTTTATGCCGGTTTTGCCGCCGACCGAACTGTCGACCTGCGCCAGTAAGGACGTGGGAATCTGCACGAACCGCACGCCACGGCGCAAGATCGCGGCGGCAAACCCAACGAGGTCACCGATCACGCCGCCGCCCAAGGCCACGACCACATCGTTGCGCTCGACCTTCTGGTCCAACAACCAATCGACGCAGCGGGTTAGTTGCGCCCAGCATTTCGTCGCTTCTCCGGGGGGCAGGCTCAGAGCCTCAAGCGTGATGCCATCCGTGGCTAGGCCTGCGCGCAAAGCATCCAGATGCAGCGCTGCGACTGTCTCGTCACTGATCACCACGACACGAGGGCGGCGCAGCAAGGGGCCGATGTGGTGGCCCGCTTCGGCCAGCAGACCGGGACCGATCAGAATGTCATATTCACGCCCCGGCAGGGCGACATGGACTGTTTCACGCATCATTGTTCTCTAATACATCCGGTCGGGTCAGAAGCGTCTGGATCACCCGGTTCGCCATGGCTTCGATCGACACGGACGGTTTGCATGCCACTGAAAGATCGGCCAATTTATAGATCGGAACGCGGGCCTCGAATATCTCGGCAAGCGTGGCGCGCGGATCGGGCGTGCGCAGCAACGGCCGGGTCGCCCTGTGTCTGACACGGTTCCACAGCAGGTCCAGATCCGCATCAAGCCAGACTGACACGCCCTTGGTCGAGATGTTCGACCGGTTCACCTGCGCCAGAAACGCACCGCCACCGGTCGACAGGATTCCGGGTGCTTCGTCCAGCAGGCGCGCGATCACTTCGGATTCGCGTTTGCGAAAGAACGGCTCTCCGTCCCGCTCAAAGATTTCGGGCACGGTCAGGTTCGCCGCTGCTTCGATTTCGTGATCGCTGTCAAGGAACGGCACCCCGAGTTTCAGCGCCAGCGCGCGGCCGACTGCGGTCTTGCCAGCCCCCATCATACCGACCAGAACGACCGTCTTTTTAAGACGGTAATTGGTCGGGCTCGGGGCCTGATCGGTGGTGGTGTGCTCAAATCCGCTCATTTTTATCTGAATGACGTGATCTTACGGAAAAGGCCATATATAGATGAAGAAAATATGCGACTGAAAGCAGGCAGAACTTATGGGCAAACTGATCAAGTTTTTGATTTACCTTATGATCATCGGGTTTATCGGGCTTGCAATTTATGCATATGTGGGCCCGTTTTTCGGCGCACAATTTGCCCCGCCGCAGATTGAAATCCGCGAACCTGTCACGTTGGAAGGCCAATAATGCACGTGCTGCGGCATCTGGGGGTGCTGTGCCTTTTGGGCCTGCCCGGTCTGCCGCTTGCGCAATCCACGCAAGATGCGCCCCTGTCGGTGATTGACTGGCTCGGCGAAAAGCCAAGGGCGATTCCCGAAAACGTCACGCCGTCCAAACCGGCCGAAACGGCGGTGGCAACATCGGCCCTGCCGCCCGTGGTGACGGTCACGCCCCTGACCGAAGGCAGCCCGCGCGCCATCGGATTGGTGCCCGCATCGGTGACCGGTCTGCCGCAGGATATCTGGCAGGGCAGCGAGACTGCCACGATCACCCGGTTGATTGAGACCCTGCCCGATCTGCACCTGCCCGCAGCGCGGTCGTTGCTGTATACATTGCTGCTGGCCGAAGCGACGGCACCCCAGGCTACAGCCAAGCAAGGCGATCTGTTGGCACTGACCCGCGTCAAAGCCTTGATGGAGACCGGGGCGCTGGACCCGGCTTTGTCCCTGATTGAACAGGCCGGTGTTGCCACCTCTCCGGATCATTTCGGGTTGTGGATGCAGATCAGTCTGCTGTTGGGGATCGAGGATCGCGGTTGCCAGCTACTGACCCAGAAACCGTACCTATCATCGGATTACGGGGTGCGCATTCTATGTGCCGCGCGGGCGGGACAATGGGAAAACGCGGCGCTGACCCTTGGATCGGCGCAGGCGTTGGAACTGTTGCCGGCCCCGGAACTGGCGCTCTTGGACCGGTTCCTGAACCCTGATCTGTTCGAAGGCATGCCGCCGCTGCCCGCCCCGCGCAAGATGTCCCCCCTGAGTTTTCGGATGTTCGAGGCCATCGGAGAGCCGCTGCCGACCCACAACCTGCCACCCGCCTATGCGGTCGCTGACCTGCGCGACATCGCCGGTTGGAAAGCGCAGCTTGACGCCGCCGAACGGCTGACCCGAACCGGCGCGCTGCCCGACAACCGTTTTCTTGGGATCTACACCGCCCGCGAAGCCGCTGCATCGGGGGGCATCTGGGACCGCGTCGAGGCCCTGCAACGGTTCGACACCGCCATTGGCACAAAAAGCGTTGAAGCAATTGACAAAACCCTGCGTCCGGCATGGCGCGCAATGCAAGAGGCCGAACTCGAGGTCACCTTTGCGTCGCTTTATGCCGAGGCCTTGCAGAGGGTTGCCCTTGACGGGGCCAGCGCCGTGCTGCGCGACCGGATCCTGCTGCTGTCCCCGCTTTATGAAAGTGTCGCTTCGGGCGATGCGCTCAACGCTGAACTGGCGTTCATGATGGTCATTGCGCAGGGCGAAACCCCGACTGCCATCCCTGACATGCCCCATGCCGCCGGTATCGCCAGCGCGTTCACCAACCCGACCCCACGTGTGGCGCTGATCAACGCTGCGCAAAACGGCCAGCTTGGGGCCGCAATCCTCAACACGATTGCTCTGCTCGAAGAAGGCGCGCGCGGGGATACAGCCGCCCTGCGCGATGCCTTGTCCACCCTGCGCGCCTTGGGGCTTGAGGATGTTGCGCGCCGGGCCAGCCTGCAAGCGCTCTTGCTGGAGCGCGGGTGATGCAAAGCGACACCTACCACTGGATTTCCACATTTTTGGAGGCCCAGGCCGCCGAACTTGGTGCGTCGACCAACACCCAGCTGGCCTATGGGCGTGACCTGAAAGATTTTGACAGCTTTCTGGCAGGTCGACATCTGGATTTCGCCCGCGCCACCCGCGATGACGTCGAACGCTATCTGGTGTGGTGTGATGCCCAGGGGCTGGCCAAATCGACACGGGCGCGGCGCCTTTCCGCGATCAAGCAAATTTATCGCTTCGCCTTTGAGGAAAGCTGGCGCAGCGATAACCCCGCCATTCAGATTTCGGGGCCGGGACAGGATAAACGCCTGCCGAAAATTCTGTCCGAACATGAGGTTGACCGCCTGCTTGAAGCCGCGCGCGGGTCTGGCCGCAACCTGCATGAAAAACTGCGCAACACTTGCCTGATGGAGCTGTTATATGCGACCGGCATGCGGGTAAGCGAACTGGTCAGCCTGCCAGTCAGCGCTACACGTGGCGATCCGCGGCTTTTGCTGATCATGGGCAAGGGCAACAAGGAACGTCTGGTCCCCCTGTCCCCGCCTGCCCGCGTCGCTCTGACCGACTGGCTTATCGCCCGCGATCAGATTGACGCCGCCGCCCAGGCGAAAAAGCAACCGGCCTCGCGATTCCTGTTCCCCTCGCGCGGGGTCGCAGGCTATCTCACGCGCCATCGGTTCTATCTGATGATCAAGGAATTCGCCGTCGCTGGCGGTGTCGACCCGTCTAAGGTCACGCCCCATACCTTGCGCCACGCTTTTGCGACCCACCTGTTGGCCAACGGGGCCGACCTGCGTGCCATCCAGACCATGCTGGGCCACGCCGATGTTGCCACCACCGAAATCTACACTCATGTCCTTGAGGCGCGGCTGTCAGAGCTGGTGCTGGAAAATCACCCGCTGGCCAAAGCGGCGGCGCGTAAGTCCAAGGGCAGTACGTCCTCGGACGGCCAATAACCGGTTAGCAACGCCCGGTGATATCCTTGGGTCAGGCCGGCGCGCGTCATCGCGGCCACCGCACCCGCCACGTCATAGTCAAGCCGTTGAAACGTCACCGCGCCCTTGTCCAGAATTGCGTATCGCGTTTGGGGTGCCCCGTCATGGGGCGGCATACCGACGACGCCTGCATTGATCCAATCCCCCTTCGGGGTCGACGCGACAAACGGAATTCCACAATGCCCTGCGATGATCCCGTCTACCGGCCCGATGGCCGCTTCAACCGCAGACCATTCCTGCAGCAGCGCACCCGGTTCTGAACCGGGCCAGATAAACCGCGCAATTTCGGTCATTCCGCCATGGATCACAGCATACCGCTTGGCCCCCTGCTCAAAACTCAGCACATCCGGGATCTGGTTCATCCAGATCCGCTGATCCTGGCTTACCTGTGCCGACGCATAGGCAAACCACCCGGCCGACAGCAGATCGCAGGTCGTTCCGGTCTCGAACCCGCAACCGCAATCCTGGGCACCTGCCGCAAGCTGCTTTTCGCAGTTGCCGGCAACAACAGCGACCCCTGCGTCCCGAACCAAGGTCAGTGTCTCGCCCGGATCGCCACAATAGGCGACGATATCGCCGGTGCAGATTACGGATGAGGCCCGAATTTCACGCGCCTGCGCCACCTGCATCACGGCCCGGGTTGCCTGAAGATTGGAGTACGGCCCCCCGAACACCAACACGGGCCCTTCAAGCTGTCCCAAACTTAGGTGTTTCATCATGCTCTTTCCCTTGAATGAAACCGCGCGGACACCCATAAGAATATCAGCAATCGCATAAGGTATTTTCGCAAATGGACACGGCCCCCGCAATGCTTGACGGCGCTTTCTGGATCAGCAGCGGTATCATTTTCTGTCTTCTGGTGCTTTCTGGACTGTTTTCCGGCTCTGAAACCGCGCTCACGGCGGCATCACGCGGCAAGCTGCGCGCCCAGGCAGACAAGGGCTCCAAGGGTGCCGAACGCGCGCTCAAGATCACCGAGGATAACGAACGGCTGATCGGGTCTGTCCTGCTGGGCAACAACCTTGTGAACATTCTTGCAACCTCGCTGGCGACGGCCCTGTTCACGCGGTTGCTGGGCGAATCCGGTGTGGCGCTGGCGACGCTGGTGATGACATTGCTGGTGCTGATCTTCGCCGAGGTGCTTCCTAAAACCTATGCCATCACCAACGCCGAAACGGCTGCCGCCCTCGTGGCGCGCCCGATTTCGTTCATCGTGACGATTTTCAGCCCCATGGTTGCTGCCGTCCGCTTTCTGGTACGCGGCATCCTGCGCCTGTTCGGCGTAACGATCGACCCCGACAGCAACATCCTCGCTGTGCGCGAAGAGATCGACGGCGCGTTGCAACTTGGCCGCTCCGAAGGGCTGGTGGAAAAGGAAGACCGCGACCGTATTCTGGGTGCGCTAGATCTGCGCGAACGCATGGTGGAAGAGGTGATGCTCCACCGGTCGGGGATCGAGATGATCGATGCCGCTAATGACCCTTCCGAAATCCTCGAACAGATTCTCGAATCGAACCACACCCGCCTGCCCGTCTACCGTGACGATCCGGAAAACATCATCGGCGTGATCCACGCCAAGGACTTGCTGCGTGCGATGTACAAACGCATCGGAGATTCCGAGCGCGAAACGACCCCGCTCAAGGATTTCAAAATCGCCGATGTCGCGATGAAGCCCTATTTTGTGCCGGAAACCTCGACATTGGACGAACAGATGCGCCAGTTCTTGCGGCGGCGCACGCATTTCGCACTCGTGGTCGATGAATACGGCTCTTTGCAGGGCCTGATCACCCTCGAAGACATCCTCGAAGAAATCGTGGGCGAAATCACCGATGAATTCGACCCCGATGCGGATCACGGGGTGACCAAGGCCGAAGACGGCCAATATTTCGTCGACGGTGCCATGACCCTGCGCGACCTCAACCGCACGACGGAATGGGATCTGCCCGATGATGAAGCCAACACCGTCGCCGGTCTGGTCATCCACGAAGCACAGATGATCCCCACCCCTGGTCAGGTCTTTCTGTTCCACGGCTTCCGCTTCGAGGTGGTTGCCCGCGAAGGCAACCGGATCACCCAGCTCAAGATCCGACCCCTCTGATCCCTTCTCTGGCTCTTAAATATCCCGGGGGTCTGGGGGCTGGCCCCCAGTCCTGATTCGTCTGGCGGCTGCCGCCCCCTGACTGACGCATCACCCCCGCAGCCTGATCCCTTCCGGATCAAACGGAGCCGCCTCAAGCACGACCGCACCATGGGCGCGGCCCAAGACCATCACCTCGACGCGCTGCCCCGCTGCGATCCCCTTCACAAAGCCAAGGGCAAGGGACTGGCCCACGCTGTACCCATAGGCCCCAGAGGTGACGCGCCCGACACCGACGCCGTCCTTGAAGATCGGCTCGCCGCCCGTGGCATCTGCGTTTGACGCATCCGTCGCATCCGCATCCAGTGCCAGCACGACAAGCCTTTCGCGCGCAGGCTTCTCCAGCACATCCATTACTGCCGCCTTGTTCAGGAATTCCTTGTCCAGCTTGCACAGCCGGTCCAGCCCGACTTCCTGGGGCCAGTATTCGGGGCTATATTCGCGGCCCCATGATCCATATCCTTTCTCGATCCGCAGGGACATCAGCGCGCGCGATCCGACAGGTCCGGCCCCCAGATCGCGCCCGGCCTCAAGCAAGGCGGCATAAAGCTGCGGCTGATCTTCGGTGGCGCAGTGTAGCTCCCAACCCAGGTCACCGGTAAAGGACACGCGCAGGGCCAGCACACGGATGCCTGCCATTTCGACCCATTTCGATCGCATGAAGGGGAAATCAGCCGTTTCGAACGACGTGTTCGTCAGGCGCTGCAACATCTCGCGGGATTTGGGGCCCGCGACGTTAAAGCCGCACATGTCGACGGTCCGGCTTTCGAATATGGTGCCGTCGGGTAGCGGCAGCGCGTTAAAGAACCGCTGGTGATAGCGCTCTGCCATGCCCGATCCGATGATCCAGAACTCATCCTCGGCCATACGCGTCACGGTGAAATCGCCCGCAATCCCGCCGCGCACCCCGATCAGCGGCGTCAGGCAGGATCGCCCCACCGCCTTGGGCATCGTGTTGGCAAACAGGCTGTTCAGCCAATCTTCCGCGCCGGGCCCCGCACAGCGGTATTTTGCGAAATTGGAAATGTCGATGATGCCCGCCTTTTCGCGGAGCATCCGGCATTCCTCACCCACCGGACCCCACCAGTTTTGCCGGGTGAACCCGTCCGTATCCGCCGTGCCGGGCGTGTCGGCGAACCACAAGGGATGCTCCCAGCCATAGTTCAGCCCGAATACGGCCCCCATCTGTTTCTGGGTCTCGTAGACCGGGCGCGTGCGCACCGGACGGCCTGCGGCGCGTTCCTCGTTCGGGAAGTGAATTTTGAAGCGGTTGGCATATTGGTCGCGAACCCGCGCCTTGGTGAACGCCGCATCGGCCCAATCGCCGAACCGTGCCATATCCCAGGCGAACATGTCATAGCGGGATTCGCCGCTGACGATCCAGTCGGCGGCCAGAAGGCCCATACCGCCCGACTGGCTGAAGCCCGGAATGATCCCGTTGCAACAGAAATAGTTGCGCAGCTCCGTTGCGGGGCCAAACAGCACATTCGCATCGGGCGACCAGATCATCGGGCCGTTGATGACCCGTTTGATGCCAGCAGTCCCCACGGCGGGCACGCGGTCAATCGCGCGCATCATATTGGGTTCGATCCGTTCCAGATCATCGGCGAACAGTTCGTGCCCAAAGCCAAGCGGCGTCCCGCCCTCGGCCCAGAAGCGCAGGTCCTTTTCATAGGCCCCGACCAACAGCCCCTTGCCTTCCTGACGCAGGTAGTATTCGCCGTCACGATCCGCGACCGACGGCAGGCGGCGGTCAAGACCTGCAATCTCTGGTATGGTTTCGGTGACGAAATACTGATGTTCCGTTGGTTGCAGGGGCAAGGTCAGCCCCGCCATCGCCGCAACCTCGCGGCCCCATAACCCGGCGGCGTTCACGATCCATTGCGTTGCGATGTCGCCTTTGTCTGTGCGCACGATCCACGACCCGTCCGGCTGCTGTTCGGTCCCGGTGACAGGGCAAAAGCGGATGATCTCGGCCCCGTTCTGCCGTGCCCCTGCGGCATAGGCATTTGTCACACCGGACGGGTCGACATTGCCGCCCGAGGGTTCGAACATGATGCAGCGGATGCCGTCATAATCGACAAGCGGGTGCAACCGCTCGGCCTCGTCGCGGGTGACTTCGTGAAAGTTCAGCCCGTAGTATTTTGCCTTGGCGGCTTGCAGGCGCAGCTGATGTTCACGTGCTTCGGTCTGGGCCAGATACAGGCTGCCGGGCTGGAATACGCCGCAGCTTTGGCCGGTCTCGGCCTCGAGCGCGTTGTACAGATCCATCGTGTAATTCTGGATCCGCGCGATGTTGTTGTTGTCATGCAGCCCGTGGATATTGGCTGCCGCGTGCCAGGTTGACCCCGATGTTAGCTCTGACCGCTCCAGCAGCACCACATCGGTCCAGCCCAGTTTGGTCAGATGATACAGGATGGAGCAGCCGATAACGCCGCCCCCGATCACGACGGCTTGGGCATGGGTGCGCATGGTTCGGTTTCCGCTGACAATTTACATTGCCCCAAGTCTGGCCTGCGCAATCGGCCGCTGGTTGCCGAAAACCGACAGAAACGGTCGCCATCAAGACAAGGCTGGCAAATTGGCGCGGCTGACCTGTTGTTCCTTCAATGTCTCGCGCACCTGTTTGGAGGCGCTGGACAAAAGCTGATCGCGGTCAGGTTCGAAAACGATCACGGACAGCGCGCGGCTCAGGTGTTTCTCGGCAGCATCGCGGGCAGCCTTGCACAACCCCTTGTCAGGATGGTGCATCAACCCGCTAAGCGTCGCCTGCAGCCTTTGTTGAACTTCGACAACCGTCACGCCATCGCGGGCCAATGCGCCAAAGGCATCCTGGATAAGATCAGCCGGATCAAGGGGTTCGACGAAGATATGATCCAGAACCTCATCGCGATCCCGCGCGACTTCATCCTCGTAATCGGTCAGGATGCGTCCGATCCGGTTGATCACATCGATCGCCGTGCCGGGATCGTTGACCCCCGGTGACAGCGCTTTCGAAGCGACCTCTCCCATGACGATCAGGCCAAAGCGTGGGTCTTGGTCAAAGCTGCGGACATCGCCCAGAATGATGCTGCTATTGATGCCTGCGCGCAGGCTGTCATCATCATGTTCATCGTCCACGGGGTCACCGATCTGGTCGATCTTGACCAAAGGTTCGTTGATGAAAACGAAGGCACCGATATTGCGCAGCAGATAGATGTTCACGCCGTGATTTTTCGCGACCGCATTCAGCGCTTCGGGATGTATATGCCTGATATAACCGCTTTCGGTTGACTTGATCGCCTCTGCACTGTCGGGAATGGGGTCGATCAGCGGGTTCGCCCCAAGGCAGGGATTGTCCAGGCGTTCACGGAACATCTGGCGGGTTTCTTCCTCGACCTGGCGCGAGGTGTCGATCAGGCTGCCAAAGCTTTGCAGATGCAGGACCCAGCGGACCAGATAGAACACGATCAGCACAAGCACCAGAACAGTGGTGATGAACAGGACAAAGGCGCGTTTGTCGTCGAACACGCCCAATTCGCGCATGATGATCGCGATCAGCGCATAGACATAGGCCCCGATGAACACGGCCAGCGTGTTTTGTGTGGTCAAATCCTGAATGATCAACCGATGGACCCGCGGTGTCCATTGCGTCGAGGTGCTGCGATACACCGACACCATGACGCTCAGCGAAAAGGTGGTGACAGCCAGCATGGCGTTGGCAATGATGGACAACAGCCGGTCTGCGGCTTCGCCAGTCAGGGTCGTGCCCAGCTTTTCCGGAATCCAGTGTTCTATAAAGGAGCTTAGGGCAACCGCGACCACGGCGAGCATCCCCATGATCACCACCCTGACCGATAGTTTGCGGCTGTAATACCGTGCTTTGCGGATCAGGGTTGAGGGAATGAAAAGATCATATGTCATAGCAGGGTTATCTAGTGGCCCCCATACCTTTGTCCAGAAAGGATTTGCCCCCTGCGCGATCAGGATCAAGGTCCATATCCGACATATCCTGTCGCTGGCCAACATGCCTTGATGCGGGTCCCTTGCGACGATCCCGAAAGCCAGCCAATTTGGAGATGTTTTGATGAAAACCACCACGCGCGCATTGGTCATCGGGGGCGGCGTTGTCGGCGCGTCGGTGCTGTATCACCTTACCAAACTGGGGTGGAAAGACGTGATGCTGGTGGAACGGTCTGAATTGACATCGGGGTCGACATGGCATGCTGCGGGCGGCTTTCATACGCTGAATGGCGATACGAACATGGCCGCTCTTCAGGGCTATACCATCCGCCTGTACAAGGAGCTTGAAGAGATAACCGGCATGTCCTGCGGCCTGCATCACGTGGGTGGCGTGACCTTGGCCGATACGCCGGAACGCTTTGACATGCTGCTGGCAGAGCGCGCCAAGCACCGCTTCATGGTGCTGGACACCGAAATCGTCGGACCAGAGGAAATCGCCAAGATCGCTCCGATCACCAACCTCGAGGGCATAATTGGCGGGCTTTATGATCCGCTCGACGGCCATCTTGACCCGTCGGGCACGACCCACGCCTATGCCAAGGCCGCGCGCATGGGCGGTGCCACGATCGAAATCCATTGCATGGTGCGCGAGACCAACCAGCGCCCCGATGGGACCTGGGATGTCGTCACCGACAAGGGCACGATCCACACCGAACATCTGATCAACGCGGGCGGTCTGTGGGCACGTGAAGTCGGGGCGATGGCGGGAGTTTATTTCCCCCTGCACCCGATGGAACACCAGTATATCGTCACCGACGACATCCCCGAAATTTACGAACGCGACGCCGAGCACCCGCATGTGATGGACCCCGCCGGCGAAAGTTATCTGCGGCAGGAAGGACGCGGGCTTTGCATCGGGTTCTACGAGCAATCCGCCCGCCCTTGGGCGGTCGACGGGACGCCATGGGGGTTCGGGCATGAACTGTTGCCAGATGACTTTGACAAGATCGAACAAAGCATTGATTTCGCTTACAAACGCTTTCCGGTGCTGGCGACTGCCGGGGTCAAATCCGTCATCCACGGACCGTTCACTTTTGCGCCTGACGGCAATCCGCTGGTTGGACCTGTGCCCGGTGTCCGCAACTATTGGTCGGCCTGTGGCGTGATGGCGGGGTTCTCTCAGGGGGGCGGCGTCGGGCTGACGCTGGCGCAGTGGATGGTCGAAGGCGAACCCGAACGGGACGTGATGGCGATGGATGTGGCACGGTTCGGCGACTGGATCAGCCCCGGCTACACCCTGCCCAAGGTGATCGAGAATTATCAAAAGCGGTTTTCAGTGTCCTACCCAAACGAGGAACTGCCAGCGGCACGCCCGCACCGCACCACGCCGATGTACGATATTTTCAGTAACATGGGCGCAGTCTGGGGCCAGCAATACGGGCTTGAGGTGCCGAACTACTTTGCCACGGACGATGAGCCGACCTTCGAGACCCCATCCTTTCGCCGGTCTGATGCGTTCGGTGCCGTTGCACGCGAAGTCGCGGGCGTGCGGGACAGCGTCGGCATCAACGAGGTGCAGAACTTCGGGAAATATCTGGTCACGGGCGCGGATGCACGGGTCTGGCTTGACCGGATCATGGCGGGGCGCGTGCCGCAGCAGGGTCGCATGTCACTGACCCCGATGCTGTCCGAGAAGGGCAAGTTGATCGGTGATTTCACCATGTCCTGTCTGGACGAGGACCGCTTTCAACTGACGGCATCTTACGGTGCGCAGGCCTTTCACATGCGTTGGTTCACCCAGCATTTACAAGGCGATGTGCGGGTCGAGAATATCTCGGACAGACGTACCGGCTTCCAGATCGCGGGGCCGAATGCGGCAAAGGTTTTGCAGGCTTGCACCCGCGCTGACGTCAGCAAGATCAAGTTCCTGGACGTCAGCCAGATGACCGTCGGCATGGCAAATTGCCTGATCCAGCGCGTCAGCTATACCGGCGATCTTGGGTTCGAAATCTACTGCGACCCGATGGATCAACGCAGCCTTTGGGCGACGCTTTGGGACGCGGGCAAAGCCTTTGACATGGTGCCCTTCGGGATGCGCGCGATGATGTCCTTGCGGCTGGACAAGTTCTTCGGCAGCTGGATGTCTGAATTTTCGCCAGATTACACCGCCGCTGAAACCGGGCTGGACCGGTTCATCAGCTTCAAGAAAGAAACTGATTTCATTGGCCGCTCTGCCGCCGAGGCCGAGCATGCCACCGGACCCGCCCGCCTGCTTTGTGCGTTCGAGGTGGATAGCATCGACGCCGATGTGCATGGTTATGAGCCGATCTGGCATGACGGTCAGGTGGTGGGGTTTTGCACGTCGGGCGGTTATTCGCATTTCGCGGGGAAATCCATCGCCCTTGGGTTCGTTCCAACCGGCAGTGCGCGTGACGGACTTCGGGTCGAGATCGAGATTTTGGGCAAGATGTGCCCTGCCCGTTTGATCACGATGCCGCTGTTCGACGCGGAAGGCACGCGGATGCGCGGGTGATCTTACGGTTCATGTTTAAACAGATTAATCTAGGCGCATGGATATCTTGAATATACCGATCATTCTACTTGCTGCCGGGCAATCCTCGCGGATGCGGGGGCGCGACAAGCTGTTGGAAATGGTAGACGGTCAGCCGTTATTGCGCCGTCAGGCAGAGATGGCATTGTCTGTGACAGACGGGCCGGTGTTGGTGGCCTTGCCTGTCGCACCGCACCCCCGATACGACGCGATTGCGGGGCTGGCGGTTGCGCAGGTCCCCGTTCCTGATGCGGATGAGGGGATGAACGCGTCATTACGGCGGTGTTTTGCCGCGCTGCCACAGGGCGCAGAAGCGGCCATGTTGCTGTTGGCGGATCTGCCGGAGCTGACTTCGGATGACCTTAGGAAGGTCCTGCAAGCCATTGACATTGCTTCGGATAATTCTATTTGGCGCGGTGCTACGGCAAGCGGAAAGCCGGGGCACCCGACCGTCTTTGCGGCCAAGCATTTCGGGAAGTTTGCCAGCCTCACGGGTGACATTGGCGGGCGGGATATCGTTTCATCCGCAAAAGATGAAACCGTGCTTGTCCCGTTGCCAGATGATCACGCGCGGCGGGATCTGGATACGCCAGAGGACTGGGCTGCCTGGCGCGCCGAAAACCCGCATCGTTAGATAAGCTTTACCCCGCAACCATTTGATTAATTGGCAAAACGGGGCAGTTTCCTGCCCCGTTTTGGTTTGCACGAACAAGGTTACCCTCGTGCAACAGCTGCATATGTCGTGGCGTACACCCTGCACGCATCCTGTTCGCCCGAGGCGTTTACCTCGTGAGAAGTTTCGCCTCGTGCTTTTTCAGAGTCCGGCGGGCAGATGTATATCCGTCCACACCTTCGCGCGTTGCCAGTTCCGGGAAGAGTTCCAGGATTTCCGTACGCTGCGCATTGCCAATCCCGGCCAAGCTCAGATCGCCGGGCTGGAAGCTTTCTGTCCATGTGCCATCAGACAGGATCACCTCGTGCTGATCAAACATTATGTGGATGTAAGTCGTGCCCGAAACTTCCACGATATCAACGCCTTCCAGACCGGTCAGGTGCTTGGCTGCGACCAGAACTTCACGCTCTTCGAAGTAAAGCGCAGTTTTGTCGTTGGCCACCAGAACGCGGTGGTTGGGGCTGACCATCATGTCCCGCTCTGGCAGGTTGTTTCCCAATGCACCCTTGCGGATCAGGACCGGCTGCAGATGCGCGCTGCGGGCAAGCTCTGCTCCGCTCATCTCGCGGGCACCGACCCAACGCACTTCCTGGATGCCGTTGTCACGGGTGATGACGCGATCACCGACCTCAAGCTCTTCTACCTTGCGTTCGCCTTTCGGCGTCGCGATCAGGGTTCCGGGCGTAAAGCAGGGGATGATCGCTTCAATGTTGGTGAAATCCAAACGTCCCGTGTCGTTTCCGGCGGCATCCGTAAAGACGATGGTACCGTCAAAACCGTCATTCCGGCTGTCCCCGTCGATCGTGTCACCGGGATCATTATCCGGGGTGATGTTTTCAAGACGGTACCCGCCCCCGTTCAGCGAACCGGTCAGGTCGATGACGTCATAGTCGCTTGGGTCGGAACCGCTGCCACCGTCGATGGTATCGCCACCGTTGACATCGAGGAACGTGTCCTCTCCGTCATCGCCGCGCATGCTGTCATTGCCAGCGCCACCGCGGATGGTGTCGTTGTTCCCGCCCCCCTGGATGGTGTCGTCGCCGTCACCCCCCGTCAGGTCGTCGTCGCCAAAGCCACCCAGCAGGCTGTCGTTGCCAATACCGCCATCGACTGTGTCGTTATCCTCGCCGCCGTCGATGGTATCATTACCCTCACCGCCGAACAGGCTGTCGTTACCGCGCACGCCGCTGATTGAATCGTCGCCATCGCCACCGTCTACGGTGTCATTGTCGCCCGCTGCAAAGATCGTGTCGTTGCCGTCACCGCCGAGGATGCTGTCGTTGCCAAAGCCACCCGCAATGGAGTCGTCGCCGTCACCACCGTCGATGGTGTCGTCGCCTTGACCGCCATCGATCGTGTCATTGCCGGCACCGCCCTGCACGCTGTCGTTGTCATTGCCCGCGAAGATGGAGTCGTTGCCATCGCCGCCGTCAATCTCGTCTTCGCCTTGCGCACCGATGATGGTGTCGTCGCCCTGACCGCCAAGGATGGTGTCATTGCCCATGCCGCCATCCAGGCTGTCATCGTCAATGCCGCCGTCGATATAGTCGTTGTCGGCCCCGCCAAAGATGGTGTCGTCATCGTCTTCACCATATAGAACGTCGTCCCCGGCACCGCCTTCGATCAGATCCTTGCCGTTGTTGGGCTGCGGATCGGTCGCGTCAATGACTTCATCCGTGACGCCAGCGATGCCTTCCGGACCGAAGCCGCCCCAGATCGTGTCGTTGCCATCGTCGCCCTTAAGCGTGTCGGAACCATGGCTGCCGATGATGCTGTCATTTCCGTCGCCACCGCTTACGACGTCGTCGTCGATACCGGCGTTGATGGAATCATCGCCCGTCCCGCCAAAGATCGTGTCGGCATCGTCGCCCGTCCGGATCGTGTCATTTCCGGCACCGCCATCGACAAAGTCACGGCCGTCGTCCTTGTTGGGATCACCGGTCCCGAAGAACGGGTTTGCCGTCACGGCACCGGTCAGCGGGTTGGTGACTGTCGGCTGGTCGTTCTGGTAATCCGAGAATGTATCGGTACCGGCGATGATCGAGTCATTGCCGTCGTTGCCGAAAATGCTGTCGGCCCCTTGGACATCGGTGATGGTGTCGTCGCCATCACCCCCCCATGATGGTGTCGTTGTCGATCCCGCCTTCGATCACGTCGTCACCGATCCCGCCGTCGATCAGGTCAGCGTCGTCGCCGCCATCAATCGTGTCGTTGCCAGCGCCGCCATTGATCGTGTCCTTGTTGTCGTCGGGGTTCGGATCCTGATCGAAAGGTGTCGTGATCAGCGGCAGGTCAGCATCAGGAACACCTGTGACACCCGGGGTGTCGCCTGTGATCTTGTCGTCGCCATCACCCCCATCAAGGGAGTCGCTTCCGCTACCGCCGACCAGCGTGTCGTTATCCGCACCGCCAACAAGCGTGTCGTCGCCGGATTCCCCATAGAGGATGTCATTGCCAGCCTCGCCGTTCAGCACATCGTCGCCCGTGCCGCCATAGACTGTATCGTCGCCGTCGCGTGCGAAGACCGTGTCATTGCCGCCGCCTGCCTGCACGACGTCACCGTCGGTGCCGATGGGTGTGCCGTTCACGACCTGATCAGGACGGTCGATCAGGTCACCCTCGGGATCGCCGGTGTAGTTTTCGTCGATCAGGTTACCTGTCGCGTCACCGGACACGATGCCATCCAGTTCGGGCATTTCCGTGCCCAGAATGTTTTCGATTTCGGTAAAGGTGAAGGTGCCCGTCGGATTGCCGGAGGTGTCGAACAGCGTCACCGTCCCGTTCTGGCCGTTTCCGTTGCTGTCCGGTGTCAGATCGCTGAGCCGGAAGTTCAGGCCGCGCAGGTCCAGTGTATCCGTATCCGTGTTGAGGCCCGCATCGGGATCAAACCCGCCTGCGCCACCGTCAACGACATCGCCAATCGTGCCGCCCACAATCGTATCCTGGTCTGCGCCGCCGCTGATGATGTCAGCGCCTTCGCCGCCGGTCAGCAAATCGCTTCCGTCGCCGCCGATCAGCGTGTCGTTGTCGATCCCGCCGTCTAGCGTGTCGTTGCCTGCGCCGCCGTCGATGAAATCAGCGCCCTCTTCGCCCATGATATGGTCGTTGCCAAAGCCTGCATCGCCGCCGACGTCGACCTTTTCGGGTGCATCGAAGTAGACGTCCGTGATGTTGATCCCGGCGTCGTTGCCGACAGACAAATTTTGGACCTTGGTGTGCGTGATTTCAAGGTAATCGACGGGTCCCGCGATATTGACCAAGGCCGAGTGGTAAGGGTCTGTATCCGCACCATTTCCCCCGCCGCTGAGCAGCGTTTCATTGCCGCCGACACCATCAAGGTTTTGCGCGTTGATGCCGCCGCCTGTCGATACGTCGATCGGCGTGCGTGTGCCGTCTGGACCAACCGCGACGATGACGACTTTTGACGCATTGTCGATGTCGTTAATGCGGAAGCTGACGTTCGTCACCGCAGACGAGAAATCAAGCTTGTAGGTCGCGCGTTCGCCGTCTTCGTTGGCAAGGGACGCCAGAGAGCTGTAAGGGTTTGTGGCTTCGCTGTCGCCAGTGATCGAATGGACCTTCTGCTGGTCCGTGGAGAAGGTCGTCTCGGGTGTTTTTGACGTATTGGTGACCGAGAATGTTACATCGACATTGCCGGTATCCTGGGTGAAACCGCCGGACAGATTGTCGTTGTTGTCGACGGCGGTGCTGTCGCTGGGATCGGGGGCCTTGTCCCATTCAAAGCTTTCGCGGACCGTGCCGCCTGTCGGAGTCGAGGGGGCCGCAACATTGTTGTCGCCGAACAGCGTGTCATTGCCTGACCCGCCCGTGATGACGTCATCGCCATTATTCCCTTCGATGTAATCATCGCCGGTCCCGCCATCGATGGTGTCGTTCCCACCTTCGCCGAAGATGGTGTCATTGCCCGCATCCCCCAAGAGCAGGTCATCGCCACCGACAACACCCGCCACTAGTTCGCCGGTCGGGGCGTCATAGTACATTTCGGTGACGTTGATGCCCGAGTTGTTGTACCCGTCCTGCGTATGGGACAGGACGATACGGCTGACTGGCCCCGGAATGTCGACGTTCAGGTTATAGGCAGACGAATTCACGGCGGCATCGCCACCCTTGCTGTCTGCCGTATCGGCACCGGCCACCAGATCGGTGTCCTTGAGGGTCAGACCGGACCCGCCGGTCAGGTTTACGGCGATCGCATTTCCGTTGATGTCAAAGGCCGTGATTTTGACCAGGCCGTCATTGTCGATATCATTCACGTTGAACGACACATTCGACACCGGTGCAGAGAAATCCCACTGGAATTCGCCGACGTTGCCCGCACCATGGGTGGTGGACTTGAGCGAGCTGTCATTATCGACCGGATCCCCGTTCGACACGATACCGTCGGTGTTCAGCAGCTCTCCGCCTGCTTCGGACTGGTGGTTACCGGTATCGACCGTGCGTGCATAGGTCACGGTGACGTTGCCGGTGTCTTGGGTGAACCCGTTGTCAATCTGGTCGCCGCTGACGCCTTCCCATTCGAAATTCTCGCGCACGGTCGCCGATTGGGCCCCATGGTCGCCAAAGATGATGTCGTCACCCTCGCCGCCCTCAAGCGTGTCGTTCCCTGCCACGGTGTCGTCGGCGATCACGGATGCGGGGTTGTCGAAATAAACATCTGTGACGTTTACGCCCGAGTTGCTGGAGGTCGTCGCGGTGTGAATGAATTCGATCCGGGAAACCGGCCCGTCAATTGACACGTTCACCGAATATTTGGATCCCGCAGCATTTTCATCACCGCCAAGGCTTTTGGCCGTATCGACCCCGAACATACCATCCGAGTCGATCAGGTTTACGCCCGACCCGCCGGTCAGATCGACGTCGATCAGGTTGCCGGCTGCGTCATAGGCCATGACCTTGACCTGACCACCGTTATCGATGTCGTTGATGTTGAACGACACATTGCCAACCGCATCGTCGAAACGCAGTTCAAAGGCCGTGTGGCCCGAATTGTTGGCAAGTGAATCGAACGCACTGTTCTGGTTGATCGCGCTGCCGTCACCGTCGATCCCGGAAACATTCTGCTGGTCTTCGGTGTATTGCTGATACGCGCCGTTATACGGAGAAAACGACTTCAGCTCGAACATGACGTTGACGGTGCCCGTGTTCTGAACAAAGCCCGCCTTGAGGTTGTCATCTTCGTCGATCGAGGTGCCGTTGCCGCTGGGGTCCGGCGCTTTGGACCATTCAAAGCTTTCGCGCCCGCCCGACGCCGTCCCCGACACGATCCCGTCACCGATCAAAAGATCATTGCCGTCCTGGCCAAGGATACTGTCATCACCCGAACCGCCAAGCACAGAGTCGTTCCCGGCCCCTGCCAGCACAGTATCGTTCCCGCCAAGTGCTGCTATGACGTCGTCGTTCGATCCCACATTCCCAAAAACGGCATCAAACGCGTCAACCAGATCACCATCAGGGTCGCCCAAGTATCCAACGTTGATCAGGTCACCATCGCGGGTCCCTTCGACGATCCCGTCCGAGCCCGCAACCGATGTGGTTGACGTTGTCGTTGTCGTGCTGGTCTTTGATCCGAAAAAAAGACTGCTCAGGCTGTCGAGGAAAAGTGTCATGTCGGTCGTCTCCAAAATCTGTTCAGGCGCGTTAGGACTGATCCGTCCGCCTCATATCTGTAATAAGCCCGTTCAAGGGCGAAGCTGGTCAGTCGAAACGGCCCTGTATGCCGCTGGAAATATCGTGGCGCGATGCCGCAAAGGGTACCGCGCCGGTGTTCTCGTTAAAATTGTGCGCGACCGTGGTGAGCCGCGCGAAAAATGGCTCTGATCGAAAGTTGATGACAGAGGGAGTAATTTTCATTTGTGGCAACAACCCGGTCACAAAGCGGCGCTTCGAAGAAGAATCGTTAACGCAATGATTGATGGGACCAGCCGAAGGACTGCCCGATCGCGCTGGATGCCGGTCGATGACACTCTTGTACCTAACCACGTTCTTCTCCTTGCTCCGCCAACTGACGGGCTGCCCTAAAGCAGCAAACGAACAACCCCGAAAAAACGCTGGTGGCACACGACGACACGCACCAAATTCGGACCGCTCTGAGGAGAAGTTAGGCCGCAAAAGACCCGTCACAGCGAATGGCAGTTCGCTTGTGTTGTATTCGACAGCTTACAGTGCAGCGAACACACGTTCCCCGTACAAAACGTACGCGTTCAATGCGGTCGCCCCCGTGACCTACAGACTTTGCCCCCCAGTTGGGCATCTCATTGATATCTTGGCCGAAGGGTTACAGAAAGAGAAATCTTAAAGCGAAATCCCGGCGTCATGGTGGATGGGAATTCACGACAACCAGAGTGAATTTGGTAATCTCTAGCATAGATTGTAAATTGTTTCCCGTTCCGAAATTTGGGAAAACGTGATTTTTCAGAAAAATAAGGGCAATTCGAACGAAGCGGATTGGAATTCGTCAATCGAACCCGCTTTATTGTTTCCAAATCGAAAGAAATGCCTGAGGCGAGACGTGATCGACAAACGCCTTTCACGCTTTTAGCACACTAATTTGTGTTGGAACCAATTCGGCCAATAATTTAGCATTTAATCAAATTTGTGCAAAAAGATGCCACAATCTGAACGAATCAAAACCTTGATTGATTCGGAGCGCTAATGTGACTGCCGTGACTGGTTTATCAGCTTATAGTTGCATTGGCGGTCATTGTATTGATCAGAGGTGCCATGTGCGCGCCTAATGGTGTGTCGCTGATCACGGCGGAATTGGTTAATCACTGAAACTCCGGTCTGACCCGCTGAACTTCTGTCGCCCGTCTCACCTTAGATACGCGCGCGACCCGCTCTAATAACTCCAAACCAGTTGGCCCTAGAGCTTCCGCAGGAAGTTGGACACTTGTCCGATGCCTCTCGAGTGTCCGGAAATTATGAGAACCTTAAGGACTGTTGTTCTAAGCACCTGAAAAAGAGGAACGTGCTTGTGAAAATATCAAAGGTCTGTCTCGTTATCTTGCTTGCCGTCGGGTCGATCGGGATCGTCAAATATCTGCATGAATCCGTAATATCCCTGCAAGATTATAAGATGGTCCAAAGCTTGGAAGCACTGGCAAGGTCAACAACGACGTGGTCGGATGCGACAGTCGCGCTTTCATTGGAACGGAGCGTGACGCAAGTCGCCTTGTCGGTCGCAGGTCCCGCACCGGCGGCGTTTAGAAATATCATCCGCGATCAGCGTTCACTTTCCGACAGCACGTTCCAAGAGGCACTGGCCGAGTTGGACGGGATCGACTTTGAAACGAAAGATCAGTTCATCGAAAGAGCGGAAGACTATCATCAAACCATCAAGAAGCTGCGCAGCGAGGTCGATGCGATGCTTGCCGTAGAAATAACGGACCGGCCAAGAGACAGGGCGCAAGACCTCCCCTACGAACTGAAGGCCAATATTTCGGGTCTGAAGTCGCTGTCGAACCTTTTGGTCATCGAAAACAGCCTGACATCCTCGACCGTTGCAGGCCTGACAATGATCGAAAGCGCCGCTTGGGAGATCAGGGAGTTCGGTGGCAGAGCCCGAACCTATTATGCAATCGCAACCTTGCACGGCACCCCTGTTCCGCCTGACCTCAAAAAACTTATCGAAGCAGACAGTGCGCGCGCGGTTCAAGCTTGGGAAACTCTTCAAGCTCAGGTTGAAGTTGTTGATCTGGATCAGGATTTTTCGCAAAGGATCGATACTGCCGGGGAGAGGTATTTTGGGACCTACCTGCCCGTTCTTGAACGCTTGGATGCCGTAATGGCCGGGGTGTCGAAGGGCGCGCAAGTTGCCTATCCCGTCACATTCGATGAATTTTTCAAGTTATCAAACAAAGCCTTGGACGATATGGCGAAGATCTCTCAAGATGCCGGAATGCAGGTCCGGCTTTATTGGGAAGGCGATCGGCAAAGCCATCTTTATACCTTGCTTTTCAACGCAGGTTTGATGATCCTCGATATCTTGTTGGTATGTGCTGCGGTTTATTTCGTTGCGACGCGCCTGGCCAACCGTATTGCCTATGCTTCTCAGGCTATTGAGGCGGTTACAAAAGGCGATCTGAATCAAGAGATTGATGAACGCGAGAATGACCTGCTTGAAATTAGAAACCTCACCTCAAGCCTGAAAAAACTGATTGCCTCAGCGCGCGAGGCGCGGAAATTGTCGGCTACACTGGATGATGTCGAAGCGCAGGCCAAAGAGCGGCTTCAGATGGAAAAAGAACGCGAGGAGCGTCGGGCCAGCGAAGCAGAAGCCGCCCACGACCGTGAGATGATTGCCGCGCAGGAGAAAAAGCGGCTTGCTGCCTTTACAGGGTTTCAAGCCGATATGGAAAACGTATTGGGACAGGCCGCATCCGGGGACTTCTCCAACCGGATTTCAGATGACACGCAAGATCAAAGTCTTGCAAGCCTTGCCATGGTGATCAACCGACTTCTGGACATGATCGAGACGAATATCGCTGATGTCGTTGTCAGTATTGATGCGCTCTCTCAGGGGAACCTGGGTGTGCGGATAGAGGGAGAACGTCAGGGGTCATTTTTACAGCTTCAAGAAGACTTCAATGCCGCGCTTTCGACATTGTCGCAGTCGATGTCTCGGATAATGCAAAACGGCCAGAACGTTGCTGCAACCTCAAGCGAACTAGAGGCGACATCGCGAAGTATGGCCAAACGGGCAGAAGACAGCGCTGCGGCCATTCAACAGACATCTGCGGCAGCGGAGGATATCGCGACAAGCATCCGCCAGGTTGTCGAAAATGCCAAGACTGCCGATGTCGCAACACGCAAGGTTCGGGACAGCGCGGATCAAACCAAAAAGGTCTCCGACGAGACTGAGGCATCCATGCACGCTATGACTGAGGCATCGACACAAATTAACCGCGTGGTCAAAGTGATCGAGGACATTGCGTTCCAAATCAACTTGCTTGCACTGAACGCGGGCGTAGAAGCCGCCCGTGCCGGTGAGGCTGGTCGCGGCTTTTCGGTCGTGGCCTCCGAGGTGCGTGCACTTGCGCAAAGATCGCAAGATGCCGTGCGTGAAATCAGCGAAGTTATTGAACAAAATAACCGAAGCGTCGAAGCTGGCGTGGAGCAAGTCGAACTGTCCCGAAATGCACTTCAGGGCATTATTTCCGATGTAGAAGTGGCATCAAGCCAGATTTCTGACATCGCAAAGGCGGTCGAACAACAGTCCCATGGCATCGAAGAGGTAACGCGCGCGGTTCGCTCGATCGACAGTGTGTCGCAAACGAATGCTGCCGCATTGGAAGGGATGACCGCATCGAGCGTGGCGATGAACGATGAGGCTAAATCCCTCAGCTCGGCTTTGGGTCAATTTCACGGTGTCGAAGTGCTCCCTGTCATTAAAAAAGCTGGCAAAGTAATACCAATGGCCAAAAGCAACCAAGGGCCTTCCCCACAGGGCCAACCAAAATCATCGCCAGTTGCGCGAAAAAACACAGCTCGCAATGATGACTGGGCAGAGTTCTGATCGAGGAATGCGAGATATACTTGCCGCAAATCTAGATAATCATCATGGATGCGCCAATATCTGGCATGTCCATATGTATTATAAGCGCCACCGTCATCCCGAATGGAAAGAAGGCGGGACGGAATATCCAACTCCTATTTCACGCACCAATCCTAGGGCATTGCTTTCAGCAACACGTTTGAAAACTCGCCAATTTCTTAACTGTTCGAGTGTCGGTGCCTATCATGTTTATCGCCTCTGAGTGAATACGGCGACCCGGTTACTTGGCGAGATCGTTAAAAAGAAGATGCGCGCTTTTGTATGCGATGCAATCCACCTACTCGATGGCTGAGATCTAATCAGCCCAATGGAAACCAAACCGTCCGTCCGTCATCCGGTCAGTGTCCGTTACATTCAAAGTCTAACGAAGACAGCAACTCAATGTTGGTGTGCGCAGAGAAACGCATCTCTACGACCAAGGTATGGGCATCTTTAATCAACTTATCCAAGTCACCTCTATAAATCACATTAGCCATACCAGCAGGCGCAAAATGACCGCGTGGTGGATATGGATTTGTGAAGGGGAATGCCGCACCCTGCGCATGCTGCAGATTTAGGTCATCTGCAGTGCGTTTATTTTCCGATCTAGACAACTATCCGCAACCAATCGGTCAAGCCGATAACGGTTGGTGAGTAAATCAATAATGCTGTGTTCATTAGGCGGAATTGTGGACCAAAACATCTAAGTCATTATATTTAAAAATAAATGACTTAGATGTTATTTGGTACCCAAGGCCGGACTCGAACCGGCACGCCTCGCGGCGGGGGATTTTGAATCCCCTGCGTCTACCATTCCGCCACTCGGGCCACGTCGTTCTGTTACCGTGCAATTGTCGGGGCGGCAAGGGGAAATTTGAGGCTTTCTCTTGACCCTGCCCTTTTGTCATGGTGTTGCAAGTTAACGAATTTGCCATAGCGGAGCCTTGGCCATGATCAGACGGTTTTATGATTGGGTTATTGGTCTCGCGCACCACCGCCACGCCTTGTGGGTGTTGGCTATCGTCGCATTTGTCGAAAGCTCGGTTTTCCCGATCCCGCCTGATGTGCTGATGATTCCGATGATCCTGGCCCGACCAAGCCGCGCGTGGTTAATTGCGGGCGTCGCGCTGATTGCCTCCGTGCTGGGCGGGCTTTTGGGATATGCCATCGGGGCCTTGGCATTCGAATCTCTCGGGGCACCTATCCTGGCCGCAATGGGCAAAGCCGATGCAATGGCGGAATTTTCAACGCGCTTTAACGACTTTGGCTTTTGGGCCGTTCTGGTCGCCGGAATAACTCCATTTCCCTACAAGGTGATCACGATCATGTCCGGGTGGACTGGCATGCCGCTGGTCACCTTCATTGCCACATCAATTCTGGCCCGCGCGCTGCGTTTCTTTATTGTCGCTGCATTGCTGTGGAAATTTGGTCCACCGATCCGCGAATTCATCGAAAAGCGCTTGCCATTGGTCTTTACCGCCTGTGTCATTTTGCTCTTGGGCGGTTTCTTTTTCGTGAGGTACATTTGATGTCGCGTAACATTTACGTTCTGCTTGCAACCCTGGGCTCTGCCGCGTTGCTCTTGGGGGCGTTCGGGTTCCAGCATTTGGGTGGCATGGCACCTTGCAAGTTGTGCCTGTGGCAGCGCTGGCCCCATGGCGCGGCGATTATCATCGGTCTGGTTATTCTGGGCGGCGGTGCCCGAATGCTGGCATGGTTTGGTGCTGTTGCCACCGCAATCACCGGGGGTATCGGGGTATATCATGCCGGGGTCGAGTGGAAGTGGTGGCCCGGTCCATCTTCTTGCACCGGTGGCGGCATGGATCTTGGCGCGCTCAGCGGAAGCGACCTCTTGTCAATGGACGCACCGTCTGGCCTCGTCATGTGTGACGAGATTGTCTGGCAGATGCTTGGCCTGTCAATGGCAGGCTGGAATGCGCTGATCAGTGCCGTGCTGCTTTGCCTTTGGGTGGCCGCGGCACGCAGCAAAGCCTAACCCAGACGGGCACCCTGCCCCGATTTTCTGGTTTTCAGCAGCAGGCTGGTTTCGCTGGCAACGACACCTTCCATGCGTCGGATCCGGGCCAGAACCTCGTCAAAGTCTTCCAGCGTCGCGGCCCCGATTTCAACGATCACGTCCCACCGCCCGTTCGTGGAATGCACCGCCCGCAGCTGTGCCATCTTGGTCAAGGTGCGGGTGATACGCTCTGTTCCGCTGCCTTCAATTTCGATCATCATCAGACCCCTGACGGGATCGGCCAGAACATCTGACCGGGTAACAACGGTAAACCCGATGATCTCTCCACTGGCACGCAACTTTGCCAGCCGCGCGCGCACCGTCGTGCGTGAGAGATTTAAGCTTGTCGCCAGATCTGATAAAGACTGGCGTGCATCCTGCCGTAGCGCAGCAATCAGGGCTTCGTCCGAACTGGTCATTTTCACATTCCTTTTCGGCTAAATACTATCCGTTTCGGTCACTCTTTCGAATGGCTTTGTGACAGATCAGCCAGAAACCACAGTAAGGCCACTCGTCAGCGCTATTTAAGGATTTGGATTCGTCAAAAGCAATCACTAATCCAAATTGAGAACCATATGTTCCATATCGAACAAACTGCGTCCATTTTGGTCAATTTAGCAAGTTGATCCTGAACGGATCTGCCAGATACATCCACCCAACCCCTTGTTAAGGAAATTTAGATGACACAGCAAAATTGCATTCTACTCGGCGCACCAATGGATAGCGGCAAACGCCGTCTTGGCTGCTTGATGGGCCCTGATGCCTATCGCACCGCAGGTCTGGCAACGGCGCTGACCGATCTGGGACATAGCGTGACAGACCGCGGCAATGTACTGCCTGCGCCCTATACCCCTGGCCAACATCCCAAATTGCACGCCCTTGAAGAAACCATCGCATGGACCCAAAGTCTGGCCGACGCGGCCGAGGCGGCGCTGGCAGACGGGACCCCGATCTTCATGGGGGGCGATCATGCGCTGGCGTCCGGAACCGTATTGGGCGCGATGCGCCACGCGCAGGCGCAGGGACGCCCCTTGTTCGTCCTCTGGCTTGACGCGCATAGCGATTTTCACACACCCGAAAGCACCGATAGCGGAAATTTGCATGGCACGCCGTTGGGCTATGTGACGGGGCGCGAGGGTTTTGATGCGTTTCCCGCGCTTCCTTATGCCCTGCCCCATGACAATATCGCCATCATCGGGCTGCGGTCCGTCGATGCGGCCGAACGCGCGGCCTTGCAGGAAACGACCATTCAGCGGGTCGACATGCGCGAGATTGACGAAACCGGGATCGCGACACCTTTGAATGCGTTCCTCTCAAAGGTCGCCGCAGCTAACGGCATGCTGCATGTGTCCTTGGATGTTGATTTCCTTGATCCTTCGGTCGCTCCGGCCGTGGGTACAACCGTTCCCGGCGGGGCCACCGTCCGCGAGGGACATCTGGTGATGGAAATCCTGCATGACAGCGGCCTGATGACTTCGCTTGATCTGGTCGAGCTCAACCCGTTTCTGGACGAGCGTGGCCGCACGGCGCGGCTGATGGTTGATCTTGCCGCTTCTGCATTTGGCCGGCGGGTGTTCGACCGTCCGACACGCGCCTATTGATCCCCTGAAAGGACCCTGACCATGACCGATCTTTCGCCTTCGTCCAAAGCGCTTGTGCCCTTTGTTTCCGTACACAACATGATGCAACTGATCCATCACATCGGGATCGAACCGATGCTGGTGGAGCTTGGCGACTATATCGAGGCGGATTTTCGGCGGTGGGAACTGTTCGACAAAACCCCCCGTGTTGCCAGCCATTCAGAAAAAGGCGTGATTGAACTGATGCCGACGTCGGATGGTGAGGTCTACGGGTTCAAATATGTCAACGGGCACCCCTCCAACACGGTGGACGGGTTGCAGACGGTCACGGCATTCGGGTTGCTGGCCAATGTCGACAACGGCTATCCGGTGTTGCTGTCCGAGATGACGATCCTGACCGCCCTGCGCACGGCAGCGACGTCTGCGGTCGTGGCCCGGTTGCTGGCACCCAAGGGCGCGCATGTGATGGCGATGATCGGCAATGGCGCGCAGTCCGAATTCCAGACCTTGGCGATGAAGGCGATTGTCGGGATCGACGAGGTGCGTCTTTATGATACGGACCGCGCGGCCACTGCCAAATGCGCGGCGAACCTGGCGGGGTACGGGATCAAGGTCGTGGCCTGTGACACTGCAGAAGAGGCTATTCTGGGCGCGCAGATCGTCACAACCTGCACCGCGGACAAGCAATATGCGACGATCCTGACAGACAACATGGTGGGGGCCGGCATCCACATCAACGCAATCGGCGGTGACTGCCCCGGCAAGACCGAACTGGCCCCCGCGATCCTGCACCGCGCTGGTATCTTTGTGGAATACCCCGAACAGACCCGGATCGAGGGCGAAATTCAACAGCTTGCCCCCGACCACCCCGTGACCGAAATCTGGCAGGTCCTGACCGGCCAGGCCAAAGGCCGCGTCGACGACAAGCAAATCACGCTTTTCGATTCAGTGGGCTTTGCGATCGAAGATTTTTCCGCCCTGCGCTATGTCCGCGACCAGATCACGGGGACCGGGTTCTTTGACTCGCTGGATCTGCTGGCCGACCCCGAAGACCCGCGCGACCTGTTCGGCATGTTGCAGCGGGCCGGTTAGCGCGATTATGGCGTGGTCACGTCATGGTGGTAAAGCCAGTTGAACGCGCCGATCATCGCACCGGGTGCCAGTCTGCTGGCAAGGCGCAGGCCCAGATGGGCCGCAGTGCGCGTCATCCCCGGATGCAGGTGATAGCGCGCGGCATTACCTGCGGCAGTCTTGATCACCCGGCGCACGCGGGCCTCGCGGATTGATTGATAGCGGCGCAATGCCTGATCTATAGGCTGGTTCAGAACGCATGATGCCAGAACCCATGCATCCTCCAACGCCATGTTGGCCCCTTGCGCCAAAAACGGCAGCGTCGGATGGGCCGCATCCCCCAAAAGCGCCACGCCATTTTGTTGCCAGACGGATGCAACAGGATGATGATGCAGCCCCCACAGGGTACAGTGGTCAACGGCGGCGATCATGTCAGCCGCCCGTCCCCCGAATGCACCGAACGCACGTCGCAGGTTGGCGGGATTATCCGCAATGCTCCACCCCTCGGGTGCCCAGGTGTCACGTTCTTCCACTGCGACCAGATTGATCAGCTTGCCGCCCCGCAAAGGATAGCTGACCAGATGGCGCCCGGGCCCCATGGTCACATGCGCTTCGGCAGGATGGTCAAACCGGTTGGGGATCAGCGCGCGCCACGCGACCTGCCCCGAAAATTGGGCCGCATCGTCCCCGTTCAGTGTCGCGCGGGTTTTCGAATGAATGCCACCGGCATCGACGATCAGTTCGGCACGTCGACGGGCATGATCCGCCAACAGCAAGGTCGGCGGCCCACCGGGCACCACCTTTTCCACCTGCGCGCCCAGTTCGACCGACACATTCCCCCGTTTCGCCGCCCCGAACAGGACATCGATCAGATCGGCACGGTGCACGAACATGTAAGGATAATCCGCCTGCCCGCGCATCAGATCAAGGCGCGCGACCTGACGGCCCGCCTTGTAATCGTTCAAAACCACGGCCTGTCCGCGCACGGCACTGCGTTCTTTCAGCTTTGCCTCAAGGCCCATTGCACGCAGGACTGCCATGCCATTGGGGCTGATCTGCAGTCCCGCGCCGACTTCGGATACCACGGGGGCCTGTTCCAGCAAGGTCACCGCCATGCCCCGTCGCGCCAGGGCTGCAGCGGCGGCAAGCCCGCCAATTCCGGCCCCAATCACAATTGCATTGCTGACAGTCATATCCTGCCCCTTATCATCCAAATAAATAACATAAAAAAAGCGCCGGGGCTTTCACCCTGACGCTTTCATAAAATAAAACTCTTAACCGTTCCGTCGATCAATCATCACGGTGTACTTTTTCACGACGCTCGTGACGCTCTTGCGCTTCAAGGCTCATCGTGGCGATGGGACGTGCGTCCAGACGTTTCAACGAAATCGGATCACCCGTCACAGAACAGTAGCCAAATTCGCCTTCGTCGATCCGGCGCAGTGCCGCGTCGATCTTGTTAACCAGTTTGCGCGCACGGTCCCGGGTCCGCAATTCAAGCGCACGGTCGGTCTCTTCCGAGGCGCGATCGTTCACATCCGGGATGTTGCGCGTCCCGTCCTGCAAGCCCTCGATGGTGTCGCGGCTCCCGGCCAAAAGCTCGGCCTTCCACGCCAACAGCTTGCGTCTGAAATATTCGACTTGCCGATCATTCATGAACGGTTCGTCTTCGGCAGGAGTGTAATCGTCCGCCAAAAATACTTCCTGTTTCATATCATTCCCCATAGCGGTCTAAATCCAGTCCTTAAGGTGCACCACCGCCCCCGTTACCTGCGGATCATCTAACGCAGCGTTCCCAGATTGTCACTACACAATGCCCACGTTTTTTGGTTAAGTGGTGCCAAATAGCGCGTCTTATAAGGTTGATAACAAGATGAAATTCCAAGGAACTGATGATTACGTTGCAACGGATGACCTCACCATCGCGGTGAATGCGGCCGTTACGCTGGAACGACCCCTGCTTGTGAAGGGCGAACCGGGCACGGGCAAAACGGAACTTGCGCGCCAAGTGTCGAATGCGCTTGGACTGCCCATGATTGAATGGAATATCAAGTCCACAACCAGGGCGCAGCAAGGCCTGTATGAATACGATGCCGTCAGCCGGTTGCGCGACAGCCAATTGGGCGAAGAACGCGTCCATGATGTCAAGAACTACATCCGCAAGGGCAAGCTGTGGCAGGCCTTTGAGGCCGCGGGAAAGACCGTGCTGCTGATCGACGAGATCGACAAGGCCGACATCGAATTCCCCAACGACCTTCTGCAAGAACTCGATAAGATGGAGTTCTTCGTCTACGAGACCGGCGAGACCATCAAGGCGGTCAATCGGCCCATCGTCATCATCACGTCGAACAATGAAAAGGAACTGCCCGACGCGTTTCTGCGCCGCTGCTTTTTCCACTACATCCGGTTCCCGGAGATGGACACGCTGCGCAAGATCGTCGAAGTGCACCATCCCGGTATCAAGGAAACCCTGCTGACCACCGCCCTGACCCAGTTCTATGAAATCCGCGACCAGCAAGGCTTGAAGAAAAAGCCGTCGACTTCGGAAGTGTTGGATTGGCTCAAATTGCTGCTGGCCGAAGATATGGACGCCGCTGACCTCAAGAAGGACGGCAAGAGCGCGTTGCCCAAGCTGCACGGTGCTCTGCTGAAGAACGAACAGGATGTGCATTTGTTCGAACGGCTGGCCTTTATGGCACGCGCGCAAAAATAACCTTTATGGTATTATCTGGGGGACGTCGGCCCCTTGCACACTTGTGGCGTGCATGACACGCGCGCCACAAGCCTGCCCCAATCATTAACTTTCTTCTCTGTTTTGACATGTTTGCTCCCTAGAAAGGTCCGGATAGAGGGCGAAAAGACCCTGTAAACAGCTCAAAAGGGCAAGGCAGGTAAAATGATTGATATGATTTCAGCACAGTATGTGCGCTGCGTGAGGTTTCTCTTCGCAGAACGGATGTGGGCCAGCAAAGATCCTTCATCGGGTCGACCTACGTGAGGTGGCGTCTGCTTTTCCCGCTGATGTTGGTCGTGAATGCCTGTGTGCCGGCGTCGGACCCCGGCGTCGTGTCGCGTGCAGCATTCGAGACACCAACCTCATCCTTGCCCCCGATGAAAAGCTTTGCGGCACATCACGCATCCCCTGCACCACGGTCGAACAACGACCTGTCCCTTGATTTCATTGAACTGGCGTTCCGTATGGAAAGCGGCAAGGATCTGACCGTTTTCACCCGGTTCGAAGGGCCTGTGACCATCCGTGTCATTGGTGGGCCGCCCCCCACGCTCGGCCCTGATTTGTCCCGGCTGATCGGCCGCCTCCGCTCTGAGGCCAATATCGACATACGCCCGACCACCGCAGCCTCGGCAAACATCACGATCGAGGCTGTCAGCCGCAGCCAGATCCGTCAGGTCCTGCCCCAAGCCGCCTGTTTCGTCGCCCCTAACGTCAGCAGCATCGCGGAATACAAGAAGGTGCGGCGTTCTGCGCAGACCAACTGGTCGCTTTTGAAAACCCGCAGCCGTGTGGCGATTTTCCTGCCCAATGACGCCAGCCCGCAAGAGGTCCGCGATTGCCTGCACGAAGAGGTCGCACAAGCGCTCGGCCCCTTGAACGACCTGTACCGCCTGCCTGATTCCGTCTTTAACGACGACAACGTGCATACGGTCCTGACCGGTTTCGACATGATGATCCTGCGCGCCTATTACGATCCTGCCCTGCGCTCGGGTATGACGCGGGGTCAGGTGGCCAGCGCCCTGCCCGGTATTCTCGCCCGGATCAACCCGCGCGGCACCTCGACCAAGGCGCGCTTTGTCACCCGGACCCCACGCGAATGGAAAACTGCTGTGCAAGGGGCGCTTGGGCCCGGACGCTCTGATGGGCAACGCCAGGATGCGGCCTATAGCGCCATCAAGATCGCACAATCCCTGGGCTGGCAGGACCACCGCCGCGCGTTTGCCCATTACGCCATGGGCCGCGCTTTGCAAGCCGGCGACGCAGAGGCAGCGCACAAGCAATACGAGCTGGCCGATCTGTTCTACGCCCGCAACCTTGGTACCGATCTGCATCGCGCCTATGTCGCAACCCAACTTGGGGCCTACGCAATTTCCAAAGGGGACGGGCCGCAGGCGCTGCGGCTTATTGGCCCACATATCGAAACCGCCCGCAACCGCGAGAACGCCGCCCTGCTCAGCACCCTTCTTTTACTGCGTGCCGAAGCGCTCGAGCTTGAAAACCGCTCAGCCGAGGCACGGATGGTCAGACTGGACAGTATTGGCTGGGCACGGTACGGGTTTGGCTCTGACTGGGCTGTGCGGGCCAAAATGCGCGAAATTGCGTCGCTTAACCCGCTCAAATAACAAGCGAAACGGGCCGATATGATCGTATTAATTTTTGCCTTGATTGGCGCAGTGATAGGCGGTTTCACCGCGTATCGACGCAAGGGAAACCGCAAGGATATGGCGCAATACGCGGCAGGTTTCGGGATGGCCTTTATTATCGTGGGGATGATCCTTACAGTCATCATCGACCGAGTCCTCTCCGGGGTTTAAACGATGTTCCTGCCTTTCTTCGATCAATTGCGCCGCCACAAGGTTCCCGTTTCCATGCGGGAATTCCTGGCCTTTCTGGACGGAATGGCAGCCGGTCTTGCGACCTATGATGTAGACGCCTTCTATTACCTTGCCCGCGTCAGCATGGTGAAGGACGAACGCAACATCGACAAGTTCGACCAGGCCTTTGCCGCAGCGTTTAAAGGCTTGGAAAACATCAGCTTGGACGATGTTCTTGAAGCTGTCGATATTCCCAAGGACTGGCTGGAAAAGATGGCTGAAAAGCATCTTACGGCCGAGGAAAAAGCCGAAATCGAAGCCGCGGGCGGTTTCGACAAGCTGATGGAGACATTGCGCAAACGGCTTGAGGAACAGAAAGGCCGCCATCAGGGCGGCAACAAATGGGTGGGCACGGCGGGCACCTCGCCTTTCGGGGCCTATGGCTACAACCCCGAAGGCGTCCGCGTCGGGCAGGAAGGCTCGCGCCACCAGCGCGCGGTCAAGGTCTGGGACAAGCGCGAATTCAAGAACCTGGATGACACGGTCGAACTGGGTACCCGCAACATCAAAGTCGCCCTGAAGCGCCTGCGCCGTTGGGCCCGCGACGGTGCGCAGGAAGAACTCGATCTGGGTGGCACAATCCGCGCCACGGCAGAGCACGGTTATCTCGATGTTAAAACCCGCCCCGAACGCCGCAACGCTGTAAAGGTACTGTTGTTTCTGGATGTCGGCGGTTCAATGGACCCCCATATCAAAACCGTCGAGGAACTTTTCAGCGCCGCCAAGGCCGAATTCAAACATCTTGAATATTTCTACTTCCACAATTGCCTTTACGAAGGCGTCTGGCGCGACAACCGTCGTCGCTGGGCCGAACAACAATCGACCCATGAAATCCTGCGCACCTATGGCCCCGATTACAAATGCATTTTCGTGGGCGACGCGTCGATGTCGCCCTACGAAATCGCCTATCCCGGCGGTGCCAACGAACATTGGAACCCCGAGGCCGGATCGGTCTGGCTTGGCCGCGCCCGCGAGCAATGGAACAGTAGCCTTTGGATCAACCCGATCCCGGAAAAATACTGGCCCTACACCCAGTCCATCAAGATGGTTCAGGAAATCTTTGGTCAGGATGCGATGGTCCCCATGACCCTCGAAGGCCTCAGCCGGGGCATGAAGGCGCTCACACGCTAGGGTCCAGACCCGCCACCCACAGGTATGGCACCGCACCTTCGCGTCACCCTTTTAAAAATACTCATCCCTCCTTGCCCTCACGCGCTGCTCCTCCATATTAGGGTCATGTTACGTGTCCTCCCCATATTGCTGGCAGTTGCTTACGGCCTCGCCATGTACCGGTTCTCCGCGTGGCGCACGGCCAAGGAGCTGGACGAGAAATCGACCGAACTGATCGACCCCGCCCTGCGCGAAATCAGCAACAAGATGGCTGTCGCTCTCGACGTGCCGCGCATCAAAGTGCACATCTACGAGGTTGCACCGGTCAACGGCCTTGCCGCCCCCGATGGACGTATTTTCATCACCCGTGGGTTCTACAATAAGTTCAAGGCAGGTGAGGTATCGGCCGAGGAACTGGCGAGCGTGATCGCCCATGAATTGGGGCACGTTGCCTTGGGCCATTCACGCCGTCGGATGATCGACTTTTCCGGTCAAAACGCCATGCGCGCAGCGTTGGGCATGATTTTGGGACGGCTAATCCCCGGCGTTGGCATATGGATCGCGAATATGCTGGCCAGCATGCTGGCAGCGCGCCTGTCACGCGCAGATGAATACGAGGCCGATGCCTATGCCGCCGCCCTGCTGACCAAGGCCGGCATCGGGGTCGCACCGCAGATATCTCTGTTCCAAAAGCTCGAGGCATTGACGCAGAACAATCACGGCACCGCGCCCGCCTGGTTGATGAGCCATCCCAAAACCGATGACCGCATTGCGGCACTGACCACCCTGCAAAAACGCTGGGACGTCTAAACGGTTAACCTATCGCTTTCGCAAGACGGTGCAGCCGTGCTTTTTTCAACAGGGCGCGCATCTGCCAGTTCTGCCCGGACAGTCGTTGTGCCTCGGCCAGAACCGATCCTGCGGCACTTTCAATCGCGGCGGCCTGATCCAGCCAGAGCGTATGCAAATAGCTGTCGGGATCGACACGCGCCAATCCTTCTTCAGCCAACGTGCCACGTGGAAAGTCCTTGGCATTCAACGTCATGATCATATCGGCATTGCCGTGAACCGCTGCTGCGAGAACGTGAATATCGTTTTCGTCGGGCAAATAAAGCCGTTGCTCGATCCCCGGGCTGGGGCTTACCTCGGCACGGGGCCACGCGGCACGCAGCAGGGCAATTTCGGCCCGCGCCTGCGCTTCGCCTGTCGGGCCGATCTTGATGGCCGCGCGCGCCCATTCTTCCAGAATGCGCGCGGACCACAGCGGCTCGAACGCGCCCAAGCGGGCCGCCGCCAGAACCATTTCGCGCATTACTGTCGGGTAAAGAACGCAGGCGTCGATCAGTATGCGAGCCGCCATTAAAGCCTGAAGAAGAGTGACTTGAGATATCCGGTTTCCGCCAGCTGTGGCAGTTGCGGGTGGTCTGGTCCGGCAAAGCCCGTGTGCAGCATCGCCGCACGCCGCCCTGCCCGCCCGACGCCACGAACCGAAGCCGTGCGAAACTGCGTCAGGTCTGCAGCGTGCGAACACGAACACAAACCAAGAATGCCGTTTTCCGCGACCAATGGGGCCGCGAGACGCGCCAGCCGCTCGTATGCGCGCAATCCTGCTTCAAGCGCGGGTTTGCCCGGTGCGAATGCTGGCGGATCACAGATCACCACATCGAATTCCGCGCCCTCGGCGCGCAGGGTTGTCAGCAAATCAAAGGCATCGCCTTGACGGGTCGCGAATTTTTCGCTGACGCCCATCGCGGCCGCACCCTCGGCAGCCAAGGCCAAGGCAGGCGCTGATCCGTCGACCGCCAGAACCGACGCGGCACCGTTGGCCAAAGCAGCCAGTCCAAAGCCGCCGACATGAGAGAATACGTCAAGCACCCGCTTGCCCTTGCACAGATTGGCGGCGAAGGCGTGGTTGGGACGTTGGTCATAGAAAATACCGGTCTTCTGGCCGCCGGTCAGGTCGGCCATATAGGTCGCCCCGTTCATCGGCACAGGAATCGCGCTGGCAGGCGCTTCGCCTTGCAGCACGGTGCTGACATCATCCAGCCCCTCAAGCGTGCGGGTCCGGCCTGCTGCATTTTTCAAGACGTGCTTGATGCCGGTCACCGCCACCAAAGCTGCGACAAGCGCATCAATATGGACATCGGCCCAGGCCGCGTTGGGCTGGATTACAGCCGTATCGCCAAAACGGTCGATCACAACGCCGGGCAAACCATCGGCTTCGGCATGGATCAAACGATAGAACGGCGCATCATACAGCTGTTCGCGCAGTTGCAGCGCACGCGCGATGTGGGCGGCAAACCAATCCACATCAATCACAGCTTCAGAATTCTGATCCAGCATCCGGCAAAAGATTTTGGACAGCGGATTGACCGCCACAACGCCCATCACCTGGCGCGCGCTGTCTTCGAGAATGGCCAGACTGCCGGGGGCCAAGCCCTTGGTCCGGCGGTCAACGACCATTTCATTGGCGTAAACCCACGGAAACCCGTGACGAATGGCACGGGCATTGGCCTTTGGTATCAGGCGTACCACTGGCAGGGCTGCGGGATCAGTCGGGGCGGATGCATAAGGGGGCGTTGTCATAACGCCCCCTCTAGTCGGTTTGAATGGATTGGGAAAGCTCAGAGTTTGTTCAGCGCCTGAAACATCCCCAAATTCGCGTTCTGATAGCCGCCGGGCTTGATCATCTCCTGACGGAAGACCTCTGCAAGGTGGGCCGTGATCCGGACTTTCTGGGTTTCGCCCCGGCGGTCCGCCTCGATTGCCTGCTGGCCGCCGAACCCGTCAAGATCGGCTTTGACGACTTGCGGTTGCGCCATCGGCAGGCCTGTGCGGGGATCGCGGACCGTCAGGCGGAAGGTGATCGAATGAACGCCACCAACGCTATAACGGGCCTTTTCTGTCAGCGCATGAAAACGCAAGACTTCGACGTCGAGCAGAACCGGAATTTCACCATCCGCATTTTGCGCGCTTTGCTGCAAGGCGGCTTCGAAAATCGCTTTGATCTGTGCATGGCGGTTCCCGATGGGATCACCGCGCCAGACGATATCGCCCGAAGGGTAATAGCGGTTCGCCTCGGAAACTTTCAAACTGTCAGGCACGACCACATTGATTTCCGAAATGCGCAAGGACGGCGCTGCGACGGCCGCAAACGACTGATCTGGTTCGGCTTGCAGCATCATCTTGGGGGCCGAGGGATCAAGCGTGGCGTTTCGGCTGGCGATGTCAGAGGTTGCACAGCCAGATACAAATACACCAAGCGTCAGGGCGGCAATCAGTTTCAAAGTTCTCATCGGTTTCTCCTGACGCCGGGCATCGGCATATGGTTAACGTTCGAGAGGTTTTTGACGTCGAATTGCGGCACCTTTGCGGCGGGAATGAAGAGGGCTTGGGACATTATCGGGGTTTTTACACGTGCCCGTGTCTTAATTTGCGCGCCCGCAGCGGGTCCCGGCTAATTGCGCGTCCGGCTTTTCCAGCCCCCGCGGCGGCGCGGGGCGGCCATGCCTTTCAGGCCTTCCTCCATCACTTCGGTCATCGGATGGGTCGGCGCGTCTGTCCCATATTTCTGCAACATCTGGCGGATGGACGGGCCCGTGCTTGTGTCCAAGGGCAAGCTTAACGCCCAATCCAGAAAGATGCTGCGACATTCGGATTTGCTGATCCCGTCAATCCGGTAGGCTTCGTAAATCAAACCTTTGGGATCGTTTGCATCGCCCTTTTTCATCTGCTCTCCCTTGCCGGATCATCGCCATAGTCTGCCAAGGCCCGGTTGATCGTGTCCCCTGCCTGTTCGTAGGTCTGTGCCAAATGCGTCTCAAGACCGCTCAAACTGTCGCAGCCCAGCGATTTAACCAGAAACGCCGCTGCCGCCTGCCCCAGCGTGTCACTGCGCAAGACCGACGCCGACAAAAGCCGCGTCGCAGATTGCAGGGACCAACAGGTGTCATAGGCTGCTTTCAAGAAAGCTGTCTCGTCGGGCGTGATTACAGCAGTGTCGCAGGCGGCCGTCAGGCCAGACGCGATGTCCCGCGCGGTCTCGCCCTTAAGCAGCGCACCGGCCTGGGCCAGCAGTTCAATGTCCTGCAACCGTCCGGGGCCGTTCTTGGCATCCCACAGCCCGTCCGCAGCCTTGGCCGCGGCCAGCCGTGTGCGCATCTCGGCAACCTCATGCAATATCTCGCTGCGGTTCCGCGCGCGGCTCAGGACCCGGGTGCGCAGGTCTTCGACGTCGCCAGCCAGATCGGCGGGCCCTGCGACCACATCCGCGCGGGTCAGCGCCAGATGCTCCCACACCCATGCAGCGCCCATCTGGTAGCTTTCAAAGCTGGCCAGACTGGTGGCAACCGGTCCTTGGTTGCCCGAAGGGCGCAGCCGCATGTCAACCTCGTACAGTCTGCCCTGCGCCATGGGGGCGGTCATCGCGGTGATCATCGCCTGTGTCAGCCGCGCGTAATATAGCCTTGAGGCAAGCGGCCTTTGCCCGTCCGATTGTTCCACCCCGTCGGGATCGTAAATCACGATCATATCCAGATCAGAGGTCGCGGTCAGCCGCCCTGCCCCAAGCGACCCCATGCCCACAAGCACGGCGCCGCGCCCCGGTGCCGCCCCGTGACGGCGCGCGAATTCATCGCCAACCACCGGCCAAAGCCCCTGCAAGACGGCACGGGCCAGATCGGCATATTGCGCCCCTGCAGTTCTGGCATCGATCAGCCCTCGCAGATGATGGACGCCGACACGGAAATGCCAGTCATGCGCCCAACGGCGGGTCGCGTCCAGACGGGTCTCGTAATCCGTCTCGGCCTGCAAAACCTGTGAAAGAGCCTGGGCCAACGCTGTCTGCCCGGGCCAGTCGCTGAAGAAATCCCCCCCGAGGACAGCGTCCAGCACCCCCGCATGGCGCGACAGATACTCCGCCAACGCAGGCGACGTGCTGACGATGTCAATCAGCAGATCAGAAAGCTGCGGGTTGATCTTGAGCAGTGAAAACAGTTGTACGCCAGCAGGCAGCCCCGCCAGAAACCCGTCAAAGGCGCGCAGGGCTTCGTCCGGTTTGTCCGCCTGCGCCAGTCGCGCCAGTAGGCCGGGTTTGAGTTCGGCAAACAGATCAGCGGCCCGCGGGCTGCGCAGCGCCGGATAGCTGAGCCAGCGATCAAGCGTTGCCGTATCGAAGACATGATCCGGTGTTGCGGGCACCTGCGCGTCCGATCCGGCAAAGAATCCTTCGGTCAGGTGGTGTACCTCGGCCAGCCTTTGGCGCAGGTCCTTTTGCAAAACGGTCACGTCCAGATCCATCATCGCGGCCAATCTGGCAAAGCCTTCTTCCGTATTGGGCAAATTATGCGTCTGCGCATCCCGGATCATTTGCACCCGGTGTTCGACGGTCCGGTGCGCGCGGTAATGGTTGGTCAGGGTTTCTGCCACCTCGGCCGTGACCCAGCCCTTGTCGGCCAGCACAGCCAGCCCTTCGCAGGTGCCGCGCAGACGCAGATCAGGGTCCCGCCCGCCCGCGATCAGTTGGCGGGTCTGGGTGAAAAACTCGATCTCGCGGATGCCACCGCGCCCCAGCTTCATGTTATGCCCTGCCAGTTCGATCGGGCCGCCAAGCCCTTTGTGTTCGCGGATCGCGAGGCGCATGTCATGGGCATCCTGGATCGCTGCGAAATCAAGATGTCGCCGCCAAACAAACGGGCGCAAGGTGGTCAGGAACCGGTCGCCGGCCGCAAGCTCGCCCGCAGCGGGGCGCGCCTTGATATAGGCGGCGCGTTCCCAGGTACGGCCAAGGCTTTCGTAATAGTGTTCGGCTGCCTCCATCGCCATGCAAACCGGTGTGACGCCGGGGTCGGGCCGCAAACGCAGATCGGTGCGAAAGACATATCCCTCGCCTGTCAGATCGTTTAGCGTCCCGCTCATCGCGCGGGTGGCACGGACGAAGGCAGTGCGCGCATCGTGGAAATCGTCAGGATCAAAACGGGTTTCATCGAACAGGCAGATCAGGTCGATATCCGACGAATAGTTCAGCTCGCGCGCACCCATCTTTCCCATTGCCAGAACGACCATCCCGGCCCCGGTGGCGGCATCCTCAAGGGTCATTCCCGGCAGTTTCCCGCGTTTGATCTGCGCCTGCAGCCCTGCCACCAACGCGGCCTGACATGCCGCATCGGCGAAACCCGAGAGCGCGCCGGTGACCTGTTCCAGCGACCAGACACCTGCCAGATCGGCCAGTCCCGTAATCAGGGCGACGCGCCGCTTGCCCTGCCGCAGATGGCTGGACAGTTGATCGGGGGCGACATCGCCAGCCCCGGCAATCACGGCCTGCACCGCTTTGGCAGGGTCATCGAACGCGGCCTCGCACCACGCGGCTTCTTTGTGCATCAATCCCAGCAGATAGGGCGACACCGATCCGGCACCAGCGACCAGCGCACCTAGTTCGGGGGGCAAATCGGGCATCAGGGCGCGTGCATCATGCGCCTGTTCGGACTGGAAAATCCGGGGCACGCGGGTGATCTGGCTGATAAACGAAGTCATTCCCTAGCATTCGCTGGTTCAGCACGCGGGGTCAATGGGGCCAGAGGGTCGAGAGAGATCAACGCGATCTTAAAAAATCGCCTCAATGTAAAAAAGATTCACATCAACCCTTGCGCCAGCCCTGATCAATCCCAATCTAACGTAATGTGAAAGGGATTTACATCATCTCTCACAGCAACGGGCCCGCGGATTTCAGGGCCATCACACTCTGACCGAAAGGGACTTTCGATGACACAGACTTACACCTCAGCCTACGCGCCGCGCCGCAGCTGGATCGGCCGCGCCGAGGATTTTCTTGATGAAAAGGGCAAAGCGGCATGGATCGCGGCGATGGTCGTCGGCTTCGTTGCCTTCTGGCCTGTCGGCCTGGCCCTTCTTGCCTATATGATCTGGAGCAAACGCATGTTTAAATCTTCCTCCTGCGCCAAGCGCAACAGCTACCGCAACATGACCAGCCGCCCGACCGGCAATGCCGCATTCGACACCTACAAGGCCGACACATTGGCCCGCCTCGAAGAAGAACAAACCAACTTCGAGTCCTTCCTGACCCGTCTGCGCGAAGCCAAAGACAAAGCCGAGTTTGACCAGTTCATGGCCGAACGTGGCGCAAAAAGCGATGACACGCAGTCGGCATAAGCCGTATCTTCGAACCGCCCCCCCCAATCGGGGGGGGCACCCGACCCTCTCTCTCAAAGGATCCCATCCATGCCACGGACACCCGACCCTGACAGCCAGCCTGAATTCTACGCCGGTGTGCCAACAAAACGGCTGTTTGCATGGGTCATCGACGCGCTTTTCACGCTGATCACCTGTCTGGTGATTCTCCCCTTCACCGCCTTCACGGGTCTGTTCTTTTTCCCGCTGATGCTTTTGATCGTCGGTTTCGTCTATCGGTTCGCGACACTGACCAAGGGATCGGCCACCTTCGGGATGCGTCTCTTTGGCATGGAACTGCGCACTGCAGGCGACGAACCGCTTGATGCGGGCACAGCATTTGCCCACACGCTGGGATATACGGTAAGTGTCGGCATGGCCCCGTTGCAATTGATTTCTATCGTTTTAATGGGCACGACACCGCGCGGTCAGGGCCTCAGCGATATGGTGCTCGGCACTGTGGCGCTGAACCGCCGCACTGAAATCTAACCAACCGCGCAACTTGGACTTGGCGCGCTTTCAAGCTGTTGTTATTCTTTCAGTAACAAAACCGGATCATTATGCGTCATACTCTACCGATAGCCCCGCAGTTCTATGTGACAGCGCCGCAGCCCTGCCCTTATCTTGAGGGCCGGATGGAACGAAAGCTGTTCACCGCCCTGCAAGGCGAACAGGCCGCCAAGCTTAATGACAGCCTCTCAGGACAGGGCTTCCGTCGGTCGCAGAACGTGCTCTATCGCCCGTCTTGTGCAGATTGTTCTTCCTGTCTTTCGGCGCGCATCAACGTGGCGGATTTCGTTGCCAGCAAAAGTCAGAAGCGTACCCTGAAACGGAATGAAACGCTAAGCCGCCGTGCGACGTCGCCATGGGCAACCGAAGACCAATACGACCTGTTCCGCCGGTACCTTGACAGCAGACATGCCGATGGCGGCATGGCCGACATGGATGTGTTCGAATTTGCAGCGATGATCGAAGAAACGCCAATCCGCAGCCGGGTGATTGAATACACTGACACCGCCACCAAGGACCTGATCGGCGTCTGCCTGACGGATGTTCTGGGGGACGGCGTCAGCATGGTCTATTCCTTCTACACGCCCGACCGCCCAAAGGACGGCCTTGGGAACTTCATCATTCTGGATCACATCGACATCGCACGCGGGGCCGGCCTGCCCTATGTCTATCTGGGGTATTGGGTGCCGGGCAGCCAGAAAATGGGCTACAAGGCCAAGTTTTCAGGCCTCGAAGTCTACATGGGGGGCGCGTGGCAAAAGATGCGGAACCCGTCCGAGTTCAAAGCCGACGCGCATCCCCTGAATACCGATCCGATCGCAGAACAGGTCGCCAACATCGCCCTGCCAGATCTGTCCCCGACCAAATCCTGAAATAGCTTCCAGCATCTTCTCTGGTTCTCAAATATCCTCGGGGGAGTTTGAGGGGGCGGAAAGCCCCCTCATTCTTCTTTGAAAAAATACAGCCAAAACGAAATGAGGGCACCCAACCGGGTGCCCTCTCTATTTTCTCTGTCCGGGGTGTTCGCACCCCGACAGATCAGTTCGGGATCAAATCCGGTACGATCGTCACGACCGACGGGAACACCCATAGCAAGGCCAAAGCACCGACCTGGATCAACACGAACGGAATGATCCCGCGATAGATGTGTCCTGTGGTAACACTCGCCGGTGCGACCCCGCGCAGATAGAACAGGGCAAAGCCGAAGGGCGGCGTCAGGAACGACGTCTGCAGGTTTACCGCGATCATGATCGTTACCCATTTGGGGTCAAATGTCCCGCCATAGATGACCGGCCCGACAATCGGGATCACGATATAAATGATCTCGAGGAAATCGAGCACAAACCCGAGCACGAACAACACAAGCATCACGATCAGGAAGACTGTGAGTTCGTTGTCAAAGCTTTTCAGCCATTGCTGGATATAGTGTTCGCCGCCAAAAGATATCACGACGAGGTTCAGCAACTGTGACCCGATCAGGATGGTAAACACCATCGACGTCACCTTGGCAGTCTCGCGCACAACGGGGCTCAGAACGCCTGACGTGTACAAGATCCAGCAGGAAAACAGCAGACCAAACACGGCATAGAGATAGGCACCGTAGGCGACGAAGAAGGCGAACCAGCTTTCGAAACTCACATCCTCCTGGTTGATGCGCAGATCGAAATTCACGCCCACCAGAATGCAGATCACAATTGCCAAGGTGGACCAGATGATCACTTTCGGCGACCGGTCCAGGTCTTGCAGCTTTCGATAGGCCGCCAGCATGATCGCCCCACCGGCACCCAACGCAGCGGCAGGCGTCGGGTTGGTGATACCCCCGAGGATCGACCCCAGAACCGCGACGATCAGCACCAGCGGCGGGAAGACCACGCGGATCAGTTCATTGCCAGCACACCGTTTCAGACCAGTCAACACACCATACATGACGGCGATAAAGGGGATCACCATCATCAAGACCATCACACCGGATGACGTGGCGGGCCCGACAAACAGGATATCCACCAGCACCGCCAGCACGATCCCGATCCCGCCAATGATCAGCGGACGCGGGTCCGACGACGGCGACACGCCGCGGGCAGTCGTCAGCACCAGTGCCAGCATGATCAGCAAGATCGCAACACCCGTGCCGATTGGTGCGGCATTCGCGATCTTGTCGGCTTGCGCTTGGGCATACTCTTCTTCGGTCAGCTTTTCGCTGGCGACCTGACCGCCCGCCGCTTCGATCGCGGCTTGCTCGGCGACGGCAGTATCCCAAGCCTCTTGACCGTGCAGGTCAATCATCGCGGCCTGGCATTCTTCGCCCACATTGGTCCGCAGGCTGGCACCCTCACTAATATCGCTAAAGCTTGAGACAACAGTCGACTGTCCCCCGACGATATTCATGTTGCCCAGGAAGATTGTGCCGACAATCAGAAGGATCGGCGCGCCTAGGAACCAGGTAAAGCTTTCGCCACGGGTGATGGGTTCGGCATTGGTCGACCCCATCGGCACGGCGGGGGCCTTGTCAGGGTTCAGCAGCGCATAGCCAAAGGCGTAAAGTGCATAAAGCAGCGCCAGCATGATCCCCGGCAACAGTGCCGCCTGGAACAAGGTGCCTACGGAAACAACAGCTGGTTCACCCAGATAGGTCAAAGCATCCGTACACCCTAACGAGGTCGCGCGGGCCTCTTGGGCGGCGGAATACAAGTCGCCCGCCAATGTGCCCAGCAAAACGATCACGATTGAGGGTGGAATGATCTGCCCCAACGTCCCGGATGCCGCAATGACGCCCGTCGAAAGTTCAGGGGAATAGCCATTACGCAGCATGGTTGGCAGCGCCAGCAGACCCATGGTGACCACGGTCGCGCCGACGATCCCGGTCGAGGCGGCAAGGAATGCGCCCACGACAACGATCGACACGGCCAGACCACCGGGCAGCGGGCCGAACACCCGTGCCATCGTGGTCAGCAGATCGTTGGCGATCTTGGACCGCTCAAGCGTGATGCCCATCAGAACGAACATCAAGACCGCCAGCAAAGTCTCGATCGACTGACCGGCCAGAACACGTTCGTTCATGCGGTTGACGATAAAGCTGACGTTGCGGTCCAGCGCCGTTTCCCATCCCAGCGGGAAGACGGATTCACCGATGCGCGGCAGATCCGGATAGCGGAACTTCGACACCGCGTCGTTCGGCACGCCCGAATTCACCAGATCGCGATAGGCCTGCGAGGACTGGTCAATCGCCTGGTGTACCATCAGCCCTGCACTGTCGAGCGCGGCGATGATCGCGAATGAGATGATGCCTGCACCGCCGATGGCAAACGCCACCGGGAAGCCGGATAGAATGCCGCCGAACAGGCAGACAAAAACGATGATCAGGCCGATTTCGACCCCGTCCAAACCAAAAAGCATGGGACGCCCCTTAAATTAATGTGTGCCCTCAAAGGCTTCTTCGCCATCGCCCAGCGTATCGCGGTCGAGATATTTACCTTCGCTCTCGGGTCCTTCGCGGAACTCGAGGATCGACCGGTAAAGCACGGCAATCGCTTGCAAGATGACCATGATGCAAAAGACGCAGAGCAGAATTTTGAACAGGAAGTAGCCGTTGAAGCCGTTTGGCGAAAAGCCGATGGTTTCCACGTTCCACTTCAGCAGCCGCGCCTTGCGCAGCAACAGGTCCAGACGGTCGGATGCAGACGGGTTCGGCGTCACCAGATGACGCCACAGGAAGAACCAGCCATACAGCCAGGTGACAATCGCAAACGGCAGCATAAAGAAGACTGCCCCGAACATGTCGATGATTTTCTTGGTGCGGAATTTCGCGCCTGCATAGAACAGGTCAACCCGCACATGCCCGCCTTGCACAAAGGTATAGCTTACGCAAAGACAGACGACTAATGCATTGAAAAGCTTGAGCTCTTCGGCAAACCAGCTGATGTCGAATTGCAGCGGGATACCGAACCCGACAGAGATGTCGGGCCGCGTAAAGATGCGCTGCATGAACACGATGATGATCTGTTGCACGACCATCAGCAGACCGGCCCAGGCAAAGAAACGCCCGACAGTGTTGGCAAACCCTTCCAACCCGCGCACGCAGGCCCACATAAAGCTTTTGCTGCGCAGACCGATAACCGTGACGACCAGCAGACCGATCAACAGGACAAAGAACAGTTCGACCGATGCACCGTAGTAGATGAAGCGCATCATCGCTTCGTTGTTGGACCAGTCCAGCCACATGCCCGGATTAACGATCGCGGCAAAGAAGTTGTAAAACGCCTCGAGAATGTTGCCTAAAATGAAGTTGACCAGATTGCCGTCCTGGAACTTGTCCAGACAGCTTATCTTTGCCCCTTCCGCAGCACGGAAAAACCCCGCGCATACCACATCATCTGCCATCTATATCCCCCCTTCGCCTGCCCGGCTTGGTGCTTGGGCTTGGTGCGAAAACTGTGTTGACCCGCGGACCGTTTGCCGGGGTCGTGTCATGCGTCAGGGGCCGCGCAATGGCAGCCCCTGACGGTTTTGATCGGCTGGATCAGCCCTTGCCCAGAACGCGCTGGCGCTGTTCGACGTAGAACGCGTCGGACTTCGACAGCCACTCGGCCGAAGAGGCCAGCGATGCTTCAAAGCTGTTGCGGATGTCGGCGTAAAGCGTGTCATCCATGTTTTCGTCCATGACTTCTTTTGACGCGGCACCGAATGCATCCCAGACATCGTCAGGGAACTGCATGGTTTTAACACCCTGCTGCTGCAGACGTGCCAATGCGGCACCGTTGTTTGCCAGCGTTTCGGCCAGACCTGTGTGGGTCGTCGCCATGCTGGCATATTCGATGATCTTCTGCTGCGCTGGTGTCAGGTCGTTGAACACATCCAGGTTGACGGATGCTGTCAGACCCGAACCTGGCTCGTGGAAGCCGGCTGTGTAGTAGATCTTCGCAACTTCCTGGAAGCCGGCGCGTTCGTCGGCGAAGGGGCCAACCCACTCAAGACCGTCCAGCGCGCCCGAAGACAGCGCCTGATAGAGTTCACCACCCGGGATGTTCTGAACGGACGCGCCCAGTTTACCCAGAACCTTGCCACCAAGGCCCGGCATGCGGAATTTCAAACCGTTGAAGTCAGCGGCAGAGTTGATTTCCTTGCGGAACCAGCCACCGGACTGCGAACCGGAGTTACCGGCAAGGAACATCTTCATGTTGAAGATTTCACCGATCTGGTTGTGCAGATCGTGGCCGCCGCCGTGCAGGTACCAGTTTGTCAGCTCTTGCGCGGTGCCGCCGAATGGAACGGCCGTGAAATACGCCAGACCTGGGTGCTGACCGATAAAGTAATAGTCAGCCGCGTGATACATGTCGGCCTGACCGGAGGATACCGCATCAAACACTTCGAACGCACCAACCAGTTCGCCCGGCGCTTTCTTTTCGATGGTCAAGCTGCCGTCGGACATCTCGTTGACCATGGCGTTCAGGTAGTTGGCCGCGTCATCCAGAACGGCAAAGCCGCGGGGCCAGGACGTGACCATTGTCAGCGTGCGCTTGCCCTGCGCGTACAGGGGTGCTGCCAGTGTGGAAGCGGCGGCGGCGGTGCCGCCAAGTGCGGATGTCTTCAAAAATGAACGACGGTCCATATGGATACTCCTCCCGAGTAAAGGATGCCCGCGCTGCTGCTTGGCGCGCGGGTCGTTGCAAGTGGAGGCAATCTATCGGAAACGCACAACGATGGAATACCAATTAATGCGTAGACGCGGGGGTCATTCGCAACATAATGACGCGGCAATTGCGTTAATCGAGTGTCCCGCGTGTCGGACAACCCGGTTCTGTCCGCGCGCACAGATGCAACTGGCGCTTTGATTCGTAAGCGATTCCCTCTAACAGATGCCCATGCGCCGCCTCTATTCCCACCTTGCCCTGACCTATGGTCAAAAGCTGACGCTTCTGGCCTCGGTCCCCTTGGTCCTTGCGGTGGCCGCCATCGCCCTTGTGGTTGCCTTGCAGGCCAAGGCGCTTGCAGACCGCGAGATCAACACCCTCGAGACGCAACTGCTGGACGCCAAAAAGATCGAATTGCGCAATTACGTGACCCAGGCGCGCAACGGGTTCTACTTTATCTATGGCTCTGCTGCGCCCGAAGATGAAAGTGCAAAGGCACAGGTCGCCCAAATCCTGTCTGCGATGATCTATGGCGAGGAAGGGCAGTTTTTCGTTTATGACTATGATGGGACCGCCCTTGTCAGCCCGCGTCAGACCGACCGCATCAACAAGAATTTCTCGGGCGAGACAGACAGCACGGGTGCCGATGTCGTCGACCGCCTGATCCAGGTTGCCCGCGATGGCGGCGGCTATCACAGCTATCTGTGGCCAAAACCGTCGACCGGGGTCGAAGCGCAGATGATTACCTATGTCACGTCTTTCCCCAGTTGGCGGTGGGCCGTGGGCACGGGGGTGTTTATCGACGACGTGCTGGCCAGCGTCGCCACCGCGCGTGCCGATGTGCAAAACCGTGTGCAGCGGACGTTCCTTTATATCGGGGCAATCACCATGTCCGCCCTGTTGATGGTGTTTGGCACCGGCATGCTGGTGAATCTGCGCGAACGACGGCTGGCCGATGCCAAGTTGAAGAAACTGACACAAAGGGTATTCGACGCCCAAGAAGAAGAACGCGGGCGCGTTGCACGGGAATTGCATGACGGGATCAGCCAGATCCTCGTGGGCGTGCGCTATGCTCTGGACAATGCGCGCCGCCGTCTGGGACCGGGGGATGCCAAGGCGGCGGAGCCGTTGGGCAAGGGCATCGACAGCCTGGGCCGCGCCATATCCGAGGTGCGCCGCATCAGCCGCGACCTGCGCCCCGGTATTCTGGATGACCTGGGCCTTGGCCCTGCCCTGAAAACGCTGGTCGAAGAATTTTCATCGCGCACCCACATTACCTGTCATTTCGATACCGTGGTTTTCCGCAACCGTCTGGACGACGACGCCAAGATCGCGCTGTACCGGATCGCCCAAGAGGCGCTGACCAACATCGAACGCCATGCAGGCGCGACAGATGTCCGCGTCGATTTGCGCGGTCACAGGCAGGGGGCGACCCTGACCGTCTCGGACAACGGGCGCGGGCTGTCCGGAAAGGCGCGCACCTCGGGGGGGTTGGGCCTGCGCAACATGCAAGAACGGATGGAGCAGTTGGGGGGCAGTTTGGTGTTGCACGACCGTGCCGGGGCTGGCACTGAAATTCGCGCGACTGTGCCGTTGACCCACATGTTGCCGCCCCAGCCGAACCGCCCTGCCCCGCAGGCAACCTGAAAGGCCGCGTTATGCATGATCCGATCAAAGTGATGCCCATCAAGGTTATGATTGTCGATGACCACCCCATGGTCGCCGAGGGCATTCAATCGATCCTCGAAAGCTATGATGACGTCGATGTGGTCGCGTGTCTTTCCAATGGCCGTGCCGCGATTGACCAGTTCGAGGCGCTGGACCCCGATGTGATCCTGATGGATCTGAACATGCCCGAGATCGGCGGCCTGTCTGCCACCGAAATCATTCTGGAACGCCGGCCCGGCACGCGGATCGTGATCCTGTCGATGCACGATAACCCGGAATACATCTCTTCGGCGCTGAGCCATGGCGCAATGGGGTATCTTCTCAAGGATGTTCCGACCGACGAGATCAAGCTGGCCATAGATACCGTGATGCAGGGCGCACAATATCTTTGCACCGGCGCACAAGGATCATTGCAGCCCAAGGATGACGAACGCGAATCCCTGACAGAACGCGAACAGACGATCCTTCTGCAACTGGCCCAAGGTCAATCGAACAAGGAAGTGGCGCTGACCTTGGACATCTCGGTCCGCACGGTTGAAACGCACCGCAAGAACATCAAACGCAAGCTTGGCATATCCTCGACCGCGGGTCTGACGCGTTACGCCATGGAACACGGCGTCTTGCAGGGCACAGGTGTGCGGCTGTGAAACGCGCCTCGGTCTGCGGCAAAGGCACAGATTTCACCGAAAATGATTCAAAACACCATTTTCACGCAGTCACACGCAATAAATGGAAAGATTTTTTGCCGTTAGGGACATTTTTTCATGCGATTGCCCATTGACGCCCCTTTCTGGCGCTCATAATGTCCCCAAACGCAAAGAGGAGCCCTTGGCCATGACAAGCCTAGTCGTCACACACCTAGTCGTCATTGTAGGACATTCGCGCATGGGCCGGTAACGGCAGACCATAACAGTCACCATGCGCCCCCGCTAAAACCGGGGGCTTTTTTATTTGCAAACCAAGATTTCGAGTCCACCCACCGCCTGACGGAGCACCAAGATGACACGTAAAATGACCGGAGCGAAGATGATCGTCCAAGCCTTGATTGATCAAGGTGTCGACACTGTATTTGGCTATCCCGGCGGTGCTGTCCTACCGATTTATGACGAGGTGTTTCAGCAAAACAGCATCAAGCACGTCTTGGTCCGCCACGAACAAGGGGCGGTGCACGCGGCCGAAGGCTATGCGCGGTCCACGGGCAAGCCCGGCGTTGTTCTGGTCACCTCTGGTCCCGGTGCCACGAATGCCGTGACGGGTCTGACGGATGCGCTGCTGGATTCGATCCCGCTGGTAGTTTTGACCGGTCAGGTCCCGACATTCATGATCGGGTCCGACGCGTTCCAGGAGGCCGACACCGTTGGCATCACGCGTCCCTGCACGAAACACAACTGGTTGGTCAAGGAAACCGACAAGCTGGCAGGCGTGTTGCACGAAGCGTTCCATGTTGCCACCTCCGGGCGGCCAGGCCCTGTGCTGGTGGACATTCCCAAGGATGTGCAATTCGCGAGCGGCCAGTACGAGCCAAAGAAACCGTCGATTTCGCATTACCAGCCGCCCTTGAAGGGCGACATGGAAGCGATCACCGAACTGGTTGCCGCAATGGAAACCGCCAAACGCCCCGTCTTCTATACCGGCGGCGGTGTCATCAACTCGGGCCCTGCCGCGTCACAACTGCTGCGTGAGCTGGTAGAAGCGACCGGCTTTCCGATCACATCGACCCTCATGGGGCTTGGGTGCTATCCAGCGTCCGGCGACAAATGGCTGGGGATGCTGGGCATGCACGGTCTTTACGAGGCCAACATGGCAATGCATGACTGCGATCTGATGATCAACATCGGCGCGCGCTTTGATGACCGGATCACTGGTGTGGTCGATATGTTCAGTCCCAAATCGAAAAAGGCGCATATCGATATCGACCCCTCGTCGATCAACAAGATCATCCGCGTGGACATCCCGATCGTTGGGGATGTCGGTCATGTTCTGGAGGATCTGTTGCGCGTCTGGAAATCGCGCGGTCGCAAGACCAATGCGGAAGGCGTGGCCAAGTGGTGGAAGAAAATCGACGAATGGCGCAGCATTGATTGTTTGAAGTTTGAACAAAAAGGCAAGATCATCAAGCCGCAGCACGCTCTTGCGCGCCTTGAAGCGCTGACCAAGAAATACGACCGCTATATCTGCACCGAAGTAGGCCAGCATCAGATGTGGGCCGCGCAATACCTCAATTTCGAGGATCCGAACCGCTGGATGACCTCTGGCGGGCTTGGCACGATGGGCTATGGCTTCCCCGCGTCCATCGGTGTGCAAATGGCGCATCCCGATGCTTTGGTGATCAACGTTGCCGGTGAAGCGTCCTGGCTGATGAACATGCAGGAAATGGGCACCGCGATGCAATACGGTCTGCCGGTCAAACAGTTCATCCTGAACAACGAACGGCTTGGCATGGTCCGCCAGTGGCAGGAATTGCTGCACGGCGAACGCTATTCCCAAAGCTGGTCGGAATCCTTGCCCGATTTTGTAAAACTGGCCGACGCCTTTGGGGCCAAGGGCATCTTGTGCTCTGACCCGGATGATCTGGATGACGCGATCATGGAGATGCTGACCTATGACGGTCCGGTGATCTTTGATTGTCTCGTGGAAAAGCACGAAAACTGCTTCCCGATGATCCCGTCAGGCAAGGCGCATAATGACATGATGTTGGCGGGCGTGGACACGCAAGGGGTGATTGACGCCAAAGGGTCAGTCTTGGTGTAACACGTTTTTTTCGAAAAAAACGGACCGGATTTTTTTGAAAATTCCGGCGACGAAATCAGATGAAGAGGACAGTCAGATGTCAGCGCTAAAAATCAAAAAAGGCTCGACCAGCCACTCCGCCTATAACCTACGCCCCAATTTTTCGGACGTAATCGAAAGGCACACTCTCGCGGTTCTGGTCGAAAACGAACCCGGCGTTCTGGCCCGTGTCATTGGCCTGTTCTCGGGGCGCGGCTACAACATCGACAGCCTGACAGTGGCAGAAGTCGACCACACCGGACACCTGAGCCGGATCACCATCGTGACCTCTGGCACACCGCAGGTCATCGAGCAGATCAAGGCCCAGCTTGGACGGATTGTCCCGGTTCACGAAGTGCACGATCTGACGGTCGAAGGCCCTTGTGTCGAACGTGAACTGGCGATGTTCAAAGTCAACGGCACAGGCGACAAGCGCGTCGAAGCCCTGCGTCTGGCTGATATCTTTCGGGCGAACGTGGTCGACAGCACGCTGCAAACCTTTGTGTTCGAGATCACCGGCGCGCCTGAAAAGATTGACGCGTTTGCCGAACTCATGCGGCCCTTGGGGTTGACGGATGTGGCCCGAACAGGTGTGGCCGCCCTTTCACGGGGCGACTAACAGCACCATAGCTGTCTGTGAATGAATGAGGGCCGAGGCATGGCCTTCATCGCGTCAATGGACCTATAAACCTACCGTTTTACGTTCGACTTCTGCGTGATTTGGAAATGGCACCACCTGCGCGGTATTGGCGCTGCGGTCCAGACGTCTTTGACGGTTAAGCAGCTTGTTGGGCAAATCGGTCCGCGCCTTTTCCCGTATGATCCGTGGGTTCAGGGCCTTGCGCATCTTTCTGTCCAGATAGATATCGAACTGCACAAGATCGCCCGCATCAAAGTCTGTCCATTGCGTGCCGTCAGTATCCGGACATGCTTGAAAAAAAGCGAGGTCACCCTGATCTTCGCACCAGAAAACAGCCTTATTCTCTGAAACATCGCTCCACAATACTACGCCGTACATTGTAAATTCCCCACGTTCACTATGACCGTTAACGTTTACAATCGCTTCATTTCAAATATTTGTCGATTTATTTACTCGTTCATTTTGTGTCGGCACACCGTCAAGATGACGCTAGACTGCGTCGTTTTGATGCTCTTCAGCGTCAATCCCTTGCTATTTAAGCGGGAGATATTTTATGCTACACACGTAGGTATTGCGCAGAGATGGCCCAGAATGAAGAAACCATCGGAAATCAGAACGGTATTCGGAAACAACCTACGGATCCTGTCGAAGGATTTTGCTTCCATCACCGGCCTTGCCCATGACCTTGGGATCAACCGCACCCAGTTCAACAGATATCTGTCCGGAGAAAGTTTCCCGCGGCCCGATATTCTTGCAATCATCTGTGATTTTTTCAAAGTAGACGCCCGCATTCTGCTTGAGCCGCTGTCGGACGACGCCAATGGCGCGGCAGACCAACTTGACCCGTTCCTGAGCGAATTTTTCATGAATAGCGGTGGTATCCTGAGCGAACAGACCTTTCCCAGCGGGTTCTACCGGTTTTCACGCCGCAGTTTTATCGACCCTGATCTGTTTGTAATCGGACTGGTCTATGTTTCCCGAAACGGCGGAAATACGTATTTGAAAGGGTACGAAACAAAGAAGGCAATGTGCATTCAACATCTGCCGACCCAACCGGAATACCGGGAATTTCGCGGTCTTATGATGCAGCAAGAAGAAGGGATCGCTTTTATGGCCTCCCGAAAAAATACGATGACGGCGTCGTTCAACTATCTCAACCGGGTCACTTCGTTTCACAATAACTTCTGGCTGGGCTACACGACACGGACTGTGCCCGAGGGGGCTGGTGCCTTGCGCACGACCCGTCTGGTCTATGAACATATCCCTCAAACGACATCTGCCGTTTTGGACGCCGCGCGAAACACCGGTTTCTACAAGGTCGATCAGCTGGAGCCTTTCCATCGCCGCCTCTTGCGGCCCGAAGAGCCTTTTACCTGAAACCGGGCTGCGCCATGTCGCGACTGTGAAAAACCGGTCGCAAAATACCCGTAGATCTTTCGCATTCCTTGCTACGCTCGACAGGCAAGCGAGGAAACGTCATGAACATATCCCCCACAGATATCAGCGCGGTCCGCCGCCCCATCGCGCAGGCCAACGGGCTGCCAAATGCCCATTACACCGACCCTGCCGTCTTTGCCGAAGAACGTCAGGCAGTCTTGTTCAACAACTGGCCAGGCCTTGCCGTTGCGTCGGATGTCCCGGAGATCGGCGATGCCGTCCCGCTTGATTTCCTTGGCATGCCCTTGCTGATCGTGCGCGACAGGCAGGGGCAGGTTCGCGTGTTTCAGAATACCTGTCGGCACCGCGGCATGATCCTTGTCGATGCGCCGCGCAAGATCGATGGCGCGATCCGCTGCCCCTATCACAGCTGGTGCTACAGCACGGATGGCCGGCTTGTCTCGACCCCGCATGTCGGCGGCCCCGGCCAGAACACGCACGAGGGGATCGACCGCGCCTTGCTGGGTCTGGTCGAGATCCGCAGCCATGTGTGGATGGATGTCATCTGGATCAACATATCAGGCACTGCCTTGCCTTTCGAACAGGCAAATGCCGACCTGCTCGCCCGCTGGGCCGAATTTGACAAACCGCTGCATCATGGCGGTGCCGACAGCCGATTCCAGCTCAGCGTGAACTGCAACTGGAAATTGGCGGTGGAAAACTATTGCGAAAGCTACCACCTGCCTTGGGTGCATCCGGGCCTGAACAGCTATTCCCGGCTTGAAGATCACTACCACATCGAAAATACAGGCAAGTTTTCAGGTCAAGGCACGCTGGTCTACCGTCAACTCAAGGGCGAGGACGACAAATCCTTTCCCGATTTCGACGGGCTGTCCGACAAATGGGACACGGCGGCGGAATATGTCACTGCCTATCCGAATGTGCTGCTGGGCGTGCACCGCGACCACAGTTTCGCGATCATCCTGGTGCCGGAAGGCCCGGAAAAGACCACCGAGAACATTCATATCTACTATGCGGCCCCGAACACCGACCCCGAACTGCGGGCGCGCAACACGGACCAATGGAAACTTGTGTTCGAGGAAGACATCTTTGTCGTCGAAGGCATGCAGCGTGGCCGCCATGCGGTGCAATTCGACGGTGGGCGGTTTTCGCCGGCGATGGATGGGCCGACGCACATGTTCCACGATTGGGTTGCTTCGCAGCTTCAAGACCACCGCGCCGTGCCATGACGGACCTCGACGACCAGCTGTTGGCGGCCCACGCGGCCCGGGATCACGCCAAGCTGGTTACCCTATACCGCGCGGCGGCATCGGCGGCAGATGATCCTGATGCAGCCGGCTTTTTTCTGACACACGCCTATGTCTTCGCCCTCGAACAGGGGCACCCGGACGCTCCTGCCCTGCGCGCAGAGCTGATCGCTCAAGGGCGCGAAACGCCCATCTAGTCGAAAACAGGCGGGCGTTTCCGGGGCCAGGCGGTCGCTGCGTGCCACTGCTGCGCCAATCGCAGCAGCTGCGCATCGCTGCCATGCCGTCCGATCAGTTGCAGCCCACCGGGCAGACCGTTTTCGCCGAACCCGGCCGGCACATTGACCACCGGCAAACCGATTAGCCCAGCAGGGACAACAACCTGCATCCAGCGATGATAGGTGTCCATCGACCGCCCCGCAATCTCGGTCGGATGCACATCCTCAACCGGAAAGGGCCACAGCTGCGCCGAGGGCAGGATAACCACATCGACATCGTCGAACATCCGTGCCGCGGCCCGGTACCAGTCGGACCGAACCACACTGGCACTGTGCACCTGTAGCGCCGAAAGGGCCAATCCGCGCTCGATCTCCCACTGCGCTGCCTCTTTCAAATGGTCACGCTTCGCGGCATCCTGATATATGTCCCCCAACCCCGCAGCGACCGAAAATGACCGCAAGGTGATCCAGCTGTCCCACATTGCTTCCGCATCGAAAGGTGGCGCTAATTCAGATACCTGATGGCCAAGCTGGGCCATCTGCGCCACGGCCGCTTCGCTCAGCCCCGCGATTCCGTCGGCATAGGGAAACGCGCCGCCCCAATCCCCAAGCCAGCCAAGCTTCAGCGCGGGCCCATCCCTGCCAAGCGTTTGCAAGGTGGCTTTCGGACTGTTCCCCAAAGGTTGGCGTGGGTCTGCCCCGGTCATGGTATCAAGCAACGCCGCCAGATCGCGTGGATTGGTTGCCATCGGCCCCGACGTCGAGAGTTGATGCAGGAACATGTCGCCCTCGGGCTCTCCCGGCACAGTGCCCCAGCTCGGCCGCATCCCGTAGACGTTGTTCCACCCCGCCGGATTGCGCAAGCTGCCCATCATGTCAGAACCGTCGGCAACGCTCACCATCCCTGACGCCAGCGCCGCCGCGGCCCCTCCAGATGATCCACCCGCCGAACGCGACAGATCATATGGATTGTGGGTCGCCCCATGCACAGGGTTGAAAGTGTGACTGCCAAGGCCGAATTCAGGCGTGTTGGTCTTACCGATGATGATCGCACCCGCCGCGCGAAGCCTCCCGACGAAAACGCTGTCCTTTTCGGCAATTGTTCCGGCAAACAACGGCGACCCTCTCGAGGTCGGCAGCCCCTGCGCATCGGATAAATCCTTGATCGCCATGGGAATCCCATGCAGCCAGCCCTTGCGCGGGCTTGTATCCGCTGTCGCTGCTTCCGCCAACAGCACATCCTTGTCCCGCAAGGACACGATCGCATTGACCGCCCCGTTAACCGCCGCGATCCGCGCCAAAGTGGCTTGCATCAACGCCACGGCAGTCAAACTGCCATTCGCCAAAGCCTCGGATTGCGCCAGCGCGCCCATTTTCAATATGTCCAAGATCAGACCCTCCGTTGCCGCCCATCAAGCGCAACATGTCGGACAGGTTCAAGCCAAATGTCTCGCGCAGCAGGCAATTATCCTGCTGCTGCCTTCTCTGGCTTAAAAATATCCCGGGGGGGGGGCCCGTCAGGGCGGGGGCAGTGCCCCCTTCTTAGCCTGCCTGTGCTTCTGCTCGGCTCTTGCCGGACACGGCCAGCGCCAGCGCGGCCCCCATCAATCCGTCCAGATCACCGTCCAGAACGCCCTTGGTATCCGAGGTCTCGAAATTGGTGCGCAGGTCTTTGACCATCTGGTAGGGTTGCAAGACATAGGACCTGATCTGGTTGCCCCAGCCCGCGTCGCCCTTGTTCTCGTGCGCCTCGTTGATGGCGGCGTTACGGCGATCCAGTTCCATCTGATACAGCCGCGATTTCAGCGCTTTCATGGCAATATCGCGGTTCTGGTGCTGTGATTTCTCGGAACTGGTCACGACGATCCCGGTGGGATGGTGGGTGATCCGCACGGCGGAATCCGTAGTGTTCACGTGCTGGCCGCCCGCCCCGGAGGATCGATAGGTATCGATGCGAATATCGCTTGGGTTCACGTCGATTTCGATGTTGTCATCGACCACCGGATAAACCCAGACCGAGCTGAATGAAGTATGGCGTTTGGCGGCGGAATCAAACGGGCTGATCCGCACCAGACGGTGCACGCCGGATTCGGATTTCAACCAGCCATAGGCGTTCAACCCGCTGATCTTGTAGGTCGCCGATTTGATGCCGGCTTCTTCGCCTGCACTTTCGGACTGAAGCTCGACCTTATAGCCTTTCTTCTCTGCCCACCGGACATACATCCGTGCCAGGATATTGGCCCAGTCACAGCTTTCCGTGCCGCCTGCCCCGGCGTTGATCTCGAGGAATGTATCATTGCTGTCCGCCTCTCCGTCCAGCAAAGCCTCAAGCTCTTTTTGTGCGGCGGTTTCAGCCAGTGCTTTCAACGCCGCTTCGGCCTCGGCGACGACTTCGGCGTCGTTTTCCATCTCTCCCATCTCGATCAACTCGACATGATCGGCCAGCTCTTGCTTGATACCTTCATAGGTGGCGATAGAATCGACCAGTGCCTGACGCTCGCGCATCAACTTCTGGGCCGCGTCGGGATCGTCCCACAGATTGGGGTCTTCGACGCGGGCGTTGAATTCTTCCAGCCGATAGGGGGCGGTTTCGACATTCAGGCGCTGTGCCAGCAGCTCCAGCGATTTGCTGATCTGCTCTGCCGTGTTTTGTGCCTCTGCGCGCATGGTTTTCTGCCTTCAAAATGGATCGCGGCCCCGAATTCCGGAGCCGCATGAGAGATAGACCAGCGCCGCGCCGCGGGCAAGCACCAGCCGACTGAGTTTAGGTCAATACAATCCGCCAGAGCTGATCGTGCCAAAGCTGGCCTTTGGCCCGACCTTCACTTTCTTGCCGGTCGAGGTGGTAACCTGACGCGCCCCCTGGCCGGCCTCTTCTACCAGCGGCAGGTCAGCGCCCATCGCAAAACCGCCATCAAAGGTGATGCCGAAGATCGGTTCTTCGCCATCGCGGAAATATTCGGCCACGACGTTGTCACCGGACGCGCTGTCAGACAGGCGCGCGCCGCTAAAGCGGTCGATGTTGATAAAACGGCCACCGGGAGGCACGTCAAATGCGCCGCCGCCGTATTTCTTGATCGCTTCGCTCATGAAGCGTTGGAAGACGGGACCACACATGCCTGCACCATAGGCCCGCTTGCCCAATGAGCGCGGGTTGTCGAAACCGATGTAGCAGCCAGCCGCGATATTGCTTGAGAACCCGACGAACCAGACGTCCTTGGCATCGTTTGTGGTCCCTGTCTTGCCAGCAATCGGCACGGGCAGATTAACGGCCCCGCGGGCAGTTCCGCGGTCCACGACACCTTTCATCATGGACGTCAGCTGATACGCGGTGATCGGGTCCATCACCCGTTCGCGGTTCGAGATGATGCGCGGCCCCAGACCTTCTTCTAGGCTGGCCAGCTGGCAATCGTTGCAAATGCGCTGATCATGCTTGTAGACCGTGCGACCATACCGGTCTTGCACGCGGTCGACCAGCGTCGGTTCCACCCGCTCGCCGCCATTGGCGAACATCGAATAGGCCGACACCATCTGGTACAGCGTCGTCTCTTGCGAGCCGAGCGCGTTGGCCAGGACCGGTGACAGGTTATCATAGACCCCGAACCGTTCCGCGTACGTGCCGATCGTGTTCATCCCGACTTCTTGCGCCAGACGGATCGTCATCAGGTTCCGCGACTGTTCGATCCCGGTACGCAAGGGCGTGGGGCCATAGTATTTGTTCGACGAATTGCGCGGCCGCCACATCCCTTGGGGTGTGTTGATCTCGATCGGGGCGTCCACGACGATGGTCGCCGGGGTATAGCCGCTGTCAAGCGCCGCGGCGTAGACGAAGGGCTTGAAGCTTGAGCCCGGTTGCCGTTTTGCTTGGGTCGCGCGGTTGAAGACGGAGGCCTGATAGGAAAAACCGCCCTGCATCGCGATCACGCGGCCGGTGTTGACATCCATTGCGACGAAACCGCCCTGCACTTCCGGAATCTGGCGCAAGCTCCAGCGGATGAACGATCCGTCCTTGTCGTCAGTCATCTGGCGCACCAGCACGACATCGCCGACCTCGACCAGGTCGCCGGGAACCTGGGCCCTCGAACCAAGCTTGCCGTTTTCCAACTGCTTGCGCGCCCATTGGACGTCCTTGGCAGGAATGTAATGGCCTTCAGCTGTCTCGGGTACATCTTCGATACCGATACGGGCACTGTCGCCCTCGGTGCTTAGAACAACCGCCGGATACCAGGGGTTCTCAAGGTTGACGTCCCGTGACACCCGCATACCGGCCAGCGCCTCACGCCATTTCGTTTCGTCGTCCAGTTGGTCGACAGAGATTCTCTTGCCCGTGCCGCGCCAGATGCCGACGCCGCGGTCATATTCCTCAAGCTGGCGTTGCAGTGCCTCTGCGGCGATAGGCTGCATTTCGTTGTCGATTGTGGCGCGGACCGTCAGACCACCGGTGAAGAATTCCCCCTCGCCAAAGTCCTCGGACAGCTGGCGGCGGATTTCGTCGGTGAAATAATCGCGCGGCGGCAGGTCTGCCTTGAAGCTTTCAAAGTCGCCGTTCTGGACCGACCGCAAGGGTTGCGCGACCTCGGTTTCGTAGACGGCGGGCGTGATATAGCCGTTTTCCTTCATCTCGCGCAGCACGAAATTGCGGCGCTGCATCAGGCGTTCCTTGCGGCGGACCGGATGATAATCGGACGGTGCTTTGGGCAAGGATGCAAGAAACGCAGCTTCGTGGGGGGCCAACTGGCTGAGGGTCTTGTTGAAATATGTCTCGGAGGCGGCGGCAACGCCGTAGGAATTCTGGCCCAGGAAAATCTCGTTCAGGTAAAGTTCAAGAATTTTTTCTTTCGGCAGGGACTCTTCAAGACGGGCGGCAAGGATGATTTCCTTGATCTTGCGCTCCGCGCGCCGGTCGCCCGACAGCAAAAAGTTCTTCATCACCTGCTGGGTAATCGTCGACGCACCGCGCACGTCACGGCCGCGCGTGCGCACCGCATCGATGGCAGCCGCCCCGATCCCGCGCAAATCATAGCCGTCATGGGTGTAAAAGTTTTTGTCCTCGGCCGAGATGAACGCCTGTTTGATCAGCGGCGGAATCGTGTCGGCAGGGGCGAAAAGACGCCGTTCCTTGGCGAATTCGTCGATCAGACGACCCTGGACAGAATAGATCCGGCTGATGGTCGGCGGGGTATATTGTGCAAGGGATTCATGGCTGGGCAGGTCACGCCCGTACATCCAGAACACCGCGCCGACGGTCAGCGCCACCATACCGATGCTCATGGTCAGGGTGGTGAAAATACCCCCGAAGAAAGACAGGATTAAACGAAACACGTGTGGCAGTCCCTTGCAAGGCTGTAAATTAATTCCGTCTATACGCGCCCTAAGGGGAATCGTCAAAACACGATGCGGTGGGATAACAGCATAAAACCGCGTAATTTTTTACAATCTGGTTAACGCCGACTCTTCATTTTCGGATCAAAGGCTTGAGCGCGGCATCCTGATCGCGCCATGTCATGATCGCATCGGCAATCGCGGACACCATCACGGCACGCCAAATCGGGTCCCGCAGGTTGTTCAGATCACGTTCCGAACTGAGAAACCCAATTTCGATCAGCACGGAAGGAATGTCGGCAGATTTCAAAACCGAAAACCCCGCGTTGCGTAGCGGATGGCGGTTCATCGGCCCGCCCGCCGCCTTCATCCCCGCAACGAGCGCCTTGGCAGCCGCAGTCGAGCGCGGTTCGGTTTCCTGACGCGCCAGATCCAGCAGGATGCCCGCGACCTGATCGTCCGATCCGGTCAGATCGGCCCCTGCAATGATATCGGATCTGTTATGCCGCGCCGCCAGATGTTCGGTGGCCGTGTCGCTGGCCGCGTCCGACAAGGTATAGACGGTCGCACCCTTGGCACCGCCCTGCTGCAAGATATCGGCGTGCAGCGAGATGAACAGATCACCCTTTGCTTGATGAGCTATGGCAACACGCGTCTCGAGCGCCACGAATGTATCGCTGTCACGGGTCATGACCACGTCGACCCCGTCGCGCACCAAAGTGTCACGCAACGCCCGCGCAAAGCTCAGCATCAGGTCCTTTTCCGTCACCCCACCCTGTTCCGCGCCCGGATCGATCCCGCCGTGTCCCGGGTCAAGCACCACCCGAAACGGGTCCGCTTTGCCTGATGTCGCGGGTTTGGGGACGGCTGCCAGCGCCATCGTCCAACTGGGGTCAACCGGCGTACCGGCGGCGGCGGCAAAAACGGTCGGGGTCACGCTGTGCAACGCGATTTCAAGCGTGGCTTTGCCCGACCCGCTATCGACGGGCATCCCAATCTCGCGGGGCAGCATGGGTTCGGCCAGATCCGCCACCAGCCGTGACCAGCCGGGCTGGAACGGACCAAAGCGCAGATCGGTGATCTTGCCGGGTTTCGCCAGAATATCCGATGTCTTGACCCCGCGCCAATCGGCCTCGCGAAAATCCACGACCAACCGCGCGGGATCATCCAGCAAGAACACGCGAAACGGCACCCCCTGGCTTAGCTGGAGCTTGAGCGTCGTACCGCCGAACCAGCCATCAGAAATCATGCTCGGGCCGGGGTCAACGCGGGCGAGCGCCGTCAATTCTTGTGCCGCCAAGGGGGCCGATAGCGCGTAAAGCGCTGCCAATACTGGGAAAAACCGCATGCCTGTCACCGTTCTGATCGTGGTGTTCGCGGCAGGGTATCACCATGTGCGCCCACGGGCCAGCGTTTCAGCGCGCCGCCATATACGTCTTGAGCCGCGCAATGCCTTCGGCGATGTCTTCCGTGCTGCGCGCATAAGAAAACCGTATCGTCCGGTGGCCGCGCAGGGGATCAAAATCCAGCCCCGGCGTGACGGCAACACCCGCCTTGTCCAGGATGTCACGGGCCAAAGCGCGGCTGTCATCGGTGATGTCCGACACATCGGCATAGACGTAAAACGCGCCATCGGGCGGCGCGAAATTGGTGAACCCCGCGGCGCGCAGCCCGTCGATCATCAGGCTGCGGTTGGCACGGTACACATCCATATTGGCTTGCAGTTCGCCCTCGCATTCCATCGCGGCAAGGGCGGCGACCTGACTGGCGTGGGGCGCGCAGATGAACATGTTCTGCGCGATGCGTTCCACCACGCGCACATGATCCTCGGGGACCACCATCCAGCCGACGCGCCAACCGGTCATGGAGAAATACTTGGAGAACGAATTGATCACATAGGCATCATCGGTAATCTCAAGCGCTGTCACGGCCTTTTTCTCGTATTCGATCCCGTGATAAATCTCGTCCGAGATAAACGACGCGCCCTGCCCCTGGGTCGCGTCAATCAGCGCTTTCATTGCCGGGCGATCCAGCATCGTGCCCGTGGGGTTCGCAGGCGACGCGACAAGCAGCCCTTTCAGGTCCAGTCCGGCGAAATCGGCAGGCACAGGCTGATAGCGGTTGTCGGGCGAGGTGGGCAGATCGACGGGGGCCAGCGCCAGCGCCTTCAGGATCTGGCGGTAGCTGGGATAGCCCGGCGCGCCGATGCCGACCTTGTCGCCCGTATCAAACAGTGCGGTGAACGCCAGAATGAAACCGCCCGACGATCCGGAGGTGATTACCACGCGGTTCGGGTCCAGATCGACGTTGTACCAGTCGCCATACATTCGCGCGATACGTTCACGCAGCGCAGGCAAACCAAGGGCCACGGTATAGCCCAACGCTCCGTCCGTCATCGCGCGGTTCAACGCTGCGGTCGCCCCCGATGGCGCACCGGTGCCGGGTTGCCCGACCTCCATGTGGATGATGTGACGGCCCGCTGCCTCGGCTGCGGCGGCCGCTTGCATGACGTCCATCACGATAAAGGGATCGACCTGAGACCGGGTTGAAATGCGCATGGGCTTTATCCTACTACTGGCTGCAACCTTTCACCGCACCTCACCGGTGCCGTCAACCCTTGTGCGCGGCCCTGAAATCACGCACCACACCCCTGAATTGTGCCCTCACCGGCGCGTAACCCACAGTGAGTGAGCAAAATGAAGCACCTGATCGCCCCCGCCCTGATCGCCCCCGCCCTGATGGCCTTTGCCGTGACCGGCCCTGCCCTGTCGATGGACCTGACCGAACTGACAGCGGCCGAACGCGCCCAGTTCCGCGCCGAAGTCCGGTCGTATCTGATGGAAAACCCCGAAGTCATCATGGAAGCCGTGAACAAGCTTCAGCAGCGCGATGCAGAAGCGCAGGCACAGGCCGATTTCACACTGGTAAGCGACAATGCAGCGGCAATTTTTGACGACGGGTTTTCCTATGTCGGCGGCAACCCGGAAGGCGATATCACCATCGTCGAATTCATGGATTACCGGTGTGGCTATTGCAAAAAGGCGTTCAGCGAAGTTGAGAAACTGGTAAATGGCGACGGCAACATCCGCTTCATCGTCAAAGAACTGCCGATCCTCGGGGAACAATCCATGGTCGCCTCGCGCTTTGCGATCGCGACCAAACTGGTTGCGGGCGACGAAGGTTATAAATCGGTTCACGACGCGCTGATGACCTTTAACGGCGACATCACGCCGACGTCTTTGGGCCGCTTGGCCGAAAGCTTTGATCTGGACGCCGATGCCATCACCGAAAAGATGGACAGCGCAGAAGTGACCGAAGAGATCGCCAAGACACGCGCTTTGGCGCAGGTGATGAACATCTCGGGCACGCCGACCTTTGTGATGGATGATGAATTGCTGCGCGGCTATCTGCCCTATGACCAGATGAAGGCGATCGTGGAAGAAAAGCGCGGCTAGGATGCGCCGCCTTGCCTTGGCGCTTTGCGCGCTGATCCTTCCGGTGGCCTCATCCGTTGCAGCGCAAAGCGATTTTGGCGCACTAACGGCAAAGGAAAAGGCGGCCTTTGGGGCTGAACTGCGCGCCTTGCTGCTGGAAGAACCGCAGATTGTCGCGGCGGCCATGGCCCCGCGCAATTATGCGGCCGAGGCCATGCAAGACGCGGCAGATGCGGATCTGGCCCTAATCGGCGCTTTGGCCGAACAGGTTCTAGAGGATGCTGACATTGCGCTATTCGTGTCGGCGGACTGTGTCCCCTGCGAAAAGGCGATCACAGAATTACAAGATATATCAAATACTTCTAGCGCGACGTTCAAGCTGCATGACATGTCGGGCCCGGACGCCGCTGCCCTTGCCGCAAAGCTGGGGATGACCGAGGCTCCGTTCTACGTGCTGCCCAATATGATCTTACGCGGGCACATGCCTTCGATCGTGCTGACGAAATACCTGACCCGCTGAGCTTACAAGAACCGTTGATGATAGCGCACCATGCGTTCGAAATGGGCGTCCAGCGACCGCTTGAGATGCGGCGCGCCTTTGACGGTCAGGATATAGTCGACCAGCAGATCATATTGCTTGATCTGGCGCGGCAGGCGGCTGGACGGGGTCAGGCGTGACTGGCGTTCATCCTCTTCGATGACCTGCACCACCTGCTTGTCGGGCCAGATGATCGTGTCATCGCCCGGCACCATCGCCTTTCCATTCATCAGCGGCAATTCCGCGTCGTAATGGGCAAAAATCGACCGCTCAAGGGGTTCCACCTGCGCTTTCGTATAGACAGGCCAGGCCCAGACAAAGGCGATTTCCCATACATCAATCTGCCGGTTGGCGATCACATCTGATCTGGCCGAGGTCAAATGCCTGCGCACACGCGTCCGGATGCCGTCAACCGACTGGCCCACGTAAATCGGCTGCTGATCCAGATCGCACAACGCATAGACGCCGATCTGGTTGGTCAGCGCGCTAAGTGCCTTGCCGCGAAACCCTTGCGCCTGCGTCATGCGACAGCTTCCAGACAGCGGCGCTGCAAGATTGGCGCGAACAGGACGTCATCCAGATAGCGCACCACAGGTACCGCCACGCCATCGCCCGCCACGCGGTAGGCATTATTATACGTATCCGGCATGCGGTAGCTGTCATCCAACCCCATCAGCCGCGCCACCTCGCGCGAAGATACCAGCCGCGCCTTGATCTGATTGCCCTTGATAAACATCAGTATTTGCCTTGAGGACCCCCCCGCAGGCGTGCGCAGACACCCGGCCAACCCGTCTGTGCGCAACTCTGCCCGCTGGCGCACATTGCCCTCTGCGTCGGGGCGACCACGTTTGTAGATTGTCCCCACCACGGTCCGTCCAGCTTTGCGCGCGACCTGCAACCGCTCGAGGCTGGGCGGTGACATGAGGCTGACCAGACGGTCGGTATCGGCTGCGCTGAACCACGGCATTTTTGAACGTTTCTCAAGGACCGTTTCCAGCGGCATATGGGCCGGGGGCAGATCATCCAGCTTCCACCACAGCCAGTTTGACCGCACGGGCCGCGTGGCGACGCCCAGAAACTTTTGCAACTTCTTGCCGTGGAACGCATGGCTTGGCTTCGGGTCTGTCAGTCCCGCGATATCGACGTCATTGCGCACGCAGATCACGAACAGACGCGGGCGGCTTTGCGGCAGGAACCTGCGCGCGTCAATTTCAAGCGCACCGACCTTGTAGCCAAGACGCACGAAACGGGCGAGCACCGTGTTCAGGTCAGCGCCTGCGTTGCGCGATACCAGCCCGACGACGTTTTCAAAGGCGATGATGCGCGGCGCGAAACCTGCGTCGATCGCTGTTTCGATCTTGTCTGCCCAATGCCCGAACACGCCACTGCGCGCGCCCGACAGACCCTGCCCCTTGCCCGCAAGACTGAAATCCTGACAGGGGCTGGAGGCCCAGTATAGGTCGATCGGCTGGCGCAACTTTGCATCTGGCAAGGTCGCGATGTCGCCCTGATGCAGGGCCTCTTGGCCCCAGTTGCGTTCATAGACGGCACATTTCATCGGGTCGATATCATTGGCCAGAACGCAGTCCCACCGATCCTGCAAGGCGGCGCGCACCATGCCACCGCCGCAGAAAAACTCGGCGTATTTTGGGGTTTGATCGGGGGTGTCGGCCATATCCATTGATATGAAATGCGGTTTTGCCTGTCGATGCTTAAATGCCGCGCCGACCGGGCAAAACCACGCAGATCACTCGGCAGCCTGTTCTTCGGCTTGCAGCACGGCAGCGCGGGCTTCGACCTGTTCGACGATATGTTCGATCATCGCCTCGTTGCCCAGCTTGTGGCTTTGTTTGCCCGCCAGATAAACCATGCCAGACCCGTTGCCGCCCCCGGTAAAGCCGACGTCGGTCATCAGCGCTTCGCCGGGTCCGTTGACGACACAACCGATAATGCTGAGGCTCATTGGCGTCTTGATATGCTCAAGGCGCTTTTCCAGCGCCTCGACAGTCTTGATCACGTCAAAACCTTGCCGTGCGCAGCTGGGGCAACTGATGATGTTGACGCCGCGATGGCGCAGGCCAAGGGACTTCAGGATTTCATAGCCGACTTTGACTTCTTCCACGGGGTCCGCAGACAAGGACACGCGGATCGTGTCGCCAATCCCCATCCAAAGCAGGTTGCCCAGCCCGATGGCCGATTTGATGGTGCCAGAGGTCAGACCGCCGGCCTCGGTGATGCCCAGATGGATCGGCGCGTCGGTCTGTTCGGCCAGTTGCTGATAGGCGGCAGCGGCCATGAACACGTCAGATGCTTTGCAGCTGATCTTGAATTCATGAAAATCATTGTCTTGCAAGATCTTGATGTGATCCATCCCGCTTTCGACCATCGCATCGGGACAAGGTTCGCCGTATTTGTCCAGCAGATGCTTTTCCAGCGATCCGGCATTCACACCAATCCGCATGGAACAATTGTTGTCGCGTGCAGCCTTGATCACTTCCTTGACGCGCTTTTCATCACCGATATTGCCGGGATTGATCCGCAGACAGGCCGCTCCCGCCTCGGCGGCTTCGATCCCGCGTTTGTAGTGGAAATGGATGTCGGCAACGATCGGCACCGGACTTTCGCGCACGATCTCCTTCAGGGCGCGCGCGCTTTCTTCGTCAGGGACAGACACCCGCACGATGTCGGCACCCGCCTCGGCGGCGGCCAGCACTTGCAAAATTGTTGCCTTGGCGTCGGTGGTCAGGGTGTTGGTCATCGTCTGCACCGTGATGGGCGCGTCGCCGCCCACAGGCACGTTGCCCACCATGATCTGGCGCGACTTGCGGCGGTAAATATTGCGCCATGGACGGATATGGTTAAGCGACATGGAAAAACACCTTCAGGCAAAGACCGACTTGATCTGCAACCTATTCAGGGAGAGGTCCGCTTGCAATGGCAAGCGGCTTATTCCGTTGGGGTTTCCGCTGCGTTCTGCAATTCGGCGACCATGGTGGCCAGGGCCGAGTTTTCTTCGATCAACGCGGGTTGATACAGCTCGGCCAAGGCTTGACGGTGCAGCGGCAAGTTTGACGTGACTGCACCGCGGTCGCCGACCGGACCGAAATACTGACCGTCCATCGCAAAATAAAGCGCGCCGGATTCGCCTGTGCGCAGCGTTGGTGGCTCTTCTGTCGCGGGCACATCCCAGCTGTCGCCCTTGTTCATGATGCCTTCGTAAATCACCTTGCCGTCGGCCGCGCGGATACGCACCCAGGACGGATATGCCGCAACCAGTCGCAGTGTCGGGGCCATGCCTTCGACAACTTGCGGCACAGCAACCACATCACTTGGCACGTCGACGGGACCGGTCTGTGCCACAGCGGCAACCTTCACCGCGCTGATGCCCGCGGTGAAGGTCCCGGAGTTGCGCGGATCAATCGACGCGATCGGTGCATCGCGCGCGATCAACACGGGCACGTCAAGCGCCGCCGGACGGTAAAGCCGGTCCAGCGAGTCGCCGCGCGGGGCGGTCATCGGGTTGGTAGCAACATTGTCAAAGATTTCATCCGTCCCGCTTGTCTTGGGGGACGTCGCCAGCGCACCTTGCAACGGGTCAAGATCCGACAGAACGACTGGAGTTTCATCCACGGGCGTCACTTGAACCCGCTGTACTTCCTGCAGCACGCTCCACCCGCCAAAGCCAATGGCGCTGATCAATCCGACCAGAACCAGAACAGACCCAAGCGCACCCGGTTCAATCCGGCTAAGGAAGGAGTCGCCCACTGGCGTAAAGGGCGTTGCGGGGCGGTTGAACATGTCACTGTCGGGCGACCGGTTCATCCGCTCTTCGCGGGTAGGCTTTTTGATGACAGATGCCTTGGCGGACATGCCATGGGCCACCGAAAATCCGGATTCGGCACAGAAGGCATCGAACGCCTTGTCGGGATCCATGTGCAGATAACGGGCGTAGGACCGAACATATCCGGCAATAAAACCCGGGGTGTCAAAGGCTTCGGGGTCCGAGTTTTCAATCGCGGCAATATAGGACGCTTTGATCCGCAATTCGCGCTGAACATCCAACAGGGACTTACCGAGGGTTGCACGTTCTCCGCGCATCAGGTCGCCCAGTCGCAACTCAAACGCGTCAAAGCCTTGGGCTTCAGCTTCCTCGTTCTTCACCGTCTTGGAAGACCAACGCCCAATCATATGCCTGTCCCGTACCTGTGCCCGATGCCCTTACTCGATACCCGATTCTTGATTCGAGATAGGCCTTTTCTTTATGCTACTTTAACATAAATCAACGACATTGGCACAAGTTTCGGAACTAGCCCGCCAATTCGGCACGATTCAGCGCACAGTGCGACCACAGACCGTCCATCGCATGAACCAACCCGTCCATTTCGCGCGGGCCGTGTACCGGGGACGGCGTAAAACGCAGTCTTTCCGTGCCACGGGGAACGGTCGGGAAGTTGATCGGTTGAACGTAGATTCCGTAGTCTTCCAACAGCTTGTCAGACAGGATTTGCGTGTGCACAGGGTTGCCGACGATCACAGGAACGATGTGGCTGCCGTGATCGATGATCGGCAAACCCAAGCCCTTAAGGCGCAGCTTCAGGATACGCGCCTGTTCCTGGTGTTTGACACGAAGCTGGGGCGCTGTTTTCAGGAAAGCGACCGATGCTGCCGCCCCCGCAGCAACGGCTGGCGGCAAGGACGTGGTAAAGATAAAGCCCGGCGCATAAGACCTGATGGCGTCACACATTTTTGCGGATGCGGCGATGTAGCCGCCCATCACGCCATAGGCTTTGGCCAAGGTACCGTTGATGATGTCCAAGCGATGCATCAGGTTGTCACGCTCGGCCACGCCGCCACCGCGGGGGCCGTACATGCCCACGGCATGAACCTCGTCGATGTAGGTCAGCGCACCAAATTCGTCGGCGACATCGCAAATGGCCTCGATCGGGCCGAAATCACCATCCATCGAATAGATTGATTCGAAGGCGATCAACTTGGGCGCGGACGGATCATCGGCGGCCATGAGCTCGCGCAGGTGATCAACGTCGTTGTGGCGGAAAATACGTTTTGCCCCACCGTTGCGGCGCACCCCCTCGATCATCGACGCATGGTTCAGCGCATCGGAATAAATGATCAGGCCCGGAAACAGCTTTGGAAGGGTGCTGAGCGTCGCGTCATTGGCGATATAGGCGCTGGTGAACAGCAAGGCAGCTTCCTTGCCGTGCAAATCGGCCAGCTCTGCCTCGAGACGTTTGTGATAGACTGTGGTGCCAGAGATGTTGCGCGTGCCGCCGGACCCTGCCCCGGTTGCATCCAACGCTTCGTGCATAGCCTGCAAGACGACGGGGTTTTGCCCCATCCCAAGGTAATCGTTGCCGCACCACACAGTGATATTCTTTTCTTCACCGTCAGGCTGGGTCCACACGGCGTGAGGGAATTGGCCCTTGCGACGCTCGATATCGATAAAGGTGCGATAGCGCCCCTCCTCGTGCAGACGTTCGATCGCCTGATCCAGCTGTTTGGTGTAATCCATCGCGCCTTCCTCCTCACTATATAACAAGACCCGTAAGGCGCCGGGATGCTCGCCACATTCATCTTTTAGAATGGATACAGATCAGGACCGTTTTTTTCAATGGTTTAATCTGACTGTATTGTCGCAGGTACGGGCGACTTAGTTTGGTTTTTAGCGGATGAGAAGGGTTTGCGTTTCCGATAGTGCCCCGGGTTTTCATTATCCAGCCGCAATTACAGTTGTGAACGCCGTTCATTTTTCTTGCGCGAAGGCAATTCTCGCCCTAATGATTGTGAACATGGTTCATGAAATGGAGAATCACATGTTTAGACATATCCTTGCTTTCAGCGCTGCCCTGTCGATGACTGCCGGTCTGGCCGCAGCCGGCACGAGTACCCAGCATAGTGCGCAATCAGCGGCGCATAGCACAGCAGCGGCCAGCCACGGGTCAGCCGCAGTCGTGTCCGGGGCAGCCACCGTATCTGCCCTGCCAATCATGGCTGTGGGTGCGACCTTGTCCCTCTCTGGCGCTGCATTGCAAAGCGTTGGTACCAGCGCCTTGACCGTCGGCTCGCAAATGATCGAAGCTGCCGATGATCCTGTGCACGGACTGCCCGCCCCTGATGGCCCACCAAGCCTAACAGAAGCCGGAGCCCGTAAATGAGACGCCTGATCGCAGCCGCCGCTCTCGCCCTTTGCGCATTGCAGCCGGGGCATGCGGCGGCGGGCAGCAGTCAGGCGGGCAAATCATTGCTGCCTGCCGAACAGGTCGCGTCATTTTCCGACAAGGTGCAAATTGATCTGGCCGCACGCGGGGCAAGTGTCGCGATTGTCGCTCGCAAGGGGCGGCGTGCGTCCGAACTGCCTGAAGGGATCACCTATACCCATGTCGCGTTCTGGGTCTTCTCGGAAATCAAGCGTGCGGACGGATCCAAATATAACGGCTACCGGGTCTATAACCTGTATCAGGATGCCGATGCCCCGATGCGTAGTTCCGTGATTCAAGACAGTCCGGCGGATTTCTTTGCCGGTGCCCATACGCTTGACGCCGGGATCATCATCCCCGACCCGCGTTTACAGCGCAAATTGCTGAAGGTGATCGGCAGCCCGACCTATAAAAAGCTCCATAACGCCAATTATTCAGTGCTGGCCAACCCGCAAACGCGACAGTTCCAGAACTGCACCGAACACACATTGGACGTGCTGGTGGCAGCCCTTTACGGCACCTCTGATCCGGCACGGATCAAATCCAACATCACCGCCCATTTCACCCCCCAATTGATCAAAATCGGCGGGTTGAAACGCGCCTTGGCCCCCGTTGCGTCCCAGGCGCTGACCACGCAAGATCACGGCGCGCAAATCCGTACCGCGACGTTCGGATCAATCCTGCGCTTCATGGGACAGAACAAGCTGGTCACCAAAAGCTATCGGCTGACACCGAGCCAGACGCTAAGCTTCTGAGTAAGACCGACATGAAATTGACATGGGCTGGCCGATCCTCCAAACCTCGGCCCATGACAACGCATATCGCACATGAAGACTGACAACTCCCCTGCCCTGTCCCGCCGCGAACGGAACCTTGCCGAAATCCGTGACCGCGCGACGCCGATCGCCGAAGCCATCATATTGGCCGAAGGGGTCGAAGGATTGTCGGCGCGGCGTCTGGCAACGGAACTGCAAGTTTCGGTTGGATCGCTTTACAACGCCTTTGGCGACTTGCATCAGGTGATCCGGACGGTGATTGCCGGCAGCGCCGAATTGCTGGCAAACGCGCTGATGACCGCCGTCGCACAGGCCGCCCCCGACAGACGATCCCGCGTTGTCGCCCTGGGCGAGGCTTATTTCGACTTTGCAATGGCCGAACCGCGCCGCTGGTCGCTGATGTTCGAATACCGCGCCCAGCTTGAGATTGACGACAAGGCCCGCGATTTTCAGGGCGGTTTGCTCGACATGCTGATCGCCGCGGGCGAAGCGGACCCGCAGTCGGAACAACACAGGCAGTTTTTTCTGGTTCTGTGGGCGTCGGTGCACGGAGTTGTGTCGCTTGCCACGCGGCCCACAATCATTGCGATCCAGCCCGAATTGGCCAAGAATTACATCACCGATCTGGTCGATTCCGCACTTAACCGCTTTCCTGTCGACTGAGGTTCAAAGCCCCCTAGACACCGGGAACGCCCCTGATACGGTCGCGGCAAAACCCATGTTTATGAAAGGCTTCTCTCATGTCCCTCAGCGATGTTCTGACCCGGATCGATACCGATCTGCACGCCGCCACCGACCGCCTACTGGATCTGCTGCGCATTCCATCGATCTCGACCGATCCCGCGTATAAAGCTGATTGCGACCGTGCCGCCGACTGGCTGGTCGAGGACCTTAACAGCATCGGCATTGAAACGACAAAGCGCGCGACCCCCGGCCATCCCATGGTGGTGGGTCATGTGGACGGCCCCGCCGACAAGCCGCATATCCTGTTTTACGGCCATTATGACGTGCAGCCTGTTGACCCGCTGAACCTGTGGAAGCGCGACCCGTTCGACCCCGCGATCGAAGACACCGCCAAAGGCCGCGTGATCCGTGGCCGGGGTGCTGCGGATGACAAGGGCCAGTTGATGACCATCGTCGAGGCATTGCGCGCTTGGAAGGCCATCAACGGCGATTTCCCCTGCCGCATCACCATGTTCCTTGAGGGCGAGGAAGAATCCGGGTCGCCGTCGCTGATCCCGTTCATGCAAGAAAACGCGGCCGAGTTGACAGCGGATTACGCGATGATCTGCGACACCGGCATGTTCCAGTCCAAAACACCGTCGATTGTGACCATGCTGCGCGGCCTGATGGGCGAGGAAATCACCATCACCGGCCCCGATCTGGATCTGCATTCCGGCATGTATGGCGGTGTGGCGATGAACCCAGCCCGCGTGCTGGCAAAAGTCATCGCATCTTTGCACGACGACACGGGTCGCATCACCGTGCCCGGTTTCTATGACGGCGTGCCGGAACTGCCCGATGATATTCAGGCGCAATGGCAGGGCCTGGCCTTTGACCACGCGACATTCCTAGGCGATGTGGGTCTGTCACAACCCGCCGGCGAACAGGACCGCATGCCGATCGAGATGATCTGGTCGCGCCCCACCTGCGAAGTCAACGGCATGTGGAGCGGCTATACTGGCGCCGGCTTCAAGACCGTGCTGCCGTCAGAAGCGCACGCAAAAATCAGCTTCCGTCTGGTGGGCGACCAAGACCCGCACATCATCCGCGAGAGTTTCCGCAAGATGGTCACCGACATGATCCCCGCCGATTGCAAAGTCAGCTTTCACGCGCATGGATCCAGCAGCGGATCTGTGTTCGAAACCACAGACCCCGCATTCGAAAAAGCCCGCCATGCGCTGACCGACGAATGGAAAATCCCTGCGGCCTATGTCGGTTGCGGCGGATCAATCCCGATTGCGGGCCATTTCCAAAAGATCGTCAACACGACACCCGTGCTGATCGGCTTTGGCAAAGATGACGACGCGATTCATTCCCCGAATGAAAAATACGACATGGAAAGCTTTCACAAAGGCATCCGAAGCTGGGCCCGTATCCTGGACGCTTTGACGTAACGATATTTGGGGCAGTGCGACCTGGTTTCGCAGGCCGCTCTGCCCCCATCAGCCCCTAAAGGGATCGGAACGATTTGATATCAATCAATGCGAATTTTCCCGGTAGAATTGCGGCGAAAACAGTCTGAAAAAGCCCCCCACCGTCAGGCAGGTTTCGCGTTATCAATAATGGATTTGGGTCCCACCCCCATAAACGAAAAAGACCACCCGAAGGTGGTCTGTTTCCTACCCGGTCAAGGGATAAGTGGCGCGGTTGACGGGGCTCGAACCCGCGACCCCCGGCGTGACAGGCCGGTACTCTAACCAGCTGAGCTACAACCGCGCAGTAAGGGCGGGATAGGCCAAGCTGCGCGAGGCGTCAAGCACTTAACAGCACCCAAATCGAAGGAATTTCGAAAACCTTGTTCGGATGCGGATTTCCGCCCCCGGGCGACGTTCATTTTTCACGTATCTGGTGTCATGTCGGGCCGCTCATCGCTCTTCAAGCCTACCCTGTCTGATCCTGGTATCTACGACCGCGTCGGAAACCGGTTACTGTCTGATGGCAGATTTAACCGACAGCACCCGTCGCAGCCTGTCTATTCCAAAGCGTGGCATTTCCTGACAGGCCACGCCCTGAGAATCCAGCCGGCAAGGATCAAGCGTCAAAGAGTTCGGCAATGTCCAACTCCTCTTCGGCGTCAGCCCCCGCATCGATCAGGGCTTGCCGTTCGGCAATGTCGAATTTGATCTCTGACCGCAGTATAACCGCCTGCGCCCGAAAGCTTTCGGAGACGGCGATCATCTGTTCGTGTGACGCATTTTCGGTCCAGGCCTCGCCCTCTCCGCTGGGGGCATCATTCACGGGGACATAGGCGTCAAAGGCAGTGACGAGCCCATCTGCCGCCTGCATCGCGTCGGTCAGGAACGTGCCGTAGGCATCTGACGTGCGCTTTGTCTGGTCCGTTTTGGGATAGTCCTTATCGCGCTTGGCACCATATCCCGGCCCGCCATCACACAGCGCAGTCAGTTTGGCGAAATGCTTGTCGAGTGCGGGCGTTTTTGCCGAAGAGGACGAGATGCGCGGCGCGGCCTTGGTACTGGCGGCGGCCTTGAACCGAATCCAGCTGGTCAGGGACAATTCGGGCGTGCCGGGATGCCAGTCCTTCGCGATCGGAACGCGGTGCAAAATCACGGGGTCATCGCTGTAAACGCTCATGAAATACGTCACGACTTTCTGGCACACCTCGCTGTCATCCTGCAGGATTTCGGGGGTCATCCCACAATTGCGCGCGACTTCCTTGGCGACCGGATCGCCGTCTTTGACAATGCCGTAGGCCAGAACGCATTTGGACAAGGTAGAATTCCAGCGCATCGCCTTGCGCGCCAACTTACGGTCACCTTGGTTTTCCGGCAGACGTGCCTTTTTGTACAGCCCCCAACCCTTTGAAATTTCCGCTTCTTTCTGCATCTTATAGCCATAGTCGGACAAGGCGCGGGCCATCGTGTTGGCAATTGATCCGGCGGTCGCTGCACCGGTGATATCGGCAAGCCGCAAGCTCTCCATCACGACGCCGGTCAATGAAAACAAAGTGTTGAGAGTTTTTTGACTGACCTGAATCTTGGCATTGGCCAGACGGCTGGTGATCGCTGGACCGTAAACAGAATCGTTGCCATAGGTCAGCGCGGTATTTGTCAGCCACAGGTTCAGTTCCTCTGATTTCTTGATCAGATAGGCCACATCAAATGCCAGTTGGCGAATTGCACCCGCGATGCTGGCCCCGGGAAGGAATTTGACCAGGATCCCAACCCCGCCAGAGGTCAGCTGGTCGAGCACCGCCCATTTCGTTTTGACGGCTTCGGCCTCAGCGATCATTTTGTCGATTGAATCCAAGGCCTTCTTGGCCTTTGCCTGATCGGCAAGGTCTTCCGGTGTGGGGGTCGCATCCTCGATCAGTGTCATTAACTCTTTTTGACGTTCCGAGGTCTCTTTGGCGATGTCCGCTTCCAGCGCAGCCTTGAAAGCCGGGTCGGATTTGATGCGCTTTTCATAATCCTTGAACTCCGCCTCGCGGGCTATTGCTTCCTGATCCGCATTGGCCAACGCAAGTTTGGCCTGCAGTTTTTCAGGATCGACAACATGGGATACAGGGAACGCGTCAAATAACCCGTTCGCCCCTTTCAACGCATTGGTCATCGCATTCACGTCTGTAGCGGTAACACCTTCACGCAGCCCTTTCATCGCTTCCGTTTCTTGGGTCGGCGATGTCGCATGGACGTCGTCACCCACATCCTGCCGCACCCCGCTCGAGGCCGGTTCATACGTCCCGATCATGATGCCTTCGACCACGTTCAACCCGATGGCTGCCATCAAGGCCTTGCCGTTGATCGCCTTGCCCGAGTTTGCTGAGTCGTGAACCAGTTTGGCAATTTCCGCAGCATTGGCCGCCCCTACAATCCCAGCCGAGACATAGGCCCCGATCTTTGCCCATTGCCCATTGGTTCCCTCCACCGAGTTCCCATTGGCATCATTGCCGGACGGCACATCAAACGCCGCAAACGCGTTGCCCACCGCATCCGCCACCGTCCCTGCCAAAGCTTTCGCGATGCTGGTCCTGCTGCCGTCCGGCGCATCAAGGATTTCCTTGAACCGGAACACGACTTTGGATCCCGCCAAAGAATACGAGACAAGCTTTTTGGCTGAATTGGTGGCAGCCTTGTAGTCTTGTGATTTTGCCGTGTCTTGATCGCTTACGGCCCGTTCCGCCTGATCGGCCGAAATTGAATCCAGTGCCGTTTTTGCCAGGACTTCGAACGCCATTTCGGCAATCTTCCAATTTTGCTTTTCGCTGGGCTTTTCCAGAGCCTTGTCAGCCAGATCAAATGCACCGTTTGCCAACCCGAACGCCAAGGTGGCATAGGCCTGCTGTTGTTTGGCGCGCGCCGCGATGTCCGATTGAGCCTGGAGGGCCTGCAATTTGGCTGCATCGCCTTCCGCCAACGTGCCTGCGTCCTTTTGTGCCGTCAGATCGGTCAATTCGTTCTTGTCCTGTTGCGACATGGACGCGCCTTCGAAATTGCCGATCGCAATCGCTTGCGACACGCCCGTGCCAAACAGACTGACCGTGTCCTTGGCAATCGACAGACCGCGTTTCAGCTTGTCGTGCTTCGACGCGGTCTTGGTATAGTCCTTGAGCTTTTCACCGTATATTTCACAAGCGCCGTTAAACACCTGTGCTTCCTGACTGTATTTGTCCGCGACCGCATTGGAGGGGATGACGTTGGCCTTGACCAGCGGCGACCAGAGTTCTCGTTCGATGTCGCGCGCTGTAAACAACGGATTACCGTCGCTGTCGGTCGCTTCCTCCATCCTGGTTTGAAGTTCGATCAGCTTTTCATGCATCTTCTGCACAGCGCGGGCCTTTTCCGGGTCCACTTGCATCCGCGCGCCCTCGCCCGTCACCGGATCAAAGGTTTCGCGCAGATCATGGCGCGTGTCGATTTCGCTGTCGCGATCCCCGTCGGCCCACGCCATCGACTTGACGGCCCGCGTCTCGGTTTTTGTCTGGCTCCAGAAGTGCTTGCGCTGCTTCTCGGTCCACTCGACAGAGAAATCCTGCGCTGCGACCAGATCGCTGCCCAATTCACCGACATCGCCAAGAAGCCTTTCCAGCGCCTCGCTTTTCTCCTGCTCGTGTTTCAGCGCATTGGCGAATTCACCTTTTTTCCCCACAGCGGTTTGAAGCCATCCGATTTGGGTATCTGTAAAGCCAGCCATATCTTTGATCTCCCAGAGAGTTCCTTACTTCGGAATCGCTGTCAAAAGTTTGATTTCAAGACGCGACAACGTCTGCACTGCGATGTCCAGTTCGGGGGTGCCGCCGGTAAAGGGTTGGGTCCGGAAATGCGCAAGCGGCGCATTCGCCTGCAGCGCGCCGGTCAGGGTGCGCAGCGCGCTTAACGCTGCCTCGCGCGGGGGGCGCGGATCGCTTCCGGCCGTGTCGAGCGCTTTTTGAAAAAGCGCTCCGTTGTCTTCCAGCTTCTTGACGTCGGCATCCCGTACAAGTCCAGCGACCGTGTCCAGATACGCCTTTACATCCGTGGCGGTGATCGCTTCACCACTGCCCGTTGCCACCAGTTCGCCGACATCCCCGACCTTTTCGATAACCTTGTCGAACCCTTTGACAGCCGCAACAAGACTGCGCAGCTTTTCGGCACAATCCTTGGTGGCGGCGGCCGCATTCAGTTTCGACAGCTTGCCGATCTCGTCCGCGGTTATGGTGTAGGTTGCAACATCCGCTTTCAGCTTTTCAAGACGTTTGATCGCGTCGTCATAGTCCCCCGAAACCTTGGTCGTGGCTTTAAGACTGGCAATTTCCTTCAAGGCCAGATCCAGTTCGCTGATGTCCAGATTAAGCTCTGAAAATTTTGCCAGCAGCTTTTTCAGCTCCGCTTTGACTGCATCACTTTCGGTGTCAAAAATCTTCTTGTTAGCCTCGCGGGAGTTTTCTTTTTCCTGCCCTTTGACACAGTCCGATTTCAGCGCCGTCCAAGTGGTAAGTTCCTGGCCGCTCAGCGCGTCCCGCGACCCTTCAGCCCATCGTTTCAACGCAACCGCAGTGGTGCTTTGAATGTCGGACAGCAGCTCGATCAACTTCTTTTTGGCATCGTCCAGCGATGCCTTGTCGCGGGCATCAGCCAACTGGCGTGCTTTGGCCAGATCATCGACGAAGCGCCCGTAATAGCCGGCGATCTGGACGTCACCAATTGTGCTATTTGCCATGGCGTTGGACAGGGCCCTGATCTCGGATGCGACGGATTTGGCGAGCATTTCGCATTCCTTGAATTCGGCGGCGCGGGCGCGCGCGTCGTTCTTCAACGCGACCGCCTCGTCCCAAAGTCCGACGATTTCAGCATAGGATCTTACGGGGTTCTTGGCAGGATAGGTATTTTCGAAGGTCTTGACCCGCGCGGCCAGTTCAACCGTACGGCCCGCTTCATAGGCACCGTATTTCGACTTGAGCCGGTCCAGTTTTTTATTCACGAGCCCCAGTTGGGTGATGATAGAGTTAAATTTGTCCGAGTTTTCCGCCAGTGAGGTCTCAAAACTCTCAACATCGTCAAGATATGCCTTGGCCAGTTTAAGCGCATCAATCGAGTCGGTCTGCAACAGCTGCTCGGCCGTGCTCAATTTCATCTCAAGCTCGGAAAGCGCCTCTTTGGGGACTTTCTTGTCCTTGATCGCCCCTTTTTGCCAACCGCTTGATTTGAACATTTCGGCATATTTCACGCGAAGGTCCAACAGTTGCTTGTTCATCTTTTCGACATTGATCTGTTCTTGCGCGGCCTGAAGTTTCTTCAGCTTTTCCGTTTCCGTGGCCCATTTCATCTCGAGCCCGTCCAGCTCGCTCCGGCGCAACCGCAAAAACGTCGGATTTTCCACCCGGTCCAGTTCCTCACTCAGCACATCAGCCGTCCCAGGCGCGTCCATCGCCCTGAGCGTCGCAATCTGTTTGAGAATCCTTTTTGTCGTCTCGACACAGAATGCGGCATCGTCCGCCTGTAGCTGAACGGTCTTTGCCAGTTCCTCTACGGCATCCTTGTGGGTGTCGAATACCGTATCAGGGGTGTTCTTCTGCGTCTCATCAATCAGCGCCCTCAGGTCATCAAGGCTGTGCTTCACCTCATCCGCGCAGGGTTTGAACCCAAGGGTGCGCAGCCAAGAAATCTGTCCCTCAATGCGCGCGAGCGGAAGGCTCAGGCGGGTGTCAAAGGCGTCGTCCCGGCTTTCGATGATGGTGGCACCCGTCCGCGCGTTACGAAACAGGTTCAACTGGTCGGTCGTCGCATTGATCCCGGCCTTGGCCCCTTCGACATCGCCGGTCAGATAGGTCAGCATCGCCTCGTCCAACATGGCATGCAGGATTTGATATTCCTCGGGGCAAATTACGGCATAGCTCCGCTCGATCTTGTCGCCATCGACGACCTTGGTCATCTTGAAAACCTCGGTGCGGGCCTTTTCTATGTTGCCGGCAACCAGATTGCGCATTGCCTGAACCAATTCAAAATCGCTGTTCCGCTCTTTCTTCGGGACCTTCGCAAACGGATCGTCGCTCTGCTCCTCCAGTTGATCCTGCAGCGCGGCCACACGGGCGCTGACCTCCCTGAGATCCTTATCCAGATCTTCCTCGACCTTGGTGAGGGTGACCAGCTTGGTCGCCATCTTGTTTCTCAGCTCCCGGGCGGTCTTGTCAGCTGCCTTGGCGGCCTCGAAGGCATCCTTGGCCGCTTCCAGCGCGTCTTCGGCCAACGCTTTCTTGGCGGGGTCATCCTGCGCATCCACGGCCTGTTGCAGCGCATCCACTTTCTTTTGGGCCTGCACCTTGGCGCTATTGGCTTCCAACACGTCCGAACTGGCCTTTGCATGAGCCTCTTCGAACCGATGTATCGGGGTCAGCTTCAGATTCTTGCCCGATGACGGCGCGTCCAACGGCTTCCAGCCTTTGACCTTGTTGAACTTCTCGATCCACCCGCTGATCGAGTCAGGTACAACGTCCAAAGTATCGCTATCGTTGGGCATCTTCTGCATCCTTGGTCTGGCAGGCTGGATGATCAGCCGAATGGGGCCGGCTTAGGCGGAAATCATCGTCTTCATGGTGTTGAGCGCTTTGATCAAAGGTGCACGGATCGCCAATGCGTGTCCAAAGGGATTGTTTTCGCAAAGTGCAACAATCGGGTCAGACCCCAAAAATTCCGAATAGGTGTCGATTTCCTTGCCAAGCGCTTGCGCCGATCCTGCACGCGCGGCACCGGAAGATCCGTTGAAATTCAGGATCGCGGCCATCAGGGCGGTGTTGTTGCCCTTGGTGACCCCGCTCAGACCAAATCGTGCGATCCGCGTCAGGTTCGGGTCATCAGATTTAGCAAGCTCGGACATCAGCGGCGACAAGGTGGCATCGACCTGCCCTTTCGCATCCAGCCAGATATCGGCCGGATTGTCTGACACATAGTCATCGTCCAGAACAAACTCTGCCGGGTCTGCGGTCTGTGCGGGAAGTTTAACCTTCAAAAATTGTTCGATAAAATTAATCTGGGTATCGGAAAGACTGCTTTCGGCCAAGTCGTTACCTTCTCTGTTCGTCAATGGTATTTAAAATAAGCAAATAAACTGAATTTGAACATGAGGCGATATTGCGCCCACGGCCTTAGTCTAAGGGCGTAAAAAGGCTCAGGTCAAACTTCTTTTCAAGGTTTTTGCCGGTAAGCTACCACACCACGCTGCGGCAGTATGGAAAGTCGGACTGCTAAGAAATCCGCCAAAGGCAGAACATCTACAACGCATGTCTCTGATAAATAACGGTGAAAATTTCATCCTGAAAGGGATGCAAGTGGCGCGGTTGACGGGGCTCGAACCCGCGACCCCCGGCGTGACAGGCCGGTACTCTAACCAGCTGAGCTACAACCGCGCAGTGCATGCTTTGTCGTTAACTTCAAAGCGTTGGGAGGTCATAGGGTCTGGCATTCCCCCCGTCAAGCAGGGTTTTGGCCTGTTTGCGATCTTTTGCGAAAAAATTTCAAGGCAAGGCAGTCCGCCAGCAAAAAGCCCGCGCTTCGGGGCGCGGGCTTGGGGTCATTTTTCGGAATATGTGCTCCAGACATGGTCCGGCGGCGGCGGTGGTGGCGGCAAGTCAGGTTTGTTGCGCAACCGGTGCATGTTCGCCTTGGCGATGAAGTTGCCCGAGATGGGTGCGGTGACAAAGAGAAACGCCATTACCAACACCTCGTGAAGCGACCCGTCGCCCGCCGCAAAGGCGTAGACCATAGACGCCATCAACAAGGACCCGACCCCCAGGGTCGACGCCTTGGTCGGTGCGTGCAGACGTGACATGGAATTATCGAGCTTCAGCAGGCCGATGGAGCCGACCAGCGTGAAAAACCCGCCAATCACCAACAATGCCGAAACGATGATTTCGCTGATTGTGCCAAGATCACTCAATGATATCACCCCGCAAGACAAAGCGCGCGATGGCAACGGTGGACACAAAGCCCAGCATCGCGATGATCATCGCGCTTTCAAAATACACATCTGTGCCAAGCCGTATGCCCAGCAGGATGATCAACGCAATCGCATTGATCACCATCGTGTCCAGCGCCAGAATCCGGTCGCCGGTGTTCGGGCCTTTTACCAGCCGCAGCATGGCCAGCAGTTGCGACAGCGCAACCGCGACAAATGCAAAGTTCAAAGCCATCAGGATCATTCGAAAATCTCCTTTATGCGGCGCTCGTAGCGCTGTTTGATGTCGTCGCGCACAGCGTCCGGGTCATCGGCGTCAAGTGCGTGCACCAGCAACGTCCTGCCGTCTTCGGACAGGTCGGCGGAAACCGTGCCGGGGGTCAGCGTGATGGTGCCCGCCAACATGGTAATCGCCTCGGGCTTGCGCAGATCAAGGGGGATCACGACCCATTGGGGACGCATGTTCTTGTTGCTTTTGAACAAGACGATCATCGCAACGACCACATTGGCCACGAGGATGTCCCACAGCACCAGAACCATATAGCCGATCATCTTCCACGGTCTGCTGAACATCGGTCGATCCGGCCAGTAGGCCGCGGTCGCAATGGGGATCAGCAGGCCAAGGATGACACCGAAAACGACGGTGCCAAGCTTGATTTCATTCACCAACAAGCACCAGACCAGCGACAGCAGAATAGTCAGCAACGGGTGGGGCAGCAGACGTGAAAGCATATCAGTTATCCTTTACCGTTGAACCGTGTCCGTCACTGGCCGCCGGACCGTCATGGTCATCTTCCGCAGCTTTGACCCCATCGGCTTCATGGTCGTCGTCATGGTCCGAATTGATCTGCTTGCCCGGCGTGGTCAGGACGACATCGATATAGGGCGCGGTGTTGAACAGCTGCGCCGAGGTCGCAGACAGCACCCGCGTCACCGGACCCGCAGCAATGGTAAGGGCGATCATCACCGCCAGCAATCCCCCGATAGAGACCATCGCCAGTGCCGTCGAAGGCTCGGCCTCGGGTGTCTCGACGTCGATCTCTTCGTCACGGGCCTGATGGGCTTTCCAGAAGATAACGCTGCCCGCGCGGGAAAAGCCGACGACCGCGATCAAGGATCCCACAAGGATCGCGCCCCAGACCCACCACATCAGATCGGAACTGCGCGCCGCATCAAGGATCAGCAGTTTACCGATAAAGCCCGACAGCGGCGGCAGGCCGGTCATGGCGATGGCCGCGACAAAGAACATGCCCGCCACCAGTGCCCCGCCCAAAATCGGCGGCGCATCGCCAAAGCTGACCGCAGCCGCACCCCGGCGCGCACGGATCACGTCAACCAGCAAGAACAACGCGGCCGCCGCAAAGGTCGAATGGATCGCATAATAAAGCGCGGCGGTAATACCGGTTTGCGTGAAGACCGACACCGAAGCCAACAGCATCCCCATAGAACCGATTACGGAAAACGCCACCATCCGGTCGATCCGCTTGGCCCCCAGCACGCCAAGCATGCCCAGCATCAGCGTCAACAAAGCCGCAGGCATCAGCCAGACGTCGAACAGCCCTTGGGTCAGCTCGAGATCGGGCGGGAACACCAGAGTGTACATGCGGATGATACAATAGGCCCCGACTTTGGTCATGATCGCAAACAGCGCTGCAACCGGCGCTGGCGCTTCGGCATAGCTGGCAGGCAGCCAGAAATGCAGCGGCAGGATCGCGGCCTTGACCGCAAAGACCATCAGCAACAGCACCGCAGCCACGCGGATGCCAGAGCTGTCGCCTACGTCCAGGGTCGCCACACGCTGTGCCAGATCAGCCATATTCAACGTGCCGGTTTCCGCATAAAGCGTGCCAAGCGCGAACAGGAAGAGCGTCGAGCCGAGCAGGTTGTACAACACATATTGCGACCCTGCCCGAAGCCGCTTTTGACCGCCCGAATGGATCATCAGTCCGTATGACGCGATCAACAGAACCTCGAAGAAAACAAAAAGGTTGAACGCGTCACCGGTCAGAAACGCACCAAGAATTCCCATCAACTGGAATTGGAACAGCGGGTGGAAATGCCGCCCCCGACTATCCCAGCCAGACCCGATTGCGTACAGCAGCACCAGCGGGGCCAACACGCAGGTGATCAGAACCATCAGCGTCGACAAGCGGTCGCCGACCAGCACGATGCCGAAGGGTGCGGGCCAGTTGCCCAGCTGGTACAGGCTGATCGTGCCGTCTGACGCCTGCCAGAACAGACCGATCGCCAGCCCCAACAGCGCAGTGGTCCCCGCAAGCGACACGACACGCTGGATCACCAGATGATAGCGCGCAGCCAACACCAGCATCGCGGCCAGCATCGCCGGCAATACGATGGGAAGAACGAGCCAATGGGTCATGATGCACCTCCGTCAGTTTGCGAGAGGTTGTCGGCGCGCGCGCCATCCGTCACATCCGGGTCGTTGATCAAATCGTCATCCGCGCTCAGGTAGGACCCGACCGCGAGCATCACGGCAACCGCCGTCATGCCAAAGGAAATCACGATCGCGGTCAGCGCCAGCGCCTGGGGCAACGGATCGACATAGGTATCGATCCCGTCGGTCAGCACCGGCGGTGCATTAATCGCCAGACGCCCCGAGGCAAACAGAAACACGTTGACCGCATAGCTGGCCAAAGACATGCCGATGATCACCGGAAAGGTGCGCAGACGCAGGATCATGTAGATGCCCGCAGCGGTCAAAGCGCCGATGGCGGTTGCGACAAGCAATTCCATATCAGCTCTCCTTTCCTGTTGCCGGTTCTGTTGCAGGATAGGTTCCCTGGTCGTCGCCCATCTCAGGACGGGACGGATCAATATCCATGGCGAAATCACTGGTTTCGATCCCGGCACGGCGTCCCAGCCGCGAGAAGCTTTCGAGCGACAGCATCACCGCCCCCACGACCGCGAGGAAAACCCCAAGATCAAAGCCCATTGCGGTGGCCAGTTCAAACTTCTCCATCGGCGGAATGCGGAAATAGCCAAAGGCCGAGGTCAGGAACGGTGCATTCGCAAACCACGATCCGATACCGGTCAGGCCCGCGCATAGTACCCCTGCCCCGATGATCCCGTGATAAGGGTAGCGTTGACGGCGATCGGCCCAAGTGAACCCGCTGGCCATGTATTGCATCAGCACCGCAATCGCTACCACAAGCCCCGCGATGAATCCACCGCCCGGCGCGTTGTGACCGCGCATGAAGATATAGACGCCAACCATCAGCACCACAGGCATCAGCACGCGAGTCAGCACGACCATCATCAACGGATGCGCATCCCCTGCCCGCGCTTCCTCGTAGCCCCGGTTCAACAGGCGGGCGCGTACGGGACCGGACAGCAAAGCTTCGGTCAATGCATAGATGACAAGTGCGGCAATACCCAAAACGATGATCTCGCCGAAGGTGTCAAAACCACGGAAATCGACCAGGATCACGTTTACAACGTTATCGCCCCCGCCGCCCTTGTAGGAATTGGCCAAGTGGTACTCGGAGATCGACGGTGCCGGGAAATCGGACATCAACATCGAATAGATCAGGCCCGTCGCAGCAGCACCGCCCGCCAAGGACAGAATGATATCACGGGTGCGCGCCAGATTGGTGGATTCGCGGGGTGTCACGTTGGGCATGAAGTTCAGGGCAAGCAGCAGCAGCACAATCGTCACCACCTCGACCGAGATTTGCGTAAGCGCAAGATCGGGGGCCGAAAAGTAGTTGAAGCCAACCGACACCATTAGACCGATGATGCCCATCAGGATCAGAACTGCCAGACGGTTGCGGTGGACGGTGACCAGAAAACCGGTCGCGAGGATCAGCATCAGCCAACCGGCCAAGGCAATCGGTGTGATCGGCAACATCTCGCGGGTCGGGGCACCGTTCACGCCGGTAAACCAGGCATGCGCCCCCACCGCCACAACGGTCGTCACAAAAATCGCCGCATAGCGGGTAAAGGAATTATTGTGCAACCGATCGGCAAAGACATCGGCAAAACCGACAGCCGCCGCGATGATCCGGTCAAAGATGGCTTTCGCTTCGGGGCGTGGGGCCGCAGCCCAGCCTTTCGCCAGTGGCGCGAAGGCCGCCAGCAAGATCAAACCGCCAATAACGGCTATCACCGACATCCAAAGCGCCGGCACCAACCCGTGCCACAGTTTGAAATGCGCGTCCGGCACCTCGGCGGCGCTGCCGATGACGGCTTGGGTCACGATCTTGACAAAAGGTTCGGCCAGAAACGGGGCAACGCCGATGACTACAACCGGGATCACCAACAAGAAAGGGGGTAACCAAAGGCCGAATTCGGGATCATGGGGTTTTTCAGGGTAATCCGTCCGCACCGGCCCCAGAAACGTATGGCTGATAAAGCGGAAGCTGTAGGCGGCTGAGAACAGCGCCCCGACAGTCGCCACCGCCGCCACCAGATAAGGCGAGCCGAACAGCGTGGTATGAAACGCTTCTTCCAGCATCATTTCCTTGGACAGGAACCCGTTGAGCAGCGGGATACCGGCCATCGACAGCGCTGCAATCGTCGCGATCATGAAGGTGACGGGCATCACACGGCGCAGGCCGCCCAGCCGTTTCATGTCGCGGGTGTGCAGCGCGTGATCCACAATACCTGCCGACATGAAGAGTGCCGCCTTGAAGCTGGCGTGGTTGAGGATGTGGAACACCGCAGCCATCGCCCCGAAGGAGGTGCCTGTGCCCAGAAGGAATGTGATCAGCCCCAGATGCGACACGGTCGAAAATGCGAGCAGCGCCTTGAGGTCGTCCTTGAAGATCGCGATCAACGCGCCAAGCACCATCGTAATCAGGCCCGCTGAACAGACTAGAATGACCCAGATATCGGTCCCTGACAGCACCGGCCAAAGCCGCGCCATCAGGAACAGGCCTGCCTTTACCATCGTGGCCGAATGCAGATAGGCCGAAACCGGCGTCGGTGCCGCCATCGCGTGGGGCAGCCAGAAGTGGAACGGGAATTGCGCCGATTTCGTGAAACACCCGATCAGGATCAGGATCAGGGCGGGCACATACAGCGGCGAAGACTGGATCAGGTCGCGGTTTTCCAGAATCACCGTCAGATCATAGCTGCCTGCGATCTGCCCCAGCAGCAACATCCCCCCGATCAGGGCCAACCCGCCCATACCGGTCACGGTCAGCGCCATGCGCGCGCCCTGACGGCCTTCGGGCAGGTGTTTCCAAAAGCCGATCAGCAGGAAGGAGGACAGCGACGTCAGTTCCCAGAATATAATCAACATCAAGATGTTATCGGACAATACGATGCCCACCATCGCGCCCTGGAACAACAACAGATAGCTGTAGAATTCGCCCATGTTGTCACCGCGTGACAGGTAGAACCGCGCGTAGGTGATGATCAGCAGGCCGATCCCCAAAATCAATCCCGCAAACATCAGCCCCAAGGGATCAAGGAACAGGTTTACGTTCAATCCCAAGGCAGGCAGCCAGTTCAACTGCGCGGTCACCACTTCTCCTGCCAAGACGGCTGGCGCGTGGGTCGCGAGGCCGATGGCGGCGCAGGCCGTCACAAGGAAGGTGATGATAAAGCAGGTTTGACGTCCGGTATGAATCATCAGGCCGGGCAGCAAAGCGCCAAGAAACGGGAGGGCAATGATCAAGAATAATGACATGACGTCATTTATTGACGAGCGAGGTCAAAACAGCCAGCCCTTATATGACGATTTTCGTCGGGATCGGGCGCTTTTTGTCAGGTTTTTCATGCAGAAACATGGCGTTGGCGCATGGGGACGCGCCAACATAAGATCAACTTTCCGATATTAAAGGCACAAGAGCTGAAACTGCGTCAAAATATCCAATTCATCGCAGCATCAGCACAGGGCTCTTTGTCGGGGTGCCGCTTCCGTCTGCGGGTGATTCACGCAGGCTCTTCATCATCTACGACCCCTTTGAAACCCGTCGCCACGACGAACTTCTCGGAGCTGTCCTGACGGCTGGCAGGCGGTTTGATGTTCGACACTTTGGTAAAGCGCCGCTTGAGCAGTTTTTGCAAATCACCCTCGGCACCGCCTGCCAGAACCTTGGCCACGAAAGTGCCGCCGTCTTCCAATACGTCAAAGGCGAAGTAGGCAGCTGCCTCGCACAGGGCGATGATCCGGTTGTGGTCGGTCTGCTTGTGGCCCGAACTGCTGGCAGCCATGTCGGACATGACCACATCGGCCTTGCCACCCAGCCAACCCTTGACGATTTCATCGGCGTCGTCTTCCATGAAATCAAGCTGGTGCAATTCACAGCCCGCAATCGGCTCCATTTCCTGCAGGTCGATGCCAAGGATGGTGCCGACGTTCTTGCCCTGCTTTTCCCCCAGCACATTGCAGCGTTTGACCGCAACCTGACACCAGCCGCCGGGGGCCGCGCCAAGGTCGACGATCCGTGCGCCGGGCACCAGAAAGCGGAACTTGTCGTCCAGTTCCATGATTTTGTAGGCGGCGCGGCCACGATACCCTTCGGCATTGGCGCGTTTCACATAGGGGTCGTTCAGCTGCCGCTGCAACCAGCGTGTCGAGCTAAGCTTGCGGCCACGGGCGGACTTTACCTTGACCTTCAGGTCGCGCTGACCACGCCCCGAGGTGTTCTTGCCACTTGGTGTCTTGCCTGTCGGTGTCTTACCCATCAGCCTATTCCTTCTTCCAAAACGCCATCCGCGCTCATCTGGGCATATAGCAGCCCCTCGCGCAGACCACGGTCTGCCACACTCAATCTATCCGTCGGCCAGCATCGCATCAACGCCTGCAAGATCGCGGCCCCCGACATGATCAACGCCTGCCGGTCCTGACCGATGCGCGGATCGGCACGCCGCCCCCCCGGCCCCATCGCCAGATAGGAATGGATCACCTTGTCGATCTGCGTGCTGCTCATCCGAAGGCCGTCCACCTTGGTCCGGTCGTAGCGCTTTAGGCCCAAATGGCTGGCAGCGACAGTGGTAACCGTGCCTGAGGTGCCGACGATCTGGAAATGATCCTGCGACTGTGTCGATTGATACGGCGTAAAGCTTTGCAGGTTCTCTTCGAAAAACCAGCTCATCAAGGCGAAACGCGCGGCGTCATCTTCAACGTCGGAAAACTGGTCGCGAAGGGTCGCGACGCCAAGCGGTACGCTGATCCAGTCCACGACGCGGGCTTCGGGAATGCCGGTCTTGGCCTGGTGGAACCCGCCATGCAACCGCATGATCGACCGCGCGCGATCGGCCTTGGGCACTTTCGATATGTCGATCCACACCAGTTCCGTTGATCCGCCGCCGATATCGACCACCAGCAGGTTATGGGTCTTGCGGTTCACCAGCGGCGCACAGGAAATCACGGCAAGCTGCGCTTCTTCCTCGGGCTTGATGATGTCCAGCTTCAGACCGGTTTCGCGCTGGATCCGGGCCATGAATTCGGCACCGTTGCTGGCACGACGACACGCTTCGGTCGCGACCAGTCGCATACGGCGCACTTTGTTGCGGCGCAGTTTCTGCTGACAAATCCGCAATGCCTGAATGGTACGAGTCATTGATCCGCGCGACAATCGCCCGGTCTTCTCAAGTCCTGCCCCAAGCTGGACAGACTTCGAGAAACTGTCGACGACATGAAAACCGCTCCCCTTGGGTTGAGCGATCAACATGCGACAACTATTTGTGCCCAGATCAAGGGCCGCATAGAGTTCGGTCGATCTGGGCGGAACTGGCGCGGGGCTCAGAGCCGGCGGTGTGTCGAGCGCGCCCGCACCTTTGGGACGCTGTGGCGCCATGGTTTGCGCCTTTCATTACGAGTTGCCGTTAAGGTAGTGTTTATTGGGCGAAGGGGCAAGCGGGAAACGCCTGACCCTCTGCCACAAGCCTGCGGTTCCCCTCACAACCATCTTGAGAATTATGAGTGCTGCGTGCCCTCGCCCTGCGTCCCGTCTGCGTGTACCAAGGCGACGTCGCAGACGCCGTTTTGAGTGTCGAAAAACGGCGACGGGGATAGATCAACAGCCGCTAGAAAAACTTTAGCGCAGTCAAAGGAATCAGCCATGCCAGAAGTCACAATTGTTTATTGGCGCGACATTCCCGCACAGGTCATCGTCGGCAAAGGCCGTCGCGGATCAAAGCGCCAGCTGCCCGAACGGTTTGAGCAGGCCATCGACCGCGCCGCCATGAAAATTGGTGCCGGGGACAGCGATGCCTATCTGGCCGAATGGCGCAAAGCCGATGCCTATGTGGTCGAAGGCGACCCCGATGCAGTGGCGGATGCCGAAACTGCCCGGATCGAAGCCGAATACGACCGCGACCGCATCAAAACGCTGATTGCCAATGATGGCTGGGCGTAAAGGTTGATCCCTTTCATGAAAGAGAAAATCATGTCCCTTCTCAATTTCCGACGCAAAGAAGCCCCTGCCCCCGATCTGCCCAACCCCGAGGTCGAGGCATTTTTGCAGGATTATTCCATCGAGGTGATGCCGCGCACCGCCGAGAAGGTCGAAAATTTTCGCGATCTGCTGCCTGCGGGCACTCGCGTCTATATCGCCCATATCGACGGCACCCCGATCGAGGATATGGTCGCGACCGCCGCACGGCTGAACGCCGACGGCTTCAAGGTGATGCCGCACATGCCCGCGCGGATCATCAAGGACAAGGCCACGCTGGAAAACTGGATCGCCATGTATCAGGGCGAGGCTGACGTAAAGCAGGCGCTGCTGCTGGCCGGTGGCGTGACCACACCCCATGGTGATTTTTCCGACAGCATGCAGCTGATGGAAACCGGTCTGTTCGACAAGCACGGCTTTGAGCGGCTTCACATCGCAGGCCACCCCGAAGGCAACCGCGACATCGACACGGACGGCAGCCGCCTGCGCGTCGATGATGCGCTGCGCTGGAAACAGGGGTTTTCCGAACGCACCGATGCCAAGATGGCCATCGCCACGCAATTCGCGTTTGAGGCGCAGCCGATCATCGAATGGGCCGACAGCCTGAAACACGCAGGGATTGACCTGCCCATCCACATCGGCATCGCAGGCCCGGCCAAGCTGCAAACCCTGATCAAATTCGCCATCGCCTGCGGGGTTGGCCCGTCGCTGAAGGTGCTGCAAAAGCGCGCGATGGACGTGACCAAGCTGCTGTTGCCTTACGAGCCGACAGATGTAATCACCGCCCTTGCGGCCCACAAAGCCGCCAACCCCGATTTCAACGTCACCCATGTGCATTTCTTCCCGCTGGGCGGAATCAAGACAAATGCCAATTGGGCTATCGAAAACGGCGGAGCCGCGGGGCAACCCGCCAATGCCGTTTAACTCCCGTCTGAAAGAAAGAACAGAAATGACCAGAACCGTCGTCGAATCCAAGACAAAATCCGCGATCATCGGCTTTGACCAGCCCTTTTGCGTCATCGGAGAGCGGATCAACCCCACAGGCCGCAAGATCCTGGCAGAAGAGCTTGAGCGCGACGATTTCAGCCGGGTCGAAGCCGACGCCATTGCGCAGGCCGCAGCGGGTGCGAATATCCTCGACGTGAATTCCGGTGCCGTGTTCTCGAACAAGATGGCCGAAGACCCGCGTTACGCGGATAACAACTTTGTCGAACCGACGCTGATGCGCCAGTTGATCGAAGTGGTGCAGCGCGTGGTCGATATACCGTTGTGCATCGACAGTTCCGTGCCCGGTGCATTGGAAAACGGCCTTGCCGCCGCCGAAGGCCGCCCACTGCTAAACTCGGTCACCGGTGAAGAAGAACGGCTGGAACTGGTTCTGCCGCTGGTCAAGAAATACAACGTGCCGGTCGTGGCGATCTCCAACGATGACACCGGCATTTCCGAAGACCCCGATGTCCGGTTCGACGTCGCCAAAAAGATCGTGGAACGCGCCGCTGATTTCGGGATTCCTGCCCATGATATCGTGGTCGATCCGCTGGTCATGCCCATCGGCGCGATGGCGACTGCGGGCCATCAGGTCTTTACCCTTGTGCGCCGCCTGCGCGAGGAATTGGGCGTAAACACCACTTGCGGTGCATCCAACATCAGCTTTGGTCTGCCCAACCGTCACGGCATCAACAACGCGTTCTTGCCAATGGCAATGGGGGCCGGCATGACATCGGCGATCATGAACCCGATCACCCTGCCCGTGAACCAGACCAAGATCGCTGAACACAAGGCGCTGATCTCGGCCGCCGGGATCATCCTGCCGGACGACATCGACGACGAGACATTCGTGTCGCTGTTCGGCCTTGGATCGACCAAAGCGACCCCCGGCAAGGAAATGGAAGCCATCCGCGCCGCCAACTTCCTCTATGACCGCGACCCGAACGGCACCGACTGGATCAAGTTCAACAAAGTCGCCCCCAAAGCCGGCCAGGAAGGCCGCGGCCGCGCTGGCCGGGTTGGTGGACGCCGTCGGGGCTAAGGTTTAACGTCCCGCGATTTGAGCTGGAAAGCCCCTGAAGACGATGGTCTTTCAGGGGCTTTTTCTTTTTGAGAACAAGAGTTTGTGCCTGAACGCATCATGCGTCAGCCCATGGCGTCGGCCGTGACGCATGGTTGCTGTCAGGGTCCCCCGCAGATAAAAGCCAAGGATTGATCGCTGCCGGTTCACGCCTTTGGCAGCGCCTAAGAGGAGACAAGATCATGACATCAGAAATTTTGCAGATACCGGAAGGGAACGAAATGTTTGAAGGCTATCGCGCAGCCTTTGAAAAATACGGATTCTCGCCCGCGGTAAAGTCGAAAGGATTCTTGTTCATATCCGGGCAAATCGGGGCGCGCCCCGATGGCACGGCACCCGAAGATGTTGCGGGCCAAACGGAATGGGCATTGAAACGCATCGAGGAGCTGTTGCGGATCGCAGGACTGGATTTCACCGATCTTGTCGATGTCGTGAGCTATCATGTGGATATCGAAAACACGCTGGCAGAGTTCATGGACGTCAAACAGCGCTTCATAAAAAGCCCGTTTCCTGCGTGGTCAATCATAGGGACTTCCGGCCTAAGCCGTCCGGAGTTGAAAGTCGAAATTCGCGCCGTCGCCGCCCTGCGGGACTGAGGGGGACCAGCTAATCAGCGGGCGACGGTATTTTGCCAAATGCCGTCGCCTGGCGGTTGCCCGAGTGAACCGCAGCTTACTTCTCATCGCAGTTGCGCCGACTGTCGCGTGACCAACGTCCCAAGGCATCGGTAACGGGACTACTTTAGAACGCGCGCAGACAATCTACCGTTCCAAAAGCGCTGTCGCTTATTCGAAATATCGGAAAATGGTGAACCCAGCTGGATTCGAACCAGCGACCTCTGCCTTCGGAGGGCAGCGCTCTATCCAGCTGAGCTATGGGTCCATCTGAGGGCGGTATAGCCAGCCACGCCGCCCCCTGCAATTACAAAATCGACCTGATGAAAATCAGTGTCGTTTCAGGCGAACAGATCATGCGCCAGTTCAAGAGCCTCGATCAGCGTGTCGACCTCGGCGGTGGTGTTGTACATCCCGAACGACGCACGGCAGGTGGCGGTCTGGCCGATGTGTTCCATCAGCGGGCCACAGCAATGCTGCCCTGCCCGAACCGCCACTCCCTTTTTGTCGAGGATCGTGGAAATATCATGGGCATGGGCGGCACCGTCCAGCGTAAAGCTGAAGATCGCGGCCTTGTCGGGCGTGGTGCCCTGCACCTGCAACCAGTTGAGGCCTGCAAGGCGCTCAACGGTATAGTCGCGCAAGGCAGCCTCGTGGGCGGCGATGTTGTCCATCCCCACACCCATCATATAGTCCAGCGCGACGCCAAGGCCGATGGTCTGGACGATACCGGGTGTGCCTGCCTCGAACTTCATCGGGGCGTCGTTGTAGGTGACGTTGTTCTTGGTGACTTCACGGATCATATCCCCGCCCCCCATGAAGGGGCGCATTTCGGCCATCCGTTCCGATTTCATATAGATCGCGCCGGACCCGGACGGACCATACAGCTTGTGGCCGGTGATCGCGTAGAAATCGCACCCGATATCCTGGACGTCGACGGGCATGTGCACCGCAGCCTGAGACCCATCGACCAGTACGGGCACGCCCTTGGCATGGGCCCCTGCGGTGATCGCCTTGACGTCGACGACCGTGCCCAGCACGTTCGAGACCTGAGTGATCGCAATCAGCTTGGTCTTGGGGGTGATCGCATCAATCACGGCCTGCGGGTCCAGCGCGCCGGTGGCATCCACATCAACCCATTTAAGGATCACGCCCTGGCGTTCGCGCAGGAAATGCCACGGCACGATATTCGCGTGGTGTTCCATCACCGACAGAATGATCTCGTCGCCCGCCTGAAGGTTTGGCATGGCCCATCCGTAAGCCACCAGATTGATGCCTTCCGTGGTGCCAGTTGTGAACACGATCTCGTCTTCGTCTGGGGCATTCAGAAACTTGGCGATGGTGCCGCGCACGGATTCGTATTTATCGGTCGCAAGGTTAGAAAGATAGTGCAAGCCACGGTGAACATTGGAATATTCATGACTGTAGGCATGGCTGATCGCGTCAATGACGACCTGTGGTTTCTGCGCCGAAGCCCCGTTATCCAGATATACCAGCGGCTTGTCATTCACCGTACGCGACAGGATTGGAAAGTCGCGGCGGATTGCATTGACGTCATACATTTCAAACTACTCCTTGTGCTGCGATGCCAATGATCGACAGCAGAAAGCTTAGACCGAGCACGATCATCAGCATGGCAATCAGCAGAGTCCCGAAGGCCCGCCCGAGGGTCGGAAACCGGAATGCTGCTGCGATAAAATTAACCAGGATCCACAGCCCGATGATCCCGGTCGCAAGCGAGAAGATCAACGAAATCCCCGGTGCCACGAACATCAGAACAAAGATCACCACCTGCGCGAGGATCCGCAGCACCTGAAGGAACACGACCAAGGCCAGAATGTCGCCCAAATCGCCCTTGCCGCCGATGGCGCGCCCTGTCCAGTACAAACCATGGGTCGTGATGACCAAGACGCCGGCCAGCAGGACAAACATCGCCAGCGGGCTGGTAAAGAACTCAGGCATGCCGGGGGTCGGCTGCAAGGTGATGCTGAGCGAAAATATCAGCGTGTTCACCGCAGCGGCCAGCGCGAGTGCCGTCCACAATGTTTCGCGGTCCAGACGCCAGCCGATGATCTGTTCGGCGGCTTGGCGCGGATTGCGCAGGCTAAGGACGACCAGTTCGGTCAGCAGAGTGCGCAAATCGGTGCCAGTCATGATGTTTGCCTATACGCGACCAGCAAGCCACTGATCCAGAACCATAAAAATACACAGAGCCAGATCAGCCCGACGATCTGCAATTCGATACCTGGGCCGACGAACCCAGCCGTCAGCCCGTGCAACAGAACCAGCGGGCTGGAGGCCAGCAAGGCCCAGAACAGCGCAAGACGGGTGTTGAACCCGGTCACGTTGCCCCGCAGCACACGCAGGATGATCTGCGTGCCCGCCGCCAGGACATAGAAAATCAGCGGCGCGATGAACAGCCATGCCAGCAGCGTGCCACCAAGCAGCATGTTCAGATCCGTTCCGCTGATGAACGCCTCGCGGGCGAGACGCGGTGTTTGCGCGACAAAGAAGATCAGGCAGGCCACCATGAGATAGATCAGATTGCGATCCTCACGGGTGCCCTGCCCCAACAGCCGCCGGACGACGGCTGCGGGGTTGCGATAGCTTGCAACGATGTCGCGCGTGGCGGCCATCAGTGCGCGTGCCGCTCAAGCCAGTCGGCAAGCCGTCCGGTGATTTCTTCACGCAGGGTTTCGTCTTCGACTTCGGTCACAGCCTCGGCCAGAAACGCAAGCGTCAGCAGATCGGTCGCTGCCCCGTGCGGCACACCGCGCGAACGCAGATAGAACAGCGCGTCCTCGTCTATGGCCCCCGAGGTCGAGCCGTGCGAACAGGCCACGTCATCGGCGTAAATCTCGAGCTCTGGCTTGGCAAGGAACTGGCTGTCCTCGTCCAGCAGCAAGGATTGGCTGATCTGGTAGCCGTCGGTCTTTTGCGCGCCAGCCTTGACCAGAATCTTGCCTTGGAAGACGCCCGTGGCCCCGTTGCGCAACACCTTCTTGAACACCTGACGGCTTTCGCAGTTCACCGCGTCATGGGTAACGAAAACCGTATCGTCGTGGTGGAAATCACTGCCATCGCCGACGCAAGCCCCTGCGACTGTCGCATTCGCATCATCGCCGGTCAGTTCGATCACGCAATCATTGCGCGTCATCACGCCGTTGGCGGTCAGGGTGAATGACTTGAACGTCGATTCCGTACCAAGCCGCGTAAAGATATGGGTGGCAGCGCGTTGTTCATGGTCGCGGCCTTGGGCACGCACATGGTGGAAAGCGGCATTGTCAGCTACTTCGACCTCGAGCACACCGTTAAAGCGGGCAGCGACGGGGCCGTTTTCCAGCAAGGTCAACTCGGCCCCTTCTTCCAGCTTGATGCAATGGTGCAGCATCGCATCGGCCGTCTCGGACGTGCGGCGATAGATGAAGTTCACCGGCTTGCTGACCTTGGCAGTCACGTGGATCAGGATACCATCCGGCGCAAACGCTGTATTCAGCGCCGCCAAGGGGCGTGCCACAGGGGACTGACCTCGGGTTTCCAGCGTACCGTAAAGGTCGCGCGCCCAGTGGATATCAGCCGATGCGTCGGCCAGCCGTTCGATGTTGATCCCTTCTAGCGTCAGATCATCCGAGGCGTCGGCGTCGAACACACCATCGACAAAGACGATCTTCAACCGGTCGATGTGGTCGAACAACGCGACTTCGTCAGAAACGCGCAGGGCCGCTGGCAATGCCTCGGGCTGGATCAACGTGTCGGGGCGGGTGTACTTCCAATATTCGTCGCGCCGCTGCGGCAGGCCCATGGACTGGACCCGCGCCAAGGCATCCTTGCGCGCCGCGTCGGACCAACCGCCAGACGGCTGGTCAAGCGTGGCGATCATCGCCGCGACAGGAGTTTGCTTCAGTGCTGCTTCGGCCATTACGCCACCTCGGCAAGGATATCCGCATATCCGTTGTTTTCGACTTCAAGCGCCAGTTCAGGCCCACCGGTCTTGATGATGCGGCCGTCTGCCATGATGTGCACAACGTCGGGTTTGATGTGATCCAGCAAGCGCTGGTAGTGTGTGATGACCAAGAAACCACGGCCTTCGGTGCGCAGGGCATTCACGCCTTCGGCAACCAGCTTCATCGCGTCGACGTCCAGACCGGAATCGGTTTCATCCAGTATGCACATCTTCGGCTCGAGCATGGCCATCTGGAGGATTTCGTTGCGCTTCTTTTCGCCGCCCGAAAAGCCGACATTGACCGGACGCTTGAGCATCTCTGCGTCGATTTTCAGCTCCTTGGCACGCGCACGCACCACCTTGAGGAACTCGGCAGCCGACATTTCCTCTTCGCCGCGGGCCTTGCGCTGTGCGTTCACGGCGGTGCGCAGGAAGGTCATGTTGCCAACACCGGGGATTTCAACGGGATACTGGAACGCCAGAAACAGGCCAGCGGCGGCGCGTTCTTCGGGTTCCATGTCCAGCAGATCCACCCCTTCGAGGGTGGCGGAACCGCCCGTGACCTCATAACCGTCCTTGCCGGACAGCACGTAGGACAGCGTCGATTTACCCGAGCCGTTCGGCCCCATGATCGCGTGTACCTTACCGGCTTCGATCTCGAGATCGACACCCTTCAGGATTTGCTTGTCTTCGTCTTCGAGTTTGACCTTCAGGCCTTTGATGCTCAGCATGGGATGGTCCTTTTCTAGTGCGTCTGTGCTGCAATGGCAGCGAATGGAGGGAATGAAAAGCCCAAGGTCGGGCTGTTCTCAGTGAAAGAATTCATGCCGCAACTCCCAGCCGCAAGGCCTTGGGAAAGCTGGCATAAAGAGCGTTTCGGCAGACATCTATACCTGCCTGATAGGGCAGCGGTGCATCGGGTTCCGGCAGATGCGCTGCCGGTATGTCCTCGATCATGACGGGGGCTGGCATGGCACGCCCGACGGCCGCGGCATAGTCGAGGTATTTCAGCCGCGACTGCCCCACCGGGGCGACCCACGTATTGGGCACACCGTAAGCATCCGCGACAATCAATCCATGCAGCGACGAGGCGAAAACATGGTCACATGCCGCAATGGCGGCACAGACCTCGCGGGCGTCCCCGCGCGGATCGATCAGTTGGTATTTCGGGTCACTGTCCAAAAGCGCCTTCAGCATCACGTCATCCATAATCGAATGATGCGGCACGATGCCAATCTTGCCGTTGGGCGTGCGGTCCATCGGCCAGACATCACTGATCAACAGGCCCGGATCGCCGAAACGATCCACCTCTAGCCCCAGCAATGCGGCGGTGATCGGACCACGAACCAAGGCGATCCTGACATGATCCTTGAACCTCAGGCCGTGCACCGCATGCAGCAACCCTGTGCCCCAAACCGTTGGCATCAGGTCCTTTTCTTCAGAATAGGCACGCTTGATCACCTGCAAAAGCGACCCGACGGCCCAGATGTCGGCCTTGTTAACGCCGGCATGCACCACCTCGCGGCCCGACACATGGGCCAGCACCACAGGGCTGATGGCGTCCCCGAAGTTCGGGACCGCCTTCCACCAATGCAAGCGCAGGGGTGTGGTGTCTGCCGCAACCGTCATCAGCCGAGCCGCACCGCCGTACCGGAGACCGACACCAGCATCATGCTGTCGCCGATGATCTCGTAATCGATATCAATGCCCACGACCGCATCGGCCCCTTTGGCGCCTGCTTCGGATTCAAGTTCCGCCATGGCAGCCGCGCGGGCATCGCGCAGCTTGTTTTCGTACTGGCCGGACCGGCCCCCGACGATATCGGTCACCCGCGCGAACATGTCGCGCACGAAATTGGCCCCCATGATCGCCTCGCCGACGACAATGCCCTGATAGGCGGTCACGGTACGGCCTTCGATGGATGGTGTTGTGCTCAGGATCATTCGTCTTTCCCCTTGCGCAACACAACCAGCGCGACACGGATCGCGGCATAGATCATCGCAAAGATCAGCATCGAAGGCAGCGTCGATTTGAACGCCTCCAGCGACAGTCCACCTGCCCTGAAGAACGTCATCAACACCCAGAACACCAGTACGGCGACGGCCACGTCCCATGTCAGCTTGCGCATCATGTCAAATTACCCCACGGACCCTTCAAGCGAGATCGCCACAAGCGCCTGCGCTTCCATCGCGAATTCCATCGGCAGCGCTTGCAGCACGTCCTTGCAGAACCCGTTTACGACCAGGGCAACGGCCTCTTCCTCGTCCATGCCCCGGCTGCGGCAATAGAACAGCTGATCGTCATCCACCTTGGATGTCGTCGCCTCGTGTTCGACACGGCTGCTGTTATTCTTGACCTCGATGTACGGCACGGTATGCGCCCCGCATTCAGAGCCGATCAGCAAGCTGTCGCATTGCGTATAGTTGCGCGATTCCTTGGCCTTGGGGTGCATGGACACCAGCCCGCGATAGGTATTCTGCGCCTTGCCTGCCGATATCCCCTTGGACACGATCCGCGACTTTGTGCGCTTGCCGAGGTGGATCATCTTGGTGCCGGTATCGGCCTGCTGCATGTTGTTGGCGATGGCGATCGAATAGAATTCGCCCTGGCTGTCGTCGCCGCGCAGAATGCAGGACGGGTATTTCCACGTCACGGCAGAGCCGGTTTCGACCTGCGTCCACATCACCTTGGCCCGGTCGCCCCGACAATCGGCGCGCTTGGTCACAAAGTTATAGATGCCGCCCTTGCCATTCTCATCACCGGGATACCAGTTCTGAACGGTCGAGTATTTCACCTCGGCGTCTTCTTCGATGATGATTTCGACCACGGCAGCATGCAGCTGCGACTCGTCGCGCTGCGGTGCCGTACAGCCCTCAAGGTAGGACACATAGGACCCCTTGTCGGCAATGATCAGCGTACGTTCGAACTGGCCTGTGTTTTCCGCATTGATGCGGAAATAGGTGGACAGTTCCATCGGGCAGCGCACACCCGGCGGCACATAGACAAACGACCCATCGGAAAACACTGCCGAATTCAGCGTGGCATAGAAGTTATCATTCACCGGCACGACCGAACCGAGGTATTTCTTGACCAGTTCAGGATGATCCCGGATCGCTTCGGAGATCGAGCAAAAGATCACCCCCGCCGCTTTGAGCTCCTTTTGAAAGGTCGTGCCGACGGAAACGGAATCGAACACCGCATCCACCGCGACCTTGCGCGGTGCATCGGTCAATTCCTCTGCGCCCTCGACACCGGCCAGTAGCATCTGCTCCTTCAAGGGGATACCCAGCTTGGCGTAGGTCGCCAACAGCTTTGGGTCGACCTCGTCCAAAGACTTCGGCTTGACGGCCATGGATTTGGGGCGGGCATAGTAATACTGCTCCTGAAAGTCGATCTTGGGATAATCGACCATCGCCCAGTCAGGTTCATTCTTGGTCAGCCAGCGTTGATACGCGGCCAAACGCCATTCCAGCATCCATTCAGGCTCTTCGTTCTTGCCCGAGATCAGCTTGACGATGTCCTCGTTCAGACCCAGCGGGGCATAATCCATCTCGATGTCAGTGGACCAGCCATGCTTGTAGGCACCACCGACTTCGCGCACCGCATCTACTGTCTCTTGATCGACGCCGTCTTTTACAATTGTAGTGTCCACGATCTTCTTCCTCTCGCTTCGGGCTTCAGGCCACCCGCATCTGGTGTTTCGTCCATTTTTCAATCCATGCATCGGCAAAGCGCAATACATCGTCTTTTGTCGTCTCAAGGCCCAGCGATACGCGGATCGCGCTTGACGCCTGGGCCTCGGAGTAGCCCATGGCGATCAAGACCTTGCTTGCCTTGACCTTGCCGCTAGAGCAGGCAGAACCGGCCGATATCGCAAATCCCGCCAGATCCATCTGCATCACTTGCGTCTCGCCCTTCCAGCCTGACGTAAGGATGCACGAGGTGTTGGGCAAGCGCGGCCTGTCTTTCCCGACAAAAATAGTCTGATCAGTCGCAGCCGCAATAGTCTTTTCTAGAATATTTCTAAGTTGGGCCACTTCGTCCCACCGTCCTGCGGCGACATCCTGCCCGGCCGCTGCGGCCGCGGCCCCGAATCCGGCTATTCCGATGGTGTTTTCCGTGCCAGAGCGCCGGTTCATCTCTTGCCCGCCCCCGCGCAGCATCGGGACGGGATCATCGGCGGTAAAGTTGATCAACGCACCGACCCCCTTGGGCCCGCCAATCTTGTGGGCCGACAGGATCGCATAGGACGGCGTCACCTCGCCATAGATGACGGGCATCTTGCCCGCCAGTTGGGTAATATCGCACACCGTTGAATGATGCGGTGTGCTGCCAACCACCACCCCTGAAGCCCCCAGAATACCCGTTTCGCTATTCGCCGCCGACACGGCGCGCAGATGATGCCCCTCAATCGCACCGCCCCCGACCTGCGCAGGATCAAGAGCAACTTCGCTCCAATCCCCCAAACAATCATGTTCCGTCGGCAAGGCCGAAAACAGCCCCCCATGACGCGCCTTCTGCGCGACGGCCAAGGCCGCGGCCTCCGTTGCACTGCTGGTGAAAATCACCTGCGTGGTCTTGCATCCGACAAGCTCCGCCACCTGCGCCCGGGCCCGCTCCACCAACATTTTGGCCGCGCGTCCTTCCGTATGCACGCTTGACGGATTTCCGACGACATCCATCGCCGCAATCATCGCCGCGCGCGCCTCCGCCCTGACCGGGGTCGTTGCATTATGATCCAGATAGACCCTCACAGCGCCTTCCAAATGGCTAGATATCCCAGGGAGTTTGAGGGACAGCGTCCCTCATTCCCTAACAAAAATAATCGCGCTTGCGCGCCCGCACCTTCGGTCATTCCTCGTCCACCACGGCAAACAGGTTGGGCACAGCCGGACAGGGTGCCAGTTCATTGGCCACCACATCCGACAGCCGCGTCTGGTGCAAGAACACGTAAACCTGCGCGCTCAACCCCTCCCACAGCCGGTTGGTCAGGGACTGCGCCCGACTGCCCGACGATCCACCCGAGGCACCTGCCCCCACATGCATCGCATCAACCTTTTCATCCACCGCGCTCAGAATATCGACGACACGGATATCCGATGCAGGCCGTCCCAGCCGGTAACCGCCCCCCGGTCCGCGCACAGACGCCACCAGTTCAGCGCGGCGCAGTTTGACAAACAACTGCTCCAGATAAGGCAAGGAGATCGACTGCCGCTCTGCAATGTCGCCAAGGCTCACCAGCCCGCCGGGGGGTTGCAGCGCGATATCCGTCAGCGCCACCATCGCATAACGCCCTTTGGTCGACAGTTTCATATCATGCGTTCCCTTGCCAAAATCGCCAGCTAGATTGACGGCAGCGGTGTTAATGCCTAAGTGCAGTGCCTGATCCTCAGAAACGCTGGGATCATGCAAGTTAGAACCGTTCTAAGATGTCTTAGGGAATTCGTCAACTATTCCCCTTCATCTTCAGAGCCCAATTTAGGGACGCCCATGCCCGAGGTTATTTTTCCCGGACCCGAAGGCCGCCTCGAAGGCCGCTACCACCCACAGAAGGAACGCGACGCGCCAATCGCCATTCTTCTGCACCCGCACCCTCAGTTTGGCGGCACCATGAACCACAAGGTAGTGTATAACATGCACTACGCCTTCTACCGGATGGGGTTCACCGTTCTGCGGTTCAATTTCCGTGGCGTCGGGCGCAGCCAGGGCGAATATGATCAGGGGATCGGCGAATTGTCCGATGCCGCGTCGGCGCTTGATTACCTGCAATCGATGAACAACAATTCCAAGCATTGCTGGGTTGCGGGTTTCTCGTTCGGGGCATGGATCGGCATGCAACTGCTGATGCGCCGGCCTGAAATCACCGGCTTCATCTCGGTGGCACCGCCCGCCAACATGTACGACTTCAGCTTCCTGGCCCCCTGCCCGGCATCCGGTCTGGTAATCAACGGCACCGCCGACCGCGTGGCTCCGCCCGCTGATACGGTCAATCTGGTCAACAAGCTGCACGAGCAGAAAGGCATCACGATCACGCACCAGCAGATCGAAGGTGCAGGCCACTTCTTTGAAGAGCCGCACATGGACACGCTGATCACGTCAACCACCGACTACGTAAAACGCCGCCTGACCGAGACCTCTCGCTGATGGCGGACCAGAACGTCATCGACATGGCAAACCAACTGGCCGAAGAATGTCTTGCTGTACAACGCGAGACCGGCAATGACCGTTTGTTCATGGAGGTCGCCGGGGTTCTGGGGGCCTCTTCCCAAACCATGGAAGAAGCCTTCGTGACTGCGATCCGCACACGGATGGCGACGTTTCAGGGCCGTGCGTTTCTGAACAAGGCCCTCGCAGCCCACAAAGCGAAAGAACCCAAGGCATGACCGAACGGCTTGAGCAGCAAATCGCCTTTCTGAACGAGGCAGACAAGCTCAAGTCGGTCAACCGAGGCACGTTGTTGTGTGACGCCTCTCGGGCCGAAAACTCAGCGGAACACAGCTGGCATTTGACCCTTTACGCCTTAGTGCTGGCCGATCAGGCCGGGCCGGACGTGGACGTGACCCGCGTGATCAAGATGCTGATCCTGCATGATCTGGTCGAAATAGACGCGGGCGACAATCCGATCTTTGGCGACTACGATCAGATCGCGATGGAAGCGCAGGAACAGATCGCGGCTGATCGTATATTCGGATTACTTCCCAATGACTTGGGCGATGATCTTCGCGCAACTTGGGAAGAATTCGAGGCCAACACGACCGCTACCGCCCGCTTTGCCAAATCGCTCGACCGGTTCCAGCCGCCGATGCAGAACCTTGCTGCGGATGGCGGCAGCTGGGTCGAATACAACGTTACCGAAGACAAGTTCGTTGAAAAAGTCGGCTCGAAAATCGCGACCGGCGCGCCGGGGCTGTGGCACTTTGCCCAAAAGAAGGTCTCGGCCTGGTTTGCGGCAAACCGCTAGGCGATTTCGCTTGGTAACTGCGCGATTTTCACGCGATCTTCATACAATCTGTGCAACCACTGCCTCCACACAAATGAAATTCGGTATACTGATGTATACCGTCTATCTAAACGCGTTCAGATCAGCTATGACGCCCTTGGACACGCATCAAAGGAACCGCGCCCATGACCAAGATCAAGGTAGACAACCCGATTGTCGAACTCGACGGCGATGAAATGACCCGGATCATCTGGCATTTCATCAAGGAAAAGCTGATCCTGCCCTACCTTGATGTGGATCTGAAATATTATGACCTTGGCATGGAAGTCCGCGACGAGACGAACGACCAGATCACCATCGACGCGGCCCACGCAATCAAAGAATACGGCGTCGGCGTCAAATGCGCGACGATCACCCCGGACGAGGCACGGGTCGAAGAATTCGGCCTGAAAGAGATGTGGCGTTCCCCCAACGGGACGATCCGGAACATTCTGGGCGGCGTGATTTTCCGCCAGCCGATCATCTGCAAGAATGTGCCCCGCCTTGTGCCCGGCTGGACCAAACCGATCGTCGTGGGCCGCCACGCTTACGGCGACCAGTACAAAGCCACCGATTTCAAATTCCCCGGTAAGGGCAAGCTGACGCTGAAATTCGTCGGCGAAGATGGCACCGAGATCGAGCGCGAAGTGTTCGATGCACCGGATTCTGGCGTGGTCATGGCGATGTACAACCTTGATAAATCCATCATCGATTTCGCCCGCGCGTCGATGAACTATGGCCTGAACCTTGGCTGGCCGGTGTATCTAAGCACCAAGAACACGATCCTGAAACAGTATGACGGCCGTTTCCTTGAACTGTTCCAGCACATCTACGAGACTGAATTTGCTGATAAATTCAAGGCTGCCGGGATCACCTATGAACACCGGTTGATCGACGACATGGTGGCCTGTGCGATGAAGTGGAACGGCGGCTACGTCTGGGCCTGCAAGAACTACGATGGCGATGTGCAATCCGATACCGTTGCACAGGGCTTCGGCTCGCTTGGGCTGATGACGTCGGTGCTGATGACACCAGACGGCCAGACGGTCGAGGCCGAGGCGGCCCATGGTACCGTCACCCGCCACTACCGCCAGCACCAGAAGGGCGAGGAAACATCGACCAATTCCATCGCGTCGATCTACGCCTGGACAGGCGGCCTGAAGCATCGCGGCAAACTGGACAACAACGCGGCACTGACCCGCTTTGCAGAGACCCTGGAAAAGACCGTAGTTAGCACCGTGGAATCCGGTCACATGACCAAAGACCTGGCGCTGTTGGTCGGGCCTGACCAGGGCTGGCTGACCACGATGGGCTTCCTTGAGAAGGTCGATGAGAACCTGAACAAAGCCTTGAGCGGATAAGTTCAAAGGGCCGCACCGAACAGGGCGGCCCTTTTTTGTGCGTTACCAGCCCTCAGACCAGGTTGACCACACATAAGGGCGACAAATTGTCCGAGCGCTCTAGACAGGTCAGTCTTGCTGCCCTAAGTGACGCATATGGAGATAGCACACACAACCGACCATAGCGTGACCGATGATGTCCAAGGTTTAAGCCTTGGCATTTTCCTGTGCGGAATTGGCATTCATGTTCTGACGTCCGTTGGACTGATTACGGGCCAAACTGCCGGTTTGGCCGTGATCATCGCCTATCTGACAGGATATTCCTTTGGCATTGTGTTCTTTGCCATCAATCTGCCGTTCTATTTCATCGCTTACAAACGTCTGGGCATGGAATTTACCATCAAATCGCTTATTTCGGTCTCGCTCTTGTCCGTGGTGACGGAACTCCTCCCCCTTGGGTTCGTGATCCAGTCCCTCGATCCCGCGTTGGGTGCCGTAATTTTCGGATCGCTCGTGGGGTTGGGCCTGTTGGCCATGTTCCGCCACAACGGGTCATTGGGCGGGCTTGGCGTGATCGCGCTGCTCGTCCAGGATACCACCGGTTTCAAGGCCGGATGGGTGCAACTGATCACCGACGCGATCATCTTTACAGTGGCCTTGTTTCTGTTTCCTGCGACGGTGGTCGTCTATTCGCTGCTGGGCGCGGTCGTGTTGAACCTGATTATCACCTTCAACCACCGCCGCGACAGATACATCGCAACCTAAGGGCTTTGCCTCTATTGCCCGCGATTGTGTGTTTTGGCGTAAAGTCTGGCGATGATTCCGCTGGCGGTCTTTTCAAACAGACACGGGATTACAGCGTGGACAAGCGCGGCACCGGCCGCGGCAAAAAGCAGCCCCGAGAATTTCAACGCAAACGCCATATGCTCTAGAAAGGTCTCGTTGACCTGTGCTGGATGGTCCAGAAAAACGCGAGAAATCATCGGTCTGCTCCTGTCTGATACTTCTCAGACACCCTAGCAAGAACAGACAGGATATATGTCCCAAAATTTCTGACCTTCGGGATTGATGTAGGATAAAATCAACGCCATTGTCCATTCCATGAGACAATATGACACCACAGACCGCCGTATTCTGGATGAATTGCAACGCGACGCCAGCCAGTCCATGGATCAGATCAGCGAACGCATCAACCTGTCGCGCAATGCCTGCTGGCGGCGCATCCGCGCCTTGGAGGAGGATGGTGTGATCACCGCCCGGGTGGCGCTGCTGGACCCGGACAAGCTGGGTCTGGGATTAACAGTGTTCATGCAGATCCGGACCAACGCCCACGAACCCGGCTGGCTTGAGACCTTTTCAAAGGCCACCAAATCCATGCCAGAAATCCAAGGTGTATACCGCATGACCGGCGATCTGGATTATTTGATCCGCGCACGGGTTGCGGATATGGCGGGATATGACCGCTTGTATCAATCGCTGATCCGCCGGGTGACGCTCGCGGATGTCTCGGCCAGTTTCGTGATGGAAGAGATCAAGGAAACCACCGCGCTGCCGCTGTGAAAAGGGAATTAAGTCAATGCATTACCTGTGGCTCTTCATTGCGATCATATCCGAGACGTTGGGCACAACCGCCCTGCAGGCCTCGCAACAGTTCACACGGCTGTGGCCATCGGTCGGGGTGGTGGTATTCTACCTGATCTCGTTCTACTTCATGGCGCTGGCGCTCAAGGTAATGCCGGTGGGAATCGTCTATGCGATCTGGTCCGGTTTGGGGATCGTGTGCATCGCCGGTATCGGCTATGTCATCTTCGGGCAAAAGCTGGACCTGCCTGCGCTGTTGGGTTTATTGATGATCATCGCGGGTATTTTGGTCATTCACCTGTTCTCGAACACCACAACCCACTGAAACCTGCGTGACACGGCGTCTTGCGTGGCTTTAGGGCTGGCTTTCTGTGCCGCGTCACGGTATGCGCGGCGCAAATGCTGCGGTGCAATAGCGCGCGGCCCTGTTTCCTATTCAAAGGCTATCTCCTCATGGACATGCGCAACATCGCAATCATCGCTCACGTTGACCACGGCAAAACCACGCTGGTCGACGAACTTCTGAAACAATCCGGCACCTACCGTGAAAACCAGGCGACCACCGAACGCGCCATGGACAGCAACGATCTGGAACGCGAACGCGGCATTACGATCTTTGCCAAACCCACGTCCGTGGAATGGAAGGGCCTGCGCATCAATATCGTAGACACCCCCGGCCACGCCGATTTCGGCGGCGAAGTTGAACGTATCCTGTCGATGGTTGATGGTGTGGTTCTGCTGGTCGATGCGGCCGAAGGCCCGATGCCACAGACGAAATTCGTGACCTCAAAGGCGCTTGCCCTTGGCCTCAAGCCCATCGTGGTGCTGAACAAGGTTGACAAGGGCGACGCCGAACCGGATCGCGCGTTGGACGAATGCTTCGACCTGTTCGCCAGCCTTGGTGCAAGCGACGAACAACTTGATTTCCCGCACATGTACGCTTCGGGCCGGAATGGCTGGGCAGATATGGAGCTTGACGGTCCGCGCAAGGACCTCTCTGCCCTGTTCGACCTGATCGTAGAACATGTTCAGGCCCCAAAGCAGCTCAAGGACATCGACAAGCCGTTTACCATGCTGGCAACCACATTGGGCGCTGACGCGTTCATCGGTCGTATGCTGACGGGCCGCGTCGAAACCGGCCAGTTAAAAACAGGCGAGCAAGTCAAGGCATTGTCCCGTGACGGCACGCTGATCGAAAATTTCCGCGTCACCAAAATCATGGCGTTCCGCGGCCTGAGCCAGCAGCCGATCGAAGTCGCCGAAGCAGGCGATATCGTATCCATCGCCGGGATGAGCAAAGCCACCGTGGCCGATAGTATCGTCGCCCCGTCGGTGAACACCGCCCTGCCCGCGCAGCCGATCGATCCGCCCACGATCACCATCACCTTCGGCATCAACGACAGCCCGCTTGCAGGCCGTGACGGCAAGAAAGTTCAGTCACGCGTCATCCGTGACCGTTTGATGAAAGAAGCCGAATCGAACGTGGCGATCAAGATTTCCGACACGCCCGGCGGCGAAGCGTTTGAGGTTGCAGGTCGTGGCGAACTTCAGATGGGCGTTTTGATCGAAAACATGCGCCGCGAAGGCTTTGAGTTGTCGGTGTCCCGTCCTCAGGTTCTGTTCCGCGAAGGTGAGAACGGCGAGCGTCTTGAGCCCGTCGAAGAAGTCACAATCGACGTGGATGATGAATATTCCGGCGCCGTGATCGAGAAGATCACCGGCCCCCGCAAAGGCGAACTGGCCGAGATGAAGCCAGCCGGTGCCGGCAAGACCCGCATTATCGCGCTGGTCCCGTCGCGCGGCCTGATCGGGTATCACGGCGAGTTCCTGACCGACACCCGCGGCACGGGCGTCTTGAACCGCGTATTCCACAGCTGGGCACCGCATAAGGGCGCAATCCCCGGTCGTCGTGCCGGCGTTTTGATTTCGATGGAAAACGGCACGTCAGTTTCCTATGCGCTCTGGAAACTGGAAGACCGCGGCAAGTTCTTTATCGGCGCACAGGAAGCCGTTTATCAGGGCATGATTATCGGGGAACACAGCCGTGAAAATGACCTTGAAGTGAACCCGTTGAAGGGCAAGCAGCTGACCAACGTGCGTGCTTCCGGTACGGACGAAGCCGTGCGCCTGACGACACCGGTGACGCTGACATTGGAGCAGGCAATCGCCTATATCGACGATGATGAACTGGTAGAAGTCACGCCAAACGCGATTCGTCTGCGTAAACGCTATCTGGACCCGCACGAGCGTAAGCGGATGGCAAAGTCCGCCTAAGCGACTGTCGGACTGGGGCTAGCCCCAGACCCCAGGATTTTAGACCATTTGGAATTGGGGGGCTTTGGGCCTCCCTTTTTCGTTGGGGCTGGCCGCAGGTGAGTTTGAAGGATTTATCGGAGCCAAGATGATGGCGACGGTCGCATTTTTCGGCACAGGCGGGACATGGTCAGTGTCTTTTCGGGTGACGCGAATACATCCCGCGATATTCCCGTTACCGGAGCGGCGATCAGAAACGTGGCTATGGCCGGTCGATGTTTTCTGAGCCTTGGCGTTGATCAGCGCAAAGGCTTGGGTAGTACCCGTCGAAAAGGTCAGAAGTATGATCAGATTTGGCTGCGCTACCGCGCCAATCAGGCCGCAGATAAGTTTATGCCTTGGCCCATGTTAAGAACGGGCCAAGGCATGGCTAAAGACTAATTATTTAGCTTGAGATGGCGGATAAGGCCGCGCCATCCATACCGAACAGTCTGCCTTATTCGTCGATCTCGATAACCATCAGCTCACGCTCGGAGGCACCCTTGGCGTGGGCAAGAGCCTCTTGGTATGCGTCAGAGTTATAGCAGGCGACGGCCTCCTCCAGGGATGGGAAGCGGGCGACGACATTGCGGGGGCGTTCTTTGCCCTCGAGCTGCACGAAGCGCGCCCCGCGGGCGAGGAACTTGCCGCCGTGATCCGCAATCGCGGGGCCGGCAAGTTTGGCGTATTTACCATAGGCATCGTCGTCGGTGACGGTGACGTGGGCGATCCAGAGTGCTGGCATGGGATTATCCTTTCAAGATGGATTCGGCGGCCGCGATGGCCGCATCTGCATTTGCGACGTCCTTGGCCCCGCCTTGGGCCATGTCAGGACGGCCACCGCCACCCTTGCCACCCAATTCAGCCACAGCCGCTTTGGCGATGTCGACCGCCGAAACCTGCGACGTCAGATCGGCGGTCACGCCTGCGGCAACCGCCGCCTTGCCGTCGGCATCCGCGATCAAAAGCACGACACCGCTACCAAGCTTGGCCTTGTATTCATCGACCAAGGCAGGCAGGTCCTTGCCCGTGACGCCCGATAGAACTTGTGCCATGAATTTCATGCCGTTCACATCGCGTGCTTCGGGGGCGGCAGCGCCACCACCGGACATAGCCAGTTCGCGGCGCAATTGCGCAACTTCGTTTGCCAGGGCACGGCGTTCGTCCAGCAGCGCGCGGACGCGGTCAGGCACATCGGCGGTCGAGGTTTTCAGCTCTGCTGCGACACGCGACAGGGCGGTTTCCTGGGCGCGCAGCCATGACAGCGCTTCGGTACCGGTCAGAGCCTCGATCCGGCGCACACCGGAACTGCTTGAACTGTCGCCCAGCAGGACGAAGGCACCGATGTCCCCCGTCTGGCGCACATGGGTACCGCCGCAAAGTTCGAGCGAATAGGTGGATTTATCCGCGCCCTTGCCGGATCCGGGCTGACGCCCCATTGACACGACACGCACTTCGTCACCATATTTTTCGCCAAACAAGGCCTGAGCCCCCAAGCCACGAGCGTCATCCGGGGTCATGATGCGTGTCTCGACCGGCGCATTCTGCCGGATGTAGGTGTTTACCTCTTGTTCAACCTGGGCCAGTTCCTCAGCGCTCATCGGGCTGTTGTGGCTGTAGTCAAAGCGCAGACGGTCGGCTGCATTCAGCGACCCGCGCTGTGCCACGTGATCGCCAAGCGCATTGCGCAACGCTTCGTGCAGCAAGTGCGTTGCCGAATGGTTGGCACGGATGGAGGTGCGGCGGGCGTGATCAACGTCGAGCACGGCGGCCTGGCCAGTGGTGATGGTGCCCTCGGTCACATCGCCGAAGTGAATGAACACACCAGCGGTCTTGCGGGTGTCGGTGACGGTCACGCTGCCGGTTTCAGTCTTGATCAGGCCGGTGTCGCCCACCTGCCCGCCGCTTTCCGCATAAAATGGCGTCTGGTTCAGCGCGATCTGAACCTTGTCACCTGTCTTGGCAGCATCGACCTGAGCGCCATCCTGGATCAGTGCCACGATCTGGCCTTCGGCCGTTTCGGTATCATAGCCAAGAAAATCTGTCGTGCCGGCGTTTTCAGCAACATCGAACCAGACTGTCGCATCCGCCGCCTCGCCCGAGCCGGACCATGCGGCACGCGCCAATGCCTTCTGTTTTTCCATCGCGGCACTGAAGCCTTCGAGGTCCACGCTCCGATCCTGTTCCCGCAATGCATCTTGGGTCAGATCGACAGGAAAACCGTAGGTGTCATACAGCTTGAACGCCGCTTCACCAGAAAGGTTGGCACCTTCGGGAAGGCCCTTCAGTTCGTCGTCCAGCAGTTTAAGGCCGCGGTCTAGGGTCTTTTTGAAACGGGTTTCTTCCAAAAGAAGGGTTTCGGTGATCAGCGACTGGGCCTGCCCAAGCTCCGGGTAGGCCCCGCCCATCTGGCGCACCAGTTCGGGTACCAATCGGTGCATCAGCGGGTCCTGAATTCCCAACAGATGCGCATGGCGCATGGCGCGGCGCATGATCCGGCGCAGCACATATCCACGCCCGTCATTGGACGGCATCACCCCGTCGGCAATCAGAAACGACGTCGACCGCAGGTGATCCGCGATCACGCGGTGATGGGTCTTGCCAGGTCCGTCAGGGTCGGTGTTGGACGCATTCGCGCTGGCCAGGATCAGATTGCGCATCAGATCGGTTGCATAGTTGTCGTTGGTGCCTTGCAGCAATGCGGCAACCCGTTCGATCCCCATACCGGTATCAATCGACTGGTTTGGCAACGGCTTGCGCGTGCCGTCGGGGAATTGTTCGTATTGCATGAAAACGAGATTCCAGATTTCGACGAAACGGTCGCCATCTTCTTCGGGAGAGCCCGGAGGCCCGCCCCAGATGTGGTCACCGTGGTCGTAGAAGATCTCGGAACAGGGGCCGCACGGGCCCGTGGGTCCCATCATCCAGAAATTGTCATCGGTCGCGATCCGGATGATGCGCTCATCCGGCAGGCCCGCGACTTTTTTCCAGATATCTGCGGCCTCATCGTCTGTGTGATAGACGGTGACGTAGAGGCGCTTGGGGTCGATGCCGAATTCCTTGGTGATCAGTTCCCAGGAAAAGGCAATTGCCTCGGCCTTGAAATAATCACCAAAGCTGAAATTCCCCAGCATCTCAAAGAAGGTATGATGCCGCGCCGTATAGCCGACATTGTCGAGGTCATTGTGCTTGCCGCCCGCGCGCACACATTTTTGCGCAGTTGTGGCACGTTTGTAATCACGCGTCTCGACACCGGTGAACAGGTTTTTGAACTGCACCATGCCCGAGTTTGCAAACATCAGCGTCGGGTCATTTCGCGGGACCAGCGGGCTGGAGGGCTGGACGGAATGGCCGTGCCGTTCAAAGTATCCCAAAAAGGTTGAGCGGATATCGTTTAGCGTCTTCATATGCGGGGCCTTTCGAGGGGCAAATGGGTTGCATATCAAATAGCTGTGCAGATGCGCACTGTCCACAGGGGGGCCGCATGAAAAAGGGCGCGCCGAAGTGGCACGCCCTTTGAAAATGTCCCGGCTTTGGGATCAAGCTTCGAGAATATCGATATCGTCTTTCTCTGAGCCGTCGAAATCCAGACCGTGGGCGGCGCGAATCTTGTCCTCGATCTCCATCGCCATGGCTTCGTTTTCTCTCAGAAAGGTCTTGGCGTTCTCGCGCCCCTGCCCGATCCGTTCGTCGCCATAGCTGAACCACGACCCCGACTTGTCGACCACGCCTGCCTTGACACCCAAGTCCAGCAGTTCGCCCATTTTCGAGATGCCTTCGCCATACATGATGTCGAATTCGACCTGTTTGAAAGGGGCCGCGACCTTGTTCTTCACGATCTTGACGCGGGTTGCGTTGCCGACGACCTCGTCCCGGTCTTTCAGCGCGCCGATACGGCGGATATCCAGACGCACGGAGGAATAGAATTTCAACGCGTTACCGCCGGACGTGGTTTCGGGTGACCCGAACATGACGCCGATCTTCATCCGGATCTGGTTGATGAAAATGACCATGCAATTCGAACGGCTGATCGATCCGGTCAGCTTGCGCATCGCCTGCGACATCAGTCGCGCCTGAACGCCGACCGAACTGTCGCCCATATCGCCTTCAAGTTCGGACTTGGGTGTCAATGCCGCCACGGAATCGACCACGACCATGTTCACCGCGCCGGAGCGCACCAGCGTATCCACGATCTCGAGCGCCTGTTCACCGGTATCGGGCTGCGAGATCAGCAATTCGTCGATGTCGACGCCCAATTTCCTTGCGTATTGCGGGTCAAGCGCGTGTTCCGCATCGACAAAGGCGCAAACGCCCCCCGCCTTCTGCTGCTCTGCCACGCAATGCAGTGTCAGCGTGGTCTTGCCCGAGCTTTCGGGGCCATAAATCTCGATGATCCGGCCCATCGGCAAACCACCGATGCCCAATGCGATATCGAGCCCGAGCGACCCCGTCGAGCTTGACTTGATGTCCTGAATGGCACCAGGGGCACCAAGTTTCATGATCGACCCCTTGCCGAACTGGCGTTCAATCTGTGCCAGCGCGCTGTCGAGGGCTTTTTGCTTTTCAGCTTGTTTCTTGTTGTCCATTGTCAAAAGATCTGCCGTTGCCATGATAGGTTATCCCCTTAGTGTCACAGTGGCCCGCAAGCTGCAATCGCCGCCAGCGCCACACGCATTTGTTCTTCTTACGTTCTATATGAGACCAAAAGAAGAACATTTCAATCGATTTGTTTATGGTTCCATCTTTTAGCCTAAGTGATTAAAAAGTGGTGTACGGCTTCAAGGTTTGTCGCGTCGAGAAAAGGGGTTCGTGTAAATGCTTGTTTTCTTTAAGGAACGTTTGGCGTTTCTGTCCGTTCCCAAGACCGGAACGACAGCCTATGAAACGGCCCTCGCCCCGCGTGCAGACATGGTGATCTCAGAGCCGCCAATGCTGAAGCATGCGCCGGTCTATCGCTACAACCGGTTCGTGCGGCCCATGTTTCTGAAGGTATGCGACGCAGAGCTTGAATTGATGGCGGTGATGCGAGAGCCGATCAGCTGGCTGGGCAGTTGGTACCGGTATCGCCGCCGGCCTTTCATGCAGGGCAAGCCGAATGCGACCTTTGATGTGACCTTTGACGAGTTCATATTGGCTTATATGAAAGGGAAAAAGCCTGGATTTGCCGATGTCGGCAGCCAGTTGAACTTTATGGCAGCGCAACCCAATGGGACCGGCATCACCCATTATTTTCGCTACGAAGACCAACCAAGGCTTCAGGCATTCCTGCAAGACAGGCTGGGCGTCACATTGGATCTGAAGCGCGAAAACGAGTCGCCCAAGATGGAATTGTCATTATCTGCGGACGTCGAAGACCGCTTTCGCCGGAAGTTCGCCGAGGAATTCGCGCTTTACGATTCGATTCCCTGATCAACGCATTTGCCGGTGAACCGTATTGGTCAGGTCCGTCAAAGAAAACGGCTTTGGCAGGAAGACCGAATTCGGGATCGCCATCTGGGCGGCTTCGAAACTATCCTCGGCATAGCCTGATACGAACACCACCGGGACACCGGGTCGACATTTAAGCGCCTCGCGGACCCAGCTTGGGCCGTCCATGCCGGGCATGATCACATCCGTGACGAAGACGTCGATGTTCAGTGTCTCGTCTTCAAGGGTCTTCAGCGCCACTTCGGCTGAATCCGCCTCAAGCACAGTATAACCTCGCATCCGCAAGGCCCGGCTGGCAAAGGCGCGCACCGGGGCCTCGTCTTCGACCAGCAGCACGATGCCGTCATCATGTTTCGTCGTCACCGCCAAGGGCGCGGGAATGGCTTGCTTCTCGGTCACAACGGTTTGTGCCATCACCGGGAAATACAGCGTGAAGACAGTCCCGACCCCTACTGTGCTATCGACGAAAATGAAGCCGCCTGATTGCTTGATGATGCCATAGGCCGTCGAAAGGCCCAGCCCTGTGCCCTCGCCTGTGCGCTTGGTTGTGAAAAAAGGTTCGAACACCTTTTGCAGCTTGTCTGCAGAAATCCCGTGCCCTTCATCGGCGACTTGCACCGTGACGTATTTCCCCGGAGGAACCGTCACGCGGTCTCGGGTCAACCCTTCGGTCAAGTCGACTGTTTCGGTGCAAATCCGAATTTCGCCCCCCGACGGCATTGCGTCGCGTGCATTCACAACCAGGTTCATCAACACCTGTTCAAGCTGCCGTTTGTCCGCGCGAATGGGATTCAAGATCGGGTCATGGCTCAGGGTCAACGTGACTTTCTCGCCGACAAGCCGGTTCAGCAAGTGCGTCAGATCAGCAAGCGTATCACGCATGTTCAGGGTTTCGGGGCGCAAGGTCTGTTTGCGCGAAAACGCCAGCAATTGCCCGACCAAGGCAGCGGCCCTGTTGGCATTCTGGTTGATCTGCACCAAATCGCTAAAGTCCGGATCGCCCTGATCGTGCCGCAATAACAACAGGTCGCAATGTCCTGAAATCGCAGTCAAAAGATTATTGAAATCATGCGCAACACCCCCTGCAAGCTGCCCGATGGCCTGCATCTTCTGGCTCTGCACAAATTGGGCCTCAAGCGTCTTCAGCTCTGTCGCGTCATTCAGGACCGCAACCAGTGCTGGCGCGCCTTGCTCTGTGACAAGGTTTAAAGTGACCTGCACGAAGACCTCGCGATCATCCCGCTTGAGCCGCAAGAACTCTGATTTCTGCACCAGACGCCCCTCCAGTGTCTCAGCCAGCCAATCGTTGATCGACCGCCCCAGACCCTCCATCAGGTCGGTCAGGTGGCCTTCGGATGTCAGCGACGCACCAATCAATTTGGACGCCATTGTATTGTAAGAAAGAATAGTCCCGTCAGGTGCAACCTTGATCAGCGGGATCGGCAGCTGTTGAAACGCTTGCCAACCCAGATCAGCCGAATGCCCCGGATGGCCCGGCAGCAAATAAAGTGCTCGCCGCCCTGCACCGGCGGGGACATCGGCCACCATCATCACTTCGGACCCATGGGTGGTCACAACCTCGGCCAAGGTGCCATGCGCCACGGGCAGTTTCTTGAACAGCCGGTCCAACGTCTTGACCCGCGCGCCCACCAGACCGCGTGCGGCGTCGTTCATGAACAGCACCGCACCGGAACGCCCCACCATCAACATCGGCAAAAGCTGCTCGTTCGCGAAGCGTTTCTGCTGTGTCTTCTCCTGAATTGTCTCAAGCCGCCAAAGAAAGCCGGCAGGTACCCGATGCGCGGACAGCCGCATCTGACCGTCCTTGGTCACGATATCTTCCCTGGCGGAGCCGGTTTGCGTGGCGCGGGTTTGCAACCGAAAGACAATTGCGGCGGGATTGGCGAACTGGCTCGACAGCAGCGCCGTCACGGTCTGCGCCCCATGGTCCTGAAACATGGCCGAAGCCGCCATATTCTGCGCTGTCAGAACGCCGTTTTCAGTGGCGAACATGCTTGGGCTGGCGTCATTTGCGATAAAATCAACCACCACGGCCTGGGCATTGCGGGATCTTCGATTCCGTATTCCGACCGAAACCAGCTTGCAAAGCGCCACAAACGCGGTGGCCCCGGCGATCGAGATCAGCAAGACCGCCAGAAACTGCGTCGGCGCGAAATAAGCTGTCCCACTTGCAAGTACCGAAAAAGACATAAGCAAAAACAGTCGCTTACGCTCAGACCTATCTGAAAATCCAAGTTGAACTGACAAAAGTGTCCCCATCCGTAATGAACCACAGGATCATCTACGCGCAGGAAGGTTAACCAGCTATTAATCTTAGACCAATCACCAAGCAAACACGCTTAGCGAATTGATACATGTATTTATACACGCATCAAGTGTGTTGTGTAAAATCCATCACCGTGTTCATCGACGTCAAACCGTTGCTCAAAGGTGCTTTTCCAGTCCGGATGGCGGGTCAGAAACGCTTTGATCCGGTCTTCGTTCTCAAACTTCAGGACCGAACAGGTTGCATAGACAAGGCACCCGTTTTCTGTGGTCAATTCGGCTGCCGCATCCAGAATGCTATCCTGAATATGCGTCAATTCCTCCAGCCGTGCCGCAGTCAGGGTCCATTTGCCTTCCGCCGACCGCCGCCAGGCACCGCTGCCCGAACACGGGGCGTCGCACAGAACGACGTCAAACGGGGCCTTCGCCGGCAGATCTTCGGTTTCAATCTGGGGGATGACGCAGCCCGCACGCGCGGCGCGGGCGGGCAGATCGCTCATCCGGCGCGGGTCAATATCATGGGCAAAGACTTCGGTACCGGGGTACATCGCGATGCCCAACGCCTTGCCACCACCGCCCGCACAATAGTCCAGCACACGGCCTGCTTTGGGCATGGCTGCAACGATCGCTTGGCTGGACGCGTCCTGAAGTTCAACTTTGCCCTCCAAGTATAGGGGAGAATTGCGAATTTTACGTTCGCCTTCGACCACCGTCAGGGCTGAGGGTGCGCGCGGATTGGCCCGTGTATCGATCCCCAGATCAGACAGCTGCGCCGAAACAGAGCCCGGATTGCTTTGGGCCAGATTGACCCGCAGCGTGATCGGCGCACGCGATTGCAGCGCGAAGGCCACGGCTTCGGCCTGATCGCCAAGCGATTCATTGAAATCGGGAATGATCCAATCCGGCAAATTCCACAGTGTCGCAGTATCGGTTGGCGCGTCCGGAACGGTCTGCTCGGCGTCGGCAAGCGGCTGCGGTGCGTGCCCTTCACCCGTAAAAAGCGTTTCAAGATCAGCACCTTGCGCACGCAACAGGCCGATCATCAGCGCCCTGCCGGTTTCGCCACCGCCGAAATACGCAGCAGTGCGGCGCTGGCGCAGCACGTCAAAGACGTAATCGCGCACGGCAGCGCGGTCCTTTGAACCGGCAAACCGACTGCTGCGCGCCCAGCGGGTCATCGCCTGCTCGGCTGGCAGCCCTTCGGCCATGGCGTTCAGAATCTCGATGGCGGCCGATACGCGTGCGCCGGGGGTCATGTGTTTCTCACCAGAATTATGCCTTTCAAAGCAGCAGTGTAACCGACTTCTCGCCCTATCCCGTAGTTCGGACTTTTGCGGGTGAAATGGACGTCACGCATGTGCGTCACCTTTGCCTGATACGTCCCTATATTTATAGTCATATCTCACCCCGTCGCATCAGTTCGGGCCAGTCGAACCGCATTGGACCTCAGGTCTACACCCGTAAACGGCTGAATAGAAGGCCACTGTTCGCGTCCCGGAACATCTGCAACGTCACGCACCGGCTTCAATGTCGTCCTCTTATATAGATCTGTCGTCGGACTCCCAGCCTGGAATAGCTGGTGCATTATACTGGCTGAAGTATCGAAGTGCCCAATGACCGCAGAAATAACGGCGTCACTTGCGCGTTCCTCCGGCCCATCGGCAAATCTGCGACGGATCGAATGCCAGCTTGGACCTACCTCACCTGTTTTCAGGTCCTTATCGATACCGATTTCTTGACCAGGCTCTGTATCAGCGGCACCCTGTGTCGATATCCGACTGCAAGCGCCCGATCTGAAGATTGAACAAGATCGTCACCGCCCTGTGCATCAGTCGGACGCAGGCGTGGCTTGCAGTCTTTAGTCAGCACATTCAACTTTGACTTCGCATTGCCCGGCCGAATGCGCCCTTGCACCCGCGCGCGGAAAGCGGAACCCATACGAGACATTCTGACATCCCACATGTGCACCTTTGATAGAGTTTCCTTCTGTTGCCGAACAGACGGAAACGCTCCGGCGCAAGGCGTTTACTCGCCTTGCTCGAAACCCAGCCATACGTCACTAAACGTTGGATTTTTGCCGCTGTCGGGAGAGATCACGTCCGCACAGTCGGCAAGAGCGCGAATTCCCGTTATCGCGACACTACGACTGAACGGTTTCCGGACACCTCTAAGTATACAATGTCATACGGCGCGCCTTTGTGAATGCACCTTGTTTCGTACCTCGTGCCGGCATGAAAGCATACGCCTGAAACTCCGCGCGTTTGAGGCGACGATATTGTTGAGATTCAATCAAATCTGGCTAAAGTCTTATTTGAAGCAATTATTACACGAAGGGCCGTACATCTTGATCATGCGTTCATTGCGCGTGGGAATCGTTCAGAAAATAACCGAGAGGAAGAACACCGCATGCGGACCGCCCCAGGAAAGCGAGTTGCAAGAAATGCTTCTGTCTTCATTCTTCTCATTGCTTTGGGATGGCACCCGGCCCATGCGCAAGATCAAGATCCGATGCTCTTTCACGACGAGAATGGCCTCAAGATACGCGGGCATCTTCAGTTTGGCCTGAACGCAGTCACCGAGGATAATCTGTTCTGGGATCTTGCCGCGACAACCGCGCCGGCAGGCGGGTTCGATCCGGATACGGCGTGGCTGGAAGGCTACATCAAACCCGGCATCAGCTTTGAATACCAGCTTGATGCAGGCGCGGTGTTCTATGGCAAGCTTTCTGCCGTGGCATCCTACACATGGGGAAAAGACGCCTTTGATACCGGCGACACAGGGACCCTGACGCTCGAGGAAGCCTATCTCGCGATGCGGGGCGATCTTGGCAGCGGGCTATCTTATGATCTGTCGCTGGGGCCACGCGAATTGACGCTCGGCACCGGGATGCTGATCGCCAACGGTGCCACCAGCGGGTTCGAGCGCGGGGCGTTGAAATTAGGGCCGCGCAAGGCGTGGGAACGGGCCGCCATCGGCCGATTATCGTCTGCAAACGTCACCGGAACGGCCTTTTACCTCGATCCGAATGAATTGCCGTCCACCGATGGGCAGAACGCACTGGCGGGCTTTGATCTGCGCTACGATGCCCCTCAGGGTGGCTATCTGGGCGCAACTTATGTCGATGTCGTCAGCTCCAACTCGCCCTACCCGCAAGCCGCGCCGGGTGGGGTCGGACCGCCTGCCGTAACACCTGGCGCACGGCAGGATACCAGGACGATGAACCTATATGCCAGCACCAACCTTTTCGCGGAAGCGTTGGAGAATTGGGTGTTCACCGGCGATTTCGCGTACCAATGGAATGATCGCATCGATATGAAAGCGAGGGCTGGACGTGTGACCGCTGGCTACACCTTTGCCCATCTGCCATCGACGCCGAAACTGACCTTCGGCTATCAAACATTTTCAGGTGATGACCCGAACACGACGACCCTCGAACGGTTCGATCCGCTTTACTACCAAGGCAGCCCAAGCGCCTGGGCGACGGGGTCGAAATCCGCCTCGACCTTCATCAATTCAAACGTGAACGCACTGACGCTGGCTTTGCGGTTGCAGCCGACACGGCAGGACACATGGACACTGCGCTATGCGCATATACGGGCGAATGAACTAAATAGCCCGGTCCAATTCGGTCAGGCGACGCGCGTCGATGTGAACGGAAACGTGGTTTCCGGGGTCACCAATGCGCATCTCGCGGATGACCTGTTCCTCGAATACAGCCGAATTATCAATCGCAACACGTTCCTGACAGCCGGTGTGTCGGTTTCCTTTCCCGGAAAGGCCATCGACAACGTAATCGGCAGGAGCGCAGCCCCATGGACAGGAGGTTTTGTCAATGTTGTCTTCAACTTCTAATCTGATCGCTCTGGTGATCTCGGTGACCGTCGCACTGGGCTCAACGTCCGGCGCGTCTGCGCAATCCGCGCCGCTGTCGGCGCAGGACTCTGATCCGAACCTGATGGGATGGATGCAAGGTTTCCCGCCTTCCGAAGACAAGTTGATCACGCAGCCTGACGCGAACTATTTCAGCTTTCCCAAATTGCGCTGGTCAGTGTGCCATTTGCGCGAATTCCTACCCACCGAGGAGATCAGCCGCGGCCTAGGCGGACCGGCACCACTTGCCTACCCCTCGCCTCCGGTCTTTGCCCAGCTGGCCCGGGACATCGACGCGATCAGCTTCACGCCGATCGGTTCGGACCAGGAGATGACTTGGGAACAGAGCCTTTATGCAAACTACACCGACGGATTGTTGATCCTGCATGAGGGCAAAGTCGTTTACGAGCGCTACTTCGGCTGTCTCGAGGAAGACGGCAAGCACGCGATCATGTCCATGACGAAATCGATCACAGGCCTGCTGGGAGAAATCCTCGTGGCTGAAGGCGTTCTGGACGACAAGCTGTTGGTACGGGATGTGATCCCCGAGATCGGCGACAGTGCCTTTGCCACCGCGACGGTACGGGAGGTCATGGATATGACCACAGGCGTCCAGTATTCCGAGAACTACGCGGACCCGAACGCCGACATCTGGGTTTACTCCGCCGCCGCAAGCCCGCTTCCCAAGCCCGAGGGCTATGAGGGCCCCAACGGGTATTGGGAATATCTCCAGCAGGTGAAGCCCGAGGGCGAGCACGGGGCTGAGTTCCACTACAAGACGATCAATTCGGACATGCTGGGTTGGATCATAAGCCGCGTGACGGGAAAGGCCGTGACCGACCTCGCGTCCGACCGCCTCTGGGGCCGCATGGGGGCCGAGCAGGATGCCTACCAGACCGTGGACGGTAAAGGCGTGCCCTTCGCCGGAGGGGGTGTCACCGCAGGGCTGCGCGATCTGGGGCGGCTGGGACAACTGATGCTGAACAAGGGCGAGTTGAACGGCCAGCGCCTGTTCCCTGCCGAGGTGGTCGAGAAAATTGCCGCAGGCGGCGACCAGTCCAAGTTCGACGGCTTTCCAACAATCCCCAACGGAAGTTACACCAGCCAATGGTGGGTCTTTCACAATGATCACGGTGCCTATGCCGCACGCGGCGTTCACGGGCAGACGATCTATGTCGATCCCACGGCCAAGATGGTGCTGGTGCGGTTGGCGTCCTATCCGCGCGCTCAAAACGGCTTCATCGACCCGACTTCGCTCCCTGCCTATCAGGCCGTGGCGGAGTTCCTGATTGCGAAGGAATGAGGACCGAAAATACAACGAGCCCCGGTAGACCAGAAGGGACAACGGCTTCTATCCGACAGGCTATGACGGGCTTTTTCAGCCTCATCCTGATTGGCCTGCTTGCTTTTACCGGTCCGGGCATCGCACAGGACGCCGGACCGGGATTACCAGCCGAACTACCTTCTTCCGCGCTGGCCGATCCCGGTGTGTCGACCGAAGAACTTGCATACCGCCTGATACCGCTGACAAAAGACGAACTTGAACCGCTTGCGATTGCGTGGCTGGGTATCGTCCAAGCCAAGACCAGAGAAATCGCGGAGAAACAGGTTGCCCTGTTGAACGATCCGTCCGCCGCTACAGACGCGGCCTATCAGGAAATTGCACGCATGGTTGAAAACCGCGCGGGCCTCTTCGAACGGTTTTCAATGGTTGTGACCGCTTTTGAGAGAAAAGCCGGCGACGAAACGGTTGTAGCCGAACTTCGTGCGTACCGCGACGCGGTCTTTTTCAGTGAAACCATACTTGCTAGCCCCAAGGCCATTGCGATTGCCGTACTGACCTGGCTGACGCGCACCGATGGTGGGCTGGCCATTGCAAAAAACATCGGCGTCATCCTTCTGGCGTTCTTGGCGCTGCTCTTCGTCTCGCGTTCCGCACGGGTTCTTGCCCGGCGATCCATTGGCCGCGTCCCGAAAATGTCCAAGCTCTTGGAAGCCTTCCTTGTCGGTGCCGTCTTCTGGCTGGTGATCGCGGTAGGGCTGCTGTTCGTGCTGGCGGCACTGGGTGTGAATGTCACGCCGCTTTTCGCCATGATCGGAGGGGCATCATTCATTCTCGCCTTTGCCTTCCAGGATACGCTGGGGAACCTCGCAAGCGGGCTGATGATAATGATCAACCGGCCCTTCGATGAGGGCGACTTTGTCCAGGTGGGCGGCGTTGGCGGGACGGTCCGATCCGTGAGCATCGTTGCGACGACCGTGACCACGCCTGACAATCAGGTGATCGTGATACCCAACAAGAACGTCTGGGGGAATGTCATCACCAATCTCACGGCAAGCGACACGCGGCGCGTCGATCTGGTCTTTGGCATTTCCTATGAGGATTCGATCCCGGATGCTCGGCGCGTCATCGAAGAAACCGTCAAACAGCACCCCTTGGTTCTGACGGAGCCGGAAACCGTTATCCGCGTTCACGAGCTCGCTGCCAGCTCTGTCAATTTTGTCTGCCGCCCCTGGACGAAAACCGCCGACTACTGGACCGTGTACTGGGATCTGACACAGCGGATGAAGGAAGCTTTTGGTGAGGCGGGCATCTCGATCCCCTACCCTCAGCAGGATGTTCGCATCAGGAGCAAAGACAGGTGATGTCAGGTCTTAGCAAAGGACCGCCCCAAACGGGACATTCTAAACATGCAGGAATTCCGGTAAGATCACGGGTCAGCCGGGCGCTTGAAGTCGGCAACCGAAGCCGCACCGGTTTGCTGGACAGCGAGGAGCTGGGACGATTTGGCATCTGCCTGATTGGAGTGCAAATTCGTGTATGCAGCGGAGGCAGGCAACTACCAAAGACTTACCTTGCCAGCAGTCGCATTGCTGAAATCGGATAACATGGCTTTGACGCCAAACTGAGCACGTCTGGACCGACAATTGGGTCACTCAACCGGCGCGAGGTCACGGTCTTGCCGCGGTGACCGGCCAAATTTGCGAGAATATTCTCTCGAAAACTGCGCCGAGCTTTCGTAGCCAACTCCGAACGCGATCTCCGACACTTTCGCGCTGGAAGTGTGGAGCGCATCGCGCGCGCGCAGCAGGCGGAGGTCCTTTTGATATTGCAGCGGCGATGTGCCGGTCACAGCCTTGAATTGCTCAAAAAACGCCGAACTGCTCATACCGACGTCGCGGGCCAGATCCTTGATCACGATTGCCTTGGAAAGATTGGTTTGTATCCCCCGTGTGGCCCGAAAAATACGGCTGGCCGTGCTTTCGTGCCAAAGCAGTTTATGCAGCGTGTCGCCCTGTGGCCCCATCAACAATCGGGCGTGGATTTCGCGGGCGGTAATCGGGGCCAGTAGACGCCGCGCCGCGTCGGTCTCGCATTGGTCAAAATAGCGCCGCAGCGCGTCTTCGATCCCTTCGTCCGTATCGCATAGATGAATTGAAAACGGGTCCGAAGGCCTGCTGTCCGACGACGGCAATACATCCGGTGCCAAAGAGCGGAGCAGGTCCAGATCAAGCGGGAAGACAAGCGCGATGTAAGGTGCCTCTGGCGTCGCTTCGGTGATCCGCGAGAGAACCGGCATGGCATGGCTGACGATCAGGGACTGTCCGGCGTGCACGGTTATCGTCTTTGCGCTTGTCGCCACGGCCTTGGCACCTTGCAGGATAAGGCAAAGCAGCGGGCGGTAGACGGTCGCGTTCTGGCCCGAGGGGGCCTCAAAGCGCAGCAGATGCGTCCCGCTGTCCGTATGAGGCATCGCGCCCTGTCGCACCCCCGATTGATCGAGGATCTGTGACACGCCGTTCAGAAGTGTTTCAGGTGTCATGACCTTCCCCCTTGCTCTGCCTCTGACCCCTAGCACGGAAAGAAACGAGAATTTATCAAATAAAGCAAAGCATGGAGGATTGTACAAGAAAACCGGACAAATCGGAAAGATCACAAACATGGCTACAACTATTGTGTCCTTATCAATATGAAGGGACCGCAAGAATGAAAAATGTTCTGATTACCGGCATCGCAGGTGGCTTCGGCAAACCCACGGCGCTGGCTCTGTTGGCACAGGGCTACGCTGTCGCCGGAAGTGTCCGCAGTCGCAGCGGAAAGAACGCAGCGACCGTCGCCGAGCTTGAAGCCGCAGGCGCAAAGATCGTCGAGATGGACGTCACCGACACGGCCAGCACCACACGCGGTGTCGGTGATGCGGTCTCGCAACTCGGCGGGCTGGACATCTTGTTCAACAACGCCGGGATCGGTGCCTACGGCATCCAGGAACTGATGTCACCCGAGGACATGGCGCGGGTGTTCGACGTGAATGTCATGGGCGTGCAACGGGTCATGCGGGCCGCGTTGCCCTATCTGCGGGCGCAGGGCCGAGGAACCGTGCTTTATACCTCCAGCCTGATCGGCCGGATCGCAACGCCGTTCTATGGCACCTATTCGGCATCGAAATGGGCGCTGGAAGCCATCGTTGAATGCTTCCGGACAGAGCTTTCGGGTTTCGGCATCGAATCCTGCATCATCGAACCCGGGGCCATGCCAACGGCATTCTTTGATGGCATGGTGACCCCGGACGACCCAACGCGCGAGGCCGAATACGGCGACTTCGCTGCTGTGCCAGCGATGTCGAATACGGCGCTGGCCGAGATGCTCAAGGCAACGCCGCAGCAACGGCCTGAGCAGATCGCCGAAGCGGTCGCAGCGCTTTTGGACATGCCTTTCGGCGAAAAGCCGTTTCGCACAGTGGTGGACTTTGTCGGCGTCGGTCCCGAGATCGCGCGCTACAACGACGTGCTCCACGACGTCACCCGCACCGTCCTGACCAACTTCGGCATCGAACAGATGCTCGACCTGAACACTTGAGAGGCAAACATGAAAACCATACTGATCACAGGGGCTTCTTCCGGCATCGGCGAAGCAACCGCACGGCACTTTCAGGTCAATGGCTGGAACGTCATTGCCACAATGCGCGACCCTTCCAAAGGCGGGGCGCTTGCCGGTCTGGATAATGTGCTCGTGACCCGGCTGGATGTGACGGATGAAGCATCGATCCCGTCAGCAGTTGCAGCGGGTATCACCCGTTTCGGCACAATCGACGTTCTGCTGAATAACGCGGGCTACGGTGCCTATGGCGCGCTAGAGGCGTTCACGATGGACCGCATCCGGCGACAGTTCGATACCAACGTGATCGGACTTCTGGAGGTGACCAAGGCGGTTCTGCCCCACATGCGCCAGAACAGATCAGGCACGATCATCAATATTTCGTCCATTGGCGGCCAGATCACCTTTCCGCTTGGAACACTTTACCACGGCACCAAGTTCGCAGTCGAAGGCCTGTCAGAAGCGCTGCACTACGAGCTTGAACCGCTCGGCATTCGGGTGCGGATTGTCGAACCCGGCATGATCAAGACGAACTTCGGCGGAAGCTCCTTTGATTTCGCGATGGATGAAGACCTGTCAGACTATGCCTCGACCGCCGAGGCCATGGGCAGCCTGTTCGGCAAGCTGGCATCAAACCCCTCCGCGCCCGAAACCGTGGCCGAGGTCATCTGGAACGCCGCGAATGAGACCGGAGATCGCTTGCGCTTCCATGCGGGTGCGGACGCGGAGCGTTTATTGGACGAGCGGAAGAGCCAGGATGACGCGACCTTCATCGGCGGCATCAAGACGCTGATGAGCAGCTGAAGCAAAGTCAGTTTTGGTGTCGCACACCGGACCTTGGCGTTTTTCGCCGCGAAGGTTCGGTTCTCGCCCTTCGTACAAGATGTAGTTTCCGGCCTATACCGGCAATCATCGACCGCTGCTTTTTGCTGCGCGTCTGCCGCGAGGCACCCGAAGGTGGCGTGATTGTACGGGGTGAAACGCATGTCAGCGGGAGTTCTTAAACATCGGGTGGTATCAAGGTCCGAGGACCCACAGGACCAGTGGGATCGTGGCGATGGCGGCAATCGTCTGGGAGGTGACGATACCTGCCATCAGCGTACCGTCGCCGTTCAGTTGCCGGGTCAGCACATAGGAAGTGGGAGCCGTCGGGATGGCCGAGAAAACGACCAGCACCAGCGCCTCGACCCCGCTCAGGCCGAAGGCGTGCGCGACAAGCGCGGCAAGCAGTGGCATCAGCAGGAGGCGCAGGGCACCGCTTGCAGCCAAGGTCAGCCCGTCGCGACGCAGGGCGGCGGGTTGCAGGGCAGCCCCCACGCAGAGCAGGCCAAGCGGCAAGCTGGCTTGCGCCAGGAGGTCGAGGAAGCGCCCGGTCCCGAAGGGTAGACCCCATCCGGTCAGCGCCAGCGCGATGCCCCCCAGACAGGCCAGGATCAGCGGGTTGCGCGCCATGGTGCGCAGCATGGCAAGGGGGGTGCGGGTCCGACCCGCCTCGGTCAGGGCCATGATCGACAGGACGTTGACCAAGGGCACGGCGATGGCAAGGTAAAGCGCCGCCCGTTCGATCCCCGCGGGTCCGGCCAGGGTGGCAAGGATGGACAGCCCCAGATAGGTATTGAAGCGCACCGTGCCTTGCAGCAGTGGGCCAAAGCGGGCAGCGGGCATGGGGCGGGCACGCCGGGTCAGGGCCAGAGCGAGTGCGGCGACCAGAATGATTACGACGGCCGCACTGCCCAGACGTATCACCTGTGGGTCGCGGACGGGTGCATCGGCCAGACTGCTGACCAATAGGGCGGGGAAAAGCAGGAAATAGTTGATCCGTTCGGCGGCGGGCCAGAAGCCGGGATCAGGAAAGCCGCGCCGGACGAGGATAAAGCCAAGGCAGATCAGCGCGAAAAGCGGCCAGATGGTGAAGAAAAGCAATGTGATATCCCTTTTGCCCTGACCTGCGCAGACAGGGAGCCGCGCGGGTGTCGTTGCACATCCGTTAAAGACCGAAGCGCAGGGAGGGGCAAGCGGATTGCCAGGGTCATTGAGCGGGATATCTCGTTGAATTTCCGATGTATCGTCGCGATCGACCGTTTTTAAGCGTTCAATAATTTCCGCATGCGCGAGGCCCCCCGGTTAAAGTCCCTTCCCCGCCTGTTGTGTCTTTCGATGGGAACAGCCGGGCTTGTGTGAAAACCCGTTCCAGCGCCGCGCCTATCGAAGTAATGTTCGTCTATCGTCGGGATTTGGAAACCGCATTCTCCCATAGGCGAACGAACATCAGAGTTCCCCCAATCCGTGGACACCGTGGTGTCAATTGCTGTCAAGATCGTGGCGCAGGGCACGGGCAAGGCGACGGATACGAATGGCGCGGTTGAGTTCGCCACCGAAGATGAGGACCAGAGCAGCCAGGTACAGAAAATAAAGCGCCGCGACAATTCCCGCGAGCCCACCGTAATAGGTCGCATAAGTCGCAAAATTGGCAAGGTAGAACGTGAATGCCACCGTCAGCGAGGTCCACGCAGCAACCGTGAAGAGAACGCCGGGATATATTGACGAGAAACGTGTGCGCCGGGCCGGAAGGAAGACATGTGCCAGAAAAAGCGAAAACACCAGAATGATTGCGGCGGCTGGATAACGCACAAGGCGTATGGTCACCGATGCCGGATCGAAGCCGGGGAACAGGACATGCAGCCAGGAGCCAGCGCGCGGCGCAAGAACAAGAAGGTATCCAACCAGCACAAGCACGAGACTGGCGATGATGACCATGAGAACCATCACGGGGTAGACGACATACCATGAACGGGTCTCGCGCACCCCGTAGGCCCGGTTGAGACCGACGCGGACCCCGTCCACGCCCCCTAGGGCGAACCAGATCGTCAGCAGGATACCGGTGGACAGCACACCACCGCGCTGGACCGTCATCACCTGCTTCACCTCCGACACGATGGGCTCGATGAGCGTTTCCGGCACGATGGCGAGCAGGAACGAAACAAGATCTTCAGCCATGCTTTGGCTGCCGACGAAGGCGGTCATCGAAGAGGTGAAGATGAGAAAGGGAAAGACTGCGAGCAGCACGCGAAACGCGACGTTGCCGGCCAGTCCGAAAGCATCATCGCTCCACAGGCGCAATCCGGCCTCTCGCATGACACCCCAAGCGCCGCGCCAGCCTTTTCCGCGCAGCAGCCCCTCGGGATTGTCGGTGACGATCCCGTGTGTGATGACGGCATCACGCCCCGCTTCGGTCGGCTGACGTTTCTCCATTCGGCATCTCGCTTCGTTGTACGACATTTCTATAATGCGGCGCGATTGGAAATAGTAGTACGTGTTCTCATCAGGCACATGCGTAGCGAGAATTTCGGCACCAGTTCAGGGGAAGGCAGAGTTGGCTGACCGTTTGGGCAATGCGCAGCATGATGCATACACCTAAGTCATGCGGCACCTTATAGCTTCAGGCGTCGCGCGTACCAACCCGGGCGTTGCTGATGGGGGCGTTGCCCTACCCCCACTCCAACGAAATTGCTTAATCGCCACGTCTCGGTCAAACTTCGAACACACCGATATGGTGTCAGTCACCGACAGATAAGTGGATGCGAAGAGACAATTATGACGTGCTTTGATGGATTAGTGGCAGAGTCCACCTTGTGGATCGTTATCGGGGTGAGTGCCGTCGCGGCTCTTGTTATGTTCTGGACGATGAAATTTCAGAGCTTTCGCGGCAAACGTTACTACGCGCTTACTTTCGTCGCCATGATCTGGACATTATTGATGATCGGATTGGAGGCTGCATCGCGAACTTTCCCCTGTCAGTTGCAATGGGCAACTCTGGCATGGTTGGGCAATGGTTTGGTGCCTGTCGCTTGGTGTTTCTTCGTATTTGCCTACATCGACAACCCGGCCTGGCTCAAAAAGCGCTGGGTCGCCATCGTACTGTTCGTCGTGCCCATGGCCAGTTTCCTGTTTGCCGCCACCAACCAATGGCACAATCTCGTCTATACAGAGGCCTCGTTCATTCCGCCGGGTAAGGACTATATCGAGTATGCTCATGGGCCCGGGTTTTTTGGGATAATCGCGATCCTGTATACGTTCGTGCTTACGGCCCTCTTTTGTCTTGTGAAAACGTTCACCCGAGCCAAACGGACCGCGTGGCCCCTGCTTACCATGCTGATCGTCATTACCACGATTCCCCTGACTGCGAATGCCGCCTATGTCGGCCTGGGTTTTACCATCTTTGGCCTTGATCCGACGGCCTTTATGTTCACGCTTGGAATCTTCGCCTTCACGTGGATGCTCGTGACGAACAAGGCGATGGATATGGCTTTTGTGGGCCAGTCCGTACTTTTCAATACGATGAGTGAACCCGTCGTTATGATCGACAGACATCGAAACATAACGCTGATGAACACGGCTGCAAAACGCAGTGGGCTACCTCATGAATCAGGTCCTGTCTTAAGCAAAATAATTGAAAATATCGAAAATTTGAACACATCCGAAGACGTCGCTCATCTGACCATTGGTCAGCGGGTCTATGAACCCAGAATTCGGGAACTCGAAAGCCCGCTTGACCCGTCAGGCGCAGCCTTGGGCTGGAGCATCACCTTTGTCGACATTACAGACCGGATCGCCATCAGTGCGGCATTGGAAGAAGCGCTTAGACAGGCAGACGAAGCCAACAAGGCGAAAGACGAGTTCATCTCGGTTGTAAGTCATGAATTGCGGACCCCCCTGACCTCGCTCACGGGTGGCTTGACGCTCGCGCTTAGCGGTCGCCTGGGGGATGTAGCCGATCCAATACGATCGCTGCTGAACATTGCGCACCGCAACGGCGTCCGCCTGTCACGACTGGTCGACAACATTCTGCTGGTCCAGAAGATCGACATTGATGCGCTGATCCTGGAAAGCAAGCCCGTCGATCTTGGTCATCTTCTCGAAGAGAGCTTTGAAGAGAACAAAATGTTCGCATCAAAGCGGGGTGTGCAGCTCGCCCTTGGGAACATCATGCCGGCAGTAATCACCGGGGACGCCTTCGCCATCCGCCAGATCATTGATAACCTGATCTCCAATGCCATCAAGTTTTCGAACGAAAACAGTGTCGTTGAAGGGACGCTTATCGCTATGAATGGGCAGGTAAGACTGTCGATCAAGAACGCTGGCCGAGGAATTCCCGAAGGCATGGAGAGCCAAGTCTTCGGGCGCTTCGAACAGGTGGAGAACAGCGGCCAATCCTCCACCCAAGGGTCCGGGCTTGGCCTGCACATCTCGAAGAAGCTGGCAAAACAGATGTCGGGGGATATCTCCTACGAAAGCCAACTGGACGTCGGTACGACGTTTCATGTTGAGTTTCTGTTGGCGGACCAACAGGCTATCGAGCCCGCACAACTCGCCGGGTGAGGCCTGTTGCAGTCTTGTGTATTTAGTCGCCGGACAAAGGCGCCTACCTGCGCAGTGCAGTCATTCGTGCAGACCGCTGCGACGGGCCGTTTCTTGCCCTCCTACCACTTGAAGAAAATCACGTAAGCTATTGGACTAATAAGATTTCAGCTTCCCACGCACTATTTCGATGTGCTTCCCGACACCATCTATCCTTGGGAGGGGGCATTCAAGCCATCAGCCAAGACGGCTTGTCATTTCAACACGGTCGCAGCCCTTACCCCAAGGCTGAGAATGCATGGCGATCTTCCCATGAATTTATCCAACTATCATTTACCTAACGGGAAAGAGACGACTTGGGAAAACGCGCCCTTATTCAAAAATGCAAAATAGTGTGTAAACGTCTACCTGTTAAGGCTGCTGCATCCAAAGAATGCACTACGCAGTACATCAGGTCTGCGCGAACACGATCTATTTTGCATCAGCACCACGACTGATGCAGTGTCAGATCCCGGATAGCTTCCGTCCGGTTCCGGGTTCGCTCAAAGATGAAGGGCCGGGCGATTTCACGCGACGGCCCTTCAAAATGTTAAGAAAATACCACGTTATCCGATACGGTAGTTCGGGCTTTCACGCGTGATCTGGACGTCATGCACGTGGCTTTCTTGCAGGCCCGCACCGGTGATTTTGACGAACGAACAATTCTTGCGCATTTCATCAACGGTCGCGCATCCGGTGTATCCCATTGCAGCCCGCAGTCCGCCGACCATTTGATGCACCACGGCCGCCGCAGACCCCTTATAGGCCACCTGACCCTCGATCCCTTCGGGCACCAGTTTGTCACTGGCTGCATCCTTCTGGAAATACCGATCCGCAGAGCCGCTGGCCATCGCGCCAAGCGACCCCATGCCGCGATAACTTTTGAAGCTACGGCCTTGATACAAAATAACTTCGCCCGGAGATTCGTCCGTACCCGCGATCATTGACCCAACCATGGCACAGGACGCACCCGCCGCGATGGCCTTGGCGAAATCACCCGAGAATTTGATACCGCCATCAGCGATCACCGGAATATCGCCCGCCGCTTTTGCGCAATCCATGATTGCCGTCAACTGCGGAACGCCGACCCCGGCCACCATCCGTGTGGTGCAGATCGACCCCGGCCCGATGCCGACCTTGACCGCATCGGCCCCGGCACCGATCAGGGCACGCGTCGCCTCGCCGGTGGCCACATTGCCAGCCACAACCTGTACTTCGTTGCTCAGCTTTTTGGCACGCTCGACCGCGATGGCCACCCCTTCGGAATGCCCGTGCGCGGTGTCGATCACGATCATGTCCACGCCCGCATCCACCAGGGCTTGTGACCGTTCAAATCCGGCATCGCCTGTGGTGGTTGCCGCTGCGACGCGCAAACGGCCCAAGCCGTCCTTACACGCGGTCGGGTTCAGCACCGCCTGTTCGGTGTCCTTGAGGGTCAACAGACCCGTCAGTTTGCCCTGCGCATCGGTCACCAGCAATTTCTCGATCCGGCGCGCCTTCATCAGGCTGATCGCCTCTTCGCGGTCGGCGGGTTCGTGCAGGATGGCCAGATTGTCAGAGGACATCATCAGGCGCACCGGCGTGTCATCGGCAGTGGCAAAACGCATGTCGCGGTTGGTGACAATACCCACGACGCGGCCCTTTTCATCCACCACCGGAAAACCGGTGACGTTATAGCGCTGCTGCAATGCTTTGGCATCCGCCAGGGTCTGGTCGGCGCGCAGGGTGATCGGGTTGTAAACGATCCCGCTTTCAAACCGTTTGACGCGGCGTACCTCTTCGGCCTGTTCGGCGATGGTCAGGTTGCGATGTACCACGCCCATCCCGCCCGCTTGGGCCATGGCAATGGCCATGCGGCTTTCGGTCACTGTGTCCATGGCCGAGCTGAGCAGCGGTATGTTCAAAGCGATCGAATTTGTCACATGTGTGCGTGTGTCAGCCGTCGAAGGCAACACGCTTGATGCCGCCGGCACCAGTAGTACATCATCAAAGGTCAGAGCCTCACGAATCTCCATTTTTGCACCTCGGGTTGCATGGGTTCATTTGGCGGTTTCCTATTTCACGGATAGTCCCGATTGGAAAGGGTCATTTGCGCCGTAACAGCATTGCAAATACGGGATGGCTGGGGAAAGCTGCTGTTTAAGGGATCAAACGGAGAATTCGAATGGCCAGTCACGGATATGAGGGCGGCAGGCTGGACCTGCCCTTTGTCGGTATATCAACCTTTGGCAAGCGACCCTATCAGCCTGATTGGAAGGCGCTGGATGCTGATGTCGCGATCCTGGGGGCACCGTATGATGCGGGAACCCAGTGGCGCGCCGGGGCGCGGTTTGGCCCGCGCGGGGTGCGCGAGGCGTCGACCCTGTTCAGCTTTGGCCATGCGGGTGCCTATGATCACGAGGATGACGCCGTCTATCTGCCCGGCGACGTGAACATCGTCGACATCGGGGATGCCGACATCGTCCACACGGATACGGAGCAAAGCCATGCCAATATCGAAACCGGGGTGCGGGCGATTCTGGATACCGGTGCCCTGCCCGTGGTGATTGGTGGCGATCATTCGATCAACATCCCCTGCATTCGGGCGTTTGATGGCCAGGGCGACTTTCACATCCTGCAGATCGACGCGCATCTGGATTTCGTGGACGAACGTCATGGGGTGCGGCATGGTCATGGGAACCCCATGCGCCGCGCCGCCGAGCAGGTTTACGTCACGGGGCTGACCCAGATGGGCATCCGCAACGTCAGTTCGACCGCGCGCGAGGGCTATGATGATGCGCGTGCAATGGGGTCTGACATCATCTCGGTCCGGCAGGCGCGCAAGATGGGGACATTGGGGGTGTTGGGGCATGTCCCCGACGGCGCACGGCTTTATGTAACCATTGATATCGACGCGTTCTGCCCGTCGATTGCCCCCGGCACAGGCACCCCGTCGCACGGGGGCTTCCTGTACTACGAGGTGTTGGAGCTGCTACAGGCCGCAGCCAAGCGACACGAAATCATCGGCATTGATCTGGTGGAGGTCGCACCGGATTACGACCCGACCGGATCGACCAGCATTCTGGCCGCGCAGGTGTTGCTAAACTTTCTGGGGTTCATTTTCCATGCCCGGGCGATGAACGAGGTTTAGGTCTTTCCATTTGTCTTTGTGCAGAATGGGGCCCGGCCCGTCGCGGCAAAGGCGCGTCAGGACTAAGGGCCTAGCATTTGGGGCTCTGCCCCAAACCCCGGGATATTTGAGAGCCAGAGAAGCGAAGGCGCGGATGTGGCAATTTGCGACGTATCTTGGCTTTCGTCTGGCGCAACCTTCGCTATGTTGCGGCAAGGGTTTTGAGGACTGATTTGATGAGCAACGATCCACTGGTGGTATTCACGCCTTCGGGCAAGCGCGGGCATTTCCCCAAAGGCACACCGGTCCTGACCGCTGCGCGTCAGTTGGGGGTCGATCTGGATTCGGTTTGTGGCGGGCGCGGCATTTGTTCAAAATGTCAGGTTTCGCCCGGCTACGGTAAATTCTCCAAGCATGGGGTCACCGTTCAGGATGATGCACTGAGCGAATGGAACAGCGTCGAGCAGCGATACAAGGACAAACGCGGCCTGATCGACGGGCGGCGTTTGGGCTGTCAGGCACAGATCATGGGCGATGTCGTGATCGACGTCCCCGCCGAGAGCCAGGTGCACAAACAGGTGGTGCGCAAACGGGCCGAGGCGCGCGATATCGTGCTGAACCCGTCGACCAAGCTGTTCTATGTCGAGGTGCAAGAGCCCGACATGCATGACCCATCAGGGGATCTTGAGCGGCTTTGCATTGCTTTGAAGGAGCAATGGGAGCTTGAGAACGTGAAGGCCGATTTGCAGATATTGCAAGTGATCCAGAAGGTTTTGCGCAAGGGCGGCTGGAAGGTGACTGTTGCGGTGCATCTGGGCGATGATGAAAACCCGCCGCGCATCATGCATCTGTGGCCGGGCTTTTACGAAGGCACCGTCTATGGGCTCGCGGTCGATCTGGGGTCCACCACCATCGCGGCGCATCTGTGTGATCTGCAAAGTGGCGAGGTGATCGCGTCGTCCGGCGTGATGAACCCGCAAATCCGCTTTGGCGAAGACCTGATGAGCCGCGTCAGTTATTCCATGATGAACGAGGGCGGCGCTGAGGAAATGACCCGCGCAGTGCGCGCTGGCATGAATACCCTGTTTGACGAGATTTGCGCCGAGGGTGGCATTGATAAAGGTCTGATCGTGGACGCGGTATTTGTCTGCAACCCCGTGATGCACCACTTGTTTCTGGGCATCGACCCGTTCGAGCTGGGGCAAGCGCCGTTTGCCCTGGCCACATCAAACGCGTTGCGGATGCGTGCAGTTGAACTGGACCTGACAATCCACCCGTCGGCGCGGATATATTTCCTTCCGTGTATTGCAGGGCACGTCGGCGCAGATGCTGCCGCCGTTGCGCTGTCAGAGGCACCGGATAAATCCGACGATCTGGTCTTGATCGTCGATGTTGGCACCAATGCCGAAATCCTGCTGGGCAACCGCGAGAAGGTGCTGGCCTGTTCATCGCCCACCGGACCTGCCTTCGAGGGCGCGCAGATCAGCAGCGGCCAACGTGCGGCCCCCGGCGCGATCGAGCGGGTAGAGATTGACCCGGTGACCAAGGTCGCGCGTTTCAAGGTGATCGGCAGCGAACTGTGGTCTGACGATCCGGGCTTTGACGCCGAAATCGGCGCAAGCGGCGTGACCGGTATTTGCGGTTCCGGCATTATCGAAATGGTCGCCGAGATGCGCATTCACGGCATCGTCGACGCCCCCGGCCTGATTGGCACAGCCGAGCAGACCGGATCGCCGATGGTCTTTGCCGACGGGCGCACAAATTCCTATCTGGTCTATGACGGCACGGCCAATGGGGGGCCCAAGATCACCGTGACCAACCGCGATATTCGTGAAATCCAGATGGCCAAGGCCGCGCTTTATTCCGGCGCGCGCCTGCTGATGGACAAATTCGGTGTCGACAAGGTAGACCGGATCGTCCTTGCCGGGGCATTCGGGGCGCATATCAGCACCAAACACGCGATGGTGCTGGGAATGATCCCCGACGCGCCACTGGACAAGGTGACCTCGGCCGGGAATGCGGCGGGCACAGGGGCGCGGATTGCCCTGCTCAACAGCTCGACACGGGCCGAGATCGAGGAAACCGTGCGCAATATCCACAAGATCGAAACCGCGATCGAACCGCGCTTTCAGGAGCATTTCGTGAATGCTTCGGCAATCCCGAACGCGGTGGAACCTTTCCCGATCCTCAACAGCATCGTGACCTTGCCAACGGCAACCTTCAACACGGGCGGCAGTGGCGGGGATGGTGCCGGTGGCGGGCGTCGACGCAGACGCGGGTGACGGCATGAAAGGACGAAAGTGATGGCAGCCAGCAACCAGGACCAGGAAGAATTCTGGACCAGCAATGCCGGACCGACCTGGGTCAGCCATGAAGGGCCCCTTGATCTGTTTCTTGGCCCCGTTCTGGATCAGGTTCTTGAAAGGTCCGCGATTTCGACCGGGCAGCATGTCTTGGATATCGGCTGCGGGACCGGTCAATCGACGCTTGCGGCGGGAAACCGCGTCGGGCCGACCGGACACGTGCTTGGGCTTGATATCTCATCCACGATGATCGCCCGGGCCAATGAACGGGTGGCCAGCCTGCCGCAGGTGGCGTTAGCGCTTGCGGATGCGGCCGAGCATCTGTTTGAACCGGCGTTCTTTGATCACGTGATTTCACGCTTTGGGGTGATGTTCTTTGCCGATCCCGAAGCTGCCTTTCGCAACATTGCCCGCGCACTAAAACCGGGCGGCAAGGTAACCTTGGCAGCGTGGGGACAGATCCAGCGCAACCCGTGGTTCACCCTGCCCGCCGCGATTGCCAAGGCGGAACTGGGCGCACCGCCCAAATCGGACCCCGATGAACCCGGCCCCTTTGCGTTTCGCGATATTGATAAGGTGTGCAGCATGTTGGTCGCTGCAGGGTTCACAGATGTCGGCGGCGTGGCACAGGATATGGTCTTTGCGCTGCCGGGCGGAATGGCAGAGGTTGCGAAGCTGTCACTTAAAGTCGGTCCAGCGGCCGGGACGATAAAACACTTTTCCGCGGACCAAGCCGCGCAAGACCGGATCGAAGCCGCCATGGCCGATGCCTTCGAAGGTTTGGGCAGCGCTGGCATCCCTGCCGAGATCAACTTTTTCACCGCGACCAAGTCCTGACTTGACGCCAATCGCGCCAGAGCCTAAATCGAAGCTCAGGCGCGCGGGTATGGTGAAAAGGTATCACGGCAGCTTCCCAAGCTTTAGTTACGAGTTCGATTCTCGTTACCCGCTCCAAGCCTTATTTGCACTTTCAGCCATATAAATAAGGCGTAAATGCCTTTTTGGGTGTATTTTCAGGTTTCCAAAAGATGGCGACTTGGGAAAATCAGGAACCGATTTTTGACGAGCGTACTTAGTGGATTATTCCCCAAGTTTGAACGCTTGCGAGGCGCTTCAGATATGATTTGGGCGGGAAAGACGGGCGGAGAGTTGCCGTTTGCTGCATGATGCGTAGGGGGTCTGCAGCGGGACAAAGCCGCCGTCGACGGGTTCGCATGGGTGAATACCCATTCGCAGCAGCGGCTGACGACCTATTCTAAACGCGCGAAAAGCCTTCAGATGCGGCCAAAAAATGTTTTGCACTGAAAGCGCCGTGACATGGCTGGTTGGGCGAGACCCGTACCCGTTTGGCACGTAGACGGCCAGGGCGAACAGTCAAATTACTTTGCAAAAACTGCTGTTATGGTGTATATTTTAATAAGCTACCGCCGTCGTGGGGGGTATGTTCGATGGTGATAGCGTGAACCTTAGAGAAAGGAAGGCGCTCCCATGAAACACTTATCAAAGACTGTAACTTTTGGAGTATATTTGCTCCTCGCATCGGCGGCCGTCGCTCAGACGGACAATGTCACTGCCGAAGGTCTGATCCAGCGACTTGAAAACGTTGCGCCTGCTGCGGTGCTTCAAAATGCGACGCTTCTGGACGTACCCGCGGAGGGTGAGATGACGACGCTCCGCGAGGGTAGTAACGGCTGGACCTGTATGTATCCCGGCACTGATCCAATGTGCGCCGATGGCGCGGCGATGTCATTCCTTGAAGCATGGATGAAGAAGGAGGACCCCCCGCAGACACTCGGCTTTGTTTACATGCTGCTTGGCGACGAGGGTGCCAGCAATACTGACCCCTATGCTACAGAAGAGACGGCTGAGAACCAGTGGGTCGTCGCCGGACCGCATGTGATGATTGTCGGCTCCGAGGCGAAGCAGATGCTCGAGAGCTATCCTCAGGAAGTGCCGGAGGGTGCAAACCAGCCGTGGGTTATGTGGCCGGGAACGCCTTACGCCCATCTGATGATACCGGTGGAGTGATGCTCAACGGCGGGTCTGAAATTCGCGAAGAAACGTATGAGGACGTCTACCCCCGATAAGTTCAGACCCGCACCCGTAGCCTGAGAACGCCGGTTGAATACTGTAGTAGGTAAGCGACTAGAGTGTGTCGTCGCAGGTGGGCTGTTTGGCACAAAGGATTTTTTTGGGGGGGGGCGAGCCAGCAACTTGCTGCGCCCTCGGCGAACGTCGGTTGGGCCGGTATCGCCTGCTGGGTGCTAGTAGTGATGGTGCCCGACACGGCGACAGATAGCTTTGAAGACAAGTAAGGACGTCTGAATGCTGACCTTTGCCTGCAAACTCCGAAGCTCTTTTATTCTCAGACGGCGTGACAAGCATAGAAGTCCGTTGTTTGTCTCGCGGTCACACTGTGGAATTGACGCTAGACATGCTATCTAAGGGCATCATGCGACACGGTTTCGAGCGCAGTGCAAAAGCAGCATGGGATGGCCGCAAGTCGATCAGCTTTCTAAGCTTCTGGGTCGCCGGAAAAGTCACCGCATACCACGGCCAATAATCAAATGCATCAGCGCTATGAAATGGCGGAAACGAGCCGAAGTTGCGGATCGCAAACCGGCTTTTTGATATTGCTCAATTCGTAACCCGTTTCCGCAACTAAGGTGAACTTGCGCCATTACACGTCGATCCGGCGAACCCGGAAGAACTTGCCTGATGACCACGTTCAACAAAGGGAGCCGACCCCTTGCAGGGCTTATCGGTTTCTCCCCTACGGAGGATACGTCAATGTACCTGAAAATCATTCTTCTCCTGCCGGTTCTGTTCGGTATGGGCGGATGTCTTCGAAACGATACTGAACGCGGCATTGCGGGGGCTGCGGGCGGCGCTGTGATTTCCGGAGCGACCGGCGGAAGCCCGGTTACAGGCGCTGTCGTCGGTGGCGCTGCAGGATACTTTTGCAGAGACCTGAACGTACCCGGCTGTCAGAACGACTAAGGGGTTAGCACCCACTGGTGGGAGCGCCAGATCGGATTGGACGAGTATCGATCTGCTGCGACAACTCGATCGCAACCCATCGAGGCTCCGATTGAACTCTATCTCAAACATCTGGAACAGCAGGCAGGTTGAAGTCTACTTGGTCGATCGGTCGGGGATAAGACGCTGACATTCGCCGCGCCAAGCAACAGGCCCTTAGTGTGATCAAAGTTTACCTTTGACCAACAACCCGGAAATTGTCGGCAGCGTCACCGTTCCGATATTTGCATGTCCCAGTCTCGAAAAGGGTTACCAAGATATCCGCTCAACGGTTTATCACTTCCATCATTCAGAAAGTTGCGGCGATCAGTCAAATAGTAAAGTCAAACGGACGAACGTCAGGATCGGGAATTGTTCTTTGGAGATAGTGCGTCAAGTATTTGATGGATGGTGTCACCTGCTGATCCCAGGCAGTCCTCATGCCAGTATGTGTCACTTCCATCATGACGAAGGACATTATCATCTTCTTCAAAACACCAAATGCAGGTGTTATCACCAATAGCTTTTTGTAGTTCCATATCTCTCATCTATAACCTCGCGGCTATCTTTGTTGTATCTGAGTGTGGATCAGCCGTAGGACCTTCCGGGGCAACGGATGACGGCTGATCCTTAGGGGTTGCGTCAATGGAAATCGGCACCCTGAGGTTTCAATTGTAAAATTGAATGGCAGCGTTGATTTGAGTTTTGTCAATCATCCCAAGAAATACGGGGAACCAGCAGATCAGTTGCGTAACAATCGACAATTGGCTGCAAAGGCTTCGGTTGAGTATGCCTATCTCAGACGATCACGAATGATTGCCGGTGGCCGCCTCTCGATGCCGTCCTTCGTATTCATGACCTTTTGATGCGCGTTGGAGGACCCTGCCGCAATCTGCATGTTGGCCCGCTCTGCTAACATTGCTGCCGATCGCGCCTCCCGACTTAATAGATGTTCCCAGCCCACAGCGACCAGTCGGGTCTCGGTCTCTATATTGCATGCGCGACCGCCAAAGCGCATGGCGGCAGAATTAGGGCAACGTCAAACCAGAATAAAACGACATTCACGCTGCACACTCCCCTGCGACCAATCTGACACTCGCCAAGCGCTGAATGTTGGCGACCGTTATCGTCATCCATTCACAATGCACCATCCGTAAAAAGGGATTTTTTGGCATTAGCTGCGTTGGCCATGAAGATCCGCTTCGGTGCGGAACCGACATCCTTCGCAAAGGGCGGAGAGCAGCCGTTCGCAGCGTGCTGCACCAAGGTCCATTGTGCGGACATTTCTGACCTTCAGAACATGTCAAATATGGGTCCGCTTTGGTCCATAAATTTTAAGTTTTGCAGACTAATCGTTGCCACTGACCTGGAGAAATTCCATAGCCCGCTTTGAATCGCCGCGTCATGTGCGACTGGTCACTGAAACCTGCCCGCATGGCAGCATCAACCAAGGTTGCACCGGCTGCAATGTCGCCTCGTGCCTGGTCTAAACGACGCATTGTCAAATACCGATAGGGGCTTGTTCCAAACGCCTTTCTGAACTGGCGCGACAGTGAATATCGGTCCAGGCCTGTGACTTTTTCCAACTGTTCAGAATGAACAACTTGATCAAGGTTACCGTCCAAAAATTCTTTCGCCCGATTGGTCGCCGTGAAGTCTATCAAAGACCGTGTTGTTCGCTGAGCCGATTCATCGTTGGCAATCAAACCATCCGCCAGCAACACTGCCAGCTCGTCCATCGCCACGGCCTCAAGCGAAGTCTCCATATCCGTAAAAGCGGCATGGATAGCTTGCTTCAAACGCGGATCGCTCAGAACAGCGTCACGCAAAAACGGAAGTGCGCTTGCCTGCTGCCCCAACGCGTCACGGACCAACGAAGGTTCAACATACAGCATTCGATAGTGAAATCCGGCTGCTGTTCCAGCCTCGCCCGTATGCACTTCGTCGGGGTGAAGGACGATCACCTGTCCTGCGACACTGTCGGTACGCGCACCGCGATAGTCGAAGCTCTGGACGCCCCTGATTGTGTATCCGATCGAGTAGGTATCATGGCGATGTGGCGCATATGCATCTCCAGAGAAATACGCCTCAATCCTTTGGATGCCGGTTTGCCACGGCGCGGCCAACACCCAATCTTTCGCGCACGATCGTTCAAGACCCGGTGTCAGGTCGTGTGATCTTACTTCGCCTGGTCGTCGGTTGTTCTGAATGAAAAATCTCCTGATGGCTTCGAAAATATACCCGCAACATTACCAAGAAGGAAATCACCAATGAAACCAGTAAATCTCGCGGAAAAGTTGGCGCAGTTTTCGACGCATTGGGATCCGCATGTCGTCGCCGATTACAACGAAAACGAGGTTATGGTAGTCAAGCTCGTCGGTGAATATCCATTCCACAAACATGACACCACCGATGATTTTTTCTACGTTTTGGAAGGCGAGATGCAGATGGACATCGAGGGGGAACCATCGCGCACGGTTCGGGCGGGCGAGTTGTTCATTGTGCCGAAAGGCGTGGTTCATCGGCCACGGGCAAAAAGCGAAGTAAAGGTGCTGCTGATCGAACCGAAAGGAGAACCCAATTCGGGTGACTCAAATCGTGAAGCAGCGCCGAAGACCCGTATCTGATAGATTTTGGCGGTAGGAAGGCTGTCGTTTGTGCCCGCCGCAGCATCCGTTAATTTTGGCTCAAACTTGACCTTAGCTAGGACCAGCATTGGGCAGGTGTTCAGACCGCGACGGCGGATGTCACAACTGCGGGGATTGGCACGCGCCACTCTGGACCCGTTCCGTGCTTTTCCAATACCTTGGACACAACGGCCGCGCGGATGGCAGTTGCATTTTCCGTTGGTTGCGGGCGTAACAATGCGCCGCCTCTTGCAGTTCCCTCCAGAAAGAAATCATACGGCGCACCGGGGTCCGTGACGTGCCACTCGGAAGCGACCATACACTGGCGGCAGTCGGTAAATCCGGCGGTTTCCAGAACCTTAAATGCCAACGACGGATCGGCATAGTCATTCGCCCCTGGACCCGGCGGCAGAGCGACCTTTTTGGAGCCGTATTCACCGATGGCACCAAAAACATATCCAAGTGCGGTATCTACTTCAGGCCCGCACCAGACCGAGAATGCGAGCCGACCTCCGGGATGGAGGACACGGTGGGCCTCTTCTATGACCTGTCGAGGATCGGGCACATGTGGCAGTCCAAAGCCAATCGTAACAGCATCAAACGACCCATCGTCAAAACTCAGAGCCATGGCATCGCCTTCGACAAATTCAGCACCCGGGACGGCAGAGCGGGCCATCTCCAACATGGGTGCCGAGAAATCGAGCCCGGTCACCTGTGCTCCAGCTCTGATCAGGCCAGACGCCACATTGCCATGACCGCAACATAGGTCCAGCGCTTTTGTACCGAGCTTGGCGCTTACAGCTTCTACCAGATACGGCACGACCATATCCGCCGCCTTTGCAAAAACATGCGCATAGGACTGGGCCACATCCACCTTCGCCCACTCACGTTTTTCCAATGCAGCAAATGTATCAGTTTCTTTATGTTCAGGCATCCTTTCCGCCTCCATCTGCTTCTCATATTGGGCATCGGATGAGACATCGTGTCAACGGGCACGTTAAAGAAGACATTCATCGACTTGCAGCGGCCGAGTAGCTTTGTAAGCTCGAACCGGACCTTCGCCGCGACTGGCATGAAGGTCTGCAAAGAACCCAAATTAAAGGGATAACGTCCGTGCCCTACTGCTGTGTGGGTCATCAGAGATTCAAGTCTAATAAATTCAGCCACTTACACAAGCACTGGCCTCTGCTGAGATCCTGCTTTACCTCGAAGTTGAGGACAAAGGGTACCGGAAGGATGACCACGAAATTGGCAATGGCCAGTTTGTTGTTGCTGATCCTGACGGATACCCACTTCGCTTCATACAACCCCTTGCTGGCAAGTCTGTTAAATCCGCACTGCGGCGGCTCGTCTCGCGCCTCGACGCTAATATTAGATATTAAGTGCAGCCGCGGCGCGGGCAGGTCTGAGCCCATAGTGATGGACATCTAGGGGTGATTAAGACGGCAGTTTCTGGCCCAGACCTACCTCCCACCAGACTTCGTTATATTGGGCGCAATCCGTCGAACCTGCCGTGCTCAGAATAGCTCATGCCAATTCATCCAGTCATCAGACATACAATCCGCAATTAATCTTCACCATGCCGGTGCTCACCTTTCCAATTCCGCCAAGAAGGCGTCCACCTCTCTAAAAAACGTCTTAAATGCAGGCGATCCTTCGACGAGCGCATGATTGTTGCCCTCCAATGCGATAAAGCGTGCGCCCGGAATACGCGCAGCCATTCTCCGTCCTTCTTCCAACGGGGCAATTTGATCGCCTTCTGCATGCAATACCAGCGTTGGTACGTTGATTTGGCGCGCAAGATCGGCCACTTCTGTATTGGCCCTCAATACGCTGATACGGGCTGAGTTTTGCGAAGACAAAGAGGCACGTTGCAATTTAGCCAGACCAGCTTTTTGTTTCAGTGTCGCATCAGGAATAAAATTTGCAGTGAACATATTGCGATATATTGGGTTTGTTGACCCCCATCCCCGTTCCATTAGTATCTGTCCTGCTTCGAATAGATCCTCGGCCTCAGGTTCATCGCGTTTTAACAGGCCGCGCGTGAACCCGCCAAGCAGGATACACCAGTCGAGTGGGAAGTTGGCAAGCTACAGTGCTGTGAAAAGTAGTACAATGTAAGGTACCTGTGGGCCGTTCGTCTACCTCGATACACGGGCGGAACCCAAATCTTCGCTGCGTAGAGTGGATGGGGTCGGCCCGGTCAAACTACTTATCGTTGGCGATGCAGTAACATTTAGCTTTCCGCACGCCATCAGGAAGGTGCGCTTTTAATGGTGCCCATGGCAGATTTACTCTAATTCACGAGTACACGCCGGGTTTCGACTGCGCCCAGATGCATGACTCGCAAGAATCAACAGACCGCCTGAGATAGCCCAATTCTTGACGAATATCGACATTTGCCAGGGGTCGGACGGAACAAGGTGAAAGAAGCTTGTCCCGACGCAATAAAGAGCCAGCAGGCGGGCGGTGAGGCAAATATGTCTGTCGACCACCAAAAGTATTGCCGCAACCGCGTTGAACGCCATTGCGGGCCAGACCAACCATTCGGGCAAGTTGAGGTTGTTCAACAAGGTCTGCACAGCAGCCGGGTTCGCAATCTTCTGCACCGCTCCGAGCGCGAACAGCATGGCGAGCAGATACCGCCCGAGGACATACTCTGCTCCGGCAATCACGCTGTCGTCATGAATTTGAGGCTCACACCGTTAAGACAGTGACGCTTGCCTGTTGGTTCGGGACCATCATCGAAGATGTGCCCGAAATGGGATCCGCAGCGACTGCAATGCACCTCGGTGCGGGTCGCGAACAACGTGTTGTCTGGCTTCGTGCCCACGGCGTCTGGCATGCTTTTCCAGAAGCTGGGCCAGCCCGTTCCGCTGTCGTATTTGTGCTTGGAACTGTAGACAGGCAGATCGCATCCCTTGCAGTGATAAAAGCCCTTGCGCGTTTCGTCATTAAGCGGGCTGGTGAACGGGGTTTCCGTTTCCTCTTCGCGCAGAACCGCGTATTCGGCGTCGCTCAGCATGGCGCGCCATTGGGCCTCGGTTCGGGTGATTTCGAAAGAGCCATCACGGGCAAGTGCACCGGTACCCGCAAAGGCAAGCATTCCGGTAAGGAGCGTTCGACGTTGCATGTTCGACCTCATTGTCTGGCTGGAGAGCCCCTCCGACTTCACGGAGGGGCGGCTATTTCCAGAATTTCCTTACTTCGGCACCAGCACGGAGTTGATCACGTGGATCACACCGTTTGACTGGTCGACATCGGCGACGGTTACGAGGCTGGCATTGCCGTTCTCGTCGTAAATGTAGACCTTGCTGCCTTTGACTTGCGCCGACAACGCGTCGCCGGACACGGCGTTGAAGTGGTAGAAGCCGTCGCTGCTATTGCGTGCTGCGGCGATGATGTCGGCCGCTGACCAGTCACCGGCGACCACGTGGGCGGTCAGCACCTTTTGCAGCATTTCCTTGTTCTCGGGCTTCAGAAGCGTCTCGACCGTACCCGCAGGAAGGGCGGCGAAAGCATCGTTGACCGGCGCAAACACGGTGAACGGGCCCTCGCCCTGCAGCGTATCGACCAGATCAGCGGCCTTTACGGCGGCGACGAGCGTTGTGTGCACAGGCGAGTTCAGCGCATTTTCGATGATGTTCCGCTCTACCAACATGGGCGCGCCACCGACTGTGGGGTTGGCGGCGAATGCGGCGGTGCCAATGGCTAGGGCAACGCTCGAGGCGGCGATCATGGTCTTAATAGTCATTGTCTTTTCCTCCATCATGATTGGCCCCGTTGGCCAACTATGAAGAAAATACGGGCTTCTGGTTCGGAAAGTTTCAATGGAGCGGGGTTTTTCCTATTAATCGTAAATCAGCCGATTGGTCTCAGCCGTCATTCACCGGTCCCACTGCCAGCACCGCACCTGTCATGTGGTATAGGTCAGAATAGGCTTGCACCGGACCTTCGCGCCACGTTCCACCGATGACTGCTACCCAGGACGAAGCTGCCTTTTCTCGAGACGACGCCAATAACCACTTTTCAGATGATTGGTTGAGAAGATCCGTTTTCCCTACGTCCCGGCAGATGGCTCTGACGGTGTTCGCTATGCCGTAAAGGCATGCGTGATCTCGCTGGCTTTGAAAGCACTTGGTCGCTTCTGGAAATGTGGCTGTTGAGACTTCAAGCGCAGCGGGACCACGCAAGAAGGTTATCGCGTGATGCGGTCGGCAGAAGTTGAAAACATCACAACTGACTTTCCGTCGACCTGCCTCAACCCACAACTTTCCAGCATCGCGCGCGATGGAACATTATCTTGCGCAACAAACTCCATCGTCGTTTCTGCTCCGAGTTCAGTGACAGCAGCAAGGTTACAGAGCGCGTCCGTATATTTGCCGAGGCCCAAGCCCCGCAGCGCAGGATCGACTGCGATCAGGCCGACCCATGCTGACTTGAAGAATGGGCTGTGTCGATTGTGGGTCATGGCCGCGAAGCCGGCCGCGACGATACGGCCATCGATATTCTGCAGTGCGATAAGCCTTGCCGGAAAGAGCTTGCCAAGCAGAGCATCCGTCGAGAAGGGAGAAATGCCCTGATTTGTCAGGAATATCTGGACGTCGCGGGCTTTCTGAGGGGTTAACTTATCATCGGGCACGCGCAAAAGGCCTTCCGGGAGCCCGCTGTCTGCAATCTTTGAGCAAACGTCGCGGATCGTATTTGCATCCGCCATGAACAGGTCCCAGAGATGAAGCTTGGGATCAAAGCTGCTCAGCTCTGCGTGCACGGTCGCAACTGTCTGTGCATCGACGCCGCGAAGCGTGATCATGCCTTCTTCAGCCATGCAATTGCGCAACCGGTCCCGACCTAATTGTGCCGGATCATCGCTCGAAAATACGCGTGCATGGATCACCGCGCCAGGCATGTCGATGAGCTCGGCCACCTGCTCGTCTCTGGCCTTTTGAAGGGCCTGTATCTTTGGCTCGCCGAAATAGGGAGAGAGGACAGCAGTCATTTCAAAAATCTCCTATACCCAACTTATCGACCAAGATCGCATTGAGCGTTGAACCCGATCGTCGCAAGACCGGACGCTTCTGGAACTGCTTCAGATTCCTGAGGCCTTTGGCGCAACCGCGGTCCGGAACCTCAATGATGAACGCAGCATCTGGAAGCGGTTTTCACCGTCAATGGTCACGGGATTACCACCCCTCACCAGAAACTGTCCGCTATACTGCTCCACAACGCCAGGGATCTTCGAGAAGTATCCATCCATCCAATCTCGACTGTGAATTTGCATCTGTCCGATTATGAATGCTGCCACTGTTGCACTTCTTGTCATCGAAGATATTCAATAAAAGAAATGATATCATTAATGCACTGATGATGTCAAAAAACGGCAAACCTTGTGGTGCCCCGGATGCGGTTCAAAGACCGTAAATTTTCGCAGGGCGCAGCATCGGTAAACTTGGACGTTTTAAGGTAGGCTCTGGGCTGTCCACTATTGCTGTGCCATCATCTATCCCAACCAGTTCGTGGCAGCGCGAAAGGCAACTGAGTGCCCCTGACGGTCTCTTTGGCGTCAATACCGCCGTGATTGTTAAGCTGGCCGTTGCAGCAAAACACATGCGTCGGCTCTCCGTATTGAACATTATACCAGACATTTGTGCATCCGTTCACGTGATGAACTTTCCTTGATAAAGCAGCTATCATCGGTTGAAGGGCGGTTTTGGCTTGGCTCCGACTATTTCGGCATCATGAAGAACTCTTCGCGGGCGATCTTGCCCTCTTCGACCGTGCAAGTCGAAATCTCGCGTAGGTTCATCTTTCGACCGATGGATTTCTGGGCCACCTCGACTTCAAAATGCACGTTGAACCGGTCGGGCGGATGGACATAGGGTCCGTCCGCGTCGAGCTTGTAGATCTCGTGTGTTGCCGCCCAATCCTCACGTTTTGCCTCGAGCGCGCCTTGGCCTTTGGCGATCCGCACATCACGACCCGGTGGCACAACTGCCTCAATCGACACCGGTCTAGCCTCTTGATGTATGTCAAGGATGTCCAAAATTTAGATTGTAAGGTCGATTAACTCCAACCAGTAGGAATTGTTGATGAGACTATTAGCCATTTTTACCGCGATTGCATTGGGCTTCAGTAGTGGAGCTACTTCTGCACAATCCAGCGATACATCCGCCCGAGTGCATCCGGGTCATTTTTGCTGGGAGAACAAGTGTGTTCGGTTTTCAACTGATATGCAGTCAGTATCCATCCAAGGAAGGCGACCAGTTTCCGTAGCCTCCTATGGACTGCAGACCAATCCTGTTATTTCGCGTGAAGATTTTCGTGAGATCTTTTACCTTGCACTCCGTCAAAACGGTGTGGGTCCTGACCGCTAATTTTCTTATGGGCCCCAACGATCCAGCAGATCAGCGAATATAGGGACCTCTCCTGTTTATCACCTGATTGCCGCGCGCGCCTAATTTGCCGCGCCTCTCCTGCATATTTGATGATCATCACCTTGGATGTCAGGCCGCTGTAGCTAACGATTTCTACGCCAGTGCATCGGCGCGTTGCCGCTCGTGTCGAGAGCGAAGTGCTCATGATAAAGCCCAGTGCGCGGATCGTAGAAATCGGGGCGATATCCAATGAGTGCGATCGACGAGCGGTTCCCATTCAGATCCCGGCCGGTCCACGCGCCATCCGATGCAGCGGCATAAGGGGAGGCTACTGTGGCCTTTGTTTCGATCCAAAGAAGTCGGATGTCAGATGAGAGCAAGGTCCCTCGTCGTACTATCTTCAAAATGGCGGCAAGAACCCGCTCCAAGCCCGAAATCATATGATTAGCTGAGTAAACGAGGCCATTACGGTGGATTAGAGATGGTTTTTTTGGAACCACACTCTATCGGGACCAGCTGGATATTGTCAGCCAACGCTTTCGAGCAAAAATCCACAGGTTCTGTTAGAATTGAAATGCAGCTGTTCTGAGCCGCGCGAAAAGATCAAAGCCTTCGGGTTCAAACCAGTATCAAGAGGTTGCTGACTTTCTCCCGAAAAAAAGTATGGCAGGCTTAAACGTGGCTCCAGACTGATACAGATCGCTTCTGGCAAGCCGTTGTTTTCAAACGGCGTGCCCCTAGATCTTGGCACAATCCGTTTTCATCGACCTACCAAGTACATCGGCTGCCCTACCCTGTTCTTCTCGCCCCTTCCGCGGCAGTTTCAGCGCGTGGCAGTATCAGGCTAAAGGTACTCCCCTGACCGAGCGTGCTTTCAAGTGTGAGGTAACCATCATGAAGCTCTGCCAGCTGCTTTGAGATAGCAAGCCCTAGCCCCAGACCGCCGTTATCGCGGATCATCGAACCATCTACCTGATGGAAGCGCTGGAAAACCTTTTCGCGGTTTTCTTCCGAAATGCCGCGTCCGGTGTCGGTAACGCTAAAGACGACTTTCCCGACCTCTTTTCGTACCGACAGGCAGATGCTGCCGGCATCGGTGAACTTGATTGCGTTGTTTACGAAATTATAAAGGATCTGTCTCAGCCGGATCTTGTCAGCTTGCGCTTCCACGATGCCCTCGCCCGAGTAGGAAAGTGAAAGACCCTTCTTGGCGGCATCGGATTGCAGGTCCTGCACGACCGTTTCAGCGACCTCATCCACGCGTAGCGTCGAGACGTCGAGTTCCAGGGTTCCCCGGGCGACCTTTGTCCAGTCTAGCAGATCATCGACCAGCCGGATCATGTGCTTTGCAGATTCTGCAATGCCAACACCTTGCTCGGAAACGAATTTCCGGGAATCGTTGATCGCATCTGTCAGATCGCCGGAATTGTTTCCCTCCGCGTCCAGCGCAGCTTGAATTCTCTTGAACTGCGGCAGTTTTTCACAGTTTTTGATAAACGTTGCGCGCCCGAATATGACGGTAAGCGGGGTCCGCAACTCATGCGACACGTTGTTCAGAAACTCGGTTTTCTCCCAATCTGCGGTTTCGGCTGCCTGTTGTGCGCGTTTCTCGGCAGACACATCGGTCCAGACGCCGACCGTATAGCCATGAGGCGTCTTGGCTTCGGTCACCTTCAGCCAGAAATCATCGCCGATGCTATGCAGAAAAGGTTCACCGGGGTTTCGGAAACACCTAAGGCGCTCTGCAATCCATGCTTCTCTTTTCTCAAGCTCTTCAGGACCGTTCTGGTGGGATCTGCTAAGCCTCAGCATTTCCTCCATCGTCATGCCTGGCACAATTCGGTCTGCAATTTCAGAATGATACGCAAGGTACTTGTCGTTGACGATCATCAAGCGCTCGCGATCATCAAATGCAATGAACCCCTCGTCGATACAGCCCACGGCCTCGGCCAGAAGCGCATGCGAGTTTTCTTTCTTTTTTGCCAGTCTTCGATAGGCCAGAAGGCCCCCGATCAGGATCAACTTCGAAAAAACGGCGAAGCCAATCAGATAGGGGCTTTGCGGCGAATATTTCGGCCAACCGCCTTTCGGGCTTGCCGATGCCTGCCATTTATTTCCGAACATTGAAAATTCGGTCACGACGGGATCCGTGCTCAAAAGCGCTGTCCGGTCTTTGCCAGAGGCCGCGATCAAGCCTGATGTCTGGAGTTCGGTCAGGCTGAAAATATAGCTATCCTCGTCCCCGAGGTTGTGCTCCTCGGACACCAGAAGACTATCAGCCTTGATCACGATCGAGATGACCCCCCAGAACTGATCAAGGTTCAGATCAGCGTTGGGGAGAAATACGGGGTACCTCAGGATATATCCCTTGCCCCCCTGAACCAACGCAACCGGTCCATCGACCACTGGGCTTTGTCTGCGGTAGGCTTGGGCAATACTCGCCATTTGCGCGGGGACTTCCCAGTACTTGAGGCCGATTGTCTTGTTATTCGCGTTCTGCGGAAAACTGTGCGTGACTTGCAGCTTTGGTGCAAGGGCCACGGCAAGCACCGCCGGGTTATGCCTTTGAAATTCACCCACTAGCCGCGCAATCTGTGTTTCCACAACCCCGCCCGACTGCATCAAGATGCTTTCGACGTTCTTTGCCACAAGTACTGTTTCGAAAAAACGAAGCTGAATCTGTTCCGTCGCCGCATAAAGCGCCTGCTCTACATCACGCCTTACGGTTGATAAGTGGTTGTCACGATCAAGCATGAAGATCGTAATACCGACGCCTGTGACGCTTCCAAGGATAAGGACAGTGAGTAAAATAAACGCCTTTGTGGCGACATTCTCTCTGAAATTGTTAACCAACTACAAATTCCCCCTCAGAAATTTGCCGGATTACCTGGAATACAAAAGCCAGGCGTCCGAAGCATTTGAACTACCCACGGTTGATAGCATTAAACATGCTAAAGACTAAATACAGGCACAATGCAGGCATTTTTGTGATCTGCGTCATATAAGACGCAAGGACGTGAATAATCATGAACCAAGCATGATCTTTGTTAGGGTAGCCGTGTGCTGACGCCATCAGTAAGTGCCAAAGCATTCCCAAGCAGAACCGGTAGATCGAGCAATACGGGACCCGGACTTCGAGCGGGAACACTAAGGTATTAACCACTTATCGCCGTTTTCCCCAGGCGATAGATCCAAGCTACATTGTCGTGAACCCGCTCCAAGATTACTGACCTTTGTATCGCATTTGATGTTTCAGATGCTCGGCCTGTGAACCAATCGCCATTATTGTGGGTCATTCTTGATCCCCTCCGATCAGCCCACCGCTTCGGAAACATCGCTAACGGCTTTGCAACTTTATTGCGCCAAGCTGGGCATCAATCTGTCGTCGGAGGTAGAATGCCCCTCATCCTGCTTGTTTTGTTCATGATGCAATGCGTAACCGCGGCGGGGGCCGAGGCCGTGCGCGGCAGCTTGTTTGTGTCATCCTCGGCCAGGTCGAACGGGGCCATGGCGGCACTTTTCGTTGGCCGGGCACCGGGCGGATTGTTTGCAGACCGACCCCCACATGATCCGGTCTTTGCAGATGCGGGGATCGGCGTGTTCCGGGGATCTGATGTGGAACTGATCCGCGCTGTGATCCAGGAAGCTGAATCGCGCCACGATGGCTATGACGCTGTGCAGTTCGGGGCGCGGATCAAGCCCCCCAAAAAGCCAACAAAGATGACCATCGCTGAGGTCTTTGCCTGGATCGAAGCGACCCCGGGCCAGCCCCATGCCATCGGGCGTTACCAGTTTATCCCACAGACATTGCACCGTCTGGTTGCCAAGACCGGCGTGCAACCGTCTCAGCGATTTGGGCCAAAGTTGCAGGACAGGCTGGCCGATGTGCTCTTGGCCGAAGCCGGGTTTCACAAGTTTCGCGCAGGCGGGCTGGACCGTCAGGCGTTCATGAACAATATGGCCAAAATTTGGGCGGGACTGCCAAATTCGACGGGTAAATCGCATTACGATGGCTATGCAGGGAACAAGGCGTCAATGAGCTGGGCCCGCTTTGATGCCGTCATGGCAAGAATATCACCGGAAAGCGGGTGAAATGCATGCTCTTGCCATGTATTGAACGCGTTCAACAATCCGGCCGCGCAATCAAGCCGCCACATTGCGCTAAAACTATCGCAGTTTGTTGCGGGACTGCGGTTTCTTATTGCCCCGCGCACCGCTGACTTTGGGCGTATTTTCAATGTTTTCGTCATGCAACTTGTGCCAACGATCCAACCGGTCCGCGTCAAGCTGGCCTATGGCCACGGCGGCTTGAACGGCGCAGCCGGGCTCGTGTTTGTGACTGCAATCACGAAAGCGGCAGCCCGAGACAAGTTCGGTTATCTCGGCGAAGAGAACGTCCAGCCCGGCAGAGACATCGCTGACCCGCAAGGTGCGGATGCCGGGGGTGTCGATGACCCAACCACCCTGCGCTATGGCGTGCAGGGACCGCGATGTCGTGGTGTGCCGTCCTTTGGCGTCATCTTCGCGGATGCCGCCCGTCAGCTGGGCTTGATCGGCAGGTTTATCGGCCAAGGTGTTCAGTAACGTCGATTTTCCCACCCCCGAAGACCCGACCAGCGCGACGGTTTTCCCCACGCCGCACCAAGGCTCCAATACCGTCACGGCCGTGGGTGACTTTGCGTTGACGGTCACAACCTCAAGCCCGCGTTGCAGCGCGCTGGCCTGTTCGACGTAAGGTGCGGCGTCCGCTACCTTATCCGCCTTGGTCAGAACGATCACAGGGTTGGTGCACGCCTCGTTTGCGACGGCCAGATACCTTTCCAGCCGCGCCGGATTGAAATCGTCATTGCACGAAGTCACGATCAAAAGCGTATCGACATTGGCCGCGATCAGTTGCGGGTCCCGCGCGCCGACGGTTTGACGTTCAAGCAAGGATTGGCGGTCAAGACGTCGGATCAGGGTATGATCGGCAGGGTCTGCCAAGATCCAGTCCCCGACAGCAAAATCCGCGGTGGTGCTGCGGGCAGGCAGGCGTATCTTGATCGGGCCATCTTGGGAAATGCCGCTCATGCGCGCGCGGTGAACTGTCGCCACGCGCACCTTCAAACAGCCGGTTTCGTCAGCCGTGATCTGGTCGTCAAAGAACGGCGACCAACCAAGGGCCGTCAGTGACATTGGCGCGGGGGGTGTTTTGCTTTTCACAGCCCTGTGAATGGGGCTGCTGCCCCGATGATGCAAGTCTTTCCGTTCGAAATAGCGATTTCTCGGGTGTCAGAAGTGCGAACACCGCAGTAACGCGTGCTGGGCATGCTCAATGCACCCTAGATCGCGGCACTGTGGGCGGTCTTTTCTGACTTAAACAGATCAAGCTTGCCTGCGATGATCCTGACCAGCGGCTCGAACATTGGGTCAAGCGTCAAGATGCCTTCGCGGTAATGCAGCGCCTGGGGAAAGCTGGCGGCGACATTGCTTAGGGTGCGCGCAATGGCGCAGGCCTCGGCCGGGAATTGCGCGCGCAGGTCAATCGTGTTGATTTCAAAGCGGCACATCAGCTGTTCAATCGCCCGCGCCACCCAAAGATCGGTCTGCGTCAGCACGTGGCCCTTGTCCGCGGCCAGATCCCCTGCCCCGATTGCTGACGTATATTGCGCCGTCGAAGGATAATTCTGGCTGTATCCCTGGGGGAACTTCGAAATGGCGGAGGCCCCCATCCCGATCAGCACCTCGGCGGTGTCATCGGTATAGCCCTGGAAATTTCGCCGCAGCTGGCCATTCGCCAAGGCGATGGACAACCCGTCATCGGGGCGGGCGAAATGGTCGATGCCGATGGGTACGAACCCGTCCAGCATCAACATCTCGCGGGCCTGTTCCGCCAGTTGGAACCTCGCCTGCGGGGACGGCAGCGCGGCGCTGTCGATCATCAACTGCCGCTTGGACATCCACGGCACATGGGCATAGCCATAAAGCGCCAGCCGATCCGGTTGCAGCGCCATGACCTGCTCCAACGATGCGGTCAGGCCGGGGCCGGTCTGATGGGGCAAGCCGTATAGCAGATCCATGTTCAGACTGCGCAGGTTGGCCGCGCGCAGGTGGGCGACGGTGGCATGTGTCTGGGCAAAGGATTGTTGCCGCCCGATGGCATTTTGCACCTTTGGGTCGAAATCCTGCACCCCGATGCTTGCGCGGTTCATGCCATAGGCAATCAGCGTGTCCAGCAATGCCGCGGACGCCTCTGTCGGGTCAATTTCAACCGAAAATTCAAAACCAGCCCCACGGGCAAAGCGGTCAAACACACGGTCCAGCAACCGCGCCATGATGTCGGGTGTCAGGATCGTCGGCGTGCCCCCGCCCAGATGCAGCCGCGACAGCGACACATCGGCGGGCAGCAAAGCGCGCTGTCGGTCAATTTCGATCAGCAGCGTGTCGACATAGGCGTCAACGGGCCGCATCGTCTTGGTGCCTTGGGTGCGGCAGGCGCAAAACCAGCAAAGGCGCTTGCAAAACGGAATATGCAGATAAAGCGATACCTGCGCCCCGTCGGGCACCGCGGCAAGCCATTCGGCCTGTCGGGCAGTACCGATACCGGTGCCGAAATGATTGGCGGGCGGATAGCTGGTGTACCGCGGGGCATTGGTGTCGAAAAGCCCGGCAGTTTGAAGTTGCTTGAGGTGTGTCATACCGCTAGGTTGCAAAGGACGCGCCAAAACTCCTTGATGTAGATCAAACAATGATGCTTGAAGAAAAAATTCGCCCCTCTTGCAACGCGTGTCCGATCCGGCACCGCGCGGTTTGTGCCCGTTGCAACGAAGACGAACTGACCATGCTTGAAGGCATCAAGAGCTACAAATCGTTCAAGGCCGGCGATCCGATCCTGTGGCGCGGCGACAGCCTGACCTATGTGGGGTCCGTCGTCGAAGGGGTCGCGACCCTGGGCAAGACCATGGAAGACGGGCGCATGCAGATGGTCGGCTTGTTGCTGCCTTCTGATTTCATCGGACGGCCGGGGCGGTCACAGATCGAATTCGACGTGGTTGCGGTGACCGATGTGACCTTGTGTTGTTTTCAACGCAAACCTTTCGAGGAACTGGTCACGACGACCCCCCATGTGGCGCAGCGCCTGCTGGAAATGGCGCTGGATGAACTGGACGCGGCCCGTGACTGGATGGTTCTTTTGGGCCGCAAAACCGCCCGCGAAAAGATTGCCACCTTTGTCGAAATGCTTGTGCGACGTCAGCATCTGGCGGGGGAACAGGCCCCGCTTCCGACCTTGGCGCTGCCACTGACACGCGAAGAAATCGCCAGTTTTCTGGGGCTCACGCTGGAGACCGTCAGCCGCCAGTTCGGGGCGATGAAAAAAGACGGCATCCTGACCTTCTCTGACCGCCGCCAATTCAAGGTCATTGATTTCGACGCGCTGCATCTTGCAACCGGCGATGATGCCGACGGTGGTCCGCTGGTCTGACCTGCCAGCGCTGATAAAAACCTGTCAGAGCTCAATAAAACAGGTAACTTGATCTGTATCAAAGCGCATTCTTGCGCAAACCGCTTTGGTTTTCCTGACCCAACCAGGAGATCAAAGCCATGTATTCAAACATTCTCGTCCCCGTCGTCGTCGATGAAGAGGCCAAGACCCACACCGCGATCAAGGCCGCCATCGCCATGGCCGATCCTGGCGCACGCATCACTTTGCTGCATGTTCTCGAGACGATACCGGTCTATGTCTCGGACTACGTTCCTGCGGATTACATGCTGACCGCACGCGAATCCGTGGTGAAGCGGCTGGATGATCTGGCCAGCGAAATTCCCAACGGTCACGCAGCGATCGCCGATGGCCGCCCCGGCCCCCGCATCACCCGCTGGGCCGATGAGAACGGAATTGACTGCATCGTCATCGCATCCCACCAACCCGCACTCTCCGATATTTTGCTGGGCTCTGTCGCCGGTCACGTGGTGCGCCACGCCAAATCTGCGGTGCATGTCGTCAGATAAACCGTCCGCGCAGGCAAACTTGATACAGATCAAGGTCACGCCCGCATCATGTGTTTACGGCAAAGCCCAGGAACAGCTGCGCGCCTTTAAATAGGCATGCAAACAATAAGGTGCACTATGAATTATTTTAAACTCGTCATTCTGGCCCTTGTGGCCCTGGTGGCCGCAATGGGGGTCAATTGGGCCCATGATCTGGCCTATCAGGTACATGCATTTTTGATCATGACCGTCGCTGCGGGTATGTTTGTCTGGATCCTGCGAGGCATTGATGAACCCGTCGCGACGACGGCACCGGCCACGGGCTATGCCGACGAGGTGATCCGCGCAGGCGTGATTGCCACGGCCTTCTGGGGCATTGCAGGGTTTCTGGTCGGCACCTTCATTGCCTTTCAACTGGCGTTTCCCGAATTGAATTTTGACTGGGGCCAGCCCTTTACCAACTTTGGCCGGCTGCGTCCGCTGCACACGTCTGCGGTGATCTTTGCCTTTGGGGGCAATGCGTTGATCTGCACGTCGTTCTACGTGGTCCAGCGCACCAGTTCGGTGCGGCTGTTCGGCGGCAACCTGTCCTGGTTTGTATTCTGGGGTTACCAGTTGTTCATCGTACTGGCGGCAACCGGATACCTGTTGGGCGCAACCCAGTCGAAAGAATATGCCGAACCCGAATGGTACGTCGACATCTGGCTGACCATCGTGTGGGTGGCCTATCTGGTGGTGTTCCTTGGCACGATCTTCAAGCGCCGCGAACGGCACATCTATGTGGCCAACTGGTTCTACCTGAGTTTTATCATCACTGTCGCGATGCTGCATATCGTCAACAACCTGTCGATCCCGGTCAGCTTCTGGGGGTCAAAGTCTGTTCAGGTATTCTCGGGTGTCCAAGACGCCATGACGCAGTGGTGGTACGGCCACAACGCTGTCGGCTTTTTCCTGACCGCCGGTTTTCTGGGGATGATGTATTACTTCGTTCCGAAACAGGCCAACCGCCCAGTCTATTCCTACAAACTCAGCATCATCCACTTCTGGTCCCTGATCTTTCTGTACATCTGGGCCGGTCCGCACCACCTGCACTATACCGCCCTGCCCGATTGGGCCGCGACCCTTGGCATGGTGTTTTCGATCGTGCTGTGGATGCCCAGCTGGGGGGGCATGATCAACGGTCTGATGACCCTGCAAGGGGCTTGGGACAAACTGCGCACCGATCCGGTCTTGCGGATGTTCGTCATCTCGCTTGGCTTCTACGGCATGTCCACCTTCGAGGGGCCGATGATGTCGATCCGCGCGGTCAATTCGCTGTCGCATTACACCGACTGGACCATCGGGCACGTGCATTCCGGCGCGCTTGGCTGGAACGGCATGATCACATTTGGCGCGCTTTACTTCCTGACGCCGAAACTCTGGGGCCGTGAAAAGATGCATTCGATGTCCGCGATCAGCTGGCACTTCTGGCTGGCGACGATCGGTATCGTTCTCTATGCGGCGTCCATGTGGGTGACCGGCATCATGGAAGGTCTGATGTGGCGCGAGGTCGATGATCAGGGTTTCCTGGTGAACTCCTTTGCCGACACCGTTGCCGCCAAGTTCCCTATGTACGTGGTGCGCGGCATAGGCGGGGTTCTCTACCTCTCCGGTGCACTGATCATGGTGTGGAACATGTGGATGACCATTCGCGGTGCGAAACCGGTCACCACGGCGCTGCCCTCAAACGCAACCCCCGCAGAATAAGGAGCTGAAACAATGGCCTTTATCGATAAACACGCCATCCTTGAGAAAAGCCCCACCCTGCTGCTGGTTGCATCGCTGCTGGTGGTCACCGTGGGGGGCATCGTGGAAATCGCCCCCCTGTTCTGGCTGGAAAACACCATCGAGGAGGTCGAAGGTGTACGACCCTATTCGCCGCTCGAACTGACGGGGCGCGACATCTATGTGCGCGAAGGCTGCTATGTCTGCCACAGCCAGATGATCCGCCCCATGCGAGACGAGGTGGAACGCTATGGCCACTATTCGCTGGCTGCGGAATCGATGTATGACCATCCCTTCCAATGGGGGTCCAAACGTACCGGTCCCGATGTGGCCCGTGTCGGCGGGCGCTATTCCGACGCCTGGCATGTGGATCACCTCAGCGATCCGCAATCGGTGGTGCCGGAATCGATCATGCCGAAATACGCTTTCCTCAAGGAAACCCCGATCAAGCCGACCCACACCCAGGCGCTGATGAAAACCCACCGCTTTGTCGGCGTGCCCTATACCGACGAACAGATCGAAGCGGCTGAAACAGATTTTCGCGTTCAGGCCGATCCGGATGCGGATTACGACGGGATGCTGGAACGCTACCCCGGTGCCGCGGTGTCAAACTTTGACGGCCAACCCGGCGTTTCCGAGATGGATGCGCTGATCGCTTACCTCCAGGTCCTTGGCACCATGGTAGATTTCTCGACCTTCACCCCTGACGCCAGCCGCTAAGGAGGCACGATATGAATACCTATTCCATTCTGCGCGAACTTGCCGACAGCTGGGTGCTGCTGGCCATGTTCACCTTCTTTGCCTGCGTCATCCTGTGGGCCTACCGGCCCGGCAGCAGCGACGTCTACAAATCCGTCGCGAACATCCCCCTGGGCGACGACACCAAGCCAAAAACCACTTCAGCGAAAGGCGATGACCATGTCTAAAGGTAAAAAGGACGACGTCACCGGTCAATCCACCACCGGCCACAGTTGGGACGGCATCGAAGAGCTGAACACCCCCCTGCCACGCTGGTGGTTGTGGACGCTGTATTTGTGCATTTTCTGGGGCATTCTTTACACGATCGCCTATCCTGCATGGCCGATGGTGTCGGGTGCCACCAAAGGGGTGCTGGGCTGGTCCACCCGTGCGAATGTGGCTGCGGACATCAAGGACCACGAAGGCAAGAACGCCGATCTGGTCACCGCCCTGCTGGCCACCGACATGGACGCATTGCCCGCCGACCCCGACCTGAACCGCTATGCCACCGCGCGCGGCGGTGCCGTGTTCCGTGCAAACTGTTCGCAATGCCACGGGTCGGGGGCTGCGGGGGCCAAGGGCTATCCCAACCTTCTGGACGATGACTGGCTTTGGGGCGGGGAAATGGCGGACATCGAATACACCGTGCGCCATGGCATCCGCAACGATCAGGACGGTGATGCGCGCTATTCCCAGATGCCCGCCTTTGGCGAGATGCTGAATAGGGCCGAAATTGCCGCCGTGGTTGAACATGTCGTGTCTTTGTCCAACGCCGAATACGACGCAGAGCTTGCGGCGACAGGGGCCACCCTCTTTGCGGATAATTGCGCTGCCTGTCACGGCGAAACCGGCTTGGGCGACCGTGCGCAGGGCGCACCGAATCTGGCGGATGCGATCTGGCTTTATGGCGGTGACCGCGCGACCCTGACTGACACCGTGACCAACGCCCGTTTCGGCGTGATGCCCGCCTGGGGCCCGCGCCTGACCGAAGCCGACGTGCGTGCCGTTTCCGCCTATGTCCACGGCTTGGGCGGCGGCGAATAATACTGCGTTTTCAGAAATCTTGATCAGGATCAAGGTTTGCGCCCCCTGACCCGGCTAAGGTCAGGGGGCGAAAAGGATTTATCAGATGACTTCCCCCACCAC
>NZ_DS999213.1:939500-976568 GCF_000156335.1 Roseobacter sp. GAI101
ATTCTATTTCGTGGCCGGTCTGCTGATCATGGCCGGGCTGGGCCTGTTCCTGTTCACCTCGGCCCTAGGGCGCGTCTGGTGCGGCTATACCTGCCCGCAGACGGTCTGGACCGACCTGTTCATCCTTGTCGAACGCTGGATCGAAGGCGACCGCAACGCGCGCGTCCGGTTGCATCACGCGAAGTGGACGGCACAGAAATGGCGGCTGCGTCTGACAAAATGGGCCGTCTGGCTGATCATCGCGGTGGCCACCGGCGGGGCATGGGTTTTCTACTTTACCGATGCGCCGACGCTGGCGCGCGATCTGGTCAACCTGACCGCACATCCCGCAGCCTATATCACCATCGCAATCCTGACGGCGACGACCTTTGTCTTTGGCGGGTTCCTGCGCGAACAGGTCTGCAACTACATGTGCCCCTGGCCGCGCATTCAGGCCGCAATGATGGACCCCGACACGATTACCGTCGCCTACCGTGAATGGCGCGGAGAGCCGCGCGGTAAGAAACATGACGGTACCACGGGCGACTGCATCGACTGCATGGCCTGCGTCAACGTCTGCCCGGCGGGCATAGACATCCGAGACGGTCAGCAGATGGAATGCATCACCTGCGCGCTGTGCATCGACGCCTGCGACGACGTGATGGCCAAGATCGGCAAGCCGCGCGGGTTGATCGACTACATCGCCCTCTCGGACGAGGCTGCCGAGCGGGCCGGTGCCAAGCCAAAACCGCTTTGGCGTCATATCCTGCGGCCCCGTACGATCCTTTATACCGTGATCTGGTCGCTGATCGGTATAGGGCTGGTGTACGCACTTTTCATCCGGTCGGACATCGAACTGACCGTCAGTCCGGTGCGCAATCCGACCTATGTCACCCAGTCCGACGGATCGATCCGCAACATCTATGACGTGCGCTTGCGCAACAAATCCGGCGACGACAGGCAGTTCCGTCTTAGCCTTACCAGCGATGAGGTTTTGCGCATCGGGCTTGAAGGTACAGACCAGCTGATGCTGCGTGTACCGGCGGATACGACCTTGTTGCAACGGGTATATGTGACTGCGCGCGCGCAGGACCCTGCGGCAACTGCGGCGGCGACACCTTTGCGGATCTGGGTCGAAGATAGCGAGGCTCAGACACGGGCCTCAAAGGCGACCACCTTCAACGGAAAGGGAAATTAGATGCAACGTGAACTGACAGGATGGCATGTGTTCGGCGGGTTTGCGACAGCCTTCGGGGTGATCATCGCGGTCAATCTGACGCTGGCGTTTCAGGCCGTGCGCACGTTTCCGGGGCTTGAGGTCAAGAATTCTTACGTCGCCTCGCAATCCTTCGACGCCGACCGAAACGCCCAAGAGGCGCTTGGCTGGGCGGTGTCCGCAGATGTGGACCATGACGTGCTCAAGCTGGTGATCCTGCAGGACGGCACAGCCATTGCACCGCGGGTCGAGGACGCCACCTTTGGCCGCGCCACCAGCGTGGTTGCCGACCAGACGCCCGATTTCACCTTTGACGGCAGCGCGCTTGTCGCCCCGGTCAAGGCCGGGCCCGGAAATTGGAACCTGCGCGTCAAGCTGCGCGCGGACAATGGCGTGCTGTTCCAGCAGCGTATCGTGGTGCATATCACAAGATGACCCAAGTCGCCGCCTGCCCTGCCTGTGCCGTTGCCCCCCTGGCGCAGGAAACCGCGCGCCATGCCCGGCCGCCCGATGCGATCCTGTCGATCCCCGCGCTGCATTGCGCGGCCTGCATCGGCAAGGTTGAACGCGCGCTCTCCGCCCTTCCGGGGGTCGAACGTGCCCGTGTGAACCTGTCGCTGAAACGGGTTTCGGTCCACGGCCCCGATGTGCCGGATGAAACCATCACCGCAGCGATCAAGGCGGCGGGGTATGACGCCTATCCGCTTGATCTGACGCTGCTTGAAGAAGGCCAGGACCCCGTCGGCCGCGCCTTGCTGATCCGGCTGGCCATCGCGGGCTTTGCGATGATGAATGTCATGCTGTTTTCGGTCGCTGTCTGGTCGGGGGCGTCTGACGCCACACGTGATCTGTTTCACCTGATTTCGGCCCTGATCAGCCTGCCGGCTGTGCTGTTTTGCGGCCAACCGTTCTTTGCAAATGCGTGGTCCGCGCTGCGGGTGCGCGCGCTGAACATGGATGTGCCGATCTCGCTTGCCATTCTTCTCGCGGCGGGCATGTCGCTGTTCGAGGTGCTGAACGGCGGGGCCCATGCCTATTTTGATGCCGCCCTGTCCCTGACGTTCTTCCTGCTGATCGGGCGCTATCTGGATCACCAGACCCGAAGCTCGGCCAGATCCGCCGCCAAGGAACTTGCCGCCCTCGAAGTGCACACCGCGCAACGCATCGACGCAGGCCACGCGACCAAGGTGCCGGTCAGCGCGCTCCGCGTGGGCGACCGCGTGTTGATCCCCACCGGGGTACGGGTGCCGGTTGACGGCACGCTGGACAGCGCGTCGGCAGTGTCGGACCGGTCGTTTCTGACCGGTGAATCCGCTGCGCAAACCCTGATCAAAGGGTTCCCCGTCCAGGCCGGAGAGATCAACCAGGGTGCCCCCTTCGAGATGACCGCAACGGCCGTGGGCGATGATACGACCCTGCGCCGCGTCGCGAACCTGGTCGAGATGGCCGAGAACAGCCGCAACCGATATACCAATCTGGCCGACCGGGCCGCGCGCATCTATGCCCCTGCGGTGCACCTTCTGGCGCTGCTGGCCTTCGTGGTCTGGGTGTGGATCAGCGGTGACATACGCTTTGCCTTGAATATCGGGGTGGCGGTCCTGATCATCACCTGCCCCTGCGCCTTGGGCCTTGCGGTGCCAGCCGTGGCCACCGCAGCAATCGCGCGGTTGTATGCGATGGGGTTTCTGGTGAAATCCGGCACCGCGTTGGAACGGCTGGCCGAGGTCGATATCGCGGTTTTTGACAAGACCGGCACCTTGACCTTGTCCAGTAGCACCGGAAAGCTCTCGACGCTGAGCGACACACAGGCCAGCGTGGCGCGAAAATTGGCGCAATCGTCCCACCATCCGATGTCACGCGCCCTGCTTTCTGTGCTGCCGCCCGTTCCGCTGGCAGAGGTGACGCAGATGCAGGAAATTCCCGGCTTCGGGATGCAAGCCGTTCTGGACGGTCAACCCGTCCGGATGGGCCGCGGGTCATGGCTGGGTGCGGATTTCGACGGTCTCGGCCTTCGGATTGGCGACGGGCCTGCGATCCCCCTGCCCCTGACGGACATCCCGCGCCCCGGTGTGAAAACGGCCCTTGAGGGGCTGCGCAGCTTGGGCATAGCGCCCCAAATACTCAGCGGGGACGGCAAGACGCCAGTGCAGGCGTTGGCCGCCCAGATCGGGGTCGAGGATTTGCAATTCAACGTCAGCGCCACCGAAAAACACGCCTACCTGACCGGCTTGCAGAAGGCCGGGCACCGGGTGCTGATGGTGGGTGACGGGTTGAACGATACAGCGTCACTGGCGGCGGCCCATGCGTCAGTGGCCCCCGCGTCGGCGCTGGATGCGTCGCGCAGTGCCGCCGATATCGTGTTGCTGCGTGACAGTCTGGCAGAGTTTCCAATGCTGATGAAAATCGCCCGTGCCACCACGCGGCTGTCCCGCGAGAATTTTGCGATTGCGGCTGCCTATAACGCCATCGCAGTGCCCGTGGCCTTGCTGGGCTATGCGTCGCCGTTGATTGCCGCGATTGCCATGTCGGCCTCGTCCCTCACGGTTCTGGCAAACGCGATGCGGGTCAGGATTGTGCGATGAACGTGCTGCTGATCCTGATACCGGTGTCGATCATTCTGGGTGGACTGGGGCTGTGCGGCTTTCTCTGGACGCTGCGCAGCGGGCAGTATGACGACGCCGAAGGCAGCGCCGCCCGCTTGCTGCTAGAGGATGACGATGCCCCCAATGACGCCCCTGACGAGCCTAGGAGTTAGGCCGCACCCGCGCGCCACTTTTGTCGGCAAACGCCGCAAGCCGCGCACGCGCGTCAGGCTGGGTGTTGACCACGCCGGCGACCACGGCTTCGGCATAGGCGGCGTCCATGGCGGACATGTTCTGCATGTGGCTGACCGCACTGCAGATCGCAAAGTTTGACAGCGGCAGATTCTGCGCCGTCTTGCGCGCGATCTCGAGGGCGGCGTCAAAGCTTGATCCCTCGACGATATATTGCGCAAGTCCAAGATCGACCGCCTCTTGGCCCTGATAGACGCGGCCCGTCAACATCATGTCGATCATCCGCGACTTGCCGACCAGATCAGTCACCCGGATCGTCGCCCCACCGCCGGTGAACAGCCCCCGCTGCCCTTCGGGCAAGGCGAAATAGGCGGTCTGGTCCATGACGCGGATATGGGCCGAACTTGCCAGTTCAAGCCCGCCTCCGACAACGGCACCCTGCAGCGCGGCAATGACCGGCACACCGCCATATTCCATCTTATTGAACGCCTCGTGCCAGCGCAGGCAGACATGCATGAAGTCAGCGGGGCTGCGATCTTCGTCGTGGTGTTCGATCAGATCAAGCCCGGCGCAGAAGTGATCGCCAGCCCCTGCCAGAACCACGGCACGCACGCCTGCACGCGGTGCAGCCGAAAAGAAATCAACCAGCTCTTCGATGGTGTCGATGTCCAGCGCATTGCGTTTGGCCGGGCGGTTCAGGGTCACGACCCAGACCCCGTCCTCATGGGTCTCAATCGCAAGGTTCTTGAATCGGGAAATGTCGATTTGCAGGGCCATGGGCGTGTCCTTTCGGCGTTGCGTGTCGCAATTACAGGTCTGGCACGGGCCCCGTCAGTTCAGATGAACAACGAGGCCCAAACAATTGCCATGACTGGATAACTTGGACCGGCCCGCCTGTCTATCGCCCAAGCGTCTAGACCACGCGCACATCTACCGATTGCGACAGCATCATCGCCGGCCCGAAACTGCTGAGAAACGGCACCTCGGCCGCATCAAGCCCCACGCCGATGCGCACGATCTGGTTGGACGCCGCCATGCCGGTCGGGTCAACCAGATGCCATGTCCCGTCCAAAAACACCTCGGCCACGGCATGGAAATCCTGCGGCGTCACAAAAGGCGCGTAAACGCTGACAAACCGCGCCGGGATCGCCGCGGCGCGTGACAGCGCAATCATGACATGGGCGAAATCGCGGCAGACGCCCTGGCGCTGCACAAAGGTATCAAGCGCGGTCGTCTGGCCGTTGCTGGACCCGGGAACATATTGGAACCGCTCGAATATCCAGTCGCGCAATGTGGCGATCAGGTATCCGCCTTTCAGATTGCCGTATTCCGCCGCCACAAAGCTTTGCAGTTGATCCGACGGGCAATAGCGCGACGGCATCAGATAGCGCACTGCGTCGCTGGGCAGCTTGTGGGGCGGCACGCTGTTAAACTCCTCGATCCGCAAGGCTGGCCGGTCGACGTCGAACCGCGCCTTGTAATCGCAGCGCAAATTGCCGTTCGAGCGGATCAGCACACGCTCGCCCATCCCTGCCTCGCCCGCGATGCTCGCACGCTGCTGGGTATCGCTTAGGGTAAAGCTTTCGGACAGGACGCGCTGGTCCGCAAAATCGGGGGCCTGAATTTGCAGGATCATATCCGTCGGACCGTACATCTGATATTCAAGCTGGACGTCAATATCGAGGATCATAAAAAGTCTTTCATGGGGGCCACGCCGGTGTACGCATTTGCGAGCCGACGATGGTACAAAGATGAGGGAGGTGGCGGGAAATTACCAAGCCTCCTAGTAGCCCCCGGACACAGACGAGGCAACAACCATTGCACCGTGCAGATCACATCCGGGTGATGGCTCAAACCTAGTGTGATCCGGCTTAAAAACACCTGCAAAACCCGCGCCTGAAAAAATAATTCGGAAAACTGCATTTGGTGGCAAGAATGGGGTTGAAACCCCTCCAAAGCTTAGGGTAGTAGATCGCTCACGGGTCGTTAGCTCAGTTGGTAGAGCGCTTCGTTTACACCGAAGATGTCGGGAGTTCGAGCCTCTCACGACCCACCATTCCCCCTCTTGAATTGTGTTTGAAATCAGTCCCTTCGGGCTGGTATCTTACGCGCTGTCTTGTGCAAAAGGCATTGTGGCGGGACTTGGTGTTCACATGTACCAGCACCCTAAAATGCTAAAAGGCCCCTTGTTTCCAAAGGACCTTTCACATCGTAACGCGAGCGCAGTGCCTAAACGTCAGATTCGTCGGTATCTGTATCGGCAGCTTTGGATTTGTCTGACGGTGCCACCTGACGCACTTTTACCCGCATCATTTTACCGTTGCCCAAATCTTTTTCATTCACGACTTTGAACTTGCCCATCGGAAGAAGGTTCAATTCGCGATTATCGGCCAGGGCTTCGCCCAGAACCGCAAGCATCGCTTCGACCACCGGCTTGGCGTCTTTCTTTTTGATGGACGAGCGTTCTACAACCAGATCAATCAGCTCTTTCTTGCGCATCACCGGTCCGACGATCACAGGGCGCGGCCCTTCCACGACGGATGCTCCCGTTTCGGGTTTGGTGGCTTGCGACTTGCCGGCCGGGCCTGATGCGCCAGCAGCAACGTTCGAGGGGGGCTTTGACTTGGTGGGTTTGACTGTGCTGCTCATGGAACTCTCTGCTGCCAATTGGTTTGTTATTAGCTCTTGATAGCCTGAAAATTGACAATAATCCAGTAATCCTTGCAGTTCCCCTGCCTTTCGGCACCATATTTGGTGTCATGCGACCATATTCAACGCAAAAGGCCACCCGCCTAAAGGGTGGCCTTTCGTCAGTTTCACGGCGTCGGCTTAATGCGCTGTGGCATTATCCCCGCCCGAAGACTTTTTGGCGATGGCAGCAGCAGCGGCGTCTTCCGCTTCCTGATCCCATTCGATCGCCTCGGGCTGGCGCACAAGCGCGTGCTGCAGCACTTCGGATACGTGCTTGACCGGGATGATCTTCAACCCTTCCTTCACGTTATCGGGGATATCAGGCAGATCCTTTTCGTTTTCTTCCGGGATCAGAACCGTCGTGATACCGCCACGCAGCGCCGCCAACAGCTTTTCCTTCAAGCCCCCAATCGGCATCGCATTCCCGCGCAAGGACACTTCGCCCGTCATCGCGATGTCGCGCCGCACAGGGATTTGCGTCAGCACCGACACAATCGACGTCACCATTGCCAGACCCGCAGATGGACCATCCTTTGGCGTCGCACCGTCGGGTACGTGCACGTGGATATCGATCGTGTCGAACTTGGTTGGCTTCACCCCAAGCGACGGGCTGATGGAACGGACATAGCTGCTGGCCGCATCGATGGATTCCTTCATCACATCGCCCAGCTTGCCGGTTGTCTTCATCCGGCCCTTGCCCGGCAGGCGCAACGCTTCGATTTGCAGCAATTCGCCGCCCACCGATGTATAGGCCAGACCTGTCACCACACCGATCTGATCTTCAAGCTCGGCCAAACCATAACGGTACTTTTTGACCCCAAGGAAATCCTCGATGTTGTCTGCGGATACCGTGATGCTTTCAGCTTCCTTCTTGATGATCTTGGTCAGCGACTTCCGCGCCACCTTCGCAATCTCGCGCTCAAGGTTCCGCACGCCCGCTTCGCGGGTGTAATAGCGGATCATGCTGGTCAAGGCACTGTCTTCAATGACAAATTCCTTTGCCTTCAAGCCGTGGTTCTTGATCTGCTTGGGCACCAGATGCTGCTTTGCGATCTCGCGCTTTTCGTCCTCGGTATAACCCGCCAACGGGATGATCTCCATCCGGTCCAAAAGCGGACCCGGCATGTTGTAGCTGTTGGACGTGGTCAGGAACATCACATTCGACAGGTCGTATTCGACCTCCAGGTAGTGGTCCACAAATGTGGCGTTCTGTTCCGGATCAAGCACCTCGAGCATTGCCGACGCGGGATCGCCGCGGAAATCCTGCCCCATCTTGTCGATTTCATCGAGCAAGATCAGAGGGTTGTTGGTCTTGGCCTTCTTCAGCGCCTGAATGATCTTGCCAGGCATGGAGCCGATATAGGTCCGGCGGTGGCCGCGAATTTCGGATTCGTCACGCACGCCACCAAGGCTGATGCGGATGAATTCGCGCCCCGTCGCCTTGGCCACGGATTTACCAAGCGACGTCTTACCGACACCCGGAGGGCCGACAAGGCACATGATCGGGCCTTTCAGCTTGGTCGACCGCTGCTGCACGGCAAGATATTCGACGATGCGTTCCTTGACTTTTTCAAGGCCGTAGTGGTCGTCGTCCAGCACCTTCTGGGCTTTGACGAGGTCCTTTTTGGTACGTGATTTCACGTTCCACGGGATCGACAGAATCCAGTCGAGGTAGTTGCGCACGACGGTGGCTTCGGCTGACATGGGGGACATGTTCTTCAGCTTCTTCAACTCGGCGTCGACCTTTTCCTTGGCCTCTTTGCTCAGCTTGGTCTCGGCGATCCGCGCTTCAAGCTCGGCCACTTCGTTCTTGCCGTCTTCGCCATCGCCCAGCTCGGTCTGAATGGCCTTCATCTGCTCATTCAGGTAATATTCACGCTGGGTCTTCTCCATCTGCGATTTGACGCGGGTCTTGATCTTTTTCTCGACCTGCAGCACGGACATTTCGCCCTGCATCAGACCATAGACTTTCTCAAGCCGCTCGGACACGGCAAGCGTTTCCAGAAGGTCCTGCTTTTGTTCGACTTCGATGCCCAGATGGCCAGCGACCAGATCCGCCAGACGCGCAGGCTCGGACGCTTCGATGACCGCAGTCAGCGCTTCTTCGGGAACGTTTTTCTTGACCTTGGAATAGCGCTCGAACTCTTCCGTGACGGTCTTCAAAAGGGCCTGGGTAATGGTTTCATCGCCCGGCATCTCGGTAAGATACTCGGCACGTGCCTCGAAAAAGCTTTCGTTTTCAAGGAATTCAGTAATGCGCACCCGTGCCTGACCTTCGACAAGCACCTTCACGGTGCCATCGGGCAGCTTGAGCAATTGCAATACGTTGGCCAGCACGCCGACCTTGAAGATACCATCGGAATCGGGGTCATCAATGCCCGGATCAATCTGGCTGGACAGCAAAATCTGCTTGTCGTCCGCCATGACTTCTTCCAATGCGCGCACTGATTTTTCGCGACCTACGAAAAGCGGCACGATCATGTGCGGGAATACGACGATGTCGCGCAGGGGCAACACGGGGTAGGATGCGTTCAGAGGCTCTAACATGCTCTATTCCTTATACTGCAAGATGACGCTGGCCCCTGTCATAGGCAGCCGTTTGGTCATCTCCTGTTCTGGGTAGGTATTTGGGGGGCCCACCCGCCTGTTTCAATACCCTTTTCGGGGGGTGCCGTTTTTGCTTTGACGCTAGAATGACCCGTGTGGCCCGGACAGACAAGCGCGGATCGCTTGAATTCCAGCCGAAACTCGCCAAAGACCGTGGGTTTTCCGGCCCCGAAATTCGCTGGGGCCGGAAATTTGCATATTATTCAACGGCGTCTTCTTCGAGGAAGGGATAGTCCGTATATCCTGCCGCGCCACCACCGTAATAGGTGTTGGAATCGCCCTTGTTCAGCGCGGTGTGACGTTCAAGCCGCTTGACCAGATCAGGGTTGGCGATAAAGGGCCGCCCGAATGCGATCAGGTCGACCGCACCGTCTTCGACGGTCTTGATCGCAAGATCGCGGTCATAGCCGTTGTTTGCCATATAGAGGCCGTCGAACATCTTGCGCAATATGGCGATGCTTTCGCCTTCCTTCAGATCGCGCGAACCGCCGGTGGCCCCTTCGACCATGTGCAGATAGGCCAGCCCGAAGCGGTTCAACTGCGGGATGACATATTCAAAGGTTTCCTGCGGGTTTTCGTCATCCACATCATTGGCAGGCGAAAACGGCGACAGGCGCAAACCGACATGGGCACCGTCCCACGCGTTCGTCACCGCCTCAAGCACCTCAAGCAGCAAGCGGGCGCGGTTTTCAAGCGAGCCGCCGTATTGATCATCGCGCTTGTTGGTCTTGGTTTTCAGGAACTGGTCCAGCAGGTAGCCGTTGGCCCCGTGCACTTCGACCCCATCAAACCCGGCCTTTTTCGCCATCTTGGTGGCGTGGACATAGTCGGCGATTACACGAGGAATTTCATCGGTTTCTAGCGCGCGCGGCTCGGAAGTCGGTTCAAACCCGTCAGCCGTAAATGTCTTGACGTCCGCGGTGATCGCCGAAGGCGCAACCGGTTGCTGGCCGTCGGGCTGAAGCGACGTATGGCTGATCCGGCCTACATGCCACAGCTGGATGACGATCTTGCCGCCCGCCTTGTGCACGGCGTCAGTCACCTTTTTCCACGCGGCCACCTGGCCTTCGCTGTGGATGCCCGGCGTCGCCAGATAGCCCTTGCCTTCGGGGCTGATCTGCGTGGCTTCGGTAATGATGATACCGGCACCTGCACGCTGCGCGTAATATTCAACGTGCAATTCACCGACTTCGCCAGTGTCGTTATCAGCGCGGTTGCGGGTTAGCGGAGCCATCACGACGCGATTTTTCGCCTCGATGGCACCAACGGTAACGGGGGAGAATAGTTTTTCTGACATCTCGGTGTCCTTTCCTTGCTGGTTGCTGTCTTCAGCACCTAAGCTCAAGACGCATAACAGCAAGGATTGGTTCACCGGTTTATTTTTCGCCGAAGCGGTTGAAGTTCTAAAGCGGGTCGATATCGCCCTGCGCCCGGGTCGCATGAAACTCGGCCTGCCAAGCGTCGAACGTGCCTGCGGCAATCGCCCCACGCATACCGGCCATGATTTCCTGGAAGTAATGCAGGTTATGCCAGGTCAGCAACATCCCCGAGATCATCTCGTGACTGCGGAACACGTGATGCAGATAGGCGCGGCTGTAGCTTTTGCAGGCCGGGCATGTGCACGCCTCGTCCAGCGGTCGCGGGTCGTCGGCATGGCGCGCGTTCTTGATGTTTACCACACCGTTGCGGGTGAACACCTGACCGGTCCGTCCCGACCGGGATGGCAGAACGCAGTCCATCATGTCGATGCCGCGCGCGACAGCCCCCACGATATCATCGGGCTTGCCCACCCCCATCAAATAGCGCGGGCGGTCCACGGGCAGCATATCGGTGGCGTAATCAAGACAGCCGAACATCGCCTCCTGCCCCTCGCCCACGGCCAGACCGCCGACAGCATAGCCGTCAAATCCGATATCCACCAAGGCCTTGGCGCTTTCCTCGCGGAAATCACGCTCGAGCCCGCCTTGCTGGATGCCGAACAGCGCGTGGCCCGGACGGTCGCCAAAGGCGTCGCGGCTGCGCGCGGCCCACCGCATCGACAGGCGCATGGAGTCAGCGATCCGGTCGCGGTCGGCCGGCAAGGCAGGGCATTCGTCGAAACACATGACGATGTCTGAACCAAGCAGTTTTTGAATCTCCATCGACCGTTCCGGTGTCAGCTCGTGCCGTGACCCGTCAATATGGCTTTTGAAGGTCACGCCCTTTTCGGTCAGCTTGCGCAGGTCCGCGAGGCTCATCACTTGAAAGCCGCCTGAATCGGTCAGGATCGGCTTGTCCCAATTCATGAACTTGTGCAGCCCGCCAAGCCGGTCGATCCGTTCAGCCGTCGGGCGCAGCATCAGATGATAGGTGTTGCCCAACAAGATATCGGCACCGGTGGCGGCAACGCTTTCGGGCAACATTGCCTTGACGGTTGCGGCCGTGCCCACGGGCATGAACGCCGGCGTTCGTATGTCACCACGCGGGGTCGAGATGACCCCGGTGCGGGCGGCCCCGTCGCGGGCCTGAAGATCGAATGAGAATTTTTCCATGACAGCGCCTATAGAATGTCGCGCAATCGCACGCAATCACGATGCTGCATTGCATTTCTTGGATTTTGGCAGAAACTGACGCGAAACGTCTCTTGAAGGTGACGTCGTTGTTAGGAGACCGCGCCCGTGCCAATCGAAGACATCCTGCTGGATATTTTCCAGACCAACCTGCCCCTGATCCTGCTGGCACTGTTGCTGATCATTCTGGTCGTGAAGGCCGTCAAGATCGTGCCGCAATCGGAACAGCATGTCGTTGAACGCTTTGGCCGGTTGCGGGCGGTCATGGGGCCGGGCATCAACATGATCGTCCCGTTCATTGACCGGATTGCGCACCAGATCTCGATCCTCGAACGGCAATTGCCCACCGCCAGCCAGGACGCAATCACCCGCGACAACGTGCTGGTTCAGGTCGATACCTCGGTATTCTACCGGATCATCGAACCCGAAAAGACCGTTTACCGCATTCGCGACATCGACAGCGCCATCGCCACCACCGTCGCCGGGATCGTGCGCGCGGAAATCGGCAAGATGGACCTGGACGAGGTGCAGTCCAACCGCACGGCCCTGATCAGCACCATCAAGATGCTGGTCGAGGACGCCGTGGACAACTGGGGGATCGAAGTCACGCGGGCTGAAATTCTGGATGTGAACCTTGATGCAGCGACCCGTGCCGCGATGATGCAACAGCTGAACGCCGAACGGGCGCGCCGGGCGCAAGTAACCGAGGCCGAAGGCAAGAAGCGCGCCGTCGAACTAGCCGCCGATGCCGAGCTATATGCGTCGGAACAAACCGCCAAGGCGCGCCGCGTACTGGCTGACGCCGAGGCCTATGCCACACAGGTCGTGGCGACTGCGATCGGTGAAAACGGGCTTGAAGCGGCGCAATACCAGATCGCGCTGAAACAGGTCGAAGCGTTGAACGCCCTTGGCACCGGTTCCGGCAATCAGACGATCCTGGTCCCCGCCCAGGCGCTCGAGGCCTTTGGCGATGCCTTCAAACTGCTGAAAGGACGCGGATGATGCTGGCAGATTATGCGACGCTCTGGTGGGTCTGGGTTTCAGTTGCGCTGGTCCTGGGGCTGGTCGAAGTCCTCGCGCCGGGTAACATCTTTCTGGGCTTTGCCCTTGGCGCTTTCGCCATGGTCCCGGTGGTGCTGATTATGCCCGGCGCAGGTGTGTCGTTGCTGCTGGCACTTTTTGCAGGCTTGTCGTTGCTGTGCTGGATCATCCTGCGCATCGTGTTCAAGCGTCAATCCAGCGGTGCGCGGATCGTAGAACGCGACATAAACGATGGTTAGCTTTGCCTGACCGGCTGCGTGGACTGCGTGCCATCGGCATATCCCTCACGAGCTTCAATCCGCCACCAATCGTCGCATGAAGCGTCATCGAGCCATCCGAAGCTTCCAGAATATCCTGAACGATTGCCAGACCAAGGCCCGTACCCCATCCGCATTGCAGCGTCTTCGATGTCCGCAGCGATCCGGCTTTCGCCCATCCTTTGCAATCACGCAATACCGGCCGTCAGCGCCGTCAGTGGCGTTTTGAAGCCCTGGGCAAGGTCGGCCGCCCTGTCGCCTGCGCGGGTCATTGATGTGTCCTGAAGCGCCGCAACGAAGGTCGGGGCGAAAGCGGTGACTGATCACTGCCGTCAGGTTTTGAAGATAGCGGCCCGGCGGATCTGCATGGCTGCTGTTTTCGGTTGGAACACCAAGACAATTTTCGGTTTCTTTGCGGCAAAACTATCCGGCAAAAATGCTCCTACGGCTTTGTCCTCCCATCGGGACAAGGGTTTTGCAAAGACTTCGGCGATAGGGATCAGCGACATCGTCAGAGCCATTTAATATTTTCCGTCCGCCGGGGCGCTGCCCCGGACCCCGGGATTTTTAACCAATTGGAAGCCCCCGTCGTGCCTTGAGAAGCCGGGGGCGACCTGATACTCGGCAGGAAATTCGGCCGAGCAGGAGTATGTCGCATGCAAGAATTAACGTTTGGCTGGGAAGAGTGGATCGCATTGCCCGAGCTGGGATTACCTGCGATCAAGGCCAAGATCGACACCGGCGCGCGGACGTCGGCGTTGCATGCGCATGACATCGAGGTTTTCGGATCGGACGCCAAGCCGAAGGTGCGGTTCAACGTGCATCCGGTTGCGGGCAATGAGGATATCGTCATCACCTGCTCGGCCCCGATCATAGACCGGCGCGAGGTGACATCTTCGAACGGCGAATCCGAGCTGCGCTATGTGATTTCGTCAAATCTGGATGTCGCAGGACAAAGTTGGCCGATTGACATTACCCTGACCAACCGTGCGGGCATGGCGAGCCGGATGTTGTTGGGACGTCAGGCCCTGACGGATCACATCACCATTTCACCGACCGAAAAGCGGTTGCAGCCTGATCTGAGCTATGACGTCTACCACACCGCCGCCGTGCGTCGCAAAGCGCCTCAGCGGGCGTTGCGGATTGCCGTGCTGAGCCGCGAGGCGGGAAATTATTCCACCAGGCGTCTGGTCGAGGTCGGCGAGGCACGCGGCCATACGGTCGAAGTGATCGACACGACGCGCTGCTACATGGCGATCAACGCGATGGCACCGGAGGTCCATTATGACGGCAAACGCCTGCCGCGTTACGATGCCGTGATCCCGCGGATCGGCGCGTCGGTCACGCCCTATGGCTGCGCCGTGATCCGCCAGTTCGAAACGATCGGGACCTATTGCGTGAACGGATCTGCGGGCATTCTCGCCAGCCGTGACAAGCTGCATGCGCATCAGGTTCTGGCATCCAAGAAGATCGGAATGCCCACGACAGCCTTTGCGGCGTCGCCCAAGGACACGTCGAACTTGATGGCTCTGGTGGGGACTGCGCCGTTGATCGTGAAGCTGTTGGAATCCACCCAGGGAAAAGGTGTCGTTTTGGCTGAAACCAAAAAGGCGGCGGAATCGGTGATTGACGCGTTCCGGGGCCTGAAGGCAAACTTTCTGGTGCAAGATTTCGTGAAGGAAGCCGCTGGCGAAGACATCCGCTGCCTTGTGGTCGATGGTAAGGTCGTGGCCGCCATGAAGCGCACCGGCGCGGATGGTGATTTCCGGTCGAACCTTCACCGAGGCGGCAGCGCGCAGGTCGTGCGGATCACCAAGCTTGAGCGTGATACCGCGCTGCGCGCCGCCCGCGCCTTCGGTCTGGGCAAGGCCGGTGTGGATTTGCTGCGCTCTGAAACCGGTCCGAAGGTGCTTGAGGTCAATTCATCGCCCGGGTTCGAGGGGATCGAGAAAGCCACAGGCAAGGATATCGTCGGAATGCTTTATGACATGGTCGAAGCGCGTGTCAGGCCGCAGCCCGTGCGCAAGCGCAAACCGTGACAGGGGCTCAGCCCTCTGGACGCTGGCGGACGTAAACCCTATATAAACGATCAGGATAACACAGCGAGGCCCATGATGACCGACAGCACCCACCCCCTCGAAGGCACGCCTCTGATTGCGCCGTCTTCGACCGATCATCCGCTTTACGACCAGATCGTAGAGGCCTGCCGCACGGTGTATGACCCGGAAATTCCGGTCAATATTTATGAGCTTGGTTTGATCTATACCATTGATATCAATGACCAAAGCGAAGTGAACATCAAGATGTCGCTGACCGCGCCCGGCTGCCCCGTCGCGGGTGAGATGCCTGGCTGGGTCGCCGATGCGGTAGAACCCCTGCCCGGTGTCAAGACAGTCGATGTTGAACTGGTCTGGGAGCCGCCCTGGGGCATGGACATGATGTCTGACGAAGCGCGCCTGGAACTGGGCTTCATGTAAGCCCGCGTTTCACATAATCATCACGCAAGCATCGCACATCTGTAACATCTGGCCGTCAAACCCGCGCCAGATGTTTTACATAACCGGAGCGATCATGCGTATCACAACAGCCCTCACCGCCTTGGCCCTGCTGCCCTCAGCCCTTTGGGCGGATGCCCACAGCACCCAGACACCCGTCGAATACGGCCCCCGTCCGGCCTATCTGATCGACAAGCTGCCTCAGGGCGCGCTGAAGGAAAAGCTGGCGTCCTGCATGAGCCAGACGCCGACGCGCACGCAGTTTTCCATCGGCCACCGCGGTGCGCCCTTGATGTTTCCGGAACATACCGTTCAATCCAACGTCGCGGCCGCGCGGATGGGTGCGGGCGTTCTAGAATGCGACGTGACCTTTACCGCCGATCATGAACTGGTCTGCCGTCACGCCCAGAACGACCTGCACACGACGACCAACATCCTGATGACGGATCTTGCAGACAAATGCACCGCCGGATTTACGCCGGCCTCGGGCGACACAGGGGCCAGCGCTGAATGCCGCACCTCTGACCTGACGCTGGCAGAGTTTCAGACCCTGACGCCCAAGATGGACAGCGCCGACAAGACGGCCTCCACGGCCGAAGCCTATCAGGGCGGCGTCGCATCGTTTCGCACGCAGCTTTACACCGACAAGGCTGATCTGATGACCCACGCCGAGTCCATCGCGCTTTTCGCATCGCTTGGTGCAAAATTCACCCCCGAACTGAAGTCACCTTCGGTCGAAATGCCGCATGACGGCTTCAGTCAGGCGGATTATGCCCAGAAGATGATCGACGAATACAAGGCCGCCGGCATCCCCGCCTCCGATGTCTGGGCCCAGTCCTTCAATCTGGAAGATGTGTTGTATTGGGTCGAAAACGAACCCGATTTCGGCAAGCAGGCAGTCTATCTGGTGGAATGGTCCGAAGGTTTCGATAAACAGGACAAGGCGACATGGGCGCAAGATTTCGCCGCGCTCAAGGCGCAGGGCGTGCAGTACCTGGCCCCGTCGCTGAACATGCTCCTGACCAACGACGGCGGCAAACTCGCCGCATCGGCCTATGCCAAGGCAGCAAAAGCGGCCGACCTCAAGCTGATCGCCTGGACGTTGGAACGCTCCGGTCCGCTGGCATCGGGCGGCGGCTGGTATTTCCAGTCGGTGAATGACATCGTCAAGGATGACAGCGACTATCTGGTGGCTCTGGATGTGCTCGCGCAAGACGCAGGCGTCGAGGGTGTCTTCTCGGACTGGCCCGCGACGGTGACATACTACGCCAACTGCATGGGCCTGTAATCCAGCCCACCCCGCCGACACGCGACAGGCCGCTCCGAATTTCGGGGCGGCTTCATGCATTTTCAACGCAACTGCTTGAGAATGTGCCGCGAACCCCCTATCTTTGGATCAACAGGAGTATCAATGATGTTCGCGATCCCAGGCAAGCAAGCCGTTACCATCACCCCAAAGGCCGCAACGCAGATCAGCAAGCTGATGACGTCGGCAGGACACGCAGGGCTGCGCATCGGCATCAAGAAAGGCGGCTGCGCGGGCATGGAATATACCATGGAATACGTGAACGAGCCTGATGCCAATGACGAAGTGGTCGAACAGGACGGCGCGCGCGTGCTGATCGCGCCGATGGCGCAAATGTTCCTGTTTGGCACCGAAATCGATTACGAGACGACATTGCTCGAATCCGGTTTCAAGTTCCGCAATCCCAACGTGACCGAAGCCTGCGGCTGCGGCGAATCTATCAAGTTCGGTTAACCGTCCTTTCACCTGCTGTTAGCGCTGCCAAATCGGCCCTTGTCGTTGCCCCGTGATCGGGCGGCTGGTATCCCTTGGGCAAAACACTTACAGGGATACTGACATGCGCCGCAAACTTGCCGCCGGAAACTGGAAAATGAACGGGACCGCCGCGGCGCTTTCGGAACTGGTCGAACTGGCCGGTCATCTGGACCCGAACGATGCTGAAACGCTGATCTGTCCCCCTGCCCCGCTGCTGTATCGCGCCTGCGAAAAGACTCGCGGCACCAGCATCGCCATCGGCGCGCAAGATTGTCACATGCAGACCGAAGGTGCCTTTACCGGTGATGTCTCGGCGTCGATGATCGCCGATACGGGTGCGTCCTACGTCATCGTCGGCCATTCAGAGCGCCGCGATGCTCATGAGGAAACCAACGGCGACATCCGCAAGAAGGCGCGCGCAGCCTGGGCGGCGGGCCTGACCGCCATCGTGTGCATCGGTGAAAGCGGCGATGACCGGGAAGCCGACAATACCCTCGACATCATCGCAGGGCAGTTGTCCGGCTCCGTGCCGGACGGTGCGACGGGCGATAACACGGTGATCGCCTACGAACCCATCTGGGCCATCGGCACCGGCAAGATCCCAACCCTTGCGCAGATCATCGAAGTGCATGACTTCATTCGCGCCCGCCTGATCGCCCGTTTCGGCGATGTCGAAGGCAATGCAATCCGCCTGCTCTATGGTGGATCGGTCAAACCGGACAATGCCGCCGAGATCTTTACCGCTGAAAATGTCGACGGTGCGCTTGTCGGCGGTGCCAGCCTCAAAGCCTCCGACTTTGCACCGATCATCAAGGCGCTCTCTGCCTCCTGATAGGCCCCCGCGCCCTGGCTTCATTTTGCCAAATAAACTCACTGCACACCCTACGCAAAAAAGGCGGCACGTCGATCTGACATGCCGCCTTTTTCAATCGCTCTTGCGATGACGTCCCTACCGGACGATCACCTCGGGTCCCATCATCAGCGTCGGCAACCATGTCGAGATGATCGGGATGTAGGTCACCATGATCAGGAAGACAAAGAGTACCGCCGTGAACGGCAACGCCGCGCGCACAACACTCATCATCGGCATGTTCGCCACGCCCGAGGTCACGAACAGGTTCAGACCTACCGGCGGCGTAATCATCCCGATCTCCATGTTGACGACCATGATGATCCCCAGGTGGATCGGGTCAATCCCCAGCTCGATCGCGATCGGAAACACCAGCGGTGCCACGATGATCAGCAGGCCCGACGGCTCCATGAACTGCCCGCCGATCAGCAGGATCACGTTGACGATGATCAGGAACATGATCGGGCCAAACCCTGCATCCAGCATTGCCGAAGAAATCTGCTGCGGAATTTGTTCATCCGTCAGTACATGCTTGAGGATCAACGCATTGGCGATGATGAACATCAGCGTCACTGTCAGCTTGCCGGCCTCGAACAGGGTGTCGCGCATGTCGCGGTGAAAGAACACGGTGACCAACGCGATCGGCTTGCGCATCAACGACAGGTTGCGCCCATCGCCTTTGACGTGCAACGGCCCCATGTCACGGTAGACAAAACAGGCGATCAGGAAGGCGTAGACCGCCGCCACCGCTGCCGCTTCCGTGGGGGTAAAGATACCGCCATAGATGCCGCCAAGGATGATCACGATCAGCATCAGGCCCCAGCCAGCCTCGCGGCCGGATTCGAACACTTCACCCCAGCCGCGCCATTCGCCTTGCGGCAGTTTCTTGACCCGCGCCATGATGTAGATGGTCAGCATCAGCATGAAACCCGCCAACAAACCCGGGATCACGCCGGCAAGGAACATGCGCCCTACCGATACGTCCGTCGCCGAGGCATAGACCACCATAACGATGGACGGCGGGATCAGAATGCCCAGCGTTCCGGCGTTGGCGATCACACCGGCTGCAAACTCCTTGGTATAGCCGGTTTCACGCATCCCCGCGATGACGATGGACCCGATCGCCACAACCGTTGCCGGCGACGACCCTGACAGTGCTGCGAACATCATACAGGCGAACACGCCCGCAATTGCCAGACCGCCGGGAAAGTGACCGACCAAGGCGATCGAAAAGCGGATGATCCGCTTGGCCACACCACCGGTCGACATGAACGACGACGCCAGAACGAAGAACGGGATCGCAAGCAGCGTGTAATGCCCCGCCATCGCCTGAAAGAACGTCTGGGCGATGGACGCCAACGACGAATCCGACAGGACGAGAAGGAAGACGATCGACGAAAAGCCAAGGCTGACCGCGATAGGTACGCCAAGCAGCATCAGGCCCACGATCATCGTGAATAGAATTAGAACTTCCATGCGCTCAGTCCCCTGCGTTCATGTGTGAAACGGCTGCGACATCGTCTTCAGCTTCGTGGCTGACGATCAGCCCATGCGACACCCCGGTGAAAATCCGGACGCCTGCCTGAATGAACCGGAACAACAGCAACGCCATGCCGATGGGCAGCATCGCGTAAGGCAGGAAGCGCGGCAGCTTGGCATAGCTTTCACCCTCGTTCATGATCGGCTCGATAAAGCGCAACCAGTCGGGCATGGGCATGTCCACTGTTTCATACCAGGCTTGATCGCGGCTGTTTTCAAAACCCGTCGGGAACCAGCGGCCCGACGTGGCGTCAAGCCCCGCGAACGGTGCCCAGTAATCCCACGCCCCCTTCAGCAGCAACCCTGCGTAAACGATGCAGATCAACGCCGCGAAAAGGGCAATGAACCGTTTGGTGCGCGACGAAAAAAGGTTTATCACCGCATCCACGCCAAGGTGGCTGGTGATCTTGACCGCATAGCTCATCCCGAACAAAACGAGCCAGGCAAAAAGAAACGTCACCGCTTCCAGCCCCCAGATCAGACCGGTGTTGAAGCCGTAGCGCAGGACGACGTTGATGAATGTAATAAGGGTCATCAAGCCCAGGATGACGGCAATCGCCGTCTCTTCGAACTCGTGAACGAACCGGCCAAGGGCCGTATTGGGATGGTATCCAGATGACATGGGAAAACTCCGCGTAAGGGGAGAGATTTGGCATGCGCATCAAAATGGCACCGGCCAAACGTGAAAAGATGCCCCACCCGTTATGGGCAGGGCACCGATCTGATCGACTTAGTGCTTGGCGTTGATCGCCTGCGCCGCGTCGATGTTTTCCTGGCCGACGTCGGCCGTGAATTCTTCCCAGACGGGCATCATCGCATCGACCCAAACCTGACGGCCAGCGGCGTCAAGTTCGACGATTTTGGAACCCGCATCCAGGATCGCCTGGCGTGCTTCTGCGTCAACTTCACCGACGGCAGCGTTGCGCGATACGGTCACTTCTTCCAGGATTGTCGCAAGCTGTGTGCGCACGTCGTCTGGCAGGCCGTTCCACCAGTCTGTGGAAGTCACGACCATGTAGTCCAGAACACCGTGGTTGGTTTCCGTGATGCCGTCCTGAACTTCAAAGAACTTCTGGCCGTAGATGTTGGACCAGGTGTTTTCCTGACCGTCGACAACGCCGGTTTGCAGCGCGCCGTACACTTCCGAAAACGCCATTGGCTGTGGCGATGCACCGATGGCTTCCATCTGCGCCTTGATCACGTCGGACGCCTGAACGCGGAATTTCAGACCGTTCGCATCCGTGGGAACGTTCAACGGCTTGTTGGCAGACATCTGCTTCATGCCGTTGTGCCAGAACTGCAGGCCCGACAGACCGCGACGCTCCATCGAGGCTTTCATCGCCTGACCGGTTTCGGAATTCTGGAATTCGTCAACCGCTTCGATGTTCTTGAACATGAACGGAAGGTCGAAGATGCGGAATTGCTTGGTGAACTGTTCAAACTTGGACAGCGAAGGGGCAGCCATCTGAACGTCGCCTTGCAGCATCGCCTCAAGCACCTGGTCATCGTTGTACAGGGTCGAGTTCGGGAACACTTCCATGCAGGCCTTGCCGTTCATCTCGTCGTTGACGCGCTGCTCAAGCAAGGTTGCGGCGATGCCTTTGGGGTGGCGGTCGGTGTTGGTGACGTGGCTGAACTTGATGACGATTTCACCGTCGTCACAGGCGGCCGAAACGGCACCTGCGGATACGGAAAGGGTCAGCGCCACGGCTGCTGTTGTCAGGAATTTCATGTGGTGTCTCCTCCCAGAGAGCTGTTTTTCAAGTCTCGGCAGTCCTCAACGAGACTGCGCTGCGGGGAATAGAGCGTTGAAACGCCGACCCTACAAGGCTGGGGATAAATCGCCGGGGTCGGGATAATTAACTGATACTTTTCATACACTTGCAGGAAAATGGTGATGTGCCACCTAAACCAGCGCCGCGGATGTGTGCGGAAAGTCGCACAAGACGCCTGACCATTTGTGCGGAAAACCGCACAGTTGTTCAGTTGCGGAAATCTTCCGCGCGAATCCCGTAGCGCGCTAGCTTGTCGTAAAAGGTCTTGCGCGGCAACTTGAGCGCTTCGGCAGCGGCGGTTGCCTGCCCACCGGCGCGCCGCAGGGCCGCCCGCAACAAGGACCGTTCGACCTGTGCCATCTGCTCGGCCAGCCCCAGTTCCGCGTCTGGTGCCACGTCGTCCGCCACCCCCATGACAAAGCGCATTGCCGCAGACATCAATGCACGCGCATTGCCTGGCCAGTCGCGCGCCATCAGGTCTGCGACGACCTGCGGCGTCACCTCGGGCGCGGTCAAACCCGATTGTTCGGCCGCCTGATCGACATAGCGGCGAAACAGGACGGGAATATCCTCGGGGCGCTCGGCCAGCGACGGGATGCGCACCGTCATCACCTCGAGCCGGTAATACAAATCCGCATGAAACCGCCCCTCTGCGACCAGGGCTTGCAGGTCGCGGGTACTGCCCGCGATCAGTCGGGCCTTCGGCGCGCTTTCCAATGCTTCAATCAGGGTCAGTTGGGTTTGCGCCGGCAGCTGCGTCACCTCGTCCAGAAACAGGCTGCCCTGCCCCGTGATCCGCAAGGCCTCTGTCAAATCCTGCCCGCCCAGTCCTTCGGCGGCGCGTTTGACAAAGGGCTCCTTGGCGCGCGGCGAACACATGTGCACGACTTCCGACACCTTTGAAATGCCGGACCCGTATGGGCCGGTCACCAGCACTTCGGCCTCGGACATGGCAGCGCGGCGCACCTTGGCGCGCGCGACATTCGACAAATCCGACGTGCCAAAGATCAGCCGCGCGGCGGGGTCACCGCTTTCGACCATTTGCAGCAGACGGCGGTTTTCCAACACCAGTGCGCGGGTTTTCAACGCCCTTTCGATCACCGCCAGCAAAGCCGACGGCGCGCAGGGCTTTTCCAGAAAATCGAATGCCCCCGCCTCCATGGCGCGCACCGCCATGGGAATATCGCCCTCGCCCGTCAGCAAGATCACCGGCAGATCGGGGTCCTGTTCGCGGGCATACTGCAGCAAGTGAAACCCGTCACGCCCGGGCATCCGCATGTCGGACAGGATCACCCCGTCAAATCCCGCGACGATCCTGTCCTTGGCTGCAACAAAGGACCCGGCGGCGATCACATCGACATCCGCCAATTCCAGCGTCTGGCCAAGCGCCTCGCGGACCGGCGCATCATCATCGACCAAAAGAACCGTTCTGCTCATGCGGCGACCTCGACTTCATCTGCACGTTCAAGCTGCACTGAGAACATCGCGCCGCCCCCGTCAAGGCTGTTCGCGTCCGGGTTTGCCGTCTCAAGGTTGCTGCCACGGATCTGTCCGCCAAAACTTTGCACGATGCCATAGCTGATCGACAGCCCCAGCCCCATGCCGCTGCTGCTGCCCACCGATTTTGTCGTGTAGAACGGATCGAACACCTTGTCGGGCATCTCGATCCCCGGCCCTGTGTCTTGAAAACTGACCACGACGCTGTCGCCTTCGGCGATCTGGATGGTCAGGCGGCGCGTCGCGCGACCGGCCATCGCGTCACTGGCATTTGTGATCAGGTTGACAAAGACCTGCCCCAGACGGACCTCTCCGCCATGCACCCAGACGGCATTCGGGGGGGCATCATAGACCAATGTCACCCCCACCTCGCGCAGATAGGTTTCCGTCAGCTCGACCGCGCTGGCCACGATGCGCACCACATCAACGCGCTTTTGCGGCATGGATTCCTGACGTGCAAAGGCGCGCAGGTTCTGGATGATGCGGGCCATACGCTCCGCCATCTCGGAAATCCGCGACAGGTTGTCGGCGGCACGCTCGGGCTTGTCTCGGGCGATGAAATGCACGGCGTTTTCAGCGAAGGACCGGATCGCCATCAGCGGTTGGTTCAATTCGTGACTAATGCCCGCCGACATCTGCCCAAGCGCGGACAGCTTGCCCGCCTGCACCAGATCGGCCTGCGCGCGACGCAAGGCCGCTTGGGCTTCCTCGCGCTCCGCAGCCTCATGGCGCAGCTCAAGGTTGCTGGCGTTCAGCGCCGCGGTTCGTTTTGCAACCTGTCGTTCCAGCTTGATATTTGCTTGCGACAGGGCGCGGCGACGCTCGGTGGCCAGGAACAACAGCGCACCAAAGGCCAGACACAGGGCGGCCACCGCCGACGCCTGCGCCACTGCAAGGCGGCGCGCCGGCGCGATATCAAGCAGAACCTCCCCCGTCAGGCCAATGACCGGCAAGGATTTCGTCAGGTGCAGCGCTTCGTAGGGGATGTAAGGCCCCCAGCCCATCTTCCAGATTTCGTTGCCCTGGACGAAGCTGGCGGAAAAGTTGACGGCGCTTTGGTCGGGCGGGATCAGGCCCGGCTGACCCTGGGGGCGCTGCCAGAACAGAAGTTCGGACCGGTTGGCGATCTGCACCACACCGGCGTTATCGGTGAAGAACGCTGCCGGATTGCTTCCCCGCCAATCATAGTCGATCCCGTTCAGGTCGGTCGATACGACGACGGCACCCTTGATTTGCCCCGCATCGCCAAAGACCGGTGCGGCATGGAAATAGGCGCGGTCCGTCAACGGCAGACTGGGACCATGGCCCCAGCCAAGCGCGCCGCGCAAGGCACGCCTGACAAAGGGTTGATCTATCAACACCGCCCCTGGCGCGCTTTGCGGTGACGCCAGTACGCGGCCCTGCACATCCACCACGCGGACATCCAATGCAGCAGATTTGTCCGCGACGTCTTGCAGGAAGTCCCGCGCGCGGCCCGGTGTCTGGTCCGAGAGAATGTCGTGGACTTGCGGATGGTCCGCCAGAAACACAGCCAGATCGCGGTACCGTTGCAGCTGACCGACCAGACGGTCACTGGCCAGCGACAGGTCGGCTTCGCCGCGCGCGTGCAACTGGTCCAGCCCTTGCAGGTAGGCATAGCGCCACACGCCCGTGGCCAACCCCAGCACGGTGATCAGAAAAACCAGCAATGTCGCAATGCGGCCGCGTAAAAAGGTGTTCATGGCGTCAATTTTGCACAGACCACCTTGCAAAGACCAGAGGTCCGCGTATCCCTGCGCCACATGAAAACACTAAATCTTTCCCCGCTTGATCCCGCGTTCGTCCAAAACCCCTATCGCGCCTATGCGCAGGCCCGTCTGGACGGCCCTGTGGTCTATTGGGAAGACTACGGCATGTTGGCCGCTTTCGATGCCGCGACCGTGCAAGCGCTGCTGCGCGACCGGCGTTTGGGCCGCGAAATCCCTGCGGACCAGCGCGTGCCAGTCCCTGCGCACCTGGCCGATTTCGACGCTGTCGACCGCCATTCCATGCTTGAGCTTGAGCCCCCCAGCCACACCCGTCTGCGCGGCCTCGTCTTGCGCGCCTTCACCTCGCGCCGGATTGCCGCCCTTGCGCCCGAGATTGAAACGATCGCCGCAGAGCTGTTGGCCACCCTGCCCCAGGAACCTTTTGACCTGATCCCGGCCTTTTGCACGCAACTGCCGGTGCGCATCATCGCGCGCCTGTTGGGTGTGCCGGAAGACATGTGGCCAGACCTGTTGCGATGGTCCAATGCGATGGTGGCAATCTACCAAGCGGGCCGCACCCGCGAGATTGAAGACGCTGCAAATACCGCTGCCTCTGATTTCAGCGCCTTCCTGCGCGGCTATGTCGACTTGCGCCGCAAGGACCCGCGCGATGATCTTATCACCCAGTTGATTGCCGCCGAGGAAGACGGCGAAAAGCTAAGCACCGATGCGCTGATCGGGACATGCATCTTGCTGCTGAATGCAGGCCACGAGGCGACTGTTCATGCGCTTGGCAACGGGGTTGCGTGCCTGCTGACCCATGACGTGGCGCGCGATGCGCTTGGCCCCGACGCGATCGCCGCGACGGTCGAGGAGATCCTGCGCTTTGACCCGCCGCTGCATGTGTTCGAACGCTTTGCCTACGAGGATATCGACCTGGACGGCATCACCTTGGAAAAGGGCAAGAAAATCGCGTTGGTCTTAGGCGCTGCGGGACGTGATCCGGCGGTCTATGCAGACCCTGACCGCTTTGATCCCGCGCGTGGCGCGAAACCCCACGCGGCCTTCGGCGGGGGGCTGCATTTCTGCGTCGGTGCCCCGCTGGCGCGGCTTGAAATACAGATCGGCCTGCGCGCATTGTTCGACCATGCGCCACAGCTGCGTCTGGCCGAACCGCCAAGCTTTGCAAACAGCTATCATTTCCACAAACTTGAACGTCTGATGGTGGAAAGCTAGCTGCGCGCTAAAGCGGCAGCATCGTCGTGGATTTGATCTGCTCCATCGACAAAAGCGCCGTGACGTTGTGCACCCGCACCTCTGAAATCAGCGCCTGATAGAACGCGTCATAGGCCCGCGCGTTTTTGACCCGCACCTTGAGGATATAGTCGATGTCGCCCGCCAGACGGTGTGCTTCTTGTACCTCGGGGCGGTCTTGCAACGCCTTGAGAAAGCTCGCCTGCCAGTCCGCTTCATGTTCTGACGTGCGGATCAAAACAAAGAAGCACGCCTCGAAGCCCAAGGCATCGGCATCCAGCACAACAGTGTGCTGTCCGATCACGCCTGCCTCGCGTAATTTGCGAATCCGGTTCCAGACGGGCGTCTTGGAAGACCCTACCTCACGGGCAATATCGTCCAAAGACTGGCTTGCATCCCGTTGAAGCTGCGCCAAAATCTTCCGATCTACCTCGTCTATACGAACGTCCATTCTGCCTATCCTTTGGTTTGCGGTCTTCTGTTCCAATGCGGCGGCTGATTAGAACGTATGTTCTTATATGTCCAGACACCTAGCGTCATATCGGAATTATTTCCTATATATACCGCAAGGCAAGCGCAAGGACAGCACCATGGATCATTTCCCAATCTTTCTATCAACCAAGGGCCAACGCATTGTGTTGTCAGGCGGTGGCGACGCCGCGCTGGCAAAGCTGCGCCTGTTGATGAAGTCCCAAGCCAAAATCAGCGTTTACGCGCCTGACCCCGCACCCGAGTTGGTGCAATGGGCGGACGCAGGCCGCATTACGCTGCAAAAACGCCCACTACAGCTTGGCGATGTTCTATGCGCCAAACTGTTCTATGCCGCCGACGAAGATGCGGTTGAAGACGCCCGCACCGCCGCCATCGCGCGGGCTGAAGGTGCGTTGGTGAACATCGTCGACAATCTGCACGACAGCGCCTTTATCACGCCAGCCATCGTCGACCGTGACCCGGTCACCATCGCCATCGGCACCGAAGGAGCCGCCCCCGTGCTGGCCCGCGCGATCAAGGCTGACCTTGAGGAACGCCTGCCCGCGACGCTGGGCACACTGGCGCGCATTGGCAAAGGGTTTCGCAAGATGGCAGATGCCCTGCCCTTTGGCCGCCCCCGCCGCGACTTCTGGCGCGACTATTACTTTACCTCAGGCCCCCGTGCCGTGGCCGATGGCGAAGCGGCTGTTGGCGACGCACTTGATACCTTGCTGGCCGATCACCTGAGCCGCGCTGCCCGCCCCGGTCACATCGCCTTTGTCGGCGGTGGCCCCGGCGACCCCGAATTGCTGACGCTCAAAGCCCGCCGCGCCTTGGACGAGGCCGATGTCGTGATCTACGACCGCCTGATCAGCCCCGAGATCCTTGAACTCGCCCGACGCGAGGCGTTGATGATCGACGTCGGCAAAGAAGGCTTCGGCCCCTCGACATCGCAAGAAACCATCAATGCCCTATTGGTGGAACACGCCCAGAACGCGCACAGGTCGTGCGCCTGAAATCCGTGATGCCACGGTGTTTGGCCGTCTGGACGAAGAAATCGACGCCGTCGATGCCCATAATATTGGCTGGCACATCGTGCCCGGTATCACATCAGCCTCGGCTGCCGTCGCTGCCATCGGCCAAAGCCTGACCAAACGCAACCGGAACGCCAGCGTCAGGTTTCTGACAGGCCACGATATGAAGGGTTTTGCCGACCACGACTGGGCCGCCTTGGCGCGCCCCGGTGAAGTTGCCGCGATCTACATGGGCAAGAAATCCGTCCGCTTTATCCAGGGCCGCCTGATCATGCACGGTGCTGACCGCGCCACACCGGTAACCGTCATCGAAAACGCCTCGCGGCCCGAACAACGCATTCTGGAAACCACGCTGGACCGTTTGCCCGCCGACCTGACAGAGGCGGAAATGAACGGCCCCGCGCTTACATTCTATGGCCTTGCCCTGCGCGCGGCGGCACTGGCCTCAACGGAAATCCTGCAAGAGGAGATGGCATAATGGCCAAGCCCTTCACCCCCAAAGTTGTCACCGCAAACGCCCTGCTTGAGGGCGACGTGATCTATCAAACCGCCACTGGCTGGACCCGCGATCTGGCCCAGGCCGAGGTGCTGACCGACGAGGCCGATGCCGATCTGCGCATGATCGATGCCAGCCAGCAGACCGATCTGGTCGTAGGCGTCTATCTGGCCGATGTCGATGCCAGCGCTGCGCCCAAGCCCGTGCACTTCCGCGAGGCATTTCGCGCCAAAGGCCCGTCAAACTACGCCCACGGCAAACAGGAGGCCCTGTAATGTACAGCTATACCGAATTCGACGCCGACTTTCTGGCGGAACGCAACGCGCAATTCCGGGCCCAGGTTGAACGCCGCATTGACGGATCTTTGACCGAGGATGAATTCAAGCCGCTGCGCCTGATGAACGGTCTTTATCTGCAACTGCACGCCTATATGCTGCGCGTGGCGATCCCCTACGGCACGCTGAACGGCGCGCAGATGCACAAGCTGGCCGACATCGCTGACACATGGGACAAGGGCTATGGCCACTTCACCACGCGGCAGAACATCCAGTACAACTGGCCGCAACTGCGCGATGTGCCCGATATGCTGGATGCGCTGGCCGAGGTGAACATGCACGCGATCCAGACGTCGGGGAACACCATCCGGAACGTCACCGCAGACCATTTCGCCGGTGCCGCCGCAGACGAGGTCGCGGACCCGCGCCCCGTGGCCGAGCTGATCCGCCAGTGGTCCACAGACCACCCCGAATTCCAGTTCCTGCCGCGCAAGTTCAAGGTCGCCGTGTCAGGCTCGGCCCATGACCGCGCTGTGATCAAGGCGCATGATATCGGGTTGCAGATCGTCGAACAAAACGGCGTGCTTGGATTTCAGGTGATCGTTGGCGGTGGCCTTGGCCGCACCCCGATGATCGGCAAGGTGCTCTATGATTTCGTCGCCTCCGAAGACCTGCTGCCCACCCTCGAAGCGATCGTTTCGGTCTATAACCTGCTGGGCCGCCGCGATAACAAATACAAGGCCCGGATCAAGATCACCGTCCACGAAAACGGCATCGAAGACATCCGCGCCCGCGTCGACGCCCGCTATGCGCTGATCCGTCCGCAGTTCACCGGCGTGGACCAGCAGATGCTTGCGCGGATCGAGGCGGATTTCGCCAAACCGACCTTCAAGACCGCCCCGCTGGACAGCTACACCCAAGCCTATGACAGCGATCCCGTCTTCCGCAGCTGGGCCGACACGAACCTGTCAGACCACCACGCGCCGGGCTATGCGATCGTGTCGATCAGCCTCAAGGCCCATGGCGCAACGCCGGGCGACGCGTCTTCTGACCAGATGCGCGTGATGGCAGACCTTGCCGCCCAATACGGCCACGATGAACTGCGCATCAGCCACGAACAGAACGTGATCCTGCCGCATGTCCACCGCGCCGATCTGCCGGCCCTGCACGCCGCACTGAAAGACGCCAAACTCGCCACCGCGAACATCGGCCTGATCAGCGACATCATCGCCTGCCCTGGCATGGATTACTGCGCGCTGGCCACGGCCCGCTCGATCCCCATCGCCCAAGAAATCGCGACCCGCTTTGACGCACTCAAGCTTGAGCACGAAGTCGGCCCGCTCAAGATCAAGATCTCGGGCTGCATCAACGCCTGTGGTCACCACCACGTGGGCCATATCGGCATCCTTGGCCTCGACCGTGCGGGTGTGGAAAACTACCAGATCACACTTGGTGGCGACGGCACCCAGGACGCGACCCTTGGGGAACGCGCAGGCCCCGGATTCTCGGCTGACGAGATCATTCCCGCCATCGAACGCCTCGTGCGCGGCTACCTTGATCTGCGCAGCGAACCCACCGAGACCTTCCTGCAAACCTACCGCCGCCTCGGGTTGGCCCCTTTCAAGGCCGCCCTCTATCCGGAAGCCCGTGCCAATGCCGCGTGATACCCACATTCCAAATGGACAGGAAATCCTCCCCGAAGGGCCGGATCGCGTCGCGCAACTGACCGCGCAGGTCAAAGCGCTGAATGACGACCTGCGCCACCACAGCGCCACGGACGTGCTGCGCGCGGCGATCGAACATGTGCCAAATCTCGCGCTGGTGTCCAGCTTCGGGGCCGAATCCGTCGCTCTCCTGCACTTGGCATCAATGGTCAAACGGGATCTGCCGGTGCTGTTCATCGACACTGAAATGCTGTTCACCGAAACCCTGGTCTACCAACAGGAACTTGGCGAACGGTTGGGACTGCGCAACATCCAGATCATCCGCGCCGCGGATATCGCGGAGAAGGACCCTGACGGCACGCTGCACCAACGCGACCCAGACGCCTGCTGTGCCTTTCGCAAGACCGTGCCACTGCAAACCGCACTTCAGGGTTTTGACGGCTGGATCACGGGCCGCAAACGGTTCCAGTCCGGTACCCGTGCCAGCCTGCCGTTTTTCGAGGTCGAAACACCCGGTGACGCCCCCGCACGGATCAAGGTCAACCCGCTGGCCCATTGGCAGGCGGGCGACGTTGCCGACTATATCACTGAAAACCGTCTGCCCCGCCATCCATTGGTGGCGCAGGGCTATCCCAGCATCGGTTGCGCACCCTGCACATCCACGGTTAAGCCCGGCGAAGACCCCCGCGCAGGGCGTTGGCGCGACACGCAAAAAGAAGAATGCGGCATCCATTTTGTCGACGGCAAGATGGTCCGAACAGGAGCAAAAACATGACACAGCTTGTGACAGATCAAGGTTTCACGACAGACGACTGGACGGCGGGGTTCACTGTGCTTGGCTGCGCGAATGACGCGGTCGCATTGCACGTGCCCTCGGATGCGCAGCCGGGTGACATCCAGCTGAACCATGCGCTGCAGATCATCCGCATCGATTTCCCCAGCTCCGCAGACGGGCGCGGCTTTACCATCGCCAAACAGCTCCGCCTGCTGGGGTATACGGGGCGCTTGCGTGCCCATGGGCACGTGCTCGCTGACCAATATGCCATGGCGCGCCGTGCAGGGTTCGACGAGGTCGAAATTACCGATGACCTGGCCGCCCGTCAGCCCGAAGACCAATGGCTAGCCCGCGCGAACTGGCAGGACCATGACTATCAGTCGCGCCTGCGCGGCTGATACGGGTCTTTTCCTACCTCCTCCCTTCCCCTAAAGACAAAGGCGGCGCGCCCGATGAGCGTGCCGATGAAACCATGACCGAGCATTCCCCCGTGACACAGACCGACGCCAAGCCCGTACCCACCCTGCCCGACGCGCAGACCGTGATCTCCGTCAAACACTGGACAGACCGGTTGTTTTCCTTTCGCGTGTCGCGCCCAGCGTCCTTGCGGTTCCGGTCGGGCGAATTTGTGATGATCGGCCTGATGGGCGATCCGGACCCCAAGACCGGCAAGCAAAAACCGTTGCTGCGGGCCTATTCCATCGCCTCGCCGTCGTGGGATGATGAACTGGAGTTCTATTCGATCAAGGTTCAGGATGGTCCGCTGACCTCGAAACTCCAGCACATTCAACCAGGAGACGAAATCATCCTGCGGCCCAAGCCTGTTGGAACTCTGGTGCATGACGCGCTGCTGCCGGGCAAGCGGCTATGGCTTTTTGCCACCGGTACCGGATTTGCCCCCTTTGCGTCGCTGTTGCGTGAACCCGAGACCTACGAGAATTTCGATCAGGTCATCGTCACCCACACCGTGCGCGATGTCGCCGAACTGGATTACAGCCGCAGCCTGATCGAAGAGATCCAGAACGACGAGATGATGCATGAACTGATCGGCAAGGACAATCTGGCCAAGATCGTCTATTACCCGACCACGACACGCCAAGACAGCCCCAAGATGGGCCGTATCACGACACTGCTGCAGGATGGGACCGTATTTGCCGATCTCGGCATTGACGGGATCACCGCCGGGACCGATCGCGGCATGGTTTGTGGCAGCCTTGATTTCAACAAGGACATCAAGGAGGTCCTTGAAGGTTTCGGCCTGGAAGAAGGTGCGAACTCCGACCCCAAGCATTACGTCGTGGAAAAAGCCTTCGTCGGCTAAGCCTGTCGGCCATCACCACCGGACATGAAAAAACCGCGCCCTCTTGCGAAGGCGCGGTTTTCTTTTTGCGGTATCCCTAGGGATTACATGTTCAGCGCAGCGCGCACACGGTCCAGCACGTCCTGAAGCGTATCGGGTTTGTCGCTCGCGGTTTCCAGACCACGCTTGAGCAAGGTTTTCTCCATGCCCGGGATTGTGGAGTCGTCGATGATCGTGAGGGCTTCTTCAAGGTCAAAGCCTTCGACGGTCAACACCTGCTCGGGTGTGACATCGACCGACGCAGCGGCTGCTTCTGCTTGCTCGGCTGTTTCAGCGACCGCATCGGCTGCTTCCGAAGCCGTCTCTGCTGTCGCATCCGCTGCATCTGATGCAGCGTCAGCTGTTGCGTCAACGGCATCTGCCGCTGCATCTGCAGTGGCATCCGCGGCTTCATCCGCCGCTGCGGCTGCTTCCGAAGCCGTCTCTGCTGTCGCATCCGATGCGTCTGACGCAGCTTCTTCTGTTGCGTCAACGGCATTTGCCGCTGCATCTGCTGTGGCATCCGCGGCTTCATCCGCCGCTGCGGCTGCTTCCGAAGCCGTCTCTGCTGTCGCATCCGCTGCGTCTGATGCAGCTTCTTCTGTTGCGTCAACGGCATCTGCCGCTGCATCTGATGTTGCATCCGCGGCTTCATCCGCCGCTGCGGCTGCTTCCGAAGCCGTCTCTGCTGTCGCATCCGCGGCGTCTGACGCCATCTCTGTCACAGCCGTTGCAGCGTCCGATGCGGTTTCCGATGTCGCTGCCATCGCGTCAGACGCGGTGTCGGCTGCGGCATTTGCCGCCTCCGTTGCGGTCTCGGCAACCGCCGTGGCCGCGTCGGAAACCATGTTCATTGCGTCGTCAGCAACTTCGGGGGCTGCCGCTGCAGCCTCTTCGGTGGCCTGAACTGCTGCATCGGCTGCGTCGGACGCGGCCTCTGAAACGGCATTAGCGGCCGCATCTGCTGCCTGTGCTGTCGCTTCGACGGCTTCCGCAACCACACCTTCCGTCGCTTCGACCGCGTCGCCGACGGCAGCCGTAGCGCTTTCCAATGCTTCGGGCGCATTGACCGCATCCGACGCCGTTTCCGCGATTTCCTTAACCGACCGACCGGAATACAGCATGTATCCCCCGAATGCGATCACAGCCGCGATGATGATCCAGATGAGGTTTCTCATGGCAATATAGTCCCTTCGAACTTGGTAGATTTCGTCCCGTGCACCCATTATGCACGCTCAAATGGTCAAATGCGCCTTCATTTGTCAGGTTGCAAGGTTGAAACGCCCCTTTTAGCAGGGTTTAACCCCATTTTGCGGCTTGAAGAAGCACCAGCGCGGGTTTACCTTCTGTCTTCGACATTACAGAACAATCAAAGGACGTTCATCATCGCTCGTAGACCACATAACGCGCCGCCACAAAGAGACACGGGCCCGCGCATTAACGAAAATATCCGTTCCAATGAAATTCGTTTGATCGGTGCCGACGGCGAAAACGTAGGGGTCGTGACTCCAGGCCGCGCCATGGAAATGGCCGAAGACGCCGGACTGGACTTGGTCGAGATCTCTCCCAATGCCAACCCGCCCGTGTGCAAGATCATGGATTTCGGCAAGTTCAAATACGAGACGCAAAAGCGCGAAGCCGAAGCGCGCAAGAAGCAGAAGATCATCGAGATCAAAGAGGTCAAGTTCAGACCGAACACCGACACCAACGACTATCAGGTCAAGATGCGGAACGTGTTCAAGTTTCTGGACAATGGCGACAAGGTAAAGATCACCCTGCGCTTCCGTGGCCGCGAGATGGCGCACCAGAACCTGGGTCGCCAGTTGCTGGAACGCGTCGCCGAGGACACCAAAGAAGTGGGCCGCGTCGAAAACTTCCCCAAGATGGAAGGCCGTCAGATGGTCATGCTGATCGGCCCGATGCCGAACAAATAATTCCGGCCTTTAATATCGCTGCTGTTAGGTCGCTGATGCAGACATAAAAAAACGCCCCCGTGAGTAATCACGGGGGCGTTTTTCGTTTCAAGGAAGCAGAGTTACTGCTTCAGCAGGCTGGTGATGTTGCGCACCACGGCCCGACGGTTGGCGGGTTGCGCTGTCTGCGACGGAACTTTCAACGCAGTCTCACCATACCCTTGGGTAATCAGGTTTGCCGGTGGAACGTCGAAATACTCGGTCAGTGCCAAGGCGACTGTTTCGGCACGACGGTCCGAAAGCGCAAGGTTGTAGCCTTCATTGCCCACAGCGTCAGTGTGCCCTTCGATCAGGATAACGGTGCGTGGATCGTTGCGGATCGCACCGGTGATCGCTGTCCCGATCTTGGCCAGCGCACGTGCCTGTTCAGGCTGGATCGCAGCCGAACCGGTTTCGAACCGCAGCGCATCCAGTTCAACCTCGGGGGCCAAGGCGCGTACCTGCTGGATGTCGCGCACCTGGCGCAACGAGAACCGCTGTGCCTGCGTATCACGCAGTTGCGTTTCCAGTGCCACGCGCAGCGCTTCTTCGTTCTGCTGGCTCAGCAGGGTGTTGGTCTGTTCGACCTGTGGCAGTTCGTTCACCACGATCCGCTGTTCAACCTGCGTATCGTCGAACAGCACATATTCGTTGCCCTGCGGGTCGATGTTGATCCGGCGCAAAACAGTCCCGTCACGTCCAAGGATCGTCACCACTTTGCTGCCATCCGGCTTGGTCACGGTTGTGCGTGCAGACCCGTCGTTGAATGTCTCGCGACGGACTTCGTCGCCGGCCTGACGGACAAGCGCATCATCGTCCTTCAGCACGCGCAGATCGCCATTCTGGTCTTCGACGACCAGACGGTCACCCGAGTTGCTGACAACCTTGGACCCGTTCTTGAGCACGGCACCAACGGCGACGGCACCAAGACCAAGCAAAAGTGCCTTTTCGAATTTGCTCAGGCCATCGTCTTCCTGAGGGGCCGCTTCTGCTGTCGCCTCACCCGTGACCTCGGTCGAGAATTCCTCGTCCGAACTGCGGGTTTCCTCGGCTGTGATTTCTTCGGTCACGACCTGTGCTTCTGCCTCGCCGCTGTCGGCAGCTGCGGCGGCTTCCGCGGCGGCAGCGGCTTCGGCAGCGCGCTGCTCCTGACGTGCTTCTTCAGCGGCCTGTTGTTCTGCGATCTCGGCGGCAATCTGCTCTTCCGTCTTCGGGGCCTCTTCTGTTGCTGTCGCCTCAGCCTGCGCCTCTGGTGTCACGGTTGTCTCAGCAGCAGCAGAGTCAGTCGTTTCGACCTGGATAGGTTCCGCTTGCTGTTCTGACGTTACTTCTGTCTGCGCAGGATCAGCGGTTGCTGTGGCGTCCTGCGTTGCGGCGGCCTCCTCGGCAGCCTCTTTCGCCTCAGCGTCCCCGGCAATCTGGGCTGCAATTGCTTCCTCGTTTGCTGCTGCATCCGCTGCGATCTGTGCGTCTTCTGCCGCCTTCGCCTCTGCCGCCGCCTCTTCAGCCGCAGCAGCTTCGGCCGCTGCCGACGCATCCGCTGCAGCCTGGGCTGCCGCTGCCGCTTCTTCAGCCGCAGCTGCCTCGGCCGCTGCCGACGCATCCGCCGCAGCCTGTGCTTCTGCTGCCGCCTGCGCGTCTGCTGTGGCTTGGGCATCTAGTGCGGCCTGTGCATCCTCTTCAGCCTGCGCCTCTGCGGCTGCTCGGGCATCCTCGGCCGCCTGTGCATCCTCTACGCTTTCGGCAGCTTCCTGCGCCTTGGCGTCAGCTTCCGCAGCCGCTTCGTCTACTGCATCACCCGCACCTACAACCTGATCCAGGGCAATCTGCAATTGCGCGTCCAGCTCTTCGGCGTCATTCACTTCTGTTCCGTCGGGCAAGACGCAGGGGAACACGGCCTCTGCCTCTGTTCCCTCAACGGCGCAAGTCGCGACAGTCGATTGCGCGAACCCGCCCGCGGGCAACGCCAGGGCCACACACATGGTCAAAGAAGTTGTTGATTTAAGAAGTCTAAACATTTCATATCCTTACGGGTTACTACACAACGCCGTTCGGGCAGCGCTTGTCACTAAACCCTTAACGGATCGTTTTGTTCCAGCAGGATGATCCCTGACACCGGAAAGCCGCCTTCAATCTGTCGAAGACGGCTTTCCAGCTTCGTATTCTAATGGCCCGTCAGGCGAGTGCGGCAACAGCCCGCTTGGTCATGACACCGACCAGATGGGCGCGGTAGTCGCCAGACCCGTGCAGATCGCTGATCATGCTGCTGCCATCAACGCTCAGGCCGCTCACGGCTTCCGCACTAAAGTTCGCAGACAACGCGGTCTCGGCCTCGGTCCAGCGAAAGACACCATCCTCGGACGCGCCCGTGACAGCAACACGCACCCCGTCGGCAAACTTTGCGACAAAGACGGCGACCAAAGGAAACCGTGACGCTGGCTGGATGAACTTCTCGTAATGGGCCTTCTCAGGTACCGGAAACTTGACCTCGGTGACGATTTCGCCCTCATCCAGCGCCGTCGCAAACATGCCCTGAAAGAAATCATCGGCAGCGATCTCGCGCGCATTCGTCACGACTGTCGCACCGCTGGCCAACACAGCCGACGGATAGCACGCCGAAGGGTCATTATTGGCAACCGATCCGCCAATCGTGCCACGGTTGCGCACGGCCGGATCGCCGATCCGCGCCGCAAGCCCCGCGAGGGCCGGGTAATGGGTCGCAACCTCTTTGGCGACGGTCGCATGGACGGTGCCACCGCCAATGCAGACGCGGCCGTCATCATCCAGACAAACACCCCGCATCTCGGCGATCCCCTTGAGCGACACCAAAACCGACGGCATTGCCAGCCGCGCCTTCAGCGTCGGGATCAAGGTCTGCCCGCCACTCAACGGCTGCGCTTCTTCACGCCCCAACGCCTTGACCGCATCGGCGATGCTGGTTGGTTTCTCTACGTCGAAATCATACATCTTCTGTCCTTCCAATCAGAGAGCGCGCCATAGCCCCGCTTCTCCTCTTCATTTTTCCACATAA
>NZ_DS999213.1:976588-1045866 GCF_000156335.1 Roseobacter sp. GAI101
TCAAATCAACTGTTCATCGCCGCCCAGACACGCGCGGGCGTCACGGGCATGTCGATGTGACCCACATCCTTGCCGCCCGACCGCATCGCATCCAGCACTGCATTGACCACCGCAGGCGGCGACCCGATCGCGCCCGCCTCGCCGCAGCCTTTCACGCCCAGGGGGTTGTGCGTGCAAGGGGTCTGGCAGGAATGATCCACCGTATAGAACGGCACGTCACTGGCGCGTGGCATCGCGTAATCCATGTAGGATGCGCTTAGCAGCTGGCCGTCGCTGTCATAGGTACAGTTTTCCATCAACGCCTGACCGATCCCCTGCGCAAGCCCGCCATGGACCTGACCGGTGACGATCATCGGGTTGACGATATTGCCAAAATCATCTGCCGCTGAAAACCGTTCGATGGTGACCTGACCGGTTTCCGGGTCCAGCTCGACTTCGCAGGCATAGGCACCGGATGGATAGGTAAAGTTGGACGGATCATAGAATGCCGTCTCTTCCAGACCCGGTTCGATGTCTTCCAGCGGATAGTTATGCGGCACATAAGCCGCCAGGGTCACATCCCCCCAGGCCACGGATTTATCCGTGCCCGCAACGCTGAACGCACCGTCCTTTAGTTCGATATCGCCCTCGGACGCTTCGAGCAGGTGGGACGCGATCTTCTTGGCCTTGGCAATGATCTTTTCGGTCGCCCGCACCATGGCCGATCCGCCTACGGCAAGCGAACGCGACCCGTAAGTGCCCATCCCCATCGGCGTATTGGCCGTGTCGCCATGCACGATCTCGATCATGTCCTCCGGGATGCCGATCATCTCGGCGATCACCTGCGGGAATGCCGTCTCATGACCCTGACCGTGGCTGTGCGAACCTGTCATGACCACCAGACCACCGGTTGCATTCACCCGCACCGTGGCGGATTCGTAGAGACCGGCGCGCGCTCCCAGTTGACCAACAAGGTTCGACGGCGCGATGCCGCAGGCCTCGATATAGCAGTTCACGCCGAAACCGCGCAGCTTGCCTTTGGCCTCGGATTCCTTGCGGCGCGCAGCAAAGCCCGCGATGTCGGAAATTTCTTCCAGCTTGTCCATCGTCGCCACGTAATCGCCGGTGTCATATTCCACCGCCACAGGGGTGGCGTAAGGGAATTCGGTGATAAAGTTCTGGCGGCGCAGGGCAATCGGATCAACGCCCAGTTCATGCGCGCATTTATCGACCAGCCGTTCCAGCTGATAGGTCGCTTCGGGGCGGCCCGCGCCACGGTAGGCATCGACGGGCACAGTGTTGGTGAACACGGCCTTTACGTTCACATAGATCAGCGGCGTCTTGTAGTTGCCCGCCATCAAGGTGCCGTGCAGCCATGTGGGAACCGATGGTGCAAAGGTCGATAGGTAGGCACCCATGTTCGCATAGGTGTCCGTGCGCAAAGCTGTAAAGTTGTTGTCCTTGTCCAGCGCCATCTGGATTTTGGTCACGTGGTCGCGGCCATGGGCATCCGACATGAAGGCTTCCGACCGGCTGGAGGTCCATTTGACCGGACGGTTGCAAGCCTTGGCAGCGAATGTGCAGAACGCTTCTTCCTGGTAGTGAAAGATTTTCGTGCCAAAACCGCCGCCCACATCGGGGGCGACAACGCGCAGTTTGTGTTCCGGAATGCCCAACACGAATGCCCCCATCAGCAGACGGATGACGTGCGGGTTTTGCGAGGTGGTATAAAGCGTGTGATCGCCGGTGCCACGGGCATAGTCGCCGACAGCCACGCGCGGCTCCATCGGGTTGGCAACCAGACGGTTGTTGACCAGTTCCAGCGTGGTGACATGGGCCGCTTCTTCGAATGCCTTATCGACAGCGCCCTTGTTTTCCTCGACGAAGCCCCAGTCATAGCACAGGTTCGATGTCAGATCGTCATGCAGCTTGGGTGCGCCTTCCTTGACGGCTTCCTTCATGTCGATGACGGCAGGCAGATCGGTGATATCCACTACGATCGCCTCGGCGGCGTCGTGCGCTTCCGAAAGCGATTCAGCCACGACCGCCGCAATCGGTTCGCCGACATGGCGCACCTTGCCGTGGGCCAGAACGGGGTGGCGCGGTTCTTGCATGACTTCGCCATGCTTGTCCGTGACCTGCCAGCCGCAAGGGATCGACCCCACCGCTTCGAAATCCGCGCCGGTGAAAATCTTGACGACGCCGGGCATGGCTTCGGCCGCCGAGGTATCAACCGAATTCAGGACCCCATGCGCGATATCCGAGCGCAGAAAGAACACATAGGCCTGCCCGTTCAGATTGATATCGTCGGTATAATTACCTTCACCGGTCAAAAACCGGATGTCTTCGCGCCGCTTGCTGCTGGCACCAATTCCGCCATCCTTTGGCATAGTATTTCCTCCCTATGGGGTGCGGCTTTGTCGCGCACCGTCGCATTTTCTGGTTTTATTCTGTTGGTGTGGCGCCACCCAGAACCGCAGGGATACGCCTTTTCGTCTTTTCGTCGCGGGGTCCCTGCGTCCGCCCGTGCCTCCTCGCACGGGCGGACGCACCCCTAGTTTTATTCAGCCGCCAGCGCGCTGACGTCCTGACCGGACGCTGCAAGGATCGCCTTGACGATGTTGTGGTAGCCGGTGCAGCGGCAGATGTTGCCGTCCAGATAATGACGCACTTCGGCCTCTGTCGGCTTGGGGTTTTCCTTGAGCAACGCGGATGCGGACATCACCATGCCGGGGGTGCAAAACCCGCATTGCAAGCCGTGGTGGTCCTGAAACGCTTGCTGGATTACATTCAGCGACCCGTCGGCATTGGCCACGGATTCGATCGTCATGACCTCGGCACCGTCAGCCTCGACCGCCAGCATCGTACAGGATTTAACCGCTTCGCCGTTCACATGCACCACGCATGCACCACATTGGCTGGTGTCACAGCCGATATGTGTGCCGGTCAATTTCAGATTGTCGCGCAGAAACGACGCCAGAAGCGTGCGGCCCTCGACGTCGCCAGACGCGGATTTGCCGTTCACGGTCATTTTGACCTGTGTCATAGAGTTCCTCCCTTAGGTATTCTTGATCTCGTTGAGAGGAGTTAAGCACGGCATCTGCCGCGTGAGAACCGAAATTTTGCGTGAACTCCGCAATTTGCATAATATTGCTTGAAAATTTACGCGCTGCCGCGCCCCGAAACTATCCCCGTCGGGGCTGCGGCCGTGTCGCGATTTCCTTGAGCAATCCGCCGACGCCCATGCCCGCGATATCACCGGGCGTGACCGCAATTCCGCAGACGATCCGCGACAACACCCAGTCCGCGCCGTTCAACGCAGGCGACCGCGCGCACCCCGGCAGGCCAATGACCTGTCGCGCGCCGAGGGTGCCCAGAAACAGCAGGTTGCCCGGGTCCACCGGCATGCCAAAGCGCGCCACCTGCCCCCCCGCTGCGCGCAATGCGGACGGGGCCACATCGTCGATATCCGACGTCGCCGAACCGGTCAGGATCAGGATCAAGGACGTGTCCGCCGCTGCGATCGCCTGACTTAGCGCCGACACGTCATGGCCCACCATCACCACATCTTTCAGGGTGACCCGCAGGGCGGCCAGCCTGTCTGCGATCGCCTTGCGGCCCTTGTCCCCTGCGCCGCCATCAATTTCGGTGATGATCAACGTGGCGTCCGGCAGCTGGGGGTCGGCCAGACGGATGCCCCCCCGGCCCGCGTCGCAGGCACGGATCAGGTCGCCCTCGTCCACCCCATACGAGATGATCTTGATCGTGGCGACCATACCGCCTGCGCGCATTTGTTGGAACGGCGGCACGGTGGCCAGCGTGATCATCGGATGCACCGCATTCACGGCCTCGAGCGCCGCCACATCCAGCACGGCGACCCCCGGCCCATCGGCCAGCAAATTAACCCGCCCCGTAAAGGCTTTGGTCTGGCTTAGATGCGGGTGATCCGCCAGTAGGGCCTGGGCCAACCGCGCAGCGGCGGTGTTTTCATCCACGTCCGTAGCGGCCAGACGCGCCACCGTCACCGCATCAATGCCAGCCGCGCGCAGTTGCGCCAGATGGTCGGCGTCCAGCACAACGCCCTTGCGCAGCCGCCCCTGTGGCAGGGCGACGGAATGCGCCAGCAGCGCGCCAAGCGCATCTGCCGTGGGAACCTTGCCGAATTTCACGGTTTCCTCAGGCTTTGAATCATTTGCGCCAAGATGGAAACCGCGATTTCGGGCGGACCCGCGGCCCCGATGTCCAACCCCACAGGGCCCGCGATACGGTCAATATCCGCATCCGTGAAGCCCGCTTCTTGCAACCGCGTCACCCGCGATGCGTGCGTGCGTTTCGACCCCAGGGCACCGATGTAGAACGCCTTTGATTTCAACGCGATGTGCAGCGCGGGGTCGTCCAGCTTGGGGTCATGGGTCAGCAGCACGACGGCGGTCCGGGTATCGACACCGAGCTGTTCCAGCGCGGCATCGGGCCAATCGTTGATCACGCGCGCGTCCGGAAACCGCGCCTGCGATCCGAAGGCTTCGCGCGGATCGATGACGACGACGTCAAACCCTGCCACCTGCGCCATCGGGACCAAGGCCTGCGCAATATGGACGGCCCCGACAATCACCAGACGCAACGGCGGATTGTGGATCGCGACGAAGGTATCGCCGTCTTCTTCGAAGCCGGAGCGGTCCATGCGAAAGCGGTTGTCATAGCCGTCCGTCACCAGACGTGCACCGCCGCCCGTCAGGCGGACTTGATAGCCCACAGGCTGGCGTGCCGCGCGGGCAGCGACCAGATCGCGCAGGATATCAAACGGCATGCCTTGATCGCCGACGGGTTCCACCAACACGCGGATCTTGCCACCACAGGCCAGCCCGACCGCAAAGGCGTCCCCGTCGCTGACCCCGTATTCAAGCAACCGCGATGTGCCCTCTTCGATCGCTTCAAGCGCCTCGACGACCACGGCCCCTTCGACGCAACCGCCCGAAACCGATCCCTGCATCTCACCGTCGCCCGAAATGGCCAGCTGTGCGCCCACACGGCGCGGGGCCGACCCCCATGTTTCCACTACGGTCGCAAGCGCCGCACCACGCCCCGCTTGCGCCCACGCATAGGCCCGTTCCGGAGCGTCTTCGAAAATATCCATGCCCAAAGCCTCCCAAACCTCTGTTGCCTTAATTTGTAATGCGTGGCACGCAAACGCTCAACGTGCAATCGCGTGACGACTTGTGATGACTTATCTTGCACGCGGACACACGGACCACTACATCTTGCTGGAATACACCCAAGACGGAGCCCGCCCCATGCCGATGCAAGCCCCCGATATCGAAGCGCTTTTGCGCGAAACCTTCCCGAACGCCACCATCGAAGTCCAAGGCAATGACGGCGTCCACATGGCTGCGATGGTCATTGACGAAAGCTTTCGGGGCAAAAACCGCGTTCAGCAACAGCGTGCCGTCTATGCCGCGCTCAAGGGCAAGATGGACGGACCCAGCGGCGAATTGCACGCGCTGGCGCTGACGACGAAAGCACCGGACTGACGCGATGGACCTGACGCTGGTGGCAATCCTAAGCGTGTTGGTGTTGATCGTGGCGGTGCTGCGCGGCCTTCAGGCCTTGCGACACACCCGCGGCACCGAACGCGGATCGCCCCCCGGCAAAGGCTATCACGAGATCGAGACAACCTATCACTCTGGCGGTGGCGGGGGCGGACACCAGACCACCTACCGCATTCCCCGCGACCCGCAAGAATACGCTAAACGCTTTATACCGAAGGACAAATCAAAATGACCGACGTTGCAACACAGATCAAAGAGACCATCACCACGAATGACGTGGTCCTGTTCATGAAAGGCACCAAGGCGATGCCGCAATGCGGGTTCTCGTCCCGCGTGGCAGGGGTGCTGAACTATATGGAAGTCGAATTCGCCGATGTGAACGTGCTCGCTGACGAAGCTCTGCGCCAGGGGATCAAGGATTTCTCCGACTGGCCCACCGTGCCACAGCTTTATGTCAAAGGCGAATTCGTCGGCGGCTGTGACATCATCACGGAAATGACCCTGTCGGGCGAACTGGATGCGCTGTTTGCCGAAAGCGGCGTGGCCTATGACAAAGACGCCGCTGACAAGATCCGCGAAGCCAACGGCTAAAGTCCGATTTAAGGCTGGCAGACCAAAGCGGCGTTCCTTTCAGGAGCGCCGTTTTTTCATGCGGAGGCTTTAGCGCGCGCCAGATCCGTCGCGCCCCTGTTCAGTGCACGAAATCGAGGGGCAAGGCATCGCGGCGAACGGGTCGCTTCAACGCCGATGCCTCTGTCAGAAGGCGGGACCGTTCAGGGTCGGAGCATGCACCATAGGCGACATAGGCCCTCAGCTCAGCCGCCATCGGCTCAAGCGGGGTTTCGAAGACCAGATAAACCTCGTTTTCGGCAGGATCGAAAAACGTGGCAGACGGGGTCAGTGTGCCGGTTCTTGTACTGATGACCGAAAACTGGCTGCCCCCTTTCAAGGGCATGATTTCAATCGGGCGGTCCACCGTTGTCCCGTTCATCGCCCATTTCCTTACGCCAGCGAGGTGAAAGATGAAAATGTTTTCAGAGGCTTCGACATGGCTGACAATCGGGTGGTCATTCGGTTCGTTCAGGCACGCAGCTGCGATCGCATGACCTGACGATGCACCAATCACCCGAAACCCCGCATTATCGGGATGCACTGCGTCGACGAGATCGACGTGATATTGCTCTGCCCCTTCAAAGGCAAAATCCAGCGCGGCGACGACCCGCCGCTGTGCCTGAAGTACGCTTTGCGTCGTATGGTCATTGCCCCCGATCCGCCGACCGATGAAATTGCAGATGACGAAGCAGCGGTAGGTTTGCCGCAGATAGTTAAAGAACTCTCTCAGCGATCTCTCATAGGTTTCGATATCAAGCGCGGCATCCTCGGCATCACGTTCGCCTTGTGACCAGAGGACGATGTCCGCCTCCGGGTGAAGGAACGTGGTCTGTTAAAGCTGGCGACCCGGCTGATGGGCGGCTTCGTCCCACCATGACCTGCGGCTTCGGTACCGCCGCAGCAATGACGTGGACGACGCAGAGGCTTGCAACACCTCGACGGGTACTTGAGTGCGGGCTTCGAAATGCCGGGTCAGTTGGTCAATACCGTCGGCTGTCGCCCCATTGTAGGAACAAGAGGACCGCTGCCCAAGCTTTGGCCCATGACGACGCCTTTTATGGGCGTTATTTTTTTCGACACCTGAACCGCCATTCTGTGACAAGATCAATGAAATCGTATTCATAGCGCAGATGAAGGTGCCACCCACTTTGAATGACCAAAATGTGCATGCAAACGCACAGAGCAAGCAAGCGCCGACTACAATAACGAAATCAAGGCATTTGAGCGGGACCCAAGCATCAAGTTTTATCACCAGCGTCAGATTTCGGGCGCACCTATCGTGTCATCGCGATTGGCCACAGCCCTGCGGAGACGACCAACCGACCTAAACATCTAACCTGCGGCTTTTTCCTCGACTTCTGCGGCAAGCGCTTCGGCGCGGGCAGCGATCTCGGCCATGCCATCCTGCACCGACGCAGGGATCACAGGAACTTCGACGCGGGTCGGTTCGACCACCACATTGCGCAGCCCGGCCAACTCCGCTTCACGCTCTGCCAGTTCGGCGCGCACTTCGGCGACTTGGTCTTCGACGCTGGCGGTCTTGTCAGCCAGCAGCAGACCGGCCATCAGCAGCATGCGCGCTTCGGGCATCCGGCCGACCTGGTCCGACAGGATCTGCGCCTCGTCGTCCAGCATCTTGGCGGCGGCATGCAGATAGCTTTCCTCGCCCTCCTGGCAAGCGACCTCGAACTGGCGACCGCCGATGGAAATGATAACTTCGGGCATCAGGCGTTCTCCTGCGCGGCTTCGACAAGGGGGGTGAGGGTCGCCAGGATCGCGGCCGTTTCGGCCCGCTCGACACTGCGGGCGGCGCGCAAGGCGGCAAGTTCGGCCTGCATCGCGGCATTGATCAAATCCGCATCGCCCACGCCTTCGGCATTGGCGGCCCGCAAGGCAGCGCAAGCGTCGGACAGCTGCGAATTGTGCTGGCGAACCCGTTGCAATTCAACATCCAGCGCAGAGATCCTTTCGTGGGTCGCGGCGGCTTGGCCGGCATGGCCATCAGCCTCGGCCAGTTTGGCCTGCGCCTGCGCCAATTCCGCCTTTGTCTGCTCCAGTTGTGCCTGCGTGTCGGCGGTCAGCGTTTCAATCTGGGACTTCAAGGCTTTGACACGCTCTTCCAACTGGGCGTTGGCCAGGCGTTCTTCTTCAAGCTCCTGGGACAGGTCGGGCACATCTTCCTTGGCGGCGGCCAGTTTTTCCAGACCGCGCGACGCGCGTTCCATCGCAGCCATGATGCGGCCTTGTACTTCTTCTATGTCACTCATCCACGGATCCTCGTTGAAACGTCTTTTCTCTACTGTGCCAACCATCGAATCGGTGGTCAACGTGGTTTGGGACAATCCTACCCAAACGGGAAGCGAATTACTGCCCCTTTAAGAACAACGCTTTGGCGGGGGCTTTTGATGTGGTCCGCGCCCCTGCCCCCGTTGCCCTTGATCTTTGCGGGGTGGCTGGTATTGATCGCGCGAACTCTTGCCCTGATATAAGGAAGCAGCCCCCGTGGATTTGAACGCCCTTGCGAAAGCCCACCCTGAGCATTGGTCCAAAGCGACCGCCATTCGCGCCCTGACGCTGGACGCCGTCGCCGCTGCCAATTCTGGCCATTCGGGCATGCCGATGGGCATGGCGGATGTGGCGACAGTTCTGTTTGAAAAGCACCTCAAGTTCGACGCGGCCAATCCCCTGTGGCCGGACCGCGACCGGTTCATCCTGTCGGCGGGCCACGGGTCGATGCTGATCTATTCGCTGCTGCATCTTGTGGGCGATGCGCAATTCCCTCTCGAAGAGATCAAGAACTTCCGCCAGATGGGCGCGCGCACTGCGGGTCATCCGGAAAACTTCCTTGCCGATGCGATTGAAACGACCACTGGCCCGCTGGGTCAGGGCATCGCCAATTCTGTCGGCTTTGCCATGGCCGAAGAAATCCAGCGCGCGCAATACGGCAAGAAGATCGTCGACCACTTCACCTATGTGATCGCCGGTGACGGCTGCCTGATGGAAGGCGTCAGCCAAGAGGCGATCGCCTTGGCCGGACGTCACAAGCTGGGCAAGCTGATTGTGATGTGGGACAACAACAACATCACCATCGACGGTCCGGTCAGCCTGTCCGACACCGTCGATCAGGTGGCGCGTTTCAAGGCCGCCGATTGGCATGTGATTGAAATCGACGGTCACAACCCCGATGAAATCGACGCGGCCCTGACCGAGGCACGCAAAAGCGACCTGCCCTCGATGATCGCGTGCAAGACCCACATCGCTCTGGGTCACGCGGCGCAGGACACGTCAAAGGGCCACGGTGCCTTGACCGACGCCGATCAGATGGCGGCGGCAAAAGCCGCCTATGGCTGGACGACCGGCCCATTCGAAGTCCCCGCAGATGTGAAATCCGCATGGGAAGCCATCGGATCGCGCGGCGCAGCAGACCGTAAGGCGTGGGAAGAGCGTTTCGATACCATGTCGCGCGCCAAACGCGAAGAATTCAACCGCGCGCTTGCCGGTGACGCGCCCAAAAAGCTGAGCGCGACCATCAAAGCCTTCAAAAAGCAGATGTCCGAAGCGGCACCAAAGCTTGCCACCCGCGCGAGCAGCGAAAAGACGCTTGAGGTGTTGAACCCGCTTTATGTGGAAACCGTGGGCGGGTCGGCAGACCTGACCGGGTCGAACAACACCAAGACGGCTGATCTGGGTGTGTTCGACATCGACAACCGCGGTGGGCGCTATGTCTATTGGGGCATCCGCGAACACGGCATGGCATCGGCGATGAACGGCATGGCGCTGCACGGCGGCATCCGTCCCTACGGCGGCACGTTCATGTGTTTTACCGACTACGCCCGCCCCGCAATGCGTCTGGCCGCGTTGATGCAGATCCCCACGGTCTTTGTCATGACCCATGACAGCATCGGTCTGGGCGAAGATGGCCCGACACACCAGCCTGTGGAGCACCTTGCCATTTCGCGCGCGACGCCGAACACCTATGTATTCCGCCCCGCCGATACGGTCGAAACCGCCGAAGCCTGGGAAATCGCGCTGACGTCCAAGAACACGCCATCGGTGCTGTCGCTGACCCGTCAGGGCCTGCCAACCGTGCGGCTTGAGCACAAGAACAAGAACCTTACCGAACAGGGTGCCTATGTGCTGGCCGACGCCGAAGGCAAACGTCAGGTGATCCTGATCGCTACGGGTTCCGAGGTCGAGATTGCCTTGAAAGCGCGTGATATCTTGCAAGAGCAAGGTATCGGCACCCGCGTCGTGTCCATGCCCTGCATGGAATTGTTCGCTGAACAGGACGAAGCCTATCGCCGCCGCGTGCTGCCCGCCGGCCCCGTGCGTGTCGGTGTCGAAGCAGCCGTGCGCCAAGGCTGGGACCGGTGGCTGACAGGGGAACGCGGCAAATGGAACAAAGCCGACTTCGTCGGTATGGACCGCTTCGGAGCCTCTGCCCCTGCGGAAGAGCTGTTTGAAAAGTTCGGCATTACGGCGCAGAACGTCGCCGACAAGGCCAAGGCGCTTTTGTAACAAAATTTGAGGGGGGCCCTGTGCCCCCCCCTTCTTATTCAGTCCGGATTTAACCCTTTAGTTGGAGTTAAGTAATTTTCTTGCCCAGAAAACAAAATCCTTGAAACTTTATTCAAATTGCTGAATGTTACCCTTTAACAGCCCTGAGTTGAGCCGTGAGAGCTCTGGAGGGGTCCTATCGGGCATGACGTTGAACGGGGATTGGCAGAACATGGGTGCAGCATATATTCTATACGGCATCGTGTGCGGAAGCCTTGGCGGCCTCACCTGTTTTGGCGCAGGCTACGGCATCCTTGCCGTGTTCATGGCCTATGCCGTTACCGGACAACTCGCGATGCTGCTTCTTGCGGCGATCTATGTGCGCAGCCAGACGCGCGGAACAACAACCATCCGCAACATCTGACCTTTTCACCTCGCCCCCGATCAGGCGGCGGTTTTCTTTGGTGCCGACCGGTTGAAGACAGCGCGCCAAAGCGGCGTGATGATCTTTTCCCCGATGGGGATCAGGACCAGCCCGAGCGCCAGACCAAAGATCCCATCCATTGCCGCCTTGGCAGTCCATTCGACGGCCCCTTCGTACGACGGTACCATGTGTCCGATATTGGCGGCATAATCGTGGATCAGATGGCCCAGCGTGCCAAAGCCCAGGACCTCCATCCCGTGAATGATGATTGATCCGCCAACCCACAGCATGGCCGCCGTGCCGACGATCGTCAGTGCCTTCAGGAAATAGGGCATGCCGCGTACGATGGCGCGGCCGACACTGCGGGTCGCGCCCAAGCTGGCATTTTTCGCCATATACAGTCCCAGATCGTCCATCTTTACGATCAGCGCGACCGATCCATAGACCGCAGCCGTGATGATTACGGCCGCTGCGGCCAATGCCCCTGCTTCCATCCAGGCGTTCGACACTTCTAGGTTGGACAGGACGATCGTCATGATCTCGGCAGACAGAATCAAGTCCGTCTTGATCGCCCCTGCCGCCTTTTGCTCTTCCAGATGCGCAGGGTCCTCGATGACCGCCCCTTTGCCCGGATGATCAACGTGGCCTGCCCCGCCGACACCCAAAGCATGGGCTATTTTCTCGGCTCCTTCGAAACACAGATAGGCACCGCCCAACATCAGCAAGGGCGGGATCGCCCAAGGCGCGAAATTCGACAGCAGCAATCCGGCAGGCAGAAGGTAAACCAGCTTGTTCTTGAGAGATCCTTTGGTAATCCGCCAGATGATCGGCAGTTCGCGATTTGCCTCGAAACCATGAACATATTTCGGCGTCACGGCAGCGTCGTCAATCACGGCACCTGCCGCTTTGGCGCTGGCCTTGGCCGCCTGGCCGAACACATCATCCACGCTGGCCGCCGCCACCTTGGCTATCGCAGCAACATCATCCAACAGGGCCAGCAAACCACTCATCAACACTCTCCATATTCATTTCGAGACAAAATAGCGCAGCCTGCGACGAAGGCAAAGCCAAAGCCGAGGTTACCGTTTCCGCTAACACAAACATTTAACGCTAACATCCCGAATTCAGGGGGTTTTAGACCTTTAACCTTTGATCGGCCTGCAGATATAGATCGCGCAACCCCGCCCGTATTCAGCCCTAAGGACGTATTTCATGACCATCAAAGTCGGTATCAACGGATTTGGCCGCATCGGCCGTTGTACTCTTTCGCATATCGCAGCCTCTAGCCGTGACGATATCGAGGTCGTGCGCATCAATGCCACCGGCCCGCTCGAGACTGCAGCGCATCTGATCAAATACGACTCCGTGCACGGGCGTTTCCCGAACGACGTCAAGGTAGGCAACGGGACGCTGGATCTGGGTCGTGGCCCGATGGAGGTCATGTCCACCTACGACATGAAGGAACTGAACTGGGACGGCTGTGATGTCGTTCTGGAATGCACCGGCAAATTCAACGATGGCAACAAGGCGAATGTGCACCTTGAGCGCGGCGCAAAGCGCGTATTGCTGTCGGCCCCCGGCAAGAATGTGGACCGCACCGTGGTCTACGGCGTGAACGAAGGCGATCTTGTCGCCTCTGACACGATGATTTCCAACGGGTCGTGCACCACCAACTGTCTGGCCCCGCTGGCCAAGGTGCTGCACGAGGCGTTCGGCATCGAATACGGCATCATGACCACGATCCACAGCTACACCGGCGACCAGCCCACCCTGGACCGCCGCCACGATGATCTCTACCGCGCGCGCGCAGCCGCAATGGCGTTGATCCCGACATCGACCGGCGCTGCCGCCGCCTTGGGAGAAGTTCTGCCCGCGCTCAAGGGCAAGCTGGACGGTACCGCGATGCGCGTCCCCACGCCTAATGTCAGCGCTGTCGACCTGACCTTCCGTGCGTCGCGCGACGTCACGGTGGAAGAGGTCAACGCCGCAATGCAGGCGGCTGCGAATGGTCCGATGGGTCGTGTTCTGGCCTATGACCCCGAACAGAAGGTGTCGATTGACTTCAACCACACGGAACACAGCTCGATCTTTGCGCCAGACCAGACCATGGTCGTGGCAAACCGGATGGTCCGCGTCTTGGCGTGGTATGATAATGAATGGGCGTTTTCCGTGCGCATGGCAGACGTTGCCGTTGCCATGGGCAAACTGGGCTAAGTCTTGCGGCAAAGGCGTTGCCCTGTCATATCAGGGGAACGCCGCCCAAGGACCCTGCCCCATGAACACCCCGATCGCCCTTGTCTTGGCCACCCTCATCGTCGGTGGGCTGGTGGTAGATACAATGATGAACGGCAGCGATCATCTGATATTCCTCAGCAAAAAGTTCCTTGATCTGCTGGAATGGGTCGCATTCTGGCGCTGATCGGAAACCGTTGTTTCGAATTGGAACAGCTTTTTCAAACTCCTGTCCCTGATTGGCCGTGCAACGGTTGACTCTTGCGCACACAGGTTCATGTTAGCGCAAACACGAACAGGAGGACGCCCCATGGCAACCAAACTCGCAATCAATGGCTTTGGCCGCATCGGTCGCAACGTGCTGCGTGCATTGATGGAACAGGGTGCAGACGATCTGCAAGTGGTCGCGATCAACGATCTGGCCCCGCTTGAAACCAACGCCCACCTGTTTGAATTTGACTCGGTGCATGGGCGCTATGGCCGTACCGTCACCCTGGGCGATGGCACCATGGACGTAGGCCAGGGCCCGATCCGCGTCACCGCCGAACGTGACCCTGCCGCCCTGCCTTGGGGCGACGTCGACATTGTGCTGGAATGCACCGGCATCTTTGTGAGCCGCGACGGTGCGGCCAAGCATCTTGCGAACGGGTCAAAGCGTGTGCTGATCTCGGCCCCTGGCAAAGATACCATGAAAACAATCGTCTACGGCGTGAACCACGATCTGATCGACGCCAATGATACGGTGCTGAGCAATGCATCCTGTACGACAAACTGCATGGCCCCGCTGACCAAAACGCTGAATGACGCCTTTGGCATCACCCACGGCCACATGACCACGATCCATGCCTATACGGGCGACCAGCCGACCCATGACACGGCACATAGCGACCTTTATCGCGCGCGCGCTGCTGCCTTGTCGATGATCCCGACCACGACCGGCGCGGCCAAGACCTTGGGCAAGGTTCTCCCCGAACTGGACGGTGTCATCGGCGGCACAGCCATTCGGGTCCCGACCCCAAACGTATCCTGCGTCGATCTGGTGATCGAGGTATCGCGCGAGGTTACCGCCGAAGACGTCAAGGCCGTATTGCAGACCGCCGCTGATGGCCCGCTCAAGGGGATCATGGGGATGGAAAGCCGCCCGCTGGTGTCGGTTGACCTGAACCACGATGCGCATTCCTGCGTGGTCGCGACGGATCAAACCTCGGTCCAGGGCGGCACGCAGGTGCGTGTTTTGGCCTGGTATGACAACGAATGGGGCTTTTCGAACCGGATGCTGGACACCTCGCGGGTGATAGCGAAGTTCCTCTAATCCTGACTTCCTGACGGACCTGGGGCGGTGACAGCAGCATTGGAAATATGCGCTGGCACCGCTTTATCCCCTCGCCTTACAGGCATCCTGTCGGGGTGGTGACTTTTTTCGCCAGGCTCACCCAAGACACCTGACGACGTACCGCCACCGTCACCGCAAGTCACCCCTCGCGATGCCAGCCTGCGCCGATATAGCTATTTCGCAAACCGCTTCAACAACTCGGCATTCACCGTGGGCGTCACGAATTTGCTGACGTCCCCGCCAAGACGGGCGATTTCTTTGACCAGCTTGCTGGCGATCGCCTGATGTTCCGCCTCCGCCATCAAGAACACCGTCTCGATGCTGTCATCAAGCTTCCGGTTCATTCCGACCATTTGATATTCATACTCGAAATCCGCCACGGCGCGCAGCCCGCGAATGATCATCTGCGCGCCAACATCACGGGCGCAGTTGATCAGCAGGTTCTCGAACGGGTGAACCACGACCTCGACGCCGGTCTCCTCTTGCAGCTTTGCACATTCAGAGGTGATCAGCGCCACGCGTTCAGTCAGTTCGAACAGCGGTCCCTTGTCCCGGTTGATCGCCACGCCAATGACCAGCTTGTCCACCAGCGTCGTCGCGCGCCGGATGATGTCAAGATGGCCCAATGTGATCGGGTCGAAGGTGCCGGGATAAAGGCCAACGCGCATAGGGCAGTCCAGTCGTTAATCAAAAACATTCAGCCGCAAGCAAGCATTTACCTGTGGGAAACGCAACGGTAATTTCGCAACGTCAATGACCCATGATCATCCCCTGAAGGGCATCTTTTTCCATCGAAAGCTCCATCAACTGCGCCTTGACCACATCCCCAAGCGAGATGAGCCCGACCAGTGCGCCATCGGCGAGAACCGGCATGTGGCGAAAACGCCCCTCGGTCATTTTGGTCAGGATCTCGTCCGACCGCGCGTCGGTGCCGCAGGTCACCAGCTCCTTCGTCATCAACGATTCCACGGTCATATTCAGACAGGCATCCCCCTGAACGCCAAGGGCGCGAACGATATCGCGCTCGGACAGGATTCCGTCAGGCGTCTTCCCGTCAGAGCAGATGACCAAGGTCCCGATCCGCTTTTCCGACAGCATCTTGGCGGCCTCGGAAATCAGCACCCCGGGCTTGACCGTGGTCACGCTGTCATCCGCCTTGGTTTTCAGGATTTGTGAAACAAGCATGGGACACCCTCCGTAATTTTATTACTCTTGAATCTAGGTTCTCTTTAATACTGTTGCGTGTCAAGTATTTGCCTCAAGGCGGATCACTTCTGCACGCACCCCCTGTGCCAGCGCATCGGCAAAGCGGCTCAACCTCAGATTACGTCGATCATCCGCATGCCGGATCAGATAAAACGCCCTCGAAAGAGACACTTGATCCGTTAAAATCCGCTTAACTCCGGGTGTTGTCGGCAACGAGAAATCATGAACGATCCCGACACCGCCACCTTGCCGGATCATATTGACCTGCACCGACACCGAATTTGATGCAAGCGGCACCCGCGTCATCCCCAGCTCGGCCAGATAATCCAACTCACGGTCGAAAATCATATCAGGGATATAGCCTACCAACCGGTGCGCCTGCAGATCGGCAATCCCCTCGATCGGGTCATGCGCCGCCAGATAGCTTTCAGCCGCCGCCAGATGCAGCTGATAATCTGCAATTTTCTGCACCACCAGCCGACCCGCCGTGGGCGCGCTCACCCCAATCGCCATATCCGCTTCGCGCCTTGACAGGTTGAACACCCGCGGCAAGGCGACAATCTGGATGTCCAGCCCCGGATGCTGCGCGACCAACCGTGCGCACACCTGTGGCAAAAGGTAATTCGCACAGCCGTCCGGCGCGCCAATCCTGATCTGTCCGCCCAAATGGTCCGTCGGCTCTGCCACTCCGGCTGTGGCCATCCGCATGGTCTGCTCTGCCGCTTCGGCACGCGCCAAAAGCTGCGTCCCCGCCTCGGTCAACGCATAGCCCGTGGGTGATTTTACAAAAAGCGTCGCGCCCAGGCCCTTCTCGACCCGCGCCATCCGCCGCCCCAATGTGGCAGGATCCAGCCGCACCAACTTACCCGCGCCCGACAGGCTCTGCTCGCGGGCGACCGCCAGAAACAGCCGTAGATCGTCCCAATTTCCCAACATAACGCCTCTTTCCGCTTCATTTTGCCAAATAAACTCCGGGGGAGTCCGTAAGGACGGGGGCTGGCCCCCATACCCGGCTGAGATCGCCCCCTACTTTGCAAAAACGCAAAACAGTTTTGAATTCATGCCCCTTTCACAATCATTTTTGCAAGCCTATCGTACGCCCAAACATAACCGGAGGATTCCCATGCAAGAGCTCACCCACTATCTGAACGGCGAACATGTCAAAGGCACGTCGGGCCGTTTCGCCGATGTCTTCAACCCCGCAACGGGCGAAGTTCAGGCCAAATGCCCGCTCGCGAACGAGGCCGAGATGGACCAGGCCGTGAAATACGCCATGGCCGCACAGCCCGCCTGGGCCGCCGTGAACCCGCAGCGCCGCGCGCGTGTGATGATGAAATTTGTCGACCTGCTGAACCGCGACATGGACAAGCTGGCCGAAGCGCTTTCGCGCGAACACGGCAAGACGCTCCCCGATGCCGCTGGCGACGTACAGCGCGGGCTTGAAGTCGTCGAATACTGCATCGGCGCGCCTGAATTGCTGAAAGGGGATTACACCGACAGCGCAGGCCCCGGCATCGACATGTACTCCATGCGTCAGCCTTTGGGGGTCTCCGCAGGCATCACGCCCTTCAACTTCCCTGCCATGATCCCGATGTGGATGTTCGCACCCGCCATCGTCTGCGGCAACGCGTTCATCCTCAAACCGTCCGAGCGTGATCCGTCCGTTCCGCTGATGCTTGCTGAACTGCTCGAAGAAGCGGGCCTGCCAAAAGGTATCATCCAGGTCGTCAACGGCGACAAGGAAGCGGTCGATGCGATCCTTCACCACCCCGTCATTCAATCGGTGGGCTTTGTCGGCTCCACCCCAATTGCCGAATATATCTATGGCACGGGCTGTGCGAATGGTAAGCGCGTCCAGTGCTTTGGCGGTGCCAAGAACCACATGATCATCATGCCGGACGCCGACCTCGACCAAGCGGCCGATGCGCTGATCGGTGCCGGTTACGGTGCTGCTGGCGAACGCTGCATGGCGATTTCCGTGGCCGTGCCTGTGGGTGACGAAACCGCAGACCGCTTGATCGAAAAGCTGGTCCCACGCATCGAAAAGCTGAAAGTCGGCCCCTACTCCTCGGGCAACGATGTGGATTACGGCCCTGTTGTCACCGCTGCGGCCAAGGCCAACATCGAACGTCTGGTTCAAACCGGCATCGATCAAGGCGCGACCTTGGTTGTCGACGGGCGTGACTTTAAACTGCAGGGCTACGAGGACGGTTTCTTTGTCGGGCCTCACCTGTTTGATAACGTCACCAAAGACATGGACATCTACAAGCACGAGATTTTCGGCCCCGTCTTGTCCACCGTGCGCGCCAAAACCTACGAAGAGGCTCTAGGCCTTGCGATGGATCACGAGATGGGCAACGGCACCGCGATCTTTACCCGCGACGGTGATGCAGCACGCGATTTCGCGAACCGCGTCAACGTGGGCATGATCGGCATCAACGTGCCAATCCCTGTGCCGTTGGCCTATCACACCTTTGGCGGCTGGAAGAAATCCGTCTTTGGTGACCTTAACCAGCATGGTCCCGATGCGTTCAAATTCTACACACGCACCAAAACCGTGACCTCGCGCTGGCCCTCGGGCATCAAGGAAGGTGGCGAGTTCAACTTCAAACCGATGGAATAACCCATCTTCTGCGGGGGTCACGGCCCCCGCAGACCGCTTGCGTCACCGGCAAGCCTCGTTATAATTAAACATGCGTTCATTTCGTCAGGTCTTGGGAGGGATCACCGCCATGGATTTCGCACTTTCCGAAGAACAAACCGCCATTTTCGATATGGCTTACGGCTTTGGCCAGGAACATATCGCCCCTTTCGCCCGCCAATGGGAAAAAGACGAAACCATCCCGAAGGACCTGTGGCCCAAAATTGCCGAGCTGGGGTTCGGCGGTCTCTATGTCTCTGAAGACGCGGGGGGATCAGGGCTGACACGGCTTGACGCGACCTTGGTGTTCGAGGCGCTGAGCATGGCCTGCCCGTCTGTCGCGGCCTTTCTGTCGATCCACAATATGTGCGCCAAGATGCTGGACAGCTTCGCAAGCGATGAGCTGAAGGCCCGGATCATGGACGACGTCCTGTCGATGAACACCGTGCTCAGCTATTGCCTGACCGAACCGGGATCGGGGTCGGACGCTGCGGCACTCAAGACGAAATGCGACCGGACCAACGACGGCTACATCCTGAACGGCACGAAATCCTTTATCTCGGGCGGCGGTTATTCCGACGCCTATGTCGCCATGGTGCGCACCTCGGACAACGGGTCGGCGGGCGTGTCCACCGTCTATGTCGAAGACGGCACGGATGGTCTGTCCTTCGGCGGGCTGGAGGATAAGATGGGCTGGCGCAGCCAACCAACCGCGCAGGTCCAGTTTGACAATTGCACCATCCCTGCCGGCAATCTGGTGGGTGAAGAAGGCAAAGGCTTTAAATATGCCATGATGGGGCTGGATGGTGGCCGGTTGAACATCGCCGCCTGTTCGCTGGGGGCTGCGCAGACCGCGCTGACCTCGACCCTTGATTACATGGGGGACCGCAAGGCATTCGGCCAGTCCATCGACCAGTTTCAGGGCCTGCAATGGCGGCTCGCGGATATGGAGATTGAACTGCAGGCCGCCCGCACCTTCCTGCGGCAGGCAGCCTGGAAGCTGGATAACGGCGCGCCGGATGCAACCAAGTTCTGCGCCATGGCCAAGAAATTCGTCACCGAAGCCGGTAGCAAGATCGTGGATCAATGCCTGCAGTTGCATGGCGGCTACGGTTACCTTGCGGATTATGGCATCGAAAAGCTGGTCCGCGATCTTCGGGTGCACCAGATCCTTGAAGGCACCAATGAGATCATGCGCGTCATCGTCGCCCGTGACATGCTGAAAAACAGATGAGCGATATTTCAATCCGCATCACCGGACGCGCGGGCCGGATCACCCTGACCCGTCCGCACGCGTTGAACGCAATGACCTATGACATGTGTCTGGCCATCGAAGATGCCTTTGACGCATGGCTGGACGATGACTCCGTTGACCTGATCATACTGGATGCGATCGGCGACCGTGCCTTTTGTTCCGGCGGAGACATTGCCGAACTCTATGCCACAGGGACCAAGGGCGACTATGGCTATGGGCGAAAATTCTGGGCAGACGAATACCGCCTCAACGCCAAGATCTTTGCCTACCCCAAGCCTGTCGTCTCGTTTTTGCAGGGCTTTACCATGGGCGGCGGTGTCGGGCTGGGCTGCCACGGGTCACACCGCGTGGTGGGGGAAAGCAGCCAGATCGCCATGCCGGAATGCGGCATCGGATTACTGCCTGACGTGGGCGGCACATTGTTGCTGGCGCTGGCTCCGGGGCGCGTTGGCGAATATCTGGGCACGACCGCCACGCACATGTCTGGTGAAGACGCGATTTTTGCGGGTTTCGCAGATCTTTACATCCCGCAGGCAGACTGGCCCGCGGCGATCGAAGCCCTTGAAACAACTGGAGATATCGGCACGCTCGACAAGGTAAAGACTACGCCGCCCCCGTCGACCCTTGCCGCACTCCAAGACCAGATCAACGCCGTCTTCGACGGAGAGGCGCTGATGGACGTGCTGAACGCCCTCAAAGCGGCTGACAGCCCATTTTCCCAGGAGTGCCTGAAAAAGATGGGCCGGATGAGCCCGCTTGCCATGGCGGCCACGATCGAAGTGATCCACCGCCTGCGCGGCCCGTCGCTGAGCATCGAAAAGGCGCTGGATCTGGAATACCGCTTTACCTTCCGCGCGATGGAGCATGGCGATTTTCTGGAAGGCATCCGGGCTGCGATTATCGACAAGGACCGCAACCCAAGCTGGCAATATGCGGATATGAACGTTCCCATCGCAGCGGTCGGAAAGATGCTGCAACCCTTGGGCAAAGATGCCCTTAAACTGGAGAAAATGACATGAGCACATTAAAAATCGGTTTCATCGGGTTGGGCAATATGGGCGCGCCGATGGCTGCCAATCTGGCCAAGGCCGGCCATAAGGTCACCGGCTTTGACGTGGCAGGCACAACGGCGGAGGGCGTTGGCGTCGCGATGGACATGCAGTCGGCTGTCGCAGGGATGGACGTGGTCATCACCATGCTTCCGAACGGGTCGATCCTGCGCCAGGTGGCGGCACAGGCGATCCCGCATATGGCGGCGGGGACCCTATTTATAGATTGCTCGACCGTAGATGTTGAAAGCGCGAAGAACACCTCGGAAGCCGCTGAAAACGCGGGGATAATGGCGATTGACGCGCCAGTGTCGGGCGGGATCGGCGGGGCGGCTGGTGGCACGTTGACATTCATGGCGGGCGGGACCGAGGCGGCGTTCGCCAAGGCAAAACCCCTTTTTGATATCATGGGTCAGAAGGCTGTCCATTGTGGCGATGCAGGCGCGGGTCAGGCTGCCAAAATATGCAACAACATGATCCTGGGCGTCACAATGATCGCCACCTGCGAGGCCTTTGCGCTGGCGGACAAGCTTGGCCTGGACCGTCAGAAGATGTTCGATGTGGTCAGCACCTCATCCGGCTATAGCTGGTCGATGAATGCCTATTGTCCTGCCCCCGGCGTTGGCCCGACATCGCCTGCCGATAACGACTATCGTCCCGGATTTGCCGCCGAGTTGATGCTGAAAGATCTGGGTTTGTCGCAACAGGCGGCAGAGATGGCCAATGCGGACACACCCATGGGCGAACTGGCCCGCGCACTTTATGCGCAGTTCGTCGAAGACGAGGACGGCTTGGGCAAAGATTTCTCGGCGATGCTGCCCCGGTTTGAGAAACGCAATCGCGGGTAAGTTTTTAAGGGCAAGGCCGGGGGTTTCACACCCCCGGACCCCCCTTGGAGTTTAGTTGGCAAAATGAAGGATGCCCCTATTCAGCGGCAACCTTGCGCGGGGCCAGCATAGGCTTGAGGTAGTGGCCCGTATGGCTTTCAGCCACTTCGGCAACCTGTTCCGGCGTCCCTGTAGCCACCACACGGCCCCCGCCATCGCCGCCTTCGGGGCCGATGTCGATAATGTGGTCCGCGGTCTTCACTACGTCCAGATTGTGTTCGATTACAATCACCGAGTTTCCCTGATCGACCAATTCATGCAGCACTTCCAACAGCTTGCGGACGTCTTCAAAATGAAGGCCCGTGGTCGGTTCATCCAGGATATAAAGCGTGCGGCCAGTGGACCTTTTGCTGAGTTCCTTCGACAGTTTCACACGTTGCGCCTCGCCGCCTGACAGGGTCGTCGCCTGTTGGCCCACTTTGATGTAGCCAAGGCCGACGCGCATCAGCGCATCCATCTTTTCGCGGATTGACGGCACGGCCTGAAAGAAGGTCTGCGCGTCTTCGACGGTCATGTCGAGCACATCGGCTATGGATTTGCCTTTGAACTTAACCTCAAGGGTTTCGCGGTTATACCGCTGGCCCTTGCAGGTTTCGCATTCCACGTAGACGTCCGGCAGGAAATGCATTTCAATCTTGATGACGCCATCGCCCTGACACGCCTCGCAGCGGCCGCCTTTGACGTTGAAGCTGAACCGCCCAGGCTTGTAACCGCGCGCCTTGGCTTCGGGGAGACCTGCGAACCAGTCGCGGATCGGCGTGAAGGCACCGGTATAGGTCGCCGGGTTCGAGCGAGGCGTTCGCCCGATGGGTCGTTGGTCGATGTCGATCACTTTGTCCAGATGCTCTAGCCCCTTGATCGTTTCGCAAGGTGCAGGTGTCTGGCGGGCCCCGTTCAGGTTCATGGAGGCCGTTTTGAACAAGGTCTCGATCGTCAAAGTCGACTTACCGCCGCCTGATACACCCGTGACGCAGACGAATTGCCCCAAGGGGAAGTCAACGGTGATGTCGTGCAAGTTGTTGCCCGAAGCTTTGACGACCTTGATCTTTTTCTTGTTGCCCTTGCGACGCTTGGCCGGCACCGAGATTTCGCGCTTGCCCGTCAAGTATTGCCCGGTCAGGGAGTTCGGATCGTTGGCGACGTGTTCGGGCGTGCCGTGGCTGACCACCTGCCCGCCGTGGACACCGGCCCCCGGACCAATATCAAAGACATAGTCGGCCTCGCGGATCGCTTCTTCGTCATGTTCCACCACGATCACGGTGTTGCCTTGGTCGCGCAGGTTTTTCAGGGTCAGCAGCAAACGGTCATTGTCGCGCTGGTGCAAACCGATGGAAGGTTCATCAAGCACATACAGAACGCCGGTAAGACCCGAGCCGATTTGTGAGGCCAAACGGATGCGCTGGCTTTCGCCGCCACTTAACGTGCCGCTTGAACGTGCGAGTGTAAGGTACTCTAATCCCACGTTATTCAGGAACCCAAGACGCTCGCGAATCTCCTTGAGAATGGCGCGGGCGATTTCGTTTTTCTGGACGCTGAGTTGGTCGGGAACCGCATTGCACCACTCGAAAGCTTCGCGGATCGACATCTGAACGACCTGACCGGCGTGCAGGCGCTGGTCCGGTGTACCGTCGACAGGGCCGATCTTGACGGCCAAGGCTTCGGGACGCAGACGGTAGCCGTTGCAGGTGCCGCAGGGGCGGTTGTTCTGATAACGCTCGAATTCTTCGCGGATCCAGTTGCTGTCAGTCTCGCGGTAGCGGCGTTCCATATTGGGGATCACCCCTTCGAACACACGGCTTACCTCGTAGACGCGGCCGCCTTCGTCATAGCGGAACTTGATCTCTTCCTTGCCGGAGCCGTACAGAAATACCTGTTGCACATTCTCTGGCAGGTCTTTCCACCTTGTGCTCTTGTTGAAGTCGTAATGTTTCGCGATGGCTTCAATCGTCTGAAGGAAATAGGGCGACTTGCCCTTGCGCCATGGGGCCAAAGCGCCGTCATAGATCTTGAGGTTCTGGTCCGGCACGACAAGCCGCTCGTCAAAGAACAGTTCCTTGCCCAGACCGTCACAAGACGGGCAGGCACCAAAAGGGGCGTTGAACGAGAACAGGCGGGGCTCGATCTCGGGAATGGTGAAACCACTGACCGGGCAGGCGAATTTCTCGCTGAAGGTATGGCGTTCGGGTTCGCCCTCTGCGGGGGCTGTTTCAAGAATGGCGATACCATCGGCCAGATCAAGCGCCGTGCGCAGACTGTCAGCCAGCCGGGTTTCCAGCCCTTCGCGGACGACAAGGCGGTCAACGACCACATCAATGTCATGGCGGAATTTCTTGTCCAGCGTCGGCGGTTCGTCCAACTCGTAGAACTCGCCATTCACCTTGACCCGCTGGAACCCCTGCTTGCGAAGATCAAGGAATTCCTTGCGGTATTCGCCTTTGCGGTCGCGCACGATGGGGGCCAACAGATAGGCGCGGGTCCCCTCCTCCATCGTCATGATGCGATCGACCATGTCCTGTACCTGCTGCGCCTCGATGGGCTTGCCGGTCGCGGGGGAATACGGCGTGCCGACACGGGCAAACAGCAGTCGCATGTAATCGTAAATCTCGGTCACGGTGCCAACGGTCGAGCGGGGGTTTTTCGACGTGGTCTTTTGTTCGATCGAGATTGCCGGAGACAGGCCGCTGATGTGATCCACATCGGGTTTCTGCATCATATCAAGGAATTGCCGGGCGTAGGCGCTTAGGCTTTCTACATAGCGGCGCTGCCCTTCGGCATAAATCGTATCAAATGCCAGCGAGGATTTTCCAGACCCCGACAGACCGGTGATCACCACCAGTTTGTCGCGTGGAATATCCACGTCGATGTTTTTCAAATTATGTTCGCGCGCGCCGCGCACTTCGATGTTTTTCAGTTCAGCCATCTGACACCCCCGTTAAGACTCTGTACATAGGGGCGCGTTCCGGATTCTCCAATGGAAAAATCAGAACACATCAGGAACATTTCATTCACTTGCGCAGGCCGCTTGAAATCCGCCGAAAATCAGGCGGGCCTGAATGGCGATCAGGTCTTCTTGGCCAAGGCCCAGGCGCAGATCGGCATATCCGGATCATTCGAGGTATCATCGGTTGCCGCGTCATATTCCGGCGGCCATTTTTCTTCCAAGTTGCGCAGGGCAGCGTTGCGGTTGCCCCATTGGCTGGCCTTGATCTGGTCTTCCTCGAACCCGCATTCGATCAGTAGGTTTTTCAGGCCCCGTGCAGACCATCGTGAATTATCCAAGGGGGCCGCGTGAAATGGCACGAAAAACGGGACGGCAACCCAGAAATGCCCGCCCTTCTTCAACATCCGGCGGACGTTCTTGGTTGCGGCATAGGGACGGTCCAGATGTTCCCACACCTGATTGGCCAGGATCAGATCGAATTTGCGCGGTCGATCCTGCGGCTTGTCCATAAAGGGACCGGCGCAGATGTCATATTCGGGATAGCGGAATTGTGTGTAGGATTTGAAATCAAACATCTCGCCCCATTTGCCCGATATTTCAGCAACATCAAGCTGCTGCGGGATGAGGTTCTGGATCATCCGGCGGGATGCCGGGCCCATGACGACGCGATTGAGACTTACCATGGTAAATTTATGGCAGCGGTGCGCCACTCCGTCCAGAACGGAATGGCGCGGGGGGTTTTTACATGTGGATGACTTTGCCGTAAGCGTCGAGAACGGCCTCGTGCATCATCTCTGACAGGGTCGGATGCGGGAAGACGGTGTTCATCAGATCTTCCTCGGTTGTCTCAAGCTGACGGCCCACGATATAGCCCTGGATCAGTTCGGTTACTTCGGCACCGACCATATGCGCGCCCAGCAATTCGCCGGTTTTCGCGTCGAACACCGTCTTGATCATGCCTTCGGGTTCTCCCAAAGCGATCGCCTTGCCGTTGCCGATGAATGGGAACCGGCCGACCTTGACATCAAACCCCAGTTCCTTGGCCTTGGCTTCGGTATAGCCGACGGACGCGATTTGCGGATGGCAATAGGTACAGCCGGCGATGGATTCCGGCTTCACCGGATGCGCGTGCTTGCCCGCGATCAATTCGGCGACCATGACACCCTCATGCGACGCCTTGTGCGCCAACCATGGGGCACCCGCGATGTCGCCGATGGCATAAAGCCCGTCTACGCCGGTGCGGCAATATTCATCAGTGACTACATGCGTCCGGTCGACTTTGACGCCCATTTCCTCAAGGCCCAGATCCTCGACGTTGCCGACGATGCCAACGGCGGAAATCACGGTGTCGTATTCGTGTTTCTCTGCCTTACCGCCCACTTCGATATGGGCAGTAACCTTGTCAGCCGCGCGATCCAGCTGTTTGACGACAGCCTTTTGCATGATCTTCATGCCCTGCTTTTCGAACTGCTTTTTCGCGAACTTGCTGATCTCTTCATCCTCGACGGGCAGGATCCGGTCCATTACCTCGACCACCGTCGTATCCGCGCCCAGGGTGTTGTAAAAGCTGGCGAATTCGATCCCGATGGCACCCGATCCGATGACCAACAGCTTTTTCGGCATGTGAGGGGGCTGCAAAGCGTCCTTGTACATCCAGACGCGTTTCCCGTCGGCCTCGAGCCCCGGCAGATTGCGTGCGCGGGCACCTGTGGCTAGCACAATGTTCTTGGCGGTCAGATCCTCGGTGCCCTTGTCGGTTTTGACCGAAACCTTGCCTTTGCCCGCGAGCTTGGCCGCGCCCATGAAGACCGTGACCTTGTTCTTTTTCATCAGATGGCCGATGCCGCCCGAAAGCTGCCCCGCAACCTTGCGCGAGCGTTTGACGACCGCGTCCAGATCATACCCGATGTTATCCGCCTTCAGGCCGAATTCGGCGGCACGGTGCATCAGGTGAAACACTTCAGAGGACCGCAGCAGCGCCTTGGTCGGGATACAGCCCCAGTTCAGGCAGATGCCCCCAAGATGTTCGCGTTCGACAATCGCGACAGAAAGCCCCAGCTGCGCGCCACGGATCGCGGCGACATAGCCACCCGGGCCGGCACCGATCACGATCAGATCAAAGGATTTAGCAGCCATAAAAGAACCTCTTGGTCGGGGGAATGCAAAATTAGTTTAGTGGTAAACTATATCCGCGTTCTCAGCAACCAAGAGAATTACGAGCCAGGCCCCGTCAGGCCGCTGCGGATTCGTCCTGAATCGCGCGGACTGTGCTGCCATAACCGCCGTTGGCCACATAGGTTTTTTCCATGGCTGTAAAACTGCGGTTCAACGCCTCGTTGCGGTAGGGAAAGCGGCCAAAATCACGGATCACCTGACGATGCGCGCGCGCGTGCAACAGGTTGCTGTCGCTTTTCGGCATCCGTTCACAGATCAGACGAATGCAGCGGTCCTGGTCGATCAGGTTTTCCGAATGCATCAACGGCAGATAAAAGAACTGCCGCGCGGGGGGATCGATCTTTAGATCCCAGCCTTTCTGGATCGACGATTTTGCGACCGCCAGTGCGGCACGGTCGGTCGAAAATGCCTGGCCCTGCCCCCGGAACATGTTGCGCGGAAACTGATCGGTCAGAATGAGATACGCCAAGGCCCCTGACGGATAGGTTAACCAAAGCGAGAATTTCCCTTCCTTGGCAGCCTGCCATGTCTCGAGAAACTGATCGCGGATGGTTTGATCAAAGGCATCATCCACGGCGTACCATTTCTCTTCGCCAGCCGTGTCCAGCCAGAATTTCAGGATATCCTCTGGGCCTTGCATGTCTCGCTCCTTCGCTTACCCATTCCTCAGATCTTCAGCTAACGCCGAATGATCCGAATTTAATACACAATTTTTGCAACAAAACGTCACAAACAACGCGCTCAGCTGGGGTTTTCCGCCGCATGGTCCACTTCAAAGGCGTGATCTTGTGCAATCTCGGCTGCAATCGTCGTCGCTGCGGGTGACATCGGCACGTAATTGCCGGTTTCATCCGCGGGAACAGCCGGACGCACGGTGGCGCGGTAGGTGGCGTAGACGGCCAGCACGATGAACAATACGGCAGTGAACAGATAAAAGCCCCCCGGCCCTAAGGCCGTGCCCATCATCCAACCGGTTATGACCGGCCCCAGGATCGCCCCCAAACCGTTGATGAACAGCATACCACCAGACGCGGCAGCCATGTCCTCATGCTCCAGAAAGTCATTCGTATGGGCAATCAGCAAGGAATACAGCGGGTTGGACATGCCCCCCACCACAAAGGCGGCGATCAGAAGGACGGGAAAGACATGGCCCATCATCATCCCCAAAATTGACCCCGCCGCCCCTATGATCGACGTGATGACGATCAGCAAGCGGCGGTCCATCCGGTCGGAAATCCAGCCGATCGGGTATTGCAACAGGACGGATCCGACAAAGAACGTCGCCACAAAGATCGAGATTTGCGCGACGGACAACCCCGCCTCGGCCCCGTAGACCGACGCCATGCCGAATTGCGCCGAAAACACGCCGCCCAGCAGGAACATGCCGACACACCCCAAGGGGGAAACGGTGACCAGCGCCCGCAGGCTCATGGGTTTGGTGGTGTCAAAAGCGGGTGTGGGGCTGATCGACAGCAGAATCGGAGTCACAGCAAGACTGACCAGCACCGACGGGATCACGAACAGGACGAACCCCGACGGGTCCGCCGTCAGCAACAGCGCCTGCGCGATGACGATGCCCATGGTCTGCACGATCATGTAGAGCGACAGCGCCTGACCGCGGTTTTCATTGGTCGCGGCATTGTTCAGCCAGCTTTCCGCCGTGACGTAAACGGCCGAAAAACAAAACCCGATCAGCACCCGGCCAATCGACCAGATCACGATATTTGGAAAAGTCGGATACAGGATCATCACCGCCGAGATCATCGACGCCACGGCGGCAAAGACCCGAACGTGCCCGACCCGCCGGATCATTCCCGGTGCCATGCGCGATCCGCCCAGAAAGCCGACAAAATAGGCCGACATGACGATGGACATCTCGAAGGTGGAAAAGGCTTCGATCCCGCCGCGAATACCCAGCAACGTGCCTTGCATGCCGTTGCCGATCATCAGCAGACACATACCAAGCAAGAGCGCCCATGCGCTGGAGAGAACCTGTAGCATTGTCCGAATCCTTTTTAACCGTTGCGTCCCTCCCTGATGGTATTCCAGAGGGGTGTCATCCCTATGAACGACCCTCAGGCAAGTTTTCGCGCCTCGGGGATCAAAAGCGACGCATCGCCGTAGGAAAAGAACCTGTAATTTGATGAAATCGCGTGGGCATAGAGTGTCTTGATCGCCTCTTGCCCCATCAGCGCGGCGACCAGCATCATCAGCGTCGATTTGGGCAGGTGGAAATTGGTCATCAGCGCATCGGCCACGTTAAAGGTAAAGCCCGGCGTGATGAAGATGTCCGTGTCGCCTTCCCACGCCTTGATCGTGCCGCCCCGTGCGGCGGTTTCAACCAGCCGCAGCGCCGTCGTGCCCACGGGGATGACCCGCCCGCCTGCAGCTTTGGTCGCCGCAATCTCGGCTGCCGCTTGCGCGCTGACCTTGCCCCATTCGCTGTGCATCTTGTGGTCGGCGATGTCATCGACCTTGACCGGCAGGAATGTCCCTGCGCCCACATGCAGCGTGACGTGGCTGAAGGTCACGCCCTTGTCAGCCAATGTTTGCAACAACGCATCATCGAAATGCAACGACGCGGTCGGGGCTGCGACTGCGCCAAGGTTGCGTGCGAAGACGGTTTGGTAGTCGGTCAGGTCCTGCGCGTCTGCGGGGCGTTTCGCGGCAATATAGGGTGGCAGCGGCATCGCCCCTGCGGCGTTCAGGGCGGCGTCGAAATCATCGCCCGCGCAGTTGAATTGCAAATGCCCCTGCCCGTCAGCGGTGCCAATCAGCGTCGCACGCAGATCGGGGCTAAAGACCACATCCTCGCCGACTTTCAGCTTTTTCAACGGTTTGATAAGCGCGGCCCATGTGCCGTCGCTGCGCGGTTCAAGCAACGTAATCTCGATCCGGGCCTGCACGGGGCCTTGGGCGCTGTCGCGGTGGCGGGCACCCGTCAACCGCGCAGGGATCACCCGCGTGTCATTCAGCACCAGCCGGTCACCCGCGCGCAGCCAGTCGGGCAGATCGGTCACCACCTTGTCATGCAACACGGGGCCATCCGCCACCAGCAAACGCGCCGACGTGCGCGGTACCGCAGGCCGTGTGGCAATCAGCGCCTCGGGCAGATCGAAATCAAAATCGCTTAGTTTCAAAGATGTCTCCATGCCCGCCGCTTAGCGCCCCTCGTATTGCTGAACAACCGGTTTTTGTGGCTCGGGTGCCGCTGGCAAGGTGGAACCGGTCACACCTTCGACAGTGGGCAGTTTCGGGGGCGGTGCCCGAAAAATCTCGCGCAGGAACCCCGGCGTCAGCGCGGACAGCGGGTTCACAGAAACCTCCGGATTTTGCGCGGTGCCCCCTAGGGTGTAGTTAAAGCCGACCAAACCTTCGCCTTTGCGGGTCATGAAACTGCCGATACCGTTCAACATATAGACTGGCGAAATCACCCCTTGCAGCGCCATCCGGCCGGTATCGGTAGCAAAGACGCCATCCATCGAAATGCCAAGGGACGCGCCGGTGGCACTGGCTTTGGTCAGTGTGATGCGGTTCGGGGTCATGCGAAAATCAGCCTCTACGGCATCGAAATAGATGCCGTCGCCGTTCAATTCATTCACCAGCCCCACGACGGACACCGCATTGATCAGCGCCGCAATCGACGGCGCGTCCTGAATCTGGACGTCCGTGATCGTGGCGCGCCCGTCAAATGCGCCGCCCGATCCCACCGGCAGCAAGGTCAGCGCCAACGCGCCGCCGCGCACCTGTTTTACCATGTTCGCCGACCGCAGCACGCCCCCCGCATCGCCCGAGGTCAACTGGATTGCGCTGCGCCCGTTTTGCGGCACCACACGGCCCGTAACCGCCGTGCCGCCGTTCAGCTTGGCCGTAAAGCTGCCGTCAAGGCCGTACGCCAATCCAAATGTGCCGCGCATGTCGGTCAGGGCGATCTTGTCCGTGATCTGCATCCGGTCCAACGCCAGTAACATCGGCGGGCCTGCGACCCCCGATGGCTTGGACTTGCCAAAGGCTGCGCGCCGCATGTCCAGTACACCGCCCCGCACCACCACCTGCACCTGTCTGCCCGGTCCCTGCCCCAGCAGATCGACCGGCATGTCCAGCCAGTCGCCCACGGTCAGGCGATCAAACCGCACCCTCTCAAGCGCGCCTTCCCCGTTCAACCTGACCGATCCCTTGGCCGTCAGCCCTGCGCCAGCCACCTCAAGCAGATCGACCTGAGGCACGGGGCCAAGGACACCCGCAACCTCAAGCTTGCCCGCCATGCCCTCGGGTTTCGTCCAGCCGATCTGCGGGACAGACAGGCGCACGCCGCGCAGGTCTGATGTGAGGGAAAACTGCGGCGTCTTGCCTTTGACCAGATCCAGCCCGAACCAAGCCCTCCCCGTGCCCGACATCGTACCGGGAGGCAGCGCGATCTTGAACGTATCCAACGTGCTCTGGTTCAGCACGATATCGGCGCGCACGCTGCTGGGTACGCCCGGTGTGCCAAGCGGTTGTTCCCATCCGCCGTCAAAGGCGACCCCGTCAACGGCACCTTTACCCTTGATGCTGATCCCGCTGTTCGAGGCGACGAGCGTAAGTTTGTCAGATGTCAGACTGCGCCCTTTTACAAGGACGTCACTGCGCACGTCCAGCAGATCGCCGCTGACGTTGAAAACCGTGCGCTTCGGGTCCCCGCCCTTTTTCATGTCAAATGCCAAGGTGCCCGACAGGTTCGCGGTGGCCTGCGCCAGATCGACGGGCTGGTTGACCTTGTCGATCAGGCTCAGCGGTGGCTGGTTGAGCAACGACAGTACCGCCGTGATCTGCGATGTCGTGTTCAGCCGCACGATGCCCGGTGGGCCGTCTTTCACGGTGACATCGGGCATGATGAAAGAGGACGGCCCGAGCGATATGGTCCCGCCTTCGGGTGCTTCAAGCTGGCCCGCGTCCACGCTGACGACAAAGCGGTTTCTGAGCAGGCTGGCATGCCCGCGCCCGCCCGTGATGTTGGGCATCGTGCGCAGAAACCGGACCTCGGCATCGGCAAAGTCGAAGGAAAGGTGGGTTTCCGGCGTGCCCCCCGGGCGCAAGCGGAACGCCACGCTGATATCGCTTAGCGCACCGTCATAGATGTTTTCCGATATCCAGGTGCGGGTCTTGATCTTGGCCTTTTCGGGCCAAAGTTCCAGTAGACGCGCAGGGTCTATCTTGTCCAACCCTGCGTCCAGCGCCACGTGCCAGCCGTCGGCCCCCGCCTTCAGATCGCCCGATACGTTCAGCGTGGTATCGCGATCGCTGATATCCATCCGGCCCAGCGTCAGATGAAACGGATTGAAGGCGATCTGCACATCGACATCCGCCCCCTCGATCGAGATGGGTTTGGCGTAGACATCCGCCGGATTCGCCTCGAGATTGCTCAACCGCATCTGGGCGACCAGATTGGCCAGCTTGCCGCTGTCGTCCACACCAAGCGACGCGGCCCCTTCGATCCGGCCCGAGACCCACTCGCTTTGCACGGATAGTTCGTCAAAGCGCAGCAGCTTTTCGTTCGGATCATAGCTGAAATAGCTGCGCAGCCCGTCAAACGGGATCGGGGCCGCCTTGGCGTTGGGCTGCACAACGCCCTGACCGATCTGCAACGTGGCATTCAACGGCTCGAATGCGCCGTCTTCGTTCAGGCTGCTACGTACCGACCCTGAAATGGGTGCGCGTAAGACCCGCAGCCATGCAAATGCCGGGTTCTGCGCCCCGATATCCTCTGCAGCGACCCCGTCGAACGTGACACCGAACTGCGACGCGGTATCGCCCAGTTTGCTGGTGTAATTGGCGCTCAGCGTCGCCACGTCCGCCCCGCCCCCCAGCAATGCCAGATCCGCCGATATGCCAAGGGTTTCACCCGACCGGGTCAGACGTAAACGCCCGCCATCCGCCGTCCAGGCACGTTCGGACCGCAGATCGGTATAGCTGAGCGTCAGCGCGCGCAGATCAATCGACCGCAACCGGCTGAGCGCGGGCGTCGCAAGCGCAGCATCAAGCTGGCCGATCAGTTCGGGCATGGTCGCCGCGCGACGTTCTGCCGGGGCCTGACCTGTGCTGGCGCTAAGGGCCACGCGGCCGTCCCGGTCGCGGCGCAATGTAGCGACGACGCCGGACAGCGCGATATCGCGGGGCTGCACCTTGCCGTCCAGCATCCCGCGTACCGAAAAACTGGCGCGCACTTCGCGGAACGCTGCCAGCTCGGCCCCGGCGGGATTGGTGATACGCACATCTTGCAAACGCACGCGTGGCCGCCAGCCTTCATCCACGATCAGCACCAGTTCATCGAAGACGATGCGCGCCTGTGGCAAATCCTGCGCCAAGCGCGCCTCTAGCTTCGCTTCGATCCAGTCGGGAATGACGATGGGACTGCGGATCATGTAGATCGCGGTCCCAGCCACCGCGCCGACCACCAGCACGATCCCGAGCAAGGACCATTTCACCGCCTGCCAAAGGCGTCTGCGGCGTTTAATGGGGGGGATGGCGGTACCGTCTGACATGATCGTGTGGGTTCAGCTCGCTGTTTGTCCGGTCGCGGGTCATGGTGCCCGCATTTTCGGGCATCCGGGGCTTTAAGTTCCGCCAAGCAAGGCTAGTATGTCAGCCCAACAGCTTGCATCAATACCAAAGAAAGTGACCCATGCTTGAGATTAGTCAACCCGCCCCCGATTTCACCCTGCCCGTCACTGGCGGAGACGCTGTGACCCTATCGGCCCTGCAAGGCAAGGCCGTCGTGCTTTATTTCTATCCGCGCGATGATACGCCGGGCTGCACCAAGGAATCTATCGGCTTTTCCGAACATCTGGACGCGTTCAAGGATGCCGGTGCGCTGGTGTTCGGCATCTCGCGCGATACCATGGCCAAACATGACAAGTTCACGGCCAAGCATGACCTGACCGTACCACTGCTGGCAGATGTCGACGGGACCGTCACCGAAAGCTATGGCGTCTGGGTTGAGAAAAACATGTATGGCAAGAAATCCATGGGGATTGAACGCGCCACCTATCTGATTGATGCACAAGGCAATATCGCGAATATCTGGCGCAAGGTAAAGGTCCCCGGCCATGTCGAAGAGGTGCTGGAAGCGGTGCGCGCGCTGTGATGCCCCTGGCCCAGATGGCCGAAGCCGTGTTGCGCACGGCAGACGGTCGCGCGAAAACCGCACTGTCGCATGAATTTGCAGCGCAGTGGCGTGCGGCGCGTGAAGACGACGCGCGCCCCGAGATCGGCCACGCCAACCCGCCCCTGCAGCCTGCGCGACCGGACCGGCCCGAACTACTGTCGCCGCGCGACGTGCCGCAGCGCAAGCCCGGCACCCCCGAGGGGCGCATCGCCCTTCTGCATGCCGTCGCGCATATCGAACTGAACGCGGTTGACCTGCATTGGGACATCATCGCTCGGTTCACCGACGTTAAGATGCCGATGGGTTTTTACGACGACTGGGTCAAGGCGGCGGATGAAGAATCCAAGCATTTCAATCTGATGTGCGACTGTCTTGAAGCATTGGACAGCCATTACGGGGCCTTGCCCGCCCATGCTGGAATGTGGCGCGCAGCCGAAGAAACGGCGGATGATTTCATGGGCCGTCTTGCCGTCGTCCCCATGGTGCTCGAGGCGCGCGGCCTGGATGTGACCCCCGGCATGATCAAGATCTTCAAGCAGGCCAAAGCCACCCAGGCCGTCGCAGCGCTTGAAACGATCTATGCCGAAGAGGTTGCCCATGTGGCCTATGGATCGAAATGGTTTCATTTTCTGTGCGGGCGTCATGATCTGGATCCCAAGGATGAATTTCACGGCCTTGTGCGCAAATACTTCCACGGCCTACTGAAACCGCCCTTCAACGAAGAAAAGCGGGCAGAGGCAGGGATACCGCCGGACTTCTATTGGCCATTGACCGAATCGGCGTGAATTTTGGCCATCAAGCCCTTGAATCGGCAATTTATTGCCAGAATCATACGGATTGTTTCAATTAACGCTCATAAAAGCCTAACAGACTTGCCCGATGGGGTGTCTCTGTCTAAGCACAACGGAACATTAGCGCCAAGGTTTGGGGACCAGAGCGCTGAGCAAGGGTTGGGACAAGGATAACACGCGTGCGCACGAGGTTGGCGATTAAAATTCACACCGTTCTGGAACGCTTTTTTCCTGAACGCCGGGTCTTTTTGAAATCTGATAGCGATACCCGCTTTATGCGGTTGCGCCCTTCGACCCAACTTGTCGCGTTTACCGGATCTGCCATCCTTATCGCCTGGGCCATCGTCGCCACCGCCATCATCCTGATGGACAGCATCGGATCGGGTAACTTCCGCGAGCAGGCGAAACGGGACCAAAACACCTATCAGGCGCGGCTGAGCGATCTTTCGGCTCAGCGCAACGGACGTGCCGAAGAAGCCATCGCCGCTCAGGAACGCTTTAACGCGGCGCTGAAGCAGATTTCGCTGATGCAGTCCGAATTGCTGGAATCCGAAACCCGCCGCCGCGAATTGGAGACCGGGATCGAAGTGATCCAGAACACCCTGCGCAGCACCATGCTGGACCGCGAGACAGCGCGCGAGCAGCTTGCCGCGCTTGAAGGTGCCGAGGGCAGCACGGCGGGTCGCAACCCTGCAGCGTCCTCTGCGCCGACGTCCATTCTGGCCGATGCCTTGGCGCGCACCGCAGCCGAGCGTGATCAGGTGATCATCGACGCACAGGATGCCTTAGTTCAAGCCGATGAACTGACACAGAAGCTCGCCGTCATGCAGGACCAGAACGACGCGATCTTTCGCCAGCTTGAAGAAGCGATGACCGTTTCCGTCGCGCCGCTTGACCGTATGTTCCGCAACGCGGGCATGCCCACCGACCGGATGCTGGAAACGGTGCGCCGCGGCTATACCGGCCAAGGTGGCCCGATGATGCCGCTGACCTTCTCGACCCGCGGCGAAGAGCCGTCTGCCGACACCATGCGCGCCAACCGCCTGCTGAACCAGATGGACCGGTTGAACCTGTACCGTCTGGCCGCGCAAAAGGCACCCTTTGCGAATCCCGTCAAGAACGCCTTTCGCTTTACCAGCCAGTTCGGCTTTCGCCGCGACCCGAAGACGGGTGGCCGGCGCATGCACAGCGGTGTGGATTTCGCCGCCAGCATCGGTACGCCGCTCTATGCGACGGCAGACGGTGTAGTGACCAGTGCGGGCTGGGGCTCAGGATATGGACGCCTGGTCAAGATACAGCATGAGTTCGGTGTTGAGACGCGTTATGCCCATATGTCAAAAATCCGTGTAAAAGTCGGCCAAAGGGTATCGCGCGGACAGCACATAGGTGATATGGGAGCATCAGGACGGGTAACCGGTGTCCACCTTCACTATGAAGTTCGCGTTGGTGGCAAGGCTGTAAATCCCATGATCTTTATCAAGGCTGCAAACGATGTTTTCTAAGAGCAAAATTAACGATCCCGCACCAAAGTCAGACGCTGACACCTCAGGCACGGCGGCTTCTTCGTCAGGCGCACCATCGGCTCCCAAGTCGAATGAATTCAAGGCAAGCGCGCCAAAGGCAAAGCCCCCTGCTTCGATCCTGTCGTCCGATTTGCACGTCACCGGCAACATGAAGACGACCGGTGACATTCAGGTTGAAGGCACAGTTGAAGGCGACATTCGGGCGCATCTGCTGACCATCGGCGAAACGGCAACCATCAAAGGCGAAGTCGTCGCAGATGACGTCGTGGTAAATGGTCGCATCGTGGGCCGCGTACGTGGGCTGAAGGTCCGTCTGACATCTACCGCTCGGGTCGAGGGTGACATCATCCACAAGACGATCGCGATCGAATCCGGCGCGCATTTCGAAGGCTCCGTTCAGCGTCAGGACGACCCGCTGAACCCCGGCGCGAAATCTGCCCCTGTCGCAAAATCGAACCCCGCGACGAAACCAATGGAATGATATTGGTTTGAGCGTACCAGTACGGTACGCCAGACATGAGAGGGCGTTACAGGAAACTGTGACGCCCGTTTTTCGTTCTTGCACCTATTCGGATGCGACATTTCCTGATCCGCGCAGGCGGCGATTGATGGGTTTTCGGCTTCTGGTGGGTGATTTTCAGCTTCGACAGAACGCGTGCTCTATCTGGGCTCTTGCGGTTATCCAGGACTGCGGTCCTCGGCGGAGGTTAAATGACCGCCTGCGCTCATTGCAGCTTTGACAAAGTGACCCAGTCGGCTTTCGCCATGCGCCGTACATCCTAATATCTCGATATCAAGATCCGTAGGCTGCTGACCAAAGCGGTCGGTAGACGGCTTAGGCGAGCGTGACTGCACAGCCAGACAATTGAAGCAGCGGCGGATCGGCGGGGGAAGGTCTAAAGAAGACATGGGGCAGACCTTTCAGCCCGCCCCATGTAAAATTGATTATTCAGTCACAGTCACAGTCAGCATCTGATCAGGCGTGCCTTCGACTGCGCCATTCGGACCGGTGCCCAGCTTGATCGCGTCCAGCACTTCCAGACCTTCGGTCACCTTGCCAACAACGGTATATTGCCCGTTCAGGAAGTGACCTTCATCGAACATGATGAAAAACTGGCTGTTGGCCGAATCCGGGCTTTGGCTGCGCGCCATGCCGACGACGCCCCGGTCAAACGGCAGGTCCGAGAATTCAGCCGGCAGATCACCCATGTCCGACCCGCCTGAACCGGCGCGCCGCGTGTCGCCACCAGCCTTGCCGAATTCAACGTCACCGGTCTGCGCCATGAAGCCTTCGATCACGCGGTGGAAAACCACCCCGTCATAGGCCCCTGCTTCTGCCAATGCCGCGATACGCTCTGCGTGCAGCGGGGCGACGTCTTCAAGCAGATCAATCTTGATCACGCCTTTGGCCTCGCCATCGACTGTAATCTCAAGACCCGATGCGAAAGCTGCGCTGCCAAGCAGCACGGCCAGTGCAGAGGCTGCGAAAAGCTTAGGCATCTGCGGCCACCTTGACGCTGATCATGCGATCAGGGTTCGGCGCAGGTTCGCCGCGTGTGATGGCGTCGACATGTTCCATACCTGAAATGACCTGACCGTAGACAGTGTATTGGCCGTTCAGGAAATCATTGTCCTTGAAGTTGATGAAGAACTGGCTGTTCGCGCTGTCCGGATTGGCAGAGCGTGCCGCACCGATGCTGCCGCGCGCATGGGGCACTTTGGAAAATTCAGCCGGAACATTCGGCAGGTCCGACCCACCTGTGCCAGCGGCACGCAGGTTGAAGTTGTTTTCCATGTTGCCGTGTTCCACGTCGCCTGTCTGCGCCATGAAACCTTCGATCACACGGTGGAAGGCAACGTTGTCATATTTGCCCGCACGGGCCAGTTCCTTCATCCGCTCGACATGCTTGGGCGCGATGTCGGGCAGCAGTTGGATGGTGACGGTCCCGCCAGCCAGTTCCATCAGGATCGTGTTTTCGGGGTCTTTGATCTCGGCCATGCCGCTCTCCTAAATTCAGATATCGTTGGCAGTTAAGTAGGGCCTGTTAGCGCAATTGCCAAGCAGGTCCATTGACCCCGGACGCGATAACGGCAAAACAACGCGGGAACGCGTTGGACCACGAGGGATGATATGGGCTGGAAAACACTTGATGACATGGATTTGCACGGCAAACGGGTGCTGGTGAGGGTCGATATCAATGTTCCCGTCGAAAAGGGCCGCGTGACGGATGATACGCGAATCCAGCGGATCGTACCGACGGTGCAGGATATCCTTGCCAAGGGCGGCAGACCGGTGTTGCTGGCGCATTTCGGACGGCCCAAGGGAAAACGCGTGCAGGACCTGAGCCTGCTGGTGGTGAAACCCGCGCTTGAGGCTGCGTTGAACCGCAAGGTGGTACTGGCCGAGACCCTCGAAGCCGTCGAGACGGGTACGGAAGAGATCACCAAGGCGGATGTCTTGCTGCTGGAAAACATCCGCTTTTATCCCGGCGAGGAAAAAAATGATCCCGGCTTCGCGCAGCGGCTTGCGGCCCTGGGGGATGTTTATTGCAATGATGCGTTTTCTGCAGCGCACCGCGCTCATGCGTCGACCGAAGCACTGGCGCGGCTGCTGCCCTGCTGTGCGGGCCGGTTAATGCAGGCCGAACTCTCGGCGCTCGAGGCAGCCTTGTCCAAGCCTGAGCGTCCTGTCGGGGCCGTGGTGGGCGGGGCGAAGGTATCGACCAAGATCGAGCTGCTGGAAAACCTCGTGAACAGGCTCGACCTTCTGGTGATCGGTGGCGGCATGGCCAATACATTTCTGGGGGCGATGGGCGCTGATCTGGGTTCATCCCTGTCGGAGCCTGATTTTTTCGAGACCGCCAAGGACATCATGCTTCAGGCCGATAAGGCCGGGTGCCGTGTGCTGTTGCCTGTGGACGGGCTGGTCGCGCGCGAATTCAAGGCTGCTGCGCCGCATGAGGTGGTCGAACTGGGCCCCGACACGACACTTGCTGCGGACCAGATGGTGCTTGATGCAGGCCCTGCAACCGTTGCCCTGGTCGAAGCCGCCTTTGCCGGGTTGAAAACGCTGATCTGGAACGGTCCGATGGGCGCGTTTGAAATCCCTCCCTTCGATACGGCAACGGTTGCCGCTGCGCAGGCAGCAGCACAGATGACGCGCGATGGTGCTTTGATATCTGTCGCCGGTGGCGGGGACACGGTGTCGGCCCTGAACCAGGCAGGCGCGGCCGAGGATTTCACCTACATCTCAACAGCAGGTGGGGCTTTCCTTGAGTGGATGGAAGGCAAGACTTTGCCGGGTGTGGCCGCCTTGGGGGGCTAGCCGTTTTCTTCAAGAAAACGGTACGGAACTTTCGAAAGTTCCGGCGTGCGCTGCCCCCTTGGAAATCGTTTGAATGGCCAAACTAGGGATTCCCTTGGCGAATCAGGTGTGGCATAGTGATGTCACGTCCACCAAGAGACGACATGAGGCAGATACAGATGAACCGCAGCAGCAGACCCGCCTTTGGCACCCTTTTGTTTTTCGCAATTGCCTTCGCGCTGAGCCTGTATTTCGCATTTGCCGCGATCCAGGGAAATTTCGGCCTGTTCCGGCGTGCTGAAATTGTCGCCGAAGCGCAAGACCTGCGGCTGCAACTGACAAGCGTAAAGGCCGACGTCCTGCGCATGGAAAACTTGACCGCGCGTTTGTCAGATGATTACCTTGATCTTGATCTGCTGGACGAGCAGACACGCAAGGTACTGGGCATGATCCGCTCGGACGAAATCGTTATTCGCTGATACGGCCAAACCGCATCTGCTAAAATGGTTTTCACTTTCCAGCTGCCAATTCAGACCTTCACCAAAAGCCTCTCGCCATCAGGCCCCGAATCCGATAAGAGATAGTTTAACGCTAAACTATATTGCGCGGACGCGGGACAACTGTACGGAGGATTTGCCCCATGGCAGCCAAGAAACCGACCAAGAAAACCAATGCCAGTGCTGAAGAGCTGAAGGCCTACTACAAGGACATGCTGCTGATCCGGCGGTTCGAAGAAAAGGCAGGCCAGCTGTACGGCATGGGGCTGATCGGTGGCTTTTGCCACCTCTATATCGGTCAGGAAGCCGTCGTTGTCGGCCTTGAGGCCACCGCAAAGGAAGGCGACAGCCGCATCACCACGTACCGCGACCACGGCCACATGCTGGCCTGTGGCATGAACCCCGATGGGGTCATGGCAGAACTGACCGGTCGCGAGGGCGGGTATTCGCGTGGCAAGGGTGGCTCCATGCACATGTTCTCGAAAGAGAAAAAGTTTTACGGCGGCCACGGCATCGTGGGCGCGAATGTGCCCCTGGGGGCGGGCGTTGCCTTTGCCGACAAGTACAAGGGCAATGACAACGTCACCTTTACCTATTTCGGAGACGGTGCCGCGAACCAGGGTCAGGTCTACGAGACCTTCAACATGGCGGCACTTTGGAAGCTGCCCGTGATCTTCGTGATCGAGAACAACCAATACGCCATGGGCACCTCTCAGCAACGCTCGACCTCGAGCGCCGAGATTTGGGAACGCGGCAAGGCGTTCGGAATTCCCGGCGAAGCGGTCGATGGGATGGATGTGCTGGCGGTCAAGGATGCAGGCGAACGCGCCGTCAAACACGCACGCAGCGGCGATGGGCCCTATATCCTTGAGATCAAGACATACCGCTACCGTGGCCATTCGATGTCGGACCCGGCCAAGTACCGCACCCGCGAAGAGGTGCAGAAGATGCGCGACGAGCGTGACCCCATCGAACAGGTCCGCAACATTCTGCTCGAGAGTAAATACGCCACCGAAGACGATCTGAAAGCCATCGACAAAGAGATCAAGAAGGTCGTCAACGACAGCGCCGAATTCGCCAAGAACAGCCCCGAGCCCGCACCAGAAGAGCTTTGGACAGATATCTACGCAACAGAAGTCCCGCAGGAGGCATAAAAAATGGCAACCGAAATACTTATGCCCGCCCTGAGCCCGACCATGGAAGAAGGCACGCTGGCCAAATGGATGGTGAAAGAGGGCGATACCGTGTCTTCTGGCGACATCATGTGCGAGATCGAAACCGACAAGGCCACGATGGAATTCGAGGCCGTTGACGAAGGGGTGATCGGCAAGATCCTGATCCAGGAAGGCACCGAAGGCGTCAAAGTGAACACCGCGATTGCCGTGCTGCTGGAAGAAGGGGAAGACGCCTCTGCCGCGGATAATGTATCGTCTGATGCACCTGACGCGGCCCCTGCCCCGAAAGCAGCGGAAAGCAAACCCGCCGAGGCCAAAGCACCTACCGCCCCCGAAACGGACACGACCCCTGACTGGCCCGAAGGCACCAAGCTGAAACAGCAGACCGTGCGCGAAGCCTTGCGCGACGGTATGGCCGAGGAAATGCGCCGCGACGAGAACGTGTTCCTGATGGGCGAGGAAGTTGCAGAATACCAGGGCGCTTACAAAATCTCGCAAGGGTTGCTGGACGAGTTCGGTGCGAAGCGTGTGATCGACACACCGATCACAGAACATGGTTTTGCCGGGATCGGTGTCGGTGCTGCCTTTGGCGGGCTGCGTCCTATCGTGGAATTCATGACCTGGAACTTTGCCATGCAGGCGATCGACCACATCCTGAACTCTGCCGCAAAGACGCTGTACATGTCCGGTGGACAGATGGGTGCCCCCATGGTGTTCAGGGGCCCCAACGGCGCAGCGGCCCGTGTCGGCGCGCAGCACAGCCAGGATTACGCGGCGTGGTACATGCAAATTCCCGGCCTGAAAGTCGCGATGCCCTATTCTGCGTCTGACGCAAAGGGTTTGATGAAATCGGCGATCCGTGATCCGAACCCTGTCGTGTTCCTTGAGAACGAGATCATGTATGGCAAGACCTTCGATGTGCCGGACATCGAAGATTACACGGTGCCGTTTGGCAAGGCCCGGATCTGGCGCGAAGGGTCCGATGTGACCATCGTCAGCTTTGGCATCGGCATGACCTATGCCCTGGAAGCCGCCGAGAAACTGGCCGCCGAAGGCATCGACGCCGAAGTCCTTGACCTGCGCACCTTGCGCCCGATGGACACCGCCAGCATCATCAAATCGGTGATGAAGACGAACCGCTGCGTCACGGTGGAGGAAGGCTGGCCGCAAGGCTCTGTCGGCAACTACATCACAAGTGTGATCATGCAAGAAGCGTTCGACTATCTGGACGCGCCGGTGATCAACTGCACAGGCAAGGACGTTCCGATGCCCTATGCAGCGAACCTTGAAAAGCTGGCGTTGCTGACCACGGATGACGTGATCGAAGCTGTCAAAAAAGTCACTTACAAATAAGGAGCGGACGACATGCCCATAGAAATCCTGATGCCCGCCCTCAGCCCCACCATGGAAGAAGGCACATTGGCCAAATGGTTGGTCAAGGAGGGCGATACCGTGTCCTCCGGCGATGTGATGTGCGAGATTGAAACCGACAAGGCCACGATGGAATTCGAGGCAACTGACGAAGGCGTAATTGGCAAGATTCTGATTGCCGACGGTACTGAAGGCGTGAAAGTGAACACCCCGATTGCAGTCCTGTTGGAAGAGGGTGAAAGCGCGGATGACATCGGCGCGGCTTCTGCCCCTGCCGAAACTGCCCCGACACCTGCGCCGCAGGAGGAAGCCCCAGTGGCTGCCTCCGCATCACCAGATACACCTGCCGCGCCCAAATCCGCTGATGGGAAACGCATATTCGCCACCCCGCTGGCGCGGCGGATCGCTGCGGACAAAGGGTTGGACCTGTCCCAGATCAAAGGGTCGGGCCCCCATGGCCGGATCATCAAGGCCGATGTCGAAGGTCTGTCCGAATCCGAAGCACCCAAAGCAGCGGCAGCAGCGGCCCCGACAGCAACAGAAGCAGCGGCAAAACCTGCCCTCGCCGCAGGGCCATCCGCCGATGCCGTGATGAAGATGTACGAGGGCCGCGAGTTTGAGGAAATTTCCCTCAACGGCATGCGCAAGACCATCGCGTCACGTCTGACCGAGGCCAAGCAATCGATCCCGCACTTCTACCTGCGGCGAGATATCCAGCTTGATGCGCTGATGAAATTTCGAGGCGATCTGAACAAACAACTTGAAGCGCGTGGCGTCAAGCTGTCGGTCAATGACTTTATCATCAAGGCTTGCGCCCTTGCCTTGCAGGCCGTGCCTGATGCCAATGCGGTTTGGGCCGGTGATCGCATTCTCAAGCTGAAACCTTCGGATGTTGCCGTGGCTGTGGCAATCGATGGCGGCCTCTTCACTCCAGTGCTGAAAGATTCCGAAATGAAGTCGCTTTCGGCTCTTTCAGCCGAGATGAAAGATCTCGCCACCCGCGCCCGCGACCGCAAACTTGCGCCACATGAGTATCAGGGCGGCAGTTTCGCGATTTCCAACCTTGGTATGTTCGGCATCGATAACTTCGACGCGGTCATCAACCCGCCTCATGGCGCGATTCTGGCGGTTGGTGCTGGCGTCAAGAAGCCAGTCGTTGGCAAAGACGGTGAACTTGCCGTGGCGACGGTGATGTCCGTGACCCTCTCGGTCGACCACCGCGTTATCGACGGCGCTCTCGGCGCGCAGCTTCTCACGGCAATCAAGGACAACTTGGAAAACCCCATCACGATGCTCGCCTAGCATTTTTCCAAATGGACTAAAATCCTCGGGGGGGCTGGGGGGCAGAAGGCCTTTCAATCTTCTGGGACCACAAAAGATAAGAGCCGCTATGTGATTAAAAAATAAGGCCGGGATCAGATGATCCCGGCTTTATACATTATAACGAAATCGTCGAAAACCTCAGTCGCCCTGCGGCCCCAACATGTGGTCCATCAAAACAGATGGCTGTTCACAACCGGCCTCACCGACGACCCGAGCAGGGATACCGGCAACAGTCTTGCAAGGCGGAACCGCTTGCAGAACGACCGATCCCGCAGCGATACGGCTGCAATGGCCGATCGTGATATTGCCCAACACCTTGGCCCCCGCACCGATCAGAACGCCATCTTCGATCTTGGGATGACGGTCCTGTTCTTCCTTGCCCGTCCCGCCAAGGGTCACAGAATGCAGCATTGACACGTTATCCCCGACCACAGCCGTTTCACCGATCACCACGGAATGAGCATGGTCAATCATGATCCCCTTGCCGATCTTGGCCGCTGGATGAATGTCGACGCCGAAAATCTCGCTTACCCGCATCTGTACGAAATAGGCTAGATCGCGCTGCCCTTTCATCCAAAGATGATGCCCAACGCGGTACGCCTGAACGGCCTGATACCCCTTGAAATACAGGATCGGTTGCAGAAGGCGGTGGCAGGCTGGATCCCGTTCGAAAATTGCGACCAGATCTGCGCGCGCGGCCTTTATCAGGCTGGGATCATTGGCATAAGCCTCCTGAACCATTTCACGCAACACCATCATCGACATCTCGTTTGACGATAACTTGGCTGCAATCCGGTAGGACAACGCCTTTTCTATCGACTTGTGGTGCAGGATACAGGTGTGAATGAATCCCCCCATCAGCGGTTCATCTTGCACTGCTTTTTGGGCGTCGATCAGAATTTGATCCCAAACCGGATCAACTGAGGCGATATTTCTGCGGGGCTCTGCCATGACAACATCCTTCTTTGAAATCACAATATAGCAAAATGATGCAAAGAGCCAAACCCAAAGCTGCGGTCATCACAAATCTTCATGATTTCGATATGGACGTCCCCAAAACAAAGCCGGGTCCCTGTCAGGGATCGACCATCAGGCGTGCTGCTGGCCCCGCCCCATAGCTTGCAGATACCTGTGCCACCGTGAACGCAAATGCACCCGATAGCCCGTCCACGCTCTGCGCGGCAGCTTCATAGGACCAGTTCGGTGCCGTGGTGACAGCCTCGCGGATGACCTGACCGTTTTGCAGGACACGGACCAGATATTGCTCGGTCTCCTCGCCCAAGGGTACATCAAGACCGTCCCAGCCGTCGCCGTCAATTCGTGTGCGCCGGATCCATGTCAGATCGATCCCGTTACCGCCTTGGACCGCACGAAGATGACAAGGGCTGAACGGGCGCAAGCCATTGCCGTCAAACGCCACTTCGCGATGAATGTACGACGGATCATCGACGGGCCGTTGTGCTGGACCGATGCGGTAATGCTGAACGATGCGGCGTAAATTCGGACTTAGGGACAATTGCTGCGGGACCGAATTCAGCAAGACAAACTGTGATCCCAACGGCCATGCCGGTGGCATCAACGCGTCAGATCCCGCCTGCCCCCGCAACCGCTTGGTCAGCCAATAGGTGTTCGGTGCGACCAATTCTGCGCCTTCAAATTGAAACACCTCCCAGTTGTCTGATGTCCCGTCGCCAATCGCGGCCAGGTTCGCCCCGCTTAGCAAGGCAGCCTCGTCGACGCTTTCTAATGCGCCGCTGATCAGCTTGACTTGAAGCCCCCCATTGTGGTCAAACAGCCCCGGTCGCGCGGCGGAAAGGTCAGTTTGCGTTACCCCAACAGTCGCGCGGACGGGCAGAACGGTATTCAGCTGATAATTCGCATCCGTGCCAGATTGATAGACTGCCACGGACCCCGGCCAAGGTTGCGCAGTATTCGCGATATAGGGTGCATGTGGCGTTTCGTCCCCGCGCAGCAACGGCAGATCAAGGAACAGTGAGGTCACGGGCACGGGTGCCGCAAAGGGTTTAAGTACCGCCAATTCATCATCAAACGGGGCCGGATCATAAACCTCGGGTTCGATTCGGACCGCTTCGATCAGCTGCATTTCGCCCTGTTCGACCCGGTCAATCCGGTACAGCGCATCGGCCTCGGCCCCGTCAGCGGGCAGTTCGATCACATCGCCCGCCCCAATCGCCATCATCGAAGGCGGCAATGCCAGACGCAGGCTCTCGCGGGAAACACGGGCTTCGGTTAGCCAGCGTTCGACCACTTGACGGCCTTCCGCACGGGTCAACGCCATGTTCATCTCGGATGCAGAAACCGAATGGGTCGCGTCATCGGCCAGAATTGAATCTTCTGCTATGGTATCGAAATTACCATCCGCCTGAACAAACCGCAGCCGCACGCGGCCCGCTATTTCGGCTTGCGCCTCGCGGGATTGTTCGGTGATGCCGTCAAGTTCACTGCTTACAGCCAGTAAATCAGGGTCAAGGCGCACTGCATTCAACCCGTCACGCATAACGAAGTTCAACGTGCCATCGCGTTCCACGGCATCAAAGCCATAGCGCAGCATCAGAGGCTGCAAGGACGCCCGCGCATCGCTGACCTGGTCCACCGCATAGCCGCGCACGTAACCATAAAGCCGCGAGGTGTCATAGTCCTTGAGCCCGGCCCGCCGGCAAATTTCGCCCACCAGTGACGACAAGGGCTGGGAAGAGCTGCGCCCGTTCAACCAATGGCCACGCACATAATCTTGTCCGTCGCTCCAAAGTTCGAGATTGTTCGGGAAATACGGATAGGGGCGCGTGTCCCACGCCCAGACATAGGCGCGTGACATATCAATCATCGGGCCCTCATATTCAGGCGAGATCGGATTGTTCGCCGGATCGGACCAGTAGTCGACGAAGGCGCGCAGATATTGCATCTGCATCAGATCATCCCGCGCTCCGGTCGAAAACCGCGGCAAGCTGCTCTCCGAACTTTTCAAATCGAGAAACTTGTTCGGCTGATTGGTGCCCTTGTCGATGGCGGCACAGCCGTATTCAGTAAACCGAATGGGCTTTGATCCGGGGACCCAACTGCTGGGGTTCTCTTGGCGGACGCCACCGATCCGGTCGTGGTGAACGTTGGCCCACCAGTTGCGGATATCCTTGAAGCGGTAAATCCACGGTTCATTCGCGTCGCCATCGGTGATCGGCGTGCGGATCTGCGCGGCACGGGCTTCTGAGGAATGGTAGTACCAGTCATATCCTTCACCGCCCTCAATGTTGGATTTCAGGTAGTCGAGATTATAGATCGCATCCCACGTCCTTGCGTCCAGGTGGTCTTCTTCCTCGCGCCAATCGGACAGGGGCATGTAGTTGTCGATCCCAATGAAATCGATGTTGTCATCCGCCCAGAGCGGATCAAGGTGAAAATATCGGTCACCTGTGCCGTCTTCAGGCTGGTAACCGAAATATTCGGACCAATCTGCGGCATAGCTGATTTTCGTTTGCGCACCTAACAACAGGCGCGCCTGCGCGGCCAACGCACGGAAGTGTTCGACGGCGACAAAAACCCCGCCTGCCCCACGGATCTGGGTCAGGCCCCGCATCTCGGTACCGATGCAAAAGGCCTCTACCCCGCCAGCGGCAGCACAAAGGGCCGCGTAATGCAGGATAAACCGCGACAGCGTCCATTCATCGTGACCGGAATAGGTCACCTGCCCCCGTGCCACCGTAAAATCTGCCGCCGTCACTGTGCCAAAGAACGCGGCAACCTGCGCATCTGCTACCGCCGTGCCGTCCGGACTGCCGGCTCTGGTCGGTGCTTCGGATAGGGTAATCCGTCCGCGCCACGGTAACTTGGCTTGAGTTTCGGCGTCGCTATAAGGGTCTGGTAATGTGTTGCCGTCTAGCTGATCCATCAGAATGAAAGGGTAAAACATTACCGCTTTGCCCGCGGCGTTCATTGCATGAATGGCTTCAATCACGGATGCGTCCGCCGGGGTGCCGCCATAAACAGGTCTCCCGCCGTCCTGCGCCATCAATGCTGCTGCACTGCGGGACAGTGTCGATACCGACCATGGCATGTTCTCGCCCTCAATCGTTGCGCTTTCGACCTTGGGACGTACCGTGCAATTGCCACAGCGCAGATCGTCCCCGAACCATGACACCACGAGGGAAGCGGCCTCGAGCTTTGGCAGATCATCGGTCAGAGTGTCCAGCGACACCAGAAAATCGCTTTTGCCCGCTGGGGTCGAGACATTCGCGCTCCATCGTCTTCCGGCACCATCGGCATAGTGCACAGAGGTCGTCGCCAGCGCATATTCACCCGTCCCGGGGATCAATGCCACGCCCTTGACGCCGTGGGTTACGCTGAAGTCCCCTTGCGGGGCAGCAGCTTCTTCGGGCCGCATGACTTCAAAGGAAAACTGCGGCACGCGGTTGCCGAATTGGCCCAACGGCAGGTTTTCCATCACCACATAAGCGGTGCCGCGATAGGCGGGCACCTTATCCGCACCCTCAACTGCGGCAATCGTCGGATCGGGCAATTGATCGCGGGTACCGTGATAGACACTGAGGTTCAAATCTCTTGGCACAATTTCCTCGCCGTCTGCCCATATGCGGCTGATGCCGGTGATTTCCCCCTCGCACAGCGCAATCGCAAGGCTGACAGAATAGCTGTATTCAGTTGTTTGCGGTTTGGATGGGGTACCCTTGCCGCCGCCGGTCACGGTTGTGGTTTCGGCAAAGTCCGACGCCCAAATCACCTGCCCGCCCAGACGCATCCGCCCATAAAGTCGGGTGATGGCTTCGCCCTCACCGCTGTTGGTCAGACGAAAGCGGTCAACGCGTCCCGTTTCCACCGCCTGAGCCCCTTGGCCCAGCAGCCGTTGGTCAATCGCCCGACCCAGCGTTGCGCCAACCGCTCGGCCCACCGCAACCGAAGAAAGCCCCGCCAGCGTGCCGCCAACGGAGCCACCAATCGCTGCCCCTGCTGCTGAAAGTAATATCGTCGCCATCAGGTTGCCCCCATCTAATAGTCAGTCGAAAATTCAAATCGAGCCACCATCCGACGCTGCCATGGGGCGCTGAACGGGCTTTCCGTTACACCGTGGCCGCTATAGGCGTGGATGAAGCGTGCATTCGTGCCCGGATCGGACATCAGCCCCAGATGCTTGGCCACTGCCCCGCTCCGCATCCGAAAAAGCAACACATCGCCCACCGCCGCATCGTCTCGGGCCTTGGTGCGCAAATGTCGCAAGGCCGCGCGCCACAGGCGTTCTTCGCCCTGGGGTTCCGACCAGTCCATCGAATAGGCCGGGATCGCCTCAGGCTCTGGCCCAAGAACCTCGCGCCAGACACCACGCAACAGGCCCAGACAATCGCAGCCTGCCCCTTTGGTAGCACTTTGATGCACGTAGGGCGTGCCAATCCAGCCGCGCGCCGCCGCCACGATCAGATCGCCTTGGGTCATCATCGCAGGGATCCACCGTTGTTGGCGCTGGTGGATTTGGGTACCGCCATCATCCAGTCTTCGTTCGGCAGATCAGGAAACCCTTGGAAATTCAGCAGATTGTTGAACTTGAGCCGACAGGTCTCCATGCGTTTGTCGCACCCCGCCACCAACCGAACCTGCGTGCACGTTCCGATGGCACCGCGGATCGGTTCCCACAGCTCAATCTCGCGCAAGCCGTCAATGCGGCGATCATGTTTGATCATGCCCCACAGACCTGCCGCAGGTCCGTCCAAAACCTCAAGACGCCCGCGGACGAACCAGCCATCATCGTAGCCTGGCAAATCCTGCCACTGAAACACACGGCCATCCTGATGCTGTTCGACATCGGTCGTTTCGGCATAACCTGCCGCGCCCAGGTCAAAGCCGCAGGCGATATCGCCCAAAACCGCGGAACATGGTTTTTGATAGATGCGACCCAAAGGACGGTTCAACGCCTCTGTTAGTCCTCGCAACTCGGCCTGAAACGCGCCACCGGCGCGACGGAGTTCACCGATTGATCCTCGAAACAGCACGCAGCGCTGTGTCACATCGGCCCAATTGACGCGCCAGCAAAGTACCTCGGCCCCATCATAGCGCCCCTGCTCAATCTCGTCTTCTCGGATCGCCGCGTGGCTCAGCGCGCCCATGGCTTCGGTGTTGTCCACCGACAGCCCAGTGCTTTGCGACAGCGCGCGCGCACTCAGCCCGCTATCGGCACGAAACTGCATCCCGTCAAAAGACAGCGGCATATCGTGATCGGTAAAGGTCAGTTCAACCCCGTCGCGCCGGCGGATCGCCCAAGCGTGACACATGGTTGTCAGACCCGTCGTTGCATGCGCGATCAGCGCCTCATTCATTTCAGCCATCAGACACGCACCTCGATCACTGGCACATTTGGCACTTGGCCCGCCTGAAAACTCGCGACACTCACGAGGATCCGGTCGGTGTCAAAACGCACCGGCACGTCAAACTCATAGCCAGCAGACACCACCATGTCCCGGTCAGGGGCATTGCCAAAACGGACGATACCCGTCGCCGTGTCGATTTCATAATCAACAGCCTCTTGCAGTTCATCCTGCTCGACACCGACACGCACGCTGCCCTGCACCGGCTTGGTAATCGGGCGGAAATAACTGTGCCCCCCCGATGCATAGGTCTTGATCAACTGGAAATCAGTCTGCACCCCATCGCCAAAGCCGATCACCTGATCGTCAAAGGCAACCGTGATCGACGACCCGCAGGATTTGAAATCAGCCCAGTCCTTCCAGCGAAACCCGTACATCTGGCCATAACGGGCCTCGAAGAACGCCGTGAGCGCCTGCACGTCATCGATTGACCGCATGCCAAGCCCGGCATCAAAGACGCGGCGCGAATGGGCCCACGGCGTGTTGCGTTCTTCAAACCCGTTGGCAAGGGTGACCACGTCGGTGCGCCGCTGCGGCCCACCGACCGACCCAAAGCTGAGGCTGGGTGGAAATCTGACATCGTGAAAATTCATATCTCTGCTCCTTTAGCGGTTGCGGTTGCCACTGCTTAGCGCGCGGGACATTTGCGCTGCGATCTGGCTTTGACTGCGCTGAAAACCCTGCACATCAGGGGTGGAGATATTCATGACCACAGTAGTCCCGCCGCTGCCGCCACCTTTGACGCCCAGCTTGCCATCGGGGCCGCGTGCCAGGGGCATGATCGCCTCCGGTCCTGCCTCGCCCATCACGCCCATGCCGCCGCGCATCCCGAACCCCGTCGCACTGCTGACGATGCCGCCTTGGGCGAAGGGCATGACCTTGCCTTGCGAAAACGGCGCGCCATTGGCAAAGGGCAGAATACCCTGGACCAGTGATCCGACCCCTTGGCTGATCAGACCGCCAAGGTGATCGGTTACAGGCTTCATCGCCGCGTTATAGGTCGTGTTCACCATCGACCGCGCCACCGTTGAAAGCGCATCCGACAGCTTGAGCCCATCAAACGCAACGCCGTTAAAGGCGCGGCGCAACCCGCGGCTCAGCCCTTTCTCCAGCGTCGCTACGTCTTTGCCCGTGCCCGACAAGGCCGTGCGCATCCGGCGTAGTTCACTGTCAAAACCGGACACCAAGCCGCTGGTTTCGGCCAACGTGCCGTTCAGCCGTTCGGCACCCTCCCCAAGGTTGTCGAATGTATCGTCCGTCATCACATGTCCCTTTCCGAACTATCAGGATAGGCCGCCATCAGCGCCGCCAATCCATCGCTCAGCAGCGGTGCCTGCGCTGCGGTCGTGCCCAACATCAGCTGCAGCTCGGCTGGGGTCAGCGCCCAGAACTCCGCTGGCGTCAGTCCCAGCCCCTTGAGCCCCGCCCGCATCAAAGCGGGCCAATCGAGCCCCTTGACCGCTGTCACGCAGGCACCACAAAAGCACGCGCCAGCAGTTCCGCCGCAGCCTTCGCCGCCCCCATCGGGCCGCCGTCGATGGTGGCATTGCCCAATGACGTTTCGGTCACATCCATTCCACCAGCCCGCAAACCCGCCACCAGAAGCCGCAAGACATCACGGCTGGAAAAGCTGTTGCTCTCGAAGCGTTCGACCAGCGACAGCAACGACGGCTCGTCCAACGCGTCCTCAAGCTCGGCCAATGCGCCCAGCGTCAGGCGCGCCACATACCGTTGACCATCGATGATCAGGGCGACGTCTCCTCTCCAAGGATTGGCCATACGCTTAGATCCCTGCTGTTGGATCGACGGTCACATCGGGTGTGAAGATCAACTGCCCGGCAGATTGCAAGCTCAGTTCATAGGTCGCCTCGCCGTTCAACGATCCGCCATATTCAATCGAGGACACCTGAAAAGGACCCTCAATGATCCCAAAGCTGGGGATCACGATCTGGAAATCCGGCGTCAGCCCGTCAAAGAACAACTGGCGTGCGCGTTCGTCCGTTCCCGCATCGCGGAACACGCCGGAACCACTGATCGCGGCCGATCGCACGCCGGCACCCGCCAGCAACTCGCGCCAGCCGCCATCACTGTCCAAGGATGTCACCTCGACCGGCTCTGCGTTGAAACTGATGCGCGTGGCGCGCAGACCCGCGATGGTTTCGAACTGACCGTCGCTCGTCATGTCCACTTTGACCAAAAGGTCTTTACCTGCTTGAACAGCCATATCTCGTCTCCTGGTTTATTGAATGGGATGAAGGTCTTAGCCGTCCTGCACCCGTGCGCGGAACTGCATGTCAATCTGGCGCGCCTGCGCTGCACTAATGAATTTCGCCGAAGCCCGCTCGAACTGAAGACTTACCAGACGCCCCCGGCTCAGGGTCAGATCCCTGTTGTGCAGCGCGTCACTGATCGCACCGGCGACGCCCTTGGCATCGGCATATCCAGGCGCGGTGCTGACAATAGCGACGCTGAACACATGGATCGCACCCGCGCCTGTTCCGTCCGACGCATCGCGCACTTCTTCTTCGCCCAAACGAACATAAAGCGGCGGCACGTCACCTACGGGAATGGCGTCAAAGATCGCATCATCGATCAACCCGGCCAAGGCTGCATCCGATGAAAGCGCCGCAAAAACCGCAAGTTGCAGCGGTGCTGAAACAGCATAGCTCATACCACGACCTCCTCTTGGGCCAGACAGACCAGATAACGTGCATCCTGATCCTGCTCAGACACAGTCTGGATCTTGAAGACCCGCGTCCCTTCGCGAAACCGCTGCTGGGGTTCGGGGCGTTCGGGGCTGCCAAAAGGGGCAGCACGCACGGTGATGGCAAAGCCCATGCGGCTGATCGGAACGCTGGCCTGCGCCGCCTCGCGCCCACCGCGCGCCTGCACGTCGGCCCAGACCGTGCCCAAAGCCACCCAGGTCTCGCGATAGCCCCCGGCCCCGTCCACCAGCCGCGTCGGTGCCTCAAGCACAAGACGACGGTTTAACTGAAGCACCGTCATCGGCTTGCTCCGACGCCGATACGCAGGTTGCGGTAGCGTTCAATAAGACTGCTGACGCCAAAGGGCATGCAGCCATCGCTCAGGTTTGTTTCGTGGCGGAATTCGTAATAGTGGGCTGCCAGCAAAAACACGGCTTGCTTCAGATCCGCAGGAACCTCCGCCCATGTCGCGCCGAACCCCGCCTCAAGAGCGATCACCACGGACCCGGCAGTCGGAATGGTGGGCAGCAAAGTGCTGGTCGGGCGCAGGGTGGGCCGCTGCATGTCGCGCTCAAGCCAATACCGTTCAGGGTCGATCACCGTCTCGACCCCGTCGCGCGCGATGATGGTGACGCTACTGACCATCTGCACCGGAGCAACCGGCAAGCCCTGGCCTTCGGGGGTGCGCCACGCCATCAGGGACCAGCTGAAATTACGCCGGATCAGCGCCTTGCCCGTGCGCGCCTCGATAGCCGCCAAGGCGGCCCGCAGGAAGCTGACCAATACCTCGTCTTGCAGCGTATCCGTATCAAATCCGGTGCCCAATCGCAGATGCCCCTTGAAGGCGTCCACGGGAAGTGCGGCATCCGGCACGCTTGTCTCTTCGATCAACATCATGGAACGTCTCCAATTATTCCGTTCTTCCCTGTCCCCCTAAGGGACCCGGGCGCGCACCCGGCTGCATTGCTCGGTCGGAGGGAGCAGCTAGGACAATGCACCCACACCATCGGCACGCGCCCGGACCGGGGCCAAGTCGCCCCGGCCCCGTCTTCGACCCCGCTTTACGCGATGCCGAATTTCAGAAGCTTGATCGCAGCAAAGTCGCTCACGTCGCCGCCCACGCGCTTGGTGGCATAGAAGAGGACATGGGGTTTGGCGCTGAACGGATCACGCAGAACGCGCAAATCCGGGCGCTCCGCCACGGTGTAGCCAGATGCGAAATCACCGAACGCGACCGAGAATGAATCCGTTGCATTGTCAGGCATGTCTTCGGCCACCAGCACCGGATAGCCCATCAAACGCGCAGGTTCGCCCTGTGCCAGACCGTCCGACCACAGGAAACGCCCGTCCATGTCCTTGAGCTTGCGCACATGACCTGCGGTTTTCGAGTTCATCACGAAGCTTGCCTGCGCACGGTATTGGGCACCCAGGGCATAGACCAGATCAACGACAGAATCCGCGGTAACCTCACCATCGACACCCGTCGGTACATATCCAAGGTTGCCCCAGGTCCAGACGTCATTGTCAATCTTGTCGTGGGCCAACAGACCTTTGGGCTTGTCGATACCATCGCCGCTGATGAACGCCGCCGCCTCGGCCCGCGAGAATTTATCGGCGATGCGCCCCGCCAGCCAGCCTTCGATGTCAAAGGCGGAATCGTCCAGCAAACGCTGTGACGCTTTCGGCAAAGCGCTCAGTTCGTGCAGCTGGATGGTGATGCGGTCGATCTGCGGCGTGCCGGTTTCGGCCACCGCATTGGTTTCGGTCGCCCAACCGGCGGCCATATCCGCATGGTCGACCAAAACATCATAAGACGTGGCTTCGACCTGAACGACCGATGCAATGGCACGGATCGACGCGGTGGCATTCAGCACCGATTTCACCCGGTCTGACGTCTGCGGATCCACCAGATAGCCGCCATCGGAATTCACCGCCGAAGACAATGCCTTGCTTTCCATCTCAAGCCCACGCAGGCCATCATCATCTCCGTTGCGGATATAGGCGTTCATCGCCTTTTGATGTGGCGCAGCCGCGTCAACAGCCCCCCCCCAACGGAGTACGCGCAGGCAAAGTCATTTTACGGTCCAACATAGTCATTCGCTCTTCTGTTTGTTGCAACTTGGTCTTCATTTCGGCCTGAAAGCCTTTGAAATCATGCACAAAGCCTGTCACGGCCTGGCGGACTTCCTCTGCGGCAGACGCAGGCGCGCCCCGCGTCTTGGTCTCAATCTGGTCCATCCACATACCCTTGGTTAAAGTTGAAATTCCCCACGCAGGGCTTTCACCGCGTCAACTCCTGGCGCGCCTCTTCGAACGCAGCTGCCATGTCGCGCAGTACGTCTCCCACAGCGGAAAAATCGCTTTTCGCGGCAACCCGCGCCGTGGGTAGCATTGGAAAGGTCACAAGCGAGACTTCCCAAAGATCAAGTTCGGTCAGCAGGCGCTGGCCTGCGTGATTCTTGGCCGCGCGCACCGTTCGGTAGCCGATGCTCAGCCCGTCGATCGCGCCCGCCGCAATCAGCGCCGCTGCCTCACGGCCCTTGGCGACGCTGTCCAGAATACGCCCCTTGACCCACAGGCCACGGGCATCCTCGCGGACCTCGTCCCACACGCCGATGGGTTGGCTTGGGTCGTGCTGCCAAAGCATTTTGATCCGGCGATCGGCCTTTGCACCTGCAATCAACGACGCCCCATAAGCGCCTTTCGCAACCACGTCCCCGCCTTGATCGACACTGCCAAACAGGCTGGCATACCCGCTGATCTCGGTTCCCCCCTCGACGGTGATGCCCTCACCGAACCTCGCGAACTTATGCTCCAGCCCAGTACCAAGATCGGGCAAGGCTCCCTCGGTCCCCGACCGCAGGCCGGGGTGTATCATGTCAGTATCCACGATAGTCTCCTTTGAAATTCAGATCGTCAGGGTTGCACCACCAGAAAGGATTGCACCCCTTGCGCAAGGATCACCGCCACCACGCCATAAACCGTCAGCCACAAACGCCGCTCAAGACGCTCCATCATCTCTTCCAGCCGGTCCAAACGGTGCAAAAGGTTTTCATGGTGAATGGCACTGACCCTCTCATGGGCCTGCAATCGCAACCCCGGTGCACATTCAAACCGCTCGAACTGTGGCACCTCACTCATCTGCCGCCACCGCTGGCAAGCCCAGCAGGCTGCGCTTTTCCGCCTGGGTCAGAAACTCGGCTCCGGCGACCCTTGCCCATTGCGCGTCGCGCTCCTGCGACAAAGCCGATACCTGATCAAGATCCGGCTTGAGGGCCACGGCATCGCCGGAAAACCCAGACAACCAATGGGCCAGGGATGCGGTCACCCGCGTCGCCAAGGGCAAGACCGTCAACCGGTAGAACGCACGATGCGCCTCTTGATAATTGGCGTAGGTCGCATCCCCCGCGATCCCCAGCAGCATCGGCGGCACTCCGAATGCCAGCGCAATCTCGCGCGCAGCGGCCTCCTTGGTCTTGTGAAACTCCATATCCGAGGGTGAGAACCCCATCGGCTTCCAATCCAGCCCACCCTCCAGCAGCATCGGCCGCCCGGCGTTGCGCGCTCCCTGATGATGGCTCTCCATCTCGCTGACCAGGCGATCATATTGGTCGTCGCTCAACTTGCCCTGGCCTTCCGCGCCGCGATAGATGATCGCCCCAGACGGGCGCGCGGCATTGTCCAGCAGCGCCTTGCTCCACCGCGAGGCGGAGTTATGCACATCCATCGCCATCGCCGCGGCTTGCATGGGGCTGAACCCGTAATGATCGTCCTGCGGGTGGAAGTTCTTGATGTGGCAGACAGGTGTCGCAGGTCCGCTTGCATCAAACCGATGCTTGCGTCCGCCGACGGCATATTCGTAAGCGACCGGCCAGCCATCCGCACCAGGAACCACCGACATCCGGTCCGACCGCAGCACATGCAGTTCAATCGGAACGCCTGCTTCGGCCCCCACCGCCTCGACATAACCATTGCCCGACAGCAGCAACTGCGCATAGAGCGCCTCCAGCAGCTCCGCCCGCCCCTGCGCCCCATTGGGACGGCTCACCAGCTCCATCAACGGATGGGTTTCATAACGCCGATCGGCATCTTGCAACACCAGAGGCAAAGCCGCCGCTGCCTCCGCGATCAACTTGACCGATCGGAACCCGACCGGATTACCGCAAAACCCCAGCCGCGTCAGGCTGACGGCATCACGCGGGCTCCAGGCGACCCGGCCGCTGGTCTGATAGGCAACCACAGGCCCCGTCGCCGAGGCTTTCTGCGCTGGCGTTTCAACCGCCGCTCCACGCCTCAGAAAATCAAAAACCATATCGCCTACTCCTTGTCTGCCCTGCTCATCGCCTGTGCATCTTCCGCCCGATCAAAATGCCAATAAACTCTTAACGCCCCCGCAACTGACCGAACGCTGCCCCCGCAACACCGCCTCCGCTTCATTTTGCCAAATAAACTCTCCCCGAAGGGCCAATCCGCTCCGCCTTCCCCCCTCACAGCAACCGCACGCCGGGCGACCGCCAGCTTGCCGCAGGCTCGATCATCAACTCATGCAATGCCCAGACCAAGGCGTCGACGCGGTCGGGCGACCCGCTGCCCTCAAACCCGCGTGCGGTCATCCGGCACATCTGATCCTCCAGCGCAACCAGACCTGCCACATGGCCCACCCGTCCCTGCTCATACAGCGCCGCCACAGGCTCTGCGCGCGCGACCTTGCCCCGCGAGGCGTGGACGGACTTCAGCGGCACCAGCGGATCAATCTGGCGCAGCACCTCGCCAACCATCAGCCCGCCTTGGTTGGTCTCAACCACCAAACGGTCCGCGCCATACTGCTCCATCGCCGAAACCGCCGCCCGCGCCCATCCCGACGGGGTCGCCCCCTGTGCTGTGCAATCCGCCAGGACCACAGCCCGCCAGTTTTGCGGTGCCCCTTGGGTTTGCGCGCCAACCACCACGATGCCGCATTCATCTGATCCCGCCCCGGCAGTCGTCGCCGGGTCCACCCCGACCACGATGCGATCAAACGTTGGCAGCTTTTCGATACGGCCACGCTCCAACATCTCCGAGGTCCACAGCGCGCCCTCGGCATCCGCCAGCAGCACGCCGTCCAGTTCCTGCCGTCCCAGCCGTGTCCCGCGATAACGCGCGCGCACCTCCTCCAGAAACGACCCCGCCAGATTTGCGGCATTCGCCTCGGTCGGGGCATGGGTGGTGACAGTCGATGGCGACGCCAGCAGCTTTTTCAGAACATCGACATTGCGTGGCGTCGTCGTCACGCATACCCGCGGGTCCTCCCCCAATCGCAGCGCAAACTGCAACTGATCCCAGGTTTCTTCCGCCTTTTTCCATTTGGCCAATTCGTCCACCCACGCGGCATCAAACTGCGGGCCGCGCAGGCCTTCGGGGTCATGGGCCGTATGCACCGACGCCACAGCGCCATTGGGCCAGACCAGCCGTTTTCGGGTGGCCTCCCAATCGGGACGCCTGTCCGCAGGCGAACAGGCCAAAATCCCGCTGTCACCAAAGATCATCACCTCGCGCACCTGTTCAATCGTCTCGCCGACCAGCGCCACGCGGCGGCAACGCCCTGCATCCAGTGGCCGCGCCCCTTCCACCATCGACCTTACCCATTCAGCGCCCGCACGGGTCTTACCTGCACCGCGGCCACCCATGATCACCCACGACCGCCACGTGCCGTCAGGGGGCAGTTGATGCGGCATTGCCCAAAACTCGAATAAAAAAGGGAGAGCCAAAAGCTCTCCCTCATCCAGTTCATTCAGAAACTGGTCTTGCAGCGCCGCATCGGCGGAGCCGATCCAGCTTGCACCCGATGTCAGCCCGCGCTCGGTCAAGATCGAGCGCGTAGCCTCCGCGGGCAATGCCCGCTTGTCTGTTTCGGCAGTCACTTAAATAGTTCTCCACTTTGACGCAGGTCGCCACCATGCCGCTGGCTTTACCCAGTGCCTTTGACGCCGCAGTTTCATTGATTTCCTCCCCGGATTTGGCCCGTTCTCTCAGGCTCTCGATTTCGCGACGCAGGTCGCGGATTGCTGCTTGAAGAGCTTTGAAATGCTCTTCGCTTGTCGCAATCTCTTGCTCCGGGGTAATCATAGTCATGATTGCTCATACCTCTCGTTTGGAACCTCCAAACCGAGCGAACACGAAAAAACGGCCACCGGAAATAAATCCGGAGCCGTTTGCCCATCTCGTCTAGCATGTCTGAATTTCTACGTCAGACCGTGCGCAAAGTCAAGGAAAATAAGGTTATCAAAACCTTCCAAGCCCTTACGATGGTTAAGAAATTGCTAACCAAGCCGCATCCCGACGGGTCAGTTCCCGCCCGTTGATGCATTGCCAGCAGCGGCCGCACCGCGTTCCGCTTCGATCTCGCGCCAGCGTGCAACATTGCGGTTATGGTCTTCCAAGGTCACGGCAAACGCATGTCCACCCGTACCGTCGGCCACGAAGAAGACATAGTCTTCCTCTGCCGGTTGTGCGGCAGCCATCAGACTTGCAAGGCCGGGGTTGGCAATCGGCGTGGGCGGCAGCGCGGGGATCACATAGGTGTTCCAGGCCGTTTCCGCACGCAGTTCACTGCGCCGCAGACCACGGCCCAAAATGCCTTGGCCTTTGGTGATGCCGTAGATGACTGTCGGGTCGGTTTGCAAACGCATGCCTTGGTTCAACCGGTTAACGAAGACGCTGGCGACCTGCTGGCGCTCTTCGGGCACGCCGGTTTCCTTTTCTACGATCGACGCCAGGATCAACAGCTCTTCGGGGCTGGCCACCGGCAGACCGGGATCACGAGCTTCCCAAGCTTCGGCCAGACGCTGCTCTTGCGAGGCCTGCATCCGGGCAAGGACCGCACTGCGATCATCGCCGGTTCGCACCTCATAGCTGTCCGGCGCAAGTGCGCCCTCGTCAGGCACCTCGGCCACGGTGCCTTCCAGCATATCAATCGACTTCAGCGCCTCGGTAACCTGCCAGCTGGTCACGCCCTCGGCCAAGGCAATTCGGAAACGTGTATCGTTCTTGGCTTTGGTCTGAGTATAGATCTCGGGTACATCATCAACGCCGGGGGTGAATTCAGCCTTTTCGACAAAGCGGTTCGTCGTCGGGTCAAGCTCGCGCACCAGCGTGCTGATGCGATTGATCCCGATCCGGTAAACCACTTCGGTGCCGCAGGTGCTGGCCCCGCCGCGGGTGACGATATCGACGATCTCTTTCATGCTGGTCTGGGGTTCGATCAGAAAACTACCGGCCTTTAAGTCACCGGTCTTTTCCTCGTAATCGGCCCCAAGCCGAAAGATCGGCGCAGACGTCACAGCCTGTTGTTCTGCCAGTTTGCTGCCCACGGTCCGCATGTTCGACCCGCGTTCGACCTGCAGGCAGATCGCCTGCGCCAAGGGGCCAGGCGCGTCATATTGACTGCGCCCCCACAGCACCACGCCGCCCAACAGGAACAGCGCCAAAATCAGGAACGTCACCGCGTTAGATGCAATGTGACGCCACATTATGACACTTTCCCGAAGATCACGCTGGCATTGGTCCCGCCGAAACCGAATGAGTTGCTGAGGACAATGTCGATCTTACGCTCGACTTTCGTGTGCGGGGCCAGATCGATCTTCGTCTCGACGGCTGGATTATCAAGGTTGATCGTGGGCGGTGCCACCTGATCGCGGATCGCTAGGATCGAAAAGATCGCCTCGATCGCACCGGCAGCCCCCAAAAGGTGCCCGGTGGCGGACTTCGTCGATGACATCGTCACGCCGTCAACCGCGTCACCCAGCATTCTTTCGACAGCGCCAAGTTCGATCACATCCGCCATGGTCGAAGTGCCATGGGCGTTGATATAGTCGATGTCCTTCGGCTCGATCCCCGCCCCGCGCAAGGCATTGCGCATGGACCGTTCCGCCCCGTCGCCATCTTCGGCGGGGGCTGTGATGTGATAGGCGTCGCCGGACAGACCATAGCCCAACACTTCGGCATAGATCTTGGCTCCGCGCGCCTTCGCGTGTTCATATTCTTCCAGCACCACGATGCCGGCACCCTCGCCCATGACAAAGCCATCGCGGTCCGCGTCATAGGGACGGCTGGCCTTCTTGGGATCATCGGGGCGCTTGGTGGACAGCGCCTTGCAGGCGTTGAACCCGGCCATGCCAATCTCGCAAATCGCGGCCTCTGCCCCGCCTGCGATCATAACATCTGCGTCACCGTGAATGATCAAGCGGCTTGCGTCGCCGATGGCATGCGCCCCGGTGGAACATGCGGTCACAACCGAATGGTTCGGTCCACGGAACCCGTAGCGAATCGACACCTGCCCCGAGATCAAGTTGATCAGCGCGCCCGGTACAAAGAACGGGCTGACCCGGCGCGGGCCTTTTTCATGCATCATCACAGCGGTGTTGGCGATGGAGTTCAGCCCCCCGATGCCCGAGCCGATCAAGACGCCGGTCCGCTCCAGGTCTTCGCGCTCGGTGGGCATCCAGCCGGAATCCTCGACGGCCTGCACAGCGGCGGCCATGCCGAACAGGATGAACGTATCAACCTTGCGTTGCTCTTTCGGCTCCATGTACTTGTCAGGGTTGAACGTGCCGTCCGACCCGTCACCCAAGGGAACTTCGCACGCATATTGCGTGACCAGCTTGCTGGGATCAAACCCGGTGATCTTCCCCGCGCCGGACTGTCCGTCCAACAGTCTGGACCAGCTGGCCTCGACCCCGTCGGCCAACGGAGTAACCAGCCCCAAACCTGTCACAACTACTCTGCGCATATCCAAGCCCCTTGGTGTTTTCTTCGCGTTAATCGGCTATACCTTGGCAAAGCCTTAGATTTCAAGATGTGTTACGCGTGGCCCCTACGACCGCGCTTCAGACCGGAGGGCCTTTGCGCGTCATCAGCCGCACGCTGTCGCCGTCGATGGTAACCGTGCGCTGATCGACATAGCCCAGACTTTCGGCCAGACGCAGGGACGGCGCGTTTTCGGCTGCAATCATACAGACGGTCCGCCCCGTCACAACCCGGTCAAACCAGTCATGGGCCGCGCGCGCCGCCTCAAGCCCCAACCCCGTGCCTTGTGCTTCGGGGGACAAGACCCATCCGGCTTCGGGAAAGGGGTCAAAATCTTCCCCCAGTCCGCGAGATCCGTAAAAGAAACCCGTCTGCCCCGCCATCACCCGCGACCCGCGCGGCTGGATGCCCCACTGGCCAAAACCCACCACCTGCCAATGACCGGCATTGCGCAAAAACGCGTCCCATGACCGCGCCTTGGGCCAGGGCTTGCCACTGATATGGGTAACGACCGAAGGTGTCGCCCAGATTTCGGCAAAGCGCGCGAAATCCTCGGACCGCATGGCCCGCAAAGTCAGTCTGGCTGTGTTAATCGTCGGTACTGCTCGCGACATGGTGGTGAATTGCCTTCACGCTTGAATCATTGTCTGCCCCAGTTCACCCGACCACAGCCCCACAGACAAGCAAGAAAATTCCCGCTTAACAAGAAACGGCGTTCTTTCGCTGGGAAAGAACGCCGTTTCTGAAATATTTTACCGATCCACACCCCAAACGGGGCGGAATACAATAGCGTCTTAGGACGCGCTGTTGATGAACTTGACCGCGTCGCCGAAGGTCTGGATGTTCTCGGCTGCGTCATCGGGGATTTCGATGCCGAACTCTTCTTCGAACGCCATTACCAGCTCGACGGTGTCAAGGCTGTCTGCGCCAAGATCGTCGATGAACGAAGCGTTCTCAACGACTTTGTCTTCTTCAACACCCAAGTGCTCTACCACGATTTTCTTTACGCGTTCTGCGACGTCGCTCATATTCTGTCCTCATTCATTCGGGCACCTGTGCCCTCTTCTGGTTCCGCGCAAACCTGAAAGGTTTGGTTGGATCGTGCCCCGAAGGGCGGCTATGGTTCTTGTTGTCACAAGGCGCGGGATGCAATCAACCCTTCCCGTTGCGAAATCTGCGCTCCCTTTAGCACAGGACGCGGATTTGGCAAACGCTTTGCGACGCCGTCCTACAACATGGCCATGCCGCCGTTCACATGCAAGGTTGTTCCTGTGACATAGGCGGCTTCCGCGCTGGCCAGATATACCACGGCGGCTGCGATCTCGGACGGCTCTCCCATGCGACCTGCGGGGATTTGCGTCATGATTCCAGACTTTTGATCATCGGTCAGCTTGTCAGTCATGGCCGTGGTGATGAAACCGGGAGCGACTGCATTTACGGTGATGCCGCGGCTGGCGACTTCATAGGCAAGCGATTTCGACATCCCCACCATCCCGGCCTTTGACGCGGCATAGTTCGCCTGCCCGGGATTGCCCGTGGCCCCCACGATGCTCGAGATATTCACGATTCGGCCCCAACGTGCCTTCATCATGCCGCGCATCACGCCTTTGCACAGCTTGAAGGTCGCGGTCAGGTTCACATTGATCACCGAATTCCATTCATCATCCGACATGCGCATGAACAGGTTGTCGCGGGTGATCCCGGCGTTGTTGACCAGAATATCAACCGATCCCATCGCCTCTGCAGCCTGCTTTGGCAGGGCCTCGACCGCCTCCATATCGCTCAGGTTGCAGGGCAGAACATGGGCGCGGTCGCCCAGTTCCGCCTTCAGCGCCTCAAGCGGTTCCGTACGGGTGCCGGACAGCCCAACGGTCGCCCCCCGGGCATGCAGCGCGCGCGCGATATCGGCACCGATGCCACCGGACGCCCCGGTGACCAGCGCGGTTTTCCCTGTCAGATCAAACATCTACTCTTCCTTCTACTTTTCGGTTCATGCCGTCTTCAATGCTGCGGCATCTGCTGCCGTGCCGATGTTCACGCAGGTGATTTCCTTGTTGATCCGGCGGATCATACCGGACAGCGCCTTGCCTGCGCCGATCTCCCAAATTTCAGTCACGCCCTGTGCGGCCATCCATTCGACCGACGACAACCAACGCACCTGACCGGTGACCTGTTCGACCAGCAGCTTGCGGATCTGATCGGGGTCGCTGACCGCTTGCGCGATCACATTGGCCACGACCGGTACCGATGGCGCATGCATGGTCACATCCGCCAAGGCACCCGCCATTTCCTCGGCTGCGGGGGCCATCAAGGCGCAGTGGAACGGCGCGGACACCGGCAACAGCAAGGCGCGCTTGGCCCCTGCGGCCTTGGCCAGATCAACGGCGCGTTCAACGGCGGCCTTGCTGCCGGATACGACATTCTGCGCGGGGTCGTTCTGGTTGGCCACCTGGCAAACGTCGCCTTGCGCCGCATCCGCCGCCACCTGTTCGGCCTGCTCAAAGCTGAGGCCCAGCAAGGCGGCCATCGCCCCCTGCCCGACCGGCACAGCGGCCTGCATGGCACGGCCCCGGATGCGCAGCAAACGCGCCGTGTCAGCCAACGAAAACGTACCCGCCGCACAAAGCGCCGCATATTCACCCAACGAATGCCCGGCCACGAATGCAGCCTTGTCGATGGTGATCCCTTCGGCGTTCAACGCCGCCATCGCCGCCATAGACGTCGCCATCAAGGCAGGTTGCGCGTTCTGCGTCAGGGTCAGTGCCTCTGCGTCGCCCTCCCAGATCAGTGTCGACAGCTTTTCACCCAAAGCCTCGTCAACCTCGTCAAACACGGCTTTTGCAGCCGGATAGGCGTCAGCCAGATCGCGGCCCATGCCGATTGTTTGCGCGCCTTGGCCCGGATACACGAATGCAATACTCATAAAGTCCCCCGTTTTGTCGTTCAAACGGCTTTACCCTGCGATGTGCGCGCAAACAAGCCTGCACCGCTTTTGTGCGAATATCTGCGATTGCCCGCGCCCTGTATTACTCTAGGTAAAAGAAGCACATTTTCCGGAGAACTCCCAATGGCCCTCAACAATACCGCAATCCGCTATGGCGGCGTCACCAAGTTTTTCCACTGGCTGACCGCCCTGCTGATCCTCACGCTGATCGCGCTTGGCTTTTACGCCAACGACTTGCCCCACGAAACCCAGGCAGAGCTGACGACGAAAGCGTGGTTCTTTTCGCTGCACAAAACTCTTGGCGTGACGGTGTTTTTCGTCGCCCTGCTCCGGATCATGTGGGCGCTTCGCCAGCCCAAACCGGGGTTGCTGAACGCCGACAAGAAGCTGGAAAGCTGGCTGGCGGAAACCGTGCACTGGCTGCTCTATGGCGCGCTTGTGATCGTGCCGCTTGCCGGGTGGATCAGCCATGCCGCAGCCTCGGGCTTTGCTCCGATCTGGTGGCCCTTCGGACAAGACCTGTTTTTCATCCCCAAGAATACCACCGTGGAACATGCCTTCGGCGCGCTGCATGAAATCGCGGGCAAGGTCTTGATCGGTGCGCTGATCCTGCACGCGGCAGGCGCGCTCAAGCATCACTTCATCGATGGCGATTCGACCCTGCGCCGGATGCTGCCGGGCGAACCCGCGATCGGGCCGGTCCCCCCCCAACACCACAGCTATGCCCCCGTCGCGGCCGCGGCAGCGGTCTGGGCACTCGCCATCGCACTCGGTCTGGGATTGGGCCTGCTTCAAAGCGATGGCAAAGGTGCTGCGTCCGATGGCCCCGCCCTTGAACAGGTCGCCTCCGAGTGGCAGGTCGAGGAAGGCAGCATCGGGCTGGTCGTGACCCAATTCGGCTCCGAAGTCGAAGGCAGCTTTGCCGATTGGACCGCTGCGATCTCGTTTGATGCCGACGCCCAAAGCGGCAAGGCCGGAGAAGTCACCACCACCGTGTCGGTCCCGTCGCTTGCCCTCGGGTCTGTCACGGACCAGGCAATGGGCGCGGATTTCTTCAACGCTGAAAGCTTTCCCACCGCTGTGTTCCAGGCCGACATCAACCTGACCGACGCGGGCTATGTCGCGGATGGGACCCTCACGATCAAAGATCAATCCATCCCGATCTCCCTGCCCTTTGATCTGACACTCGACGGCGATACCGCGCGAATGAGCGGATCGACAACGCTGGACCGCCGCGCCTTTGCCATTGGCCAAAGCGTCACGGATGCCGCCACGCTGGCCTTCGAGGTAGCGGTGAACATCGCCTTGGTCGCCACCCGGCAAGCTGATTAATCATTGGCGAGCACACAAAAAAACGCCGGGGCATGACCCCGGCGTTTTCATTTCCAGCGATTGCTGAAACTCTTATTCGGCTTTCATCGCCTCGATCGAAATCGCGATCTGAACTTCGTCGCTGACGAAAGGTGCGAATTTCCCAAGGTTGAAGTCAGAACGCAGAACGGATGTGGTCGCATCGAAACCGGCCCATGGCTTGTTTGCCATCGGGTGTTCGCCCATGCTGTTCAGCTTTGCGTCCAGAACGACCGATTTGGTCACGCCGTTCATGGTCAGGTCACCTGTGATCAGACCTGTTTCGTCACCCGTCACCTCGATCCCTGTGGATGTGAACGTGACCATGTCACCCTCGGCGGCACCAAAGAAATCTTCGGACATGAAGTGGTCCGTGCGTGGCTGCCAGCCGGTGATCATGTCCATCACGGGGAAGGAAACAGATACGGACGAATTGGCGGGCGCTTCGGCGTCCATCATGATTTCACCGTCGAAACCGCTGAACATGGATGTGGTGGTCGAAAACCCAAGGTGGTTGTAGGTAAAGACGATCTGGCTGTGGCTTGCATCGAGAACGTATTTCTCGGCTGCAAAAGCGGATGTCGCGCCCACGGTGAGGGCGGTGGCGAGAAGAACAGACTTCATATTCATGTGAAAACTCCAAGTTGTACAGGTTGTGGGCCTATAAGTGGCGTAAACAGCGTCTGCGGCAACCCGACAGCCTTCAACAGTTTGTGCGCGCAAATGAACAGTTGTAACAGAAAGGCGCGCAGAAACCTGATCGGACGGTTCCTATACGGTCTGACCTGCTTCGCGCAGACCGGACACCAGCTTGTCCAGGGCCCTCTGGTCGCCCACGTGAACATCGGCAATGAACTGGCCTTGGGCGTCCCAAAAGCTCAGTGTTCTGCCGGATCGCTCAACGCGGTTGAGATCCGAAAAACAGCAGCGCTGTATCAATCGGCCTTTGCCGACGCTGGCCGGTCGCCCGAAATCCGGCATGCCGCGGTGAACCACACGCACTTCGCGCCGGGCGGGGTCTATTTCAATATCTGGCTGGGCGGTCTTGAGGCTGGACAGGGCAACCAGATACCCCATCGTGCAGCACAGGGCCGACAACCCCACCTTCATGATCACAACATCCGCATCCAGATTTACGCCTGAACCGACCCACAACGAAGCGGCCGCCACGATCAACGAAGCCCCGACAATCCGTTGCAAACACCGCAGCACCACCTCAGAACCGTCAATCTTGCCCGTCGTGGCGGTATCCGGGTGTCCGCCCGTCAGGAGGTCCGATGTCGCAGTCATGTTCACATCCTCTAATCTCAACTCGTCATTGTCATGTCTTTAATTTTGCCTCGAAATAAGACAACAAAGCGGCGCAAGCGTGGCGAGGATCGTACCATTACGAGAATTTAACGCATTCTTAACCAGTAATGCGGTCGCGCAGGGATGCAGGCAGACAGGCCTTGCCCTACCCCCGGAACCGTGTATATCAGCATTTCGTTTTGCATCATCTTTTGATCCGCGCAGACTCTCGTGGTGAGGCCGCAAAACGCTAATGCCTCGCCTATGAAATGCGCCTTGATATAAATAGGAGTGCACATGCCGCTTTATGAGCATGTTATGATTGCGCGTCAGGACTTGTCCAACACGCAAGCAGAAGGCCTTATCGAACATTTTGGCACAGTTTTGGCTGACAACGACGGTAAACTCGTCGACAGCGAATACTGGGGCGTCAAGACGATGGCCTACAAGATCAACAAAAACCGCAAGGGCCACTATGCCTTCCTGCGTTCGGACGCCCCTGCGACCGCAATTCAGGAAATGGAGCGTCTGATGCGCCTGCACGACGACGTAATGCGCGTTCTGACCATCAAAGTTGATGAGCATAAAGAACTGCCTTCCGTTCAGATGCAGAAACGTGACGAACGCCCCGAGCGCGGCGAACGCCGCGAGCGCCGTTGATCATCAGCTTGAAAGAAAGGACATAAACCATGGCCGCAAAACCATTTTTCCGCCGTCGTAAAGTCTGCCCCTTCTCGGGCGACAACGCACCGGCAATCGATTACAAAGACACACGTCTTCTGCAGCGCTACATCTCTGAGCGTGGCAAGATCGTGCCATCCCGCATCACAGCAGTCTCTGCGAAAAAGCAGCGTGAATTGGCCCGTGCCATCAAACGCGCCCGCTTCCTCGCCTTGCTGCCCTACGCCGTTAAGTAAGGAGAAAGCACATGCAAGTTATCCTTCTGGAACGTGTGGCCAAGCTTGGTCAAATGGGCGAAGTCGTCGACGTAAAGCCCGGCTACGCACGCAACTACCTCCTGCCCCAAGGCAAAGCGCTGTCGGCTTCCAAAGCCAACATCGAAGCCTTTGAAGGCCAGAAAGCACAGCTTGAGGCGCAAAACCTCGAGACCAAAAAAGAAGCCGAAGCCATGGCGGACAAGCTGAACGGTCAGCAGTTCGTTGTGATCCGTTCCGCGTCTGATTCGGGTGCTCTGTACGGCTCCGTCACAACTCGTGACGCCGCCGACGTGGCAACAGCCGAAGGTTTCACAGTCGACCGCAAGCAGGTCGTTCTGCGCAACCCGATCAAAGATCTGGGCCTGCATGACGTCAATGTCATCCTGCACCCCGAAGTCGAAGCCACCATTCAGCTGAACGTTGCACGTTCCCCTGAAGAGGCCGAACTTCAGGCCGCTGGCAAGTCGATCCAGGAACTGGCCGCGGAAGAAGAAGCCGCAGCAGAGTTCGAGATTTCTGAATTGTTCGACGATATCGGCTCTGCCGCGAACGATGACGAAGATCTGGCCGACGCAGTTGAATCTCAGGAAGACGACTCGGCTAACGCCTGATCCTCTTCTGAGCCAAAGAAAATTGAAACGCCGTCCCTGCTGGTCAGGGGCGGCGTTTTTCATTGCAGCACAGCAGGCGCAGCGGTTTTTCCGAAGACTGCAATCGAATCTATCAATGCCGCAAGTCACTTGGCGGGCGCTCATGCCATCAGGAAAATTTACAGCCTTGGCAGTTGTCCCAGCAATAACACCGGCTAAAATCACCATAATTAGATAAAAGCGGCCTATCTCGTGCTGCCGATCTGCGCATCTTCGCTCATACAGGCCGCTTTAGGCGCGACTCTGCTTATCTGAAACGGCACAGTTTGTGAAATGGCAGATGCGCTATAATCCATTCGTAGTTGCAACCAGAGTTTTCAGATGCCAGT
>NZ_DS999213.1:1046113-1161197 GCF_000156335.1 Roseobacter sp. GAI101
GACGGCACGCGGCATGGGGTTCAGGGGCACCGCAGGCGATCTGCTGGATCCCGATATAAACCTGCAATACGGGGTCAAATATCTGCGCGGTGCATGGCTGCTGTCCGACGGAGACCACGCCACCGCGATCAACTGGTACGCACGTGGCTATTACTACGAAGCCAAGCGCCGCGGCATGCTGATCGAGACCGGATTGCGCGACGGCTAGTCGGAAAATTCAAATTTTCCGGATCGAAATTTCCAATTTTCCAGCGCGTAACGCGGGCGCACCCGATACCACCGCTTCGCTTGCCATCAACTTTGTTTCCCCAAAACGCAAAAGGGCCACCCAACCGGATGGCCCTTTCAAAATAGCGAAACTTAGAGGTCTTTACTCTTCGTCTTCCAGCGCCTCGACAGCCTTCTGCAAGTCTTCCTTGGACACTTCTTTTTCATTCAGTGTCGCCTGTTCAAACACATAGTCAACGACCTTGTCTTCGAACAAAGGAGCCCGCATTTGCTGCTGCATCTGCTGGTTTTGCTGAACGAATTCAAAGAACTGGCGTTCCTGACCGGGGTACTGGCGCGCCTGGTTCATGATCGCTTGGGTCATCTCGGCATCGGATACGGAAACCTCGGCCTTCTGGCCAAGCTCTGCCAACAGCAGACCAAGACGCACACGGCGCTCTGCCAGTGCCTTGTGCTCGTCCGTGGTTTCGATCTCGGGGTGATCGTGGCCCTGAACGTCAGGGTTTTCTTCGTGCCACAGCTGGTGTGCGATCTGGCCGGCTTCGGCTTCGACCAGCGACGGGGGCAGATCAAAGCTGACCAGCTTGTCCAGCGCGTCAAGCAGACCGCGCTTCATGACAGCGCGCGATGCGCCCGCATATTCGGCTTCAAGACGCTCAGCGATCTGCTTTTTCAGCGCTTCAAGGTCTTCGGCACCGAATTTCTTGGCCAGCTCGTCGTCGATCTTGGCGGCAACGGGCTTTTTAACCTCTTTGATCTTGCATTCAAAGACAGCTTCCTTGCCCGCCAGATGGGGGGCCTGGTAATCCTCAGGGAAAGACACGGTCACGTCTTTTTCTTCGTCGGCAACAACGCCTACCAGCTGGTCTTCGAAACCCGGGATGAAGGAGTTCGAACCAAGCACCAGCGGATAGTCTTCTGCTGCGCCGCCTTCGAACGCCTCGCCATCAACTTTGCCAAGGAAATCAAATACGATCTGGTCGCCGTCTTTGGATTTCACGCCGGCCTTGCGCGCTTTGAAATCCTGAGCCGTCTCGGCCAAGTTCGCCAAAGCTTCGTCAACGGCTGCATCATCCGCCTTGACGACCATCTTTTCCAGCGTGATCGAGGAAAGATCGACCTCGGGAATCTCAGGCAGCGCTTCGTAGGTCATGGTGACCTCGACATCATCGCCCTCTTTCCAGTCTTCGTTGGACATCTTCACGTCAGGCTGCATCGCAGGGCGATCGCCGGATTTCTCGAAATGCTCCTGCATGGCACCATCGATGCTTTCCTGCATCGCTTCGCCCATGATCTTGGGGCCGAACTGCTTTTTCAGCATCGCCATCGGCACTTTGCCTTTGCGGAAGCCCTTCATTTCGACTTCGGGCTGCGCTTCGGCCAGCTTTTCGTTGACCTTGGCCTCCAGCTCAGCTGCTGTCACAGTGATGGCATAGCCGCGTTTCAGACCTTCGTTCAGCGTCTCGTTGACCTGCATGTTAGCTCCATAGGGTAAGGCCGCGCAATTCAGGTGCGCGGGCGGAAAAATTTCCGCTCTTCTATTGGGGCCTGCGCCGGGGCGCAAGCGGATTTGGGGTGTCATGCCCGGGCGGGCCGTAAATTAACAGCGCGCACAACGGAAAATCACATACCCAAGGCTTCTTTGTACATCTCAAGGACGGCTTCTTCTTCGGCGATATCGTCCTTGTCGCGTTTGCGCAGCGCAATCACCTTGCGGATCACCTTGGTGTCGTAGCCGCGCGATTTCGCTTCGGCCATGACTTCCTTCTGCTGCTCGGCAAGATCTTTCTTTTCGGAATCAAGCCGCTCGATCCGTTCAATGAACTGGCGCAATTCATTGGCAGTGACGCGGTATGTCGCATCGCCAACGACGTCCGGAGATTCTGGGTTTGTAGCGCTATCGCTCATGGGGGGCATCCTGTGTCTGGAAAGGGTCAGCGCACTGACTAACGCCGCGCCTGCCCCCCCGCAAGCCACACTTGCCCCGTCGGCGCAATTCAGGTAGCCCGCGCATCATGGAAAATACATCGACATCACTGTTTGAAATTTTGATCTGGGCCGGTGCCGCCATTTCACTGATCGGTCTTGTCGGGCTGGTCTGGTGCATCGTCCGTGTGACCCGCGCCAAACGTGCAAAGCTGGGCGAAGACGAAATGCGCGCCGTGCTGCAACAAGTGCTGCCGCTGAACCTTGGCGCGCTGTTTCTGTCTGTGATCGGATTGATGATGGTCGTGGTCGGCATATTGCTCGGCTAGGCCCGCTTGCTGTGGCCGCAGTTTGTGATTGCTACACATTCAAAAAAGTATATATATCCTTTTGAATGATACGGGCTTTGCCCCCCGTATCCTAAAAGGAGTAGGTGCACATGATTGAAATGGACTGGATCTGGGGCCTGATCGGCGGCCTTACCATTGGCTGCGGCGGTGCCGTTTATCTTTTGGGGAACGGCCGCATCATGGGGGCCAGCGGAATCATCGGCGGCCTCGTAGATGGATCGGGACGCCATGAATGGGCCGATCGCATGGCCTTTCTGGCAGCACTGATCATCGCACCTGCGCTTGTCGTCTATTTTTCGGGTAGCATTGCCCAGACAAATCTGACGGGGAATATCGTCATGGTCGTGCTGGCGGGCCTTTTGGTCGGGCTTGGCACGCGGATCGGTAACGGGTGCACGTCGGGCCACGGGGTCTGCGGCATCTCGCGGCTTAGCCCGCGCGGCATCGTTGCAACTTTGGTCTATATCGCTGCAGGCGCGCTGATCGTCGTCGCCTTGCGCGCCATGTTCGGAGGGCTTTGAGATGCGGCACCTTTTATCAATCCTGTCCGGCGGCCTGTTCGGCATCGGTCTTTACCTCTCTGGCATGACGAACACTGACAAGGTTCAGGGTTTTCTGGATTTCTTCGGCAGCTGGGACCCGACGCTGGCCTTTGTCATGGGCGGCGCAATTCTGCCGATGGCCGGGGCCTGGGCCCTGACACGCGGCCGCAAACCTCTGATCGGCGGAGACTTTCCTGAGCGTCCCGAGGCCAAGTTCGACCGCAAGCTGATTGTCGGCGCGATCTTGTTCGGGATGGGCTGGGGCCTTGTCGGCCTGTGCCCCGGCCCTGCCCTTGCCTCGCTTGGCTTTGGCGGTGTCGGCGGGCTGGTTTTTCTGGCGGCGATGCTGCTTGGCATGTTGGCGGCCCCCAAGGCGCGGCTAATGCTGGACAGAGCCTAAGGGCCTAGGGTAGATCAAATCCATGGATATGCGTCACATCACCCCCCGCTTCTTTGCTGCCCCCCAGATCGACCCGGCCGACATGCCGGAGATCGCAAAGGCGGGCATCACCCTGATCTTGTGCAACCGCCCGGACGAGGAAGTGCCCCCCAGCCATCAGCACACAGCCATCCAAGCGGCGGCCGAGGCGGCAGGCATTAAATTTGCGTTCAGCCGCTGACGCATCAGACGATGACACCGGACATCATCGCCCGTAACCGCGAGATCGGCGTAGGACAGGATGAAACCGTCCTGGCCTATTGCGCATCAGGGACCCGGTCGACCATCGCCTGGGCCTTGGGCCAGGCAGGCACACAGCCTGCCGATGATCTTATCGCTGCGGCGCGGGCTGGCGGCTATGACATCAGCCACATGCGTGGAATCCTCAGCGCCAGCTACGCCTGACCAAAAACGACTAGGCCCTAGCCGATCTTGAACTGGCCGGGGCCGTCATCTTCTTCCTCAGACGCCATCCCGAATCCGTCTTCAAACCCCGGCAGATCAGACATGTCAGGCATCTCTGCCATTTCAGGGGTTTCCGACATGCCTTCCATCGCCGAAAAATCGGCCATCTGGGACATTTCGGGCAGGTCGGATATATCAGGCATCTGTGGCGCGTCGCTTTGCCAGTCGGACGCGTCTATGCCACCGCCATCATGTTCCAGAGCCGGCAGGTTTTCCGGGTCATAGATTGCTTCGAACGACGCGTCATAGGCCCCTTGTGCTGCCAATTCACCCACATCAGCCGCGCGGCGCTTCGGTGCATCACGGGTTTTCACGCGATGTTTCAGGCGCATGGCCCGCATGCCGTCAGATTGCCCCAGTGATCCGACACCCAAGATACGGCCATCTTTGGTCCTGACTTGCGCCGCGTCAAAGGAAACAGAGCCCAACGGCAATACCTGCCCCACATGCAATCCGCCTGCGTCGCGGATCGACATGGTGACCTGTGCAAGCGAGACCATTAATTCGGCCTTCAACTGCAGGACAGAGGCGCTGAGGGTTCTGGGCGCGACCGGATCGGCCGCTGCACTACCAGCGTCGGGGCTGGTGGGGGCCGCGACAGCATGACGAGGCGGCACAGGCAGACATAAAACAAGCTCCCCCTGCCGGGCCCCTTGCGCCATATCGACCGTCATCCGGATGATATGAAATTCGGGCGCGTCCAGCGACAGCATCAACAACCGCACATTATGTGACTTTGCGCCAAACCTGTATCCTGTCAGCACGGCGCGATCTTCGTCCGTTTCAACCAGTTTCGCGGCGCGTTCAAGCAATGCGTCAATCAGCGGGGCGGCCAATGCTGCATCAGTGCCGGTCATTGGCCGGACAAACCCAGCCGGCGCATCAAGCACCTTTCCCATTGTTTGTTGCTGTATCAGGCCGCCGACAAGGGCCGGATCGATCATCACGGCCCCGCACAGCCCACGGGGGCCATCCATCAGGATAAGCAGGTTTTCATCCTTGAGGATATCCCGGCACTCTTCATTGTCGACGGTGTGCTGCGTCACACCCATTGTGGCCAAGGGGAGCGAAAACAGATCATTGCCGACTTTGGACAGGGTCAACCGCAGCGCTTTGGGCACCGAAACAGTGCGGGACTGGTGCAATGCCTGTCCTGCCTGCGTCTTTCGCCGCATCGCTGATTGAAGTTGATCCGTCACCTGATACTCCGCCCGGGACCTGCCCCACTTGCCTTTGTTCTAAAGGCTTAATGGTTACCATGGTCTTTATGCAGATGCAGCGAAGCGGTTTAATTCCTGTAACTTGCCCGGTTGAGGGGTCGGCAGCGTCACCCGGAACCCGGTGCCGGGGCTGTCTGGCAGATATGAAATTTCGCCGCGCAGCCGGGTGATGATCTCGCGGCAGATGGCAAGGCCAAGCCCTGCCCCCTCGCCGCCCTGACCGGCCACACGGGTGAATTTCTCGAATATCAGATCACGGGCATCGGCGTCGATCCCCGCACCGTTATCGATAAAATCCACGGCAACCGTGCTGCCCGATGCGTGCACACGCACCGCCAGACAGGGCGCGTCGGACACGCAGTATTTCTGCGCATTGGTAATCAAATTGATAAAGACCTGCGAAAGCCGGTCCAAATCGGTCTCGAGCGCGACGTCTTCGCTGTCACGGTCCCGATCAATCTTGATTTCGCGGATGTTGGCGGCCTGACCCGTCGTAACGGCAAGGTCCAGCACATCGCGCAGCGATCCGCGCTGCTGGTTCAGCGTCACTTCGCCGTTCTCGAGCACCGAGAGGTCCAAAAGGTCGTCCAGCAGCCGCGTCAGGCGAATCGTCTCTGAATGGATGATCGACGCATAGCGGGTCTTTTCCTGCGGGCTCAGCGCCTCGGCGTCGCGCAAAATCTCGGAAAAGGACCGGATCGAGGTCATCGGCGTGCGCAATTCATGGCTGACCTGGCTGAGGAAACTGTCCTTTTGATGGGACAGTTGCGTGAGCTTGTCATTGGCGCGGCGCAGCTTTTCGGCGGTATCGGACAATTCACGTGATTTCACCTCGAGCTGGCTGGAATATTCCAGCATCTGCGCCGATTCGTCCGCAACAGCCAGCAGGTCCTGCACCGACACGGACGCCCCACCGACAAGTTGCGACACCATCGCATGGGCGGTCGCCGCTCCTACAGATGCCGCCAGTTCCCGCTCCAATGCCTGAACAAAGGCAGGGGTCGGTTCGGGCAGGCCTTCGGATTTTTCCTGAAGCTGCGCTTGCGCCCGAAAGAACGCCTGCGCCTCGGCGGCCCCCAATATGCGCTGCGCCATGATCATCAGGTCTTCGCTGGCAGCAACAGAGGCGGTCCAGCCCCGCGCAGGGCTTGAGTGGTCAAAAATATTGACGAACTGCGCCCCCTGTAGCCGTTCGACCGGGGACGGGAAGCTGAACAGCGATACAAGGATAAAGGCCAATGTGTTCAAAGACAGGCTCCAGACAACGGCGTGGACCGTGGGGTCCAGCCCGCCTACGCCGAACAGCGCCTGCGGTCGCAGCCAACCTATCCCGAAAAGCCCCTGCTCAAGCGTGGCGGCGGACAGCACGGCGTCGGGGCCAAAGCTGGGCAGGAGCATGGTAAAGACCCACAAACCAAAACCGATGCCCAACCCCCACAATGCGCCCATGCGCGTGGCACCGCGCCAGAATATGCCGCCCAGCAACACCGGCAGAAACTGCGCGACCCCCCCAAAGGAGATCGTCCCGATGGCCGCCAGCGCCCCGCTGCCACCGGAGGCGCGGTAATAGAAATAGCCCAGCGAAATGATGAACAGGATCGACACCCGCCGCGACAGGATGACGACATGGCGGACATCGCCCGACTGCTGGACGCTGGTCTGCCCCAACGCCAGCCAGATCGGCATCACGATGTGGTTGCTGACCATCGTCGACAATGCCAGCGTCGCCACGATCACCATTGACGTAGCAGAGGAGAACCCGCCCAGAAAGGCGAACATCGCAAGTGTGTTGTGTCCCTGGCTCAGCGGAAGGCTCAGCACGAACAGATCGGGGTTCGACCCTGCGGGCAGCAGATCAAGGCCCACAACAGCGATCGGCACAACGAAAAGGCTCATCATCATCAGGTATAGCGGAAAGGCCCAACTGGCGGTTTGCAGATGCCGTTCCTCGTCGTTTTCTACAACCATCACCTGAAACATGCGCGGCAGGCAGACAAAGGCCGCCGCCGCCAGAAAGGTCAGCGCGGCCCAACGGCCGCCGTCGACCTGCCACGTGCCAATGGCGGATTGGTCGATGCGGGTCATCGCCTCGGTCACGCCACCGGCAAGGCCCCAGACCACAAACACCCCGACTGCGATCAGCGCCAGCAGCTTCACGACGGCCTCGACCGCGATGGCGATGACGACCCCGTGGTGGCGTTCATTAACGTTCAGGTTGCGGGTGCCGAACAGGACGGTAAACAGCGCCAGCCCGATGGCGATCCAGAACGCCGCTTGGGCCGTATTGATCGGCTCTGCCCGACCGTCCAGCACACCGTTGGCCACGCCCGCGGGGGCGGCAAAAATCGACAGCGACAGGGTAACCGATTGCAATTGCAGCGCGATATAGGGCGTGACGCCGATCACGGCCATCACGGTAACGAGGATCGCCAGCAGGTTCGATTTACCGTAGCGCGACGAAATCAGGTCAGCGACCGATGTGACCCGATGCGACCGCCCGATCCGCACGAGGCGGCGCAGCAGCCACCACCACCCGATCATGACAAGGCTCGGCCCCAGATAGATCGTGACATATTCCAGTCCCGACCGCGCGGCGTATCCGACAGCTCCGTAAAACGTCCAGCCAGTGCAGTAGATCGACAGCGACAGGGTATAGACCAAAGGCGAGCGCAGCAGCCAATCGCCCCGCCCCCGGATCGCGGCGCGTTCGGCGGCAAAGGCAACAATGAACAGGCCGACCACATACAGCAAGCACACTGCGATCAGCTGGTTCAGGGACACCATCAGCTTTTGGCTTCCTGAACAATCTGGCGGGCCGTCCGCCGCCACAAAAAGAACGCCAGTGCAATCGCCCCCAGCCAGACGCCAAAGATATAGCGCACGGCGTGGGACATCGACACAGCGGCGACATCACCAGCATCTTGCACCGGCCACAGCAACGGCACCATCCAGAAGGCCAGGACCAACAGTGGCAACAGCCGGACCGCGTCCATCATCCGGCGAAACCGGTAGCTGCGCCGTTCCAGAAACAACGGGGATGCCTTGCGGCCGGTCATGCGGTCAGCGACCCCGGAGCGGTCAGTTCACGCACGGCATCCAGCATCTCAGCATTTGAAAACGGCTTGGTCATGAAACGGCTGACCCCGGCAAGTTCGGCCATTTCACGGTCGCGGGCATGGCCGCGCGCGGTCAGCATCAAGATGGGCATATCCGCAAACCCGGCATCGGCGCGCAGTTCCTTGAGAATTTCAAACCCGCTTTTGCCCGGCAGCATCACATCAAGCATCACCAGATCCGGTCTGGCCTTTCGGATCACCTCGACTGCGGCATTGCCATTGGCAAGCGTTTCGACCCGCCAGCCTTCGCGGCCCAGCAAGAACCTGATCGCCTCAGCGATGTTTGTCTCATCCTCGACGAGCACCACGTGCTTTGTCATCGGTCTCTCCCCTCCGCATTTGGCCACGGCCCCTTGTCCCGGGGTCTCGACTGGCCGAAAAACACGATGCACCGGATTTACGCCCCTGTCAAAAGCCTGATGCCGCCGGATCAAACGCCGTCATACAGGATCGATGGTTCGCGGCGGGCCGGACAGCCGTCGCGCGGGCAGACACGGCAGGTTGCACCAACGTCCAGTCTGGCGCTGGCGATTTCTCGTGCAGGCAGGATCAGCATCACCGCCTGCACCAGTGGCGGGGTGTTATAGCTGGACGGGCCCAGGGTTTCGCAGGTGGCGATACAGTCGAACTCCGACGATGCGCGGCCAAGCTGATGCAACCTTTCGCGCGCCACGACACCGGTTTGACCCAGAACCGAAAACAAGGGCCACAGCGGGCAACACGCCCCAAAGCGTGGCACCACGAACCCGTCGATGGACTTGCGGAAAATCACGGTACCGGAACGGTCGCACACCAGCAGCCCCGCCCCCAGTTCCGGCAGTGCCGCCATGCGGCGCAGAATGCGGGCAACGGGTTGATCCAATTGCATGGCAAGGGCGACAGGATCGGGACCCAAGGTATCAAGTGCGCCCCTGAGCGCCGAAATCGACAGCGCATTCGCGTCGCGCGCCACCTGTTGCAGAACATTTGCGGCGATGTGACGCCCTGCGACGCTTTGCAATTCGGGGGCGGCCTGGGTCAGCTTTTCAATCGCACCGGCATCAAGGCCCGCGACCTCGAGCGTGGCAAAGCTGAAACGGTGAGCTGCCAGAAACGCCTCGACCTCTTCCTGGGGGGAATTGGCGACCGATGATGCTTCGGGGTCGGCCTCAAGATACCCTACCAGGGCCTGGGCACTGTCTGCCAGACGGCGGCTGTCCTGGTCGATGTTGACATGGAAGCGGTCGCGCCATTCCGGTTCAAGCGTCTTTGTATCGGCAAGGATCGACGCGGTTGACCGGATCGCGGCGGCAGTCGTCAGCAATTCATGCATGGAGGCCGCAAGATGCGGATCATGGGCCAAGCGGTCGGTCAGGGTTTCCACCGTGCGTTCCAGCGTTGCGATACGGCGCTGCGCGCTGGCCAGCACATCGGCCCAGCCGGGAAACCGCCCCGCGAATTCATCGGCGCGACCGGCCTCGGGGCCGCTCAGGCCCGCGTCATCGGCAGCCTCGCGCAGGGACGCGATCAGCGCCGCCTCGGCCCCTTCGGTCAGCGCCGTCGGTTCGACCCCAAGCGCGTTTGCGATGTTCAGCAGCAGCTTGCCGCCGATTCTGCGCCGGTTGTGTTCGATCAGATTGAGATAGCTCGCGGATATCCCGATCTCTTTCGCGAGATCGGCCTGTTTCTGGCCAGCCATCACGCGCCGCTCGCGAATGCGGCTGCCGGTCAGCGCCTCACGCGACACGGGAACAACTTGTAGGTTTATGCCGCATTTTCAAAGACTTTCTGCGCTGCAATATCATGTAATTTACAGTAAAGTAAAAGTTATTGCGAATATATTTACAGAATAAGTGTTTTTATCAAGGGGCTTATTGCTTGGTTTTCACTTTTGCCATCTTATCCTGTTTGCACCTCTGTGCATCGCGTACCTGGAATATAACCATGACGCGGTTTCAACAATTGGGAGGAAATACATGTCATTTTCGAATTTGACACGTCGTGGTCTGATCAAGACCGGTGCCGTTGCAGGCGCAGGCCTAGCATTGCCGACGTATCTGAGCGCTGCGGCGCATTCCGGCTTTACCAACGCGCCGCAGGGCGACACGGTGACACTGGGTTTTAACGTTCCACAATCCGGCCCCTACGCGGACGAAGGCGCAGACGAACTGCGCGCCTTCGAACTGGCTGTCGAACACCTGAACGGCATGGGCGACGGCGGTATGCTGCAGACCTTCAGCTCGAAGGCGCTGGACGGTACGGGCATCATGGGCAAGAAGGTCCAGTTCGTCACCGGCGACACCCAGACAAAATCCGACGCTGCGCGCGCGTCTGCCAAGTCGATGATTGAAAAAGACGGTGCCGTGATGATTTCCGGCGGGTCGTCCTCCGGTGTGGCCGTGGCCGTGCAGGCGCTGTGCCAAGAGGCTGGCGTGATCTTCATGGCGGGTCTGACCCACTCCAACGACACGACGGGCAAGGACAAGCGGGCCAACGGGTTCCGTCACTTCTTCAACTCGTACATGTCCGGTGCGGCCCTCGCGCCTGTTCTGGCAAAAGCCTACGGCGCTGACCGCAAGGCCTATCACCTGACAGCGGATTACAACTGGGGCTACACTACAGAAGAGGCCGTGCGCTCTTCCACGGAAGCCTTGGGCTGGGAAACAGTCAACGCCGTCAAGACACCGCTGACACAGACCGATTTCTCGGCCTATATTGCGCCTGTTCTGCAATCCGGTGCCGATGTTCTGGTTCTGAACCACTACGGCGGGAACATGGTGAACTCCCTTACAAACGCCGTTCAGTTCGGCCTGCGCGACAAGATGGTCAACGGCAAGCAGTTCGAGATCGTCGTACCGCTTTACTCCGAGCTGATGGCACGCGGTGCCGGTGCGAACATCAAGGGGATCCTTGGGTCGCAGAACTGGGACTGGAAACTGGAAGACCAGCTTGGCGCGCGCTACTCGGGCACGAACGCTTTCGTTCAGTCCTTCGGTACCAAGTACGGCTTCCCGCCAAGCCAGGCAGCGCACACCTGCTATGTGCAGACCCTGCTGTATGCGGATGCTGTCACACGCGCCGGGTCGTTCAACCCCTGTGCGGTTGTCGAAGCGCTGCAAGGCTTCGAATTCGACGGCATGGGCAACGGTCCGACCTTGTACCGCGCCGACGATCACCAGTGCTTCAAGGACGTTGTCGTCGTGAAGGGCAAGGAAAACCCGGAAAACGAATTCGACCTTGTTGAAATTGTTGAAGTAACCCCGGCCGATCAGGTGACGTACGCACCCGATCACCAACAGTTCGCTGGCGGTAGCTTGGGCACCTGTAACCCGGGCGCGTAAACCACCACACCCTTTGCAGGGCGGGCCATCCGCCTGCCCTGCAAATTTCGGCCTGCAGACCCGCCGTCCTTTTCAGGGCGTGCGGCATGTGTGACAGATGGGACAGACCATGGACGCAATTCTCCTTCAAATTTTAAACGGCCTCGACAAAGGATCAGCCTATGCGCTGATTGCGTTGGGCCTGACGCTTATTTTCGGCACCTTGGGCGTGGTAAACTTTGCCCACGGTGCCCTGTTCATGATCGGGGCTTTCTGCGCCGTCACCTTCAGTAAGCTGCTGAACCTCAGCCACACTATCGTCGACGACAGCCGCAAGGACTTCCTGGGCAATCCGATGAAGATCGACGTGCCCTATCTGCATGAATTCTTCGGGCAGGCCGCCGGGGATGTGATCATTGATTGGGCGGTACCGCTTTCGATCCTGTTCGCGATCCCGGTCATGATCGGCATCGGCTTCGCAATGGAGCGCGGGTTGATCAAGCACTTCTACAAGCGTCCCCACGCGGACCAGATCCTCGTTACCTTCGGTCTGGCGATCGTAATGGCCGAACTGATCAAGTATTTCTACGGCGCAAACCCGATCCCGACCCCTGCCCCTGCGGCCTTTGCCGGATCGTTCGATTTTGGCGCGCTGATCGGGGCGGATCCCAACACGATCATCTATCCGTACTGGCGTCTGGTATATTTCTGCTTTGCAGCCGTAATTATCGGCGCGGTCTTTGCCTTCCTGCAATTCACCACCTTCGGGATGGTCGTGCGCGCTGGCATGGCGGATCGCGAAACTGTCGGCCTGTTGGGCATCAACATCGACAAGCGCTTTACCGTCATGTTCGGGATTGCCGCAGCCGTCGCCGGTGTGGCGGGCGTGATGTACGCGCCGATCAATTCGCCCAACTACAACATGGGCATGGATTTTCTGGTGCTCAGCTTCGTGGTGGTCGTGGTCGGCGGCATGGGGTCGCTGCCGGGTGCGGTTCTGGCCGGGTTCCTGCTGGGTATCCTGGAAAGCTTTGCGTCGATGGCGGTGGTGCTGGAATTCATTCCAGGCATCAACCAGATCATCATCTATCTCGTTGCGATCATCATTTTGTTGACGCGCCCCCGTGGCCTGATGGGCCGCAAAGGCGTGATGGAGGAGTAAGACATGCTCGGACTTTCGAAAAAGGACGCAGGTCTGCTGGCAATCGTCGCGTTCCTGTGCATCTTCGCCCCCTTCCTGCTGAACCCCTTCCCCGAAGGATCGGCGATGGCGCAATTCAACGCAGGTTACCCTGATTTGATGCAACGCCTTGTGATCTTTGGGATTTTCGCCATCGGCTTCAACATTCTGTTCGGCCTTACCGGCTATCTTAGCTTTGGGCATGCGGCGTTTCTGGGTGTGGGATCCTATGCCGCGATCTGGATGATGAAGCTGCTGACCATGAACGTGGTTCCGGCGATCTTTGTCTCGGTCCTGGTGGCCGGCCTGTTCTCTCTGCTGGTGGGATGGATTTCATTGCGCCGCTCGGGCATCTACTTCTCGATCCTGACGCTGGCCTTTGCGCAGATGTCTTATGCGCTGGCCTATTCGGTTTTGACACCGATCACCGGCGGTGAAACCGGCCTGCAACCGAAATACACCGACCCGCGTATTCTGGACGGGGCATTGCCTGCAGGACAATCGCCGCGCGCCAATCTGTTCGGCCTTGATATGAAGGCCACGACGGAATTGCGGCTCGGCGACTGGGTGTTCACTTTCAACGCGGGCTATTACATCGCCGCTGCGACCATGTTGCTGGCTTTCTACCTGTCCATTCGCATCTTCCGGTCGCCCCTTGGAATGATGTTGCGCGCGGTGAAATCGAACCAGCAGCGGATGAACTATACCGGTCTGAACTCCAAACCCTACACGCTGGCGGCCTTCGTGATCTCCGGCATGTATGCCGGGCTTGCTGGCGGGTTGCTGGTGGCGATGGACACGCAGGTTGGTGCTGAACGGATGTTCTGGACGGCGTCTGGCGAGGTCGTGTTGATGACGATCCTTGGCGGTGCAGGCACGTTGATTGGTCCGGTCTTGGGCGCGGGTTTCATCAAATACATGGAAAACATCGTCTCCAAGATCAACGAAACCGTTCTGGAACAGTGGTTTGCCTTCCTGCCGGACGGCCTGTCGGATGCCATGGTCGCAATCGTCTATCCCTTCGTGGGCAAGGGCTGGCACCTGACGCTGGGTCTGCTGTTCATGATGGTGGTGATTTTCCTGCCCGGCGGTCTGGTCGAAGGCGGTCAACGCATCGGCAGGCTTTTCCGGAGCAAGAAATCCGAGCCTGAAACGCCTGACGGCAAAACAACACCTGCAGAATAAGGAGCGGACACCATGGGTATTCTTGAAGTCAAAAATGTCGGTAAACGCTTTGGAGGTCTGCAAGCCCTCGGAAACGTGAACCTGAGCATTGCGGAAAATTCGGTCCATGCCATCATCGGGCCGAACGGGGCGGGCAAATCCACGCTGCTCAACGTGCTGGTCGGCAAACTGATCCCCGACACGGGGTCGGTGATGTTCGACGGGCAATCGGTGCTGGGGCGCAAACCCTATGAGATCAACCAGATGGGCATTTCCCGCGTGTTCCAGACGCCCGAGATTTTCGGCGATCTGAGCGTGCAGGAAAACATGATGATCCCGTGCTTTGCCAAACGGGACGGTGCCTTTGCCATGAACGGATATGGGTCGATCACCAGCCAACAGGACATGATCGACAAGGCCGAAGAAATGCTGGTGAACATGAAGCTGGCGGACAAACGCCACATGCACGCGGCCGCCATGTCACGGGGCGACAAGCGACGTCTCGAGATCGCGATGTGTCTGGCCCAGGATCCCCGCCTGCTGCTGCTGGACGAACCGACCGCGGGCATGGCGCGGGCGGATACGAACAACACCATCGACCTTCTCAAGCAGATCAAGGAAGAACGCGACATCACCATCGCGATCATCGAACATGACATGCATGTGGTATTCTCTCTGGCTGAACGGATCACCGTACTGGCCCAAGGCACGCCGCTGGTCGAAGACACCCCCGACAAAATCAAGGGCCACCCCAAGGTGCGCGAAGCATACCTGGGCGAATCGCAAGACGCCGCCTGACCGATTGCTGCATGCCGTAGGCCCGGATCGCCCCGTCCTACGCCCCTCGCAAGGATATCAAGATGAACACGAAACCCGATTTCTCGAAGAACGCAAACCACGCGGCCACCGCCCCCGCCTATCTGTCGGTTTGGGACATTCACGCGTATTATGGCGAAAGCTATATCGTCCAAGGCGTCAGCTTCAACGTCCATGAAGGCGAAATTCTCGCGCTGCTGGGCCGTAACGGGGCGGGCAAGACCTCGACCTTGCGGGCCATCGCCCAGATCGGTACGCCCGAATTGCGCAAGGGCGAGGTTTGGCTGGATCACAAGCCATTGCACAAGATGGCCAGCTACGAAGCCGCCGCAAATGGCCTGGCCCTCGTCCCCGAAGACCGCCGGATCATCGCGGGCCTTACGGTCGAGGAAAACCTGCAACTGGCGCAGATCGCGCCCCCTATCGGCTGGTCGCTTGACCGGATTTACGAGCTTTTCCCCCGTCTCAAGGAACGCCGCAAACAAGAAGGTGTAACCCTTTCGGGCGGCGAACAGCAGATGCTGGCGATCGCCCGTGCCCTGGCACGCGACATCAAGGTGCTGTTGCTGGATGAGCCCTACGAGGGGCTGGCCCCCGTCATCGTTGACGAGATCGAAAAAACGCTGACGCTGATCAAGTCGCAGGGCATCACGACAATTCTGGTCGAACAAAACGCCGTGCGTGCGCTGAAACTGGCGGACCGCGCCGTCATCATGGATACCGGCAGCGTCGTCTTTGACGGGTCCGCCGAGGAAGTGCTGAACAACGCGGAACTGCGGGCGGAATACCTCGCCATCTAAGCGCAGCGGCGGCAACGGGCACGGAGTCTTCGAATTTTCCGCTCGCCGCTGCGGCGCTATGATTTCAACAGCTCACGCAGTTCGGTCTTGAGGACCTTGCCATAGTTATTCTTTGGCAAGGCTTCCAACCGCACATAAGCCTTTGGGCGTTTGAAACGGGCGATCTGCGACAGGCACAACGCGTCCAGTTCGGCTTCGGGCGCGGTCCCAACGATGAATCCAATCACTTCTTCGCCCCAATCGGGGTGCGGGCGGCCTATGACCGATGCCTCAATCACCTGATCATGCTCAAGCAGCACTTCTTCTACCTCTCTGGGATAGACGTTCGAGCCGCCCGTGATGATCATATCTTTGCTCCGGTCGTGCAGCGTCAGATAGCCCTCGGCGTCCATCACCCCCACATCGCCCGTCATCAGCCAGCCATTGATCAAGGTCTTGGCCGTCGCCTCCGGATTGTTCCAATAGCCCGGCATCACCGTCTGGCCCCGCACCATGATTTCGCCCGCCTCCCCCACGGGAAGGGGGTGCCCTTGCGCATCGCCAATCTGCACCTCGACTGCCGACTGCGCCCGCCCGACGGATCCCAACCGCGCCCGCCAATCGGGATGGTTCCGGTCGCTCACGATCTGGCGCGGCATTGCCGTAATGCCCATCGGGCATTCGCCCTGTCCGTAAATCTGCGCAAAGACCGGACCGAAATGATCCACCGCATCAATGATATCAGCATTGTACATGGGCCCGCCCGCATAGACGATGGTGCGCAGCCCGTCCCCGTGACGCCCGCTGGCCCGCGCGTGATCCGTCACACGCTTGACCATCGTGGGCGCAGCAAACATGTGCACGCGCCCGAAATGCGCCGCCAGATCAAGGATTTCATCCGCCTCGAACCCACCCGAGGCGGGACAGACATGGCGCGCGCCCATCTGGACATGCATCAAGTTATAAAGCCCGGCACCATGACTAAGGGGGGCCGCATAAAGTGCTGCGTCATCCGGCGAAACAGGATCGACGTCGCTGTGGTAACAAAGCGCCATCGACAGCGCCATGCCGTGGGTGATGATCACCCCCTTGGGCTTGCCCGTCGTACCCGAGGTATAAAACAGCCACGCCAGATCTACGGAAGCGCGCGGAACCACCGCAGCCACCGGCTGCACCGTCAGGATGTCGCGATACAGGTCGGACGGGGCCACGATACAGCTGATGCCATCCCCAAGCCCCGTTTCCAGACCGGGGCTGCAAAATACGATCCGAGCATCGGAGTCCTCAAGGATGTAGGCCGTCTCGCGTGCGTGAAGCTTTGCGTTGATAGGCACCACCGCCGCGCCTGCATACCAGATGCCGTAGAAAATGATCAGATAGTCAGGCGTGTTCTTCATGAAAAGCGCGATCCGGTCCCCCGGCCCCACGCCCTGTCCGATCAGCCATGCCGCCACCGCACGGGCCTGCGCATCGAAGGTGCCATAATCCGCAACTTCTACCTGCCCTGCGAACAAGGCCGGCCTGCGCGGCCCCGCTTCGGCGCTGCGCGCCAGCCAAAGCGCCAGATTCATGGTAAACTCCCCCCGTTTGACGCCAGTTTGACAAGCAACCTTACCTTAGGCAACTGGTTGCTTTCCATGGCGGCCCCCATAGCCTATAAGACGGCAGATTTGGGCTACAGGCGCAGCCCCCCGCTTTTGACTGGTTGAGGAAAATATGACAAAAAACACCCATGACGCAGATGTGGCCTTTATCCGTGCCCTTGCCGAATTGCTGAACGAAAACGACCTGACAGAGCTGCAGGTCAAGCGGGATTATGCCGAAGACGATAGCCTGAATGTGCGCGTCAGCCGCAAACCACCACAGCAGATCGTCGCCCCGCAGCAGATGCAAGCGGCCCCGGCCCCGATGGCATCCCCTGCACCTGCCGCCATGGCAGCCCCCGAAATTTCGGAAAACAGCGACCCTGCCAGCGACCCCGGTGCGGTGATATCGCCGATGGTCGGCACGATCTACATGCAGGCAGAACCCGGTGCGCCGTCCTTTATCAGCGTCGGCACCCGCGTGGCCGAGGGCGATACCCTGTTGATCGTCGAAGCGATGAAAACCATGAACCACATCCCGGCCCCGCGTGCGGGCACGGTCAAACGCATCCTTGTGGATGATGGTGCTGCTGTCGAATTTGGTGCCCCCTTGGTGATCCTGGAATAAGGCGCTGAAAATGTTCAATAAAATCCTAATCGCCAACCGGGGAGAGATCGCATTGCGCGTGATCCGGGCCGCGCGCGAAATGGGCATCGGGTCGGTCGCGGTGCATTCCACCGCCGACAGCGACGCAATGCATGTGCGCATGGCGGACGAATCCGTTTGCATTGGCCCCCCGTCGTCGCAGCAATCCTATCTGTCGATCCCGTCGATCGTTGCCGCCTGCGAGATTACCGGCGCAGAAGCGATCCACCCGGGATACGGTTTCCTGTCCGAAAACGCGGGCTTTGTGCAGATCCTCGAGGATCACGGCCTGACGTTCATCGGCCCGACAGCCGCGCATATCCGCATCATGGGCGACAAGATCACCGCAAAGGACACGATGAAGGACCTCGGCGTGCCTTGCGTGCCCGGCTCTGACGGTGGTGTACCGACCTTGGAGGATGCCAAGCGCATCGGCGAGGAAATCGGCTATCCGGTCATCATCAAAGCCACGGCCGGCGGTGGCGGCAAGGGCATGAAAGTCGCGCAAACAGCGGCGGACATGGAACGCGCCTTCATGACCGCCCGTGCCGAAGGCAAATCAAACTTCGGCAATGACGAAGTCTATATCGAAAAATATCTGACCACGCCGCGCCACATCGAAATTCAGGTGTTCGGCGATGGCAAGGGACGTGCCGTGCATTTGGGCGAACGCGATTGTTCCCTGCAACGGCGTCACCAGAAAGTTTTCGAGGAAGCACCCGGCCCGTCCATCACGGCGGAAGAGCGTGCGCGCATCGGCAAGGTCTGCGCCGATGCGATGGCCAACATCAACTACATCGGTGCGGGCACGATCGAATTCCTTTACGAGAATGGAGAGTTCTACTTCATCGAGATGAACACCCGCCTTCAGGTCGAACACCCCGTCACCGAAGGCATCTTTGGCGTCGATCTGGTGCGCGAACAAATCCGCGTTGCTGCGGGCCATGATATGTCGTTCACCCAGGAAGACCTCAAGATCAACGGCCACGCGATCGAAGTGCGTATCAACGCCGAAAAACTGCCGACCTTCTCGCCCTGCCCCGGCAAGATCACCCAATACCATGCGCCTGGTGGTCTTGGTGTGCGGATGGACAGCGCGCTTTATGACGGCTATTCGATCCCGCCCTATTACGACAGCCTGATCGGCAAACTGATCGTACATGGCCGTGACCGTCCCGAAGCACTGGCGCGTCTGAACCGCGCCTTGGGCGAATTGATCGTCGATGGCGTGGATACGACCATCCCGCTGTTTCATGCGCTGTTGCAGGAAAAGGATGTCCTGACAGGGGATTACAACATCCACTGGCTTGAACATTGGCTGGAAACAAATCTGGGCAATGCCTGACCTGACACCGGAACTGCTGCTGCACGGCTACGCGATCGGGGTATTTCCCATGGCCGAACACCGCGACGACCCGGATATTTTCTGGGTCGATCCGCGGATGCGGGGCATTTTTCCGCTGGACGGTTTTCACATCTCCCGCAGTCTGGCGCGCACGATGCGCCGGACCGACTTTAGCATCACCGTCAACACGGCCTTCAGCGACGTCGTCGAGGGCTGTGCCGACCGCGCCGAGACGTGGATCAACGAACAGATCTTTGCGCTATATCTTGAATTACATGCACGTGGATCCGCCCATTCGCTTGAGGTTTGGGAAGGGTCCGATCTGGTCGGCGGCGTTTACGGCGTCACGCTGGGGGCGGCATTTTTCGGGGAAAGCATGTTTTCGCGGCGCAGCAATGCGTCGAAAATTGCGCTAGCCTGTCTGGTTGACCGGCTGCGCCGCGGTGGTTTCACCCTGTTCGATACGCAGTTCCTGACCGAACATCTGGCGTCCCTCGGGGCGATCGAAGTTCCCCGTGCGGCTTACCACGACCTGCTTGACGACGCTCAACAGCGCAGCGCCAGCTTCGTGGCACCTGCGCCTGCCACCCCTCAGGAAGTGGTGCAGCGGATGGCCCAGATATCGTAGCGTGGATGTTCCAGCGCAGAAAGCGCTGGCGAGGATGCGATCATCCAGCCCGAAAACAGTTTGTCATCGCGACCCGTCGTCTTGATCTCTAGTTCGACATAGGCGTCGCCAGCGGGATTGCCCTTTGGAAAGCGACAGTCCGTCATCAACACGTCCAGATTGCCAACATGGGCCGTCTGCCCCCGGAACATGACGATGTCCTGCGCGGCACCTGACACCTTGTCCAACGCACGCAACACCCCGCCGGGGGCGCTGGTGGCCTCCTCCGCATGCAGAGGCGATGAAAGAACAGCAAGCAAGATCAATAGTTTGCGCATCAGTTATCCCCTTGACCGGATACGAATTTCAACAAAAGCGAGATCAGGCTGACAGCACCTTGCGTGTCGCTGATCATATCGCCATTCGAAAAGTAGAACGGCGAACCGCCAGGCACGATTTCCATGTAATTCCCGCCCAACAACCCTTCGGAAGACACCACAAGCGCGCTATCGTCAGGAATTTCAATCCCGTCATCAATCGAAACCACCGTATCGGCACGGTACGTCGTCGGGTTCAGCGTAACATCGGTGACCTTGCCGATCTTGACCCCGGCAAGACGCAGGTCGGTGCCCACGTCGATGCCTTCAAGACTGCGAAAACTGGCCTGAAGCGCATATGTATCGCGCGCCCCCGTCAGGCCGGCGGCCTGCCCCGCATAAAGTGCAAACCCGATTGCAGCGGCCAGAACGACACCGCCCACCATGATTTCGGGCAGGTCTTCGCGCATGGCTTATTCCGGGCTCCAAGCCTCGTAATCGCCGCGATCTTTGGGATGTTCGCGGCGGATGGACCCGGCAGGCGCATAGGCCAGCGGGGTACCGGTCAGGTTTTCCTGATGCGGCTTTTCCCACGCTTTATGGACCAAAGGCTTGTCTTCGGGTGTCTCGTCCCATGTCCGGTGCAGCCAGCCGTGCCAATCAGGGCTGATCCGCGAGGCCTCTGCCTCGCCGTTGAAGATAACCCAGCGTTTGCTGTCATCGGCATTGCGATAATAGATATTGCCTTGGGCATCCTCGCCCACTTTGGTGCCCTTGCGCCAAGTAAACAGTTGCGTGTTCAGCGTCTGGCCGTTCCACCAGGTCGCGCTGCGCAAAAGAGAAGTGAGAATGCCCATGAAGGTCTCCTGAAGCTTTAGATTGTCTATGCCCCATCGGCGCGCCTACGTCCAGTAGCCGGTGGGCAGGTGCCCGCCGTTTTTGTGGGTCTGCCTGCGCAATGCCGCCAGAATCTACGGAAAATTGGCAATGTTCGACCAAGAATGTAAAATCTTCGACTTTCCGGATGGGTGACCCACATGGACGACTGATGCCTCGCCCTATGATTGGGTCTCATAGCAAGGGCACGCATCCTCGCGCGCCCTTTCTTGCGTCATGTTCAAGCAGCAGGTGCCAGGGCGGTCACTTCGATCTCAATCCGATATTTCGGGTCAATCAGGCCGGTTTCAATCATCGTGGCGGCGGGCGGATTGGCCCCGAATGCCTCTGACAGGATCGGCCAGCAGGGTTCGAATTCGGCGCGGTCCGGCAGATAATAGTTCACGCGGACGACGTCAGCCAGCGAGGCCCCCGCTTCCTTGAGCGCGGCGTCGATTGTGGCAAGGGCGGCGCTGCACTGTTCTGTGACGGTATCGCCCTGCCCGACGGTGCCGGCAACGTGGATGAAACCACCCGCAACGACCGCACGGCAATAGCCGATCTTCGCCTCGAACTCTCCACCGGAATAAATACGCTGTACCATCTGTTGTCCTTTCAGATCACTGTTTCGCCTGACAAATCCGTTGTCCCGCCAAGCGTCAAGTCAAAAGAGTTTCGGAAGGCCAAATGCCTGGCCTCCAACGAAAAAGGCGCGCCGTTTCTGGCGCGCCCGGTTCAGAATTCATGCGTTGGATTTAGCCGGCCGTCGCAGGTTCCTTGTCGGCCTCGGCGTGGATCATCAAAGGCGCGGCATCAGACATCACCGCCTCTTCGTTCACGACAACTTCGGTCACGGTGTCCATACCCGGCAGTTCGAACATCGTGTCCAGCAAGATGTCTTCAAGGATCGACCGCAAACCGCGCGCGCCCGTCTTGCGTTCAATCGCACGTTTTGCAATTGCGGCAAGCGCATCATCCGTGAAGGTCAGCTGCGTGTCTTCTATCTCGAACAGGCGCTGATATTGCTTCACAAGCGCGTTCTTGGGCTGCGTCAGGATAGTAACAAGCGCGTCTTCGTCCAGATCCTCGAGCGTGGCGAGAACTGGCAGACGACCCACAAATTCGGGGATCAGACCGAATTTCAACAGGTCTTCCGGCTCGAGATCGGTAAAGATCTCGCCGATGCCGCGGGCGTCCTTGTCACGCACGTCAGCGCCAAAGCCCATAGCCGAGCCTTTGCCCCGCGCTGCAATGATCCGGTCCAGACCGGCAAAAGCACCGCCGCAGATGAACAGGATGTTCGTCGTATCCACTTGCAGGAATTCCTGCTGCGGATGCTTGCGCCCACCCTGCGGGGGCACGGAGGCGACCGTGCCTTCCATCAGCTTCAGCAACGCCTGCTGAACGCCTTCGCCCGATACGTCACGGGTGATTGACGGGTTTTCGGACTTGCGCGTGATCTTGTCGACTTCGTCGATGTAGACGATGCCGCGCTGCGCACGTTCGACGTTATATTCGGACGATTGAAGCAGCTTGAGGATGATGTTTTCAACGTCCTCGCCGACATACCCCGCCTCGGTCAGGGTGGTCGCATCGGCCATCGTAAAGGGCACATCCAGAATGCGTGCCAACGTCTGCGCCAGCAACGTCTTGCCGCAGCCGGTCGGGCCGATCAGCAGAATGTTGGATTTCGCCAGCTCGATGTCGCCGCCCTTCTGGGCGTGGTTAAGCCGCTTGTAGTGGTTGTGCACCGCCACAGACAGGACCTTCTTGGCCATTGCCTGACCGATGACGTAGTCATCAAGGACATCACAAATGTCTTTCGGGGTCGGCACACCATCGGTGGCCTTCAACCCGGAGGCCTTGGTTTCCTCGCGGATGATGTCCATGCACAGCTCAACGCATTCATCACAGATGAAGACGGTCGGGCCCGCAATCAGCTTGCGCACCTCGTGCTGGCTTTTACCACAAAAGCTGCAGTAGAGAGTGTTTTTGCTGTCGCTGCTCGAAGTATTGGCCATTTCAACCCTTTCAGGTCTGTCGTTTGATCTTGCCCGCCACTTGGGCGTGCACTTAGGTCTTGTTCCCGGCCAGCTTAGGCCAGCGGTGCGCGGTCCACAATCGCAAAATCATTGACCGCGCACGCCTTGTTTACTTGTCTTTTTTGTCGGCGCTCGGGTCGTCCATCTTGCCGCGGTTTTCAACGATCTCGTCGATCAGGCCCCAGTCTTTTGCCTCTTCGGGGGACATGAAGTTGTCCCGCTCAAGGGCTGCTTCGACCTTTTCCAGCGACTGACCGGTGTGTTTCACATAAATCTCGTTCAGGCGCGTCTTGAGCTTTTGCGTTTCCTGTGCGTGAATCATGATGTCGGTCGCCTGCCCCTGGTACCCGCCGGACGGCTGGTGGACCATGACGCGGCTGTTGGGCAGCGAGAAACGCATGCCCTTTTCACCGGCTTGCAACAGCAACGACCCCATCGATGCGGCCTGTCCGATCACCAGCGTCGACACCTTTGGTTTGATGTACTGCATGGTGTCGTAGATCGACAGACCGGAGGTGACGACACCGCCGGGGCTGTTGATATACATCGAGATTTCCTTGGACGGGTTTTCCGCCTCAAGGTGCAGCAGCTGTGCGACGATCAGCGACGACATGCCATCATGCACCGGACCGGACAGGAAAATAATCCGTTCTTTCAGAAGTCGCGAAAAGATGTCGTAAGCGCGTTCGCCCCGGCTGGTCTGTTCGACCACCATTGGGACAAGCGTGTTCATGTATGTTTCATAGGGATCGTTCATAAAGCCTGCCTGATTGTGCCGTTCACGGGACCATACCCGCGAAACCCTTACCTACAGATTAGTCTCGCCCAACTTGGGGTTCAAGGGGGGCTGGCCTATCGAGTTGATCCTGCACGCCGGGGAACTAGATCGCGCCCTATGACAAATGCATTAACATTCTTTGAACCGACCCGCACCGCAGGCCTTGAACGGCTGCGGAATTTTGCCCCCGATGCCGGACGACACTATGGTGAAAGGCGCAATTACTTGGGCACGGCCAAGAACCCCGGCGCGGTTTCGGCCTTGTCGCCCTATCTTCGCACAGGGTTGGTATCGCAATCCGAAGTGCTGCGTACCGTTCTGGACCAGCACAGCGCAAAAGACGCAGATCGCTACATCGCCGAAGTGCTTTGGCGCAGCTACTGGCAAGGGTGGCTGGCCTTGCGCCCAAGCGTCTGGGACGCCTATCAGGCTGATCTGAAACGCCTGCACAACGCGGTGCAAACTCAATCCGGATTGCGTCAACGCTGGGAAAACGCCTGTCTGGGACAGACCGGAATAGCCCCGTTTGATGCTTGGGCAAATGAACTGGCCCACAGTGGTTATCTGCACAATCACGCCCGCATGTGGTTCGCGTCGATCTGGGTGCATACCCTTGAATTGCCGTGGCAATTGGGCGCAGATTTCTTTTTGCGGCACTTGCTGGATGGCTGTCCTGCCTCGAACACGCTGGGGTGGAAATGGGTCGCCGGCATCCAGACCATCGGCAAACCCTACCTCGCCACGCAGGAAAATATCGAAAAGTTTACCGAAGGCCGGTTTGCAAAGGTTCCCGGCCTTGCGACGCAGGCGGCACCCATCCCCGCGCCGCCGCACCCAGACAGGATGCCACTGTGGAACACGGGCCAGCCGGACCCTGCCCTGCACAGCGGGTTGATCCTGCACGAGGACAACCTGAACCCAACCCATGTCCTGGATGCTGCAGGACCGATCGCAGGCCATGTGACAGTGATGGCCACCGCCGATCAGACGCCTTGGCAGATGGCACCTCATGTGCAGGCGTTCAGGGGACAGGCCGCGCAAAACATGCAAAACCTGCTGGCCGACCGGATTGGTCCCGCTGGACCCGCGGTGACATCCGCACTCGCGCTGAAGCAATGGGCGCAAGATCATGGATTTGCGCAGCTTGTCACAGCGGACGCGCCGGTTGGCCCGACGAAAGCCCTGTTCGACGCCTATGACCGCCTGCCGGATGCGCCGCCCTTGGTCCGCATGCGCGCGCCCCTTGATGCCGACGCATGGCCGCTGGCCACCGCAGGTTTCTTCAAGTTCCGCAAACATATTCCTGCATTGCTCGCGCGCCTGTCATAGCTGCGGATGTCACAAAACTTTCATCAAGTGTGCACAAGACTGTGACAAACTTTGAGGATTTAGGGCATGATCGAATACACCAACTGCAGGAGCAGCCATGACCCGGCGCGACATCATCAACGACCCCATGATCGGAAACAAGGCCGAAGCCTACGAGGCCTTTGACGACATCCCCACGAACCCCAATCTCGGGCACACGATCGGTGATGTGATCAATGCCCGGTACGGCCGCCGCGACATCCTGCGGGGCATGCTGGGGGTCACTGCGACAACAACGCTGTTTGGCACCTCGGCGCTGATCGCGCCCAGCCAGGCACAGGCCGCAGCGCACGGCAGCCGCTATGCGTTCGACGAACTGACCTGGGGCAACGACGAGACGCATCACGTGGCCGACGGCTATGATGCCAATGTGTTGCTGCGTTGGGGTGACCCCATCACCGCAGATGCGCCTGAATTCGACGTTATGAACCAGACAGCCGCCGCACAGCTTAAGCAGTTCGGCTATAACAACGACTACGTCGGATTTGTGCCGCTGAACGAAGACGGCAGCCGTGGCCTGCTGTGTGTGAACCACGAATACACCAACGAAGAGGTCATGTTCCCCGGCCTTGGCCGTCAGGACAACGTTGAATTTTCCGGCATGACGCCCGAGCTGATCGACATTGAAATGGCCGCCCATGGCGGGTCGGTCGTTGAAATCGCCAAGGATGGGTCTGGCACGTGGCAGGTCGTGCGCGACGGCAAGATGAACCGCCGGATCACCCCGCTGGACACAGAAATGACGCTGGACGGCCCCGCCGCAGGGCACAAGCGTCTGCAAACCAATGACGATCCCACCGGCACCAAGGTCATCGGCACGCTGAACAACTGCGCCGGTGGCCTGACCCCTTGGGGCACATGGCTGATGGCCGAAGAAAACTTCCATGGCTATTACTGGACCGACAATCTGGATGCCGAAGGCAAGCCCGTGATTGATCCCGCCAGCAGCGAAGCCGCCTCGCAGAAACGCTATGGCGTGCCGGGGATGTGGTACGCCTGGGGCCAGAAATACGACCGCTTCAACATCGACAAAGAACCCCACGCGCCCAACAAGTTCGGCTGGGTGGTCGAAGTGGACCCGATGGACCCGACCTCGACCCCGGTGAAACACACCGCCCTTGGCCGTTTCCGCCATGAAGGGGCCGAAACAACCGTGTCCAGCGACGGCCGTCTGGTGGTCTACATGGGCGACGACAACCGCTTTGACTATCAGTATAAATACGTCTCCGGCGGCAAGGTGTCCGACGACCGCGCAGCCAATTCCAAACTGCTCAGCGACGGCACGCTCTATGTGGCGCGTTTCGACGAAGACGGCACTGTCGCCTGGCTGCCGCTGATCCACGGTGAAGGTCCATTGACCGCAGAAAACGGGTTCAACGACCAAGGCGACGTGATGATCGACACCCGCATGGCGGCGGATTTGCTGGGGGCCACCCCGATGGACCGCCCCGAAGACGCGCAACCGCGTGGCGATGGAACGGCCTACATCATGCTGACCAACAACACGAAGCGCAAAGACGATCAGCTGAACGCTGCGAACCCCCGTGCCAAAAGCAGTTTCGGCCACATCATCGAAATCAAGGAAGACGGCGGCAACCACGCCGCCACAAAAGGCACATGGTCGATCCTCGTCAAATGCGGCGATCCCGCGCTGGCCGAGGTGGGCGCGCAATGGAACCCCGAAACGTCGGAAAACGGCTGGTTCGGCAGCCCTGACAACTGCGCCATCGACGCCGACGGGCGCTTGTGGGTCAGCACCGATCAGGGCGGCAGCTGGGACAAGACCGGCAAATCCGACGGTCTTTATGCGGTCGAAACCGAAGGCGACGCCCGCGGCACGTCCAAGCTGTTCTTCCGCTGCCCCGTCGGCGGCGAAATGTGCGGCCCCTACTTTACCGATGACGGCGAGACATTGTTCGTCGCCGTGCAGCATCCGGGCACGGACGGGACCAAGAACCTTGCCGGGTTTGAACGCAACAGCACCTTCGAAGACCCTGCCACCCGCTGGCCAGACTTTGATCCGGCCATGCCACCGCGCCCTGCGGTCGTGGTGATCACAAAACAGGGCGGCGGAAAAATCGCCGTCTGATCAGGGTTTGGTCGTCGTTTGACCGTACCCCTCCATTATTGTCACGAAAGAAATTTTCAAAACGCGATGCGCCCAAAGATCACTCTTTGGGCGCAATTCGTTTGTATAATCTCTGTCAGGCGTGACGCTGCCAGACCGGCATCAGCCTTCTGACAGGCAGTCGACAAAGGATTGTGCAAGGCTTTGGATCAATTCGGGATAAAGCGTCGGCCCCAAGGTCAGCGATGCCCCCAACGGGTCAAGAGCCGCGGTTTTCAGCGTCCCTTCGCCATCCAGTGCCGCGACCAGACCGGGGTTGAACTGGGGTTCCGTAAAGATGCAGACCGCCTGCGTCTCGGCGATCACGTCGCGCAGTTCGCTCAGCCGTGCGGCACTGGGGGCGGCACCGTCGCTCAGAGAGATCGCGGCGCTGGCTTCGGTCCCGAAACGTCCTTCGAAATAGTGATAGGCATCGTGAAAGACGACAAAAGGCCGCCCTTGCAAAGGCTTTAGCTGCGTTTCGATCGTCGCGGTCAAACGCGCCAGATCTGTCTGCCCCTTGGCCGCATTGGCGCGGTAGGTGTCGGCATGATCGGGGTCAAGCCGGATCAAGGCGTCTGATATCGTGCCCAACCAGGCGGAGGCATTCACAGGATCAAGCCAGAGATGCGGATCAAATGCAGCAGGTGCATCGTGGTCATCATGTTCGGCCTCGTCGCCATGCGCCTCTGCCCCATGCGCATCAGTGCCATGATCGTCATGATCGTCATGCCCGTGATCATGCGCCTCGAACGCCACGCCGCTGCGGTTCTCCAGAACCTCGGTCCCGGCGCTGTCCTGCAATGTCAGATGGGTGGCGTTCGGGGCCAGCGTTTCAATCGGCTCGGCCAGCCACGGGGTCAGCACGGGTCCGACCCAGACCACCAGATCGGCCCCTGCCAATGCACGCGCCTCGGACGGGCGCATCGCATAGCTGTGGGGCGTGGCCCCCGGCGGAATCGTCAGATCAGGGCTGCCGACCCCTTCCATCACCAACGCGACCAGCGCATGGACCGGTGCGATATCGGTCGAGACCCGCGGGACATCGGCCCCCGCCGTCGAAGTCCACAGAAAAGTTGAGGCACAAAGAAGCCAACGCATAGAATTCACCAAGATTGTTATAATATAACTCTTGTTAGAGTGGATGTTATAACATATCAAGACGCAATAAGCATCGGAGGCCAAAAATGCCAACCATTGGATTTGAAACCCACGACCACCACGCCTGCGTCAGCGATGCGATGGCCAAAGCCGAAGCGCGCTGCGCCGCCTCTGACCTGCGGCTGACGCCTGTGCGCCGCCGGGTGCTGGAACTGCTGCTGGCCGAGCACCGCGCGCTTGGAGCCTATGACATTCTGGGTCACCTGTCCGCCGAAGGGTTGGGCACCCAGCCACCCGTCGCCTACCGCGCGCTTGATTTTCTGGTCAAAGCCGGGTTCGCCCACCGGGTCGAGGCGCTGAACGCCTATATCGCCTGCACCCATCTGGGGGCCGATCACGCGCCCGCCTTCCTGATCTGCCGCAACTGCCGGTCCGTCGCCGAAAGCAACACCGCGCTGACCCAAGGCCGCCTTGGCGATGCGGCCCGCGCCGCCGGTTTCCAGATCGAACATACCGTGGTCGAAGCACAGGGCCTGTGCCCCGCCTGCCAGACCGGAGACGCGGCATGAGCCTGATTGCGACCCACGACCTGCGGCTGGTGCTTGGCGGGCAAACCGTGCTGCACGGTGTGAACATTGCCATCGACAAGGGCGAGATCGTGACCATCGTCGGCCCCAACGGCTCGGGCAAATCCAGCCTGCTGCGGGCGCTGATCGGCGCGCTGAAACCCGCAGGCGGTACCATCACGCGCAGCCCTGGTCTGCGCATCGGCTATGTCCCGCAAAAGCTGCAGATCGACCCCAGTCTTCCCCTGACCGTGGAGGGTTTCTTGAATCTGCCCCGCCGCCAGAACCGCGCGGTGGTCGAAACCGCCCTGCACAAGGCAGGCGTGCCTGATCTGGCGAAACAGCAGATGTCATCCCTGTCCGGCGGCCAATTCCAGCGGGTGCTGCTGGCACGCGCCCTGCTGAACATGCCCGATATCCTGATCCTCGACGAGGCGACGCAGGGCCTTGACCAGCCCGGTGCCGCCGCGTTCTACCGTCAGATCGAAGACGTCCGCCGCGAGATGGGGTGCGCGGTGCTGATGGTCAGCCATGATCTGCATGTGGTCATGGCCGCCTCGGACCGCGTCTTGTGCCTGAACGGCCATGTCTGCTGCGAAGGCACCCCCGAGATTGTCGCCGATGCGCCGGAATACCGCGCGTTGTTTGGCACCGGCACGCAGGGGGCGCTGGCGCTGTACCGCCACGAACATACCCATTCACATGACCACGACCACCACCCTGGAGACCACTGATGCTGGATGATTTCGTGATGCGTGCCGCGCTGGCCGGGATCGGCGTGGCGCTGGCAGCGGCCCCTTTGGGGTGTTTTGTGGTCTGGCGGCGGATGGCCTATTTTGGCGACGCCACATCCCATGCCGCCTTGCTGGGGGTGGCCTTGGCGCTGTCGCTTGATCTGCCCGTTTTTGCGGGTGTTCTGGTGGTTGCCATGGCGATGGCTTTGATCGTCAGCGGGCTAAGCGGGCGCACGGTCAGCACGGATGCGCTGCTGGGGGTCATGGCGCATGGGGCGCTTGCGATCGGTCTGGTGGCCGTGTCGCTTCTGCCCAACCAGCGGGTCGACCTGAGTGCGTATCTTTTCGGGGAAATCCTTGCCGTGACCAAGGGCGACCTTGTCATCATCTGGGGCGGTGCCGCCGTGTCCATCGCGCTGCTTGTCTGGCGCTGGCAGGCGTTGCTGTCGGCGACGCTCAACCCTGATCTGGCCACCGCAAGCGGGGTGAATCCCCACCGCGAACAACTGATCCTGACGGTGGCGCTGGCCCTGACGGTGGCCGTCGCGTTAAAGGTCGTAGGCGCGCTGTTGATCGCCGCGTTGCTGATCATCCCCGCCGCCGCCGCGCGGCCGTTTTCGCGCACGCCGGAAACGATGGCGATGATGGCGGCAGGGATCGGCATGGTCTCAACGCTCGGCGGGCTTGCAGCCTCTTTCGCATTCGACACGCCGACAGGGCCCAGCATCGTTACCGTCGCCGCTGTGATCTTTGCGGTCTCGACCGGGCTGGCCCCTGCTTTGCGCCGTTAAGGCTTTGAAATCACGGCGGTTGCTTCGATCTCGACCTTTGCTTCATCCTCGATCAGGCCAGCGACGACAACCATCGCCATGGCCGGAAAATGCCGTCCCATGACCTCGCGGTAGGCGCGGCCCACATCTGCTTGGGCGGCGACATATTCGGCCTTGTCGGTCACATACCATGTCAGACGCATGATATCTTCGGGCACACCGCCTGCGGCCTCGACCACGGTGCGGATGTTCAACAGCGCCTGTTTCATCTGGCCGATGAAGTCATGCGCCTCGAATTTCTGATCCGCCGTCCAGCCGATCTGACCGCCGACGAACAGATGCCCGTCCGCGCTGAGCATGCCGTTGGCATAGCCCTTGGCCGGGGCCCATCCTTCGGGCTGGATTACTTTGTGAGACATGGGTTTTCCTTTTTCAGTCAGGCGCTTAGACGCCAAGATATTGATCGGCAACGCGGCGGTCGAGGGATTCCATCGGCCCCGACCAGACCGACCGTCCGCGTTCTAGAATGACGGCGCGGTCCGCGACCTGGCGCAGTTCGGCAAGTGACTTGTCAACCACCAGCAAGGACAGCCCGGCATCCCGTTTCAACGTGGCCACGGCGGCCCAGATTTCCTGTCGCACGACGGGGGCAAGCCCCTCGGTCGCCTCGTCTAGCAGCAAAAGCGTGGGGTTTGTCATCAGCGCGCGGCCGATTGCCAGCATCTGCTGTTCCCCCCCCGACAACGATCCTGCCATCTGGTCCGACCGTTCGCCAAGGCGCGGGAACAACACGCAAACGCGTTCGAAATCCCACGGACCGGGGCGTGCGGCGGCAATCAGGTTTTCATAAACGGTCAGCGGCCCAAAGCAGCGCCGCCCTTCGGGCACCAGCCCCAGCCCCGCCTGTGCAGCCTTGTGACTGGGCAGCGGGCCCAGATCGCGACCGTCGAACTGCACCGTTCCGGCGGAATGTTTCAGCATCCGGCAAATCACCTTGATGGTCGAGGATTTGCCCATCCCGTTGCGCCCCATCAGCGCGCAGACTTCGCCTGCCTCAAGCTCAAGATCGACGCCAAACAGCGCCTGCGTTGGTCCGTAAGAGGCTGTAACCCCTTGCAGTTTCAGAAAGCTCATGCCGCGTCCTCCGCACCCAGATAGGCTTCGCGGACGGTTGGATCGCGGCGTATTTCATCCGCAGTGCCCGTGGCGATCACGCGGCCATAGACCAGCACGCTGATCCGGTCGGCCAATGCGAAAACTGCATCCATGTCATGTTCCACCAGCAAGATCGGAGCCTGTGTGCGCAAGTCGTCCAGAAAACCCGTCAGCCGCTTTGACCCCGATGCGCCAAGTCCGGCCATCGGTTCGTCCATCAATAACACCTTCGGCTCAAGCGTCAGCGCCACGGCGACCTCAAGCAACCGGCGCTGTCCGTGGGACAGATCCGCAGTCCGTTTGGCGGCCTGATCCTGCAATCCGACGCGGACAAGTGCCGCCATCGCGCGATCCACCAGCGGGCGGTTCTTCATCACGGGCCGGAAAAATCGCATCACGCCGCCGTCATGCCCCAACGCCCCCAGAACCGCGTTTTGCAGCACGGTGTATTCCATCGCCAGCGACGATATCTGGAACGTGCGCCCCAGCCCTGCCCGTGCGCGTGCTACGGTCCCCAGCGGCGTGACATCACGGCCAGCGAATTCCACCGTCCCGCTGTTGGACCGTAGCCCGCCTGCGATCTGCTTGATCAGCGTGGATTTTCCTGCGCCATTCGGGCCGATCAGCGCGTGAATCTCCCCCGGCAACAGCGTCAGTGATACGTCATCGGTGGCCTTGAGCGCGCCAAAGCTTTTCTTGAGGTCGGACAGTTTCAAAAGTGGCTCAGTCATGGGCGACCTCGCGTCCGGCAAGGGTGCCGATCAATCCGCCGCGGGCAAACAGAACCACCAGCAGCAGAAGCAGCCCCAGATAGATGTGCCAAAAATCGCTGAGCCCGCCCAGGACATGTTCCAGCAAAATATAGAGCGCAGCACCCGCGACGGGGCCGAACAGGCGACCCACCCCGCCCAGGATCACGAAAACCATGATCTCTCCGCTGGTGTGCCAACTGAACATCGTGGGGCTGACAAAGCGGTTCAGGTCCGCGAACAATGCCCCCGCCAGTGCGGTAATCGCCCCCGAAATAACGAAGGCCACCAGACGCAGGCGAAACGGCGTGATCCCCACGGTCTCGACCCGCTCTGCATTCTGGCGCGCGGCGGACAGGGCCAGCCCGAAGGGGGATTTGGCCAGACGGCTCGCGATGAACAGCACGATCGCCAGAACGCCAAAGGCGATTGCAAAGAACTGGATCGGATCAAGCGTGTTGAGCCCCGGAAATTCGTTGCGGATATAGATCGAAAGCCCGTCCTCTCCGCCATAGGCCGGCCAGGAAATCGCGAAATAATAAAGCATCTGCCCGAAGGCCAGCGTGATCATGATGAAATAGACACCTGTAGTGCGCAGCGACAGTGCGCCGATGGCCAAGGCTGCCAAGCCGCCCGTCACGATCGCGACGCCCCAGATTACCAACATGGATTTGGTGCCCTCGATCAGAAACGGGCTTTCCATGATCGGGGTATAGCTTTGGGCGTGGCTGGCAAGAACACCCATGGCATAGCCGCCAAGCCCGAAGAACGCCGCATGGCCGAAGCTGACCAACCCGCCAAGCCCGAGGGCTATATTCAGGCCGACGCCTGCCAAGGCCAGAATTGCTGCCTTGGTCACGAGGGTGATGACAAAGGGTTCATCCAACATGAATGCCGCCAGTGCCGTCACCGGCAGCAACGCGAAAAGCACAATGTTCAGAAGGGTTTCGCGGGCCATATTACGTCCCTCCAAACAGGCCTGAGGGTTTGAACAGCAAGACCCCCGCCATCAAAATGTAAATCGCCATAGAGGCCACGGCGGAGCCGACCGCATTGGCCGAAGAAGGTTCCATGAAGGTGGCGAAAAGCGGTGGCAGCAGCACCCCGCCCAGCGTATCGGTCAACCCCACGAGGATCGAGCCGACAAGCGCGCCCTTGATGGATCCGATACCGCCGATCACGATCACCACAAAGGCAAGGATCAACACCGGTTCGCCCATGCCCACCTGCACCGACTGGATCGCGCCGACCAGCGCCCCGGCCAGCCCCGCAAGGGCGGCACCAAGGGCAAATACCAACGTATAAAGCTTTGAGATATCGACCCCAAGTGCCGCGATCATCTCGCGGTCAGCCTCGCCCGCGCGGATCTGGACGCCGATGCGGGTCCTGGCGATCAACAGGAACAGTCCTGCGGCAACCAGCAAGCCCGCGCCGATGATCACCAGACGATAGAGCGGATAATAAATGCCGCCGGGCAACAGGATCGGGCCGGAAAGGGCAGCGGGAATATCAAGGAACAGCGGGAAAGAGCCGAAGATATACCGCGTGCCTTCGGAAAAGATCAGGATCAGCGCAAAGGTCGCAAGGACCTGGTCCAGATGGTCGCGATCATAAAGGCGGCGGATCACCAGCAGTTCGATCAGCGCGCCAGCAGCGGCGGCCGCAGCAAGGGCCGCGATCAACGCAAGGACAAACGACCCGGTAAAGCCGGCAACGGCGGCGGCAGCAAAGGCCCCGACCATATAAAGCGATCCATGCGCAAGATTGATCAGCCCCATAACGCCAAAGATCAGCGTCAGACCAGCAGCCATCAAGAACAGCATGACACCGAACTGCAAACCGTTCAGCACCTGTTCAATCAGCAATAACAACGACATATAAGACGTTCCTCAAGTACCATCCGGTAAGAAAATCAGGGTGCGCTGCGCCGGAAAAATACCGGCGCAGCGCGTTCGACTACATTTTGCAGTCAGCGCCGTAGACGTCCTGATGGGCTGACGCAGCCACGCCGATGACCTTGTTTGTCACGACGTCACCCTCTTTGACGACCTCGCGCATGTAGATGTCCTGAATCGGATGGTGGTTGGGCGCAAAGGAGAAATCCCCCCGGACCGAGGCGAAATCCGCCTCTTCCATGGCCGCCTGGAAGGCTGCGGCGTCTTTCACATCGGCCTTACCCATGGCGCTTTGCAACAGCAACGCCGTGTCATACCCTTGGGCGGCATAAAGCGACGGCAGACGGCCAAACTCGGCCTGAAAATCCGCGACGAACTTCACGTTGGCCTCGTTGTCCAGATCTTTGGACCAATGGGATGTATTCTTGACACCCAAAGCCGCGTCGCCGATCGCACCCAGAATGCCCTGATCAAAGCTGAACGCCGGACCCATTACATTCTTGTCCACACCGGAACCGGCATATTGTTTCATGAACGAAATCCCCATGCCGCCGGGCAGGAAGAAATAGACCGTATCGGCATCGGATGCGCGCATCTGCGCAATCTCGGCGGCATAGTCTGTCTGGCCCAGTTTGGTGTAAACCTCTTCGACCACTTCCCCGGTATAGGTACGTTTAAAGCCCGCGATCATGTCCTGACCTGCGGGATAGTTGGGGGCCATAAGGAAGACCTTCTTGATGTCATTCTCGCTGGCCCAGGAACCTGCCGCCTCGTTAAAGGCGTCGTTCTGCCAGGCCACGTTGAAATACAGAGGGCTACAGCCCTTCCCGGCCAATGCGGATGGGCCAGCGTTTGGCGACAGGTAGAATTTGCCCTGCGCCGTCGCGGCGGGCACCACTGCCATGGCAAGGTTCGACCAGATGATGCCCGTCAGCACGTCGACCTTTTCGGACTGGATCAACTTGTCGGCCAGTTGCACGGCGATGTCAGGCTTGCGCTGGTCGTCTTCGATCACCAGTTCCAGGTTTTCGTTGCCCTTCGCCGCCAGCATAAAGCCGTCGCGCACGTCGATCCCAAGGCCCGCGCCGCCACCCGACAGCGTGGTGATCATACCGACCTTGACCTTGCCACCATGGGCGTCGGCATAAGCCATCCCGGCGCTCAGCGCAGCAATTGAAGCGGCTGCAATCAATGATTTCAGTTTCATAACTCTCTCCCTTGAAGTGTTGAGCCTCTTTAAGCGGGCTCGTTTGGTCGTCTTACAGTGACGTTTGTGGGCTGGCCGTCAAGCATTGCGGGCTTAAGTAACCCGCGATTTTACCTTATATTTATCGTTGTCCCACAGATTGTTGTTCATCACGTCGGCGATGATTGCGACCGCCGCCGTGACATCGGCACTATCGATGTAAAGCGGCGTAAAGCCAAAGCGCATGATGTCTGGCGCGCGGAAATCACCGATCACGCCGCGATCAATGACCGCCTGCATTGCGGCATAGCCATGTTCAAACCGCCACGATACTTGCGATCCGCGCATGGTCGCGTCGCGTGGGCTGGCCAAAGTCAATGCGGGCACATCGCGTTCGATTTCCGCGATGAATTGCTCTTGAAGCGCGATGGACGCGGCGCGCAGTTCATTCATGTCAACGTCGGCCCAAAGCTCCATCGCGACCTCGAGCGCGGTCAGCTGGATCACCGGTGGGGTCCCCACCCGCATCCGTTCAATGCCGTTTCCCGGAGCGTAATTGAGATCAAATTCAAAGGGTTGGCGGTGTCCAAGCCATCCCGCCAGCGCGGGTTCGACACTGTCTGCCAGATCAGGACGCACATAGATGAAACCGGGCGCGCCGGGGCCACCGTTAAGGTATTTATAGGTACAACCAACCGCAAACTCAGCATTCGATCCGGCCATATCCACCGGCAAAGCCCCCGCCGAATGGGCCAGATCCCAGACCATCACGGCCCCTTTATCATGGACCAGCTTGGTCATCGCCTTCATGTCATGCATCCGGCCCGTGCGATAATCGACCTCCGTCAGCATTACGACGGCGATGTCTTCGCTGATCGCATCCGCGACGTCTTCGGGCGCGACGGTGCGCAGTTCGTAGCCCTGTTCAAGCAGCTTCACCAGCCCTTCGGCCATGTACAGATCAGAGGGGAAATTGCCCGTATCGCTCAGGATCACGCGGCGGTCCTTGCGCAGCTTCAGCCCCGATGACAGCGCCTGAAAAACCTTGATCGACAGCGTATCGCCCATCACGACGGACCCGTCCGGCGCGCCAATGATGCGCGCGACCATATTGCCGACACGGGAAGGCTGTTCCATCCAGTTGGCCTTGTTCCAGCCCCGGATCAGCATCTCGCCCCACTCATCGGCCATCATGGACTGCACCCGTGCAGGAACGGCACGCGGCAACGGTCCCAACGAATTCCCATCCAGATAGATCACACCTTCGGGCAGAAAGAACGCTTCTTTATTCAGTATATCAGCCACTTACAGGGCTCCTCTTACGTGCCAAAGTTCCGGGAAAAGTTCCACTTCGAGCATCTTGCGCAGATAGGCGACGCCATTGGTACCCCCTGTCCCGCGTTTGAAACCGATGATCCGTTCAACGGTCGTAACATGGTTGAAACGCCAGCGCCGAAAGTAGTCCTCAAGATCAACCAGCTTTTCTGCCAGCTCGTAGAGCGCCCAGTATTTCGAAGGGTTTTCATAGACCTGCTGCCACAGGTCTTGCACCGCAGGTTGCGCATCCCAGTTGGTCGATCCGGGATCGCCCGCAAGGGGCGGATGACCAAAACCCTTGCACAGATGCGCGATCGCGACCTGATACAGGCTGGGTTGTGCCAATTCGTCTTGCAATGCCTTCAATGCGTCAGGTTTATGCTTGTGCACCTGCATCAATGCGCCGTTCCGGTTGCCCAGCAGATATTCCACCAACCGGTATTGATGCGACTGGAATCCGCTGGAATTGCCCAGCGACGGCCTGAACGCGGTATATTCACTTGGGGTCATCGTACGCAGAACGTCCCACGCGCTGTTAAGCTGTTCAAAAATCCGCGCCACACGGGACAGCATCTTGAAGGCCGATGCCAGATCATCGGCCAGCATCACCCGCCGCGCGGCCTGAAGTTCGTGAATGGCCAGCCGCATCCACAGTTCGGAGGTCTGGTGCTGCACGATGAACAACATCTCGTCATGGGCATCACTAAGCGGATGTTGCGACGACAAGATCGCATCCAACCCCAGATAGTCGCCATAGGACATGTCCTTGGCAAAATCCATTTTCGCCCCTTTCGAGGCTTCCTCAAAACTGCTCATGTCTTTTCCCGCAATGCAAAGCGCTGGATTTTTCCGGTGGGCGTCTTGGGCAGCGCATCGATGAACCTGATGTCCCTGGGGTATTTGAACGGCGCTATTTCCGCTTTAACATGATCCTGCAACAGCTTGATTGTGCTGGCATCTTTCGGTGTATCAATTGCAAGCACAACATGCGCCTGCACGATGGAACCGCGCTGTTCGTCCGGCTTTGCAACCACCGCACACTCCACCACGAACGGATGCGACAACAACGCTGCCTCAACCTCGGGCCCGGCGATGTTATACCCTGCCGAAATGATCATGTCGTCATTGCGCGCGGCGAAATGGAGATAGCCATCCTCGTCCATACTGAAACTGTCGCCAGTGATGTTCCACCCGTCCTTGACGTACACGCCCTGCCGGTCATCGGCCAGATAGCGGCAGCCTGTCGGCCCCCGAACGGCCAACCGCCCCACCTCTCCACGGGACACTTCGGCCCCGTCTTCGCCAATGACCTTGGCCTGATATCCGCTGACCGGTTTGCCCGTACAGGCCGCCCTGTGATCGTCAAACCGGTTTGAGATAAAGATGTGCAACATTTCAGTCGCCCCGATCCCGTCCAGCATCGGCTTGCCGGTCTTTTCCTTCCAGTCGTGGTACACAGGCGCTGGCAAAGTCTCGCCGGCGCTGACCGCCGCACGCAGACTGGACAGGTCCGCCCCCTGGTCCATTGCCGCCAACATCGCGCGATAGGCCGTCGGGGCTGTAAAGCACACAGTCGCTTTGTATTTCTCAATGATTTCAATCATATTCGGGGGCGACGCATTCTCAAGCAGGGTCGCGGCCGCACCGAAACGCAAGGGGAAAATCGCCAGTCCCCCAAGGCCGAAGGTAAACGCCAACGGGGGTGATCCGACAAAAACATCGCTTGGCGTGACCTGCAAAACTTCGCGGGCATAGCCGTCGGCGATGATCAGCAGATCGCGATGGAAATGCATGGTCGCCTTGGGGCTGCCCGTCGTGCCCGAGGTGAACCCAAGCAGAGCCACGTCATCCACTGCCGTGTCAACAGATTGGAACTGAACGGGTTTTTCCAGCGCCAGACGGTCCAGTTCGGCGTCATGGTTGCTGGTGCCGTCAAACCCAACCACCGACTTCAGGTATCGAGAGCCCTTGGCGCAGGCCGTCATCTCGTCCATCAGGCGGGTGTCGCACAGCGCATGGCTGATCTCGGCCTTGTCGACAATGGCCGTCAACTCTCCGGCGCGCAGCATGGGCATCGTGTTGACCACGACAGCACCCGCCTTGGTCGCCGCCAACCAACACGCCACCATCGCCGGATTGTTCGCCGACCGGATCAACACCCGGTTTCCGGGCTTGAGCCCAAGGTTTTCGACCATCGCGCGGGCCAGCTTGTTGGTCCAGTCGGTCAGTTCCTTATAGGTCCGGCGGCGGCCATTTCCGATAAGCGCTGTGGCGTCGCCGAAACCATTTTCCACCATCTTATCAGTAAGTTCCACGCCGACATTCAACCGGTCAGGATAGTCAAACCCCTCCAGCAGCAGGTTAGGCCAGCGGTCCGCTGCCGGAAGGTTATCGCGTGTAAAGCTGTCCAAATGTCCTGACGGTTGCATATCCACCTCTCCTTACATCGCACCCAAAGTCTGGCGCGCAATCACGACCCGCTGCACGTCGGACGCACCCTCGTAGATCCGCAAGGCACGGATTTCACGGTACAGGCTTTCAACCGCCATGCCATTCCGCACCCCGTCGCCGCCAAACAGCTGGACAGCCTTGTCGATCACGATCTGCGCATGGTCCGTGGCGAACAGCTTGGCCATCGCCGCCTCGCGGGTGACCCGTGGTGCACCCTGATCCTTCAGCCAGGCAGCGCGGTAGATCAGCAAAGCCGATGCATCCACATCCACCGCCATATCCGCAATATGCCCCTGCACCATCTGCAAGTCAGCCAGGGGTTTGCCCTGCACCTCGCGGGTAGAAACCCGTTTCAGCGCCTCGTCCAACGCCCGGCGGGCAAAGCCCAATGCCGCGGCGGCCACCGTAGACCGGAACACATCCAGCACCGACATCGCAATGGCAAAGCCTTGCCCCTGTGCGCCCAACATTGCAGACGCAGGCACGCGGCAATCGGTAAAGCGCAAGGTCGCCAAGGGATGCGGTGCGATGACTTGCAGACGGTCCGCTATCTCGAACCCCGGCAAGCCAGCTGGCAAGATAAAGGCCGACAACCCGCGCGCGCCTGGTGCCTCACCGGTCCGTGCAAACAATGTATAAACATCCGCGATCCCACCGTTGGAGATCCAGGTCTTCTCGCCGTTCAATACATAATCATCGCCATCCCGTTCGGCGGTCATCGTGGAATTCGCCACATCAGACCCCGACTGCGGTTCGGTCAGCGCAAAGGCAGAAATCGCCGCACCGGACCGCGTCTTGGGCAACCACGCCTCTTGCTGTTCGGGTGTGCCGAACAAGCTGATCGCGCCGGTCCCAAGACCTTGCATGGCAAAGGAAAAATCAGCCAATCCATCATGACGCGCCAGCGTTTCGCGGATCAGGCACAAGCTGCGCACATCCAGCGTATCGTCCCCCTGCGCACCGGAATACCGCAGCCACCCGCCGTCCCCCAACATCGCCACCAGGGACCGGCACGCCGCATCCGTATCGCCATGATCCACGTTGGCCAACGCCCCCGCCGCCCAGGCGTCCAGGTCATCCGCCAAGGCCCGATGCCGATCTTCGAAAAACGGCCAGTCCAGAAAACTGCGATCAGACATGGTCATGCTCCTCCAACTTCATTTTGCCAGATAAACTCCCGCCGGAGGCATCCGCCCTCACCCCGAACACCACCGCTCAATTCCCTTCGAACACAGGGCGCTGCTTGGCGACAAAAGCGTTGTAGGCGCGCTCGAAATCGCCGGTCTGCATGCAGATCGCCTGTGCCTGCGCTTCGGCCTCGATCGCCTGCTCGATCGACATGGACCATTCCTGCGCCAGCATCGTCTTGGTCATCATATGCGCGAAATTCGGGCCGGACTGGATTTGCTGCGCCAGTTTCAGCGCATCTGCCTCCAGCGCGTCGCCCGCCACAAGCCGGTTGAAGAAGCCCCAGCGTTCGCCCTCGTCCGCGGACATGGAGCGGCCGGTATACAACAACTCTGCGGCGCGGGTCTGGCCGATCACGCGCGGCAGGATCGCGCAGGCCCCCATGTCGCAGCCCGCAAGGCCCACACGGGTGAACAAAAACGCTGTCTTCGCCTCTGGTGTGGCCAGGCGCAGGTCGGATGCCATGGCAATGATCGCGCCGGCACCGACGCAGATACCGTCCACGGCAGCGATCACCGGTTTGCCGCAGTTCACGATGGCCTTGACCAGATCGCCGGTCATGCGGGTAAAGCGCAGCATGTCCTTCATGTTCATGCGGGTCAGCGGCCCGATGATGTCATGCACATCCCCGCCCGAGCTGAAATTCCCGCCGTTCGACCCGAAGATCACCACATCCACGTCATCGGCATAGACCAGATCACGGAACCAGTCGCGCAGTTCGGCATAGCTGTCAAAGGTCAGCGGGTTCTTGCGGTCGGGGCGGTTCAGGCGGACCGTGGCGATACCGTCCTTGATCTCGCACAGAAAGTGTTTCACATCGCTACGCATGGCTTGGGTCATTGGTTTTTTCCTTATTTTCAGCAACTTGGGCCACAGAAATCAGTTGTGCGGCCATGGCGCGGGCATCCGCCGCGCTGATTCCGGTAAGCATGTCGTTGATCCAGCCCTCATGGGCCTCGGCTTGGACGGCGAATTCAACATTGCCTGCGGGGGTCAGCCGCAGGGTCATCGCGCGGCGGTCGCCCGGCACAGGAACCCGTTCGACCAGACCTTCTTCGGCCAGACGGTCGGCGATTCCTGTGACATTGCCATTCGACACCCGCAGCACCCCTGAAAGCTGGCTCATCTTCAGCCCCTCGGGGTGGCGCGACAGGGCGGCCATCACGTCAAACCGTGGCAAGGTGGTCTTGAAGTCGACCCGCAGTTTGTCGCGCAAATGGGCATCGACGTGCCGCGTCAGCCGCAACAGCCGCAGCCACAGGCGCAAGCGGTCTTTCGACGGCGTGCTCAAATCTCTCCTCCCGACAGGGTCAGGGTATGACCGTTCACCGACGCGGCAGCATCAGAAAGCAGGTAAAGCGCGGCGGCCGCGACCTCGTCGGTGCCGACAAAGCGGTTCTGCGGGCTCGCGCGTTTCAGGATCGCGCGGGCCTCCTCAGCAGTCTTGCCCGTCGTCGCGGTGATGTTTTCAACGGATTTCTCCAACAAGGGCGTGTCGATAAAGCCCGGACAGATTGCGTTCACGGTGATCCTGGTACGGGCCAGTTCCAACGCCAGCGCGCGGGTCAGGCCGACGACCCCGTGTTTCGCCGCGACATAGCCAGCAACGTAAGGATAGCCCTTGAGCCCCGCCGTCGAGGCGACAACGATCAAACGCCCGGCCTTCTCGGCCTTCATCCCCGCGACAGCGGCCTGCCAGACGTTGAAGACTCCGGTGACATTGACTGCCATCATATCGGTCAGATCAGCGGCGCTCATCTTTTCGAAGGGTGCGGAATGGGCCGCACCCGCATTGGCGATCACCCCTGTGACGGGGCCGTGTTCCGCGACAGCAGCCTTGAATGCCGCAGCCACCGCATCTGCATCGGTGACATCGCACACCTGATACGGCAGACCTTGGTCCTTCAGCGGCCCCTCGCGGCGGCCCATAATCGTCACTGAAGCGCCCGTTGCCGCAACGGCCTGCGCGATTTCCGCGCCCACGCCCGTGCCGCCGCCGGTGATCACCACATGGGCCATCAGACACGCCCCTCCTGTTCGGCCAGCCGGTCGGCATTGCGCCACGCCTGATCGCGCCCGGCCTCGTAGGGCTTGGGCCAGACGGATTGGCGGTCGCCCAGTGCGGCACCTTGATGCAGCGTCCAATAGGGATCGGCCAGATGCGCCCGGGCAAGGCAAACCAGATCTGCACGTCCCGCCATGAGGATCGAATTCACGTGATCCGCCTCGAATATGTTGCCCACGGCCATCGTCTTGATCCCGCCATCGTTGCGGATACGGTCCGAGAACGGCGTTTGAAACATGCGACCGTACACCGGCTTGGCCTGGGTCGAGGTTTGACCGGCAGAAACGTCGATGATATCCGCCCCGGCCGCGTCAAACAGTGCAGCAATTTCAACGGCCTCTTCGGGGGTTACCCCATCATCGCCCGCCCAGTCATTGGCCGAGATTCGCACGGCCATCGGTTTGGCTGCGGGCCAGACGTCTCGCATTGCGGCGAAGACTTCCAAAGGATACCGCATGCGGTTTTCCAAAGATCCGCCGTATTCATCATCGCGCGTGTTCGACAGCGGAGAGATAAACGACGAGATCAGATACCCATGCGCCGCATGCAGTTCGATCATGTCAAACCCCGCACGGTCCGCCATTTCAGCGGCAGCGACGAACTGCGCCTTGACCGCATCCATATCGTCACGGGTCATCGCCTTCGGGGTCGCGTTTTCATCCGACCACGGGATCGCCGAGGCTGACAGCAGCGGCCAGTTGCCCGATGGCAAAGGCGCATCCATCTTTTCCCAGCCGACTTGGGTGGACCCTTTGCGGCCCGCGTGACCGATCTGGCAACAGATTTTCGCAGGTGTTTCCGCATGGATGAAATCGGTCAGCCGGGTCCAGGCCGCTTCGTGTTCGGGTGCATAAAGCCCCGGACAGCCCGGCGTGATCCGGCCATCCGCCGACACACATGTCATTTCAGTATAGACCAGCCCTGCACCCCCCTTGGCGCGTTCGCCGTAATGGATCAGATGCCAGTCGGTGGGCGCGCCATCAACCGCCTTGTATTGCGCCATCGGCGACACCACGATGCGGTTTTCCAGCGTCATGTCGCGCAGTTGAAACGGTGCGAACATCGGCGCGCGGGCAGGCAGATTGCTGCCGGCACCCGCTTGGTCCATAAACCAGGCCTCTGCCCCGCCCAGCCATTCGGGATCGCGGCTGCGCAGGTTCTCGTGGCTGATGCGTTGGGACCGTGTCAGCATCGAATAGTTCAATTGCACCGGATCAAGCTCAAGATAGCGCTCGACGTCCTCGAACCACTCGACCGAATTGCGCGCTGCAGATTGCAGGCGCAACACCTCGAGCCGCCGCGCGGCCTCGTATTTTTCGAAGGCCGACCCCAGATCGGCATCATCCGACACATGCTTTGCCAGCGATATTGCCGATTCCAAAGCCAGCTTGGTGCCCGATCCAATCGAAAAATGCGCAGTGGCCGACGCATCGCCCAGCAGGACCACATTCTCGTGGCTCCATTTCTCGCATAGGACACGGGGGAACTTGATCCAGGCAGAGCCGCGGATGTGGTTCGCATTGGTCATCAGCTTGTGACCATCCAGATGATCCTTGAAGATCTCCTCGCATACCGCGATTGATTCCTGCTGCGTCATCTCGCCGAAACCGTAGGCGTCAAAGGTCTTCTGCGAACATTCAACGATAAACGTCGCGGTGTCGGGGTCGAATTGATAGGCGTGGACCCACACCCAGCCCTTGTCGGTCTTTTCGAAGATAAAGGTAAAGGCGTCGTCGAATTTCTGATGCGTGCCCATCCAGACAAAGGGGCAACGGCGCACATCGATATCGGGCTTGAAGGTATCGGCAAACTCCAGGCGGGTCTTTGAATTCAACCCGTCGCAGGCGACGACCAGATCATAGTCTTTCATATAGTCCGACGCCGCTTTGACGTCGGTTTCGAACTGCAGATCAACCCCAAGGGCACGGGCGCGATCCTGCAGGATCAGCAGCAGTTTCTTGCGGCCAATCCCGCAGAACCCATGCCCTGACGATGTGATCACCTGCCCCTTGTGATGCAGTGCAATGTCGTCCCAATAGGCGAAATTGCGGCGAATCTCGGCCGCGCTGGCTGGATCGTTCTGTTCAAGGTTATCCAGCGTTTCATCCGACAGAACCACGCCCCAGCCAAAGGTATCGTCGGGCTTGTTGCGTTCCAGCACGGTCACCTCGGCGTCCAGTTGGCGCAATTTCAACGAGATGGCAAAATACAGCCCCGCAGGTCCACCACCCAAACATATCGCACGCATCGCACCCTCCTGATCTGGTTGAACCAACGCTAGGCCGAGTCGAATTTTTCTTCAAGTAAAAATATTTCATACCTAAACTATACGGAGGATGTCGGGCCTCAGGCTAAAGGAGCGATCCTTTGTTCACCGCAAGTCACTGGAAAGCGGGCCCGAGAACCGTCACAAGATTTTCTCACCTCTCAAGAGGCCCCCGGCCAAGCCTTTGACAGCTCCGCCCTAGAGACACCGGAACGTCAATGAAACCCGCGGATAATTCCCCAGAATGTAAGGCGGTTTTGTTTCTTCGTACCGCTCTGTTGAAATGGAACCAGGCCGGTTGCGTACTTACTGAAACGATATCTCGCCATGACCGCTCAAGGCCCTAACGCCAAGACAATAACAGACATCTGCTCCGCATGTTGCGTCACCGCACACGCGAACAAACAGCCCTACCGACATGCACTTTCAGCGAATTTTAAGGTTTAGTGGTGCCCCCACACGGACTCGAACCGCGGACCTATTGATTACAAATCAATTGCTCTACCAGCTGAGCTATAGGGGCATTGAGCGTTCGTTTAGAAGATTGTTTCGGGGCGTGCAAGAGGGGAAATTGAAGAAATTTTGCAGTTTTACAGATCGCGCAAGAAAGGCTATTGCCTGTCGGACATTTGAAAGAGTTGAGCTGAAATTCATGCAGTTGGTTTTGCACACGGGTGCCCACTATACAGAAGAAGAACGTTTGCTCAAAAGCCTGCTGGCGAACAAGGCGATGTTGGCGAAGCACGGCACATTTGTGCCCGGCCCCAGCACCTATCGCGGACTTTTTCGCGATACCTTGAACGCGATGTACAAATCATCCGTTTCCGCTGGGGCACGGGACGTGCTGTTGGATGCTGTTCTGGACGATTCCCAGGCGAACAAGGCGATCTTGTCGGATGCGAATTTCTTTCGCACCCCCGCCACTGCGATGATCGAGGGGATGCTCTACCCCGCAGCCCCGGTGCGGATGATGCGGATGGTGCAATTGTTCCCCGAGGACGAGCTGCAGATTTTCATGGCGATCCGCAATCCGGCAACTTTGCTGCCCATTCTTTACGAGGTTTCGGGCGATAATTCCGACGCGCATTTCTGGGGCACCAAGGATCCGCTGGACATACGCTGGTCGGATACGCTGGGTCTGCTACGCGACTCGGCCCCTGAAATTTCGGTCACTGTCTGGTGCAACGAAGACGCGCCGCTGATCTGGGGCACCATCCTGCGCGAAATGACCGGCATTCCGGCAAATCAACCGATTGCGGGTGAATTCGATCTGCTGGAAACCATCATGAGCAAAGAGGGCATGAAGCGCTTCTTGTCCTATCTTGATGCCCACCCGGAGATTTCAGGGCCGCAACAGCAGCGCGTGATCTCGGCGTTTCTGGACAAGTTCGCCATCGAGGAAGCGCTTGAGGAAGAGCTGGACATGCCGGACTGGACCGACGAGCTGGTCGAAGAGATGACAGAGAACTACGATCAAGACGTGCTGCGCATCCAGCAAATTCCCGGCATACGATTTTTGCAGCCTTAAAAACTGACGAAACGCGCATAACCGCCCGGCCCGCACGGCAATTTTCTGTGAGCGTGACGAATTTCGTGTCATACTGAATGTATGGAACGATCTTTGTTTTCCTTCATCTGGCGACATTCAAAGCGTGACCAGATTGTTCTGGCTGTGGTCACGCTGATGCTGTTTCCACTGCTTTACGTCACCCTTGAATTACCAAAGCGGATCATCAACGACGCCATCGGTGCGGCCAGCAACCGGGTCACCGTGTTCGGTGTCGAGCTAGCGCAGACGACGTTCCTTCTGATCCTGTGTTTCGGCTTTCTGGGCTTCGTCATCCTGTATGGCGTGATGAAAATGCGCGTGAATACGATGAAAGGCGTGCTGGCCGAACGTCTGCTGCGGCGCTTTCGCTTTGCGCTGATCGGGCGGATCTTGCGGTTTCCACGGGCCTATCAACAGCAGACTTCCGAAGGGGAGCTTGTTGCAGCCCTGACCGCCGAGGCCGAACCATTGGGCGGCATCATGGGGGACGCGATTGCAACCCCCTTGCTGCAGGCCGGACAGATGTTGACGATACTGCTGTTCCTGTTCCTGCAGAATTTCTGGTTCGGGGTGGCCGCAATGGCGATGTTTCCCGTGCAGGTCTGGCTGATTCCACAGATGCAAAAGCGGATCAACGTGTTGAACCGCAGCCGGGTGCGACAGGTCCGCAGTCTGGCCGCCGAAGTGGGCGAGATTACAACCGGTGCCGCAACCTTGCGCCAGCATGGCGGCTGGACCGCCCGCATGGCGACGGTCAGCGCCCGCCTGGGGCGACTGTTCAACACCCGCTTCGACATCTATCGCAAGAAATTCTTCATGAAGTTCGTCAACAATCTACTGACCCAGATCACGCCGTTCTTCTTTTTTCTGGTTGGTGGCCTTTTGGTGATCAACGGCAGCCTGACGATTGGCGCGCTTGTGGCATCGCTGGCGGCATTCAAGGATCTGTCTGCCCCGTGGAAAGAGTTGCTGACCTATTACACCACCGTCCAAGAGGTCTCGCAGCGCTATCATATGATCGTGGAACGGTTCGATCCACCGGACATGCTGGCTGATTTTCTGGCCGAATCCCCCTATGACGTCGCAGAACAGCCCATGGCCGGGACAGTTTCGCTTTCGAACGTCATCGTGCAGGACGACATGGGCCGCCAGTTGCTCAGCGGTGCCAGCCTCGAGGTCGCCGCGGGCGACTGGCTTTGCATCGCCGCCCCGGAGGACGAAGACCGCGCCATGCTGGCTGAACTGTTGTTGCGCGACATTGCGCCAGCGTCCGGTCAGGTCAAGATCGGCGGGCATGATCTGACGACCATTGGCCAACACCACATCGCCCGCATGATCGGCCACGCCAATGCCACGCCCTACATTTTTCGCGGCACGGTGGGCGACAATGTCATGGTGCCGCTGACCATGGCCCCCGCGCTGCATCTGTCAGAGGCGGATCTGCACGAGGCGCAGCGCAGCGGCAACATGCTGGGGTTGACGGCCCCGCCCCATCCGACCGATGCGCAGCTGGCAAGCGCGCGCCATGACTGGCAGCTTCTGGTGTCGGCCATCGGCGCGCAAAAATCGCTTCTTTCAAAGGCATTGGACCGGTTTCTGGCACATCCCGAAGACAGCATTTTGCAAGATCAACTGACCGCTTTGCGCAGTACCATTCCGGCGCAGATAGATGGGTTGAACCTGAAAGATGCCATCGATTCCTTTTCCGATGATATCTATTTTGATGACCTTACACTGGCCGAAAACCTGCTCATGGCCCTCAAGGCCAAGGAGGACTGGATCGGCCCGCGATCAACCCAGAAACTGCGCGATCTACTAGTCGCCCTGGATCTGCTTGATCTTGTGATCGACCAGTCCCTGACCTTGGCAAAGACCCTTGTCGAATCCTTTGACAGCGACACGACGGGCAGCGTCCTGTTTCGCAGGCTTGGCATTCCCGGCGACATCCTGCCCCAATTGCAAAAGGTCATTGAGCAAACCAAAATCACCGGCGAAACGCTGAAATTCGCCGATGAAACCCTGCTGCTGTCGTTGCAATTCAATGTCCCTGCCCGCGCCTTTGACCGTGCTTTCACCAAAAAGGTCAAAAACGCCATCATCGCGGCGCGTCCCAAGGTCAAAACCCTTGCTGATCCTTCTCTGGCCAATCGCTATCTGCCGTTGCAGGCCGACCATTGGAACGAACGCCTGAATGTCCTGGAGAACCTGGTCTTTGGCAAGGTCACCCCCGAGGGCCGTCAGAATATGGAACAGATCCGCGATCAGGTGGTCGACGCCTTGGTGGCCGGTGTCGCCGAAGACGCGCTGTTTGATCTGATCCAGCGCTTGCCGACGGGGCTGCGCGGGGCGAACCTGTCCGCGCAGATCGCCGAACACATCAGCCTTGCGCAGGTGGTCGTGAAACGCCCCGGCATCGTGATCCTCGACCGGGCGATGGCAAGCTTTCCGGACCCTGTGCGCCACGCCAGCTTTGCCCTGCTACGCAAGATCCTCCCCGATGCCACGATACTCCAGCTGGAAGCGGCGCTCCCCGAAGATGGCCCTCACGACAACCAGCTTGAGCTGCGCCAGGGCCGGTTGATCGCCGTAGGGCAAGACACCGATCATGCGCCGGACAGCAGCGAAACGTCTGATCTGCATAAAAAGCGGTCCGCACTGCGCAAGGCACCGCTGTTTCGCGAACTCAGCCGGTCGCAGCTGCGCCTTTTGGCGTTCAGCGCCCGCTGGGTCGATATCGAGCCCGGCCAGATCGTTTTCCGCAAGAACGACCTGCCCGACGGGGCCTATCTGATCTATTCCGGCGCGATCGAATTATATGACGAAGATGAAACCGGAACCGTGACCTTCAGTGTCATACCGCCACCGGGGACTTTGGTGGGTGAAGTTGGCCTGATCCGCAACGACCCGCGCCGCCTGAGCATGCGCGCCCAAAGCCCCGTGACCCTGCTGCGCATTGACCCCGAAGATTTCCTGAGCATCATAGAAAGCGACGCGCGCACCGCCTTCAAGCTGATCCAGTACCTCGTCGGCTATATCGGCACGGGGAAATAACAACCAGAACGCCGCCAGATCGCATTTCGCCAGTTCCTGGGGACCACCTCCCTATATGCAACTGCATGCAAGATTGTTAGGTTAAGATATGTTGAACGGCTGTCATATTATTTGAAAAGAGATGATCCCATGAAACCTTCACACCATTCTTTGAAATCAATTCTGTTATCGACAGCACTGGCAGCCCTTGCGGCCCCTGTGCTGGCCTCGGACCACCGGGATGCGCCCGATACCATTGCGGCACCGCAATCGGACATTGGCGACGTGTTCTTGTTCAAGGGCGCTGAAACCGGCGGGCTGGCCATGGCGATGACGCTGAACCCGCTGGCCGGGTCGGGCCTGGAGGGCACATCGGACCCGTCCGAAATCACCCTGTCCCCCGATCTGATCTACATCTTCAACTTTGATGAAGATGTAGATGCGATTGCGGATCTGGCTTACAAGATCAAGGTCGGTGCCGGCGATGGGGGGCAGCAACAACCTGTCGAACTGCGCGTCGCCACCGGTGCCGACGCGCGGGATGGCATGTGGACCGGCACGCCCCATGGCAGTGGCCTCACGACCGCGCTGAACGCGCCGCTGCAGGTCGTAAAGGGAAAGATGGACGAATTGCTGTTCATCGGGCCCCGCCGCGACCCGTTCTTCTTTGACTTTCTGACGGTCGATGCCCCTGTTGCCCTGGCCATCACCGAAGCACTTGCAGGCGGCGATCACCTGCCCGCCGAAGCTTCCTCGCAGAAGGCTTTTGGAGAGACCGACATGACCCTGATCGTGCTCGAAGTGCCCGGATTGCAGGACAAAAAGCTCAATTACTGGGTCACCGTGGCGGATGGCAAAGGCAAAACCGTCGACCGCGTTGGCCGAGCGGGCATTCAGGGCATCTATCTGGTCGATGCGCCCGCAGGGTATAACCCCGAATACTACGTCCCGCGCAACAGTGCAAAATACCCCACGATCGGGGACCTGAACCGCGCCTACAACGCATCTACCCCCGATCAGGACAGCGCCAACTATAGCGAACAATTCACCTACCGCTTCCAGCAGCTTGAGGTGGTCAAAGCGGACGTTGCAAAGAAGGTGGCGTTCTACCTGCCCGATATGCTGCTTTGGGATCCGTCACAGCCCGAAGGGTATCCCAACGGGCGCAACCTGCGCGAAGATGCCATTTACTGGACGCTGGAAGACCTGAACCCGTTCCTGCAGCCCGGCGACGGCGTCGTCTTGCCCAAGACCAGCGTACAGCCCCTGAGCGACCGGTTTCCCTATGTCGCCCCATCGACCCATCAAGATTACACGGATGGGAATACCAAGGAACCCACGGTTCCGATCTATATGGAGTGATCAGGACGTCTTGAGCCGGAAGGCCTGCAGCGTGCCTTTGCCCTTGGCCTGAATATCGCCATGCTGTTCGACCCGCTGCGGCTGGTCGAACAGGTCCGCAGAAACGGCGGACAGCAGGATCGTGTTGGGCGCGCAGGCGCTGACCATGCGCGAGGCTGTGTTCACCGTGTCGCCCCAGATATCAAAGCTCAGCCTTTTGGTTCCCACCACTCCGGTCGAAATCGGCCCGGTGTGGATGCCGATGCGCACCGCCCATCCGGCGAACTCATCCGCTACGGTCTGTTCCAGACGGCCGCTGACATAGTCCATGATCTCCACCGCTGCCGCACAGGTGGCAGCCACGTGATCAATATCGCCTGAATCGTTCAAATCCCCCGCGACGGTCATATACGCGTCGCCGATTGTCTTCACCTTTTCGACGCCGTGTTTGGCGGCAATTTCATCAAATGCGCCGTAATAGCGGTCCAGCATGCCAACCAGGACGACTGGATCCATCGCTTCGGTGCTTTTGGTAAAATCGACGAAATCCGTGAACATCACCGTGGCCGATTCCACCTGTCGCGGGCGTACCTTGCCGTTGATTTTCAGCTCTTCCGCAATGGATTCCGGCATGATCGAACGGAGCAGTTGCTCCGTTCGTCCCTGTTCGATCTCGAGCGAGGCATAGAGATGTTCGATCTTGGCCTTCGCCGCCTCGATGTCTGAGATCACGCGGCGCTGGAATGCCTGTGACCCATCCATCAACTCCTCCAGTTCGGTCCGACGGAATTCCGACTTGGCAAGACGCTTCTCCAACCGCCGAAGCAGCTTTTCAGGGTCAATAGCCCTCCCCGGAGAAGTTTGCCTGGTCATGCGCTACATGTGTCACGATGCCGCTGCCGATCCAAGCAAAACTGCAAGGAAGGCATTGGTATGCTGCAAGGATTTTCCCTTGTTGCCGACGGGGCCAATCTCTCCGTAGGTATAGAAACCTGCGGTCGGAAAGGCATCACCGACGATTGTCTCGAAGCTCTCGTATTCTTCCTTGGTGCGGGTGCCCAAGGCTGCCCGCCGTCCCGCGCACGAGAAAAACAATGCCGCATCGGGTTTCTTATTGGGAAAGCCCTTGAAGGCAGATTCGACGGCGGTCCGGGCAGCCACGACGATTTCGTCGCGCGATGCTGTCGCAATCTGCACCTCTTTGTCGACCTCGATTGGATTCACAAAGGTCACCGCACCCGTTTCTTCATTAAAGAAATGCGGCGAGGACAGCAAAAAGCCTTCGCGTTCGGGGCTGTGGACGGCCAGCGGAAAGTGGACCGATTGCGCCTGGACATATTCTTTGTACAGGTTGATCGCGGGGTTTCCGTCAATCTCGTGAATCGTCGACCCTTCGGATTTGGTAACTTTGTGGCGGTTGCCCAAGGGGACATACCCCGTTGCCACGCCACAGGAATAGACCAGCGGGCCGGACATGATCAGCACCACCACCGAGTCAGAGACGACATCGCCGTTGCAGAACTGCTTGGTCCCCTGAAACCGCATCTGATCGCCGGAAGCCCCGCCGACAATGGGGAATTCTTCGCCCAAGGCAGCCCGCAGGCCGCTGACGATTTCACTGATGTTGGGGCCGATCCCCTCAGGCATGGCAACGCAGAGCGCGGAGTCCTTGTCGGTCTTGCTTTTGGCGTCCGCAACAGCGGCCGCTGTCGCGGCCCTGGGGTCGGCAGACGCGCCGCGCCCCAGACCCACGGTAAAGTCGATATCGTCGGATCCGAACAGCGTGATCACGACGCTGTCTTCAAGGAACCCCTCGGGGCCGGCAACTTCACCATCGGTCGTGCAGCCAGCCAGTTCAACACCCGGCAGGCTTCGGAAAAGGCTTTGACCAATGCGGCCACGTCCACATCGATACCGACAAACGCCAGCCCCGCTTTGGGTTTGACACCGTCCATACCTTCGAGGGCGATTTCAAGCGCTTCTTCGACAGCTTCGACCGTATCCGTCTCTTCACTCGCTCCAGTTGCAATTTTCAGCATTCTCATCCCCCTAGTTGAACGCATAATAGCCTGATTATGCAGGCCAATTTTCGATAGCAGGCTGCGCCAGATGCCCCGCCGGTGTAAAGCCCATAATCGCTCCGTAAAACGAAAGTTCCTCTTCAAGCGACTGGATCAAATGGGCTTTCTGCTTGAACCCATGGCCTTCGCCGGGGAAGAACTCCCATGCGACGGGCATTTTGCGGTCCATCAGGCTGTCGATCAGAACATGGGCTTGCGGCGGCGGCACGACCGGATCATCTTCGCCCTGAAAAATGATCAGCGGGCAGTTGATCTGACCGGCATGAAACAATGGCGAGCGGCCTTTGAACACCTTTTGCGCATCGGGCCACGGGCCGACCAGCAAGGCGGCGTAATATGCCTCGAGCTTGTCAGTGTCTTGCGCGATCATCTGCAAATCCGAAATGCCGTAATAGCTGGCCCCGGCCGACAGGATGTCGGTAAAGGTCGCCAGCGCCAATGTGGTATAGCCGCCCGACGATCCGCCACGCGACGCGATGCGGTAGCGGTCCACCTTGTCGGCGGCCACCAGATGTTCGGCCCCTGCGACGCAGTCGGCCACATCGACCACACCCCACCCGCCATAAATGCGCTGCCGGTAACTGCGGCCGAAGCCGGTGCTGCCGCGGTAATTGGTGTCCAGCACCGCAAACCCGCGCGAGGTGAAAAATGCGATGTCCACCGACAGCGCGCTTGAGGCTGCGGCACTTGGCCCGCCATGGATCACGATAATCAGCGGCGGGCGCTCGTTCGTGGGGTTAGTATACTCGGGGTTATAGGGGGCATGATAGAACGCATGGCTGGTTTCGGTGCCGCCCTTGCCGTCATCCACCTGAAACGAGATTGTTTCGGGCGCTTTGAAACAGGCCTTTGCTGCGTCGCTCAACCCCGGATTGGCGCGGCGCAGCACTGTCGTTTCGTGTGTTTCTAGATCAAGCCGGATCAGTTCCGCAGGGCCATTGAAGGTGCCGCCAAAGAACACCGCAAAGCCGTTGCCCACCCGCAGGTGCGTGATGCTGGTATAGGGCAGATCAACTGCGCTCAGTGCCCCCGACGTCACATCGACCAGCGCCAGCGCCCAGACCCCGTCCCGGGAATATGCCGCAAGAACCTCAGTTTCCGAGATGAAGCCATAGCTTGACACCCCAAGCCGCCACAGCGGCGAGGTAAACTCAGCCGCCTCCGCGGTCACAGCGACCAGATCATCGCCGTCGACCCGGTGGATGTTCCACCAGCGCGTGCCGTCAATCTCCGACCGGTCACTTACGCAATAAAGCTGGCCGTCGGGGGACCACAAGGGTTCGGCAATCGCCTCGTCCGAGTAGCGCATCGCGTTTTGCAGCACCGGATTCAGGCCCGGATCAATCTTGGTTGCAGGTGCGCCGCCGATCGTGCGGATGCCGGTGGCATTGCCCTGCGCGTCCAGATCGGCGACCTGCAAGCGGGTGCCTTCCCACGGCATCGAAGGATAATCCCACGTCAGCCACGCAAGCTGTTTGCCATCAGGCGACAAACGCGGTGCGGCGTAGAAATCACCGCCCGACGCGACGGTGATCGGCAAGGCGCTGCCTTGCATATCAAGCGCCACAAGAGTTTGCTGCGCCTGCCCGTGCAGCAGCACATCGCTGCGTTCCTGCACGGCAAAGATGACGCCCCGTTCCGGGTCCGGCACCATATCGGCAAAATGAACCGGCTGGCGCGGTGTGATGGGTTTGGGGAAATGACCGGGCGTTTGGGCATAGACGCGCTGGTCTTTGGTCTGCGGAAAGTCCGAAGTCGCAAAGTTGGTGAACCAGACCGTGCCATCCTTGGCCGCCATCGCCCCGCCGCCGTAGGAATTCACCAGCGTGCGCGCCGAGAACCCGGCCGGTGTGATGTCTTGCGGGCCATCGGGTGCCATGCGCACGACAACCGACCTGCCTTTTTCATCCGGGCGGCTTTCGACCCAGAAGATATCATCGCCATCCAGGGCAAGCTGTTCGAACTTGACCGTTCCCGCCGCAAGGTCTTCTGCGGCGATGGGCGAAACCCACGATCCGAAGGCTGCTGTCGTGACACCCATGTCGATCACGCCCCCTTCCACGGTCTCAGGTTGTTTGCGTCCACGATCAGCTTGGTCTGTTCCAGCGCCGTTTTCTTCAGCCCCTCCAGCACGATCGGCAACCAGTTGCCCTTGTCGGTCGCCGTGACCCATGGATCCTGCGTGGTGGAGACAAGAAAGTTGATCCCTGCCCCGTTTGTCGGAGCCAGAGACAGCCGCGCACCGAAGGCATCAACGAAGCACTGGCCGTAATCGCCGACTTCGAAAGACGAAGAGGTCACGAACATCGGATTCGTCGGCACGGTACCGGATGAAAACGTGCCGATGCTCAGCGCGCGGAAGATGGCGGTGTTGAAGTCGTTGGCCAGCTTCACATCGGTGTTCCATCCGTCAGCGCTGCGGAAGTTCAGCGCATAGGTCACGATGTTCTGGTCCGACCCCATCTCGCGAAAAACTTCTTGGGCTTCGGGGTTCGACATGAAGTATTCCAGCAGATCATCGTTTTCACGCGGCACGATCTCGTTGCGGATCAGCGCCAGCTGGGCGGCAACTTCAGCGTCGGATTTGCCCTGCTTCTGCGCGGGAAGGCGCTGGAACGGCACCACCTTGAAGCATTCGTTTTCGCCGGCCAGATCCAGAAGCTGGCCGTAAAACCGTTTGGAGTTGAAGATACACTTGCCTAGCAGCTTGCCGTACCCGGACTTGTCTGGCCGGATCAATGCATGTGACAGGTATACGCCCGCCGCCGCCGCACCGGGTTTGGAGCCTTCGATACCGTAGACGCCCACGTTGGGATCGACACCCCCGTGATACACAACAGGAGCCGTAAAGGCGATCAGCTCGCGCATCGCCCCGTTTCGGTAGCACAGCGCCCCGGCGGGATACGGGATAAAGCCCGCCTTGTGCGGATCGACGGTTTGCGTGTCGGCATGGCGCAGCGCCTGATATTGCCGCGTGACGTAATCGCTCATCACCATGGCGGGCGTATGTTCGACGGCACCGTCTTCGATTTCCGGTTCGGGAAAGCGCGGTTCGCGCAGGATTGAGGCAAAGTAACCGCCCCACGCGCCATCCACATGCACGGAAAACTCCATCCCCTTGGCGCGGTATTCTTCGCGCAAGGCAATGATATCGGCCAACGGGTCAACCGAACTTTCCTCGGTCGTGCCCATGACGGCCACGACTTCCAGGACCGGGCGGCGGTCCTGATAGCATCTTTCGATATTCTCGCGCAGATGGTCGATCTTCATGCGGCCATCCAGATCGACATGGGTGCTGATGACGTGGTTCGCGCCCAGTCCCAGCAGGGCAGCGCCCTTGGGCCATGAATAGTGGCGCGTGCTGGGGGCCATCAAGACAGGAAGTTGCGACAGATCCTGCAAATAGGTGCGGTGCATTTCAGCCAGCCCGATGTTTTGCACGGAATACTTGTCCAACATCGCCTTGATCGTATCGGCCGAGATACCGCATTTCTTTTCGATATTGGGCGTCAGGTTGATCACCTCGTCGATGCCAAGGTTCATCAGCCCCCAATTGTCCAGCTCGACCAGCTTGGCGCTGCCGCCCTGCACCAGATTGACGACGAAATCCTTGGCTGCCGCCATCTCGGGCTCAAGCCGGATCGCATTTGCCAGCGACACGGGAAGATAGCTGAGGTTGCGCGCGGCCCACATGCTTTCGGCGTTGGCGATCGACCCGTCACAGGTGATATGCCCCCACGGTACAATCGTATCGGTACCGGAGGTTTCCGTTTCGGGCACGGTGTAACCCAGCATCCGGCACAGATCCTTGCCGACTTCGATCTCGAGCATTGTCGTGACGGGGGATGCTTCGGCGGCGACGTTGTTCTGGTTGTACAGCATCGCGGCGAAATAGCCGACGAACCCCGGCATCGTGCAGTCCCAATACATGTGGGATTGGTTGCGATAGCTCGACAGCGGGATCGACCCGTGCAGCGCGTCCAGCATCTGGTCCAGATTGGCCTCAAGACTGTTGATGGTGGATTTATAGTCTTGCGTGGCCTTGATCGCATCCGTCACATAGACCGGATCATGAAATTGCGTGCCATATTCGTGGCGCGCACTTGCATTGGCGGCGACGGCCTTGGCGACCAACCGCTGCATGACGGATGCGTTTTCCCCCATCGGTCCGATGAACCATCCCGCCAAAGACGGCGACCCTTCGGCGTTGAGCAGGTCAAACCGGTCGTTTTTCTGTTCAGTCTGATGGAACGCGCTTAAAACTTTTGCGAAATGTTCTTTGCTCTCATGAGTGGTCATAAAATCCGGCCTTATGCATAAATCGATGGGGATAAATCGCGCCAATTGCGCGAGACAAACGACTGGTACTCAAAAAAATCGTTAACGTCTTCACGGACATGTTAACGGTTTTTTGCCCTCGCGGTCAAAAATTACATGCATTTGGGAATAAAATTCCTGAGACACCCGCACGACTGCGGGTATTTCACAGGCCGGGGTGGCTTAGTCAGCCTTCAGGCGCGCGACAATGCTCTTTGCGGTTACGGTGCCGATGTTCTTCCCGTCCTCGATCACAGGGATCGCGACATCTGCACCGCCCATCTGTTCAATCAGATCGGCGACGGGGGTCTCTGCCGCGACTGCCCCTGCGTCCGCCTGGGCCACGGGCCCCATCACATCGCGGGCAGTCAACACGCCAAGCGGGTTCATGTTGGCTACGAATTCAGCCACATAGTCCGACGCAGGGTTCGAGAAAATCTCGCGCGGGGTGCCGCATTGCACGATGCGCCCGCCCTCCATGATCGCGATCCGACCGCCAAGCTTGAAGGCCTCGTCCAGGTCGTGACTGACGAAGATGATCGTGCGTTTCAACTCGCGTTGCAGGTCAAGCAATTCGTCCTGCAAACGGGTGCGGATCAACGGGTCAAGCGCTGAAAACGGCTCGTCCATCAGCAGGATCGGAGCCTCGGTTGCAAAGGCGCGGGCAAGACCGACGCGCTGCTGCATGCCGCCCGACAGATCACCCACCTTGCGGTCGGCCCAATCGGACAGGCCCACAAGGGCAAGCTGCTTGTCGGCCCGTTCCAGCCGTTCCGCCTTGGGGACATCCGCCAGTTCCAACCCAAGGGCCACGTTGTCGCGCACGGTCCGCCACGGCAGCAGGCCGAATTGCTGAAACACCATCGACACGCAGCTGCGGCGCACGCGGCGCAGATCGGCGGCAGAACTGGCGGCGATGTCGCAGGTCCACGTCCCGTCATTGACGCGCACGGTGCCCCGCGCCATCGGGTTCAACCCGTTGACCGCGCGCAGCAGCGTGGACTTGCCAGAGCCTGACAGCCCCATCAGCACCAGAATTTCGCCTGATCTTACATTCAGCGAACAATTGTGCACGCCTAGGACCTGCCCTGTCGCGACTTCGATCTCGGCACGATCCTTCCCCTGATCCATCAAGGGCAGCGCCTTTTCCGGAGCGTCGCCGAAAACGATGGAGACATTGTCGAATTCGACAGCATTACGGGGCATGTTTGTCATGTCATCGCTCATTTTCGGGTCACCCGCAGCATACGGTCCAGCATGATTGCCACGACCACGATGATCAGACCCGATTCAAAACCCAAACCGGTGTTGACCTGATTAAGCGCGCGCACCACAGGGACCCCGAGCCCGTCCGCGCCCACAAGTGCGGCGATCACCACCATCGACAGCGACAGCATGATCGTCTGGTTCAACCCTGCCATGATCTGCGGCAGCGCATAGGGCAATTCGATTTTCCACAAGGTCTGGCTGGGCTTCGCACCAAAGGCCTGCGCGGCCTCAAGCAGGGATTTCGGGGTAGACGCGATGCCAAGCTGCGTCAGCCGGATCGGCGCGGGCAGCACGAAGATCACCGTCGCAATCAGCCCCGGCACCATGCCGATGCCGAAAAAGACAATCGCCGGAATAAGATAGACGAAAGTGGGCAAGGTCTGCATCAGGTCAAGTACAGGGGCCATATAGCGGTAAAGCCTGGGGCGATGGGCCGCTGCGATGCCGATCGGCACGCCGACGCCCATGCATACGACGCAAGCCGACAGCACAAGCGTCAGGCTTTCGGTGGTTTCTTCCCAATAGTCCTGATTGAGAATGAACAGAAAGCCCAGCACGACAAATACCGGCGTTTTCCAATTGCGTTGCAGTGCCCAGGTAAAGGCGGCAAAAACGGCGATGATGTAGAAAGGATGCGGGGTTTGCAGGACCCACAGGATTGCGTCGATCAACGCCTCCATCGCGACAGAAAGCCCGTCGAACATCCAGCCCGCATTGATCAGCAGCCAGTCGAACACCGCCTCGGCTGCGTCATCTATGGGGATTTTATTGTCGGTGAGCCAGTCCATGCGAACCTCCGGGATGTTTCGGGCCAGTCATAGCATAAAAGGGCCCACTCTGCGGCAGGCCCTTTTGATCGCAAAGCTTACATTATTCGACGATCGACTTTGCAGCCGCCATCGCATCGCCACCATCCACGGTCGTCACGCCCGCAAGCCAGGTTTCAAGCACGGCTGGATTTGCCTTGATCCAGGCGGTTGCGGCCTCGTCGGGGTCTTGACCGTCGTCAAGGATGGCCCCCATGATCTCGTTCTCCATGGCCAGCGTGAATTCAAGATTGTTCAGCAGTTTCCCGACATTGGGGCATTCCGCGACATAGCCCGCGCGGGTGTTGGTATAGACCGACGCACCGCCCAGATCGGGGCCAAAGTAATCATCGCCGCCCTCAAGATAGGTCAGTTCGAAATTGGCGTTCATCGGGTGTGGCTCCCAGCCCAGGAACACAACCGGCTCACCCTTGGCGGTGGCGCGCTTGACCTGTGCCAGCATGCCCTGTTCGGAGGATTCCTTGACCTCGAAATCCTTGAGGTCAAAGGCGTTGGCGTCGATCATCGACTGGATCAGTCGGTTGCCGTCATTGCCTGGCTCGATGCCATAGATCGTGCCGTCCAGCGCATCGGCATTGGCCGCGATGGCACCAAAGGTGGTGATGCCCATGTCAGCGGCGGCCTTGTTCACGGCCAGCGTATATTTCGCACCGTTCAGGTTGGCACGCACGGTGTCGACCGTACCCGCATCGCGGTATGGCGCAATGTCGGCCTCCATCGTGGGCATCCAGTTGCCCAGAAACACGTCGACATCGCCCGCCGCCATGGCGGTATAGGTGACCGGGACGGACAGGATCTTGATGTCGGTTTCATAGCCAAGCGTCTGCAGCACGACGGTCGTCGCGGCGGTTGTGGCAGTGATGTCCGTCCAGCCTACGTCGGAAAAGGTGATTTCGTCACAGCCCGCAGCCGACAGGCTGGAGGCAAGGCTTAGGGAAAGAGCGGTGGTCGCTGCGAGAATTTTCATGGTGGTATGGCTCCCGGTGTTGTAATATTTGATGGCGCAATAGACCGCCAATGCCCCGCATGATGCAACCCGTTTTCTGGGCCTTGCATGACGGACAGGGCCGTTGGGCGGCAATCACGGCGCAGGAAACCAGCGTTGGCGTGATGCTTAACGCGGCCCCATGCGGCAGAGATAAAGGAAAAGACACCAAGATGACACTGGATTCACCCAGCTGGATCGGCATGGACTGGGGCGCGGCAGGCGTTCGGGTCTGGGTCCATGACGCGACCGATCAGATCATCGCAGAAACCCGGATACCGTCCGTCGGCGTGCATCAGATCGCCGATCAGATGGCTGTCTATCTGCCGGAAAACCAGACGACGCCAGTGATCTGTTCAGGGTTGCCGTTTATCCCCGCCTCTGCCTACCCCGCCGTGCCTGCGGCCGCCGTCGCTGGCCTGTTGCAGGTCCAAAGTGACGATCCACGCCTTCAGCTACTTGCCGTACCGGGGCTGTCCCAGAAAAAACCTGTGGATCTGATGTGCGGATGCGAAACGGCCATCTCCGGTGTCCTTGCGGCCGATCCCGAATTCGACGGTGTCATCTGTTGTATCGACAGCAAATCCACCTGGGCTCAGATCAGTGCGGGCGAAGTCGTCAGCTTTCAAAGCTTTCTGACTCCTGAAATTACGGCCAGCTTGATACACGCGCCCGTGCTGGCCCAAGCCGTGACGCAAGGCGGATTGGTTCAGGATGATTTTGCCGAAGCGCTGGAAACCATCATGGCACGACCCCAAAGTTTTGGGGCCGAACTGGCGCGCATTCCCGCCGTTGCCGCGCTGACGGACAACGACGCCGCCACCGGCTGGTCACGGCTGATGGGGGCCGTGATCGGGCTGGAGCTGAGTGGCGCGCGGCCTTACTGGTTGGGACAGAGGGTCATGATTTTGGGTGATGATGTGATGGCCCCGCTTTACGCAGCGGCCCTTGCCCATGCCGGATTGCAGGCGGAAACGCAGGGGCGGGACGACGCGGTGCTGGCTGGACTTCGCCATATTCATAAGACATATGTTGCAGCGAAATAGGCATTTGGCCGGTCATGTTCAGGGTCGCATAGACTTGGGGGTCAGACCTTGGAAGGTACCCCTTGTACCGTCCGGGCATCCCAAGTCCGATCCACGCTTTTGCCGCAACACAGGAATTCCCACTGGTGTCCCAAGATTATTCCGCAAAAGTCGATGTATCCGCCAACCGCAACGCATCAAAATGGACCGTCAGAGAAAAGCTGGGACGCGTCTTGTGGGGGGGCGCGTCCTTGGTCTTTCGTCTGGTTCCCCGGCCACTTTGGGGCATACGGCGCGCAATCCTTCGGGCTTTCGGTGCGAAAATCGGATCGAACGTCCATATTCACCCCACGGTGCGGATATTCATCCCCTGGAACGTGACGATAAACGACCAAGCGGCCGTCGGCGACCGCGCAATACTCTACGCCCTTGGGCCGATTACCATCGGCGCGCGCAGCACCGTGTCCCAAGGCGCGCACCTGTGTGCCGGCAGCCATGACTGGCGCGACCCGCGGATGCCGTTGCTGAAACTGCCGATCGAGATCGGCGAAGACGCATGGGTGGCCGCAGACGCCTTTGTGGGTCCAAACGTTGTCATAGGCCCCCGCGCAATTGTCGGCGCAAGATCGGTGGTGATGAAAGCCGTCGAAGCCGACCAGATCGTCGCCGGTAATCCGGCCCGTCCGATCGGACACAGACCGCCCCACGGTTTCGACCAGCCAGCGGACAGCCTCACGCCGGATCGGCCATCGACTTGAACGAACCCACCTTTGCTTGATAGGGGGCATAAAGATGCCGATGATTAAAAAATGGTCGACAATCGCCTCGCCCCGGCCCAGATAGGCCGCTTATCAGAATTCCCAACCAATGGGTGGTCGCCATCAACCGCAGCACCGATACGCAGGCAACCAGATACGCGCAGTCGGCACGCACGATCTGCGCCTTGCAGCCGCAGATCCTTGTAACTGCACCTCGGTCTGCCGACTACGCCCCCTTATCGATTGAATACACCTGAATGCGCCTGCCCCGTCTTCCCACGTCAGCTTATCTATTCGGCTTGAACGGATCCGTTGCCGCGGTCCAGATGGTTTCAAGCATTCTGCTTGCCCGCGTTCTGGGCGTCGAAGGACGGGGTATTTTCGCAAGCTGGGTCATCCTGGGAAGCGCCGCCAGTGGCGCTGCTCTTTTCGGATTGCACCTGTATGCCGGTCGCGCCGCCGCGCAGGAACCGAATGCAGTAAAGGATATCTACAAGCGCGTCTTTACGTCTGCGCTTTATCCGATTTCAATCGCCTGGCTTCTGCTTTTGATCCTGTTCCTGTTCAAGGATCTGGACGGTGGCATGACAAGTTTTGCGCTGGCGTGCGCATTCGTTGCATTCAGTGTTTTCAACGCCATACAGGTTCAAGTCGAAATTTCGCGGAACTCGCTCAAGACCTATGCCCTTGCGCGTGGGTCCTTTGCAATCTTCAACCTGATCGGGATTGCCTCCGTTTACCTTCTCTTCGCAAATACGCCGCTCAACTACTTCTGGGCTCTTGTGCTGACCGCCGCATCGGGCGCTGGCATCACCTATTGGGCTATCGGTCGAACGGTACCGGGTGCCGCAACGCCCTGGAGCGTGAAACAAAGCCCGTTCTCAATATTGCTCGATGCCAAGAAAGACGGAATGGCGACCTTGATGGTGGCATTGGCAACCATTGCGGACCGCTTGTTCGTCACCCTGCTGTTCAGCGCTGTCAATCTGGGCAACTACGTAGTCGCGATGTCCATTGCGCAACTGCAATCCCTCTTCAGCGAAGCGATGGCACCATTGTTTTTTGCACGCATGTCGGCGTTGGGACAAAATGACAAGCTGGATAAAGACTGGCTTTCCATGCGCATCCGTCAATCCACGATCGTGAATGTTCTGTCCGCCATACTTACATTCTGCGCTTCGTTCTTCGCTATTCCGATCCTGTTTGGCCCCGAATTCAGCGGCGCGATCGGCTTGGCGTGTTTCCTCATTCCGGCCTTCGCGCTCAAGGCGATCATGCGCCCCTTTGAAGAGGCTCTTAAGGGGCTGAACAAATCATTGCAGCAATCTTTCGGTCTGATCATCTGGTTCAGTGCATTCGTGATCCTTTGCATCCCGGCCGTCATCTTTGACAATGTCTATTATATCGCCGCTGCCATGGTCGGTGCAGGACTGATTGGTGTCTTTACAATGGCCAGCCTCTTGAAGAAGTTAACCCAGATCCACCTGACCGATATGCTGGTTCCCCGAAAGTCCGATTTCAACGGTTTGATACGCGAAATTACCCGCAAAGGGGCATAGGAGTTTCTGATGAGTGTTGAATTTCAGTTTATGTGGCTGGTCCATGTTATATTTGTTATTTCGACGCTGTCAGTTGCGTGGGTCCGGTTTCGACAGCTCCTGCATCCGGTTTTCGTCTTCACGACAATCCTTTGTGTGATGCTTTCGGATTTCATCATTCGCGGTTACGACGACTATAACCTCGAAAGCTTGTGGCCTGATGTCATTGTCGAAGCTCAGACCACGATCCTGCTGATCTTTGCTGCAACGCTTTGCATTGTTCACCTTGTACCGACGCAAAAGATCAACATCACGTCAAGCGCATCAGAGCGTCTTTCAAAAAATCAGGCATATATATTCCTGGCCGGTGCGGTATTCATTATCGGCTTCGAGCTTTTCAAACGGTATATTTCCGTCAATGGCTCGTTCTCGGAATTGATCTTGCAGTCGCTGCAACCCCGGGGCGAAAGAAACTGGGATCAGGCGGCATTTAACGGAAACGCCTTGTTCTCACTCTTGACCAGCCTGTTCCCATTGGCTTCGATTGTGTTCTCATTGCTTATTCTGGAACGCCGTGGCGTCGTTCGGTTCATTTCGATCATTGGATTTCTGATTTCGATGAGCGTCTTGATCACCAACGGAAGCCGGACCCCCGTGGTGATTACGCTTTTCATCTTCTGGATGCTCGGGATGTTCCGGCTGAAAAGCAGGTCCGGCCGTATCGCATTGACCGTCGCTTCGGTTGCAGGCGTTGCGATGCTTACCTCGGCGATCCTGCTGTTCCGCAGCACCGGGTTTCTGGAGGTTTCCCTGTCGGATAATTACGAAGTCACCTATCACCAAGATGACAGCTATTACCGGGCGATCTACGCGTATGATGTTGCCACGACCAGCAACTATAACTGGGATGCAGCCACACATTTCGGGGTCATTCTGACAAACCCGATACCAAGGGCGATCTGGCCGAACAAGCCGTTCCTCGATACGTATTTCTTCGGCCCCTACAAGCTTGATTACGTGACGACCCTGCATGTCGGCGAAATGGTCGCCATCTTCGGACCTGTCGGGATGATCATCCCTTCAATACTTTGCGGTCTCTTTGTCTTTTTCGTTCTTCGGTGGGCGTATCGCTATTGCGGCTTCTCTATGGGGATACCGATATATCTGATCTGGGCGCTGTATTGCTACATGTGTATTCGCTCCACTCTGAATGTCTCTTACTTCATCTATCTTCCGCTTGGTGCATCCTTGGTATTTTCCCTACAAAGCCGACGGCGGCAGAAGAAAATACTCAAGGATGAAAGGCAGGCGACGGCCATTGCCTTTGCCAATCCAGCAGATGGCGCGCGCTCTTCGCGGTACTAACCGCCCTCCTCCTGCCACGTCATTTGTCGTCGAAAGATCATTTGCGGTTTCTGGCCTCAGCGTTCCTTGATAGGCGTGAGTAAGGCGCTGTCAAAACAGACGGTGGCATTCGAACATGTGCCGGAACCGACGGCGATATCTATTGTGAAACCAGATTTAACCATTATTGGGTCCTTTCAAAAACCGATGCTGCGCCTGTGGCTCCAAGAACCCCATTGACCGTCGACCAAGGAGAATACAGTGCAAATTCTGTTTGATGCAGGCTCGATGACGGCGCTGAGGGCGCAGCGAAAAGATGCTGAAACCGGTCAGGACGCACCGCTTAGGTGGCATTTGCTGGTTGATCAATTCGCAAAGATCTACACGGGCAATGCCGTGGAACCGCACCGAAGGTCCGATACCCTCAAGTCCGATCGTTTGCTTTTTACGTGGCACCCGTCGGTGGGCGCTTTGGGTCAGGCTGCCTTGGGTAAGGTCGGCTATCTTTGCTGGGGTGTCGGCGCGATGAATCCCGCGCGGCGTATTTTTCTAAGCACACTTCTCCGCCTGTCCAAACACCTGTTGGTCAACGAGACCACATCCGAAAAGGAAGTAAGGGCCTTAACCGGGCGCAGACCCCACATGGTTCCGATGTTCATTGATTACGAATATTTCGGCTTCAAAAGCACCGAAGACCGCGAGGATTTTCTGTTTTGCAACGGCAGCAATGGCCGCGATCCAAAGCTGTTGGTTCAAATTGCCCAAGCCGGTCATCGTGTAGTCTGGCTATGCAACCAGCCGGAATTGATCGAAAACTACGCGACAGTTCATCCTAATCTGAAAATCGTGACGCGGATTTCCTATTCGGAATTGCGCAGTTTATACCAGACATGCGGCGCGGCGATCATGCCCTCGGTCGAAGACATTCATGCTGCAGGGCAGACAACCGGCCTCGAAGCGCTCGCATGCGGCGCGCCGTTGATTGCCTCGGCCGGGCGCAGTGCGACGATCTTTGCAGACCTGAAATCTGTCAATGTGTTGCCTTCAAACAGCTTTGATGGTTGGTTGGCGGCCATCAATGATGTCCCGCAACTTTGTCGATATACGCAGGATGCATCTGACTGGGTGACGCGGCATTGTGACAAAGACACGGTGATGCAGACCCTGGGCAAGGTGCTTTTAGACCGTCCCGCCCCTCTCTGACCAGAATCGAAAGTAGAGAATGCCCCTTATCCCCAAACTGCGCGGAGCTTTTTACGCCGCGACCGCCCCGCTTTTTGTGCGACGTGTCGGCAAGGGCACTATGTTTTTCGGGAATTTCCGCAAGGCCAATTTCGGGATGAATGCCAGCATCGGCGCGGGCTGCATGATCGGATATGGCGTTTTCATGCAGGTCGGGCGAAAAGCACAGGTCATGATCGGTGATCATTCCAGCCTCAACACCGGGTGTCATGTCGTGGCCAGCACGAAGATCACCATCGGGTCTAACGTCGCGATAGGTGAATATGTTACCATTCGCGATCAGGATCACCTTTTTACGCCCAAAAACGGTGTGCGCGGCGAAGGCTTTTTCTGCGCGCCCGTGGTGATCGAGGACAATGTATGGATCGGACGTGGCGTGCATATCGGGCCCGGGTCGGTAATCCGGTCGGGCACGATCGTCGCCGCCAATAGCGTGGTGAACGGCACGGTCGGACCGAACGAACTGGTGGCCGGCGCACCCGCCAAGGCCAAGCGGCGCATCGGCCCTGACGGCGAACGCCTTCCGATGCTAAAAGACTGAAACCAATTTTTTGGACAAGAATGCAACAACATGACTAGAATCGCGATTTTCACGCGTCAGATCGGCCCCTATCACGATGCGCGGTTCCGAGCCGCTTATGCGGTCTGCCCCGGTGTGACCGTGGTTTCGACCGCCTCACAGGGCTGGTTCAAGGAATTTACCTCGTTTGACCGCTCAGGCGGGTATCCTGTTGTGACCCTTTTTAATTCGCTCACCGAATATGATGCCGCCATTCGAGCCGATCAGATGCGCGAGGCCGTTTTCGGGGCTTTGGATGAAATCAGGCCCGATTGCATCGCCATAGGGGGGTGGGCAGCCGCTGAAAGTGCTGCGGCCCTGCTATGGGCCGCTGAAAATGGCTGTCCTTGCATCATCACGTCGGAAAGCCAGGCCTTTGATGCGCAAAGGTCGCGTAGCAGCGAATGGATCAAGAAGCAGATGGTCAAGCTTTGTGACGCCGCTTTGGTGGGTGGCTATACCCACAAACGCTACATGCAGGACCTGGGGATGGCCGAAGACCTCATTTCCCTTGGATATAATGCTGTTGATAACGAACATTTCAAAATATCTGCGGCCGCCGCGCGTGAAGATGCCGATCGCTTGCGCGCAGAATTCGATCTGCCGGACCACTACATCCTTGCCTCGGGGCGCTTCATCGAAAAGAAGAACTTTCCCCGCCTGGTCCGCGCCTATGCCGATGCCAAGACAGCCGTTCCCGACGCCCCATCACTGGTGATCCTGGGGGACGGCGACGAACGGGCAAATATCGAGGCCGAGATCACAGCAACCGGTATGCAAGATAGCGTTAAACTCGCCGGGTTTAAAACCTATGAAGACCTCCCGACGCTTTATGGACTGTCCGAAGGTTTCGTGCATGTATCGTTTGTCGAACAATGGGGTCTGGTGATCAACGAGGCCATGTCGACAGGCGTTCCGGTCGTTGCCTCGCACGCTTGCGGTGCCGCCAGTACCGTCATAGCGGATGGCGAAAACGGCTTTCTGGTCGACGCAACCCAAACGGCAAGCATTGCCGGTGCCTTGCAGAAATTGTTCCGGATGACGCCAGCGGCACGTGAGACCATGGGCGAAAATGCGGCGCATGCGATCGCGGATTGGGGCCCCGACCGGTTCGGAAGCGGCTTTGCAAGAGCGGTCTCGCAGGCCATGAAATCGCCACCGCGCGGCAGACTTTGGTTTTGGCAAAAGCTCATGTTGCAAAGCTTCTCAAAGCGGATCATCCGCGCCGTTGCCTAGCCCCCCTTTCTGAACACTGGAAACTCATTTAACAGCATGTATTCACTTGGTATTATTTTAGGGTCAAGTTCACATCAGGCCGGTGGTCTTTTCAACTCTGTACGCCGGTCGGCACAGGCTTTGGCAGATCTGGGCGTCGATGTTACGGTCTATGCGCTGGACGACGCCCCAAGCGCGGCTGATACCGAGGCATGGAAACCGCTTGAGCCGCAGCTGTTTCCCGCCCTTGGTCCGCAAAAGTTGGGGATGAGCCCGCAAATGCGCGCGGCCATTGCAAACGCCAACCATGATGTGCTGCATCAACATGGAATCTGGCAATACTTTTCCAACTATACATCCGAATTCACGCGGCGCACCGATCGTCCCAGCATGATTTCGCCTCGGGGGATGCTGGACAGCTGGGCTTTGGGAAATTCGGGATTTCGCAAGAAGATAGCAGGTCGGCTTTTCGAGGATCAGAACCTTGGTGCGGCGCGCTGCCTTCACGCGCTTAACATATCCGAAGCGCAGGCGATTTCGAGCCATCTCAAGGATGCGACCATCACGGTTATCCCGAACGGTACGGATGTCTCGGCTGATCAACAGGTTAACCGCCCCGACATCCTTGAAAAGCGTCCCAAAAACCTGCTGTTTCTAGGGCGTTTGCATCCCAAAAAGGGTCTGGATGAACTTATTGAAGCTTGGGCCAGCCTGAACCAGGGCACCACAGATCAGGTGTCGGACTGGCATTTGACGATTGCGGGCTGGGGCGACCAGGAGTTTGTTGAACATCTTCACCGGTCCATCGCGAAGACGCAGCTTAAGAATATCACCCTGCGCGGCGCTGCATTCGGGGATGAAAAAGACGCGCTTTTTGCAGCGTCAGATGCGTTCATCCTGCCCTCCCATTCGGAGGGCTTACCCATGGCCGTGCTCGAGGCTTGGGGGTCGGGCCTGCCCGTTTTGATGACACGTCACTGCAATATCCCAGAAGGCTTTACTGCACAGGCCGCAATCGAAATCCCGACTGATCCGACCCAAATGGTTGCGGCCTTGCGTCTCGCCTTGGTCCGTTCAGATCTTCGCCAGCTGGGTGTAAACGGTTTGCAGCTCGTGAAAACGCGGTTCGCATGGGAGAAAATTGCGAAAGAACATGATGCGGTCTATCGATGGATGATATCCGGCGGGCAGATGCCACAGTCCATATGGTCTGGCGGTTTATAACGCGCTGAACGCCACGCCATGGCCTGGCACCGCTATCCTTGTTATTGTTTCACCAATCGTCAGCGGTTCAAATACCGGCATTTGGCGAAATGGTGGTACCCTTGGTTCTATTTCGGCTTCACCTATGTCGTGAAGTTGGGGATGCTGGACGGGGGGGCCGGTTTCCACTATGCGGCGTACAAGTCCTGGTATTTTCAGACGATCCGGCTGCTGATCCGGGAACAGTCTGCGCTGAAAGACCACTGAATTCAAAGAGGAGACTGCCATGGCGCGTCTTTACGACAGTCGGAAACGTATCTTGATCACCGGGGGGGCCGGCTTTCTGGGCTCGCATCTGACCGACCGGCTGCTTGAACAGGGTCACGAGGTGCTATGTGCGGACAACCTGTTCACCGGGACGAAGCGCAATATCGAACATCTGCACGCAAATCCGCGGTTTGAATTCATCCGCCACGACGTGACCTTTCCGCTGTATGTCGAGGTTGACGAGATCTACAACCTCGCCTGCCCCGCCTCGCCCGTGCATTACAAGCATGATCCGGTGCAGACGACCAAGACGTCGGTCCACGGTGCGATCAACATGCTCGGACTTGCCAAGCGCTTGAATTGCAAGATCTTTCAGGCTTCGACCAGCGAAGTCTATGGCGACCCCTTCATCCACCCCCAGACCGAAGACTATTGGGGCAACGTCAACCCGATCGGCCCGCGGTCCTGTTACGACGAAGGCAAACGTTGCGCGGAAACATTGTTTTTCGATTACCACCGCCAGCATGATCTGAACATCAAGGTCGCGCGCATCTTCAACACCTACGGCCCACGGATGCACCATGCGGACGGGCGGGTCGTGTCGAATTTCATCGTGCAGGCCCTGGCCGGAAAGTCGATCACGATCTACGGTGACGGCAGTCAAACGCGATCCTTCTGCTATGTCGACGACCTGGTCGAAGGCTTCATCCGCCTGATGGCAACGGATGATGACGTGACCGGCCCCGTCAATCTGGGCAACCCCGGCGAATTCACGATCAAGGAGCTTGCCGAAAAGGTCATCGAAATGACCGGGTCAAAGTCCAGGCTGATCTTCGAAGACCTGCCCACCGACGACCCCAAACAACGCCAGCCCGACATCAGCCTGGCCCGCAGCACCCTGGACTGGGAACCAACCGTGCGGCTTGAGGAAGGGTTGCAGAAAACAATCGCCTACTTCGAAACCGTCATGCCTCAACTCGAGGTCGGGTGAGCGGATTTATATCTCATTTGAACATGTTACGCGCCCCGATGGTCATTCTCAGCGGGGCGTATTACTTGCACTGACTTCCCGATCATAAGCCTCCTTGATGAGTTGCCTATTGATGTTGTGATCCGTTCGGAACCTCACGGCCCCTCTGCGAACGTAAGCCTAAAGGTCGCGCCTTTACAGTCACAATCCGAAACCACGCTCAGCGTCCCCCCCCAAAGCTCCGCCCGCCGGCGTGCTATTGTCAGCCCTAGCCCACTTCCTTCAACAACGTCGCGCGGTTTCAGGGCTGAAAAAGGGTCAAAGATGGTCTCTTGATAGCACTCCGGTATTCCTTCCCCATCATCCTGGATATGAAGCGCACCACCCGTTCCGATATTGGTGACCCGAACAATGCCCACATCTGAACCATGATGTTTACACGCGTTTTCGAGAAGTGCCCTCAGAACACTGTTGAAGGACAGAGGGGGTAGTTTGCACATCTGCTTCTTCATTTTCAGGTCAATTTCAAATCCATCAGATCGCGGAAATTCGACCAAGGCCTCTCGAACGGCATCGCTCAACTCGATTGACGCGGAAGGTTCTTCCAACCAATCGAAAGTGCAAAGCTCACGTGTTGCATCGATCAGATTCTCGGCACGCTGGGCATTTACTTTGATATCGGACAAATATCGGTAGACGTCTGGCGGAACAACATCTTCGAGCCCCTCCAGGTCCTCGTGTATCCACTCTGGCAAAGTACCCGCAGCCCTGAGGCAGGCTCGTAAATCATGGACAAAGTGGGACACAAACTTTTCCCTTGATATCCTGAGGCCTTCCAGACGAGCCATCGCACCAATCATTCAAAACTCCGAAACCACTGCGCCCTCCGCTTCGGGTATAATTGGAAATTGTTTTCCAAATCATTTACGCAGCACGGCAAAATTCGGAAGGACCAAGCCAGAAATTCTATCGAAGGCCCATTTTGGTTATCAATATTTAAGAAAGGTAAGACAGCCTAGCCGAGAAATTTAAGGGTCCTAAGGGTGAAACAGTTCGGTTCTGATAGAGGTGGCACAAACACTGACGTGGATGACCACAGATTTTCGACGAAAAAGCTCAAGGTGCTCATCGTTGATGACTCATCCTTTGATTCACAAAACATTGAACGACAGTGCCGCCGCACCAGCTTGTACATGTCCATAGACACGGTGAGCGACGTTTCCAGCATGCGCCAGGCACTGGATGCAAAATCCTATGATATCATTTTTGTAGATTATCATCTCGCCCATGAAACCGGCCTGCAAGCCAGGCAGGTCATCAGCCAGCACTCTTTGAATTCCGATGCCGCCACGATCATGGTCACCGGCGAAGTGTCCCACGAAGTCGCCGTTACAGCGATCAAAAACGGGTGTGAAGACTACGTCGCAAAGACCGACCTTGACGCCATGTCGCTTGAAATGATCATGAAATCCGTAAGCAAGCGGCTTGAAACCCACGCCTCACGGGTTTTGCAAAGCGAAATGGATGCAATTCACGGCCGAACGATCAATGCAATGACCGAGATTGTGGAAAATCAACTCGGTGATGATCGCATTGTCGCCCTTCTTGTGCGCGCGCTACAGCAGATCACTTATATCGACGGCCACCCAACACTTCAACAAGCTCCAGATACTGTCGCACTGCTGGACATCCAAAAACCCGAGTTCTTCGACTTTCAGCAGCTATCTGAAGGGGCTGGTGATCGCGAAATCTAACCTTTCTACTTGTTTTTAAAGACGCTCAACCACGCTTTTGGACCTCAACGCAATAAGGGTGGACCATGTATTCATTTTTACATTCTGACTTTAAAAGTCGCAGAGGCTCTTGAGACAAGATGCCGAGTGGCGGCATCGACGATCTGCGCTCTTGCCGAAAAACGGGCATATGCTGGGATTTGTGATTTCGAACCTTCAATATGCTTAAGATCTGATATGCTGCGATCAAATTAACAATTTCCATAGATTAAGAAAACTGTAACTTTGGAAGAGCAGGCGGCCAGTGATCTGACCAATCAGTCCGGCCTGCTTCATATGATAATTCACCTATGGAAACGACAGTTGTTTTAAAGCGCATCACGGGTGTTTGAGCGCGTGGGATACTTGATGTTTGAGGCTCAAAATAAGTGGTTGAAGGACCTGCACGACGAAATCGGGAAAATGACCATCGCCAACGTTTTTTTGGCGAGAAGACCTACACACTGTATCCGAAAATGAGGCGCAATATGGTCCAACGGCACGCTTCAACTCTGTGCATGAGCACCCGATGCCCTACCTTTATCTCTATTGATCCTATTTTGTCATTATACCGCCAGTCGAACGCTGAAAACCTGCGTGAAACTCGGCCCACCAGAAGCCCAACAGTAGTAACGCCGGGAGGGGGCACAAGATTTCCCCTTGAGCCTCGTGTGCCTTGCCTATGAATCGGCCAAATCAAGTTTTTGGTAGTGCAAGCGGCACTGACGAATTTTCTATTCTTGCTCCTTTTCCCTTCCCTCATAACGGCTTTGTTGTGGTCATAGAAGATATCGGCGGGTGTGAAGTTGTTCAGTCCCTCAAGATAACGCTGTTTTTTGTAATAATCGACGCGGGCCCCGATCTGGCGTTCGATATCCCCGGACAGATAGTAATTCTCAAGCAACAGGCGGTTTCTTCATGGTCGGATGCCGTTGCGCTGAAGGCGTTCTAATCCCACGACGGGCATCGGGTTTGCGGTTCTGGACCAACCTCGGAAGGGAAAGCTGTCAGCCAGCGCATTGGGCTCACCATCGACGTAGCGTTCATATCGTCGCTGCAACGAGAAATTGTCGGGTAAGAGGTATCTCATTCCCCGAACTCCCCAGCCCCGCTCATGCTTTTTAAGCTATCCAATTTTTGAGGTTCGGATCCGCAGCGCATGCATTCAGAGCCAGTGTCTTGAAACTAAATCCGCCTCGGGCGATGCCCTGCAGTGCCTATACCCTGACAGCCGGGGCTTACCACCCTAAAGGAAATGCTCTATCAGACAAGCTCTCTGCAACACCCTCTCGGCATCACAGCATCGGAATCCTTTCCTTGCCGCACACTCCGGCCGAGATAATGCGGATTACCTCTATCGCAGAATAGGTCTGGCGAGCCTCGCGGCGGATGTTCTTTCCCAACTTGTCGGCAGCATCTTTCGACGGCTGGACCTTCATCCTCAACTCTGTTTCATAATCAGGAAGATGCACCAGAAACCACCCCTTTTTCAAATCCGCAAATCCGTCCCACGGGTGTCGACGTCAGACTAATGGATGAGTTGGCGACACCGTCGAAATGGGGAACTGTCGACCCTCCAAGAACAACACAACCACAGATATTGCTCCCTGAGTAAGACTTATATGAAATCATATTTGCAAACCTGATAAAACACCGCCAGCTAATATGATATTATCAAGCTGCGGTTTTATCGGGCATGGCTGGCCGTTTGAAGCGGACAAGTTTGGTCATTACTTCTAAAGCATCTGTCGCCAGTTTTTGTGCTGCGGTCTCTGCGCTGGTTAGAGCATGCAAACTTTTCGCTGAACGTTTATCTACAATCGAAAGGTCTTTTGTTGCTTGCTCGATGTTGGTGATCACGGCTGATCCCACTTCACTTATTTCATGGACCAAGTCAGTTGTCCGACGGGCCCCCTCGGTGATCTGCGTCAGAGCGTCGTTGGTAAGAGAAATCCCCTCTGCGGTGGCCGCTACCTTGTTCTTCACGTCATCTACATGACGTTTTATCCCTTCAGCGGTTTCATTTGAATTTGCCGCAAGTTTTCGCACTTCGCTGGCAACCACATTGAAGCCAAGGCCAGCCTCCTGAGCCCGAGCGGCTTCGACGGAGGCATTCAGGCTAAGTAAATGCGTTTGAACAGAAATATCTTCGATGACGTCCAGCGCGCTGATGATCTTTGTGACAGCGGAATCTGCATCAGACATCCGTTCAATCGTCAGCCGTGACACGTCCTGCGTATGGGCCGCTGCATCCTGGGCTTTTTGCGCAACGCTCAATGCTTCAAGAACACGGGCCTCGTTTCCCGAAGTCTTGTTTTCGATTTCCCGCAAACGTCCGACCAAAGTGCCGACCAATTCCTGATTTTTGCGCGCCTCTGCCGTTATCAGGTCGCTGTTCTGCATAATCTGGGTCGCTCTGCTTTGCACAGAGTTTGTTGACGCTTCGACATCCCCGATCAGGTCCACCAGAGCATCAGTCATCCGATTGATATCGCGGGAAATATCGGCGTAGACACCTTGATAATCAGCCGACATGCGCAGCGTGAGATCCCCGTCGGCGACGCTGGACACGACGCGCTTTATGTCATCAAGACTGGTCTGGGTGGAGCGATTAATGCTGTTGACCCCTTCACACAGGGCCAGCAAAAACCCTTGTCTGCCAAGGGTTTTGATTTCATGCGTCAGGTCACCTTTGCCTGCTGCCGCGACGGCACGTTCCACCTCCCCCAAGACTTCGGATATGCCGGAAAAACTTGCATTCAACTGTCTTTGAAGCGCCAGAAAAACGCCGGTCTGCGGCCCTTCGATCCTGCGCGACAGGTCGCCGTGGGCCATGGCACTGACCGTTTCGTCAAGTTCGTCCATTATTGTCTGAAGGCTTTGCGCCATGGCGTTAGCACCTTCGCTGAGCTCTGTGAATTCTACGGGCACCTTTTCGGTCTGAAGCCGCGCTGAAAAATCACCCCTCGCATAGCGCTTCATGACAGCATCAAGTTGGTTCATAAAGTTGTTGACGTGTTGGATGCTCATGTTCTGGGCATTTTCAGCATCCCGCCGCGACCGCATATCCGCCATAATCTGATTGAAAAGCACGGCAACCTCGAATGTCTCTTCACCGCGATCTAGGGTAATATTGGAAACTTCGGCCTGAGGGTTTTCGACAATCGTCTGCATGGCGCGCACAACGCTGGTCATGCCCAAAGGCGCGCGATGTTCCGAAATGTTAAGCCCTTCAATCTCGTCCTCAACAGGAACCCGTAATCCCGAACTGCCATCGGGACGCGTCGTGATAAATGCTGCAAGCTTCAGCGCTGTAAACGTGATACCAAATGCAAAGGCAAAATACAGGCACACGGCAAAAGCCTGAATGCCAATCTGCTCCATCCGGCCGGTCGCAAGGATTGCTTCGGGGCGCGCGAACACGCCGGCCAGGATGGTTCCCATGGCCCCTGCACCACCGTGAACCGCAATCGCCCCCAGCGGATCATCAAGGCCCTGATGTTCGAGCCACTCGCGCAGGAAAAAGGCCGTCGTCGATCCGATTGCGCCGATCAGAATGGCCGATTGCAAACCCACCGCATCACAGCCTGCCGTGATCGCCACCAGTCCGCCCAACGTGCCGTTAACGATAAATTCCGGACGGTTGTAGCCTTTGATCCAGCGCCCGACAAAGAACGCCGTCAATCCGCCGAATCCACCTGCAATCATGGTGTTCGCTATGATTTCAGCAAACTCTGGTGTTCCTGCCGTGGTCGACCCGCCATTGAACCCGATCCAGCCAGCCCATATCATCAATGCCCCGAACGTGGACAGGATCGGTGAATGTCCATGAAGTTCCACCGGTTTCCCGTGCTCATCGAATTTGCCATGCCGTGGTCCCAGCACGATAACGGCGGCCAAAGCGACCCATGCACCGACGGAGTGGACCACAGTTGACCCAGCAAAATCGATAAAGCCAAGCCTTGCCAGAAAAGGCTCCTGTGATCCGGACAAAAGCCCGCCCCAGGACCAATGACCGGCAATCGGGTAGATCACTGCACCGATCAAAATCGTGACCATGAAATAGCCGCCGATGCTCATGCGTTCCGCAATGGCACCAGAGACGATTGTCGCGGCCGTTCCGCAAAACGTGAGCTGGAAGACAAAGAAAGTAAGGTTCCAGTCCCCTTCCGTGTTGAAAAGGGCAAGGTCCCATGACCAGCCGATAAACCCGCATATGCTGTGGCCAAACATGAAGGAAAAGCCGACCAGCCCGAAAACCGCCGTTGAAAGCAGAAAATCCAACAGGTTCTTTTGCGCAACGTTGATCGAGTTTTTGGCGCGCACGGACCCTGCCTCTAGCAACAGAAACCCGCCTTGCATCATAAACACAAGGCCAGCGGCAAGCATCGTCCATACGTGATCAAGGTTGGTTTGCAGCGCAAACCTTTCGGTCTGCGCCAAGGCCGGGCCGGACCAGAGCATCGCAGCAGACACAAACAGAATGCGTTTCATAATAAGCCTTTCGAATCTTTGGAAATCCAACCAAAGAAAAGAAAAGTAATTGTGAACGCATTCTGTTCATGGCGCATCACGGCCCACAATCGAACCTGTGGCAGCCAATTATCCAAGATCAGCTTATTTTTTCATCATATCCGACCCTTCGCAGGGACGAATAATGAAGAATTCAAACTAGGCCTTGTGCCATTCCCGGTCACCATCGGCATCTTTGACCCGTGTCGGCAGGCCAATGTCATCAAGCAGGGTGAACAGCGGCTTGGGGTCCAGCTCTTCGACGTTCAGCATCACTCCCTGGTCGTACGTACCATCCGCGATCAACATCGCGACCGCCACCGGAGGCACGCCCGCAGTGTAGGAAATGCCCTGGCTGCCAACCTCGTTGTAGGCATCCTTGTGATCGGCGACGTTATAGACGAAAACCTCGACCTCTTTGCCATCTTTCGTGCCTTTTACCAGATCGCCGATGCAGGTCTTGCCAGTGTAGTTCGGCGCAAGGCTGGACGGGTCAGGCAACACGGCCTTGACCAGTTTCAGCGGCACGACCTCCAGCCCTTCGGCAGTCACGACAGGCTGCTCGGACAACAACCCGAGATTTTGCAGCACGGTGAAGACGTTAATGTAGTGATCGCCAAATCCCATCCAGAACCGGACATCGGCCTGCGGATAGTTGGCCGCCAGCGAATGAACCTCGTCATGGCCGGACATATAGGCCTTTTGCTTGCCGACGACGGGCAGATCCCATTCGCGGCCGACCTCGAACATCTTGTTTTCCTGCCACGCGCCCTTTTGCCAGCTATAGACCGTGCCGGTAAATTCGCGAAAGTTGATCTCGGGATCGAAGTTGGTTGAAAAATACTTGCCGTGATTGCCCGCATTGATGTCAACGATGTCGATCGACGTGACCTCGTCCATGAATTCGTCCACTGCGAACCGCGCAAAGGCGTTCACCATGCCCGGATCAAACCCAGCACCCAAAATTGCCGTCACGCCGGCCTTTGCGCAATCGTCGCGGCGCTTCCATTCATAGTTGCCGTACCATGGGGGCGTTTCACAAATCTTGCCGGGGTCTTCGTGAATTGCGGTGTCGATATAGGCGGCACCGGTCTGAATGCAGGCCTCGAGCACGGTCATGTTGACGAAAGGCGACCCTACGTTGATCACGATCTGGGCACCGGTCTTGGTGATCAGGGCGGCGACCGCGTCACTGTCCATGCCGTCGACCTCATGCGCATCAAACACGCCGTCCTGTTTCATCGCAGCCTTATCATGCACGCTTTGGATGATCGCCTCGCATTTCGCGACTGTCCGGCTGGCAATATGCAGATCGCCCAGAACATCGTTGTTTTGCGCGCATTTATGCGCCACGACCTGTGCGACGCCACCTGCGCCAATGATAAGAACATTGCGTTTCATGTATCCAAAAGACCTCTTTTGTTGTTTCGTTCGTTTGAGCAGATTTACGACAGGGCCGCTGCGAAATCGTCGTAGTCAAAATCGCGCACCAGACGCGTTGTCCCGTCCAGTTCACGGATTGCGATGCCCGGCATCTTGACCCCGTTGAACCAGTTTTTCTTGACCATTGTATAGCCTGCGGCGTCCTGAAACGAAAGCCGGTCCCCGGCCTTCAACGGCGCGTCAAAGCGGAATTCGCCAAAGATATCGCCCGCAAGGCAGGATTTCCCGCAGATCATCCATTCATGATCGCCCGTGTCCGGGCTGATTTTCGCGGGCTCTCGGTAGATCAGCAGATCCAGCATATGCGCCTCGATCGAACTGTCGACGATGGCTAGGTTCTTGCCGTTATACATGGTGTCCAGCACGGTCACCTCAAGCGTGGCGGCCCCTGTGATCGCGGCTTCGCCCGGCTCCAGATAAACCTGAACGCCGTAGGTCTGCGCAAAAGACTTCAGCCGCGCAGCCAAACGGTCAAGCGGGTAATCCGCGCCGGTAAAATGGATGCCGCCGCCCAGACTGATCCAGTCCATGTCACGTATCACCGCGCCAAACCGACCCTCGATTAGGGTCAGCATCTCGTCAAACCGTTCAAAACTGTCGTTTTCGCAATTGTTGTGGAACATCAGCCCGCTGATCTGGTCGGCAACGGCTGCAATCTGATCCGGATCATGTTCGCCAAGCCTGCTGAACGGGCGCGCGGGATCGGCCAGATCGAATTCGGAAGTCGACACCCCCGGATTGACCCGAAGCCCTTTGATATGCCCCTGCGCCGCATCTGCGAATTTGGTCAGCTGACCGATGGAGTTAAAGATGATCTTGTCGGAACACGCCAGCACTTCGGCGATCTCGTGATCGGCATAGGCGACCGAATAAGCGTGGGTTTCACCGGGGAATTTTTCATGACCCAACCGCACTTCGTACAAGGACGAGGACGTTGAGCCATCCATGTATTGCGCCATGAAATCAAACACCGACCACGTCGCGAAACACTTGAGCGCCAACAGCGACTTCGCCCCGGACTCCGCACGCAGCCAGGCGATTTTTTCAAGGTTCGGCAGCAGGCGGGCCTTGTCGATCAGGTAATATGGTGTTTGCAATTCACGATCTTTCAACACGTTTCCGTCGCTCCGTAGGTAGGGCCGATGGGTCAGATCGGCAAGTCTTTGAATCGGATGACCTGACTGAAACGTACCCGTAGCAGGCTGTGGCCCCCGCCCGCGTTGAGGCGAGCCTGAAATTGGCGCGCGGCCCTAGCCGCCTGGAAAGACACGACCCTGAAGCCAAAGAAGCGACGGGTAGGACGCGACCCAGAACCACACAAAACGGTTCAACCCGAACAAGCAGGCGTTCGCGATATGAAATCCGGCGGCGAGGATCAGCGCCAGGATCAACAAACCGGCGTTCAGAAAGCTTAGCGGGAAAAGCAGCTCGAACAGCATCACGCTCCATGAGGCAATCCACAGCAGTCGCGGGCGAAGCGCCAAGGCGCGCAGGGATAAAGCGACGGGGTAGACCGAAAAGCTGAACACATCGCCCAGCGCGCGCCCGCTGCGCCACTCCGGATTGATGATCTTGACCTGCCCTGAGATGAAATAGGACAAGATCACCTGAACCGCCAGATAGCCAAAGGCAACCTCTTGCAGCGCGGCAGTCGGCATCCACCGCGACAGAGATAGGCAATAAAGCACCAACAGGCCCATCCGATCACTGCCGCCATTGTAAGGCCCTTGAAACCGATGCAGCACAAAGATGCTGTGCACGCACAGTGCCAAAAGCACCCAAGCGCCGTAAACGCCAAACAACAGCCCGATGGAAAGCGCCGCACGCACACCAAAAAGCATCCACGCGGCGCGTGATCCAAAAATGTATTCGGCACTTTGCTGCAAAAACGCCAAGGCGAGCAGTATTTCGGTCGCACGCAGCGCGGCGTCCAAGGTTAGCATGACGGGCCACGAGGCTGCGCAACGGGGTCAGAGACGAAAACGATGTCTTCCACCAAATCCGCGCCATCCCGGTGCACGAACAACAGCCGGAACTGGACCAATCGCACCTGGGGGTTCATTTGCGTAGCGTCACTATCTGCCAAGATGCGCTGCGTGATTTCAGTGATGCTGCGATCGGTGCGTTGCTGTTCGATCCGCTCGGCACAGCTGACCACGAACAAATTGTCGTTCCAGACTGGGTTCCAGAACAGCCGTCCGATCATCTGAACAGCGGTGACAGCCTGCGGGCGCGGCCGGAAGTCTTGCCAATCGCCTGTGGTGGCATTCTTGTCGGTCAGAAACCTCCATTGCACACGCGGCGACGGTTCGATCGTCTTGAAGAACCGCCATGACGGCATGAGCACAGGCAAGATCAAGGACAAGGTTTTCCACATCGTCAGATGTAAGCCGCTTTCCGGTTAATACCGCGTGAACCCTGCCAGCCGGCGGATCAACCGCACTGGGTAAGGCGGTCGGTTCAACATTTCAAAAACCGGTGGCCCCGACCTGCCAGTCAGAATGTGACACGCAGTCGAATTCATTGGCTTGCTCTTGCCCTGCCCCGATACAGGTCCTACTGCTGGGGGACTGGGAATTTCCCCATCGTTTTTTGGGATGGCAAAGCGCAGATGACCACCGACTCTCCTTCACAGGTCACTGGCTATACGGCCGCTTGGGTGATCGTCTTTGTCTGGTCCTTTTGGCTGATCGTCAGCCGTGTCGCCAATAACAGCGGCCTGACTGTCTATGACCTGGCCGCCATGCGCTACGGGTTGGCGTCTGTGGTGGCCGTGCCGCTTTGCCTCTACTACAAACCGTGGCGGGGGCTTTCGCTGACACAGATGGCGGTGCTTTCGTTCATCTTGGGGCCGGTCTATATCCTCTCCGTCTTTTCCGGATTCCTCTTTGCGCCTGCCGCGCATGGCGGGATATTCATGAACGGGATACTGCCGCTGGTCGGCATTATTCTGGGTCTCGTCCTTTTCAGCGCCAAACCCAGCGCGCGCCAGATGATGGGGGCCGCGCTGATCCTCGTGTCTGCGGTCGTTCTTGCCTGGGACGGGGTCGCAACCAGAAGCGAGACAGCATGGATCGGCGATCTGCTGTTCATCATCGGGGCCGTGTTCTTTTCCTTCTACATGATCCTGTCAGAGCGGTGGCAGCTTGGCGCGATGCAGATCATCTTTTGCGGGACCGTCGTCAATGCGGTGCTTTATCTGCCCGTCTGGGCGCTGTGGCTGCCCTCTGGCATCGCTGACGCGCCAACGGGGCCGCTCTTGTTGCAGGCCGTCTATCAGGGGTTCGTGCCCAACCTGATCGGATTGCTGTTCATCGCCCACGCCTCGCGCAGGATCGGTAACGGCAATACTTCGTCGATCCTTGCGGCTGTCCCCGGTGTAGGCGGCATTCTGGGTGCCGTGATCCTGGGCGAAAGCCTGAGCCTGCTCAGCATCGCCGCCCTTGGGCTTTTGACCGTAGGGTTGCTGTTCAGCGTGCGCAAACGTCAGATGCTTCCGCCGTGAATTGGCGCAGATGTCCTACGGTCACAAGCCCCGCACGCTGTATTGAAGCGGGAGCATACCGGTGCCAGCCCCTTTGCCAGTTGTGCTGTATTCCCGCCTCACGTCAGGGAAGTTTCAAACAAGTGGAAATCTACGAGCGTTTCCCATAACCATAAGTTGACGCCTATCTGATGTTCGTCTTGTCGGTATCCATGACTTCGAACGGGCAAGATTTCGGCAATCGACAGAGCAAGAGGCACGACCATGACTGATCTACCTCCCATTGTTGGTATTGGCGCATCTGCCGGAGGCCTTGAAGCCCTCAAGGAATTCATAACCGCCATTCCGAACGACAGCGGCATTGCCTATGTCGTGGTGCAACATCTGGCACCCGACCAGAAATCGCTGATGGATGAACTGCTCAGGGCGCATACCCCTTTGCCGGTCAACCGGATCAATGATGGTGATGCGATCGCGCCGGATCATATCTACCTCATTCCGCCCGGACCTTTCCTCGAGATTGCACAGGGCCGCTTCAGGCTTATCGAAAACATTCGTGCCCCCGGCGTGCGGACCCCCATCGACCGGTTCTTCGTGTCGCTGTCACAAGAGGCCGGGCGCAGGGCCTTCGGCGTCATCCTGTCCGGGACAGGGTCTGACGGGACGCTGGGCGTGCAGGCCATCAAGGCGCAGGGCGGCGTGGCCCTTGCACAGGACAGTAAAAGCGCGCGGTTTGCGGGCATGCCTGACAGTGCCGTGGCCGCTGGCCTGATCGATTTCGTCCTGCGCCCCCGCGATATGCCGCCAAGAATTCTTGGCATCATACAAAGCTGGCGCGCATTGGAATTCGACAACGGGCGTGATGCCCAGCTTGATGACATCGAACGCCATCTTGCCCTGATTGTCGGCCGGATTGATGCGAGTGGCGAACATGCGTTCTCAGGGTACAAACCGGGCACCTTGGTCCGGCGCGTGGCGCGGCGCATGACGCTGCTGCGCCAAAGCTCGGCCCTGGGTTACCTCCAGACCCTCGATGAAAAGCCGGAAGAACGTAAGTTGCTGGTCCAAGACTTTCTGATCGGTGTCACTGAATTCTTCCGCGACGCCGACAAGTTCGAGGCGCTGCGCCAGCATGTGATCAAAGCCCTGTTCGACCGCAATGATTCCGAATTCCGCGTCTGGGTGCCGGGCTGTTCTACCGGTGAGGAAGCCTATTCGATCGCAATGCTGATCCAGGAGGTAATCGACGAGACCAAGGATCAGCGTCCCTGGAAGATCTTCGGCACCGACATCGACACGGACGCTCTGCGCTTTGCGCGCGCCGGACACTATCAGGATGCCTCTATCGCCGTGCTGGACGAAGACAGGCTAAAGCGCCATTTCATTTCCAACGGGGAAAGCTGGCACATCAACGCGACCCTGCGCGAGATGTGTGTGTTTGCCCCCCATAATCTTTTGACGGACCCGCCCTTTTCAAAGCTGGATTTGATCTCGTGCCGCAACCTGATGATCTACCTCAATGCAGAAAGTCAGGCACTGCTGTTGCCCCGTTTCCATTACGCGCTGAACCCAAAGGGCTTTCTGTTTCTGGGGCCGTCCGAAACACTTGGGCGCAGCGAAAGCTACTTCGAGACATTGGACCGCAGCGCCAAGATCTTTCAACGCGATGACGAGACAGACACAAGCTTTACCGCCATGTCGCTTGCCCCGCCACAGCGCAAGGGACTGCCGGGTGCGGTCGCGGAAATGACCATCGACACGCGGCTTTCAAATCCCGGCGCAAGCGAGATTGAGACACGGTCGGAACAGGCCTTTTTGCAACTCCACGCCCCGCCCTTCATGACCGTCAACCGGCAAAACCAGGTGATCTATGTTTCCGAAGCGATGGCCGCCTTCGTAAAGCCGTCACGGGGGGCGACCAGCACCGATCTGGAAGACTTCCTGACCATGGAGCTGCGCCTGCCCGTACATTCGGCAATTGACGACGCACGCCAGAACGGCATGGCCGCCGAGATCATTAATGTCGTCGTGCAGGTCGGCACCATGCCAAAAATGTTCGACATCACCGCCGAACCTTTCGACACATCCAGCAGCCTGATCCTTGTGGCGCTCACCGAAGTGCGCCAGCGCAACATGGGAGAGATCAAGGACGCTGACGACCGCAGCCGCAGTGCCGACTATCAGCAAGAGCTGCTCCTGACCCGTCGCCGCCTGTCAGGCATGCAGCGGCAATACGCCTTTGCCGATCAGGAACTTCGCAGTGCAAACGAAGAATTGCTGAGCATGAACGAGGAACTTCAAAGTTCCAACGAAGAGCTTGAGACGGGCCGCGAGGAATTGCAGTCAATCAACGAAGAGCTCGAGACCATCAACGCAGAGTTGACGGAAAACAACCGCCAACTCATGCGTGCGAATAACGACCTGAAAAACCTGCTTGAAAGCACTGATATCGCTACGCTTTTCATCGACCAAAGTGATCATGTGCGTCTGTTCACCCCCGAGGTCGCGCGGCTGTATGGCATTCAGGCGCGCGATGTCGGGCGGTCCATCCACGATCTGGCCCGCAAGATCGACTATGTCGATCTGCAACAAGACGCCGCCCAGGTGCGCCAGACGCTGCAACCGATCGAACGCGAAGTGCGGATCGAGGCCACGGATGAGACCTTTGCCATGCGTTTGCGCCCCTACCGGACGGTGGACAACCGGCTTGACGGCGTGGTCGTTACCTTCATCGACGTGACCCGTCGCAAGCGCAACGCATTGCAGCTTGAAGAAAATGCGAAATTGCTCGCAGAGCAATACAACGAACTTGAGACGCTGTACGATTCCGCCCCCATCGGCCTTAGTCTGGTTGACCGGGACCTGCGCTTTTTGCGGATCAACAAGACATTGGCAGCGATAAACGGCTTTACTGTCATGGAACATATCGGAAGGCTGCAAGAGCAGCTTTTGCCGCAAGCGCATGCCGATGTCAGTGATATACAAAAACAGGTTCTGAGAACCGGCGAGGCCATTATCGGTTTACCTGTGCAGACCACCATGCCAGCGGAACCCGGACAGGTGCGCGAATTCATGGTCGATTTCTATCCCGTCAGGGACGGTGCCGACGTATTCGCATTAGGGACCTGCGTGCGAGAGGTCACCGCCGAACGGGAACTGGAACGGCAGATCGCGGACAGTGCACTGCGGCAACGTGTGGCTGTGGATGCTGCCGGGCTTGGGGTGTTTGAATGGAACCTTCGCGAAGGTCATGCGATCTGGGAAAATGACCGCATGTTCGAAATCTTCGGCTCGGACAAGGCCGATGGCCCGCTCCACCTGGCGGATGCCACGCAGGATATCATGCATCCCAATGATAACGACGCGCTGTTGCGGAACGTCACCTCGGAAGACGGGGCCGTCAATTTCGAGATGCGCATTCGCCGCCAGGATGATGGCGCGCTGCGCAACCTGGAATATTTTGGAACCCTCAAGAAAGGCGTCGACGGCAAGGCCGAACGCTTGATCGGCGTTGTCGCGGACGTCACGGAAAAGACGCTGGCGCGGCAACGCGAACGCAACAGCCTGAAACGCCTTCAGCGGCTTCAGAACAGCCTGAGCGCTTTTGTCGGCATCCTGGACACGAACGGCACGCTCACCGAAGTCAATGCGGCAGCCCTCGAAAGGGGCGGGATTTCCCGCAAGGATGTGATCGGCAAGAAGTTTTGGGACTGCTGGTGGTGGTCCTTCAGCGTTGCCTCCCAAGACCGCCTTCGCGATGCCGTTAACCGGGCGCTTGAGGGCGAGATATCGCGGTATGATGTCGAAGTCCGGGTGGCCGGAGGCCAAATGGCAGTCATCGACTTTCAGCTTGTGCCCAACTTTGATGACGAAGGAAACGTGATTGAAGTCGTGCCATCCGCTGTTGAAATCACAGACCGGGTCGCCGCCGAACGACAAAAGGACATATTGCTTGCCGAGTTGGAGCATCGGGTAAAGAACACACTGGCAACGATACAGGCGATTACACGCTTCACAGCGCGGATGTCCAAATCGAAGGAAGACATGTCCAAAAGCCTTATCGAACGGCTTGGGGCGATGTCGCGCACCCACGACGCCCTGACGGCACAGGACTGGAAGGGGCAAAACCTCCGCGCATTGGTAAATTCCGAAATTGCGCCCTACGTCGGGTCTGACAAGGGCAGATTTACCTATCTGGGCAGTGACATGTTTCTTGAGCCCAAGACAGTTCTGTCGCTTGGCCTTGCCCTTCATGAACTTGCAACCAATGCCGCGAAATATGGGGCCTTTTCAAACGCCTCGGGACGCATTGAATTCACGGCAGACTGTCCCGGGCCCAACCGTTTCAAGCTGGAATGGCGCGAATTTGACGGGCCCGCAGTTTCCCCCCCTGATCATCAAGGCTTCGGGACATTTCTCGTTCAGAATCTGCTTGAAAAGGAATTGAACGCGACCGTAAAGGTTCTTTACGATAAATCGGGTGTTTATTGGTCCATAGAAAAGACAGAATCCTGATCAACCCGCGATCATTCGCCTTGGTCGTGATGGCTTACTGAAAATTTGTAAAAGAAGATGAGTATGAAGGTTTTGGTTTTAGAAGACGAAATGATTGTCGGATTGGATCTTGTCATGCTGTTGGGAGAATGGGGACATATTGCAAGTGGCCCTCATGTAACGCCGCAAGATGCTATTGAGGCAATCAGCACGTTCAAACCCGACCTGGCTTTGCTTGATTTGAATTTGGGAAAGTTCGGGAATAGCCACGCCGTTGCGGTAATGTTGAAAGAAATGGGAATACCCTTTGCATATCTGACAGGCTACGGGTCCGCACGCAGTTCCGATGCCGGTGCGTTGGAAGGCGTTTTGATTTTGAACAAGCCCTTCATCGAAGCTGAACTGAAATCGTTTTTGGATTCCCATGATGCCTCTGCTATCTGATGCCAAAAAAGCGGGCTGCTAGAAAAATCGCCACCTTATTCCACTTAAGCGTGCATTATTTACTGTGATAATCAGACGGCAAGTTTTGAAATGTGAAGTTATTTACGGATATCAACTTTTTAAATTAGTGATGATGTCCAGTTTCACCAAAAATTTCCGCACCGCAGAAAACCCCTAACCATCTGACATAAATCATATATTGCAATACCCCCCCCCGTAAAAGAAAGGCGTTCCGGCTTTATGAGGTTCTTCACTGATATTGACTTTGACGACAAGATCATTGCAACAGCCACCATAAAGGGTGTACCGTTTTCTGATTAGCACCACCTGAAGTTAGAAAACGGGGGATAAAAGGTGCCTATCAAATCGCTACAATTCAACGGTGTAAATTACCGACGCTTTTCCGCGCCATTTTCGCTGGATGAGCTTTACAGATTAAATTTGACCGATGCGTCGCGTCCGGAGAAAAACGCTGGATTTTACCAGCCGCTAATCGAAGACTATACAGATGTGAATCTAATCACACTGGAATCTTCTGATATTATTGGCCACCTCACCAGAATTAGAAACGCTGCGGGCATTCCCCGATCAATAATGAACAACTACGTGACATGCGTAGCTGGAGATTTAGGGTCTTATGGTATGCTAAGAATGTACGGCGTCTATGCAGAAATATACGGTGTGCGAGAAGAGGAAAAATTCTATGTCGCCGAAAGCCTGTTGGAAGCGACGACTTGGCTGATGTTCAAGAAGGGCCTTTGCTCTAACGAGGCAGTGGAAGCTACAAACTTTTTCGCAAAAGCAGCGTAGATTTTATTACCGAATCTGAAACCCAAGCCATCTGGCGGTCGCGATCTGAAACGCCTGATGCGCTTGGTTCAAACAAGCGGTCTTGGTCCGGCGTGAAAACTGACGCAAAGTGACGACCCTGGTCTGCCTTCATCGTGCCTGAAACCTTCTACACGGACGGCCCTTCGTGGTCAGACCGGCGGTCTACCGCCTGCTTCAACGCAGCGACGGCCTGTAGACGAAAAGGTTAACAGCTTGATATTGTAGTGACTGCTCATCTTACCTATGGTGCCTCCTGAATGTTAAAAGATGGTAGTTGCATATTTCACGTAACGGGCCATTCGCTCTTTTGTTTCGATCAAGTTGCCTATTTTGCGAGATTTAAAGCTTTACCATACAGCCGAAGGTTCGTTGCACCTGCATGTCAAAATCACCTGAAAGCGCAGCGTCCGTTATCATAATTGAAGATAACATTCTGATCGCTCAAGAAGTCGTTGAACTGCTCCAACCTGCAGGGTTTCGTCCGATCGGGCAGTTTCAGACATATGTCTCGGCCCTGAAGAGCCTTGATGAATTGTCTCCGGCCTTCTGTGTGCTGGACCTCGATCTTGGAGGCGGGATGCATTCCGGGTTCGGCCCCGGCGAGGAAGGTCGGCGGATCCTGTCTGTACTAAGTCACATAAACATCCCGACGGTCGTCTATAGCGCGTTCACCAGAATGCAGCATCAGCTTGAAAGAATTCATAAAGACATGGTCGCGGTCGACAAGATCGAACCCGCCGAAAGGGTCATCGACGCCCTGTGCCAACTGCGCAAGGCCCGACCATAACCACCGCGATTTTGTCACCCCGCCATACAGCATATGCATGGTAAAAATTACCTGACAAAGCTGCGCCCCTATGCAGTTTCAGCACGGTAAACGCTGTCCCATCATAAATCAGGCATAGCGCATCGCCCAATCAGCCATCGCGGGCAGCAGACCGTTCAGCGCGGCCTGAAACGCCGCGACGACGGCACCGGGCGCGTCACTGTCGGCAGCTGCCGACTGCGAGAAACTGCGGTTGGCGATCACATTCTGGTTGCTGTCATTGAGGACCGTCAGCGCAATATCCACCACGGCAAGCATCGTGCCATCCGGCGTGATGTTCACCTCGAACGCATCCATGCGCACCAACAGGGCCGTGTCAGGCACAGGCCCGCCTTCGCTGCGCCCGACATACCCGATACGTCCGGTCGAGGCGATGCTGCGGATCAGCAGCGATTGCAGCAGCACCGGGGCTTCGTCGCTCCAACGGGCACCGGGAAGATAGGTAATCGACGCCGGATCGGGTTTAACCACTATACGGTCGCTCGCGATGGCGGCAGGTGCCTGAGGCAGCGCGACAAGCAAACTATGCGAGGTTCGCCGCCCCGTCGTGGTACCGGCAGCCGGCAGCAGATCAAACGTATCAAGCGGAATCGCCGCAGAATTCAGCGCAGACACCGCGCTGCATCCGCCAAGCGCAGAAATCCCCCCCAAAAGAGCGATCCGGCGTGAGATTCTGACAAGGGTCATGGCGCTACTTTCTATATTCGGGAACACGGTTGTCCAGGATAAAACCCGCCGGGTTGCGTTCGATGCGGCGGGCCAGACTGTTCAGGGTGCTGACCAGGCTGCGCGCCTCGGCCGACAGGCGGGTCAGTTCGGGCAATCCGGTTTTGGCAAAGGCTCCGATGCCGGGCGCGCTGGCGGATACGGCACCCTGCACCTGCGCCACGACAGCATCCGCCCTGCCGATGAGCGCACGCAAGTCGGTGGCGATGGCAGGGATGTCACGGGTCACATCTTCGACGGCGACACTGATCCGGTCTGACGCCGTGCGCAGATCGGACAGCATCGGGCCAACGTCCGTCCGCAGAACGTCAGTGGCCCCATCAAACGCCGCCTCGGCTGACGCCAACGCCCCTTGCGCGCTGTCCAGGGCGGTATCAAGCGTGCCAAGGCTGCCTTGGGCCCGCACAAACAGCGCGTTCGCAGATGCCAGCGCCTGTTCGGCTTCGGCGACCAACGGATCAAATCTGCCAGTCAGCCCGGTGACATCCTGTGCCACGCGATCGACCGCGTCAGATGCCGTTGCGACTGCCGCGCGGATGTCGGCCATGATCACGGGCACGTCTTGCACCACGACATTCTGGATCGTCGCAATCGCCACCTTGGCGTCCGCCAAAACCGCGCGGGCATCGCCCACCAGCATGGTGCCATCCCCCGTCACCAGCGCGTCAAAACTATCCGAGGCATCGGTGACCGCGACGAAGGCGATGTTCGCCTCGGCAAGGGTTTGTTCCAGTTCCGTCAGCCGCGCGTTCAGCAGGCTGGCCGTGTCACCGAACCCGTCAAGCGTATCCGCCGACCGTTTTTGCAGATCGACAATGGCAGCATCGGTACGCGCCACCGCCGCAGAAATATCGGACAGGATTTCAGGAATCCGGTCGCGCAGGATCTGTTCGGCTTGCGTGAACGTCCCCTCGACGCTTTGAATAGCCGCGCCTGAATCTATAAGCGTCTTGTCCGCCGTATCGAACGCCCTTTGCGCAGCATCCAGCGCCGTGTTGCTTTTCGTCAGGGTCGTCTGGACCGACGCGCCAATACTGTCGAGCCGTCCGGTAAACTGCGTGATCTGCGCCGTCGCCTCGCCGACCGTGCTGGTGATGCTTGAAAAATCGGTCAACGCCTGATCCAGCCGCGCCGAAGATGTATCCAGATTGCGCAGGATACGTGTGACATAGACCTGGTTTTCCGGGCTGGTCAGGGATTGGAACTGTTTCAAAAGCTCGTTCGCCTGCGCCAGAAGGTCCGGTGCGTCTTGGACAAGGGCTTGGACCGTCGACCGTTTCGACGCGATCATCGGCAACCCCGTGTCCGGCATTTCGATCGGTGCCGTCCCCAGCGCATCGCCTGATAGGGAGATATAGGCGACACCGGTCACCCCCTGCGACTGCAATTGGGCAATGGTGCCGGATGTCACCGGCGTTGCCGTGTCGATTTCAATGGTGGTCAGGACCTTGGACGGGTTTTGCGGATAAATCTCGAGCCCGATCACCTTGCCCACGGAAATTCCGTTGAACAGGACATCGCCCGACGGGTCCAGCCCGGATACATCATCAAACAAGATGCCGTAGGTCGCATATTGCCTGTCGATCTGGACACTGGCCAGCCAGATGAAGAACCCCAGCGTGCCGATGATGGACAGCAGGAAAAAGGCTCCGATCAGAATGAAATTGGCGCGTGTTTCCATCAGTTCTCTGCCTTTGGTGCCGTGAATGCTGCACGGGCGCGCGGACCGTGAAAGTATTCTTGAACCCAAGGATGATCGACCTCAAGCATATCTTGCAATGTACCGACAGCCAGCACCCGTTTATCGGCCAGAACCGCCACGCGGTCGCAGATCGCATAAAGACTGTCCAGATCATGGGTGACCAGAAACACCGTCAGCCCTAGCGCGGCCTGTAACTGCCGGATCAGGATGTCGAATGCCGCAGCCCCGATGGGATCAAGCCCGGCAGTCGGTTCGTCGAGAAACACGATTTCGGGGTCAAGGGCGATGGCCCGTGCGAACCCTGCCCGTTTGCGCATCCCGCCCGACAGCTCGGACGGGTATTTGCCCAGCGCGTTTTCCGGCAGGCCCACCATGCGCACCTTGATCGCCGCCAGCGTCTCGCGCAGGGTCTGCTCGAGGTTCAGTTGCTCGCGCATCGGAGCTTCGACGTTCTGGCGCACGGTCAGCGATGAAAACAGCGCCCCGTCCTGAAACATCACCCCCCAGCGACGTCGCAGGTCCCGGTATTCGGCATCAGAGGTGTCGCGCACGCTTTGATTGAACACCTCGATCTGGCCCGCATCCGGTTTCAGCAGGCCGACGATGGCGCGCAACAACACCGACTTGCCGGTACCCGATCCGCCCACCACGCCGATGATCTCGCCTTGCCGCACATCCAGATCCAGACCGTCATGAACGGTATGGGTGCCGAAACGGGTCACAAGACCGCGTACCCGGATGATGGGGTCGTCAACAACGCCTGCCATCATACCCCCACAATCGCGAAAAAGATCGAAAACATCGCATCCATTACAATGACCATAAAGATCGAAAGCACAACCGAAGTTGACGTCAGCCGCCCGAGGGATTCCGCGTCTCCACCGACTTTCATCCCTTCGTAGCAGCCGATGATGCCGATGATCAGCGCAAAGAACGGGGCCTTGATCATGCCGACGCCGAAATGCCAGACGTCCGTATTGCCGACCAGCCGCGACTGGAACACCGCGGGCGATACCCCCAGTTCGATCCACGACATGACCGCCCCGCCGACTAGCCCCGAGATGTCTGCAAGCAGGCCAAGGGCGGGCAGCATCAGCATCAGCGCAAGAACGCGCGGCACCACCAGAATGGTTACGGGGTCCAGACCGATGGTCCGCATCGCGTCGATCTCCTCGCGCATCTTCATGGACCCGATGGCCGCGGTAAACGCCGACCCCGACCGCCCCGCGACGATGATCGCCGTCAGCAGGATGCCAAGCTCGCGCAGCACGGAAATGGCGATCAGATCCACGACAAAGACCTCGGCCCCGAACTGGCGCAACTGTACGGCCCCCTGAAAGGCCAGCACCACACCGATCAGAAACGACATCAAGGCAACGATCGGCACGGCATTCAAACCGACCTCCTGGCAGTGATGCACCAGCGATGTCAGCCGGAACCTGCGCGGATGGATCAGCGTGCCCGCCATGGTGGCGACGACTTGCCCCAGAAAGGACGTGAGTTCGACCGTCTTGCGCGCGCCACTCGTGACCATACGTCCCAGCGTTTCAACCTGATCAGCCAGCGTCTTGGGCTTTGGCTCAGCGATGTCGGCGGGCGGCATGCTGGCCCGGACGACGTCAATCAACTGCGCTTGCGCATCGCTTGTACCCGTGATCTCGACACGCTTTCCAGGGGCAGCCAGACGGTCTTGGGCATAAACAAGAAGCCACGCGCCCGCGGTATCGATCCGCGTCAGTCCGCTGATATCGATGACGGTCACACCTGCTGCCTTCTTCAGCAGCGCAGACCGGTCAAGCGCATCAACCGCAGCGATGCGCAGATCGCCCGACACCACAAGCCGCGTTCCGTCGACCGAGAATGCGGCCCGATCCATTGTGGTAGCAGTTTCAGCGGGCATCATGCCGTCGTCTCCAAGGTCATCTTCGGCTCCGGCGGACCATCGCCTTGGTCAGTTTGCTCGAACAACACGCCCGGATCAATCCGCAGTGCCCGCAGAGCGTTGAGAATAACGGCGACGTCGATCACCTCTTGCAGCACGGCACCTTCCACCGGGCTAAGGTATCCCGATGCCGCCGCGATCATCCCTGCCACGGACAGGCCGATCCCCGCGACGACGCTTTGGAATGCAATCCGGCGCGCGCCATGTGCGATCATCAGACCGGGCAAAAGTCGCGCAAGGTTATCCACCAGCAAAACCACATCTGCCGCCTCGGCCGATGCTGCCGCCCCGCGTGCGCCCATCGCGACGCCGACGTCCGCCGCTGCCAGTGCGGGCGCATCGTTGACCCCGTCCCCGACCATCATCACCGGACCGTTCTTGCGTTCAGAAAGAACCAACAGCACCTTCTGATCCGGCGTCAGATCAGCCTGTACCCCGTCAAGGTCCAGTCCCCTGGTGACAGCTTCGGCCACCGCGCGGCGGTCACCGGTTGCCAGCACGATCCGTTCGATCCCGTTTCGCCGAAGCCCCGCCAACAGCACGGGCGTATCGGACCGCAACGCATCCGCCATGACCAGCCCGCCAGCAAGCTTTCCGTCCACGCCAAGCGACACCAGCACTGCCCCGGGTTCCTGCGGTCTGTCTTCAGGGGCGGTCGCAGCGATGCGCGCCGCGACGAAATCCGTGCCCCCGACAACGACGGGCCGACCGTCTATGGTTCCCGTGACACCTTCGCCCGGGGTTTCGACCACATCGGTTGGCACGGGCAGTCTGGCGTTCTTGCCCTGTGCTGCGGCGACCACGGCCTGTGCCACGGGATGCTGGGAAGCCTGATCCAACGCACCTGCGAAATACAGCACCTCGTCGTCGGTCAGATCACCGGCAGAGGTGACAGACACGATCTGCGGCCGCCCGTCGGTCAACGTGCCGGTCTTGTCGACGATCAACGTGCAGATACGGGCCATCGCCTCAAGCGCCTTGCCGCCCTTGATCAGCACACCAAACCGCGCGGCGCGCGACAGCCCCGCCACCAGCGCAATGGGGACCGCCAGGATCAATGGACAGGGTGTCGCCACCACCAGAACGGCCACCGCCCGGATCGGATCGCCGCTGAACCACCACGCAGCAACCGCCAGCGCCACGGTCACCCCCATGAAAAAAAGCGCGTAGCGGTCGGCCATCCGCGCCATCGGAGCCCTGGATTTCTGTGCGGCATCCACCAGCCGCACGATTCCGGCATAGGTGCTGTCTGCGGCACCGCGGGTGGCCCGCAGGTCGAAAGCCTCGCCTGCGTTGGTTGCACCGCTCATCACGTTCATGTCGCGTGTCAGGCGCACCGGCATCGCCTCACCCGTCAGGGCCGATTGGTCCAGCATGGCTTGCGCGCTGGCAACGGTGCCATCGACGGGCACGACCTCTCCTTGCCGGATCAACAGCAGATCCTTCGGCCTGATGGCATCAAGCGCGATCTTCTCAAGCTGGCCGTCACGGTGCCGCGTCGCCGTGCGGGGAACGCGCGACAACAGATCACTCATCTCGCGGCGGGCACGGCCTTCGGCAAAGCTTTCCAGAAAGGTGCCGCTGGAATACATCAGCGCAACGACAGCAGCCGCGAGGGTTTCGCCAAAGAACAGCGCCGCCGACATCGACAGTGCGGCCACGATATCCAGACCGAATTCACCCTTCCTGAGGCATCCGATCATCTCGACGCACAAGGCGGCCAGAACCGGCACCACACCGCCCCCCCACGCCAAGCGCGCCAAATCCGGTAAACCGGCCAGCCAAAGCGCTGCCCCCACGCCCAGCCCAAGGGCAGACAGGATCAGCAGAAATATACGGGGGCGATCATGAAACATTCGGGCACATCCTATGGGCCTGCTGAGGGGCGATGCTGGCCATTTGTCGTTGCCGTTCGCAGCCAATCAGCCAACTGTCCTGAGTCAGCCTTGCGACAGCGCCGCACTGATGCGGCTGCGCAAATCGGTGGGCAGCGTTTCAATCGCGCGCGCCATCACGACGCTGTCCCTTCGTGCCGCATGCAATTGGTCGATCAAGGAAATCAGGATCCCAAGAACAGTATCGTCAAGGTCGAAATCCTCTGAAAGGTCGCACAGAAGTTCCAGTCGGGCAATGTCGATGTGACGATAAAGCGGCTGGCCATCAATACGGGTCGGCCTGACCAGATCAACCTCGACGAACCGGACCAGCTGGCTGCGGGTCAGACGCGGCACAGTTGTGACCACGTCGTCTTCAGAGAAGAACTCGGTCATTTTGCAGCCCCTTTCATCAACTCCGTCCGCGGATCAAAGGCGTGGGTCTTGCGCCATTCGGTCAGGAAATCCCGCAGGTCCGCGTCGGTTTCCTTTGGAACGACAACCTTCAGTTCGACCCGCTGGTCGCCCTTGGCCTTTTGCCCCTTGCGGGCAAGGCCACGCCCCCGCAGGCGCATCACCCGCCCCGAGCTTGCCCCCGCCGGTATCGTGAGACCAACGGGTCCGTCGATCGTCGGAACCGTGACTTTGCCACCAAGTATAGCCTCATCAAAGGTGATGGGCAGGGTCAGCACGATGTCATCGCCTTCGCGTTTGAAAACGGGGTGGTCAAGCACGGAAACCGTGATCAATGCGTCCCCCGCAGGGCCGTCGCCATACCCCGGTGCCCCCTTCCCGCGCAGGCGCAACGTCTGGCCGTCCTGGGTCCCGGGCGGTATCTTGACGGCAAGGCCCTGCCCGTCAGGCAATGTGATGCGTGTCTGCGTGCCGCGTGCGGCATCCAGAAACGGCACCTCAAGCGTGTAGCGGGCATCGGCACCGGCCGCGCTGCGGGTTCCTCCTCCGAAACCGCCGCCAAACCCCCTGTCGAACCCGGTATCAAAGCCAAAGCCGCCGCCTGCCCGCCCGCGATTGCGCAAGATCTCTGCGAAGAAATCAGACGGATCAACGTCCGGACCGCCGCCGCGCCGCTGCTGATAGACATTATCCGGCGCGTCGGCGAAATCACGGTAATATTGGCGTTGCGGCCGTTCCGCCCCAAGCGCGTCAATCTCGCCAGCATCGAACCTCGCGCGGGTTTCGGGGTCTTTCAACAGGTCATAGGCGCTGGAGATCGCCTTGAAACGTGCCTCGGCGTCCTTGTCATCGGGATGCAGGTCGGGATGACTGCTGCGCACCAGCTTGCGGTAGGCTTTCTTGATATCATCGGCTGTGGCTTTGGCGGTCAGGCCAAGAACCTCGTAAGGATCGCGTGTCTTGGTAGGTCCTTTTGCAGTCATAGGGTCGCAATCCGGTGTGATGGGGGCATCTGGTTGGGCTATCCATCTCATGTCCGATTTGTGCTGTCCCTGATCTAGATCAATGTTTCTTAACCCGGACTGCCGTACCCAAAGGGCGCATCCAGTTGCAAAAAATGATGCACGACACCCCAAACCTGACACGGATAAAGAGGCCACGATGACAAAAACACCTACCGATCAAGATCAGGCAGAGCATAAGCGCGACGCCATCACAGTACCCCCGGCACACAAGACCCCCAACACGACAACGCCGGATAAAGCCACGCCGAAACCCGTCGCCGAAGACGATGCAGAAGAAGATTTTTTCGAAAACGTACCCGTTTGACCAGCTATCGATCGCGATAGGGTGTGTATGGATTTCGCACCTCATTCGGCGTCCGTTTCTTGAGAAACCGAAACTGGATCAAACGTTGCGCGCCCAAACCAATGAGGCACCAGCATTCCGGGCCGGTGGCCCAATGGCGTGTGCCCTATACACAGCCTGCTGCAGATCGGGCTGGCGGGTTTGTCTGCAAAGACTGATGCAGATCAATGCCGCATTGCAGCGCCGCGGTTAGGGTCACGTCACAGAACGCGCTTTTGCGCCTTCACATGAAGGACACGGCATGCTGAACGACCCCAAGCTGATCCCTTTTGCCGCCAAAGGCCGCAATGTGCAGGCCAAGGCGAAAAGCATCGTGCCAAAGCCGCACGACATCCCGCCCGAAGATGCCTACGAGAAACTTGACCGCATCGCCCACGCGTCCGTGGCCACCGCAACCTCAGGGCTGGCCCCGTCGGTCCTCGCCGAGGCGTGGATGGATTGGGCGGTTCATCTGGCAGTGTCCCCGGGCAAACAGATGCACCTGGCCGAACAGGCCATCAGGAACAGCCGCGCGATCTGGGCCGCTTGCCTTGGCCATGCGGTACCCGAGACGCCCGATGATCGCCGCTTTGCCAGCGAAGGCTGGCAGAAATATCCGTTCAACGTCTGGGCGCATGCGCATCAAACCGGATGGCAGTGGTGGCAGGACGCAATGACAAATGTGCACGGCGTCGCCCCCGCCCACGAGGATCTTCTGGCCTTCACCGCCGGGCTGGTCATCGACACGACCGCGCCATCAAACTTTGCGCTGACCAACCCCGACGTGATTTCCGCGACATTTTCGGAAAAAGGTGAGAACCTGATCTGCGGTGCGAAGAACCTGTTCGATGACATCGCCAGAAAGACCGGTATCGCCCACCCCTCTGGCCCGCATCCCTTTGAAGTCGGCCGCAATCTGGCAACCTCGCCCGGCAAGGTCGTGTTTCGCAACAAGCTGATCGAACTGATCCAATATGCCCCCACCACCGCCCGCGTGCGCCCCGAACCGATCCTGATCGTGCCAGCCTGGATCATGAAATACTACATTCTTGACCTGTCGGCCCATAATTCGCTGGTCGCGTTTCTGGTGGCGCAGGGCTTTACCGTCTTCATGATCTCTTGGAAGAACCCGGAAGCGTCAGACCGCAATCTAAGCATGGAAGATTACCGTGAACTTGGGGTGATGGCGGCGATTGATGCGGCGCTGTCAATCACGCAAGCCGCCCAATTGCACGCGGTGGGGTATTGCCTTGGGGGCACGCTTTTGTCGATCGCGGCGGCAGCGATGGGGGCGAAGAATGACGATCGCCTCGCCTCGGCAACATTCCTTGCCGCGCAGGTCGACTTTACCGAAGCGGGGCCGCTGCGGTTGTTCATCAATGACAGCCAGGTCACGCTGATCGAGGATATGATGGCGCAAGAAGGGTTCTTGTCCACCGATCAGATGGCCGGAACCTTTGCGCTGCTGCGCGCGCGCGATCTGATCTGGGCTCCGGCGATCCGCGACTATCTGCTGGGCCACCGCGGCACGTCCTCTGATCTGATGGCGTGGAATGCGGATGCGACACGGATGCCCGCCAAAATGCACTCTGAATACTTGCGCAAGCTGTTCCTGAACAATGATCTGACCGAGGGGCGTTATCATGTCGGCAAGGATGCCATCGCCATTGCAGACATCCGCGCGCCGATCTTTGCGGTGGGAACCGAAGACGATCATGTCGCCCCTTGGCAATCGGTCTACAAGCTGCATCTGTTTGCCGATACCGGGGTCACATTCGTGCTGACCAACGGCGGTCATAACGCGGGCATCGTGTCGGAACCGGGCCACCCGGGACGCCATTTCCGGATTGGCAGAACCCCCGCAAATGCCGCCTACCGCGATCCCGATGACTGGCTGGCACTGCATGCCCCGAAAGACGGATCGTGGTGGACCCCCTTTGCCGACTGGCTGGCGGAACGGTCTGGCAAGCCTCAGGCACCTCCGCCGTTGGGCGCGCATTCGGGGGCCTGCAAGGCGATGTGCGCTGCCCCCGGCACCTATGTGATGCAGCCATGAATTCGCTGAACGAAACCGCCGGGGCGCAGCCGCCCGCGTCTCCCGCGATGACGGAGAATGATATGGTCGCACCAGCCCCGTCCCCCCCGATGCAATACATAGAAAACAAGACCTACGACGAGATTTCGCCGGGTGACCATGCCGAACTTATCCGGACGTTGAAGCCGCAGGATATCGAGTTGTTTGCCGTCATGTCGGGCGATGTGAATCCGGCCCATATCGATCCGGAATACGCAAAGACCGATATGTTTCATGCCGTCATCGCCCATGGAATGTGGGGCGGCGCGCTGATCTCGGCCGTACTGGGGACGGAACTGCCCGGCCCCGGAACGATCTTTCTGAAACAGACCCTCAACTTCAACGCCCCTGTCGGCGTCGGTGACACCGTCACGGTGCGGGTCGAGGTGACGCAAAAGCAGGACAGAAACCGGCTGACCCTTGCCTGCACCTGTATCAACCAGGCTGGCAATACCGTGATCGAGGGCGAAGCGATTGTCATCGCACCGCGTGAAAAGGTCCGCCGCCCCCGTGCGGTATTGCCCGACGTGCATCTGCACACCCAAGGGGCGCAATACGCGCGGCTGATTGCGCAGACAGACGCGCTGGACCCGGTGCGCACAGCCATCGTGCATCCGTGCGATCCGGTGTCATTGGCCAGCGCGCTGGATGCAGCGATGCAAGGCATGATCGTGCCGGTATTGGTCGGGCCACGCCCCAAGATCGACGCTGCCGCCCATGCAGCCGGTCGCAGCCTTGACGGGATCGAGGTCATCGACACCCCGCACAGTCATGCCGCCGCCGCCGCCGCCGTGGCGCTGGTGCACGCCGGCAAGGTCGCTGCCCTGATGAAAGGATCCCTGCACACGGACGAGTTGATGGAGGCTGTCGTCGACGCGCCCCTTGGCCTGCGCACTGATCGCCGGATGAGCCATGTCTACGTGCTGGACGTGCCGACATACCCGAAACCGCTGCTGATCACCGATGCCGCGATCAACATCGCCCCCGATTTGGGCATCAAGCGGGACATCGTGCAAAATGCGATCGACCTGGCATTGGCGCTTGGCAAAGAACTCCCCAAGGTCGCGATCCTGTCAGCCGTCGAAACCGTGAACCCGCGCATCGCCTCGACCCTTGATGCAGCGGCCTTGTGCAAGATGGCAGACCGGGGCCAGATCACCGGCGGGTTGCTTGACGGGCCACTTGCCTTTGACAACGCAATCTCTCCGGCGGCTGTCGCGGCCAAGGGGATTGTGTCAAAGGTTGCGGGGATTGCGGATATTCTTGTGGCTCCCGATCTTGAGGCCGCAAATATGATGGCCAAACAGTTGATCTACCTTGCGGGGGCGGATGCGGCAGGGATCGTGCTGGGTGCCCGGGTCCCGATCATCCTGACCAGCCGCGCCGACAGCGCCGTTTCACGTCTTGCGTCCTGCGCGCTGGCGCAATTGTTCATCAGCCACCACATGCAGCCCACATCATGATGGGCGCGCTCCTTGTTTTGAATGCCGGATCGTCCAGCCTGAAATTTGCGGTCTATCCCATTGCAGAAGACACCCTCACCCCATTTGTGCGCGGCAAGTTTGCAGGGATCGGGACAGCACCCGCGTTTTCCGCACGCCGTCGCGATGGTGAAACGTTGACCTGGGACCAGGTCCCGCCCCTCGCGAAAAATACCGGCCACGATGCCCTGATCCCCGCCCTGCTGGACTGGCTCAAGGCGCAGCTTGGCGATTTGCCGATTGTCGCTGCGGGACATCGCGTCGTTCATGGCGGGCGCTTTCACGATGGCCCTGCACGGGTCACCGACGCCCTGCTGGCAGAGCTGGATGCGCTGGTCCCTTTGGCCCCGTTGCACCAGCCACATAATCTGGCCGCGATCCGCTGCGTTGCAACGGCCGCCCCGGATTTACCGCAGGTCGCCTGCTTTGACACCAGCTTTCACCGCAGCCAAAGCCCGCTGGCCCAGATGTTCGCCCTGCCGCGGCACCTGACCGAAGAAGGCATCCTGCGGTATGGGTTTCATGGGCTGTCCTATGATTATATTGCAGGTATCCTGCCCCGCCATCTGGGCGAGCGCGCTGACGGGCGTGTGATCGTCGCCCACCTTGGGAACGGGGCCAGCATGTGTGCGATGAAAAACCGCCGCAGCGTTGCGACCAGCATGGGGTTTACCGCGCTGGACGGTCTGGTGATGGGACAACGCTGTGGCACGTTGGACCCGGGCGTTGTGCTCTATCTGATGCAGGAAAAAGGAATGTCCGCCGCCGAAATCAGCACGCTGCTTTATGAACGCTCGGGCCTCTTGGGCGTCTCGGGCATCAGCAACGACATGGCCACCTTAGAGGCTTGCAACACCCCACGGGCAGAGGAAGCGATCGCACTTTTCTGCTATCGCGCGGCAGGTGAACTGGCGCAGCTTGCCGCCAGTATCGATGGGCTGGACACAATCGTCTTCACCGCCGGGATCGGGGAAAATTCAGCAAGCATACGCGCGCGGATCTGCGATCGGCTATTGTGGATGGGCGTAAAACTCGATGCTGCAGCCAACGCCAAAAACGCCCTGCGCATCAGTGCCCTTTGGTCTGAAATAGAGGTTCTGGTGATCCCAACCGACGAAGAAGCGATTATCGCGCACTCCAGTCGTGTCCTGACCACTGATCGCTGTGATGAAAACACAGCATTTCCGGACAAAGCGAAGCCTTGAGGGCTAGGTCCTGTCCCAACCCCTTTTGTCTTGTTTTTTTGTCTTCGCATATTTCAACTGGATGCAAGACATTATTCTTGATTGTGTTTTTCAATCAGTGTTTTGTTTGTTTGGATTTGTCTTTGATTTCATCGTAGAGAGATACGTTTTTGATTGATGAACTTATTAGGTTTGGCGGTGACCTACTCTCCCACGTCTTAAGACGCAGTACCATTGGCGCAGTAGCACTTAACTGCCGAGTTCGGGATGGGATCGGGTGTTTTGCTTACGCTATGACCACCAAACCGAATAAATTCATCAACGTCGCTGTTTTGCGTAGCAAAAAGCGACGGTGGCGAGAGCGTATTGCAGAGCAATGCGCGTAGCCACACGTTTGTTGTTATCGCCATTTCCCTGGCGATAACAACGAAGTCCAAGTCAGTACATTTATGTATGTGTGTATGCTTTTGATAAATCCGTAAAAGTCTTGCTTCTACTGGATCAAATCAAGCCTATCGAGCCATTAGTACCAGTCAACTGAACGTATTACTACGCTTACATCTCTGGCCTATCGACGAGGTGGTCTACCTCGGCTCTCAGGGATACCTTGTTTTGAGGGGGGCTTCCCGCTTAGATGCCTTCAGCGGTTATCCTGTCCGATCATAGCTACCCAGCACTGCTATTGGCATAACAACTGGTCCACCAGTGGATCGTTCACCCCGGTCCTCTCGTACTAGGGGCAACTCCTCTCAAGTATCCTACACCCACGGAAGATAGGGACCGAACTGTCTCACGACGTTCTAAACCCAGCTCACGTACCTCTTTAAACGGCGAACAGCCGTACCCTTGGGACCTGCTCCAGCCCCAGGATGAGATGAGCCGACATCGAGGTGCCAAACACTGCCGTCGATATGGACTCTTGGGCAGTATCAGCCTGTTATCCCCGGCGTACCTTTTATCCGTTGAGCGATGGCCCTCCCACTTGGGACCACCGGATCACTATGGCCGTCTTTCGACTCTGCTCGACTTGTCAGTCTCGCAGTCAGGCTGGCTTCTGCCATTGCACTCAACGAGCGATTTCCGACCGCTCTGAGCCAACCTTCGCGCGCCTCCGTTACGATTTAGGAGGCGACCGCCCCAGTCAAACTACCCACCACACAGGGTCCCGGATCCGGATAACGGACCGCGGTTAGACATCAAGCAGAACAAGGGTGGTATCTCAAGGGAGGCTCCACGCAGACTGGCGTCCACGCTTCAAAGCCCACCACCTATCCTGCACATGTTCGGCCTAATGCCAGTGTGAAGTTGTAGTAAAGGTGCACGGGGTCTTTCCGTCTAACCGCGGGTAACCGGCATCTTGACCGGTAATTCAATTTCGCTGAGTCTATGTTGGAGACAGCGGGGAAGTCGTTACGCCATTCGTGCAGGTCGGAACTTACCCGACAAGGAATTTCGCTACCTTAGGACCGTTATAGTTACGGCCGCCGTTTACCTGGGCTTCAATTCAGAGCTCTCACCCCTCCTTTTAACCTTCAGGCACCGGGCAGGCGTCAGACCCTATACGTCGTCTTACGACTTCGCAGAGCCCTGTGTTTTTAATAAACAGTCGCCACCCCCTGGTTTGTGCCCCCAGCCTCTAGTTGCCTAGAAACCGGGCCTCCTTCTCGCGAACTTACGGAGGTATTTTGCCGAGTTCCTTCAACATAGTTCTCTCAAGCGCCTTGGTATTCTCTACCTATCCACCTGTGTCGGTTTAGGGTACGATCTAGCGATGGAGCTATTTCCAGGGACCTCTAAGCAGCCCATTCAATCCGATAAGGATGAACTACCCTCGAGATCCGTCACTTCCATCTGGCCCAGGAATATTAACCTGGTTCCCATCGACTACGCTTTTCGGCCTCGCTTAGGGGTCGGCTTACCCTGCTCAGATTAGCTTTAAGCAGGAACCCTTGGATTTTCGGCGAGAGTGTCTCTCACACTCTTTGTCGCTACTCATGTCATCATTCTCACTAGTGATCTCTCCACGGGATCCCTCACAGGCCCGCTTCACAGAAAAGACTTTGTCTTTTATGATCTCTTTATATGCACTACCGCCTTTGGCTACTTGAGTGCGAACACCCAAACAACAAACCTTGGTACTACAAAAGATCAATAAAGACGTAGTCTTATGTCACACTACGCTCTGCTACCATGCAATAAATGCATCCTAAGCTTCGGCTCATGGCTTGAGCCCCGTTACATCTTCGCCGCAAGACAACTTATTTAGACCAGTGAGCTGTTACGCTATCTTTAAAGGATGGCTGCTTCTAAGCCAACCTCCTGGTTGTTTTGGTCGTCTCACCTGCTTTCCCACTTAGCCATGAATTAGGGGCCTTAGCTGTAGGTCAGGGTTGTTTCCCTCTTCACGACGGACGTTAGCATTCGCCGTGTGTCTGCCATCTAGTACTCCTCGGTATTCGGAGTTTGGTTAGGATCAGTAAGCCTGTGGGGCCCCATTACCCATCCAGTGCTCTACCCCCGAGGGTATTCGGATGACGCTCTACCTAAATAGATTTCGCAGAGAACCAGCTATCTCCGAGTTTGATTGGCCTTTCACCCCTAGGCACAGCTCATCCCGATCCTTTTCAACGGATGTGGGTTCGGTCCTCCAGTAAGTGTTACCTTACCTTCAACCTGGCCATGCCTAGATCACTCGGTTTCGGGTCTGATCCCACAAACTCAACGCCCTATTAAGACTCGCTTTCGCTGCGCCTACACCTAACGGCTTAAGCTTGCTTGTGAGACCAAGTCGATGACCCATTATACAAAAGGTACGCTGTCAGATCGTAAAGATCCTCCAACTGATTGTAGGCGTTCGGTTTCAGGTACTGTTTCACTCCCCTCGTCGGGGTGCTTTTCACCTTTCCCTCACGGTACTGGTTCACTATCGGTCAGTAAGGAGTACTTAGCCTTCGAAGGTGGTCCTCCGATCTTCAGACAGAATTTCACGTGTTCCGCCCTACTTAATACGTCCTCTCATGCTTCTTATACGGGACTGTCACCCACTTTGGTTGCGCATTCCAACGCATTCTAACCACAATTGAGGCTCGGCTGGTCCCCGTTCGCTCGCCGCTACTAGGGGAGTATCAATTGATTTCCTTTCCTCCGGGTACTTAGATGTTTCAGTTCCCCGGGTTTGCTTTTATAAACCTATGTATTCAGTCTATAAATACCTGGTTTACCTCATTATTAGCTACCCCGAAGGGTAATAATAACAAAGTATCAGGTGGGTTGCCCCATTCAGAAATCCATGGATCAAAGCTTATTCTCAGCTCCCCATGGCTTATCGCAGAGTATCACGTCTTTCATCGCCTCTTACTGCCAAGGCATTCACCAAACGCCCTTTTCGCGCTTGATTTGATCCAGAAAAAGCAAGACTGATTTAATGTCCTACCGCCTATTCGGCTACTTGAGGACTATTTACACCCTCAACGGCCGGTAGATTGCAGAACGTCAGTCCAGCGCGGAAGACAGAAGCTGGTAAGAAACTGTCTTTCCTTATTCCAGATCAAAAGCATACTTTTTTACCCGCCCAACCTCTAAGGTTGGACAGCGAGACATGCATCTAGCCTACCTTCCGTGCAGGAAGCAGGCGTCATGTCTCTGGTTAGTGTACTTGACTTGGACAACACGTTCTTTTCAATCGCGATACGCCCAGAAGACCGAGGAAACAGTCCGCTAAACGCCGGTCACCGAAGTGACAGCAACTGAGTTTACGACCTTACTCGGTGTAAACAAACAGTGTTGTTATTGTATCTCTCTTTACGATTTCAATCAGGCGCATTCCCTGGGGAATGTCGCCAATGCGTTGCCGCATCGTCCGATTGGACGGGCAAACAGTCGAAACTGCTTGCCGATCTAATCATTCGTGCTGTCCTTATCGCGATCTTGCTGCGCAAGACCCTGTCAGAACTGTGCTTTCCCGTTGGAAAAGCTTGGTGGAGCCTAGGAGGATCGAACTCCTGACCTCCTGAATGCAAATCAGGCGCTCTCCCAGCTGAGCTAAGGCCCCATCATTCCCCGAAGGGATATGGTGGGTCGAGGAGGACTTGAACCTCCGACCTCACGCTTATCAGGCGTGCGCTCTAACCACCTGAGCTACCGACCCATACGAGCGGTAGCTCGTGTTCTTGTTCTGAAGAGATATGAGGACGGCTCGGTTCTGGATACATTGGAAAATGTATCCGAATATGGACAGCTTTGTTTGCTGTCCTGCTAAGTGTTTCATGAGACTTGCGAACAAGTCTGGCTAGAAACATCCTTAGAAAGGAGGTGATCCAGCCGCAGGTTCCCCTACGGCTACCTTGTTACGACTTCACCCCAGTCGCTGATCCTACCGTGGCCGCCTGCCTCCCCGAAGGGTTAGCGCAGCGTCGTCGGGTAGAACCAACTCCCATGGTGTGACGGGCGGTGTGTACAAGGCCCGGGAACGTATTCACCGCGTCATGCTGTTACGCGATTACTAGCGATTCCGACTTCATGGGGTCGAGTTGCAGACCCCAATCCGAACTGAGACAGCTTTTTGGGATTAACCCATTGTCACTGCCATTGTAGCACGTGTGTAGCCCAACCCGTAAGGGCCATGAGGACTTGACGTCATCCACACCTTCCTCCCGCTTATCACGGGCAGTTTCCCTAGAGTGCCCAGCCGAACTGCTGGCAACTAAGGATGTGGGTTGCGCTCGTTGCCGGACTTAACCGAACATCTCACGACACGAGCTGACGACAGCCATGCAGCACCTGTCACTGCGTTACCGAAGTAAACACTCGATCTCTCGAGTTAGCACAGGATGTCAAGGGTTGGTAAGGTTCTGCGCGTTGCTTCGAATTAAACCACATGCTCCACCGCTTGTGCGGGCCCCCGTCAATTCCTTTGAGTTTTAATCTTGCGACCGTACTCCCCAGGCGGAATGCTTAATCCGTTAGGTGTGTCACCGAACAGTATACTGCCCGACGACTGGCATTCATCGTTTACGGTGTGGACTACCAGGGTATCTAATCCTGTTTGCTCCCCACACTTTCGTACCTCAGCGTCAGTATCGAGCCAGTGAGCCGCCTTCGCCACTGGTGTTCCTCCAAATATCTACGAATTTCACCTCTACACTTGGAATTCCACTCACCTCTCTCGAACTCAAGACCAGGAGTTTTAGAGGCAGTTCCGAGGTTGAGCCTCGGGATTTCACCCCTAACTTTCTGATCCGCCTACGTACGCTTTACGCCCAGTAATTCCGAACAACGCTAACCCCCTCCGTATTACCGCGGCTGCTGGCACGGAGTTAGCCGGGGTTTCTTTACCAGGTACTGTCATTATCATCCCTGGCGAAAGTGCTTTACGATCCTAAGACCTTCATCACACACGCGGCATGGCTAGATCAGGCTTGCGCCCATTGTCTAAGATTCCCCACTGCTGCCTCCCGTAGGAGTCTGGGCCGTGTCTCAGTCCCAGTGTTGCTGATCATCCTCTAAAACCAGCTATAGATCGTAGACTTGGTAGGCCATTACCCCACCAACTATCTAATCTAACGCGGGCCAATCCTTTCCCGATAAATCTTTCCCCCGAAGGGCTTATACGGTATTACTCTCAGTTTCCCGAGGCTATTCCGTAGAAAAGGGTATGTTCCCACGCGTTACTAACCCGTCCGCCGCTCGGTCCCGAAGGACTGCGCTCGACTTGCATGTGTTAGGCCTGCCGCCAGCGTTCGTTCTGAGCCAGGATCAAACTCTCAAGTTGAAATGATCTTGCGATCATATCCTTGACGTCGAACCTCTGCACATCGACCTGCATCACTTACTGAATGATACAGGCGTTTTTCTCCGTTTGATGTACTAAAGCTACCAAAGTAGCGAGTAGTCCGTCAAACAGTGAAGCTGACACTGGATCATCGCTAACACCTAAGTGCGTCGCTACCAGCGCGATATGTAGAGGTTGATCCATCGAATGAACCAAACCGCCCACATATCTCTTCAGATATCTATCATTTCAAAGAGCGTCGAGACAAAAGAAACCAAGATGCGCCGTAACTTTCAGCGCGCCCCGCCTCAATGCCTCAGAATTTCCCCGCTACGTAAACCTCCGAAACCTCAGCCCCGTCCGTCCCGTCTAGCGCACCGTGTCTGCTTGTCTGCGTCTCCGGTAAGAAGCTCTATAGATATACCATTCGGGGGCCGCAACCACTTTTTTCAAAAGTTTTCAGATTTCTTGGAACTTTTTCAAATTTCGCCTAAAAACAGGCTGGATCACCATGGCCATACCAGTCCGCCACCTCAGGCTTAAAGGTCCCTGCCCGCTATCAGCCGATACTGAAACACTTGGGCGGTACGGCATTCGCTTATGTATAGTAGGAATTCAGGGACGAGACGTTAGATATGGATCTAGTGCGGATGCCTCCTGCCCCGCCGGTCATTCAAGCATTGGGCGATCGTAACACCCCCCCTCGCTTTCGACATGGCAAAGCGAAAGCAGACTGCGCCGCGCGCGAGCTGCGGACGTGTCTGGAAGCGGCAATAATTTGAGGGAGGATGGTCGCAGCGGCAAAAGGGTGCCCTGCCCGCCTGGATAACGCTTCTTCTTACAGCCCGTCCGTGGCGTTTGTTCTGAGTAAGGATCGCCCGGGCAGATGTGCTGCCCGGGCGGATGTCTGGTTAGGCGACCAGATCGTAGCGATCGGCGTTCATCACCTTGGTCCAGGCCGCAACGAAATCACGCACGAACTTTTCGGCGTTATCATCCTGAGCATAGACTTCGGCATAGGCCCGCAGGATCGAATTCGATCCGAACACGAGGTCGGCACTGGTCGCCGTCCACTTGACGGCACCGGTCTTGCGATCGCGCAACTGATACAGGCCATCCTGGTCAACCGGATGCCAGCTGTTGGCCATATCGGTCAGGTTGACAAAGAAGTCTGTCGACAACGTTCCTTCGCGGTCTGTGAACACACCATGCTTGGAACCGCCATGGTTGGTCCCGAGGACCCGCATACCACCGACAAGCACGACCATCTCTGGTGCGGTCAGGCCAAGCAGTTGAGCGCGGTCAAGCATCAGCTCTTCGGCACGTACCGCATAGTTTTCCTTCTGCCAGTTGCGGAACCCATCGGCCAGGGGCTCAAGATCGGTAAAGCTGTCGGCGTCAGTCTGTTCCGCAGACGCGTCGCCGCGGCCTTTGGCAAATGGCACCTCAACATTAAAGCCACCGGCCCGGATCGCCTGCTCGAGACCCACTGTGCCGGCCAGAACGATGACATCGGCAAGGGATGCGCCATTGTCGTAGGCGATGGGTGTCAGCGTTTTCAGCACCTTTTCCAACCGGTCAGGTTCGTTGCCTTCCCAATCCTTCTGCGGTGCCAGACGGATGCGCGCGCCATTGGCACCGCCCCGCTTGTCGGAACCACGGAAAGTGCGTGCACTGTCCCAGGCGGTCGCGATCATCTCGGCGGCGGTCAGGCCGCTGTCGGCGATCTTGGCCTTGAGCGTGGCGACATCGTAGTCAGTGTTGCCGGCAGGTACCGGATCTTGCCAGATCAGATCTTCGGCGGGCACATCGGGACCGTAGTAGTTCACCTTTGGCCCCATGTCGCGGTGCGTCAGCTTGAACCACGCGCGCGAGAACGTCTCTGCCAGATAGGCAGGGTCCTTGTAGAACCGTTCGCAGATTTCGCGGTAGATCGGGTCGATCTTCATGGCCATGTCCGCGTCGGTCATGATCGGGTTGTGCTTGATCGATGGATCACTTGCATCAGGCACCTTCAACTCTTCGGGAAGGTTGATCGGTTCCCACTGCCATGCACCGGCGCGGGATTTCTTCAGCTCCCATTCCTGCCCAAGCAGAAGTTCAAGATAGCCGTGGTCCCACTGGGTCGGGTTTGTGGTCCAGGCCCCTTCCAAACCGGATGTGTGGGCCGTGTTCGCCTTGCCATTGAAGTTGGGGTTATCCCAGCCGAAACCGGCATCGGCAATGGGCGCGCCTTCGGGGGCCGGGCCGATATCGGCCATCATGCCGTGGCATTTGCCGACGGTGTGACCGCCAACGGTCAACGCCGCCGTCTCTTCGTCATTCATCGCCATCCGCGAGAACGTCATGCGCACATATTGCGCCGTCAGCGCCGGATCGGGGTTCCCGTTCACGCCTTCGGGGTTCACATAGATCAGACCCATGTGAGACGCGGCAAGCGGGTTATACATGGTGTTGGCATCTTCGACATCCGTGACGCGTTCGTCGGTCGGTGCCATCAGGACGCTGTCGTTGCCCCAGTTGATGTCAGTCTCGGGGGCCCAGATGTCTTCGCGGCCAAAACCGAATCCGAAAGTCTTCAGACCCATCGATTCATACGCGATTGTACCGGACAGCACGATCAGGTCGGCCCAGGACAGCGCGTTGCCGTATTTCTTCTTGACCGGCCACAGCAGACGCCGCGCCTTGTCGAGGCTGGCGTTGTCGGGCCAGGAGTTCAGAGGCGCAAAGCGGATGTTGCCGGAACCGGCACCGCCACGGCCGTCCCCCAGACGGTACGAACCGGCGGAATGCCACGCCAGACGGATGAAAAAGCCGCCATAGTGGCCCCAATCGGCCGGCCACCATTCCTGGCTGTCGGTCATCAGCGCGTGAACGTCGGCCTTGACCGCTTCGTAGTCCAGCCCTTTGACGGCGTCACGGTGGTTGTAGTCCACGTCCATCGGGTTGGTGCGCGCACCGTGCTGGTGCAGAATGTCGAGGTTAAGCGACCGGGGCCACCATTCGGTCACCGACTGTTCCACAGTCGTGTTACCACCGTGCATGACAGGGCAGCCGCCCGTCGAATTCACATTGTTGCCGTCCATGGGATCCTCCAAGTTTTCAATCTTTGCACTGGCAGCAACCTGACAGCGCGTTCGGCATTCTTATAGGCCTCCGGCCTGCATAAAATCAAATTGAATAATCTTACCGCCGCGATAAGCTGAACTTATGAAAAACCTCACGCTCAAACAGCTTCGTTATTTCGATGCCCTGGCCCGCCATCGCCACTTTGGCCGCGCCGCCGATGCCTCTTCGATCTCGCAGCCCGCCATATCCCTGCAGATAAAAGAGCTGGAACGCATGTTCGGTGTGCCGCTTGTCGAACGCAGTGCGCCCAAGATCAGACTGACCCCTGTCGGAGAGGACTTTATCACAAAGGGGCGGCAGATTCTACTCGCCGTCGAGGAACTCGAAGACCTCGTCCGCGCGTCCAATGGGCCGCTCGCCGGTCGCCTGCGGCTTGGGATCATTCCGACCGTCGGCCCCTATCTGTTGCCCGAAATTCTGCTGGCCCTTTCCGCACGCTACCCCGAGCTTGAGCTTGAAGTGCGCGAATCCATGACGAAGGCGCTGATTGACGATCTGTCCGAAGGTCTTCTTGACCTCGCAGTGGTAGCCCTTCCGATTTCCGAACCGAACCTGATGGAATTCCCGCTTTTCGAAGAAGAATTTGCGCTGGTGCGGCCCATGGGGGACGCTGAAAAGCCGATCCCAAGCCCCAAGCTGCTTCGGACCATGCGCCTGCTGCTGCTCGAAGAGGGGCATTGCTTTCGCGATCAGGCCCTGTCGGTATGCCAGATTTCAGAGGCACAGCCGCGTCAGTTGATGGAAGGCAGTTCACTTTCTACTCTGGTGCAAATGGTCGGTGCCGGCATGGGCGTGACGCTTATCCCCGAGATCGCGATCAATCTCGAAGCGCGGTCCACGGATGTTTCGATCGTCAAGTTCCCCAAACCCGCCCCCACGCGCACCATCGGCATGGTCTGGCGCACCACGAACCCGCTGTCAGACCAGCTTGCCCAGATCGGAGAGATCGTGCGCGGTGTCGGGCAAAAGAAACGCGACAGTACCGGTGCCTATGCTGGCGGTGATGCCGACCTGACGGCCTGACACCGAGGGCTGCGCTGAAACCGTCTTAGCCCAGCGAATTGGTCGCATGTTCGATCAAATCCTTGACCGCTGCAATGCGCGCTACCCCGGAACGCCCGGTACGGGATATCAGCCACAAATCGTGATACCGTTTTTCCCGAAGGTCATGAACAGACAGGCTCCCTTGGTCGGGAAAAGCATCGACGCCGGACTTTGGCAGGATCGTGTACCCGATCCCCTGCGCAACCGGGATCGGAATCTGGCCGATCTGATTGATGAAAGTCCGCACCTTCAGATGGTCGGCACCCTTGTAGGTCTGCGGAAAGTTCCGTTGCAGCAGATCGTCGGCATAGGCAAAGCCGTCCGGATGGGCGACAAAGCCCAGATCATTCAGTCTGTCCAGGTCTAGATCAGCGGCCTGAAAGGCAGCCGGCAGGACCAGACACAGTTCCTCCTCACCCAGTCGCAAAGCCTGCACTCGGGGGTGATCCGGTTTGTCCCCGACGATGCCCAGATCAAGTTCACCGTCCAGAACACCAGCTACAATGCTGGCCTGCGGGGCCGCAGCCAGGCGGATCACAAGGTTCGGCGCGCGCCGCATCCGATCAAGTAGGTAGGGGTAAATCCAAAGCGCAAAGCTGCCCGAGCACCCGATACTGACCGTTCCGACATCCGGATCATCGACCTGAACGGCCTCGCGCAATGCTCTTTCCTGTAGGCGACGGGCCTTTCCGACCGACAGCACAGCCTCGCCCGCAGGCGAGAGGGTAAAGGTCTTGCCATCCCGCACGATCAGCGGCGTGCCTACCTGTTCTTCCAGCTTTCGCAAATGCTGCGAAACGCCGGGTTGCGTCATCCCAAGCCGTTCCGCCGTTCGCGTGAAATGGCCAACGTCGCATAAGGTCGTAAAGGTGTCCAACCACGTAGCGTTCAGCACAATCATTCCACATTGTTATCAAAATAATTAAACATCATAATTTTTCATTGCCCTCCAGTCCAGCTAAAACACTGCTAGCAACTGGAAAGGAAAATACATGACACCGACACCACGAACGTTCTCTCATATCGGGCTATCAGTCCCTGACCTGGACAAGGCCATCAAATTCTACGGCGATGTCCTTGGGTTCTACGTCATCATGCCGCCGACCGAGATTATCGAAGACGACAGCGACATCGGGCAGATGTGCACCGACGTCTTTGGTCCGGGCTGGGGCCGTCTGCGCATCGCACATCTTGCGACCGCTGACAGGATCGGCTTTGAGTTGTTCGAATTCGAAGGGCATCACGCCCCGGCTGAAAACCTGAATTTCCGGCAGAACGGCACGTTCCATTTTGCGATCCAGGACCCGAACCTCGAAGACCTTCTGGCGAAAATCGTAGCGGCGGGCGGCAAGCAGCGCATGCCGGTTCGGGAATATTTCCCCGACGAAAAACCGTATCGCATGGTTTATGTCGAGGACCCCTTCGGCATCGTCTTCGAGCTGTACAGTCACAGCTACGAGCTGACCTACTCGGCCGGTGCCTATTCCTAGATCTACGGCCGGGTTCGATGGCCGGCATGCCCCCAAGCGGGGCTGCCGGCCCTCTCGCCCCCTCCGCCCTTACCGACGAGGCGCGTGTGCGTGCCCTAAATGCTGCTCAGGATTTCTTTGGACACCACCCGGCCAAGTTCATCGCAGTTGGCCAAGCCTTGCGAAAAGGGATGGCGGGTCAGGATTTGCGGCATCGCAAGGCAATAAACACTGCCCTGAACCGCGCCGGACAGGTCAAGCCTGAAGGGGGCCGAAAGATCGGCCGCCGGATCAGCCAGCGCATCGACCAAGGTTGGAAACGGCAGATCGGAAATGTCTGCTGACGCCTGACCGCGGGCATCAATCAGCGCCGCAAACTCGATATCCCCGTCAACGGTCGATACCGTGACGCCGCCTGCCGCATTGTTGCGCAGGGATGACTCAGAACCCGTCGGAATAATCTGCAGCACCCCTGCATCATACAACGCCAACACCCGGCGCACGGAAATATGGGGGATCGCAGCATAACAATCCCCGAACACCGGCATCAGCTTTTCGTTGAAGGTTTTCCAATCCGCGTCGTTCATATGCTCAAGGATCATCTCGAAATTTTCATGCCCGCGCAAAAGGGCGTAGCGTTCCGGCTGGGTCTCCTTCAGCTCCTTGGACTTGATCGCGGCCCCCAACGTCTCGCGCAAGGCGCGCAGCCCCCCTACCGTTTCGCGGTGTTCAAAATACGCTGCCGAGAAGCCATCGATCGTCTGTGCATCGGGGCCAAGTTCAGCCATGTACTCCGGTGCCACCTCGTTCAATTCGGCCAGCAAAAGCCCGAACACGCGCGTCAAGAGAGCCTCGGGGCCCTTTTCGACTTCGGCGGCAACGGCATCGCTGTGCAAATGCGTCAGCCTTTCGTAAGGAAACGGGTAGTAAAAATCAGGTTCGGGGATAATCCCCTTGTGAGAAACCATCGTGATCGAGAGCGCCTCGCGACCCGTATCCGCAAACCAGCTGACCTTGTCGTTCTCTTCGGTAAAGGTGCCATGCTCCTGCCCAAGGGCGACGACTACATCAATCGCGGACAAGGAGGACCCCAACACCCCGATGTCACCCGCCGGCTGATCCGTGATGTTGGTATAGGGCCAAGGCGAGACAAGGTCGGCCTTGCCAAGTTTGGGCGATGACGGCCAGTCGTGTCCCGTCGCCAGGACAACATCGTCGAACGCGAACACCGATTTGCCATCCGGCGTCGACACCTCAAGCGCAACGCCGCCCCCGGTTGGCATCACGTCAACAACCCGGTGGCCGGGCAGAACGCGGATCGTGTGACCGGCTTTTCGCCCCGCATCGCACAGATCGCTGAATTCAGACTTCAGATATTCCCCCAGCAGCACCCTGGGATAGAAATCACGCGCATCAATATCCGCGCGCCCAAGGTCCCAGGCATCCAGAAACCCGTCATCCTGATCGTGCAGCCACGATACAAGAGGCCGCGTGACAGAGGGAATTTCCCTGCTGAACGCATTGCAATACATATAGTCCGCATTCATGCCCGCCCGGTAAGGCATGCCGCAGCCGACCTGATCCGTGGCATCGAAGACGGTCAGATCAACGGGAAGGTCGCCGGTCAAAAGCCCTTTGACCGTATAAACGGCCATTGGTCCAGCGCCGACAACAGCGATATTTCTTGTCGTTTCCATATTCGCCTTGTCCAAGTTCCGCGCCCCTTGTGGTGGTTAAAGCCTCTGCCGGTTTCGACATTTCTCCAGCTGTCCGAAGTCACGACATAGCACCGGAGGCAGCCCCTTCAAGGCGGCCCCGAGATGGTATGACTTCCCCCTTTGATGCCGGCTACTGCAAGAGGTGAGCCGAGACAAAAAAGGCAGGGATTTATAGAAGCCCATTGAAATCGCCCTGCCTAACGAACGATTGAGCGGAGCGGAGCAAACGCCATCTTCCCCCTGCCCGTATCTGCGCCGCCGCCCAGCTAGTGAAAGCCGCCATTTGCCGTTAGTGTGAATGAGGATACCCGTGGCGCGTCAAGATCACTGGGACGGCGTGGGTAACCGGCATGGAGCACCACGCCGCCGCCGGTTGGCCGACACAGGCTTTGGCACCGGGCTTCATGCCCAAGGGCGTCAATGATGAACCCTATGATCCTTTTGCCATCGACGGGGCCGACCACTGGTACACCGTCGTGGCACAACGGGTGCGGGCAATCTCGAACGATCTGGCGAACCAGACCTTCCGTCCTGGCTGGCTGCGGTCCGTGGGACAAGGCTGGACCAACTTCGCTGTTGAAAGCGTCATGGACGAAGCCGCCCATAAGGTTGGTGCCGATCCGCTGCAATTCCGTCTTGATCACCTGAAGGCTGAAGGCATGAACGCAGGATCGGGCCCCAATGCGGTGGGTGGCGCATCCCGGCAGGCGACCGTTCTGCAGCGTGTGGCCGAAATGTCCGGCTATGGCAAAACCGAACTGCCGGAAGGCACTGCAATCGGGATTGCCACGACCTTCGGCCAGTCGCGCACCCTGCCGACCTGGACCGCCGCCGCTGTCCAGCTCGCAGTGGATGCGGAAACCGGCGCGGTGGATGTTCAGAAGATACGGCTGGCTTTTGACTGCGGCACCGTCGTTGACCCGGATGGCGCACATGCGCAATGCGAGGGCGCGGCGCTTTGGGGGCTGTCCATGGCGCTGCATGAGGGCACCCGGATTGAAAACGGCAATGTCGTCGACCGCAATCTGGGGGCTTATACGCCGCTGCGTCTTGCGGATGTGCCTGAACTGGAGATTGATTTCCTTGAAAGCGCCGAAGTGCCTGTGGGTCTTGGCGAGCCGGGCACCACGGTCATTGCCCCGGCCATTGCCAACGCGATCTTCACTGCGACCGGCGCGCGCTTCCGTCACCTGCCGATCACTGGCGATGCCGTGCTTGCAGCCCTGAAAGACTAACACCACCGGGCGG
>NZ_DS999213.1:1161345-1209344 GCF_000156335.1 Roseobacter sp. GAI101
CCCGAACCATTGCGCCTATATTCCTCCCGAAAGCTGACAGTAACGGCTTAGTATAACTGCATCAGCAAACGCATCCCGATCATAAGTTGGCTGAACGCGCGGTCGTGCGCCTAGGTCAAGCCGTGGGCATTGATCTTCAGGGTCGTGAGCCCGCGCAAGGGATCGAGGCTTTGCACGTTTGTCCGTCGCAAATTCAATTCCTCCAGCGCGGTCAATTTCGGTATCATTGAAATATCTGATACCCCCGCACCATCAAGCGTCAGTCTTTTTAACGAGGTCAGAGCCCCCAACTGCGAAAGGTCTTGTAGATCGTCCGCGTTAATCACCAACTCTTCAAGCCGCTTCAACGGGCCGAGCACAGAGAGATCAGTACCAGCGACGGACACTGCCAGCGATTTAAGGCTGGTCAGCCCGGAAAGTGGCGTCAGGTCTGATGTCGCCACGCGAGAAAGGGCCCATAGATCCTGCAATTTGGTCAGGGGAGCCAGGGTCGACAGATCGCCAACCGGCAGGCTGGACATCGTCAATGCGCGCAGATTTGTGAGACCGGACAGTGGCGAAAGATCGGTTAGCTCGTTCCCTGAGATATTAAAGTCTTCAAGCGCCGTCAGCTTGGTGAGCGGACCAATATCGGAAAGCCCCGCCTCAGAAACACTCAACACTTTCAAACGCGTGAGCGGCGCAAGAAGACGCGCATCAAGTGCCGGTGGCGTCATGGAGCCGTCGTCAATGAACAAAAGATCTAGCGTCAGCGATTCCAGACGTACAAGTTCGGTCAGCGGACTGGGATCGTGCAGCGAGCAATCGAAAAGCGTTAGGGACGTTAAGCGGGGCAAATCCACCAAAGCGCGCAGCATGGTGTCAGTTTCAACGCATCGGTCAAAGTTTACCAACTCTAGAACTTCGAGCCGACGCAGTCTGCCCAGCTGCATCGCGTCTGGCAACATGCAGTCGGAAAGGACAAGTCGCCGCAAGGACGGTAAATCCGTCAGCGGCATAAGATCTAAGGTGGCCCCACCACACGTCAGGCTTTCAAGCGTTTCAATACGTTTCAAAGGGCCGAGATCGATGTGGGGATAATTGCCGGACATCTGGGCCAGAACAAGCTCTGTCAGCGGCAGTTTCTCGATCTCTGGAGGCAACTGCGTCAAACCACTCAGGTGTTTGAGGTCCAGCTTTCGACCACCGGTTTCCTTTAGATCCGCAATGGCTTTTCTAGCGTCGATAAAGGCTTGATCCCGAACTTTTGGGTCTGCAACCACGACCGGACTGTTTGCCGTTTTCCCTTGATCGCCGCTCAGCGTTTTCTGAGTGCTGCGCCTGAACCACGGGGCGCGGGCCAGCCAGCGCATCCAACGCAAGCGTTTTATCTTGGGGTGAACCGCCATTACTCAGAGTGAGTTCAAAGCAGCTAATTTGTCAAACAGTGCATAGACATCGTCGGATGTTCCCCCCCCCCCCTCTTCAAATGTTTTCAAACCGGCTTCTCCCTCACATCGCCTGAATGGCGGCTAATTCAAGCGGACAAGACAGACACGCCAGAAACCGTTCAAGTGAGTGGCAATACCGGGCACATCAGGAACAATGATCCAGCAATTCCATCCCGAGATCCGGCGAAAAAAGCATGAGCCATTCGGCGGTGCGCGCTATGAAATACCGCGTGGCCTCGGGCTGGTCTTCGACATGGCAATTGGCATCCCGAAGTTCCGCCTGCATCCGCTGCACCCCGACCCTGTCGGTAAAGGTGCATTGCACGTGCCCCCTGTCCAGCTTTGTATCGCTGATGATGACGCGCCCTACACTGCAATCGTCGCCCCTGAATGCATAGCTCCCCGACAGCCCTTCATCGCCGGCAGCGACCATCGGGGTCCACAGGAGTGAGAGAGCGAAAACAGTTTTCATCTTTTTCTCCAACGTGGCTCGAAATGATCGGTTAAAGCACCTCTCGCGCATGGGGGTTGTCTGGCGGACACAATCAGACGTACTTTTAATCCCGATACGTGAGATGCAACACAGTTGGTGCACTCATTCGGCTCAATTACAATTGAGCACATGGAAAGTTTGCAGATCAAGGCATTCCTTTGACGGGCGGATGCGAACGGGATTTTGCAAAGGGAAACAGTGAATATGGAAGCAACGGCAATTGCGATCGACGCGCTCGTTGCGGATGTGATTGACACCATGCCCGAGCGCCTTCGGCAGTCCGGCCGCGTTAAAGTGGAAATCAACCGCGCGTTTTCCGATTTTCTACGTGAGCGGGGCAAGATAACAGATGCAGATGTCGCGAGATGTGAAACCATATTGCACGAAGCGATGCACCGCCATGGCATAGAGGTGGCAGACCATAGGCCCGCCCCTGCGGCCCCTAAACCGATAGATGGGCCTGACATTTCGCACTGCAAGGATAGTCTAAGCACTCTCGTGGGTGCGGCATTCGCCACCACATTCGATGGCTCAGAGCACATGGCAAAAGCTGCCGCCGACAGGGCGTGGCGCGACGTGACATATCAACTTGATCGCTGGGCACTGCCGCCCAGCATCCGAACGGAACTGGAGAGTGCGGCCAGAATAGATATTGAAATCAACCCCCACGGGGTCGTTTCCCCCCCGAACAACGCGCAAGGTGGATGACACATGGGCAAGATGCTGATCCCGTCCAGCGATGAAATTCGACAGACTTTGGACCAGTCCGGACAGCACAAGGCGCTTACTGCATTCGACACAGCCATGGCCGCGGGTGATAAAATACAGGCGATCCAGATTGCACGTGAGGCCGGTGTGATACCCCGAAACTCAGGCACCGACACACGAGGAGACCGAACGAATGTATAATTTTTTCCCGGACGGCTTTGAGCCCGGCGAGGACGATGCGCTGTTCGGCTGGATTTTCGTTATCACGCAGATTGGCTTTCAGGCCATGCCTTACGTGTTTGGCCTGCGCCACTTTTTCACGTGGGAGGTCGAGAAACCGATCCTCTGGTTCTTTATCGGCAGCGGGCTTTCAATAGTGACCACATTCGGTATTCTGACCATTATAAGTCTGGCTCGGTGAATCCTGGATGTGCGGGCTGACAAAAATCAATAGCCACACGCGTGTGCCGACAAGTCGAAGAAGAAAATCCGAATTTCGATAACGATAAGTACCTGAACCGCATGATTACCAAGAGGCTGAAACTCCCCGATAAACTGACCTACCCGGTACAGATCGTTACGGTACATTTTGCCGCCGGGCAGAAGGTCGCGACCGGTGATGCGCTGTACACTCTCAAGGACTCCAAAGGCAAATCCGGCGTGATGCGCGCGCCCTTTGCCGGGACAATCATCGAAGGTCCAGTGCCCGAGGGCGTACATTTCGCGACGGCTCAGCCCGTGCTCGGCTTGGTAGCCGGAAACGAACATCCGATCCAAAGCAACATGAACGGAAAAGCGGAAGACGCTGCCGCGGAACAAAAAACCACGGCCTCCAGAGCCAAAGCTGAAACGAAGTCCCAGAGCTCCCCGACACGTCAGACCAAGAGCGATCCCGAAGTTGAGGCGAGCTCTGACTTTGCCTGCTTCGCAAAGAAACCGCAGCAAGAAAAAGACCCTGCCGCACGCTGTGACGCAAGCCCGGTCGCATCGCAGGAGAAGCTGGGCCTGGCGGTCGGCGGACTGATCCTGCTCGTCAGTCTTATCGTCATCGCTCTCGTCGCGGTCACCATTAGGCTACATTCGAGCCGGATCGCCTTGTTAGCGTAATCGCAGGGTGCGCCCTCGTTCTCGCTGCAATCGCGATTACGGACAAGGTTTTCACCAGACTTGGCAAAAAGCCCAGGGCAGGTTTCGTCATTTTGATGTTCTTTGTATTCTCCGCAGGCAGCATTGGCTTAATGTCCCTACCGGACAAGGCGGTTTCGCAGATCTTGGCACAGCTAGAGAGTCCCGCGCAGCTCATGCCTGATATGGAAAGGTCGCGGATTGCCTCTGAAGGCCCAAGTCCAAAAGAGCCTTACGCAGACGCGCCGCCCACTCAGCCAAATGTCACTGAGCCCCAACCCACGAAAACCAAGGGATTTCTGGATTTTATCCCTGAGAGTAAATGATCCGACTATTTTCCTTTGCAGCACACCTTCATTGGTAAGGGACGCAGCTTCGCAAACCCAGAAATGACCCGCGAGTTTAAGGTGATTTGGAAAAGGCGAAAAGGGGAGAATGATAGATTGGCGGAGGAGGTGGGATTCGAACCCACGGTACGCTCTCACGCACGCTGGTTTTCAAGACCAGTGCATTCGACCACTCTGCCACTCCTCCGCAGCACGGACCGCTTAAAGGGCTGGCAGCGATTCTGCAAACCTCGAAATGCAACAAAGCGCCATGTATCTCGCGGGGAAATTTGCCGATGCCGGCGCGACGGCCTTTTCACAGGCCCCGGTGCGCGCTACTGTGCTGCTCAGACCCCGGCAACGGGGCGTTAAACATGCCGTATCAACGGCGCGATCAGGCAGCGGTGCAAACGCCGCGCCAGCAGGCAAGGACGACAAAGATGAACAGGCGATCGCATTTCCCGACACTCTGGATACGACCATTGCGCGGCACGACGGCCGTTTTGGTGGCCGCTCTGACGCTTGCGGGGTGTGATGCAGCCGGTACGTTCGGTTTTGGGAAATCCGACGGCCAGGGGGCGGTGACCCCTGCCGGGTCAACCAAGCTGGTTGAACGTGACGTCGAAGCGCCTGATGTATTTTCCGCAAACGATCAGGGGCTTTGGGACGGTCGGCCAAGCCTGGGCGGTGTCTGGGTTGCGCATCCCGATGTCACAGACCCCGAGCGCGTGATCATTCGGAATGAAGCAAACGGCAAATTCGTGATCGGCGCTCTGTTTCGCCGCGAACGTGACCTTCCGGGGCCCAAGCTACAAATCTCGTCCGATGCGGCGGCCGCGCTAAGCATACTGGCAGGCGCTCCGGCACCGCTGAATGTGACCGCCCTGCGCCGCCAAGAGGTGGATACCCCCCCGCAAGACGCGGCACCGCAAGGTACAGTGGAAGCCCCCGCAGCCATGACCGAAACCACGCTTGACCCGGTCATGACGACGGCAAGTGCCGCCATAGATACTGCCCCAGCGGCGGCCCTGCCCGCCCAGACAGCGCCAAAACCCGCGGCCCCGCAGACGACATCATCGCTTGGCACACCCTTTGTGCAGATCGGTATTTTCAGCGTCGAAGCAAATGCCAACCGTGCTGCCAACCAGATGCGCAGCGCGGGCATGTTGCCAACGGTCAAGCGCAGCGAAATCGACGGCAAAGCGTTCTGGCGTGTGGTCGTCGGGCCCGCGAAGTCGAAATCGGAACTCAATGCATTGCTGAAATCCATCAAGACCGAAGGGTTCTCGGATGCCTATGCGGTGTCAAACTGACCCGTTGAAACAAGGAACCCGCCCCATGATCCGTATCTTTGCTGCCACGATCGCGCTGATCCTGACGACCCTGCCCGGCCACGCGTTCGAAACCCGCGCATCTGCGGCCTACGTGATCGACCAGACCACGGGCACCGTGCTGCTGGCCAAGAATGCCGATGATCCGCTGCCGCCAGCGTCAATGTCGAAACTGATGACGCTTTACATGGCGTTCGAGGCGGTCGAGCGGGGCAAAAGCAATGGCGGCCTGGACCTGACCGAAGAACTGCCCGTGTCGCAGCATGCGATGTCCTATGGTGGATCGACGATGTTTCTGGACACCACCGACCGCGTCAAGGTCGAAGACCTGCTGCGCGGCATCATCGTGTTGTCGGGCAATGATGCCTGCGCCGTGATCGCCGAAGCGCTTAGCCCGGACGGGACCGAAGCAGGCTTTGCCCGGCTGATGACCCGGCGTGCCCAGCAGATCGGCATGACTAATTCCACCTTCGCAAATTCCAATGGCTGGCCCGCCGCAGGTCACCGGATGTCGATGCGGGACCTCGGCCTTGTGGCGATGCGTTTGATCACTGACTTTCCGCAGTACTACCCGTTGTTTTCCCAGCGTGAATTCCTGTTCGATGGCCGCGCGCCCCAGAACAAGGCAAACCGCAACCCGTTGCTGGGTCTGGGGATCGGGGCGGATGGTCTGAAAACCGGCCATACCCAAGAAGCGGGCTATGGGCTGGTAGGATCGGCCAAACAGGGCGACCGGCGGGTGATCTTCGTAATCTCCGGCCTTGAAACCGCTGCTGAACGGGCGCAGGAATCCGAAGCGATCGTGAACTGGGCCTTTCGCCAGTTCGCACAACGCGAAATGGGGTCGGCCGGCACACAGATCGCCCAGGCCCCCGTTGCATTGGGCGCACAAACAGCTGTCGGGCTGGAACTGGCGAACGACCTGTCGGTCCTCATCCCCGTGTCGGGCGGCAGCGAAATCAACGCTGAGGTGGTCTATACCGGTCCGCTGCGTGCCCCGATCCTCAAGGGCGATCCCATCGGTGAATTGGTGCTCACCCGTGGTGACCTGCCAGAGGTACGCGCGCCTCTGGTCGCCTCGGACAGCGTCGCACCGGGCGGTTTCTTTGTGAAACTTCAGGCCGCAGCGCTGCATTTGCTGGACCGCCTGAACGCCGGGCCAGAGGCGGCTTCGTGAAGAGCCAAGGCTTTTTCATCAGCTTCGAAGGCATTGATGGGTCCGGCAAATCCACACAGACCAAGATTTTGAAAGAATCGCTCGAGGCGTTGGGATATGACGTGATCCTGACCCGCGAACCGGGGGGATCACCGGGGGCCGAGGAAATCCGCGCCCTTGTGCTGCAAGGCGACCCTGACCGCTGGTCGGCGCAGACCGAAATACTGCTGTTTACTGCCGCGCGCCGCGATCACCTTGAACGCACGATCCAACCTGCGTTGGACGCGGGAAAGGTGGTGATTTGCGACCGGTTTGCCGATTCCACCCGCATGTACCAGGGCCTAAGCCGGGGTGATCTGCGCGATGCTGTGGACCAGTTGCACGCGCTGATGATCGGCATCGAACCCGATCTGACGGTACTGATCGACATGGACCCCGCCGAAGGCCTGTCGCGTGCCCTGTCGCGCAACACTGTCGAAGAGCGGTTCGAGGATTTCGGTGAAAGCCTGCAAGTGGCCATGCGCAAGGGGTTTTTGGCACTGGCCGAGGAATTCGATGACCGCTTTGTCGTCATAGACGGTGCGCGGCAGATCGATCAGGTCGCGGCGGATGTTCTCGCCCAGACCCGTGCGCGCCTTGACGCCCGCTAGGCCTTTTCCTGCGCCCGCAATCTGCTAAACCACCCCCATGAGCGATGATGCCCCCCAGCCAGACCGTATCGACGGTGCGCGCCACCCGCGCGACACGCCCCGCCTGATTGGCCAGGAACCGGCCGAGGCGGCGTTTCTGGATGCCTTCAATTCGGGCAAGCTGCACCATGGCTGGCTGCTGACCGGCCCGCGCGGCGTGGGCAAGGCCACGCTGGCCTGGCGCTTGGCGCGGTTCTTGCTGGCCACGCCGGACCCGGAAGGGGGCGGCATGTTCGCGCCCGAACCGCCCACCAGCCTTGATGTCGATCCCGACCACCCTGTCGCCCGGCGCATCGCGGCTGGCGGCGAAGGCGCGCTCAAGGCCGTCACCCGTTCGGTGGATGAAAAGACCAAGCGCCTGCGCAAACAGATCGTGGTCGATGACATCCGCAAGCTGAACGGTTTCTTCCAGATGTCCGCCGCCGACGGGGGCCGCCGCGTGGTCATCGTGGATGATGCCGATCTGATGAACCCAAATGCTGCCAATGCCCTTCTCAAGATGCTCGAAGAGCCCCCCGCCCGCGCCATCATCCTGCTGATCAGCCATCGCCCTTCCGGCCTGCTACCCACCATCCGGTCGCGCTGCCGGACCTTGCGGCTGGGGACGTTGGACTCCGACCAGATGGGACAGGCATTGGCCCAATCGGGCGTCGATATCCAGGGCGATCCTGCGGCTCTGGCGGCGCTTTCGGGCGGGTCCGTCGGCGGTGCGCTTGGCCTGTCGCTGATGGGCGGCTTGCAGCTTTACGCCGAACTGGTCGGCATTCTGGGCACCCTGCCCCAGCTTGACCGGTCCCGCGCCCTTGCCTTGGCCGAAGCCGCCGCGGCGCGCGGTGCCGAAGAAAAGCTGGCGTTGCTGTTCACGCTGACCGATCTGCTGATGCTGCGCCTCGCGCGCACCGGTGCCTTGGGCCATCCCCCCCAGACCCAGGCGGCCCCGAACGAACATGCCATCCTGACACGGCTGGCCCCCACCCCCGCCCAAGGCCGCATCTGGGCCGAGGTCGCCCAAGACATAGGTGCCCGCGCCCGCCACGGCATGGCGGTGAACCTTGACCCTGCCGCGCTCGTCCTAGATACCCTGTTCAAGCTGGGTGATAACGCCCCACGATAGCCCTAACTTCAACAATCGGGACAGGCATGAGCGACATTTACCCCATCACCGACAGCCATTGTCACCTTGATTTCCCTGACTTTCAGGATGAATTGCCCGACGTGATCGACCGCGCCACGGCCGCTGGCGTCACCCGTATGGTCACAATCTGCACCAAGCTGAAAAACGAACCCGCCGTGCGTGCAATCGCAGAAGCCTATGCGCCGGTCTTCTACGCCGCCGGGACCCACCCGATGAGCGTCGCCACCGAACCGATGGCCAGCTATGATGATCTGCTGGCGCTGACCAAACACCCCAAGATGGTGGGCATCGGGGAAACCGGCCTTGATTACCACTACACCGCGGACTCGGCCGATATCCAGCAAACGTCGCTGCGCACCCATATCGCCGTCGCCCGCGACACGGGCCTGCCGCTGATCATCCATGCGCGCGATGCCGACGACGATATGGCCCGCATCCTGACCGAGGAACACGCCAACGGGGCCTACCCCTGCGTGATGCATTGCTTTTCCAGTACAGAGGCTTTGGGCCGAGCCGCCCTCGATCTTGGGTTCTACCTGTCGATGTCCGGCATCACGGCCTTCCCCAAAAGCCAGGATCTGCGCGACATCTTTGCCAACGCCCCGCTGGATCGCATATTGGTCGAAACCGACAGCCCGTATCTTGCGCCTCCGCCCCACCGCGGCAAACGCAATGAACCGGCGTTCACCGCCCATACGGCGCGCCGCGGGGCCGAAACCTTCGGCCTTGATTACGCCGATTTCGCCGCCCGGACCCAGGCGAATTTCGACCGCCTGTTCACCAAGGTCGCAGCCTTCCAAGAGGCCGCATGATGGCCGAAATGAAGATCACCATCCTCGGTTGCGGTTCTTCGGGGGGCGTGCCGCGTCTTGGCGGACATTGGGGGGCCTGTGATCCCGCCAATCCAAAGAACGCGCGGCGGCGGTGTTCAATACTGGTGGAACGCATCACCAAGGACGGCACCACATCCGTGCTGATCGACACCTCCCCCGACATGCGCAGCCAGCTGCTGGATGCCGGCGTGTCACGCCTTGACGCGGTGCTGTACACCCATTCGCATGCGGACCACGTGCACGGCATTGATGACCTGCGCATGATCGTCATCAGCATGCGCAAACGGCTGCAGGTCTGGGCCGATGCGCCGACCACCGCAGCCTTGCTGGACCGCTTCAGCTATGTCTTCGTCCAACCCGAAGGCTCCTCCTATCCGCCGATCCTCGACCTGAACCCCATCGAGGGCGACGTCACAATCGACGGCCCCGGCGGCGCGCTGACCTTTACGCCGTTTCTGGTCAATCATGGTGGTATGGACGCGCTTGGCTTTCGGGTGAACGACGTTGCCTATCTGCCTGACGTGGCCACGATCCCCGATCCCGTCTGGCCGCATCTGGAAAACCTCCGTTGCTGGATCGTCGACGCCCTGCGCCGCGACCCGCACCCCACCCACAGCCACCTTGCCCAAACCCTCAACTGGATCAAAGCCATGGCACCCGAAACCGCCGTGCTGACCAACATGCACAACGATCTGGATTACGAGACGCTGGCCGATGAAACGCCGGACCACATCCAGCCGGCCTATGACGGGCTGACCCTGACCTTCCCCGCCTAAGCTTCATTTTGCCAAATAAACTCCACGGGGGTGTGGGGGTGTGAAACCCCCGCTCCGACCCGCGCCAAACACACCAAGGCCTGATACCCGTGCAAACCCTCCTAGACGTCATCCTTCCGGTCTTTCTTGTCATCGGCTTCGGCTATGTCGCGGTCTGGCGCGGGGTGTTTCCCGTGGCGGGCATCGACGGCGTCATGCGGTTTTCGCAAGGCTTTGCGATCCCTTGCCTGCTGTTCCAGTCCATCGCAAAACTTGATCTGTCGGCGTCTTTCGACCCCGCCTTGCTGATCAGCTTCTACACTGGCGCTGCGATCTGCTTTGCCCTTGGCATCCTTGGCGCACGGTTCCTGTTCAACCGCGATTGGGAGGATTGCGTGGCCATCGGCTTTTGCTGCCTGTTCTCGAATTCGGTATTGCTGGGCCTGCCCATCACCGAACGCGCTTATGGCGAAGACGCCCTGACGGGCAATTTCGCGATCATCGCCATGCACTCGCCGTTTTGCTACGGGCTGGGCATCACGGTCATGGAATTCGTGCGCAACCGGGGTCAATCCGGCATCAGCTTTGTGCGCAATGTCGGCAATGCGATGTTCCACAATCCTCTGGTGATCGGGATCATCGGCGGGTTTGCGGTGAACTTCAGCGGTTTTGCGATCCCCGGCGTGATCGATGACGGGCTGTCCTTGATCGTGCGCGCCGCCCTGCCCGCAGCGCTTTTCGCTCTTGGCGGCGTGTTGATCCAATACAAACCCGAAGGCGACCTGAAGGCAATCGCCATGGTCTGCCTCATTGCCCTGCTGGTCCACCCGGCGATCGTGTGGATGATGGGGACCGGTTTCGGGTTGCCCCAAGACCTGTTCCGCTCGGGTGTGCTGACCGCGGCCATGGCACCGGGGTTCAATGCCTATATCTTTGCGAACATGTACGGGCGCGCGCGGCGCGTCGCGGCAAGCTCGGTCTTGATCGCCACGATCGCCTCGGTTCTGACGGCATGGATGTGGCTGACGGTCCTGCAATGACGCCGTTACTCTATTCCTTTCGCCGCTGCCCCTATGCGATGCGGGCGCGGCTGGCGATACAGGCTGCGGGCATCCCGGTTCACTTGCGCGAAGTCGTCTTGCGCGACAAGCCCGCTGCCTTTCTGGCCGCCTCTCCCAGCGGCACGGTGCCCTGTCTGGTGCTGCCCGAAGGGCGGGCCGTCAGGGTCATCGACGAAAGCCTCGACATCATGTTCTGGGCGCTGAAAATCTCCGACCCCGACGGCCTGCTGGATATGCCAGCCTCGGGACGTGACCTGATTGCGCGCTGTGACGGGCCGTTCAAGCATGCGTTGGACAGGACGAAATACGCCACGCGGTATCCGGACAGCGACCCGCTCCAGCACCGCGCCCATGCCGCTGCATTCCTGACCGATCTGAACGCGCAGATCGACACTCACATCTTTGACCGCCCCACCGTCGCGGATCTGGCCATTGCCCCCTTCGTGCGCCAGTTTGCCTTTATCGACAAGCCCTGGTTCGACGCGCAACCGTGGCGGCAGGTTCAGGCGTGGCTGGCAGCGTTCATGGCCTCTGATGACTTTGCGCGCATCATGGCGAAATACCCCCCTTGGGCAGAGGGCGACGCGCCAACACCTTTCCCACCTGCCGGAGACCTTTGATGACGCAAGCAATTGATCCGAAATGGGAATATGTCGCCGACGCGGTGATGGGCGGTGTATCACAGGGCCAGTTGACCCGGGAAACTGTCCAAGGCCATGCAGCCACGCGCCTGACGGGCGACGTGTCGCTCGACAATAACGGCGGCTTTTTGCAGATGGCGTTTGATTTCAGCGACGGGGGCGGCCCCGTTGACGCCAGCGCATGGTCCGGGATTGAACTGACGCTGTGCGGCAATGCCCAAACCTATGATCTTCGGCTGCGCACCACCGATCTGGACAGGCCCTGGCAAAGCTTTCGCATCCCCTTCACCGCGCCTGCACAGTGGACCACGATGCGATGCGCCTTTGCCGATCTGGAAGCACACCGCACCGACGCGCAGTTCGACCCACATGCGCTGCGCCGTCTGGGGCTGGTCGCTGTGGGCCGCGCATTTGCGGTTGATCTGGCGGTGCGCGATGTGGCGTTCTTTGCCTAGCGCGCCCTAGCGGAATGCCTTGTTGAAGTAATCCGTCAGGGGCTTGGCCAGATAGCTCAGCGGTGACCGCTCTGCGGTGCGGATAAACGCCTCGACCGGCATGCCGGGCACTAGCTTTTGGTCGCCAAGCTTCTCCAGCTCTTCCTCTCTTGGCAGCAGTTCCGCACGGTAGAACGACTGGCCGGTGACCTCGTCCTTGAAAACATCCGCCGAAATCCGTGACACCTGCCCGAAAATTTCCGGCGTGGTGCGCTGTTCAAAGGCGACGAACCGCAACGATGCTTCCTGACCCACATGGACCTGATCGATGTTGATCGCCTCGATGCGCGCGGATACCACCAGCGGCTGGTCCTGAGGGATTACGTACATGATGGGGGCCGCTGGCGACAGAACCGCCTGCAACGCGAAGATCTGTGAATCGTAGACCACGCCGGACACGGGGCTGCGGATCTCCATCCGGGACAGCGTTTCGCGCAAGGACAGGCGACGCTCGGCCAGCTCGATCTCGCGGTATTGCAAATCGCTGAGGGTGGTGTTCGCCTCTTCACGCCGGGTCGTGGTCAGCTTGAGAACCTGAATTTCCAGCGACGCGATCTGGCCGCGCAATTGTGCGACCGTCGCCTTGAGGCTGCCGATCTCGCCCAAGAGCCGCGCTTGTTCGCGTTGCAGCGACGACACCTTGGATGCTTGCGCCAGCCCTTTTTCCAACAGCGATTCCGCGTCTTCAAGTTCGCTCAGGATCAGATCCTGCTGGGTCTGGAACGCCGCCAATTGCGCCTCAGTCCCCTCGATCTGGTTGTTGGCCTGCGCAATTTGTTCCGAAATCTGGTCGGCCTCGCGCCGCAGGGATTCCTTGCGGGCCAGGAACAGGCTGCGCTGGCCGTCGATCATACTTTCGATCTCAGGGCTGTTTGCCGCCGCCTCGACCAGTTCATCGGGCAGGACGATATCTTCCAAGCCGTCCCGTTCTGCGGCAAGACGCGCCTGGCGTGCCTTGATCTCGAACAATTGGCCCTGGACGATGGCCAGTTCCGATTGCAGCAAAGCATCATCCAGCCGCATCACCACATCACCGGCCTCGATCTCATCGCCGTCCTTGGCCAGGATTTCACCGACCACCCCGCCTTCGGGGTGCTGCACGACCTGCCGGTTGTTTTCGACCTGGATCATCCCCGAGGCAATCACCGCCCCGGCGATCCGCGCGGTCACGCTCCAGACGCCCAGAACACCGACCAGCACGACAAGCGCACCGAACCCGATGCTCAGCGGCATCCACACGCGCCATGCCCTTTTTTTCGTTTGCCCAACGTTCATGATCGTGCTCCCGCTGCGATGGTCTGTTTGACGGTGTCCACGTTGCGCAGCATGGCCTGCATCACCTCGTCACGCGGTCCGTCAGCCTTGACGCGGCCCTGGTCTATCACCATCAGGCGGTCGCATTCCGCAATCGCCGATGGTCGGTGGGTCATGATGATGACCGCCCGGTCAGAGCGTTTGAAATCGCGCACCGCACGGTTCAGCGCCTCCGACCCTTCGGCGTCCAACGCCGAGTTCGGCTCATCCAGCACTAGCAACACCGGATCATTGTAGAACGCCCGTGCAAGGGCGATGCGCTGCCGCTGCCCCCCCGACAACTGGCTGTCCTGACCTTGGACGACGGTCTTGTAGCCGTCCGGCAGGGTCAGGATCATCTCGTGGGCGTTGGCCTGCTGCGCGGCTTCGATCACTTTGGCCTCGTCCGGCACCATCGACATGCGGGCGATGTTTTCGGCGACGGTACCATTAAACAGCGTCACCTGCTGCGGCAGATATCCGATGAAAGACCCCAGATCGTCCGGGTCATACTGGTCCAGCGTGGCCCCGCCCAGACGGATTTCACCCGTGGACGGTCTGACCAGCGCCAGCATGGTTTTCGCCAACGTCGATTTGCCCGACCCGCTCTTGCCGATGATCCCCAGAACCTGCCCCGGAGCGACCTCGAAATTGATGTTGGTCAGCGTCAGTTGTTTGGCCTCGGGCAGCATGACCGAAAGCCCCTTCAACCCCAGTTGTGCGGCGGGTTTGGGCAGCTTCATCGTCATGTTTTCAGGCGGCGTGGATTGCAGCAATTCGCCCAGCAATTTCCAGCCGCGCATCGACCGCTGTACCAGATGCCATTGCCCGATGGATTGTTCGATCGGGGCCAAGGCACGGCCCAGCAGGATCGACCCGGCGATCATCGCACCCGCGGTCATCTCGCCTTTCAGCACCAGCCAGGCCCCCACGGCCAGCATCGCGGATTGCAAAAACAACCGGAAGGTCTTGGTCAGGGCCGCGAAAAGGCCCGTCCAATCACTGGCGCGGATGGTCTGGTCCAACGCGCGGTCGCGCATGATATGCCAGCGCTCCGCCATGGTTCTGCCCATCCCCTGCGCACGGACGATTTCGCTGGACAGTCGCGACTGCTCGGCAAAGCTTTGTGCATTCTGGGACGCGATCTGCGCCTCGCTGGATTTGCGCTGCGTCAACCACGAGTTCAGCAAGGTCACGACGATCAGAACCGCACCGCCACCGACAGCCATCCAGCCCAGAAACGGATGGAAAATAAAGATCGCGGCCATGAACAGCGGCGTCCAGGGCACATCGAACAGCGCCAGCATCGCAGGCGAGGTAAACACTTGCTGCATGATTTCCAGATCGCGCAGTCCAGAGGCCGGCGAGGCACGGAATTTCGGCGCAATCGACCGCTTCATCTCGGCGGCGAAGACTCGGTCGTCCAGGCTGGTCTGGAACCGTGCCCCGAACCGCGCCAACACCCGACCGCGCGCGTAATCGAGAAACCCCATCAACCCGTAGAGCAGCGCCACCAGCAAGGACAACGCCACCAGCGTTTCCTCGGAGCGCGAGGCCAGCACGCGGTCATAGACCTGAAGCATGAACAAGGGGCCGGTCAGCATGAGGATGTTTACAAAGACGCTGAACAGGAACACGGCAATCAGCAGTCCTGTGCCGTTGCGCCGGGCTTTGCGCAATTCAGCCAGTCCGTATTGAGATTTCTTCACGATGGTATTCTTTCAAACCAGAGAAACTTTCGGGATCTGTAATGTTCATAGATTAAGTAAATGTGCCAGCGAGCCCCACGGAAGGCAGGCGGGAATCTGCCTTATTATTATGCGGCTTTGCGCCATCAGCCCCGGTGTTATGTTATCTATGTCACTGCATCGGGGCCGGACTTAGCGGTCGATTTGAGCCCGCTGCACAGGCGGATTAAGCGGCAAAAATGAGGCAAGTGAAATCTGTCGAACTGTACTCTTTCGGGAAAAACAGGTGCAAAGATGCTGCACAATGCTGCCAAAAACTGAAGATACCGCCATTTTTGGAAACAATGACATTTCAGCTTGGACACCGGATTTTACCGCCAACGTCATGCGCAAAACCGATGTTGAAAACGGCACGATCTTCTTGGGGAAAAGCGATTGGCACCGGGATAGGGATACAGGTCGAAATCATGGTGATCCGGCGAAATCTGCTTGGCCTCGCGGTCCCAGGATTGCGCAACCCGCCGACGCGGCGCGCGAATCAGTCGCGGTTCAGGACCGATTCGTGCAGGTGATAATTCCGGCATGCAACCCAAATTGACCGGCAGCGGATGCGCCAGGTTTGGTCCGACATCTTGAAGGTGGCGATTGTCAAAAGCCCCGTGCCCGTGCCAGCCCGGCCAGACAATGCGTGGCGATGGCGATCACATTAAGCCGCCCAATATGTACCTTCGTCGCATAGACATGCCGACACCGGGTCGCGATAGTTTAGCTCTTACCAGTGAGCTTTAGGGAGGCACAAAATGGCTTGGACGAAACCTAAAATCCGCGAAATCGAATGCGGTATGGAGATCAACATGTACGGTCCCGAGGGCGAAGAAGACGCCGGCGGTGTATTGTTCTGAACGGATTTTGCGTGCGGAAAGTAGGTTGACGTTTCGCGCGCATATCCTCGGGGCTGCTGCCGGTGGCGGATTGCCCCAGTGGAATTGCGGATGTGAAAACTGCAATTTGGCCCGCGCGGGCGCGATCCCCTCGCAGACCCAATCGTCGATCGCGTTCAGCGCGAATGATCGCGATTGGGCGATCCTGAATGCATCCCCCGACATTCGCCAGCAGATCGCACAGACGCCTGTGCTCCATCCAACGGACCTGCGGCGTTCGCCGCTTCGGTCCGTTTTGCTGACCAACGGCGACATCGACCATATTGCCGGATTGCTGACCCTGCGCGAGCAGCAACCGTTCAAACTGTTCGCGACCAAGGATATTCATGCGGTCCTGGCCAATAACCCTGTCTTTGATGCACTGAACCCCAATTTCGTGACCCGCGAGACGATTGAGCTTGGCGAAACCGTCGAAATTGCGCCCGGTCTGCGCGCGACCCTTTTCGCAGTGCCCGGAAAAGTGCCGCTTTATCTTGAAGGGGCGAGCGTACAAACCGATCTGGAGGGCGAGCAGACAGTGGGTGTCTGCCTTCAGGCCAAAGACAAGACCGCCTATTACATTCCGGGATGTTCGACATTCAAGCCAGATCTTCGTGCGCGGATCGAAGGTGCGGATGCCGTGTTCTTCGACGGAACCCTTTGGCAGGATGACGAAATGGTGGCGGCAGGCCTAAGCCAGAAAACCGGGCAGCGGATGGGTCATATGTCGATGGCGGGATCAGATGGATCAATTGAGGCCTTCAAGGAACTGAAAATCATACAAAAATTCTTTGTTCACATGAACAACACCAACCCAGTGCTGCGTCCCGGATCGCCGCAACGCAAACAGGCCGAAGCATCTGGCTGGACGATTGCGCAGGACGGTATGGAGATCAGGATATGACGTCAGCAGCCAAATTCGAGGCCCGTTTGCGCCAGATCGGGGCAGAACGGTACCACGACAAGCACCCTTTCCATGCGCTGCTGCATTCCGGTGGCTGCACACCGGATCAGGTGCGCGCCTGGGTGATCAACCGGTTCTATTATCAGGCCAGCATTCCCATGAAGGACGCGGCATTCATGAGCCGGGTCGCTGATCCTGCCCTGCGCCGCGCGTGGCGGTCCCGGATTGAAGATCATGACGGCACGGCAGAGAACGAAGGCGGCATCGCGCGGTGGCTGCGGCTGGCCGATGCCGTGGGGTTGGACCGGGATTATGTCGCCAGCGCCCAAGGGGTGTTGCCCGCGACGCGCTTCGCCGTTGACGCCTATGTGCGGTTCGTGCGCGACAAGACCTTGCTGGAAGCTGTCGCCGCTTCACTGACCGAACTTTTCGCCCCCAAGATACATGCAGCAAGGATCGAAGGCCTGCTGGCAAATTACGCTTTTGCCGATGATAGCAGCCTGTCCTATTTCCGCAATCGACTGAACGAGGCCCCGAAGGATGTGGCATTCGGTCTGGCCTGGGTGCTTGAACATGCCGATACGGACGAAAAACAGGATGCCGCTGCCGCTGCGCTGATCTTCAAAACGGATGTTTTATGGGCGCAACTGGACGCGCTGCATGCCGCCTATGTCACGCCGGCTCGAATACCGCCCGGAGCATGGCAGCCGGACAGCTATCTATCAGCGGTGCGCGCGTGACGGACAAAAACACCCTTCTGTCGGACGTGCCCTTTATCCCCCGCGGCGTCCGGCTGCATTTCGACAAGGTCCGCGATCTGTGGGTCCTGCTGGCCCCTGAGCGGACGATCAAACTTGATCCGATCGGTCTTGCGATCCTGCGCGAAATCGACGGCACCAGCACCCTGTCCCAAATCGCGGAGAACCTGTCGGCGCGCTATAATGCCCCCGTCGGTGAAATCACGTCAGACATATCCGAGTTCATTTCCGGCTTGATGGATCGTCGCATTCTTGAGGTCCGCGCATGACTGTCCCCGCCCCCATCGCCATGCTTGCAGAGCTGACGCACCGCTGTCCCCTGTCCTGCCCCTATTGTTCCAATCCGATAGCACTGGCCCAAAAGGACCGCGAGCTTTCGACCGACGTCTGGTCTGACGTGTTCCGGCAGGCCGCCGATCTGGGCGTGCTGCAACTGCACCTGTCGGGGGGCGAACCGGCTTCGCGCCGTGATCTGGTTGATCTGGTCAAGGCGGCGCGGGATGCAGGGCTTTATACCAACCTGATCACCTCGGCGATTGGCCTGACCGAACGGCGGCTGCAGGAACTTGACGCTGCGGGGCTGGACCACATTCAGCTGTCCCTGCAAGGCACTGACGCCGAAATGGCCGACCACATCGGCGGCTATAGCGGCGGGTTCAAACGCAAGATGCAGGCCGCCGAATGGATCACGCAGATCGGGTTTCCGCTGACCTTGAACGCGGTCGTCCACCGCAAGAACCTGCACCAGTTACCACGCGCCATCGAAATGGCGCTGGACATGAAAGCACGCCGGATCGAGGTTGCCATCGTGCAATTCCACGGTTGGGCGCTGCAGAACCGCGCGGCCCTGATGCCGACACGCGCACAGGCTGCCGAGGCAAGCCGGATCGTCGCCGAAGCACGTGTGGCCCACAAGGGCACGCTGGTGATCGATTATGTGCCAGCCGACTATCACAGCGACTATCCAAAGCGGTGCATGGGGGGCTGGGGCACGACCGGATTGAACGTGACGCCCGACGGATCGGTCCTGCCTTGCCATGCTGCCGAAACCATCAAGGGACTGGCGTTTGACAACGTGCAGGACAAGCCCCTGTCGGACATCTGGTACCAGGGCACCGCGTTCAATGCCTATCGCGGCGAAGACTGGATGCAGGAGCCCTGCCGGTCCTGTGACCGTCGCAAGCTGGATTTCGGGGGGTGCCGATGCCAGGCCATGGCGATCGCAAATGATCCTGCCGCCACGGACCCGGTGTGCATCAAATCACCGTTGCACGCCACGATGAAACAGCTGGCAGACGGCTTTGCAAGCGACGACGATGCTGCGTTGATCCATCGGAAAGGTCCCTGACCCTTAGCGCAGGTGGGACAGGAACTGGTACAACCGCTCGCGGTCGATCGGTTTGGCAAGCAAGGTGACGTCCAGGGCGTCGCATTCATTCTGTAAATCCTTCCCCCGATTGGCCGACACCAAGCGCACCGGCAGATTGCCAAAGTCCTTCTTGAGATGTTTCAGCAGCTCGATGCCCGACATGCCGCTGCCCAGCTGGTAATCCAGCACCAGCGCATCGGGGGCCAGCCGGATTTCCGACAGCAATTGCAATGCGGTTTCGCCGTCGGGCGCATGAATGACATGCGCGTCCCACCCTTCGATCATCATGATAAGCGCGTTGGCAAGCTGCAGATCGTTTTCGACAAGAAGAACCACAAGGCCCTTCCTGACCGACGCATTTTCGCCCAAGCGCCCCGCCGTGGAACGCTCTTGAATTTCGGTGCCATATCGTATCGGCAGATCAAAGGAAAAACAGCTTCCCTTGCCCGGTTCGGACCAAAGGCGCAGCGGGTGGTCAAGGCTCTTGCAGGCGCGCTCGACAATCGCCAGCCCCAGCCCCAAGCCCGCGTGTGAGGTTCTGGCGTCAAGCCGTTTGAATTCCTGAAACACGACCTGCTGATCTGCCTGCGAAATGCCGCAGCCCGTATCCCAAACCTCGATCCGGGCCATGCCACCGACGCGCCTGACCCCGACAATGACCCGCCCTTTATCGGTATAGCGGATCGCGTTGGAAATAAGGTTCTGCACGATGCGCCGCAGATATCCCGGATCGCTGCACACGGTCAGGCCGCACTCGAGGATGCGCAAATCCAGTCCCTTGGCCATCGCGACCGGCGTCAGTTCGTCGCGCAGCGGGCGCAGCAGCGCGGACAGACGGACAGGCTTGATGTCAAAGACAGCCTCGTTGGAATCCAGTTTCGAGATATCCAGCAGCGCCTCGATGATGTGTTCGACGCTGGACAGCGCGGTTTCAGCCTTGTTCGCGATGTTCAGCAGGTCCGTTTCACCGATCTGATCGGCCAGCGACGCCACGAAAAGTTTTGCAGCAGACAGTGGCTGCAGCAGATCATGGCTGGCCGCCGCGACAAATCGCGACTTGCTCGCATTCGCCCTTTTCGCCTCGGAAAGCGCCAGGCCAAGCTCATGGGTCCTGTGTTGCACACGCTTTTCAAGGCGTTCGTTCATCTCGGCCAATGCGCGCACGGATTCGCGTTCAACGGTAACATCCGTAAAGCTGATCACGAATCCACGGTCCGGCATTTCCTGCCCGAAGACGCTTAGAATTCTGTTCCTCGACCTGGTGACCTCGAATGCGATGGCCGTGCGCCCTGCCCCGTGTTCCGCCCAGCGTTTCAGCATATCGACATCGAAATCGGCCGAAAATTCCAGCTGGTGTTCCAGACGTTCAAGCAATGTCAGAAAGGGCAACCGGAGTGCGGATTGGTGCGGCGGCAGATCAAGCAGGCGGTCCATGCGTTTGTTCCAGCCAACCAGCTTTTTCTCGTGATCGAAAATGCAGACGCCCTGGTTAAGATGGTCCAGCGTGGCCTGAAGTGTCTGCGCTTGCTTGTCGCGCATGCGATCGCGCTCGAGACGCTCCAGCCTGATGATGTTGGTCACATCCGTCTGCAGGATGACGGTCCCGCCGCGCGCCGTGCGGTGTTCGCTGATCTGCAGCCACCGGTCCTGCGTCAGGCTGACGTTGAACACGACATGGTCATCGCGGTGACGTTCGTGGCGGGCTGTCGCCCATGCTTCGGGCGTCATATCCTCTGGCAATGCAAGGAACCGGCTTTGGGAAATCACCGTTACATAGTCGTCAAAGGCCATGCCTGCGTGCAGGTTTTTGCTGATATCGCAAAGATCGCGGCAAAAGCGGCTGTTTGACAGAACCAACCTGTCATTGGTGTCGAACAGGGCGAAGCCTTCATTGATCGTTTCAATCGCTTCCGTCAGGTTCGCCTGGGCAATTTCAGTCTCAACGTTCGCGGTCGCCAGTTGCGCGTTTGATTTCTGCAAAAGATCAAGCGTGCGTTCCAGATCCGCGGTGCGTTCGCGCACTTGCACCTCAAGCAGGGCCGCGCGTTCGAACTGGGCATAGGCAATGCCGGAATCCTCGTGTTTCTGTTCGACCTTGCGCATCAAGGCATGCGCGATCTGCAAGAGCTTCTCGTTTTGCCTTTCGAGGCTGTCAGATGGATTGATCAGCGACAAGGTTCAGTCTCCGTCAGGATCGGCATAGATCGCGACACCGGTCATGGTGTGGTTGACGTGAAGTGCGCCGATCTGTTCACCGTAGGTCGAAAACCCGAATACCCTGTGTCTGGCCAGAATATCCGAAACCTGATGGGATATCTGCGTCTGCTCGGCCTCCATGCGCCTGAGGATGCAATCGCACGCGAAGATGTCGCTGGGTGCGCCGTTTTCGCTCAGCTTGACCATTTCGCTTTCAAGATGCTCCACCATGTTTTTGGGCTGCGCAACCGTCAGCACCATGCCTTCGTCGATTGCAGAGAAGAAAACAAGTTCGCCGCTTTCGTTGACCTGCTGGATGGCGCGCACGTGGTGGCCGCCGCCGATGCGCACGACCACAGGGTGCGAGGCAAAGGTGAACTGGTTGACCTGATCGGGGTCCTTGCCCACGATCCGTGCGTATTCCTTAACCGCCGGTTCGCCGTTGATCGATTTGACAATACGGCGTGCCGGGTCCGCGCTGGTCACCACCATCTGCCTGTCAGTGGGGACCAGATGATCAAAACTGAAGACCCGCACGCGGTGGTCTGTCTGGATAAGGGACAGCACAGCGGCATTTTCGCAGACCCGCCCGTTCAGGGACACCAATGTGCGCCCGAAATGCGCACCATCCCCCGCAGAACCGCCAAAAATCGGAAGGTCGCGCAGCGCGGGCGAAATCGCGGCCGTCAAAATGTCTTCACGCAGCGAAAGGCCGTCAACGACCAAAAACGCAAAGCCCCGTTGTTTGTCCGGATTCTCGCTCTGGATCGCCAACCGGTCCAGCGCGATCCGGTCAACCACAGCCTGCGAACTTTCGCCCTGCAAATCCTCGATCAGAATTGATTTGCTGGCATAGTGCGCCGATGGAAATCCGATGGCGATGATCATGCCTTCCTCGAACCCGGACTGACCGATTTCGCCCGCCGTGGTGCAGGCGATCACGTCCGTATCCGGAAACTGTTCCTGTGCCTCGCGGGTGATCTTTGCAAAATCGGCGTCCGTGGTGACGAACAGGGCAACCAGCGCCAAAGGCTGGTGCGCGATCTGCTTCCTAAGCCTGGCAACCGGATTGGGTACCTCATGCGGTACTTGCCCCCTGCACAAGGTCGAAGACGGAGTGCTCTTGGCCCCCGCCACTTCTGGCTCGCAAATTTCCGTCAAATCTCTAAGTCTCCCTGTCGCACAGGATACTCGGCTTACTCTTCGCTTGCCAACACTTTCGAGAATTTTGCCTCATGCGCGACCAACACGGCCTGGGTCCGGCTTTGGACACCAAGTTTGCGCATGATCGCCGTCACATGGGCCTTAACGGTCGTTTCGGCGATCGACAGCTCAAAGGCGATCTGCTTGTTCAGCTTGCCCTCGCAGATCAGCTGAAGAATGCGGTATTGCTGATTTGTAAGCGACGCCAGCCGCGCGAGATTTGCATCGCTGCCATCCGGCTCGCGGCCATCGACATAACCGGACGGCGTGAAAATGCCCCCCGCTTTGACCCGTGCCAGCGCGTCCTTGAACACCAGACGTTGGCTGTGCTTGGGCACGAAACCCGATGCACCCGCGTTGATTGCAGCGTTTATGATCGCGTTATCCGTCATCGACGACACGATAATCACCGGCGATCCGGGGGCGTGGCGCTTGAGGCGCAAAAACCCGTCAAGGCCGCTGACATCCGGCAAATTCAGATCCAGCAGGATCAATTCCGGTGCCATGGCCCCCTCTAGCAGCTCCAACGCCGCTTCCAGACAGTCTGCCGTCAGAACCTCGGAAAACTGTGCGACAGACCGCAGTGTCAGTTCGAGCGCGTCACAGAAAAGCGGATGATCGTCGATGACCAGCGCCCAGTTTCCGGTGGGCGACGGGGCTTGATGTTCATCTGGAAGGATATTGTGAGGTGTCATTTCTACAGATTAGCGTGATCCGGTCACCACGTCTCTTGTATAAAAGTCTTAGACCCCTTCAGGCAAAAAAAATGCGCCCCTGCGTCGGGGCGCATTCCGGTTTCACGTCTGCAAAGCGTTACTTGGATGCAAGTTGCTGTGGCAGGCGGAATGTCCAAAGCGTGCCACCCTGGTTGAGGTAGCTGACCGTCTTGGCCACTTCACCACCCCAAAGCGGAACCGCGCCGCCCCATCCGGAAATCACGGTGACATATTGTTCGCCGTCCTGTTCCCAGGTGATCGGCTGGCCCACGATGCCGGAGCCTGTCTGGAACGACCACAGCTCTTCGCCAGTCTCATCGTCAAAGGCAATGAACTTGCCCTCGGGCGTACCGGTGAACACCAGACCACCTGCGGTTGTCATGACGCCTGCCCAAAGTGGGGCATCGTTCATGTATTCCCACTTGGTTTCGCCCGTATCTGGGTCGATGGCCTTCAGGCTGCCGATATGGTCTTCGTAGTTCGGCTTGATCGTAAAGCCTGAGCCAAGGTACGCGGCACCTTTCTTGTAGGTGATGGGTTCATTCCAGATGTCCATGCCCCATTCGTTGGACGGCACATAGAACAGGCCGGTCTTGGGCGAATGCGCCATCGGCATCCAGTTCTTGCCACCCAGGAATGACGGCGATGCAAAGACGACTTCACCTTTCTTGCCATCCGCCGCAGCGGACGGATCGCCCGGACGGCCTTCTTCGATAAAGATCGGGCGGCCCGTGTCATCAATGCCCGAAGCCCAGCTGATGTCCTTGACGAAAGGAACTGCCGAGACGTATTTGCCGTCTTCGCGGTTCAGAACATAGAAGAACCCGTTCCGGTCGGCCGTTGCAAAACGCTTGTTGCCTGTGCGGTCCTCATAGGCGACGACCTCGTTCACACCGTCATAGTCCCAGCCTTCGCGGGGCGTAGTCTGGAAGTGCCACTTGATCTCGCCCGTTGCGGGATCAATGCCGACCCGTGACGCCGCATAAAGGTTGTCACCGGCGTTGCCTTCGACAGGGGTGCCCGCATTGCGCAGGTGGCTGTTCCAGGGGGCGGGGTTGCCCGCACCAAACACCAGCGTGTCGGTGTCGATGTCATACGATCCCCCCAGCCACGTCGCGCCGCCGCCGGTTTTCCACATGTCGCCGGGCCATGTTGCGTTCAACGTGCCGGTCATGGTGGATTCAGCACCGTTGAGCGTTCCCATGTGACCTTCGATCATCGGCCGCGTCCAGATCGTTTCACCGGTTTCGGCATCGCGTGCCTGTACTTCACCAACGATCCCGAATTCACCACCCGAGTTGCCGGTGATGACCATGCCTTTGACGATCAGAGGGGCCGCGGTATAGCTGTAGCCTGCCTTGTAATCGGCGATCTTCTTGTTCCAGACGACATCCCCCGTCTTGCCGTTCAAGGCGACGATGCGGGCGTCAAGCGTGCCGAAATAGACGTTGTCGCCATAGATCGCCGCACCGCGGTTAACCACGTCACAGCAGGGCAGAATACCTTCGGGCAGACGCGCATCATATTGCCAGATCTCCTGGCCGGTTTTCACGTCGATCGCATAAATCCGCGAATAGGATCCGGTAATGTACATGATCCCGTCATGCACCAGCGGTTGTGTTTCCTGACCGCGCTGCTTTTCGCCTCCCAACGAAAAGGCCCATGCCGGAACAAGGTTTTTCACGTTTTCCTTGTTCAGGATGTCCAGCGGTGAAAAGCGTTGCAGGTGACGCCCCATGCCGTTGGTCAACACATCGCCGGTCGACGCGGTATCGTTCGCCAGATCGGCTTCCGTCACCTGCGCCGTTGCTAGGCTTGCGGTCATCATGGATGCCGTCAATGCCAATATAAATCTGTTCATATTGTTACCTCCCTTGGTGTTCCGATGATGGTCGCACAGCAGGAAACGGCGCAGACCAATCCGCGATTAGTATTCGCGCAATCCTGCTTGGGGGATATTGAACAATGGTCGTATGTCAGCCGGCCCACCCGCCCCGCGTCACGATCCGCAGACCGCACACGGGTACGATACCCGCAACGGGTCGCGCTGATACCTTCAGAAAAGTCGGGTTTTCGGGGATGGTCTGTGCACGCAACACCCGTCCGAAAACCACGCCGGCAAGCGGTGATCGCAGCCGTTAATCATGGGACGAGGATCGCCGATTAAGCCAAGCTGCAGCCGCCTCAGAACAGGGGCGCGTATTTCCAATCATCCGCATCCGGGGTGACTTCATCCAGATCGTACCCGGCCCCTTGTAGCCGTTTGGCAATCTCGAGGCCCTCGGCGGCAGCCGTGTCGATATAACGGCGTCCAAGCACATCATTCTGCGCAACCCCGTGCCCGCGCATCAGGTCAAGACCGTAGTTGAACTTGCCCACGGGATCCCCCGCCTCTGCCGCGCGCCGGTCCCATGCTGCGGCGGCATCAGGGTTGTATTCGCCCCCCAGACCATTGTTGTCGAGCTGGCTCATCCACGTCATCGCACCTGTGTATCCGTCACGCGCGCAGGCTTCGAAAATCGCGCGGGCGGTGGCGTGATCACCGGATTTGGTCATCATGTATCCACTGGCGCAGATCGTCATATCTGTCTGGCCGCGCCGAACCTTGTCGATCTGCGATTGCCAGGTCATTTCGTCGGGGTTGAGCTGGCCAAGCGGAATGGCGTCCTCGGCGTGGACAGGAACGGCAAGCAGGATAAGCATAAGGGTCAAATGTTTCATAATGGCATTTTAGCATGAATTGCGCAGCAATGCAGCACTGCCATGGTCGTAGATGGTGTCACCCCTTGCGACCGGGCCGCCCACGCGCCGGGTCATAGCCCCAGACGGCACAGCCAATGAAAACTGCGGCCGCCAGTACGGTCCACGCCAGCGCCGTCAGGTTCACCTGCCCGTATAGCGCAAAGCGGATCAATTCGACGGCATGGGTGAACGGGTTTAGCGCACAGATGGCGTGCAAAAGCTCGGAGCTTTCTGCCATTTTCCACAGCGGATAGAGCGCGGAGGACAAAAAGAACATCGGGAAGATCACAAAATTCATCACGCCCGCGAAGTTCTCAAGCTGCTTGACGAAGCTTGACAGCAGCAGGCCCAAAGCGCCCAGCATGAGCCCCGCGATCAAAAGGGCGGGCAACACGGTCAGGTAACCGACGGCGGGTGCCGTGACGCCAAACCCGGCGGCAATGGCCAGAAACGCATAGGCCTGCAGAATCGAGATTGCCGTCGATCCCGCCAGCTTGCAGACCAGCAGCCACCAGCGCGGCAGCGGGCTGTTCAGCAGCAGTTTCATAGACCCCATCTCGCGGTCATAGACCAGACTAAGCGAGGATTGCATGCCGTTGAACAGCAAGATCATGCCGCACAGACCAGGCACGATGTAGGTCTCGTATGTGATGTAGGTCTCGTAGGGGGCGATGATGCTGATGCCAAGCGCCGCGCGGAATCCGGCGGCGAAGACCAGCAACCAGACCAGCGGACGCACAAGCGCCGCGATGAACCGCTCGCGTTGATGCACAAAGCGTAACGCCTCGCGCAGGACAATGGCATAGAGCGAAACAAGATAAGGTTTCATTGCGCCGCCCCGGTCAGCGACAGGAACCGGTCCAGCAACGGCATGTCACCCGCGATGTCGCGCGCCGTGCCATCGGCCAGTATCCGGGCGCGGTGCAGGATCACCAGATGATCATCGGCGCGCACCTCGTCCGTCAGATGGGTGGCCCACAGCACGCTGATGCCCCCGCTTGCAAGTTCATGCACATGCTCGGTGATGGCCTGCCGCGATGCCGCGTCCAGCCCGACGGTGGGTTCGTCCAGCAGCAGCACGGCTGGCTGGTGCAGCAAGGCGCGCGCGATCTCGGCGCGCCGCCTATGGCCACCGTTCAGGGCGCGGGCCTTTTCCCCTGCCCGCTCGAGCATGTCCATTTGATCAAGTGCCGCATCAATTGCGCGCTGCGCCGATTTCCCCGACATTCCGTGCAGGGCGGCAAAATAGGTCAAATTCTGGCGCACGGTCAGGTCCATATCCAGCGTCATCTGTTGGAAGACGACCCCCAGCTTGGCCAGCGCCAGCCGTGGCTGTTTTGCGATGTCGTGCCCCGCCACTTCGATCCGCCCATCGGCCGAGGTCACAAGCCGGGTCAACAGACTGAACAATGTTGATTTGCCCGCCCCGTTCGGCCCCAGCAAGGCACAGAACTGGCCTTTCTCCACGACGAACCCGACATCATCCAATGCCGTCTTGGGGCCATAGCGATAACTGACGTTCGACAGGGCAAGGCCGTTCATTCGATGGTGATCTCGATGCGCTGCGTGTCGCCTGTCGTGCCGGGAATGTGCATGTCATAGCGCCCCGGCTTGATCGCGACAAAGCCGATTTCCATCGTGCCCGCCTCGTCGAACTCAAGACTGCTCAGGGCAAAGGGGCGGATTTCCAGACCCTCGATCACGATCTCGTCGATCCAGATCGCGCGGAAGAAGTCAGCCCCCGACAGCCCCAGTTCCTGCGATCCGTCAGCGATAATTTCAAATTCGTAATAGGTGCCGGATTTCAACATCCAAGGGCCGTCGCTGATCGGCTCTCCGACCGAGAGGGTGATGGGCGGGAGGTCTTGCTTGTTGCTGCCCGACATGAGGCCCGCTGCGCCATAGTCATGGGCCGATGCGGGACTGAATACCAAAAATACCGAGATAACGAGCGGGATGATACGTCGCTGCATGTTCATGGCCTAAATGCCGCCCCCCACGGAAAACGCCCCACCTTGATGGATTTCACTGCCTTGCGTGCAGCAACGTCGATCACGGTGACATCGCCCGAAACACCGTTGGTGGTGAACAGCCGTGCATGATCGCCGTCGAATGCCATGTGCCAGACCCGCCGCCCCACAAGGATGTACTCTTCTACTTCGTAGGTCTGCGCGTTGACAACGGCGACATGGTTTGCGGGGCCAAGGGCGACAAAGGCATATTTCTCGTCCGGTGTGAATTCGAACCCGACGGGCTGCACGCGGTCAGGATGCACGCCCTTGATCTCGAACGTCATCTTGCCCAGTTCGCCTTGGGTCGCGCTGTCGAAAACGGTGATGGAACCGCCGATCTCCGAGCTGACCCAAAGCTCTGCGCCGCCTTTGGTAAATTCGGCATGACGCGGGCGGCTGTCCACCAGCGTATTGGCGAAAAGCGTGTGGGTTCCGGTGTCGATCCAATGCGCCATATTCGTGGTCTCGGAGGTGGTGATGACAACCTTGCCGTCGGGCGACACCGCCATCCCCTCGGGTTCGACGCCGACATCGATCTGGGCCACGACCTTGCGGCTGTCCACGTCAACAACTGTGGTCACGGCGTCGTCTTCATTGGCGATATAAAGGTGCTTGTCATCCGGATGCAGGACGAATTGCTCGGGGTCTTCACCGGATGGCAGGTCATGCAGGATCTCGCCCGTCTCGGGGTCCATCACCTGAACCGCATCGCTGTCCGAGGCACAGATGTAGACACGGGAAAAATCGGCGGAAAACGTGATGCCGCGCGGGCGTTCGCCGGTGGCGTAGGTCTGGATCACCTCAAGCGTGTCCGTGTCGATCACGCTGAGCGTGTCGTCCTTTTCATTGGTCACCCAGATTTCGCCCGCGTGGGCTGGCACGGCCAGCGACAGGGACGCAAGGATCATATGGCATAGCTTCATTCAAAGACCTCGCAGCGGCTTTCCGGACGGTCAAGGCCCAGTGTGTCCAATTCATTTACCCGGTGCAAGAACCCCTCGAGCGGGGCCTGCGCGACCAGTGCACGCGTGTGGGCGATGGCGATGGGCTGGCGCAGCTGCCCGTTCCAGTCGCGCCATGTCAGGGGCCTGCCCTTGAAACCGGCCAGTTCGAAATCATCGGACAGGATATAGTCGCGCAGGATCGCGGGGTCATTGCTGCCGGTGCGGGTGACAGCCTCTCCCAAGGTGCGCATGGCGGCCCATGCGGCATAGTCCTGTGATTGCATGGCGCGGTCATGTTCTTGGGCAAACCGGTTTTGCAATTGCGTCGCCCCCCATTGTTCGATCACCGGTGACCAGGTCAGCGCGGACAGACCTTCGGACCCGGTCACGGGCCGTGCCACCCATGTGTTATACAGCAGGTAGCGGCCAAAATCCCCAAGCTCGTCCGCCACGATCAGGGCGTCATAGTCGCCAAGGGGTTGCGTAAACAGCGGCACTTCCTGGGCCGCGTTGCGCCGCATGTCGGCGTCAAAGGCCCATGTTTTTTCCTGCCCCAGTTTCAGCCCGAATTTGGTCAGCGACCGGCGCATCGCATCTGCATACGCGACGTCTTGGGGATATGTGCCCGACACCATCACCAGATCGGTCCAGCGTTTCTGGACAAAGACCTGCGCCAACGCGTCCGTGAGCATCGCGTCGGACGGCAAGGCGTGCAAAAGGTTGGCGCGGCAATCGGTGTCGCGCAGCGCGGTATCGCCAGCCGAGATGTTGAACAACACGGCGTCCTTGGCTTGCGGCAAATCCGCGATGGCCAGCAGCACGTCGGCCGGCGCGTCAATCAAAAGAAACGGTGTCCGCGAAAGCATGTCGGCAGTGGCGGCAACATGGTCCGCCCCCACGTCGACGATGCCGCTTTGCAGATCAAAGCTGTGGCCCAGGAAACGCCCCGTCGTCGCATTGTCCCCCAGACCGGTTTGCGCACCGGCAAGGCCCAGATCCTCAGGAATCGGGTCGAGGTTTGACAAGGTCGGCGGACGGGACTGTTTGATTTCAAGATACCCGATCGAGAGAGCGACATCCGCTGCCACGCCTAGACTGCAAGACATCTGGACAGCCACGCAAACCATGAAAATCTCTGCAAATTTACGCATGTCCGGGCCATCCTTTCCCGGCAAGGCTATCCCCAACAAGGATGACCGTCGAATACGACTTTGGTCGGGGGAACCGGGCATCACACGCAACCAAGGTCTTATATCGGGCCTTCGGGACCGGTGCTAGGTTTTGGAAAAATAACGACGACAAGGGGAATTTGTTATGATGAGTTTGACGCGAACGTCCGTGATGACCGCAGCGCTATTGGCTGGCACCATGGGCGTTGCCTTGGCCGCCGGTTTGCCATTGGGCATTTCACCTGTCGACACGGGCAACCTGCCGCCCACAGGGGACGAATGGCTGTCCGAAAACCCTTATCGTGCGGAAGCGGCAGGCGAAGAGGTCTGGCTCGAGGCGCTGGAAATCGGGGAATCCGGGTACATCCAGAACTGCGCGCGGTGCCACGGCCTCGAGGTCATCTCCGGCGGTTTGGCCCCTGATCTGCGCTACCTTGAGGCGTCTGAATACGGGGACGAATGGTATGTCGAACGGTTTCGTTCGGGATACACCCAGAACGGCACGACCAAGATGCCCGCCTTTGGCGAAGTCCTGGGGCAGGATGCGGCCTGGGCGATCCGGACGTATATCGAGACACGCCCAGACTCGGACGCGATGGAGGAAGCCTCGGATGAGCTCAAGGCCATCCGCGATGAACTGGTCGCCTATGCCAAGGATGCCAGCGCCGCTGATGCCGACGCGATCAAGGCACGGCTGAACGAACTGGCCCAGGGGATCGGCACCATGTCAGAGGCACCGGTTGCGGACTCAATCGCGTTTCGGGCGGCGCGCATGATCGATGGTTCGCCGGAGGCATATCACCTTGCGGCTGAAACCCTGACCATCGGTTTGTCGGCAGCGCATTAACCATGCGGTCCGCTGTAACAGCCTGCGCATTGTTCATCGGCCTGTCGCTAAGCGGGCCGGTCGACGCCGCCGACCCGTGCGCGGATTATGTCCCTCAGGAACGTCCGCAAAATGCCGGACGCGACATCGTCGGGCAGGATCTCGACGAGATCGTCGAACTGGGGCATATGCTTTTTGCCGTTTATGACGACAACGTGCCGTACAGTTGGCAGGACGCCGGCAAGCCGCGCGGCATCGACGTCGACATCGCACGGCTGATTGCCGATGACCTTGGCGTGACGGCGCAGTTCAACTTTGTCGGCGCGGGCGAAAATCTTGAGGCTGATCTGAGGAATAACATCTGGAAGGGCGGCGTGATCGGTGGCCGCGTATCCAACGTCATGATGCGTATTCCCTATAATTCCAGCTTCGCCTGCCGGGTCGAACAGGTGACATTCACGGGCCAATACGCCTCGGAATCCATCGCCATCGCCTATTCGAACGCCGCCTATCCGGAGGAAAAACCCGTCCCCGCCTATTTCCGTTTCGACACGGTTGCGGTCGAGAACGATTCAATTTCGGACTTCTACCTCTCAAGCTTCGCGGGCGGGCAGTTCCGTCAGAACGTGCATCGCTTTACCGATATGGGACAGGGCATGGTCGCGCTTGCGTCTGGTGAAACCAAGGCGGCAATGGGCCCGCGCGGGCAACTTGAATACGGCCTGACCGATGATATCGGCATCCATCAGCCCCCCCTCGCCGGTTTCGCCGTCAGCACCTGGACCTTGGGCGTCGCGGTAAGTTTCAGCTACCGGCCGCTGTCGTACGCCGTGGATGACGCGATCAGCGCGGCGCTGGCTGATGGGCGGATCGCCAACATCTACGAAAGCTACGGGCTGAGTTTTCAGCAGCCTGTACGATAGCAAATACACCCTTGGTCGTATAACCGAACCAGCCAAATCCGATTAGGCTGACCATAGAACAGGACGGAATTTGCAATGAATCTTAGCGACTCGAAAACCATCAATGCGGACCGCGCCACAGTCTGGGCCGCGCTGCTGAACCCCGATGTCCTGAAGGCCTGCGTGCCGGGATGTCAGGACATGACCGGGTCCCCCGAAGACGGGTTCGAAGCGGTCGTTGTGCAGAAGGTCGGCCCGGTCAAGGCGACGTTCAAGGGGGCGGTCACGCTTAGCGACATAAACGAACCCGAAAGCCTGACCATCACGGGCGAAGGCAAAGGCGGTGCCGCCGGGTTTGCAAAGGGCGGCGCGGATGTGCGGCTGGAAGCGGATGGCGACCAGACGATCCTGCATTACGAGGTCGAAGCCAAGGTCGGCGGCAAGCTGGCGCAGCTTGGCAGCCGCATCATCGACGGCTTTGCCAAGAAGATGGCGGACCAGTTCTTTCAGAATTTCCAGGACGCGGTCGGAGAGCCCACAACCGAAGGCGAAACGATCACCACCGAGATCGGGGAAGAGAAGAAAAAGGGGTGGTTCAAGAGGCTGGTCAGCAACTGAAGCATCCCGACGACATGAATTTCAAGACGTGACTTTAGAGAAGTAAGGAACACCATGACAAAGGTAACAATGACCATCAACGGAAAGTCGGTTTCGCGCGACGTGGAGGGGCAGACGCTGTTGGTGTCCTTTCTGCGCGATGACCTGCATCTGACTGGCACCCATGTCGGCTGCGACACATCGCAATGCGGGGCCTGCACCGTGCATGTGGATGGCAAATCCGTCAAATCCTGCACCATGTTCGCCGTCGAAGCCGAAGGTGCCGAGGTCAAGACCATCGAAGGGATGGCCAATGCGGATGGATCGCTTAACGTGATGCAACAGGCGTTTCAGGACCACCACGGCCTGCAATGCGGCTATTGCACCCCCGGCATGGTCATGTCGGCCACCGCCTTGCTGAAGGACAACCCCAAGCCCACGGAAGCCGAAGTGCGCAAGCATCTGGAAGGCAATATCTGTCGCTGCACGGGCTACCACAACATCGTCAAGGCGATCCTCGCCGCCTCCGGTCAGGACGTCAGCGCGATTGCAGCAGAATAACAAGGGTCAGGCCTGCGGATCACCGCGACACTGCCCCACAATACATTTCAGGGAGATTTCACATGCCTAAGGACACCGGAATAGGTGCATCACCGCTGCGCCGGGAAGACGTTCGTTTTCTCAAGGGAGCCGGCGAATATACCGATGACATCAAGACATACGGAGAGACGGTCGCAGTCTTTGCCCGGTCGACCGTTGCCAACGGGATCATCAAATCGATCGACACGTCGGTCGCCGAAGGCATGCCGGGGGTTCTGGCGGTCTTTACCGGCGCGGATTTCGTCGAGGTCGGTGGCAACCCCGCAGGCTGGCTGATCAACAGCCGCGACGGTGAACCGATGAAGGAACCCAAGCGCCCCGTGCTGGCCCATGGCAAGGTGCGTCATGTCGGCGACGCCTATGCTGCCGTCATTGCCGAAACCGACCGTCAGGCCCGTGATGCCGCCGAGGCTATCGAGATTGATATCGAGGAACTGCCCGCGATCATCGACGTGAAGGAAGCACTGAAAGGTGACAATTTCGTCCATGACGAGATCGGCACCAACCAGTGCTTCGACTGGGGCTGGATCGAAGACAACCGTGCCGCCACCGACGAGGCCATCAAGAACGCCCACCACGTCACCACGCTTGAACTGGTCAACAACCGTCTTATCCCCAACGCGATGGAACCGCGCTGTTCCATGGCCAGCTACAAGGCCAGCGGTGACGAATACGTCCTGCACACCACATCGCAAAACCCCCACCTGACGCGGCTGCTGATCTCGGCCTTTGTGATGGGCATTCCGGAAAACAAGCTGACCGTGATCGCGCCAGACGTCGGCGGCGGTTTCGGATCGAAAATCTACCACTACGGCGAGGAAGCATTGGTTCTGGCCGCTGCCAAGCGTGTCGGCCGCCCGGTGAAATGGACGTCAGACCGGACCGAAGCCTTCCTGACCGATGCGCATGGCCGCGACCACGTCACCAAGATCGAACTGGCGACCGACGCCGAAGGCAATTTTCAGGCCTTCCGCACCGAAACCTATGCCAATGTGGGGGCTTACCTGTCGAACTTCGCCACGGCGACGCCGACCTTCCTGCATGGCACCCTGATGGCGGGCAACTACACCGTTCCGCTGGTCTATGTGAACGTCAAGGCGGTCTTTACCAACACCGCGCCCGTCGACGCCTATCGTGGCGCGGGCCGCCCCGAAGCGTCCTATTCGCTGGAACGGGTCATCGACAAATGTGCGCGCGAGTTGGGAATGGATCCGATCGCGCTGCGCCGCAAGAACTTCATCAAGCCCGAACAATACCCCTTCGCCTCGGCGGCCGGTCTTGAATACGACAGCGGCAACTACGACGCGCTGATGGACAAGATGGAAGAGGTCGCCGACGTCAAAGGCTTTGCCGCCCGCCGCGCGCAAAGCGAAGCGAACGGGATGCTGCGCGGTTTCGGCGTGAACGCCTATGTCGAGGCCTGCGGCATCGCGCCCTCGAACCTTGTCGGTGTCCTGGGCAGCCGCGTTGGCCTCTACGATGCGGCAACCGTGCGCGTGAACGCGACCGGCAACCTGAGCGTTATGGTCGGGGCGCACAGCCACGGACAGGGCCATGAAACCGTGTTCCCGCAGGTGGTTGCGGAAATGTTGGGGATCGACGCTGCCAGCATCGATATCGTCCATGGTGACACGTCCAAGATCCCCTTCGGGATGGGCACCTACGGCTCGCGCAGCCTTGCGGTCTGCGGCTCTGCCGTGGTGCGCGCGACCGAAAAGATCATCAACAAGGCCAAGAAGATCGCAGCCCACATGCTGGAAGCCGCCGAAGGCGATATCGAACTGAAAGATGGCCAGTTCTCGGTTGCGGGTACCGACAAATCCGTGTCCTTCGGCGAAGTGGCACTCAAGGCGTACATCCCCCATGATTTCCCCCTCGAAGACATCGAACCGGGGCTGGAGGAGACGGCGTTCTACGATCCGGCCAACTTCACCTTCCCGTCGGGGGCCTATTGCTGCGAGGTCGAGGTGGACCCCGACACCGGCAAAGTCCGCGTTGACCGCTTTGCCGCCGTCGATGATTTCGGCAACGTGATCAACCCGATGGTCGTCACCGGGCAGGTGCATGGCGGTCTGGGCCAGGGCATCGGCCAGGCGCTGCTGGAAGCTGCGCGCTACAACAGCGACGGCCAGCTGGAAAGCGCGTCCTACATGGATTATGCGATGCCGCGGGCCGACGACCTGCCGTTCTATACGGTCGATCATTCGCAAGGGACGCCCTGCACGCACAACCCGCTGGGCGTCAAGGGCTGCGGCGAAGCCGGGGCCATCGGGTCGCCCCCCACCATCGTCAATGCCGTCATCGACGCGCTGCAATCGAGCGGCAAGAACGTCACACATATCGACATGCCCCTGACCCCGCACCGTGTGTGGTCGGCCATGAAGAACGCTTGAGGGAGACCGCACATGTACGCATTTGATATCGAACGGCCCACCACCGTCGCAGACGCCGTAGAGGCGCTGAAGGCTGACGAGGCGCAGCCGCTGGGAGGCGGGCAAACCCTGATCCCGACGCTGAAGGCGCGGCTTGCCGCCCCCTCAAAACTGGTTTCGCTGGGCAACGTGAAGGAAATGCAGGGCATCTCCATCGACGGTGATACCCTGCGCATCGGCGGTGCCACGATCCACGCCACCGTCGCGACAGAGGCCAGATCGCGCTATCCCGGTCTTGCCAGGCTGGCGTCAAAAATCGGTGATCCCGCGGTGCGCAATCGCGGCACCATCGGGGGGTCCATCGCCAACAACGATCCCGCGGCCTGCTATCCCGCCGCCGCCCTTGCGTCAGGGGCGACCATCATCACCAACACCCGCCAAGTTGCGGCGGATGATTTCTTTCTCGGCATGTTCGAGACGGCGTTGGACGAAGGTGAAATTGTTACGGCGGTATCCTTCCCCATCCCTGAGGCATCAAACTATCAAAAGTTCGTGCAACCGGCCTCGCGCTTCCCTCTGGTTGGCGTATTTGTCGCCAAATTCGCGGACGGTGTGCGCGTCGCCGTCACAGGCGCATCGGAAGGCGGCGTCTTCCGCTGGACCGAAGCGGAACAGGCCCTGTCCGGCACCTTCGCGCCGGATGCGCTGGACGGTCTGAATGTCAGCGAGGATGGCATGATCAACGATCTGCATGGCGACGGCGAATACCGCGCGCATCTGATCAAGATCATGACAGGCCGCGCCGTCAAAGCCGCCAGCTGACCAATCACGTCAGAGAATAAGAATTAAGGCTCCTGCATGTGCGGGGGCCTTTTTCCGTTTCTAGGCCTTGATCGTCATCAATTGGCCCTGCTGATCCACCAGCGTGATCGCCCGAATGCCAAACTGCCCCACCACCGCGCGGATCAGGGACAGTGGTGCCAGGGTCAACGCGGTCGAAAAGCCGTCAGCCGTCGTTGCATCCCGTGCCTCGACGGACACGGTGGACCATCGTGGCCGGACGCTGCCATGCAGGATATGCCCCTGCCCCATCAGCGGGACAGCCATCGGGCTTGAGGTTGCGATCGCCCCGCTGCGCAGGGTACGCGTGCCCAGATGCCCCAGGACCGGATCGCTCAGCCCCAGCGTCCAAGGCCCGCCGGTGGCCCGAAACTCTCCGATGTTGACCAGCGTATCGGCAAGGCCCGCAGCGCCCAGCAATTCGGCAATCCTGTCGGTGGCAAACCCTTGGGCGATGCCGTTGAAGGTCAGCGCCTGATGCGCGTCCAGCTTGATAAGGTCGCGATCATGCTGCACGCGTTCCCAGCCGATCAAGGCGCGTGCCTTGGCGATATCGCCGCCTTCGGCCAATGCCCGCCACAAGGGCTGCACGGTCGGGTCGAACAGACCGCATGTCGCCGTATGTATCGCACCGCTTAATTGCATGAGGGATGTGAACATCGCATCTGGCCGGACAAGTCGCCCGCTGCGGTTCAGCTTGGAAATTCGGGAGTTGTCATCAAACAAGTTGAATTGCGCCTCGACGCGGGTCAGCAGGTCACGGGCGGCTTTCAATGCAGGAACAGCAATGTCTTTTGGCCCCCGGATCGTGATCTCTACCTCTGCCCCCAAGGCGCGCCCCTGCCACCGCTGGGCGAAAGCGGGGGCCGCAACAAGGCTGGCCGCCGAGATGGAAATGAAACGGCGTCGCGTCAGGGTCATTCGGCGGCCACCTTTCTCAATCGGTGATCCCGGCGCGCGGCAAGAATAAGCGGCACACATTGCTTGGGGTCGTCGTGGATCGTGACGCAGTCCAGACATTCAAAGCATTCGGAATACTGGATTTCACCGGTTTTCTTGATCGCGCCATAGGCACATTTCACCCGGCAAAGCTGGCAAGGCGACCCGCATTCAGCCCGACGGTCGATCCATTTGCGCGTCCGGATCAGCCCGCCGATTGCCATGACCGCCCCCAGCGGGCAAACGTAGCGGCAAAACCCCTTGAACACGACCATCGACAGCAGCAACAGCCCTGCGGCATAGGCGACATAATACCATTCCCGCAGGAAAAAGGTGGTGATCGCGGTCTTGAACGGCTCGACTTCGATGGCCTTGTCCAGCCGTGCGGGGACGGTGAACATGATCGCGATCAAGGCAAAAAGGACGATGTACTTGATCCACTTCAACTGATCGTCCAGCCTGTCGGGCACGTCGATCTGCGGAATGCGCAGCAAGCGTGCAATGTGATGCGCGAACTCTTGCAGCGCGCCGAAGGGACACAGCCAGCCGCAAAACAGCCCCCGGCCCCACAGCACGAAACCCACGATACTGACCGCCCAGATCATCAGGGAAAACGGATCATAGAGCAGGAAGGAAAACGATCCGCCTTCTAACAAGGTGCGGATCACGCCCAGCGGGGTCACGATGGAAAGCTGCCCCTGCCCCCACCAACCGATAAAGCCAGTGACAAATGCCAGAATACCCAGCCGGATCGGCGTGAAATGCCGATGGCCCGCAAGACGGTTCAGGTTCGTGCCAAGCAGCACCAGCAGCCCAGAGAGGAACACCCCCAGAACGATCAGATCACCCATCCGGTTGCGCAGGGCGCTGACCCATGGCGGTACGGGTTTGACCACGTCGGGCCGTTTGAAGAACCGCGCGTCGGTCACATGGTCTACCACCAGCGACGCAGACCCGATTTCGGGCTGAAAGACGCCGTGTTCGCGTAATGCCTTGATCTGCAACGTCCAAGGCGCGGTCGGATCAAAGCCCAGGCGGCGATCGGTCCGCAGGATCAGCGCCGCGCCATCCTGCAATTCTGCGGGCACATCATCGGCCAGTTCGATATAGATATCCGCATCCCTGAGCGCGATGGGAAAGCCCCCCTGCGCCGCACTGATCAGGTCTGGCGACGTGTTGCGGATGAATTCCTTGGTGGTCAAACCATGGCGCGCCGTCTCTACGACAAGGATCGGCTCGTCGCTGGTTGAAATGGCCATGAAGCCCTGCAATTCCTGCAAGCTGCTGTCCGATAGCACTGCGCGCGCAATGGCAGGCGGCCCGATGTCCACGATCCAAAGGTCAAGATAGACGCCATCAGGGTCTGCCGCCGCTTCTGGGTCATCGTCTTCCCACAAGGTCCCTGCAAATTCCGCGTCGATTTCCGAATTCAACACGACCTTATGCGTCACCAAACCCTGTTCGATCAGATCGGCCCAATCAAGATCCTCGCGCAGGTCCATGTCCGGATAGGCGGGCGGCCCCGTCGATACGCCGCTCATCTTTTCGCGCGCCACTTTCAACGTCGCGGCCAGCACGCTTTCATGCGCGATACGGATCGACGCCGTCGCTTTGGTCACGCCGTCCAGATAGACCAGCGCACTGCCGTCGGACCCTGCCCCGTAGGGTGTGCCCACGACCAGACTTTCGGAAATGGAATGACCACGATACTGCTCGAAGAACTTGTGAAATGGTGCTTCTCCCAATCCCGACACGAAAATCGGCTCGTTATGGGACAGCAACTTTACGTCAAGAAAACGGCCCTCCAGATCAAGGATAACCAACATGTTGATCGCCGCCCCCGAAAACCCTGGCAAAGGGGCCATCGGCTCTGTCTCGAAGACAAAGCCTGCTTCCGCCCCGCCGGAGTTCAGAAGCTGCCAGACGCCCTCATCGTTGATCCGCTCTCCCAATACCATCGGCGGTGCGACATAGGCTTCGATGATGCTGCGATCCAACGGCTCTGCCATCAGCGAAAGCGCCGCGAACAGCCAGCAAACCGCTGCCTTCAGAAAGATGGTCGGATCAAGGCGGACAGACATCACCCAAGTCTATTGGGTAGCGCATGATAACCCTATTGGACATTGGTCGAAGTCCCCACGCTGTGGCGCAGGTAGAAGATAGGCGCGCTTGGTCTACCGACACATCACGTTGAGTGTGGCCAAGGTACCGGTTGTCGTGCGCAGTACTTCAACGGTATTCGGGCCGGTCATGCGCGGAATGACCCGTTCTGACTGCGTGTCAGAATATCCCGAATGTTGGAAAAGCGGGCTGGAAGTGACGTAAAATGGTGTGGATGAGAGGTGACCAAGCCCTCCTCGAAACCCCAAGGCAGCAATGCTGACGTCCAGTGCGCGTACCGGGGCAACCGTGATATTCGGGTTATGGGTGCTAAGCCAAGGACCCCATACATTTCGTCTGATCATTTAGAACCAATATTTCAGTGTATTCCGAAGGGTGCCGTTCTGATGTTTGGCACTGTGTCAAAATCCGTTCGAATTCACGCGCCGGAGTTTCGAATAAGCCGGTAAAGCGCAAATCAGCGGCGCTGCATATGCCGTCAAATCCGGGCGATTTGGCCCACGAAAACGTATGAGGCACGCCACCCAAGGCATTTCTTTGGCCCTGCAAGATGACAAACGTACTTTCTTCGCGAACCGACACCTTGCCAAACGTCTTTGTCTGCGCCCCCCCGGTAACCAGACCGATGCCCTGCACGATGGCGGGTTCAGCCAGCCGTGTAAGCGGTGACAAGAGTTTTGACGGCGCTCGTTCCTTTGAATACCAGTACCACTTTCCAGCGCCGCTAAGTTGGGCCTCAAGACCATCAAGTGTCACAATAATGTCGAGCCTTTCTGCAATGCCCGCAATGCCTTGGGTCAGGCGCAACGGCACAGGTGCATCAGGAGGCAGATCGGGAATGTCCATGATCGGGGCATGGGTCAGCGTTATACAGGCAGATGCGAACCCGTTGCGGTTCAACATTTGCCGCAGACTCTCCTGCAATGGGAAATACCCGTCGATGATATCTTCAAAGCGCGTCGCCTTGACGGGAATGGCCCGGGTTTTTGCTTTGCCTTGCGTCATATCAAAACAGATTGAAATATTCGGCTTGCTCCCATTCTGACACGGTCATCAGATAGCGCTGCCATTCGGCGCGTTTGAGATGCACCAGATACTGTACAAACTCATCCCCCAGCGCCGCTTTGAAAAGACCACTTGCTTCAAATGCATCTATGGCCGCGCTTAAATTGTCGGGCAGTTGGGCCGCACTATTCGCGTATGGCGTCAGCGTGGGTGACGGGGCCGATGCGCCGGACGTGATGCCAGACAGACCGCCGAGAATTTGCGCAGCGAACGCGTAATATGGGTTTGCGGTTGTGTCTGCCACGCGGTTTTCTATCCGGCTGGCATTATCGCCGGGGTAAAGCAGTGCGCGGATCATCGCGCCGCGATTGTCTGCGCCCCATGTGATCCGATTGGGGGCAAGCTGAAATTCTGTAAATCGCTTGTATCCATTCACCGTAGGCGTGGTCAGCAAGCAAGAAGCAGACGCATGTTGCAACAGGCCGGCGATCCAACCCGATGCCTGCGGCGTCAGGTCACTGTTTTCGGACACAAACAGGTTCTTGCCGGTATTGATGTCCAGCAGGGATTGATGGATGTGCCATCCGTTCGCAACAGCGTTTGGGAGTTTTGGTTTGGCCATGAAAGTTGCATGCAACCCGCGCTGGGCGCAGACCTCTTTCACCATTGTGCGAAACAAGACAAAGCGCTCGGCTTGAACCATCGGGCCAGACGGATCGAAGGTAAACTCGAACTGGCTCGGCCCCATCTCGACTTCCATTGAGCGCGGAGCCAGCCCCAGTTCATCGGAAAAGCGGCGCAGGGTATCAAGGATTTCCTCGGCTTCGCTATAGCGGGTGTCGGTGAGATATTGCCAACCTTGGGTCAGGTTCCTGGTCGAAATCGCCGCGGGCGGAATCGTTGCTTGTTCATGCCCCAAAGCCGCATCTGTCTTTTGAAAAATCTGAAATTCGACTTCCAGTCCAAAGACAGCCTCGAATCCTGCATCGCGCAGTTTATCAACGGCGTTTCGCAGCACCGTCCTTGATGAAAACCCTATCGCTGCCCCTGTTCGGCTAATCACGTCACACATCAAAATTGCCGAGTGTGGGGACCAGGGCAAGAGGTGGAAACAGCCTGGGTCAGGGACCAGCAACACGTCGCTCGCCCCGTCGAGCAGCGCATCAATTCCCGAGACGGAACCAGATGCGCTTCCCCCCCAGACATCAAAGACCGTACGGTGCGCGGTGTCCTTTAACAGCAGCGTTGACGGCACCCCGATCCCGGACGAGAACGCGCTTTTCAGCATGCGGGCTGCGATCGTTTTGCCGCGAAGTATCCCGTGCTGGTCCACAAAGACCAAGCGCACCGTTTCGATATTGTTTGCTGTGACTTGTTCTATGATGCCCTGCGCCAGTATGGCAGAATTCCCATCCCGATAGCCCAGGCTTGCAAGCGCGCCGGATTTTATCTCATCGGCCAAACTGTTGCTCATACTGTTCCCTCAAACCACCACGTTAAACGGTTGCATCCCAAGGGCATTCAGACCGGCGCGCCAAATCCGCCTGCCGACTTGCATCTTTCCAGTCCGCGCTGTTTGCAATTGCATCATTTGACAGCGGACCAACCATGTCCAAGGGTGCCTTGCCGTTGCGCATGGGCAATTCATCAGTCCCCTGCTCTACCGCCGCGATTGCCGCACGCAACATGCGCCTGTAACGGATAATTGCAGCATCGGAGCGGCCCAGGTGCTCCTGCGTTCGGTCCTGGATCCGGCCCATGCCCTCAACGGCCCATTGGTCATGGACGTTGATATCAAGCCCCATGCCTGTGTAGGTCGTCGTCGCTTGTTCCGCAGGATCGTAATGATAGTCGTTCGTCCGGTTTTTCAGCGGCGCGTAATCGGGCAAGCGATGTTCCTTGAGCCTTTGTTCTCGCATCAAATTCTTGTTGACCGGTTTTTGAAAGCTGGTGAACATCGTGTACCAATAGCAAGTATAGTCATCTATCGGCACGTGCCATTGTGTGATCGTCATTTCGCGGGACATCGGAATGCAGATGGCCTCGGGAAATATCTGATTTGTGACGCGCACATGGGTCTTGCCATTGTTCAAAGTGCGCAGCGCGGTAATTTTCAGACCAAAGTCGGTTTCCTCAACTTCAATATCCGGCCGCGGGTATTCGCGCAGTATCTGGGTCATCGGAATGTCCGTGTCGGCAGCCTTGTCGCGGAACTGTTTGCCATATCCGTCAGAGGTATCTTCATCCTCGAGGAACCGATGCAAGAACGAGGCGTGAGCCGGATCTATGCCAATTTCCAAAGCCTGCAGCCAATTGCATTCCCACAAGCCCTTGAACGCGAAGACATGGCTGTCCGGCGCGCGAAAACAGTCGAAATTCGGAAACTCTGGCGGCGTGCCCGGCCCCATATAGGCAAAGAACAGGCCATTGCGGTTTTCGACCGGGTATACCGGGCCGGTGTGGTCGACCTTGATGTCTTTTGCAGCCGGGTAAAATGCGGGCGGTTCATCATTGGACGCGATCCGCGTCGCCAGAACCAGTTGGTCAGCGTCGTCGCGCACCAAAGTCAATCGCTCCCCCAACAGGTTCACGGGCACATTATCCCCGTGCGCCAGCTCTTCCGCCAAAGCCGCCGGCTGCCAATAACGACGCAACACCGCGCCTGCGGGGGTGTTGGGGCCAATCCGCGTTATCCGGTCGTTCAGGTCCTGACTGATCATTGTGTCGCGCCTTCCGTGGGTTCACTGGCAAGAGGCTCGCTCTCGCTGATATATGCCATGATATCACCGTCCCGCTCGATCACAGGTATCATAGGCACCTTGATTTGCTTATACATCAACGAGCCTTCCGGCTCCGCAGGTTGTTCGACGCATTGCCCGCTTCGATCAAAATGCCAGCCGTGAAACGGGCAGCGCAATCCATTGTCCTCAAGTCGGCCAAAGCACAGGTCAGCCCCACGATGCGGACAGTTCCGTCCGATCAGGCCAAGTTCACCGTCGTCATCCCGAAACAACACCAGCCGTTGACCTCGCAGCGTCACGGGGATCACCGGTCTGGGAATGTTCAACTCGGCGCTTTTGGCCACAACAACCCAACGGGCCGGGTCTTCAAACTGGTCGAATGGTGTTTTGTCATCAGCTTGGGGCACGCGACTTGACCTCCACAGAATGTGTGCGATAATCGCACTTTATGTCATATAAAGAACGTAATTTCTTTGGTGAAATCTGTCAACATGACCCAGAAGAACAGCGCATCAACATTTGCCAAGGGCCTGAAGGTTCTGTCATGCTTCGAGACCGGCAGACGTGACCTGACAATGGCCGAGGTTTCGCGCCTGACTGGCTTTGACCGCGCAACAACGCGGCGGCTGTGCCTGACTTTGGAGGACAGTGGATACCTTCAAAAGGAAGACCGCGCGTTCCGGCTAACGCCAAAGATTTTGGCCATGGCCGGGGGGTATTTGACCGCCAATGATTTCGGCCGCTCTGTGCAACCGGTCCTCAATCAGTTCGCCGAGGCGTTCGAAGGAGAGATCGCATTGGCCATGCGTGATGGAGACCGCGCGATCTATATTGCGCGATCTGCCACATCCTCTGCGCGGATTTCGTTCGGATTTTCAATCGGCAGCACATTGCCTTTACTGCCAACGGCCGTCGGGCAGATGTTGCTTGCACGCGGTCTGGCCAGCGATGTGGATTTGGATCTTGCACGCCTCATCCCCGAAAAACTGACCGAGGCCACAGATATGGATCTGACCTCAATTCGCCAAAAGATCGAACGAGCGGCATCCCAAGGTTATGCGTTCGTGCGCAACGAATTTGAAATGGGGGCCGCCGGCATCGCGGTGCCCGTTGGAAACATTGGTGCCTCGCCCGCAGTCTTGGCGACAACGGCGTCTATCAACCAATTCGACAAAGCGGCAGAGTTTGATCGCGCGTTGGACATTTTGCGCCGTGCTGCCATGAACCTACGTCTTTAACCTTTGACTGCTACCGCCGGACGCGGGTGCCGCCAGAAGCCCCCCGGAGGTCAACACCCCTGCGCGAGCGTGATCGCTTTATCCCGTGTATTCAGGCCGTTCCCCGGTTTGAACTGGGGGCATTGGCCTGATGAGATGCAGACGGTTTACATGATTTGCATCTGCAGCGATCTGGACATCAGGGACCGAAACAGCATTGCATTAAATCGCGCTGGAACCCGGCGCGTTGGCCGTGCAGTGCGGCCAGTGATTGTTGCAGTGGAATAAAGCGGAGCGATTTCCGGGGTAACCAATCCGAACTTTTCCAGTAATCAGATTTGTGATAAGGTGACATAACAGCCACATGCTCTAAAATACGGGAGGGAGTAGGTTGAGATTTTTCAATGCGATCGCAAATGAAAAATAGTTGCTAAGCAGCATAGTCAGTAAACTGAAAAACGGCGGGTTGCCGTAAACCGTTCAGGAATAATTGATGACCAAATTACTGCATGTTGACGATGACGATGACATCCGTGAGGTCACCAAGATAGCTCTCGAAATTTTCGACGACTTTGAGCTTATGCAATGCGCATCCGGTGAAGAAGCCCTGCGTGCAGTAGGAGAGTTTATTCCGGATGTTCTGCTGCTTGACGTAATGATGCCTGGGTTGACCGGCCCTCAAACTCTTGAAAAAATCCGTATGATGCCCGGACTTGCAGAAGTGCCGGTAATTTTCCTGACAGCCCGCACGGCTACCGACGAGAATAAAGAGCTTTGGGATCTCGGCGCGTTAGAGGTTATGAACAAACCTTTCGATCCGATGTTGCTGAGCCAGCAGATCAAGACAGCGCTCGATCGGCTCTCTTGATTTTCCTGAGTTGCCGCATTTGCAGCTCAACTGTGGTGCTTACGCCCCTGGCACGTCACTGCGCGGCCTTCAGTATCTCCAAAAGGTCTTCTTTGCTTAAGGAAAACGGGTTGCCTTTCATGGAGGACGCCTTGGCGGCAGCGTCAGCCACATCTGAATGATCGCGCTGCGGCAGCCCCATATCGGCCACCCCCCGCAGCCCCTGCCCCTTGGACCAGCGCGCGAGCGCAGGGATGCCGGCCCCGGCCTTACCATCCGCAAAATGGGCATCAATCACGCCTTGCACCCATTGGATGCGCCGATAAATTTCGGTCTCCGGCTTTGCTTTACCCAAATGGGAATTCAGAACCGCAGGCAGCAATGCACCGCAGATTTCCCCATGCGGCGCGTTGGTCTTTCCGCCAATCACACCCGCAAAGCCGTGGACCGCGCCAAGACCGGCATTCGCCAACGCCAAACCGCCGCAGGTGCTGACCCACGCCATGCCATCCCATGCTTGGGGTCTGTCCTTTTCGACAAGATCACGCAAGACACGCAGGCCGACCGGAATAGCGGCAAGGCACAAGGCGTCCGTCATCGGGTTCGATTTCACGGATAAATAGGGTTCGATCACCTGCGTGATGGCGTCCAGGCCTGCGGCAAGCACGATGGATTTGGGCGCGGCCTGCATCAGGTCTGGATCCACAATCGCGATCTGCGGCACCATGCGCGGATCGCGCAGGCTGACTTTGACGGCATGTTCGGGCACCGAAATCACCGCGTTCTTGGTCACTTCTGCCCCCGTACCTGCCGTCGTCGGCAGCGCGATCATCGGGATCGGTGCCGTCTCAAGCGGCTGGCCGCCGCCAACCCCTTCAAGATAGTTCAGGGGCGGCCGTGGGTTCGGCAGAAGCGCTGCCAGCGCCTTGGCAAAGTCGATAACCGACCCGCCGCCCACCGCAATCACGACGTCCGGACGATAATCGGCAAGCCGGCTTAACGCGGCCTCGATATCCGGCAAGCTGGGTTCGGTCTGACAGCTTTCGGTTTTCACCGTGAGGGAGGCCGCCTTGCACGATTGCAGCAGCCAGTCGGCCCGCGCCGCGGTCGCACCGTGAACCACCAGGACGGATTTGCCAAAAGCGCGTGCCAGTGCTGCCGTCTGTCGGCTTTGCCCGCGTCCGAAATGGATCGCCTGCGGACTGAAAAATGAAAACATCCGTCTCTCCTTTGCCCCCAACCCTTGGCATTGGTACACCCCTTCGGCAGCGTCGCGCTTCTTCAACGAGCAGTTGTGCTCAGAAGCTCAGCGTTGCCTGAACCGCCTTCTTCCAAACCGCATATTTCGAGGCACGCAGCGCGTCATCCATCTGGGGTTTGAACTGGGTTTCCCGCGCCCATGTGGCCGCAAATTCCGCTTGGTCCGGGTAGATGCCTGCATGCATACCCGCCAGCCAAGCTACGCCAAGCGCGGTCGTTTCATGCACCATCGGCCGGTCAACCGGCGCGCCGATGATGTCTGACAGAAACTGCATCGCCCAATCGCTTGCCGCCATCCCGCCATCCACCCGCAGGGTCGGCTGGACGCCACTTGCCTGCCAATCTGACGCCATTGCCTCCAGCAGATCGCGGGTCTGATAGCCGACGCTTTCCAGCGCGGCCTTGGCCATTTCGGCGGGGCCGGAACTGCGCGTCAGCCCAAAGGCCGCACCACGGCAATCGGGGTTCCAATAGGGCGCGCCCAAGCCGACAAAGGCGGGCACAAGAACGACGTTTTGATGAGGGTCCGCCTGTTCGGCCAACGCTTGGGTTTCGGCGGCGTCCGAGATGATCTGCAACCCATCGCGCAGCCATTGCACGACGGCCCCGGCGACAAAGATCGACCCTTCAAGCGCATAGGTCGGTTTGCCGTCAAGCTGATAAGCGATCGTTGTCAGCAGCCGGTTCTTGGACATGACAGGCGCATCGCCAGTGTTCAGCAGCGCAAAACATCCCGTCCCGTAGGTCGATTTCAACATGCCGGGTTCAAAACAGGCCTGCCCGACAGTGGCAGCTTGCTGATCGCCCGCAACGCCGTGGATCGGGATTGCGCCGCCCAACAGATCTGGCTGCGTGTGACCGAAATCAGCCGCGCAGTCCTTGACCTCGGGAAGCATTTGCATGGGGATGTCGAAAACGTCGCAGATCGTGCTGCTCCACCGGCCCTTGCGAATGTCATAAAGCATGGTGCGGGCGGCATTGGTCGCGTCCGTGGCATGCGTCTCACCGCCTGTCAGCTTCCAGATCAGAAAGCTGTCGACCGTTCCGAAAAGCAGATCGCCATCGGCAGCACGTTCGCGCGCGCCTTCGACGTGATCAAGTATCCATTTCAGTTTCGTGCCCGAGAAATACGGATCAAGCAAAAGCCCGGTACGGTCGATGATCATCGCCTCGTGCCCTGCTTCGCGCAGCGTGTTGCACATATCCGAGGTCCGTCTGTCCTGCCAGACAATCGCGTTGTGAATGGGCTGGCCGGTCTTCTTGTCCCAGACGATCACGGTTTCACGCTGGTTGGTGATGCCGATCCCCGCGATTTGGGATGGCGTGATGTTTGCGCCCGCGATGGCGTCGCGGCAGGTGTTGACGGTCGTCTGCCAAAGATCGTCGGGATCATGTTCGACCCAACCCGATTGCGGAAAATGCTGTGCGAATTCTTCTTGCGCGCTGGAAACGACGGCCATCGCGCCATCGAACACGATTGCACGGGTCGAGGTGGTGCCCTGATCGATGGCAAGAATATAGGTCATGGGTGTCCCCGCAGTGTCATTAGGCGTTCAACAGGATCTGCCCCAAAAGACGGTGTCCCGTCAAACTCTGGGGGGATCGCGCCAGCCCTTAGGGGCGGCGTCTTGATTATTCAGG
>NZ_DS999213.1:1209364-1291193 GCF_000156335.1 Roseobacter sp. GAI101
TCAATGGCTTACTGCCAGGATTTGATCAGCTCGTCATAGGAAATCGTGACGGGCTCTTCGTCTTCGTTCTCAAGCTTTGGCTTGGGCGAACCGGGCTGCGACAGCCAGTACTCCGGATCCTGCTCTTCGTTCATGACCGGGCCGTATTCGCCCTGAACACCGGCACGCTCCAGACGGATCAAGACTTTTTCCTGATCTGCGCAAAGTGAATCCAGCGCTTCTTGCGGGGTTTTCGCACCGGACATTGCGTCGCCGATGTTCTGCCACCACAGTTGGGCCAGCTTCGGATAGTCAGGCACGTTGGTGCCGGTTGGCGACCACTGAACCCGTGCAGGCGACCGGTAGAATTCGACCAGACCACCCAGTTTCGGCGCACGCTCGGTAAAGCTTTCGTGCTGGATCGTGGATTCACGAATGAATGTCAGACCAACATGGCTTTTCTTCACGTCCACAGTCTTGGAGGTAACGAACTGCGCATAAAGCCACGCGGCTTGTGCACGGTCCACAGGTGTGGATTCCATCAGCGTCCAGGAACCGGCATCCTGATAGCCGATCTTGGTGCCTTCGGTCCAATATGCACCATGTGGCGAAGGGGCCATGCGCCACTTGGGCGTGCCGTCTTCGTTCATCACGGGCAGATCAGGTTCAACGGATGCTGCGGTAAAGGCCGTGTACCAGAACATCTGCTGGGCGACGTTGCCCTGGGCAGGAATTGGCCCCGCTTCGGAGAATGTCATACCGGCTGCGGCTGGCGGGGAATATTTTTCCAGCCATTCGATCGCCTTGGTCACAGCATAAACAGCCGCTGGCCCGTTTGTGGCACCGCCCCGCGCAACACACGACCCGACGGGCTGTGATTTCTCGTTGACGCGGATACCCCATTCGTCGACGGGCAGACCGTTCGGTTCGCCCACGTCACCGGCACCAGCCATGGACAGCCACGCGTCAGTGTAACGCCAACCCAGCGACGGGTCTTTCTTGCCGTAATCCATGTTGCCAAAGACTTCGCCTTCGACACCCAGACGCGACAGGTCGCGGCCGGTGAAGAACTCTGCGATGTCCTCATATGCGGTCCAGTTGACCGGAACACCCAGATCATAGCCGTATTTGGCTTTGAAGTCGGCCTTGTTCTGTTCGTCGTTGAACCAATCGTAGCGGAACCAGTAGAGGTTCGCGAACTGCTGGTCGGGCAGTTGGTAGACCTTGCCATCGGGACCGGTCGTGAAGGACAGGCCGATGAAGTCTTCCAGATCAAGGTTGGGGTTTGTCACGGCCGCGCCTTCGCCCGACATCCAGTCGGTCAGGTTGCGCGCCTGCTGGTACCGCCAGTGCGTGCCAATCAGGTCCGAGTCGTTGATATAGGCGTCATAGATGTTTTCGCCCGACTGCATTTGCGTTTGCAGCTTTTCAACAACATCGCCTTCGCCGATCAGGTCATGCGTGATCTTGATGCCGGTGATGGCTTCAAACGCAGGCGCAAGCACTGTCGACTCGTATTCATGTGTCCCGATCGTTTCGGAAACGACATTGATCTCCATACCGACAAAAGGCTGTGCCGCGTCGATGAAGAATTGCAGTTCGGCTTCTTGCTCGGCGCGGGTCAGCGCCGACAGTTCACCGATCTCGCTGTCCAAGAACGCCTTGGCGGCCTCCATGTCGGCGAATGCGGGTGCTGCAAACATGCAGGCCGCAAGCCCGATGGCCGTGGTCCCTTTTAATCGCAAGTTCATATTGTTCCTCCCTAGATAGAACGTTTCAAGTTGCCCGGTTCTTGCGCGCCGGGCCCTGTTCGCCTTCCCTCAGACCCAGCGAAACACCGCCACGGCATAGAAAAAGCATACGACCAACGCCCCCCACTGGGGCGCGCTGAGCAGTCCAAGCCAAGCCAGATTGATAAAGGCCGAGCCCAGTAGCGTGATGAACAATCTGTCACCCCGCGTCGTTTCGATCCCTAGAACACCATTGCGCGGCACCTCGGGAAATTTGATTGCAAGCACCGTGAACGTGATCAGCGTGACCGCGATCAGTGCGAAAAAGGCGGCGGTCGGCCATGTCCATGCCATCCATTCCATTAGATTTCTCCCTTATACGCGCCCAAGGGCAAAACCCTTGGCGATGTAGTTGCGAACAAAATAGATGACCAAGGCACCAGGCAGGATTGTCAAAACGCCCGCCGCAGCCAGCACGCCCCAGTCGATGCCCGCGGCCCCCACGGTACGGGTCATGGTGGCGGCAATCGGTTTGGCGTCCACACTGGTCAGGGTGCGGCTCAGCAACAGTTCGACCCAGCTGAACATGAACAGGAAGAACGCCGTGACGCCGATGCCTGACGCCACCAGCGGGGTGAAGATGCGGATGAAGAACCGCGGAAAGGAATAGCCGTCGATATAGGCGGTCTCGTCGATTTCCTTGGGCACGCCGCGCATGAACCCTTCGAGGATCCAGACCGCCAAAGGCACGTTGAACAGGCAATGCGCCAGCGCCACCGCGATATGCGTGTCGAACAACCCGACCGAGCTATAGAGCTGGAAGAACGGAAGCGCGAAAACAGCAGGCGGAGCCATCCGGTTGGTCAGCAGCCAGAAGAACAGGTGCTTGTCCCCCAGAAAGGTGTAGCGGCTGAACGCATAGGCCGCGGGCAAAGCCACCAGCAAAGAGATGACGACGTTCATCACGACATAGGCCATCGAGTTCAGATACCCGGTGTACCACGACGCATCGGTCAGTATCGTCACGTAGTTCTCGAGGGTCAGGTCCTGGGGCCACAGGCTGAATCCGTTCAGGATTTCCGTGTTGGTCTTGAGGCTCATGTTGAGCAGCCAGTAGATCGGCAGCAGCAGAAACAGCAGGTACAGCCCCATCACCACGGCACTGCCGTTTATCCGAAAACCGCCCCCGCCGCGCTTTTGTGCAAGATCAGACATCAGTGGCCATCCCTTTTATCAAGGTTCGTCATGACGGTGTAGAAGACATATGAAATCAACAGGATGACGAGATAATACATGATCGAAAACGCTGCCGCAGGTCCCAGATCGAACTGACCAAGCGCCATTTTCACAAGGTCGATCGACAGGAAGGTCGTCGAATTGCCCGGCCCCCCGCCGGTGACCACAAACGGTTCGGTATAGATCATGAAGCTGTCCATGAACCGCAACAGGATCGCGATCATCAAGACCCCCATGATCTTGGGCAATTCGATGAAACGGAAGACTTTCCAGCGGCTGGCCTGATCAATCTTGGCGGCTTGGTAATAGGCATCCGGGATCGACTGCAAACCGGCGTAGGCCAGAAGAGCCACCAAGGATGTCCAGTGCCAGACATCCATCACGACAACGGTGATCCATGCGGCATAGAAATTCTGGGTGTAGTTGTAGTCCACGCCCATTGCATCAAGCGTATAGCCCAGAAGGCCAATGTCCACGCGCCCGAAAATCTGCCAGATCGTGCCCACCACGTTCCACGGGATCAGCAAGGGCAAGGACATCAGGATCAGACAGACCGAAGCCCAGAACCCTTTCTTCGGCATGTTCAGGGCCACGAACACGCCCAGCGGGATCTGTATGAACAGGATAATCGCCGAAAAGGCGATCTGGCGGCCCAACGCATCCCACATCCGCTCGGAGGACATGAGTTCCTTGAACCACTCAAGCCCGGCCCAGAAGAACTGGTTGTTGCCGAACGTATCCTGCACCGAATAATTCACCACCGTCATCAGCGGAATGACCGCCGAGAAGGCAACAAGCACAAGCACGGGAAGAATGAGAAACCATGCCTTTTGATTGACGGTCTTATTCATCACGCATTCCTTTTGATTTTGTCGGATAAGGGATGGTCATCTCAGGCCCCCATCGGCGCGACACGCCAGCTGTCTGAATAGACGTTTACGCCTGCGGTATCGAAAACGATCCGGTTCATGTCGGGCGAGATACCTTCACCTTCTGCGGCAATGACGTTGATCTCTGTGCCGTGGAAATCGGCACGCACGATCTTGTGGCGGCCGACGTCCTCTACGCGCTTGATGGTCACGGGCAGACCCACGTCGCCAGCGGCCAAGGCGGTAAATTCGGGCCTCACGCCGATTTCGACTTTGCCCTTTGGCGTGCCAAAGCCCTTTCCCAGCGAAATCTGCGTCCCCGCCACGACCGCCTGATCGCCGGTCACCTGCGCGTCCAGCACGTTCATGCCGGGCGATCCGATGAAATAGCCGACGAACGTGTGTTCCGGCGTCTCGAAGAGCTGCTGCGGGGTACCGATCTGCACGACGCGGCCATCATACATCACCACCACCTTGTCGGCGAAGGTCAGTGCCTCGGTCTGGTCGTGGGTCACGTAGATCATGGTGTGGCCGAATTCGTGGTGCAGGGATTTCAGCTGCGTGCGCAATTCCCACTTCATATGCGGGTCGATCACCGTCAGCGGTTCATCGAACAGCAGGGCATTCACGTCCTCGCGGACCATCCCGCGCCCCAACGAAATCTTCTGCTTGGCATCGGCGGTCAATCCGCGCGCCTTGCGGTTCAGCATCTCTTCCATACCGATCATCTGTGCGATCTGCTGCACGCGGTCCTTGATATAGGCCGGGTCAGCGCCACGGTTGCGCAGTGGAAAGGCCAGATTGTCGCGGACGGTCATGGTGTCGTAGACCACCGGAAACTGAAAGACCTGCGCAATGTTGCGCTGCGTCGTCGGTTCCATCGTCACGTCGCGGTCATTGAACAGGATGCGGCCCTGGCTGGGGTGCAGCAGGCCGGAGATGATGTTCAAGAGCGTTGACTTGCCACAGCCCGACGACCCGAGCAGGGCATAAGCTTCGCCATCTGCCCAGTCGTGGTTCAGTTCCTTCAACGCATAGTCGTCCTCGCGCGTCGGGTTCGGCAGGTAGGAATGTGCCAGATTATCAAGGGTGATCTTTGCCATGATGTCTCTCCCTCAAGCTGCGGTTGCATAGGATGCAGCGGCAACAGAGGTGCCGTCTTCTGCAAAAATGTAGATATGTCTGGGGTCAAGATAGACGTTCAACGATGTGCCGATCCTGAGGTCCTTGACACCGTGCACAAGGCCAACCCAGTTTTCGCCATGATGGTCCAAATGCACAAAGGTCTCTGACCCGGTGATTTCCGTGACATTCAGTTTGCCGTTGAATTCCAACGCATCGGGCGCGTGTTTTTGCAACTCCAGATGGTTGGGGCGGAAGCCCGCCAGATAGTTACCATCTGCCAGCGGTGCCAATGCGCCAGTGGCCGCAGCAGTCTGACCGTCACCGAAAACCACGCTGTCGCCGGATTTGCGGATCTTGAGAAAATTCATCGGCGGGTCGGAGAAAACGCGGGCCGTTGTCGCATCCACGGGTTGACGGTAAACGACCGGGGTCTGGCCGAACTGGGTTACCCTGCCCTCCCACATCGTGGCGGTGTTGCCCCCCAGCAAAAGCGCCTCTTCCGGTTCGGTGGTTGCATAGACAAAGATCGAACCGGCTTCTTCGAAGATCTTCGGGATCTCGGCGCGCAGTTCCTCGCGCAATTTATAGTCGAGGTTGGCAAGCGGTTCGTCCAGCAACACAAGGCCCGCGTCTTTTACGAGGGCGCGCGCCAGTGCACAGCGTTGCTGCTGGCCACCCGACAGTTCAAGCGGTTTTCGGTCCAGCATACCGGTCAGCTTCATCAGGTCAGCGGCCTTTTTCACCGCCGTATCAATCTGGTCCGCCGTCTGGCCAAGCAGACGCATGGGGCTGGCGATGTTGTCATAAACCGTCATCGACGGGTAGTTGATGAACTGTTGGTACACCATCGCCACACCGCGGTCCTGAACCCGCATGCCGGTGACGTCCTTGCCATTCCAGATCACCTTGCCGCTGTTGGGCACGTCCAGCCCCGCCATCAGGCGCATCAGCGACGTTTTCCCCGATGACGTCGGCCCAAGCAGGACGTTCATCGTACCCGACGACAGTTCCAGATCGGTGGGGTGAATATGTGTCTGGCCGTTCACGACCTTGGACACACCTTCTAGAACAAGCGACATTTCTCTTCTCCCTTCGCAGCTTATACTGCGTTTGGTGCAGATGGCACGGCAGCCGCATCGGCAAGCCATGCGTCCAGCCTATCAATTTCCTGCTTTGTCAGTCTCAGGCCCAGTTTGGACCGGCGCCAGACGATATCCTCGGCACTGCGCGCGAATTCCTTTTCAACCAGCCAACCGGCTTCTCGTTCGGTCAGGTCGGCACCGAAATCCTGCCCAAGATCGGCTTTGGTTTCGGCCTCGCCCAGAACGTCAAACGCTTCGATGCCATAGGCTTTGACAAGCCGCGCGGCCCAGCGTTCGGACAGGAACGGATAGCGCGCCATCAGCCGGTCGTTCAGGGCAGCAACGCCATCGACCGGAAAATTACCCCCCGGCAACGGCACGCCAGCGGTCCAGTCCTGGCCTGTCGTCGGGCAGAATGGCGCGATCTTTTCCAGCGCCGATTCAGCCAGCTTGCGGTAGGTCGTAATCTTGCCACCGAACACATTCAGAATGGGCGCACCTGCTGATTGGTCGACCTTCAAAACATAGTCGCGCGTCGCCGCCGTGGCCGAGCTGGCCCCGTCGTTATACAGCGGCCGCACGCCGGAATACGTCCAGACGACGTCATCGGCGGTTACGGGGTTTTTCAGGTATTTCGATGCGAATTCCAGAAGATAGGATTGTTCTTCCGGGGTGCAGACCGGTTTTGCGTTTGTATCGGCGTGATCGGCGTCCGTTGTCCCGATCAGGGTAAAATCCGTCTCGTAGGGGATCGTAAAGATGATCCGTCCGTCTTCGCCCTGAAAGAAATAGCATTTATCATGATCGTAAAGCTTGCGCGTCACGATGTGGCTGCCCCGGACCAACCGCACGCCTTCGGTCGAATTGATCCGCACGGTGTTGCGAATGACATTCTCGACCCACGGCCCCCCTGCGTTGACGATCATGCGCGCAACGATCACGCGCTGTTCACCGGTGTCTTGCCCCTCGACTGTGACATGCCAAAGGCCATCGACCTGTTCGGCGGACACCACCTTGGTGCGAACATTGATCCGCGCGCCCCGCTCTTGGGCGTCGCGCGCGTTCAGCACCACCAACCGGCTGTCTTCAATCCAGCAGTCCGAATACTCATAGGCCTTCTGAAAACGGTCCTGCAAGGGCGCACCCTCGGGAGAACCGGGCAGGTTCAAGGAGGTCATCCCCTTCAGGATCTTACGGCCCCCGAGATTGTCATAAAGAAACAACCCGAACCGGATCAGCCACGCCGGGCGGCGGCCTTTCATCCAGGGCATCACAACGCTCAGCACCTTTGACGTCGGCGTGTCGCCCTCGAACCGCATGTCCGGATGATAGGGCAGCACAAACCGCATGGGCCAGCTGATGTGCGGCATGGCCCGCAGCAGCGTTTCGCGTTCAATCAACGCCTCGCGGACCAGACGGATTTCCCAGTATTCAAGATACCGCAAACCACCGTGAAAAAGTTTGGTCGATGCCGAAGACGTCCCAGACGCCAGATCGTTCATCTCGGCCAGCTCGACCGTCAGACCACGGCCTACAGCGTCACGCGCGATACCGCATCCGTTGATGCCCCCGCCAATGACGAAAAGGTCGATCACGTCCTGATGCTGCCACTCGGTCAATGACGCCTCCTCGCATCCTTGCTGCGTCCCGGCCTCCCTGCCTGCGACGTCTCGGTACTAAGCACCATGCAAGGTGATCGGTCAATAACGAATGTTCGTATATATTCGCTTTCGGCTATATCCTTGAATTACATTCTCTTTTCGGTTCGCCCACAGGTGCGTTTGGGCAAATACTTGCAAAACGCGCGATTCGACCCCTTGACGGGAGGACCAAGTCGTTGATTGTTCGGTAACCGAATACAGCCCGTGAAACATCGTCTTGCGGTCCCCGCAGCTTCCAAAGGAGAAGGCTTTGGTCTCGAACTTCAGACAACAAGAGATACTGGAACTTGCCCGCAAAGAGGGCAAAGTCACCGTTGACGGCCTGGCCGAACGCTATGACGTGACGGTCCAGACCATCAGGCGCGATCTGTCTGAACTGGCTGAAACCGGACGGCTTGCGCGGGTGCATGGCGGTGCGGTCATTCCATCAGGTGTCGTGAATATCGTCTATGACGAACGGCGACGCCTGAACGAAGACGGCAAGAAGGCGATTGCCGTGGCCTGTGCGGCATCCATCCCCGACGGGGCATCGGTATTCATGAACATCGGCACCAGCACCGAAGCCGTCGCGCGCGAGCTTCTGGACCATGAAAACCTGTTGGTCGTGACAAACAATCTGAACATCGCAAATATCCTGGCGGCCAATCACAGCTGCGAGATCATCCTGACCGGCGGTGTCCTGCGCCGTGCGGACGGGGGCCTTGTCGGCGGGTTGACCGCCGAGATGGTGAAACAGTTCAAGTTCGATTTCTCGGTGCTGGGGTGCTCTGCCATTGACGAAGACGGTGACCTTCTGGATTTTGACGGTCAGGAAGTTCTGGTAAGCCGAAGTGCGATCCAGCGGTCCCGCAAAGTGATGGTGGTCGCCGACCACCACAAATTCGACCGCAAGGCCCCCCTCACGATTTGTTCGCTCAGCGATGTAAGCCGGCTTTTCACCGACGGAAAGCTGCCCAAGAAGCTGATCGAAGACTGCAAACGCTGGGGCACCGAGGTCGTGAATGTCTAGGGCCGGACGCGTGCCCGCCCCATGAAGGATCACAGCAACACCGGCTGGATTTTCGTGCTTCCCGCAGCCTTGCTCTTGGGGCTTGTCGGGGTGATCCCGCTGGTCACTGTCATAAATTACTCATTCTTCGAGATCTTCATTCTGGACCAGCGGTTCTGGGTTGGCACGGAATGGTACGGCGACATCATACGATCGGGCCGTTTCTGGTCCAGCTTCGGGCGCAGCGCGCTTTTTTCGGCGCTGGTGCTGTGCATCCAGATCCCCTTGGGCATCGCCATCGCGCTGTGCATCCCCAGAAACCAATTCTGGGTGGGATTGGCGCTGGCGGGCATTGCGTTGCCGCTGCTGGTCCCGTGGAACATGATCCCGTCCCTTTGGCTAAGCCTTCTGAACCCCGGCACCGGCATCCTGGGGCGCATCATGGCGGACTATGGCTGGACGACCGACTGGAAGCTTTCGGCTGTCCAGACATGGGCGGTTCTGTTGGCAATGGACACCTGGCACTGGACCAGCCTTGTCGTGATCCTGTGCTATTCCGCCCTGACCACGATCCCTTCCGCCTATTATCAGGCCGCCAACATCGACGGTGCCGGCCCCTGGCAAGTGTTCCGCCACATCCAGCTGCCCAAGTTACAGCATGTCCTGCTGATGGCCGTCTTGTTACGGTTCATGGATTCCTTCATGATTTACACCGAAGCGTTTCCGATCAACGCCGGGGGCCCTGACGGTGCGACGATGTTCCTTGCCGTCGATCTGGGAGAAGACATCAAAGCCTTCAACTACGGCCCCTCCGCCGCTCGCTCCGTGCTGTATTTCCTGATCGTTTTGACGGTGGCCTGGGTATTTATGAAACGCCAGAACCAGATTGACGCGCCCGAAACGCGCGAAGGCCATTGAGGATGGTTCGGCGTGCGCTCCCCTTCATAAAGACGACCATTCTGCTGGCTTTCATCGTCTTTGCCTGCCTGCCGCTTGTCCAAATGACCATCATCAGTTTTGTCGCCACCCTGCCCCGCCCGGACACCGCCGTGGGTAGCCTGACGTTGGGAAATTACGCCAATATCCTGAACGACCCCAACCTGCGGTCCGCCTTTGGCAATTCGGTCGCCTATGTGCTGATCAACATCTGCATTACTATTCCGGTCGCCATCCCTGCCGCCTATGCCTTTTCACGGATGTCGTTTCTGGGGGACAAACACCTGTTCTTCGCGTTCATTGCCTTTCGGATCACGCCACCAGTGGTGCTGACATTGCCTGTGTTCCAGCTTTTTTCCGCGCTCGGCATCTCAAATTCCGTGTTCGGCATCGCCTTGGCGCATTGCCTTTTCAATCTACCGATCTCGATCTGGATCTTGCAGAGTTTCATTTCTGCAATCCCAAAGGAACTGGATGAAACCGCATTTTTGGACGGCTATTCGAAACCGCGTTTCATCTGGACCTTCCTGTTGCCGCAAATCGCCCCGGGCATCGCGGTCACCGCGTTCTTTTGCTTCATGTTCTCTTGGGTCGAAGTGGTCTTCGCACGTATCCTGACAACCACCAACGGCAAGCCGATCAGCATGGCGATCAACGCCCTGTTCGGGTTCCAGACCGACATCGGCTTGGTCATGGCGGTGACATTGGCATCCATGATCCCGGGTGCCGTGCTGGTCTTTTCGATGCGCCATCACCTGTCCCGAGGCTTCAAACTGGGCAGAATTTAGCGGTTCACGCGGGGCCTCGCCCGGCGTTTCAGCAATATCGCGCGGAATTTCTGCCGAGCGGATCATTTCCGTGTCCCTTCGGATCATTTGGCGGCTAGTATCCAAGGGGCCGCCCCCCGTACCGCATGGAGACCCTTGATGACGCAATCCCCGGACACCGCAGAAAACACTGTGCGCCACCCGCTTGATCCGATTACGGCCCACGAAATCCAGACCCTGAAAGCTGTCCTTGCCGAGGCTGGACATGGTGGCCCACAGATGCGCTATGCCTATGTCATGCTGCGCGAACCGGACCATGGCGTGCTTGACTAATTCCGGATCGGGGATGCGGTTCCGCGGGAACTGGGCGTTCTGGTAACCGATTTGCAGGCCAACACAGCCCGCGAAATGGTTGTCGACATCCCCGCATGCACCATCCTGCGTGATCGCCCCCTGGATCCCGCAACCGATGGCTGGGGCCCGATACTGGACGAAGACTACCTTGCCGCCGGCGACATCGCCAAGGCTGATCCCGCCTATGTCGCCGCGATGGCCAAACGTGGCATCACCAATCTGGACGAGGTGTGCTGTGCGCCCCTGTCAGCGGGGGTTTTCGGCCATGCGGAAGAGATCGGAAAACGTATGATCCGCGTGCTAAGCTTTCATGCCAAGGAAAAGACCCACAGCATGTTCGCCCATCCGATCGACGGGATCGTGGCGCATGTAAACCTGACCGAGCGCAAGGTGATGCGGCTTAGCGACACGGGTTATCTGCATGTGCCCCAGGATTCAGGCGACTATCTGGACCCTGAAGTGACCGGACCGATGCGCGACACGATGAAACCGTTGACGATCACCCAGCCCGACGGGGCCAGCTTTGAAATCAAAGACAATGTCCTGACCTGGCAGAACTGGCACATCCGCGTCGGTTTCAATGGGCGCGAGGGGTTGACCCTGCATGACATCAGCTTTGACGACCAAGGCACGCGCCGCAAGATCCTGAACCGGGCGTCGGTGTCGGAAATGGTCGTTCCCTACGGCGAACCGTCGCCGAACCACAACTGGCAGAATTACTTTGACGCGGGAGAATACACGTTCGGGCGTCTGGCAAAATCGCTGGTTCTGGGCTGTGACTGTCTGGGCAAGATACACTATGTCGACGCCACCGTGGTCGACGATTTCTGTGAACCCGTCCCGATCAGAAACGCGATCTGCATCCACGAAGAAGACTTTGGCACGCTGTGGAAACACACCGATTTCTTCACGGGCCAAGGCACCGTGCGCCGCCAGCGCCGTCAGGTGGTGTCGTTTTTCGTGACCGTCGGCCCGAAGGCCCGTATGAATTCGCCACCGAAATGGCACCGGGTCTGGGCGCTCCGATCCACCAACACATGTTCTCGGCGCGGCTGGACGTGGCGATCGACGGCCAGCGCAATCATGTGGACGAGATCGAGGTCAAGCGCCTGCCAATGAGCGATACGAACCCGGTCGGCAACGCCTTTACCCGCACCATCACCCGTCTGACGTCCGAAACCGACGCACAACGCGACGCCGCCAATGACAAGGGGCGCGTCTGGCGCATCGGCTCGAACGAACGCAAGAACCGTTTCGGTGACGCCACCGGCTTTGTGCTGATCCCCGAAGGTCAGCCACTCTTGCTGGCCGCTGATGCCGCATCGATCCGCAAGCGGGCCGGTTTCGCCACGCATAGTCTTTGGGTGACGCAGTTTGATCGCGACGAACTTTGGGCTGCTGGCTATACTCCGAACCAACATCCAGGCGGCGCGGGTCTGCCCAGCTATGCTGCGGGCAACCGGTCTGTCGATGATGAGGACATTGTCGTCTGGCACACTTTCGGTCTGACCCATTTTCCGCGGAGTGAAGACTGGCCGATCATGCCGGTGGACTATGCCGGCTTCAAGCTGCGGCCCGAAAACTTCTTTGACCGCAACCCCACGCTGGACGTTCCCGAAGACCCCAATGGCGCGCGCAAAGACGGTGGCTCATCCTGCTGTCATGGGGCCGACTGATCGCATGAGAAAGTTTGACCACCTCACGAAACCCTAACACCGTAAAATACAATGGCTGGATGTCATCGCCCTTGGCCGCAGCGATGATCCTGGCACGGAACAGTGTTGTCTGAAGTATCAAGGGATCGGCCAAGTTTTCGGCAGTCTTACCATCCTGCGGGCGCTTACCTTGGGTGGGTAAACGGGGAACAGTTCAGTTCAATATACACAGTTTTCTAAAGCCATTCAGAGCACATCTCAGGCCACCTGCGGCCTCAACGTCCAGCGCGGACGAATGCGCCAACTATGGGGGTTCGCAGGTCACTCCGATCCTCGCGGTTGAATACTTTCAATCACACCAGCAAGCCTCTTGGACTGCTTTTAAGAAGGTCTTTAGGACCGATTGAAGCGCCGAAATCCCACCCGCTTCGGAGATCACGCAACCTTGCTTTCCCGGGTTTCAGGCTCGGACGTCTGGAAACGGTGGGTCAATTCCCGCAGCGCAGTCGCGCTTTTGGCGAGGCTGATACATGCAGCATTCGTCTCTTCGAACTTTGCGGCATTAAGTTGGGTCGCCGCGCCCAAGTCCGAAATTGAGGAGTTAAGGGTTGAAATCTCCACGCTCTGTGTCTGACTGCTTTGCGCAATTACATCCATTTTCGAAGTAGTCCCCAGGACGGCGGTGACAACTTCCTTGAGGGCGATCACCGTATCGGCGATCTTTTTGGACCCTTTGGCGACTTGTGCTTCAGAACGGTTGATCAATGCGCGGATGTCCGTGGCACTTTCAGATGATCTTTGTGCGAGGGCGCGGACTTCGGATGCAATAACGGCGAAACCGCGCCCGGATTCGCCTGCCCGAGCAGCCTCAACCCCAGCATTGAGCGCAAGCAAGTTTGTCTGGAACGAAATGGAGTCGATGACTTCAATGATCTTGCCAATCTCCTGACTTCCATTTTGAATGGCCTCCATCGCGACGGACGCATCCGAGACGACATCACCGCTTTTCGATGCGCTGGATTGAGCATGTTGCGAGGACGTGTTCACTTCGGCAACCGTTCTGACGTTGTCGTTGACCGTCTTAGTCAAATCTTTCAGCGCGTTCGAAATATTGGTGAGCGTCATCGCCTGCTCTTCGGTTTGCTTGGCCAGATGATCAGTCGATGTGGAGATCTCATGAATTTCAAAATCCATCTGCGTCGATCTGTTCGCGACTTCGGAAACCATATCCTCAAGCGACTGAACCGCCGTGTTGAAACCCTCTTTCAATTCATTGTACTGGGGTGGGAATTCCTTGACAATTCTGGTGGTTAGATCACCGGCTTCAAGCTGCGCCAAGCCCATGCGAAGGGCTTCGACGATGCCCGCTTGTTCCTGAGTTCTTGCCAGATCTCTTTCCATCTCGACTTGCTGGTTTTTCTGTCTTTCTGTCTCCAGACCCACCCGGTTTGCCTCTGTTTCGTTCAAACGTGCCAGTGATGCTTCTGCCTTTTCTTTCGCGGAATGTGCATCTTCCTTGGCACGCTCCGACTCCGTTTGCGAAACCTGCGCATCCTGTCGGGCGGCGTCAGAAAGTCTCAGGCTTTGCTCCAACGCATCCGCCTTAACCTCCATCTCTTTGTTCAGACGCTGAAGTTCGAGAACCGCAATCACCAAGGCAGCAGTCTCGAATACAACGATCACGGCGTGTACTGCAGTACGCCCGATATTCTCTGCAAAACCACCGGAGGGGTAGACCAGCGACGGCATGAACACCGTCAGCGACGCATGGTGCACGGCGATGACAACGGCACCGACAAGCAAGGCCGGAACGCTGCGCAGCGCGACAAGACAAGCCAGCAAGGCGAAGAAAAACATGTGGCTGTCAATCTGCCACGGGTGTCCTTGAAAGGCGTTTGTAAACGCGATGGCTTGGCCAATCAAAGCAATGGCAGCACCAATCGAAAGCAGGTTCGACTGGCTGCGCCCCATCATGAAACCGAAGGCAAGAAAAACTGTTGAGACGACGGCGGTCGAAATCATCGCCGTTCCAACAAGGGCAGCGATCAGTGTGACGCAGGGGAACATTAACGCCGAGGTCCAGAATATCATTCGAACGGGTGACGAGGTAATGTTTGAAAACAGCATTTTTTGTTCCATCACTAGCTAACCGACTCTTTGATTTTAATCCCGCAGAGCAAGGCCAATGCACTTGCGGGCATGATTAGATAACCGGATTTTTGTAAATCCGCATGTCCGGTTGGCACTGCGGTGATCAACCGGGCGAAAGTGGCACGCAGCGGCCCGATTTCCTTGGCCCCGACACGCGCAAGATCGCGTGTCAGACCAGCTGATGCGCGGGGTTCGAGAACCAGATATATGTCGGCACCGTCCGGACGGCCCGATTGCGCCATGGCGAATGTCACGGGACCGATGGTCATGGCAAGAAGGAGAGCCGCACAGAGCCAGAGACTGGTTTTAATCATGGCTTGACCTAAGCGATCTTGAGTTACCTTTAGGTTAAGGCCTCAAAGGACTGCCGCTGGCATTGCTGAAAAGTTTAACCGAACAGGCAATTTCCAACCAAGATGGGAGCTATGATTATGGTGGTCTAGAGAACTGTAAAGCGCGGTAAGCCTTGAGTTATCTCATCCAAAACTCATGTGATTAAAGAATAAAAGTAATTATATTTCAGTGCATTGATGAACTTCATTAATCCACCCCACATCCGCTTGTTCGCGATTTCCTGTTCCTCATAAAAAGCTAAAGCAAGATGGCAACAATCACCTTACCAACGTCCGACGTTTGAATGCTGGCATCAGGTGCGCTGAGCGTTGTCAGCACGGCTGTCACCAACAGGACCCCAGCCACAAAAACCGACTCGAGCAGGATCGACTGGCGCAATCTGACACCTGCACCGGGGGCATTGCGCTGCAATTCAGGGGTCAGCCGCATCTTGTTCCATGCGGCAAGGCCAAGCACGGCCAGAAACAACCCCAGTTTGATGGCAAAAAACTGGCCATAGGGAGTGTAGAGCGCCCCGAGGAAATCACCTGTCAAAATCCAGAGCGCCACGCCTCCGGCGACCGTTAAGGCGGCAACCACCCCCATCGCTTTGCGTCCGAATTCATGCGCTACGGCCCCCGCCCCTTGTCCGGCCCCCGCCCCTTGTCCGGCGGGCTGCCCCGCAAGACGGTAGAGCGGCGCAAACGAACCGACCCAGAACGCCAAGCCCAGGATATGAGAGGTGATCAGGACAGCCAGCAAGAGCCTTGGTTCTTCCAGCGCATGACCACGCATGATGAATGAGGCTGCGACAATGCACGCCCCCAGAACCGCCAGGCTTTGTCCGGACCAATGACGGATGACGATCGCACAGATCAACGCCAAACCCACAAGACGCAGCGCCACGCTGGTCCCCAAGGGGCTATCAGCGACCATCGTCAGCAGCATCGGATCGGCAGCCCCCTGCCAGGTGCCCCCCATCAGAAAACTCGCACGCAGGGGCAGACGCAACACCGACAGGACGGCTGCCAAGACAGCGCAGGAAATGGCGATCCGTTTAAGGATTTGCACTTCGGATTCCGGCAGCGTTTTCAGAGAGATGGCGCTTAGCACACTGCCCGCCGCCAGCAGCGTCGTCACATAGACCAGCGCCTTGGTACCAATCGACAGCCATGTCAGCATATCGGCAGTCGCAAGGGTGCCTAGCATGATCTGTCAGTCCGAAATTTCAAAGCTGAAGGCCCCTTGCATCGGGTGCCCGTCCCCGGCCAATCCGCGCCAGTCAACCTTGTATTCGCCGGGTGGCAAGTCGTCGGGTTCAGCCGTGAAATTTTTGACCGGCTGCATGTTATCATTGCGCGTCAGGGCATGTTCGGTGCCGGTCTGGTCCGTCAAGGACACCAGCGTCACCCGCAGTGGCATCGTGAACGTCATACCGATCAGATCAGGGGCCATGGCCAAGACTGCGCCATCGGCAGGCTGCGTGGCTTCCTTTTTGGAGTGAGCCTCCGCAGGTGCCGTAAGACATCCAAAGGCAACCGCAAACGCCGCCATCTGTCGTACATAAAGCTTCATCGAAACATCCTTTTTATCATCGGCCCCGCAGGCCGAGGCATTTCAACGGTAAGCTGGCCAGAAAGCAACCTCTTTGGCCAGCCCACGTCCTTGCTTATTCGGGTATCATGCCGGCGATGGCAAACATACCGTCTTCGCCTTTGATCAGCATAAGCGTGACGGCATCACCTGCGGCAACATCTCCCATCGCCAATGCATCGGGCATCAATGCCATATCCATGGTCATCGCAGGCCAGCCGATTTCGGGGATCGGCTCGTGGCTGACGTTGGCGGTACCGTCACCGATCGCATTCACGATGGCCTTCGTGTGCACAGCTTCCTCCATCTGCGCGTCAGTCATTCCCATTTTGGCATGGTCCATCGTCGAATGGTCCATTTGGGCATATGCAACCGGTGCGGTCATACCAAAGGCCACAAGGGTCAAAGAGAGCGTTTTCATAAGTCGTCCTTTCAGGTTGGGTTAATTCATTGGCCTATTCGGCCGGGACTGGTGCTGCCGTCGGGCCGGGCCCGCGCGACAATTCGCGGTTGACCCGTTTCAGGGCCAGCCGCTTCCAGATCACGAAGATCGCTGGAATGACAAAAAGCGTCAGCAAGGTGGCCGTGGCCATTCCGCCGACCATCGGGGCCGCAATCCGCTGCATGATCTCGGACCCCGTGCCGGTGCCGTACATGATGGGGATCAGCCCGGCAAAGATCGTGGCCACAGTCATGATCTTGGGCCGCACACGCAGCAATGCCCCCTCAAAGACTACCTCCTCGACGTCCAGCGGGGTCATTTTGCGGGCATCCTCCGCAGCCTGTGCCCGGCGCTTTTCCCAGGCAAGGTTAAGGTATAAAAGCATGACAATCGCCGTTTCCACCGCAACCCCTGCAAGCGCGATAAAGCCCACCAGCACGGCGACCGAGATGTCGAAGCTGAGATACCACAAGAACCAGACCCCGCCCGCCAAGGCGACCGGCAGGGCCGCAAGGATGATCGCCACCTCGATCACCCGGTTGAAGGCCATGAACAGCATCAGCGTGATGATCAAAAGCGTCGCGGGGGCCACCAGTTTCAGCCGTTCCTGCATGCGTTCGATATATTCATATTGACCCGACCACGTGATGGAATATCCAGTCGGCAGCGTGACCTGTTCGGCGACGCGCGTGCGGGCCTGTTCGACATACCCGCCCAGATCGCGGCCCTTGATGTCGATGAACACGAACCCCGTGCGCCGCGCATTTTCAGACCGGATCATCGCAGGGCCATCGACCACTTTGATTTCCGCCAGTGTTCCCAACGGGATATGCGCGCCCGACGGTGTGACCACCGGCAAATCGCGCAGCCGTTCGGGGCTGTTGCGCCAGTCCTGCGGATAGCGCAGGTTGATCGGAAACCGTTCAAGTCCTTCGACGGATTCCGACACCTGCATGCCACCGATTGCCGTCTGCACCACGTCCTGAACATCGCGCACCGTCATCATATAGCGGGCGGCCGCCGCGCGGTCGGGGTTGATCTCGATAAAGCGCCCGCCGATGGGCCGTTCCGCATAGGCCGATGCAGTGCCGTCGATGCCGGTGACCACGCGCTCTACCTCGATCCCGATCTGTTCGATCACGCCCAGATCAGCGCCCGAGATCTTGACCCCCACAGGGGTCTTGATGCCCGTGGCCAGCATGTCGATGCGGTTCTTGATCGGCTGGATCCAGACGTTTGTCACACCGGGGATCTGCACGACGCGGTCCAGTTCGCTGCGGATGTCCTCCATCGTCATGCCGGGTCGCCATTCGGCTTCGGGCCGCAGCTGGATCGTCGTCTCGATCATGGTCAGCGGGGCCGGATCGGTCGCGGTGTCAGCGCGCCCCAGCTTGCCATGCACGGTCAGCACCTCTGGCACGGTGGCGATCAGGCGGTCGGATTGTTGCAGCACCTCGCGCGCCTTGCCGATAGACACGCCGGGGTACAGCGACGGCATGTAAAGAAAATCACCTTCGTTCAGTTCGGGCATGAATTCGGTCCCGATGCGTTGCAGCGGCCACCACATCGAGGCCACCAGCGCCCCCGCCAGCACAGTCGTCGCCCATGGCCACGCGACGGCGGCATCCAGAAACGGCCGGTAGACGAAGATCACCAAGCGGTTAAGCGGATTCTTGCGCTCGGGGATGATCCGTCCGCGCACGAAATAGCCCATCAGCACAGGCACCAGCGTGACCGACAGGATCGCAGCCGCCGCCATGGCGTAGGTCTTGGTAAAGGCGAGCGGCTTGAACAGCCGCCCTTCCTGGCTTTCCAGCACAAACACCGGCAGGAAACTGACGGCGATGATGGCCAGCGAGAAGAACAACGCAGGGCCGACTTCCTCGCAACATTCCCGGACGATCCGCCAGCGGTTCGCGTTGGTCAGCGTTTCCTTCTCAAGCCGCCGGTGCATCGCTTCGATCATTACGATCGCCGCGTCCACCATCGCACCGATGGCAATGGCGATGCCGCCCAACGACATGATATTGGCGTTCACCCCCTGAAATTTCATGATGATGAAAGCGGCAAAGATACCCAGTGGCAGCGACAGCAAAATCACCAGCGATGACCGGACGTGCAGCAGGAACGCAGCGCAGACCAAAATGACGACGACGAATTCCTCGGTCAGTTTGTTTTGCAGATTCTCGATCGCGCGCTCGCTCACGCCCGCCCGGTTGTAGGTCGTCACGATCTCGACCCCTTCGGGCAGGCTTGTGCGCAGATCGTCGATCCGGGCTTCGACCGCCTTGATCGTGGCCAGTGCATTGCCGCCCCACCGCAGGATCACGACACCCCCAACAGCATCGCCGATCCCGTCGAATTCGCCCACACCGCGCCGCATTTCGGGGCCAAGACGGATGTCGGCAACGTCCGCCAGTGTGATCGCCGCACCGCGCGCATTCACCATCAGCGGGGCCTTGGCCAGATCGGCAATCTCGTCGACATAGCCGGTCGACCGCACCATGAATTCGGCTTCGCCCATTTCGATAACGCTGCCGCCGGTTTCGCGGTTGGCCCCCTGAACCGCCTGCCGAATCTGTGCCAGTGTCACATCGTAGGCGCGCAGTTTGTTGGGGTCGACGACGACCTGATACTGTTTGACCATGCCGCCGATCGTGGCAACCTCTGACACACCGTCGACGGTTTGCAGTTCGTATTTCAGGAACCAGTCCTGAAGCGTGCGCAGTTCGGCCAGATCATGTCCGCCCGTACGGTCGATCAAGGCGTATTGGTAGATCCAGCCGACCCCCGTCGCGTCCGGCCCAAGCTGGGGTGACACACCTTCGGGAAGGTTTGCAGTGAGCTGGCCCAGATATTCCAGCACCCGGGTCCGCGCCCAGTAAAGATCGGTGCCATCCTCGAAGACGACATAGACATAGCTGTCGCCGAAAAAGGAAAATCCCCGCACGTCGCTGGCCCCCGGCACGGCCAGCATGGCGGTGGCGATAGGATAGGTAACCTGATCCTCGACCACCTGCGGGGCCTGCCCGGCGTAGGGCGTGCGCACGATGACCTGTACGTCGGACAGGTCCGGAATGGCATCGACCGGGGTTTCGCGGATCGCCCAAACCCCGACCACCGCCATCATCACTGCAAGGGCCAGAACGATCAGACGGTTCGCCAGCGACAGGCGAATGACCGCCGCGATCATTGGGTGACCTCGGGGGCCGCTGCGACACCGACCAGCGTCATTGAAAAGTCAGGGTTCTGTTTCAGCAACAGGGTCTGTTCCCCGCCCGTGGGCAGGGTTTCCGCATCCACAGACGGATCAATCGCAAAATCCATCGTCATACCCGGCATACCGATCTGCATCATCGGGCCGTGGGTGATATTGGCCATGCGGCTGTCGGGATCGACCGAATTGATCGTCCCCATCACCTCTATCGGCGGGACCACGGGTGCGGCAGCGGCAAGGACCATCGTCATGCCATCAGGGCGCGCGAATGTCAGGGTCATATCCCGCCCTGTTACCAGCGCGGCGGGGTCAATCGCAGCGTCCAGCGCAAAGTCCATGGTCATGCCCGGCATGCCGATTTCCTTGATCGGACCGTGGCTGATGGTGGCCATGCGCGTCGCAAGGTCAACGGCGTCGATGGTGCCCGAAACCACGATGGCGGCAGCCTTGGTCGGTTCGGTTGACTGCGCGACCGGCTTGGTCTTGATAGCCACTGCATCCCCGCGTACGGCGACAATGGTAAAAAGCCCGTCCTCGCCCTTGGTCAGATCAAATTCGATGGGCTGATCAAGGGGCACGTGCGCCGCATCAACCCCCGCGACCGGCATGTCCATCTGCATCGACGGCCAGCCCAGTTCCGGGATCGGATCGTGAGACACAGTCAACTTGCCATCTGTCGTAACGGCCAAAACAGTCCCGGTGCCAGTGGCCGCGATGCCGTCGTCACCGCCAAGTTCAATAAGGCCAAGCAGACCATCCGCACCGCGCGCCGCGCGAAAGGCGACCTGCTGGCCCGGCTGCAAACGGTTTAACGCAACATCGGCCCGCACGGGAAATTGCGAGGTCATTGCAGGCCAGTCCAGCGCGTCCAATGCCCCGTGCCGGATCGTCGCCATGCGTGTCTCTGCATTCAGCGCCAGCAATTCACCACTGCCCCGTGCGGGGTCCTGATCCGTGGGGGCCATGCGCATCAATCCCGCGCTCAGCGCGCTTTCACTGTCGATCAGGAATTGCGCAGAGGCCACGACCTCTTCGCCCGGGGCCAGCCCCTGCACAATCTCGGTCGGGCCCCCCGTTCCGAAATTGTCCCGCAACCCGGTGGTGATCAGGCGCGGCTTGAACGTGCCGTCGCCGGTCTTCAAGATCACCCGTTCGGCAGATCCGGTGCGGATGATCGCTTCGGTCGGGACGGTCAGGGCCATGCGTGTCTGGTTGGGGGTCAGGGTGACAGTGCCGAACATGTTGGGCTTCAGTAGCCCTTCGGCATTGTCGAACCGCAGACGTACGGGCAAAGTGCGCGTCTTTGCATCAAGTTCGGGGTAGATGTAATCGATCTTTCCCTCAAAGCGACGGCCTTGCAGGTGTTCAAACTGCGCGACGGCGCGCATGTCATCAGTCAACCGCGCAATGTCACGTTCAAACACATCGACGATCAGCCAGACGGCGTTGAGTTCGGTCAGCGATACCGCGCGGACACCGGGTTGCAGGAACATCCCGTCCGCCGCCTCAAGCGAGATCACGACACCGTCCTGGGGGGCCAGAACCTTGATATTGCGGGCAATCTCGCGGGTCGATTCGATCTGGGCGATCTGGTCGTCGGACATGCCCAGGCTCTGCAACTTGCCCCGCGCCGCGTCGATGATGCGTCGGTCGCCAGCCTGAAGCGCGCGCACCAGATCGCCGGAAGAAGACCCGATAACCTGCGAGAACATCTCGAACAAAACATCGCCCTTGCGCACCCGGTCACCGACCGCGCGCACATTCAATGCCTCGATCCAGCCATCAACGCGGGTGTGGACATGGCTTGTCAGATGGTCGTCATAGGCGATGATCCCGACCGTTTCGATCTGGCGGGACACCTCGGACATCCGGGCAATCGCAGTGCGCACGCCGATGGCGTTGATTTCAGCGGGCGACAGCGTCACTTCGGCGGGATCGCCGGAGGGTTCCTGACCTGCATAGACAGGTATCAGATCCATCCCCATCGGCGACTGGCCCGGACCGGGCTGCCGGAAATTCGGATCCATCGGGGCAACCCAATACAGGATATCGGGTTCCCCAGTTCCGGCTGTATCCGTCGGGTTCAGGTAAAGCCGCTCAAGGTAAATGCCGCCCGCCACGCCCGCCGCAAGGGCAAGAATGCTGAGTGCTGAATATCGTCCACGCATGATCAGATGATCCCCGGCCGCAAAATGCGACCGTTTTCAAGTATTGATAGAAACGATGCCGCGATATGCGACGCCGAAAGGCAATCAATCAGATGATTTGTGGGGGACGGTCTTGGGGCGTGTGAGGGCCTGAGGCCAGCACCGTGCCGCTGTCGAAAACGCGGCGCGTCGGCAAAAGCAAGGCGACTGCGACCGGTTGGGTCACAGTGAACGTCTCGTGAAAGCAGCACATGGACGGTGTGCAATGCGGTACATTCTTAGAGCTGCTGCCATTGTCCTGCGTGGTGTGCTCAGGTGCGGTATGCCCGGTGTGGTGCATCTGAACTGCCTGCGTGTCACAATCGCCGCCGGCAGTTGCATGGTCGTGATGGTGCGCATGATTATCACCGGCAAACGCGGAACTGGCCACCCCTTGCAGCAAGATCGTCAGCACCAACAGCAAAAGCGCCATCGCTTTCGCGATTTTCGTGTTCCCGAATCTTTGGCCAATGCTTTGCATGCGCAACCAATCCAATCGAAACGCTCGGGTTTCAAGTCAGAACTTCGTGATTGCGTTTCGTGCGGTCCGCTGCGCCCCATCGGCCACGCAGCACATACCACCGTTTCAGCGCAGACAAACCGGACAACCGCTTGAGGTGTGGCCGGTTATTTAGTCATCGCGCGATCACGATATCCGCCCGCAGCCCCCCCAGAGTGTCCGACGCCCCCAATCGCAGCACGCCGCCATGCGCCCGCGCGATATCGGTGGCAATCGCCAACCCCAGCCCGACACCGCCGCCCTTGTTCTGGTTGCGCGACGGGTCCAGCCGGGAAAAGGGGCGCGCGGCTTCGATGCGACGGTCTGCGGGGATACCGGGGCCATCATCTTCAACGCGGACGCGCAGCGTCTTGTCGGTCAGCAAAACAGACACCTCAGCCCGCGTACCGTAGCGAACCGCATTCGAGATCAGGTTGTCCACGGCGCGCAGAAACGCGGTCTTGCGCAGGCGGACCATGCCGGTGCCGTCGCCCTCAAAGGGCAATAAGGTGACATTGCGCCCTGCCCGCTGCGCTTCGGCCACGGCAGCTGTCATCAAGGCACGCGGGTCCAGCTTTTCAGGCTCGCCTTCGGCAGCACCTTTGGCAAAGTCCAGAAATTCGTCCAGCATCCGTTGCATGTCATCCACGTCCTGCAGCAGCGGCCCGGCCTCGTCATCCTCAAGCATCGCAAGGCTTAGCCGCATGCGGGTCAGCGGCGTGCGCAGGTCATGGCTGACGCCCGACAGCATCAAGGTCCGCTGTTCGATCTGCCGTTCGATCCGCGCGCGCATGTCGACGAATGCGTTCCCCGCCGCACGCACCTCGACGGCCCCCGAGGGACTGTAGGGCACGTGCCGCCCCCGGCCAAAGGCTTCTGCCGCACGGGCCAGTCGCTTGATCGGACGCAACTGGTTGCGCAGATATACGAATGAAATCAACGTCATCAGAAAGCCGAAAACAAATGTATAGACAAAAAGCTGATGCGGATTCGATGCCGAAATCCGCCTGCGGTCAAAGCCGATGCGGATCGGCCCGAGATCGGTCAGGGTCACCAGTTCCACGCGACCCGGCTGGATCAGATCAAGGGTCTGAAACCCCGGCAGCCGGTCCTGAAACCGTTTGATCATCACGCGGCCCGAATAATCATACCACGTCAGTTTGTTGCCCTGCGGCACCGCGTCAGTGGGCAGCGGCGTGACCTGCATCTGCAACGGGGCCAGGTTTTGACGCACCAGCGGCGCGATCTGATCGACCGACGGGGCCTGCGCCGCGACGTCCAGCACCAGCGCCACTTCGCGCAGCACCGTATCGGTCATCTGATGGGTCACACCCTCGTAATTACGCTGCGCAAAGATCACCGTGACCACAAGTTGCAAGATCACAACAGGCAGCAGCAATATAAGCGCGGCGCGCCCATAGATCCCGCGGGGCATATATCGTTTGAGCCATACAAAGAACATAAGGTAGATCTTAACCAGCCCCCTGCCCCTGTGAAAGGCCAAACCATGCTGCCCCCTGACGACTTTGATCCCCCAATCGGTATCGCCCAAGAACTGGAGCCCGGCTTGCGCCGTATCGTCGCCGACAACCCGTCCCCCATGACCTATCGCGGCACCAACACATATCTTGTCGGCACGCGCGGCATTGCGGTAATTGATCCCGGACCCGCGTCAGAGGCTCATCTGGCCGCCATTCTGGGGGCCATCCGACCAGACCAGCACATCAGCCATATCATCGTGACCCACACCCACCTGGATCATTCCCCGCTGTCGCGCGACCTGGCGCAGGCCTGCGGTGCACCGATCCTGGGATTTGGGGGACCCGCTGCGGGACGTACGCCAATCATGGAAACATTGGCCAGCGATGGCGACATCGGCGGAGGCGAAGGCATTGACCTCGACTTTAGCCCGGATCAATGCGTGGCGGATGGGGACATGATCGCCGGTGACGGGTGGTCACTGCAAGCCATCCACACGCCGGGTCATATCGGCAACCACCTGAGCTTTGCCTGGGGCGATGCCTGCTTTAGCGCCGATCACGTCATGGGCTGGGCGAGCTCTCTTGTCTCCCCTCCCGATGGCGATCTGACGGACTTCATGGCCTCCTGCGCGCGCTTGCAGCGCGACATCTGGCGCGTGTTCTACCCCGGTCACGGTGCCCCGGTCAGTGACCCCGCTTCCAGAATGGCGTGGCTGGTGTCCCATCGCCGCATGCGCGAAGCCGGCATCCTTGAGGCTCTTGCCGCTGGTCCCGCCACGGCCCAAGCGCTGGCCGAACAGATCTATACCGAAACACCCCCCGCCCTGCTTGGGGCAGCCATGCGCAATGTGCTTGCACATCTGGTTGATTTAACCGGCAAAAACCAGGTCGCCCCTGTCGGGCCCCTCGTAAAATCAGCAGCTTTCAAGCTGATTTGAAAAGCTTTGATAAAAATACGAAAAAACTACCAAAACCCTCTGGACGCCACAAAATACCACTGCTATATCGCCCAGACCGTTCCGACGTAGCTCAGCGGTAGAGCAGTTGACTGTTAATCAATTGGTCGTAGGTTCGATCCCTACCGTCGGAGCCATTTACAACTTAAGTTGTTGAAATACCTACCGAAGTCACAGCGTGGCTTCGTAGGTGTGGCATCAGGGTGTTACATCCCCTCCAGCCAAATGGCATGACCGTTTCGTTTCCGTCCCAATCGGATCTGACACGAATGTTGAACCAACCCCATCTCTCAAAACGCGGAAATACCTATCAGTGGCGGCGTCGTTTACGCCGACAATCCACAGGAATCGTTGATATCAAGCTCTCGCTGGGGACGACAGACCTGCGCTGCGCACATATATTGTCCCGCAGGATCAGTGCGGAAAGCGATATCGTCATGGAGCAACTCATTCACCAACAGATCACGTCAGACATGGCGCGGCGCTGGCTTGCCAGCGTCATTTCGAAAGAGCGGGAGAAGATCGAGAATCTCAAACTGCTGCATCGTTTTGATTCCCGCGATCTGGCAGATGACAATCACCACGATCAGGCAACAGCGGACGCTTGGGCAAAGGTGAATGCGGACGGCCTGAACGGCGCGACGTCTGATCAGCCATTGGTATCTTTGAATCTGGACATCATCCGCAATGACCTAACAAGCGAAGCCCGCCAGAACATCATTCAGCGCGATTTCAAGGCATTAACGGGCCATCCACAGCTTTCGGCCTTTGACCGTGCAAAGCTGGTATCCTTGCTGATCGCTGGGAAGTCCGCTGCATGGAACCGGCACGAAGAGGCCTTGGCAGATATCGACACTGCGGCGGATGACCTTTGGGACAGGGCCTCTCAATTGCTCGCACCAGAGCCAGAGGCGCCCGCCGCCCCCCTGCAGCTTGTCCCTGCCCCCGAGGTAGAAGCTGACACTCTCGATCCCGACATGCACGCCGTTGTGTCCCGCATGAACGACATGAAGCGCAGCGAAGGCATCGAGGAAAAGACCCTGCGCCAATATGAGAGCTTTGCTGGCCTGTTTACCACGCTGACGGGCATCCATGACGTGCGCCAGATCCGGCAAACGGATGCCACGGGATTTCGCGCGGCGCTTTACAAGCTGCCGAAAAGCTGGGGCAAAAGCCCTGCAGACCGCAATGCCACCCGCGAAGAGATCATGGCCCGCGCCGCCAAACTACCGCCGGAAAAAGTCGGGCTGTCCATCGGCACGATCAACCGCCACCTTGAGCATCTGGGCCAGATCGTTGAGTGGGCCTCTGATGAGGGCATTTCGGTCAACCCCAAGCTCAAACCCGGCAAATTGCGACGCAAGGATACCGTACGGGACTGCGACAAGAAACAGGCGTTCACCGAGGCAGAGCTGCACCGCCTGTTCAAATCTCCAGTTTGGACCGGATCGAAGTCCGAATATCACCAAACCGATCCGGGCACCAATATCTACTGCAACGGCGTTTATTGGTCGCCTTTGATCGGCGCTTTTACAGGGGCCCGGCGTGAAGAGATCGCCGGTCTGGCCCCTGCTGACATTGTTGAGCGCGATGGCATCCCATGCCTCAGCATCGAGGATTCCGAGGTGCGGCGGATCAAGAACATCTCGTCAAAACGGATCGTGCCGATCCACAGCCGTTTGATCACGCTGGGGTTTCTCGATTTCGTGGAAGAAGCTCGCGCCAAGGGGCAAGCCGAGCTGTTCCCTGATCTGCGCGAACCTGCAACGGGGAAACATGGCCGCAAACTGGGCCGCCGGATGCGCCAGATCGTCGATAAAACCTTTGGTGCCGAAGGTGCTGGCCTGTCGTTCCACAGCCTGCGCCACTATGTTCAAGCAGTGCTGGAGCACGTTCCCGAAGTGACCGACAAGGTGCTACGCGACATCGTCGGTCATGAGGGCAAAGACACCCATGAGCGCACCTATAGCAAACCTACGCCGCCCGCTGTACTGCAGGCGGCCATTGAGAAGCTGCCAGCCGTGATCTGATCAAGTTCCCGGCCCGTCAGACGTCGGGTCGGTTTGCGCATGTGCATGTGCATTCAGAATGCGGTTCAACTCGGCCCGCTGCTCTGCCTCCAAATTCTCGCGCTGCTCGAGAACATAGGCCGCATCTGCGGCAATCTCTGCGCGCTCGTGGCTCAGGGTTTCTTCAATCGTGCGGCGGATTGATTGCGCGAGGGGCATCAGTTTCGGCATTACAGGTTGAATGCGTTTTGCAATCCGCCTGCGATCCTCACTGACCTTTGGCGCATTCGGTCCCCAGACCAGCTTGTCCTCACTCGGTTTTGGCCCGGACATCCAGCGCAAGACGGCACCGCCAAGCAAATCGATGCCGTCCACAAGCGTTTTCATCAAAGACACCACCTTTGTAAGCTTCGCCTCAGCGGTCACAACCTTTGCTTCAACATCCGCCAACTCAACTTCTGCCGCCGCCCGCTTTATCTTCTCCTCGTCCAAGGCCTGCGCTTCAGCCTGCCTTGCCGATTTCAGTGACCGAACCATCTCTTCAGTCTGGAGCAAGTCCTCCCTTTCCTTCTTAGCCGCCGACCGAAGGCGATCAAGCTTGTGGCCCTGCTCCGCAACCTCATCCTTAACCTGATCTCGTTCCAACGCAGCGCCCTCAACCTCCACCAACACATCAGCCAGCCCTGTCTTGGCCTTTTCTGTTTCCGCCCTCACTCCCTGCAATTTCCCGACCTCAGCACCCATCTCCTCCTTCACCTGCTGCAACTCTCCCGCCGCCGCTTGCGCTGTCTGAACAATATTTGCTGCCTTTTCTTCGATGAAGCCGAGCGTCGCTTCGGCATGAGCCCTCTCTTTGCAGGCGGCATCCGCTGCCCGCTCCTCTTCTTTACGGTGGCGCTCTGCCGCCGCCACCTCGCGCGTCGCGGCCTCTTTCCTGTGACGCGCCGCCTTTACTGCGCGTTTGCGCGATTTCCGGATCGTGGCCTTCTCGTCTCTGACAATCATCCATTCACCTCTAAACTGATCGCGCCTCATAGCTACAGCCGCCCCTGGCCTTTGCCCTGTTCCCAAGATCAGATTGGCCAAGATCGAAAAGGCCTTGCCGTCAGACAAGGTGAAAGACCTACGCGCGTTTTTGGAGTGCCTGGGGCAGGACGCCGTGACATACATGAATGGATGACGCATCAGCTGCTCGATGCGTGGGGCCCGTTTTCCTAATCATCGTGACAAATTTTTTCCGTAATCGCTCTACATGCAACCCGGTGACGCCGTCGATGACGAAGACGACACATCAGTGCCGTCCTCCGTGCTCGTCTCTGCGATATTGGTCCTGATTAGCTTGGTGATCTTGATGTTCGGCGCACGTTTTCTGGTTGATGATTGCGGCATCACTGGCGCTGACCGCTCTGCTTTTGACCCGTCCAGTGATAGGCAGGGGCATCGGGTTGGTGGCGCTGATCGCATACGTTGTCTACGGTTGGCCTGCGCACTAATTTAAGGGCTTTTAGCGGTCATCCGCTGCGTGGGGCACGAACAGCCGGTCTGATATGTGCTGCCATTCGCCGCATCACGCACTAAGTCACATACTGCGGACTAAGCGAGCTTTCGCAGAAAACTTGGAGTTTCTTCGCTTCTCAACGATCCACAGGAATTCAACGCTATGTGCTATTTTTCTGCTTCAACCTAATCTGATGTCTGAGACGGCCAATTCATCAAACAAAGAGGCCATGAATTTTGCATGTTTATCCAATCTGTCAAATGAGGCGTCATATGCGAGTGCAACGGATGCAATGTCTTCACTAAGCTCATACTGACCGAATTTTTTTGGTGACTTGGCAAGGTCGTACAGCACATCAATAATCCAATTTTTGTTCAAGATTTCCATAGGATACATCCCCTTTTTAGTAGATTCGCTCTCATTAATTAGTGATTAACCATGGTAAGAGCAGTAAGGTAGTGAACATCGGAACAGGACTAAATCGCTGGGGGATACTTATTGTATCCTTAAGTATAGTTTGAATATAACGTTCAGGCCCTAACTTCTGGTTCGATGAATGCAGAACCGTCAACCGCTATAATTTCTTTGGCATGAGTGGGCTGATTTTGTTGAAAAACTCCGCCACCCAAAAATGGCGTCCAAAAACCGGAACATGGTTCTCGAAATGCAGGCCATTGCAAATATTGGCTACGGAACGGGCGGTTCAGCGGGAAGGTGTTCTGAGAATTCGATCGACTCTGAGCAGACACCGAGTTTTTCAACACAATCGGCTAAGACCGGACCTTCGCACCGCGGCAGGGCCAAGCGCTGGTCGCACCCAAGCGTGGCGTCGCTCCCGGCCCTAAGCGGGCATTCAGGTTTGTTGCAGCGAAGGTCCGGTTGTCGTATTTTCCCCGTCAGATCTGGTGCAGCGCCTGATGGCGAAAGCTTTGAGGATTTAGCGGTGACCTCTTGGTCGAATGGCTGAATCGTTGTGAAAACCGGCTTGAGCTTGCGCAATGGTGAACTTGTGCTATCAGACCTTCATCATGGAACGGCTTTTTCGCATATGGCCTTTGCGCGTCGCGGTAACGCTGCTGGTTCTCGCCTTGGCGAGTTCAGGGTTCGCGCATCGTTTCGCCACCCCGGATGATCAGGCCGCAGCCGCCTACATGCAGGCCTTTGGTCTGGATGCGGGCGCGATCTGCGGCGATGTCGAGGGTGACGGTGCCGCGTCGGATTGCGAAGCCTGCCGTCTGCACGCAGCCATGTCCCTGCCTGTCCGGGCAATTTCCGAGATTGTGATCCAGCTTTCGCTTGATCCGGCCGAGTGGACGTCGGCCCCACCCGTTCCGCACGCGCTGACCGCCGAAGCCACCCGCCCGGCACGGGCCCCGCCAACCGTCTGAGTTTTCCGATCCTTTCGTAAAACACGCCCGGCCTGTCGCCGGGATCAGACAGTTGGAGACCACAATGAAGAAATTCGCAATTCTCGCGGCGCTTGTCGCGACCCCGGCCTTTGCCGATCAACCCGTAACCATCAATTTCGCCGCCGAGATCGGCGGGCAGCCCTTTGCCTGTGATGCCACATATGCTGGCCTTGGCAGCACCGGTGCCGCCGTTCGTGGCGCTGATTTCCGGCTCTATGTCAGCGATGTGGCGATGGTTGCCGCCGATGGCAGCCGCGCGTCTGTGACGCTGGACGCAAGCGATTGGCAACATGCAGGCGTGGCGCTGCTGGATTTCGAGGATGGCCGCGCCGCCTGCGCCAATGGCACCGCGCCGATGAACACCGCGTTGCAGGGCACCGTTGCGGCGGGCGACTACATCGGCGTCGCCTTTAAGGTCGGCGTGCCGTTCGAGATGAACCATGGCGACCCGACCACGGCACCGTCGCCGCTGAACCTGACCTCAATGTTCTGGAACTGGCGTGGCGGCTATAAATTCATACGGATCGACATGGTTCCGACCGACCGCAGCAAAGACGGGCCGAAGGGCTGGTTCCTGCACCTTGGGTCCACCATGTGCGCATCCGAGGGCAAGACCGATGCCCCCGAGGCCCCTTGCAAGAACCCCAACCTGATGGAGATCACGCTGGACGGGTTCGCCCCGGCGACGCAGACCGTCGTGATCGACCCGTCAGATGTGGTGGCGGGTGCCGATCTGCGCGTCAATGCGGCAGATACCTCGCCCGGGTGCATGTCCTTTTCCGGCGATGCGGATTGCATGACGGTGATGGCAAAGCTGGGGTTCAGCTATGGCGACCTGCCGGCCACCGATCAAGCCCTGATCCGCGGGCGCTGAGCCATGCGACACGCCGCGCTTGGCGTGGTGCTGGCGCTTTTGGCCGGGGCTGTGATGGCCCCGGCCCAGGCCGAAGGGGGTTTCGACTGGCCCTTGCCGGACTGGATGCCGCGCCCGCCCGTGCCCGAGGACAACCCGATGAGCGCCGTCAAGGTCGAGCTTGGCAGGCACCTGTTCTATGACGCCCGCCTGTCAGGCGATGGCACGGTGGCTTGTGCCTCGTGCCATGACCCCGCGCGTGCCTTTACCGACGGGCGCGACCGGGCGGTTGGCATTCATGGCACAGTCGGCAACCTGAACGCGCCCAGCCTTGCCAATGTGGCCTATCTGCCTGTGAACGCTTGGGCCAATCCGCATATGACCTCGCTTGAATTTCAGGCGCTGGTGCCGCTGTTCGGTGACGCCCCGGACGAAATGGGCGCAACCGGACAAGAATCGCGCATTTTCGCCACTCTCGCGACAGACCCTAATTACAGCAGGGCTTTCGCCGCCGCCTTCCCCGACCGGCCCGGCCCCGATCTTTTCACCGTGACGCGCGCGCTGGCGGCGTTCCAGCGCAGCCTCACGTCGTTTGACAGCCCCTATGACCGGTTCAAATACGGCGGCGATCTGGACGCGCTGTCAGAGGCCGCCAAACGGGGCGAGCAACTGTTCTTTGACCATCGTTTCGAGTGCTATCACTGCCATCAGGGGGTGCTGTTTACCGACAATTTCCAGCGCGAGGGCAGCCCCTGGGTCGAAACCGGTTTTCACAACACCGGACTATACGCCGATTATCCCGCAACCGCGCCGGGCCGGATCGAAATCACGGGCGAGCCCGGTGATGCCGGACTGTTCCGCACGCCAAGCCTGCGCAATGTCGCGGTGACGGCACCCTATATGCATGACGGGTCGATCGCCGATCTACGTGGCGTGCTGGCGCATTACGCGCGCGGCGGACGCGAAGGGCATGCCAATCAGGACGGTATGATCGTCGGCTTTCAGGCGTCCGAGGCGGAAATCGATGACATCCTCGCCTTTCTGAACAGCCTGACCGACGAGACATTCCTGACCAACCCCGCCCATGCCGACCCATGGCCCGATGATCACCTCGCCCGGATCAACCGGGCAGCCCCATAAAGCCCCATAGAGAAAGGACAACAATGAAACACGCTCTTATCGCCCTGCTGATGCTGGCAACACCCGCCATGGCCCATGACCAGATGGCCGGCACGCTGCATATCATCCACCCATCGATCCCGTTGCCCGCTGGCATGGCCAAATCCGCCGCGGGCTATGTCACCATATCGAACGAGGGCGAAAGCCCCGAGGAGCTGGTAGGCGTGCGCAGCCCCTTTGCGGCCTCGACGACCCTGCACACGACCCTTTTTGAGGACGGCATCGCCAAGATGCGCCCGCTGATCGGCGTCACCATTGCGCCGGGTGAGGTCATCAACCTTGAACCCGGCGGGATGCATGTGATGTTCATGGGCCTGACCGGCACGGTCGCCGAGGGCGACATGATCCCCGCCACGCTGATTTTTCGCAACGCTGGCGAAGTCGCGGTGGAATTCATGGTCGACCCCGCTGATGGCGTCGACCATTCGACGATGGACCATTCCGGGTACTGACGGATGCATCTGGTCGGCATCATAACGCGCGCGCTGCTGCTTTTGGCGCTTCTCGGCATCGGATCGGTGCCCGAGGGGATGATGCGCGCGGGTGGGGCCGACGGGATGCGTCTTGTCCTTTGCACGACGGAAGGTCCGCAAGAGGTCTGGCTGTCAGACGATGGCCGGACAACACCGATAAACGAACACGACAACGAACATGACCGCCCCCACTGCGTTCAGGTATCCATCGGCAGCGTCGATCTGACACCGCCGCAGCCTGTTGCCGTGGCGCTCCGATTGCGGCTGACTGAACTGATCAGCAGCGGTGAGGCTCTGCCCACGGGTCAGACCGCACGCTCATACAATCGCGCCCGCGCGCCGCCCCGGTTCGCCTGATCCATCAGCCCGGGGGCAATGCGCCCTCTTTTTCTACCCTGAAACAAGGCTGAACCGCGTGGCTGCGGGGTTTTCCCCATGGCCCCATCCTGCGGCGCAACCTTTGCCTGAACGCATGACAGCGGCGGATCGCGCCGTTGCAAAACTAACAATCCAAAAGGACACCGAATGAAACTGGTTTTGACAAGCTGCCTCACCGCATTGGTGGGCACGACCGCAATGGCACAGATTACCATCACCGATCTGCGCGACCGAACCGTAACACTGGAGGCCCCCGCCGAGCGGGTGATGTTGGGCTTCTATTATGAGGACTACCTTGCCGTCGCAGGCGATGGCGCAGTCGACAAGATCGTCGGCCTGTCGCGTGGTCCCTGGGCCGAGTGGCGGCCCAGGCAATGGGAAGCCTACACCCAGACCTTTCCGCAACTGAACGATCTGCGGGATGTAGGCGATACGGAATCGTCCACATTCTCGATCGAAAGCGCCATAGCAACCGATCCGGACCTCGTGATCCTTGCCGGTTGGCAATATGATGCCTTGGGTGAAACGGCTGGGCAATTCGACACGGCAGGTATCCCGGTTCTGGTGCTTGATTACAATGCGCAGACCCTGGAAGCGCATCTTGCGTCAACCCGTGCCTTGGGTCTGGCGATGGGCACTTCTGACAGGGCCAACGCCTTGGCCACCCTTTATGCAGAAAAGACCGCTGATACCGAAGCCCGTCTTGCCCGATCGGACGCGCGGCCGAAGGTCTACGTCGAGCTGGCACAGAAGGGTCCGGACGAGATTGGCAATTCATATGCAGGGGGCATGTGGGGCGGTATCATCGACCGGCTCCAAGGGCAGAACATCGCCAATGGCCAGATCGAAAACTGGGGTCCGCTGTCACCGGAATACGTGCTGGCTGAAGCGCCCGAGGTCATCCTGCTGTCTGGCTCGGAATGGCTGAACCGTCCCGCTGCCGTGCCGTTGGGGTTCGGGGCCGATAAGGGTTTGGCGCAGCAACGGATCGACGCCTACAAAGCCCGCGCCGGATGGTCGGATCTGCCTGCGGTTCAAAATGGCAAAGTCTATGGCATCTATCATGGCGGTACACGCACGCTGTCTGATTTCGCCTATTTCCGTTTTCTCGGAAAAGCGCTGCATCCCGAGGCCTTTGCCGATGTCGATCCAGAGGCAGAACTGGCACAGTTCTACGCTGACTGGCTGCCGATCGAGCCAGTTGGAACTTTCGTGATGCACGCGGAATGAGTGATCTCGCCAGTGACCAGAGCGCCGCAAAGCGCTTTGGTTTCGGTCAGGCGGGGGCGGTAAGCGCCGCCCTCGCACTCCTGATCTGTCTGATGGTGGCCGACCTTGTCACCGGTCCGGCGGGATTACCGCTGGATGACGTGCTGCGCGGGCTGATGGACGGGCCTGCAGCCGAGGATCGCCGGTTGGCCGTGATCCTGTGGCACCTGCGGATGCCACAAACGATCATGGCGGCCCTGGTTGGCTGCACGTTGGGGATTGCAGGCCTGATGATGCAGACGATCCTGAACAACCCGCTTGCCAGCCCCTATACGCTGGGGTTTTCCGCCGCCGCAGGTTTCGGTGCGGCCCTGGTCATTCTGTTCGGCTCTGCCCTGCCGGTGGCCATGTGGATCGGCGTACCGCTTGCGGCCTTTGCCGCGACGTTGACTGCTGCAGCGCTGGTGTATCTGGTCGCGCGCTATCGCGGCGCGTCACCCGAGATGCTGGTGCTGGCGGGCATCGCTGTGCTCTTTCTGTTTCAATCGTTGCAATCACTGCTGCAATTCATGGCCGCGCCCGAAGTGCTGCAACAGATCGTGTTCTGGCTTTTTGGCAGCCTGCTCAAGGCCAGTTGGACCAGCGTGAAGGTGATGAGCGTTATTCTGGTGGTCACCTTACCTTTTATCCTGCGCGAGGTCTGGAACCTGACCGCGCTGCGCCTTGGCGATGGCAATGCCGCCAGCCTTGGCCTGAATGTCGAAGCCCTGCGCCGCCGTGTTCTGATCCTGGTTGCCCTTCTGACGGCGGGCGCGGTCAGCTTCACTGGAACCATCGGGTTCGTTGGCCTGATTGCACCGCATGTCGGGCGGGCGCTGGTGGGCGAGGATCACCGCTTTGGCCTGCCGATGGCGGGCATCATGGGTGCGGTGGTGCTGGTCGCGGCTTCTGTCATCGGGAAAGCAATCTCGCCCGGTGCCGTGATCCCGGTCGGCATCATCACCGCAATCGCCGGCATCCCGATGTTGCTGGCGATCATTCTGTTGAAGGGAAAAAGATGAGCCTGATTCTTGAGGGTTTCACCGTGGATGCGGGCCGCCGCCGACTGTTGCACATTGATGCGCTGGATCTGCCGTCAACCGGGCTGATCGCCGTGATCGGCCCGAACGGCGCTGGTAAGTCAACGCTGCTCGGGGCACTGGCCGGAGTGATCGCGCATCGCGGCACAAAAAGTCTGGACGGCGATTGGCCCGCGCCGGAACGCATCGGGTTCATGCCGCAGAATTTCGCAGTTTCGGCGGCCATGAGCGCGGCCGATTGCGTGCTGCTTGGACGGCGCGAGAGACTGGGCTGGCGTGTCACCGCACAGGACCGCGCAGAGGTTGCCCGCGCACTCGCAGCTCTGGACCTCAGCGCGCTGTCTGATCGTCGGATGGATCGCCTGTCCGGCGGCCAGCAACAGCGCGTTCTGCTGGCGCAACGCCTGATCCGTGACCCGCGCGTACTGATCCTCGATGAACCCACCAGCGCGCTTGACATGCACCACCAGCTCGAAGTTCTCGACCACCTGCGCGCCCTCGCGTCCGAACGGCTGGTCCTTGCCGCCTTGCATGACCTCACCCTCGCAGCGCGCCATGCCGACCATATTGTTTTTCTCGACAACGGAGAACTGGTCATCGCGGGTCCCACCGCAGAGGTGCTGCGCCCCGCAAGCCTCAACCACGCCTACCGCATCGACAGCGAGATACTTACGGACCGCAATGGCGGAGCGGTCATCGTGGCCCACCGTACCGTGTCGAACTGAGCGATCTGGCAAGTGCTCCAATGCTTCTCTGCCGTTCGTCCTTGATGCAGCGAAGGTCTGTTTTCCGCCAACATGGCACATTACCCGGACAAACCTGATACCCGCTGAAGCGCGAGATCCCCCGCCTACTCCACCCACTCCCCGATCTCGTATCCTTTATCCTTGAGAACGGCTTTTAGCAGCCTCCGTATCATCTCGGGCCTGCTTGGATCATCTGCTTCCTTTGAGATCAGATCATCGACAGCTTCGAGCGTTTTCGCATGAAGACGCACGAGCACGCCTGTCGTATCTCTTTTTGGTGGTGCCATTTATCTCTACCTTAGCCCGTTCGTGATATTAATATCACGAACGGCTACCGCGACAAGGTGAATCATGCCTTTAGAGGTTTTTTCTTCAGAATATTATTGCAATATTGATATCAGTATTGCATACAGTAAGCAGATGACGGGCAGCTGTAACTGCGCGCCATCCTAATCACAACGATCCTTAGGAGATCCTCATGACTTCCCTCACAATTACCACGCGCGCAGCGCGTTCCGCCACCCCTTCGCTGTTTTCTCTCAAAGCATTTGAAGCGGTACTGCTTCATATGGAGCGCACCATCGAGCTGGACCGGGACGTGCAGCACATGCCGCATCATGATTACTCCGCCGTCGAGAGTGCGGGTGAAGCGACGGCCGATGCCTGGGTCGCGACCGAAGCATCCGCTTTTGCATTTCTGCGCGCGCATGCAGGTGCCACTGCTGTTCCTTTGCTTGTCGAGACGGTGAAGAATCTGGTCTCACTGCTCGATATCGAGACGGGCGATCACCCCACACTGAGTGAGACAATGGAAGCGGCAATTGCCCGTCGCGCATCTGCAACGCGCGGCACGGATCTGCGCAACATGTTGAACCGGGCGCTGCCTTTGTTGTTCGGCATCGCGTCTATGCAGGCCGCGTTTTTCGAGCGGGATCACGCCCAGCACGCCGCCTGATCTCAAGCGCACGGGCCGCGTCTTGCGCGGTCCCTACCCTCCCTCTTTCACATCAAATATAGGAGCGCTTCATCATGATGCTGCCCACCGTCTCCCCTATGCCTGCCGAGCACCCATCCACACCTGCCGCACTGTTTCCCGACTATGTCCGGCTTTCACGCTCCGCGAGCCCGACTTACGCCCCTTTTGACGGAAAGGTCCCTGCAAAATGGCGGAAGGCCGCGCGCAAAAAGGGCTTCACCATCGTTGATCGCGTCAAAGACCGACTGCATGTTGCTCTGCTCTGTCATGACTGCGGTTGCACACATGCAAAACGGGTGAGTGTCGTTCTCGGGCATAGCCCCGAATGCCCCCATTGCATCAAACACCAGCGCATCGAGCATGCACGGACAGTAGGTGCAGTGCTCTTGGGGCGTGACCCCAAAAACCGCCACTATGGGTTTTACCAGCTCTCGTGTGGACATCGGGTGCGGCGCCAGTACCACCGGGTAGCACGCGCTGCTGACGGTGGGCACAGTCTCGGCTGCGAGACATGTCGCGAAGAGCGTTATCGCGCGCAAGCAAACAAATTTGGGTGGGACCTCCTGGGTCCCGCCTCACGCGGCAAACCGGGCTACCGCAGCTATCGCCACACCTGCGGTCAGACGCAGGATATCATGGTCGGCAACATGGTCTGGGGCGATTGCGCCTGTTCGGGCTGTAGTCTTGGCAGAACGGCGCGGCCTTCCCACATCTACATTTTTCGGATTGACCTTCCTGGACGACCCGTTCTCAAGCTCGGCTACAGCGCACGTCCGGCAAAGCGCCTCCGGCACCAGTTGGGCATCGACAAAGGCATCACCACGGAGGTGCTGCGTGTCGTGAACCTGCCGACCGGACACGACGCCCGGGCAGAGGAGGAACGCGCGCACAGGACGCTCACCGCGCAGTTTCCGGACATGGTTGTGGCCAAGGCCGAGTATGGCGACGCCATCAACGTCACACGCGAGATCTATCGCCCCAAGGCTGCACCACTCATCCGCCGCCTCCTCGACGAGATCGAAACGCGCTTTCCCGATACCGGCGAACGGTTTCCGGACATCGCTGCCTGATCCCTCTCCTTCCCGTTATTCATTGAACAAAAGGAGGCATGCCAATGCCCCATCCTTCCATCGCGCGCGACAGCGCAACTCCCGCCTTCACTCTCGACCTGATGCAGAATCTCCTCCGGCACGTCTATGTCGAGAACCACCGGCGGACCAATACCCCTGCCCGGTTCGCATCTTCAAAGCCCCCCTTCGATGATGACACTGACGACGACTTAATGGACTTTCCGGACACGCCCGAGGACGTCCCCACCCTGCCCTCGTACAAAACTACAGCCGCTGACAATCTCGGATCTGAAGAAATTGCTGAGTTGCAGGCGCGCGGCATCGACCCCTATGCCACTGCAGCCGATGGCACCGCCTGCCTCCAGCAGGCAAAACTGCCGCTGGCCCGACTGATTTTTGCCGCACGCTTTGCGGCCATCTTCAAAACGCCGGACATGGCGCGGTCTCTTGTGTCACCGCAAGCTGTTACGCTGCTGTCGATTCCCGACGATGAAGAGCGTCAAGTCTTCTTCGACATGTTCCCGGACATTCTGGAACAGACCGCAAAGGCACTTGATGACTTTGGCATCAACGTGCATGGGATCGCTGTTGCGGAGCTTCCGAATGTTCAGGCCGCATCAAGCAATCGTGGCCGCAAAGACTTCAACGACAAGGTTGACCGGCTGATCGCCGAAGGCAACAACGTGATCGTTTGCGCCAGAACCCGCGATGATCTGCCGCCCAGCGGAAAGCTGCTTTGGATGCGGACCGCTACATTGCCCCCAATGACGGGCGATATGGTCATCGAGATCTTACGGCAGACCCATTCCATCACGGGACAAGTCTCCGAGGCCGCCATCCGCGACCGCCTCCCCGATGACCTGGCTCTTCAAGCCCTGCACATGCCGCTGCTCAAAAGTGCGTTTACAGAGCAGACCACCCTTATGGTTGCAGCGCGCCTCTACGCTCTGACCCGCCGCCTTGACACAGGCAAAGTGGCGCGTGGCCCAACCCTTGATGCCATCTATCTCCCGCCCCAAGCGCAACAGGAAATGCAGCATCTCCTCGGCGACCTTGCACAGTGGCGGACCGGCCATCTGCCGTGGTCCGAAGTCACTTCATCAGTGCTTCTCTACGGACCTCCCGGAACAGGCAAAACGCTGCTCGCTCAAGCTCTTGCTGGCTCTGCGGGCATCCCGCTCATCGCAACCAGCTACGGCATTTGTCAAAAAGCGGGCCATCAGGGTGATTTTCTCAGGACATTGTCCGAGAGCGTGGAAAAAACAATCGCTTCTGCCCCCTGCGTTTTCTTCGTTGATGAACTGGATAGTTTTTCCAAACGATCTGTCTCTCACCGCAACTCGGGCTATGTCGCCGCCATCGTCAACGCACTGCTCGAGCACATCACAACGCTCAATAACACTGCGGGTGTCATCGTTCTGGGTGCAACAAATCTGCCAGAGAACGTGGATCCTGCAATTATTCGCCCCGGCCGTTTTGATCGGCATACGGCGCTTGAGAACCCCGACCGCGCAGGGATCAAACGGATCTTCGAGATTGAGTTGGGCGCAAGCGCTCAGGATCTCGATCTTGCGCCTGCCGCCGACCGCCTGCTTGGTATGTCAGGCGCGCAAGTTGCAGCCGTCGTCCGCGACGCCCGCGGACAGGCGCGTCATAGCAACACGACGCTCGGCAACCATCACCTCAAGGCAGCTGTCGACCATGTTGCCCCCGAAGGACGCCAGGAGGATCTGCACCGCATCGCCATCCACGAGGCAGGCCATGCCGTCGTCGCACATAGTCTTGACCTCCCCCTGCCCGACATGGTGCGCATCACGGCCCGCGGCGGGGCCTATCATGGAAAGATGCCCTTTGCCGCAACAAAGAAAACCGTCTGTGATCAGATCGCCGTTACCCTGGGGGGCCGTGCCGCAGAAGCGGTCCTTCTCGGATCAGTCTCAAACGGCGCAGAAGCCGATCTGGAACAGGCGACCGAGCTTGCTTTCAAAGCGAGATATTCATGGGGCCTCTATGCAAACAACCTGCTTTCCGTCGGTTCCGTGAAGTTGGCGCAGCTCGATCCCCTCGACCCCCTCGGATCAGTTGTGAACTCGGATATCAAAGGCCACTATCTGCGTGCGAAAGAGATCGTTGAGGGCAACGCAAAACTGGTGGAGCGGGTGGCAGAAGCCCTCTTGGAGCAGCGGGAGATCGACGGGGACGCGTTGGCCGAGGTACTGGCCGCGCACGACATCACGAACTCTGATCGACCAACGGAGGCGTTGGTTGGCTAACCTTCAGGGCCGTCTTTACCAGTGCGGCGAGCAAACACGGACAAGGACCTTGTCGGCCACCACCATGGTGATGAAACAGATGGCCGATATCGTGATCCAACACCGCTTGAATTGCTTCAGGAGGTCGTTGAAGCAATTCGTGTAGTTTTTTGAAGGTTCTCAGGGATAGAACCGCTTAGAATGGATCGAAGGTAGGTCCTTCGTCCCTCATACTCCGTAATGGCACTTGCCAGTCAAAAAGCGTCTGAAAGCGGCCTGCTAGGGCATACCAACGCTCATCCCATTCCTGCCCGCCAGGCTCAATAGCAAGCTGAACGAGGTCAAAACAGCCCTGTCGACCTGTGTCATCCTTTAACAGGATAGAGGAATAGTCCGGACTGAATTTCTGTGTGGCTTTCAGCCCCGCATCCTTGGCCAACCGTTTCAATCGGAAAAACCAGATTCCTCGTCCTGCGTCGCCACGTCTGTAAGAATTTTCAGGTAGGCCATCATCTCGGTCAGCTGCCTGTTGAGCTGTGCCAGCAGACGTTCCTGCCGGTCGCCCTTCTCGATGAGGCTCTGGAGGAGATTGAACAGGCGGTCCGCGAAATCGAGGTCCTTCTCCTGTTCCTCTGTGTCGAGGAGCGTCAGGATTGGCATCAATTTCCGAATGTCTTCCCGTGTCAAATCCAGTTTCTCGTGAGTGATCTTGTGGTTCGGGTTGAGATCGGTCATCGTTATATCCTTCAATAGATGAAATTTCTGGGAGCGCTTTGTTCCCAATGTGCTGTCTTATGCGTCGTAGAAAGAGGGCTGTTCTTGCGAGGCGGAGCCGAGTTGCGAACGCCAGTCTGCGCAGGATGTTCTTTGAGGAGAACGCGGAGCCCGCGTCCCTTGGGTTGATCCGGCGTCCGGTCTCTGCATGCTCGGGGATCAGATAGCCGGCATTTTGCGCGCAGATATCAATCTGCCATGGCGACTTAATCCGGCGCAGTCCCCGGTTCAGCATATCGAGAGTTTCTGGCCGGAACCGGCCCATCACCGCATTCACGTCTGTGGCGAACTGGAAAGCAGCGGCGTTTTTGCGCTGCCTTCGCTTTGGTATCGGCATCACCAGGCACATTTCCGGATCAGGCATCCAGTCTGGTTCAGGTAGGCTAAGCCGATGACACAGGTCACGCGCCAGCTTTTGTGTGAAGGCGACGGATGTAGCAACCTCAAGAGAGCGGCCCGTAAAGGTCTGCCGTGCCGCAATGATGTGTACATGGTCGCAGTTTGTCTGCTCGCCGCCCCAAACGACCCATGGCACAATGTCTGGCGGTAGGCCACTTTCTCTCAAGACATGCCGCGCGACCTCGTGCCACTGCTCCTCATTCAGCTGAATTCCAGCCGGCAGCGACAGCGTAAAATGGACAAGGCCATCCCCTTTTGGTTCTTCGAAACGAGCGAAAAACTTGATCAAGGCTTTCGTATTCTTTTCTGGAACACTGCCGCTGAGCACATGACCGTCCTTGGATGGATAGTACATCAGAGGATCGGCCTTTGAGGGAAATGTTGCGTGCCTCCACATCAATCAGACCCTTGGATCAGGGCAGTCATCGCTTCCCGGACATGGCGAGAAATCGTCTTAATCTGACGTGGTTTCAACAGGTGGAGGCGCCCACTGTCCGCCCGTACCAACTGATGGAGCGAATAGGAAATATGTGACAACTGCATGAAGACATCATCGGGTGTGTGCTGTCCGTATTCCGCGGCAGCATGACTGAGGAATTTTGCCCGCGTCGCAAAGCCATAACGTTTCGCTTTGGCATCGATCGATGCGAACTCTTCGGGGCTAGCGCGGTATGTGTAGTTTGTCTTGTTATTGCTCATGATCTCACCTGAATTTGTGAAATCAGAATACAGGGCATGAACCTGAAAAGCTGCTTTTCTCCTTTATTGCGAAGGCGGAGATACCTCTGAAAACCCCAATAATCGTATGAAATAAAGGGGATTCAATCCGTAGATGAGGAATAAATAAAAATGACGCCAGCAAGAGGTTTTCGCCTGCGACCGATCCATCCCATAATTTATTTGGCGGATACAAAATGACGTCACACTTTAGGTTCCCAAGATCAGGAAAACCCAAAATGACCCGAATTACACACCTTTGACGGGCTGAACTTGCTCAAACATGACTCAGAAAATTGATCGGTTAATAATCAACTTCAAGCGGGCTATGATGAACCTGCACTGTCTTGAGCAATCCGAGAACCCCCTCTAAGGTTGTACGAAACAAAATATAGCTTTCATAATAAGCGCATAGCCCTGAGGAATATCCGAGCCGTAAACCTGTCAACGGCGGCGTAACAACCTGCCATTGGGGCGGAGCAAAAGTCGGCCACTTGGTTACGCGCCTTGGGGCGTGATGCCATTAAGTAGCAAGCACGTTCCATGGCGCGTTGGCCGTCAGGCCAACCTGATGATGTGTTAAGTTTTGGTACGCTTTGATTTGCTCTGATTGAGCCTGTAGCTTTCACCATTCATTTCCAGAATGTTCACGTGGTGTGTCAGCCGATCCAGTAATGCGCCGGTCAGTCGTTCTGTGCCGAAGGTTTCTGTCCACTCTTCGAACGGCAGGTTGCTGGTGATGAGTGTTGATCCACGCTCGTAGCGTTGCGAGATCAGTTCGAACAGCAGTTCAGCGCCTGTTTTACTGAGCGGCACAAAACCCAGTTCATCGATGATCAACAGGCTGACCTTAGCGAGCTGGCGTTGCAATCGCAGCAGCCGTTTCTCGTCTCGCGCTTCCATCAACTCGTTCACCAGTGAGGCCGCCGTGACAAAAGCGACAGGCATGCCCTTTTGGCAGGCGGCCAGGCCCAACCCGAGGGCGATGTGGGTCTTTCCAGTGCCAGATGGGCCAAGTGCGATGACATTCTCCCGCCGTTCGACCCAATCACACCGCGCCAGATCCAAGACCATCATCTTGTTCAACGACGGGATTGCCTTGAAGTCGAAACTGTCCAGGCTTTTGACGGCTGGGAACTTGGCCGATTTGATCCTGCGCTCGACCATGCGGCGTTCGCGGTCGATCAGTTCAAGCTCGGTCAGCCGGGCCAAATAACGGACATGATCCACGCCCTGCGCGGCACAGATGCGCGCGAGCTTGTCGTGTTCACGCTGGAAGGTCGGTAAGCGCAGGGTTTTGAGATGGTTGGCCAAGAGCAGTTCTGGTGCATCGGTCATGCGCCACCTCCATCCAGCAGGCTCATGTAGGATGCGGCTGATGTCGTCGCGACATGCGTTCTGGGCAGAAACGGATAGAGATCCAAATCCAACCGAGGCTGCCTGCGTTCAACGCGGCATAGCACAAGGTGTTTGATGGCATCAAAGCTGATGGCTCCCATTTGAAGCGCATCTTTGACTGCATTGTGCAGCACCTCCATCTCAAAGCGTTCCAGCAGACGGAGGACCTGCACGTACTCGCGCTTCCCAGCCTTGCCCTGCCGCGCTTTGAACCGCGCCGGGTTTGCCGGAGGCTAATTTGTCTTAGTTACGCGGCCATGTCTGATCTTTCCATAGCGGCATAGAAGTTTGCCTCTGCTTCGGCTGGCGGGATGTTCCCGATTGGCTCCAGCAGGCGGCGATTGTTGAACCAGTCGACCCATTCGAGGGTGGCATATTCGACGGCTTCAAAGCTGCGCCATGGCCCGCGTCTGTGAATGACTTCTGCTTTGAACAGGCCGTTGATCGTCTCGGCCAAGGCATTGTCATACGAGTCGCCGACGCTGCCGACCGATGGGGCAATTTTGGCTTCAGCCAGCCGTTCGGTGTACTTGATTGATAGGTATTGGGAACCGCGATCCGAGTGATGCACCAGTTGATCTTGTGCTGGCCTGCGTTGATGAATGGCCTGTTCAAGTGCGTCGAGAACAAAGCCAGCGTTTGCTGTACGGCTGGCACGCCAACCGACGATGCGCCGCGCAAAGACATCGATGACGAAGGCCACATATACGAACCCTTGCCAGGTTGCGACGTAGGTGAAGTCACTCACCCAGAGTCCGTTTGGCGCAGGCGCATAGAACTGGCGGTTCACCCGATCTAATGGGCACGGCAGCGCCTTGTCAGGCATGGTTGTTCGTGGCTTCTTGCCACGAATGACGCCTTCGATGCCAATGTCCTTCATCAGTCTGGCAACAGTGCAGCGTGCAATGTCAAAGCCTTCCCTGCGCATCTGGTGCCAAATTTTACGAACGCCATAGACCTTCAGATTCTCCTCAAAGACACGTTCGATCTCAGGCGTCAGTTCTTCGTCACGTTTGGCGCGATCCGACAGACGCGAAGGATCAGCCTGCTTGGCCAAATGATCATAGAAAGTGGCTGGGGCAATCGGCAGAACCCTGCAAATCGGCTCGACCCCATGATCTGCGCGGTGATCGTTGATGAAGCGGATCATTTCTTGAACGGGCGGTCGAGCTCCGCCTGTGCAAAATACGCAGAGGCCTTGCGAAGGATCTCGTTGGCTTGCTTCAACTCGCGGTTCTCACGTTCAAGCGCCTTCATCTTCTCGACCATCTCGGTCGTCACGCCACCACGCTGACCGGTGTCGACCTCGACCTTCTTCACCCATTCGTTCAGCGTTTGCGGCGCACAGCCGATCTTCGCAGAAATTGACAGGATCGCAGACCAGCGGCTGTCATGCTGCCCTTGATTGTCCAAAACCATCCGTACGGCACGTTCGCGCACTTCTGGAGTATATTTGTTCGTTGTTTTGTTCATGATGCTCCATCCTACTCATGAGTTGGAGCCTCCGGCAAACCCGGCGCGGTTCACTTCCAACAACCGTTGCAACGTTGAAAATGCATCAGGTAGGTTCCAGTTTTGCAACGGAGCTGCCTGATCAAAGGCCATGATCTTACGCTCAATCAGTCGTAGATAATGCACAGGGTCAAAGGTGATATCGTCTTTGTCGTATGACCTGACATGCTGCGCAATCACCTCAGCAGCGCAGCCAATAACGACCCGATCCACAAATCCCTTTATCCAGACCTCACGGTGACCAAAGGCCACCGGCACTGAGTAATCATTGCCGCGATAGCGCACCACGGATGTCGATGTGACCTGGCCACTGCGCAGGTCGCAAGCTTCAAACGGCGCATCTGGCAAGCCCTGCATCGCAGCCAGATCAGCCTGCAATCGTTCACCGATGCTGATCTTATAGCCGCGCAAGATGTCTGCTTGCCGTTTGCAGCACTGTTCTTCGAGGTAATCGTTGAACGCTGCCCAACTCGCAAAGCGGGGCATTGGTACCATGAAGTTACGACGAGAATAGCCGACGAGACCTTCGACTTTACCTTTATCGTTCCCCTTTCCGGGGCGACCGTATCGGTCTCGGACCACGTAATGCGACAGCATCGCGCTGAACCGCTGTGTTCTCTGACGTTCGCCATTCGGCATGATCTTTGCAACCAAGCAACGGTCATTGTCGTAGAGCACCGACTGTGGCACCGCTCCAAAGAACGCAAACGCGTGAACATGCCCATCCAACCAAGCCTCGGTGTTCGCGGCAGGATAGGCACGGACATAACAGGCATCACTATGCGGCAGATCCAGCGCGAAGAAATAGGCTTTCTGCTCAATGCCACCAATCACAACCAACGCTTCGCCAAAGTCGGCCTGCGCATGTCCGGGCGGATGGCTCAACGGCACGAACATCTCACGCGAACCGCGCTTCTTGTTGCGCACATAATCTTTGACGATGGTGTACCCGCCGTTGAAGCCGCATTCATCACGGAGCCGTTCAAAAATGCGCTTGGATGTGTGTCGCTGCTTACGAGGGCGCATCTTGTCTTCCGCCAACCACCGATCAATCTGATCGATATATGCATCCAACTTCGGGCGTTTAATCGCCGCCGTCCGCCGGTATCCAGGGGGCTCAGAATGCGCCAACATCTTCCCAACACTGTCCCGGCTGATCCCAAAATCCCGAGCTATCTGCCGCCCGCTCAACCCATCCTGAAAATGGGCGCGACGCACCTTCAAATATAATTCCACAGTGAATATCCCCAAACCCTCCCATCAAATGAAAGGGCCAAAGTGGCCGACTTTTAAGCCGCCCGCGACCGCACTACGCCGCCGCTACCGTGGTCGAGTATTGCTCCGCCGATCACACACTTTGGGCTTAAGAATTATTAGCTTCAGCGTTTTTTTCAGGGCAGGGCCAAAAAAATGTCAGGCCATTTGAAAGGGTAACGATGCGGACGCTACGTCGACATTCGCTTCATCGTAGCGAAGGTCCGCTTTGTCCCGCTTCTACGACATTCGGCGGTAGAGAATGCTGCACGACCGACCAAGGTCTGCTTTGGGGAAGCTGCAGCGCAGCGCCCATCATCTGCGCCAATGTCTGCTCCGGGCCGTTCGCTCGACTTTGCAAAGTACACTATCTGCGCATTGCTGCCTTTGGTGGAGTGTGCAGCACGATTGATCGGGGGGTTCGATCTTTGAATGGCGGCTTTCGCGTCACCAAGGCATGGACCGAGCACTTGCAGCGAGTGCACACTTTCCGCCCCTTGGTGCCGATCGACATGAACGGCCCAAAGCCGACCTTGGTGCATCACGAAGCGGACTGCAGCAAAGAGCTCAAAATGACTGATGCTGCAAATCTTAAGCCTGCGCTGAGGGCGGGACGGCCTCGCTCTTGGCTTTGTTAGAGCAACCTTTACAACTGTCGCCTCAACATTTCAGAGTTGCAGAGAAAATCTGAAATACGGCATCAGCGCAAAGCGGATAACCTTATGGCTCGTTTTGAAACAGAGAGAGGGAGATGTGTCAGGCTTAGTCATCTCCAAACGCTGGAAATCTTCCCTGCCCGCCTTAAGCCGATTTACTCTGAAAAGATCGCCCTACCCTCCCGTTTCAACCCTAATCAGCCTTACCTGATCCGCCGTCAGATATCCCGTCGCAGTCTCGCCTTCTCTCGCCTGCCATTCAGCAACAGCGCGCCGGGTCTCAGAACTAAATATTCCGTCGGTGGGCGATGATTTGTAGCCAAGCCGCACCAGTCGGCGCTGCAAATCTACCCTCTCTGCGCGCGTAAGCCCGAGAAGGCTTTCCTCTAGCGCTGGACCAGACGCGCTATCATCCGGCGCAGCGGCAGCAGTTCCCGCTTGGTTGGCGATCAACCTGACCTGAGTCTCAGTGACGTACCCGGTAGGCGTCCCTTGGTTCGCTCGCTGCCAGGCAGAAATTGCTGCACGCGTGCGGCTGCCCCAGAGCCCGTCTGCCACACCAGCATCATAACCGACCGCTTTCAGTTGGCGTTGGATCGTAATCCGTTGAGCGCGCGTAAGGCGCAACGCTGCCTCGATCTGAGCAGGCGTCAAATCGCCCGACGACTGATCCTCAGAGGGTGGTGTCACCACAGTGCCCCGTGCCAGCAGCCGCAATTGCTCGCCTGTGACGTAACCAGTGACTTTGTCACCCCTGTCTCGCTGCCAGTTGGAAATAGCACTGCGGGTATTGCGACCCCAGATGCCGTCGGTGCCGTAGGTCTTGTAGCCCATCCGTGTCAACTCTCGCTGCACCGACACGCGCTGTACGACGGTGGTGCTCAGCCTAGCCTCAGCCTGAGCAGGCGTCAAATCGCCCGACGACTGATCCTCAGAGGGTGGTGTCACCACAGTGTCCCGTGCCAGCAGCCGCAATTGCTCGCCTGTGACGTAACCAGTGACTTTGTCACCCCTGTCTCGCTGCCAGTTGGAAATAGCACTGCGGGTATTGCGACCCCAGATGCCGTCGGTGCCGTAGGTCTTGTAGCCCATCCGTGTCAACTCTCGCTGCACCGACACGCGCTGTACGACAGTGGTGCTCAGCCTAGCCTCAGCCTGAGCAGGCGTCAAATCGCCCGACGACTGATCCTCAGAAGGTGGTGTCACCACAGTGCCCCGTGCCAGCAGCCGCAATTGCTCGCCTGTGACGTAACCAGTGACTTTGTCACCCCTGTCTCGCTGCCAATTGGAAATAGCACTGCGGGTATTGCGACCCCAGACGCCGTCGGTGCCGTAGGTCTTGTAGCCCATCCGTGTCAACTCTCGCTGCACAGACACGCGCTGTGTGAAGGTGATGCCCAGCCTAGCCTCAGCCTGAGCCGCTGATGCCGGAGAACCCTCAACCGGCGTGCCCAGCCGTGCAAGGGCATTTTCGGCATTGGTACGGTACCTCCCGTTCTCAAACTTCGCCAGATAGTCGCGGTAGGCTGAGACGGTATTTGCGTTCTGCGCGGCGACATAGGCGTTTCGGTCCACCTCTTGCTGGATCAGTGATTGGGCAATACCACCGATGACGTCGCTCAGATCCCGCCCCAGGACGGGCGTGCTCAGCCCAAAACTTGCCATTAAGATAAGAGGGAGTGTGAAGGTCCGCATTGGGCTTCCTTTTCTGAAGAAGGGAAGCGTCTGGTGCCACCGCTTGTACCGATAACCTGACCTTCCCCTATTTGCATAGCGCTCATGAACAATCGAGTGATTTTGCCTACTGATCAAGCGCTTTAAGCCCCGGCAGAAGATTGATGAGCGAAACCGCTCAAATGGGTGTTGTCGGAAGGATTTGAACTAGTCTTAACCCTCCAGCAACCGGAATGTGTTAGGCGGGCTTGAAGAGACGTTGGTGTCTCAAGCCATGGCAGTGCTTCAACGCTGGGACTTTGCTGGTTAATTGGGCAAACTATCCTTTTAAGACCATTGTATCAGCAACAGATTTCGATCCTATCGGGAGCTCGACCTAAGTGCATGGTCAGCCCAATTACGCATGCTTTCCGCCCTTGGTGTCGATCGACACGAACGGCCCAGTGCGGACCTTCGAACAAGGTGCAGGTAATGGCGGGTCAGAGCCCAAAGTGTCGAATGCTGCAGAGGTAACGAATGACTACTTTTGGAGTATCCGATACGAGGGAAATGTAATGCGATTTGCAGCGTTGAGGCGATAGTTTTCGGACTATAAAACCAATTGCAGTGGAACGACCCGCTCCCGCCTGCAAATAGTTGGATCAGCTACCCTTCGATTATAATTATCGTCCCGACCATTCCAGCGCCGTGATGTGGATCACAGAAATACTTATACGTTCCCGGCACAGCCAATACCTGTCAATAAATACCGCCCGCAGGTATTTCGCCGGAATCAAAGCTTTCTGCTCCAGCAGGCAGTTCAGTCGACGCGGTTTCTTCTGGCGTGGCAGGGCGTGTCGATACCGAGTGAACAAATGCCGACACATTGTGGAACTCGACAGTGTCACCGACCAAGATAGTTTGCGGTGTCGGTGCGAAACGAAAGATCGGTTATATGTCGATCACCACCGCCGTGCCAGGTTCTGTTTCACCAGTGACAGCAGGGCCGGTCGTCGTACAAGCGACAGCCAGATAAAGCGGTGCGATGGCCAAAATTATAGGTTTTTTTATGATTATTGATGTCTGTTTGGCATATCTTTGCCGACATGATTTTTGAAAATTCTTGTGAAGCTGCTGGCAGTGAACACCATTTATCTGCCAAATGAGATATCTGACATCATAATGCTCGGGTCACTGCGATCCGTAGACCGCAATCGAAGCGTTCCATCCGAGACACGCCATTCGACGTTTTGTGCAAGCTTACCGCCCGTTGCTGGATCAGTTGCGCTAAAGTTGAAAGCGACAATCCCATCGCGTTGGGTACCTACGATACGAACACTGCCAATGCCATCTGGGTTGGACCAACGCCCCGTGATCCGCTCTATGCCTTCTGACCCTGTCAGTGTTCCTGCTATGGTCAACCTACGTCTAGGCACAACGCATTGACCTGAGAGCGTCAATGTCAAAGCTGACTTGTCATAGCTATTCGCTATCTGGCAACGCACTGTCTCTTGCGGGCCTTGCAGGGTTTCTCTGGCCCAGCCTGATCCTCTCCAGCTGCCATCCATGTCGGCAAGAGGCCCTGACAGCGCAGTCGACGCCGCCGTCAGCGCTATGAGGAAAGTGATTTTAGACAGAAACATCTGCGGTCCTTTTCCAAGTCAACAAAGCAGGCAGTAATAGAAGATCGATCAACAATGCAGCCCATAGCGTTGCGATCATCATGCCGCCAAACAGGCGGATCGGGGTAAAATCGCTGAACAGCGTCACCGACAATCCCACCGTCAGCAAAAGCGTCGTCAACACCATGACTTGTCCCGCTGACTTGGCTGCTGTCGTCACGGCCTTTGCAGAGGTTTCGCCATTCGCCTTCGCATTGTAGAACCGGTTGAGAAAGTGAACGGTGTCATCAATGGCGATACCAAATGCGATTGTCAGAGCAAGAACGGCTGTCGGACTAAGCTGACCCTGCGCCCAAAAATGCAGCGATGCGCCGGTGATCATAAGCGGCAAGGTGTTAGGAATAATGAGTACCGGAATCAAGCGAGCCGAACGAAATGCGATGGCCACTAGAACCGTCGCGCCAAGGCTCGCTACGATCAAGCCATACGAGAGCTGTTCAATAAGACTAACAGCTTCTTGCCGCATGATCGTGGGCAGGCCGATGATCGTGTCAGCACCTGCCGTGACGGCGGTGTCATAGATCAGATCAAAGTGGGCCAAACTTTCATCGCTGCGCATGGGTTCGGGCATGGACACAAAGATGCTGGCAGTATCATTTTCACTGCGCAGTTGATCGACCAGAGCATTTGGGAGAGTTTCCAGCTCTTCTGCCGTCGGCTGCTCGTTTGGATGGCCCAGCCAACGTGCAAAATTCACTTCCGAAAGGACCGTCTTTGACGGGCTGACGGCCTCGAGCTGTGCGACCAAGTTTTGCCTTTGCACCCAGTCACCTGTAGTTTCGACGATCATCTGGAAAACACCGCCGAAATCATCTGCAATAGCGTCGTTGGTTCTGAGGGTTGCGCTGCTATCTGGGAGATTTTGATAGAGAGGAAACCATGCCTTCGTCTCGCTAAAGCCCCATGTCGCGGCAACAAGGGTCAAGATACAGGTTGCCACCGTTGCGCTGGGAAGCGATGCACCTATAGCTGTCAGTTTGTTTGCAAAAACCGCGCTGGTTTGGGGAATTGGCTCGTCTGATAGCGGTATGATCCGCCCCAACAATGCGAATGTCACGATGACGAATACAAAGGACAGCGTCGTGCCGATTGCACCCAGTATTGCAAACTCAAAAAGCTGCGCGTTTCCAGTAAACATGATGCTGGCGAATGCGACCGCCGTTGTCAGCGCCGTCAATGCACATGCGGGACCGACGTCTTCAATAGCACCCCGCAAAGAGCCATTCTCTTTTAGATGTGCCGTGAGGTGAACACCGTCAGCGACTCCCAAAACCAGCAACAGGATCGGGATGACATTGCTCAACACGGTGATCGGATACCCCAGCCAGACTGACAGCGCCAGCACACTTGACGCCCCTAAGAGCGCCGGCACAACCGCCAACAGCGCCAGCCGCAAATCACGCAACAGCGCAAAGGCGGCAAGCGCGATAACCAAAGCGCCCCAGACATTCAACGCGATCAGATCATCCTTTAACCCGGAAACGATTTCATTGCTGATAATGTCTTCGCCGGTCAGGCTGGCAGATAAACCTGCGGGTAAGGCGCGGTCCAGTTCTGCTTGGATATCGGTCATTGCAGTGGCAATGGTCGTTTGATCGGTGTCGATCGACACACTGAGCAACATCGCCGTCAGAGTGTGGTTTACAAATGTTGGCAACCCTGTGTCCAAAGCCTCAAAAGTGGTCAAGTCATCCGCAAAAGTCGCATCAATCTGGGTTCCGAATAGGGGCATTCCTGACGGTGCTTCGACAGAGGGTGGCCGTCTGAGGACAAAAGGCGACGCAACTGCTGTGACTCCCTCCACAAATTCAAGGTCCAGCGACAAGTCGCGCAGTGCGGTCAATTGCTCTGCATTTAGCGCCCCTTGCGATGTGACGTAGACCATTGCAGTGCTGAGAGGGGGAGATTGCTCGGCCTCATACGCGCGTTGCGCCTGTGACAATTGGCTGTCTGATAGAAAAACACGGTGGATATCATCGTCAAAGGAGAGGCGGGAAAAACTGGTGCCAATGAGGGCCAGTGCGGCGAGCAGGCAAAGCGCGATGATACGTGGAAATATGAGGGCGACCAAGCCCAGGCGTTCAGCCCCGAACCCTATGCCCCACGACAAGATTAGGCCGTCCGAAGTGGCGCAAGCGCTTTGTGCTCCATCCCAATGCGAACCCACAACATGACGGCATTCAGCCCGGTAAAGACTACTGCTACCCAAACGAGGCCCAAAACCATTGGCGCGACAATGATTTCGGCCACGACCAGCATATAATTGGGGTGAGAGAGGTATTTGAACGGGCCGCGCACAACCAGCGGTTCTTCAAGGATGATGATGCGCGTTGTCCATGGGCTGCCCAAACTGCCCAGTATCCAGACCCTGAAAATTTGCAGAACTGCAAACACGGCAAGCCATCCGAAAGTGACCGCTTCATCGTATCCAAAAATCAACAGGCACGTGATCCATGCGCTATGCATCACTACCATGACCGGATAATGCGACGCGCCTACCTCGTAAGCGCCCTTTGCCAAAAGGTTTGCAGTGTTGCGTTTTGCGATGACCAGTTCGCTAAGCCGCTGGATGACGATAAATCCAAGGAAGAGCAGAGTTGCAGTTTCTATCATGCCGCCTCCGCGGTGACGTGGAACGGCATGAAGGACGCGGTGAATCCTGGTCCCAATGCACAAGCCATCATTTGCCCTGTATTTCCTGCCTCAAGCACTGATTTCATTACGAACATCACTGTTGGGGCTGACATGTTTCCTGCTGCCCTCAATGTGTCACGTTCTGCGTTCAACGATCCCTGTTCAAGGCGCAACGCGCCCTCGATCGCATCCACGACCTTTGCGCCGCCAGGGTGGCAAACGTATCGGTCAATTTGACCGTGGTCCAAATTTGCGGCCTTCAGCGCTCCATCGGTTGCGGCGGCGAATTCTTCCGTCACAAAGGTCGGTATCGAGCGATCAAAGACAACGCCAAAGCCCGTTTCATCAACATCCCAGCCCATGATATCAAGCGTGCCTGGCCACATTTTTTGGTGGCCTTGGCTGAGTGTGATGATCTTGCCGGAAGCCGGCGCGGCAGAACTGATACAAGAGGCGGCAGCCCCGTCACCAAATAGGACCGTCGCGATGATGTCAGCTTTTTGGAGGCGATCTGCGCGAAACGACAGGGAACATGCCTCAACAACGACCAACAGCACTTTCAATCCTGGTCGGCCTGCTGCAATTGCTTGCGCTGTAGATAGTCCTGAAACGCCACCAGCGCATCCCAAACCAAAAACCGGAACGCGCATGACATCTTCTCGAAAGCTCATTTCGGAAAAGACTTGAGCCTCTAAGGACGGCGTCGCGATACCCGTAGACGTCACAGTGACGACGCAATCGACGTCAGCCCCAGTCCAACCTGCATAATCAAGAGCGCGTTGTGCTGCCTCAATGAACAGCGCCTTTGCACCTGTCATGAAAGCTGCATTCCGGTCTGACCAGCCATGATTTTGCGTGAACCAGTCGATAGGCACAACGGAATATCGCTTGTCGATACCGGCTGTGTCGAACGTCTTCGACAGCCGGTCAAACTGCGGGTACTTCTGACCAAAGATGATGGATGCGCGTTCCCTGACCTCGGATTGAGTTAAACAGTGCGGCGGCAACGCGGTGGACAAACCATGAAGATAGACTGACATCACAAACCCTTTACAAACTTAGGGCTGATCGGATGGCGTTCAGTCCTCAATAGAGATGTAGCTTTTTCGCTAAATGAACAACTCGCAAGAGGCTGTTACGTTCCGTCATCTAGAGGGTAGAACCCTGTCACCTTCAACAGCTCTGGGTTTGCGGGGTGCATACTAACATCGCTTTCCCGCAAGCGGACGCTGGCGCGACTGCAGCGAAAGATCACTTCGTCCGCACTGTGCCATTTCATGCCCGGCGCAGCGAACGACCGCTGTCCGCCGACCATGCTTGCCTCAGTTGCGTGGGCATCGGATACACGCTATGGAGTGCTACATCATACTGCGGCATCATCCACGGCTACGTTGCGGTCATATCTATAATATTCAATGACTTACATAGACGTTGAAGATTGCTCCGATCCCTACCGTCGGAGCCATTTCCCTCATAAGTTTTTGTTTTATAAGATCTTTTGAGGGAAATGGTATTTGACTGCGGCACCGCAGTATTCCACCACCTCAGCCAGTTGCGTCCCATCCGTTTGCAAAGAACGGAACGAAAATGAACACGCAACCTCACCTGTCAAAACGCGGCGATGTTTACCAATGGCGGCGTAAAACCAGACGGTTTTCCACAGAAATCATTGATATCAAGCTCTCTCTAGGGACGACGGATCGTCGCCATGCGCTTATCTTGGCCCGGAAAGTCAGCGCAGAAAGTGACAGGATCATGGAGCATATCGTCGGGAGCCGCATCACGCCGGAGCATGGTCGGGCGTTTTTGTCTGAGGTCATTCGCCAGGAACGGGCGAAGATCGCGCAGCTTGCCATGCTCAGCCGCGTCGATAGCCTTGATCCGGCAGATGACGCCCGCCACGATGCGGCCATGGCGGAGGCTTGGGCGCGCGTCTCAACCGATGGTCTAAACAATTTGGTTCCGGCAGATGCGTCTGATTTGGTGCGCAGCAATATTAACCTGATCAGAAAGGACCTGGGCAGCGATGCACGCAGGCAGGCGCTGCTGCGTGTCCTTAAAGAGCAAACAGGCCAAGAAACGCACTCGGCTCTGGATTATGCCATGCTGAAGGACCTCTTTGTATCGGCAAAGGCAAAAGCATGGGCCGGAGAAGCCCCGGAAGCGGCCCCAAAGCCCGAGATCGTGCCGGACGAGCCGACCGCAACTGAACTACCCTCCCCTGCCCTCACAGCCGTCGTCGAACGTATGAACGCGATCAAGCGCACGGAAGGCATCGAGGAAAAGACGCTGCGCCAGTATCAGAGTTTTGCTGCCCTCTTCACAATGCTGACAGGGCTGGATGACATCACCAAAATTCACCAGCCCGATGTGAAATCCTTCCGCGCTGACCTGGCCAAGATGCCTAAAAGCTGGGGCAAAAGCCCCAAGGATCAGGCGATGGCCCGGGATGAAGTCATGGCAAAGGCGGCATCGCTTCCGTCCGACAAGGTCGTGCTCTCGGTCGGCACAATCAACCGGCATCTTGACCACCTGAACCAGATTGCGGAATGGGCACGCGACGACAATCTGCCGGTCGATCCGAACCTGAAACCCACCAAGCTGCGCCGCAAGGAAACCGTCCGCGCCCGTGACAAACGCGATGCCTTCTCCGTCGAGCAGCTCCGTAAGATCTTTCGAAATCCCGTCTGGACCGGATCACGCTCGGAACGCCACCAGACCGAAGCGGGATGCAATATCTTCAAGAATGGGATCTATTGGTGCCCGCTCATTGGCGCTTATACCGGTGCCCGCCGAGAGGAAATCGCGGGCCTTTCGCCATCGGATATTGTCGATGCCGACGGTATTCCATGCTTCTCGATCGAAGATTCCGAACTGCGCCGGATCAAGAACCTGTCTTCACGCCGATTGATCCCTATCCACTCCCACTTGATAACCCTCGGCTTTCTGGAACACATCCAGAAAGCAAGAAATGCGAAGCAAAAAAGTCTCTTCCCCGATCTTTATGAAGCTGGGAATGATGCCTTTGGGCGCAAGGTCGGCCGTCGAATGCGGCAAATTATCGATCAAGAACTGGGTGCAGAAGGCACAAAACTTTCGTTCCATAGCCTCCGGCACTACGTGCAGAACGAGTTAGATCACGCAGGCATTGAAGACAAAGTCGTCCGCGATATCATCGGGCATGAAGGCAAGGACATCCACGATAAGGTATATCGCAAGGGTTCGCCGACGACTGAGCTTTCGCGGGCGATTGAGGCAATTCCCGATGTTGCTATTCCGCCTAAATGCTAGCGCCCTCAAATATGGGCGGGAAGCCCCCATGCTGCGCTGCGCACCAAGGTCGGCTATGCGCAGACAGCGGACCCTGCAAAGTTGCGAACCATGGTCGTCCTTCAGGACGTGAACGGCCCAGACCTGCCGTTGGCCAGATGTCCGAGCGCTGCGTTGTAGCTTCCCCGAAGCAGACGTTCGACACATTGTGCAGCATTTTATTTACCAAAGGTCCGGTGAGCGGGACTTAGCGTCCTGTCGCCGACCTTCTGTTAGATGAACCTTTTGCCAGCCGTCTAAGCTAAGAGCTGACGAAACACCTTTGACATTTCGGCCAGAGAATAGGGCTTCCGCAGCCAGAGTGTACCGGCATTGGGGATACCACCGTCTTCAGCATATCCCGACGTTATTAGTTGCATTATTTGTGGGTATAGGTCCTGAACTTGAACGAGGAGTTCAGCGCCCGTCATACCGCTGGGCATGATCATATCGGTAAAGACGACGTCGATATCATTCCTTTTCGCCAGAATGTCCAAAGCCTGCTGCCCGCTTTCGGCCTCCACAACTTGATAGGCGAGTTTTTCCAATCGCGCGACAGCTATCTTGCGGACACGGGCGTCGTCTTCGACGACCAGGACCGTCCGATTGCCGCCAATGTCAGTGTTCCTTTCGTCATTGGTGATCGCACACTCGTCCTCGCTTGCGTCTGTCATAGGCAGATAAAGATTCACTGAAGTACCATGCCCAAGTTCGCTGCAAATATCGAGGTGTCCACCAGATTGCTTTGCAAATCCGTGAACCATGCTCAGCCCCAGGCCAGTGCCTTTGTCTTGCACTTTGGTCGTAAAAAACGGCTCCATAACTCTTGATTTTATGTTGGCAGGCATCCCCACACCGTTATCCGAAACCGTCAAGCGTACGTATTTTCCGGGCTCGATGCCATAGCTTCGGGTGGCCTCCGCCTCAGCAAATACCATATTTTTGGTCTCGATGGTCAGACGGCCTCCTTCTGGCATCGCGTCTCGGGCATTGATCACCAGATTGAGCAGTGCGCTCTTAGTTTGACTGGGGTCTGCAAGCGTATTTCCCAAATCAGACGCCAGTTTCTTGGTTATTTCTATAGTTTCCCCGAGTGAGCGGATCAACATGTCGGACAAGTCTTCAACCAGATTGTTCAGGTTTAGTACCTTTGGTTGAAGCGGCGACTGGCGCGCAAATGACAAAAGCTGTTTCGTCAGGCTTGCACCGGTTTCCGTTGCTCCTATTGCTTCGGTTAGAAGGTTTTCTGCATATTTATCACCTCGAACGCGATCAAAAAGTAACTCGCAGTTCCCCAATATAACTGTCAGTAGATTGTTGAAATCATGCGCAATCCCGCCTGTGAGCTGACCGATGGCTTCCATTTTCTGAGACTGGCGAAGTCGTTCTTCAGTGTGAAGTTTATCGGTCACATCAGATTGCGCACCGATAAAGTGAGACACATTGCCTTTCTCATCTCTAACAGGCGAGATACTAACCTCAACTGTCAGCTGCGAACCGTCTTTGCGATAATTTCTTAGTGTTTCGCGGGCTGGGACTGAATTACGAATGGCAGATCGGATACGCTCAAGGCCTGGTTGGTCACGATCATCACCTTGCAAAAAACGCGGGTTCTGGCCCAGCATTTCTTGCATTGTATAGCCTGTCATCTGCTCCATGGCTTTGTTGGCATAGACGATCGGATTGTCGTCCTCTCTGGCATCGGTAATCAGGATGCCGGTATCTACCTCGGCAATTGCAAGGTCGCGCAGGCTTAGCGCTTCCGTTTGGTTATGGAGTACAGTGATGTCTTGGATGACAGCAACGAAAGCTAAGCCTTCACCCGAGTGAACAAGCTGCAAATGGACTTCGACAGGATAGGTGGAACCGTCTTTCCGTTGGTGTACGGTTTCGAATATCAGACGTTGCTCAATGCCGTTTCTCAACGGCTCGACAATTCTGTTGAAGGCGTCGAGCGTCATATCCGGCTTGATATCGATGGGTGTCAGTTCGAGAAATTCCGCGTAGGAATAACCCATGTTTTTTCGGGAACCAAAATTCACATGAATGAACTTCAGCGTATCGGCTTCAAACATATAGATTTCATTAAGCGAAGTCTCAACAATCTGAATGAGTGATTTAAGACGGCTTTCCATGTTCACCTGATCGGTGATGTCGCGCCCATTGCCACGATAGCCTGCAAATTCTCCGTTCTCGTCATTAAACGCTTTGCCGCTGGTTCTAACCTTGCGGTGCTCGCCATCATCTCTGACAAACGTAAACGTGAAATCCTTCCAGTTTTCATGGGCCATCATTTTGGCCTTATTTTCTCTAAAAAGGTGGGCTTCTGACGCAAGCCGATTGCGTTTGGTGAAATCGTCAAATGACCTACCGAGCAGATATTCCGGTGCGATGCCAATCACCTGCCGTAACTGACCTGAGACGAACGAGAACCTTAATTCTCTGTCGAACTCAAAGAGCCAATCCGATCCCGCTTCAGCGAAATCGCGCAAGCGTTTCTCATTGAGACGCATCTCTTCAATAAGACGCTCGGCTTTTTCAATACTTTCAATTCGAGGATTTCGAGTCACACCCGAACACTCGTATTTCCACACAGTAATTCCATGTGTCGCGCCCCCACGTAACAGCAGAAAAAGCTACCCGAGTCTGGAGAGAAAGTACAAGCGTAGGATGACTAATTCAAGTGGAATTCTGCAAGATTGACCAATGTCTTCTTTAGGGAATTTGCTAACTTCTAATTCTCATGTCGGATTCGAGCCGGGACTGACATCCTCCACAAAGGGCGGAGAGGGGTCGATCGCTGCGGTCTGCAGAGAGGTCCGCTGTACGGACAAAGCTGCCGTTGTCTGTAGGCAGCTTCGAGTGCTCGTTGGATGGCATTTGCCATCCCGAAGGGCGGCTCAAACTGGCTCCGCTATTGGCCCCATCTATTCGGGTGTTTGCAAAGACTGCTCAAATGTTGCATTTCAACGTCGTTGGAGCTGTTTTGCGCTTCGGCTACTAACGTCGAGGTGAAATCATGGACGTGGTCGTTATAGGCGCAGGACTGTCTGGACTAACAGCTGCAGCGGTGTTGCGCGAGGCAGGTGCCAGTGTGCAACTGCTCGAAGCGGATGCACAGATTGGAGGCCGTATTCGCGCACTACGAGATCCGACCAGTGATCATGCAGTTGCCGATCTCGGCCCTACCTGGGTTTGGCCAAACCACCAACCTGTGGTTGCGCGTTGGCTTGACATTCTTGGTGCGACAACCTTTGAGCAATTTAACGAAGGTGATGCTGTCGTCGTCGGTTATGGGCCTACACCGCTGCGCCAACCTTTGCCCGGCCAAGATGGTATGGTCCGCATTGCAGGTGGACCATCGACCTTAATCGACACCCTGACCAACCGTGTTGGCCAGATCAATATCCGAAGGTCAGCTCCGGTTACTGAAGTGTCTGAAGACGGGCCAGATCACATGGCCGTCCATCTTGGTTCAGGCGAGATCATCACGGCACAAAAGGTGATTATCTCGGTTCCACTACGTGTTGCAGCCAAAACTATGCATCTTCCCTGGGCGTCATCCGCCTTGATTGAGACCATGCGTGGGATGCCAACGTGGATGAGCACCCAAGCCAAGGCCGTCGCAATCTATAACAAGCCTTTCTGGCGAGACGACGGACTGTCCGGCAGGATCGTTAGTCGGATCGGACCACTTGCTGAAGTCCATGACCACACGGGTGTGGACAACGCGCCTGCAGCGCTGTTCGGCTTTGTGAGCTGGTCTCCGGAACAAAGAAGAGCGGAGCCGGAGCGTCTCAGGTTGGCAATCTTGGAACAGCTTTCAGATTGCTTTGGAAAAACTGCAGCGCGCCCCCTTGATCTGGCGATCCAAGACTGGGCAATGAACCCTCGCATCGTAAACGAGCTGGATACCTTGCAACCCGCAACTCATCCTTACATCGGTCCAGCCAACTTGAGGCAACCGCTTCTTGATGGTCGCGTTCGGTTCGCTGTGTCCGAAGCGTCAGAGCGTAGCCCCGGTCTAATCGAAGGTGCCTTTGCGATTGGAGAGAAGGCAGCCTTGGAGTTGCTTGGGACCGATCTATGAGGTCAAGCTTGTGTAAGAGGATTCGCGAGGCCGCTTTCCTTTGTCGACTACCGCCTTCATGAAGCCATGTCTGCAATCGGTTGTCTTGGGCTCATTGCTGCCTTTAGCCGCGAATTGCAGCAAGGTCCGGTCTGGGCCGTCCTTGCCATCCAGCGAGGCCCTGCGGCCTCGACACTGCAAAGGTCGCAAATCTGCACACGGCCGACCTTGGTGCGCAGCGCAGCATGGGGCTTCGGTCTGCTACGCCTTGAATGGCCGCTTATGCAATTCTGGCAAAGAACCTTCGCAGACGCAGCTAAGGTCCGGTTTCCGCCCGACCTGCATGTTCTCCCTCGGCGGGAGAGTCACAAGACATGGGTCCGATCTGGGCTGGGACCGGCCATCAGGTTGGTCGCGCCGAAGCATGCAAGGTCAAGATTTGCGTGCCGCACCGCCGCAAGTCCGGTTTGAGCCCAAATTACCGACCTTCTGCGGAGCCTTGAACGTCCGCATTCAAAAAAACGCCGTGCGAGAGAGAACAGTTTTTTTGTTAACTATTGAGATTGTCTTTGATACACTTTGTCTATTGTTGCGGTACATAGACGAGTTCCGCTTTTCGGGAGCGAATACCATCGACGTTGACATGCTACGCAAAATCGATCCTGCAGAAATTGTCGCGAGCCTAAGAGAGAGCCTTTTGGTTCTCACTGAGGACTTGGTGGTCGAATACGCTAACGATCAGTTCTTCGCCACCTTCGAGGTCGACCGTGATGAGACGATCGGAGCAACCTTATCGTCGCTTGGGAACGGGCAGTGGAATATTTCGACGTTGATCGGCGAACTGGAGCGCATTCTTGACCATGGTCAAAAAGTTGAAGATGTGGAGGTCGATCACGTTTTCCAACACATAGGTCGTCGCGTCATGCGGCTTAACGCGCGCAAGACGATCCGTCCTGGGAATGGGTCACGGCGTATTCTGTTGGCCATAGATGATGTGACGGCCGAGAGCGACGCGGCCGCAGCTCTTGAGCGTGAGCAGCTGTTGTCCAAGGGTATCGTCGATACCGTCCGCGAACCTCTCCTAGTTCTTGATGATCGGCTCGAAATTATCAGTGCCAGTCGTGCGTTTTATTCTACGTTTCATGTAGACCCTGCTGAAACCGTGGGTCGCAGACTGGACGATTTGGGCAACGGACAGTGGGCCATACCTGCTCTTCTTGAATTGCTCACGGAAGTCGTCCCACGAAATACGACCGTCGAAGACTTTGAGGTCAAGCACGTCTTTTCCAAGATTGGTGAGCGAAGCATCCTTCTGAATGCGCGCAAAATCCATCGTGAGGGCAACCACACCCATACGCTGTTGCTGGCCATGCAGGACATCACAGAACGTCGCCGCTTGGAAGCCGAACGGGCAGCCGCACTGCATTACGCCGAACGTCTTTTGGAAGAGCTCAACCACCGTGTCATGAACAGCCTGTCTATGATCGGCGGCATAATAGCTTTGGAGGCACGCAACCTCAGCGATGAGGCTTGCAGGGCAGCCTTCATGCGCATGAGAGCGCGGGTAGATGCTGTTGGCAGTCTCTACAAGACGCTTTCGCGGGCCGGAGCTGTCGATCAGGTGAATACGCGACAGTATCTCACCGCTCTGGTTGAGGATCTTCTCGTATCATCGGGCCAAGCGAAGCCACCAGAATTGCAGGTTGACGTCGTTGAACTGCCCCTATCCACACGGGTCGCCGTTCCGTTGGGGCTAATTGTAAACGAGTTGGCCACGAACAGTCTGAAGTATGCATTCAGCGAACACGGCGGTGGTCAACTGTCCGTTCTTCTGAAAGTTGAAAACAAAACGCTCCAATTGTCCATTTCTGACAACGGTGCCGGAATTGACGCCAACGCCCGCGTAGACTCCGGATTGGGGCAAAAACTCACAGAAGCCTTTACGACACAGCTTGATGGCCAGATGACAATTGAGAGCGATAGAACCGGCACGCGCCACATGCTGGTATTTCCGCATATTTCCGCCGAATCAAGAAGTTGGTAACACATGAGTTCCGGGTCGGATGTTAAAAAGCTGTCATACTGTTGATTTACAGGTCGAATTGACCCACTTTTCCATTTGTCGCTGACCCCTCTAAAGCATGAAATTTCATGGAAATTATGCAGTATTACTTACAATTGGTGGGTCACTGCAATTGGGAAATTGGGTCGATTTCTTGCAGAATTCAACAAATAGGCTCTTAAAAGCTCATCACCGATGTATTGGGGGCGACGATCGCGTCCCCCATCGCATCGGGTGCAGCTGTGCTCACACCGTCAATCAGTACAGAGGCGTCTGCAGACTTGCCTGGCAAATAGATCGCACAGACCTGCACCTTGAGACCCATTTGCACCATCATCATTTTCATCAAGCCTTGCGGGCTTGCATCTCTTGGTGGCTGGCCTGCAGTCGCGGAAGCAGGCGCATCACGTAGTGCGATGTCCCCGGCTGGACCACATAAAAGGACTTCTGCGTCAGCCCCCGCACTGATTGCGTTCATGGTCAGAACCATTGCCATAAGCTGGGTTTGTGGTTCCGGGCTTGTTAGAATGGTGATTAATTTGTTCGGGTCTTCTGCTTGGGCTGTCGTCCCAAGACCGAGTGCAAGAGCGGAGGCCGTCAGAAGTCTGAAAATACGCATTTGGGTTCACCTCTAGATGCGTTGTTAGTTTGATGCGTTGTTAGTTCCGAAAACGGCGCGGCATCTCAAATCGATACCGCGCGGGGGGTTTTAAGAGTTGATTGCAAGGCGTATCGCGTAAGCAACGATGCCGAGGGCGAGTACACTGATAAGCCATAGCGCGACGAACCAACCAATCCGGCGAAACGTTGAAGTATTCATCAGTGATACCCCTCAGCCGGATCAATTTTTCCACGAAAGACCCAATAGGCGTAGGCAGTGTAGGCAAGGATCATTGGTACGAGAACGACAGTGCCGACCAAGGCAAAGCGCAAGCTTTTGTCAGGTGCTGCCGCCTCCGCAATTGTAAGGCTGGGTGGCACAATATTGGGATAGAAGCTGATCCCAATGCCGATGAAACACAGTACGAAGATGCTGATTGCAGCCAGAAATGGTTGACGATCTTTGCCTGCATTCAATCCTGTGAACAGCGCCCAAGCCGCGGCCAGAACCGCACTCGGCATCAACACGCTAAAAATACTGCCCGGCTGGTTCAGCCAGCGGTTGAAGTATTCCGGATCCTGAAACGGGGTTAGAATGCTGACGATCCCGATAAATCCGAGAGTCCCAGCCGCCAGCCACCACGCATAACCCTGCATCTGGCGTTGCAGGCTGCCTTCGGTTTTTAGAATGATCCATGTTGCACCCAACAATGCATAGCCGACGACGACAGCCAATCCGGTCAGAATGGAGAACACGCTCAGCCAATCCCACCAGCCACCGGCATAAGCCCTGTCAGCGACTTCGATCCCTTGAACCAAAGCGCCCAGAGCAATCCCTTGCATGAACGCCGCAACGATCGAACCACCAAAGAAAGCGACGTCCCAAACCGGCTTCCACCGGTCCGTCCGCCAGCGGTATTCAAACGCGACGCCTCGAAAAATCAGCGCTAGCAGCATCAAAATGATCGGCATGTAGAGCGCGGGCATGATGACAGCGTAGGCCAGTGGGAACACTGCAAACAGCCCCCCGCCGCCAAGCACCAACCACGTCTCGTTGCCGTCCCAGATCGGCGCAATCGAGTTCATCATCGTCGCCTTTTCCCGTTCACCATCAGCGAGGGGAAAAAGGATACCAACGCCAAGGTCAAACCCGTCGAGGATAACGTAGGTCAAGACTGCGAAAGCGATAATTCCAGCCCAGATAAAGGAAAGTTCAAACATGGTAAGGCTCCTTATTCGCCTGGAATTGAATCAGGGTCTGTTTGCATGATCGGGGTGATTCCGGCCGTACGGATTGGCCCGTCCTTAAGGCCCAAATGTACGGTGCCCGCAGTTTTATTCATCATGCGCAGCAGATAAAACGTGCCTGCGCCAAAGACGAAGAAGTAGACCGCAATGAAGGCCAGCAAAGACGCAGCAACGGCGGGTGCGCCAACGGGGGCAAGACTATCGCTGGTGCGCAGCAGACCATACACCGTGAACGGCTGACGTCCGACTTCGGTCGTGATCCAGCCAGCCAACACCGCGACAAAACCCATCGGTCCCATCACGATTGCAGCACGGTGCAACATGGCTGAGTCGTAGAGGTGACCGCGATAGCGGTGCCATGCCGCCCAAGCGCCAAGACCAAGCATGGCAAACCCGAGTCCGACCATCACGCGAAAGCTCCAGAACACGATCGCGACCGGCGGTTCGTCCTCATCGGGGATCGTATCCAGACCGTCCAACGGTGCATCCCAATGGTGTTTCAGTATGAGGCTCGACAGGTACGGAATTTGGATGGCGTAATCGATCCGCTTTTCTTCCGGGTTCGGAATACCAAACAGGATCAGGGGCGCGCCATCGGGGTGACTGTCGTAATGCCCTTCCATTGCCATCACCTTGGCCGGCTGGTGCTCCAACGTGTTGATCCCATGAAAGTCACCCGCAAGGATTTGCAGCGGTGCCACAACGATCAGCATCCACATCGCCATCGAGAACATCCGACGCGCGGGCGCATCTGTGCGGTTGCGCAAAAGGTGCAGGCCACCGACACCGCCCACGACAAGTGCCGTTGTCAGATAGGCCGCCAAAACCATGTGAACCAACCGGTATGGGAAAGACGGGTTAAAGACGATCTGCCACCAGTCTTCGGGAACAAACTGTCCCAATTCGTTGATGCTGTAACCGGCGGGTGTCTGCATCCATGAGTTGACGGACAAGATCCATGTGGCAGACATCAGCGTACCAAAGGCGACCATCGCCGTGGCAAACATATGCAATTTGTCGCCAACCCGTTCGCGCCCGAACAACATGATCCCGAGAAACCCTGCCTCAAGGAAGAACGCCGAGAGGACTTCGTACGCCATCAATGGCCCCAGGATTGGTCCGGTCTTGTCCGAAAACACCGACCAATTCGTGCCGAACTGGTAGGACATCACAATGCCCGACACGACGCCCATGCCGAAAGCGACGGCGAAGATCTTTTTCCAGTAGTTGAACAAGGTCAGATAGGTCTCGTCCCGCGTCCGAAGCCAAAGGCCGTTCAGAACAGCCAGATAGCTGCCCACCCCAATCGAGAACGCCGGAAAGATGATGTGAAACGACACGGTGAATGCAAACTGCATTCGGGCGAGTGTTTCTGCGGTCATACCGTCAAACATGGTTGTTGCCTCATTGAAATTCTCGACACCCCAGACGATTCCAGGGTACCGTTAGGGACTGTCAGTTGCCTTGCGGACCGAAATCAGCAGCGCTAATCGCGCCATCGCCATCGCGGTCCACCCCAGCGACCCAAGCGGCAGAATTGGCGATGAATTCTTCCTGCGATACTTCGCCATCCGCGTTGGTATCATTGAACGCAAGGGTCAGACCTTCCTGCATGCGGCCCCCACCAGCACCGTGACCACCTGCGTTATTTTCCATGTCAGCGGCGCGTGTTTCATTGAACAGCACATACTCTGCCGCATCCAGCCTGCCATTTTCATCCTGGTCGAACATGACAAACACATCGCCACGGCGTTCAGTGATCTCTTCGAGCGAGACAGACCCGTTTGCATCCAGATCCCAATTCTCGATGAAATGAGACCCCGGAGTGCCCTGTGCAGAGACGGCAAGTGGCATCAGAAGGGCAAGTGTTGCTAGCATGGTAAGTTTGGTCATGTTATTTTCCAATTTCTAAGAGGTTTGACTTACAATTTCACGGTGCGCAGGTAGGGGCGGATGGTCTCAAAACCCTGCGGGAAAGCTTTCATCGCATCTGCGTCTGTGACCGATGGCGGGATGATGACCTGTTGACCGGGAACCCAGTCGGCAGGCGTTGCGATCTTGAATTTGTCACCTGTCTGCAGCGCGTCGATCACGCGCAGGATTTCGTCAAAGTTGCGCCCGACGCTCATTGGATAGGTCATGGTCAGGCGGATTTTCTTGTCGGGGTCGATGATGAAGACGGACCGCACGGCGGCAGTCTCGCTCTCGCTGGGGTGGATCATGTCATAAAGTTTGGCGATCGTCAGGTCTGCGTCAGCGACGATCGGGAAACGCAATGTTGTGTTTTGCGTATCGTTGACGTCGTCGATCCACTTCACGTGCTCGGCCACGGTGTCTGTGGATAGCCCGATGGGCTTAACGCCACGCGACGCAAACTGCTCTGCCAACTGCGCCGTGCGACCCATTTCAGTCGTGCACACGGGTGTAAAATCTGCTGGGTGGCTAAAGAAGAACGCCCAGTCGTTACCAATCCAATCGTGAAACCGGATGGGTCCAGTCGTTGTATCTGCGGAGAAGTCTGGGGCTGTATCACCGATTCTGAGGCTCATAATGTATATCCTATATTTCAAATAGTGGTTTCCATAGCGTAGGTAGCCTAAGCTATTTACAAAAGCAATACTTTGAATGTATCTTTTGAGTGCGACAACAGGATGCACCATGAAACTGACCAGTTACACCAACTATGCCTTGCGCTCTCTGCAGCTTGCAGCGCTGAAATCCCCTGACCTTGTTCGCGTTGATGATGTGGCTAAAATCCATAACCTCTCACGCCCCCACATCATGAAGATCGTGCATGAGCTGGGACGGGCCGGCTACCTCGAGACCGTTCGAGGGCGCGGGGGTGGCTTTCGTCTTGCCCGTCCGCCAGAAGAAATCATTGTCGGCGACGTTATACGGCTTACTGAGGGCCCTCTCGACGTCGTTGAGTGTTTTAACCCCGAGAAAAATACCTGTCCGCTGATGGGGATATGTATTCTGTCGAAGAAGATGCAGGAAGCCACGGCGGCCTTCATGTCTGTTTTAGACGATCTGACGATAGCGCATATCGCGGCAAACCGCGGCCAACTGATGGACCGGATTGCACCGCTGGAAATGCCAAGGACGGAGACCATGGGCCGGTGAATGATGTGCAAGAATGGGTGGAGCGCTTTCCAGGGCTTTCACGTCTGGAAACACCAATAAAGCAGCTTCTACTCTCCCGGAGTGCCATCATCGAGGTTCCTAAAGGGACGACAATCTTCGGCCCCGGAAATTCACCCGAAAACATGCTATTCCTTTTGGACGGGACGGTCAGGGTACAACAAGTATCTGATACAGGACACGAAATCGTGCTCTATCGTATCCAGGCGGGCCAGAGCTGTGTTTTGACGACCGCCTGTCTCCTAGCTTACGAGAACTATTCAGCAGAAGGCATTTCGGAAACAGCCGTCCAAGCCGCAACGGTGCCCCGCGATGTATTCGATGATCTTGTCGCTCAGTCAAAGTTGTTTCGCGACTTCGTCTTTGCCGCATTTTCCAAGCGGATCACGGACCTATTTCTGATGATTGATGAAGTGGCCTTCCAGCGGCTAGACGTCCGACTAGCAGACAAGCTGCTCGATCTTTCGAATGGACAGGAAAAAGTCGCAACAACGCACCAAAAGCTGTCGGTGGAGTTGGGCACAGCCCGCGAAGTCGTTTCCCGACAGCTTCAGGAGTTCCAGCGTCGCGGCTGGATTGAGCAAGGCCGCGGGAGCTTGAACCTGCTTGATCGCTTGCAGCTCCAAAAACTGGCTGACCATAATTCGTAGCTGACTTTTCTGACTTGGTGACAATGTCACCAAAGTCTGAAGCCATAAGGACTATATCAAATATATCTTTTATAGGAGACAGCGAAATGACGACGAATCTTGGCACAATCGACCGGGTTTTCCGCCTCTTGCTTGGCATCATCTTTCTGGCCGCGCCGTTTGTGAGCGGTCTGGCGATGTTTGAGTCTAGCACAGCAATTATAATCTCTGTTGTCGCGGGCATTGTGATGGTCGGGACCTCTGTAATGAAATTCTGCCCCTTGTATCGAGTCTTCGGCATCCGGACCTGTAAGATATGATCGAGACCGTCTTCACACCCTTTCAATCGCTTGGCGGCGGTAGCTTGATCGGTCTTGCTTCCGTTCTCCTTATGGCAACCCTTTGCCGGGTCATGGGGGCCAAGGGTATTCTTGCCGGGTTGATGCAACCAGCGAATTTCTGCGATTGGTCATGGCGTGCCGCCGTCATGGTCGGCATGATCACTGGCCCGATTGCGGTTCTTCTCATCGCCGGACAGTTTCCGGCAGTGCAGGTGCCTGCTTCTAAGACGATGCCGTCATCGGCGGCTTTATTGTGGGCATCGGCGTGACCTTTGGGTCGGGCTGCACGTCCGGCCGCGGCGTCTGCGGAATGGTCAGATTGTCACCACGCTCCATTGCGGCAACGCTCACCTTCATGCTGACAACCGGCGTCACAGTATTTGTGGTCCGCTACGTATTAGGGGCATAAGCAATGCGCATCCTTATCTCATACCCTATCGGCCTCATCTTCGGTGTCGGGATCTCCATCTCGGGCATGGCAAACCCTGCCAAAGTCCTAAATTTCTTCGATGTCGCTGGGACGTGGGATCCGAGCCTTGGCTTCATCATGGGGTGTGCTTTGATCGTTACCTTCATCGGCTATCGCTACGTCCTGAAGCGTCCTGCCCCATATCTGTCCACAGGCTTACAACTACCGACGCGCCGCGATCTCGATCTGCATTTGATCGGTGGTTCTGCTGTCTTTGGTGTGGGCTGGGGGATCGCCGGTTTTCGTCCAGGCGGTGTGCCGCCCGCTATCGGTACATTCCGAACTGAAGTTCTCATCTTTGTCGCCGCTCTGCTCAGCGGGATTGTCGCGTACAAACTGCTGCAAACGGCAATCGCTAACCGGGCACAAGCCCACGCTTAATCAATTTGAGGAAAACACATGACCTATCCGGTCGATATGTCCGTCAAACCTGATGTTTCAGCCCATTTTGACGAACCCACCAATACAATCACCTACATCGTAAAAGACCCAAATAGCGATCATTGCGCCATTATCGATAGCATTATGGACATCGATTATGCCGCTGGCCGGATCACCTATGACGCAGCCGATGCCCTGATTGCAGAAATACAAGACCGTGGCCTGACGCTGGATTGGATCATCGAAACCCATGTACATGCCGATCACTTAAGCGCTGCCCCGTATATCCAGGAAAAACTGGGCGGAAAGATCGGCGTCGGTGAAAAGATTCTGGTCATCCAAGAAACCTTTGGCAAAGTCTTCAACGAAGGCACCGAGTTCCAGCGCGACGGGTCCCAATTTGATGCACTGTTCAAAGACGGCGACACCTACCAGATCGGCACGATGCAGGCATTTGCTATGTACACGCCCGGTCATACACCGGCTTGCATGGTGCATGTCATCGGTGACGCGGCCTTCGCTGGCGACACTTTGTTCATGCCTGACGGTGGGTCGGCTCGTTGCGATTTTCCGGGTGGCAGCGCCAGCGAATTATACAACAGCATCATGAAAGTGCTGTCCCTGCCTGACGAGATGCGGCTGTTTATGTGCCACGACTACGGCCCGAACGGTCGTGCGATAAAGTGGGAAACCACGGTGGCTGAGCAAAAGGCCAACAACATCCATGTCGGGGGCGACAAAACTCGCGAAGACTTCATCAAGTTCCGCTCCGAACGTGACACGCAGCTTGCCATGCCTAAATTGATCATTCCGTCTTTGCAGGTGAACATGCGTGCCGGAGATGTTCCCACCGACAAAGACGGCAACCCAATGCTGAAAGTACCGATTAACGGGCTTTAACACATCACATGAATGGAGACATCGCATGTCTAACATCACAACCGTCAAAAATTTGAACAAAGCGCTCCAAATGGAGATAACCGCTTCACATCAATACCAGCTTCACGCCCATATCCTTGACGACTGGGGGCTAGATAAATTGGCCGGCAAAATGCGTGAAGAACAAGTCGAGGAAATCGGCCATTCGGATTTGTTCATCGAACGGGTTCTGTTTCTCAAAGGAGATCCGGAAATCGCCTTTGAGAAAGCGCCCAAGCGCGCTGCGACCTTGGTTGAGATGTTCAAAGCGGACCTTGCCGATGAAGAAGAGGCAATTGAATTCTATTTGAAGGCTGCCAAGCAGGCCTACGACGAAAACGACGTCGGTTCTCGGACCTTATTCGAGCGCATTGCTCTAGACGAAGAAGGTCACAAGTCATGGCTGGAGTTGCAACTCGAACTGATCGAGCGTCTGGGCGAAAAAGCCTACAGTGCAAAACTTGTTTCTTCGCCGAACGTCGCAGGCGCTAACGCTGAAAACGCATAAGAAGGTAGACACCATGGACACCAAATCACTGACCGCAGGATTATCTGTAAGCAAACAGGTCACGCCCGAAGATATGAAAGCCATCAAAGACGCTGGCTTTCGCGCCATCATATGTAATCGCCCAGACGGCGAAGGGGCTGACCAGCCAACATTCGAGGAAGTATCAAAAGCCGCCACGAAAGCGGGGCTTGAGGCTGCCTATCTGCCAATCGTATCCGGCAAGGTCACCGATGAAGATGCGGGCGCATTCGACAAAACGCTTACCGAATTGCCTGGCCCCGTGCTGGCCTATTGCCGCACGGGCACCCGGTCGGCAACCTTGTGGTCGCTCTCGCAGGCGGAACAGCGCAGCCTAGCAGACATCCTCGCCGCGACCAAAGCGGCTGGATATGACATGGCTGGCGTCGTCCGGCGGATTGTCAATGGAGGCAAAACTCCGACAGATACCGGCGATGCAAACTATGAGGTTGTTATCGTGGGAGCGGGCGCTGGCGGCATTGCCGCCGCAGCGAGCCTAAAAGCACGCAAGCCAGGTCTTGAAGTTGCAATCATCGACCCTGCTGACATCCACTATTACCAGCCCGGTTGGACGATGGTCGGTGGTGGTATTTTTGAAGCCGAGCAGACCTCACGCACAATGGGTTCTCTCATCCCCAAGGGCGTGCATTGGATCAAGTCAGCCGTCGCGGCTTTTGAGCCTGAAAACAACGCAGTAATCCTTGATGGATGTCGCGTCGTGAAATACAAACGACTGATCGTGTGCCCCGGCATTAAGCTGGATTGGAGCAGGGTTGAAGGGTTGGTCGATACGCTTGGCAATAACGGGGTGACGTCAAACTACCGCTATGACCTTGCGCCCTACACATGGAAATTGGTCGAGGGTCTGAAAGGAGGCCGCGCGATCTTTACCCAGCCGCCGATGCCGATCAAATGCGCAGGTGCGCCGCAAAAGGCGATGTATCTGTCAGGCGATGCGTGGTTCCGGCGTGGTGTGCTGAAAAACATCGACATCCAGTTCAACAACGCCGGTGGTGTGTTGTTTGGCGTCAAAGACTACGTTCCTGCACTGATGGATTACGTCAAGAAATACGACGCCTCCCTCAACTTCTTCCACAATCTGGTTGCTGTGGATGGGCCCGCCAAAAAGGCATGGTTTGATGTGGCCAAGCCCGGCACGCCGCTTGAACGGATCGAGATAGAATTTGACATGATGCATGTTTGCCCGCCGCAGACCGCTCCTGATTTCATTCGTGTGTCACCGCTGGCCGACGCTGCAGGTTGGGTCGATGTCGATCAGGCAACTTTGCGCCACAAGACCTATGATAATGTCTGGTCTTTAGGCGACGTGATGAATGCCCCGAATGCCAAGACAATGGCCGCTGCGCGCATCCAAGCCCCCATCGTCGCCGAAAATGTTGTGGCAGACATGCGCGGCGGATCGCCCGTGGCGCAATACAACGGCTACGGGTCTTGCCCATTGACGGTCGAGCGTGGCAAGATCGTTCTGGCAGAGTTCGGCTATGGCGGGGCGATGCTGCCCAGCTTCCCGAAAGCCATCATCGACGGCACGAAACCCTCTCGTGCAGCGTGGTTCCTGAAAGAAAAAATGCTACCTCCAATTTATTGGCAAGGCATGCTTAAAGGTCGTGAATGGATGGCAAAGCCTGAAAAAGTAGTCGTTCAGTAAACTGATCTCAACGCCCCCGCGTACCCCATGCGGGGGCTTCTTAAATCTCCAGAGAACATCATGAAAACCGAAATGACGCGCTACCTGCCCATCCTGACATGGTGCCGGGCCTATAACCGCTCCGCCCTGTCAAACGACCTTGTTGCCGCGTTGATCGTGACGATCATGCTGATCCCGCAATCGCTGGCCTATGCGTTGTTGGCTGGGCTGCCACCCGAGGCAGGGCTTTACGCCTCAATCGCGCCGATCATGCTCTACGCGGTCTTTGGCACCAGCCGCGCCCTAGCAGTTGGCCCTGTTGCGGTTGTCTCATTGATGACTGCGGCGGCACTCAGCAATATCGTTGATCAAGGTTCGATGGGCTATGCCGTGGCTGCGCTATCGCTCGCTGCCTTGTCGGGTGCGATCTTACTGGCGATGGGTTTATTCCGCCTAGGGTTCATTGCCAATTTCCTGTCTCATCCCGTCATCGCGGGTTTTATCACCGCATCGGGCATCATCATCGCCGCCAGCCAGCTCAAGCACATCCTCGGAATTGATGCGGAGGGCCACAATCTGCTGGAACTGGTTATTTCACTTTCGGAGCACGTAAACGAGACAAATTTGATAACAGCCATCATCGGCATCCTTGCGACGGGGTTCCTTTTTTGGATGCGTAAAGGATTGAAGCCTTTGTTGAAGCGGGTTGGCCTCTCAGATGTTGTCACGGGTGTTCTCGTGAAAACCGGTCCTATGGCTGTCGTTGTGGCGACAATCGCAGCCGTGTGGGCCCTCGGGCTGGCCGACGAAGGCGTCAGGATCGTCGGCTAGGTGCCGCAAAGCCTGCCCCCGCTCACTCTCCCGTCTTTTTCACCCGACCTGCTCGGGCAGCTTCTTCTTCCGGCATTCCTGATCTCAATCATTGGCTTTGTAGAATCGATTTCTGTTGCCCAGACTCTTGCCGCCAAGAAACGTCAACGCATCGATCCCGACCAAGAATTGATTGGCCTCGGGGCCGCAAATATTGGCGCGTCTTTGACAGGTGGCTTTCCTGTTACTGGCGGGTTTTCGCGATCCGTGGTAAATTTTGATGCAGGAGCTGAAACGCCTGCCGCAGGCGCATTCACTGCCGTCGGCTTAGCTATTGCCGCTCTGGCCTTTACACCCCTGATCTACTTCCTGCCCAAAGCCACCCTAGCCGCAACGATTATCGTCGCCGTCTTGAGCCTTGTTGATTTTTCAATCCTTACGCGCAGTTGGGCCTACTCAAAAGCTGACTTCTCGGCCGTCTTCGCCACGATTGTCATCACACTTGTGATGGGCGTTGAAGCAGGCGTTTCTGCTGGTGTCGGACTGTCAATTCTGTTGCATCTCTACAAGTCATCAAAACCGCATATTGCTGAAATCGGACAAGTTCCGGGCACAGAGCACTACCGCAATATCCTGCGCCGTGACGTAACAACCGACCCGCGCATCGTGTCCTTGCGGGTCGATGAGAGCCTGTATTTCGCGAATGCGCGTTACATGGAAGACAAGATTCACAACCGTGTCGCGGATGACAAAAACGTCCGCCACGTCATTCTTCAATGTTCGGCAATCAATTACATCGACTTCAGCGCGTTGGAATCGCTCGAAACCATCTATGACAGGCTTCATGAAATGGATGTAAAGTTGCATCTGTCTGAGGTCAAAGGCCCCGTGATGGACCGCTTGAAACGGGCGAATTTTTTGTCTGAACTGACCGGTGAAGTGTTTTTGTCGCAGTTTGATGCAATCAGAACTTTGAAGTGTTGATTCACAGGTCGAATTGACCCATTTTTCCATTCGACGCTGACCATTCTGAGGCATGGAATTTCGTGGAAAGTCGGCCGAATTACTTACATTCGATGGGCCGCCAGTCGTAAATCGTGCGTGGCGGGAGTTGGTGGCTTCGCTGGATCACCCGCACATGCTCACACAGGATCTGACCCTCCGCGGCGATTACCAGCCTGTTAGGATAAGCGCTCCAAATCGACCTTCTCTGCGTAGAAGGGCCAAGCGCCTGCTCGACCTTAGCCCGGCGTCGCTCCTGGCCCAAAGCCGCCTTCCAGCAACCACCCCGGATGCTGTGGTGCGGCCCGTCGAAGCGGCCGTTGGTGCATGGTTGACGCATTCCGCGCGGTGGGAGGTTGCTCTGTAGTTTTAATTGACACCAATTGAATGAAATAAATAACTGCTACCCAACGGGCCGCAGTTATTTATGTGCCTAAACCTCATATTTCGCAATAGTTGCTGCGCATATCCATCGGCATCCTTTTTTCCTTGGTAGGCTGCATCTTGCTGGTAGATTAACGCAAATATTGCGTCACGAACGAACTCTCAGATCGCCAAAAACGTGAGTATCCTTGCTTAGTTGTCGGCTTGCTTTGGCTTCTGAGTTGTTCCGGCGGCGTTCTCACTCTCAGTTCCAGTATCAGAACCAGCAGATTCGCCTTCGGCGTTATGGTTTTCCGCCTCCTTTGACGATGCCGTGTCAGACGCGTTGCCCTCAATCACGGACGTATCACCCGACGCGCCATCGGTCGCTGCGTCGGTCTGCTGATCGCTGCTCAATGTCGTGATCTGCGTCCCATCTTTCGATGATGCGCCGGAGGATTCGGCATTCTGGCTATCCGCCTGTGACGGTTCGTCGGATGGTAGGCCACCGGATTCCTTTAACGAATCCACCAAGTCGGCGCTGTCGTTAATGTCGCTGTCGTTCTCAGTTACGTCCTCACTTTCGGCGTCGGACGACGTGCCCTCTTCTTCGTTCTCCGCGGCGGACTGCCCGGAAGAGTTAGAATTCGAAGATGGCGCTTTGGAAGCGTCCGAATTGTCAACGGCGGCGTAACAACCTGCCATTGGGGCGGAGCAAAAGTCGGCCACTTGGTTACGCGCCTTGGGGCGTGATGCCATTAAGTAGCAAGCACGTTCCATGGCGCGTTGGCCGTCAGGCCAACCTGATGATGTGTTAAGTTTTGGTACGCTTTGATTTGCTCTGATTGAGCCTGTAGCTTTCACCATTCATTTCCAGAATGTTCACGTGGTGTGTCAGCCGATCCAGTAATGCGCCGGTCAGTCGTTCTGTGCCGAAGGTTTCTGTCCACTCTTCGAACGGCAGGTTGCTGGTGATGAGTGTTGATCCACGCTCGTAGCGTTGCGAGATCAGTTCGAACAGCAGTTCAGCGCCTGTTTTACTGAGCGGCACAAAACCCAGTTCATCGATGATCAACAGGCTGACCTTAGCGAGCTGGCGTTGCAATCGCAGCAGCCGTTTCTCGTCTCGCGCTTCCATCAACTCGTTCACCAGTGAGGCCGCCGTGACAAAAGCGACAGGCATGCCCTTTTGGCAGGCGGCCAGGCCCAACCCGAGGGCGATGTGGGTCTTTCCAGTGCCAGATGGGCCAAGTGCGATGACATTCTCCCGCCGTTCGACCCAATCACACCGCGCCAGATCCAAGACCATCATCTTGTTCAACGACGGGATTGCCTTGAAGTCGAAACTGTCCAGGCTTTTGACGGCTGGGAACTTGGCCGATTTGATCCTGCGCTCGACCATGCGGCGTTCGCGGTCGATCAGTTCAAGCTCGGTCAGCCGGGCCAAATAACGGACATGATCCACGCCCTGCGCGGCACAGATGCGCGCGAGCTTGTCGTGTTCACGCTGGAAGGTCGGTAAGCGCAGGGTTTTGAGATGGTTGGCCAAGAGCAGTTCTGGTGCATCGGTCATGCGCCACCTCCATCCAGCAGGCTCATGTAGGATGCGGCTGATGTCGTCGCGACATGCGTTCTGGGCAGAAACGGATAGAGATCCAAATCCAACCGAGGCTGCCTGCGTTCAACGCGGCATAGCACAAGGTGTTTGATGGCATCAAAGCTGATGGCTCCCATTTGAAGCGCATCTTTGACTGCATTGTGCAGCACCTCCATCTCAAAGCGTTCCAGCAGACGGAGGACCTGCACGTACTCGCGCTTCCCAGCCTTGCCCTGCCGCGCTTCCAACAACCGTTGCAACGTTGAAAATGCATCAGGTAGGTTCCAGTTTTGCAACGGAGCTGCCTGATCAAAGGCCATGATCTTACGCTCAATCAGTCGTAGATAATGCACAGGGTCAAAGGTGATATCGTCTTTGTCGTATGACCTGACATGCTGCGCAATCACCTCAGCAGCGCAGCCAATAACGACCCGATCCACAAATCCCTTTATCCAGACCTCACGGTGACCAAAGGCCACCGGCACTGAGTAATCATTGCCGCGATAGCGCACCACGGATGTCGATGTGACCTGGCCACTGCGCAGGTCGCAAGCTTCAAACGGCGCATCTGGCAAGCCCTGCATCGCAGCCAGATCAGCCTGCAATCGTTCACCGATGCTGATCTTATAGCCGCGCAAGATGTCTGCTTGCCGTTTGCAGCACTGTTCTTCGAGGTAATCGTTGAACGCTGCCCAACTCGCAAAGCGGGGCATTGGTACCATGAAGTTACGACGAGAATAGCCGACGAGACCTTCGACTTTACCTTTATCGTTCCCCTTTCCGGGGCGACCGTATCGGTCTCGGACCACGTAATGCGACAGCATCGCGCTGAACCGCTGTGTTCTCTGACGTTCGCCATTCGGCATGATCTTTGCAACCAAGCAACGGTCATTGTCGTAGAGCACCGACTGTGGCACCGCTCCAAAGAACGCAAACGCGTGAACATGCCCATCCAACCAAGCCTCGGTGTTCGCGGCAGGATAGGCACGGACATAACAGGCATCACTATGCGGCAGATCCAGCGCGAAGAAATAGGCTTTCTGCTCAATGCCACCAATCACAACCAACGCTTCGCCAAAGTCGGCCTGCGCATGTCCGGGCGGATGGCTCAACGGCACGAACATCTCACGCGAACCGCGCTTCTTGTTGCGCACATAATCTTTGACGATGGTGTACCCGCCGTTGAAGCCGCATTCATCACGGAGCCGTTCAAAAATGCGCTTGGATGTGTGTCGCTGCTTACGAGGGCGCATCTTGTCTTCCGCCAACCACCGATCAATCTGATCGATATATGCATCCAACTTCGGGCGTTTAATCGCCGCCGTCCGCCGGTATCCAGGCGGCTCAGAATGCGCCAACATCTTCGCAACACTGTCCCGGCTGATCCCAAAATCCCGAGCTATCTGCCGCCCGCTCAACCCATCCTGAAAATGGGCGCGACGCACCTTCAAATATAATTCCACAGTGAATATCCCCAAACCCTCCCATCAAATGAAAGGGCCAAAGTGGCCGACTTTTAAGCCGCCCGCGACCGCACTACGCCGCCGCTACCGTGGTCGAGTATTGCTCCGCCGATCACACCCGCGTGCTCCGCCTTCAAAATGAAGTTGATTTGTTCTTCCGTGAACCCTGATTGCTTTGCTGTCTGTCTCCTTCGATCGGAACAGACTAACCCCAAATCGCGGGCACTTCAGGCCGAGCAGGTCATTTGCCGTCCGTATTATTTACCGGCCGCATTCATGTACAAGGATCGTTGACCTTCTTTAATGTAAGTCCATGCAATGAAACGGCTTGTCTTTTGCCCCTGCGCCATGTCGACGACCTTAAACTCGGCAACTTTTGCATTTTTGAGAATTCTGTAGAGGGGCTGGAGGTTATCCTTTTTCGACACCAAGGAGCTGAACCACAGGCACTGGTCGGCGAACTCCATGCTCTGCTCAACCATGGTCGCCAGAAACTTTATCTCGCCACCCGGACACCAAAGTTCGGCATTTTGTCCCCCGAAATTGAGCTTTTTTGAATGCTCCTTGCCAAGGTTACGCCACTTGCGTTGGTTGCCTTTATTGGCGTGTTCGATGGAAGCATGGAAAGGCGGGTTGCACAGGGTGACATGGAAAGCATCGCAGGGTTCGATCACCCCTCTAAAAATATTCTGACGTGATTTATGTCGTCTGAGGGTGATCTTCAGCTTATTGAATTCGCAAATCTGCTGCGCCGACTTGATGGCACCCGCGTCTATATCGACGCCGGTGAAGTGCCAGCCGTATTCACTCTGGCCGGTAAGAGGGTACACTAGGCTTGCCCCGGTGCCTATGTCCAACGCTTTGATCTGACGCCCACGCGGGATTTCTTGATTGTTGCTGCAAGCCAGCAAGTCCGCCAGATAGTGGATGTAGTCGACACGACCGGGAATTGGAGGGCATAGATAATTGGCCGGGATGTCCCAGAAATTAATATCGTAATACGTCTTCAGCAACGCCCGATTAAGCATACGGACCGCTGCCACGTCTTGAAAATCAATGGTTGTCTGACCGACAGGGTTGGTGATCGTGAATGCCTCAAGTTCAGGTAAATCCGACACCAAACGCACAAAATCGTAACCTTCTCTGTGTTGATTACGCGGGTGCAGATTAGTTTTGGTAGCCATGGGGAAGCCTTTATTAACACTGGTGGAAATACCTAACCAAACCGTTCGTCGATCTTAAGTCCTGAGGTAGAAATAGTAAAACTAATAGGGTGTTACATGTGGATGATAGATGAAGAATATCCAAAATCCTGTGTATCAGGTTTCGCCGACGCTGTTTCGACAGATCAGTTATTGGCCCGTTCCGAGTATAGGATGCCACATCAATTTCGACCGCCATCGCATTCTATGAAGCTATTGCCTGACCGTTCGGTCTGGCGGGCGACATCCGCAATTTCGGGCTCTTTTCAGCCGTTCGCCGTGCGGTGCACCAATGCCGCTTAAGCGGGACGAAGCTGTCGTTATGTTTGGTTGCGCGAAAGTCAGCGAAGCGAGAACTTCTACCACCGTTGTTTTGGGGAGAGCGTTACTGACCGCTCGGCGTTCTCGCAGATCAATTCGTGCATAGCGTCCCATTACATTTCGAAACCAGATGACCGGTCCCAAAAACCTCCCGTTCTAGGGGGACATCTACAAACCCGAATGGGGTGATGACTGTTTGCTGGAAGTTGTGGACCCGAACGAAACGTCCATAGGTTGATACGATCTGTTCGACGATGATTAGGCCGTGTTCGAAGAAGCGGTCGCACCTGTCCGGAATGAAGGCGCTGCAGCATTTGCAAATGGCAGCTCGAACGTCATTCGTTTCAGAAATCAGGCTGCGCGCAAACGCCCACCTTCGGCCCTCAATCCACAGCACATTGGACGGCAGCGTGCAGTTTTGCGGTGCAAGACGGACGCGAACGGCCCTCGACGATCCTTGGAGCCCGCCCCAAATTTGGACCGTGGTATTCCAAACAAGCCAGCCTTAAGCGGAGCAACTTTGCTGTAACTACGCAAATACAGCTTTCAAAATCGAAACCGCCTCAAAGCACAACGCGCGCCCGATATAGGGCGCGCGCTGTCGTCTTAGTCTCGGGTCGAACCCTCGGCATCGCCGCGCTGCATGCCGGATTTAACCTTGCGGGCAAAAAACAGCGGCAGGATAAAGCCGATAATCGCCACGACCCAAAGACCGATGGCCAGCGGGCTGTCGATAAGGGTCCACCAGTTTCCGTCGTCGATGGTGATAGCGCGGCGCAGATTGTTCTCCATCGCGTTGCCAAGCAGCGTGCCAAGAATGATTGGCACCAATGGCACGTCAAACTTGCGCAATACCCAGCCCAACAGGCCGAACCCGATCATCACCAGAAGGTCAAAGGATGACCCTGAGATTCCGTAGATCCCCACGAAGGAAACCATCGCGACGATAGGCATCAACACACGCGGCGGCACCAGCAACAGACGCGTGAAGATACCGACCATCGGGATGTTCAGCGCCAAAAGCATGAAGTTCGCGATGAAGAGCGCGGCAATCAGCCCCCAAACGACATCGGGATTGTTGGCAAACAACAAAGGCCCCGGCGTGATGTTCAGCGACAAAAGCACCGCAAGCAGCACAGCCGTTGTGCCCGATCCGGGCACACCAAGCGCCAGCATCGGTACCAGCGCACCGCCTGCGGCCGCGTTATTGCCTGCCTCGGGGGCGGCAACACCACGCGGGTCGCCGGTACCGAAAGTGCCGTCTTTGTCGACCAGCCTTTTTTCCAGCGAATACGACAGGAACGAGCCAAGCGAAGCCCCCGCCCCCGGCAGAACACCCGCAATAAAGCCCACGAAAGAGGACCGCAGCATGGTAGGCGTGCAGGCCTTGAGCATAGACCGCGGCGGGCTAAGGCGGCCGATTACGATAGTCTTGCCCTTTGCACTCGCCTCACCGTGGCGGTTCTCCAGAAAGATAAACACCTCTGACAGGGCAAAAAGACCAACAATCGCCACCAGAAAATCAAGCCCGTCATAAAGATGGACCTCGCCGAAGGTGAAGCGCGGAACGCCGGTTTGTGTGTCCACGCCGATCATGGCAAGCCCCAGCCCCAAAGCGGCCGCGAAGGCCGATTTCGCCTGGTTGGTCGAAGATACACCACCCAAAGTCATGAAGGCCAAGGCGAAGAGCGCGAAATATTCCGCAGGTCCGAAAAGCAAAGCGATTTTGACCAGCTGCGGGGCCAGCAGGATCAGCCCCCATGTTGCAAAAAATGCCCCGACGAAGGACGAGATGCCCGAAAGTGACAATGCCTCGCCAGCCATCCCTTTTTTCGCCATCGGGTAGCCGTCAAGGCAGGTCATCATCGCAGGTTCATCACCCGGAATGTTAAGCAGGATAGACGAAATCCGCCCGCCATACATCGCGCCGTAATAGACAGATGTGAGCAAGATCAGCGAAGGTGTCGCCGCCAGACCCAGTGTGAACGCCAGCGGAATGAGGATTGCCACCCCGTTTGAAGGGCCAAGACCGGGCAGCGCGCCCATGATTGTCCCTAAAAAACAACCCAGCAGGGCAAGACCGATATTCTGCCACGTCAGCGCGATGGCAAAGCCATCCGCGAGGCTTGATAACGTTTCCATAAAATTGACCCCTTAAAAGCCGAGCGGGCCGCGGGCAAGCGACAGCCCCAGCACCAGATGAAACACCACATAAATCCCGACAGAGGTCCCGACGCCTGTCATGCAGGCCCCCAGAATGGTCGAGCCGAGACGCCATGACAGGTAAGCGGCGGCAAATGCGGTCGCGGTGACAAAGCCCGCTACGGGCAACAACTGTGCATAAAGGATCATCACCACCGCCGCTGCGAGGATCTCGATCAATCGTCCCAGCGGTGGCCAGAGCGGCTCTGGGTCGGGACGCAGCGCGATCACGGCGCTTGAAAGCCCGAGAATAGCTGCAATGATATAGGGGAAGGCCTTGGGGCCTACAGCGTCTGACAGAAAGCTCTCTTTGATCTGGCTGGCCGCAATGGCAAAGCCGATGGCAAGAAGCACGCCGAACACGCCGAAAATTCGATCACTCATGGCGATCTCCTTTTGCTGGGGCGAAAATTGGGGGAAAGGAAACGGGGCGCAGACGGTCCGCGCCCCGTAGGATAGGCGTGATTACTGGATGATG
>NZ_DS999213.1:1291395-1306615 GCF_000156335.1 Roseobacter sp. GAI101
CGCTGGCATAGAGCGCGCCGATTTTTTCGACCCAGCCCTCATAGGCTTCGTCCGACATGCCGCCGGGCGCATAGAACCCGCGCCAGTTTGCGCCAATGGCATCAACGCCTTGTTCCCGTGCGGTCGGGAAGTCGGCAAATTCGCCGTCCAGACGCTCGGGCGCGAGCACGGCGATAACGCGGATGCCGCCGCTTTCCACGAAACCTTTGGCCTCAGAGACGTCACCGGTAAATGCCTGTACGGAGCCCGCCAAAAGCTGGGTCACAGCTTCGCCGCCGCCATCAAAGGCGATGTATTTTACCGAACGCACATCGTCGATCCCATAGGCATTTGCCGCGATCAGAACCTTGAGGTGGTCCCAGCCACCGACCGCGGAACCGCCCGCAATCGAGATCGACTTGGGGTCGTTCTTTATCGCGTCGAGCAGGCCTGTGAGGTCGGCAATCTCGCTGTCTGCGGCAACCGCGATCACGCCGTAGTCGGCACCGATGGAGGCCAGCCAGCGCACTTCATTCATGTTGTTGCCAGGATATGCACCCTGCGCCAGACGGGTCGATGTCGCCGCCGAGGCTGCCACGATCAGATCATTGTCATCATTGCGCTTGTTAACGACTTCGGCAAAAGCCACGCCGCCACCGCCACCAGCAAGGTTCACGACCTGCATGGTTTTTTCGATCAGACCCTGGTCCTGCATGGATTTGCCAACCTGACGGCAGGTGAAATCCCAACCGCCACCGGGGTTGGCAGGGGCGATACATTCAGGGTTCTCGGGCGAGAAGCCTTCGGCACTTGCCGTCAGGGCGGATGCGCTGACCAGCAGGGCAGCCAGAGTGAGGCGGGTTGATTTGAACATTTGTGTTTCCTCCACAGTATTTGTTGCGCACACGCGGGCGCGGTCACCTGTCGCGCCGCCATTCCATCTGCGATTTACAGAATCCTCCCGGCGGGCTAAGCAAAGGAGTTACCCAGTTAACCTGTCACGAAACTGTCACCTGGGGTAATCGGCAATTCAGATGCTTAATCGGGGACATAACAGCTGTGCGGATTCTGATCGTCGAGGATGCTACAGACATGGCAGAAGCCATTGTCACGCGCCTGGCGCGCTCGGGCATGGCCTGCGATCTGGCTGAAAACATCGCCAAGGCCGACGAACATCTGGCGGTCCAGCGATATGATGCGTTAGTGCTGGATATCAACCTGCCGGACGGGCTGGGCACAGATCTGCTGCGCAACATACGCAATCGTGCCGACCGGACGCCGGTGCTGATGCTTACCGCACGGTTTTCGGTGGATGACCGTGTCAGCGCCCTTGATCTGGGGGCTGACGACTACCTCGTGAAACCTTTTGACCACCGCGAGCTTGAGGCGCGGTTGCGGGCCCTTCTCCGCCGCGAGACGGATCAGAAAAGCGATGTGCAGAAGGTCGCGGAGTTATCATTTTACCCCGCCACCCTAAGCGCCGAGCATTCCGGCAACCGGATTGAATTGACACGCCGTGAGGCTGCCCTTTTGGGGGTGCTCTTGCGCCACGCGCGGCAAACCATCAGCAAAGAGCGGCTGTATGAAGGGATCTATTCCTTTGATGAGGTCGATGTCGGGCTGAACGCGATCGAGCTTTATATCGGGCGGCTGCGCCGCAAGATTGCAGGCTCTGGTGCCGTGATCGAAACGCAGCGCGGCATGGGCTACAGGATTATTGAAAGTGAATGAAAGCGGGGCACGTGTGGCGGTGCCGTTTCGCACATCGCTGATGTCGCGGGTGATGCTGGGGGTCCTGGCCCTTCTGGCTGCGGGCGGGGTGATCGTGGCCATCGCCGCGCTGGCCTATGGCAAACAGGCAGCAACGCAATCCTATGATCGGTTGCTGGTCGGTGCCGCCCAGGACATCGCGGAATCCACCAAAATCGTGAACGGCGCACCCGTCGTGGATCTGCCGGTATCGGCGTTCTCGCTGCTGTCGCTGGCCTTGGACGACCGGATTTCCTATGCGGTGCGCGAAGCAGACGGGACCTTGCTGACCGGTTATGACACCGCACCGATATCAATCAACGGCGGTGATCAGATCTTGTTCGATGCCATGATGCAGGGTGATGCCGCGCGGTTTACCACCGTTGCGCGCCGCTTCGCCGAGCGCGACTACTCCGGCACCGTGTATTTCACCGTTGGTCACACGCTTTTGGCGCGCAACGCAATGGCGATCGAATTGACCAAAACCGCGCTTTTGGGCGTGGGGATCGCGGGGCTGATCCTGATGATTTGTGCGTTTTTCGTGATCCGTTCAACCATGCGCCCGTTGCAGCATATGGCCTCCGAACTGCGCAGGCGCGATCCTTACGACCTTACTCCCATGCCAATCCAAGGCCCCTCCGAAGTGACGGTAGCGATCGCTGCAATGAACCAGTTCATGCGCCGCCTTGACCGCCAGGTTGGCGCGATGCGCAACCTGATCTCGGATGCGGCCCACCAGCTGCGCACCCCTGTCGCGGCGATCCGCGCCCATGCGGAGTTGGTGGCAGACCACGGCGCTTTGGCAGAGCAACAGCAGGGGCTGGAGCGGCTGTTGAAACGCACGCGGTCCTTGGGCAGTCTGCTTGACCAGATGCTATCGCGCGCGATGGTGATCCACCGCACCGATAACTCCCCGCCCGAACCTGTCGATCTGCGCGATATAGCCCTGCATGTGGTCGAGTTGGAGGATCACATGGTCCTGTCCCCGCAAGCAATTGTCGAGCTGTGTATTGACGGGGATGAAGTGTTGGTCTTGGCCGATGAAATTTCTCTGCGGGAAGCCGTGAAGAACATGCTGATCAACGCGCTCAAACACGGCACATCGCCGATACGCGTCGGCGTGACAGGCAAGGGCACGGTGGCTGAAATCTGGGTTGCCGATGCAGGGGCCGGCCCCTCGCCCGACGTGTTGGCGCAAATCGGCACGCGGTTTGAACGTTTCGCTGCCTCGAAAGGCACCAGCGCGGGTCTGGGTCTTTCAATCGTGAGCGCGGTCGCAGAGGCATTTCACGGCAGCATGCATATCGGGCCACATGAAGGCGGGTTCAGGGTGACGATGGCCTTTCCGGCAATGGGAGGCAAGGATGCGCAATAGCTTGCTCTGGGCAGTCTTGAAAGTCGCGCTGCTTTTGCCGACCGCCCTTGCATCTCAGGAGAAAATAGAGCGGATATTCGCCCCGGGATCGCAGGGTGAAGTCACGCTTGTTCTGCGGTCCACCACGGATGTTGACGTTTTGCGCCCAATCATCGAGGCTTTTGTCCTGCAAAACCCCGACATTGCGGTCACCTATGAACAATGGGGGTCGAACGCGCTGTTCCAGAACAGTCTGGCAGCCTGCGCGGGAAATGCGATCTCGGCCAGCGCGGTGTTTTCGTCGGGCGTGCATCAGATGATTGATCTGGTGAACCGGGCTTGCGCGAGCACTTACCGTTCCGAGCAGACCACCGCTTTGCCCGCCGCGCGGCGCTGGCGGGACGAGCTTTGGGGGATCACCAAAGAGCCCGCAGTCATGATCTATAACACTGATCTGGTTCCCGCCAAGGACGTGCCGAAATCGCGGTTTGCGCTGCTGGATCTGATGCGTCGCCCAACGTCGATCTACCGCGGGAAAATCGCCACTTACAACATCGAGGCTTCGGGGCTTGGCTATCTTTTCGCCTTTATGGACAGCCTTGAAGCATCGACCTTCGGCGCACTTCTGGAGGGATTTTCACGTACTGATGCGGTTGCGACCTGCTGTTCGTGGGAAATCATCAACGGGGTTTCCATGGGTGATTACCTGATAGCCTACAACGTTTTGGGATCCTACGTAGACAGCGCGACCTTTGAGAATATCGGTGTCATCCACCCGCAGGATTACACGTTGTTTTTATCCCGAGCCTACATGATCCCCAAGGACGCGCCGGAAAAGGAAGCCGCGGCACTGTTGCTCGACTTCATGCTGTCGACGCGCGGGCAAAGCCTTTTGAAGGCGCGCAACCTGTTTTATGCTGATACCAATGACACCACACTGCCCGAAAGCGCCGAGCGAGGGATTTCGATCGAGCCGACCTTGTTGGTCGCTGGCGACAAACATCGCCGCGAACAATTCGTCGATCTGTGGCGATCGGCCTTTGCCCCGCGTGACATGGCGCGCTAAGCAAAGGCTACGGCGACGGCCTTGAAGGGGGACCAAGATCCATGCATCGTTTGGTTCGAAATACGACAATGGAATTGAAAGTTTTCGAAGTTTGCTTGAAACAGGTTTGACTGCCCAGATTATCGCAAAGCGACCTGCCATCTTGAGGCCAGCGTCAATCCTACAAGGTTGATTGCACGCATTTTCAAAAAGTTCAGAGGGTTCGGTCGATACAAATGCAGGAACGCATTCGGCGCAAGTGGTCGTCCAGTTGCGCTGCAATCTACTTCCAGAGAGCCCTGTTTCGAAGATATTGTGGAGTAGGCTCCTTATCTTTGGCTGACGTCAGCACTCTGCGCTTTCAGTACTTTGAGCCTTCGGTCGTGGTCTGCAACCGTTCCGCAGGGGGCTGAATTCCTCCAGAACAGCTCTTGGCCGCTCACCGTCGCAGGAAGCCGAAACGCGTTTTCGTGACAATAGCGCCCCTTAAGATCGGGTAAATCTTGATGACGGGGCAGCATACTGGCGCTAAGCTTTAATTTAGACCGCCGATGAAATCTGGAGGATCAAATCATGAAAAATCTCGCATGCACCATCGCCCTGACATTTCTTGCCGGGGCCGCGCTGGCTGAAAATAAGGTGGGTATCACCAAGGACATGCCCTCGGTCACCGTGCCAACTGCGAACGGTATGGTTGAGATCGACCGTATTCAGGACACCGAAAACCAGTTAAGCGGTGAATGGGCGCTGACATCCCGCCCCTGCCCTGACTTTTGCATCCAACCGCACAGTCCTGCGGAAGGGGTCACCACGATTGGCGAACTGGAACTGATCGAGATGCTCAAGGACCCCGAGGCCGTGGTGCTGGACAGCCGCACCCGTGACTGGTTCGACGGCGGCACGATACCCGGCGCGATAAACATTCCTTATACCTATATCGTCGATGAACTTGCGCAGCTGGGGTGCGAGCCCGATTTTGACGGCTGGGACTGTGCGGCAGCGAAGCCCGTCGCGCTGTTTTGCAACGGGATCTGGTGCGGCCAGTCGCCCACAGCGATCCGCAACATGATCCAGGCCGGCTATCCCGCGAACCGCATTTTCTATTATCGGGGCGGCATGCAGGTCTGGCGTCTGCTTGGCTTGACCGTAATTGGCGGCGAATAACGGCCCTTGGCATGCGTAATTGGGCTGCCCTTCGTTCCGAGGTCGCGATCCCGATAGGATCACAGGCAGTTTCGACCACTCAGGCACCGGGCAGGTGAAACCTCCCCGCTGACTCCGTAGCCCGTCGTGACCAAGCCGGAACCATCGGCCCTGTGCCACCAAGTTTTGGAAACATCATGCCGCCTTGGCGTCTTGATGCGCGGCACTGGCCGACACCCGACCCGACAGCCAGTGATAAAGGGGCAGAAGGCCGACGGTGATGACCAAGAGCACCGCAGCGAGGTGGAACGTCGCGGCAAGGCTTGCCCATTCGGAAACGAGGCCCGCGATCATCGGCCCTGCGGCAATGCATGCATATAGACAGTGAAGAAGACCCCCATGCCCACAGCGCGCGCCGCAGGCGGGAGGATCAAGGACGGCAAGCTGACCATCGCGCCCACGGCCACGCCCGAGGATAGTCCAATCGCGATGACGCACAGGACCGAGGTCTCGAGGACGGCACCAAGCACGACAAAAAACGCGAAGCTGAGGTTTCCGATCGCGATAATCAGCAGTCTGCTCCCGCTGCGGTCCGCCAGATAGCCACCAATCGGGCCCATGATCGCAAGACACCAAAGCACGAGCGATGTGACGGAGCCTGCCTCGGCAAGGCCCATGCCCCGGCTGACGAACAATTGCGGGCCAAAGCTGAACACGACGGCCAGCGCAGCGTTGTAGATCCCCCAGATCGCACCCGCTGTCAGGACCGCCCAAAAAAGGGCACCTCGCACTTTGCCAGACGATACCACACCCGGTTGCGTGCCATCTTGGGGCGCGCGATAGATCAGCAACAGGCAGAAGAACGCCACAACAATCAGCCCCATGACGACACCCATAGCCAGCGTCAATCCACCGGAAAGCGCTACAATCGGCAGGCCGATCAAGGCAACCGCGATCCCGACCGGCCATGAATTCACGAAAACGGCCATGGCGAAGCTGATCTCGCGCCCCGCGAACCAGTCGGCGACCATCTTGGTCAGAAGCACGTTCAGAAAGACGCCACCAACGCCCGAGACAAGGCGTCCGTAAAGCTGCATCGCCCAAACTCCCGACAAAGACATCATGGCCCCGCCGATCAGCATGAGGGCGAGCCCCGCGAGAACGACCTGTTTCTCGCCGAAGTGCCGGCCCAGTGCCCCGCCGGGGGCCGCGATGAAGATGCCCGGCGTGAAATACAGACCAATCAGGATGCCGACATCGGCGAGGCTGACGGCAAAGGCATCTTCAATGACCGGGGACAGTGCGGCGACCATCTGAAACTGGATCGCCATCGTCATGCGCACCAGAAACAAGAGAGCCAATATGCGCCACCGTTGCGGGAAGAGTTTCTGAGGCATCTAAAGCTGCTCCGATTGGGGGTTCTGAAGACGAGGTTCCAATACAATATGCCGGCCCCCGGTCCTGTGCCTATCGGCCTAACGCATCATTTTTCCTGCACCATTTGCTGGATGATGCCTCATGCAAATGCTGTATTGGCAAGCCGAAAGGCTTCAAGCAGGATGGTCCAGGCAAGCGATTTTCGAGGCCAGACAATGGACAAGGAACAATTGAGCGCACGGGAAACCGAAATCGCGCGCGCCTATGCGAGCGGCGGGACCTACCACCGGATTGCGGAGCAGCTTGGCATAGCGCCATCCACCGTGCGGACCCATCTTTCGTCAATATATCGGAAGCTGGAAATCTCGTCGAAACTGGAGCTTTTCAAGATACTCGCAGGCGACGCCATCGGGCCACGAGACCAAACCGATCAGGCCGCGATCATCTCGGAGCTTGCGCTGAACCTCGAAGAGTCCCTTGGTCGCGAACAGGCGCTCGGCGAGGTTCTTCGCATCATCAGCCGGTCCGAGGGCCGGATCGACGACGTGATCGAAGCGCTTTTGGGCTACGCCCTCGAGTTGTGCGATGCCCAGTTCGGGTTGCTGCTCACGTATGATCCAGATGCAGGGTTTGCGGCGCGCTTCATGAAGGGAATACCGCAGGCTTTTCAGGACTGGTGGGATGAGCGCGACAGCTACAGACCAAGCCCCAAAACAGCAATCGGCCGGCTTGAGATCAGCCACGACGTCGTCAACATTCCCGACGTCCGGGCCGAGCCGATCTTTCGCCAGAACGATCCCCTCCGCCATGCGACGGCTGTGCTGGGCGGTGCGCGGTCGTTCACGGCGATTCCGATGCTGGCCGGAAAACGCCTGATCGGTGCCTTCACGATCTATCGCCAGCAACTGCGTCCCTTCGATGAAAGAACGGTGCAACTCGCCCGCAGTTTCGCGGATCAAAGCGCCATCGCCATCGAAAATGCCAGAATGATAAGTGCGCTGCGTTCGACCATAGAGCGCTAGGCGCAATGATCGGGGCAGAGCGGCCCCCGCAAGCAGTCAAGGCGCTCTTGATGCCTCAGGCTGGTTAAAATCCAAGCGCGTCGGCCGTCTCCGTTGTTTCTGCCTTTCACAACAGATCATTTTTCCGATTTTGGCCGAGCAGCCAGGCAAGTCCTTAGAGCCCTCAACACCCGCTGGATTCATAAGTGCCGTCAGGCATTATGGTCTTGCACAAAATGGCTCCTTCCAAAGATGCCCCGTCAAGGTCAGCTCCAAGAAGTACGGCCCCGACGAGCTTCGCTTCCAAGAGCACCGCGCCCCTCAGGTTGGCCGAAGTGAGGTTTGCCTTTGTCAGATCGGCTCCGGTTACTCTTGCTCCTGCAAGGTTAGCCAGTTCCAAATAGGCTCCAGTAAGGGTGGCCCCTGAAAGATTGGACATTTCTAGATTTGCCTGGGTAAGGACCGCGCCGGTAAGGTCGGCCCCGGAAAGGTCAGCTCCGCCAAGGTTCGTTGTCGTCAGGTAAGCCCCAGATAGGTTTGCGTCTGCCAGATTGGCCCCTGCCAGATTTGCAGCTGTGAGGGTCGCAGCCTCAAGGTTCACCCCGCTAAGATCGGCTTTGCTGAGGTCAGCAGCCCACAGCTTTGCCCCCGAAAGATTTGCCCCGGCAAGGTTTGCACCAGCAAGGTCGACGCCTTTGAGGTCGCTACCGGAAAGGTCGCATTTCTGGCAAACTTTAGTATCTAGCAACTGCCTTAAATCAGCTTCATCGAAAGCCGCCACCTCCATTGGAAGCAACGAGACCACAACCGCCGCAAAAGATAAGCCCTTCATCGAATTCCCCTCCAACTAAGTGCCAATATATACACATTGCGAGGAAGGCGTGAGTTCTTTGATATCGGTCACTATCATTTGTGGACGGTTACCTACGCACTCAAAGACTTTCAGACGGTGTCGCGCCCTAGGACCGTCGGGCCACCCACCGTTGATGAAATTCATGTCCGTCGCGCGAAGATCGCACCTTCAGATTCGTGCCAGCGGAGCATTTCAAGGCGATGACCCGAAAAGGGCCATGCGGTGCCGCGACAGAGATAAGCAAGCCCCTTCCGTTTCTGCATGAACGGCAGCCAAGTCAGCGATTGCAGTGCGGCAGGGAAATGGTGTGCAGCGCCAGACCTTTTCCGGTCACAGTATAAAATCATCGACTGTCAGTGATGACGCCTCGACGCCAAGTAGCAAAATTCCGATTTCTGCCGGATGGTCGCCGTCGACCGACCCGTCGGTGTCAACATATAGCATGGTATCCTCTCCCTGTTGCACCGCCCAGATCAGGTAGGCTCCGGGGTCATCCGACAGCCCTGCCACCGTTCCGAATGCGCTGAAATCAATCTGGTCTTTTCCGGGCTCGAAATCAGTGATCGTTTCCTGACCGCTTGAACCCGGACCTCCACCGCCGTCGTCGTCATGATGGCCATCATCTTCGCCAGGCGCATGGGAATCCCCCTCGCCGTGCGCCGGGGCATCGCTGGCTGCACGATACACAAAGACATCCGCCCCAAGGCCGCCCGTCAGAATATCGGGGGCCATGCCGCCAATAAGAACGTCGTCGCCATTACCGCCGTTCAGGTCGTCCGGCCCGCCGCCGCCGCTCAGGTAATCATTTCCATTTCCGCCATCGACCGTATCGGGGCCACCTCCCGCGAATACGCTGTCGGTACCATTCCCGCCGTCGATCACATCAGGCCCGCCACCCGCGTGAATCGTGTCGGCACCGTTCAGCCCCCAGATCTGCTGAGGCCCGCCCCCCGTGACGATATCGTCCGGTTGGTTTGTCCCGATGATGACCTCGGCCTCGTGATCATGCCCCTCGTCACCGGGCAATTCCTCTACCAGTGCCGTTTTGGCAAAGCCCGGCACGAGGGGAACGACACCCGCTCCAAACATATCAATACTCATCTGTTGTCTCCAATCTCGTGCCCCGCTGATCGTTTTCAGCTCAGAAAGCCATGCGACCGGCTCAAGACGCCAGTCGCATGTCGTTTCCAGTCTCAGCCGATGATGGCCAGCGCATCGACGGGGACCTCGCCCGCGTCAATCTCGACCGCCGAGAAGGTGTGCATGAATTCGATCACGGCGCGTGCGTCATCCGCAGACTGGGCAAAATCGTTCACACCAGACGTTGTCGCAGCGACATAGATAAATTCGTCGTCTTCAGGTCCTGGATCATTTTGCTGGATGGACAGTGTGACATCTTCCCAGTCCACTTCGTCGAAGACCGCATCAAAAACCGTGCCATACGCGAAGACAGGCGCACCGTCTTCGATCACGACCCAACGGAGCCACGTGTCGCTGTACGTTCCGGCACGGTCATAATCGTAAAGCTCTCCGGTTGGATCGCTAAAGTCGAAATAGTCTATATTTAACGTCTCTCCGCTGCCGGTCACCTTGTTGACCCCGAGTGTGGTGTTCTCGTAAATCATCGCATCAAGCGTGATCTCCCCGCTTTTGCTCCACGCGGCTGCGAGCAGCGAGGAAGGATCCCAATCCGGGTCGGTCAGTCCGCCCTCTCCAAGCAAGCTTTTGAAGACATCGTCCCAGTTTTCCGTCACATCGGGCCATGCACCGGTCGATCCATTGGAGTTGGTCATAAGGTATTGGTAAAGAGCCAGGTTTTCGAGCGGCGCATCGATGGTCGTGAAGGTTTCACCGCCATCCTGACTGTACATGATCCGACCTGCGGGATCGGTCTTGATCTCATCCGCCGTCAGGACATTCGTCAACGCCGCATCCAGGGCCTTTTCGGCCACTTTCTCGGGTGCGCGGGCCACGTTGGCCCGTTCAAGCTCCACGTCCTGTACGAAGGGCAAGAGCAAGGGATCGATTTCGTAATCACCCTCGGCCACTTCGGTGAAATAGATCGGAAACAGCGAGTCCAACGCTCCGGGCTGGACCAGACCATCCGGATCATACCCAATCGCAATCGGCTGACCTTCGTCATTGTAAGGATCAAGGATCGGTTCACCGTTCCCGCCCCCACCTGTGGGGTCCAGATCCCGGTAAAGAACAAGCTGATCGCCAAAAAGCTCGCCCTTTTTGGTTCCCGCGCCGGTGGGTTGACCACCGCCGCCGCCATTACCGGGGTTCAACCCTGGATTTCCACCCGTCCAGTCCGGTTTGCCTGCTTGATGTGGCATGACTTCATCCTCCAATAAAACATCAGTCTCCGATTAATTAAATTCAATTTTTGGAATGTTTTTGACATATATCAACAGCGACACACTGATTGCCCGGCGCATAAAACACGCCGCTTTTGTCCCGCTGGCAGATCAAGGGTGTTGATTTGGAAATGCGCGCACACAGGACGCTGTGGCGCAGATTTTTGACCGTAATCTAAGCAGTCAAAGGTGCATTCGGGTGGCAGAAAAGATGCCATACTTGTGCGCAGGACCTGCCCACTTTCGAACGAGGTCGAAAAACATGAATCGCCGCGCACCAGCGAGTGATGATTGATTTAGATAAGGGGGCGGCACCTTTACGGCCTCAAGACGCCCCCCTTCTTTGCGCGCTTAATCTTTCTCGGGGCGCAAACTGCTTCCCGCAGTCGCTTTGCAGGTTTCCATGGCATCCACCGCCAGCGAGACCAGCCGGGGATAGGCCGCGACCCGTTCGGCGGCATGGGCGGACGCGGCCTGCCCGCGTGCCACGCGCCCTTTGATCCCGTGAAAAATAGCTGCCAACCGGAAAAAGTTGAACGCGATGTAAAAGTCGTAGTCGGCTATGCCACTGCGCCCTGTGTTGACGCAGTATTCCGCAACATATTCGGCTTCCGTGGGCAGGCCGAGCGCGGCAGGATCGACATCGCCCAACCCTGCGACGATGTCGGGCGGCATGCGATACATGAGCGCGTGATAGGCAAAGTCGGCAAGCGGATGACCCAGCGTCGACAGTTCCCAATCCAGCACGGCAAGGATGCGCGGCTCGGTTGGATGGAAAATCAGATTGTCGCAGCGGAAATCGCCGTGGACGATCGTGCTTTCGTCCCCATCCGGTATCGCCGCGGGCAACCAGTCGATCAGACGGTCCATCCCGGGGTCGCGCCCGGCGTCGGCATCGGCAAGGTAGCTTTTCGTCCAACGGGCAATCTGGCGTTCAAAGTAATTGCCGCGCCGACCGTAGTCGCCCAAACCTACGGCTTCGGGATCAAGCCCATGCAACAGCGCCAGCACGCGGTTCATTTCGGAAAAATAAGCACGGCGTTCGGCCATCGGCACGTCACGCAAAGCCGCATCCCAGAAGATACGGCCCTCCACCATCTCCATGACAAAAAACTCGGAGCCAAGCACGCTTGCATCGGTGCACAGCCCGTACACCGATGCCACGGGAAAGCCGGTACCGCCAAGCGCAGACAGAACGCGCGCCTCGCGGTCGATTGCATGCGCGCCCTTGGCAAGCGGCCCCGGTGGCTTGCGGCGCAGCACGTAATCTCCGCTTTTCGCGCGCAGCTTGAACGTCGGGTTGGATTGCCCGCCCTTGAACTGAAAAATCTCAAGCGGCCCTTCGAACCCGGCAACATTTTCGTGCATCCAGCGCTCAAGGGCCGCCGCATCGACCCCGAACCCTTCACGCACGGGCATCACGCCCGCGTTTGCGGCAGCATCCGTTGCGTCACTCATGCACCGTTGGCCTTTTTCCAGTCACGCTTGATCTTTTTGGCAAGCGACCATTTGTGGACCTCGGTCGGGCCGTCATAGATGCGGAATGCGCGAATTTCGCGGAAGACCTGTTCGACGATCGTATCACCGGTCACGCCCTGCCCGCCCATGACCTGAACGCAGCGGTCGGCAACGGCCATCAGCAGTTCGGATACGGCGACCTTTGTCATCGAGCTTTCGGCCGTGCCCATCACACCGGTGTCCAGAATATCGGCGCACCAGTAGATCATCAATTCGGCCTGTTTCAGCGCAATCAGGTTCTCTGCCAGCATAAAGCCGACGCCTTCGTGATCGACAAGCGGCTTGCCAAAGGCCATCCGGCGGTTCGCGTAATCGGTGGCAATCTCGTTCGCCCGGATCGTGGCCCCCAGCCAGCGCATGCAATGTGTCAGGCGGGCGGGTGACAGACGCACCTGGGCATAGCGGAAACCTTCACCGCTTTCGCCCAGCATCTGGGTCGCAGGGACGCGCAGATTGTCGATGGATACGACGGCGTGACCGCCGGGCATCGAACTGTCGATGGTATCCATCACACGCTCGATCCGGATCGCGGGATCTGGCAGATCGACAAGGAACATGCAGGCCCCATCGTCAGACTTGGCCATAACGATGCCCATTCCGGCCCCTTCGGCACCGGTGATATAGGTCTTGCGCCCGTTGATGACCCAGTGGTTGCCGTCCATCTTGCAGGTGGTCTGCATCATCATCGGATCAGATCCGGCACCGCCGTCTTCGGCCGGTTCGGTCATGAAGAACGCCGACCGCATCTTGCCCTGCACCATCGGATCAAGGAACCGCTTTTGCAACTCGGGCGAGGCTTCCTTGCCCAGCAGATACATGTTGCCCTCGTCCGGTGCCCCGACATTGCAGGCCACGGGACCCAGCGGCGACAGTCCCGACCGGATCAGCACAGCCGCCGTTTCGCGGTGGGTCAGATGCTGTCCGTCGTCAAGGATATGGGGCGTCAGCACCCCTGCCTCACGCGCCTTGGCCTTCATCTCGTTGGCAAGTTCATCCGTCGGACCATGAGAGGTCTTGCGGTCGTCTTTCTCGTAGGGCGCGATGGTCCCGCGCACAAAGCTTTCGACGCGGTCTGCAATCTTAAGGGCACGTTCGGACATGCGGGAGTTATCAAGTACGAAGCTCATATCTAAGCTATCCTTTTCAAGTCGTTAAAGCAGAGCGGTAGCACCGCCCCTGAATTCTGTTTGTGCGGTTTTCGATGTTTCAGCTTTGGGTGTAAACGTCGTTGTGTTGCTGACGCAGTTCCCTTTTCAGGATTTTGCCGCTGGCGTTTTTGGGCAGTTGATCCGCGATTTCGATGTGTTTGGGGGCTTTGTAGTGGGTCAGGTGTTCCTGACAATAGCTGCGGATGTCGTCGGCAGTGACGGATGCACCGGCCTTTGGGACGACGACGGCTGTCACCGCTTCGATCCATGTCGGGTGCGGCACGCCAAAGACGGCAACTTCGGCCACGTCCGGATGCCTGAAGATCGCCTCTTCAACCTCGCGGCTCGCGACGTTCTCTCCGCCGGTCTTGATCATGTCCTTCTTGCGGTCCACGATATAGAGATATCCGTCTTCGTCGTACCGGCCAAGATCACCGCTGTGAAACCAGCCGTTCCGGAAGGCTTCGGCGGTTTTGTCCGGGTCCTTGTAATAGCCCAGAATCAGATGCGGGCTGCGATGCACGACTTCGCCGACTTCCCCAACCGGCAGCGGCTGATCCATATCATCCACCACGCGGGTTTCCACGTTCAGCGCAGGCCGTCCGGCGGACCCCAGCTTGCGCATCTGATCGCGGGGGCCAAGGATCGTCGCGACCGGTGCCATTTCCGTCTGACCGTAAAAGTTGAACAGGCGCATGTTCGGCAGGCGCGCCATCAACTCCTCGATCACCGCGGTGGGCATGATCGATGCGCCGTAATAGCCGACGTTCAAGCTGCTTAGGTCGCGGGTGTCAAAGTCGGGGTGGCGCAGCAGCGCGATCCAGACCGTCGGCGGGCAAAACAGCTTGGTCACGCCATGCGCCTCGATCGCGGCCAGCATTTCGGCCGGATCGGCCTTTTCATGCAGGATAGACGTGACGCCAAGGTAAAGATCGGGGCTCAGGAAACAGTCAAGCTGCGCACAGTGGAACAGCGGCAGGCAGTGCAGCGAAACGGCATCCGATGTCATTTCACCATCGACGATGCAGCTGACATATTGCGCGTACAAGGCACTGGATGACAGCAGCGCACCTTTGGGGCGCGATTCAGTGCCGCTGGTGTACATCATCTGCACCGGATCATCCGCGTTCAGATCGGTCCAGACTTCATCGGCGTTTTCGTGATCAAGAAGCACCGACACCTGTTCCCATCCCTCAGGCAGAGTGGTGCCGGCATGGGGGATGGCAAATTTCGGAAGATCAAGGCCCAGCGACGTGATCGCCTGATCGGCAATCGGGCACAGCGCGTCTTCGGCAATCAGCATGCACGCCCCCGAGTGGTCCAGGATATACGCGAAATCCTCTGCGTTCAGCATGAAATTCACCGGCGTGGTGATCGCGCCCAGCCGGGCCAGCGCAAAGCGCAGCACGACAAAAGATCGGTTGTTGTGGGTGAAAAGTGCCACGCGGTCCCCCTTGCCGATGCCCCGCGCCGCCAACGCATTCGCGGCACAATCCACGGCGCGGTCAAGCTGCGCAAAACTGTCGGTTTGGTCCCGGAAGACCAAGGCGGTCTTGTCAGGCGTCCGCGCCGCCGACCGCCGCAGGATATCCCCCAGTTGCTGGCTTCGTGCGCGGTTGATCAAACCTTCGGTGTCCATCATATGATCCTCTCTTTTTTCAGGCACGGTCGTTGACGGACCGGAAATTAGTTA
>NZ_DS999213.1:1306678-1429351 GCF_000156335.1 Roseobacter sp. GAI101
ACCACAGCAGGCTCCACCCCGATGCGTCGACCACCGGCAGGATAATCGGCAGCGTCAAAAGCATCGCGCCGATGGGTTCAAGAAACATGCCGATCAACAGGTAGACGCACACGATGCCAAGCATCAAAAGCACCGGGCTGTCCGCGATGGACAGAATTCCCCCGGACAGATAATCGCCCGCCCCCGACAACGCGAGGAACCGTGTCAGCAAACTGGCCCCGATCGCGATGATCAAAAGGGCGGCGGTCGTCATCAGGGTCTCGCGCGCGGCAGTCAGGAAGCGGCCAACCGTCATCTCGCCCGTGATAAGGGCCACGAGGCAGGCCAGAAACGCGCCTACGGCCCCCGCTTCGGTCGGCGTGAAGATGCCTCCGAAAAGGCCGCCGAAGATACCGATCATGATCAGCAACAGCGGCCATGTTTCCCGCAGCGCCAGCATCTTCTCGCGCAGCGTCACGCTTTCGTCCCGCTCCGGCGCAAGCGACGGGTTCAGCTTGACCCGGATGAGAACGACGATCACATACCCAAACGCGGTAAGGAGTCCCGCCGAGACACCGCCCAGAAACAGGTCGGCGATCGAGATTTGCGCAATCACGCCATAGAGGATCAAGATGATCGACGGCGGGATCAGCGCGCCGATGGTCCCGGCAACCGCAACCGTGCCTGTCGCCAGTTCGGGGTGGTATTTATGCTTCATCATCTCGGGGATGGCGATCCGCCCCATGGCAGCGGAACAGGCGATCGACGATCCGGAAACCGCCGCAAACCCGGCCGAACCGAAGATTGAGGCAATCGCCAAACCGCCGGGCAATCCCGCCAGCCAGATCCGCGCCGCGTTGAACATGCCCTTGGTCAACTGCGTGTGATAGCTGATGAACCCGAGAAACAGGAACATCGGGATCGACGACAAAATCCAGCTTGAGGTAAATTGATAGGGCACAAGGCCCATGGCCCCCCAGGCCACCCGCGGCCCCATAAGAGCCCAAAGCCCGCCAAATGACACGCCGATCAGCGCGATTCCGATAGGCACGCGTGCGGCGATAAGGGCGATCAGCGTCGCCAGACCCGTCAGGCCAATTCCAACATCAGTCATTGATAAGCTTTGCGTTCAAGTCTGTTTCATTAAGTCCGTTGCGCTGACCGGTCACGGTCACAACGATACGATAGGCGGCGATCAGCACCATCAGTGCCGCCCCCACTGGGATCGCCCAATAGCTTTGCCACACCTCGATCATCTGCGACCCTTCGACCAGTGTCGCACCGATGTTGGTTTTCTTCACCGCCTCGGTGTAGCCCGCGATCATCAGCACCGTGATGACGGCGACGGTCAGAATGTTCGAAAAGACCGAGAACCCCGATTGCACCTTTCTGGGCATCAGATCGGTCACGAATTCGACCGAGATATGCGCCTTTTTCTCTTCGGCGACGCCGATCGAGATGAACACGAGGACGATCATATAATAATTGGCGACCACGACGATGGTCCCCGCCAGAGGTGCATTGAAAAAGTAACGCCCGATCACGTCAGCGGTGACGTGCAACATCATCAGAACCACGCAGATCGTCCCGATCAGGGTCGATGCCTTTGCGAGTGCCGACAAGACTTTGCCGATCAGAAACATGGATTGTCCTCCCTTGGTCGCGAATGGGGCACCGGTCAGCCGCCGGTGCCCGCGTCAGTGTCATCGCGCGGCTTATTTGCCGTAGCTGCCGACATCGACCTTGGAGAAGATCTCATCCTCGTAAAGCTGCGCCAGGGCGTCGCCGCCTTCCACACCCTTGGTCAGATCGGTCCACTTGACCAAAAGCGCGTTCAGCGCGTCAGCCGCCGCGGCACCGGTTTCGATGCCGAACCGTTCCTTGTAGATGGAGGCAACGGCATCCTTGTCCTTGGCGATGAATTCACGGTTCAAAGCAACCATGTCATCAGCGGCACTGCCATATTCGATCCCCAGACCCGGCGCGCGTTCCTTACCTGCGCGGGCTTCTTCGATATAGACCCAGGTGACATCCGCCATCAATTTGGCGTTCGCACGCAGCATGGCCTGCTTTGCGCTGTCCGACAGGCTGTTCCAGCTGTCCTTGTTGATCGTGAACGGCACGTTGAATTGCGCACCCGGCAGACCGACGTAAACGTATTTCACGACGTCGATAAAGCTGAAGTTGACGAAGTCGGCCGTGTTGCTCGCGGTGCAATCCAGCACGCCCTGGTTCAACCCTTCAAGCGTTTCGTTTACCGACATCGACACCGGAACCGCACCGACGGTTTCAGCCCAACGCGCCCAGTAGGCCCCGGCGGCACGGATGCGCTTGCCCTCAAGATCGGCTGCGGAATTCAGTGGCACGACACATTGCAAAACGTAAGATGTTGTCGACCCAGCCCCCAGATAAACCTGATTTTGCGCCGCGACTTCCTGTTGGCAGTCGGGGCAGTTCAGCATGACGTATTCGGTAATTGCGCCGGCAAAGGCGGTTGAGCTCAGCTCGCCTGCGAATTGTTCAAGCTCGACCAACTCGGAAAATTCCGAGAGCATGTTGAGGTTGGGGTATTCAGCGGGAAAATACGCCGTCAGGTTGCCTGCGGCATCGGCGATCCCGTCGCGCACACCGGCGTTCACTTCGGCAAAGCTGAGCAGAGACAGCGGAAACACCTTCATGGTGACTTCACCGTTCGAATATTCCTCAAGCGCCTTGGCGTAGTCCTCTATCATTCTGGTCGGGGCGGAACCGGGGGGCCAGCCGCCTGCAAATGTCAGTTGCTGAGCATTGGCCGCAGCGGCCATTCCCAGCATGGATGCCCCTGCAAGTATTCCCTTGATTGTAATTCGCATGGTCTCGTTTCCTCCTCTTGAGACGTCGTCTTTCCCCGCGCCGCCATGTGACGGTTCGGGCCTCCCTCCAAGTCTGCGTGCCGGCATTTCTCCCGTTCAACCGGCACACGCGCTCAGTCGTTGAACCGCGCAGGTCGTTTTTCCAGAAACGCGGCCAGTCCTTCGGCAAAATCAGGCGTGTTCCCCGCCTCCTTCTGCCAAGACCTTTCATGTGCAAGCGTGGTTGCAAAATCGGTGTCAGCAGCGCTCCATGCCGCTTTGCGGATCAGGGCATGGCTGTGCAACGGCCCCGCTGCAAGCCGTGCCGCAATATCCTGCGCAGTCGTTTCAACGGCATCGTTGTCCACCAGCCGGGTGACCAACCCCCACTCGAAAGCGCGGTCAGCTGGTATTTTCTCGGCCAGCAACATCATTTCCATGGCGCGCACGCGGCCCACCGCGCGGGTCAAAAGCCAGGTTGCCCCGCCATCCGGGATCAGACCGATCCGGACGAATGCCTCAAGAAAATAGGCGTCGCGCCCCACGACGATGATATCACAGGCCAGTGCGATGGACGCCCCGACACCCGCTGCAGCGCCGCAAACGGCAGACACCAGCGGCACCGGCAGATCACGCATGGCCGCCATCAACGGATTATAATCCTGTTCAAGTGTTTCGCCGACGTCAAAGCTCGACATATCCTCGGACATCGACGCCTTGAGGTTTGCACCCGTCGAAAATGCCCTGGCACTGCCCGCCAGAATGATGGCCCGGGCGGTGCTTGCCTCTTGGAGCAGTTTTTCGTGCAATTCGCGGGCCATCGCGGGGGTCATAGCGTTCATTGTCGCGGGATCATTCAGGCGCAACACCGTGACCGGGCCGTCACGTTCGATCAGGATGGATCCGGTCATTGCGCATCTCCCTTACCGCGCGGCATTTCCCACTCAGGCTCGTCCCACCAAGGGTAAAAGCCCGGCATGTCGGCAGACACCTTGTCGGGGAATTCAGGGGCCCGCTTTTCCAGAAAGCTTGCCACGCCTTCGGCAGCATCCCCCATGCTGCTGCGCGCGGCGATGGCCCGACTGTCGATCCGATGCGCCTCCATCGGGTGCGCGGCTCCGGCCATCCGCCACATCATCTGACGCGTCAGCGCGATGGACACGGGGGCCGTGTTGTCAGCAATTTCGCGGGCAATGCGTTGCGCTTCAGGCAAGAGGTCCTTAGGGGCGTGCACCGACCGGACAAGCCCACCGGCCAGCGCTTCCTCAGCGCCGAACACCCGGCCTGAATAGCACCACTCCAACGCCTGAGACATGCCAACGATCCGCGGCAGAAACCACGAAGAGGCTGCTTCCGGCACGATGCCCCTGCGGGCAAAGACAAATCCGAACCGCGCCGTATCGGCGGCAAGACGAATGTCCATCGGCAGTTGCATGGTCATGCCAATCCCGACCGCAGGGCCGTTCACGGCGGCGATCACGGGCTTGAGGCACGCAAAGATGCGCAGGGCCAGAACGCCGCCCATATCCCGGTTCTCCGGATTGTCCCACACTGCAGGATCAGTCGCCCGTGGGTCAGGTTTTGCCGCCGTGAAGGCATCGGGATTGTCCAGATCGACGCCCGCGCAAAATCCGCGCCCTGCCCCGGTCACGATCACGACACGCACAGCGTCGTCGGCATCGGCCACATCGAACGCAGCGATCATCTGGTCCAGCATGCCGCGGGTAAAGGAATTAAGACGGTCGGGCCTGTTCAGCGTCAACGTCATGATACCGTCTTTGATATCGGTCAAAATCACTTGATCGGTCATGGGGTCAATTATCCTGCTGGTTCATCACGACAGAGCGCCCGGATTGAGGGCGATCTTGTCTTCAAGGCCAGCGATCTGCGCGCCGCGCCAGAAGTCTTCGATATGTTTGCGCGCCCATTTTTCTGCGCGATCTTCATCCCGGTCCCGCATCGCGGCAATGACGTTCGAATGCGCCTCGATCTGTCGCTTGTAAAAATTCGGTGCAAACGGGGCGATCTGCTCAAAGCCGCGAAACAGCAACAGGGCGATCGGTTCACGGGCAAGACCCAACACCCGGTTCCGGCCAATTTCCGCGATAAGCGTATGAAATTCCTCATCAATCTGGATGGTCCTGGTCGCGTTCCCTTCGGCGGCGACCAGTGCACCATGGAGAGTCTGGAGCGCGGTAATCTCGTCTTCCGTTCCATGCTGCGCGGCAAGCCGTGCCGCCAAAGGCTCGGTGACCATGGTGACCTGCGTCAACTCCCGAAACGTGACCTTCATCAAGGCCATCGCGCGACCGGCACGTGTCGTCAACTGGTCTGCTTGCGGTACCGTCACCTCCATCCGCCTTGGGGATGGCCGATGGACAAGGCCGTCGCTTTCCAACTGCCGCAAGCCTTCGCGCAGGGTTGAACGTGTCACGCCAAAGGAAACAGCCATCTGTTCCTCACCGGGCAACTGGTCGCCGGGCTTCAGATCGCCACGCAAAATCTGGGCCTCTATCTCGCCCGCTACCTGCTGGTAGGCGAAACCGGGCTGAACAGGTTTTGAGGCTGCACTCATTCTTCGTCCCCTCCCAATCGCACCCGCATCCCCTTGCGGTCAAACCCGCCCACAAAAAGAGCGATGAAGTTCAAACTGATCGCAAGCATTGCAATTAGTGTCCGACATTAATCCACATTGGCCAGAGTCCGTAAACCTGTCAACATCGGATTATTTTGGTGTCAGAGATAATATACTAGGCGTTTTTCTATGATTTCTCGCGGCAATGCCCCAGACAAAGGGATTCAATACACGAATCATCACGTGCCAAATCGCATTACTGTATGACAATAAATCTGAGCAGCGCCGCGTTTCACCTACCCGTCGCCACGTCGAACAGGTGCCAATGGCCGGTCGGTCGATGTTGTCAGGCCGTTTCGAACCGGCCGCTGTGCGCCCCGAGGTACCGCGGCCTACGAAAGGCAAACCGCGCGTCGGCATTCACGCGTCAATCTTCAAAAAACCGCGCAAGCGCCGCGCGCCGCCTAAGCTGATGTGGCCGGTAGGGTTTGACCTCGCCACTTTGCGGAACCGCCTCAGCATCAAGCCGGTCAGTCACTGACTGATGTAAAGGAAAGATGCAGATATTCTTTGCCATTTGTTCGCCCCACCAGGTCCTGTGTTCGGTTCACCTTATGGCTTTCGACTGCGTATGCGTGTGAAAATTTTCACCATTACGCGAATAACGGGATAGGCTGCGGGGTAACGATCAGCTTGTTGATGCCATCAGCAAGGTGATGACCGTCCATCCGGCGATCTCTGACAGTTTTTGGATTGATCCCATGACATCCCCCGTCTGTCCGCCAATCTGCTTCATGGCCAATCCGGAAACGGCAGCCCCGCAGGCCATCACGGCGCAGAAACCGACAATGGCCGGAAGGAGGCCGACAGCGAGAAGCCCGGCAAATCCGATAGCGATTGCAGCCAGGGCGGTACCTTTGGAAACGATGCTGACGGTCTGGCCCAGCCCGTCCTGACGGGCCGGCGGCATCCACCTGAGCCAGAATGGTAGACAGCCACGGCTTGCCATCGAAAGACCGATGGCTGCCGGGATCACAAGCGATGGGTCTTGAAGACGGGCGATCAGACTGGCGTGGATGGCGACCGCAAAGATCAATGCCAGAACGCCATAACTGCCGATGCGGCTGTCCCGCATGATATCCAGCTTTTGGTCCTTGCTGCGCCCCCCGCCAAAGCCATCTGCCATGTCGGCCAATCCGTCTTCGTGCATCGCCCCTGAACACAGGGCCAGCGTCGCAACCAACCCAAGCGCGGAAACCTGCGCCCCAAGTCCCGCAGTATAAAGCAGGAGATAGACAAGCGACGCAGGCACGGCGACGGCGAAACCGGTCAGCGGCCAGGCCCAGCCTGATGCACCGACGTCCGGAATAACATCCTTCAGGCGGCCGACCGGAAACCGGGTGAACAGCATGAAGGCAAGCTTCAGTTCGGCCAGCCGGCGGTGTACCATCACCCGTCCGCCACACCCGCCTCAGCAAAGGTCGACATACCACCGTGACAGGCCAGCGCAGACCGAAGCACCCCAAGCGCCAAAGCTGCCCCCGACCCTTCCCCAAGCCGCATGTCAAAATCGAGGATGGCGGTTTTCTGCAAGGCTTGCAGCAGCTTGCGATGCCCCGGTTCAACGCTCAGATGCCCCACCAGACAATGATCAAGGCAGGCCCGGTCGATCGCGTAAAGTGGCGCGACGGAGGCCGTGCAGATGAAACCGTCAAGGATCACCGGAATGCGCGCCAGACGGGCCGCCAGAACAGCACCGCAAATCGCCGCCTGCTCGCGGCCCCCCAGGGCTGCCAGTATCGCGGCACCATCGCCGTCCGTTTCCGCGTGACGGGCAAGGCCCCGTTCAATCACGTCGATTTTGCGCATCACGCCAGCATCATCCGATCCGGTGCCGCGCCCGACCCAGTCCTTGACAGCGCCGCCGAATACAGCGGCGACCAGTGCCGCCGCCACGGTTGAATTGCCAATCCCCATCTCGCCCAGGATCAAGACATCAGCGTCTGACGCGACTGCCGCTGCACCCGCATTCAGGGCGGCAACGCAGTCTTGGGGGGACATCGCGGCGTCTTGGGTAAAATCCGCTGTCGGCCTTTCCAGTTCAAGGTCAACGACGGACAGATCAGCGCCGTTGACCTTGCAAATCTGGTTGATCGCCGCCCCGCCCGCCTTGAAGTTCTGAACCATCTGGGCTGTTACCGCCTGGGGAAAGGGGTTCACATTCTGCGCGCAGATCCCGTGGTTTCCGGCAAAGACGATCGCCTGCGCCTTGCCGATTTCGGGCACTGCGCGGCCTTGCCAGCCTGCCATGAACACAGCCAGATCCTCAAGACGGCCCAGCGATCCGGGCGGCTTGGTCAGGGTATCCTGACGCGCGCGCGCGGCTTCATGGCTGTCCGGGTTCGAGGCAGGCAGATCACGGACAAGTTTTGCCAGATCGGACAGATCATTCAGGGGGAAAGTGACGTGGGGCATTCAGAACAACCTTTGTTGATGGGGACTTGTGGCTAGGACGGGCGCGTGTTTTTCGGTCACATTCTATCCCTTGAGCGTGAGAGGCAGGCCGCAGGACACCAGCACGACAGCGTCTGCCACTTCGGCAATCCTTTGGTTCATGACGCCGGACGCATCGCGGTACCGGCGACCAACGTCGGACATCGGAACGATGCCCCAGCCGACTTCGTTCGAGACCAGAACCACCGGGCTTTGCTGGGTCCGCAGAACATCCAGAACCTCGGACAGGCTGGCCTCCCAGTCGGTTTCGGCCAGAAACACATTCGACAGCCAAAGCGTCATGCAATCGACAAGCCGTGTGCCCCGCCCGTCCGAGCGCACCAAAGCGCCGCAAAGATCCAGAGGTTCCTCGATGGTTTCCCACCCTGCCCCACGCTGCACCTTATGCGCCGCGATCCGGTCCGACATCTCGTCATCCAGCGCCTGCCCTGTCGCGATATAGATCGCGGGACTGCCGGACGCCTTTACGATGCCCTCGGCATGACGGCTCTTGCCGGATTTTGCACCGCCCGTGACCAGTGTGATCTTGTTCATGATAGGGTGCCTTTCAAACACGGACCGCCGGGCGGCACGGCCTGTTTCTAGAATTCCACACCGGCTTGCGCGGCGATGCCCTGCTTGCGGAACGGGTGCTTGATCTCTTTCATCTCGGACACGAGGTCCGCGATTTCGATCAGACGGTCCGGCGCATTCCGACCTGTAATGACGACATGGGTCATCTCGGGCTTTTCACTCAGCAGAAATTCGGCGATCTCTTCTGCGTCCAGATAATCATAGCGCAGCGCGATGTTCAGTTCGTCCAGCAGGACCATGCGGTTCTGCGGGTCGCGGATCAGGTCTTTGGCTTTTTCCCATGCACGACGCGCTGCGGCAATGTCACGTTCGCGATCCTGCGTGTCCCAGGTAAAGCCTTCTCCCATCACATGGACCTGGCAAATGTCGCTGAAACGGTCGACCAGCAGTTCGCGGTCAGCAGAATACATCGACCCCTTGATGAACTGAACGACGGCGCAGGGGAACCCGTGCCCGATGCAGCGCAGGATCATCCCGAAGCCCGAGCTGCTTTTGCCCTTGCCGTTGCCGGTGTGGACGATGATCAAGCCCTTGGTCTTGGTCTTCTTGGCCATCATTTTCTTGCGCGCGGCCTGAACCTTGGCCATCCGTTCGGCGTGTTGCTTGTTCTCTTCCGGCGTATGGTCGGTCATTGGTCTTGCTCCTGATGCATGATGGTTTCGCGGGCGCGTCTGACATCCCTGACCGCCCGCAATGTGATCGGGGTACCGCAGACCCAGTCTGCCGAACTGAAGATAAGCCTTTCATCGCGCGCATAATGGGCGATGGCGGGGTGAAACATGATCTCTTCGGACCGTGACCCGCCCGGATAGCGCGGGCTCGAGATCAAGACGTCGGGGGCCTGCACGACCAACTGTTCCAGATCCAGGTTGCCGCTGCCCTTCATCCCCAGTTCCTGGGTCAGGTTCCGGAACCCTGCGGCCGTGATGATGTCGTGCCCCAGCGTATTCGCCCCGAGGGAATAGCCGTTGGGATAGTAAAACGCGGCCACGGGGGCCGTGCTGTCTGGGGGAACAACCGCGTCAAGATAGGCCTCGACCTCGGCCGCCCGTGCGGCGGCTTTGCCTTGCTGGTGCAGAACCTCGCCCATCTGACGGATCTGCTGTGGAATTTGGTCCAGCGCAGTCGTGATGGGAAACTGCTCTACCCGAAGCCCCAGCGACCGCAAAGTCGCCAGGGTCGTCTTGTCGGAATAGGTCCCCGCCAGCAAGATATCCGGCGCAGAGAGGAAAATCTCTTCGGCGCGGCCTGCATTGCGCGGGTATGCCTTGGCCTGCTCGGCCAGTGACGATGATCTGGCATCGGTTGCCAACCTGCTAAGCGATACGATCTGCTCGGGCTCGGCCAGCAGCAATACCAACTGGTCGGTACACAGGTTCATCGACACCACCCGCGGCAGGTCTGCCGCTTGGGCCGCGAACGCCCCAACCGACAAACTTCCCGCCAAGGCGATCAGACGGCCTAGATCAGAAATCCGCCTGGATACCGACATAAAGAGCCCTTCCCGAAGTGTTGTAGCCCCGCACCGTCTCGTATGTTTCATCCGTCAGATTGCGCAGTGTCACATAGGCGTTGGTCCGGTCGGTCAGGTCATACTGCGCCGACAGATCGACGACAGTATAGTCGGCAAGCGGCGTCAGCGTGCCAAAACCGTCCACCACATCCGCCACATGTGTCGCGCGCAGCACCGTCGACAGGCGGTCCGTCACATCGAAATCGGCGGCCAGAGACAGTTCGTGACGCGGGACACGCGCCAGCCGCGCGCCATCGCTTTCGCCAAGCGTATAGGTATAGTTGCCCGTAAAGCTCAGGCGGTCGGAAAAGCTGTAGTTCCCCGAAAGTTCAAGCCCCTTGGAAACCGTCGTGCCGGGCACCTGCGCATAGCTGGATGTCGCCGTGCTATATTCGATCAGGTTGTCGATCTCGATATAGAATGCCGTGGCGCGCAGCGTTGCTGTGTCGCCCATCCGATGTTCGACACCCAGGTCGAAACTGCGGCTGGTTTCGGGTTCCAGCACCGGTCCCGAATAGGGGCCAAAGCGTTCGTACAGCGACGGTGCACGGTAGCCTGTACCGAACGACGCACGGACAGTGGTCGCATCCGTCGCATCCCACGCCAACGCGGCCCGCCCTGAAAACTGGCCTTCGAAATCCGAGAAATCATCATAGCGCAGGTTGGCCGACAGCTCCAGATCATCACGGGGGGACAGTTTTATTTCGGCGAAGGCCGCCGTGTTGGAGGCCTCGAATTCCGTGCCGTCCAGCGACGCGCGTTCTTCGGTCCAGTCGATGCCAAAGGCAAGCGCGCTTGCGGTCGACAGATCGACACGCCCCACATACGCCGCCTTCAGCCGGTCACCGATGAACTCCTGCGTAAACCCGCCCGCATCAAACCGGTCATTGCGGTAAGCGGAGAGCGAGAATTCATGCTCCCACGCGCCTTGGGTCACTTCGGTAAACACGCGCAGACCCGACCGGACCTCGTCGGTGGAACCGCTGCTGTTGCTGGCGGAACGGTCAAAGTCGGACGTTCCGTCAGACCACAGACCCGACACCCCGACACGCACCGCGTCCGTCAGTTGATACGCGGCAAACAGGTTTGCCGTACTTTGTTCGAAACCGTCGTCTTCTGTGTCAGAGGCGCGGGCCGAAAAACCATCTGTGACGACGCGGCTGAGGCTGAAGGCAAGCTCAACCCGGTCGTCCCGGAACCCGACGCTGCTGGTCGCTGTGCGCGTGTTGAAGCTGCCGTATTCCAGCGTTGCCCTGCCGGACGCGCCATCCTGGGTCGGCCGCCATGTCTGGACGTCGATCAGACCTGCGATCGCATCAGACCCGTAAAGCGCCGATTGCGTGCCCTTGATTAGCGTGACGCGGTCCAGCGTGCCCGAGGTCAGCGTGCCAAAGTTAAAGCTGGTTTGCGTGCTGGACGGGTCCGTCACCTCGATCCCGTCGATGCGCACGCCAAGGTATGTGCCGTCCAACCCCCTGACCCGGATAGAAGACCGCGTTCCCAGCCCGCCGTTCGCGCTGAGTGAGACGCCCGGCAACACGGCAAGCGCATCTGCCACGCTGGCACCGCCCTGCTTGAGGTCTTCGCTGTCCACCACTTCGATCGTGGCACCGGTCGCGTCCAGCGTCGTCGGCAGGAACCCACCGTAAACGAGAATCGGCGCAAGGTCGAAAGTCGTTTCGCTCTGGGCCTGCGCCAGCGACGGCAAAAAGGCGACAGAACAAAGCAGCGTGCGCGTGAGGGTATTTTTCATAGAAATCTTCCAAGCCAGAATTCCGGTCGGTGACCGGTCAAAACAGATTTTACCTGGGGTGGATACGCCGCCCGCAGATGGTGAACGACACCTCTGCGGAAACTTCCGCCGTCCTGACGCGCCCCGCGCCCGAACCGGGTGTTCACTCTTGGCAGGTCTCCTGACTTGCGGGTCGACGCTTGGCTGGCCTTCCCGACCGGACATCCGGCAGTGGCATTTTCAGCTTCGCTCGCCGCTCACAGTTGCGGGGGCAGTCATGGAGTTCCCGTCGCCAGGTCACCACGTTCCCTTTTAACCAGATACACCAAATGGTGCGGCTCTGGACCAAGAATAATGGGTAAAGACCACCGGGCTTGATTTCTGTCAAGAGGTCCGGTGGCGAAAAACAGTCTAACCGCGCTGAAGGGCTGCGGTCAGGCGCGCCCAGTCATTTTCATGCGCAGGAAGCCCCAACCGTATCCATGTCTCAGAATAGGGAAAAATCCGTGTCCAGATCCGGTGCGCGGCAAGCTGTCTTTGCGCAACGACGCCATCCGGCGTGGCATATGTTCGAAACAGCGGTGTGCCCCCAACAAGGTTCCAGCCTGCGTCCTGCGCCAGCCCGTCCATCCGCACCGTGTCACGTTGCAACTGCGCCTGTGTCTGCCGTGTCCAGCCCGCGTCAGACAGCGCCCGCGCGGCCACCTCGATCGCCATGCCGGACACGGGCCACGGACCGACCATATCCCGGAACCGGCCCGCCAGCGCAGGCGTTGCCAGAACAAACCCGAGGCGCAGACCGGCAAGACCGTAGAATTTGCCAAAGGACCGCAGGACAACGACATTGTCCGGCAGGCCCCGCGAACAGGTGGTGACGGACAAATGGGGTTCCGGATCGACAAAGCTTTCATCGACGATCAGGATACCGACCTTGTCGGCAAGGGCAGCTAGGGCATCCGGCGCATAAAACCGGCCGTCGGGATTGTTGGGGTTTACGACCACGGCGACCGCATGTCCCTCAAGCGCGGCCAAGGTCGCGGCCTCACGAACCTCCCAGCCCGCGGATCGCAACGTCGCGGCGTGTTCGTTGTAGGTCGGCGTCAGAACGGCCGCCTGCCCTGCGGGTTGCAACCGTGGCACCAACTGGATCGCGGCCTGCGCCCCAGCGACGGCAACCACGTCCAGCGTGGTCCCGTAGGCCCGCTGAGCCCTACGCTCAAGACCAAGCAGACTTTCGCGTTCGGGCAACCGTGCCCAGGCCGCGGCAGACACCTGCCCGACGGGATAGGCGTTTGCGTTGATCCCCGTCGACAGGTCGATCCAGTCGGATGCGTCCCCGCCGAATTCGGCCATCGCCAGGCCGATATTGCCACCGTGATCTTGCATTCAATGATCCTCAAGCAAGCGCGACAAGCGCCAAGATTACGACCAGTACGACCATGGCCCGCACATAAAGCGCAAGCCCCCGATACGGCGCAGATGCCCCGGCATCGGGGGCGGTCGCGTTCAGCCAGGGTTCGTCCGCGGTCTGATCGCCATAGATCCGCGGGCCCGAAAGCCGCACGTCAAGCGCGCCCGCCATCGCCGCTTCGGGCCAGCCTGCATTGGGCGACCTGTGGTGCCGCGCATCGCGCAGCATCACGGAAAAGGACCGCGTCATGTGGCCGGACACCAGCGCAAACAGCACGCCCGTCAGCCGCGCCGGGATCAGGTTCACCAGATCATCCAGCCGTGCCGCGACCATGCCGAAATGCTCATAGCGCGCAGATCTGTGCCCGATCATCGAATCCATCGTATTGATCGCCTTGTACCCCACCAGACCCGGCAGGCCAAAGACGCCCCCCCAAAACACTGGCGCGACGATGCCGTCCGACGTATTTTCAGCAAGGCTTTCCAAGGACGCGCGGGCGATACCGGCATCGTCCAGCAAGTCGGGGTTGCGCCCGATGATCATTGAAACCGCCTGTCTTGCAGCGCCCGTTTCGCCCTGCGCCAAGGGGCGCGCGACGGCCACCACATGATCATAAAGCGATCGGGCGGCGAGGAAAGGCCACGCCAGAACCCCGCCGATGAGGATGCCAGCCCATCCGGCTGGCAGCATGGCGCTGAGCACAATGGAAGGCAGCACCGTTACGATCAGGATCACCACGACTGTCCCGGCACCAAGCAGATTCAGGACCAAAGGTGAGCGGCCCGGCGCATTCAGCCACCTTTCACACAGGCGGATGGCGTGGCCGATCCATGTGACCGGGTGACCGACAAGGCGAAACAGACCCGAGGGCCAGGCGACCAATGCTTCGATCAGGAAGCCCACGCAAAGTGCCGCTGCGAAGATCATCGCCCCGATCCCGTTAAAAACCGGAATGCACCGACGAACCCGGCAGCCTTTAGGATACTTTCGGCGTCCGAGGGAACCCCGCCTACCGGAAAGATGAAAGCCCGCGCCGAACCCGTATGTGCCCGTGCGTACCCCAATGCGTTCAGGCGTTTCGCGACCGCCGCAGACGGATCCCCTGCGGGACCGCGCAGGCGGGTGGTGCGGTCCGCCGCTTCGGACGCGAGACCTGCGATTTCAGCAAGGTCCGACGCGTCGGTAGCGTCCTGCCACGGGCCGATCAAATCGGAAATGTCGGCAAAGTCGGTATCATCAGCATTGGTTCTGATCGGGTCGCCAAGATATCCGCCGACAACCTCGCATTCCGGCGGACCTTTAAAGTGCTCACAAACTTCGGCGCTTCGGGACAACCAGAGCACGCGATCAGGATCTTGCAGCATCAATGGATCGGTTGCATTTTCGACCCGCAGGCACGCGGCAGCCACATCGTCTTCATCCATTCCAGCAGCCCGCGCCAAGGCGACCAGCCCCGCTGTTGATGACCCGGCCCCCACGCCCGGCGGGATATTTCCGGTCACGTGGAAATCTCCGCTTGCCGGTCTGCCACCTTCGGAAAGCAGGCGGATCAGACGGTCTTGTGTGACCCCGGCCTGCCCCGAGTGACATATCCGAAGGCTTGCAGCGGGCGCGAATGTCGCTTCGGTATAAAGCATATCGCAGGTCATCGTCACCAGAACGACTGGTCCATCAGGACCCAGCCGCCCCTGCAGCCATTCACCGAAATGTCCGTGAACCCGTGCACGCCGCAGGACTTCACTACGAATTGTCGTCATGTGATCGCCCAAATCAGACCTGCTTCGTTCAGATTTGGCTATATTGTTCATTGCCCCCGAAACAACAACACCAAAGACGATACGCCTTTGGCGGTTGAACGCGCTCTTACACCCTCAAGAACAAGATGCAGCAGCCGGGCCATAAGCCATCGGCGCGCGGCTTAATGCGGTGACCTGTCAGCTTCCCGGAACATATAAGGGGACAGTGGACATCGACATCTTGGCGGACCCGTTTTGCACATCACGGGCGTGGCTGATGTAGATCAACGTCTTGTTCGCCTCGTCGTAGATCCGCTTGACCTTCAACGTCTTGAAAATGACAGACCGGCGCTCGGAAAACACAGTCTCGCCTTCGTCATCGCGGGCGATATCGCCGATCTCGATCGGGCCGGTCTGACGGCAGGAAATGGAGGAATTGGAGGGGTCTTCGAACCAGTTTCCCTTTTGCAGACGGTCGATGATGCCCCGCTCGAAATAGGCAAGATGGCAGGTGACGCCCTTGACCTTGGGGTCGGCGACCGCCTCGACGACGATGTCGTTTCCCAGCCAGTCAACATCAACATTTCCCACCGTTTCGGCAGAGGATTGCGACAGACAGCCCAGCAGGAAGAACGCTGAAGCACCAAGGCGGGTCATATATGTATTGATTTTCATGCTGACATACGCCCCAGCCCGCAAGGAGTTCCCGATTTCCATGAATTAATCTGCGGGTAGCGTGGATTTACCACCGTCCACGCCCCTAGGGCTGCACATGACTTGCCAAGCGGGTTATTCCGCCACGCGCGCGGCAGTTTTCACCGCGCGCACGATGTTACACGGCCACAAGATGCCCGTCCCCCAAGGACCGATAGCTTACAATCTCTGGCGATTGCCCCACCGGCATCACGGGGCTTTTCAATTCGGAATTCGACCTGGCCCTTGCGGGGATCACCCGACGCGGATCGGGATAAGGGGCCGCAGCGATCAGCCTGCGTGTATAGGCGTGCTGCGGATTGCCAAAGACCTGCGCGCTTGACCCGATTTCGACGATCTGCCCCAGATACATCACCGCAACGCGGTCAGCGATGTTTTCCACCACCGCCATATCATGCGAGATAAACAGATAGGACATCCCGAATTCTGCTTTCAGTTCTTCAAGAAGGTCAAGAACAGTGGCCTGTACCGAAACATCCAAGGCCGACACGCTTTCATCGGCGATGATCAGCTTGGGGCTCAACGCCAGGGCGCGTGCGATGCAGATACGCTGGCGTTGACCGCCTGAAAATTCATGCGGATACCGGTCCAGAACCTCCGGCCCCAAGCCGACCCGTTCAAACAATTCCGTCGCGCGGTCCGTGCGGCTTTGTGCGGTGCCGATGCCGTGGATCACCAAAGGCTCGCGCACCAGATCGCCCACGGTCATGCGGCCATTCAGCGCCGCCATCGGGTCTTGGAACACCATCTGCATGGCGCGGGTATTGGCCAACTGGGACGCGCGGTCGCGCAACAGCGGCTTGCCTTCGAACTGGATCACCCCTTCGTGCGGGACAAGCCCGGTCAGCGCGCGCGCCACCGTCGATTTACCACAGCCACTTTCCCCGACGACGGCAAAGGTTTCGCCCGCGTAAATGTCAAAGTTGATCTTTTCGACCGCATGCACCCGCGCCTGGACGCGGTCCAGAATGCCTCCGCGCAGATCATAGGTGACACGCAGGTCCCTGACCGAAACCAACGGGCGCGCCTTGGTATCGACACCCCTTTCGCGCCCCTGCCCCATGCGCGGCACACTTGCCAGAAGGTGCTGCGTGTAAGGCTGCTGCGGCGCGCCGAACAAGTCCAGCACCGATGCCTCTTCGACCTGGCGGCCGCTTTGCATGACCAGCACGCGGTCGGCCATTTCGGCGACCACCCCCATGTCATGGGTGATCAGGATCAGCGCCATGCCCATCTCGGTCGCCAGTTCACGCAGCAGGTCCAGCACGTCGCGCTGGACGGTGACATCCAGAGCCGTTGTCGGTTCATCCGCGATCATGACATCTGGGCGCAGCGCAATCGCAATGGCGATCACCACGCGCTGTCGCATCCCGCCGGACAGTTCGTGCGGGTATTGTTTCAACCGGCGCTCCGGCTCGGTCAGGCGGACGGCCTGCAATGCCTCAAGCGCACGGGCCCGGGCCGCACGGGCCGACATGGGTTCATGTGCGCGGATGGCTTCGGTCAATTGATCGCCGATCCGCATCACGGGGTTCAGGGCGGTCATCGGTTCCTGAAAAATCATCGCGATGCGATCACCCCGCAGGTGCTGCATCTTGTGTTCGGGCAATCTGGTCAGGTCCTGCCCGTCGAACAGGATTTCACCCCCGGCGACATGGACGGCGGGCGGTGGCAACAATCCCATGATGGCAAGCGAGGTAAGGGACTTGCCCGAACCGCTTTCCCCCGCGATGGCCAGTGTTTCGCCACGCTTCAGATCAAAGCTCAGGTTCTGCACGAGGGGCTGTATACCGGCGTCACTGCGCACCGAGATATCAAGGTTGCGCACGGACAAAACTGTCGGTCGGTCGTCGGCGGCCACGGGGGCCACCGATGTTGTTGTAGCGGGCGCGGTCATTCGAACACGCACCGGGGGAAGTAGAAGGACACCACCCAATTGGGCATATCCACGATCTCTGAAATGCGCAGGTCGCCACAGGTGGACACCAGCATATAGGCATCCTCTGCCGACAGGCCCTGGGTCTTGCACAGCAGTTCGACCATCTGGCTGACGGCTTCACGCGCGCCCGTCATCAGATCTGGACCAATGCCTGTCGTGACCTCGTACCCCTTGGCATCAAGGTGGTTTGTCACCGGCCCCGGTGTCGTGAAACGCGGCATTTTCAACTGCGCATCCTTTATCAGGTCAAGCGTCACCGTAGCGTCCATCGGGCTTTCGATCGCCGTACCGCAGACTTCGCCGTCGCCTTGGGCCGCGTGCGTGTCCCCGATCGAGAACAACGCCCCCGCGACTTCGACGGGCAGGTACAAGGTGGTCCCTGCCGCCAGATCGCGGATATCAAGGTTGCCGCCGACGCGCCGTGGCGGAACGACGGAATGCAACCCCGGTTCTGCCAAGGCACAGCCGATGGTGCCCGCAAACGGCTTGAGAGGGACACGCCCGTTCTTGCCGAACAATGCAGGTTCCAAGGTGTCGGGATCGTATTTCCAGATCGTCAAAGCAGGATCTTCGAACTGGTCCGCCAAAAGGCCGAAGCCGGGGATGTTCGCCGTCCAGCCGAAACCGGACGGCGCAAAACCTTCGATGGTGATTTTCAACGCATCACCTGGTTCGGCCCCCTCGACATAGACCGGACCGGACACCGGATTGATCTTGCCGAAATCCATCGCAGCCACGTCGGCAACGGTACTGTCCGGCGTAAGCTGTCCGGCAGAGCTGTCGTGGCACTCGAATTCAATCGTTTCACCGGGGGCCACCGTGAGGGCCGGGACAAACGAGTTGTCCCAGCCGAAGTGGTGGCTTGCGCCGTGAATGGTGTAGTCAGGACATTTATTGCACATCGGTTACATACACATAGTCATAGTTGACGGGGATCGAGACAGGATCGACGTACAGCTTGTCGTCGCCGCCCATACGCTCGGACTTCATGGTATAGCGCTGTTCATTGAACACGGGCACCCATGGGGCATCTTCCATGACTTTCATGTAGATGTCGGACCACATTTTCAGACGCTCATCGACCTTTGCGGGGTCCGTCATGCTGTCTGCCTCGACCGCCATCGCGTCGATGTCGGCGTTGCAATACCACGACCAGTTCCACCCGCCCTGCACCGCGCCATCACAGCCCAGGATCGGGCCGTAAAAGTTTGAAGCGTCTGGGAAATCCGCGATCCAAGCCATGCCACCGGACCAGATCATAGGTGCCTGATCCGCCTCGCCGCCCGCAGCAATCACGCTGGCCTGTGCAAGAGATTGGATCGATGCCTTGATGCCGATCTTGGACAGGTCCTGCTGGATCGCCTGGGCAATGCGCGGGTTCGGGTCGGTGTTCATCACGAACAGTTCCGTCTCGAACCCGTCGGCAAAGCCTGCGTCTGCCAACAGAGCCTTGGCACCATCCGGATCATAGGCATAGCCCGCGTAGCCTTCGGTGTAGCCGGGCATGGACGGTGGCAGCGGTTGGGTTGCAGGCACGGCGCGACCGTTGATCACCTGGGTGATGCGTTCCTTGTTGATCGCCATGTTGACAGCCTTGCGGACATCCACGTTGTCAAAGGGCGGCATTTTCACGTTCAGCGTGATGTAGCCGGTGTGCAACTGGCCACCTTCGATGACCCGCGCCGCCTGGGCCGGATCACCCATGACTTCCTGGAACTTCGCTGGCGGAATGCCGTCGCCGGGCACATCGACCTCACCGTTTTGCAGACGCAGCAAGGCGACGATCGGCTCCTGCCCCACTTCGAAGGTTACGCTGTCCAGATAGGGCAGCCCCTCACGCCAGTAGTCTTCGTTCTTGGCGAAAACCAGCTTCTGGCCAATGGTCCAATCGGCAAGCTTGAATGCGCCCGTGCCCATCGCCGTTTTGCCGAAATCTTCGCCCGCGGCCTCGACCGCTTCCTTGGCGACGACCGAGGCAAAGTTCAGCCCCATCACGTGCAGGAATGTCGCGTCAGGGCGTGACAGCGTGATCTCGACCGTCTGGTCGTCCAATACCTTCACACCGGAAAGCGTGTCGGCCTCGCCCGAGGAAATCGCGTCGTAGCCGGCGATCGAGCCAAAGAAACCGGCACCGGGGCTTTGCGTAGTAGGGTTGGTCACGCGGTCAAGCGAGTATTTCATGTCATCTGCTGTCATCACGCGGCCGTTGTGGAACTTTACGCCTTCGCGCAGCTTGAAGGTGAAAACCATGCCGTCGTCGGAAATCTCGTAGCTTTCGGCCAGTCCCGGACGCAGTTCCGTCGTGCCGGGTTCGTAATCCATCAGCCCGTCGTAAAGCGATTTGATCATCGACCAGTTCTGCCAGTCATAGCCGATGGCAGGGTCCAGCGTGGCCACGTCGTCCTTGTAGGTCACGGTGATGTTGCCCCCGGATTTTGCATCCGGATCAAGCATGGAATGGCTTTCGGCACTTGCCAACTGAGGCAGGCCAAGGGCGGCCACGAGGGCCGAGGTTGTAAGCAGCTTCTTCATTCTGAGTTACTCCTGTTGGGGTGGTTTTTTAGCGGACCTTGATCCGCGGGTCGGCAAAGAGTGACGCGATATCCGCCACAAGGTTGCCAATGACGATGGCGCAGGCTGAAACCAGCGTGACGCCCATGATGATCGGAATGTCCACGCGCTGGATCGCCTGCCACGCAAGCTGCCCGATCCCCGGCCAGCCAAAGACGGATTCCACGACGACAATCCCGCCCATGAAAATCCCCACGTCGATCCCGATCATCGCAATGATCGGCAGGATGGCGTTGGGCAGTGCGTGACGCAGCAGGACACGCATCCGGCCCAATCCCTTGGCCCGCGCCGTGCGGATGAAATCTTGCCGCAGCACGTCGATCATCGAGGACCGCATCATGCGGCTGTACCAGCCCGACCCGAGGACCCCCAAGGTGATGGCGGGCAAGACCAGATGGGCAAATGTTCCGTAGCCGCCGATCGGGAACCAGTGCAGTTGCACCGCAAAGACATAAAGCATCAAAAGCCCCACCACGAATTGCGGTGCAGATACGCCGACGAAGCTGGCGATCATCAAGGCATTGTCTGTCGTCGTGCCACGCCGCAGGGCCGCGACGACGCCCATCGTCAGTCCCAGCACCAACTCGCAGACAATCGCCCCCAGCATCAGCAGCAAAGACGCTGGCAATCTCGACGCGATCAGCGTGCTGACTTCGGTCTTTTGCAAATACGACCGCCCAAGGTCACCTTGGACAAGGTTTCCCAGATACCGGGCATATTGCACGATGAAAGGCTGATCGAGTCCCAGCTGCGCACGGATGTTCGCCACGGTTTCCGGCGTGGCAGAGCGACCGGCAATCTGGCGCACGGGATCCGCAGGCAAAAGATACAGCAGTGCAAAGGTGATGAAGGACACCCCCAGCAGGATCAACGCCGACTGGATGAGACGTTTTGCGATAAAAGCCAGCATCACCCACGCCCCCGCTGTGTCGGGTCCAGCACATCGCGCAGCGCATCGCCCACCAGATTGAAGGCCAGGGCTAGGGTCACGATTGCCAGGCCGGGGAAAAAGACGAGCCAAGGGGCGGCCTGAAAATAGGTCTGGTTTTCAAAGATGATATTGCCCCAGCTTGGTGTGGGGGGCTGCACGCCGACCCCCAGAAAGCTCAGCGTCGCCTCAAGCAAGACGGTCGTCGATATGCCCAAAGTGCCCCACACAATGATGGTGGGCGTCAGATGCGGCAGGATATGGCGGAACAGGATGCGCAGGTTGCCCGCGCCCAGGGTCCGCTCGGCCGCGATGAATTCGCGCTGCGACAGGCTGGCGGTTTCAGCGTACAAAACCCGCGCGGTCTGCACCCAGTTCACCGTCGCGATCACCATCGCCACGATCCACAGCGACGGCTGGAAAATCGCGGCCAGACAAATCGCCAGCAGCAATGCGGGAAAGGCCATCATCAGATCAGTGAACCGCATCAGGATGCTGCCCAAGATACCGCCGAAATATCCCGCCGTGACCCCCACGAACGTCCCGATGATCAGCGCAACACCGTTGGCGACCAACCCGATGATCAACGACGTCCGCGCGCCGTAAAGAATGCGCGTCAGCAGATCACGGCCCAGCAGGTCCGTCCCCAGGGCAAACTGCGTACCCGGTGCCATCGGGGCCCCCTGCATCGTCAGCCCGTCGAACATCTGGTCATTCGGATCGAACGGGGTAAGGACAGGTGCAAATATCGCGCCGAACAGCGTGACAAGGATTAGCGCCATGCCGAACAGGGCCAGTTTGCGCTTTCGCAAGCGCTGCCAGACCGTCGGCGGCAGCAAAACGGTGTTTGTGTCAGCTACAGTCACGGAAAGCTCCTGTCGTTTCATTATGTTTCACGATCTCGACGGCCGCGTCTTCCATCGTTGTTTGCCACGCCATCGCAAGCTGGCGCAGACCATCATAGGCCGTCTCTTGAGAACCGGTTTTCTCGGCCAGGATCGTTACGGCGCGCACGATCGTCTGGCGGGCGGACAGCCGTTCCCGCAGCGATGCAATCTCGGCCAGCAGCGCCTTGCGCCGTTCAAACGATTGCCGCGCCATCAACAAGGCCGCAAACACACCGCTGGCCGCCAGGGGTTTGACCAAAAGGGCATCGGCCCCCGTCCGTGACGCCCATTCGATCCGCCCCGGGGCCTCTGACCCGACCAGCGCGATCATCGGCATCGGCGCGTTTCCCGCAGGCCAGGGGAACTGTTCATCATGCCCCGCGTCCGTGTCGTACAGGACGAAATCCGCCGTGATCGCAGAGGCCGGCACCTTCGGCCAAGCCACCTCTACGTCCAGACCGATCGCGCGTAACTGGCGCAGCAGGACCGCAAGCCTGTCATGTTCGGGGTGCAGGACGATGGCCCTTGCCCCCTCAAGCCCGGCGATGTCGATCTGTTTCTTCATGCGCGCACCACCGTCAGGCTGGGGTCGCGGAACTGCGGGTGCCGTGACGGCCGGGTCAGGTACGGGTCGGGCGCGATATCGGTCCAGCTGTGCAAAATCTCGAAGGCCCCGCCGCGCACCTGCGCGATATGCACGTCCAAGGTTTTGTGGTGGGTGGCCGGATCAATCCCGTAGCGCGCGCCATGTTCGGCCAGATAGCTGTCGAAGGGGCCGCTCACGCCCTCTGCCAGGATCGCCGCAAGGGTAAGCACCGATTGAAAGGCCGTCCGTTCGAGGGAAGACCCGCGCCCATCAGCCGTCGGCGTTTCACAAAATGACGGGCCGACCGAGATCATCCCCTCTGCCGCATCCCCCAGGACCGGCAGTTCGGCCTCTGTCAGGTTGCAGGACAACAAGGGGCAGTTTTCAGGCGCGAAATGCGGATCGCGTCGGCCCAGGTCCGCGTAGGCGGCGATGAACGCGTAGGATGACGCCCCTACCAGCGAATTCAGGACAAAGCTCGGGCGGGCGCGCTCGATCTCGGCGATCAGGGCCTCTACCGACATGTCGCCCAGTGGCAGATAGCGTTCGCCCAACACTCTGCCGCCGGAAGCTTCCAACCGCGTCCGTGCCACGCGGCATGTCTCCCAACCCCAGATGTAGTTGGAGCCGACAAGGTAACCCTGGTTGCCGAAATGCCGCTGCGCCCACCCCAATATCGGGAGGATATTCTGGTTGGTCGCCGCATGGGAATAGACCACCCGCGCCGAGGTCTCGAACCCCTCATACGGCACGTTGTACCACAGCGTCGCTTGGGCGCGGTCCAGTTCGGGGATGACTTCCTTGCGGCTTGATGACGTGACGCAGCCCACGACATGTTTCGCGCTGGAGTTGCTTAAAATATCAGCGCACATGGGGGCATAGTTGCTAAGGTCACAGGCCGGATCGCGCGTGATCGGCGTGAAACTTACCGGAATCGCCCTGTCTTGATTGACGGCCTCGATCGCTTCCATCGTCCCGATGAACAATGGCTCTGACAGCGCCTGATAGGTGCCGGAACGAGAGTACAAAACACCGATATCAAAAGTCTCGGACATGGATTCCCCATAAAAAAAGCCCCGACGAAGCAACAGCATGTTACTTTTGTCGAGGCCCGAATGCCTGCCTGGCGAACGCCAATGCATGATCTGATTTAAGATCACCATTGCAATCTGGGTGAAAACTTTGGCCGCCGCAAATCAAAAACGCATTTCGCTGACCGAAAACCGTCACCGCCGAAAGAGTGACTATTTTTTATGCAGCACAGGCCGTGAGAAATTGCCGAAGGTATGACCGTCGGGCAAAAACCGCCCTGACTGGCGCGCATACATGCGTTTGCTGAAACACGTCCTGGGTCGTTTCAGGATAGTTTGCAGGTCTCGAGGTCAGCTTTCCCGGAAAGCGCGGCTGAAGTAGACCGTGAGCGGTTTTGCCAGATAGCTGAGAGGTGACCGGTCTCCGGTCTTGATAAACGCCTCGACCGGCATGCCGGGCAACAGGATCTGACCCTCGAGTTTTTCGAGTTCGCCAGCCTCGGGGATCAATTCGACACGGTAAAATGACACGCCGGTTACCTCGTCGCGAAACACGTCGGCAGACAGTTTCGTGACCCGCCCCAGAATGGAAGGCGTCATCCGTTGGTCAAACGCCGCAAAGCGCAGATCAGCGACCTGCCCCACATGCACCTGATCGACATGGATCGCGTCAATCGACGCCGAGATAACAAGCGACCTGTCTTGCGGGATCACGAACATCACAGGTTCGGCGGCAGAAACGACCGATTGCAGGGCAAAGATCGTCGACCCATAGATGATCCCGCTGACCGGTGACCGGATCTCCATGCGCGACAGCGTTTCTTTCGAACTGAGCCGCCGCTGGAACAGTTCGGTTTCGCTGAACTGGAGGTCGCGCAGGGTGGTGATGGCGTCTTCCCTGATCCGCGAGGTCAGTGAAATCGTTTCGATGTTCAGCGACGCGATGCGGTCGCGCATTTCAGCGACCTTCGCATCCAGACTTCCGATCTCGCCATTCAGCCGCGCCTGTTCGCGGCGCAACGACGATACCCGGGCCGCAGGGGACAACCCTTTTTCGAACAGGGTTTCACTGTCCTTCAGCTCGACCTCGATCAAGGTTCTCTGGGTCTCGAGCGCGGCGAGCTGGGCCGTAGCACCTTTGATCTGGTTCTCTGTCTGGTTGATCTGTTCAGAAATCTGTTCCGACTTCTGCTGCAAGGTCGTCGCGCGCGCCTCGAACAGCCGTTGCTGGCCGTCGATCAGCCGCTGGACCGTGGCGTCATCGGCCAACGCCTCGCGTAGGTGGTCAGAAATCACGAGGTCATCCAGGCCGTCGCGCTCGGCCTCCAGCCGGGCCTTTCGCGCGAGGATTTCATAGAGCTGCCCTTCGATGATCGCCAGTTCGGCACGCTCGAGCGAGGCGTCCAGCCGAAGCAGAACATCGCCGGCACTGACCATATCACCATCATGGACCAGAATTTCGCCGACCACCCCGCCTTTGGGATGCTGCACGACCTGCCGGTTGGATTCGACCTGAACGCTGCCTGATGCGATGATGGCACCCGCGATCCTTGACTGGATGCCCCAGACCCCGAGGGCCAGCACCAACACCGCAAGGGCCAGAAATCCAAGACCAAGTGGCAGTGTCGCCTTCCACTTGCGTTTGACGCGAGGTTTACGGCTCATGATGTTTCCGCCTTTGCAATGGTTTGCCGGATGCTTCTGACGTTGGTCAGCATTGTCTTCAGCACCTCGTCGCGGGGACCATCCGCGATGATCCGGCCGCCTTCGATCACCAGAAGGCGATCACATTCGGAAATCGCCGTGGGCCTATGGGTCATGATGATGACGGCGCGGTCTGACGCCTTGAATTCCCGCACCGCGCGGTTCAGGGCCATTGATCCGTCATTGTCCAAAGCCGAATTCGGCTCGTCCAGCACCAACAGGACCGGGTCGCCGTACAGGGCACGCGCCAAAGCGATGCGTTGACGCTGGCCGCCCGACAGTTGGCTTTTGTCCCCCTGAACGATGGTCTTGTACCCGTCGGGAAGGGCCAGGATCATCTCGTGGGCATTGGCACGTTTCGCGGCCTCGACCACCTTTGCGTCATCGGGTTCTGTCGACATGCGCGCGATGTTTTCAGCCACGGTGCCGGAAAACAGCGACACGTTCTGCGGCAGATAACCGACAAAGCGGGCCAGCGCATCCGGATCGTATTGGTCAATCGTGGCCCCGCCCAGCCTGACCTCGCCCGCGGCGACGGGGACCAAGCCCAGCATCGCCTTTGCCAAAGTTGACTTGCCTGCCCCGCTTTTGCCGATCACGCCCAGCACCTGTCCCGGTGACACCGAAACGTTGATATTCGAGAGGGTCAGTTTCGTGGCTCCCGGCGCAAAGACCGACACACCTTTCAAGGACAGGTCCGCCTTCGGGCACGGCAGATCAAGCGTTTCGGGGTCAACCGGCGTTGTCTCAAGCAAGGTGCGCAGTGACCCCCACGCCGCGATCGACCGTTGCACCAATGCCCATTGCCCGATTGATTGTTCGATCGGGGCCAGCGCCCGTCCCAGAAGGATCGAACTTGCAATCATCGCACCGCCGGTGACCTCGCCCTGCAACACCAGATAGGCCCCAAGCGCCAGAATGGCGGATTGCAAGAGCAGCCGGAATGATTTGGTCAGCGCCGTAAACGACCCCGTCCAGTCGCTGGCCTTTATGGTCTGGTCCAGGGCTTCGTCGCGCAAGCCGTGCCACCGTTCAGAAATGGCGGCGCTCATTCCTTGTGACCGGACAACCTCGGCCGACCGCCGCGCCTGTTCCCCAAGACTGGCCGCCAGAGACGCCGTCGACTGCGCCTCGAGCGTTTTGCGGCGGGTGAGCCAGTTGTTGAGAAGCGCAATCACAACCAAAAGCGCACCGCCGATCAAGGCCAAGATCCCCAGCCACGGGTGAAAGATAAAGATTGCGCCCATGAACAACGGCGTCCACGGCGCATCGAACAGGGCGATCATGACCGGTGACGTGAACAAGGTCTGCACTGTCTCAAGGTCCCGCTGCCCGCTGCTGGGGGCCGCACGTTTCGACGGCATCAGCGCCTGTTTCAAAACCGCGTCAAAAACGCGTTCATCAAGTTCGGTCTGAAAACGTGCCCCGTAGCGCGCAAGTATCCTGCCGCGCGCATAATCAAGAACGCCCAACAGCCCGTAAAGCACGACCACAAGCGCAAAAAGCGCAACCAGCGTTTCCTCCGAGCGCGATCCAAGCACCCGGTCGTACACCTGCAACATGAACAACGGCCCCGTCAGCATCAGCATATTCACGAAAACACTGAACAGGAATACAGCGCTCAAAAGCTTGTTGCCGCTCCGTCTGGCTTTTTTCAGTTCGAGAAGCCCGAGTGTCCTATTGGTCATGGTTTGCCCCTGATAGTTTCTTGAAACGGTCGCCCGGCAGCCGGGCATGTCGTCGTCGAAAGCTGTCAGGTGAACCATCGCCCCCGCATCCGCGCGTCGCAGGCGAGGATGCTGACGCAGGACAACCAATCGCCCGCTGCACCAGCCAAGGATACGGGATGTCAGGCCGACACCCTCCTGATGCCGCCTTGTGCGAACCGGAAACTAGGTTCTCGACCCCTACCATCGCGATGGTTTCCGGCCTCTCGGTCCAGCCGACCACCCCCGATCCGGACCCCGCCGGGTCATCTGATCCGCGCTTTGATACACCATGCGTTTCGTCCGACCCCCAAAATCAATCTGCGGAGTTTCGTCTTGGGCTACCCTTGTCGGACGCCTTCGCCCCTTCCCAGACAGGAAGGGCACCACCCCAGTTGACATTGTTTGTAGGATTTCGGGCGGGGATCGGATTGATCCAGATCAACGCCGGTGTGACCCTTAGGGGCATCGCCCTTCGAATTGTCCTAGGATTCTAGTCATGTCCGTCCAGCCGGATTTGACCGAAAAATCAGCCTGGCCAATCATCGCCAGGAAAATCGACGCGACAAATATGTCGGGCTTTGGCATTTGGCGCAAAAATCATTGCGGTTAAATCCACCGTTCGAGATCTGAAAAAAAGGCACTGACAAATCAGCCCTGCATTCGCGCCGTGTTCCTCAGGTGCCATCTACTTCAGATTTTTCGACCCGCCCCGTCCCAATAAGGTGCGCGCAGTCTTGGCTTGAAGATCTTGCCGCTGTCTTCGCGTGGCAGGGCGTCGTGAAAATCTATGATCCGTGGGTGTTTGAAGCGGGCAAGCTTGCCGTCCAGAAAATCAAGAACCTCTTGCGCATCGGGGTTCCAGCCCTTGGCCGGTTCGACGGCAGCGACAATCTGTTCGCCAAATTCGGGGTCCGGCGCGCCAAAGACGGCCACGTCGCGGATGAACGGGGCGCGCATCAAAACCGCTTCGATTTCGACGGGAAAGATGTTTGCCCCACCCGAAATGATCATGTCCTTCTTGCGGTCCGTGATAAACAGAAACCCGTCAGCGTCTACCCACCCCAGATCACCGACCGAAAAATGCCCATGCTTTTCAGCTGCCAACCGGCTTTCGGGGTCGTTGGAATAGTCGAACCCGCCAAAGGCATCCATCCGCGCATGGATTTCGCCCACCTGCCCTGTCGGCAGTTCAACGCCGTCCGGATCAAGGATCAACACCGTGCCACCCATCTGCATCTGCCCTGCCGTCCCGGGTCTGGCCAACGCGTCCTGCGACGATACCATCGTCATGAACCCGATCTCGGTCGCGCCATAGCTTTCCCAGAAAACCGGTCCCCACCAATCAATCATCGCAACCTTCAGATCATGCGGCCAGGGCGACCCCGTCGAGACGCAGAATTCGACCGAGGACAGATCATAGCGCGCCTTCACCGCGTCGGGCAATTTCAACATCCGGCTCATCATCGTGGGTACCAGATAGACATGGGTAATCCGCTGCGCCTGAAGGGTTTCCAGGAACGTCTCGGGGTCGAATTTCGGGGCGACAAAGGTCGACACCCCGGGCGTCACCAGCGCCGCAGATGTGAGGGTCGAGGGCGCTGAGTGATAAATCGGGGCCGCCGTGAAAAACCGCGACCCCGGCTTGAGCCGCAACATCTCCGATCCGATACGCGCCAGGACGTCTTCGAAATCCTTTCGCGGACCGGACCCGACGCGCCGCACCCCCTTGGGCTTGCCCGTGGACCCCGACGTATAGCGCATCAGGGGCCGCATCATTTCGCGCGTCTCGACAGGCTGGTCCGCGGCCATAAGGCTTCCCCATTCCAGGGTGTCGGGGTCAGTCGCAGCAGACGCGGCATCAATCCCGTAGGCCGTACACAAGGCCGCACCAGGTGTCACGGCGATCACGGTACGGTCGACCAAAGCGGGCCGCACAGCGTCGATCAGATCGCGGTGAATGATCACGAAACGCGCCCCGCTGTCATCGCAAATGGCCGCGACTTCCTCGGCTTCGGCGTGCCAGTTCAGCGCGACGACCACCGTTCCGGCCATGGCCGCCGCGCGCATGATCTCGAGCTGCGCCAGATCGTTGCGCATGATGATGGCGACCGGAACATCCGCACCTGCCCCGATCGCGTCCAGTGCTGCGGCCCCCTTGGCCGCGTTTCGGGTCAATTCCGAACGACTTATCCGGCGATCAAAATCCGCAACCAACGCGTCAGACATATCCTCTCCCCCCATGCGGCAACCGCCGTTTCAGCCCGGCAAAGCCGTTCCGTTCGACGTCTTTTCACCAAACGCTACCCCATGTCCGGTCAGTGGTCCATCACGACGGTCGCGCGGCCCGGTGGTGCCCGACAGAAGCCGAATGATTTTTTCTGTGCTTGATCCCGTCCGCCAACGGCGCGAGGTTGACCTGAAACCGACCTTGACACCCGCGACCCAAAAGAAAGCCGTGATCCATGAAAATCTCTGCCGAACATCTGACCGCCCTGGCGACATCCATTCTAATCCATGCAGGGGGCCAGCCGGACGCCGCGCAGCGGATTGCCACGCGGCTGGTCAGCGCCAATCTGACGGGCCATGACAGTCACGGTGTCGGGATGATCCCGGCTTATGTTGACGGCATTTTCGCAGGCACACTGGACCCTGATGCATCCGTGGACGTCGTGCAGGACAAGGGCCCGTTTCTGCTGGTGGACGGCCAGCGTGGCTTTGGCCACATCGTGGCGGAACAGGCGATGGACCTTGCGATCCAGCGTGCCCGCACCAACCACTTTGCGGTGCTGTCCTTGCGCAACAGCTTTCACCTTGGACGATTGGGGGACTGGGGGGCCATGGCCGCCGAGGCAGGCTTCATCTGCATTCTCTACGCCAATGTGCAGTCCTCCAGACCGCTTGTGGCCCCCTTTGGCGGCAGTGACGGGCGTTTTGTGACCAACCCCTATTGCACCGCAATTCCGGCGACAGACACCCACCCGATGTTCCTGCTGGATATGGCCACCAGCAAGATCGCGATGGGCAAGGCGCGTGTGGCACATTTAAGCGGGAAACAGGTGCCCGAAGGATCATTGATCGATGCGCAGGGCAACCCGACCACCGATCCGTCGGTGATGTTCGACGACGCGGGCGGTGCACTGACGACATTTGGCGATCACAAGGGCTTCGGGCTGGCCCTTCTGGGCGATATTCTGGGCGGGTCCTTTAGCGGCGGCGGTGCCTACCTGCCCGAACGCGAGGTGCCGTTGAGCATTACCAACAACATGCTGGCGATCCTGATCGACCCCGATGTGTTCGGCATGGCGCAGGCCTTTGGCGTCGATATGGACCGCTACACCGATTGGGTAAAGGCATCCCCGCCGGCACCGGGCGTTGACGCCGTGCAACTGCCCGGCGATCCGGAACGCCGCAGCGCCCAGGACCGACAGGCCAACGGCATTTTCGTAGACGCCGGAACCCGCGCCCATTTGGTGGAAACGGCAACCCGTGCAGGCGTGCCACAGGACCAGATTGATGCCCTGATCGCCCCGGCCGGGGTCGCGCCATGACGCCACCACTTCACGATACGCTGCGTGCGATCCTTGGGGACAAGGGGTTTCTGACTGGCGCGGATGTCCATTCGGGCTATCACACCGACCCGCGCGGCACGGTCGATGCGCGGCCCGATATGGTCCTGCGCCCTGCGTCGACACAGGAAATGTCGCAGATCATGGCGGCCTGCCATGGCGCGTCCCAGCCCGTGGTGATCCAGGGCGGGCTTACCGGCTTGGTCGTCGGGGCGATGCCCCAGCACGGCGAGGTTGTGATTTCACTGGAGCGCATGAACAAGGTCGAAGCAATTGATGCAAAGGCGGGGACCATCACGGTGCAGGCCGGCACGCCTTTGCAGGTGGTACAAGAGGCTGCCGATGCCGTGGGCATGGTCTATCCCCTTGATCTGGGGTCGCGCGGGTCTTGCAGCATCGGGGGAAACCTGTCGACGAATGCAGGCGGCAACCGGGTGATCCGCTATGGCATGACCCGCGATCTGACATTGGGGATCGAAGCAGTTCTTGCGGATGGCACCATCATCAACAGCCTTAACGGCTATATCAAGAACAACACCGGTTATGATCTGAAACAGATGTTCATCGGCAGCGAGGGCACCCTGGGCCTGATCACCCGCGCGACTTTGCGACTGTATCCCAAGCCCAAGACGCAAGTGGTGGCGTTTTGCGCGGCCGACAGCTTTGATGCCGTGTCGGATTTGATGACCCATACGCGTTCCGGCCTTGGCGCGGACCTGAGCGCCTTCGAGGTGATCTGGGCCAGTACCTATGCCGCGATCCTGTCGGATGTGCCCGGCACAAAGGCCCCTGTCCCACCCGGCCACGCATTTTATGTGCTGATTGAAATGATGGGATCGGATTCGGCGGGCGACACGGATAAATTCGAAACCTGTCTGGGGGACGCGCTCGAACGGGGGATGATCGTAGATGCCGTCCTGTCGCGGTCGAACGCCGAGATTGATGCGTTCTGGAATGTGCGTGACGGCATGGCGCAGGCCATGGGCAAACAACAGCCCGCCGTGGGGTTCGACATCAGCCTCTCCATTCCCGATATGAAAACCATCGAAGACGAACTGCTACGCCGCTTGCGCGCCGCCTTGGGCGACGTGCGCCTGTTTGTCGGCGGGCATCTGGCCGATGGCAACCTGCATCTGGTCGCCAAGGCGGTCACCGATGCCCCGCAGCCCAAGGAACAGATCCAACAGATCGTCTATGGCTGGGTCGGAGAAGTCGGCGGGTCGATCTCGGCTGAACATGGCATCGGAACTCTGAAACGTGCTTATCTGGGCCAAAGCCGCACGGCAGCGGAACTGGCGCTGATGCGCACGCTCAAGCAGGCGATGGACCCGAAAAACCTGCTGAACCCCGGGCGCATTTTCCACATGCAGGCCAATGACCTTGGATGAAGCTGTCAGTGTGACGATTGATATATAGGCCCATTTTCGCGGCAACTTGCCAAGGCCCGTCGCCGCACGGATCACACGTGTAGTCCTGACCCTCGCGCGCGCGCTGAACGCGCGGCATCAAGCCTATCCGTCGCTGCTTGCCCCCGGTGCAGTCTGCGCTTTGCCCTTCGCGATGGCCTGCCAGGGACGCCCATTGCCCCCTATGACGGTGTCATCAACGCGACAACTTGGCCCGCGCGCAACGCCTGCCCCGGTGCCGCACGCACATCGCTGATGCGTCCGGACGCGGGGGCCAGCACCGCCATTTCCATCTTCATCGATTCAACAATCGCCACTGTGTCTCCGGCTTTGACAAGATCGCCGGGGGCCACGGTGACCTTCCACAGACTGCCCGGCACGGCGCTTTCGATGCCGATGAAACCCTCGGGGATATCGTCCGGTGCCGCATCTGCCACCTTTCCGTGATCCGGCGCAAAACTGTCTTGGCCCTGCTCTTTCCACCGCTGCCGCTCGGCCTCGAATGCGTCCTGCTGGTTGTTCTTGAACCGCGTGATATCCGCAGCCTGTTCGGCAAAGGCGCGCTTGTGATCGGCCCATTTGAATGTCGTCTCTTCGATCTTCAGCGGGTATTCCCCATGCGGAAAGGCATGCCGCGCTTCGGTCAGTTCTTCGTGGGATACCGGGAAAAACCTGATCTGGTCGAAGAAATCCAGCAGCCACGGGTTCTTGTGAAATGCAGGCGTGCGCCGCCACGTATTCCAGACCTGCACCGTCCGCCCGACCAACTGATAGCCCCCCGGTCCCTCCATGCCATAGACACACATGTAGGCACCGCCGATTCCCACGGCATTTTCAGGTGTCCAGGTGCGCGCGGGATTGTATTTCGTCGTGACCAGACGGTGGCGCGGATCAATCGGTGTCGCCACGGGCGCACCCAGATAGACATCCCCCAGCCCCAGGACCAGATAGCTGGCGTCATAGACGATCTTGCGCACGGCAGCTTCGTCCTGCAATCCGTTGATCCGGCGTATGAATTCGATATTCGACGGACACCACGGCGCGTCCGGACGGACCAGATCCTGATACTTTCGCATCGCCAGTTCGGCCTGCGGATCGCCCCAGGACAGCGGCAGATGCACGATGCGCGACGGCACGGTGATGTCTTCTGCGGGGGGCAAGGTCGCCTCGATCTCGGTCAGGAAGGCCAGCAGTTTATCCCGCGACAACCGCGTGCTGTCATAGTGGATTTGCAACGACCTGATCCCCGGTGTCAGGTCAATCACCGGCAACTTGGCGTCCCGAACAGCCTGCATCAACAAATGCACCCGCAGCCGCAATTCGATGTCCAGCGTCATATCACCGTATTCGACCAACAGATTGTCGTCACCCTGACGGCGGTACACGACCGGAACCTCTGCCCCGTCCTTGCGCATCATCACCGGGGATCCCGCACCCGCAAGGCTGGGGGCCGTGACCGGGTCGTCTGCCCGCTGCACTGGTTTGAACCGGATGGTATCGCCGGGACGGAACTGGCCCATTTTCCATCGGTCTTCGGCCGCGACGACAGCAGGGCTGACGAACCCGCCAAGGCTGGGACCGTCCGGCCCCAAAATGATCGGCATGTCACCGGTAAAATCGATGGCCCCGACCGCATAGGCGTTGTCATGCAGGTTCGACGGGTGCAATCCAGCCTCTCCGCCATCCGCGCGTGCCCATTGCGGTGCAGGTCCGATCAAGCGGACGCCGGTACGGTCGGAATTGAAATGCACCTTGTAGTCGGTGGCAAAGAACGCGGCGATGTCGCTGGTCCGAAAGAAATCCGGCGCACCATGCGGGCCATACAGGACGCTTACCTCCCATGCGGTGGTCAGCGACATGTCTTCCAGCGGCGCAGGGGCGGCACAGGGATGGGACGCGATATGGAGCACATCGCCGGTCTTGAGCGTGCCCATGGCGTGACCACCAAACTGCCCTAGGCCGAAACACGCCCGGGAGCCGAGGATTTCCGGCGCATCGAACCCGCCAGCAACTGCCAGATAGGCCCGCTGCCCTGCCCCGATGATCCCGCCAATGGCCAGCACTGCCCCGGCAGGCACGTCAATTACCGGCCCGACCACTTGGGCACCATCCAGGGCCAGCGTCATCTGCGCTCCGGCCATGGCAATGCGCGTCGCGGACAGAAAGCGCAGGGTCGGACCCGTCATTGTCAGTTCAAGCGCTGCGGTGTCGGGGGGATTGCCAAGCAGGCGGTTGGCGTTGCGGAAAGAGGCCGCATCCATCGGGCCCGACGGCGGCACACCAACATGCCACAAGCCAAGCCGACCGGGCAGTTCCTGAAGGCTGGATTGTGCACCGGGGGCGATCACCTCGATACAGGTGGGGGAGAAATCAAAGCGGTTCAACGCCGTCGTCGTTACCTGCCCCGACGCCAGAATGTCAGAAGCCGCAATCGCCCGCAGATAGCCCAGATTGGTTTCAATCCCCGAAACGCGGGTCTCCTCCAGCGCCTGTTGCAGCGCGGCGATGGCGGCTGGCCGATCCGCGCCGGTCACGATGATCTTGGCCAGCATCGGATCGTAGAAAGGGGTCACCTCGGTACCGGTTTCGATCCAGGTGTCGATGCGGGCAGTGTCGGGAAACTGCACATCCGTCAGACGCCCGGCAGAGGGGCGAAAGCCCGCATGCGGCACCTCGGCATAAAGACGCACCTCGATCGCGGCCCCCTGCAGCACCAGCGGGACGTCAGGCAGAACCGCTTCTCCGGCGGCCTGCCGGATCATCCATTCGACAAGGTCGATGCCATAGACGGCTTCGGTGACGGGGTGTTCGACCTGCAATCTTGTGTTCACCTCGAGAAAATAGAAATCCTCGCGCAGGGGGTCATAGATGAATTCGACCGTGCCCGCCGACGCATAGGATACGGACGCACAAAGCGCCTTGGCAGCAGCGTGCAACTGCGCGCGCACAGCGTCGGGCAAACCCGGAGCCGGTGTTTCCTCGACCACCTTCTGGTTGCGGCGCTGCAAGGAACAATCGCGTTCGCCCAAAGCTATCACGCGCCCCGCCCCGTCCCCGAAAACCTGCACTTCGACATGGCGCGCGTCTGCAACGAACCTTTCGATGAATACCCGGGCATCGCCGAAACTGGCGTTGGCCGTCCGCCCGACGGTTTCAAATGCCGCCGTCAATGCCGCCTCGTCAGCGCAAAGCTGCATCCCGATGCCGCCCCCGCCTGCAGTGCTTTTCAGCATCACCGGATAGCCGATGCGCGCAGCCTCGGCCACCGCCTGCGCCGCCGTGGCCAGCAAACCCGACCCGGGCAACAGCGGCACATCAGCGGCCATCGCCAGATCGCGCGCCGTATGTTTCATGCCAAACGCCAGCAGGTGTTCGACCCGTGGCCCGATGAACGTGATCCCTGCGTCAGCCAACCGTGCGGCAAAATCGGTATTTTCCGACAGGAAACCATAGCCCGGGTGCACCGCCTGCGCGCCCGTCGCGGTGCAGGCCGCAATCACGGCATCTGCGTTCAAATAGCTTTCGGCGGCAGGCGATAGCCCAAGGCGCACGGCCTCGTCCGCAAGCCTTACCGCTGGTGAAAAGCGGTCCGCATCCGACCACACGGCAACGGATGCGATACCCAACCGGCGCAACGTTTTGATGACCCGAACCGCGATTTCACCGCGATTGGCCACAAGTACCTTCGTGAACATGGCTTATCCTTTGATCACAACACGGATCGGCGTCGGGTCGAAACCGTTGCAGGGATTGTTGATTTGCGGACAGTTCGATATCACGCAAAGCACGTCCATTTCCGCCACCATTTCCACGTGATCGCCCGGCGCGGAAATGCCGTCATCCACGGTCATCGCGCCATTCGGGCTGATCGGCACGTTCATGAAAAAGTTGATGTTGGCGACGATGTCGCGCTTGGTCATGCCGTGGCGGGACAGTTCCATGATGAAATTCTCGCGGCACGCATGTTGATACAGCGTGTCATGGCCGAACCGGACCGTGTTGCTTTCGCATGAACAGCACCCGGCCGACGTATCATGCCGGCCCGAAGTATCGGCCGTCACCGTCAACATCGCGCGGCCTTCCGATGACATCAGCCGCGTGCCCGTGGTGATATATGCGGCCCCCTGGGCACGCAGCGTGTCCTGACTGGAATAGCGTTCGCCAAAATCGTCGGCCCGATAGAAAATCGTGTCGATCGCCTGCTGGCCATAGGTGTCTTCGACGCGGATGGTCTGACCTTTTCTCACGATCCCGGACCATGGTTTTTCGGCGGCAATATCATACACTTGATCCATGACCTTAACCCTTTGCCTTAGCATTGTTTTCAAATCCGCGTTGCGCTTCGGCGGTGGAGGTCCGACACATGTCATCGTCAGCCACCGGCGTGCCCGAAATCTTGGTTATCTCGACGGCGTCGGGGACGGATCCGGCACGCGGGTCCAGCGGATGCGGGCAGTTGGACAGGGCGACCAGCAGGTCGATTTCGGCGCGCAGTTCGATCCAGTCCCCTTGCGAGACCATGGAGCCGCGCCATTCAAACCGGCCATCGGACTGCACCCGGACCGGGGCAAACAGGGTAAACATCGGCGGGATATCACGCCGGTCCAACCCCAGCTTGGCCGCGGCCAGCACCATGTTGTCGTGGGTGTTGCGCATCCGGGGATCGTTGTATTTCTCGACCGTGGCGGGCGTCGACCCGCCTGTCAGCGCATCATGCGCCCCAGAGCTGTCTTCGACAATCGACAGCATCACGCGGCCCATGTCCGAAAAGATCACCCGCCCTTTCGCAAGGTCGGTTGTCCATTGCAGCTTGATGGTATCGGGCAGGTTCATCCGCTCGGTCGGGTCGGCGGCGGACCAGGCGGCCAACGACACCGATGACCCCGCCCCTTGCGGGGCAAGGCGGATGATGTCGCCCTCGGTCACGGCGAGGGTCGTGTACCAGCCCCCCGGCACAGTCCTGGACGACAGAACCGACGCAACGTCGATTTCCGGCGCAGGGCGCGGGCTGGCAACGGGCATTGAGCCCGGTGAATGGTCAAGCCCCATGCGTTGATGTTCAAGATAGCGCTGACGGTCGGCGTTGATCTGTTCGGGGGTGCGGTGGACGTGCATCTCAGGTCTCCGGTGGTTGATCGGGTCGTCCCGATGTCACGGCTTGTACGGTCGGGTCGTCCCAACCAAGGGCGTATTCGGTATTGAACAGGGTGCGGGCTCCGGCGACGCGGGGCGGCCAGATGTCGATGTCATTGGTGATCGAGGCCCCGTAGCGGTCGGCCTCTTCGGGGCGGTTGCGTTTGCGACCCAAGGCGACGACACGGGTCCCCAGGGTGAACGCCTCGCGCAGGTCATGCGTAACCATCACGACTGTCATGGGCCGTTCATCCCACAGCCGTTTCATCAGATGGTGAATGTCCGTCCGGATGCCGGGGTCCAGCGCGCCAAACGGTTCGTCCAGCAGCAGCACCCGTGGTTTCATCATCAACGCCTGCGCCAGGGCAAGCCGTTGCTGCATCCCGCCGGACAGTTGCGCGGGGTATTTATCTTCTGATCCGGCAAGGCCGACATCGGCGATCATCTGCCTTGCGGCCTCATTCAGATGTCGCCGCGCCGCGCCAAAGCTGCGGCCCACGACGCGCGCCGATTGCAATTCCGGACCCAACATGACGTTGCCCAGAACCGTCAGATGCGGAAACACCGAATAGCGTTGGTACACCACACCGCGGTCCGGCCCGGGTTCATCAGGCAAGGCTGCGCCATCCAGCATGATGGTGCCACGGGTTGCGCGTTCTTGCCCCAGCAACAGGCGCAGCAATGTCGTTTTCCCGCAACCTGACGGCCCGACAAGCGCCACGAAGGATCGCGGGGCGATATCAAGGCTCAGGTTTTCGATGACGATCTGGTCGCCGTATTCCTTCCAGACATTGCGCAACGTGAGGGCCGTCATCTGCCCGCCTCCAGCTGCGACCAGGGGAACAGCCAGCGGCGGAAGCGATCGATGCCGAAATCGGCACTGGCCGCCAGAAAGGTGATCCATGCGACATAGGGAAAGATGATGTCCATCGACAGATAGCGCCGTACCAGAAAGATGCGGTAGCCCAGACCGCTGTCCGCGGAAATCGCCTCGGCGGCGATAAGAAACAGGAAGGCGGGCCCCAGTTGCAGGCGCAGACTGCCCAAGAGACGCGGCAGGGCCTGGGGCAAGACGATGCGCAGGGCGATCAGCCAGCTTGAGGCCGACAGGGTCTCGGCCTTGACGATCTGTTCGCGGGGCAAGGCCAGCACGGTTTGCGCAAGATCACGGATCATGATCGGGGCGACGCCGATTACGATCAACGCAATCTTGGACGTTTCCCCCAATCCCATCGAAATGAAAAGGATCGGCAGCAGCGCCAAGGGCGGCACCATGGACACAAAGCTGACAAAGGGGGCCAGCAGCGCGCGAAAGAACGGCAGGATGCCGATGCAGACGCCGATCACCAACGCCAGTGCCGTCGATATGCCAAGGCCCGCGGCAAGCCGCTTCAGGCTGGACCAGGTATCGGTCCACAGCAGATAATCACCGCTGCGCCGGTCGGGGGTGAAAGCCATCAGATCGACGGCATCCGCAATGCTGGTGAGCGCCGGCAACAGCTTGTCATTTGGGTTTTCAGCCAACCGCAGGGACGACCCCAGCAGATACGCCAGTATCAGTACCAGGAACGGCGCGAATTTCAAGGCTGTCGCCGCCACCGGCGACAGCTGTTGATTGATCAGGCGCATCGGTCCCGTTCCTGCTTACAGCGCGCCGTCGGCGGCCATTTGCATGAACGTCGTGTCGAACCTGAATTTGACATTGGCGGTATCGCCCAGAATGGTGCCGTCGGGCAGTTCAATGCCGATGGCGTCTTCGGACGTGGCACCCGGTGTCAAAAGCCCTTTGTCGAACAGGAACGCGCGGACCAAATTCATCGTGCCCGCCAGATCAGACGACGCGGTAAAGGCAACGGCCTCGGCAGGGTCGGCAAAAAGTTTCGTCGCGGCCATCTGTGCTTCGAAGCCCGCCTGATCGGTGCCCGACGCAGCCCCCATGGCGGCGCGTGCGGCAGCGCCTTCGGGCGTGTCGGATGTCATCAGCGTCATCGTCTCGTACCAGATGCCGGCCAACGCCTGACCGAACTTGGGGTTATCTGACAGCACGTCGGTGTTGGCGACCATCAGATCGATGATCTCGCCTTCGATCTGCGCGCTGTCGAAAACCTTGACCGCGCCGGGCAGCGTTTCGATTTCCGACACCATGGGGTTCCATGTCACCATCGCAGTCACATCATCGGTCTGGAACGCCCCCACCATATCGGGGTCGGCGGTGTTGATGACCTTCACGTCCTGCTCGGACATCCCCACGCTGTCCAACGCGCGCGACAGCAGATAATGCGAGACCGAGAATTCCACCAGGTTCACATCGCGCCCGGCAATATCGGCCAGCGCGTTTCCGTCCTTGATGAACACCGCGTCATTCCCATCGGAAAAATCACCTACGATGACGGCGGTCGTATCCACGCCGCCCGCTGCCGGGATCGACAGGCCGTCCATGTTGGTCAGCGTGACCGCATCATAGCCGCCCGCCGTGTACTGGTTGATGGATTCGACATAATCGTTGAATTGCGTGACTTCGATCGAGATGCCGTATTTATCGGCCCATTTGTCGACGATGCCCGCGTCCGCAGCGTGCCCCCATGGCATCCAGCCGACATAGATCGACCATGCGACTTTGAAATCCGTCTTTTCCTGCGCGACGGCGGTCTGCCCAAAGCCCAGCACACCCAAGGCGGCCAAGGCGGCAAGCGTCATTCTGCGATTGGTTTTCATATCAGTCCCTTTTCAGTTTCAAAAAGGGATTGGATACAGATCATCGCCGCCAATCCCTTGGTCTTGCGAGGTCTCCCGGGCTTTTGTCCCGCCGTGCATCTGACGGATTTTTCTGTCCCGCCAGCTTCGGCTCTCGGACCAGACACGTGTTGAACGCCGGAACCCTAGCCGAAAACTCAATTTGATGATTGTTGGACAGGGGCCACTGCGGCAAGCATATCGAACGCTTTGGCATTGGCATCCGCATGGCTGCATTATTTTCAGGCAACCCGCGCGTCTGGCGATGGAAATTTAGGCACGAATGCGGTCTGCCCTCCGCTGCGCTTTGGCACCGAAGGGCAGATTACAACGTCAAAGGTGTTAGGCCATCACGCGTGTCGGGGGTCCACAGCATTTGCCCGCCACGCGACAAACATCGGCAGCGCGCAAAGTGCGGCCCCAATGGCAAAGGACAGCGCATAACCCAGATTGGCCAGATTATTCTGCGGCATGGCAATCAGCACCCCGCCAAAGAACAGCATGATCCGAAGCGGCAGGCCCGCGCCCCCGTCCAAGGGGCCAACCAGACTGACATAGCCCTGCAACGCAGACGAGATCATCGCGACGCCGATCAACGCACAGCTGAGCGCGACCGTGATCTCCCAAGCCGGTGCCTGCCCGATAAGCGCGGGGTTAAGCACGAAGAAGAACGGCGCGATATAGATGACTCCGCCCAGACGCATCGCCTCAAACCCTGTTGCGATAGGGTTCGACCCTGCCATCGTGGATGCCGCAAAAGCGCCAAGGGCGACAGGCGGCGTGATATAGCTGACCATGCCCCAATACAGGATGAACAGATGCACGGCCAATTGGTTCAAGCCGCCCGCCTCGAGCGCCGGAGCCAGAACGACCGCCAGAAAGATATAGCAGGCCGTGACCGTCATCCCCATGCCGAAGATGAACGCCGTGACGGCCCCCATCAGCAGCAACACCAGCGTGTTGTCGCCTGCGATGAACACCAGTTCGTTCACCAGCGTTCCCGCAAGCCCGGTGGCCGAAAACGACCCCACGATCAGGCCGACACCGAGCAGGATCGCCGTCAGCTCTGCCAGCCCCATGCCGACGCCAACAATCATGTTGCCAAGCCGCGTGATGTTCAGGCGGTGGCTGGCGCGGAACTGGTTGACCACCAACAGCAGCGCTGTCGCGTAAAACGGTGCCGAAGATTCCTGCCGCAGGCCGATCATCATGTAAAGCAGCAGCGCAAAGACAAAGATATAGGGCCAACCTTCGATCATGACCGCGCGCAGGCGTGGCAGATCGGGCTTGGGCAGACCGCGCAGGCCGCGTTTCGCCGAATAGGCATCGATCTGGGTGAACAGACCCCAATAGAACAGCAGGCTTGGAATGGCAGCGGCCAGTGCGATTTCGACATAGGGGCGCGACAGGAACGACGCCATCACAAAGGCCGTGGCCCCCATGATCGGCGGCATCAGGACGCCCCCGGTCGAGGCACATGCCTCTGTGGCAGCGGCGGTCTTGGCGGAGAAGCCGGTCTTGCGCATCGCCGGAATGGACACCGCCCCGGTTGTCAGCACATTCGAAATGACGGAACCGGACATCGACCCCATGAACCCGCTGGCAAAGATCGACACCTTGGCCGCCCCACCGCGGTAACCGCCGACAAGGCCAAGCGCCAGATCGTTGAAGAACTGCCCGCCGCCCGTGCGCTGCAACACCGCGCCGAACAGAATGAACCCGATCACCACGCCGCCGAAGGCCTTCATCGGGATGCCGAATGAACTTTCAGCGGAATAGATGTGATAGGGCACGGTCTGCATGAACGTGCTTTGGAACCCCGAAAACGGATCAGGCACCTGCCCTGCAAACGTCGGATAGAAAGCGAACACCGTGACGATGATGAACAAGACCAGCCCGCCCGCGCGGCGCGTCGCCTCGAGGATCAGAAAGAAGAAAACGACGGATACATATTGCGCCAGTTCCGGTGCGGCATATTCCCAGCCTTGCGACAGGTTCTGCTGCGCCGTCTGCGCCAGATAGGCGGTACAAACGACGGATAAGGCGAACAGCAGCCAATCAAGCCACGACGGCGTCCCGCCCTTGCCGCCGCGCATCTGAAAGATCAGGAAACTCAGCGCCAGAAACAGGCCGCCCAATACGTAAAGGTATCGCCCTTCGATCAGGACAAGGCCCATAAGCTGGATGTTGAACAGCTGGTTGATCACCAGCACCAGCGACAGCAACGTGCCGATCACCACGACCCAGCGGGCGGGGCCCGAGATAAGCTCGGCCGGGGTTGCGCCGTCAATGGCGACCTGTTCCAGGCCTTTTGATCCGGCAGGGGATGTATCGTGATCGGTCATGGGCGCGCTCGTATTTGGAATGAACATGACAAACCGGCCGGTTTCAGAAAAACCGGCCGATCACAGCATTTGGCAAGGATTAGAATACGACCGAGAAGCCGCCATCTTTCAGCGCCTTGCGACGTGCTTCGGACCACGCGGCCTCCCAATCGGCGGGGGCTGCTGCCTTGGTCGCTTCCCATGCGGCGGCCAACGCTTCCTGACGCGCGATCAGCTGGTCGTTATGCGCCTGTGCCTTGTCATTCCAGACACCTGCTTCTGTGAAATAGCGGATCGCACCTTCATGGTAGGGCACGACCCATTCCATGTTCTGCTTGTCCATCGCCCAGCCACCGATGCCGGGGGAATTGCCGTCATATTTCGGGAACAGTTCAACCATCGCCTTGGTCATGTTGTACACAAGGCTTTCATCTGTCGCGGCCATCGCCGTCAGCACGGGGTACGCATAGCCTGCCCCCTGATAGCCATCTGTGCCGTCGATCGTGGCCCCGACGCTGGCCTTGTTGATGGTAAAGAACGGTGCAACTGCCTGCATCCGCGCAAAGCCTTCGGTATCGGCCGGATCAATCGGGGGCCAGAACAGCCCGCGCGGACCTGCTTCGGCCTCATAGGCCTTGCCCGAGTTGGTGGAGGCAAACGCGGCATCAACCTGACCTTCGATCAGACCGGTCCAGCTGGCCCCGAAGCCGCCGAAATCAACGCGTTCGACATCATCCCACGTCAGACCGCCATAGGCCATGTACGCTTCGGTATTCACGTTCAGCGCCGGGGCACCAACGATATAGGCGACGCGTTTGCCCTTCAGATCGGCATAGGTTTCGATCCCCAGATCACCGGCGACACCGACGGCAAGGTTGATGGCACCACCGTTGTTGGCCATCAGCACGCGGACCGGCTGCGGCCCCCAGTTTTCCGCGCCAAAATCAAAGACGCCTTCTTGCGCCATAAAGCTGCCGCCGACACCGGTTGCCGAGAATTCGACCCGGCCCTGGCGCAGCGGTTCTGTCCGCGACACGTCGTTCTTGCCGGGCAGCACGCGCAAGTTCACGCCCGTTGCATCCTGCAAGGCCGCCCCGATCGCGACGGCCTGATTGTAGCCGGCTGATCCGGTGTCATAGGCTGTCCAGTTCAGCTGCTTTGGCAGCTCGATATCTTGCGCAGCGGCCATGGTGGCCGTCATGCCGAAAGCGGCAATCGTGGTTGTAAGGTAGTTCATCGTTTCCTCCCTAAAAATCCGAGCCTGCCCCATTTTCGGGATGCAGACCGGTCTGGCGGCCTCGTTTTCTGATGAAACGCTGTTCCGCCCTGTGGAAAGGATAGGTGCCTTGGTTTTGACCTGTCAACATAAGGTTACGTTATTGCAGGATTGATTCAGGGTCAGGCCCGGGTTTGTTTTACAGACCGAAACAAGCCCTGCCCCTGCCTCATAAATCCCTCAATCCACAACGTCTTCAGGCCAGATGCAATCCCGCATCGACCAGCAGCAATTCACCGGTCACGTGGCGCGACGCGTCCGACAGGAAGAATAATGCGGCGTCAGCGATGTCATCAGGCCCCGATGCCACCCCCAGAGGTGTTGCCGTTTCAATCCGCTCCACTGTCTTCGCAAAGGCGTCTTCGTCCATCGTATCCCTGAACCAGCGGGTGCCAATGAAACCGGGGCACAACGCGTTGACGCGGATCGCCGGGGCCAGCGCCCGTGCCAGTGACAGGGTCATCGTGTTCAGCGCACCCTTGGACGCGGCGTAGGCCACAGATGATCCGATGCCCTTGATCCCTGCGATCGACGATGTGTTCAGCACCGTGCTGGACCGTCCGGTTGTCTGATACGCCGCCTCAAGCAGCGTCTTGGTGGCCTGCAACATCAGATAGGGTCCGACCACGTTCACCTCGTAGGTATCCATAAAATCCGCCTTGGTCAGCGCATCCAGATCGGAATGATCCCGCGCGTGTCGGGTGATGCCAGCGTTGTTTACCAGAATATCCAGCCGCCCGCGCCGCTGTGCGGCCTGCGCCAGCGCCTGACACCCCTCGGGGTCGGCGACATTCGCCTTGACCACTTCAACCTGTGATCCGGCAGTGCGGCACAGGTCCGCCGCCTCTTCGGCCTCGGTCGCGGAGCGCGAATAGTTGATGATCACATCTGCGCCACGTTCCGCCAGCTTGACTGCGATTGACCGCCCCAATCCGGTTGCGGACCCCGTCACCAGCGCGATGCGCCCGTCAAGATCGCTCATTTTTGTTCCCCTCGCCTGTTTTCTTTAAACACCACCCTAACACCATCCCCCTTGGACCGCGCCAGCTTGCGTCAAGTTATGTTTTGGCTGTCAGGCTTTGGTCAAGGTATGAATTGGCCAAGGCCCCGCTGCGGTCATCGACAACTGCGCACGTCTCAGGGCGCAACCCACGTCCCCGCCCACGCGTCCCCTGCCCCAAACACCGCGCGCCGGTGTCGTGACCCAAGATGCACCAGATCCATCTCCTCCACGCTGCATCTTAGCACGGCAAACCGCGTGCGGTTGGCGGGTTTCTCATAGGCATAGACATCGGGGATGGGGCAACCGGGCACCGGTTCCGTGCCGTAGGACACCCGCGATGCCACAGGAACCTTAGCCCATTGCGCCGCGACCGTCGGGCCGGTCAAAACCTCGACCGTTGCCACCAGCCTGATTTGCAGATCCGCATCCGGCAGCCAGACATGCAAGGCCGCATGGGGGTTCTGGCCCAGGGCCGTGACCTTGGGCGTGGCGATATCTGTGTGAACTTCCAGAACGCCATCGTGCCGGGAGGCCGCGCGCAAGGCGACGGTACGGGCCTGGGGTTTGCCCTCTGGTGACACGGTGACAAAGGTCGGAAAACGCGCGGGCGACCGGCTGTCGGCGACACCGCGTTCAAGATGCTGCCATGCCTCCGCAAGGAAAGCCCGAAGATCGCCCGCGTCACTCATATCCTGTCATCTCCAGATATCCTTGTCCTGTGTGGCTGCCCGATACGGTGACCGGACCTTCCCAATAGGGAACCGAAAGCCCCATCCATGCCGCCGGGTTCACCGCCGTCACGTTTGCATCCAGCCCCTGCGCGGGCAGGGTCACGCGCCATGTGGTCGGGATCTGTCGTCCCGCGACCGTGCTGTCGGTCAACGGGGTCGCCGTGAACGCACCGTCTGGATAGGCTGTGGTTTGTCCATCGGGTTCGATCCAAGTTGATGCCGTATAGTGCGTGCCGTCAGTTTGGCGCAGTTGAAACCCCATCAGCTTTGACCCGCCCGCGAAGGACAGTGAAAACCAGTCCCATCCCGACTGCTGATCTGACAAGGGCTGCGATGACCATTCGCGGTCAAGCCAGGCGGTGCCGGTCACGGTCACCTTGCCGGTCGGAAGGGCCAGCGTTCCGGATATGTCGAAAAACGGTTGCGAGTAATAATAGCTCGCCTGCCCCTCGGCCGATTTGACCGAATAGCCGTTGTCGCCGTGAAAGACCAACGGCCCCTTGGCCGCAAGCGACATGTCATAGCCGAAATCGGCCCCCTGCGCGCTAAGGGTCATCGTATCGAAATCCGGTCCTTCCAGCGTCCATTCGTCGATCCATGCCCGAAACGGGTTGGCCTGAACGCCCGCCTGCCCAATCCCGCCACGGGCAAACCGTTCGGTTGCAAAATGCTGGTCCGGTGTCGTCACCGCCGCGTGGGCAAACCAGATTTGCGGCGATTGCCAGCCCGCCGCTTCCCCCGGTGCCAGGGCCGACCGGAACAGGGTCCATTGCAGGCCGTACTTAGTTCCGTCCAGACCGCTCAGGTTCGCGGTCAGATACCACCATTCAATCCGGTAATCTGGGTGCGCCCCATGATCGGCGGGAAATGCAAAGGTCGGATCGGGACCGGGCGTGGCAAACCCTTCGGCATCGGTGCCAAGCCCCGAGAAACCTTGCGCCATCAAGCCAAGCGGCCACAGAAAAAGCAAGGCCAGGACTTTAACGTTCACTTGCAAACACCCTCAATAAAGTGGCTGGCGGCGTGCGCATCAGGCGCAGGGCGGGCCATGCGGCGGCCAGAAAGGCGGCGATCAGGGCGTAGACACCCAGCCTTAGATATTCGAACGGAAACAGGTACATTGGCAGCTTCCAGCCAAAGGCCTCGACGTTGATGACCGACAGCAATATCCACGCCAGTGCCAGCCCCATCGGGATCGCGCAGACAAAGACGATCCCGGCAAGCAGCACCGCGCGCACCACTTCGAGCCAGCCCAAGCGGCGGCGGGTCAGCCCCAGGGCCCAGACGGGGGCCAGTTGCGGGACACGCAGGTCGGCCAGTGTCAGCAGGCTCATCAAGATTGCAAAGCCCGCCACCCCCAGCGTCAGGATGTTCAGCGCCGAGGTGACGACGAATGTCTTTTCAAACACCTCAAGCGACAAGGCCTTGATCGCCTCTTGGGCGGTAAAAGCTCCGTCATCGATCCCGACCGCCTCGACTATCGCGGCACGCAGCAGCGCCGCGTCCTGCGTGCGTATGCCAAACCGGTCAGGATAGATGTCGGGGTAGAGGCCCGCGAACCTTTGTTCCGATACAATGACCTGCCCCTGCGGGTTTCCGTAATCTCCCACGACCGCCGCGATCGGCACCGTCAGTTCGGAGGGCAAGCGCAGCCGGTCACCGACCCAAAGATCTGCCCGCCGCGCAAACTGTTCATTCACGACAACGGCCTCGCCCTTCTCGACAAGGTCCCAAGCGGCGGGGGCCGCATCCAGAAAGACCCAACTGGTGCGGTATGTTGGCCCGACTCGGACGCCATAAAGTTCGACCGGCAGATTGGCGACAGTGGTTTCGGTTTTCAAAAGCGGCAAGACCTCGACCTCGCGGCTTTGCAGGAACGTTGCCAAAGCAGCACTTTGATCGGCTGTTTCGGTCTGCACGAAAAGTTCGGGCGCGAGCCGCTGGTCAAGAAAGGCGACAAAGGTCAAACGAAAGCTCGACACCATGGTCGAGACCCCGATATTGGCCGAAACCGCCAGCAAAAGCGCCATCAAGGCAAGGCTCAGCCCCGGAAGCTGTTGCCGTGTGTCCGCCCAGAACCAACCCCAGATTGGCGTGATCGTCCGCCTTTCCAGTACGGTCAGAACGGCCGCCGCCACGGCAGGCAGGGCCAGTGCGGCACCGATCAGCAGACAGCCCAACAGCGCGAAACCTGCCAGCAGCCCGCTCCCCAGCAGTGCAACAGGCACCGCCGCGCCCAGCAACAGGATCGCCCCGATGGATTGCAGACGGAAACGCGACGCGGTGGCGGTTACCCATGCCCGTGGCCTCACGCTGGCCAACAGCGGCATATGCGCGATCTGCCAGATCCGCGAAGACAGCGCCGCTGCCGTCCCGACGACGGCCAGCAACATGCCCGACCCCCACCAAGACGCGCGCAGTTTCAGCGTGCCCGAGATTTCGGCACCGTACAGCCCGCGCAGCGTGGCGGCGACATCGGGCAGTAACAACGCGGCGATCAGGTATCCCAAAATGATGCCCAGCCCCGCCCCGATCAGCGCCAGCGTCATCATTTCAAGCGCAATCATCGCAATCAAAGTTTTCAGCGGCACCCCAAGCGACCGCAACGTCCGGATCATGCCGCGCCTTTGTTCGAACGCCAGTCCGATCGTGCTGTGCACGATAAAAAGGCCGACGGCGAAACTCAGCAGACCAAAGGCCGTCAGGTTCAGGTGAAAACTGTCCGTCAATTGCGCAACATCGGCGACCTGCTGTGCGGGCTGGACCCGCAGGCCCGGCGCGACAGAGGAAAGTGCGGGCTGGTCAAGCGGCTGCCCCGGCAGCACGACAAGGCGTGTCAGATCATCGCGCTGCAACAGCCTTTGTACGATCCCGATGTCCCCGACCGCCAGGCCCGGTGCCATGCCAGCGTCCAGCGTGACCTGCACAGCCGGATCAAGTTTCAGCGCGGTTTCCTTGGTCGCAAAGACAGTTTCGAACGGGTTGTCGGCCCCTTCCGTCTCTATAGCTCCCAAGCCCGTGGGCGACGTGACCGGGTCGATGCCCACCAGCCGCACATCGCCCAAACGGCCGTCAACCACCGGAGACACAAGCCAGCCGGACCGCCTGAGCGTCACATATTGTTCGAGAGAGATGCTGTCGCCCTGTCGTGGGACCAACACGTCAAACTGCCCGTCGCCCAAGGTCGCTGCCGCCGCATCATAGCTGGCGCGGGCTTCGGCATTGATCGCCTGAACCCCGGACCACAGGGCGGTGGCCAGGGCCAGACCGGCGAGGTAGGCGAACAGTTGCAAGGGATTGCGCCGCCAATGCGACAGCAAGGCCAAGAGGCAGGATCTGATCATGTCAGGCGGCCACTTTTCAGATGCAGCTGACGGTCCATGCGTTCGGCGATGGCTGGCGAATGGGTCACCACCATCAACGCCGCCCCCATCTGCGCGACCAGTTTCAGCATTTGGTCCAACACGTCGTTCGCCGTTTCCTCGTCCAGATTGCCGGTCGGTTCATCCGCCAGCATCAACTTTGGCTTGGCTGCAATGGCGCGCGCAATGGCCACGCGCTGCTGCTGACCGCCTGACAAAGCTTCTGGATATTTGGTCATCTGGCGCGACAGGCCCAAGGCATCTGAAACCTGTTCGACATGCGCGCGATCAACAGGGCCGGACAGCGCCGCCTGAAACGCGATATTCTGCGCCACGGTCAGCGACGGGATCAGGTTGAACTGCTGGAACACCAACGCGATGTCGGTTCTGCGCATAGCGGCACGCGCGCCGTCGTCCAGTGTTGTCAGGTCCTTGCCCGACACCCACACATGGCCCGCATCGGCGTCTTCCAACGCACCTGCGATATGCAGCAAGGTGCTTTTGCCGCTACCGGATTCCCCCCGCAGCGCAAGGGTCTGCCCCGCGGCAAGATCGAAACTGACGCCGCGCAACACAGGCACCACCCCTTCGCTGTCGCGAAAGGATTTTTCAACATTTTCAAGCCTAAGAACCATGGCGCATCCCCTTGGTGAAGCATCTAGTCCGGGATCGTCAGTTTGACAGCATTGCAGGTCGCGACAAGGACGATCTGCGCGCCCCTTTTCCGGCCACCCCCTGTTGACTAAGGCAGCACAGACCGCACACTGCTGCTGCACGATACCTTCAGACGGCAGATACATAAGACAGGTCCGACATGATCCAACCCAAACCGACCCGCAAAACCGAGCCCGTGCGCAGCCGTGATGCGGCCCGCACCCAGGCCGAAATCCTGTCTGTCGCGGTTCAGGAATTTTCCGAACACGGGTTTCATGGTGCGCGGATCGAACGGATCACGAATGCTGCAAAATGCAATTCGCGGATGATCTACCACTACTTCGGCAGCAAGGAGAAGTTGTATATCGCCGCTCTCGACACCGTTTTCGCCGCAATCCGAAATCAGGAAGCACGGCTGGATTTCAGCGCCGGTGATCCTGTGGAAACCGCACGGCAACTGGTCGAACTGACCTTCGACTACTTTGCCAACAACGCAAGTTTCCTGAAAATGACCCGCAACGAAAACCTGCTGGACGGCAAGTATATCCAACGCTCGCAGATGATCCGCGACATGTCGCAGCCGCTGATCACCGCAATCGGCAAGCTGATTGACCGCGGTTATGGGTCCGGGGCCTTCACCCGCAAGGCCGATCCCGTGCAGTTGTACCTAAGCATCGTCGCGCTGTCGGCGCACCACCTGAACAATGGGCCGACCCTTGGCGTCGTCGTGGGCAAGGACCTGACCGATGCGGGCTGGCAGGCCGACCGGCGGACACATGCGGTTGACGTGATCCTGAGCTACCTCGGCATTGCGCAGGATCGCTGAGCCGTCGGCACTGTTGCGCCACCCCGCAAGTAATCGAAATTTTACTTAATCTGTATTGCGTGTCTGTGACCGGCACCGGTTTCCCTTTGGTCAAAAGCGGCCAGTTCCCCCAGTTCAAAATTCGAATCGCGTTCTTAAAAGCGCACTTTTTAGGTCCCTTCAGCCGCAGATCGCAGGAAACCTCTTGTCATCTGCAAGTTTTTTAAGCGGTAACGATCCTTAGCGCCTAATAAACTACCGCCGCATTCTAATTCTAAAGATTCTTACTTTTGGATGTTCCAACTCAATCCGCGCCGCTGATTATGAAGTCATGAACATAGCAGCACCCCTCCCCCCGACCGAAAGCCCCGCCGAGGCCCCGCGCACAGGTCGCGCCCGCAACGCGCTTGAGCTTCAGAATGCCTCTGTCGTCTTCGGCAGCGGCGACATGGCTGTGACGGCCCTCGCACCGACCAACCTCAAACTGCCCGACGGTGACTTTCTGGCGCTTGTCGGGCCGTCCGGTTGTGGCAAATCCACGATCCTGCGGCTGGTCAGCAACCTGATCAAACCGTCGGAAGGTGTCGTGCTGGTCGGCGGCCGCGAAGCTGCCGCCAAACAGTTGCGCATTGGCATGGCATTCCAGAACCCCACGATGCTGCCCTGGCTGACAATCGAACAGAACGTGATGATGCCGCTCAAGATCGTGCCACCCTTCAAGGCGCGCTTTCGGGCGGAACGCAAAGGCGAATTCCGCGATCGGGTGCACCAGCTGCTTGCGCAGGTCGGGCTGACCGATTTTGCCGGGCATTACCCGTGGCAACTGTCGGGCGGCATGTTGCAACGGTCAAACCTGTGCCGCGCGCTGATCCATGAGCCCGACCTGCTGTTGCTGGACGAACCCTTTGGTGCGCTTGACCAGTTCACCCGCGAAGAGCTGTGGCAGACCTTGCAGGACCTCTACCTGGATCGCAAACCCACGGTGCTGTTGGTGACCCACGATCTGCGCGAAGCCGGATTTCTGGCGAACCGTATCTGCGTGATGAGCGCGCGCCCCGGCCGGATCATATCGGACGAGACGGTGAACATTCCACAGCCCCGCGACATCGACATGATCTACAGCCCGGAATTCGTCGAAATGACCCAAGGCCTGCGCGAATTGATCGCACAGGTCCGCAAATAGAAGGCCCCCGCCATGACCGAAAAAAACCGCATACGGATGATGTCCTTTTCGCTGCTCTTCGGCTTTTTCCTGATGTGGGAAGTGCTGTGCGTGCTGCTGAACGTGTCGGACCTGGTCCTGCCGCGCCCGTCTGAAATTCTGGTGACCCTGTGGGTCAAGTTTCCGATCCTTCTGCCCCATATCATCCAGACGCTCTATTCGACCCTGACGGGCTTTGTTCTCGGGGTCGGGATCGGTGTTGCCTTGGGCGTGATCGTCGGCACATCCAAGGTCGCCTATGCGGTTGCCTATCCGCTGCTGGTCGGTTTTTCATCCATCCCGAAGGTGGCCGTGGTGCCGATCTTTGTTCTGTGGTTCGGGTCGGGAACGACGCCGGCGATCCTGACGGCGATGGTGATCTGCGTGTTCCCGATCGTCGTGAATATCGCCACCGGCCTTGCCGCGACGGAACCCGATCTTGAGGACGTCCTCAAGACCCTGGGCGCGTCAAAATCCGAAATCCTCTGGAATGTCGGGTTGCCGCGCACCATGCCCTATTTCTTTGCCGCCCTCAAAGTCGCCATTACCCTGTCCTTCGTCGGCGCGGTGCTATCGGAAACCGTGGCGTCCAACCGCGGCATCGGCAACGTCATGATGACAGCATCCTCGAACTTCCAGGTCTCGCTTGTCTTTGCGGGCCTGATCATCCTCGCCCTGCTGGGCGTCGCACTTTACGCCCTGTTTTCCGTGCTTGAACGTCGGGTCACCGGCTGGGCGACGCGCGGCAATGACCTCTCCATCACCTGACCCCCCATTCACCTCAACACAAGGACCGCTTTGATGAAGCATACACTTTTGAGTGCGACATTCGCATTGATCGCCGGGATTACTCCCGCCTTCGCCGAGATGACCGATATCCGTTTCACACTTGGCTGGAAGACCCAAGGCAGCGATGCCCCCTTCCTGATGGCGCTTAGCCGCGGTTATTTCGAAGACGAAGGCCTGAACGTCACCATCGACCAGGGCGAAGGATCGGCAGCGACCGTGACGCGGATCATGGGCGGTGCCTATGACGCGGGGTTTGGCGACATCAACGCCATCATCCAAAACGCCGCCGCCCGTCCGGGCGAAGCGCCGGTGATGGTTTACCAGCTTTGGAACCGTCCTCCCTTTGCGATCGTGACGCCGAAAAGCGCCGGCATTGAAACGCCAGCCGACTTCGAAGGCAAACGGCTGGGCGGGGCGCAGGGCACGCCCACCACACGGCTTTTCCCGGTCTTCGCCAAGCTGAACGGCGTCGACATCGACAAGGTCGCCCAGGAAAACATGGCACCGAACCTGCAAGAACCGATGATGATCCGGGGCGACATTGATGGCGCGTTCGTCTTTACAATCACAAGCTGGTTCAACCTGATCGCCAACCGTCAGGACCCTGCGGCCGATTTCAACTGGTTCCAGTTCGAAGACTACGGGATGGACCTTTATTCAAACGGCATGATGGTCTCGCGGAAGATGCTGGCGGAAAACCCCGAGGCGGTCAGCGGTCTGGTCCGTGCGGTGAACCGCGCAACGCTGGAAATCGCACAGGATCAGGACATTGCGGTCGAGGCGATCATGGCCTTCGACAACCTCGTCGATCCGGAACTTGAGCGCGCGCGCCTGGAATTCGCGTTGACCAACCTGATGAACGCGCCCGAGACTGCGGAAATCGGCATGGGTGATCTGGTGGACGAACGGCTGACACGCTCCATCGCGATCGTTGCCGAAGGGTACGGGCTTGAGCGTCTGCCAGAAGCCTCTGAAATCTTCGACCGGTCCTTCCTGCCACCGGCCGATACACGTAGCTTTGTCGTCAGTATCGACTGAAACTGACAGACCGCGCGTCCGCCCCTGTTGCGGGCGCGCGGTTTATTTGCATTGAAACCTGCCCCTTGAACCGTTGACGACGAAAGTGCCCGCCATGGACCAGAAAACCGACCCCCTGATTGCAGCGAAAGCCATCGTCGAGGCCTATCTTGAACGCTCGATGGTGCCCGACCCCGAAGGGGCCTCAGCCTATGTCAGCGATGATTTCACGTTGACGTTCACCGGCGGACGGAAATTCACCCGCCCCGATCAAAGCGCGGGCTTCAACGCGAAACGCTATGCATGGGTGAAAAAACGGTTCCTGCGGACCGATGCGGCGCTTGATCCCGAAACGGGCGATGTGCACGTTTACAACACCGGATATCTTTACGGCGAATGGAAAGACGGCACCGCCTTTGAAACCAACCGCTATATGGATAAATTCGTCGTGCGCGACGACAAGATCATCGGTACGGATGTCTGGAATGACAGTGCCGAAATCCTGCTGCACAAGGCGGGACTGGCCGAAGCGGAGCTTTAGATCATGATCAAGGACCACGGGCGTTACACATATCGCGCCATCACGGACCGCCCGGATTACACCTGGCCCAACGGCAAGCGCCTTGCGGTCTACATCGGGCTGAACCTTGAACATTTCGCCTTTGGCGAAGGGTTGGGGGCGGAACTGGCCCCCGGTGGCCCGCAGCCGGATGTGTTGAACTACGCCTGGCGCGATTATGGCAACCGCGTGGGCGCATGGCGGATGCGCGACATGTTCGATGCGCTGGACCTGCCGGTCAGCGTGATCGCCAATTCGGCAATGTATGATTATGCCCCCGATCTGATGGCGGCCTTTCGCGCCCGCAATGACGAAATCGTCGGGCATGGACGGACCAATTCGGAACGCCAAAGCGTGCTTTCGACCAAGGACGAAGCGGCGCTGATCGCCGAGGCCACACAGGTCTTGCACAAGGCCGAAGGGGTCGCCCCGCAAGGCTGGCTGTCGCCCTGGATCGCGGAAAGCATGGACACCCCGGACCTGCTGGCACGGGCGGGGTATGGCTATACCTTGAACTGGTGCATGGATGATCAACCGGTCTGGATGGAAACCTCGGGCGGTCGGCTGCTGTCAGTGCCTTATGCGCAAGAGGTCAACGACATTCCGTCCATCGTCGCGCGCAAGGAAGGGGCGGCTGATTTCGCGGATATGATCATCGATAATTTCGACGAGATGCTGGAACAGTCAGTAGACCAGCCCCTGGTCATGGGGATCGCATTGCACCCCTATCTGGTCGGCCAGCCCTACCGCCTGCGCCATCTGCGCCGGGCGCTCACGCACATCGCCGCACAGCGCGACGCCATCTGGCTGACACGCGCAGGCGACATCCACAGCTATTGCCGCGATCAGATACCTGATTTGATCCCCTAAGGGAAAACCCAAGGGACGCCCCGCAGCCAGGCAACAGTTAGGCCACCTGTCTGCGCGCCGGAGGTGTCGGCGCTGCGGCCAGCAACGTCTTGGTATATTCGTTCTGCGGGTTCGCCATGACATCGCGCGCATGGCCTTGTTCGACAATCTCGCCGTCTTTCATCACGATCACATGGTCGCACAGCAGGCGAACCACATGCAGATCGTGGCTGACAAACAGATAAGTCATACCCAGCTTGGCGCGCAGATCGACCAACAGGTTCAATACGACCGCCTGAATGGACACATCCAGCGCCGCAGTCGGTTCATCCAGGATCAGGAATTTCGGTTCAAGGGCAACGGCGCGGGCAACCCCCACGCGGGCCTTCTGCCCCCCCGACAGCTGATGCGGGAACCTGTCCAGCAGGGGCAAAGGCAGACCGACCAGCACGGCCAGTTCCTCAACCCGCGCGCCCAGCTTGGCCCCGCGCAGCCCGCCCAGGCGACGCAGCGGTTCGACGATGGTCTGGCGCGCGGTGTGGCGCGGGTTCAGGCTGTCCGTGGCATCCTGAAACACCATCTGGATCTGGGCACGGCGTGGATTGCGGGCAAAACCCTTGGCCGGGATCGCAGCGATGTTTTCGCCCTCGAACAAGATATCGCCGCTCGTCGCATCCATCAACCGCACCAGAATCTCCGAGGTCGTGGATTTCCCGCAACCGCTTTCCCCCACCAGCCCGACGCTTTGTCCCTGCTTGATGGTGAATGAAATGCCTTTCACCGCTTGGACCGGGCCGGATTTGCCGCGATAGGTCTTGGTCAGATTGCGCACCTCGACCAACGGCGTATCCAGCACCTGATGGGGCAATTCGGCCTTGCGGTCCGCAGGGGGCAGCAGGCTACGGATGCTTTCGCCGATGCGCGGCGTGGCATCCACCAGTTTGCGGGTATACCCGTGCTGGGGATCGCTGAAAATCTGTACGGGATCGCCCTGTTCGACGATCAGTCCGTCTTTCATCACCATGATCCGGTCGCAATATTGTGCGGCCAGCCCAAGGTCATGGGTGATCAACAGACTGCTCATCCCGCGTTCGCGGATCAGGTCGCGCACCAGGTCCATCACCGCCTTTTGCGTCGTGATGTCCAGCCCCGTGGTTGGTTCGTCCGCGATCAGCAGGCGCGGGTCGCAGGCCAGTGCGATGGCGCAGACGATGCGTTGGCACATGCCGCCGGACAATTCGAAGGGATAGGCGTCATAGCGTGCTTCGGCGTCGTTGATCCGCACGGCCCTAAGGGCGGCAATCGCCTTGGCACGGGCATCCTGACGGGTGGCGCGGGCATGTTCACGCAGCACGTCTTCGATCTGGTGACCGACCTTGCGGATCGGGTTCAGGGCCGCACGCGGGTTCTGGAATATCATCGAGATTTCGCGCCCGCGGATATCGCGCATGTCCCGTTCGGCGGCGCGGCGCAGGTCGATGCCCGAATACGTCGCCTTGCCTGCCTTTATCCGGCCCCCTGCATCCAGGATGCGCATCAGCGCATAGGACGTCACCGATTTACCAGACCCGCTTTCACCCACGATCCCGAGGATTTCGCCCTTTTCCAGATCAAAGCTGATCCCGCGCACGGCATCCACAGCACCCCGACGGGTTTGAAAGGACACGGCAAGGTCTTTGACACTCAGCATGGGTCAGGTCCTTTTGCGCGGGTCAACGATGTCGCGCAGACCGTCGCCCAGAAGATTGAAGGTAAAAACGGCGATCATCAGCCACAGCCCCGGAAACACCGCCATCCACCATTCGCCAGAGACGATGAAGTTTGCCCCCTCGGCGACCATGATCCCCCATTCGGCTGTCGGCGGGCGCACGCCAAGCCCGATGAAGGACAGCCCAGCGGCGTTCAGTATGGCCCAGCCCAGGTTCAACGACACCTGCACCATCATCGGCGGCAACGCATTGGGAAAGATGTGCATCGCAAGCACCCGAATGTCCGAATTGCCCGACAGTTTGGCCGCCTGCGCAAATCCGGCCTCGCGGCGAATGTTCACCTCGGCGCGCACAAGACGGGCATAGAACGGCACGTTGATCACCGCCGTCGCGTAGATGATGTTCTCGATCGTGTTGCCAAGCGCCGCAACGATCCCCATCGCCAGCACGAACAGCGGAAACGCCATGATCGTATCAAGGATACGGTTCAACACGATATCCAGCCAGCCGCCCCAATAGCCCGCGATGCTGCCCAACACCGACCCCACGACAAAGGACAGCGCCACAGCCGCCAGCGACATCGACAGGTCCAGCCGTGTCGCGACGATCACCCGGCTGAACACGTCGCGGCCGACGTTATCGGTGCCAAACCAGTGATCCCAGGACGGTGCCTGCAGCGCATTGGATGCGTTAGTCTCTAGCGGATCGTAAGGCACCAGCGCCGGGCCGAAGATCGCCGACAGCACAATCAACGCGAACATGCCGAACGCGATCAGAGTTACCGGATTGGCGCGCAGGACGTAGATCAGGTGATCCACCCCGCCCGATGTTTTCCGGCTTTGCTTCAATGGCATATCGGTCATTTTGAACTGAACCCGATGCGCGGATCAATCGCGGTGTATAGCAGATCAATCACAAGGTTGAGCACCACGAACAGCAGCGCCATCGCCAGTACGAATCCCTGGACAGCGGCATAATCGGACACGACCAGCGCCTCGACCGCGTAGGACCCGATGCCGGGCCAGGCAAAGACTTTCTCGACCAGCACATTGGCCCCCAAGGCAAAGGAAAACACCATGCCCAGCGTCGTGACCACGGGCAGCAGCGCGTTGCGAAAGGCGTAGCCATACAGAACCTTGCCATTCGACAGGCCTGCCGCGCGCGCGGTCCGGATAAAGTCGGAAGACAGCGCCGTCAGCATCGACGCCCGCGTCATCCGCGCAATCGGCGCAAGGGTGAACAGCGCCAGAGTAATTGCAGGCATGACCAGTTGTTTGGCCGCACCGCTCCACGTTTCCCAATCGCCCATCAGGGCCGCGTCAATCAGGTAAAACCCTGTCACGTGATCGGGATCGAGGTAGATGAAATCAAGCCGACCCAGCGGCGCAGGCGCAATGCCCAGAAGGTAATAGAACACATAGATCAGCACGATGCCGGTAAAGAACGTCGGCAACGATACCCCGGCGGTCACCACCACGCGACACAGGTGATCCACCCATGATCCCGGCCGTGTCGCGGCCAGTATCCCCAAGGGAATGGCGATCGCGCAGGACAGGATCAACGCCGTCAGCGTCAGCTCAAGCGAGGCTGGCAACCGTTTGGCCAGGTCCTGCGCCACCGCCTGCCCGCTAGAAAGAGACCGCCCCAGATCGCCCTCCAGCAGATCACCCACATAGATAAAGAACTGTTGGATCAAGGGCTTGTCGAGGCCAAGCGCCGTGCGGACCTCTGCGATAGACGCCTCATCCGCAGCGGCACCAGCAAAATAGGCCGCAGGATCACCGGGCAACGCGCGGGTCAGCAAAAAGCTGATCAGCACAACGCCGATGACCACGGGAATGGACTGCGCGACACGCAAGGCGATGGCGCGCAGTCTGGGATATGCAGGGCTGGACAGGGTCTTAGCCCGCGGCCAGAGGGCGAACATCAAGCTGGCGATGGAACCAGAACTCATAGCCCTCTGCCCCGTTGACCGCCACGTTCAGTGCAGGCTGATACAGCGGGATGCGCGGCAGATCCTCGAGAACGATTTCGAACATGCGCTTGATCTTGGGCGCATATTCAGGGTCATCCATCGGCATGTGCAGCGTGGCGTTCACCAGCTCCTCGACCTCGGGGTTGAGATAGTTGGAGGAGTTGAACAGGTGGCCATGCTGATAGGCCCAGAAGAAGTAATAATCAGGCGTGTTCAGCCAGCCGCCAAAGTTGTCCAGATGCAGGTCCAGCCGTTTTTCGACCAGGGCCGCCGTGCGCCAGTTCGCACCGGGAATCTTGTCGATCTGGGTTTTGACGCCGATCTTGGCCAGACTTTCCTGGATCAGCAGCGCCGCAGGTTCCATCCACGCCAGATCGGTACTGATGGACAACGGCACGTCGAACCCGTCGGGGAAACCGGATTTGGCCATATGCTCGCGGGCCATGTCCAGATCGGTGGAATACTGGGTTTTGCGCGGCCACGCGGTATCGGTAATCTCGGCATCGCCTCCCCACAGCGGCGCGCCGCGTTTATAGGCCGACGCCTCAAAGATCGCCTCGTAGGGCATCGCATAGGCCAGCGCCTTGCGCACGTTCGCATCCTGAAACGGCTCGAAATTAGTGTTCAGGCAGACACAGTTGATGCAGTTTTCAACCGGCGTTGAATAGACTGTCAGCTTGTCCGCCAGTTCGGCTGCGTCCTTGTCGGGAATGTCAAAGGACACCTGAACATCGCCCCTCTCGATCAAGGCGCGGCGGGTCGCCGGGCTTGGCACTTCGCGCACCACGACGCGTTTGATCGCAGGGGTCGGGCCGCCGGCCCAGTCATCATTCCGTTCGTAGACCAGCTGTTCGCCCGGCGTCCAGCGCAGCACCTTATAGGCACCCGACCCGGCCGGCGTGGTGTGCAGGTATTCCATCGCCCAGGGGTCATCCGTCGTCGCATTCGCCTTGGCAACGGCGGAATTGATGATGAACGGGACCGGCACGGCCAGATCGGGAAGCGCCAGCTTGGACGGACGGTCAAGGATCACGGTAAAGGTCTCGGCATCGAGGGCGGCAAACTGGTCCGGACGCTCAAGCCCGCCCGCCTTCATCTGCACGGTCGGAAACCCACCAACGCTGACGGCGCGATCAAAGGACCATTTCACATCCTCTGCCGTGACCTTGCTGCCATCCCAGAAAGTCGCGTTTGGTTTGATCTTGAAGGTGATGGTCAGCCCGTCGTCGGATGTGCTCCAGCTTTCGGCCAGTTCGGGCACGATCGTTTCATAGTCATAGGACAGGCCGCCGCTTGGCACGTCCTTTGTGCCGAAGGACACCAGACGGTCATAGCAATTTACCGACACCTGATAAGACGCGCGGTTCGTGCCCGTGCGGTGCAGGTCCAGCGAATTGACAGTCTGCCCGTTGACGACAACCAGCGTATCGGCCCCTTGGGCTGCCGCAGGCATCGCCCGCAGAAACGGCAGGACAGACGCCCCGGCGGCACCCATTTTCAGAAAATTGCGTCGTGTGGTGTGGTCGGTCATCGAAAGCCCTCTCGCTGGTGGTGCGCCGATTGGATTCGGCCTTTGGCAAAGACTGCGCTGAATCAGCGATCACTTCTAATGCTATAAAATCAGTAATGCGGTGCATTAAATGCATCGGCTTGAAAGATGTAATTGTTTTCAAAGCCCTAAACATCGTGCCCCTTAGCCCGGTTGATCATTTAACGTTTGAAATGGTTGCGGTGGTGAGGTTTCTGCGGATCGCGGGCATCAACCGCCGGACCGTGAAGCCGGAGCCTTGGCCTAGCCAAGCCGGGTCGCATAGCCATCACAATTGCCGCGGCAAAAGCTTTGAACGACCAGCGCTGCGGCCTCGTTCATCAGGCGGGTGGCCGCGTTGGCACCGTCAAGACGCGCGGCCACATCGCGGGCACGCGCAGCCAAGGCACCTTCATCCAGTGTCAGGATCGTGTCATTCGCCAGGACATAACGCCCGGCGATCATCACCTCGCGCAGGGCCGCCCCGTTTTCGGCCAGAACCATTTGGTCCAGGGGATTGCGCAGCGGCGTATAGTGGCAATAGCCCGCGTCCAGAAACAGCAGATCGGCAGCCCATCCGGCAGCAATCTTGCCGACACGGTCCAACCCCAATATCCGCGCGCTGCCTTCGGTCGCCATCTTCAGCGCGGAACGGGTGCTGATCCACGCTGCCGGATCGGACGTTTGCGCGCGGCTCAGCGTGGCGGCAAGACGCATCGCCTCGAACATGTTCTGCCCGTCGGACGTGTTGCTGGCATCAGTGCCGACACCCAGATTCACGCCCGCATCCGCCAACATGCGCACGGGCGCGATCCCCGACCCCAGCCGCAGATTGCTAAGCGGGTTGTGGCAGATGCAGGCATCGTGCCGCGCCAGCAACTCCGCCTCGGGTTTGGAAAGCCACACACCGTGGGCACCGCTGAATTGCGGATGCAGGACGCCCAGTGCATCCAGATGTTCGGTCAGGCTTGTGCCGTATCTTTGCGCGGCCATCACCTGTTGCAGACGGGTTTCGGCCAGATGGGTTTGCAGCGGGATACCGTCGCGCTGCGACAGCGCCGCACAGGCTTGCAGGAATGCGTCCGAACAATGCAGCGGGATCGTCGGCCCGATGCCCGGGCGCACGCGGTCTTTCGGTACCGGCCAATGGCCAAAGGCCTCGGTGCAGGTTTCCATGATCGTTTGCCAAGCGGGCAAGGACAACGCCGCCACCGCATCACGCAACGGCGGATCGAACGCTTCGATCAACCCCGGCAGCGCCTGATACAGCGTCCGGTCCGCGATCATCGGGGCGACCACGGCCCGGATGCCAACGTCGTGGTAGGCGTTGGCGACGGCATGAATTCCGCCCATGGTCGGCCCGGGCAGTTCAACGAAAAGATCAAAGCACGCGGTGCAGCCCTTGCGGACCAGTTCGACCGCAGAAAGTTGCGCGCTCAGATGCAGGTCATCCAGATGGCGCGTGCCGTTCAGCCACGCGCCACCGGACAAGAACGCCTCGAGCGGGAGGTCATCCGGCACCCCGCCGCGCCCCAGCGCACCATGAGAATGGGTGTGGCCATTCACCAGCCCCGGCATGATCAACCGGTTGCTGACATCAATGCGTTCGGCGTCGCCGGGCCCTTCGCCATCGGGGATCAGCGCCTTGATCCGCCCATCGCTGATCAGCAGAGACAAGGCCGCGAACCGGTCGTTATCAACCAGAACAGTGCCGCCCTCCAAGAGCATCTGCGCGTGGGTCATGCGGTTCTCCTTATCTGGACCGCATCGCCCCTGCCCCCACAAACAGCCACGGCCCGACTAGGCCGTCAATGACGCGATATACTGCCGCCAGTCGCCGATATCCGTGATATCCTGCGCATCTGTGGTGGCGACCGTTTCACACAGGAACCCTTGCACCTGCGACCCGTCATCCAACGCGATCGTGCCAAGCCCGAGGGGGGCGGGAATGCCACCCAGAAAGCTGCCGACATGGGCAAGCGGCACATCCCATAGCTCAAGCGCGATCGGCGCGCCTGAACCGGCGGTGCCGCGCACCAGACCGGGCCGTGCGGGCGGCCCACCGGCCAAGACATAGAACCGGTACGCATCTGTGGTTCGCGCCTTTTTCACAAACACCGCGTTCCGGTCGGTCAGTTGGTGGTTCAACGGCAAGCCCGCCATATGCGCCCCGCAAACCGCCAGCCGCAGCGTCGTGGTTTCCCCTGCGGGCAGCGCAGGCGGCGCGGTATAGGCCCAGTCGGTCGCGCCAAGGCTGCGTTGGCCTGCCGCTTCAAGGCTTTGGGCCATAACGGCGATTTCTGCATCCTTTCCGGCAGCCGCCAGCAAGGTGACGCTGCCCGGACGCCCGTCGGACCGCGCAGGCACCGGTACGGCAATGCCGCACATGTCCAGCAGGTTAACGAAGTTGGTGTATGTCCCGAAATTCGAGTTCGGCGTCACCGGATCGGCCTCAAGCTCGGCCACGGTGTGGAACGTCGGGATCGTCGGCACGCAAAGCATGTCAACGCCTGCCAGCGACGGCTCGGCCGCGCGGGCCAGTTCCTTGAGGCGGTAGATGCCGCGAAATGCATCTGCCGCCGACAGGTCTTCGGCCTTGCAGATGATCTGGCGGGTCACGGGATGGATGGCATCCGGATCGCGCTTCAGCAGGTCTTCGATCACAGTGTAGCGTTCGGCCACCCACGCCCCTTCATAAAGCATATGCGCCACGGCATAGAGTGGTTTAAAATCGATCTCCCGTATCGTGGCCCCTTCGGCCCGCAGCAGATCGACGGCGGCATAAAAGGATGCCGATTGCACCGCGTCTCCCATGAATTCGATGGTGTCGGGGCTGGGTATACCTATCACAGGCGGTGTCCCCATGGCGGTCAGATCAGGTGCCGATATGGGACGTGCAAAAGCGTCTGCAGGATCATAGGCGCAACAAACCTGATAGGCAGCATAGGCGTCGCTGACCGTCAGAGCAAAAATAGATATCGTCTCGATCGAGCGGCAGGCAGGCACCACGCCGCTTGCCGACAGCGCGCCAAGCGTGGGTTTCAGCCCGACGATATTGTTCAACGCCGCCGGAACGCGGCCCGAACCGGCCGTATCCGTGCCCAGCGACAGCGGCACGATGCCATGCCCGACAGCCACACCCGACCCGCCAGAGGACCCGCCCGGCACGATTTCGGGATCGACAGAGTTCAACGGCGCACCATAAGGCGTTCGCACCCCGACAAGGCCGGTCGCGAACTGGTCCAGATTGGTCTTGCCGATCAAAATCGCCCCCGCCGCGCGCAACTGCGCCACCACGAAGGCGTCGGTTTCGGGGGCATAAGCATAGGCAGGACAGGCCGCCGTCGTCTCGTAGCCTGCGACATCAATGTTGTCCTTGACCACAAAGGGGATGCCCCAAAGCGGTTTGGCAGTGTCGAAATCGCCCAAGGTGGCAACATCCGCCAACACATCCTGGTGTGCACGCAATGCGATAAAGATGTTCGGATCACCGACCGCGGAGATCCGGTCAAACACCTGCGCGACCACGTCCCTGGGGCTGACACCCGCAGCATAGGCCGCATGAATATCCGGGATCGTCATCCTGAGGTCGGTCATGTCTTTGGGTCCTTCATTCGTTAAATTATTCACCTATCCGTTGTGTTTGGTTGCGCCCTCTGACGCAAATGCTAAGAATTCACAAAAGCGATGCAAAAAATGCAGCGCTCGGGATATTTCGGGACAAAGACCATGAAACACCTTCAGACGCTGCGCTATATTCAGGGGATTGTCCGCGCGGGTTCCATCCGCAAGGCGGCAGATGACATGAACATTACCGCATCGGCACTGAACCGGCGCATCCAGCGGTTCGAAGAGGAATTCGGTTCGGAGATCTTCGAGCGCCTGCCCCGCGGCGTCCGGCTGAACCCGGCGGGCGAGCTTTTGATGCAGCATTTCCGCACGCAGGTGTCCGACCTGCGCCGCGTTCAGGGTCAGGTCGCCGATCTGGCCGGCGAACGTCGCGGCCATGTCGCCATCGCCTGTTCGCAAGCGCTGATCCCCTATTTCCTGCCCGGCCAGATCGCCAGCTATCGCAAGGACCATCCCGGTGTGACCTTTTCCGTCATGGTCCGCGACCGCGAAGCCGCCGAGCGTGACCTGAGCCTGTTCAACAGTGACCTTGCACTGGTCTTCGAACCGATCCACCTCGTGGATTTCGAAGTGATTTCGCATTGCCCGCAAACCATCCACGCCATCATGCGCCGCGACAATCCGCTTGCAGCCAAAAAAGAAGTGCGGCTGCGCGAATGTCTGGACCATCCCCATGTGCTGCCCAGCACGAATTACGGTGTGCGGTCCCTGCTGGAACTGGGGGCAAAGGCGGGGTCGCGCCCGTTGCGCCCCAGCGTGGAGAGCGACAGTTTTGATTTCATGCGGCATTACGTCCGGCACGAAAACGCGGTCGCCTTTCAAATCCCCATCGGGCTGGATCTGGGCGATGATGATACGGTGGTCTCGCGCCCGGTTTCGGCGCGGGATGTGCCGGTGGGCAGTCTTTTCCTCGGGCAACTGCGGGGACGGTCCCTGCCGGTGGCCCCAGCGCGTTTCGCCCAAGGGCTGACCCGCGCCCTGGAAAATCTGGCTGACGACTGACCCGCTGCATCGGAAAACCTAGCGGTGCATTTTTTGCACCGCTTTGGCAAGATTTAAGCAGAAGTCAACAACGCTAAACCTCATTAAGCTCTGAGTCGATGAAACCGAACCGCGCCCTTCAGTGGGGTGCGCAAGCTGTTGGAGCGCAGATATGAGCAACTTTAAATCCCTGAACCGTCGGCATTTTCTTGGCACTTCTGCCGCAGCCCTTGGTGCGGCATCCTTTGGTCTGCCGCGCTTGGCCATGGCCCAGGACGCACTGACCGTCGGCTTTATCTATGTCGGCCCCAAGGATGACTTTGGCTACAACCAGGCCCACGCCGAAGGCGCTGCTGCCGTCAAGGCCATGGAAGGCGTCACGGTTCTGGAGGAAGAAAACGTACCGGAAAGCCAGGACGTCCAGAACACCATGGAATCGATGATCAACTTCGACGGTGCAGCGCTGCTGTTCCCGACATCGTTCGGCTACTTCAACCCGCATATCCTTGAAACAGCACCGAAATACCCCGATGTGCGGTTCGAACATTGCGGCGGCTTGTGGACCGAAGGCAACCCGACCAACGCAGGGTCCTATTTCGGATATATCGGCATGGGGCAGTACCTGAACGGTGTGACCGCCGGACATGCCACAAAGTCGAAAAAGATCGGCTTCGTCGCGGCAAAGCCGATCCCGCAGGTGCTCAACAACATCAACTCCTTCCTGCTGGGCGCGCGTTCGGTTGATCCGACGATCACCTGTCAGGTCATCTTTACCGGTGAATGGTCGCTTGCGGTGAAAGAAGCCGAAGCCACCAACGCGCTGGCCGATCAGGGCTGCGATGTCATCACCTGTCACGTGGACGGTCCCAAGGTCGTTTGTGAAACCGCTGCCGCACGCGGCGCATATGTCTGCGGCTACCATGCCGATCAGACCCCGCTGGCCGGTGACAAGTATCTGACCGGTGCCGAATGGAACTGGGCCAGCATCTACACCGACATGGTCTCCAAGACGATGGCGGGAACTCCGATCGACAACTTCGTGCGCGGCGGTCTGGCCGATGGTTTCATCAAGATGAGCCCGCTTGGACCCGCCGTATCCGACGCCGCCCGCGCCCAGTTCGAGGCCACGAAGGCCGAGATCGTCGCCGGTGGTTTTGCCGCCATCAAAGGCCCGCTGAAGGACAACAAAGGCAACGTGATTGCCGCCGACGGTCAAGCCTTTGTGGAAACGGATGTGGCGCTCGAAAGCATGGATTACCTTGTCGAAGGCGTCATCGGTTCCACAAGCTAAAATGAGCCTGACCGATCAGACCAAAATGGCCCGACAGCTGGCCTCAGCGCAGATCATCTCTGCGCTGAGGTTGCGCGCGGAGGGCGTGTTGATCCCGCTGGGCGCGCTTGTTGCCGGGTTCATCGCCTTCAGCATTTTCCTTGTGTTACTGGGGAAATCCCCTTTCGAATTTTTTAGCCTTGTCTGGAAGGGCGGGTTTTCATCCGCGTTTTCATGGCAGAACACCCTGTCGCGGGTGGCCCCCCTGGTTTTTGCAGCGCTGTGCGTCGCCCTGCCCGCCCGTCTTGGGCTGGTGGTCATCGGTGGCGAAGGCGCGATCGTGCTGGGCGGGTTGGCGGCTGCGGTCGCCGGCACTGCGCTTGGCGGTCTGCCTGCCGTTTTGGGGATGCCCCTGATGGCCCTCGCAGGGATGGTGTTGGGCGGCCTCTGGATCGGGGCCATCGGGGCGCTGCGCATCAAACGGGGCGTAAACGAGACCATATCATCGCTGCTGATGGCCTACATTGCCATCGCGCTCTTCAACCATTTCGTCGAAGGCCCCTTTCGCGACCCCGCAAGCCTGAACAAGCCATCAACGGCACCGCTGGCCGACAGCTTGCGCGTCGGTGACATGCCGTTCATTGCGGCACACTGGGGCGTGCTGGCCGGGGTCATCGCCTGCATCCTGTGCTGGGTCTTGATCGACCGCACGACAGTCGGATTTGCAGCCCGTATCGCTGGCGACAACGTGCGCGCGGCCCAGATCCAGGGGCTACCGGTGGCGAAACTGGTCATCGGGTTCACCGCACTTGGCGGGGCCTTTGCCGGATTGGCCGGTTATTTCGAGGTCGCCGCTGTGCATGGATCGGCCAATGCGTCACTGATCGCGGGATATGGCTATACCGGAATCCTTGTGGCCTTTCTGGCGCGGCACAATCCGCTGGCGATCCTGCCCGTCGCGATCCTGCTTGGCGGGATCGAAGCGTCGGGCGGACTGATCCAGCGCCGGATGGAACTGCCCGATGCCACCATCCTGGTCTTTGAAGGCATGGTTTTCATCATCATCCTGCTCAGCGAAGCACTGTACGGCAAGCTTGGCATCTTTAAAACCAATGCAGGGGGGACCCGCTGATGGAACCTGTTGACATCGGCCTTTGGGGCGTCCCGCTGGCGATCCTGGGCGGCGCAATCCGGGTGTCCACCCCGTTCATCTTCGTGTCGCTGGGCGAATGTCTGACCGAACGGTCAGGAAGGATCAATCTGGGCCTTGAAGGCACCTTGGTCTTTGGCGCAATGAGCGGCTATGCCGTCGCCTACGAGACCGGCAACCCCTTTATCGGTGTACTGGCTGCCGCCCTTGCGGGGGCGTGTTTCGGCCTGCTGCACGGGTGGATCTGCAAGTTCAAGGGCGTCAACGACATCGCCGTGGGCATCGCCATGATGTTGTTCGGCATGGGGCTCGCCTTCTTTTTCGGCAAACCCTACATCCAGCCCCAAGCGCCGGATCTGCCCGCGATTTCATTTGGGTTCTGGTCCGACATTCCGCAGGTTCAGGCAGCCTTGCAGGTCAATGTGCTGTTCATCGCAGGCGGTATTCTGGCGGTGGCGATGGCGTGGATGTTCCGGTCAACCCGCGTCGGCCTGACGGTCCGCGTCGTGGGCGACAGCACCGATGCGGCGCGCGCCATGGGGCTGAACCCCGACCGGGTGCGCCTGCTGTCGACGGCGGCGGGTGGCGCATTGGCGGGCATCGGCGGTGCCTATCTGTCGCTCTACTATCCCGGCAGCTGGACCGAGGGCATTTCGTCAGGCCAAGGGCTGATGGCCATCGCCCTCGTGATCTTTGCCCGCTGGAACCCAATCAACTGCTTTTGGGCGGCCCTGCTGTTTGGCGGCGCGGGCGCACTTGGCCCCGCGTTGCAGTCGGTGGGCGTGTCCGAAGGCTATTACCTGTTTTTCGCAGCCCCCTACGTTTTGACGCTGGTGCTGCTCATCATGACCAGTTCGCCGGACCGCGCCCTGCAAGGTGCCCCGCTGGAACTGAGCCTGACAAAGTAAGGAGTATATCGAATGAATGGTTTTGGTGGATTGAACAAATCCGAAAATGGCGTCGTGCTGGGGTTGGTGCAACTGAAACTGCCCGTGGTCGAGACCAAGGAACAGTTGACCGCGCAAACCGCGCGGGTCGTTGAACTGGTGGGCAAGGCCCGGCGCAATATGGGCACGATGGATCTGGTCGTGTTCCCCGAATACATGCTGCACGGCCTGTCGATGGACACCAACCCCGAAATCATGTGCACCATGGACGGCCCCGAAGTTGCAGCGCTGAAACAGGCCTGCATCGACAACAATATCTGGGGCTGCTTTTCGATCATGGAGTTCAACCCAGGCGGCTATCCTTTCAACACCGGCCTGATCATTGATGACCAGGGAGAGGTGCAGCTGTATTACCGCAAGATGCATCCTTGGGTCCCCGTCGAACCCTGGGAGCCGGGCGATATGGGCATCCCCGTCTGCACAGGCCCCAAGGGGGCCAAGATCGGCCTGATCATCTGCCACGATGGCATGTTCCCCGAAATGTCCCGCGAGGCCGCCTATAAAGGGGCCGAGATCATGATCCGCACCGCCGGCTATACCGCGCCGATCCGGCAGGCGTGGCGGTTCACCAACCAGTCAAACAGCTTTTGCAACCTGATGGTGACGGCGAATGTCTGCATGTGCGGGTCCGACGGTACCTTTGACAGCATGGGCGAAGGCATGATCATCGACCACGAAGGCACCGTGATCGCTCATGGCAAAACCGGCCGCGCTGATGAAATTATCACCGCCGAAGTCCGGCCCGATCTGGTCCGCGAGGCGCGCGCGGGCTGGGGCGTTGAAAACAACCCCTACCAGTTCGGTCATCGCGGCTATGTCGCCGTGCAAGGTGGCGCGCAGGATTGCCCCTATACCTACATGACCGATCTGGCTGCGGGCGCGTACCGCCTGCCCTGGGAGGACGAGGTCAAGGTCACGGACGGCACCGGCTTCGGCTTTCCCAAACCGAACCGCAAATTTGGCGAAAAGGAACCGGGCCAGTGACCACAATAGACAGCACCCCCTACGCCTGGCCCTATGATGGCAACCTGCGGCCTGACAACACCGCGCTGATCGTCATCGACATGCAGACCGATTTCTGCGGCACTGGTGGGTATGTCGATCACATGGGCTATGACCTGTCGCTGACCCAAGCGCCTATTGAACCTATCAAGGCGCTATTGGCCGCCATGCGCGGCAAGGGCTATCACATCATCCACACCCGCGAAGGGCACCGCCCCGACCTGTCCGATCTGCCCCCCAACAAACGCTGGCGCAGCCAGCAGATCGGCGCTGGCATCGGCGACGCGGGCCCCTGTGGCAAGATTCTGATCCGGGGCGAGGCCGGTTGGGACATCATCCCCGAGCTCTATCCGCTGGACGGCGAAATCATCATCGACAAACCCGGCAAGGGCAGTTTTTGCGCCACCGATCTTGAGCTGATCCTGCGTACGAAAGGCATCACCAACCTGATCCTGACGGGCATCACCACCGATGTTTGCGTATCGACAACGATGCGCGAGGCGAATGACCGGGGCTTTGAATGCGTGATCGTCGAAGACTGCTGCGGCGCAACCGACACCGGCAACCATGCCGCCGCGATCAAGATGGTCACCATGCAGGGCGGCGTCTTTGGTGCCGTGACCGACAGCCAGCGCCTGATCGCGGGGCTGGTGTGATGCGGCGGTTGCCGCCAGACGCGGCAGGCACGCTATGAAATACGAACACGATAACGGGGCCATCAGCGTCGAAGCGCTGAACATGACCATGAAATTCGGGGCATTCACCGCCCTTGATGAAGTGTCGATCAGCATTCCCGCAGGCTCGTTTCACGCATTGCTCGGCGAAAACGGGGCCGGGAAATCCACCCTCGTCAAATGCATGATGGGCTTTTATCACGCTACCGACGGGGAATTGTTGGTCGCCGGGAAACAGGCCCGCATGACGGACCCCAAAGTGGCGCAAACGCTGGGGCTTGGCATGGTCTACCAGCATTTTACGCTCGTGCCGTCGCTGACAGCCGCTGAAAATCTGGTAATCAGCCGTACCGACACCCCGGCCCTGATCGACTGGCGGCGCGAACGTACCGCCCTTGATGCCTTCATGGCGAAGATGCCGTTTTCAGTGCCGCTGGACCAGCCCGTCAGCCGTCTGGCAGCGGGCGAAAAACAAAAGCTCGAGATCCTCAAGCAGCTGTATCTGGGCAACCGTTTTCTGATCCTCGACGAACCAACGTCGGTTCTGACCCCGTCAGAAGCGGACGAGGTTCTGGGCCATGTGCGCGCCCTGACCCGCGCAGGCGAAATCACGGTTCTGATGATCACCCACAAGTTCCGCGAAGTCAGCGCCTTTGCCGACGATGTGTCGATCCTGCGGCGCGGGAAATATGTCGGGGGCGGTGCCGTCGCGGACCTGAGCATCGACGAGATGAGCCGCGCGATGATGGGCGAGGCCCCTGTGGTCAGCGAACGCACCCGCAAGGGCACCCAAGGCCAGCCGCTGATGACCCTGCACGGGCTCAGGACTGCGGATCGCACCGGCCTTAAGGACATCCAGATTGACGACGTGACCCTGCATTCCGGCGAAATCCTTGGTATTGCGGGCATCTCCGGCAACGGCCAGATGGAGCTGATGGAAATTCTCACCGGCCAGCGCCGGATCAGAAGTGGCACGATCACGGTCAACGGCACCGCTTACGGTGCCACCCGCGCCGAAGCGCGCGCCCACGCGATCCGCTACCTGCCCGAAGAACCGTTGCGCAACGCCTGTGCGCCCCGGATGTCCGTGGCCGAAAACCTTGCGTTCCGGATGTTCGACATCGGCAAGGATGGCACGCATGTCTTTTGGAAGGACAACCGCGCCATCGCCGGCAATGCAACTACGCTGATCGATGCGTTCAAGGTCAAGACCAGTTCCCCCGCCGCGCCCATTGCATCGCTGTCGGGCGGCAATGTCCAGCGTGCCGTTCTGGGCCGCGAACTGACCGGCGATGTCAAAGCGCTGATCGTGTCGAACCCCTGCTTTGGTCTGGATTTCGCAGCTGTCTCCGCGATCCGCGACCGCCTGATCGAGGCGCGGAACCAAGGCACCGCGATCCTTTTGATCAGCGAGGATCTGGACGAGATCATGGAGCTTTCGGACCGCATTCTGGTGATGTCCGAAGGCCGCATTGCGTTCGAAACCCCGATTGCGACGGCCGATGTGGCGCAGATCGGACAACATATGGCGGGGCATGGATGATGACCAAAATTGACGCGGCACCTTTCGCATTTCCCTTTGACCGCGACAAGATTGCGCTGGTGGTCATCGACATGCAGCGCGATTTCATCGAACCGGGCGGCTTTGGCGCAAGCCTTGGTAATGACGTCAGCCTGCTGGGGGCCATCGTGCCCACGGTGCGCCGCCTGCTGGACGGTTTTCGCGCTGCAGGCCTGCCCGTCTTTCACACACGTGAATGCCATCTGCCGGACCTGTCGGATTGCCCTCCCGCCAAGCGCCTTCGCGGTGCGCCGGCACTGCGCATCGGTGACGCGGGGCCGATGGGCCGCATTCTGATCGCAGGCGAACCCGGCGCGGACATTATCCCCGAATTGGCCCCCCTGCCCGATGAAACCGTGATCGAAAAACCCGGCAAGGGTGCTTTCTATGGCACCGGCTTCGGCGACATGCTGGCGGCGCGCGGCATTGCGCAACTGGCGATCGCCGGGGTCACGACCGAAGTCTGCGTGCAGACCACCATGCGCGAAGCCAATGACCGCGGCTATGACTGCCTGCTGGCAACCGATGCCACCGAAAGCTATTTCCCGTCCTTCAAGGCGGCCACCATCGACATGATCGTCGCGCAAGGCGGTATCGTGGGATGGGCGGCCCCGACAGACGCAATTCTGGAGGCGCTTGATGGCTGATCCAAAATCCTTTGCCGGTCTGTTACCCGACAGCTGGCAGACCATGCCCTTTGAACATTTCCGCGAAGGTGTTGAAATCTGCCATCTTTGGCAAGGCGGACCGGATGTCGCCCTGCTGCGCTATGCCGCCGGGGCGTCCGTGCCACGCCACCGCCACACCGGACTGGAAACGATATTGGTGCTGTCCGGGAGCCAAAGCGACGACAACGGCCGCTATTCCGCTGGTTCGATCGTGTTCAACCCGGCAGGATCGGTCCACGACGTCTGGTCCGAAGACGGATGCACCGTCTTGATCCAATGGGAAAAACCTGTCGAATTTGTGGACTGATACCGCTGTTCGCCTGTCTGCAGCCCTTGCGTGACTGAGCCGCCGTTTCAGCTCGACTGAACCAACAACGATTATCAAACGACGCGCCCGCGGGGGTCCGCAGGCGCGTGCATTGTATTACGGACGCTTCTGCCCGTCGCCAAAGACGAAGTATTTGAAGCTTGTCAGCTGCTCAGCACCAACCGGGCCGCGGGCATGCATTTTGCCTGTGGCAATGCCGATCTCTGCCCCCATGCCGAATTCGCCGCCGTCTGAAAACTGCGTCGACGCATTGTGCATCACGACCGCTGAATCGATCGCAACCATAAAGCGTTTCGCAGCGTCACGATCCTCGGCCACGACGGCATCCGTGTGCCCCGAGGAATGGGCCTGCACAAAGCCAATCGCCTCTTCCAGACCGTTCACGATCTTTACGGAGATGATGTTGCTCAGGTACTCTGTATTCCAGTCTGTATCGTTGGCGGCGACCATGTCGGGCAGGATCTCTCTTGCCGCTGCATCGCCGCGCAATTCACAATCCTCAAGCGCGACAGCCAGTGTCGGCAGCACCTCGGCCGCGATCTTGCGGTCGATCACCACGCATTCAGTGGCCCCACAAATGCCCGTCCGGCGCATCTTGGCGTTCTGCACGATGCCGACGGCCTTTTCGAGATCGGCGCTCTCGTGGATATAGGTGTGGTTGTTGCCATCAAGATGCAGCAATGTCGGCACCCGCGCTTCCTTTTGCACCAGCGACACCAGACCGCGCCCGCCGCGCGGGATCACCAGATCAACCGTCTCGATGCTGTGCAGCAGCAGTTTCACCGCCTCGCGGTCGCGCGTATCCACCAGTTGGACGGCGTCCTCCGGCAGCCCCGCAGCCCGCAGGCCCTGCGCCAGACAGGCGACGATCACCCGCGACGATTGCAGGCTTTCGGATCCGCCCCGCAAGATAACGGCATTGCCGGATTTTATGCAAAGGGCACCCGCATCGGAACCCACGTTTGGACGCGACTCGTAAATCATTGCGATGACGCCGATCGGCACGCTGACCCGGTCAATCTTCAGCCCGTTGGGCCGGTTGAATGTCGCAAGGCTGCGCCCCAGCGGGTCGTCTTGCCCTGCAATCGCCTCGACCGCATCGGCCATCGCCGCCACGCGGTCCTCGCTCAGGCTAAGCCGGTCGATAAAGGCGTCGTCCTTGCCGCTGTCCTTGATGCTCTCGAGGTCCTTCGCATTTGCCGCCAAAATCTCTGCCGTACGGGCGCGCAGGGCTGTTGCGGCTTCTCGCAGCGCCAGATTGCGCTGTTCGGCAGTCGCCATGGCAAGATCGCGCGATGCCGCCTTGGCGCGCTGGCCAAGGTCCGCGACGAGGGTCGCGACGGTCATCTGGGCGGTATCTGTGCTCATGTCATTCATACTCTATACTCCTTCAAAGATTTGCAGGTCTTGCGATGGCGTGCCTTGCTGCGCCAGCACCATGCCAACCGGCCTGCTTGTGGTATCCGCGTCGCGGTATCAGCGTGCCCCTTGTCGGAAGGGCATCCATGATCGCGTGCCGCGAGTTCGCCAAAGTGCTACATTCATCAACGATCAAATATGTCGCTTTTAGAACATATCAAGTCCACACCGGACCCGCCACCGCAAAGGGGCTGCCGACCGTCAGCCGACTGACTTCATTGTCGTCGCGATAACGCGGACCAACGTGGGCCGTCTTGCCGCATCCGATCACTTGCATGTTCATTTTCGGTCCCTTCCGCCTTGCCCGACCCCGCCCTGGAAACGCGCGAAATCTGCACTGCGTCACCCGCCCGGAATGTCCGTACAAGTGCTTTTTTTCGACGGGTCGGCCTTGGGCCAACTGGACGCTGCGCTGCAGCGACCTAGTTGCACTTCCATGACGGTTTCATGTTATAGCAACCCGAATCGATTGAAGGGACAGTGCTATAGGTCAGCGTCACAGAACGCAAACCACCGAGACTTTATCCCTTGCAATCAACAAGATATAGGAGACATAAGATGTCAAAGAAGAAAAAAATCGTTGTCAAAATCGGATCCAGCCTGCTTGCAAACAGCGACAAACTTACCCTGCGTTACGCTTTTATGAACGGATTGATGAACGATCTGGCCCATCTTCAAAAAGAAGGTCATGACATCATTCTGACCTCTTCCGGGTCGGTCGCATTGGGGCTGAACATGATTGGAAAACGCCCCGAAGATGCGGGCATTCTGGACAAGCAAGCCGCCGCAGCCTGCGGTCAGCCCTTGCTGATGAACGCCTATCGGCAGGTCGCCTCAGAGTATGATATGGACGTCGCCCAAATGCTGGTGACGGTGGGTGATATGGAAGAGCGCCGCCGGTTTTTGAACATCAAAAACACGATGCTGCGCTTGTTCGAAAGCGACATCCTTCCGATCATCAACGAGAACGATTCCATCGCGACGCATGACTTGCGCGTGGGCGACAACGACCGCCTTTCCGCCAAGGTAGCACAGATGATCAACGCCGATCTGCTGATCATCCTGACCAGTGTCGAAGGCCTGTATGACCGCGATCCGTCCGAACCCGGTGCGCAGTTCATCTCGGAAATCGAGGACGTCAGCGAACATCTGGAATCGACCACCGGCATCAGTGCCTTGGGCAGTGGCGGCATGTTGACCAAGATGCAGGCCGCGAACATGGCGCAGAATGCAGGCGTCGAAACCATCATCGCCGACGGCATCATCGAACGGCCCATCTCGTCCGTGCTGAACAACGAGCGACGCTTCACGCGCTGCCTTGTCACCGGGGAAACCCTTTCGCCGCTGAAGGTCTGGCTCAGCAACCGGCTCAAGGTTTCGGGCACGCTTGTCGTCCCCAAGGCGGTGGCGTCAGCCGTGGCCGAAGGAACCTGCGGAATCAGCCGGAGCGACATCATTTCGATCCAAGGCGATTTCAGCAAGGGCGACGTTCTGCACGTCTATGACGAAGAAGGTACCGAAATTGCCCGCGGCCTGACGAACTTCTCGTCCGAGGAAACCATGTTGATGGCCCGCAACCTCGATACACCCGTCGAAGACGTGATCGGCTACAAGACAAAGGCCGATGTTATCGCCGTCGAGAACATTCTGGTTCTCGAGGACAACCACCTGCTGCTGGATGCCCCCGAGGACGATCAGAAGATCGTTGCCCCTGTCTAAAAGTATCTGTCAGCCCGCCCGTCCCGCCACATTGCGGGGCCACCGGGCGGGCTGACATGGTTTTGGTCGCTGAAACGCGACGCGGGCACAACTGCGTGGTGATGCCGTTGATTTACACCCGCTCCAGCGCCAGTGCGATACCCTGTCCGACGCCGATGCACATGGTCGACAAGGACCGCTTGCCACCGTTCAACGACAGCTCAAGTGCTGCCGACCCGCTGATCCGCGCACCCGACATGCCCAAAGGATGGCCCAACGCAATCGCACCACCATTGGGGTTCACGCGGGGGTCATCGTCCGAAATGCCAAGGGCGCGCAACGTGGCAAGACCCTGGCTGGCAAAGGCTTCGTTCAGTTCGATCACGTCGAAATCTGTCTGGCTTAGCCCTAGGCGCGCCATCAGTTTCTGCGACGCCGGGGCCGGGCCGAACCCCATGATGCGCGGTGCAACACCTGCTGTGGCACCCCCCAGAATGCGGGCAATCGGCGTCAAGCCGTATTTGGCCGCCGCCTCGGCCGAGGCGATGATCAGGGCCGCAGCGCCGTCATTCACACCCGATGCGTTGCCCGCCGTCACAGTACCGCCCTTGCGGAAAGGCGTGGGCAATTTTGCCAACTGCTCAAGCGATGTCGCGCGCAAATGTTCATCCGCGTCGAACACAATATCGTCGCCACGCCGCTGGGGAATGGTGACCGGCGTGATCTCCTTGGCCAATCGTCCGCCGGACTGGGCCTCTCCGGCCTTGGTCTGGCTGCGCAGGGCAAAAGCGTCCTGATCGGCCCGACTGATGTTGAAATCCTCGGCCACGTTCTCGCCGGTTTCGGGCATGGATTCGACGCCGTATTGCGCCTTCATCAGCGGGTTCACAAAACGCCAGCCGATGGTCGTGTCATAGATTTCCGCGTTGCGCGAATAGGCACTGGTGGCTTTGGGCATCACGAAGGGCGCGCGGCTCATGCTTTCGACACCGCCTGCGATCATCAGGTCGGATTCGCCTGCCTTGATCGCGCGCGCGGCAGCAATGATCGCGTCCATGCCGGATCCGCACAGCCGGTTGATCGTGGTCCCCGTCACCGCTTCGGGCAGGCCCGACAGCAGCGCGGACATGCGCGCCACGTTGCGGTTATCTTCGCCCGCTTGGTTGGCGCAACCAAAGATCACGTCATCCACGGCCTCCCAATCCACGCCAGTGTTGCGCGCCATCAAGGCCCGCAGCGGGATCGCCCCCAGATCATCCGCGCGCACAGAGGCAAGCGAGCCACCAAAGCGCCCGATCGGGGTGCGGATATAGTCACAAATAAAAGCGTCAGCCATGGGTATTCCTTATAGTTCCGGGGTGATCAGGTCGATGACCGGATCCGTGATATGAAGTTCAGCATCGGTCAAATTTTGCAGGTCTTCCAGCGAAATCTGCGGCAGTTTTTCGCGCAGGACGAAACGTCCGCCTTCGATATCGACCACCGCAAGGCTGGTATAGACGCGCGTGACGCACGCAAGACCGGTCAACGGAAAGATGCATTTTTCGACCAGTTTCGGTGCGCCGTCTTTGGTGACATGGTCGGTTATCACCGCGACACGCTTGGCCCCGTGGACCAGATCCATGGCACCGCCCACCGCTGGCACGCCCTTGGCCCCGACGCGCCAGTTCGCCAGATCACCGTTTTGCGCGACCTGATAAGCACCCAAGATGGCCACGTCCAGATGCCCGCCGCGCACCATCGCAAAGCTGTCGGCGTGATGAAAGAAAGACGCGCCCGGGTTCAGCGTCACCGCGCGTTTGCCCGCGTTGATCAGATCCCAGTCTTCCTGCCCCGCTGCGGGGGACGGACCAAAGCCCAGAATGCCGTTTTCGGTGTGAAAGATGGCCTGACGGCCTTCGGGCTGGTACTGCGCAACCTTTTCGGGGAAGCCGATGCCAAGATTGACATAAGCACCGTCATGAATGTCTTGCGCCGCGCGCCACGCAATTTGCGCGTTCGAGAGTTTATGATCGGTCATGGGTACACTGCCTCCGCACGGATCAGCAGCTCTTCTTGCTGCGGGTTGGGGATTTCGATGATCTGGTCGACGAACAGCCCCGGCGTGATGACGTGTTCGGGGTCAATCATCCCGGCCTCGACGATCTGGCTGGCCTGCACGATGGTCGTCTGGGCCGCGGCACACATCAGCGGGCTGAAATTGCGCGCGGTTTTGTTATAGGTCAGGTTGCCGTGGCGGTCGGCCTGTTCCGCCTTGATCAGCGCAAAATCGGCCTTGAGCCAGCGTTCTTGCAGATAGGTACGTCCATCGAAATCACAGGTAGGCTTGCCGATCGCCAGTTCGGTCCCGACCCCCGTGGGCGTGTAGAACCCCGGAATGCCGGCACCGCCCGCGCGGATGCGTTCGGCCAGGGTGCCTTGAGGGACCAGCTCAAGCTCGATCTCTCCGGCCAGATATTTTTCGTTGAAGGCACGCGGGTCAGACGACCGTGGAAACGAGCATATCATCTTGGCCACAAGCCCCGCGTCGATCATCGCCGCGATACCGATGCGGCCGTTGCCTGCGTTGTTATTGACGACGGTCAGATCCTTGGCACCGTGGTCGATCAGCGCGTGGATCAGCTCGATCGGGGCACCTGCGCCGCCAAAGCCGCCGATCATCACCACCGCCCCGTCCGGGATTTGCGCAACCGCAGCGGCCGCACTCGGGATTGTCTTGTCCATCTCATCCTCCTGTTTTGCGGAAGGGGTAAGGCTGACGGCCCTCGACAGCAAATCAATTTGTGCGTTATATGCTATTTGTTGACATATCGCACAATGAGGCCGCCAATGGCGCAACGTGACATCATGAGCGGCCTTGCCAAAGGTCTGGCCGCGATCGAGACTTTCACCGCCGATACCCCGCGCCAATCCATCGCGCAGGTCGCCACGGCCAGCGGGCTCGACCGGGCCACGGCACGGCGTTGCCTGCTGACCCTCGCCCATCTGGGCTTTGCCGACTATGACGGGAAGTTCTTTACGCTGACGCCCCGGATCATGCGGCTTGGGACGGCCTGTCTTGCCACGATGCCCTTGCCGCAAATCATGCAGCCGATGCTGGACCGGCTGTCGGATGATCTGGGCCAAAGCACATCGGCGTCGATCCTTGATGGCGACGAAATCGTCTATATCGCCCGCGCCGCACAGCGCAAAGTCATGTCGATATCACTGACGCCGGGATCACGCCTGCCCGCCCATTGCACGTCGATGGGCCGGGTCATGTTGTCCGCCCTGCCGGAAGATCAGGTCGCGCGCGCACCGCTTGCCGCCCGCACCCCCCGTACGATCACCGACAGGGCAGCGCTTTTGGCGGAACTGGCGCGCGTGCGCAGCCAAGGATATGCCGTGATTGACCAAGAGGTCGAACTGGGCCTGATATCTATCGCCGTGCCCTTGTATGACGCCCGCAGCCGCGTTGTCGCCGCGCTGAACATCGGGCTGTCGTCCCACCACGCCGACGCCGGGCAGCTTGCCGAATTGTATCTGGATAAACTGACAGCGATCCAGTCAGAGCTGCGCAAGGTACTGATTTAACGGGGCTTGCGACGGGCGTGCCCCTCACAAGCGCCAATGGTGAACGCAGACCTTAGCCCGCTGCGACCTGATCGCGCAGCAGACGGCGCAGGATCTTGCCCGAGGCGGATTTGGGCACCTCGTTGACCCACCGTATCTGGTGCAACTGCTTGTAGGTCGACAGTGTTTCTTTGAAATGCGCGTGGATGTCCGCGTCCGTCGGGGCATCCTTACCCGCCACCACAAAGGCAATTGGCACCTCGCCTGCGTCGTCATCGGGAATGCCGATCACTGCGGCATCGATGATCCCGTCCATGGCGACAAGCGTCGCTTCCAACTCGGCCGGAGCGACCTGAAAGCCCTTGAATTTGATCAATTCCTTCAACCGGTCGACGACGAACATATAGCCGTCTTCGTCAATCAAGGCGATGTCACCGGTGCGCAGCCAGCCGTCTTCGACGATCGTTTCGGCAGTGGCCTTGACGTTGTTCAGATAGCCCTGCATGACCTGCGGGCCTTTCACCCAAAGCTCGCCCTCCTGACCTGCGGGCAGGTCCTTTCCGCTTTCCACATCGACGATCCGGCACAGCGTTGACGGCGCGGCCAGCCCCGAGGCCCCCGACCGCGGTCTGCTGGCGGGAATAAGATGGGACACGGGGCTTAGTTCGGTCATGCCGTAGCCTTGCAGCGTGATGCAGTTCAGCCGCGCGGAAATGGCATCGGTTAGCTCGGCCCCCGAAGGTGCCGCCCCGATCAACACCTGTTCAAGATGCGACAGGTCGTAATCATCCACCATCGGGTGCTTGGCCAGGGCCAACGCCACAGGCGGCACTGTCCACATGCGTCTGGACTTATGATCCTGGCTGATCTGCAGGAACATCGCCAGGTCAAAGCGCGGCATGGTCACGATGCCCCCTAGGGCAAGGTGGATGTTCATCACCAGGTTCATCCCGTAAATGTGGAAAAATGGCAGGAAGGCGGCGGCGACCTCGCCCGGTCTGAATTCGGATCCGGTGATCGACTGGTCCATGTTCACCACAAGATTGCGGTGCGACAGCATCACCCCTTTGGGCAGGCCCGTGGTCCCTGACGAATAGGGCAAGACCAGCGTATGCACGTCCAGATCAACAGGGACTTGGGCCATGATCGGATCGCCGAACAAGGCGTCATATTCCCGTGTACCGATGGCCACGACATGCAGATCGCCAGCGCCCTCTGTCGCCGTTGCCATGAAGTCCGGCACGGTGATCAGCATCTCCGCACTGGAATCAGCCAGCTGGTGTTTGACCTCGCTGGCCGTGTAGGTCGGGTTCAGTGTCGTGATCGTGCCCCCAGCCCAGGCCACCGCATGAAAAATCACGCAATATTCAGGAAGGTTCGGTGCCATCAGCGCAACCGTATGCCCCGCCCCAAAGCCTGCGGCCGTCAGCCCGCCGGCCATTCGCTGCACCTGATCAATGAATTGCCGCGCCGTCAGGCTGCGCCCGGTCGGGCCGTCGGTGACGATGGTTTCATCCAGACGGTCCCCGAGATGGGAAAAAACATGCTGGGTGATCGTGACGTCACGCAAAGGGACATCGGGAAAGGGGCTGCGGTATATCGTCATGGTTTCCTCCTCGGGGTGGGATGAATGTCCGTCCCGCTTTGGTCAGGCGCAGGCGGCATTTCGTTGACATCCATTACGACCCATTCAGCGGCGTTTGTCTAATGAAACGGCATCCCTGTGGGGCACAAAGGCAGCGCGATACGGGCCGGGGCACGCCATCGGCACCTAACGCGACGCGATCGACTGCTATTTTATGTGCGGCTGATTGGGATAGGCATGCGCGGCAAGAATGGTCGCAACGGCGCGGGTCGCGCGTTTTTCGGCGTCCTCAAAAGGATAGAGTGACACACCAAGCTGCACGCGAACCATCCCCAACCCTTCGAGCAAGGCCAGAAAATCCTCGGCAATATCAGAGGCATCAGCATCATCCGACACAAGCTGATGTGCCTGAGCATGTTGGATGATCTTGCTGATTTTCCTCAACGTCTTCGCATGGGCGGCCTGATAGAAAAGACGCCCGACCTGCGGGTTGCCACGCGCTTCCTCGTGGATCAACCGGGCAAATTGTACCGTGTCGGGCTGGTTCAAAAACCGCAGCAGTTTGATCCCAAATTCGCCAAGGGCCCCCCGCAGATCCTCAAGCGTTTCGATCTGCGGCGGGGCGTCGGCGTTGAATTTCATCACCTCGGCTTCGGCGACAGATTTCAGGACGTCGTTCATGTTCGCGAAATGACGATACAGCGTCGCCTTGGACACCGCCGCCTCTTTGGCAAGCATATCCGTCGATACCTTTTCAAAGCCGTGCTTGAAAAACAAATCGCGCGCTGCGGTCAAAATGCGCATCTGGGAAGGGCTGGTGGTCATATTTGCTGCATAATGCCCGCGCATCGAAAAGAGAAGTACCAGACAGTACTCTTTCTGCTTGCCTTCCACCCGTGGCGCGATAAGTACCGCGCAGTACTCTACATGGATGCCTGATATGAAACGCTTTGCCGCCCTTGCGATCTGCCTGTCTCTTGCCGCCCCGCTGACCGCGCAACAGACCCAGGACCTGACCCCTTCGGGGGATCCGGCCCCGATGCGCGCGGTCAAACTGCTCAGGGCGGGCGGCGACACCGCACAGCTGGAGCGGATGTTCTTCGGACAGGTCGTGGCGCGGGAAACCGTTGATTTATCCTTTGAGGTCGGCGGGCGGCTGACGATGTTCGACGCACAGGAAGGGCAGTCCATTGACCGCGGCGTGCAGATTGCCGGCCTTGAAAAGGCTGCCTTCGAACGCGCGGTCGAACGGGCGGAACTTGAACTGGCGCAAGCCGAACGCGCCTTGTCGCGCGCCCAGACCCTTGCGCAATCCAACGCGGTTTCTGAGACGCAGGCGGAAAACGCACTGACCGCGCGCGACCTGGCCGCCGTATCCCTGCGCGAGGCGCGCGATGCCCTGGCCGACACGGTGTTGGTCGCGCCGTTCAAGGCGCTGGTTGCCTCGCGGCTGACGCCAAATTTCTCGAATGTGACGCCCGGCCAGGCGATCGTGCGGCTTCATGACATGTCAGAGGTGCGCGTCGAAATCGATGTGCCCGAACGCCTGTTCCAAAGCCGGGGCAGCGCGGACGGAATTCGTTTTTTCGGTATATCGCCGCTGTTCAAAGGCGAAGTGCCCCTGCAACTGCGCGAATTCAATGCCGAAACCCAGAGCATCGGGCAAAGCTACCGCGTCACCTTTGCCCTGCCTCAGTCTGATGTGCCCGCTGCCATCATTCCCGGCGCTTCCATGACCGTGGTTGCGCGGTCCAGTGGCCTTGCCGCCAGCGAAATTGTCCTGCCCCCCTCTGCGGTAAAGATGACCGGCGAAGCGGCGCAGGTTCTGGTCTATAGCCCGGTAGAAGACGGCGCAGGTGATAATGAAACAGGCACGGTGTCGTGGATGCCGGTCACCGTGTCTTCCTCAAATGGCACGCAGATCGCAGTAAACGGGATAGACCCCGAAACCATGATTGTGGCCGCTGGCATCCAGCTTTTGCACGAGGGCGACATCGTGCGCCCTTTCATCGGCCTGAGCGCGGAGTAACCGGATGAAGATCGCACGGTTTTCGATTGAATATCCGATATATACGTGGATTTTCATGCTCTTTGCGCTGTTTGGCGGGCTGATCGGCTACATGTCCGTCGGCAAGCTTGAAGACCCCACCTTTACCGTGAAATCCGCCCTTGTGATAACGGCCTACCCCGGTGCCACTGCGGCAGAGGTCGCGACTGAAATCTCAGAGGTGCTCGAGGCCGAAATCCAGCAGATGGACGAGGTCAAGACCGTCACCTCGCGCAACACCCAAGGCGTGTCCGTGATCGAGGTCGAAGTCGAGGACCGCTTTGACGGAGAAGCTTTGCCGCAGATTTGGGACGACCTGCGCGACCGCGTGACCGACGCCCGCAGCGCATTGCCGGACGGGGCGTTGCCATCAACCGTTAACGATGATTTCGGCGATGTTTTCGGCATTCTATACGCTGTGTCTGCACCGGGGTTTTCCGATGCTGAAATCTGGGACATCGCCACCTTCATGCGGCGTGATTTGCTGACGGTCGACGGGGTCGCCAATGTCGATATCAGCGGCCTGCCCGAAGAGGCGATCTTTGTCGAACCGTCATCGCAGATCGTGTCGACGCTTGGCATCGACCCGTCGGTGATCATCAGCGCGATAAACACCTCGACCGCGATCAACCCCACGGGTTTTGTCCCCAACGGCAGCGCGAACCTGCGGATCGAAGGCCCCTCGGCCGAGGACAGCGTGCGCGAGATCAGCGGGCTGACCTTCGGGTTTCAGGGTGAGGTGCTGAACCTGCTGGATTTTGCCGACGTCAGCCGCGCCCGTGTCGACGCCCCCGACCACATCCTGCGCCACAATGGCCAAGAGGTGTTCACGCTTGGTGTGTCAGGCCAGCTGTCGGAAAACATCGTCACGGTCGGCCAGCGTGTCGAGGCCGAGTTGAAAGCGCTCGAAGAATTCCTCCCCCTCGGTGTCACGGTTACGCCGATCTATGAGCAACACCGCGTTGTGGACGCGGCAAACAGCAGTTTCATGATCTCGCTGGCGCTGTCCGTGGGTGTCGTGATTGCCGTTCTGGGCGTTTTCATGGGGCCAAGGGCGGCGATCGTGGTCGGCGTATCCTTGTTGCTGACCGTCACCGCGACGTTCTTTTTCATGTATCTGTTCGATGTCAAAGTTGAACGGATCAGCCTGGGGGCCTTGATCATCGCGATGGGGATGCTGGTGGACAATGCCATCGTCATTGCCGAAGGGATGCAGCAAGAGATGCGCAAGGGGCACGCATCCGTCGACGCGGCTGACTCTGCAGCGCAAAAGACGCAGATCCCCTTGCTGGGGGCGACGGTCATCGGGATCATGGCCTTTGCGGGCATCGGGTTGTCACCGGATGCCACGGGCGAATTCATGTTTTCGCTGTTCGCGGTCATCAGCATTTCACTGCTGCTATCATGGATCGTGTCAGTCACGGTGACGCCCTTGCTGGGCCACTACATGTTTCAGACCGGCGGGCTTGAGGGCGATGACACAGGCTATAACGGGCCGGTGTTTCGGGCCTATGGCAGCCTTGTGCGCGGCGCATTGAAACTGCGCTGGCTGGTGATTGCAGGGCTGATCGGGACGACTGTTGTCTGTGTGATGGCCTTTGGGCAGGTCAAGCAGCAGTTCTTTCCCCCGGCCACCACGCCGCTGTTCTATCTGGAATACAAGGCCGCGCAGGGCACCGCCATTCAAAAGGTATCATCGGATTTGGTCGCCCTCGAGGACTGGCTTTTGGCGCGCGAGGATGTGGCCGCCGTGACGACGACCATCGGTCAGGGCCTGACGCGTTTCATCCTGACCTATGACCCGCCCATCACCGACAGTTCCTATGGCCAGCTTGTGATCCGCGCCACCTCGCCCGAGGCGATCCCGGCCTTGCGCGCCGATCTGGACCAGTTCGCGGTCAAAGCGCTGCCTTGGGCGGAACTGCAAAGCAAGCGCATCATCTACGGGCCGCCTGTGACGTCGGACATCGCGGCGCGGTTCAGCGGGCCTGACACCCGCGTCCTGCGCGATCTAGCCGCCAAGGCCCAGGCGATCCTGCGCGATGCCAGCCCCCTGCTGCACAGCGAACACCAAGACTGGCGCGAGCCTGAAATCATCACCCGTCCGATCTATGCCGAAGACCGCGCCCAAGCCGCCGGGATCGGGCGCAGCGACGTGGCCAATGCCATAGCACTGGCCACCAACGGCATCCCTGCGGGCACCTATCGCGAACGCGACCGTCTGATCGACATCATCGTGCGCACCCCCCGCACCGAGACCGCCCGTCCCGGCCAATTGCTGGACCAGATCGTCTACTCAAACGCGATCGGGGGCTATCTGCCGCTAAGCCAGGTGATCGACGGCTTTGCCGTGGTGTCCGAAGACGCGGTGATCGAACGGCGCAACAGGGTGCAGACCATCACCGTGCAGGCCAATGTGATCGACGGGGTCACCCCGCCGACAGTGTTTCCGCAAATTCGGCCCCTGATCGAAGCGATAGACCTGCCCGCCGGCTATAGCCTTGAATGGGGTGGCGAATTCGAAAGCGCAGGCGACGCGCAGAAATCGCTGGGACGTCAGATGCCGATGGCCTTTGGCACCATGCTGGTGATCACCATCCTGCTGTTTGGCAAACTGCGGCAGACGGCGGTGATCTGGACGATCGTGCCAATGGCGATCAACGGCGTGGCCCTTGGATTGCTGTTCTCGGGCATCGCTTTCAGCTTTACCGCGATGCTGGGGCTTTTGTCCCTGTCGGGCATGTTGATCAAGAACGGCATCGTCCTGGTCGAGGAAATCGACGCCCAGAAGGCCGAAGGCCTGCCGCAGGATCAGGCGATCATCACCGCCAGCGTCAGCCGCCTGCGCCCGGTCGTGCTGGCTGCCGTGACCACGATCCTGGGCATGCTGCCCCTGCTGTCGGACGGATTTTTCGCGGCTATGGCCGTGACGATCATGGGGGGCTTGGGCTTTGCGTCGGTCCTGACGCTGATCGGCGTACCGGTGCTGTACCATACATATCTGCGCAAGGAACGCTTGGCAGATCAGCGCGCAGGGCAGCCGTCACAGCAGGTACCTGCCCCCGTCTAGGGGCGGACCGGACCGTCACGAAAATACGCGCAGGCTGATCGGGCCCGCGCGTCTGGATCATCGAACCGATGGTTTACGTGGCCGATGCGTCGGAATGGTATTGCGCCAGCAAGGCGACCTCGTCGCGTGACCCAAGAATGACCGGCACGCGCTGGTGCGGTGCTTCGGGATCAACCTCAAGTATCGGGCCGAACCCGGTCGAGGCCCCGCCGCCCGCGCTTTCGATGATCATCGCCATCGGGTTGGCTTCGTACATCAAACGCAGCTTCCCGCCCGCCTTTTGATTGTTGCTGTCTGCTGGGTACAAGAATACGCCGCCGCGGATCAGGATGCGGTGGATGTCAGCCACCATCGACGCGGTCCAGCGCATGTTGAACGACCGCCCTCGGGGGCCTTCCTTGCCGGCGACACATTCGTCGACGTAACGTTTGACCGGATCATGCCAATAGCGCGCCCGCGAGGTGTTGATGGCGTATTCAGATGTCTCGGCGGGTACGGTCATTTTTGGGTGCGTCAGGCAGAATTCACCAGTATCAGGCTGGCAGCTAAAGCCTGCGACCTCGTCGCCTTGGGTGATGACAAGCATCGTTGACGGCCCGTATACCGCATAGCCCGCGCAGATCTGATTGCGCCCGGCATGCAGAACGTTGCGGTCGCCATCGGCCTGCACCTGCATGACCGAGAAAATAGACCCCACCGACAGGTTCACATCCAGATTGGACGACCCGTCCAGCGGATCGAAATACAGCAGGTAATCCCCGATCTTGGGTTCTTTCAACCACGTGACCTCTTCGACCTCTTCGGACACCAAAGCGGCAAGGCGCGGACTGTTGGCGCATTCGCGTTCAAAAACGTCATTGGCCATGATATCAAGCGTCTTCTGCGTCTCGCCCTGCACGTTGGTTTGACCGGCCGATCCAAGGTTGCCTTCAAACGCGCCGGTGCGGACCAGACTTGCGATGGCGCGCGACGCTGTCGCGATGTCTTCAAGCAGGAAAACCAGATCGGGGTCATAGGCGTTTTGCATCAGATAGCTGCGCAGCGTGGGAGCGGTCATTCTATTTCCTTAAAATTCAGCGGTGCTTGGGGTCAGGGCCAGTCTGTCGCACCGCAAGGTGGCTTGTCCATGCCCGGCCGTTCCCGCGTGTCTGTGGTCCGAAATTGGCAGAATTGTACGGGGATAGAATAGAACCCGGCGCGCACTCCTGCAAGCCGCGCCTGAGGCTAACGGCAGTTCAATGGCCTGACGGGTTCAAATGGCCCGGCCTTCGGTCAAGCGTGTTCGAAAAGCAGGTTCTGCGCCTCGCCCCCCAAGACGGCCGGATTATACCCTTTCGACTGAAAGAAATCGCGCACTTGGGGTTCTGTCTGTTGGCTTACTTCGACGTAAACGGTGGGTTTGGCCACATCGAAAACAGCCCCCATTCCAGACAGGACATGTAATTCAGCACCTTCCACGTCGATCTTGATAAAGGTCGGGATGTCCTTGGAAAACGCGAGGATGTCATCTGCGCTGACGGTGGGGACAGTCACAGACTGGCGGGTGCCCCCCATCTGGCTGCGTCCGCCTGCGGATTCCAGCGCGTTCGATGCGCGCCCGCGCTCTGCGATCATGAATGTCGCAAACCCTGCCCTGTCCACAGGCGACCGGGATGACGCTTAAATTGGCCCCCAGATTATTTTCCGCGATCGTCCGGTTCACAATGCTCGCCAAGAAGACGTCAGGTTCAAATGCGTAGACTTTCCTGACCCCCATAAGCGCCGCTGAAAAGCTCATCACGCCGACATTTGCGCCGATGTCCCAAACGACGCTGTCAGGGCCCAGATGATCCGTGGCCAAGGCCTGAAGATCAGTGTCCCAACTGTTCTGCCCTTGAAGGTATTTGAGCTGGGCATCTGGCGAGTAGAAAATTTTATCGTCCGACCATTGAGCGTGGACTTGCGCCGCAGAACCTTTTGTCTGAACAGTGTCTCAACTATTTTTCTGACAAGCCGCATAAGCGCTCGCTCTGACTGGTACCGACCCTGAAAGTTCAATAAATGAGGGATATTTAGTCTTTAGCGCAGATATTTAGGCCTGAAACCTCAAAATGGGCCGATCACCAGTGTCTGTAAATTCGGATCAGGCCGTCACGTCACGCTGCGGCGCGCGGCCTTGCGGGTGACGTAAAGCCGGTTGCTGAAGGCCAGAACGAATACCGCCGTCAGGATCAGCACGATCGTAGGTGCGGGCGCGCTGTCGATAAAAAAGCTCAGGTAGGTGCCCGCCAGCATTGACAGGGTGCAAACCGCGACCGACACGATCAGCATCGGGCCAAAGCTGCGCACCACCAGAAACGCAATCGCCCCCGGCGTGACCAGCAGCGCCACGGCAAGGATCAGCCCCGTCGCCGTCAGCGTCGCCACGATGGTCAGCGACAGCACTGCCAGCAGGCCGTAGTGCAGCAGCCCGGTGCGCAATCCGCTAGCCTGTGCCTGTGCCGGATCAAAGGCATGCAGCAGCAGATCTTTCCATTTCAGCACCAGAAATCCCGTGACGAATAGCGAGATGATCCCGGCGGTCCACAAATCCTGCGTGCCGACCCCCAGCATGTTGCCGAACAGGATGTGATCCAGATGCTGGTTCGTCGTGATCGAGGTGTACATGATGATCCCCACCCCGAACATCCCCGAGAAGACGACCCCCATCACCGTGTCCTGCTTGATGCGGCTGTTGTAGCTTAGATACCCTGTCAGCAGGGCGCAGGACATGCCGGCGGCAAAGGCCCCGACGATCAGGGGAATGCCAGTGATCCATGCCAGCACCACGCCGGGCAGCACCGCGTGACTGACAGCGTCACCCATCAGCGCCCAGCCCTTGAGCACCAGAAAACACGACAAGAGCGCCGTAGGCGGCGCAACCAGCAGCACAATCCAAAAGGCGTTCTGCATGAAGGGGAACTGGAACGGAAATAGCAGCGTGTCGATCATGGCGTTTGCCCTTCGCGCAAGGTCTGCAAGGCGGCAGCGGCCTTGCGTCGGGCCGCGAGCACGCCGTGCTTGGGGGCAAAGACGAAGGCCAGCAAAAAGATGGTGGTCTGCAAGGTGACGATGACACCGCCCGTCGCACCGTCCAGGAAATAGCTGACGTAGGCCCCCAGAAACCCGGTCAGCGTGCCGATCAGCACCGAAACGATGATCAGACGCGGAAAGCGGTCGCACAGCAGGTAAGCCGTTGCCCCAGGTGTCACCACCATGGCGATCACGAGGAACGCGCCGACCGTCATCATCGCGGCCACCACGGCAGCGGACAGCAGCACGAAAAAGATCGCTTTCAACAGCTCAGGCTTCAGCCCGATGGAGCGTGCGTGGTTTTCGTCGAAAAACGTGACCATCAGGTCTTTCCACTTGAGCAGCAGGACCGTCATGCACACCACGCCGATGATCGTCAGTTGCACGATATCCTGCGGGGCGATGGCCAGAATGTTGCCCATGATGATGGTCTGGATACTGACCGACATGGGCGACAGCGACACCATGAACAGGCCCAGCCCGAAGAAGGATGTAAAGATGATCCCGATGATCACATCGATTTTCAGCCCCGACCGCCCCGACAGAAACAGCATCGCCCCCGCTGCCAGACCGCCCGCCAGAAACGCGCCAAGCGCAAAAGGCAGGCCCAGCATATAGGCCCCCGCGACGCCCGGCACGACGGAATGGCTTAGCGCGTCACCGATCAGGGACCAGCCCTTGAGCATCAGGTAACAGGACAAAAACGCGCAGACCGCACCGACCATCGCCGACACCCACATGGCGTTGAACATGTAGCCATAGCCAAAGGGTTCCAGAAGGACGTCGATCATTTATCCGCCTCGTCCGGCGCAAGGCGTTCGCCGTAATGGACGAAGGGGCGTTCGTCATCGGTGATGATGCGCACTTCGCGGCCGTCATCGTCGTCATGCAAATCGCTGCCGCCAAGGGTAAAGTGGCGCAGCACGCCGCCAAAGGCGTTTTCAAGGTTTTTGTGGGTGAACACGGTTTCCGTCGGGCCATAGGCAAGGATCGTGCCCTTGACCAGAACGGTGCGGTCGCAAAATTCGGGCACCGATCCCAGATTATGGGTCGATACCAGCATCACGCGGCCTTCATCACGCAGTTCACGCAGCAGACCGATGATCTGTTCCTCGGTCTTGACGTCAACGCCGGTAAAGGGTTCGTCCAGCAGGATCACGCGACCGTCCTGTGCCAGCGCACGCGCCAGAAACACGCGTTTGCGCTGACCGCCGGAAAGCTCTCCGATCTGGCGGTGGCGGAATTCTGTCATGTTCACGCGGTGCAACGCCTCGTCCACTGCGGCGTGATCGGCTGCCTTTGGACGGCGCAGAAAACCCATATGGCCATACCGACCCATCATCACCACGTCCTGAACCAGCACGGGGAAAGCCCAATCGACTTCCTCGGATTGCGGGACATAGGCCACCAGATTTTCGCGCAACGCCGCACGGACGGATTTGCCCAGCAATGTAATCTCGCCTGCTGCAGCGGGGACAAAACCCATGATCGCCTTGAACAAGGTTGACTTGCCTGCCCCGTTCACCCCGACCAAGGCCGTGATCGTGCCACGCGGAATTTCGAAGCTGGCATCATAAAGGGCCGTGTGCCCGTTTCGATAGGTGACGGTGACGTCGTGCGCCGCGATCCCGCTGTCTTCGGGCGCAAAATGTTCGGCTTGCGGCAACGGTTCAACGCTTTTCATGCGGGTATCCAGTCATTTAAGGTTTTCGGTCAGCCCGTCTGCCACAGTCTGCGCCGTGACACGCAACAGGTCCAGATAGCTTGGGACCGGCCCGTCGGCGGCGCTTAGGCTATCGACATACAGTACGCCGCCAAAGACCGCCTCCGTTTCACGCGCAATCTGTTTGGCGGGGGACGTATTCACCGTGCTTTCGCAGAACACCACGGGAATGTCGTTGGCGCGCACTTCGTCGATGACCTTGCGCACCTGCTGCGGGGTGCCGGTCTGGTCGGCGTTCATCGGCCAGAGGTAAAGCTCCTTCAGTCCGAAATCGCGCGCCAGATAGCTGAACGCACCTTCGCAGGTCACAAGCCAGCGCTTGTCTTCGGGAATATCGGCGATGCGTTCACGCAGCGGCGTGATCGTCTCGCGAATCCGGGTCTTGTAGGCATCGGCATTGGCCAGATAGGTCGCGGCATTTTCGGGGTCGTGCAGCACGAAGGCAGAGGCGATATTGTCCACATAGATCAACGCATTTGCCAAACCCATCCACGCATGCGGGTTCGGCATTCCCTCGTATCCGCCTTCGGCGATGGAAATCGGATCGATCCCATCGGTCAGGGTCACGGAAGGAATGTCGCCAAGGTTGGACAGAAATTGTTCGAACCACAGTTCAAGGTTCATACCATTCCACAAGATCAGGTCAGCATCCACCGCACCGACAATATCACGCGGTGTGGGTTCATAGCCGTGAATTTCGGCACCGGGCTTGGTGATGGACACCACCGTGGCCGCGTCGCCCGCAACCTGCTGTGCCATATCCGCCAGCACGGTAAAGGTCGTCACGACCTTGAAGTCCGCCCAGGCAGGGGCCGCCATCAGCACCGCTGCGGTAAATGCACCAAAAAAAGATCGTTTCATCATGTGTCCCCTACTGTCCCGGACCGGGCTGCTACTTGTTAATGCGAATAATTCGCAAATGTCAAACATGCGAATGCGAATAGGTCGCAAAAACTTGCAGACAAGGACAAAGCCGCTTAAACAGAGATCAACAAGGAAACGGTGAATGCTTTGAAGAACGGTCTCGACTACAAGCAGGTATTGCGCGACGCAGGGCTGCGGGTGACGCCACAGCGCGCATCGATCATCACGATTCTGTCCGAAGCCGATGATCACCCCAATGTCGAAGACCTGTACGAAAAGACCCGCGCGCTGGACGACACCGTGTCAGTCGCGACGGTGTACCGCACCATGTCGGTGCTGGAAAACGCAGGGCTGGTACGCAAGTTGATGCTGGACGACGCCCCTGCCCGCTATGAGATGATGCCGCAGACGGATCATGATCACCTCGTGGATGTGGAAAGCGGCGATCTGGTCGAAATCCCAGGTACCGAAATCGCCGAACTGATGGGCCGCGTCGCAGCAGAGCTGGGATATGAGATCGTCAGCCACCACACGGTGATCCGGGCCCGCAAGACCTAAGTCTTGGGGCAGTCCACCAGTGACCGCACCATGGCCGCCGCCCCCGCCGCGACGGTCCTTACCAGCACGTCTTCGGGGATATCACGGCAAAGCCAGTCGCGCATCGGGCCAAAGGCTGACAGGAACACCATCAAATTCGCCATGATATCCAGCCGCGCGTCATCGCCATCAAGATCAAGGCGCAGGCTCAGCTGGTCGGCAAGGTCCTTCATCGCAGCGAATTCGCGCATGTGCAGCGCCTTGCGATCGACCGCCTGCATATGCGGGACGCTGCGATAGGCCAGCAAGGTGCCTTGACGCTTTTTGGCCCAGCTCTCGCGGAAATACTCCTCAAGAGCGGCCTCAAGTGACAGGGATTGATCCAGCAGGATGACCGGCAGTGTCGGAACATCTTCGCGGAACCACAACTGGTTCAGCAGACGGCGCAGGATATCATTCTTGTTGGCGATATAGTCGTAAATGCTGGCCTGATTCACGCCGGACCCCGCGCAGATGTCGCGGATGGTGGTCGCGGCGAACCCCTTTTCAAGGAACAATTCAAGGGCTGCATCACAAATCTGTTCGCGTCGGCTGTGAATCAGGGATTTGTTCTGGACGTTTGTGATGTCCGCCTCGGCCAAGAATTGGGACCGCAGGGTTTGCAGGCGCTGGCCTTCATGGGGTTGAGTACTCGTGTCTGGCATTCACAGTTCCTTTTCTGTGTAAAACCTAACGTCTTTCGATATGTGAAACAACCGCGAAGCCACGTTGCGCCTCACCCCGTTTGAAACGAAAAATCCCCGCCTGGCGGATGCGCAAGCGGGGATCAGATTACATTCGGATAAAGTGAGTTCGGCTTATTCTTCCAGACCAAGCGCCACGAAGCGGGGGTCGCCTGCGCGGCGTACCAGCAGCAGAAGCGATTTACGCCCCGCATCCCGCGCCAGCGTTACGCTGTCCTCAAGGTCGGCGAAGGTCATGATGCTTTGCTGCCCCGCTTCGGTGATGATGTCCCCGACACGCAGGCCTTTTTCAAAAGCCTCTGACAGTTCGTCCACAGCCGTCACCGCAAGACCCGATGTCGACGCATCCGCCCCCAGTTCTGCGCGCAGATCGTCGGTCAGGGGCGTCAGGGTCAGGCCCAGCATCGAGTCAGTCGCCGGACCTTCAGTAGTGCCTTCCTCGGCTGGTTCTTCTTCGGTTGGCGCGGGCGCTTCAGCGTCCTCACGACGGCCCAGGGTCACCTTCAATGTCTGGGTTTTCCCGTCACGCAGGATGGTCACGCGTACGGCAGCCCCAACGGCGCTGTTGCCGACCTGACGTACCAGACCGCGGGTGTCTTCGACATCGACACCGGCAAAGCTCATGATGATATCACCGGTCAGCAGGCCCGCTTCCTTGGCGGGGCCTTCGGGTACATCGGTGACCAGCGCGCCGGTCGCTTTGGCCAGTCCCATGGCATCTGCCACGTCCTGTGTCACGTCCTGAATACGGACACCCAGCCACCCGCGGCGGGTCTCACCGAATTCCTTCAGCTGGTCCACGACCCGCGTCACGACATTGGACGCCATCGAAAAGCCAATCCCGATCGACCCGCCGTTGGGCGACAGGATCGCGGTGTTCACGCCGATCACGGCACCATCCATGTTGAACAACGGCCCGCCGGAATTGCCCCGGTTGATTGCGGCGTCGGTCTGGATGTAGTCGTCATAGGTTCCGGACAAGGCACGGTTGCGCGCGGAAACGATCCCGGCGCTGACCGAAAACCCCTGCCCCAGCGGGTTGCCCATCGCAATGACCCAATCACCGACCCGTGCTGCATTGCTGTCGCCAAAGCTGACGAAGGGAAGCGGGTTGGATGCTTCGACCTTCAGCAACGCGATGTCTGTGTTCGCGTCGGTACCGATCACTGTCGCCTTCAGCTCTTCTCCGGAAAAGAATTCGATCGTGATCTCATCCGCACCGTCGATCACGTGGTTGTTCGTCACGACATAGCCGTCTTCCGAAATCACGAAACCCGACCCAAGCGCCGAGGATTTGCGCGGTGCGGGTGCTTCGCCGTTGTTGTTGCGGTCGCGAAACTCTTCGAAAAAATCTTCGAAGGGGGAGCCTTCGGGCACGATCCCGCGCGGGCCGGTGCGCCCTTCGACCATCGTCGAGGTGGTGATGTTCACCACCGACGGGCTGATCTGTTCGGCCAAGGGTGCCAGGCTTTCAGGCTTTGCATAAGACATCACCGCTTGCAGCATCACAAAGGCCACCGCCAGCAGTCCCATCATCAGCAGCTTGATCCGCGGCGTCATTGCATTGGTTTTCGTCAGAGCTACGGCCTTGGGCTGCATTCATTGTCTCCTGATCATAGTCGGGGCAGATGCCCCAAGGGTTCGCGCACCAGAGTGCATCCGCAAGCGCGGTGCTGCAAGTTGTAAGATGTGTATCCTTTCGGTCATGTCAACGCGCGCTGACACATCCGTTACCAATTCGCAAAGATTTGAACGCTCGCCATTGCCATTCGCTTGTGCGACAGACGCAAAAAGGGCCGGCGCAGTGGCCAGCCCTTTGTCGTGTCGTCCTGACGTTGGTCAAGATCAGTTCTGTTCGCCTTCGGCCGACCTGCTGCCCTGATCCGAGCGCAAGTAGTTGAAGAATTCGCTGTCCGGCGACATCACCATTGTCGAATTCTTACCCTGCAAAGCGGCTTCATATGCGCTGAGCGACCGATAGAACTCGAAGAACTCCGCATCTTTCGAATAGGCTTCGGCAAAGATCTTGTTCCGCTCGGCGTCGGCTTCACCTTCGGTAATCCGCGCATCACGGCGGGCTTCCGACAGGATTTCCTCGTAGGTACGATCGGCAAGGGCCGTCACACGCTGCGCAGCTTCGCGGCCACGCGCCCGTTCGTCGGTTGCTTCGCGGGCACGTTCCGCGATCATCCGCTGCAAGGTCGCGTCAAAGTTCTGCTCTGGCAAGTTGGTCTGGCGCAACCGCACGTCAACCACATCAAGACCCAAAGCCTGCGCACGCGCATCAGAGCGTTCGCGGATCTGATCCATCAGCGCGGACCGTTCAGGCGACAGGATCGTGTTCGATGTCACGCCCTGAGAACCCAGAACCGCACGGATCTGACCGTCAAGGATACCGTTCAGCTGGATTTCGGCCTGACGGCCCCCATCGGCACCAAGCGCCTGACGGAACTGGCGCACGTCCGCGATGCGGTACAGAACGAATGCATCGACCTCTAGACGCCGATCATCTGCCGGGGTGACTTCGATCATGGGTGTCTCAAGCGACAGGATGCGGTCTTCGTAGCGCACCACTTCGTCCAGCAGGGGTATTTTGAAACCGATACCGGCGTCTTCACGTACCTGTTTGATCTGGCCAAAGCGCAGCACCAACGCCTTTTCACGCTCGTCTACGATAAAGATCGACGACAGGGCTACGACGATCGCGATAATGATCGCGGGAATGATGAAATTTAATTTCCGCATCAGTTTGATCCTCGGTTGGAATTGCGCAACTCGTTCAGGGGAAGATAAGGCACGACGCCCTGCCCGCCGCCCTCAGAGCTGTTTTCAAGGATGATCTTGTCCACATCGCCAAGGACCTTTTCCATCGTTTCGATGTAAAGGCGTTTACGCGTCACATCAGGTGCCGAGGCATATTCACGCAAGACCGCCTCGAAGCGGCTGGCCTCACCGACCGCGTCGTTGACCACCCGGGCGCGATAGCCTTCGGCAGCTTCCAGAAGCCGCGCGGATTCACCGCGCGCTTCGGCGGTGCGCTGGTTGGCGTAGGCATCCGCCTGACGTTCGACCCGGTCGCGTTCCTGTTCGGCGGCCTGCACATCGCGGAAGGCGTCAATGACCGATTCCTGCGAGGTGTTGCCCTGGGCATCCGTCACGGTGACGGTCTGTCTGGGCGGATCCACCTTGTTAAAGTTGACGCGGATGATGTTGATACCGGTCTGACGGTTGTCCAGCGTGGTCTGGATCAGCTCGCGCGCAGTTGCTTCGATTGTTGCACGGTCACGGTTCAGGATCGGTGCCAGTTCGGACTGGGCGATGATTTCGCGCATCGCGGATTCCGAAATCGCCCGTACGGACGCATTCGGATCACGCAGAGAAAATTTGAAGTCGCGTGCGTTTTTGACGTTCCAGACCACCTGAAAGTCGATGTCGACGATGTTTTCGTCCGTCGTCAGCATCAGACCTTCGTTATCGCCACCCGAGCGCCCGGCACCGATGGTTTCCGCGCGGTTGGTTGTCACGTCAAACACTTCGGCGGTCACAAATGGCCACGGGGCAAAGTTCAAACCTTCGGTGCCGATGCTGGAGAATTTACCCAGGAACAGTTCAATCGACTGCTGTTCGGGACGAACCGTGTAAAAGCTGGCCATGCCCCAGACAACGACTGCGGCCAATGCGCCAAGGCCGATGGTGCCACGGGTCAATTTCGGCCCGCTGCCACCGCCGTCGCCGCCCGACCCGCCGGTGCCACGATTGCCACCTTTGCCGCCCATCAGAACGCGCAACTGTTCCTGGCCTTTTTTTACCAATTCATCAATTTCGGGAATCTGTGGTTTTTCACCACCGGGGCCCCTGCCCCCGCCAGTTGGTCGGTTGCCGTTTGGCCTGTTCTGGTCACCACCAGAATTTCCGCCGCCTGAGTTTCCTCCGCCGCCCCAAGGGCCGCCTGTGTTTCCAGCCATTAACTCTTCCCTGTTACGACCGCCTGTGCGGTCTTATCTTGTTCAAACTTGGGCATCGCTGCCCGGATTTCAAGCCGTGCGCGTCGGGGTGCGCATGGTGACCAGTTCTTCGGACATGGTCGGATGCACGGCGCAGGTCGCATCGAATTGCTCTTTAGTCAGGCCTGCCTTGACGGCGATCCCCACCAACTGGATCAGCTCGCCCGCATTTGGTGCGACGATGTGGCACCCCAAAACAACGCGGGTTTCCTGACACACAATCAGTTTCATCATCACGCGCTGGCTCTGATCGGCAAAGGCGGTCTGCATGGGCCGGAACGATGTTGCGTAGATTTCGACCGGACCTGCATCGCGCGCGTCTTCTTCGGACAGGCCCACAGTGCCCATTTCCGGCTGCGTAAAGATCGCCGAGGGGATCAGATCGTGATCCACGGGTGTCGGGTTCGCAGCAAAGACGGTCTGCACGAAAGCCATGCCTTCGCGGATCGCCACCGGCGTCAGGTTCACGCGGTTGGTCACGTCACCGATCGCATAGATCGACGGCACGCCGGTCTGGCTGTACTCATCAACTTCGATCTCTGCCCCCCGGCCAAGGCGCACACCGACCTCTTCGAGGCCCATGTCATGGGTCATCGGGGTCCGGCCCGTTGCGAACAGAACCATATCGAATACTTTTTCGCCCCCATTGGTGGATTTCACCCAGATCGGCCCCTGTGTGCCCTGGCGCGCCGCCGCGTTATGCCGGTTCAGCTCGCCCGCCTGCTCGGAGGTGGCCCCCATCGCTGCATCGGAGTTGCTGGGCGTGCTGCCTTCGTGACGCTCGGCTTCCAGTGCCATTTCGACGATGTTGGTGCCGGTGTGGATGTCGATGCCATTTTCACGCATCGATTCAGCGACCAGGCCACGGGCTTCGTCATCAAAACCGCGCAGAATCTGGGCACCGCGGTAATACTGCGTCACCTCGACGCCAAGCCCCTGCAAGATGCAGGCGAATTCGCAGGCGATATAGCCGCCACCGATGATCAGAATGGATTTCGGCAGCTTTTCCAGATGGAAGATATCGTCGGACACGATTCCCAGATCGGCATTCGGAAGATCGGGGCGCACGGGACGGCCCCCGGTTGCGATCAGGATGTGCTTGGCGGTCTTCACCTCACCGGTCGACAGTTCAACCGTGTGCGCGTCCTTGACCCTGGCACGCGCGTCAAAAGTCTCGACGCCGGACCCCGACAACAACTTGCGGTAGACAGCCTCAAGACGGTCCAGTTCACCGTGCAGTCGCTTGCGGAAAGAATGCCAGTCAAACGTGCCGGGCTTGATGTCCCAGCCATAGGATTGCGCTTCCTCCGCCATGCCGGAATAGCCCGATGCGAACACCATCAGCTTTTTGGGCACGCAGCCGCGGATCACGCAGGTCCCGCCATAGCGGTCCTCTTCGGCCAAGCCTACCTTGGCACCATGTTCGCTTGCCGCGACCCGCGCGGCACGGACCCCGCCAGAACCGCCACCGATGACAAACAGATCAAAATCGAATTCACTTACTTGGTCGGGCATTGGGCCGGGGCCTTTCTATTATTTAGTCGCTCAGGTCCGTGAACAGATTGTCTGTCTCGACGAAATCAAGCCTATCACGGTCAACCGTCCCCGCATTGATGTCGCGCACTTCGACGCGGCCATCGCCGAAGCCGATTACCACTGCATCACAGATATCAATGAACAGCCCGTTTTCAACAACGCCGGGCATCTGGTTCATCACCAGCGACAACTGGCGCGCATTGCCAATCCGGTTCAGGTGCAAATCCATGATGTAATTGCCTTCGTCGGTGATGAAGGGAATGTCACCGTTCATCCGCAGGGTCGACGTGCGCCCCAGCACATCCATCGAGATCAGCGTTTCTTCGACCAGCGCCTGCGTGGTCTGCCAGCCAAAGGGGATCACTTCGATCGGCAGCGGGAAGGCCCCGAGCGTTTCGACCTCTTTGCCGATATCGGCGATCACCACCATTTGATCGGAGGCGGTCGCCACGATCTTTTCTTGCAACAAGGCACCGCCGCCGCCCTTGATCAGGTTCAGTTCACCGTCAAATTCATCGGCACCGTCGATGGTCAGATCCAGCCACTTCGCCTCGTCCAGGCTGATGACTTCGATCCCGACCTCGCGTGCCAGCTGCGCCGTGCGTGTCGATGTCGGCACGCCCTTGATGCGCAGACCGTCGTCGCGCACCATTTCGCCAAGACAGCGTACCAGCCACGCGGCGGTTGAGCCGGTGCCAAGTCCGACACGCATGCCGTCTTCGACAAATTGCGCTGCCCGTTTGGCAGCGACAAACTTGGCCTTATCAATGGGTGATAATTCTCCGGACATGGTAGCGACTCCTGATTGATCGACGCCCTTATAGACGCACCCGCCGGAGGGTGCGACCCCTCAAAATCGGGTTCTCTGGCTTGGGCGGGCTCGCAAAAACGGCTTTTGACTGGATACCCCCCTGCTACGGGCTACCTAAACTTCATACCAAGCGTACTTTTGAAAGTATTGCACATGTTGCAGATGCCCCATCCAATCGTCCCCCACACACAGGAAACCACCTGCGTGACCCTCGCCGGGATCGGAACAGCCTTGCCGCCGCACAAGCTGCCGCAGGCGATGGCGCAAGACTATGCCCGCGCCCTGCTGGGCGACCGCTATACACATTTTGAACGGCTTGCCCCGGCGTTCGAGAATGCCGGCGTCGATATGCGCCATCTGGTGCAGCCCGTTGCGTGGTACGAACAGGACCACGGCTGGGCGGAACGCGGCGCGGCCTATATGGAAACCGCCCCGCGGATGTTCATTGATGCGGCACAGGCCGCCCTGACAGACGCCGGTTGCAGCGCGGCAGAGGTTGACGTCATCGTCACCGTCTCATCTACCGGTATCGCCACACCGACCCTTGAAGCGCAAGCCTTCAAGGCAATGGGGTTTCGGCAGGATGTGCAGCGCGTGCCGCTGTTCGGGCTTGGCTGTGCAGGCGGCGTGACGGGGCTGTCGCTGGCCCGCAGGCTGGCGGCCTTACGGCCCGACCAGACCGTGTTGATGGTCGCGGTCGAAGCCTGTTCGCTGTCGTTCCGCACGGACCGCCTGCAAAAGGCAGACATCATCGCGACCGTCCTGTTTGGCGACGGGGCCGCGGCGGCGGTGCTGAAGTCGGGCACGTCGCAGGATGCGGGGGCCGTCACCCTGGGCGACGGTCAGGAACATATCTGGCCGGATACGCTGGGGATCATGGGCTGGGATGTGGACGAGAACGGGTTGGGCGTTGTGTTTGACCGGTCCATTCCCAACTTTGTGCACGACAACTTTCGCGCGGCCCTTTTGGCGATGCTCGACCGTGCAAACTTGCCGCTGAAGGACATCGACAGGTTTGTCTGTCACCCCGGCGGGGCCAAAGTGCTTGGGGCGATCGAAAGCACCATGAACCTGCCTGACGGCAGTCTTGACGCCGAACGCGACACCTTGCGCGCGGCGGGCAACATGTCCGCCCCCACGGCGCTGTTCGTTCTGGACCGCGTGCTGAAGTCCGGGCAGACGGGGCAACTGGCACTTTGCGCGCTTGGCCCCGGCTTCACCGCCGCGCTTTTGCCGATAAAGGTCGCATCATGACCCTTGGAACATTTCTTTTCCTTGGCTTTATCGTCGTCCAAAGACTGGCCGAGCTTGTGATCTCGAAACGTAACACAGCCGCCCTGATGGCCAATGGCGCACGAGAAGTCGGGGCCGGACATTATCCGGTGATGGTGGCGCTGCACAGCGCCTGGATGCTTTGCCTGCTGGTGTTCGGCCACTCTGAGGAGATCCATCCGCTTTGGCTGGCACTCTATGCCGTGCTTCAGGTTTTCCGCGTCTGGATTCTGGGCACACTTGGCCCGCGATGGACAACACGGATTATCGTGACTGACACACCATTGGTCACCAACGGCCCGTTCCGTTTTATACCCCATCCGAACTATACTCTGGTCGTGTTCGAAATCTTTGTCGCGCCCATGGTCCTTGGCCTGCTTTGGGTCGCGCTTGTATTCAGCCTGCTGAACGCAGCCATGCTATATCATCGGATCCGTGTAGAAGACGGTGCGCTGCGCCCAAACTAAGCGCGTTTTCCCGCTTGGTCTTCTTCAATGCACTTGGATATGTCGTTTTCAATCGCACTGCCCGCCTGCGATCGGTTAACACAGCGGCATGAGCACCTATATCCTTCATTATGCGCCAGACAACGCGTCGCTTATCATCCGATTGGCGCTCGAGGCATCGGGCCAGCCCTATCGCGCCGTTCTGGTTGATCGGGCGACATCGGCGCAGACCTCGGATGCATATCTGGCACTGAACCCGCATGGCCTTATCCCGGTGCTGGAATGCCCGGATGGTGCGATCTTTGAAACCGGGGCAATTCTGCTTTGGCTTGCGGACCGGCAGGGCGGATTGGCACCGGAAACTGACAGCCCCGAACGTGCGGATTTCCTCAAGTGGTTGTTTTTCATATCGAATACCGTTCATCCGGCGTTACGCATGACGTTTTATCCGGAAAAATATGCAGGCGCGGACCCGGCCCATCAGGCAGCCTTGCGATCCACCATGCAAGCGGCCCTGTCGCGTCATTTGAAATCGCTTGATGAACGGGCTGCAAAGGGGCCCTTTGACATGGCAATCCAGTTTTATCTGGCCGCATTGCTGCGCTGGTGCGTGCTCTATCCCGTGCAAAAGGATCATGACTGGTTCGACCTTGACGACCTGCCCCATCTCAAAGCAATGTGCCTGTCGCTTGAGACCCTGCCTTGTACGATCGCCGCCCAAGAGGCCGAAGGTCTTGGCCCCACGCCGTTTTCGGCACCGCGTTACGCAACCCCACCCCAAGGAAGTGCCACCTGATGTTTCTCTCTGTCTTCGATATGTTCAAAGTCGGCATCGGTCCGTCTTCCTCGCACACCATGGGGCCGATGGTGGCTGCGGCACGGTTTCTGGACCAGATGCGCGCATCGCCGTTCAAATTCGCAGGGCTGCGCGCGTCGCTGCATGGCAGTCTGGCCTTTACCGGCGTCGGGCACGCCACAGACCGCGCGACGGTGCTGGGTCTGGCCGGGTTCACGCCGCAAGACTATGACCATGCCCTGGCCGAAACGACCCTGGCCGAGATACGGCAAACCCGCCAGATTACGCTGTCTGATCTTGGGGTGCTGACCTTCAACCCCGAAACGGACATAATCTTTGACTACGATGTGAAGCTGGCTGGCCACGCCAATGGTATGATGCTGATGGCCACCGACGCCCAGGGCGACGTTACCCTGCGCGAGACGTATTATTCCATCGGCGGAGGTTTTGTGATGACCGAAGCCGAACTGGCGGCGGGCAAGGCTACGGACGAAGGTGCGCCCGTGCCCTACCCCTTCAAGACCGCGACAGAAATGCTTGAGATGGCAAAGATATCCGGCAAGACCATCGCAGGCATGAAACGCGCCAACGAGGAATCGCGCGGCGGCGCGGCGCATCTGCGCGACGGGTCCAAACGGTTGTGGCAGGTGATGAACGATTGCATCAACCGCGGACTGGAAACCGATGGCATCCTGCCCGGCGGGCTGCATGTAAAGCGCCGGGCCAAAGGCATTCACGATGCCCTCTTGGCCGAGCGTGGCACGAACCAGCAAGCGCCCCATACGATCAACGACTGGATGAGCGTCTATGCCATGGCGGTGAACGAGGAAAATGCCGCCGGTGGTCAGGTCGTCACGGCCCCCACCAACGGGGCCGCAGGCGTGATGCCCGCGACCTTGCGCTATTACCTCGATCACGTGCCTGGCGCGTCCGAAGCGCATATCGAAGATTTCCTGCTGACGGCTGCGGCGATTGGCGGTCTGGTGAAATTCAACGCCTCGATCTCGGGTGCCGAAGCAGGCTGTCAGGCCGAGGTCGGATCGGCCGCCGCCATGTCAGCCGCTGGCTTGTGTGCCGTCCTGGGGGGTACCCCGGAACAGATCGAAAATGCAGCCGAAATCGCGCTGGAACACCATCTGGGCATGACCTGCGATCCGGTCCGCGGGCTGGTGCAGGTGCCCTGCATCGAACGCAACGGCCTTGGCGCGATCAAGGCGGTATCGGCGGCGTCGCTGGCGCTGCGCGGTGACGGCACGCATCTTGTGCCACTGGATGCCTGCATCGAAACCATGCGCCAGACCGGTGCCGACATGTCCGAGAAATACAAGGAAACCTCGCTTGGCGGTTTGGCCGTCAACGTGCCGAATTGCTGATCTGACGCAGCGGCAGCGCGCAAAGCCCCGCTTGACCCCGCCCGCCCTTTGCAAGACGCTGACGTCTGTCAGGAAACGTCGGGAGGGACATCATGGAACTGGAACAGGCAATGCTGGGGCGCCGCAGCATCAGGGGATTTACCAAAGACCCGGTGTCGCGCGAACTGCTCGAAGAGATCATTGCGCTGGCCAATCGCGCGCCATCTTCTATGAACACCCAGCCATGGCATTTTCACGTCCTGACAGGCCAACCGCTTGAAAATGTCCGCGAAGGCAATTCCACCCGCATGCTGCAAGGTGTACCGCCGGTCCGCGAAATCAGCGACCACGGGGCCTATGCGGGTGTGCACCGCGAACGGCAGGTCGACATTGCCAAACAGCTTTTCGCGGCCATGGGGATTGAACGCGAAGACAAGGAACGCCGTCAGGACTGGGTGATGCGCGGGTTCCGCCAGTTCGATGCGCCCGTCTCGGTCGTTGTGTGTTTCGATAAATCACTGGATGACAACGGCACCATCGCGCATTTCGATCTGGGTGCGGTGACCTATGGGCTGGTTCTTGCGGCCTGGAGCAAGGGCCTGGGGTCCGTGATCAACGGCCAAGGCATCATGCAGTCGCCCGTCGTGCGCGAGCATGCGCAAATTCCGGATGACCAGGTTATCATGACCTGCGTGGCATTGGGGTGGCCTGATGAAAGCTTTTCCGCGAACGACGTCAAATCGGTCCGCCGCCCCGTTGACGCTGTGGCGCGGTTCGTGGGCTTTGACAGCTGAAATCGAGCATCAGCTCGATTAACGTTCTGCGCCGGATTTCCGGGCGTATTGGCACCGACCGTCGCCCGGAAAACATAACCTTTGCAAATGGATAGGCCCACAATCCTCATGCGGCACATCAGAATTAATTAATGTGAATTAACCTTTAACAGAGGGTTAAGCCGTTGCCTTCCGGCGCGGGAAATCTTCACATTTTCAATCTTCAAATCACGGGCCACCCTTCAGGCCGATCCCGAAAAACCCTTCTTTGGCAACGCCTTGCGCGACGCCCCTATTCTGACACGTTAGAATTCACAAAGATGAACGCGCGGCGACCTCGTAACCGCGTTCTTCAGGCTCATCATCGACCAATTCCTGTGGAAACCCGTCTGCCAGTATTTTCAGGCCCGTTGCGTCCTCAAGCCGCTCTATGATCCGGTCGGATTGCGCCCGCTCTCCATAGCGTTTCTGCCCGTCCGTCATGATATCTATGATAAGCGGCGATACCTCCAACGGAACCAAGAATTCATCCGCAAGCTTTTGAAAAAGCCCGATATCCTTTTGTACCAGATCCATGGTGAAATTCACATCCCGCGACCCGGACAGGATCAACTGGCTTTCGGTTTCGTGGACGAAGGACGTGCCAGACGACATCGATATCGCCTGGAATGTCGTGGCCAGATCCATGCCTGCGGCTTTCATCACGGTCATCGCCTCGCAGACCGAGATCAGGTTCACCGTGGCCAGATAGTTGGTCATTACCTTCAACACCGACGCTGACCCCAGATCGCCTGTATGCAAGACCCGCCGACCCATGATGGTCAGCAGCGGCAGGATGCGGTCAAAGCTGGTACGATCGCAGCCCGCGAAGATGCTGATGTTGCCGGTATCCGCACGGTGACACCCGCCCGACACCGGGCAATCGACAGCCGCACCGCCCGCATCGATCACCGTACGGCCAAGGCGCTCCACCTCGGCAGCATCGGTGGTCGACATCTCCATCCAGATCTTGCCGCGGCCGACATGGGGCATCATCTTGTCCAGCACCGCCGCCGATGCCGCAGGGCTGGGCAAGCAGGTGATGACAACATCACAGTTCTGCATCAGATCGGCGGGCGACTTGCCGTCCTTGGCCCCCATCGCGACCTTGGCGGCAACGAAATCCGCATTCAGATCGTGCACCGAAAGGTCGATGCCATTGCGCAGCAGGCTGCCCGACAACTTGCCCCCCACATTCCCCAAACCGATAAATCCAACTTTCATTGCGCTTCTCCCCTTCGCGTTGATACAAATGAACCGCCCCGCCCGCGCAGGGTCGCGTCTGTTTGCGACCCCTTGCCGCGATGGCGCGCAAAGGTGCGGATATGCACGGGTTTCGTGTCTTAACGCATCCTTGCGCGGGTGCCGGTGCAGCCCTATTTTTTGCCGTAACGCATCAAAAGGAGAGCGATCATGTCCCTTAGACCCACGCTTGAGACCCGCGCCGCCATACCAACCCTGGAAGGTGCCGGCGTAAAATTGCACCGCGCTTTCGGCTTTCAGGACCCGTCCGAGCTGGACCCGTTCCTGCTGTTTGACGATTTCCGCAACGAACGGCCGCAGGATTTCGAAAAAGGTTTTCCCTGGCATCCGCATCGCGGCATCGAAACGATCACCTACGTCCTCGAAGGCACCGTGGATCACGGGGATTCGCTGGGCAATGTCGGCACGCTGGGGGCTGGCGATGTGCAGTGGATGACCGCAGGGTCGGGCATTTTGCATCAGGAGATGCCTCACGGGAATGCGCGCGGCCAGATGCACGGCTTTCAACTGTGGGGAAATTTGCCCGCCGCGCAAAAGATGACGGCACCGCGGTACCAGGATGTGACCGCCAAGGATATTCCGGTGATCACGGATGACGATGGTACCATGGTCAAGGTGATCACCGGCAATTTCTGGGGCAAGACCGGCCCGGTGGACGGCATCGCCGCCGATCCGCAATATCTGGACATCACCGTGCCGGCTGGCGTCAAGAAAACCTTCAAGATCGACACCTACCGCCGCGCCTTTGCCTATGTGTTCCAAGGGGCAGCCGCCTTTGCGGATGCGTCGAAACCGTCAGGTGTGTTGCTGGAAAAGGAAGTGGCGGGCGAAGAGCTCAACATTCGCGACCTTAGCGGCGACCGCACGTTGATCCGCTTTGGCACGGGCGACGAGGTAACCTTGCAAGCCGGACCCGAGGGCGTGCGTTTCCTGCTGATTTCCGGCGCGCCGATTGACGAACCCGTCGCATGGCACGGACCGATCGTGATGAACACGCAGGCCGAACTGCGTCAGGCGATGAAGGACCTCAACAATGGTACCTTCATCAAGGCCGCGCACTAAAAGACCAACGGGGTAAGGCCAGACGGTCTTACCCCACGACCACGGATTTGCGCACCATATCCCAATATTGCGCGATCACCTGATCCAAAGACAGCCGCCCGCCGCTGCGAAACCAGGTGTTGACCCCCGTTAGCATGGCAATCACCGCAAGCGTCGCGATTTTGGTGTCTGCAATCGAAAACGCGCCTGACTGCGCCCCGCGCCGCAAGATGCCCTCCAACCGGTTCTCGTACTGCCTGCGCAAGGCTTCGACGGCGGTAAAGTTCTCCGGGGTGAGATTGCGCAGTTCCATATAAGAGATGAAGACCTCGTCGGGTCGGTCGGCATGAAAGCGGATGTGAAAGTAGACGAAATCACGCAACTCGTCCAACGGGTCGGCAGCGGCATCGTCTTGGGACGCCGCCAGCAATTCTTCCATATGGTCCCGCATCAGGTTGAACAGCAGGGTCTGTTTGTCGGGCGTGTAGTTATAAAGCGCACCGGCCTGCACCCCGACTTCGGTGGCGATGGCCCGCATGGACACGGCCGCATAGCCATGTTGCGCAAACAGCCGCAACGCCGCTGTGCGAACCTTGGGGCCGGTAATGTCAGAGTGTGATCCAGTTGTGCGCGCCATGAAAGCAACGCTAATTGAACACCTGTTCAAAAGCAAACCCCCGCTTGCGCGAAAACCGCCGCTGGTGCATGACTGGGCCCATGATGATGCGCCCGATCTATGGCCTTTGCGCCCTTGCCTTGCTGCTGCCCGCAGCCTGCACGCAGTTTCCCGCGCTCGACAGCCGTGCGACGCCCGAATTGCTGGCTGCTGAATACCCTGCCCTTGTGCCGGTCGATCCGCTTTTGGCCGCTGCCCGTGCCGGCCAGGTGGACACGCGACAGACCGAGGCGGCATTGGCGGGGCGGGTTGCCAATCTGCAAGCGCGCGCTGCCCGTTTGCGCGGCGCTGTCCTGTCAGGCCCCGAAAAACAACGCCTCGCACAAGGCTTGCGCTAAGGTTTTGTCGCTATGCCGCGTTGCACGCAGGCAGCGCATCCGCTACATCGCGTCGCAAAGAAATCATGCGCGCCCGCGCGGTATCACAAAGGAATACACCATGTCACAGCCGCTTCGTCTTGGGATTGCCGGATTGGGCACCGTCGGTGTGGGCGTTGTGCGCATCTTGCGCAAGCAAGCCGCCTTGATCGAGGCGCGCACGGGGCGGGCCGTCACGATTTCAGCCGTCTCGGCGCGCAGCCGGGACAAGGATCGGGGGGTCAACCTGTCCGATTACGCGTGGGAAGACGATCCAGTGGCGCTGGCCAAACGCGACGATATCGATGTGTTTGTCGAATTGATGGGGGGGGACGAAGGCCCCGCCAAGGACGCCACCGAAGCCGCCCTTGCATCGGGCAAGGACGTGGTCACGGCGAACAAGGCCATGCTGGCGATGCACGGGCAGGCCCTGGCCGAACAGGCCGAAGCAGCAGGGTGCCTGATCCGCTACGAGGCCGCCGTCGCTGGGGGCATTCCCGTCATCAAGACGCTGACCGAAGGGCTGGCCGGCAACGAGATCACCCGCGTGATGGGTGTGATGAACGGATCGTGCAATTATATCCTGACGCGGATGGAAGACGCGGGGCTGCCCTATGCAGACGTCTTCGCCGAGGCCGACGGGCTTGGCTATCTCGAGGCCGACCCTGCCCTGGATGTGGGCGGTATTGATGCGGCGCATAAACTGGCGATCCTGTCGTCGATCGCCTTTGGCACGCAGGTCGATTTCGCCGGGATCGAGATCGAGGGCATCGAGCGCGTCAGCATCGAGGACATCAAGGCCGCGGCTGACATGGGCTACAAGATCAAGCTCTTGGGCGTGGCGCAGATGACCGGGCGCGGGCTTGAGCAGCGCATGCAGCCCTGCCTCGTGCCTGATCGCTCTCCGCTTGGACAATTGGCGGGGGGGACGAACATGATCGTGCTGGAAGGCGATGCCGTGGGGCAGATCGTCCTGCGCGGCCCCGGTGCGGGCGAAGGCCCGACGGCCAGCGCTGTTTTGTCGGACATCTGTGACATTGCGCGCGGATGGCATGGACCAGTGTTCGGCCAAAAGGCCAGCACCCTGACTGCGGCGACGTCAGCCATGTCGCAAGCGCCGGCAGCGTTTTACCTGCGCATCGGACTGCTGGACAAACCCGGCGCACTGGCCAAGATCGCCACGGTTCTGGGCGAGGCCGGCATCAGCATCAACAGGATGCGCCAGACCGAGCACCGGTCGGATCACGCGCCCGTGCTGATCGTGACCCACAAGACCAGCCGCAAGGCGCTGGACGAAGCCTTGGCGGCGATGTCGGGCACAGGCGTGTTGGCAAGCGATCCTGTCGCTTTGCGCATTGAGGATCTGTAGGGACCACTTGGCCTCTGGCCTGACCGGAACCGCCGAGCGGCGTTTCCGGTGAGAGGCCAGATGCCTTCGGCGAGGATTTTAGACCATTTGGAAGCGAGGGACGCATGAGCTTTTTAGGTGTTGATGCGTCCTTGACCGGGCGGCGTTGGGTCGGCCCCGGTGTCGAGGTGGAGCGGGCAAGCGAAGTTTTGGGGCAGCAGACCAGCCTGCCCCCCGCGCTGTGTCAGGTTTTGGCGCGGCGCGGCGTTGGTCCAGCCGAAGCCGAGGGGTTTCTCGCCCCGTCCTTGCGGGACCTGCTGCCCGACCCCCGATCTTTGCGCGATATGGAAAAGGCGGCGACACGGTTCCTGGCAGCCGTAAAGGCGCGGCAGCGTATTGCCGTTTTTGCCGATTACGACGTTGACGGGGGCAGCTCTGCCGCGTTGCTGCTGGTGTGGTTGCGCGACATGGGCTGTTCCGCGACCTTGTATGTGCCTGACCGGATCGACGAAGGCTATGGCCCAAATGACGAGGCGATGGCCGCCTTGGCGGCCAAGCATGATCTGATCGTCTGCGTCGATTGCGGGACCTTGTCCCATGGCCCGATTGCCGCGGCCGTCGGCGCGGAAGTGATCGTACTGGACCACCATCTGGGGGCGGAAACCTTGCCCGACGCCCATGCCGTGGTGAACCCCAACCGTCAGGACGAAGACGGTGCGCTGGCGCATCTTTGTGCGGCGGGCGTGGTGTTCTTGATGCTGGTCGAGGCCGGGCGGCAATTGCGCGAGGCTGGGGCCAAGGGCCCTGACCTGATGGCGCTGCTGGATTTGGTGGCTTTGGCCACGGTCGCCGATGTCGCCCCCTTGATTGGCGTGAACCGTGCCTTTGTGCGCCAGGGCCTACGGGTCATGGCGCGGCGCGACCGGTTGGGTCTTGCCGCTTTGGCCGATGCCGCACGGATGGATACCGCGCCTTCGTCCTATCACCTTGGTTTCCTGTTGGGCCCCCGCATCAATGCGGGCGGGCGGATTGGCCAGGCCGATCTGGGCGCGCGCCTGCTGGCCTGCAGCGACCCGCACGAAGCCGCCGCACTTGCCGAGCGGCTCGACACGCTGAACACCGAGCGGCGCGATGTAGAGGCCGCTGTGCGCGCAGCAGCCCTGGATCAGGCCGAAGTGCGCGGCTTTGATGCGCCCTTGGTTTGGGCATCGGGTGACGGATGGCATCCCGGGGTCGTCGGGATTGTGGCCTCGCGGTTGAAAGAAGCGTCGAATCGCCCGTCCATCGTGATCGGTTTTGAGGATGGAATCGGCAAGGGATCGGGGCGATCCGTATCAGGCATTGATCTGGGCGCGCCGATCCAGCGTCTGGCGGCCGAAGGGCTTCTGATCAAGGGCGGCGGGCACAAGATGGCAGCGGGCCTTACCGTAGCCGAGGACAAGCTGGAGGCCGCGATGGCACGGCTGTCCGAGTTGCTGGCCAAACAGGGCGCGCATCTGGGCGGGGCTGCTGATCTGCGCCTTGACGGGATGCTGATGCCAGCCGCCGCCACGGTTGAACTGGCCGAACAGATCGAACAGGCGGGCCCCTTTGGTGCCGGTGCCCCTGCCCCGCGCTACGCTTTTGCTGACATGCAGATTCGCTATGCGAACCGCGTTGGCGAAAGCCATCTCAAGATCAGCTTCGGCGACGGCAGCGGCACAAAGCTGGATGCCATCGCATTTGGTGCCTTTGACGGGCCAATGGGTCCTGCGCTGGAGAATCACGGCGGCGCGCGCTTTCATTTGGCCGGTCGGTTGGACATCAACAGCTGGCGCGGGCGGCAGTCTGTACAACTTCGGCTTGAAGATGCCGCACCTGCCTAAAACTTTTTTGCTTTTCTCGCAATTTTCGCTTGCGCCCTTTCGCGCTATTACCTATTGAACCGCTCACAAGCTAAGTGGCCCGTTCGTCTATCGGTTAGGACGTCAGGTTTTCAACCTGAAAAGAGGGGTTCGACTCCCCTACGGGCTGCCACTTGTTTTTCCAAACATGTTGTTTCGGCGGACATTTACAGGATAAATGGTCCAGAGATTGACTAGGGAAGATCTGCTTCTTCGATCCTCATTCTTGCCAGCAGTTACTGCGGATTAGGACCTCAGTGCGGCAGGTACGTCCCTTAGTCGGAAACAAATGCTCTTCCAGAAATTCAGGATTCTCTTGCGCAATGGATCAGGCGAGTCGCTGGCACCTGCTTTCGCCAAACAATTCAGCCATCAGAATCTGCGGGCCGTGCAGTTATGTCGTCCGAGACCTGCAAACCTATCCCCCGTCCGACTTTGAAAATCGACAGAATCCTTTGAGATGCGCCAATGGCGTGCGCGCTGCAGGCGGCAATCCATTGCAAACACGGCCCTGTGGTGCCGATGGAAAAGCACTTTCGCCACCGGGGTAATCGTATGCTAAACCGCTGAGGTCACAAACAGGGAGACAACTATGTCCATCGTCCACGTTATCGCAGTCATCACCACCAAGCCGGGCCAGCGCGCGGCTGTGCTGGACCTTTTTAACGCCAATGTCCCGGCCGTTTTGGCCGAGGATGGCTGCATCGCCTACGAAGGCACAATTGACACCGAAAATGCCGGCCCCATGCAAAGCGCATTTGGCCCTGACACCTTTGTCGTCGTTGAGAAATGGTCAAGCATGGAAGCGCTTGGCGCGCATGCCAGATCACCCCACATGAAGGCTTACGGGGCCAGTACGAAAGACATGCTGGCAGACCGCGCGATTCACATTCTTTCGCCTGCCTAAGGCACACAGGTCATCACCTGACTGGGCCCCACATGGCCAGCGGGCGGGATGTGCGGGTCCGCTGGCGGTATTGGCAGGGCCAAAGGGGCTTAGCTGACCAGTGGACGCCTGCGCCCGTCAAAGATCGTCTGGCGTGCGCGTCCGGCGTTCTTTGATTGATAAAGGGCGATGTCCGCGTCGGACAGAATGTCCTTTGGCACGACGTTTTGGTTTTCGCGAATCCAGACCGTACCGATACTGGCAGAGATGCGGCACTCCTTTCCTTGAAACAAAATCGGTTTTTCGAGCCGTTCAATCAGCCTTTCGCCGACATTCAATAGGGTTTGCTGCGCCTCGATCTCAGGAAGGATCAGGGTGAACTCATCCCCGCCCACCCGTGCGATCGTGTCAGCGGCGCGAGTCTCCTCGACCATGATCTGCGCGACCGCCTGCAACACATGATCGCCCGCCGCATGACCCAGAGTGTCGTTGACCGCCTTGAAGTAATCCAGGTCGATCTGCATGACGGCAAAGCCAAGCTTGCGGCTGACCAACCGTGCCAGAACATGATCCATGGCGCGGCGATTCTTGAGACCGGTCAAGGTATCGGTGAATGCCTGTTCTTCGGCAGCGATCTTGGCCCCCTGCAGTTTCAGGTTCAACTGACGCGAAGAATCCATCGCGGCCGATTTCGCCTCGATCAGATAAAGCATTTCGATGGCCAGATCCGTGGCGGCAAAATCTGCATTGCTCAGCCCGTAGGTGCGCACACCGTCAAGGATGGAAATGCCGAACGACAGGTTGATTACCACATCATCCGCGCCGTCGCTGCGCGGGACCAGAACCGCCTTGAGATCGCTGGACGGATCACCCCGCAGGGCAAGATGAATCTTGGTCCCCACCTTGCGGCGCATATCGGTGATGGATTGCACCGATTTGGGACGTTTGACGTCAAAATGTTCAAAGAAGTGCGCGCCGATCCATGTCATATCCGGGCGCAGTTTCTGCACGGTCGGCCCGACATGGACAATGCGCCCATCGTTGCGGACCACCAGGTGCATGGGGCACAAGACGTCCAGCATGTTCAAATCCGGGTCACCTTTCATATGATCGGCGCGCCCAATTCGAATTGCCGCCCTTCGGCGAAATCCGTATCGATCAACGTTATCGAGACACGTTCAAAGCCATCGGCTGTGGTTTCGTGATCCAACACGACCAAAGCGCCGTAATCATCGGCAATCACACGCAGCACACCGGTCATCACCAATCCAAACCCCGGCACAGGGCTTTGGCAGATCAGATCGAATTGGCCATCCGGCTTTTCATCAAGCTCCATTCGCGGCAGATCAAGATCTGAGACGGCCAGTTTGGCCCGGTCGGGCAGATCATCCAGAGACTGCAGAAACTCTTCAAAGTTCACACCGCCAAAGCGCAACAGCCGCCGCACCCCTTCCAGCTTGGGGGTCGAGACCAGATAGGTGCCGATATCCTCCAGCAAGTCAGTAAGCGAGCGATGCGTGACCGCCGCCATGCTGTCCAGCAGGCGGGGCGTGATATCATCTTTGTAGGACAGCATGGCCTCGAACTCGGAAAACCCAAGATCGGCGCGTTGCGTCACCTGTAGCCAAACGTCTTTTCCGAACGTATCGCAGACAAAGTTCTGAACACTGCGGTTGATAAGCCCGTGCATGGATATCCCTTCCCACTCATGGAAAGGGAGAATGCAAACCGGACGTTAACATCATGCAAATCTCTTATGGCAAAAGCCCCGTTCAACCCTTGAAAAATACTGCGCAATTAGTGCGGATTTTCCGAAAGTTTACCCGAAGACAGAAACCCTAGAAATCCGTGGGTGCCCCGCCTTCGGCTTTCCGGCGCGCCACGAAATCCGCCAGTTCTTCGCGAATGGCCACATCCATCGGGGGTTCTTCGAAGTTGGCGATGATATCCTTGAACATCATATGCGCCCGCTCCGGGGTCCAGATGGCCCCGGCGACTTCCCATCCTTCATAGTTTTTCCAGTCACTCAAAAAGGGCTGATAGAAAGCGTCGGTATAGCGGTCCTGAGTATGTTGAATTCCAAAGAAATGCCCGGCGTTGCCAACGGATTTGATCGCATCCAATGCAATTTCATCAGGTCCCGTGGCACAGATGACAGGGTTCATATAGCGCTGGATTTGCTGAAGGATTTCGCAATCCATGATGAATTTCTCGGGGCTGGCGATCAGCCCGCCCTCAAGCCAGCCCGCCGCGTGATAGACCATGTTCGTGCCCGATTGCACCGCTGCCCACAGGCTGTTCGACGTCTCCCACATGGCCTGACCGTCCGGCACATTCGCGGCACAGACGCCCGACGACCGCATCGGCAGGCCATAGAACCGGCACAACTGCCCTGTCATCTGGGTGGCGCGCATGTATTCCGGCGTGCCGAACGCTGGCGCGCCGGTCTTCATATCCACATTCGAGGTGAAGGTTCCGATGGCACAGGGCGCACCGGGGTTGATGATCTGCGCCAGAACAACTGCGCACAGCGCCTCGGCCAGCGATTGGGCCACAGCGCCGGACATGGTCACAGGGGCCATGGCACCGGCCAGCGTAAAGGGCGTCACCACCAGCCCCTGTCCACGCCGCGCAAGGCGCATCCAGCCGTCCAGCATGGGGATGTCGTGCTTGAGCGGCGAGGTCGAGTTGATGTTGGTGTACATGCGCGGGGTGGCGTCGAATTCATCATGGGTCAGACCACCCGCGATGCGCACCATTTCCATCACGTCTTCGACACGCTCCTTGCCAAGGCTATAGGCATGCATGACCTTGTCGGTGATCGTCAGCTTGTCATACAGTACGTCCAGATGGCGGACAGAGGCGTGGATGTCGACGGGTTCCACCGGATAGCCGCCCGCGAAATGGATGCAATTGAAATACTGTGTCAGTTTCAGCAAGTCCTGACACATCGCACGGGTACCGGGGACTTTGGTGCCGATCGACATGTCCCAGTAATTGGGGGGCGAAGACACATTGCCGAACACCAGATGCTTTCCGCCGATGGTGATCTGACGATCCGGATTGCGCGGGGTCAGGGTGAACTCTGACGGCGCATGAGCGATCCATTCCATGACGAAATCACGCCCCATACGGACGTTTTCCCCGTTCACGGTGCAGCCGGCCTTGCGCAGGATTTCCAGCGCTTCATGGTTCAGGAATTCGATCCCGATTTCTTCGAGAATGCGCATGGCCCCATCATGGATCGCCTCGACGCCTTCGGGGGTTAGCGGTTCGGTGGGGCGGTCGATGTTCACCGGCGGGTTCCACGGCATCTGTTCGATCACAGATGTGCCGCGCCTGTTTTTGGCTCCGGCACGCCCGCCCGTGCGGGTTTTGCGTTTGGGATCGGGATCAGACATTGCAACCTCCTGACAAACAGTCCCAGAAGGCATGATCTGTGGTGCTGCGGCGTTCCCGTTACCGACGGCCTATGTCGTTTTTCGCGCCTGTGCGGCCCACGGCAAGGCCTAGTCGCCCTGCCCGTCCAGCCACTTGGGCAGATGGGTGATGTCGGGCAGCACCACATCGGCATGCGGGGCCAGATCATCGGCCGACGCCATGCCCGTCAGCACTGCAATGCGGGTCATGCCAGCGGCTTTGCCAGCAATCAGGTCATGTGTGCTATCGCCGATCATGGCGATCTGGCTGGGGTCCAGCCCGACGGATCTGGCGAATGCGGTCAACTGGCCGGGGCCGGGTTTTCCGCCATGACCGCTGTCAAACCCGGCAATGAAATCAAACAGATGCGCCACGCCAGCCTTGTTCAGATGCGCCAGTGCGGGCACTTCGGCATCATTGGTGGCCACCCCAAGCGCCAGCCCGCGCGCACGCAAGACCTGAAGAAACGGGACCAGCGGCGTGACTTCGCTTTGCGGGGCGTTTTCGGCTTCCTCGTTAAGCACATCAATCAGCGCCGCCTGCGACATCTCGGGCACATGGGAGGCCAGCACAGCAACGACATCGCCCGGCGTACCCGCGATCACGACACTGTCCTTGGAGAACCGGCCGGCTGCCATATCAAAGCCGACTGCCGCCCCGATCACCGTGGCGCGCGCAACGTCCCCTTGGGTCAGCCGAAGAAGGCACGCATTGGCCCAAGCCTCCCAAGTTTTGGCGAAATCGAACAAGGTCCCGTCCTTGTCGAACAAAAGCCCTTTGATCGAAGAAGCGGAAGCGGTTTCAGCAATATTCATGTCCAATTCACCTGTTCACCGCCCGGCAAGGCCTGCCGCGCCTGCATGATCCGCTCGTATGGGACATGGATGCTGTCGCAAAACGAAATCACCCATTCGTCATTCATCATCAGAAAGTCCAGGACCGCCCCCAAAAACGCGGGATCCGTCGCCCGACCGCGCATGTCATCCGCGCCGGCACCGGTTTCTCCCATGAATACAGGCATCAAGTCGTCATTTGCGGCCAGCCATCCCAATGCCTGGAGGGCAAAGGTCTCAGCGGCTTCTTGCTTAATCATGAGGAGCATTCCTGCTTACTACTTTGGATGGAAACTCTTTGTTAACTAATAACGTCCTTAAGATCACTGCATCTGGTTAGTTTTACTGAGGAAGGAAAACAAGTGCAGGGAAAGATCCTCATCGTAGACGCCATAGCCACGAATCGTATTGTCCTCAAAATCAAACTGGCCTCTGCCTATTACGATGTTCTCCAGGCCACCTCGGTCGCCGAAGCGCTGAAGGTGGCCAGCAAGGAACAACCGAACCTTGTGATTACCGCCTTTGAACTGCCCGATGCCGATGCCGCAGCGCTATGCGCCGGACTGGCACAGCAGGAACAGACGGCGCGCATTCCCGTCCTTGCCATCGGCGAAAGCGACGATCTGGCCGCGAGAAAGATGATGCTCTCGCAAGGCGTGCAGGATGTTTTGGTGAAACCTGTGCCTGATCCCCTGCTGCTTAGCCGCGTGCGCAGTCTGATCCGGGGGCATCATTCCGATGATGAATGGCATATGCGTGACGCGGCCAGCCGCACCTTCGGGATGGCCGAAAAGCACAGTAATTTCGCGAGCCCCGGCCATATCCAGGTGGTCAGCGATGACAAAGGACAGAACCACATCTGGGCCACGCAATTGCGGCTTGCCCTGCGCGACAAGGTGAGCAATTCGACGATGCGCGACGCGCTGCAATGCCTCAAGGGGGATGTGCTGCCGGATGTGTTCGTTCTGGTCCTGACCGTCGATCGAAAGACCGCGATGGACCAGCTGCAACTCATCTCTGCGATCCGCGCAAATTCCGGCACGCGCCATAGCGGGATCCTGGTACTTCAAACCGAACCTGATGCCGATGTCGGCGCATATGCCCTGGATCTGGGGGCCGATGATCTGATGCTCAACGGTTTTGATCTTGAGGAGATGGGGCTGCGGCTGGCAAGCATTCTTAACCGCAAGCGCAAGGCCGAAAGGCTGCGCCACTGCGTCAACACGGGGCTGCGCGCGGCAATTTATGACCCCCTTACAGGGCTTTACAACCGGCGTTATGCCATGTCTGAACTGGCGCGACTGATCGAAAACGCCGGGAAATCGGACACGCATTTTGCTGTCATGTTGGCAGATATGGATCACTTCAAACGGATCAACGATGCCTTCGGACATGCTGCGGGCGATTCCGTGCTTGTCGAAACCGCGCGTCGGTTGCGATCGCAGTTGCGCCCCATCGACATGGTCGCCCGAATCGGAGGGGAGGAGTTCTTGCTTGTCGTGCCCGGCACCACCGCCCTTGACGCGACGCAGGTGGCCGAACGCCTGTGCAGGACCTTTCGCGACGCACCTTTCATCATCCCGTCCAGCAACACCGCAGTGACCATCACCATCAGCATCGGCGTTTGCATGTCAGACAGCCTGACCTTGACGCTGCCAGCCCAAGACGACAAGGCTGCGCGGCTGATAGATCAGGCAGATCAGGCCCTTTATGCCGCGAAAAGCCGGGGCCGGAATTGTGTGCGTCTGGTGCGTCCGGCTGCTTGAAACCGCAGGCGGTTTTGACATCTCGGCACATGATTAAAAAAGCTTTGCCTTTGCAGGGGCGTTCTGGCTTATTTCACCTTAAAGTTGTCAAACCCCAATCAGGATAAACCCGAATGAATGCAGACAGACCCCTGATTGGCATCGCCCTGATGCTTGGATTTTGCATCGTGGCACCGATCGGGGACGCCGTCGCAAAACTGCTTGGCGCATCCGTCCCCCTGGCCGAGGTCGTTTTTATCCGGTTTGCGGTACAACTGATCGTGTTGCTGCCGTTGGTCTGGGCCACCCACAGACCGTGGCGGATGGACCGGACAACGCTCTTGCTGACATTCCTGCGCACTGTTCTGCACATCATCGGCATCGCCGCGATGTTCACCGCCCTAACCCACCTGCCTCTTGCCGACGCCATCGCGATTGTCTTTGTCATGCCGTTCTTCATGCTGGTTCTCGGAAAATACTTTCTGTCAGAAGAAGTTGGCAGCAGGCGTCTTCTGGCGTGTCTGGTCGGTTTCGCGGGCACATTGCTGGTCATTCAACCAAGCTTTACCCAAGTCGGCTGGCCCGCGCTTTTGCCCGTTTTCGTCGCTGCGAACCTTTCGGTCTTTATGCTGGTCACCCGCAAGATCGCCAAGCAAACCGATCCGATCAGCCTGCAAGCGATCAGTGGGATAATGGCGGTGGTGCTGATGGTGCCGTTGCTCTGGTTTGGACCCCGCACAGGCATCGCAGCACTCGAAGTGACCGCCCCTGACAGCATACAGTGGTTGTTGTTGCTGTCGATCGGCCTGCTGGGCACGGTCGCGCATCTGCTGATGACCTGGTCGTTGCGCTATGCGCCCTCTGCGACGTTGGCCCCGATGCAATATCTCGAGATTCCATTTGCCACAGTCCTGGGATTGCTGATCTTCGGCGATCTTCCCAACGCCCTCGCCAGCGTGGGCATCGGCATCACCATCGCCGCAGGTCTGTTCGTCATTCTGCGCGAAGGGGCCATCCAGCGGCGTCAGGGTGCAACAGCGATTGTACAACCGGCAGAATAAGCCGTCTGGGCAGGATCAGCAGGGCATTCGGGCTTTCCATGTTCAGCGTCGCAGGCCCCGTTGCCAGATTTGATGTGCCGATGCGCCCGGTCGGGTCCAGTCGCAGCCCGTCAATCGGCCACTCCAGCCCGGTACTGACGCCCTGCACCGGGGCCATGGGATAGATCGAAACGACTTCGCCTGCCTGTGTCGCGATGCTCATTCTCGGGGGGGCGACCAGCACGATCTGCTCTGCTCCCAACAGCACGCAAGGCCTGTGGGCAAACCGGACCAAAGTGCTGAATGCCGCAAGCTGATGGTCTATGCGCCCCCCCAAAAAGCCGACGCCGATAACCAATGGTGCATCAACCAAGGTTAATGCCTTGTCAAAATCAGTGGTTTCTTGTTCACTGATCTTGAATTGCCGGTCTGGGGGGATCTGCAACAGGCTTGCTGCCGTCACTGAATCGAAATCACCGATCAACGCTTCGATCGGTATTTTGGCCCTCAGGGCCAGTGCGGCACCGCCGTCTGCAGCGACGCAGATCGGCGCGATCTTTAAGGCCTCCGAAAGGTCTTCGATGCTAGCCTGCCCGCCACCGACCAGGGTCACTGGCCCGGAATTGAGAACAATGCTGCTACTTACCGATGTTTTTCGCATTTTTGGAAACCAGACACAAAGTTGACATTAAATTATACGTTGCGCGGCACAGATTCGAGCCGCTTTAGACTTGAAGGCCATGGTAAACAGTAAGCTGCAAAAAGGCAGAGGACGACCATCCGATGATGAATAATAATAAAATTCTGACGGTCTCATACGGCACGTTCTCGTGTACGTTGGAAGGCTTTGAGGATTCATTCGGCACCATGAAGGCGATTGCCGAGTATTTTCGGGATCTCGCATCCGAAGACCGCTTTTTCGGGGCCGAGCCTGCCCAGCCGGACGCCGAAATGCTGGCTCATATCGCACAACGCGAAATTTCCCGCCGAGTGGAGGCCCGCGAACAGAACGGCAAGATCGTTCTGAGCGCGCTCAAGGAAGACGCCGCGCCGCCCGCTCCCGCACCTGTCGTCACGTCCGTGACATCGGCCGGGGTTTCGGTCGTCTCGACATCCTTTGCACCGCGTCGCCCCAACGAGATATCGCAATATTACGACGCCTATCGCATGAACGCCCTCAAAGCGCACGAACCCGAGGCGCGAGAACCCGAACAAAAGGCGCAAGCGCCAAAGCCGGTTCAGCCGGATGCCGTCGCACCTGAAGAAGCCGCACCGCAAAGCACCACAGCCCCAATCGAAGATGTTGCGGATGCCCACATGGCAGCCCCCATCGATCTTGAGCCTCCGTCGGATGGAAGCGCCCGGGCCGACAGCGACCTCATTCCGGGCCAGCCCGACGACGAAGCGCTAGCGTTCTTCGCCGAAAGCTCAACCGCCACACCCGCGGTCGAGGACATCGTGGATGAAGAAAATGTGCCCGATGTCGCTGTCGAACCGAAGCGGGACAGTATTGCAGCCAAGCTGCAGCGCATACGGTCTGTTGTGTCCCGTCAAGACGCCGAAACCGCCACACCCGACTATACCGAAGACGAGCACGCCGAGGAAGAAGCCCCTTCGGCAGAGGCTGGTGAAGCGTCCCCGTCGATCGACAAGACAAATTTCGTCGCTGATGCCGTGCACGATATCGAAGACGCGCTTGAACAGGACGATGCCTCCATCAAGAACGTCAGCGATGAAAACGGAGACGATGACATCGAAGCGCTGCTGGGTCGCCTTGACTCAGCGGCAGAAGAAGACGAAGCGCCCGAAGACAGCATTGCCGCAATGGATGACGGCACTGTAGAAGACGACCAGCCAGCAGAAAACATGTTTGAAGACAAGGCTGTAGAACCATCGACAGCGGCACCACGTGGTCGGGTGATCAAGTCAAACGCAGCGACCTGGACCTGGCGATCGCAAAAGGCGACCTGGAAGAATATGCCGCCGATGATGTGTCGAAACAGGCACCTTCCGGCGCGCCGGACGATTCGGAAAACGCAGCGGTTGCGCAAGCTGAAGCCGAGGGCACATCGCAAAAGTCTGCGCCTGAAGACCGGTCCGAATCTTCGCTTTCGGATGAGGAAGAAGATGAACTGGCCCGCGAGTTGGCCGAGGTTGAAGCGGCGTTGCTGGGGGGGGGCGAAGAAAAGACTTCCTTTGCATCCGCTCCTTTGCGTCGCAAGCTCCCGACACTTGAGGCTGATCAGGGCTCGGACATGAACCGGCTGCTGGCCGAGACTGACCATCAGATGGATGATCTGGAAAGTTCGACCCGTCGCAGTGCGATCAGCCATCTTCGCGCAGCCGTGGCCGCCAGGAAAGCAGATTTTGCCTTTGGCACCCTGGACAATAAAGACGAAGACAATGTGTATCGCAATGACCTGGCCGAGGTGGTCAAACCCCGTCGCCCCGTCAGCGGCCCTGTACGTCGCGAACGCCCCGCTGAGGGGGCTCCTGCCCCGTTGAAACTGGTACCTGCGCAGCGCATTGATGCCGACGCACCTGCACGGACCGCTCCGGTTCGTCCGCGCCGGGTTGCGACGGCGGCGGTCCCGGTCGCTGTTGCGCCCGTGGATGGTGGCTTTGCCAATTTTGCAGCTGAAATGGGTGCTGTGAAACTGCCCGAACTTCTTGAAGCAGCAGCCGCCTACATGTCCTTCGTCGAAGGTCTGGACCAATTTTCACGCCCTCAACTGATGAACACGGTCCGGCAAGTTGAAAAAGAAGAATTCAGCCGTGAAGACGGATTGCGGTCTTTTGGTCAGCTTCTGCGGACCGGAAAAATCCACAAGCTTGACGGGGGACGTTTCAGGGCCTCCAAAGATATCGGCTATCAGCCTGATAACCGCGCGGCGGGTTAAATACAAAAAAGGCCCCTGTTTCAGGGGCCTTTTTTTTTGCGCTCAGTTCTGATCGTCAGGGTCTGCTTGACCGATGCCCTTAAACAGAAACTTGAAAGGGATTGCCCAGATAATTCCCAAACCGATGTAAATTGCCAACTCGACCAGCACAGAAGGTCTGTCGAACATCGCAATCAATGCCACCGCGGCCACGATATAAACCGGAAGCCCTACCAGCAGCAGAACCAGTGACCACCTGCGTCGCGCCTTGTAACTAAGTGCCATTTGATCGGCTCCCTTGTTCTCTGTTCACTCCGGATCAGATGACCCCGACCCTAAATATGTCAAATCAGTCCGCAAACGGATCCGTGACCAAAATCGTATCTTCGCGCTCTGGTGAGGTCGACAGCAACGCAACCGGGCAGCCGATCAGCTCTTCAACCCGACGCACGTATTTGATCGCGTTCGCCGGCAAATCGGCCCAACTGCGCGCTCCTTCGGTCGATTCGCTCCAGCCCAGCATTTCCTCGTAAACCGGCGTGCACCGCGCCTGTTGATCCGCAGCCGTCGGCAAATACTCCAGCGGTTGCCCGTCCAGCTCGTAGCCGACACAGATCTTGAGCGTCTCGAACCCGTCAAGCACGTCCAGCTTTGTAAAGGCTATTCCGTTCACGCCAGAGGTGGCACAGGTCTGCCGTACAAGCACCGCATCGAACCAGCCGCAGCGCCGTTTGCGGCCCGTGACCGTCCCGAATTCGTGTCCCCGTACCCCAAGACGTTCACCGTCCGCGTCATTCAATTCGGCAGGGAAAGGCCCCTCGCCGACACGGGTTGTATAGGCTTTGACGATCCCCAGAACAAAATCGATCGACCCCGGCCCGATGCCCGTCCCCGTTGCCGCTTGTCCCGCAATCACGTTAGAGGACGTGACATAAGGATAGGTGCCGAAATCGATGTCCAAAAGCGCCCCTTGCGCGCCCTCGAACAGGATCCGCTTGCCAGCTTTGCGCTTCTCGTTCAGCACCTTCCAGACAGGTGCAGCATACTCCAGCACGCTTGGTGCGATCTCGCGCAGTGCCGCCAGCAAAGCGTCCCGGTCCACCGGTTCAAGACCAAGACCGCGCCGCAGCGCATCATGATGGACCAAAGCACGGTCGACGCGGAGTTCCAAAGTTGCGTCATCCGCCAAATCCGCAACCCGCACGGAACGACGGCCGACCTTGTCCTCGTAGGCTGGCCCGATGCCGCGCCCGGTCGTCCCGATCTTGGCGACACTCGCCTGCTCTTCACGAGCGCGGTCCAATTCTCCGTGGATGGGCAGAATAAGAGGTGTGTTTTCCGCAATCATCAGCGTCTCGGGCGTGATCGTGACCCCTTGGCTGCGCAACTGGGCTATTTCCTTCACCAGGTGCCACGGATCCAGCACCACACCATTGCCGATCACCGACAATTTGCCACCGCGTACAATTCCCGAAGGCAACAGGCTCAGCTTGAAGACAGTTCCGTCGATGACAAGCGTGTGGCCCGCATTGTGCCCCCCTTGAAAGCGCGCGATGACATCGGCGCGCTCGCTGAGCCAGTCCACAATCTTGCCTTTTCCTTCGTCGCCCCACTGAGCGCCTACGACAACAACATTGGCCATGATGATATTCCTTTAACGGTGCAAACCCGCGTCGGTATAGCCGCGTCGGGCCGGAACCGAAACTGGAAAATAGAGCCATTGCTTCTCTGGCTCGTAAATATCCTCGCCGAAGGCGAAACTCTTGACCGCCCGCTATAACCTTTTATGCCTTCGGCGAGGATATTTATAAGCCAGAGAAGCCGGGGAATACCGAATGGGATTTATCATACGTTGGCTGTGCGCTTTTTTCCTGTTGGCAGCGACATTCAATCCCACCGACTATAATTATGTCCAATGGGCATGGGACTACGGGCACATGAACGTATCGATCGCTGTGTTGTTCGGGCTTTTGCTTTTCATCGGCTATGCCATCTACTTGCGGGCGACCCTGCGATCCATCGGCGGATTGGGGATGATGCTTGTGCTGGCCGTTGTCTGCGCAAGCCTTTGGGTTCTCCATGATCTGGGTGTTTTGCGTCTGGACAACTCCGACTTGAACATCTGGCTGGCACTCCTTGTCCTCAGCCTCGTTCTGGGCGTCGGGTTAAGCTGGAGTATATTGCGGCGTGCTCTATCGGGTCAGCCGACGTGGATGATGTC
>NZ_DS999213.1:1429371-1495276 GCF_000156335.1 Roseobacter sp. GAI101
CGCCATCTTGTGATCAAACGCGGCCACCATTGCCAATCCTCCCTTGCCCCCGAAGGTAAACTTGCCTAGATACCCCCAAAGTCAAAAGCCCAGAACCGTAGGTATTCATGGAAAACGTTGTCCTGATCGTCCATCTCATTTTAGCCCTTGGCCTGATTGCAGTAGTATTGCTGCAACGGTCTGAAGGGGGCGGCCTTGGTATGGGTGGCGGTGGCGGCGGTGCCGTTTCAGGCCGCGCAGCAGCGACCGCAATGGGCAAGATCACATGGGTATTGGCGACACTGTTTATCATCACGTCCATCACGCTGACCATCATCGCCGCGGAAAAATCCGCCGGGTCTTCGGTGATTGACCGCCTGGGGGCAACGCCGCCTGCGCTGAATGAGGCACCTGCGATGCCTGACGCGGACAGCCTGCTGCCGCCGACGCCTGCAGACAATACACCGCAAGTTCCGACGGCTGATTAACCCAGCCCCTACAACAACTTGAGGGCAGGCCAAGTTACGCAACAGGATGTTGCGGCTTGGCCTTGCTTTAAACATCCGAATCCTGTTAGTCTTAAGTCCCGTGGTGCTGCGGTTTTCTGCAGCTCATTTGGCTGGCTTTTGCCACATCAAATCTGAATTTCACGGGGGCCCTATCACATGGCACGCTATATTTTTATCACCGGCGGTGTGGTTTCCAGCCTTGGCAAAGGTCTTGCGTCTGCTGCCTTGGGTGCCTTGCTGCAAGCGCGAGGCTTTTCCGTAAGGCTGCGCAAACTCGACCCGTACCTGAACGTCGATCCCGGCACGATGTCGCCGTTCGAACATGGCGAGGTCTTCGTCACCGACGATGGTGCCGAAACCGATCTGGATCTGGGCCACTACGAACGCTTTACCGGCGTTGCTGCACGCAAGACGGATTCGATCAGTTCAGGCCGCGTCTATTCGACCGTTCTCGAAAAGGAACGCCGGGGCGATTACCTGGGCAAGACGATCCAGGTCATCCCCCATGTCACCAACGAAATCAAAGACTTCCTGCATATCGGCGATGACGAGGTCGACTTTATGCTGTGCGAAATCGGTGGCACAGTCGGCGATATCGAAGGTCTGCCTTTCTTCGAAGCGATCCGCCAGTTCAGCCATGACAAGCCGCGCGGTCAGTGCATCTTTATGCATCTGACGTTGCTGCCCTATCTTGCAGCCAGCGGCGAGTTGAAGACCAAGCCGACACAACATTCGGTCAAGGAATTGCAAAGCATCGGCATCGCGCCTGATATCCTTGTCTGCCGGTCCGAACATCCGATCCCGGAAAAGGAACGCGAAAAGATTGCGCTGTTCTGCAACGTCCGCAAGGACGCCGTGGTGGCCGCATATGATCTGGCGACCATCTATGATGCACCGCTGGCCTATCACGCACAGGGTCTGGATCAGGCAGTGCTTGATGCTTTCCAGATTTCCCCTGCCCCAAAACCCGATCTGACGGTCTGGCGTGACGTGTCCGACCGCGTCCACAACCCCGAGGGCGAAGTGCGCGTTGCCATCGTGGGCAAGTACACCCAGCTCGAGGATGCCTATAAATCCATCGCCGAAGCCTTGACCCATGGTGGCATGGCCAACCGCGTCAAGGTAAAGGTAGAGTGGGTTGACGCCGAAGTCTTTGACAAAGCCGACGACGTCGGGCCACACCTTGAAGGGTTTCATGCGATCCTGGTACCCGGCGGATTTGGCGAACGCGGCACCGAAGGCAAGATCAAGGCCGCGCAATATGCCCGCGAACACAAGGTGCCCTACCTTGGCATCTGTCTGGGCATGCAGATGGCCGTCATCGAAGCGGCGCGCAATGTCGCGGGCCTTGCCACTGCCGGATCGGAAGAATTCGACCACGAATCCAGCGGCAAGAAGCGTTTTGAGCCCGTCGTTTATCACCTCAAGGAATGGGTGCAGGGCAACCACAAGGTTGAACGCAAGCTTGATGATGACAAGGGCGGCACCATGCGGCTTGGGGCCTATGACGCAACCCTGAAAGAGGGCAGCCATGTCGCGGAAATCTATGGCACCACAGCCATTGATGAACGCCACCGTCACCGCTACGAGGTCGACACGGCCTATCGCGAGCAGCTTGAGAAATCAGGGCTGACCTTTTCGGGCATGTCCCCCGATGGCAAACTGCCCGAGATCGTCGAATGGGCGGATCACCCTTGGTTCATTGGCGTGCAGTTCCACCCCGAGCTGAAATCAAAGCCCTTCGATCCGCACCCGCTGTTCAAGGACTTCATCCGCGCGGCCAAGGAAATGTCCCGGCTCGTCTAACTTCATGAAGGCGATCCAGAAATGCTGAGCTATCAACATATTTACCATGCGGGCAATCTGGCGGACGTGCACAAGCACAGCCTGCTCGCATGGATGCTGGCCTATCTGACGCGCAAGGACAAACCGCTCAGCTACCTTGAGACTCACGCCGGACGGGCAGTTTATGACCTGTCCGACACCCCAGCCCTGAAAACCGGCGAAGCCGTGCAAGGCATCGGGCGCACGCGCGGGTGGTTCGGCAAAGATCACCCTTACGGCCAGGTTCTGGACATGGTCACGCGGGAACAGGGGGCCGATGCCTACCCCGGCTCCCCGCTCTTGGCCGCAAAACTGCTGCGCGAGATGGACAGCATCCACCTTGCCGAATTGCATCCCGGCGAATTTGGCGCGCTTGATCTGGCGATGTCGCCCTACCCCGTGAAATGCCATTACCGTGACGGGTTCGAAATGGCCTTTGCCCTGACACCCCCCACCCCGCGGCGGGGATTGATGCTGATTGACCCCAGTTTCGAGATCAAGACCGATTATGTCGATATCCCCCGCCATATCAGCAAGCTGGCCAAGGCGTGGAATGTTGGCATTATCGCGCTGTGGTATCCTATTCTGACCTCAAAGTTGCATCAGCCAATGCTTAGCGCCTTGATGGGCGCGCACCCTGAGGCGCTGCGTCACGAGGTCAGCTTTGCCCCCGCGCGGCCCGGTCATGGCATGATCGGATCGGGCCTATTCGTGATAAATCCGCCCTATGGGTTGAAGGAAGAAGCCGCTAAACTGGCGGCAAAGTTCAGATCGCTCCCCAAATAAGGAATTATAGATGCCCAAAGGTTACTGGATCGCCAACGTCGAAGTGCATGATGCCGCCGTCTATGACAAATACCGTGCCGCCAATGCGAAACCTTTTGCCGATTTCGGCGCGAAATTTCTGGTTCGCGGGGCCACTGCCGATGTGCGCGAAGGCAGCTCGCGGTCGCGCATCGTCGTAATCGAATTTCCCAGCCTTGCCGATGCGGTGGCCTGTTATGAAAGCGACGGATATCAGGCGGCGAAAGATATTCGCGCCAAAGTGTCTGACGGAACTTTGGTGATCATCGAAGGGTACGACCCCTGAAACCTGCGTGTTTTTTGCACCAATCCGTGTGAATTTAACAACAAGGGGAACAGCGCAACGCAGACGCGTGTTAGGCCGATAAGTCAAAGAGGATGTTTCGTATTTATGTTTAGCCGCTTGTTTCCCCGCAGAAAGCCCGATCCCAAACCTTTGCCACAGCCCACGCCCCAGCTTGCCCTGGGGGCGTTGCTGGTGCGGGTGGCCTTGGCTGACCGGACCTATCGCGCCGAAGAAGTCGGGCAGATCGACCGCATTCTGGCCCGCACTTTCAACCTCAAACCGATCGAGGCCGCGAAACTGCGCGCCACCTGCGAGGCGCTGGAGCGCCATGCACCGGGCACGCCGGAATTTGCCCGCCTTTTGCGCCAGGAGGTCGATTATGCCGACCGCAAGGCCTTGGGCGATGCGATGTGGTCCGTTGCACTGGCCGATGGGGACCGTGGCGAACGCAAGGAAATCCAGCTTCTTGCGATCGAGACAGCCCTTGGCCTGTCCGACGAAGATATGGCCGCCGCGCGGGAAAATGCGCTCAAGACATTGTAAGCTTGGCCTTTTTCGATGGCCGCACTATATCGACCCACATGTTCGCAGATTTCCTCAAACGGCTGATCCAGCCCGAGCCCGCCCAACTGCCCGATGCCGATGCGCGTCTGGCGCTGACTGCTCTTTTGGTGCGCATTGCCAAGTCCGACAATGATTACGCCCCCGCTGAAAAGGTGCGGATCGACCAGATTACCGGCAAACGCTACGGATTGGATGCCCAAGCCGCGGCAGCGCTGCGCACAGACGCAGAAGAGCTTGAGACGCAGGCCCCCGACACCGTCCGTTTCACCCGTGCGATCAAGGACGCCGTCCCCTACGAGGCCCGCCTGGGCGTGATCGAAGCACTGTGGGAAGTTGTTCTGGCCGATGGCACCCGTGCAGACGAAGAAAACGCATTGCTGCGGTTGGTTGCCAATCTATTGGGGGTAACCGACACCGACAGCGCAATGGCGCGCAAGCGTGTCGAAAGCCAAGGCTAATTTACCTGCACCTTTGACAGTTTACGAAAGGTAAACGCAGGCAAAACCGGCGGAATCAAGATTTTGCATTGCAAATTGATACCTGAATCACCTTAAGGTACAGTAACCTGCGCAATAAGGCGGCCCCGTGACAGAAAAGACACCTGTAATCGAAATCCGGAACCTGCACAAAGCCTACGGCGCTTTGGAGGTTCTCAAGGGCGTATCTCTGAGCGCCCCGCGCGGCCACGTCATTTCGCTGATCGGGTCTTCCGGGTCCGGGAAATCGACGCTCTTGCGCTGCTGCAACCTCCTTGAGGACAGCCAATCAGGCGAGTTGTTGTTCAAGGGCGAAGCCGTTTCCTGGACCGGTACGGGCCACAACCGCCGCCCAAGCGACGCGAAACAGGTGCTGCGCATCCGCACCAACCTGTCGATGGTGTTTCAGCAGTTCAACCTGTGGGCCCATATGACGATCCTTCAAAACGTGATGGAAGCCCCTTTGACCGTGCTGCGCCGTGACCGTGCAGAGGTCGAGAAATCGGCGCGTGCCTATCTGGACAAGGTCGGCATCGGCGACAAATGCGATGTCTATCCCGCGCAGCTTTCGGGCGGCCAACAACAACGCGCCGCCATCGCGCGCGCCTTGTGCATGGAACCCGAAGCCCTGCTGTTCGACGAACCCACCTCGGCGCTGGACCCCGAGCTGGAGCAGGAAGTCATCAAAGTGATCAAGGATCTGGCCACCGAAGGCCGTACCATGATGATCGTGACCCATGACATGAATCTGGCCGCCGACGTGTCGGATCATGTCGTGTTTCTGCATCAGGGCCTGATCGAAGAACAAGGGGCACCCGAACAGCTGTTCGGTGCGCCCAAATCGGAACGTTTGCGTGGTTTCCTGTCACCGGGCCACGTGTCGTAAAAAGAACGAGTAAGTTGGGAGACTTCAAAAATGAAAAAACTACTTTTGGCGACAGCCGCCCTTGCCCTGAGCACCGGTTTCGCGATGGCCGACGCCCATGGCAAAACCATCCGCATGGGGACCGAAGGGGCCTACCCCCCCTACAACTTCCTGAACGATTCGGGCGAAGTTGACGGTTTTGAACGCGAAGTCGGCGACGAGCTGTGCGCGCGTGCCGAACTGACCTGCGAATGGGTCACAAACGAATGGGACAGCATCATCCCGAACCTGACATCCGGCAACTACGACACGATCATCGCCGGCATGAGCATCACGGACGAGCGTGAGGAGGTCATTGACTTCACTCAGAACTACTTCCCGCCTGCGGCTTCTGCCTATGTTGCGAAATCGGCAGATGCCGACCTGAAAGGTGGCGTCGTTGCCGCACAGACCAGCACGATCCAGGCCGGGTTCGTCGCGGAATCCGGTGCGACGCTGCTGGAATTCGCCACCTATGACGAAACCGTCGCAGCCGTGAACAATGGCGAAGCAGACGCAGTTTTCGCGGACAAGGACGCATTGGCACCCACGGTTGAAGAATCTGCCGGTGAACTGGTGTTTGTCGGCGACGACGTGCCACTGGGTGGCGGCATCGGCCTTGGCCTGCGCGAAAGCGACACCGAGCTGAAAGCCAAGTTCGACACCGCGATCCAGTCCATGAAGGACGACGGCAGCCTGAACAAGCTGATCATCAAGTGGTTCGGCGAAGGTGCCAAAACATTCTGATCCAGACTGTTTGATCAAATTGGGGCGGCGTAATGGCCGCCCCTCTTCCAAGACCAAGACGCTCTTTTAAGGGCGCAACCTTCGGGGACATCTTCCTATTTTCGCCTGTACCGATCCTGAAACGCTTTCCGGCCTGTCCTGGCTGACCTGCTACCTGACCACGGGCAAGCATCTTGCGTTCTATGGGGCCTTCGGCACGGTGCTGCTTTTGCTTGCGATCACCGCCCCGGCCGCGATGGCCTTTGGTTTTGGCGGTGCTATGGCGGCACGGTCGCGTATCCTGCCCCTGTCGTGGCTGGGCCGTGGCTATATCGCCGTGGTGCGCGGCGTGCCGGACATCGCGTTTTTCCTGTTCTTCGTCATCGCGCTTGATCAGGGCATCGAATACCTGCGCCACAAGATCAAATGTCCCGACTGGGACGAACCGCTGCGCCAGGGTAGTGATTTCATCGTCTGTCAGGCGGCCAAGATGCCTTTGGGCAATTCCCCCCAATGGGTCCATGAAACTTACGGGTTTTCGCTGGCGGTCTTGACCTTTGCCATCGTGTTCGGGGCCTTTGCCGCGAATGTTCTTTACGGTGCCATGCGTGCCGTGCCGCGTGCCCAACTTGAAACGGCCGAAGCCTACGGCATGTCGCCGCGCCAGACGTTCTGGCGCATTCTGGTGCCGCAGATGTGGGTCTATGCCCTGCCCGGTCTGGGCAACCTGTGGATGGTGCTGATCAAGGCCACGCCGCTGTTGTTCCTGCTGGGCGTCGAAGACATCGTCTATTGGGCGCGTGAATTGGGCGGGGCCAAGACGCCGCGCTTTACCGATTATCCGCATCCAGACTGGCGCATGTGGTACTTTCTGGCGCTGCTGGTCTTCTATCTCTGCTTCACCCGCGTGTCGGAAATCGTGTTGGACCGCGTCATGCGCAAGCTGACAAAGGGTCAGGCGACTTCGGGCGGTGAAGCCCAGCGAAAGGCGATAACGTGAGCTGCTGGGAAACCGTTCAGGCCTATGGCCTGCGCTCGCTCGGGATCGGCGAACGCCTGCTGCCGCGCAGCGACTTCACGCTGTGTGATCAGTTCACGCTGATCGGTTCGGGGATGATCTGGAACATCTACTTCGGGTTTTTCGCGCTGATATCGGGGTTCTTCTTTGCCACCGCCCTGGGCTTTGCCAAGGCACAACCCAGCCCATGGCTGCGCAAACCGGCGGAATGGTTCATCTTCATCTTTCGCGGCTCACCGCTGTTCATCCAGTTCTTCTTTGGCTACTTCCTGTTCCTCAGCCTGAAATCCGTACATCCGTTTTTTGACGCCTTCACCTCGGCATGGCTGGGCGCGCTGGTGGTCCTGTTCTTCAACACCTCCGCCTATTCCGCCGAAATCTTTTACGGTGCATTGCAGTCCATTCCCAAAGGCGACACCGAAGCGGCCGATGCCTATGGCATGTCCGGCTGGCCACGGTTCAAGCGGGTGATCTGGCCCACGATGCTGCGGCTGGCGTGGCCCGCCTATACGAACGAGGCGATTTTCCTGTTCCACGCCACCACCCTGGTGTTTTTCACCGGATTTCCGGCGCTGCAACAACGCGGCGATGCGCTGTATTACGCCAGCTATTTCGCAGACAAGACGTTCAACCCCTTTATTCCCTACCCGATTCTGGCGGGATATTTCGTGCTGCTGACGCTTGTGATCATCGGAATCTTCGGCGCGATCAACCGGCGGTTAAACAAGCATTTGCCTCAAGAAGTCAGACAGAAAATTCGCTTGCGTCCCAATCTGATACGGTAGTATCAATATTTTGATCAAATTATTTGGCGCGTGGGCGTCAATCCCGGTTTTCGACTTCCGACAAACCCGTTTCATGCCCGCCGTCCGCAAGGTGTGTTATGAAAAACTGGCTCCGCAAACATCCTCAGGTCCGCACGATCCGTGTGGCCGCCGCCGACCTTAACGGTCAGGCCCGTGGCAAACGCATACCGACGCGTTTTGCCGACAAGATCGTCGAAGACGGCACCCGCTTTCCAATGTCCGTGCTTAATCTGGATATCTGGGGCGAAGATATCGACGACAGCCCGCTGGTGTTCGAATCCGGCGATGCCGATGGTGTTTTGTACCCGACCGAACGCGGCTTTCTGCCGATGCCGTGGCTTGATGCGCCGTCGGCCCTACTGCCGATCTGGATGTTCCACGAGGATGGCCGCCCCTATGCCGGGGACCCCCGCCATGCACTGCGCGCCGTCGTGGAACGCTACAAGGATCGCGGCCTGACACCCGTCTGCGCGGTCGAGCTTGAATTCTTTCTGATTGACGATTCGGGACGCAAACTGCAGGTGCCTCTGTCACCGCGCTCCGGCAAACGGCGCAAGGCCGCAGAAACCCTGTCGATCCGCGCGCTGGACCAATTCGACGAATTCTTCACCGACCTCTACGACGCCTGCGAGGAAATGGACATTCCCGCCGACACCGCCATTTCCGAGGCAGGGCTGGGCCAGTTCGAGATAAACCTGATGCACTGCGACGACGCCCTGCGCGCCGCCGATGATGCGTGGTTCTTCAAGATGCTGGTCAAGGGCCTTGCGCGGCGGCACGGCTTTGCCGCCAGCTTCATGGCGAAGCCCTACGAAGATTATCCGGGGTCCGGCCTGCACACGCATTTTTCGGTGCTCGACAAGAACGGCAACAACATCTTTGACGATGGCGGCCCCGACGGAACCGCCATCATGCGTCACGCCATTGCAGGCTGCATGAACGCGATGGCCGGATCGGCGCTGGTGTTTGCGCCCCACGCCAACAGCTTTGACCGGATGGTTCCGGGGGCCCATGCGCCCACAGGTATTTCCTGGGCCTATGAAAACCGCACCTCGTCCATTCGCGTGCCCTCGGGCAGCCACAAGGCGCGGCGGATCGAACACCGTGTATCCGGCGGCGACGTGAACCCCTATCTAATGCTGGCCGCCGTTCTGGGTGCCGCGATGAACGGGATCGAAGACGCCATTGACCCGCCGCCCCCGATTACCGGCAACGCTTATGCAGCCGACCTGCCCCAAATCCCCGGTGACTGGAAAAGCGCGATCGACCTGTTCGAGACCTCGCCGGACGTCGCCCGCATCTTTGCCCCCGAAATGGTACGTAATCTGGTCCTGACCAAGCGTCAGGAACTGCATTACATGCAGGAACTTACGCCCCAAGAGCAGGTCGAAATCTATCTGGACACGGTGTAATTCCATGAAAATCGGTATCCTTCAGACCGGCCATTCGCCCGACAACATGAAAGACCAGCTTGGCGATTATGGTGAGATGTTCACCAAATTGCTGGGCGGGCACGGCTTTGACTTCAAAATCTGGTCTGTCGTGGATGGTGATTTCCCGGCGTCCGCGGTGGATGCCGACGGGTGGCTGATCACCGGTTCCAAACACGGTGCCTACGAGGATCACGACTGGATTCCCCCGCTCGAAGACCTGATCCGCGCCATTCGCGAGACCGGCCGCCCGTTGGTGGGAATATGCTTTGGCCACCAGATCATCGCGCAGGCACTTGGTGGGACGGTCGAAAAGTTCAGCGGCGGCTGGTCTGTGGGCCGCACGGAGTACACCGTCAACGGCCAGCCGATGGCATTGAACGCATGGCATCAGGATCAGGTCACTGCCATCCCCAGTTCCGCAACCGTAGTGGGATCATCCGATTTCTGCGCCAATGCGGCGCTGCTGTATGATGATCAGATCTGGACGATCCAGCCACATCCCGAATTTGGCAGCGACTTTATCGACGGGCTGATCCGAACCCGCGGCAAAGGCGTGGTGCCGGATCACCAGCTTGAGGCCGCGTCGGCCTTGCTGGAAAAGCCCACAAACAACGCCGATATCGCAACCCATATTGCCGATTTCTTCAAGAAAGAGAGACCCTGATGTCCGACTGGATTGACACCTTACCCGACTCTGCCCGCGCATACCTGGATGGCAAACGCCTGGACGAAGTCGAATGCATCATTCCGGACCTGCCCGGGATCGCCCGGGGCAAGGCCGTGCCTGCCACCAAGTTCATGCGGCAGGAATATTTCCACCTGCCCGACAGCATCTTTTACCAGACGATTACAGGTGAATGGGGCGAAGCGGCCGGTGCAGAAGGCTTTATCGAAAAGGACATGATCCTGCGCCCCGACATGTCTACGGCGACGGCCGCCCCCTGGACCGGCGACTGGACGCTGCAAGTGATCCATGACGCCTATGACCGCAATGGCGAGGTGGTTGAATATTCGCCGCGCAACGTTCTGAAACGTGTGGTCGAACTTTATCGCAAGCAAGGCTGGGAACCCGTTGTCGCCCCCGAGATGGAATTCTTTCTTGTCGCGCGCAATCTTGACCCTGCCCACGAGATCAAGCCGATGATGGGCCGGTCGGGGCGGCCTGCCGCTGCACGTCAGGCCTATTCGATGACCGCGGTCGATGAATTCGGCCCGGTGATCGACGACATCTATGATTTCGCCGAAGCCCAAGGCTTCGAGATTGACGGCATCACGCAGGAAGGCGGCGCGGGCCAGCTTGAGATCAACCTGATCCACGGCGATCCGGTGCGTCTGGCCGATGAGGTGTTCTATTTCAAACGTCTGATCCGCGAAGCCGCCCTGCGCCACGATTGCTATGCCACCTTCATGGCCAAGCCGATCGAGGATGAACCCGGCAGCGCCATGCACATGCACCATTCGGTTCTGGATGCCAAAACCGGTAAGAACATATTCTCGGGACCGGAGGAGGAAGAAACCGACGAGTTCTTCCACTTTATCGCCGGTCTTCAGAACCATATGCCCGATGCGCTGGCGGTTCTGGCACCCTATGTGAACAGCTACCGCCGCTATGTGAAAGACCACGCCGCCCCCATTAACCTTGAATGGGGCCGCGACAACCGCACAACGGGCATTCGTGTACCGCTGTCGGGGCCCTCCTCTCGGCGGGTGGAAAACCGTCTGGCAGGGATGGATTGCAACCCCTATCTGGGCATCGCGGCATCTCTGGCCTGCGGATACCTTGGCCTGATGGAAAAGAAACAGCCGAAACCGGAATTCAAGGGCGATGCCTATGTCGGCGAAGGCGATATCCCCCGCGTTCTGGGTGAAGCGTTGGACCTGTTCGAGGAAGCGACCGAGATGCACAAGGTTCTGGGGCCGGAATTTGCCCGCGTCTATGCCATCGTGAAACGTGCCGAATATGACGAGTTCTTGCAGGTCATATCCCCTTGGGAACGCGAGCATCTTTTGATGAACGTTTAAACGCGTTGCCGCGTCGGATGCCTTCGGCGAGGATTTTAGACCATTTGGAAGCACGGACAGGAGCCTGGTTGCGATGAACCTGCTTTACGCGAACGACAAGAACGGGGCCTATCCGGACAGTTGGTATGCCGCCACTGCGACACCCTTGGCGGCCTTTGCCCCTTTGAAGGGGGGCATGACGGCCGATGTTTGCGTTGTCGGCGCGGGATATACCGGGCTATCGGCAGCGCTGCATCTGGCCAAGGCCGGACGGCGCGTGATCCTGCTTGAGGCGCAGCGAGTCGGCTTTGGCGCTTCGGGGCGTAATGGGGGTCAGCTGGGCAGTGGCCAACGGGTCGAACAGGACGGGCTGGAAAAGATGCTCGGGGCCGATCATGCCGCCAAACTTTGGCGCATGGGCGAAGAGGCCAAGGCGCTTGTCAAAGGCCTGATCGCCGAGCATCAGATAGACTGCCATCTCAAGCCCGGTGTGGCCTGGACCGGGTCATCTGTCGGTGAGGTGCGCCATTTGCACGCCTATGCAGAGCATCTCCAGGCCCGCTATGGCTATGACCAAATCACGACCCTGGACCGCGATCAGCTACAATCCGTCTGCCCGTCACCGGATTATAAGGGCGGCATTCTGGACAGGCATGCAGCCCATCTGCATCCGCTGAACCTTGCGCTTGGCCTTGCACGCGCCGCAAAAGAGGCGGGCGTGCAGATTTTTGAACAATCCGCCGTGCATCATATCGAAGAAGGCCCCCAGGTCACCGTCCAGACAGACGGCGGGCGGGTCACGGCAGATCATGTCATTCTGGCCTGCAACGGGTATCTGGGCAATCTGAACCGCAAAGTCGCCGCCCGTGTCATGCCCATCAACAATTTCATCGCCGCGACCGAACCGTTGGGCGACCGGATCAAGGACGTGCTGCCGCAAGACGTGGCCGTGGCGGACAGCCGCTTTGTGGTGAATTATTTCAGGCTCAGCCATGATGGCCGGCTGCTGTTTGGCGGTGGTGAAAGCTATGGCTACCGCTTTCCCGCCGATATTGCCGACAAGGTGCGCGCACCCCTGTCCGTGGTGTTTCCCGATCTCAAGGACGTCCGCATCGACTATGCCTGGGGCGGAACATTGGCGATCACCTTGAAGCGCCTGCCCTATTTGGCCCGCCCGTCACGGAACATCCTTTCGGCATCCGGCTATTCCGGCCACGGGGTGGGTACCGCGACCCATGCGGGCCAACTGATGGCCCGCGCCATCCAGGGCGACACCGACGGCTTTGACGTCATGAGCACCATTCCCACGCATCCATTCCCCGGCGGCGCGGCCTTGCGGTCTCCTTTGCTGGCGCTGGCGATGAGCTGGTACAGCCTGCGCGACCGTTTAGGTGTCTAGTCACAAAAGATTAATCTGAAATCGACGAAAAGGCCTTGGTGCATCAAGATGCCTGTTTTACCATTCTGAAAAGTAATATTCAGGATTTTGAAATATGACGCTGCCAGACATGCACCGCGCCGAAGCGATCCCCGAAGCCGCACGCAGCGAGATAGAGCGTCTTTTGCAGACCGGCGATCTGTTTCGCTACACGGCCGCGTCGGACGCCCCCGTTTCCCTGCTCGAGGCCGAGTTCGCCCAGATGATGGGCAGCCGCTACGCGCTTGCGGTGTCTTCCTGCTCGGCCGCGCTGTTTTTGTCGCTGTTGGCGCTGGACCTGCCCAAGGATGCGCGTGTCCTGATCCCCGGCTTTACCTTTGCGGCCGTCCCGTCCTCCGTGCTGCATGCCAATTGCCAGCCGGTCCTGTGCGAGGTCGGCGATAATTACCGCATCGACATGGATGATTTCGCGGCAAAACTGACCGACGTGAATGCGGTGATCATCAGCCACATGCGCGGCCACACGTCAGATATGGACGCGATCATGGCGCTGTGTGACGCCGCCGACATCCCCGTCATCGAAGATGCAGCACATTCGCTGGGCACGCTTTGGCATGACAGGAAAATCGGGACGATCGGCAAAATTGGCTGTTTCAGCTTTCAGTCCTACAAAATGGTCAACGCGGGCGAAGGCGGCATATTGATCACCGATGACGCAGATCTGGTGGCGCGCGCAATCATCATGTCCGGGGCCTATGAACATAACTGGAAAAAGCACCCCGGCGTCGCCGAGGCGTGCGCCCGATGGCAGAATAAACTGCCGCTCTACAACCTACGCCTCAACAACCTGTCCGCCGCCCTCGTTCGCCCCCAACTGGCCGAACTGCCGCGCCGTGTGGCAGATGGCCTACGCAACCATGATTATGTCGCGGCGCGTCTGAACGCCTCTGCCTATATCAATGTTCCGGCACCTCTGGGCCCCGAAACCCGTGCGCCGGACTCGATCCAGTTCAACACAGTCGGTCTCGATGACGATGCCATCCGCGCTTTCGCTGCAGCCAGCGCTGCCGCAGGCGTCAAGGTGCAGGTCTTTGGCCAAAGCGCCGACAATGCCCGCGCATTCTGGAACTGGCAATTCATCAAGGATCTGCCAGAGCTTCCGCAAACCCGCAAAATGCTTATGTCAGCCTGCGATGTCCGCCTTCCGGTCCACTTGAAGATCGACGACTTGGACGCCGTCGTAGATGTCCTGCTGGGGGCCATCGCGGCCGTGACCAACGCCGAAGCGGCCTAGACCCCGCTTCATTTTGCCAGATAAACTCCCGCCGGAGGCATCCGTCCAATGCAAATGAACCCACCCTGCGCAGGGGTGGGCTCACGTCTGATCATGTCCAAAAAAGCCGTCGCGCATCAGCGCGTCCGCCGGGTCAATGCCAGCGGATCATTTCAACTTTGAAAGCTTGTCCTGAAGATCAGCCAACTGCTGTTTGATCGCCTCCAGGCTTTCGCCCTGCTCGGCCTTGGCCGGCTTGCTCTTCTCCGGCGTGGGAATTCCCGGCCAGGCTGTCGGAATTTTTCCGGTCATCGCTTTCATGAAGGCTTCTTGCTGCGCCTGCATCACTTCAAATCCCGGCATCTTCGACATCGGGTTGATCGTATTGATATTCTCAAGCACGCGGGACTGGCCGTCGCGCAGCATGTCGAATGACGCCTGCAAGAACTGCGGCACGACACTGGTGCCCGGTGACATATAGCTGCGGACCAGATCGTTCAGCACGTCCACCGGCAAGACGGATTCACCGCGGCTTTCATGCTCGGCGATGATCTGCAACAAATACTGGCGGGTCAGATCATCGCCGGATTTCAGGTCGACGATCTGGACTTCGCGGCCATCACGAATGAACCCCGATATGTCCTCAAGCGTGACGTAATCGCTCGTCTCTGTATTATAAAGACGCCGGCTTGCGTATCGCTTGATAAGCAGAGGCTTGTTTGTGTCGGCCACGGTGGATCCTTCCCAAGTTGCGTGCTGCATTGCAGCTTACGGCAGCTAAATTGAAAAAGAAAGAGAACACAAGGAAAGGGCAGGCTTTTGCAAGCCCGCCCCCACTCATGAAAATCTTGGAACCGGTGGCGAATTACTTCGCTGCGGCTTTCTTTGTTGCCGCTGTCGCGTCGGCTGTTGCCTTCTTAACGGCAGCTGTCGCTTCTTCGGACATGTCTTTTCCGGCAGCCATCATCAGCTCGACCGTGTCCATCTGGACCTTTTTCGCGATCTCGGCGAAGGCTGCCATGTGCTCGGCTGCGACTTCAGCAGAGGACGAAGCGAAATCTGTCATCGCTTTCGCGTAGTCAGCTGGCTCGGTCTTGGCTTTTGTCATTTCTGTCAGCTTGGCAAGCGTATCTTTCTGCCACTTCGTGGAAACCTCGGCGGATTTCTCGGCAGCTGTCAACGCAACGCCGGACAGCTTTTCGTTCAGCGAAGCAGTTGTCTTGAACGCATCGTTCATTGCCGTTGTGTCAACTGGGAATGCGCCCATGACGTCTTTCATCATTGCGGCGATATCAGGAGTCTTTGTCATAGTAATATTCCTTTTACAGTGTTGAGCGGTCGACCCGCTGTGATCGGTATGAACACTATATAGATGCTGCAGTGCGGCATTGCAAGGATTTTTCTGCACTGCAGCATCTCTCTATCACCCACAAAGAAAGCACAATCAGATCAACCGTTTGCCTTTCGTGTCACATAGGTACCGGGCGCATCACAGAGAATTTCGCGGCCATTTGCACCCGGTATCCGTGCATCAACCTGCGCTCCGGCATGATTCGCGAGCCATTTTCCCCATCGGGGCCACCAGGACCCTTGATGAAACTCTGCCCCCTCAAGCCAGTCCTCGTGCGCCAGGGACATGTCCGGGTTGGTATAGTGGCCGTATTTGCCTTTGCTCGGCGGGTTGACGATGCCTGCGATATGGCCCGACTGCGTCATGATAAAGGTCTTGTCCTTGCTCCCCATCATCTGCACGCCACGGTAGCTGTCCTTCCAGGGTGCTATATGATCGGTTTCGCAGCCGACAGCACAGATCGGCACATCGATGTCGCCCAGTTCAAGATGGTGCCCCAACAGATCGAACCCGCCCTCCGCCAGTTTGTTTTGCTGGCACAGCCCGCGCAGATATTCCATCGCCATGCGCTCAGGCAAGTTCGCCCCGTCACCATTCCAGTAAAGCAAATCGAAGGCGGGCGGCGTGTCGCCCAGCATGTAGCTTTTGATCGCGGGCCCGTAGACCAGATCGTTCGAGCGCAGAAACGAAAACGTCCGTGCCATGATGATCGACGGCAAGATGCCCTTGTCCTTGGTTTCCGCCTCGATCCCGTCAATGAAGTCATCGGTCAGGAAGGGCTGGAATTCGCCCTGATCCGAAAAATCGGTCAGCGCGGTGAACAGTGTCGCGGATTTGACAGATGTATCCCCGCGCTGCTTCAACAGCGACAGGGTCAGCGACAGGGTTGTGCCCGCGATGCAATAGCCCACAGCGTTGACCTGGGGCTGGTCGGTGATCTTCTTGACCTCTTCGATCGCGGTCAGAAATCCGTCTTCGATATAGTCGCCCATGCCGACGTCACGATAGCTGCTGTCGGGGTTGACCCAGGACACTATGAACAAGGTGTGCCCCTGATCGACGATCCATTTCACAAGACTGTTCTGTTCCTTCAGGTCAAGTATGTAGAATTTGTTGATCCACGGCGGAAAGATCACCACAGGAGTCGCGTGGACCTTTTCGGTGCTGGGGCTGTACTGGATCAGTTCGAACATGCGGTTGCGAAACACCACCTTTCCGGGGGCCGTCGCGATGTTTCTGCCCAGCTCGAACGCCTTTTCATCCGCAAGCCTGACGATCATCTCACCGTTATTGGCCTCGAGATCCGAAATCAGGTTTTCCAGCCCCTTGATCAGGCTTTCCCCTTCGGTGGCCACAGCGCGTTCCAGCGCGTCAGGGTTCGTGGCCAGAAAATTAGTCGGGCTCATCATGTCGATGATCTGGCGGCTGAAATATCCCAGACGCTGCTTTTCGCGCGGCTCCAGGTCTGAAACGCTGTTCACCGCCTCGCTGAGCGCCTCGGAATTGATCATGTACTGTCGTTTGACGAAATTGAAATAAGGGTGGGTTTCCCACAGGGGGTTTGCAAAACGACGGTCCTTGGCGGTCTTGTCTTCGGGGGCCTGCAATTTGCCCTTGGCCAAAGCCTGCTGTGCTTCGACGAAATGTGTGACGGATTTGCTCCAGAAGGAAACCTGGTTTTCGATCAGCTTGGCAGGATTATGAACGGCCTCGGCCCAATAGGCCTGTGCGGCCTTCGAAAACAGCTCCTGATTCGGGGCATCGAGGCTGGATTGATGCCCCTCGCGGCCGACCATGATTTGGGTCAGTCGGGCCCCAAGCGCTTCAACTTTGGCCATATTTTCTGTCATCCGGGCCAGTGCCGCATCGTCAGGTGTGTTAATATCATCCGTTTTTGTTGGCATATTCATAAATCCTCCCTATGTTTGCACTTGCAGCATTGCGCCGAACCTTATCCGGGAGGGGGATCGGCAGAGTGCCCAAATGCAGGGCCAACCCAAAGGAGACCCCTCATGAAGTATATGGTATCTTACGACTTAATGGAAACAATGCGGACAACCAATCAGTGGCTCGGGGCTACGACCAAAGCGATGGCATCCTATCCGGCCTTCGCCGCGATCCCCAATCCGGCGCTGAACTGGATGGCAGCCTGGGGCGAAGTGGCCGAACGCAGCTTTGCGCGCATGACGGTCAAGCCCGACTGGGGCATCCCGCCCGTGGTCGGTTCCGACGGGTCGGACCACCCCGTGCTGATCGAAAAAGAGATCAAAGGTGCCTTTGGCGATCTGCTGCATTTCGTCGTGCAGGGCCGCGAAACGCCCAAGCGCAAGATCCTGCTGGTTGCCCCGATGTCCGGCCACTACGCCACATTGCTGCGGTCGACCGTGATCAGCCTCATCCCCGATTCTGACCTTTATATCACCGACTGGCACAACGCCCGCGACATCCCCGTCAGCGCCGGCAAGTTCGACGTCGAAGATTACACGCTGCATCTTGTGGATTACATGCGCCACCTTGGCCCCGACGTGCACGTGATCGCCGTCTGCCAGCCCGCGCCGCTGACCCTCGCCGCCACCGCCTATCTGGCCGAGGAAGACCCCGATGCGCAGCCTAGTTCGCTGACCCTGATCGGCGGGCCGATCGACCCCGATGCAAACGCAACCGAAGTCACCGATTTCGGCAACCGCGTGAACATGGGCCACTTGAAGGAAATGATGATCCAGCGCGTCGGGTTCAAGCACAAGGGCGTGGGCCGCAAGGTCTATCCGGGTTTGTTGCAGTTGAATTCCTTCATCTCGATGAACATCGAAACCCATTCCAAGGCGTTCAGCGATCAGATCCTGCGCGTCGCCAAGGGCGAAGCCAGCGAACATGACAAGCACAACAAATTCTATGACGAATATCTTTGCGTGATGGACATGCCTGCCGAATTCTACCTGTCCACGGTCCAGCGGATCTTCAAGGACAATGAAGTCGGCACGAATACCTTCAGCGTCGCGGGCAAGCCGGTCGATATCGGCAAAATCACGACGGTCGCGGTGAAAACCGTCGAAGGAACCAAGGACGATATCTCGGCTCCCGGCCAATGTATTGCGGCACTTGCGCTGTGCACCGGCCTGCCCGACAGCAAGAAGGCAAGCCATCTTGAAGACGGTGCCGGTCACTACGGTATCTTCGCGGGTTCCAGCTGGCGCAACAATATCCGCCCCCTCGTGCTTGAATTCATCGACGCAAACCAGCGCGTCCCCGCCAAGGCTCCGGCCAAGGCCGAGAAATCGGCCAATAAAAACGCCGCTGCCTGATGTTCAAAGCGCCGCGCGATGTCGCCTTTAGCTGCCCTTGTGGCACCATAAAAGGCCACATCCGCGGCGCGTCCCCCAGCACGGGGACCCATATTGCCTGCTTTTGTGCCGATTGCCGCGCGGGCGACGTCTTTGCCGGCCTGCCCGATCCGTCACCGGAACCGGTAAGATACTTTCAGACCACGCCGGACCGCCTGCACTTTGCCTCCGGGTTCGAAAACCTTTCTGTGTTTTCCTTTGGCCCGAAAAACCTGCTGCGCTGGCAGGCAAGCTGTTGCGGTAGCCCCCTTTTCAACACGCTCCGCACGCCCAAGATTGCCTTTGTCAGCATTAAGTCCAGCGCGCTGGAAGATCAGGCCGCCATTGGTCCCGTGCGCGCATCCGCTTTTGTCCCCAATCCCGCAGGTACCCCCAAGCACAAGGGCATGGGGCGTTCCGTCTGGGCGGCACTGTCACGAATTGCAGCCGCCCGCATCACCGGACGTTGGCGGAAAAACCCGTTCTTCGATGCAGAAACGCTAGCGCCCGTACGCGCGGTGCAGATCGTCGATAAGGACGTGCGCGCCCGGATCAAGGCATCGCTTGGCTAACCTTCGCCCGGGTCATCACACACCTTAGGTCATCGCCATCCAGTCCCGCAAAGCTGCCGTGGTTTGCCGAGGCTTCTCCAGCGTGGGCAGGTGCCCTGACCCGCTGATCACCGTCAGGTGCGCGCGGGGGATCAACTCTGCCATAAAGCTGTGCCGTTTGACCGAATTGATCTTGTCGAATTCGCCACACATCACCAGCGCCGGCACCTTGCATTTGCGCAAAACCGCCTGCTGGTCCTTGCCGCGCTGCATGGCGCGGGCCTGACGCACGTAAATCTCCGGGCCAAGAGTTTCGGCCATATCCATCACAAGGTCCATGATCGCGGCCTTGTCCGGACCGGGTGCCAGATGATGCGGCAGCACTTCCTGTTGCATCACGTCGGACATCCGCCCCGCCTTGGCCTTGACGATCAGCATCTCGCGCGCGGCGGCAGCTTGGGGCGTTTCGGCCAGGGGGCTGGTGTCGATCAACGCGATGCGGCTGATGCGATCCGGGGCGCGGCGCAAAAGTTCAAGTGCGACGGCACCGCCCATGCCCAACCCCGCCAAGGCAAACCGTTTGGGCAATTGATCCAACAGCCCCGAGGCGATTTCTTCGACCCGTTCACCTTGAGTGACAGGTGCGATGGTGACAGCCGTGGTGGCCGATAACTCCGCAATCTGCGGCCAGAAAACCCGCGCATCGCACATCATGGCAGGAAGCAGAACAAGAGGCTCAGCCATGAAATCCTCTGATATCCGCCATCTGCCCCGTCATTTTGGTACCCATCGCTGCAAACCGCTTTCCGCGCACATCATCATGGATAGACGATGCCCCGCAAGGGCGGAAAATCGGCATAGCGCGACTGGCGCTGTGCCAGGGGTTCGGCCGGAGCGTCTCCTGCACGCAAAAGCATGCCCTTGGGCGCTATGTAGCTCGAGATCGTGCGCAAGGGGACGGGCCGCCAGACCAGATTGAAAGCCGCCAGCTTGGGGAAAAACCACATCTCGGAATAGGGCAGATGGTCATGCACCCACCACGCCAGATCGCGCCAGTCGCGGCCCTGATCGTAGTGATCGGCAAACCAGGGGATCACGATAGAAGCCCCCGCAATGGCGCGCGGGCCACTGTGCCGGTCCCAGATATGACATTCGATCGGGTTGTCGCTGGCCGCGCAATTCAGTTTGTTTTCATTGCCATAGTCATTCAACACCCGCGACCGGTACCCCGACCGCACCGCGATCCGCCCGAAAGTTTCCTCGAGCGGGTCCAGCAGGGCGCTGCAGAACGCGCGCCCGTTTGCGATGGCCAGATCGGGGTTGTCAGGGACATTCGGAATGCCGTGAAAGCCGGATATCTCAGAGTACAGGAAATCCCGCATGAAGAAATGCCTGGACAGACGCACCCGGCCAAATGTCTCAAGGCTCCACATGCTGGCGGGTTTGCGCATCGGGGTATCCTTGTTCGCCACCCTTGGGGGTCAGGCCGCTTTGGTCAAAACCTCGGTCAGCGCCTCGACCATCAGTTTCAGACACTTGTCGTCGGAAAAGCGGTGATCCGCGTCCTTGACCAGTTTCAGTTCCATATCCGGCCCTTGCGCGTGTTCCAGCAACCTGACCGCAGTGGCGACGCTGACAGCAGTATCAGCCGTGCCTAGCAGAAACCGCGTCGGGAACGGCAAATTCAAAGCGCTGCGCAGGACCAACTGGTCGCGCCCGTCTTCGATCATGCGCCGGGTGATCACGTAAGGCTCCATATAATCCGAGGGTAGTTCGACCTGCCCTTCGGTGTCCAACTGCTGCTTTTGCGCGTCGGTAAAGCTGGCCCAATATCCGTCTTCGGTGAAATCCGGTGCCGCGGCGATCGTCACCAGCCCCGCGATCCGTTCCGGCAAGCCGCGCGCCAGCAACAGCGCCTGCCAGCCCCCCATGGACGACCCCACCGGCACGATCGGACCATCCGTCAGCGCGGTGACCGCCGCCAAGGTATCCTGCGCCCAATCGCCGATGCAGCCATCGGTGAAAGCCCCTGACGATTCACCGTGACCAGAATAATCAAACCGCAAGAACGCGCGCCCCTGACTGCGAGCCCATGCCTCAAGATGCACGGCCTTGGTACCTTGCATGTCGGATTTCAGCCCGCCTAGGAATACGATGCACGGCCCATCGCCCTCAAGACGGTGATAGGCCAGCCTGCGCCCCCCAGGCGTTTCAAGAAACGATGGCAAGGCAGTCATCCGCCCAGATACGTGCCCTTCGAGGGGCGGTAAAATATCTTTTGATTGTGCAGCCGTCCCAGCAAATCGTCGATCTTGCGCAGGGAATCCTCGGCAGCGTCGGCGGGCAACATCGCTTGCGTGCCCTCCAGAAGGTCCATGGATAAATCGCGCTTGGTAACGTGCAGGGCGGCTTCGATCAGGTCGATGTCTTCGATCGTCAGTTCGAAATTGCGGTTGTGCTTGGCCATATCCAAAACCTTTCGAGATATTACACCCCCTTACATAGAAGGGGATGGCGCAACGTTCAATCTCCCCCTTCGACCTCACGCAGGCCAAGGGCGGCGATCGCAGCCCCCACCGCCATCAGCGCAAATAAAATCAGCGTCGCGTTCGGCCCGATCAGCGCAGCCCCCCCGCCGACAACCCCCGCGACCAGCAACAGCACACCGATCACCGTGTTGGACACCGCGGCATAGGCCGACCGCTGGCCTTCGGGGGACATGTCCACCAGATAGGTCGATCGCCCCTGACGGACCCCGTGATAGGCGATCATCAGGATGAACAACACCAGCGGCATCGCCCAGAACCGGGTGGCCAGCCCAAGGGCGTTCAGCCCCACGGCCCCCGCCATCGCCAGCGCGCCCACGACGCCCGTCAGCATCAACACCTTGCGGCTGGATTGGTCCGACATGCGGCCCCAGACATAGGAACTGACGAGGGATGCAAGCGCCGACGCCAGCACCAGCGCCCCCAGCGTGCCAAGCGCAGAGCCGCCTTGCCCCCCCGCCAGCACCACGAAATACGGCGGGGCCAGTGCGGTCGAGACCAACAGCCCGCGCACCAGGATAAAGCGGCGCAGGTTTGCGTCGTCTTTCAGGACGCCGAAACGCGCACGGCTGGCGTTGGACGGATCGCTTTTCATTTCCTTCAGCGTCGAAAACAGCAGCGCCGCAGCACCCCAAAGCACCGCCGCCAAAGCGATGGCGGCAATCACGACCCCCCTGTTTTCGAACAGCCCCGACATCAGCAGGACCGCCAGCACCAAAACGCCGGCCGAAGATACCGATCCCGCCGTTCCGGTGATCGCCCCGCGGCGCGATTTGCCGACGGTCTTGCCCAGGATATCCTTGAACGACACCGAACAGGCCGCGCGGCACAGCGCCAGCCCGCCAAGCGCCGCACAGATCGCATAGCCCGCCGCCGCCCCGTCAAGGGTCAGGGCCGACACCACGATCAGCGCCGCAAACAGCCCCTGCCCCGCGCTGCCGATGATCCACGCCCATTTGCGGTGCCGCATGGCCTGCACCCGCGACGCCATCAGCATTTGCGGCAGCAACGCCCCGCTTTCCCGGATCGGGACCAAAGCCCCCGCAAAGACGGCAGGCGCGCCAAGCGAGGTCAAAAGCCATGACAACATCAGCTTGGGGTCAATCAGCCCATCGGCCAGTTTCGACATGACCAGACTGGCGATATGGCGCAGCGCATTGGGCGCTTCGACCTCTTGCGCGCCGCTGGACAGATCGTCGGCCTCCCCCTGTGCGCCCGCGAGTTTGTCGAAGGCGTATCGTACCGGTCCATCTTGCATCCTGTGCGTCCCATAAAATCGTCTGTTGCGTCAGCGTTACTGACGCAACGCCCAAGCGCGCAAAGAAGTTTCCCACGCGTGGCAACTTGTTGACAAGCCCGCCCTGCGCGGCCATCTAGCGCAGGCACATAACCCGCAACCGGGCGTCTCGTAGGCGCCAAACCGACGAGGAGGCCCGAATGGCCCAGATCACCCTTACCCTTCCCGATGGCAATGCACGACAGTACGACGCAGGCATCACTGCGGGCGACGTCGCCAATGACATCTCGAAATCCCTTGGCAAAAAGGCGATCAGCGCCACCGTGAACGGTGCGCATTTCGATCTGGCCTGGCCGATTGACGCAGATGCCAGCATCGCGATCCACACCATGGCCGACGAAGATCAGGCCAACGAACTGGTCCGCCACGACCTTGCCCACATCATGGCCCGCGCCGTTCAGGAAATCTGGCCCGACACCAAGGTCACCATCGGTCCGGTGATCAAGGACGGCTGGTATTACGACTTTGACCGCGCCGAACCGTTTACCCCCGAAGACCTTGGGGTGATCGAAAAGAAGATGAAAGAAATCATCAACGCCCGCGATCCCGTCCGCACCGAAGTCTGGGACCGTCCCCGCGCCATCAAGCATTATCAGGATCTCGACGAACTCTATAAGGTCGAACTGATCGAAAGCATCCCCGGCGATGAACCGCTGCGCATGTACTGGCACGGCGACTGGCAGGACCTGTGCCGTGGCCCGCACCTGCAACACACCGGACAGGTACCCGGCGACAGCTTTAAACTGATGTCCATCGCCGGTGCCTATTGGCGCGGCGACAGCAACCGCGCCATGTTGCAGCGCATCTACGGCGTTGCCTTCACCGGCAAGGAAAAGCTGCGCGCGCATCTTAATATGCTGGAAGAGGCCGCCAAGCGCGACCACCGCAAGCTGGGCCGCGAGATGGACCTGTTCCACATGCAGGAAGAGGCCCCCGGTCAGGTGTTCTGGCATCCCAACGGCTGGCTGATCTACACCCAGCTTCAGGATTACATGCGTCGCAAGCAGCGCGCAGGCGGCTATGTCGAGGTGAACACACCCCAAGTCGTAGACCGCAAGCTGTGGGAAAAATCCGGGCACTGGGACAAGTATCAGGACCACATGTTCATCGTTGAAGTCGACGAGGAACACGCCCGCGAGAAATCCGTGAACGCGCTGAAACCGATGAACTGCCCCTGCCACGTGCAGATTTTCAATCAGGGCATGAAATCCTACCGCGACCTGCCGCTGCGCATGGCCGAATTCGGCTCGTGCAACCGCTATGAGCCCTCGGGCGCGCTGCACGGCATCATGCGCGTGCGCGGGTTTACCCAGGACGACGGCCACATCTTCTGCCGCGAGGACCAGATCGAGGAAGAAACCCTGATCTACATCGAATTCCTGTCGGCGATCTACAAGGACCTCGGCTTCGAGAACTTCAAGGTGAAATTCTCGGACCGCCCCGACACCCGCGCCGGGTCGGACGAGGTTTGGGACAAGGCCGAAGCAGCCCTGCTGTCCGCCACACGCAAGGCGGGGATCGAACCCGAAATCAACCCCGGCGAAGGCGCGTTCTACGGCCCCAAACTGGAATTCGTGCTGACCGACGCGATTGGCCGCGACTGGCAATGCGGCACCCATCAGGTGGATTTCGTGCTGCCCGAACGGCTGGACGCGACCTTTGTCGGGTCCGACGGCGCGAAACACCGCCCCGTCATGCTGCACCGCGCGACCCTGGGATCTTTCGAACGTTTCATCGGCATCCTGATCGAAGAACACGCGGGCAAGCTGCCGTTCTGGCTGGCCCCGCGTCAGGTCGTCGTGGCGTCCATCACCTCCGAGGCGGATGACTACGTGCGCGAGGTCATCGAAACCCTGACTGCCGCCGGTGTCCGCGCCGAGGCCGATACCCGCAACGAAAAGATCAACTACAAGGTGCGCGAACATTCAGTTGGCAAGGTGCCCGTGATCCTTGCCGTCGGTGCGCGCGAGGTCGAAGAGAAAACCGTGTCGGTCCGCCGCCTTGGGGAAAAGCAAACCTCGGTTCAGTCCCTCGCCGATGTCGCAGCCGCGCTTGGTATTGAGGCGACGCCGCCAGATTTGCGCTGATCGCCCCTGTAACAATCACATCCCGGCGGAAAATCACCTTCGCCGGGATATGACAGTATGTTTCACCAAGACTTGGACTTTTGGCGGCATTCAGGTAGTTTTCTGCCAATTGTTACAAAAAACCGGCAAAATTCCTGACGCTCTTGTGACACACTGCGACGTGAGTAGATTTGTCGCACCGGTTCGGTTTTAACTGAAGTATAGAAACCAGAAACACCCAACCCGGAGGAACTGAAATGTCCATAACACTGAAAACTTTCGCCGTCGCCAGTGCCGTTGCAACGGCTTTCGCCGCCCAGACATCCCCCGCCAACGCCGCCACGAAAGAGAAATGCTTTGGCGTGGCTCTGGCTGGTGAAAACGGTTGCGCGGCCGGTCCCGGCACCACCTGCGCAGGCACATCCGTCACCGATTACCAGGGCAACGCCTGGACGCTGGTTGACGCGGGCACATGCGAATCCATGGATCTGCCGGAAATGGCCGACGGGTCCGAGCGTAAAGGATCGCTTGAGGCCGTTGACCGCGACCTGCCCGCCTAAACAGCCCTCAGCGCAGGCCGCACCCCCGCCGCCTGCGCCCCGCTTGGCTGGTAATATCCTGATTGAAAGGGCGCGTCATGCTTGATGATGAACGCCGCTTTGATGGCCTGCCTGCACGTCCCGGCGTTGGCTATAAACCTCAACATTTCAGCGCCTTGCAGGCCGATCCCGGCCCTGTCGCATGGATCGAGGTGCACGCGGAAAACTATATGGGCGATGGTGGCCGGCCGCATGCGCAACTGCGCGCACTGTCTGAACGGTTTGCCCTGTCCATCCACGGTGTCGGCCTGAGCATCGGCGGCGAAACCCCGCTGGACCGTGATCACCTTGCCCGCCTGAAAACGCTGTGTGACTGGGCGCAACCGGCAAGTTTTTCCGAACATCTGGCATGGTCGACCCACGGGGCCGAATATCTTAACGATCTGTTGCCCTTGCCCTATACCGACGCGACCCTTGCCCGCGTCGCCAGCCATATTGCCCAGGTTCAGGACGTGTTGGGGCGGCAAATGCTGCTCGAAAACCCCTCCAGTTACCTCGCTTTTGCGGACTCAACGATGTCCGAGACTGAATTTCTGGCGGCCCTTGTTGACAGAACCGGCTGCGGCCTGCTGCTGGATGTGAACAACGTCTTTGTCTCGGCCACCAATCTGGACCTGTCCGCGCAGGCCTATCTGGATGCCTACCCCCTTGCCCATGTGCAAGAGTTCCATGTCGGCGGCCACGATGAAGACCACGATGACACCGGTGCCCCCTTGCTGATCGACAGCCATGGCAAACACGTGATCGATCCGGTCTGGACCCTGCTAGAGCACGCTTTGGCCACAACAGGCCCCAAGCCTGTTCTGGTTGAGTGGGACAATCACGTGCCCGACTGGCCGACGCTGCGTGCACAAGCACAGCGCGCCGCCAAGGCGCTTGCGACGTGAGCGACCAAACCACCTTTCGGCAAGGGCTGCTTGACCCGTCGCGCGCCACCCCCGACGGGCTGAAGGGGCCAGCAAACGCGCCTGCGGGCAAACGCTATGACGTCTACCGCAACAATGTCACCCATTCGCTGATTGCAGCCCTGCAAACCGCGTTTCCCCTGGTGCGCAAGATTCTGGGCGGCCAAAGCTTTGACAGCTTGGCCCCGATCTATGTCCGTGCACACCCGCCCAAATCGCCCGTGATGATGCAGTACGGCATTGATTTTCCAGCATTTCTGGAAACCCTGCCGCAGCTTTCAAAGCTTGGGTATCTGCCCGATTGCGCCCGTTTTGATCTGGCCTTGCGCGGCTCCTACCATGCCGCCGACGCAGCCCCCTTTGATCTGGCCGCGTTCCAGACCCTGCCCCCCGATGAAATGATGGCACAGCGCCTGCCCGTCGCACCGGCCACGCGCATTCTGCGCTCGCACTGGCCGCTGTATGACATCTGGCGGTTCAACACGGTCGCCGATGCGCCCAAGCCGCGGCCCGTAGCGCAGGACGTGATGATCACGCGGCCGCAGTTTGATCCCGAACCGCATCTTCTCCCCCCGGGGGCCGCAGATTGGCTTGACCGCTTGGCACAAGGTGACAGTGTTCAGGCCGCCCATGACGCGACCCTGACGACGACGCCCGAATTCGATCTGGCTGCCACTCTCGTCGTCACCCTGGGCAAAAGCGCTTTTTGCACCGATGAGGGGCGCTAGGATGGCACGAACACTCGGACGCTACGACAGCCTTGTCACTTTTGTGGAAAGCCAGACTTGGCTGCTGCCAACCCTCGCGCGGCTGATTTTCACGGGCGTTCTGTCGCTTTACTTTTTCAACTCTGGCTTGACGAAACTGGGTGACGGGTTTCTTGGCATTCTTGCCCCCAGCACCGGGGCCTATGTGCAGATTTTTCCCCGCGCCTTCGAGGCCGTCGGATATGACACGGATGGGCTGGGCCTATTTCATGACCTGATCGTGCTGGGCGGGACGCTGGCCGAATTCGCGCTGCCCATGCTGATCATCATCGGGCTTTTCACCCGCTTCGCGGCGATCGGCATGATCGGCTTTGTCGTGCTGCAATCGCTTACCGATGTGATTGGCCATGGCCAGACCGGGGTGCTGGGGGCATGGTTCGACCGCTTTCCCGACGCTGCTATTCTGGACCAACGGGCCTTTTGGGTCTTTGTCTTGCTGACCCTCGCGGTGAAGGGAGGCGGTCCGCTGTCGCTCGACCGTCTGATCGTGGCGCGCACCCGCTAGGTATACGCTGTTACAATGCGGTCACTTGCGCCGCGACATCCTTGGTCCAGCCAAGATACAGCGTGCCATCCGCATCAATCAACGGGCGCTTCATCAACGCAGGATGCGCGGCAATCAGCGCCAGCGGATCTTGGTCGCGTTCTTGTGAATCAAGGCCCCGCCATGTGGTTGAACGCGTGTTCAACAACGCCGCCCCGAATTGCGCAAAAGCGCGCGCCATCACGTCGTCGGGGACACCGTCAGCGCGGACATCCACCAGCGTCGCATCCGGCAGGCTGCGCAGCGCCTTGCGGCAGGTATCACAATTTTTCAGACCGTAGATGATCATATTTTCCCCGTATCGATAAGCTTCCCGGCATGTGACATCACGGTGCAGGCCGGATTTCATTTCCCCGCAGCATGCCCCACTTTTCAAGCAAGGCGGCGCAAGGCTTTCTGACGCGGTCAGAGCCTTTCAGCAAGACGCAATACGACACAGAAAGGATGGGAAACAGGCGATCAGAAACCGTCAGATGGCCACGGATCGAAGCGTACATTATAAAGAAACCGCGGCGCTCGTCGACCGCTGCCGCTCTACATCATCTCGGGCGGGCGTCTTCAGCGGCAGCCTTTCTCACCGGGCAGGCAGGAATAGCTGACCGGTCTGGGCTGGTAATACCGTGCCTTGTGCGCCTTCTTGACCGGATGCGCCATCATGCTTTGGTAGCTGACGCTTTGGTTGGGCGTCCCGCAGCAGATCACACCGGCAATCGTAATCGGCTGAAGGCCCGCGGGGCAGTAATTCGCCGTGGTCGGGTAAGGGTAAATCTTGGCTTCGGCAGAGACCTGTGCAGGGGCCAGCGCGCCCGCCATCATGCTGATCCCGACGATCATTGCTGTTTGTAGACGCATCATATCCCTCGTTTTTTTCCGCTTTTGTTAAACTCTGCCCAGCGTGGGGCCCCAAGTCCAGCCTTTTCAGCCGACAACGGGCGAGTACAGCCGTGTGGGCAGGCGTGCGGGACCATGAAACCGGATCCGTCCGCCCAATTGCCGCCCCTGCCCGATTTCATACGCCGGATAACGCGCAAGGAACCGCGCCAGCGCGATGCGCCCTTCCATCCGCGCGAGGGTCAGACCGACGCAGACATGCGGCCCGCCGGCAAAGGCAAGGTGGCGGTTGGGGTGACGCGTGATGTCGAACCGGGTGGGGTCGTCGAACACGGCCGGGTCGCGGTTGGCGGCACCGATGCACAGATGCAGGTTGGTGCCTGCGGGGATGTCATGACCGCCAAGGGTAACGGGCGCGGTCGTCTCGCGATTGCCGAACTGGTTGGGCGACCGGAAGCGCAACACCTCTTCGACGCAGGTGTTGATCAGCGACGGATCGGCCAGCAGCTTCGCGCGTTGATCGGGGTGGTCGTGCAGCAGGGCAAGGCCCGAGCCGATCAGGTTCGTCGTCGTCTCGTGGCCCGCGTTCAGGATGAAAATACAGTTCTGGATCAGCTCGATTTCCGTGAGCGTCCCGCCGTCGTCGCCGTTGATCAGACGGGTCAGCACGTCGGTCTCCGGATCACCGGGGGATGCTTTTCGGCGCGTGATCAAGTCTTGCAGGTAGGCTTTGAAATCGCGGACGGCTTGGTGGCCGCGTTCCAGTTGCGCGCCCGTCAGCGTGGGCTCCAGCGCGCCGAGGATGGCGAGGGACCAGTCGCGCAGGGGGCCGCGCTCGGAGAGCGGCACATCAAGCAGGTTGCCGATGATCTGGATCGGAATGGTCGCGGCGAAATCTTCGACCAGATCGGCGTCGCGGGGCATTTCGTCGAGCAGTTGGTCGACGATAGCGATCAGCCCCGGCTCCATCCGCGCCAGCGCCTTGGGCGTCAGGGCGGCGGTCATGATGCGGCGCACGCGGGTGTGCAGGGGCGGATCGTTGAACACGAGGCTGGTGGTGTGGTGTTCGAACAGCGGCGAGCCGACCCCGAATTTCGGGGCAAAGGCGGCGTGTTTATCCGAGATATAGTTGGTCGTGTCACGGTAGATCTTGCTGAGATCGGCGTGGCTGGAGATCAGAAACGACCCGTCGGGCTGCGGACACACAGGCGCGTCGGCCAGCAGTTGGTCGTACTGGGGAAAGGGGTTGTCGGTGAACCCGTCGGGGGGATTGGAGAGATCAAACATGAGGGGAGTTTGAGCGGATTTTAGGGTAAGTCAATACGCCTCCCCTCCGGTTACCCGCGGGTAACCTAACGTATTGTTATTGTTGATTTATTTATGGTTAAGCGAGCGTTCGATGGGGCGTAGGGGGTATTTATCCCCCGTTGCGGTGAGGTGGGGAAAATACCTACTCTACGGGCACCGCCGCGCCCGCCCCGTGGGGGCGGTTCGGGCGCTGCCAAATCGGAGATTTGGCATTGAGGAGGAGAGATTTGGAGAATTTTTCGGTAACGAAACATTCGCAGATCTCGGATCACAACGCGTTGCTAATCGCCTTTAGTGCTCTCTGCGCTTCCTTTACTAGGCGGGTTGGAAGGTGTGCCTGCGGCGCTCTGAGAACCAGCAGGTTTGTAGCCATTACCGATGGATGGTTGATATCCCTTTTCGATTGGTTCGGTTGGTTGGTAACCTTCTTTAATATAGACTGATTTTCCGTCATTCTTGGATTTCATTTTATTTATCCTTAATAATTTCTATAGCTCTGATATCGCTCTCGTTGATCCATACACCTCTTTTACGATCCACCTCCACAAAACTAAAATCATCTCTGCATGTGTTCTCAAGGAAAATATCTCTGCTTTTTAGATCAGAGGAGGCCATGGAAGCCGGTCCTAAAACTCCATAGTACTCATTACCTGAAAAAAGCTTCACAACTACCCAAGAAGAACCTTCTCGGTTTCCGAAAACGTAATCCCAAGCAGTAGGGCTGGAATGAACTGGATTTAGCCCAACTCTTGCCAACAGGCTTCTAAAAATTCCTTTCTGAGCAAATAGTCCAAGACTAAAACCTACAAATAAAGGTAAAACAAATAGAAAATTGAACATCGACCAATAACTATTGCTACCGATAATTTTATAAATCGGAAATGAAGCTGCAAAATATATTGATGAAACCATTAAGTATTCAAAAATACTTGATGCAACGCTAACCATTCGCCCAGTAAGAAATCGACTACGACCAAACATTATGAGAAATCCCGGCCCTAAAAGCGAGAGAGCCAGAATCCCCCCTTGGAGGTCTTCGATCTTCATCACCCAATAACCCCCATAAACTCCCGCCATTCCCCCTTGCTCATGCCTGAGGTCTCCTGCGTCACCTCCTCACCTTTCAGCATCCGGCGGATACAATCAAGGGACGTGTGGGACAGGGTTGCTCCCCCCAGACGGTAATCCTCGAACGCCTTGTAGGCGGCGGGGACCCAGTCGGCGACGACCTGACAGATCGCGTCGGCGTATACGCGGATTTCGTATTGGGCGTGGGCGTCGGCGCGCAGGCGCAGGAAGTGGAACAGGTTGTGCAGATCGACCTTCCAGTACCACTGCGTGTAGATGTTGGTGGGCAGGTTCATGCGGGCCAGTTCGCGGGCCAGACCGTCCTGGGGTTGGCCGTCGGGGCCGGTTTCCGAGATCATCGCCTCGTAATTGTCATAGGCGCGGTTGCTGTCGGTCTTGAGGATTTCGAGCACGCGGGCGGCCTCGGCCCCTTCGAGCACGCCGCCCCTGCCCTGATTGTTCACGACGCTTTGGGCATTCGTGTGTTCGGGCGTGGGGATATAGAATTCGCGGTCCAGGATCGAATAGCGGGCGGAGTATTCGTTGACGTTGGCGGTCCGGTGGCGGATCCACTGGCGCGCGACAAAGACGGGCAGTTTCACGTGCAGTTTGATTTCGCACATCTCGAACGGGGTCGAATGCCAGTGACGCATGAGGTAGCGGATCAGCCCTTCGTCGTTCTGGACGGATTTCGTGCCCTTGCCATAGGACACGCGGGCAGCCTGACAGATCGCAGCGTCGTCGCCCATATAGTCGATGACGCGCACGAACCCGTGGTCAAGCACGGGGATCGCCTTGTAAAGATAGGCTTCCATCCCTTCGGAGACGGCGCGCAGGGTCGGTTTTGCGTCGCTGCGCAGGGCGTCGATTTCGGCTTGTTGGTCTGGGCTGATGGGCATGGGGCGCGTCCTGTCATGGGGCTTGGGCATTTGCATGGGATTCGCCGCTGACTATATCTGCGCAAGGCGCGCTTCGGAACCGCGATATGCAGTATTGTTTTTGGGTAGCACTTTGCGAGTAAATGCAGGCCACAGCCGCTGGATCGTTGACAACCGGGGCTTGAATTGACGACTGTCGCCGTAATTAAAAAAATATTTGAGGCAGACAGTTATGAAATTTGGTGCACCAGGGCTCGTGCTGTGTCTGGTTATGGCAGGATGCGGCGACGGCACGCCGTTTAATGGCGAGACCGACACAACAGACGGCGGAACCACGGGCACTGATACGGGTGCGACGCTGTCACGCGATGGCCTGCCCGCAGGCACGGCGTCCCCCACCCCCAATGACGGCATCTACAGGTCCGAGACACCCGATCCCGAGACTGGAAACGGCCAGGCGACGAGCTACCAGTATAACGGCGCGGATGACACGTTCACCATCGATGGCCTCGCCTTTGACGGGGACAATGTCTATACGCGCGGAACGGCTGTCAGCAGTCTGGGCCCCTATGCAGTCTACGAAGCACCGAAAGTCGTCCAAGACAGTCAAAGTCAAGTGGACATCAATCAATTACGGCACCGTGCCATCTACGGCGTCAGCAAAAATCTTGACGGTAATGGTAATCCGGAAACACAGTTCGCGATTGTTCGGACCGGAGCCTATGTTGGCTATGGTTTCGGCGGGTTCATCTACACGCGAGAAAATGGCGTAAGCATTGAAACCGCGGCGGGAGCGCAAGGCTCCTACACAGGCAAAACCGCCGGGATACGCGATTTCGGTGGCAAGGCGGAATTGCAGTACACAACTGGCGACCTGACAATTGAAATTGATTTTGGCGATTTCAATCCGACGTCTTCTAGCGTTGGTGATGGCGTCAAGGCGCGCTGGACAAACCGGCGGATTTTCGATGTCGACGGCGTTGACGTTACAAACGAGGTCCTGGCCGATATTAACACAGCAAACAACGCATCAATCGGCAGCTTGCCTGATGCCCAGTTTACCATCGGGCCTGGCTCTCTGGATTCCAATGGCGAGATTATCGGAACGGTAGTGAGCGGTTTCGAAGACAATGTTGCGGAATACAGAGGTTACGAGTCAGGGAAGTATTACGCAATCTTATCAGGCACTAGAGGCCAAGAGATCGTAGGTGTGATGGTCTTGGAGAACACCACAGAAGACCCAGATATTAGAGTCCGCGAGACAAGCGGCTTTATTGTCTACCGCGGTCCAGCGCCTTAAATCGCATGGCATCGAATAGAGTAAACTTTCTGCGCGCGGCGGCCTTGGTTACCGCAACAAGCTGCGCCTTGACGGCTGCCGCGGAAGTCACCTTGTCCCCCGACCAGCTGCGCAATGCGGCGGTGCAGAACATCGGCGCAGGCAATCCGGCGCGTGCACGCGATTTTGCGGATGCGTTGCTGATGCGGGATGCGGGGGATTTCAAGGCGCAGATTATCCGTGCCCGCGCGTTGCGTGACTTGGGCCAAAGCAAAGATGCCATAGCGGCGTCCCGGGCGGCATGGGACATGGCCGACACCCCGTCAGAGAAATATTCAAGCGCGTTGATGATGGCCCAAGCGCAGTCGTCGGCAGGGCACAAGACCCGTGCGCAACTCTGGCTGCGCCGTGCCGCGCAACACGCCCCCGACGCCACCACCCGCAAGCGGGCAGAGCGGCACTTCAACTTTGTGCGCCAGCAAAACCCGCTGCGCACGCAACTGTCCGTGACCCTCGCGCCCAATTCAAACGTCAACAACGGCAGCGCCCGCGACACATCCGAGCTGAATTATGCCATCAGCGAAATCCTGTTCGGCGGGCCTGTCGAATATGCGCTCTCTGGCGAGGCGCAAGCGCTTTCCGGGTTGGAATACGGCGCTGGCGTCTCGACGCGTTACCGGTTCAAGCAAACCCCAACGCAAGCCCATGACCTGAATTTCGGCCTGTCCTATCGCAGCTTTCTCTTGTCCAGCAGCGCAAAAGACGCGGCACCTGCGGCATCAGGCGGTGACTTTGCCTATGGCACGGTCAGCCTCGGCTATGGATACAACCAGATAAACCTGGACCAGAAGGGCGAATTTCTCGGGGCCGTCGAGCTGGGCCAAAGCTGGTATGGAGGGGCACGCTATGCCTCCTTCCTGCGCGGAGGGCTGTCGCAAAGTGTGAAAACCTCGGCCCGCCAGAAGCTGCAATTTTCGGTTGATCTGGAACGACAACTGGGCCAGCGGACGGCGGACGTTGATCGCGCCGAGGTATCGGCTGCCCTGACACAGTCACTGGCGTCTGGCGATCTGGCCTTTGTGTCGGTCGGGGCGACGGCAACGCAGTCCGATTATGCAGATGCCGAATATACCGAAGTCGAACTGCGCGGGGCCTATGTCCTGCAAAAACCCGTCATGGGGGCCGCCCTGCAATTCGGGATTGGCGCGGCGCTGCGCGATTACGACCGGTCGCGTCACAGCGTGGATGGCCGCCAGGACACACAGATATTTGCAGATGTCACCGCGACCTTCACGCAGATCGACTATTACGGGTTCAACCCGTCTGCGACCGTGCGCGCATCCACCACGGACAGCAACATCGGGCTGTTTGACGTGAACCGCGTCGGTTTGAGCATCGGGATCAAATCTGCCTTTTAGGCAAGCACAGGCCTTTGGTGCGCAAGATGCTGGCAACCTTGAACAGCCATGCTAGGTTCTGCCCAAGCATATAAGGAAAGGACACCATAATGCCGATCAAATATCTTCATACGATGGTTCGCGTCAAAGATCTGGACAAATCCAAGGCCTTCTACGAACTGCTTGGCCTGCAGGAACGTCGGCGGATCGACAACGAAGGTGGCCGGTTCACGCTGGTGTTCATGTGCCCTCCGGGTCAGGCGGACGGTCATGCCGATGTTGAACTGACGTATAACTGGGACGGCGACGATGCCCTGCCCGATGACAGCCGCCACTTCGGGCACCTAGCCTATACCGTTGATAACATTTATGAAACCTGCAAGCTGTTGCAGGATAATGGCATCGTGATCAACCGCCCTCCACGGGACGGACACATGGCATTTGTCCGCTCGCCCGACAATGTGTCGGTGGAACTGCTGCAGGAAGGCGACGCGCTGGCCCCTGCAGAACCTTGGGCAAGCATGGAAAACACCGGTCACTGGTAAGCGCTGATGCTAAGGATCGCATCCCTCGTGATTGCCTTGCTGTCCCTGCCCCTCGCTGCTTCGGCGGCGGGGTGCAGGCTGGCGCTGGTTCTGGCGATGGATGTGTCCAGCTCGGTCGATGCCGCCGAAGACACGTTGCAGCGCAAGGGGCTGGCTGCGGCGTTGATTTCGGACAACGTGCGCAAGGCGTTTTTCGCGTCTGACCTGCCGGTGGCCCTGGCAGTTTACGAATGGTCGGGGCGCTACAATCAGGAACTGATCCTTGACTGGCTGCTGATCGACAGTCAGGCCGCTTTGCTGACCGCAGCTGAAACCGTGGCCAGCAGTAAACGCAGCCACAATGATTTCCCGACCGCGATGGGCTATGCCTTGGGATATGGGGCCAAGCTTTTGGCGCGCGCGCCGCAGTGTTTGTATCAAACCCTGGACATGGCCGGCGACGGTCAAAACAACGAGGGGTTTGGGCCGCAACTGGCCTATGCGGAATTCCCGTTTCGCGATGTGACCGTCAACGGGCTGGTCGTCAACGCCGCCGATTTCGAAGCTGAAGTGGGCTTGATTGCCTATTATCAGCGCGAGGTTCTGCACGGCCCCGGTGCGTTCATGATCGTCGCCAACGGGTTCGAGGATTACGCCCGCGCCATCGAGATCAAGCTTGAACGCGAGCTGACGCCACCGGCGATCGGCGCGCTGACCAGACAGGAAACCGCCGGATGATCCGGGCGCTGGCCTTGGTATTAATACTCGGCGGGGCGGCACAGGCGGAGCCTTGCAGGCAGGCGCTGGCCTTGGGGCTCGATGTCTCGGGATCGGTCGATGCCCGCGAATATCGCCTGCAGCTTGAGGGGTTGGCCGCCGCTTTCAACAACGTGGCTGTGCGCAGCGCTCTGCTGTCATCCCCCGGAGCGCCGGTATCGGTGATGGTCTATGAATGGAGCGGGCCGTCAGATCAGGCTGTCATTGCCCCGTGGGTTTCGATGGTGGACGGCGGTGTTCTGGACGGATTTGTCGAGACATTGCGCCAGACCACGCGGCGCGACGCGTCGCCGGGGACGGCGATTGGCGTCGCCGTTTCGCTTGGTGCACTCTACCTGCAGGAAAAATCCGACTGTTGGAAACGTACGCTGGATATCTCAGGTGATGGTAAATCGAACCTTGGCCCCCGTCCCCGCGACGTCAAAGACGCAGTTGTTGCCAAAGGTATCACCGTCAATGCGTTGGTAATCGGGTCGGACAGTTCAGCTGCGGGGGGTAACAGCCAGGCGGGCATTGGTGAGCTGTCATCCTATTTTCGCGCCGAAGTGATCGCGGGGCAGGATGCATTCGTGGAAACCGCCTTGGGGTTTGATGACTACGAAGCGGCGATGACCCGGAAGCTGCTTCGCGAACTTGAAGTGCTGGCGGTGTCGGATCTGTCCTTGGATTAAAGCTGCCGAACCTCGCCTGAAACGCGGATTGAACTGCCTATTTCAGGCGGGATCTTTGCCCGAATGATGGACTTGGCCCCCATGTCTTCGCCCTGGATCACCGTTATTTCACCGCCGTGGGGCCATGCCATATCCCGCAGGTAGCCCGCAAAAGCAGCCGCGGCGGCACCGGTTGCCGGGTCTTCCAGAACACCCCCTGACGCGAATGCGTTACGGACATGGAAAAGCTGGTCACCTTCGGCCCAAACCAAGGCGATGGTGACAAGGTCATGTGCCCGCATCAACGCCCTGCCCGCATCCAGATCATAGGACATTTCCGCGAGGGTCTGGCGCGATTTCAGGGCAAGGATCAAATGCGTCGCCCCGGCTTGGGCGAAAGCCGGAGCGATGCGCGGGTCAAGATCACCGGGGTTCAGGCCGAACAAGGCAAGTGCCGCCTCGGTCAGGTCGGGCTTTGCCGCTTCGCTTTGGGTAGGTGGCGATTGCAATGCTGCATGCATGCCCCCGTCCGTAGTGCGACCTTCGACGGTGATCTCGGCCCCCTGCAATATCAGCTTGAAAACCCCGTCGCCTTCCTGCGCGGCAAGGGCCGCCCCAAGGGCGATCGTCGCATGGCCGCAAAAAGGCACTTCGCTTTCGGGTGAGAAATACCGCACGTGCCAGGCATCCCCCTTGGGGCATGCGAATGCCGTTTCCGAATAGCCCAGGTCAGCGGCGATGTCGCGCATGGCTTGTTCGGATGGATGGGATTGGGCGATAAGGACCCCGGCAGGATTACCGCCGGCATTTTCCGTAGAAAAAGAAGCGAGATGTTGGGGCTGCATGACGTCATCCTTTTGCTTTGTCGGCAAATGTGTGACGCAGGATGCGCAGACCGTCCAGTTCAAACGCAGGCTCGAAGGGACAAACCCTTGTCGGCCCGCAACCATATTCTTTGATCAGTAGATGTAGCGAATCTGATCTGTCCAATAGCGTTCCATCCGTTTTAGGGAATGGGTGATATCCTCGATCCCTTCGGGACCCAGAACGCCTTTCTGCTCAAGTCCGACGGCATGGCGGGCAAACAGGTCGGACACGACACCGCGAATATGACGGCCCTTTTCGGTCAGCTTCACCCGCACCGAACGGCGGTCGATTTCGCACCGCTGGTGATGCATATAGCCCATATCAACCAGCTTTTTCAGATTGTAGCTGACATTGCTGCCCTGGTAATAGCCGCGCGTTTTCAATTCGCCTGCGGTGACTTCATTGTCACCGATGTTGAACAGCAGCAGGGCCTGCACCGCATTGATTTCCAAAGCGCCGACACGCTCGAATTCATCCTTGATTACGTCAAGCAACAGGCGGTGCAACCGTTCAACCAAGCTCAACGCCTCAAGGTAGCCCACCATGAAACCCTTGTGCGAGCCCGGCAGGACGATGGGGTCTTGGACGCTCATAAATTTTTCTCCGACAATAATCACTGTCCGGAAACTGCGGAAAAAAATAAAATATATCGTTAAACGAAAATATTGCCGGGCCTTTCAGCGTAATCTTTTTGGACTTTTCGCTAAAGGGGATGCGCATCCAGATGGGTCTGGATGTCACCGATCAAGGCCGCGTATTCGTCCGGTGCCGATTTTTGCCCCGTAACCCATTGATATAGATCATGATCATTTTCGCTTAGCATCAGGTCATACAGCGACAGTGCCGCGTCATCCATGACGGCCAGGCACGTTGCGGCATAAGAAGGTAAAATTAGGTCCATTTCCTTGATTCCGCGCCGCATGGACCGCATGTGCAGCCTTTTGACCTTGTGTTCGTGCAATTCAGTCATGGGATTCTCCTTGCAGGGCCGACCGCAAACGCTTTTCAAGCCGTCCGAGTTGTTCAGCCCTTTTTAACATGTCCGCGCGCAGGTCGCGCAACTCTGTCAGCACGTCCATCGCGGTTTCAGAGCTTGACTGGCCGTCATCCGGCGCATCAAGGCCTTCACCTTCGCCGTTGATCAACCACATCATCGACACGCCCAAGATACCCGCCAACATCGACAGACGGTTGGCGCGCGGCTCTGAAAGGTCATCCTCCCAGGCGCGCAAGGTCGCTTGCTTTACGCCCAGACGTTTGGCCAGGGCGGCCTGCGTCATCTGCGCGTGTTCACGCGCGGCGGCGACGCGGTCGCCAAAAGTGGCCACGTCGGGCCCGTACCAGTCTTCGTTTTCAGCCATTGCTCGTCTCCTATATGTCACCGTTGTCGCTTGAACGGTGCGGGGGGCAGCCCTATGAGTGTACTGTACACATATCAAACTGAGGCCAAAATGGAACTGCTGTCCAAGACTCTCGCGCGCGTCAAACCGTCCCCCACCATCGCCGTCACCCAAAAAGCGGCCGAACTCAAGGCCGCAGGGCGCGACGTCATCGGCCTTGGGGCCGGTGAACCGGATTTCGACACGCCCCAGAACATCCAGGACGCAGGGATCGCCGCGATCAAGGCCGGCAAGACACGATATACCGCTGTCGACGGCATTCCAGAGCTGAAGCAGGCCATCTGCGACAAGTTCAAGCGCGACAACGGGTTGGACTATAAACCGGCGCAGGTCAGCGTCGGAACGGGCGGCAAGCAAATTCTATACAATGCGCTGATGGCCACGATGAACCCCGGCGAAGAAGTGCTGATTCCCGCCCCCTACTGGGTCAGCTATCCCGATATGGTGCTGCTGGCCGGCGGCACACCCGTGATCGCAGCGGCGACGCTCGAGAATGACTTCAAACTGACGCCGGAGGCGCTGGAGGCGGCGATCACCCCCAACACCAAATGGTTCATCTTCAACTCGCCATCGAATCCCACCGGCGCGGGTTATAGCTGGGACGAGCTGAAGGCACTGACCGACGTGTTGATGCGCCATCCCCATGTCTGGGTGATGACGGACGACATGTATGAACATCTGGCCTATGACAATTTCAAATTCTGCACCCCGGCGCAGGTTGAGCCCGCCTTGTACGACCGCACCCTGACCGTGAACGGTGTATCCAAAGCCTATGCCATGACAGGTTGGCGCATCGGCTATGCGGCGGGTCCGGAAAAGCTGATCGCTGCGATGCGCAAGGTCCAATCCCAATCCACATCGAACCCGTGCAGCATCAGCCAATGGGCGGCGGTCGAGGCATTGAACGGCACGCAGGATTTCATTCCCGAGAACAACAAGATGTTCGCGCGTCGCCGCGATCTGGTTGTCGACATGCTGAACCAGATTGACGGCATGGTCTGCCCGAAACCCGAAGGCGCGTTTTATGTCTATCCGTCCATTGCCGGGCTGATCGGCAAGACCTCGGCGGCGGGCACAAAGATCACCACCGACGAGGTTTTCGCCACCGCCCTGCTTGAGGAATCCGATGTGGCCGTGGTGTTCGGGGCCGCCTTCGGTTTGTCGCCGAACTTCCGCATCAGCTATGCCACTTCCGACGAAGCGCTCAAGGAAGCCTGCACGCGCATTCAGAAATTCTGCGCAGGTCTGACCTGAAGCCCGGACAAGATGCGTTGCGGGCGTGGACAGCAAGGGGTTGATGCTTGGCCCCTTGCTGTTAAACCCGTGGTCGATCAGTAATTCCCGATCCAAGGATCAACAAAATGTCGAGCGCATTGCCAGAATATTACTTTCGCGTCCGTGAAAACGGGGCGGCGGTGTTCCGCGTTGATTCCGAAAACCGCCAGCGGCGGATCGAGATGGACCAGATCGCCATCGTCAATATCCGCAACGGAGAGATCAAGCCGCAAGGTGATCGGGTCCTGTCCGACGCTGACGTGGCACAGATCCAGACGTGGATGGACGAACGCCGTCAGGTGCTCGCGCACCGGGACATGGATGATATCCACCGCGCGGTGGATTACCTGAACCTGACCACACAATGGGTGCAAGCCAAGGCCAGCGATGACCAGCTTGATGCGGTGACGGATGCCTTGCTGTTGGCGATGCATGATCTGCGCAGCACGCTGGTGCGCAAGAAAGCCGACCGGATGACGTCGGACTAGGCGGCGTCAGGCCTGTTGCAGGTTCGCCGTGGCAGGCCCCCAGAACCGCAGGTTCAACAGCAGCGCCGCAACGCCAAGGCCGATCACAAGGCCCAGCCACACGCCGACACCGTCCAGCCCCAGCACGAAGCCCAGCAGATAGGACGCGGGGATACCTATCAGCCAGTAACTGATACCGGCCAGGATCATCGGCACCTTGGTATCTTGCACGCCGCGCAGCAGGCCAAGGGCGATGGCCTGCGCCCCATCGACAAGCTGGAACAGGGCGGCCATCGCCAGCAACCCGATCCCGACGGCCAGAATCTGGTCCCGCGCGGGTTCGGAATCCTGCATGAAAATATTGATCAACGGTTCGGGCCAGACCGTGAAGACCACGACAGTCAGGGCGGAAAAGATCAGCGACATCGCCATCGACGCCAGCGCCCCGCGCGACAGATGCGCAGGGTCGCGCCGCCCGTAGGCGTTGCCCGCCCGTATGGTCGCGACATTGCTGATCCCCAGATGCACCATAAAGGTGATCGACGCCAATTGCAGCGCGATCCCGTGCGCCGCCAGCGGCACGGTACCCAGCCAGCCCATCATCACGGCAGAGGCCGCGAACAGCCCCACCTCGCTTAGTCCGGTAAAGCCGATGGGCAGCCCAAGGCGGAACACCCGCCCCAGCATGTCCCAGTCTGGCCGCCAGAGCCGCACGAATATCTGATGCTGCGGCAGGGCCACCAGCACATAGATGACCACCGCAACCAAAGACACCGAGTGAGACGCCAGCGATGCGATCGCGGCACCGCGCACGCCCAGTTCGGGCGCACCCCAGTTGCCGAAGATGAATGCGTAATTCGCAAGGACATTGGCGACCCCCGCAAGCACGGTGATCCAGAACACGGCCTGTGTCCGCTCGAGTGCCGCAAGATAGCTCTTTAGCACCATCACCAGCAGCGCCGGGATGATGCCCCATCCGGCAATCGCAAGATACTGCCCGACCATATCCGCCAGCGCCGGGTCCTGCCCGATCAGCCCCATCACCGGACGTGCCCAGATGAACAACGGCAGGGCCAGTACACCAAAGCCCAGAGACAACCAAAGCCCCATGCGCGTGGCGCGGCGCAGGCCGACCTCGTCGCCTTCTGCCTCGTAGGCGGCGACCATGGGCATGACGCCCCAGGCAAAGCCGGATCCGAAAATCAGTAATACGAAGAAATAGGTGCTGGCAAGGGTGACCGCAGCCAGACCTTCGACGCTGTACCACCCCACCATCACGGTATCGGTGACCCCGATGGCCACCTGCCCCAGATGTCCGCCAATGAGGGGCAGGCCCATCACGGTGATCGCGCGGGCGTGGCCGGCATATGTCATGGTTGATTTCATGCGCCAGTTCTTACGCTGCAAAAAGCGCAAGGGGAAGTGTCGCCGAACCCGTCCCGGCGGTGTATTCTGGAAATCGCTCCGGTAAGCCAAACCGTACCCCAAGGCGCGTTCGGCACCGATGTGAATTCCCCGGACCAGCACCGCTGCGGCCGTATATAGCGATCGGCCAGATTATTAAGGGTCGACCCGCCACGCGGCCCGCCGGCATGGTCCAGCCGCGGCGTCACACTTGCGCAATTGCGTGTCGCCCGTCACACTTCGACTGTCACTGCCCGAGGGATTTTATGCACAATCGTATCGACCTGATCCGTCCAGACGCGCCGGAACTTGCCCTGCGCGGCCCCCATCCCATCGGGGTGACCACGCACGAGATCGACGTGGCACCGGGGCGGACCCTGACCACCGAAATCTGGTATCCGGCCCATCCGGACACGGTCGCCGGCACGGTCTATCACACGCTGATCCGCGACGGGGTGACCCCCGCCATGCTGCACGGATCAGCCAGCCGGAATGCACGCCCGGCGCAAGGCAACGCCCCGCTGATCGTGATCTCGCACGGGTATCCGGGCAACCGCTTTCTGCTTGGCCATCTGGCCGAAAGCCTGGCGGCCAAGGGATATGTCGTGGCGGCCCCTGACCATAACGGCAGCACCTATGACGACCAGCAGGACTTCGCGGTCACCCTGATCAACCGCCCGCTGGACCAGCGCGGGGTGATCGACGGCATGGCGACGCTGGGCGGCGATATGGGCGCGCTGGTCGATTGCGACAACGTCGGATTGATCGGCTATTCGATGGGCGGCTACGGTGTGCTGGTCTTTGGCGGCGCGGGGCTTGCGGCCTCGGCGTTGAAGCACCCGCGCGCAGGGACGGACGCCGCATTGGCGCAACATCTCGCAGGGTCCGCGCACCACGATGCGTTACGCGACCCGCGGCTGAAGGCGATCATGCCCATCGGGCCTTGGGGCAATGCCCAAGGCATGTGGGACGCAGCGGGCCTGGCGCTGATGGACACGCCGATGCTGATGATGGCCGGAACGGTCGATGATGTGTCGGACTATCCCGCCATGCGCCGCGTGTTCGAAGGTGCCGCGAGCGACCGCTATTTGCTGAGCTTTGAAAATGCCGGCCACAATGCCGCAGCACCGTTCCCCGCCCCCGCCGAAAGCTGGGCCATGTCCGATGGTCTGGAGTGGCCGCCGTTTAACCACTATGCCGACGCGGTGTGGGATACGCTGCGCATGAACAACATCGCCCAGCATTTTGCCGCAGCCTTTATGGGCCTGCACCTGCGCGGCGGCGATTTGCGGCATTATCTGGATGGCACCGCTTGGCCCGGTTTCGGCCCCGGCACCCACGCCGGGCTGACGCTTGAACATCTGCATGCGCGGCGGTGAACAGTGACACAGGAAGGACCCCCCTCATGACCGACCATTGGACAGAAACCGTCGATCTGAATGGCAACCCGTTCTTTGTGCAGCATTGGGGCAGGAAAGACGCGCCCAAGATATTGATGCTGCACGGCTTTCCGGAATATTCCGGTGCGTTTGCCGATCTGGCCCCGCTGCTGGGGGAACGCTTTCATTGCATCGCCCCCGATCAGCGCGGCTATGGCCAAAGCTGGCGACCCGCGGACGTTGAGCAGTATAAAACCGCGCTGCTGGTGTCGGATATGGCGGCGCTGATCGGGGACGAACCGGTGATTCTGCTGGGTCATGACTGGGGCGCATCCGTGGCCTATGCGCTGGCCATCGGGCGGCCCGAACTGGTGTCGAAGCTGATCATCCTGAACGGCGTCCACCCTGCCCCGTTCCAGCGCGAACTGGCCAAGGGCGGGCCGCAAACCGATGCATCGCAATACATCCATTTCCTGCGGCGTGACGGGTCCGAAGACATTCTGGCCGCCAATGACTTTGCCAAGCTGATGAGCCTGTTTTCGGCCCATATGGACATGGACTGGCTGCAAGGCGACACGCTGGCCGCCTACAAGGCTGCCTGGCGCGATGCGTCCGGCCTGCGCGGGATGGTCAACTGGTACCGCGCCTCGCCGCTGAAACTGGGGCACTCCGGCGAAGCCATCGACGATGCCCTGGTGTTTGATCCTGCGCGCCTGCAAGTACGCTGCCCGCACCTGTTGGTCTGGGGGATGGCGGATACCGCGCTGATGCCCGCCTCGACCGAAGGGCTGGAGGACTATGCCCCCGACCTGACCCGCGTCACGATCGAGGACGCAGATCACTGGCTGATGCACCAAAAGCCGCGCGAGGTGGCCGACGCGATCCTGAACTGGCTCTAGCGGCTTATTTCTTGACCCGGGAAAACACCATCTTCTGTTCGTGCAGATCCTTGGGTTCACCCAGCCACGCATAGGCCAGCAGCGCCGGTTCGCGGTCGCCCACGGTGATACGGTGCAGATGCTCGGGCGGGTTGAAGATCATCGATCCGGGCACATAGACGCCCTGATGGTTCTCGGACACGGCACCGGACAGGCAGACATAGCTTTCGGTGATGCCCTTGTGGGAATGCGCCGGATAGGTGCAACCCGGCGCAAACAGGACCACGCCCAGAATGATGTCTTCGCTGATCACCGGACCCTGCGCCCCTGCGATTTCAGCATAGGCATAGCTGTTCGCCAGCCCCTTGGGGATTTTCTCGTAACCGTATTGCCAGCTAAGCTGCGGGGCCACGGCGTCCAGCGCCCGCACGGCGGGGGCCAGCGCGCCTTGGCGTCCCTCGTCCAGCGCGCGGCGCAGATGGGCCGTCACCGGCTTTTCCGCGCGCGGTTGCAAACGCACTTCGGCGTTACGCTTGATCAGACGCGCAATCGCTTCGCGGGCCTTGCGCTGGTGCGTCTTGATCTTGTCGCTGCCCCCTGCGGGCAGATAGCGATACAGTTCGTCGCATTCCTGCAACATATAGCGCCAGTCGGGCGCGTCGCGCAGCGTCGTCAGCGGCGTTTCCAAGGGCGTGGGCATGTCTGTCATCGAAGCAACCTTTGATCGCGTATTCCGACCGCTGATACCAGCATCACGCCAAATGAAATCGCCGGTTTGCGACATCATCCGCCCTTCCCCCGCCCCCTGCGCTCTGGCATAGTGGCCCCCTGACAAAAGCAACAGACAGGCAGGCCCAATCATGTCCGATCTTCTTTCCGGTGCGCAGTCCAGTGGCAAGGAATATGACGCGTCCTCGATTCAGGTTCTCGAGGATATGGAACACGTCCGCCTGCGCCCCGGCATGTATATCGGCGGCAAGGACGACCGCGCGCTGCACCACATGGTCGCCGAGATCATCGACAACTCGATGGACGAAGCCGTTGCGGGCCATGCCACCTGGATCGAACTGGAACTGCACGAAAACGGCCATGTCACCGTGCGCGACAACGGCCGCGGCATCCCCACCGATCCGCACCCCAAGGACCCCAGCAAATCCGCGCTGGAAATCATCTTTTGCACCCTGAACGCAGGCGGCAAGTTTTCCGGCGACAGCTATGAGACATCGGGCGGCCTGCACGGTGTCGGGTCGTCGGTCGTCAACGCCCTGTCCGACCACCTGCGGGTCGAGGTCGCGCGCAATCGCGAGCTTTATGCGATGGAATTCTCGCGCGGCATCCCTCAAGGCAAGCTCGAGAAAATCGGCGCGGCCCCCAACCGGCGCGGCACATCGGTGACCTTTCACCCCGACGCGGAAATCTTTGGCAATCTGACGCTGAAACCCGCGCGGCTGTTTGCGATGGCGCGGTCCAAGGCCTACCTGTTTTCCGGTGTCGAAATCCGCTGGAAGACCTCTCAGAAAGACGGCGACACTCCGTCCGAAGCGACCTTCCACTTTCCCGGCGGTCTGTCCGACTATCTGAACGAGACGCTCAAGGGGTCGACCAGCTACGCCGACGCCCCTTTCGGCGGCATGGTCGACTTCAAGGAAAAATTCGGTGTCCCCGGCAAGGTCGAATGGGCAGTCAACTGGACCCCTTCGCGCGATGGCTTCATCCAGTCCTACTGCAACACCATCCCCACCCCCGAAGGCGGCACCCACGAGGCCGGTTTCTGGGCCGCGATCCTGAAGGGCGTAAAGGCCTATGGCGAATTGGTCGGCAACAAGAAGGCCGGCACCATCACCCGCGAAGACCTGATCACCGGCGGCTGCGCGCTGGTGTCCTGCTTTATCCGCGAACCGGAATTCGTCGGCCAGACCAAGGACCGTCTTGCCACGGTGGACGCGCAGCGCATGGTGGAAAACGCCGTGCGCGACCATTTTGACAACTGGCTGGCGTCCAACACGAAATCTGCCGGCGCGATCCTGGATTTTCTGGTCCTGCGCGCCGAAGAACGCCTGCGCCGCCGTCAGGAAAAGGAAACCGCCCGCAAGACCGCCACCAAAAAGCTGCGCCTGCCTGGAAAGCTGACCGACTGTACGTCGAAAAACCGCGAAGGCACCGAATTGTTCATCGTCGAGGGCGACTCGGCTGGCGGGTCCGGCAAGGGCGCGCGCAACCGGGTCAATCAGGCGCTGTTGCCGCTCAAGGGCAAGATCCTCAACGTACTCGGGGCCGCCTCCGGCAAACTGAACACCAACGCCGAGATCAACGATCTGTGCGAGGCGCTTGGCGTCGGGATGGGCAGCAAGTTCGTGCTGGATGATCTGCGCTATGACAAGATCATCATCATGACCGATGCGGACGTCGACGGCGCGCATATCGCCGCGCTGCTGATGACGTTCTTCTATACCCAGATGCGCCCGATGATCGACGCGGGCCACCTGTACCTGGCCTGCCCGCCGCTCTACCGTCTGACCCAAGGGGCCAAGCGTGTCTATGTTTCAGACGATGCGGAAAAGGACCTGTGGCTGGAAAAGGGCCTTGGCGGCAAAGGCAAAATCGACCTGCAACGCTTCAAGGGCTTGGGCGAGATGGACGCCAAGGATTTGAAAGAAACCACGATGGACCCCAGCACCCGCAAGCTGATCCGCGTCACGGTGCAAGAGGACACGCCCGGAGAAACCGGCGATCTGGTAGAGCGTCTGATGGGGAAGAAGCCGGAACTGCGCTACCAGTACATTCAGGAGAACGCGCAGTTTGTGGAGGAGTTGGATGTTTGAGTAAGATTGAGACGGAGATTGACCAAGTTATTGCCTCAATCATTCAGGATCACAAAACTGCTGACCGAGAATTGGGCTCACTCAAGGCTATCAACGATCACTACGACCTACTCATTAAAAAAATAGTCGGGTCTTTTTCGGGGCATTTCATTGCCACGGCGCAGCTTTCAATATTTAACTCACTTGTTTTGTTTCTCAATCGGCATATGGAGAACAATGGCCACTCCATATTTCGGCTTATTAGACTCATTTCGGAAAACAAGAGCTTGGTGGCGCAGAGGCATTCGGAAGGGAGATCCCAGCATCCCACCACCTGGGAGAGCACCGAAGAATTGGATTTGTCGATCAACTCAATGTTGCATCATGGGAACAGCTTGAAGAATGACCGTCACTTTAAGAGATTAAGAGTATTTAGGGATTCCTACCTTGGTCATCGTCTGGGGCGGACGGCATTCGACGAGAAGCTGCAGAAAGACGGGATAGACGACCTCCGTATCAGCCTCAATGACGCGATCGACTTAATGGAACGTGCAACTTATCTGACGGGACTCGCGACTGTCATTTGGGATGGAGGGATCTGGCAGGGTCATACTGAGAGAATGGAAGGCGGATATAAGAATACGCAACTATTCATTGATCTTCTACCCGAGCTTTCTGAACTCGAACTGAAAATAGCTAAAGACCATAAGTGAAGCTGGGACGGCGGACGTTTCGGCTACTGCATGCCTTAAGGATTTCCTAAGCCCGAGACACTGTCTCGGGCCGCGCCTGTTCGGGGCTTCGCCCGTTCGAACCTGAAACCTTCCATTGGAAGGTTTCCGAGACTGGTCTCACCCTCCCCCGTCACGCCGGAGGCGTGCCAGAATAGATCGGCGCACCTTTGGTGCGTTGGGAGGGCGCACCTCGCGCCCCCTTGATGCTTCGCATATCTTCGGCCCGAGGTCGGGCACCGCCCTTCCGGTGTCACTGATATGAATGTTGCGATGGTGGCGCGGCATCCCTCTTGCCAAACGTCGCCCTCATACGCATCTATATCCGCACAGGCCCCCGCCAACCGCGCCGCCTGTTGCCTCACCGGACCCGCCGCGCGCAGTGCGCCCCTGCCCTCTGAGCATCTACCCGATGGGCACCCGCCGTTCGGGAACCTTTTGTGAACGAGAACCCCATGTCCAAAGAGAAAAACAAAGGCAATAAAGAGACCAAGAAACCCAAAAAGAAAAGGTCAAAGTGCTGGCCACCGCCAACAGCGGTATGAAAGACGGCACTGTGGTTGCGGGCAAAAAGGTCAAGTAACCCCACCGTTTTGACTTGAAACCCCACCCCGCGTCCGGCGTAGGGTGGGTGACACCCCACGCGCCCCACCCCAATCACCGGACCCAGCCCATGACACCCGAAACCGCCCAGACCATTCTAGACGAAAACTTTGCGCCCTGGGTCATGGCCCTTGCCCCCACGGTCACCGAAATCGGGACCGACAGAACCATCCTCGAAATCCCCATCAGCGACGCCCTTAAACGCACCGGTGGCATCGTATCGGGGCAAGCCCTGGGCGCGCTGGCGGACACTGCGATGGTCATGGCCTGCATGGGGCATCTGGACGCGATGGCCCCGGTCAGCACTGTCACGCTCGACACGCAATTCCTGCGCCCCGCGACCGGAGAAACCATCCGTGCCGAGGCCGAGGTCACCCGCGCAGGGCGTTCCATGATCTTCACCCGCTGCACCCTGATCGCCGAACCCTCGGGCAAGCCTGTCGCGCTGGCCACCGCCACCTTTGCGCGGTAACGCGGTTTTCACTTGAACGGCACGGGGGATTCACCCAACGTGCACGCCATGATCCGCGCCCTGATCCTTTTGACCTTTCTCGCCTCTTGCGGACGCCCCCTGACGGTGAACGAACAGGCTTTTGCCCAGACCATCATGGGCGAGACATTGAACATCCGGCAGGTACGGCTGCACGACGGGGCACCGTCCAAGGCGGTCACCATGACGCGCAAGGCCCGTCCCCGCACCACCTGCCGCGAACGGATATTGCCGCCGGAAATCCCCGGCGAGGTTATCACGACCAAGCCCGCCGCAATCGCGCTGTGGAACACGGTGCTGTTTGACGAAGACTGGTATCTTGAGGACTATCTGCCGGATTACCCTGACAAAATCGGGTTGATCGCTGCGATGATCTTCAGCCACGAACTGACCCATATCTGGCAGTGGCAGAACCGCACGAAGACGGGCTATTCCCCGCTGCGCGCCGCCCGTGAACATGGCGGCATGGCGGACCCCTATCTGTTTGATCTGAAAACCGAACCCCGTTTCGGTGACTTTGCCTTTGAACAGCAAGGGGCCATCGTCGAGGAATTCGTCTGTTGCCGCGCGCTGGCCCCGCAGGCACCGCGCACCAAGCGGCTGCATGCATTAATCGGCCAGGTGATGCCTGTGGAACCGCTGCCCCAAAGCCGCGCCTATGATGTGCGCATGCCGTGGGACGGGGTCGAATTGCGCGGAATCTGCGATTAGCGCTGGATGCTTTCGAGATACAGCAAAAGGCCCGCCAAAACGCGCGGGGTCGGCGTCATTTGGCCATCCAGATCCACGGGGACCAGATCCAGCGCCATATCCTCTCCGAACTCGGGCATGACACGGGTCATGTGGTTGTCCAGCGGATCACCGTAGATATAGGCCAGCGTCTTTGTCTCGGGGAACCGCCCGTCATTGTCACGCGCCAGCAGGGTCAGATCACGCGGAGCCTTGGCCAGTCCGGCCGCAAGGGGGCCATCCCCTTTGCCTGTCCGTCCGTGACAGGCCACGCAATTCTCGGCAAAGAAGGCGGCACCGTCAGACTGGTCAGGCATATCGGGGGCGACGCAGGCGGCAAAAGGCAAGATGCACGGCAATAGGGCAATCAGGGACAGACGCATTTTGGGGGGTTCCTTCTTCGGGCAATGCATTAGATTTGCTGTTGGTGACAGGCTGCGCCATGATCTGGATCAATCAAGGGGAAAGCTTGGGTCTTCGGAAGCTTCAGTAACATGTTTGTCATGTGCTTGGCGAGGGGTGGGATGGCGCGCCTTGCAGCCTTGAGTTCTGCACTCTGCCTCTGATCGGGCGGAAGATTCACCTGCGCGGCCTGATAGCCGCCGTAGCCTTGCGCACAACGGGTCTGCGCGGCGGTCGCAACACCTCACGCCGCTACCGCGCTGCCCGGACAAATGAGAGACGGACAGGAATTCTCAAAAATTCCGAGCCGGATTTATCGAAAAATCGGATACGCTAGCCAATGCCCCGCAGGGGGTTGGCCATCACGAACAGGATCGCACTGTCACTGATCGGGTTCTCGATCCCTGGCAGGGTAATGGATAGCCCGGTGCTCAGGGAAACGCGCAATGCGCCATTTTCAAAGGTCTGGCCCAAAATCGTGACATCTTCCCGTGTCGTCTCGACCACCAGGGCATCCTGTGTCGGGTCGTAGTCGCCAACGGTGATATTGCCTTGCGCATCCGACAGCATGGTAAAGCTGTCGGCTCCTTCGCCCCCCAGCCCGGTATCGCCACCGCCCAGCATCAAGACATCATCGCCTTCCTGACCATCCAGCAGGTCTGCTTCGCCGTCCTCGCCTTCGCCCAAGGTTTCGCCGCCGCTGAACAGGGTGTCGTTGCCGGTGCCGCCCGAGATCACATCCGCGCCAAAGCTGCCGGTCAGACGATCATCAAGGCTGCTGCCGGTCAGGGTATCGTCGCCCCCAAGACCTTGGAAAAAGCCGGGCGTGGTGGCACCTGGCGCAAGCGTTTCCCCGTCTTGAATTGCGGCCTCTTCAGACGGAACAAGAGGCCCGTCCTGGACCGCTGACGCGTCAGTGTCTTGATCGTCGTCGTCCCCTCCGAAGGGGTCGAAAATTGCAAACATCGGCCCAATCGCCGCTAAAAGCATAATTAGAATGGATGACATAATAAGATCCCGATATCGGATCATCATGCCCAATGACGGTGACCTGTTTGGGGTCACAGCAAGGAAATTCTATGGCAAATTTGTCTTGGATCAGCCCTAAACCGGGACCAGCAACCCGGCGTCCAACCTGATTTGACGGTCCATTCGGGCAGCCAGTTCAAGATTATGCGTCGCGATCACGGCGGAAAGCCCGGTGCTGCGCACCAAATCCATCAACGCGCCAAAAACCTGGTCCGACGTTGTCGGGTCAAGGTTGCCGGTCGGTTCATCCGCCAGCAGCAGGCGCGGCGCATTGGCCAGGGCGCGGCAAAACGCGACGCGCTGTTGTTCGCCGCCGGACAGTTCCGCAGGCCGGTGACTTGCGCGATGCGCGATGCCGACCTGATCAAGCAGCCCCGTCGCACGGGCCTGTGCATCCGCAGTCCCGACCCCGTTGGCAAGCTGCGGCAGGACGATGTTTTCAAGCGCCGAAAATTCGGGCAGCAGGTGGTGGAACTGATAGATGAACCCCACATCGCGCCGCCGCACGCCGGTGCGTTTGCGGTCGGACTGACCGGTCATATCAACGCCAGCAATCTCGACCGTGCCCGTGTCAGGCGTATCCAGCAGCCCCGCGATATGCAGCAGCGTCGACTTACCGGCCCCCGATGGTGCCACAAGGGCCACGACTTCGCCCGGTTCAACCGTCAGGTCGATGCCGCGCAACACGGTCACCTCGGTCGGTTTTGCCGCGTTGTAGGCTTTCTTGATGCCCGACAGGCGCAATACAGGATCATTCATAGCGCAAGGCCTCAACCGGGTTCATCCTTGCCGCGCGCCGTGCCGGAAAGATCGTGACAATAAAGGACAGGCCCAGCGACAATGCCACCGCCGACATCACGTCATTGAACTGCAGCTTGGCGGGCAGGAAATAGATCCCGCGTACCGATGCATCCCACGCCGTGCCGCCCGACAGCCAGTTTACCGCGCCAAAGATCTGGTCGACGTAAAGGGCGAACAAGCAGCCCAGGATCACCCCCATGGCGGTGCCGATGATCCCCGTGAAGGCCCCGCAGATGAAGAATACCCGCAGAATTGACCCCTCGCTAAGGCCCATGGTGCGCAGGATACCGATATCGCGGCCCTTGTTTTTCACCAGCATGATCAGCCCAGACACAATGTTCATGGCCGCGATCAGAACCAGAATGCTGAGGATCACGAACATCACCCGATCTTCGATATCAAGCGCATTCAGAAACGATCCCGAAGCATCCCGCCATGTCCACGCCATGCCCCTGTCCCCCGCCGCCAGCAGCAGCGCATCGGTCAGCTCGTCCACGCGATCGGGGTCTTCGACCATCACCTCAAGCTCGTCCGCCAATCCTTCGCGGTCAAAGAACGACTGCGCCTCGGCCAACGGCAGATAGGCGCGGGTGCGGTCGATGTCATAGCGGCCCGCGCTAAAGACATAGACCACATCATAGGCATTGACCCGCGGGCTGGTGCCAAAGGCGGTCTTGACCCCGTTGGGCGAAATGATCTTGATCCGGTCGCCGACGCCCACCCGCAGGGACTGTGCCACGCCCGACCCGATGGCGATGCCCTGGTCGAAATTGGCCAGATCGCCGACAGCGGTTTCCGGGTTGGCGATACGCGGGATGTTGGCAAGGTCGGCCCCGTCGATTCCATAGATCTCGATGCCTGCGTTGGCTTGGCCCTTGTTGGCCATCACCTGACCGCGCACCAGGGGCGCTGCGTGGGTCACACCGGGCACCGCAGCGACGCGTTCAGCCATCTGGGTATAGTCTGCGATGCCGGTCTGGGTGCCGCCATTGTCATCAACCGTCGCCGCATTGTAGATGGTCACATGGGCATTGGCCCCCAGAATGGTGCCCACGAATTCAGCCCGGAACCCCGACCGCACGGCAAGTGTCGCGATCAGCGCAAACACCGCCAGCGTAATCCCGATCAGGCTGATCCATGTCATCACACTGACCCCGCCTTCGGCGCGGCGCGCCCGCAAATACCGCCAAGCAATCATCCACTCGAACGGGGCAAACGGCGGCGTGTTGGAAACAGATTTGGCCATCAAGGGGCTCCGGTCAGGTTGGTCGCGCGCAACCTGCTGGTTTGTGCGCATCGGGTCAAGCGGCGTATCGGCGGATGACCGTTCACAAAGGGGGTAGCTGCGGGTTTGGTGGCGTACCGGCCTAACCGGCAGCGCTCTGGTGCTTGCGGCGGCGAAACGGCAGCGCCAGCAGACCAAGGATCAGACCGACCCCCGTCACACCCAGCACGAACCCGACCCCGCCAAACACAGCCCCGGCAAAGTTCAGCGGCAAGGCGGGCTGAAACGCGGCCCAGGCGGCCTTGGCGATCCCGGTGTCGCGCATCTGCGGCACGTAATAGGCCCGCATGAAGGGCCCCTGCCCCTCAAGCCGGGTCAACGCTTCGGACAACGCCGCGTGACGTTCAAAGGTGGCTGCCATATCCGCGCGCCGCCGGTCCAGGAAATCCGACCCGGTCATCTGCCTCAATGCCGCCGCGCGCGACAGGCCGACCGATTGTGCAGAGGCATCGAAATCCGCGACGACCTGCCCCAGCTCGTCGACGGCACCGCCCAGACGTTGCGCATATTGCTGCGAAAACTCCGGAAATTGCGACGTCGCCATCCCGGCGGCCAGCCCGCCTGCCAAAGTGATCGCCTTTACAATCATGCCACTCTTGCCCTCGCCAAAACACCGCCCCTGCCATCGTACCCCCATGATGCGCAGGGCAACACGGGGGCACAAGCAATGCTTTTAGCGATGCTTGGCGTAGATTTCCGCGATTTTCTGCACGGCGTCTTCCGGGGCCATTTCCTCGCTTTCGCCGGTGCGGCGCGATGTCAGTTCAACCACACCGTTCTTCAGCCCGCGCGGACCAACCGTGATACGCCAAGGCAAACCGATCAGGTCCATCGTCGCGAACTTACCGCCGGCGCGCTCGTTGCGGTCATCATAAAGCGGCTCAAGGCCCAGCGCCGTGATGCTGTCATAAAGCGCCTGACAGGCACTGTCCGCTTCTTCGTCCCCCTGCTTGAGATTGACGATACCGACGTGGAACGGCGTTACCCCTTCGGGCCAGATGATCCCCTTGTCGTCATGGCTGGCCTCGATGATCGCGCCCAGCAGGCGGCTGACGCCGATTCCGTGGCTGCCCATATGCACCGGTGTGGGTTTGCCGTCCGGGCCTTGAACGGTCGCGCCCATGGGTTCGGAATACTTCGTGCCGAAATAGAAGATCTGCCCCACTTCGATACCGCGCGCCGTGCGCTGGCGATCTTGCGGAACTTCACTGAACAAGGCCGCGTCATGGGTTTCATCGGTGCGGGCATACCGCGAGGTAAACTCCTCAAGCACGGCCTGACACTGATCGACGGAATCATAATCGATCTCGCGGTCGCCAAACTTCAGTTCGGTGATCTGGCTGTCATAGAACACCTCCGACTCGCCGGTTTCCGCCAGCACCAGAAACTCGTGCGTGTCATCACCACCAATCGGGCCGGAATCCGCGCGCATCGGGATCGCCTGCAGGCCCATCCGCTCGTAACTGCGCAAATAGCTGACCAGATGACGGTTATACGCATGCAGGGCGTCTTCCTTGGTCAGGTCGAAGTTATAGCCGTCCTTCATCAGGAACTCGCGCCCCCGCATCACCCCGAACCGCGGACGGATCTCGTCGCGGAATTTCCACTGGATATGATAAAGCGTCAGCGGCAGGTCCTTGTAAGACCCCACATGGCTGCGGAAAATATCGGTGATCATCTCTTCGTTGGTGGGACCGTACAGCATATCGCGGTCCTGCCGGTCCTTGATGCGCAGCATCTCGGGGCCGTAGGCATCATAACGCCCGGATTCCTTCCACAAATCTGCCGATTGCAGCGTTGGCATCAGCATCGGAATATGCCCGGCGCGCTGCTGCTCTTCGTGCACGATGTTCTCGATCTTGCGCAAGACCTTGAACCCCAGCGGCAACCACGAATAGATCCCCGCAGCGGATTGCTTAATCATCCCTGCACGCAACATCAACCGGTGGCTGACGATCTGCGCCTCCGACGGGTTTTCCTTGAGCACGGGCAAAAAATATCGGGACAGACGCATGATGATCCTCTCAGACTGAATTCAGGCCTGATTATGCCAAACACCGCAGGGAAACAATCACCAACAGCGTCGCTTCTCTGGCTCTCAAATATCTCGGGGTTTGGGGCAGCGCCCCAATCCATCCCAAACCCGCACAGACCCGCACAGACCCGCCTTAAGCCGCAGCCCTTCCCGCCAGCTCAAGCGCCACGCGTACCGCCTTTGCCATATCCTGAACCGATATCCATTCCAGCGGCCCGTGAATTTCCTGCATGCCGGTAAAGATGTTCGGACACGGCACCCCCATCTCGGTCAGGCGCGACCCGTCGGTCCCGCCGCGAATGGCTGCCGACACAGGCTCCATCCCCGCTGCACGTACCGCGGCACGCGCCAGATCGACCGGGGTCATATCCTTTTCAAGCCAATAACGCATGTTGCGGTATTGCGGCGTGATCTCGCAGTGCACCTGCGCGCGCGGCTCCGATGCCTGCACCGCGTCACACACCTTGCGCAACAGATCCCCCTTCGCCGCCAAGCCGTCCAACTCGAAATCGCGCAGGATAAATCTGATTTGCGCCTCTGAAGACCCCCCATTGACGCTCACGGCATGAATGAACCCCTCGCGGTCCTGTGTCGTTTCCGGGGTCATGGTGACATGGGGCAGCGTCATCAGGATTTTCGCGGCCAGATGCAGTGCATTGACCAACTTGTCCTTCGCCCAGCCGGGATGCGCCGATACGCCCGTCACTGTCACGACCGCACCATCCGCCGAGAAACTCTCGTACTCGATCTCGCCCGGCTTTGCCCCGTCAAAGGTATAGGCAAAATCGCAGGCCAGGTCGGCCGGCAGACGTGCATCGACGCCGCGCCCGATCTCTTCGTCCGGGGTAAAGGCCAGCCGGATCGCCCCATGGGGCAGATCGGGGTTCTGCAACAAATGCCGCGCCGCGGTCATGATGATCGCCACACCCGCCTTGTCATCCCCGCCCAGCAAGGTTGTCCCGCTGGCCGTTATGATATCATCGCCGCGTTTCTCGCCCAGATACGGCGCGTTCTCGGGCGACAGCTTCAACTCCGGTGCGTCGGCGAACAGGATGTCTCCGCCGTTATACCCCCGGTGCACCACCGGCTTGACCCCGGTCGCGTTGAACTGCGGGGCCGTGTCCACATGCGCGCACCAGCCCATCACCGGTGCCCCCGCAACGGTGGCGGGCACGGTGGCCAGCACCACACCGTAATCCGTCAACTGCACCTCCGCCGCCCCCATGGCCTGCAACTCCTCGACCAGCAGACGCGCCATATCCAGCTGTATATCCGTGCTGGGGCTCGAGAGGCTGCTCTCGTCACTTTGGCTGTCGATCGCGGCATAGCGCACCAAACGGTCTTCCAGTTCCTGATCAAATTCACTTCGCATTCCGGCACTCCTTTTGCGCCCAGTGGCCCCGCGTCCCCCAGGATTGTCAACCAAGCCCGTGGGACCCGCCGCAAAAAACCGCTCCGGCAAACAGCCGTCCTCGTTGCCCAGCACCATCGCCCCGTTCCAAATGGACTAAAATCCTCGCCGAAGGCTCCGCCACCCGCTGCGCATGCCGGCAGTTCTTTTGATCACCGGCCCTTGAAAATTCCGCCCCGCCGCGCAATGTGGGGCATGACCGAAAGCGGAGACAGCCAATGGCCTTGCCCATGAGAGATCAGATGAAATATTGGGGCGTCGCCGCTGCGGTCTTCCTTGTCATCTTGTGGTTCACCGGGAACGTGCTGCTGCCTTTCCTGATCGGTGCTGCCATCGCCTATTTCCTCGACCCGGTGGCAGACCGGCTTGAATCCCTCGGGCTTAGCCGCGCGATGGCCACCATGGTCATCACGCTGATCGCGATCCTCATCTTCGTGCTGATGGCGCTGCTGGTCATTCCGGCCCTGGTCACGCAATCGGTCAGCCTGTTCAACGTCGCGCCCAAGCTTGCCGACAATTTCATGGCGTTCCTGCGCGACCACTTCCCGACCCTCTTTGTCGAAGGGTCCACGCTGAACACCTCCCTCACCAACATCGCGGCAACGGTACAGGAACGCGGCGGAGAGTTGCTGCAAACGGCCCTTGCCTCGGCGGCATCCTTGCTGAACATCATGCTTCTTTTCGTGATCGTGCCGGTCGTCGCCGTTTATCTGCTGCTTGACTGGGACAGAATGGTTGCGGAAATCGACAGCCTGCTCCCCCGCGAGCACGCCCCCGTCATCCGGCGTCTGGCCCGCGAGATTGACAGGACGCTCGCCGGTTTCGTGCGCGGCATGGGGACGGTTTGCCTGATTCTCGGCACCTATTATGCCATTGCCCTGATGCTGGTGGGCCTGCAATTCGGCCTCGTCGTGGGCTTCATCGCGGGTCTCGTGACCTTCATTCCCTATCTCGGGGCACTTTTAGGGGGCATTCTGGCGATCGGGCTGGCATTGTTCCAGTTCTGGGGGGACTGGTTGTCGATCGGTCTTGTTGCGGGCGTCTTCTTTCTGGGCCAGACCCTCGAGGGCAACTTCCTCACGCCCAAGCTGGTTGGCAATTCGGTAGGTCTGCACCCGGTCTGGCTGATCCTTGCCTTGTCGGTTTTCGGATCACTGTTCGGTTTCGTGGGCATGTTGGCAGCAGTGCCGATTGCCGCCACCCTTGGCGTTATCGCCCGCTTTGCCGCCGAACAGTACCGCGAAAGCGCGCTGTACAAGGGAACCGAGCCCCCCAAAGACGGCACGGCAAAGTGACCATGGCGCAGCAACTTGGCCTTGCCCTTCCCAGTCGCGCCGCACTGGGTCGTGATGATTTCTTTGTCGCCCCGTCGAACGCCATTGCCGCGGCGATGATCGACGGATGGCGCACATGGGCCGGGCGCAAACTGGCGCTGACCGGCCCCCCGGGGTCGGGAAAGACCCATCTAACTCATGTCTGGGCGACACAATCCGGTGCCCGTATCATCCAGGCCCGCGACCTGTTGCGCGCTGACATACCCGACCTTGCCCGGTCCTGCGTGGCGGTGGAGGACGTGCCGCTGATCGCCCGGCACCCCGAGGCGCAAACGGCTCTTTTCCATCTGCACAACCTTGTGCTGGCCGAGGGACACAGCCTGCTTTTGACCGGCGCACCCGCGGTGGCCCAGTGGCGGTTGACCCTGCCCGATCTGGCCAGCCGCATGCAGGCCGCCGGTGCCGTCGCCCTCGAGGCTCCGGACGACATGCTTCTGACGGCGGTTCTGGCCAAGCTGCTGGCAGACCGCCAACTGACCCCAAGGCCCGATCTTATTCCCTATCTTCTGCCGCGCATGGACCGGTCCTTTGCTGCCGCCGGTGATCTGGTCGCACGGCTGGATGCCGCCAGTCTGGCGCAGAAAAAGCCCGTGACCCGCAGCCTTGCGGCACAAGTGCTGGACAATCGCACCTGACCCGCGCGATACTTCGATCATAGCTGTCACAATTCCCTTACAAACCAACATCATAAGGTCGCTATGACCCACGCTGATTTCCTCGAGGCCCCCTTTCCAGAACCGCAGGACCTGCCCGGTCTCGACATCACCGGGGTGGGTCGGTTCTTCAACCGCGAACTCAGCTGGCTGGGGTTCAACTGGCGTGTGCTGGAAGAGGCGGAAAACCTCCGCGTGCCGCTGCTTGAGCGCCTGCGGTTCCTGTCGATATCCGCCAATAACCTTGATGAATTCTACACCGTACGCGTCGCGGGCCTGCGCGAACTTGCCCAGGCCGGGAACACCACACCGGCCGCCGACGGGCTCACACCGGCCGAACAGCTTGTGCTGATCAACGAAAATGCGCGCCGGTTGATGATGACCCAACAGCGCGTGCTGGTCGACCTCATGGCAGAGATGGACGCACAGAACATTATGCTCGAACGCGCCGCAGATCTGGACAAGGCCGACCTGAAATACCTCGAAGACGTATTCCTGAACCAGGTGTTCGCCGTCCTCTCGCCCTTGGCCATCGACCCGGCGCATCCGTTTCCGTTTATTCCCAACACCGGTTATGCGCTGGCGCTGCAACTTGAGCGTACCAGCGACAAACGTTCCCTTCAGGCGCTGCTGCCGATCCCCGCGCAGATCGACCGGTTCGTCGCCCTGCCTGCGGACGAAGGCTGCCACCGCTTCCTCCCGCTCGAAGATTTGCTGGTGCTCAATATTCCCGGCCTTTTTCCGGGCTACAAGCTCAAGGCCCACTTCGAATTCCGCGTGCTGCGCGACAGCGATCTCGAGGTCGAGGACGAGGCCGAAGACCTTGTGCGCGAATTCGAAGTCGCTCTCAAACGCCGACGCCGCGGCGAGGTCGTGCGCCTGACCCATTCCGCCGGTGCCCCCGAAAAACTGAAATCCGTGGTGATGGCCGAACTGGGCGTACGCCCCCAGGACGTGATCGAAATCGACGGCATGATCGGCATCGACGACCTGTCCGAGCTGGTGATCGATTCCCGCCCCGATCTGCTGTGGCCGCAGTTCACCCCGCGCATTCCCGAACGGGTTACGGATCACGACGGCGACATGTTTGCCGCAATCCGCTCAAAGGATATGCTGCTGCACCACCCCTATGAGACATTCGATATGGTGGTCCGGTTTCTGGCCCAGGCCGCGCGGGACCCCGATGTGGTCGCGATCAAACAGACGCTCTACCGGACATCCCGCGACAGCCCCATCGTCGAAGCGCTCTGCGAGGCGGCAGAAGACGGCAAATCCGTCACTGCTCTGGTCGAACTCAAGGCCCGTTTCGACGAAGCCGCCAATATCCGCCAGTCCCGCAGACTGGAACGGGCCGGTGCCCATGTAGTGTACGGATTTATCGACCTGAAAACACATGCTAAAATTTCAACCGTGGTGCGCCGCGAGGGCAATCAGCTTGTGACCTATACCCACTATGGCACGGGCAATTACCACCCGATCACGGCGCGTATCTACACCGATCTGTCGCTGTTCACCTGCGACCAGAAACTGGGCCGCGACGCCACCAAGGTCTTCAACTATCTTTCGGGCTACGCGCAGCCCGATACACTCGATAATCTCGCGATCTCGCCGATCACCCTCAAACCCCGCCTGCTTGACATGATCGCAGCCGAGGCAAAACACGCAGCCGCAGGAAAACCCGCCGTCATCTGGGCCAAGATGAACTCGATCATCGACGCCGATGTGATCGACGCGCTCTATGCCGCGTCGCAGGCGGGCGTCAAAATCAGCCTTGTGGTGCGCGGCATCTGCGGATTGCGCCCGGGCATCAAGGGCCTGTCCGAAAACATCCGCGTCAAATCCATCGTTGGGCGCTTTCTGGAACATTCCCGCATCGTCTGCTTTGGCAACGGCTATGGCTTGCCCCATAAAAAGGCCCGCGTCTTCATCTCCTCAGCCGACTGGATGGGTCGAAACCTGACGCGGCGGGTCGAAACACTGGTCGAAATCGAAAACCCCACCGTCAAAGCCCAAATCACCAGCCAGATCATGGCGGCGAACCTAGCCGATGTAGCGCAAAGCTGGGTCATGGCCCCCGATGGCAGCTTCACCCGCCCTCCCCTCGAGGAAGGCACATTCGCCTTCAACTGCCACCGCTTCTTCATGGAAAATCCCTCGCTGTCAGGGCGCGGCTCGGCCGGGGCGTCGGATGTGCCGAAACTTACCCATACCGAAGACTGACCCCCGCTTCATTTTGCCGAATAAACTCTCGCCGAAGGCGCAGCTCTCCTCCCGTGTTCCCGCTTGCGGCAAAAAGGCTCACATGGCCTCAGATACCAGAATGTCTTGAGGGCCGCAGGCCCTCGCCTTTTTCCGGCACCACCCCCGTTAGCGATTGACCTTGGCGCGCCCCTGCGCCAGTTTAACCCCCAACCAAGACCCGCAGGAGCGTTTGTGGCAGAGCAGACCATCAACAATCCGCCCGCCCCCGTGCCTGAAACAGGCGTGGCGGATCTGGGGCTTTTTGGCAAACCCCTGTTCCAGGACCCGTCGGCGCGCGCTTTGGCGCGTGTGGGCGTTGTTGATGTGGGATCGAACTCGGTGCGCCTTGTCGTCTTTGACGGAGCGGCGCGGTCGCCGGCATATTTCTACAACGAAAAGATCATGTGCGCCTTGGGTGCCGGCATGGCCGAAACCGGTCATCTGTCCCCTCAGGGCCGCACCCGCGCGCTGTCCGCCATGCAGCGCTTCAAGAAGCTCGCAGACGGCATGGGCCTGTCAGAGCTGACCGTGGTCGCCACCGCCGCCGTGCGCGACGCATCCGACGGACGGGATTTCTGCGACGAGGTCCAGCGCCTCACGGGTCTGAAAATATGGGTCATCGACGGCGAAGAAGAAGCCCGTCTGTCCGCCCAAGGTGTATTGCTCGGCTGGCCGGGCGCTTACGGTCTGGTCTGCGATATCGGCGGCTCTTCGATGGAACTGGCCGAAATCTCCGGCGGGCGCGTGGGCAAGCGGGTAACCTCGGCACTCGGGCCCCTCAAGCTGCGTGACATCAAGGGCGGTGCCAAGGCACGGCAAGCGCAGATCAAGGACGTCATCGAGGGATTGGCCCTCAAGATGGGGGCGCAGCGCGACAGGCTATTTCTGGTCGGCGGGTCGTGGCGCGCAATTGCGCGGATCGACATGATGCGCCGGGGGTACCCGCTGCACGTGCTGCATGAATACCGCATGACCCCGAAATCGGTGCGCGAAACCGTCAGATACATCAAGGAGTCCGACCTCGAGGAGTTGCGCCAGTTCAGCGGCGTGTCCGCAAGCCGGATGGCGCTGGTGCCTTATGCCGCCGAAGTCCTGTCGCGACTGGTCAAGACCTTCAAGCCCAAGGACATCGCCATTTCCAGCTACGGTATCCGCGAGGGCATGCTCTATGAACAGATGCCGCAACGGCTGCGCGACCGTGATCCGCTGATCGAAGCCTGCCGTTTTGCCGAAGCAAAGGACGCGCGCACCCCCGGTTTCGGCAAGGTGCTGTTCGATTTCATTTCGCCGCTGTTCAAATCCGCCTCTCCCCAACGCAAACGTCTGATCAAGGCGGCGTGCCTGCTGCATGACGTCAGTTGGCGCGCGCATCCCGATTACCGCGCCGAAGTGTGTTTCGACAACGCCACCCGCGCCAATCTGGGCGGGCTGAAACATGCCGAACGCATCTTTCTGGGGCTGGCCCTGCTGCACCGCTATTCCAACAAACGCGAAAACACCCGCTTTGAGGATCTATACGAGATGGTTGACGCGCAGACCCGCGCAGAGGCCGAAGTTCTGGGCAAGGCAATGCGGTTCGGTGCCATGCTGTGGATGAACAAGGAAGACGAGCGCGGCAGTTTGCGCTGGTTCCCCAAGAAAAAGCTGCTCGAATTGTGGCTTACCGATGACATGATGCCGCTGTTCGGCGAGGTCGCCGAGGCCCGGCTCAAGTCGCTTGCGGCATCCCTGGGGGCCGAAGTCCAGTTGAAGACCGCAAAATCCTAAAGCTCGACCTGCGGATTGGGGTCCAGATATATCAGGGGGCCCAAGGGTTTCGGCGGCTCTTCGGGTTTGCGTTTGATGATGATATCGCCGTTGGGCAGTATTTCTGGCGCGTCATAGACGCTCCAATCCTCGACCTTGTCCAGCAGATCGGCAAAGGCCGGCCCCATTTCGCTGACAAAGCCGCGCACGGAAGGGCCAAGGTCTTCGCCCAAGTCGGAAAGTCCTTCAAGCGCCGGGGCCAGTTCTTGCTTCATGCCGTCCAGAAACATCCGTGCCCCGCGTTCCATCAGGGACGGGCCGGTATCGCCCTCATCTTGCGCGAAGGCGGACGCTGGCAGGCAGCAAAGCGAAAGGATCAGGAACATGTGTTTCATGACTAAATCATAGACTCACTTTCGCTCCAAAAGATAGCATTCTTCCCGGTCGCTTCAGCCGTCAAACTCGATCGTGACCGGAAAATGATCAGAGGCCGTGACCAATGCGTCGCGCAGGTCAGCATCAGCCCAGCATTCAGGGTCGTCCAGCGGATGCCAAATGCGCCAACGCGCGTTGTTGTCGGTAAACTGTGGGCTGACCATGATGTAGTCCAGAAGCGCCTGAAGATAACGTTTCTCCGGTGCGATCCAGAACCTGGACGTTGTGGGCATCGCCCCGATCCGCTGCCCCAGGGCCCGTGTGGCATGCGGGTCGGTCAGCGCAAATGCGCCGCGGTGGCCCAACACGATCTCGACCGAGGACCGCCCGAAAAAATCCTCGAACGCATCCAGCCCCGGCCCGTCGTTCAGATCGCCCATGACCATCAGCGGCGAGCCCCGTTCCAGATGTTCGTCGATACGGCCCCGCAACCAGATCGCCTGTGCCAACTGCTTGCGCCGGTTCGCAATACCGATGCGCAGCGCATCTGCCTCATTCTTGGCCCCGTGGGGTGCCTTCGATTTCAAATGCGCTCCGATCATCTGAAAGGAGAAACCGCTCGCGGTTTCAATGCTCAGTTCAAGCGGCGGTTTTGAGAATACGACAAGGTCTTCTCTGGCGTCGATATCCAGATCAATGCGCAAAATGCCGTCAAAGCGCGGTGCCCCTCTGGCCCCGTTCGCGTCCGTGACCGGGCCTCCGGGGGTGTGGGTCGCGGTGATCTTTGCCGGATCATAGAGCAGCGCGATTTCCTGCTGCGTGTGGTTGGCGAACCCCATGATCGCAGCGCTGGTGCGCAGACCGAAATGGGCCGCAAATCCTTCGAGTGCTGCGACGGTCCCCTGTTTGCCGCTTTGGTCCGGTGCCTCGATGATCATTACCGCATCGGCATCCAACGCCCGGAAGACGGTGCCCAGCGCGCGGGTCTGCTGTGCGCGGGTAACGTTGTGGCGCGCCGACCAGCCAGCGTCATTGTAAAGGCGATCCTCTTGGTCAAACAGTCCGGCAAACCATTCGACATTATAGGTCGCGATCCGCATCAGCGTGCCTTGCCGGACCAGGTTTCCCACGCACGGTTGATGTCGATCATCCGTTTTTGTGCCATCGCAATCGCCTCTTCCGGCAGGCCACGGGCGACCAGCGCATCGGGATGGTTCTTGCGCACCAGCCGCCGCCACGCCGCGCGCGCTTCCTCGGTCGTGGCATTGGGCGCGATCCCCAATACTGTATGCGGCAAGGGCGACGTATCGGGCACAAAGCGCGCGCGCAGACAGGCAAAGTCGCCATCATCCATGGCGAAAATCTCGGCCACGCGGGTCAGAAACGCATCTTCATTGGGATGATATGTGCCGTCGGCCATGGCGATATGGAAAAGACCTTCGATCAGATCGCGCAGCATCTCGGGCTGATCCTGAAACATCCTTGCGATCCGGGCTGCGTAATCCTCGAACCCGGTCACGTCCTGCCGTGCAAGGTTGAAAACTTTCGCCGCCCCTTGCTGATCGGCTTCGGCAATCTGGAACACTTCGCGAAAGGCCGTGACCTCATCGCGGGTGACCAGGCCGTCCGCCTTGGCCATCTTTGCGCCCAAGGCAATGACCGCAATGGTAAAGGCGACCGATCGTTCTGGCGGACTGCGCAAACGGTCAAAAACAGCCGAAAGCCCCTCACCAGCGGTAAGAGCGGACAGTGCTTCGGAAATGCGGAACCAGATCGACATGGCGCGACCATACTGCGCCCCGCGGCGGAAGTCAGGGGGCGCTAAGCAGTTTCTGCATCAAAATAAGATCGAGCCATTGGCCCTGCTTTCGCGCAATCTGCGGCATCCGGCCGACGTGTTCAAAACCAAGGGCGCTATGAAACGCGACGCCACCGGGGTTTGCTGCACTGATCCCCGCGACCATCACATGCAGGCCCTGATCTGCTGCAGTTTGCAGGGCCCGCTGCATCAACGCCCGCCCTGCCCCCTGGCCCCGCGCGGCCTCGGTCAAGACGATGCTATGCTCGACCGATGTGGCATATCCGGGACCGGTGCGAAACTGCGCGTAGGTTACAAAACCCAGAACACCGTCGGCTTCAGCCACCCAGCAGGCTCCGGGACGCTGCGCGATCATCGCTTCGATCCCGGCAACCGTTTTCTCGTCCGTCGTAAAAGTGAACAGCGTGTCGCGGATCATCGCATTCCATATGCCAGCAATCACAGGGGCATCCCCGGCAGCGGCAGCACGTATCCTCACCGCAAGATCCTCGGCCCCGACGGCGTTTCAAAGGCCGCTTCCAACCCTGCCTCGGCATCCATAAAACTTACCCGCGCGTCCGTCAAAAACGGGGCAAGTATCTGCCCAAGTCGCCCAGCCTCGGGATGACACACCCGAAGGGCTGTCAACCGACATCCCGTGGCGTCCAACCGCTGCACCGGATGGGCATCACCCTGCCACTCGATCAACGCTGGCGCGCAATTGTCAAACGGCAGCACGCCATCATGCGGCACGGCCATCCGCCAACGCAGATCCCCTCGCTGAAGATCGACCGGATCGCCGAAACCGGCCGGCAAAGCTGCCAAAGCCGCATCCAGATCGTCACAACGGCAAATCCAGTTGGTCAACCGTGCCGGTCCCGCAAACCGATCCAGATCAAACCACCGTGCCCGGTCTGGCAGGGGCGCTGCCGGGTTGATCGCGATCGCCTCAAGATACAGCCCGTCTTCCAATCCCATCAGCCTGTTGTGGGTGTGAAATATCGCATGTTCCCCACCGGACTGCAGCCGACACCCAAGCGCGCCTGCCACATGATCCGACGCTGCCGCCAAATCCACACCTGCGACTGCAATATGATCCAGTTCCATCATCACATTTTCCAAATGGAGAAAA